>CAMYLT010000008.1 GCA_947259505.1 uncultured Porticoccus sp. | reverse complement strand
TGGCCCTGAACGGTGATGGCAGCTACAGCTTCACGCCGGTTCTGAACTACAACGGACCGGTACCGGTGGTGAACTACACCACCAACACGGGCATCAGTGACACACTGACACTGACGGTGACCCCGGCGGAGAGTGTCCCCTCTATTTCTCCAAGTATAGTTTCAGTCTCTGAAGAAGGTTTGGTGGGCGGCTTGCCAGATTCAATAGGCACCCCCGCCGATACCACTGATCTGGCAACGGCTACTGGCAGCATGTCTGTGCAAGATCTTGATGGGGACAGCCTCACAGTCGTTTTGGCCCAACCTGTTACCCCATTGTTTTCTCATGGGGATCCAATCAGCTGGATTGGTGATGGGACTAATACACTTATCGGTAGTGCCAACGGTGTCGAAGCAATTCGTATATCCATAGACAATCTTGGTAATTATTCTGTGACCCTTTCCGGTCCTCTAGACCATCCTGTAATCGGTCAGGAAGATGTACTTTCTTTCAATGTTGATGTGTCAGTTTCAGATGATTCATCAACAGTCACAGCGCCATTAACCATCAATGTCGAGGATGATGCGCCTTCTGCTCTTGGTGTAATGACGAACCTTTATGTGGGAGTTGATCAGATTTCTATTCAAAACCTGCAGATGGGGTTTAAAGATCCTGTCTTTATCAATGGGACAGGGCAGGTAACTGAACAGAATACCGATACTGATATTTATATTGACCAAATTGGGTGGGGAAGCCCTGTAAGCAGTAGCGGTCAATCCGGCTACGGCTTGACGGACAATCCACTATTTACATCTTCTGTTGCGATGGATGTTGATGTTGGCACTAGCTTTAAGTTAGCAGATTTTGAACATCTGAATTTCCCCATTAGTACCTCTTCCTCTATTCTGGATTCTGTTGTTCTAACTATGAATATGGAAGTTGTCGTTAATGGTCAGGTGGTTGAAGTACCCGTGAATATTGATTTACTTATTGACCACAATGAAACACCGAATTCTAATTCTGATCCTAGGGATATCATCACACTACCTGCACAGACCGTAACGGTAGCGATTGCAGGCTTTGACTATGATTTTCGTATTGATGGCTTTATGGATACGGATGGGAATGTCGTATCTTCCATCTATACCGAAGAAAACGCCTCTAACTCATTTGAGATAATGGGAAGCTTTGTCTCCACTGCTGACTCTCCATCCGTATCAGGCAGTGTTTTACATGTCGGTGCCGATTACGATGCAGAAGTAGTTCAGGGCACGGTTATCTGGGGTGATACCGACGCTATGTATGGCACCCTGACAGCAAATTCTGATGGTAGTTACTCATATGAGCTCAATAGGGATGTGACTGATAGCCTAGAACCAGAACAAAGCCTCAGCGAATCATTTTCCTTTACGATAACTGATCGGGATGGGGACTCAGTAACAAGCGTCCTGACCATTAATATTGGCGGATATCAGAATGTACTGGGTAGTTCAGGAAGTGACACTTTGTTGGGCACCATTGGTAATGACTACCTGATGGGCGGAGAGTTGGGTGATACTCTTGACGGCAATGATGGTAATGATGTCCTTGATGGCGGATTGGGTGACGATCTGTTGGCAGGTGGCCATGGCGCAGATGTATTTCTCTGGTCTGGCGGTGATGCAGGGCTGGGCGCAACAGATACGATTTCTGACTTTTCACAAGTCGAGGGCGATGTGCTTAATTTGAGTGATTTGTTGGGAACTAGTCCAGATAGTAATCTGGCTGATTTTCTTAGTTTCCATTGGGATGGTACTTCTACGACCATTACTGCAGATATTGACGGCGGAGGGGCCTCATCTACCTCCCAGGCTATTATTCTATCTGGGGTTGATCTTACCGGTGATAACGGTCTTTCCACGGCAGAGATAATTAGCAACCTGACAAGTTCTGATAATCTAATAATCTAGTAATATGGCAGTCTAAATCCAATTGCCAAACGGGTTTAGGCTGCTATATCGCGTCATTCGTCATTCGATTTGTTAAGTCCTGCCACAGATTCAATTGGGTAGGCATTCCTACTCGCAACTGCTCGTTTCGTGATCTAGCAAGCCAAAGACTATCTGCATTAAAACTGTAAATAGGGCGCAAGTCAGAGCGTTCGCTAGCTGGCAGTATGCGTTTGTTGATGTTGTCCAGGATCAGCGGTACTGCGCTGGGGGTTGGGTAATAGGCCAGCACCATATGGGCCTGATTCAGCAGCTCGGCCTTGACGTAGGTAATTCGCAATTTTGAAATATCCAAGCCCATTTCTTTCAGGGTGAAGTATTTGGCGATGGAGAAATCCTCGCAGTCACCGGCATCTTTGGCGAGAAATTCAAGTGGGGTGGCCCAGTAATCATTCTTGTGCCATAGATCGATATCGTTTACGAAGCGCGCTTCGTTAAAAAAATTATTTACAGCCCTCAGTCGATCCATGTCATCGCTTGTCTGGTATTGCTGGATCATGTCTTGCCAATACTGAACGCGCGTTTCGGCAGTTGTTCCATATTTAACGCGTATTTTTTCCAAAACTTTTTCGCTGATCCCAAAATGCTGGGCGGCGGATGAAAAAATCAGTGCGAGCAGCAGAAGGGGGAGTAAGAACACCCCGGTTGCCGACTGGTTTTTTGTGGCGAAAAAATTCAAAAAATGTCCACTTTTTGAGAGGTTATCGAGCTCTTCAAAGGTAGATTTGATCTTATCATAGACCCCGTATACACAAGCCATCCCACTCCGCCCGATAATGTGATCTGGTGCTCAATTGGCAAGAGAACGGGATTCCATTAGACTCGTTGAGATTCGATCAAAAAGGAAGAACGACGTGACCCTGTTTCGTCAATTGATTATTGCCATTGTGCTGTTGTTTGTCTGCCTTTATGCCGGTAATACGGTGGTAAGCCTGCGCAACAATCAATTATTAGTGGCGGATCAGATGCATGTGCATGCTCAGGATACAGCGACTTCCCTTGCACTATCGATGACTCAGGCAGCCCAGGATAAGGACGTCGCGACTCTTGAGACCATGTTCAATGCTGTATCTGACAGCGGCTACTACCAACGAATTTATTTTACTGGCCTCGACAAGAATATCGTCATTGATCGGGAATTTTCTGTCTCCATACAGGGGGTTCCTGCATGGTTTTTGGCGATGGTGTCACTACCGGAAATTGAAGGGACGGCTGAAGTCTCCACGGGTTGGACTCAGTTGGGTGAGGTGACGGTGGTTAGTCACCCTGGGCAGGCCTACCTCAAACTTTGGCAGGTGACTACGACCCAATTAGTTTGGTTTGCAAGCATCACGCTGGGCATTTGTTTACTTGCTTATGTAGCATTGAAGTGGCTTTTGGTGCCCTTGGCCCGGGTGGAGCGCCAAGCCAATGATATCTGTGAAAAGCATTTTGTGGTGCAGGAGTCGATTCCGAAAACCCGTGAATTGGGTAAGGTTGTTCTGGCGATGAACAGGATGGCTCTGCAACTAAAAAGCATCTTCGATGAGCAGCTGGATCTGATCGGCCGATTACAGAAGCAGTCATTTCAGGATGAGGTGACAGGCCTTTCAAATCGTTCTGACTTTGACAATCGTCTGCAGAGCTTTGTGAGTGATCAGGAAGGCGGTACACACACTGGCGCGTTGGCAATTATGGCGATAAACGATATTGCCTGTGTGAATGACTACGCGGGACGAGGGGAGGGCAATGCTATTCTCAAGTCTATTGGCGAACAGTTAAGCCAGGTTGTACATGAACACAGTCGCGCTGTAGTAGCGCGACGACAAGGGCCAGAATTTTCGGTATTTGTCCCAGATATAACTCCACAGGAAGGAGAGCTGTTGGCGAACAAGCTTTTCCAGTCCATGCAGGGAGTTAGTTGGCTTCATAATCAAAAATGTCCACTTCGTTTCCATATGGGTTACACCTATCACACGAATGTCACTAGCGGTGCTGAGATGCTGGGCGAGGCTGATATTGCTCTGCGCCAGGCAAAGCTCGGTAATGGTAGTCGCTGGATTAAGTTTGCTGATGTGAGTGATGGTGAGGTGCCTGTGCTTGGCAAACCTCTCCATGAGTGGGAGAGCTTCTTGCAGCAGGCTATTGATAATCGTCTGGTGGCACTACATTTTCAGCCAATTTACGGGGTGAAGGACAAAGCTGTTCTCGCCCATGAAATTTATGTGCGATTTTTACATGGTGCTGATTTATTGGCGGCAGCAGTAGTCATACCCATTGCCGAGCGTCTTGGTTTGATGCCACGGTTGGATCAATTAGTACTTGAGTCACTGGCGGCTGCAAATAGGCAGGGGGATGTTAAAGGCAAGATTTGTGTCAACTTGTCGATGGTGTCGGTAAAGTCTCCCAGCTTTATAAAATGGTTGGATAGTTTTTTATCCTCCCAGCGAAAGTTGGCCAGTAAGCTGGTGTTTGAAGTGCCTGAATATGCCATGAAGGTTAATGATGTGCCGTTGCGGACATTGAATGACTTATTGGTGAATCGTCATTCATCGCTTGGTATTGATCACTTTGGCCTGGATGCCGTGGCCTTTGGTTATCTGGGCAGCCTTCCACTTCACCATCTGAAGGTACACCGTTCGTTTATCCGTGAGCTGGATGTCAATAAGGACAACCAGTTCTATGTGAAATCACTGGCTGGACTGGTTCACAACAGCGGCTTGCAACTTTGGGTTGAGGGTGTTGAAACTGAAGCAGAGTGGGAACAATTGAGTGGTTTGAGTGTTGATGCCGCCCAAGGGTATTTCTTGGGTGAGCCGCAAGGGAAACCTGTTGAATAACCCTGTTCTGCGTATAATAACCGCCTTTTTCTGGTAATCCTTCACTCTAAATTGGCGGAATTCTTGCCCATGTCTGTTCGTACACGTATTGCTCCTTCACCGACGGGCGACCCTCACGTCGGTACTGCCTATATTGCACTGTTTAACTTGTGCTTTGCCCGTAGTCTGGGCGGCGAATTTATTCTTCGGATAGAAGATACCGATCAGGTGCGTAGCACCCGCGAGTCTGAGGAAATGATTCTCTCCTCACTCAAATGGTTAGGTTTGGATTGGTCTGAAGGGCCTGATGTGGGTGGCGCCTATGGCCCATATCGTCAGAGTGAACGCATGGATATTTATCACCAGCATGTGATGGAACTGGTGAATAAAGGTCACGCATTTTACTGCTTTGCCACGCCGGACGAGCTGGATGAGATGCGCAAAGAGCAGATGGCCCGCGGTGAAACACCTAAATATGATGGGCGTAGCCTGGCTCTTTCCAGCGAAGAGATAAGTCGGCGTTTGGCCAACGGTGAGCCACATGTCATTCGGATGAAAGTACCAGAAGAGGGCATTTGTGCATTTCAGGATATGTTACGCGGTGAAATCGAGATCCCCTGGTCTCAGGTAGACATGCAGGTGTTGCTGAAAGCGGATGGCATGCCCACCTATCATTTGGCCAACGTGGTTGATGATCACCTGATGGCGATTACCCATGTGATTCGTGGTGAGGAGTGGATCAATTCTGCGCCGAAGCACATTTTGCTTTATCAGTATTTTGGATGGGACATGCCGCAACTATGCCATATGCCGTTGTTGCGCAACCCGGACAAGAGCAAGCTCAGTAAGCGCAAAAACCCTACCAGTATCACCTATTACCGCGACATGGGCTATTTACCTGAGGCTGTAGTGAATTATCTGGGGCGTATGGGTTGGTCCATGCCTGATGAGAGTGAAAAATTTACACTTCAGGAGATGCTCACACATTTCGATTTGAACAAGGTCCATCTCGGTGGTCCGGTCTTTGATACGGAAAAGCTGGATTGGCTTAATGGTTGCTGGATTCGTGAGAACCTGGATGAAACTGCTTTTGCCGAGAGAGTTGCCGAGTGGGCGCTGAATCGTGATCACCTCAGTCGGATGATTCCCCTGATTAAAGAGCGTGTTGAAAAATTCACCGATATTGCTCCGTTGCTGACGTTCATGTTGTCAGGCATGCCTAGCTTGGATGAGGCTAGTTTTGCACATAAAAAACTCGATATTGAAGCGGTGAGAAAAATTCTTCAATTCAGCTCATGGCGACTTGATGTGCTCCGTCATTGGGAGCGTGATGAGCTTTACCGTGAATTAAATCAGTTGGCTCAGGGTATGGAGCTTAAACTGAAAGAGTTTCTGTCCCCCTTGTTTGTTGCTATCGCCGGCGCGCCTTCTGCTCCTCCTCTATTTGACGCGATGGCTATACTGGGGCCAGATATGGTTCGAGCGCGGCTTAGGCATGCATTGGAGGCGGCTGGTGGCGTGTCCAAAAAGCAGCTTAAGAAATTGGAAAAAGAGTACCAGCAATTATCTGAAACCAGGGAGCAACATCCTGAAGAACAGGCTTGACACTTAGGGGGTCTGTACCTAAAATTCGCAACCTCTTTCGGGGCTATAGCTCAGCTGGGAGAGCGCAACACTGGCAGTGTTGAGGTCAGCGGTTCGATCCCGCTTAGCTCCACCAAATAAAAAAACCCGCACTTAGGTGCGGGTTTTTTTATGGCGAAGATAAAATGTCTTACTTACAAAAGTTGCGCCCATTGTGGATGTTTGGATTTGTTAGTTTTCTTTCCTGCTTGGTTTGTTTTTTTGCGTACTTTAGCAGATGTGTGTTTTTCCATCTGAAGATGGCATAACCAATAAAGGCGCATGCCAAAGAAAGGAAAAATCCGATGCCGTAGATGAGCCCTGTTACTTGATAGACAGGGCCATACATCATGAATTCAACCATCATGTAAATGCTTACCCCCAGCAGCATACCCCACACGTATTGTGGTAGGGATGTCGCGTAGATATATCCGGCCAGAAGTGATGGGATGGCCATGAGTGCGATTACGGATGTCACGTTCTGGGCAAAAATGGCAGCCCAGGTTGCTGAGCCGAACATTAACAACGCGCCGACGAGATAAGCTTGGATTTTTTGCATCTTGGTACTCCGGGGCCAGGGTATAGTCGGAGTGTTCCACAGGAGGAAAAGGGGGGCTATTGGACGTTGGTAGGGGTTGTAGAAGGATTGGCTGCCGCCCATGAGTTGAGCGGCAGCAGGGTGGAGGGTGGTTATTCCATGATGACTTCTGTCGCATCCAGCTTCCAGACGCCATCAATGAGCTTCAGCCGATCAATTTCCTTCTCAATGATGCCTTTAGTATTAAATACGTCACTGGCTCTATTCCAAGAGTTGACTTCGGCGGTATCGCCATCAACCTCTACAGAGGAAACGCCGTATTCATACAGAATAACTGAGCCCATCTGGACAATATTTTTCCAGTTGTCGACGTATTCCTTTCGTGTTTGGCCATCAATCATCTTAGGCGTTAGTAGATCGTAGGCATCTCCATATTTACGAGCCTTCAGGGCCGCATAGTAACTTTTTACCACACCTTCAGGCGTATTCGCTGTTTCTGCAAGGACCGTGCTGGTAAAGAGCATGGCTGATAAAGCCATGGCGATTGAAACCGCTATCGTTCGCACCCGTTTTATACTCATTATTATCATCTCCAAAAAATACCAATTATTCGACCCGTGATCGCGGGTCAAGTTCAGCATATCTACCTCGGCATGCTGACACAACAGACTCTATTTGGTCACATGGGGTGTCCTCTCAGATTGCCTCAAGTATCCGTTTCGATTGCTGAACACATAAAAAAACCGCCTGATGTAGGCGGTTTTTTTGACTCTGGTCTTCAAACAGCAATTAGCCGGGGTAGTCACGCTTGGGTGACCCGGTATACAGCTGTCTTGGACGACCAATACGGTAGGGATTGCTCAGCATTTCATTCCAGTGAGAAATCCAGCCAACAGTTCTGCCGGTGGCAAAAATGACGGTAAACATTTCAGTCGGAATACCGATGGCTTTCATGATGATGCCAGAGTAGAAGTCGACGTTCGGATAGAGTTTCTTCTGTACGAAGTACTCGTCTTCCAGGGCGATTTGCTCAAGACGCTTGGCAATCTTCAACAGAGGATCATTTTCAATGCCCAGTTCGGCCAGTACAGCGTCACAAGCTTCCTTCATTACTTTGGCGCGGGGGTCAAAGTTTTTGTAAACGCGGTGACCAAAGCCCATCAAGCGGAATGGATCATCTTTGTCTTTGGCGCGTTTAATAAAGTTGTCGATATGTTTTTCATCGCCAATTTCTTCCAGCATTTCCAGAACAGCCTGGTTTGCCCCGCCGTGGGCAGGTCCCCACAGTGCTGCGATACCTGCCGCGATACAGGAGAAGGGGTTGGCACCAGAAGATCCGGCCAGTCGAACAGTTGATGTTGAGGCGTTTTGCTCGTGATCAGCGTGTAGCAGGAACAGCAAGTCCATGGCCTTGGCTACCACGGGATTAACATTGCTGGGTTCGCAAGGTGTGCCGAACATCATATGGAGGAAGTTTTCGGAATAGCTCAGGCTGTTGTCGGGATACATATAAGGCTGGCCAATAAAGTGCTTATGGCACATGGCTGCCAGGGTTGGCATTTTTGCAATCAGTCGGTGAGCGGTAATCAATCGATGGGCTGGATCATTAATATCCATCGAGTCGTGGTAGAAAGAGGACATGCCTCCAACCACGCCACATAACATCGCCATTGGGTGCGCATCATAGCGGAAACCCGACATAAACTGCTCAATTGAGCGGTTTACCATAGTGTGTTGGCCTATGATTTTCTCGAAGTTTTCTTTCTCTGATACAGAGGGAAGTTCGCCGTTAAGAAGCAGGTAGCAGGTTTCGAGATAATCAGACTTTGCCGCTAGTTGCTCGATGGGATAGCCGCGGTGTAGAAGAACACCATTTTCACCATCGATATAGGTGATTTTTGATTCACATGCTGCAGTTGCACCAAAGCCGGGGTCGTAGGTCCAGCAACCTGTTTGGGGGATCTTGGAAATATCTATGACATCTTCGCCGAGAGTGCTGTTCAGGATGGGTAGCTCAAGGTTGATGTCTGTGCCCTCTACTGAAAGATGGACCTTCTTATTGCTCATTGGGTTCTCCTACGAGTCAGGGATCTGGGTCAAGGGTAGCAAGCGGATAACCTACTAATGACCAGCAAAATTTATCAGAAGCGGAAAACTATAGCTTTCTCGCAGTAATTGTCAATTTAACTATGAATTGATGCAGTGAATAGCCGGTATCTGTCGGCGCTATGCTGTATCGAGGGTTTATGTAATTCGACTACAGTTTAATTGTAATCAAGTTTCAATGCTCCTATAATTTCCGCCCGATCTAGCCCGGCACGCCGACGGTGGTGTTGCCGATTTCCCTGCTTTGCATTTAACTCTGCTTTCAGCCGTGCAGATAGTAAGGTGTATATACCGTGAACAAGAAAAGACCTGTAAATCTCGATATTGGAACTATTCAGCTTCCAATCACCTCCTACGTGTCCATTCTTCACCGGGTGTCCGGTGTGGTTCTATTTGGAGCCATTGCCGTGTTTCTTTGGTTGTTGGACTCTAGCCTCTCTTCGGAAGAGGGGTTCAATGCCATTAAGGAAACCCTGGGTAACCCCTTCTGCAAATTGGTAGTTTGGGCTTCACTGGCAGGATTGGCCTACCACATGGCAGCGGGGATTCGTCACCTGATCATGGACTTTGGCCTAGGTGAGACCCTTGAGGGTGGCCGACTTGGTGCGAAAATCGTACTGGTAGTCGCTGCGATTCTTATCTTGCTGGCAGGAGTGTGGGTAGCATGATTACTAACGTTACAAGTTTTAGCCGCAGTGGCCTGTCTGACTGGCTGTTGCAGCGTGTTACCGCTGTTGTACTGGCGGCCTACACTATCTTTATTACCTTCTATCTGCTGTTTACCCCGAACCTGGAGTACAGCCAGTGGGTTGCACTTAACAGCCATTTCTGCATGAAGACGTTCAACGTATTGACTGTACTGTCGGTTGCGATCCATGCATGGATCGGTCTGTGGGCAGTGTTGACCGATTACGTTACTGTCCGTCTGCTTGGTCCAAAGGCCACTCCGCTGCGTATTTTTTTGCAGCTGGGCATGATCGCTGTCACTCTGGTGTATGTCATCTGGGCTCTTGATATCGTTTGGGGAATTTGAATCCATGACTAGTGTAAGAACTATTTCTTTCGACGGCGTAATCGTCGGCGGTGGTGGTGCCGGTATGCGCGCTGCCTTGCAACTGGCTCAATCCGGTTACAAAACTGCAGTAATTACCAAAGTATTTCCAACTCGCTCACACACCGTGTCAGCTCAGGGTGGTATCACTTGTGCGATTGCCAGTGACGACCCAAATGATGATTGGCGCTGGCACATGTATGACACCGTCAAGGGTTCTGACTATATCGGCGACCAGGATGCAATTGAATATATGTGTTCAGTTGGCCCGGAAGCCGTTTTCGAGCTGGAGCACATGGGGCTGCCGTTTTCCCGCACAGAGGAAGGCCGTATTTATCAGCGTCCTTTCGGTGGTCAATCCAAGAATTTTGGTGAAGGTGGTCAGGCCGCTCGCACTTGTGCCGCTGCTGACCGTACTGGTCATGCACTGTTGCACACGCTTTATCAGAACAATATTAAAAACAACACAGTCTTCCTGAATGAATGGTTTGCTGTTGATCTGGTAAAAAATGCTGATAACGCTGTTGTTGGTGTGGTTGCCATTAATATCGAAACGGGTGAAACCGTTTATGTGAAGTCAAAAGCGACGGTATTTGCTACTGGTGGAGCAGGTCGTATCTTTGCTTCTACCACTAACGCCCACATCAATACTGGCGACGGCGTTGGTATGGCGCTGCGTGCTGGCTTTCCTGTGCAGGACATTGAAATGTGGCAGTTCCACCCGACGGGTATTGCTGGCGCTGGTGTACTGGTGACAGAAGGCTGTCGAGGAGAAGGCGGTTACCTGATTAATAAAGACGGTGAGCGTTTTATGGAGCGTTATGCTCCGAATGCCAAAGATCTTGCTGGCCGGGATGTTGTTGCGCGTTCGATGGTGCTTGAGATTCTAGATGGACGTGGTTGTGGCGAAAATGGCGATCACGTATTTTTGAAGCTCGATCACTTGGGTGAGGAAGTGCTGGAAAGTCGTCTGCCCGGTATCTGCGAGCTGTCACGCACTTTTGCACACGCCGATCCTGTTAAAGAGCCAATCCCGGTTGTGCCCACTTGTCACTACATGATGGGCGGTATTCCCACCAATGTTTCCGGTCAGGCATTGACCTTAGACGAAAATGGTAATGACACGGTAATTGAAGGCCTTTACGCTTGCGGTGAAGTGGCCTGTGTATCTGTACACGGTGCAAACCGCTTGGGTGGTAACTCACTACTTGACCTGGTGGTGTTTGGTCGTGCATCAGGCCTGTTTATCGAGAAATCACTTCGTGAAGGTATTGATCTGAAAGATGCTACTGATGCGGATATTGATGCCGCGATGGCTCGCCTCAATCGCATTAACACCAGCAATGATGGTGAAGGTGCAGCAGAGCTGCGTACCGAGTTACAAAACATTATGCAGAACCACTTTGGCGTGTTTCGCCGTGGTGATTTCATGCAGGAAGGTATTAAAAAGCTTCAAGCACTGCGTCCTCGCATTGAAAATGTGCGTCTTGATGATAAGAGTAATGCCTATAACACGGCTCGTATTGAAGCTTTGGAACTGCAAAACCTGCTAGAGGTTGCTGAAGCAACAGCCATCACTGCAGAAGAGCGTAAAGAGAGTCGCGGCGCCCACGCCCGCGAAGACTTTGCGGATCGCGATGATAAAAACTGGCTGTGTCACTCTGTGTACTTCCCCACCAACAAAACTGTGGGTAAGCGCGGCGTGAACTTCACACCCAAAACCATGGAAGCCTTCGCACCGAAGGCGCGTACCTACTAAAAAAGGTTAGTGAGCCATGTTGAAAGTAAGCATTTATCGTTACAACCCTGAAACGGACAATGCGCCGTACATGCAGGATTATGAAGTGGACACCGCTGGCAAGGACCTGATGGTGTTGGATGTGTTGGAGTTGCTTAAAGCTCAGGATTCCTCATTGGCCTATCGTCGTTCTTGCCGCGAAGGTGTATGCGGTTCTGATGGGATGAATATGGGTGGCAAAAATGGCTTGGCCTGTATTACCCCAGTGTCTACCTGCTTGAAGGGTGACAAGTTGGTGCTGCGTCCGCTGCCTGGCCTGCCGGTTATCCGCGACCTGGTTATTGATATGAGCCAGTTCTATGCGCAATACGAGAAAATCCAACCGTACTTGGTTAACAATGAACCGGCACCGGCCATTGAACGTCTGCAGTCGCCTGAAGAACGCGCCAAGCTGGATGGCTTGTATGAATGTATCCTCTGTGCCTGCTGTTCAACCAGCTGTCCTTCATTCTGGTGGAATCCAGACAAGTTTATCGGTCCCGCAGGGTTGCTACAGGCATACCGTTTCCTGATTGATAGTCGTGACACGGATACTGAGAATCGTCTGTCAAACCTGGATGACCCCTTCAGCGTGTTTCGTTGTCATGGTATCCAGAACTGTGTGTCAGTTTGTCCTAAAGGGTTAAATCCCACCAAGGCGATCGGACACATTAGAAATATGTTGCTGAGAAGTGCTACATAACGTGCTGGTGCATAATAATCACAACCCGTCAGGCCCTCCCTTGGAGGAGGGCCTTGATGATCCAGTTTTCAATTTATAGGGAACCTTTCGATGCCTGAAAGCATCATGCAGCAATTCTTGCGCTCCTCCCATCTTTCTGGTGGGAATGCCGCATACATCGAAGATTTATACGAAACCTACCTTCACGACCCCAATGCTGTGCCCGATGAGTGGCGCTCATTCTTTGATTCTCTTCCCCGAGTAGACGGCCATTCTGGCGCTGATGTCTCTCACGCCACTATCCAGAATTATTTCGAGTTGTTGGGTCGTAGACGGGCGCGTCCGGTCCCTGCGCCGGGTTCTGGCGGTGTGCACGTCGAGCACGAGCGGAAACAAGTCAAAGTACTGCAGTTGATCAGCTCATACCGGAACCGTGGCCACCAACAGGCGAGCCTTGATCCTCTGGGGCTTATGAAGCGAGAGCAAGTACCTGATTTGCAACTGACCTATCACGGCCTGACAGAAGCTGATCTGGATACTACATTCCAGTGCGGCACACTGTTTATTGGCAAGCAAGAGGCGACTCTGCAGGAGATTATTTCTGCACTGGAAGAAACCTACTGCCGTCATGTTGGTGTGGAGTTGATGCATATTACTGATCTCGCTGAGAAGCAGTGGTTACAGCAGCGCTTGGAAAGTGTCCGGTCCAGGCCGACCTATGACAACAACATGCGCAAGCATGTGCTGCAACGACTTTCGGCTGCAGAAGGATTGGAGCGCCATTTGGATTCCAAGTATCCCGGCACCAAGCGTTTTGGACTTGAAGGTGCAGAATCACTGATCCCGATGCTAGATGGCCTAGTTGAACGCGCAGGTGAATATGGCGCGAAAGAGATTGTGCTCGCAATGGCACACCGTGGTCGCCTGAATGTGCTGGTTAATGTCTTGGGTAAAAGTCCCGCCGACCTGTTTGCTGAATTCGAAGGTAAGCGTCACGTTGATACTTCTGGCGATGTGAAGTATCACCAGGGTTTCTCCTCCAACGTCATGACCCCTGGCGGCGAAGTTCACTTGGCTCTGGGATTTAACCCCTCTCACCTCGAAATCGTGTCTCCGGTAGTAGAAGGTTCTGCCCGCGCACGCCAAGATCGTCGTGTCGACCCAGAGGGCAACCAGGTTGTACCGATCATTGCACATGGCGACGCAGCTTTTGCTGGACAGGGTGTGGTGATGGAAACCCTGCAGATGTCACAACTCCGCGGATACAAAACCGGTGGATCTGTGCACCTGGTTATCAATAACCAGGTTGGCTTTACGACAAACCGGCAAGAGGATAGCCGTTCTACTGAATACTGTACTGATATTGCAAAAATGGTTCAGGCGCCGATCATCCACGTTAATGGTGATGATCCGGATGCCGTAATGTTTACGACTTTTTTGGCAATGGACTATCGCTATCAATTCAAGAAAGACATTGTTATCGATCTGGTTTGTTACCGTAGAAGAGGGCATAACGAAACCGACGAACCCTCGTCTACTCAGCCTTTGATGTATAAGGCCATCAAAAAACACAAAACCACGCGAGAACTCTACGCGACTCAGCTGGTGAGTGAGGATGTCCTTTCTAAAACAGATGCCGATAGCATGCTCACCAATTATCGGGATGTCCTCGATCGTGGTGAAAATGTGGTTAACAAGCTGGTCTCTGAGCCGGATGACGCGCTGTTTGTTGACTGGACCCCATACCTTGGCCATGAGTGGACCACGCCCGTTGATACTGGCTATCCGCTAACAGCACTTAAAGACGTTGCGACCCGCATGTGTCATGTGCCGGAGGGTATCGTTGTGCAGCGCCAGGTAGAGAAGATCTACGATGACCGCCACAAAATGGCTGGCGGGGCTCTGGAGCTAAACTGGGGTATGGGTGAACTGCTCGCTTATGCCACGTTACTAGAGCAGGGTTATCCCATCCGTATGACCGGTCAGGATATCGGTCGAGGCACTTTCTCACACCGGCATGCCGTGGTATATAACCAGAAAAATGGAGAGCCTTATACGCCGCTCAAGCATCTCTCTCCGGATCAACCGGCTTTTGAGATCTACGACTCCTTCCTGTCAGAGGAGGCAGTGCTCGGTTTCGAGTATGGTTATTCGACAACTGCGCCGAAAGGGTTGGTTATCTGGGAAGCCCAGTTTGGTGATTTTGCCAATGGCGCACAGGTTGTAATTGATCAGTTCATTACCAGTGGCGAACACAAGTGGGGTAGGCTCTGTGGCCTAACCATGTTGTTGCCTCACGGTTATGAAGGGCAGGGTCCAGAACACTCATCTGCACGTTTGGAGCGTTTCCTGCAGCTTTGTGCAGAACACAATATTCAAGTATGCATTCCCACGACGCCTGCCCAGATGTTCCATATGTTGCGCCGCCAAGCTATAAGGCCGATGCGTCGTCCGCTGATTGTCATGAGTCCAAAGTGGATATTACGGCACAAGTTGGCCACCTCCTCTCTGGAAGACCTGGCTAATGGGGAGTTCCAAACCGTTATCGGTGATGCCGAGATTGATCCGAAGAAGGCGCGTCGGCTGATTCTCTGCTCAGGCAAGGTGTACTACCATCTCCTGGAAGAGCGTATGGCCCGCGACATCAATGACATCGCCATAGTGCGTATCGAACAGCTTTACCCCTTTCCGGATGAGGCACTGTTGCAGGTCTTTAAGCAGTACTCTTCACTGGAGGAGTTTGTCTGGTGTCAGGAGTGTCCGATCAACCAGGGCGTTTGGTATAACAGTCAGCACCATATGCGTGCAGTGATTGATCGCTTTGACAGTTCTTTGCCTATGCGCTACGTGGGACGACCGGCATCTGCAGCTCCGGCGGCGGGCTATATGTCGGCGCACCTGGAAGAACAGACAAGATTCGTTAACGAAGCATTGAGTTTTTAAGTGGCCGGTTGGTCATCCTTGACAAAGGAAATGATAAAAAATGAGCATTGAAATTAAGGCACCTACCTTCCCAGAGTCCGTACAGGAAGGAAATATTGCTACATGGCACAAGCAGCCTGGTGATACCGTTGTTCGTGACGAGTTGCTGGTGGATATTGAAACAGACAAGGTTGTGCTTGAGGTGGTTGCGCCTGCGGATGGTGTGTTGCAGGAAGTCTTCAAAGAAGAGGGCGATGTAGTTCTTAGCAATGAAGTGATTGCTAAAGTGGTTGCGGGTGCAGTTGAAGCCGCACCAGCTGCTGCGCCGACAGCCGTTGCTGATGAGCCTGAATCTGACGATCAAGGTGATAAAGTCGCAAGTCCAGCTGCGCGTAAGCTGGCTGAAGAAAAGGGTATCGACCTTAAACAGGTTTCCGGTACTGGCAAAGACGGTCGTATCACCAAAGAAGATATCGTGGGCTGGCAAGCACCAGCGGCTGCTCCTGCCGCGACTACGCCGCCGCCAGCAGCGGTTCAGCCTCCTACTGCCGCACCCGTTGCCGCATCAGTCGTACCTATAGCAGCAGGTGATCGTGTTGAAAAGCGTGTGCCTATGACCCGTATGCGCGCGCGCATTGCCGATCGGTTGCTTCAGGTTACCCAGTCAACCGCTATGCTGACCACTTTCAACGAAGTGGATATGCACCGCATCATGGCGCTGCGTGCAGAATTTAAAGATACCTTTACCAAGGTACACAATGGTACCCGTCTCGGTTTCATGGGTTTCTTTGTGCGCGCTGCGACTGAAGCGCTGAAGCGTTTCCCCGCAGTTAATGCTTCTCTTGATGGCAATGATATTGTTTATCATGGTTATCAGGACGTTGGAGTGGCAGTTTCCACCGACAAAGGTCTAGTGGTTCCGGTACTGCGTGATGCCGATAATATGGGCATTGCTGAAATTGAAAGCACGATCGCTGAGTTTGGTGCGCGTGCACGCGACGGCAAGTTGACCATTGAAGAAATGACTGGTGGCACATTCACTATTACAAATGGTGGTGTATTTGGCTCATTGCTTTCCACGCCCATTTTGAATCCTCCACAGACCGCTATTTTGGGTATGCACAAAATCCAGGATCGCCCGGTTGTAGAGAAGGGCCAAATTGTTATCCGTCCGATTATGTATCTTGCCCTATCTTATGATCACCGATTGATCGATGGAAAAGAGGCGGTGCAGTTCCTGGTTGCGATCAAGGAGATGATCGAGAATCCAGCTAAGATTTTACTCGAAATTTAATTGGTAATTTGCTGAAATTGTTGGGATAAATGATGTCCGATAAATATGATGTAATTGTGATTGGTGCAGGTCCTGCTGGTTATGTTGCAGCGATCAGAGCAGCCCAGCTGGGTTTGAAAACTGTCTGTATTGAAAAATGGCAGAATGCCAAAGGTGAGGGTGTTAACGGCGGAACCTGCCTTAATGTTGGCTGTATCCCATCCAAGGCGTTGTTGGACAGTTCTTACAAGTATCACGAGACCAAGTCCAATCTGGGCGGACACGGGATCAGTACTGGCGATGTAGGTATTGACGTAAAGGCAATGATCAATCGCAAGGCCAAAATTGTTGACCAACTTACTGGTGGTATTGCCGGGTTGTTCAAAAGTAATGGTGTCACATCTCTGTTCGGAACTGGCAAGTTGCTGGCCGGTCGCCAGGTTGAATTCACTGATCATAAAGGTGGTGTACAGATTCTCTCTGCCGACAATGTGATCATTGCTACTGGCTCACAACCCATCAATATTCCTGTAGCGCCGATAGATGGGAACACCATTATTGACTCCACAGGTGCTCTTGAGCTGACTGAAGTGCCAAAACGGCTCGGTGTGATCGGAGCTGGTGTGATTGGTCTGGAACTTGGCAGTGTCTGGAACCGCCTTGGTAGCAAAGTGGTCCTGCTGGAAGCCATGCCAGATTTTCTAGCCATGATGGACCAGCAAATTGCCAAAGAATCTCAGAAAATCTTCACCAAACAAGGGTTGGATATTCGACTCAGCTGTCGTGTAACTGGTAGCAAGACAAAAGGTAAGGAAGTTGTCGTTACCTATCAGAACAGCAAGGGTGAGGAAGCTCAGGAGATCTTTGACAAGTTGATCGTGTGCGTTGGTCGCCGTCCTTATACAGAGGGCCTGTTGGCGCCTGATTGCGGCGTTAATCTTGACGAGCGTGGCTTTATTTTTGTCAACGATCAATGTGCTACCAATGCGCCAGGAGTTTGGGCCGTTGGAGATGTGGTAAGGGGCCCGATGTTGGCTCACAAAGGTTCTGAAGAGGGTGTGATGGTTGCCGAGCGAATTGCCGGTCAAAAGACCCAGATGAACTACGACATTATTCCGAACGTGATTTATACCCATCCCGAAATTGCCGCAGTCGGCAAAACTGAAGAGCAGTTGAAGCAGGCAGGTGAGCCATACAATGTCGGAATTTTCCCCTTTATTGCTAGTGGCAGGGCACTTGCCGCCGACGAAACTGAGGGTATGGTCAAGATGATTGCACATGCTGAAACTGACCGTGTTCTTGGCTGCCATATTGTCGGTCCCAGTGCTGCAGACCTCGTGCAACAAGTGGCTATTGCCATGGAGTTTGGCTCCAGTGCTGAAGATATCGGCATGACTGTCTTCGGTCATCCCACCTTGTCAGAAGCCGTTCACGAAGCAGCTTTGGCGGTGAATGGTCACGCCATTCATATCCCGAATCGCAAAAAACGGAAGTAACTGTGCACCATGAAGCTCCGCAGGTACGGCTGGCCTGCGGAGTTTTTTATATCCATCCAATGAAAACAGCAAATGGGGAATGAGTATGAACCTACACGAATATCAGGCAAAGCAGCTTTTTGCTGAGTATGGTCTTCCCGTGTCACGAGGCGTGGCTGCGGAAACCGTACACGAGGCAGTTGCTGCAGCCGATATCATCGGCGGCGATCGCTGGGTTGTAAAAGCCCAGGTACACGCAGGTGGTCGCGGTAAAGCAGGCGGTGTCAAACTGGTCACTTCCAAAGCCGAGATTGAAGAATTTTCGCGCCAATGGCTCGGCAATCGCCTGGTGACTTACCAGACAGATGCTAATGGCCAGCCGGTCAGCCGGATTCTAGTTGAACCCTGTACCAATATCGCTCAAGAGCTCTACCTGGGTGCTGTAATCGATCGATCTACCCGTCGTGTCGTATTTATGGCCTCCACCGAGGGCGGTGTTGAGATTGAGAAAGTGGCGGAAGAAACCCCTGAGAAAATTCTCAAGGCTGTCATTGATCCGCTCACTGGGGCCCAACCTTACCAAGCCCGTGAACTGGGCTTTAAATTGGGATTGAATGCTGACCAGATTAAGCAGTTCACCAAACTGTTCTTGGGATTGGCCAAACTGTTCCAGGACTATGACCTGGCGCTTCTCGAAATTAACCCTTTGGTCATCACGGACGAGGGCAACCTGCACTGTCTGGATGGCAAGATCAACATTGATGGCAATGCCATGTACCGTCAGCGCAAGCTTCAGGATATGCACGATCCTTCTCAGGACGATGCACGTGAAGCACATGCTGCCAAATGGGATCTCAACTATGTTGCACTGGATGGAAACATCGGCTGCATGGTGAATGGTGCTGGGCTGGCCATGGGTACCATGGATATTGTCAAACTGCACGGCGGTCAACCGGCCAACTTCCTTGATGTGGGGGGCGGTGCGACTAAAGAGCGCGTTGTTGAAGCATTCAAAATCATCCTCTCTGACGAGAAAGTCAAAGCTGTGCTGATCAACATCTTCGGCGGTATCGTGCGCTGTGACCTGATTGCTGAAGGCGTGATGGGTGCTGTTGAAGAAGTGGGCGTAAAAGTACCCGTTGTGGTCCGCCTTGAGGGAAACAACGCTGAACTGGGTTCAAAAATCCTTGCTGACAGCGGCTTGAACATTATCGCCGCTACCAGCCTGACTGATGCAGCCCAACAGGTAGTTAAAGCAGCGGAGGGCAACCAGTAATGTCTATCCTGATTAACAAATCGACCAAAGTGATCTGCCAGGGTATTACTGGCGGACAGGGCACATTCCACACTGAACAGGCTATTGCCTACGGTACCAATATGGTTGGTGGTGTTACTCCCGGGAAGGGCGGAACTACTCACCTGGGTTTGCCTGTGTTCAATACTGTGGCAGATGCTGTTGCTCAAACAGGCGCTGAAGCATCTGTAATCTATGTGCCGGCACCTTTTTGTAAAGACTCCATCCTGGAAGCGGCAAACTCCGGCATTAAGCTGATCGTTTGTATCACTGAAGGTATTCCGACTCTCGATATGCTGGACTGTAAGGTCAAGTGTGATGAAATGGGTGTCCGTTTGATTGGCCCCAACTGCCCAGGCGTGATCACTCCCGGTGAGTGTAAAATTGGCATTATGCCTGGACACATTCACCTGCCGGGTAAAGTGGGCATCGTTTCTCGCTCAGGCACGCTGACTTATGAAGCCGTTAAGCAGACGACCGACTTTGGTTTTGGTCAGTCCACCTGTGTTGGCATCGGTGGTGACCCGATTCCCGGTTCCAACTTCATCGATATTCTGGCTATGTTTGAGAAGGACCCGGCCACTGAAGCCATCGTGATGATCGGTGAAATCGGTGGTACTGCCGAGGAAGAAGCGGCGGCATACATCAAGGCTAATGTCACCAAGCCCGTTGTTTCCTACATTGCCGGTGTTACAGCACCAGCTGGTAAGCGTATGGGCCATGCTGGCGCGATTATCGCCGGTGGTAAGGGTACCGCGGATGACAAGTTCAAGGCGCTGGAAGATGCTGGCGTTAAGACTGTTCGCAGCCTTGCTGATATCGGTAATGGCTTAAAGGAAATTACTGGCTGGTAAAAAGCCCTGGTTTTCAAAAGCACTGAAGAGGCGGCCTTATAGGCCGCCTTTTTTATGTCAAAAGCATCCAGCAATGACTTTATATGGAGAATTTTTAATGGTCGATGCTTGAATTCACGTGGTTAGCCCCCACCTCTGTCTCATCCTATAAATCACATAACAGGGAGACATTGATTGCTATGAC
Source organism: uncultured Porticoccus sp. (assembly GCA_947259505.1). Lineage (GTDB taxonomy): Bacteria > Pseudomonadota > Gammaproteobacteria > Pseudomonadales > Porticoccaceae > Porticoccus. Next base: position 655,999 of record CAMYLT010000008.1, on the reverse strand, counting down.
AGTTGAAACCCGCGGTTTTCAAACAGAAGCCAAACAGCTTCTCCACCTGATGATTCACTCGCTTTACAGCAACCGTGAAATTTTCCTTCGTGAACTGATTTCCAATGCCTCAGACGCGGCAGATAAGCTCCGCTTTGAAGCGCTGGCGAATGCCGATCTCTATGAGGGTGATAGCGATCTGCGTATCCGTATCGATCTCGACCCGGATGCAGGCACCATTACCCTTCATGATAATGGTATTGGCATGTCAAAAGACGAGGTCATCGAAAACCTCGGCACAATAGCCAAATCAGGCACCTCGCAATTCATGCAGGGCTTATCCGGTGACCAGAAAAAAGACGCACAACTGATTGGTCAATTTGGGGTTGGTTTTTACTCCGCCTTCATCGTTGCTGACAAAGTTGTTGTTGAGACCCGCCGCGCGGGTTTGGCTGCAGATCAGGCAGTGCGTTGGACCTGTCAGGGTGAAGCCGAATACACCGTTGAAGACATTGAAAAAGCAGAACGGGGTACCTCCATTACTCTGTTCCTCAAGGATGATGCGCTGGAGTTTTCCGCTCAGATTCGAGTATTAACCATTGTCAAAAAATACTCAGATCACATTGGTGTGCCGGTCGCCCTGCGCAAGCCTGCCGGGGACAATGACGAGAAGGCCGAGGGGCAGGAATACATCTACGAGACCATCAATGATGCCTCGGCGCTCTGGACCCGTCCGCGCAACGAGCTCAAAGATGAGGAATACCAGGAGTTCTACAAGCATTTGACTCACGATTTTGTGACACCGCTGAGCTGGAGTCACAACCGGGTCGAGGGCAAGCTCGATTACAGCAGCCTGCTCTATGTTCCAGGTCATGCACCATTCGATCTTTATAATCGTGAAGTGTCCCGTGGTTTGAAGCTGTATATCCAACGCACGTTTATCATGGACGATGCCTCGCAATTCCTGCCATCGTACCTGAGATTTATCCGCGGGGTGCTGGATTCCAACGATCTTCCGCTGAATGTATCCAGGGAAATTCTGCAGCACAGCCCTGCCGTTGACAGCATCCGCACGGCATTGGTGAAACGCTCACTGGATATGCTGGAGAAAATGGCCAAGGAATCGCCTGATGACTACAGCACGTTCTGGAAGGAATTTGGCACCGTTCTGAAAGAAGGCCCTGCAGAAGACTTTGCCAATCGCGAGCGTATCGCCGGACTGTTCCGTTTTGCTACCACCAAGACAGAAGGCAGCGATGCCACTGCTTCATTGGCAGATTACGTCTCACGCATGAAAGAAGGCCAGGAGAAAATATATTACCTGGTTGCGGAAAATCTCACCTCTGCCCGCAATAGTGCCTATCTGGAAGTGTTCAACAAAAACGATGTTGAAGTACTGCTTCTCACGGAGCGTCTTGATGAATGGACCATCTCCCATATTCACGAATTCGAGGGCAAGATCCTGCAGGATGTAGCCAAAGGTGAGTTGGAAGACGCTATCCTCACGGAGAGCATTGATGATACGGAAGAGGAGAAAGCCGCCAAAGAGGAATCCGCTTCCGCCATTATCAACAAAATCAATAGCAGTCTGGCGGGTAAGATAGAGAGTGTTCGTGAGACCCGTCGCCTGACAGACTCTCCAGCCTGTCTGGTGTATGCGGAACATGCCCTGAGTCCGCAAATGCGCAAAATGATGGAAGCCGCTGGGCAACCAGTTCCTGCGGATAAACCTGTGCTGGAAATCAACATAAAGCACCCTCTGGTGGCTCAGCTGGGCAAGGAAGAAAACGACCAGCGATCCACTGAGTTGGTGGGTCTACTCTACGACCAGGCGGTACTGTCGGCCGGTGAGCAGTTGGAAAACCCGGCATTGTTTGTGAAACGCCTCAATCAGCTTTTGTTTGAAAGTGCCGCATAGCCACTTCGCGGTGATTCACCCTATAATCCAAGGATTCATCACCAAGAAGTAGACTCATGGCAGTACCAGAAAAAATTGCAGTACTCGGCGGTGGCAGTTTCGGTACTGCCATCGCCAATATGGTCGCTGCGAACGGGCATGACGTGACCCTGTGGATGCGTGATGCCGACAATGTACTTCAGTGCCAGCAGCAGCGCGAAAATGTTAATTACCTGCCGGGGTACCGTCTCGAGGACAGCTTGAAGTTCTCCAGTGACTTGGCGCAGACACTACAGGGCTGTCGGGTTGTCTTTTTCTCGGTGCCGAGCAAGGCATTCCGGGATCTGGCACGTCAAGCAAAGCCTTTACTCCCTGAGGGGACTATCGCTATCAGCACGGCTAAAGGCATAGAGGCCAGCACCTTCAAGCTGATGAGCGAAATTCTCGAAGAAGAGTTGCCGCAGGCAAGAGTGGGGGTTATCAGTGGTCCCAACCTGGCCAAGGAAATTGCCAGAAAAGCCATTACGGCGACAGTGATCGCCAGTAGTGATGACGCGCTTTGCCGTTCGGTACAGAGTTTGTTGGGATCTCGCTATTTCCGGGTCTATGCCAACAAGGACCGCTTTGGAGTGGAACTCGCTGGCGCCTTGAAAAATATCTATGCCATCGCCGCCGGCATGGCCGCTGCCATGCAAATGGGCCAGAATACAGTCAGCGTATTGATCACCCGAAGTCTCGCGGAGATGAGCCGTTTTGCCGCCAAGCTAGGTGCTAACCCCATGACTTTTCTCGGCCTTAGTGGGGTCGGCGACCTATTTGTCACCTGCACTTCTCCCCTGAGTCGTAATTTTCAAGTGGGATATGCTCTGGGTGAAGGTGCCAGCCTGGAGGAGGCCACGGCCAAAGTAGGGCAGGTGGCTGAGGGGATTAATACCACCCGAATCATCAAGGAGGAAGCAGAGCAGCTGGGCATTTACATGCCGCTGGTCAGCGCGCTTTACGAAACCATGTTTAATCATCGTCCCGTCAGTGAAGTGTTAAGTGCTTTGATGTTGGCGGAACAGAGCACGGATGTAGAATTTATAGCGGAGTGACGGTCATGAACGAGGATACAAAAGCTAACCTGCTTAATGGCGATACCTGGATCCGTCTGTTGTACATGATCCTCTTCGCCCTGTTGCTGGGTCTTGCCAGGCTGGTCATTCTCAGTGTGGCACTGCTCCAGTTCGTTCTGGTGCTGGTCACCGGCAAGCCAAACCAACAGCTCCTTGAATTGGGGCAGGGTACCGCTAAGTGGGCCTTTCAGGCTTTTCTGTTTATTACCTATAACAGCGATGTAAAACCCTTTCCTTTTGCCGACTGGCCAGAAACTGAGTTGATGGCGCAAGAAGCAGAAAAGGATATTGCCCCCCAACCCATGACTACCGAAGTGGCTAGCTCTGATGATGTCCCTTCATTTGTGACGCCGCAACATCACACAGGTAATGAGTCTGGTGACCAGGACGGTGATAAGGTCTAGTTCTCAAGGTGCTGATCTATCTGTTGCGTCATGGCGATGCGCCCTACGACGAAGCGTGCGGTGAGCGCTCCCTGTCCCTTACGGGTGAGTCAGAAACACGAGACGTGGTTGGTCGTCACATCGCAGATTTGCAGGGCGTTGAACTGATCTTATGCAGCCCGGTACTTCGTGCTCGTCAAACGTTGAAGGTGCTCAGTGAAGTGCTGAGTTATCAGAGAGGGCTGCTGTTTGAGGATGTGTTGCGCTCTGAAAGTCGTGTGGCTGCAGTAGAGCATTGCGTTGATAAGCTGGAGGTGCAGTCTCTGTTACTACTCAGCCATCAGCCGTTGATAGGCCGAATGCTTGAATATCTCACCGACCAGCCAGGCCTTGGCTGGTCAATGTCTACGAGTACGCTTGCCTGTCTGGATACGCTAGCCTTTGGGCGCGGCGTTGCCGAACTGAAGTGGATCGAACACCCCTGAGAGAGTCATCAGCAGCCAATTAGTGACAGGAACTCGTTGCGGGTTGCCTGATCTTTCCTGAATGCCCCGAGCATGGCCGAGGTTTTCATCACAGAATTCTGTTTTTCTACACCGCGCATCATCATGCACATATGTTTGGCTTCGATGATCACCGCCACGCCCTGAGCACCTGTGACAGATTCGATAGTGTTGGCAATCTGACTGACCAGCGTTTCCTGAATCTGTAGCCTACGCGCAAACATGTCGACAATCCTCGCGACTTTTGACAGCCCCAGAACCACCCCGTCAGGGATATATGCCACATGACATTTGCCGATAAAGGGGAGCAGGTGGTGCTCACACATCGAATACAGTTCGATGTCTTTGACGATCACCATTTCGTTGGCATCCGAGGGAAACAGTGCGCCATTGATGACTTCGTCCAGATTCTGGTGGTAGCCACGGGTAAGAAATTCGAAGGCCTTGGCGGCTCTTTGGGGTGTATCCTTCAGTCCTGGGCGCGAAATATCTTCTCCAGTGGACTCAATAATTTGGGTATAGCAGTCGGCAATATTCACAGTTTGTCTCGGGTTCGGCTGTTACAAATTTGGAGCATAACCCTACGTCAGACATCCAGAAACGTAAAGCCATTTATGGTGTCGGCGGGTACAATGCGGCCATGAAAAAAGCGCTCGAACACATGACCACTGTAGGGGATGCCATTCACCATGGCGCTGAGCTTTTCGAGGCTGCTGGTCTGTATTTTGGCCACGGAACGGACAATGCGTGGGATGAATCCTTGTCGCTGGTGCTTTACGCACTATCACTGCCTTGGAATGTCGAGGCATCTGTCCAATCAAGGCAGCTTACAGAGGCTGAGCAGTCCGTTATTGCCGCACTCTTCGAGCGACGTATCGACGAGCGTGTACCTGCCGCTTACCTCACGGGTGAAGCATGGTTTGCGGGCGTGCCATTTTACGTTGATCAACGGGTATTGGTGCCACGATCACCCATCGCAGAATTGGTAGAGTCAGAATTTACTCCCTGGTTACCTGATGCGCCACAGACCATTCTGGATCTGTGTACGGGCAGCGGCTGTATTGGGATTGCCTGCGCGCTCTATCTGCCGGAGGCCCATGTCACCCTGAGTGACATTTCTACAGACGCTTTGGCGGTGGCAAGTCAGAATATCGCACGCTATGAATTGGAAGAGCGTGTTGAAACGCTGGAATCCGACCTATTCAGTTCCCTCCAGCAGCAGCGTTTTGATCTTATTGTCTCCAATCCACCCTATGTGGATGCCGAAGATCTGGCAGACATGCCTGCGGAATATCACCATGAACCTGAAATAGGTTTGGCATCAGGTCTGGATGGGCTGGATTTTACCCGTCGCCTGCTGTCAGAAGCTCCCGATCATCTTACGGAACAGGGTGTGCTGATTGTTGAGGTCGGTAATTCCTGGGTGGCATTGGAAGAAGCCTATCCAGAAGTGCCTTTTCTGTGGCTAGAATTTGAGCGCGGCGGTCATGGCGTATTCCTGCTTACAGCCCAACAACTGCGAGATTGCCGCACCATGTTTGGCGCGGTGTGAGACATCGCCGGGTTCATCGTATAAAATTCGCCTCTTTGTGAGGCTCAGTCCCGACACCTTCTAGGTATTCAGGGGCGTCTACTCGATAACAGTGGAATCATTATGTCCGGTAACTCCATAGGCAAACTTTTCACCGTCACCACCTTTGGCGAAAGCCACGGTCCGGCATTGGGCTGTATCGTGGATGGTTGCCCCCCCGGACTGGAATTGTCTGCTGAAGATATGCAGTTCGACCTGGATCGCCGCAAGCCTGGCCAGTCCCGTTACACCACCCAGCGCCGGGAAGAGGATCAGGTGAGAATTCTCTCCGGTGTTTTTGAAGGCAAGACCACCGGCTGCCCGATTGGCCTGTTGATTGAAAATACCGATCAGCGCTCCAAGGACTATTCCAATATCAAGGATCAGTTTCGCCCGGCTCATGCGGACTACACCTATTTCCAAAAATACGGTATCCGTGATTACCGGGGCGGTGGCCGCTCTTCTGCTCGTGAAACCGCCATGCGTGTTGCCGCTGGTGCAATTGCCAAAAAGTATCTTAAGGCAGTAGCAGGTATAGAGGTCCGAGGCTACTTGTCGCAACTTGGCCCCATTAAGGCCGAGCAGGTATTGCTAGACGAAGTAGAAAATAACCCGTTTTTCTGTCCTGACCCGAACAAGGTGGCCGAGATGGAAACCTACATGCAGCAACTGCTCAAAGATGGTGATTCCGTTGGCGCCAAAATCACGGTGTTGGCCACCAATGTGCCACCGGGACTGGGTGAACCTGTCTTTGATCGTCTCGATGCAGAAATTGCCCACAGTCTGATGAGTATCAATGCCGTTAAAGGTGTAGAAATTGGTGCGGGCTTCGATTCTGTGGCTCAAAAAGGTACAGAGCATCGTGATGAAATTACGCCAGAGGGCTTTTTGTCCAATAACGCCGGCGGCGTGCTCGGTGGTATTTCCTCAGGTCAGACCATCGTTGCTCACTTGGCACTGAAACCCACCAGTAGTCTGCGTATTCCCGGTAAGTCTGTTGATGTCCACGGCAAGATCATTGAAGTGGTCACCACGGGTCGCCATGATCCCTGCGTCGGTATTCGCGCCACGCCTATTGCTGAAGCGATGTTGGCCATTACCCTGATGGATCACCTATTGCGTCATCGCGCCCAGAATCTCGACGTTAATACCGGACTAAAGCCGATTCCCGCCGGCCAGGACAGCTGATTTTTCGTGCAACAGAACGCTCCTGAGCCGGTTCCGTACTGGCGCTTATCGGCGTTCTATTTCAGTTTTTTTGGTCTGCTAGGCGCGCTGTTTCCATACTGGTCTCTTTACCTTAAATCCCTGGGCTTTTCCGCAGCAGATATTGGCCTGCTGTTGGCCCTGCCCATGGTTACCAAAATCATCGCACCCAATCTGTGGGGCTGGCTAGCTGACCACACTGGAAAGCGCCTGATGATTATCCGTCTCGGGGCTTTGCTATCTTGCTTGTGTTTTGCGGGGATATTCATCAGTCAGCAGTTTTGGGTGGTGGCCTTTGTGATGGTGGGGTACTCCTTTTTCTGGAATGCCGTGCTGCCCCAGCAGGAGGTTGTCACCACCAGTTTCCTGAGGGAAACGCCGGAAAACTATAGTCGTGTGCGTCTTTGGGGTTCCATCGGATTTATTATTTTTGTGCTCGGTAGTGGCGCGTGGTTTGACCGGCACAGCATTGATGGTTTGCCAATAATCGGTTTTTTGTTATTGGCGGCTATTTTTATCACCAGCCTGGTGGTGCCTAGCCCCCGGCGTCAGCATCATCAGCTTCCGTCCCAACGTTTTCTTCAAGTATTGACGCAGCCTGTGGTCGTGGCGTTTTTTGTGGCGGGTATGTTGATGCAGTTGTCCCACGGCATCTATTACAGCTTTTTCAGTCTCTACATGGAATCGCAGCACTACAGCCGAGGCATGATTGGGGTGCTCTGGTCCGTCGGTGTGGTAGCGGAGGTAGCACTGTTCATGGTGATGCATCGCTTGCTGCCCCGTTTTGGCGTGAGGGGGATCATGGCGGCTTGCCTGCTTCTCGCCACCATTCGGTGGCTGCTGATCGGTTATTTTCCTCAATATCTGCTGTTGTTGGTGATCGCACAAAGTTTCCATGCCTTTACTTTTGGTGCCTATCACGCGGCGGGTATTGATTGTATTCGGCGCCTGTTTGAACCCGGCAACCAGGGCAAGGCTCAGGCACTCTACAGCGCTTTCTGCCTGGGCTTGGGTGGTGCCATTGGTTCATGGTTGGGAGGCTTGGTGTGGGACTATCGTGCGCTGCTGGCATTTGAAGTCGGAGCCCTGGCCTGTTTCATTGCCATGTTTGTGATTTGGTTCCGCTTGAAGGATTCACGGCTTTGAGAGAAGCTGCGGTGACGGCGATATACTGGACAAAATTGTAACAGGAGGGATTCATATGAAAGGATTGTTGGTCATCCTGATATTAGTCATCGCCTATGTGTTCTACCCACGATACGACTTGATGATAAAGCAGAGTCCATTTGACGAGCATTCGACTCTGGAAGGTAGCGGCTACCTCACAGAAGGGCGCTGTCGGGACGCAGCGAATGCAATGCATGCCCGTTATTACCACTGTTCTGCGAAAAATCTCTGGGGTCAGATATTTGGCACTTACACCAGCTATGATCCAAAAGAGCGGTATGCCGATCCCGATCTCTTCAGGGATTTACACACCCAATAATGGTTCCTAACACAGCGCCTGCTTTCGTGTAGGCGTCGTTTTCCCCCAAGTCGGTCTTTCACCAAAGCAATTGATATTCAATCGCAACAGTTACTTATGGCTTCATCCTCACATGATTGTTCATTTTGTGAACCATACCAATTCGGCCGCTTTAATGTTCTCTTAAGATTCGACTATTAGTATTCAATTTACATTTAGTCCAATTCACAGCCCCTTGTCTTAAGCGCTTGCCTGAGTAGGACTCTAACGTTTTTCGTTTGCGGAATGACATAATGAATATACCCAGCATCCCGACAAGTAAGGTTATCTCTAAAAGTGCCTCGAAGCTCTCAGGCAAACGATTAGCGGCAGCAAAGCGCTCTTTTGTTACTCGTAATTTGCCGATTGAACATTTCCACTACTTGGCCACTGATGATATCAAGCCCAATGCTGGAGACGTGATCCTCGCGCGGGTTGACAAATTGGGTCAGCATCAACGCCTTGAGCTGCCCTGCGGCAGGCGCGCTCACTTATTCGTCGGTGATGAAATCATAGTCAGTTATGGCAACCGTTATGCTCCAGACCAGTTTTTAGCTCACATTCCAGAGCGATTGGAACCCTGTTCACTGGTAGCCGCTGGTGGTATTGCCAGCAAAGTGGATGCAAAGCATGCAGGCATGAGAAATGCCACTCGAATTACTCCTCTAGGTTTTCTGGCGAACCACGAAAAACAGATTATTAACCTGAAGGACTGGCAGTTACCCCACACTACTTCTGGGTCACACAGGCCCACCGTGTTAGCCGTAGTAGGCAGTTCCATGAATGGTGGCAAGACGACCACAATGGCCTATATGGCACGGGGCTTGGTTAAGGCAGGACTCTCCGTGGGGGCAGCCAAGGTAACAGGAACAGGTGCTGGTCTGGATTATTGGAAGATGAGAGACGCCGGGGCGTATCCGGTGGTCGATTTTACCGATATGGGGTTGGCTTCAACCTATAAAGCAGAGGCCCCGAAAGTTGAGTCCGTCATGCATAGGCAAATCGATTATCTCGGTCACCATGATGTCGATATTATCCTGCTCGAAATTGCTGATGGCATCCTCCAGACAGAAACAGCTGCACTGCTCCAAAGCAAATTTTTTCATTCAATGGTTGATGGTGTGTTCTTTGCCTCTGCTGAGGCGCTTAGCGTTAAATCAGCTGTGGAATGGATACAATCGCATGATTTACCCCTGTTAGGTATAAGTGGTGCCCTTACCGCATCACCTTTAGTACTGGAAGAAACGAAACGGTTGACGCCGTTGCCGGTATTCAGCAAAGAGGAGTTAGGCTCTGCTGCGTTCTATGATCAACTCCTGAAGCTGATATCCAGGCAGGATGTCAGTGTTTCCAACTTGCCGTGAAACTCCCACCTGTTATATCGGTTAAACGGAGAGGTCTTCTTCTACGTTTAGTCGGCAATGGTTTTTTGCAGGCGCTGGTGACGGTAGCCATCACGCTTCTGATCAAATCAACTTTTGATAATTACCTCAATGGATCGGCCTCTCCCGCCATAAGCCTGTGGCATGCCTCGCTTGGGTTTCTCTGTGCAACCGCAGTGGTCTCCTGGCTTGGGTTTCGTGAACGATTGGATTCTGAGTGCATCGGACAGGATTATGTTCATGAGCTGAGAATTAAAATGTTTGCTAAATACTGCAATGGAGACTTGAGAAAACTCGAACAACAGAGCAAAGGGGCTATCAGCCTTCGTTTTGCTACTGATCTCAGCGCATTGCGACAGTGGATTAGCTTGGGTTTGTCGCGACTGATTGTAGCTGGCGTCAATCTCGTCATTGCCCTCAGTATGCTTTGTTATATCAATTTCATTCTGGGGTTGAGCGTTACTCTGATTGTTCTGGCCAGTGCATTACTTTCGTTTAGTACCGGCAAAAAGCTCCGTTATACGTTTGTAGAAGCCAGGCGAAAACGATCCTTTTTAGCCAACAACATCAATGAAAAAGTGTCCTCGCTGGCAACAGTGAAAGTATTTGGCCAGCGTCAGCGGGAAAAGAATCGGGTAAAACGCCAAAGTGAAAGGCTTATGGCGGCGATGTTCGACCGTGCAAGAGCAATTGGCTTATTACGAGCGATTACAGAAGGGAGCACGGTATTGGCATCTTCAATGGTTCTGATTGTTGGAGCCTTGTTAATGTCTAGTAACCAGGCGACGCCAGGTACTGTTGTTGCCGCTCTAGGGGTGGTTAATTTATTGATGCAACCATTGCGGCATCTAGGTCGCATTTATGAATACCGGCTTAATGCCAGCGTCGCTGAAGAAAAAATAAAATCCTTCCTTGATACCCGTCCATCTGTTCTGACCAGACACAGAAGAGAGCGTCGTGGGCAAAGTGGATTGCGACTTAAAGAAGCTGCATTTTTTTCCAACAGCGAAGTTGTCAGCTTAGGCGTTAAGCCGGGAACCACCATTGCTATTCTGGGTGTTAATGGTGCAGGAAAATCTACGATTCTTTCTCAGGTTGCAGGTTTGCTAAAGCCTTCCAGTGGAAAAATATTACTGGGGAAAAACGATGTTTGTAAGTTGAAAGACTCTGCACTCAGGCAATCTATCGGGATGGTCAGCCATAACCTGCCGCTGCTCAAAGGAAGTATCAGAAACAATATTTGCTACCGTTGCCCCAATGCTACAGAAGACGAAATTAATCTGGTTGTTAAACGTTGTGGGTTGGCGCAGCTTCTTGATTCTTTGCCTGATGGTCTGGAAACCAAATTAAAAGAAGCTGGACAGAATTTGTCTCAGGGTGAGCGCCAGCGTATTGCCCTCGCCAGAGCACTTATTGGTACCCCCGAATTATTGATCCTCGACGAGGCTGACGCTTTTCTTGACGATGAGGCTACTGCTTTATTTTCAGACATCATCAGAGGTTATCCCGGGATCGTCATCATGGCGACGCACAACATTGAGCATGTGGTCATGGCAGATCAGATATGGCTAATCGACAATGGAGCGTTATGCTGGAATGGCCCCCGAGAGGAGCTGCCGATGAATCTCTACGCGGAGCTTTTTGAAGCAAAGGCAACAGTAGTAGGTTCGCGTAAGGCCGAGGAGGGCACAGATGTCTAGCTTTGTGCCCTACGCCAAAACCTCTGCCATTGCAGTGATAGAGAAAAGTACACCGGAAGTTTGTCGAGTATTAGGTAAGGCAGGTTTGCGCTACTACTTGTATCTTCCCGAGAGCCTGTCGAAGAAGACCCGGGTCATGGTTTGTATCCACGGGATTTCTCGTAATGCCAAAGAACAGGTCAAAGCATTTAGCCAACAAGCTGGTGAAGAAGACTGCATTATTGTCGCCCCCTATTTCAGTAAGAAGCACTATCCAGGTTATCAACGTTTGCAGATGGGTTCTGCGGGTTACACTTCTGCAGAAGCCCTCAACACAATTCTATGTGATGTAAAAAAACGCTACGCCATTAATACCGAGTATTTTTCCCTATTTGGTTACTCAGGTGGCGCTCAATTTGCTCACCGTTACGCCATGCTTTACCCGGAGCGAATCAACAAGCTCATCATCGCTTCCGCTGGTTGGTATACCTTTCCTGACAGGCACCAAAAATACCCATTTGGGCTTAAATCAACTCAGGATTTCCCAGTAGACCTGTCTAAAAACATCGGAGCTTTTCTCAAACTAAAGATACGAGTACTGGTTGGTGAGCTTGATAACGTCAATGATCCAGGACTAAACCGCAGTAAAAAAATAAACCGGCAACAGGGCTATCACCGTCTGGAAAGAGCCCATCGATGGGTCCACGCATTACAAAATACCTGCCTCGAAATGGGGGCGGAATCAGACCTTCGCCTGATCACGATCAAGGGGTGTGGGCATTCATTCGAAAGCTGTGAACGACTCGGAAATATTAGTAACCACATGTTTACGCAAGACAATTAATTCAATTAACAATGATCTTTTAAAGGATAAGGACGGCAATATGTATCAGAAAATTACTCGTGCATCAGCAATGGTGGCACTGGCACTCGTGGCCACTACAAGCCATGCTGGAAATGCGCTGCAGGATGCAACCTCATATAAGTCTGAGGATGGTGATTTTACGATAAAGTTGAAAGGGCGCGTTCACTTGGATGCCGCCACTGCCGATGACGATGTCACGAAGCTGGATGACGATGTGGATTTGCGACGGCTTCGGCTTGGTGTTGCCGGTACCGTCATGAAAGACTGGACTTACACCTATAATTACGATTCTGAGTCTGATGTGGGTTATCGTGTAAAGGGTGCCTATATTGGCTATAAAGGATTTGATCACGTCAGAATATCTGTTGGTAACGTTCAGCAACCGTTCAGTCTGGAAGAACTTACCAGTTCAAATCACATCCCTTTCATGGAGCGCAGCCTTGCCAATGCATTTGCTCCCAGTTACACCATCGGTGCACTGGTTAAAACCTGGGGTGATCACTGGTCGTTTGCCGGTGGTTATTTCGACGATAACTTAGCGGATCGTCATAATAATAACGAAGGCAGCCATAGTCTTGCCGCCAGGTTCACTTTTAATCCCATTGATAAACGGGGCTATAAAATTCACCTTGGCGCTTCAACTGTCTATCGAAATGTCGGTTCAAACCAGACGGTAAGCTATAGTTCTCGCCCGGAAAGTTACGTCACCGACGCAAAGCTGCTCTCTAGCAGCACGCTTTATGATGTCGATGACACTCAGACCTACGGCTTGGAAGCAGCCTTAATCAAGGGTTCCTGGTTATTACAGGGTGAGGCGATGCGGGCAGATGTATCCAGAAAGGATAATGCAGACCCAACATTTGATGGAGGTTATGTTCAAGCTGGCTGGATAGTAACAGGAGAAAATTACAGGTATTCAGGCAAAAATGGCAGCTTCAAGCAAATAAAGCCGAAGTCCAAGTATGGGGCAGTAGAGTTGGCTGTTCGGTACAGCACTCTCGATCTTGAAGATAAAAATGTCACAGGTGGAGAAGAGGATAATGTGACACTGGGCGTTAATTGGCACATCAATCAAAACCTGCGCATTATGGCGAATTATGTCTATGCAGATGCCTCTCCAAACCGTGATGGTCTTGATGAAAATGCAGACATTCTTCAGCTCCGTCTCCAAGCGTACTTTTAGTATAAAGGTGGGCTTCCCGTATTGGGCAGATATGGGGAGTCCCTGATGATTTTGCTTAATGGACATCCATATAACATATGAGTGCTAAATCTTATGTGTGTTCAAGGGCGAAAACCTCATTCGGCAGGGGATAGACCAAGAGATCAGGGTAAGCTTTGCGGTTTTCCGCCATCTGTTAGGCCGGTTTGGGGGTTCCACTGAAGTTTATAGTAGATGCTCTACCAAGGAGTGATCCCGCAGTCTTTGGTAGAGTGTCGGATAAATAGCAGCTCTTATTAGAGATTCGCGAGATCGTCAGATGTTATCCGACCCTTATTTTCGTAGGGGTAGGGGAAGCGATAAAGCTGGTCAGTAACAGCGGTGATACATCTTAAAGGACGCATGGAAAGAAAGAGGGTAGTAAATTTTCTGTCATCCATGCTCACCTTGCGTTGAAAAGCTCCTGCTCAGTCAGGGGTTAAACGCAACTGTCCGATTGGGTTTCCTGCAGGGCAATATTAAGTAGATACATGCCTAACTCGAAGGGAAAAGCGGCGAGTGTAATAGTGAAGAAGGGTGACACGGACAGCCAGTAATGGAATCTGGGGGGTCTTAAATTAGGAATTTGGTCGGTGTGAGAGGATTTGAACCTCCGACCCCTTCCTCCCGAAGGAAGTGCGCTACCAGGCTGCGCTACACACCGGCGGCGCGCATTATATCACTCTCTTTTAGCCTGTCCATGCCGTCAATACTGATGATAGTGGTTAGACGATGTGACCATTGACAGCGTTTGGGTTTTCATAACACAATTTGCCTCCGCTTTTGGAATCAAGCAGGGCGTTGAATGCCAAGATCATCTTCTGATAGTACCGATAAAATTCGCGCTAAGAAAAAGCGTTTTCTGGCTCGCGAAGAACGTATTATTGAAAAGGCACTGTTACTGCTGATACGCGATGGTATCGAGAAAGTCACGGTGTCTGCGATTTCCAAGGAAGCAGGGGTGGGCAAGGGCACTGTCTACAAGCACTTCCTGACCAAAACTGAAATTCTCATGCGAATCGTGCTGGACTACGAACGCAACATTACCGAGAACCTGAGAATGGGGATTGAGGCGACTGATGCTGGTGATCCCGGCGCGGCGGCACGTTCCTATTTCAAGGCGCGCTTGTCAAATCCCTCGCTGGATCGCTTGGTGCAGTTACTTGAAGTCAAACTCCAGGGCAATGAAGAGATCGCCGACAAGATGGCAGAGCTCCACAAGCTACGGCGCACCAATGTTGATGCGTTGAATGCCATGATTGCCAAGTTGATTGATATTGGAATTCTTGAGGATGTCCCGCCAACCTACCACTATCTGGCATGTTGGGCATTAGCGCAGGGTGCTGTCGAAGCTTACTTTAATGTTAGCTATGGCGCGGATTTGCAAGACAAGCAGGATTTTCTACGCTTTATTGCCAACATTGGCATCACCATGGGTAATCTAGGTCAATTACGCGACAACAAAGTTTTTTGATTGTCAGGTGAAACCCCCATACCAATCCCTGATTGACAGTGCACTTGCATTGCAACGTCAACAAGAAGGGTCATTGCCGCCGATAGATTGCTGGCAGCCACCTTTGAGTGGCGATATGCCCATGCTTATCCAGCGTGATGGTCGCTGGTTCCATCAGGGCGTACCGATTGAGCGGCAAGCGTTGGTCAGGTTGTTCGCCAGCATTCTCAAGCGGGAAGGAGATGACTACTTTCTCGTCACCCCTGTTGAGAAATGGCGTATTCAAGTTGAGGATGTGCCATTCCAGGTGGTTTCCCTGGAGGTTCTGGCAGAGGGTTCTCCGGAGCAGGCCTTGTGTTTTCACACCAATATGGGCGATCAGGTAGTTGCCAGTTCGGCAAACCCTTTACGTGTCATCAGCGATAACAGAAGTGGCGAACCTTCGCCATACCTGTTGGTGCGCCATAACCTTGAAGGCCGACTCAGTCGTGCTGTCTTCTATGAACTGGCCGAGTTGGCTCAGCGGTATCCTCTCGTCAAAAACAAATGCCACGGTGTGATTAGCCGTGGCATTTTTTTCTCATTGCAATGATATTGTCGAACCAACTCAATAGTTAGCTTTAAATAACTGCTCCAATACCATGTATTTTCTACATATTTGGATAGTTTGGTCCGCCTGATCCTTCCGGTGTTACCCAAGTGATGTTTTGGCTTGGGTCTTTAATATCACAAGTTTTACAGTGCACGCAGTTCTGGGCATTAATCTGGAAACGCTTTGAGCCATCGGCGCTTTCTACTATTTCATAGACGCCTGCCGGACAGTAGCGCTGGGCTGGCTCATCGTACAAGGGCAGGTTATGGCTGATTGGAACATCCTGGTCTTTCAGCAGCAGGTGGCAAGGCTGATCTTCCTCGTGATTGGTATTGGAAAGAAATACCGATGACAGCTTGTCAAAACTCAGTTTGTTATCCGGTTTAGGATAGTCGATCTTTTTCGACTCACGCGCCGGCTTCATTTTGCTGAAGTCCGGAGTGGGATCGGTGAGCGTCCAGGGCAGCTTGCCGTTGAAGATATTGATATCGATAAACGCGTAGGCGGAACCAAGGATATTGCCCCACTTGTGCTGGGCAGGCCCGAAATTGCGCTGTTGATAGAGTTCCTTGTAGGCCCAGCTTTCCTGATAGCTTTGAGTGTATTCGCTTAACTCATCCTGCTGACGATCAGCAGCGATAGCGCCAGCGGCGACTTCGGCGGCGATCATGCCGGATTTCATGGCGCAGTGAATGCCCTTGATCTTGGCAAAGTTCAGGGTGCCGGCGTTGTCGCCAATTAGCAGACCACCGCTAAAGGTCATCTTCGGTTGTGATTGCAGACCACCTTTGACCAGTGCCCGTGCACCGTAGGATATACGCTCCCCACCTTCCAGATACTGCTTGATCACAGGATGATGTTTGTAGCGCTGAAACTCATCAAACGGGCTGACATAGGGGTTGGAGTAGGAGAGGTCGGTAATCAGTCCCAATGCCACCTGATGGTCTTCCAGGTGATACAGGAAGCCGCCGCCGGAGGAGTCACTCTCATTGAGTGGCCAGCCGGCGCTGTGTACAACCAGACCAAGGTGGTGGTTTTCTGGTGGCACACGCCACAGTTCCTTGATGCCGATACCGTAATGCTGGGGCTGTTGTGCATCCTTATCGAGGGCAAAACGCTCGATCAGTTGCTTGCCCAGATGGCCGCGGCAGCCTTCCGCAAAGAAAGTATATTTGGCACGCAGTTCCATGCCGGGCATGTAGGCATCTTTGTGTGTGCCATCTGAAGCCACGCCCATATCGCCAGTGATAATGCCACGTACTTCACCATGTTCACCGTAGAGTATGTCGGCAGCCGTAAAGCCCGGGAACACTTCCACGCCGAGGTTTTCCGCCTGCTCTGCCAACCAGCGGCAGAGATTACCCAGACTGATGATGTAGTTGCCGTGGTTGTGCATGGTTTTGGGTGCGAACAGGGAGGGCACTTTGATGCCGCGTTCCTTAGTGAAGACGTAGATATCATCTTCACGCACCTCTGTGTTGACGGGAGCACCGAGTTCCCGCCATTCCGGGAACAGTTCATCCAAGGCTCTGGGTTCGAATACTGCGCCGGAGAGGATATGGGCGCCGACTTCAGAGCCTTTCTCGACGACTACTACGGATAGGTTCTCATTGACCTGTTTGAGACGACAGGCGGCAGCCAGGCCAGCCGGTCCAGCGCCGACAATAACGACGTCGTAATCCATATATTCACGTTCCACGGATATCTCCTTCAGGTTCTTATGCTTGGCGGGCAGACGGTGATTTTGAGAAGCGGGAATTTTAGCCGTTATACCCTTATGGTGCCATGCAGAATTGGGACTCGGCAGTCAGTACTCTCGAGTCAGTCTTAGATTGCCACAAAAGAGGGTGTTTGCCTTGATTTGCCTCGGTCAGGGCGGCATTATTACGCCCCTTCAAAGCTAACCGACCATTTTCAAAGGGTATTTCATGAAAGTACTTGTCGCTGTCAAACGCGTTGTGGACTACAACGTCAAGGTACGGCCAAAAGCCGATGGCACCGGTGTTGAGCTCAACAACGTCAAAATGTCGATCAATCCCTTTTGTGAGATTGCTGTTGAAGAGGCTGTCAGACTCAAAGAGAAAGGCACTGTCACCGAAATCGTCGCCGTGTCCATAGGACCACAGCAGGCTCAAGAGCAGCTGCGTACCGCACTGGCACTGGGTGCAGATCGAGCAATTCTGATCAAATCAGACAGCGATTTGGAGCCTCTGGCGGTTGCCAAATGCCTGAAAGCAGTTTGTGAGCAGGAAAGCCCTGACCTGGTATTGATGGGTAAGCAGTCCATTGATGGCGACAACAACCAGACTGGACAAATGCTCGGTGCATTGACCGGTTACCCCCAGGGCACTTTTGCTTCGCAGGTGGTGGTCGAAGGTGGCAAGGTTAACGTGACTCGGGAAATCGATGGTGGCCTGCAGACGTTGGCACTGAATCTGCCTGCCATTGTAACGACCGATTTACGCCTCAATGAGCCTCGCTACGCATCGTTGCCAAACATCATGAAAGCCAAGAAAAAACCTTTGGACACGATGACACCGGAAGAGTTGGGTGTGGATACGGCTCCTCGGGTGACACTGTTAAAAGTGGAAGCGCCAGCCCAGCGTGCTGCTGGCATCAAAGTGGCGAGCGTGGATGAGCTGGTGGAAAAACTGAAAAATGAAGCGAAGGTGATCTGATGAGCATTTTGGTTATTGCCGAACACGATAACAGCCAACTGAAACCGGCCACCTTGAACACCATCAGCGCAGCGCAAGCCATAGGTGGTGATATTACTGTTCTGGTTGCAGGTGGTGGTTGTGCAGGTGTGGCTGATGCTGCCGTTAAAATTGCCGGTGTGAGTAAGGTTCTGTTGGCCGACAATGCGGCGTATGGTCATCAGCTGGCTGAAAATGTTGCGCCACTGGTTGCTGAATTGGCTGCTGGTTATAGCCATGTATTAGCGCCGGCCACTACTACAGGCAAGAACCTGGCGCCACGTGTCGCTGCGTTATTGGACGTGCAGGGCATTTCCGATATCAGCGCAGTGGAAAGTGCAGACACCTTTAAACGGCCAATTTACGCGGGCAATGTCATTGCCACTGTCCAAAGCTCTGATGCTATCAAGGTACTAACGGTTCGTGCCACGGCATTTGATCCGGTGGCAGCAGAAGGTGGCAGCGCTACGTTAGAAGCTGTAGGCGCTGCTCATGATGCGTCTAATTCTGCATTTGTTGGTGAAGAGCTGGCTGTATCCGAGCGCCCTGAATTGACGTCTGCGCGAGTGGTCGTTTCCGGTGGTCGTGGTATGGGTAGCAGTGATAACTTCCAGATGCTGGAAAAACTGGCTGATAAGTTAGGTGCTGCAGTGGGAGCATCCCGAGCGGCAGTGGATGCAGGCTTTGTACCCAACGATATGCAAGTGGGCCAGACTGGCAAGATTGTCGCTCCGGATCTTTACATTGCTGTGGGCATTTCCGGAGCGATTCAGCATCTGGCAGGGATGAAGGACAGCAAGGTGATTGTGGCTATTAACAAGGATGAAGAAGCGCCGATCTTCCAGGTGGCGGACTATGGTTTGGTGGCTGATCTATTCGAGGCATTGCCAGAGCTAGACAACAAACTCTGAGAACACGTTATTAATAATAAAAACCGGTCTGATGGCCGGTTTTTTTATGGGGTATGGGCCTAATTAGCGATATTTTCGATAGTGATCATCATCTTCCAGCTTGCGGTGATATTCCCGTCGCTCATCTGGGCTCATGTTGCGCCATTTTTCTTTCAATTCCTGGCGACGCTCCGGAGGCAGGTTGTGGTATTTCTCTCGTGCCCGTTCAATGCGATCCCGCTCCTCCGGTGGAAGGGATTTGAACAGTTCACGTCGTTCCCGTAATTTTTCTCGGTCCTCGGGAGGCAGTGATTCAAAGCGCTTGCGGTCTTTTTTATCCCGGTCTTTTTTATCTCGGTCTTTTTTATCTCGGTCTTTGTGCTTGTCCTCCCACTTGTCGGCCAGTTGACGCTGAGAAATGTGTTGTTCCTGCCACGGGTTGGATTTGTATTGGGAGCCTGACTGGTTGTGCCCACTGACATTGTCGCGCTGTGCCAGCAATGGAGCGGAAAAGACCATGGCACAGAGCAACAGGCCGAGTCGGCAAGCGGGAAAAATGGGTTTATGAGCGTATCTCTTCATGGATTAGCCCTTCAGGTTACCGTCTTCTCTGGCCAGCCAATAGTAAAAGTCCATATCTTCATAGAGATCTATGGGCTCACTGAGCAGGGCTTCTTCCTGCTTGCTCTGAGACTTGCCATTGTCTTGCATGTCAGGAGACAGAACCAGTACCAGTGCGAGGATAGAGGCCAAGGCCATGCTAGTAGCAGGAACAAAGAAACGGGCCACACGTTGTTTGCGAGTAGCATTAAGGGCATGCCGCCTGGCATTGGCCAGTAGCTGGGCGCTATCATCATCAATGTCGCGCTCTGAACGACGCAGAACGCTCTGCATATGCCTTTCGAAGTCATTCATACCAATGATCTCCCAATGTTTCCCTGAGGCTGTGTATCGCCCTGGAATAATGTGTTTTGACGCTGCCTTCGCTACATTTCATCGCGGTTGCCGTTTCTGCTGTGTCCAGCCCCTCCCAGCAGCGCAACATAAAGGCTTGTTGTTGTCTCGCCGGCAGTGCGGCAAGTGCCTCTCTCAACACGTCCATCTGCCGTTCTGTCTCGTGTTGATGATGGGGTGCGCTGCTGATCGGTCCAGGCACCGCATCAAGAGGGTCTTCGTCCACTTCCGAGCCGTCCTCACTATTGCGAAAACGGGATAGCCAGCCCCGGAAGAGGCCCTGTAACGTCTTGCGGCGTTGCAGATCGGTGATCTTGTTTTGCAGTATCCGGTAAAACAGTGGTCGCCACTGTTCGTCAGGCCGGTCTGCATAGCTGACCACCAATTGGGTCATGGCCTCCTGCACTACATCCAGTGCATCCTCACGATCTCCGAGAGATGTCAGGGCCATGCCGTAGGCTCGCCGTTCCACGGATAACAGGAAGTTTTCCAGGGTTTGCCGTGTCAGAGCGTCACTCCTCTCTCTGTTATCCTCGAGACCGCCACAGGGATTCTGCAACATGGCTTGAGACCATTCAATCAGTGGTGGCCACGGAGTAATTCCGTAATCAGTATAGTGCCGCCAATAATGGCCAGGTACTCCCCGGTACGGTTGTCATAGTAATGGGCATGATCGTGATGCCCTCTGTAACCGGAGTGATAGCCACAGCGATAGTATTTCTGATGATGCTTCGCGGAGTGTTTTTTGTAACGATTGTCATGACGGTAGTCGCGTCGATCATAGTCTCGGCGGTCATGTCGATAGTCGTGTCTGTCGTAGTCACGGTGATTATAGTCACGACGGTCATAGTCGCGATCATCGTGGCGTTGCTCATAATGATGCCGTGCGTAGAAATCACGGTTGCTATCGTAGTCCCTGGCCAGGGCGGGTGTTGCCAATACTGCCAGGGAAGTGGTCAAAATGCCGATCAGTGCGAGCTTTTTCATGGGAATGACCCTCTTTCTCGTTGGTATGCTTTAAAACGTACGGCACTGCCATCGGTTGACAGCTGAGAGAAAGATCAGTTTTCGGTGGTTAACCAGATTGGGCAGTGATCAGAGGGTTTTTCCATGGCGCGAATGTCGTAATCAATACCGGCATCAGTGGCAAGGCTCATGAATGGCTTTGATGCGAGCAATAAATCTATGCGCAAACCACGCTTGACTGGCTGTTCGAAGCCGCGGCTGCGGTAATCAAACCAGCTGTAATAGGGAGGTCGGTTTCCCGGATGAAAATGGTCGAAACTATCCTGCAGCCCCCAGTTTTCAATGTGCTGGAGCCATTCCCTTTCTTCCGGGAGAAAGCAGCATTTCCCGGTGCGCAGCCAGCGTTTGCGATTCTCTTCGCCAATGCCGATATCACTATCCAGTGGGGCTACATTCATGTCGCCCATCACCACCACCAGCTCATCTGGCTGATGCGTCGTGGTGATATGGTGATAGAGATCTGAATAGAACTGCCGCTTGGCAGGGAATTTGGTCGGGTGATCGCGACTTTCGCCTTGTGGGAAATAACCGTTGTAGACATGCAGTGGCTGTTGGCAGTATTCAAAGCGCCCGTACACCAGGCGTTTCTGGCTGTCGTCGCCATCATGGGGAAAACCACGCAAGCTGTCCTGAAGTGTCAGGCGGTAGAGCAGGGCAACACCATAGTGTCCTTTTTGCCCGTGAAAGATGACGTCATAACCCAGCGCTTTGATGTCAGCGAGGGGAAACTGCTCATCACCGACCTTGGTTTCCTGCAAACCGATAATATCCGGTGCATGGCGAGCAATCACGGCCTCAAGCTGATGCAGGCGGGCGCGTAACCCGTTGACATTGAAGGAGACGATTTTCATCGTGTGATCCTGCTATCAAAAAACACTCAGGGCTGGGTCACCAGCATGGACTTCGGCGCCAGCAGGCTCAGGTAATCTGCAAGGATATTGCCAGTTTCATACAATAGTGGATCGCGCTCAGATAAATCGCGCGTATCGGGATCCGCCGGGTCGCGGATTTCCTGCCATTTTTCGACGGAAGGATAAACTTCCAGCCCTTTGGCTATACGTCGTCTATTTTCCACGTTGAGTAACGCTTGCTCATTTTCAGCCATCTCTTGACGGCGTACTGTCTCATTCAGAGAAATGGTCTTTTCTCCGCGGCGTTCACGCATGAGCTCTAACTCTTCGTTCAGAAAGACCAAGTCTGGGTCTTTCTGCTGGCGGTAACTGTGGCGCTCTTTAAGTGTTTCCAGGGGTACATCGGTAAAGTTGTATCGACGATGGGGGACGGCGGTGATTTGGTCCCAGGGCAGAGCATGTTTGTCGGCACTTTCTCCGACCTCGTCCTTGTCGTAGAACGATGGCAGTTCAACATCGGGGACCACACCGAGGTGCTGGGTACTGTTGCCGGATACCCGATAAAATTTGGATTCGGTCAGCTTCAATTGACCCTGGCGTACCGGGAGTTGAATCTGCACCGTACCTTTACCAAAACTCTGTTCGCCAATAATCAGGCCACGCTGGTAATCCTGAATAGCGCCGGCAAAAATTTCAGAGGCCGAGGCGCTGAGGCGGTTTATCAGAACAACGAGTGGGCCGCGATAATAGGCTTCAGCGTGGGACCGGTGATTGCGCGAAACTACTTGGTTCGAGTAGCGCACCTGTACCACAGGACCCGGATCAATAAACAAGTCGGTGAGGGTGGTAGCCTCCTGCAAAAAACCGCCACCGTTATTGCGCAGATCCAGAATAACGCCGTCTACCTTACGTACTTCCAGCTCGTCCAGGAGTCGCATCACATCACGCGTAGTACTTTTGAAATCTGGATCGCGATTGTAGTAAGCCTCGACATCGAGATAAAAAGTAGGAACGGTGATGACCCCCAGTTGATAGTGGCCGACCTCGCTGTTGACTTCGATGACTTCAGACTTGGCAGCTTGTTCCTCAAGTTGAATTTTGTCGCGTACGATGGCTATTTCCCGGCTATTGCCAGCAGATTCGCCGCTAGATGGGATGATTTCCAGCTTGACTGTACTGTCTTTCTCCCCACGAATCAGATCGACCACATCATCCAGCCGCCAGCCGATAACATCGACAATTTCTTCATTTCCCTGACCGACACCAACGATGATGTCACCAGCCTGGAGAATACCCTGCTTGTCAGCGGGGCCACCTGGAACCACTCTCACAACCTTGGTGTTCTCATCTTCCAGTTGCAGTACTGCTCCGATGCCTGTCAAGGACAGGGACATGGCAATGCGGAAGTTCTCCATGGAGCGAGGGGACATATAGGTGGTGTGAGGGTCATACAAGGCAGCCAGGGAATTCATGAATGCCTGAAAGATGTCCTCATTGTCGCGCTGGGCCAGTTGTTTGCCCAAATTGATGTAGCGTTTGATCAACAGATCACGGGCAGCCTGGGGTTCCTTGTCGCTGAGCAAGAGTCTCAAGTACGCTTCCTTGAGTCGCTTACGCCAGAGTTCGTCAGCTTCAGCCATGGTCGCAGGCCAGGGCACATCGTCCATATCAATAGACATGGACTCTTCCCGGCTGAGGTCGAATTGATAATTGTTTTCTAACAGGTTGATGTTGGATTGCAGGCGATCTGTGGCACGCTCAATGTAGCGGTTGAAAATGGCAAACCCAGCGGTCAGGTCGCCACGTTTGAGCATGTCATCCAACTCTGTTTCCCAACGGCTGAACTCATTGATGTCGCTCTGCAGCAGGTAGCTTTTTGCCGGATCCAGACTGTCGATGTACTGATACAAAAATTGTCTGGAAAGCGCATCGTCTAAGGGCTGCTTGCGATAATGCTTGTTGGTCAACTCATCGATGATTTCGACAGCAGTTTCCGGTTGTTCCGGGGCATAACTGATCTCAGCCTGAACCAATGATGCACAAAGGCATAGCAGTAGGCAGGCGATAACACGAGGGGAATAGGACATCAGGAAGAAGATTTCTTGTCGTTCATAGGAAGGCCCAGTGTAGCAAAATTCTTAATCTATAGACCCTCGCCGAACTTAAATGTTTTGCTTCAGGCCACAAACTGGAGTCGACATCGACTTGCAGGGTCCTTTCCACAGTGGAATGATGGCCACCGAAACAGGAGTCAACGCATGACAGATACCGCGCAGCGACCTGCTGCCCTCGTCACCGGGGCAGCAACCCGACTGGGTTTGGCATTTGCCCAGGCTCTGGCGGAGCAGGGTTATGACATTGCTTTGCACTACCACCGTTCGGTGGCACAGGCTGAGGCCGCAGCCGCAGATATACGGAGTATGGGGGTAGACTGTTATCTCTTTCCGTTTGATTTGGCCCGTGCCGACGCTGGGCAGCTTGTCTCGCAAGTCATTGAGCAACTACCCGCCCTGAAAGTGCTGGTTAATTGTGCCTCTGCCTATGGCGCAGCGACCATTGCTGATACCGAACATGCGTTATTGCACACACAGTTTGCCGTGAATTTTTTTGCTCCACTTGCCTTGTCGAGGACGTTTTATAACAGCGTCTCTCAAGGCAACATCATCAATATTCTCGACAATAAAATCGCTTTTCAGCAAAACAATTACGCTGCCTATCTACTCTCCAAAAAAGCCCTGGCAGAGCTGACTTGCCTTGCCGCGGTAGAATTTGCTCCACGAGTTCGAGTAAATGGTATCGCGCCCGGCGTAGTTTTGCCGGGAAGTACACGCAGTGACGACTATATTCAGTGGCGGGTGCAAGGCATTCCGTTACGCCGGCAGGGAGAGGTGGCTGATCTGGTGCAGGCCATGACGTACCTGCTGGAGAATGAATTTGTTACTGGACAGATCCTGTTTGTGGATGGCGGGGAACGACTCAATCAGCGCGGCCTCAATGCTGAGGACTACAAAATCGGCGAAGATGACAAAAATAGGGGTACATTGTGACGAGTAGCCCTAGTAGATTGCACCGCGCCATTGTGTCCGTTGGTTCTAATATAGAACCTGCCAAGCATGTCGCCCTGGCTCGACAGATTCTCGCAGATGAAACGCATCTGTTGGCCGCAGCAGATATCATCGAAACGGCGCCGGTGGGGTATCAACACCAGCCTGATTTCCTGAATACCGCCTATCTGATTGAAACTGAACAAGAACGGGACGCTTTTAATGCCTACTTGAAGTCTGTCGAGGATCGGTTGGGGCGTGTGAGGGGCGGAATTAAATCAGGCCCCCGAACCATCGATCTGGATTTGGTGGTGTGGGATGGCGGGCTGCTGACCGATGATTATTACCGCTATCAATATGTATCTGTCCCGGTCGATCAAGTCGCATCGGCATGCAATATCGAGATTCATTCGCCAATCGATAATATATGAGAACCCTGTATTCACAGATTGGATGGCGACAATACGTCGGAGAGAGTGAAATTTTCTAACTTTTCCTTATAATGGCCGACCCATCTGGTTAACAACTTGTCTTGGAGATCTATCGTGAAAGCACCCGTACGTGTAGCCGTCACCGGCGCCGCTGGCCAAATCAGCTATTCCCTGTTGTTCCGCATTGCCGCTGGTCAAATGCTCGGCGACGATCAGCCGGTTATCCTCCAATTGCTGGAAATTACTCCTGCATTGGGCGCACTGGAAGGTGTGGCGATGGAACTGGATGATTGTGCATTCCCGCTGCTGGCAGGCATCGTTCAAACTGACGATCCGAATGTAGCGTTTAAAGATGCCGATTACGCGCTGCTGGTTGGTGCTCGTCCACGTGGTCCGGGTATGGAGCGCAAAGATCTGTTGGAAGCCAACGCAGCGATCTTCTCCGTACAGGGCAAGGCAATCAACGACAACGCTTCTCGCGGTATCAAAGTGCTGGTTGTGGGTAATCCTGCTAACACCAATGCCCTGATCGCACAGCGCAATGCGCCGGATATCAATCCCCGTCAGTTCACTGCCATGACCCGTCTGGATCACAACCGTGCCATGACACAATTGGCTCAGAAGACTGGCACTACCATCAATGACGTCAAGAAGATGACTATTTGGGGTAACCACTCCTCTACACAGTACCCCGATCTGCACCACGCTACTGTCAATGGCAAAACTGCTATCGATATGGTTGATCAGGCTTGGTATGAAGGCACTTATATCCCTGAAGTACAACAACGTGGCGCGGCTATCATCAAGGCTCGCGGTGCATCTTCTGCTGCCTCTGCTGCTAATGCGGCCATTGCGCACATGCGCAGCTGGGCCCTCGGTACTGCCGAAGGCGATTGGGTCAGCATGGGTATCTACAGCGATGGCAGCTACGGTATTGCTGAAGGCCTTATCTACTCTTTCCCCTGCGTTTGTAAAAACGGCGACTGGGAAATTGTTCAGGGACTCGAAGTCAATGACTTCTCTCGCGCCAGAATGGCCGCTACTGAACAGGAGCTGGCTGAAGAGCGTGATGCAGTGAGCCATCTGCTCCCCTAAGGGAAATCAGACGCTGCTAAAGGCGCCCTGCGGGGCGCCTTTTTTGTTTTTGTGGTATTTTTTGCGAGGTCCAAGAAGGATATTCAAATGGTCTAAACTTCATATATGGAGTAGCCATGGTCACTATCTATACGTTGACAAATCAGACCAGGCGGCTGGTTCTGACTCCCAACCGTTCCATGGACAGGAGCGGAAATCTCTATGTGCTCCTTGCGGCCTCAGCCATTTTGCTCATCACCGCCACGGCTATGGCTCTGAAAGGTGCCTGGTTGGTATTGCCCTTTGCTGGACTGGAAATTGTCGCCCTTGGCGCAGCCATGCATTTCACACTGCGCAAACTGGATTGCCGTGAAGTCCTTACCTTGAAAGATGGTGTGCTGACTCTGGAGCGGGGCAGGACGGAACCGGATTTGAATCTGATTTTTCCTGAACAGGCCGTGCGTATCCTGATGGATCGACCTGAACGCCCCTTGAGCCTGCCGGATATCGATCTGGTGGCTCTGGGACATTGCTATCATCTTGGCACTTTTCTGAACCGGCCAGATCGTTTTCGGCTGGCTAGCCTGTTAAAAAACCAGTTGCATCTCCAGGTTGCCAAACACGATGCCTATCTTCGCACCAGCTTCTGATTTTTTGCTACAGTGCACCCTGCTAGTTAATAACGTATAAGGAGACCCCGATGGCATTTCCGGAAGTGGGCAAGGTCGCGCCTAAGTTCAGCCTGCAAAACCAACGCGGTGAAACCGTGAAGTTGAGTGATTTTAAGGGTAAGAAAAACGTGGTGCTGTATTTCTATCCCAAGGCAATGACACCCGGCTGTACTGTGCAGGCCTGCGGTATTCGCGATAGTAAAGATGCGTTGGCCAAAATCGATACCGTGGTGCTGGGTGTCAGTCCCGATCCGTATCCTCGCCTTGCCCGGTTTGAAGAAAAGCAACAGCTCAATTTTGATCTGCTGTCAGATGAAGATCACGCGGTGACAGAATCCTACGGCTGTTGGGGGCTGAAAAAATTTATGGGCCGTGAGTTTATGGGCGTTTTACGTACCACTTTCATCATTGATAAGCAGGGCAAAATTGCATTGGTGATGGATAAGGTTAAAACCAAGACACACCATGATGATGTGCTCAGCTGGATTACAGAAAATCTGGTTTGAGAAACCACGCCTATCGCGCTAAAGTCGCTCCTTTCCTGAACAACGTATACTACTGAGGTAATTGAATGTCTCTTGATTTGTCCCAGGTCGTCATGGCGGCGGCTGCACCTTCCCAGGAACCCAATCCTATCGTGACGATATTGATGTTTGGCGGCCTGTTCGTGTTCATGTATTTTCTGATCATCCGCCCTCAACGCAAGCGCCAGAAAGAGCATACAGAATTGACCAAGACTCTCAGCAAGGGTGATGAGGTCATTATGAACAGCGGTATGCTGGGCAAAATCACCAAACTGGATGATGATTATCTGGTACTGCTGGCAGGTAACAATGTGGAGCTGAAATTCCAGCGTGCTGCGGTGCACGCCGTGTTGCCCAAAGGCACCATCAAGGAAATCTGATGAGAACAGGCCGCTGATGCGGCCTTTCTTTTGTCTATGATCCGCTTTCCTGAAAAACTCAACCTTGCTCAGACGCCGACACCGCTACAGCTGTTGTCGCGGCTTTCCGCTGAGGTAGGTAAACGCATTTGGGTCAAGCGGGATGATATGACCGGCTGCGCCATCAGTGGCAATAAGGTGCGCAAGCTGGAATTCGTGCTGGCCCAAGCTCTTGTTGAGGGCGCAGACACGCTGATTACCTGTGGCGGACTTCAATCTAACCACTGCAGAGCGACCGCTATTCTCGGTGCTCAGCTCGGCCTGAAAGTGCATTTGATTCTGCGCGGTGATCCACCCACTGCATTGGATGGCAATCTACTGCTGGACAGCTTGGCAGGGGCCGAGATCAATTGTTATCCTTTGTCTGAATACCGCAATTTGCCCAAATTATTTGATTATTGGGCGAAGCATTATCGGCAGCAGGGTCGCACGCCCTTTCTTATTCCTACTGGTGCGAGTGATGGCATTGGGTGTTGGGGCTACATTCACGGCACCACCGAACTGGCAGAACAGCTTCAATCTGATGGGATTAACCCGGATGCTATTGTTTGCGCGACAGGATCAGGTGGGACTCAGGCCGGTTTGACTCTGGGGTGTGAGCTGAACAAGCTGGAAATTCCCGTGGTGGGGTTTGCGGTCTGTGACGATGCCGGCTATTTCCAGCACAAGGTGCGTGAGGATATGCGCGACTGGCAGCGTCGCTATCAGCTGCCACTGGACGTGGAGCAACTGCGTCTCCATGTAAACGATCAATACATTGGCCCCGGTTATGCCAAGGCCGCCCCTGAGGTGTTTGCTACCATTCGCCGCTTGGCAGCATTGGAAGGGCTGTTGCTCGATCCCGTGTACAGTGGCAAAGCATTTCACGGCATGTTACAGGAAATTGAACACGGCCAGTTCCAAGGTGCCCGTGAGCTGGTATTTGTCCACACAGGAGGCCTATTTGGCCTGTTTGCCCAGCGGGATGAACTCAACCTGCCGCTACCCTCCGCCAGTTAATTATCTTTGATCACCCACTGAGAAGAGTCCTCCCCATGACATTGCAAAGCTTTATCAACGCGGTTAACGGATTTATCTGGGGGCCGGTGATGCTGGCACTGATCCTGGGCACGGGTCTTTACCTGATGTTGGGATTGCGAGGTCTGCCCATTCGCAAAATTGGCTATGGCTTCCGCCAGCTTTTTCTTGGTCGCAAGGGTAGTGGGGACGGAGACATCAGTCCTTTTAATGCATTGATGACGTCACTCTCCGCCACCGTTGGTACCGGCAATATTGTCGGGGTCGCGACCGCCGTCAGCATCGGCGGTCCAGGGGCCTTGTTCTGGATGTGGTGTACCGCGTTGGTGGGCATGGCTACCAAGTACGGCGAGGCCGTGCTGGCTGTGCATTACCGGGAAACCGATGAGCGGGGCAGAAAAGTTGGTGGTCCCATGTATTACATTC
Source organism: uncultured Porticoccus sp. (assembly GCA_947259505.1). Classification (GTDB taxonomy): domain Bacteria; phylum Pseudomonadota; class Gammaproteobacteria; order Pseudomonadales; family Porticoccaceae; genus Porticoccus. Next base: position 626,647 of record CAMYLT010000008.1, on the reverse strand, counting down.
GTAATGGCCTCGGTCCCAAATGGGCTTGGTTGGGACTACTGTTTGCACTTTTCGGCACGCTGGCGGGATTCGGTATTGGCAATACCGTGCAAGCGAATTCTGTGGCCGATGCGCTACGCACCAGTTTTGGTGTTCCCGAGACTGTCTCAGGTATTTTGATGGCTGTACTGGTCGGTTTGGTGCTACTCGGGGGGATTCGCCGTATCGCCAATGTGGCGGGCAAACTGGTGCCCTTTATGGCATTGCTCTATCTGCTGGTCACCATGATCATCCTCGTCATTAATATCACGGCTATACCTGAGGCACTGGTACTGGTGGTTAAAAGCGCCATCTCACCAGCTGCGGCCAGCGGTGGTTTTGCAGGGGCCACTATTATGTTAGCACTGCGCATGGGTGTGGCGCGGGGTATCTTTTCCAATGAGGCTGGTTTAGGCAGTGCCCCGATCGCCCATGCGGCGGCGGAAACTGATAACCCGGTACGGCAGGGCAGTATTGCCATGCTCGGGACATTTATCGATACGCTGGTCATTTGCAGCTTGACGGGCCTGGTATTGATCACGACTGGTGCCTGGAACAGCGGGGAGCAGGGCGCGGCGCTGACTAATCTGGCCTTTAACAGTGCCTTACCCTACGGTGATCATATCGTCTCACTGTGTTTGGCGTTGTTTGCCTTTACCACCATTCTTGGTTGGAGTTACTACGGCGAACGCTGTGCAGAGTACCTGTTTGGCGTCAAAGTGATCATGCCGTTCCGGGTGTTGTGGGTACTGGCGGTGTTCATGGGTGCCACCCTGAAGCTGGGGTTGGTGTGGAGCATTGCCGACACTCTGAATGGCATGATGGCAATTCCCAACTTGATTGGCTTGCTGCTGTTAAGCCCGGTCATTTTTCGGCTGACAAAAGCCTATTTCGAGAAAGAGTAGGCGGTGGTTTTGCGTTTGCCTTTTCGCTGGCTATTGACCGCCTGTATCAATACAGCCAGTCTATATGGGACAGGTTAGGGCGAAAGAAGGGTGTCTCTTGTAATGGGCTATTTGCCGTCCTCAAGACGTTAGAACTTCTGCCTTTTTCGCACACGTGATCTGATAACTCACAGTTAACTAGTAACTGCCAATGTTATTATCCCGTGAAACCTTTGATTAAAGATGACTAACAACATAACCGAAATACAAGGATTTTATGAACTTAGGTATTGACTCTGACGAGTCCGAACACAAATTAAACCTGCGGCACCTGCAACTCGAGGATTATGCTGACTTAAAGGAAATTATGGATCGGGTATATCCTGGTTTGGGTGGGGCTTGGCCAGAAAAGAAATTTCGTGCCCAGCTTGCCGTCTTTCCTGAAGGGCAAATTTGTATAGAAGATCATGGCAAGGTTGTTGCGGCAGCGTTCTCCGTTATTGTCGATTACGATAAATTCGGTGATCACCACACGTACGATGAAATTACCGGAGATGCCTACCTTACTACCCATGATCCACAGGGTGATGTGCTCTATGGTGTGGATGTATTTGTCTCACCCGAATATCACGGAATGAGGTTGGGGCGTCGCTTGTATGAGGCACGAAAGGAACTGTGTCAAAGCCTGAACCTGAAATCAATTGTGGCCGGTGGACGGATTCCTAACTACAAGGGCTATAGTGGGGTAATGTCGCCACAGCAATACATTGAACTTGTAAAGAAGAAAGAAATTTACGATCCCATACTCACCTTTCAATTATCAAATGATTTTGAAGTTAAGCGCGTATTGAAGGACTATTTGCCTGAGGATCGTGAGTCCAAGGGTTATGCAACCTTGCTGGAGTGGAATAACCTTTATTATGACAACCTCAAAACACCACTTATTGGTGCTCCGAGAAGCAGTGCTCGAATAGGTTGTGTCCAGTGGCAGATGCGACCGCTCAAATCTGTTGAAGAACTGATACAGCAAGTCGAGTTTTTTGTGGATGCGTTGTCCGATTATCAATGTGATCTTGCGTTGTTCCCTGAATTTTTTAATGCACCCTTAATGGGGCTTGAAAATCACGAGAATTCGATTCATTCCATCAAGGCTCTGGCTGAATTCACGGAGGAAATTGTTGACGCCATTTCCAAATTGGCGGTGAGCTACAATATCAATATCATCGCAGGCTCAATGCCGGTAATTGAGGATGACGTACTCTACAACGTAGCCTATTTTTGCCGACGTGATGGCACGACTGAAACACAGTATAAAATTCATCCCACCCCCCATGAAAAACGCGCCTGGATTATGCAGGGCGGTGACGCATTAAACGTATTCGATACTGACTTTGGCAAAATAGGCGTTTTGATTTGTTATGACGTGGAATTTCCCGAATTGGCACGCTTACAATCGGAACAAGGCATGCAGATGTTGCTGGTTCCCTTTTGGACAGATACTAAAAACGCCTATCTCAGGGTGCGTTGTTGCGCTCACGCTCGGGCTATAGAAAATGAATGTTATGTCATCATATCCGGTAGTGTTGGAAACTTGCCAAAAGTGGATGGTGCCGATATCCAGTACGCACAATCGGCTGTATTTTCACCATCAGATTTCTCCTTTCCCCACGATGCGATTATGGCCGAGACTACGCCCAATACAGAAATGACGCTGATAGTCGATCTGGATCTGGAGAAACTTAAGAAGCTGAAGAATGAAGGCTCGGTAAGAAACTACCTGGATCGTCGGCGTGACCTTTATAAGATAACCTGGATGGGGAGAGATCATCCCGAGACATAACAAATCCATTCTGATTTCAGTGATATTGAAAGCTGTCGAGTCATGAAGTTCCAGGCTAAGGGAATTTCATGATTCGATGGGTTATGGATATATCTGAATCAATCGCAGGTGGTGTGAGTTGAGACAGCTTGTGCTGTAACACTGGGCTTCGTCGACATCACCCTGGCTTCTCAGGGGTTATTTGATGCGAATAACTGGCTATCCGTACGCCGTGACAAGATAATCCGTGAATAAAGGGAGGAAATGGATCATGTCTATAAATCTGACATCAAAACTATCCCCGGAGGAGTTGGAGAAGAAGGTCTCGTCGCTGCATTTTTTTAAAGAGATTGCCCAACATGATCCGCAACAGCTCCGGGCCATGATTCAACAGTCACGTCTTTACTCACTGGCACCGGGCGAAACATTCTTGCGTCAGGGCGATCAGGACACTTGGCTTTATTTTCTGATGCGTGGTGAATTACTGGTTTGTGACCCGGCGGATCACAGTCGGGTAATGGGCGTCCTCATTTCCGGCGAAGTATTTGGCGAGATTGCTGTGATTACAGGTGAAGAACGCACCATGGACATTGTGGTGCCAGACCATATTCGTGAAGTGATTGTCTTCGCCACTAATTTTGCCAGCCTGGCACAGATCCGGGAAAGTGGCGGCATGGGTATGGAGACCAAGTTGATCGTCTATCGCCAAATAGTGCAGATTCTTCGCTGGCGTGTTGAACTGTATCGCACCACGTTTCCCAATTCTGAATTGGCCAAAGTACCCTTTAAACTGATTTCCCATGAAGCGAGTGGTGATATTACAGATGAACTCGAGGCTTACCGGGACTATGCGCTGTTTTTGGCAGTGCGGTTACAGCAGCTCAATACCCAGTTGGGCCCCATACCTAGTGCCTCAGCCAATCCTACTGAATGAGGTTTCTGGCCGCAGCTTTTCAATCTTGCCAGAGCTCGATTACCATAGCCCCCTTGATACAGAAAACTCTGTATTGTGTCAGCCGTAGCCTGGCGGAGAACTGATTTGAATGCCAATTTGAAAATTGCGCTGCTCACGTTAGCGTTAGTCATTATCTGGTTTCTCAGTGGAGCGGTATCCAATAGCAGTGATGAGCCGGTTCAGCCACAACAGGCTGTCGCCTCGCAGCTGAGTAAAGTGCGGGTGCTTTGGAGCGAAGCGGAGGAATATTCACGACAGGTAGTGGCTCGAGGACGCACAGCACCAAACCGACAGGTAACATTGAGGGCCGAGATAAGCGGTCGAGTGATCGCGGTTCCTGCGGCCAAGGGGCAGGCTGTGGCTGAAGGTGATGTGATCTGTGAACTGGCCAAGGAAGATCGACCCCAGCGCGTTGTTGAAGCCCAGGCGGCAGTTGATCAGGCGGAAATTGATTATCTGGGTGCCCAGAAACTGCAACTGAAGGGTTATCAATCCGAGTCGGCCATTGCCCAGACAAAGGCCCGACTGGAAAGTACCCGTGCTACGCTGGAGCAGACAAAAAACAATCTTGGCAATACCCGTATCGTGGCCCCTTATGCCGGCTTTATTGATGATCGTCCGGTGGAAGTAGGCGACTATATGGATCGCACCAATATCTGTGCTGTATTGGTTGAGACTAATCCGCTGAAAGTGGTTTCCAGGCTCTCGGAACGGGAAGTAGTCAAGGTCTCCATCGGTAGTAAGGCCAAGGTCAAACTGGCAACTGGTCAGCAAGAGATGGGAGAGGTGATTTATCTAAGCCATCTCGCCGACCCCCAGACTCGAACCTATGAAATGGAAATCTCCCTCGCCAATCCAGACAACCAATTGCGTTCTGGTGTCGCCAGTCAGATATTGGTGGCGGCAGATCATGTTGTTGCTCATAGGGTTCCCGCTGCGTTACTGGCCCTTGGTGATGCGGGACAAGCTGGATTGAAAATTGTCGATGAGCATGATCTGGTTCAGTTCGTGCCGTTGACACTTGTCGGTGACGATGGGGAAGGTATATGGGTTACCGGATTTCCCCCGAAAGTACGAATTATTACGGTTGGGCAGGAATACGTTTCCAGTGGTGAACAGGTGATCGCAGAAGAGGATGTGCGGTCAGTCATGGATCAGGAAACACTATGAGCTTCCTGGAACGGGCTATCGGTCACTCAAGGGCCACGGTTTCCCTGTTGCTGTTTGTGTTGATTGCCGGTGTCTTTGCCCGTTCCTGGATCAGTGTCGATCTGAATCCTAATGTCACAGTGCCATTTGTCATGGTGGTGGTCACCCATCAGGGCATCTCACCCGAAGATGCCAATCGGTTGCTGATTAAGCCACTAGAAACTGAACTGAAATCTCTGGATGGTGTTGAGGAGCTTACGGCCCAAGCCCGGGAGGGCTCTGCTTACGCTATTGTCGAATTTGAACCGGAGATCGATATTGATGCCGCACTGGCGGATGTCCGTGAAGCGGTGAATCGCGCCAAGGCGGAGTTTCCGGACGATACCGATGAGCCTGTAGTGAAGGAACTCTCCGCCTCACCGGAACCGACAGTGGCGATTACTTTTTCCGGTGATCAACTGACAGAGCGAGAGCTATTTCAGATCGTCCGTCAACTGCGTCAGGAAATTGAAGCCCTGCCGGAAATTCTCGAAGCAAATCTGGCTGGAGATCGAGAAGAGGTGGTGGAAGTGCTGCTCGACCCTTCTCAACTCGAACACTATAACCTGACGGCAGATGAGTTGCTGAAGACGGTGTCCGCCAATAACCTGCTGATTCCCAGCGGAGAGTACGATACCGCCCGCGGTCGATTTGGGGTAAAGGTACCGGGACTCATTGAAGATCGTGCCGATGTCACTACCTTGCCGGTGAAATTCAATGCCAATGGGGTGGTGACGTTGTCAGATGTGGCCGATATTCGCCGCACATTCAAGGACCGCTCCAGCTTTAGTCACATTAATGGTCGCCGGGCAATGGCGATTGAAGTTTTCAAACGCAACAAAGCCAATGCTATCAAGGCAGTGGCGGCGGTTAAGCAGGTGGTCGAAGCAGCATCTGATCGACTGCCTCAGGGTGTCCAAATCGACTATATCTTTGATGCGTCTGATTTTGCGCTGCAAATGGTCAACGAGTTACAGGGCAATATTCTCAGTGCAATTATGCTAGTGATGGTTGTGGTGGTTGCAGCGCTAGGGATGCGTTCCGCGCTACTGGTTGGCTTGGGGATTCCGTTTTCCCTGCTTGGGGCCACCATCATCGCCTACCTGCTCGGTTACAGTTTTAATTTTATGGTCATTTTCGGCCTGCTGCTGGCCATGGGCATGTTGATCGACGGTGCCATTGTGGTGGTGGAGTATGCCGACCAGCAGATACTGGGGGGCCAGAGCGCGCGCGAGGCCTATGTGGCGGCGGTGCGCCGTATGTTTTTACCAGTTGTAGCCTCTACCGCGACCACTCTGGCAGTGTTTCTGCCATTGATGATGTGGCCGGGTGTGGTGGGTGAATTCATGTCCTATCTTCCGGTGACGGTGTTTGCTGTTCTCAGTTGGTCATTACTCTACGCGTTGTTTTTTGTGCCCGTGCTGGGCGTGCTGTTTGCGGGCAAATTGAGTCCGACGGTGAGGGCGCAAGGAGACGCCCGTCACCTACAGGAACAGGATGCTTACCTAGGCCACCTTGGTCGAAGCTATGGGCGTTTCATTACCAGAGCGCTGTCGAATCCGGTGGTCACAGTTGGCGGGGTCGTGACGCTATTGCTGGTAATTTTCCTGCTTTACGGAACATTTGGACGTGGTGTGTCGTTCTTTGTGGACACGGAAGACCGTTATGGCATTGTCTCTGTGCGCGCACAGGGAAATTTACCGGTGGCGGAAACTGCGCGACTCTCTGCTGAAGTTGAAAACCGGGTTATGGCTGTTCCTCATGTGAAGGCTGTTTACGCTGCCAGTCAGGGCAACGGCATTGGATCTAACCTGGATCGGGCCAAGGATCAGATCAGCAATATCCTGGTGGAACTGGATCGTGCCAGTAATCGGGACATCAGTAGTCACCAGATATTTGCGCAAATACGCCAGGAGACTGCCGACATGGCAGGCATCATCGTCTCCGCAGAGCCCGTACAGGGTGGCCCACCGGTCGGTAAGGATATCCAGATCCAGCTTTCTTCCAATGATCGTGAGGCCATGCGCGGCGTCGCTCATCGCCTTCGCTACCATCTCGAGAACGAGGTGGCGGGGTTATTAGATATTGACGATACTCTACCTCTGCCGGGCATCGAATGGGAATTGGAGGTGGATCGCGCTGAAGCGGCCATGCTTGGTGTCGACACGCTTCAAGTGGGCAATATGGTGCAATTGGTTACCAATGGCATCAAGATTGGCGCATTTCGCCCCGATGATGCCGAGGACGAGGTGGAAATCCGTGTTCGCTATCCTGCGGCAGATCGGGGGTTATTTGCTCTGGATGAACTGCGGGTGACCACACCCAATGGTGCGGTACCGGTAAGCTCGTTTGTGACTCGCTTGGCCAAGCCGCGAGTTGACAGTATTCAGCGCATAGATCGTATGGACGTATTGATGGTGCGTGCCAATACAGAAGATGGTGTGCTGCCAGACGATAAAGTCAGGGAAATACGCTCCTGGCTCGATACCGAGCAGATCGACCCTGCAGTGCGGATCGATTTTCGCGGTGCCAATGAGGAGCAGGCCGATTCTATCGCCTTCCTGGGCGTGGCCTTTTTGATGGCACTGTTCCTGATGCTGATCTTGATGGTGATGCAGTTCAATAGTTTCTACCAAGCCTTCTTGATCCTGTCCTCGGTGGTGATGTCCACTGCGGGAGTAATGCTTGGCTTGCTGGTTATGCAGCAGCCCCTGAGTGTACTGATGTCCGGTATCGGCATCGTGGCGCTGGCGGGTATCGTTGTGAACAATAATATTGTGTTAATCGATACCTATAACCACTTGCGTCGAGAGACACCGGATATGACTGCGCTGGAAGCCGCACGTATTGCCGCGATGACACGGCTGAGGCCGGTATTATTGACAACGGTCACTACTGCAGTAGGGCTGATGCCGTTGGCTTGCAATCTCAGTCTGGACTTTGTACACCGGCAGATAGAGGTGGGCGGTGAATTGGCTTCCTGGTGGCAACAGTTAGCTGCCGCCATCGTCAATGGCTTGATGTTTTCTACCATTCTCACCCTGTTGGTGACGCCGGCCATGCTGGTGTTGCCGGAGTATCTGAAGCGGCGGATAAGTAAAGGTTTGGCCTCGTTATCCTCAGACCAGGTGGGCGTTTGAGGCATACAGTGAAACGACTATGTGCTGTACTGTTTCAAGGCTGGATGGGCGTTGCAGTAGCCATTGCCGCGTGGTCACTGTTTCAGCAGTTTTCCTTACCCTGGCTCGGTGTATTGTTGTCCTCCGCCGCGCCCTTGGTAAATCGTATATGGCCCTACGATGCCAACGTGTCAGTGAATGCGAAGGTGCGGTTACCGTTGGTTTCCTTGATGGTGATGCTGGGCGTTGCCTGGGTTCTGTTGACCATTTCGGATCGAAGCTGGCCACTATGGCTAGCACTGGGTAGTCTTGGTAGTTTCTTGCTCCACACTTACTGGGCCATTAACGACGATGTCTCGCACTGAGATTGTCCTCCATGACCTTTTGGCAGAAGTTCGTACTTGCCAGCTTTGTACAGATCTACCGCTAGGTCCACGACCTGTCCTGAGAGTTGAGTCCAGTGCGACCATTCTGGTGATTGGCCAGGCGCCGGGAACCCGTGTCCACGCCAGCGGGATTCCTTGGGACGATCCCAGCGGTGAACGACTGCGTAGTTGGATGGGGCTGAGTCGGGAACAATTTTATGATGCCTCCCGCATCGCTATTATGCCGATGGGGTTTTGTTACCCCGGAAGAGGGCGTTCTGGAGACTTACCGCCTCGCAAGGAGTGCGCGCCACAGTGGCACCGCGCGATCCTTGATCAGTTACCTCATGTGAGCCTGACCCTGCTGATAGGCCAATATGCTCAAGCTTATTACCTGAATGATAGGCGTTTAACCTTAACTGACAGGGTAAAACAATGGCGCCATTACCTTCCTGAAGTTCTGCCGCTGGTTCATCCATCGCCCCGGAATTACCGTTGGCTGGCCAAAAATTGCTGGTTTGAGGAGGAGTTGGTGCCAAACCTTCGATCAGAGATTGCACTGAGACTTAACATGCATAAGATTGTACGCAAGTGAACCAAATACATGGAGCGGGGCGTTATACTCCGTCGTGTTAATAAGGAATATACATGAGCAACCCATTTCTAGATAAGGCGAATCTCATCCGCGTACCCACGTCTGGTATCAAGCTGGGTATGTTTGTCGCAGAACTGGATCGCCCCTGGTTGGAAACGCCTTTCCTTATGCAGGGTTTTGTAGTTCGCCACACCTCAGAAATACGAAAATTACAGGAATACTGTGATCACGTATTTGTGGAAAAAGAAGGTCGGCGCTGGGGTGACAAAAAAGATCCGTTCCGTGCGGGTTTTGGTTTGTCAAAGCGCAGTGCAGACGGTTCCGGTGAGAGCGGCATGCAACGGCGTGCTCAGGCATCAGGCGATAAAAATTCGCTCCTGGAGACCCTGAACACAAGGCCTGAACACCCCGTTGAGCGCTCTGTCGAAGAGGAACACCCTGTTGCACACAAGGCTTTCCAGGCTGCTCACCATACTGTTGAGGGTCTACTAGAGCAGGCGCGTCTTGGCAATGCGATTGATACTGAGGCGGCCAAAGAAGTGGTTGGTGATTGTGTCGACAGTATCCTGCGCAATCCTCATGCCTTGTTATGGATGGCCAAGATCAAGCACATGGACTACTACACCATGGAACACTGCCTCAACGTGTGCATTCTGGCAGTAGCTTTTGGCAGACACTTGCGCTTATCGAAAGAAGATCTGGTCAAATTGGGCGTTGGCGGTATGCTGCACGATGTAGGCAAAATGCGCGTGCCTTCCGAGGTGCTCAATAAGCCCAGCAAACTGACGGAAGAGGAGTTTGCTCTGATCAAAACCCACACGGAGGAAGGGCGTAAACTGTTGATGAAATCACAGGGATCACTGACGGTTGCTGTTGATGTTGCCTACAACCATCATGAACGGATGGATGGCAAGGGCTACCCCCGGGGACTCTTCGCGCGAGAACTTTCCATTTATTCGCGGATTATTGCGATTGTCGATGCCTTCGATGCCATGACCAGCGACCGCTGTTACGATGGTGCACGCTCAACACTGGATGCACTGAAAGAGATTTACCGCAGACGCGGAACCCAGTTCGACGAGGATTATTCTCTGGAGTTTATCCAGCTCATGGGTCCTTACCCGCCGGGAACCATTGTGGAACTTGCCAATGGTTATGTGGCGATTGTGCTGTCATCTCAGGAAAAAAAGCGCCACTTGCCTATGGTGAAGCTTGTGTTGGATAACAACAAAGAGGCTATCGGTGAGGAATTTATTGACTTGCTGGATGTACAGCGAGGAACTCTACCCCGAGAGTGGTTGATTCGCCGTGTACTCAAAGATGGAGACCATGGTATTTTGTTGGAAAACTGTCCGGTAAAAATGGCGGTATCGACATTTCATACATCTTCTGAACCGGGGTAGTACCAGACTCTCTAAAGGATTATGCGATACCTACGTTCTCGCTGAGCACTCAAATTATGGACAATAAATTTCTCGATAAATCTACTTATATTCGCATTCCAGCCTCCGATGTCAAAGTGGGCATGTTTGTGGCAGAGCTGGATAGACCATGGCTTGGAACACCTTTTCTGACCCAGGGCTTCTCGGTCAGCACACCGTCCGAGATTAAAAAACTTCGCGAGCTCTGTAGTTTTGTGTACGTGGAAAAGGAGGGGCGCTTGTGGAGTGGCAAGAGAGATCCCTTCGCTAAAACCAATCTCCACACCAACGCCTTTGCCTCAGGAAAGCCACAACCGGGCATCTTTTCTCAAGCACAAGAACGTAAGCCGACGCTGGTTGCCACCATCAATGAACGGTCTGTGCACGTATTGAGTTCAACGTTTTTTGAAGAGCTTCCCCAAGCTCTACGGATTTACAAGGCTGCCAGAAACAGCATGGCACAATTGTTGATCCAAGCGCGCTCCGAAAACAAAATCGATATGTCGCAAGCCAGAAAAATGGTCAGCGCCCTTGTTCGCAGCGTGCTTCGTCACCCTGATCCCTTAATGTGGCTGACGCACTCCAAGGATAAAGACGCTTACCTACTGGAACATTGCCTGCATGTTTGTATTCTGGCCGTGAATTTTGGTCGGGTGCTGCGGCTGGAAGCCAAGGATATGTTAAAGCTGGGGCTACATGGATTGCTGGCAGATTTTGGGATGATTCGTTTACCTCTTGAGTTGCTCAGAAAGGTCGAAAAATTGACTCCGGAAGAGGTGGAACTGGTCGACAGTCATCCTTTGTTGGGTCGAAATCTATTGATGAATAGCGAGGAGGGTGCCCGTTTCGCCTCCGATGCGGTGATTAATCATCACGAGCGGCTGGACCAGAAGGGTTATCCTAGGGGACTCAACGCCAAAACCCTTCCACAATTTTCCCGGATGATCAGCATCATTGATGCTTACGATGCGATGACTAGCCCACGGGTCTACGCCGAAGAAAAATCGCCACTGCAGGCATTGCAACAGATCTATGGAAACCGCGGCAAACAGTTTGACGAAGAGTTCGCGCTGGAATTTATACATACCATCGGTCCTTACCCACCAGGTACCTTGGTGGAGCTGAAAAATGCTAGTGTCGCAGTGGTACTGACCAGTGATCCCAAAAAGCGCCAGTTGCCGATGGTGGCTGTTCTGTTGTCGTCGGATAAGAAGCCACAGCAACCTGCGGTCATTGACCTGCGGGAACTGGATCAAACCAACGATTCCCATGAGTTTATGATTCAGAGGGTACTGCGAAATGGTGACTATGGCGTCAGCTTAATGGACTTGCGAGTAGAAACGCTGTTAACCGCAGACCCTATTACGGAAGCTCAAACTTCGCCTGAGTGAGTGTCGGTATCCACACCCTGGTAGTGTACGTCGATGATGGTACAGGTTCGGAGTTGATCGGCTGTGCGCAAACTGACCACATCATCCAGTCGCTTCCCCAGTAGTTGCTTGGCCATAGGCGAGTCGATACTGATTTTCTGTCGGCTGGGATCAATTTCATCGGCCCCTACAATGCGATAACAGTATTCGTTGCCATCATCATCCTCCAGCGTTACCCAAGCCCCAAAAAAAACCTTGTCCTGATCTGCAGGGAGACGATCTACTACCGTCACCTCATCCAGTCGTTTGCTCAAATAGCGCACTCGTCGGTCTATTTCCCGCAACCGCTTTTTTCCGTAGATATAGTCGCCATTTTCGGAACGATCACCATTCTTGGCAGCTTCGTGCACGGCCAATGTCACTGTCGGGCGTTCCACCTTCCACAATTGGTGCAGCTCTTCCCGTAGGGCTTTTGCACCCTCGGGTGTGATGTAGGGGGCGCTCTTCGGCGCGGGGGGGCGGTATCTGCCTATGCTGATTGCTCCGCGCGTTTTAAAGGTTGAATATAGCGATGGTGGGCAGATGATCTGCTGGTTTAAATCCAAATACGCGGCCGTAAAAATACAGCTCCGCCTCCAGTGACTGGCGGATGGTTTCGGCTTTGCGGAAGCCGTGGCTTTCGCCGGGAAAAGGCAGGTATGCCACCGGCATTTGTTTGTCACGCAACGCCTTGACCATGGAAAGGGCCTGTTCCGGGGGAACAACTTTGTCATCCAGTCCCTGGAAGAATATGACCGGACAATGGAAGTTGTCTACATGGTGGACTGGTGAACGGGCCTGGTAGATGTCCTTATGTTCAGGGTAGGGGCCTACCAGCCGATCAAGATAGCGGGATTCAAACTTATGGGTATCCCGGGCCAATGTCTCCAGATCGCCAATACCATACAGACAGGCACCCGCTCGGAACAGATCATGAAAACAGAGTGCGGCCAGTACCGTATAGCCGCCGGCACTGCTGCCTCGAATGGCGACTTTATCCGGGTCTACCCATCCCTGATCTATCAGGAAGTTCGCGCCAGCCACTACATCTTCCACATCGGCGATGCCCCAGAGACCATGTAGCGCTTGTCGATATTGTCGTCCGTAACCGGTGCTACCCCGGTAATTCACATCCAGCACGGCAAAGCCTCTGCTGGTCCAGTACTGGACTTTCAGATTCAGTGCGGTGCTGGCGGTACCCGTTGGACCGCCGTGGCAGACCACTATAAGCGGCGGCAATGTATTCTTTGGGGCACTAAATTCAGGATTGGCTGGCGGATAATAAAAGGCATGGGCGGAGGCGGTATTCCCTGAGGGAAAGCAGATCGGCTTTGGCTGTGACAGATAACCGCAGTCGAAAGTAATCGGTGCTCCATGAATAATGGTGCGCAGCTGGCGGTCTTTGGCATGCCATTCAGCCAATTCGGCAGACAAATGTGGGGATGCTCCAACCAGCCAGGCGCGGTCGCCATGGCAGTGCACATCGGAGATATGGGTATAGTCCGTGGCGATGGTTTTTAGTGTGCTTGCCCCCGGCGAGAGCGCTGCCAGTTGCCAACTACCATTGAGGGTATAGCTGCACAGCAGGGTGCCATCGTCGCAAAAATCGTAGTTGGACATTCCCAGAACCCATAATGGTGAGGCAAATTCTGCTGCCATGGGCAGCACGCCTTCAACCACTTCGTCGGCCCCGTACCGGTATAGATTCCACCAGTTGTCGCGGTCGGAGACAAAATAGAGTTGATTCTCTGGAGACCAGCGTGGTTGTGATATGGATTCGTCACCACTGCCTGCAATCTGTGTTGGACTGACAAGTGAGCCATTATCGTCAATCTGGGACAGCCACAGTGATGTGTTATCCCAAGGCATATTCGGGTGATTCCAACTGATCCAGCAGAGCTGTTCACCACTATTGTCCAGCCTGGGGTAAGCATAGAAGTCGGCCCCATCGCAGAGCCGCTGGATGACCATAGAGCAGTCCAGGGGAATGCCCACCAGCAGATTTTCCGGCTCGCCGGGCACACCATGGTTTTCCGCCACGCAAATCAGCCGCTGGTGTCGGCGGTCAAAACAGAAATCTGCGTATAAAAAGTCGTTTTCCGGAGTGAGCGGGCGTGGTAGTGGTTGCGGGTCTTGCAAATTGATGGCGTAGATTCGTTGGTCATCGTAAAGACAGAAGTACAGTATATCCTCCACCACCAGATACGGACTGCCGCCGTATTCGTGAACTTTGCTGCGTGAGCTGAGGGGGGCGGGCAGGGCATCCTTTGTCATGCCATCAGCCGTTTTACACACCACTACTGAACGACCGTTTTCCCATGGACGTGACTCCAGCCAGTAGAGGTTGCCGTTGTCAAACTGGGGAAAGGCATAACCGGGTGCAGCATTAGTTAACAGTGACGGTACAATTGGCGATGCCCAGCTACCGTAAGGCGCGGTGGTCGTCATCTTCAACCCCCCGCAAGCTTGACGGTGTGACCCCGTTTGGTGAGGGCCTCACGCAGCTTATCCCGGTGATCGCCCTGGATTTCGATGATGCCTTCTTTAACGGAGCCGCCGGTGCCACATAATTGTTTGAGGGCCTTGGCCAGCTCTTTGAGTTCGCTGTCCGGTATGTCGAGACCGGTGATGGTGGTGACACCTTTGCCCTTGCGGCCACTGGTTTCTCGGCGGATTCTTACGATACCGTCACCCGGTGCGCTGGCAGGTGTCGGTTCAGAGGTTTTAATGCGACCTGTTTCTGTGGAGTAAACCAGGCGGGTCTCCTTGCTCATGGGGATGACACTTCCTTCAATCAGTTCAGAGTTAGGACAATCTTGCCAATGTGTTCACTGCTCTCCATTAGCCGGTGAGCATCGGCGGCCTGTGCCAGTGGAAAGGTTGTACTGATCACCGGTGCAATAATGCCATTGTCCAGTAATGGCCAGACCTTATCCAGCAGTGAGCGGGCGATGGCAGCCTTTTCTGAAACCGGTCTGGCGCGCAATGTGGAACCCGTGAGGGTCAGCTGTTTCAACATCACTGGCATTAAATCCAGCTCTACTTTGGCGCCCTTTAAAAATGCCAGAGAAATGATGCGACCACGAAACGCTGCCACTTTGATATTTCGTTGCACGTAATCACCGCCCACGATGTCGAGGATGACATCAACACCATTTCCACCAGTCAGCGTTTTGATTTCGCTGACAAAGTCCTGGTCGTGGTAGTTAATTGCGCTTTCAGCACCCAGTTGCACACATTGCCGACATTTTTCGTCGTTACCGGCGGTGACAAATACCCGGTGGTCGAGGCTGTTGGCTAACTGGATAGCCGTAGTGCCGATACCACTGCTGCCACCATGTATCAGTAGTGTTTCGCCTGGTTTCAGCGTGTCGTGCAGAAACAGATTATTCCACACAGTGAAAAATGTTTCCGGGATAGCCGCAGCCTGAATGAGTGTGTAGGGCGTGGGAATTGGCAGACACAGATCTTCATGAGCAACAGCGTATTCGGCGTAGCCGCCACCGCTAAGTAATGCGCAAATCTTTTGACCTACTTGCCAACGGCTTTCATGGTTGCCTACGGAAACAATTTCACCTGCCACCTCGAGGCCAGGAATATCTGATGCGCCGGAAGGCGGTGGATAGAGCCCCTGTCGTTGTAGCACATCCGGTCGATTGACCCCGGCGGCACTCACCTTGATGACGAGCTCATTGTCAGCGGGTTGTGGTGTGGGACGTTGCACAACCCTTAATGCATCAGCCGTCCCCGGCGTGCTAATTTCAATGCATTTCATGTCGTTGGGTAGAGGCATTATTGGCTCCAAATCTGAATAACAAGAAACCCGGTGCTGAGAATGGCGCCCAAAACGGGCATTCCCAGTGGTAATAAACCCCGATGGCCATGACGGTAGTTTAAGGACAAGAGCGCAAGATTAACCAGGATAAAAACGATCAGGATCAGCGTGCTCGTGATGGCGGCGAGGGTGGCAATCGGCAGCCAGAGTGCAAACCCCAATACCGCTATGCCTGTAAGCAGTGTAGCGGGGAGTGGTGTCCTGGTATTTCGATTGACGGTTCCAAGAAATAACGGGGCCAATCGTTGTCGAGCCATACCATATAGCACACGGGATACCATCAATATCTGGATCAGGGCACCATTAATGATGGCGACGATACTGATTAATGCCATGAATCCAACGGGCACTGTGCTGTTATGTTCGATCAAGAGTGCCAGTGGAGCGGGAGACCCGGCCAGCGTGGCCATTGGCAGTGTCTGCAGGGCAACTATGGCTATGGCGGCATAAAGTAATGTGGTGGTCACGACGGCGATGGCGATACTCAATGGCAGGTTGCGCTTAGGGTTTTTTACTTCCTCTGCCATGTTCACCATGTCTTCAAAGCCAATAAAAGCATAGAACGCCAGGAAGGCTCCAGTGACGGTCAGCGAGAGTGATGCCGCATCAAATCGCGGTGACAGGGATGACCAGTTGATGCCACTTTGAATAATTTCATCGCTGCTAACGATCAAGGCCAATAGTAAACCGGAAATTTCCAGCAGGGTGGTCAATATCGCCAATGTTACGGACTGTTTGACGCCCCAGGCTGCAATAGCGGTAAGAAAGCAGGCTAGCAGCGTTATTAATAGCCAGCTGGGACTGTTGAATAAGACACTGAAATAGCCAGTGAACCCTCTGGTCAGAGTGGCTGCCGAGACAATACCACCCAGCGAGATCGCATATCCGGCCAGAGTTGCCAAATGTCGAGAATGAAGCCCTTCCAGAATGTAAACAGCTTCTCCCGCACTCCGGGGAAAGCGGTGTGACATCTGGGCATAGGAGTAGGCGCTGAAACTGACCACTACTGCGGCAAGCATGAAAGCCCACGGGGTCATCAGCCCGCTTGCTGCAACGACACTGCCCAGTAAGACATAAATTCCTGCTCCGACGATGGTGCCGATACCGTATAGGCTGATTTCAGCGAGGGACAGATTGCGCAGTAAGGTTACATGGGTCGTCATGGGGCAAGTATAGGATTAAGTCTGGCAATACATTCTGCCAATAACGCGTGAGTGCAAGAAGGCTACTTGGATACTTAGTGGTGCTGATGTTCTGTTTGACAATGTTGTCAGGCGTACACAAAAAAGCCCGGCTGCTAGCCGGGCTTTTTGATTATCCAGGTTATTCGTGGTTTACAACCACCTTGGATAATGAATTAGAGGCTGGAGTAGTAGGCTGCCAGATCGTCAATATCCTGATCGGACAGAGGTTTTGCCATACCGCTCATCACCGGATCACTGCGGGTGCCATCGCGGAAGGCTTTCATCTGCTTTGCCAGATAGCCGGCTTTCTGGCCAGCAAGGTTTGGCCAGATGTCCGTGCTACTAATGCCATTGACACCGTGGCAGGCCGCGCAGGCCATCGCTTTGGTTTGGCCGGCTGCCGCATCACCAGCCATCACTTGTCCGGCGGTGGCAGCCAGTGTTGCCAGCATCACTGTACCAATCAATTTCTTCATATCATTGCTCCAAGCATGGGATAAAAATTTATGTAAAAAGTATACCTGTTAGTAACTTGAATCAACATCATTGGTCGTCTTCGACCAATGTTTCGTCAGCATGTTTATCTGTGCGGGTCACAGGATAAGCGTCAATGACGAATCCTGTGGGTGACAAACAGCACGCTGGTAAACAACAGTACTGCACCGCCTTGGTGGGCGGCGGCCAAAGGTACGGGAACATGTAGCAATAGGGTGGAAATCCCCAGACTTACCTGCACCACCAGTAATGCCATCACCAGCTTGAGTCCGGTTCGAGCTTCTGAGCAAAGGCCAGGCTGACTGTAGCTTTTAAACACGAAAATCGAAATTAAGACGATGAGCAGGTAAGCGAACATACGGTGATTGAATTGGATGGTTGTCAAATCCTCGAAAATGGCGAGCCATGCGGGGTCAGTGGCATAGAGTCCATCCGGGAAGAAACTGCCTGCCATGAGGGGGAATGTGGGGTAGGCGTACCCTGCATGGGTGCCGGCCACCAGTCCCCCCGACAGAATCATTAAGAACACCAGAACGCTCAGTGTGCTGGCAAAGCGTTTCAGGCTCTGTCCGATTTCTGAGTCACGTGTGGAGTAGAACAGTCCCCAGGCCACCCAAAGAATGTAGGCATAGATGAATACTGCGGTTCCCAAGTGAGCTGTGAGACGGTATTGGCTCACCCGAGGATTGTCCACCAGACCACTTTTTACCATGTACCAGCCGAGTAAACCCTGAAGGCCCCCTAATACAAACATGCCCACCAGTTTAGGTGCGAGTCCGGGCTTGATACGTCGAGTGAAATGGAAAAACAGAAAAGGCAGCAAAAAAATCACTCCGATCAGGCGCCCCAGCAGCCGATGGAGGTACTCAAACATAAAGATTTCTTGGAACTGAAACAGGCTCATGCCCTTGTTCACTTTCTGGTATTCGGGAAACTGTTTATATTTCTCGAATGTCTCCAGCCAAGCGGCTTCACTGAGCGGGGGGATAATACCCATCAACGGTTTCCATTCCACCATCGAAAGTCCGGAGCGGGTCAGTCGCGTCACGCCGCCCAGCAGGATCATAGTGATTATGATGACGGCGCAGATAATGAGCCAAGTGGCGATCTGCCTGTCGTATCGGGCCTGCAAATTCATAAGGTATCCATCTGTCTTCTGTAAGTGATTACCGTAGGAACATCGTGGTGCCAGCACGGTATTTAGGCAGGGGCATCCTATCAAAACACGATAGTAAATTCCGGTAAAATCGAATTCATTCCAAAGATTAACGTCATTGGCTTGGGGTTTTCCGTGGCAACTTGCACCTCCGGAAGTAATGCGTCAAAGTCACTTGAAGATTTTCACAGCGGAACAGAGAAATGCCGATTGCTAATGTAAATGGCGTGTCCATTACCTATGTGGATGAAGGTCAGGGTGAACCATTGATTCTGTTGCACGGCCTTGGTGTCAGTCGCGCGGACTGGGGGCCTCAAATCGACCATTTTTCCCACAGTTTTCGGGTCATCGCACCGGATTTTCGTGGACATGGCGACTCTGCTAAGCCGGATGGTGATTACAGCGTGCCAATCCATGCTGCTGATGTTATTGCCTTGATGGATCAGCTCGGTATTGATTCGGCCCATGTGGTGGGTCTTTCCATGGGTGGCATGGTAGCGTTTCAGATGGCGGCAGATGCCCCTCATCGATTACGTAGTATGACAATCATTAACTCTGGCCCGGCACTGCCTGATGACAGTTTTGCCGCCAAGAAAATGCTTTGGACTCGTATTCTCTCTATCCGACTGCTGGGCATGAAAGCCTATGGCCGAAAAGTGGCAGAGAACATGTTTCCTGGTGAGGGAAGGGAGAATCTGATTGAGCTTTTTGCCGCACAAATTGCATCTAATCCGAAGCGTATCTATTTGAAAAATCTTAAGTCACTATTCGGCTGGGGTGTGCTGGACCGCTTGGTTGGCATCGCTGTCCCCACATTGATGCTTACTGGTGATAGGGATTATTCCCCGGTCGCGGCCAAGCAGGCAGTTGTTGCCGCAATGCAAAATGCCCGCTTAGTGGTCATAGCCGATTCTGGCCACGGCACACCAATTGAGAAACCTCGTGAAACCAATGAGGCGATTGAAGCCTTTATTCGTGACGTTTATGCCACTGGGTGATTTTTCGCTTGAGCTGGCTCTTGGTGGCTGTTGCCTGCTTGAAGATCTCATTGGCTTTGTAGAATTCCAGCATTCTTACATCCACCACATTGGGTTCGATGTAAATATCAGGAGCCTCAATCGCCAGTTTTTCACGGATAATACTTTTCTGCATGATCTGGTAGGTATTGAACACAGCCTCCGAAAGGGAGGGCATCTTATCGCTGACAGTGCGCTCGCCAATCACATCGACTGCTATGGTCAAGTCGCACTCTTCGGGTAATAAGTCAAAGGGAACAGGGTTCACGGCACCGCCGTCAATCAGTACACGACCGCCGATTTTCACAGGTTCAAATAACCCGGGCAGGGACATACTGGCGCGGATTGCTGGTATTAGCGCACCTTTTTCTAATACTACCTGCTGGCGGCTCCAGAAGTCAGAAGCCACCACCCGAAGCGGAATTTCCAGTTGGGTAAATCGGTTGGCATGAACTGATTCAAACAGGTAGGTGAGCAGGTTTTCTACCCGGATCAAGCCTCGTCCACGAAACTGGGGCCCAATAAAGTCCAGCCATTTAAAAATATGCTTTTTCGTGACGATGTGCTTGAGGGATTCGTTGTCCTTCAGGCTGAACTCGAGAAAGATCTCTTTCATCTCTTGGGTCGACATGCCGGCACAGTACATGGCTCCAATCAATGCGCCGATACTGGTGCCAGTGATGTAGGCGGGCTTCAGCCCCATTTCTTCAAGTGCTTCCAGAATCAGTAAATGACTGACGCCTTTGGCACCACCACCACCCAGCGCCAAGCCTATCTTTTCCATGGGTCACTCATCATAGTGTTAGCTCGTCTCAGCCGAGGATGCTGTTGCCAGAGGTTGATTTGGTGCAGAAATTCCGGTTTATTGCAGCCTCTTGTCATCATAACCGGAATCAAGCTGTGTCGGAAAAATCCACGATCAAACTTCACCCTTCCTGGCTTGCCGTACTGGAAGAGGAGTTTTCCAAACCCTATATGGCCACATTGAAAGCGTTTTTAGCGGCGCAAAAACATCAAGGTACAGTGGTCTATCCCGCAGCCTCTAACTGGTTTGCCGCCTTTAACCATACCCCCTTTGATCAAGTGAAAGTGGTCATTCTTGGTCAAGATCCCTATCACGGAAAGGGCCAGGCCCACGGTTTGTGTTTCTCTGTATTGCCCGGCATCGACATTCCGCCGTCTTTGCGCAATATCTATAAGGAGTTACAAGCGGATCTGGCTATTCCTATCGCCGATCATGGGTGTCTTTCCCACTGGGCAGATCAAGGTGTCCTACTCCTAAACGCCACGCTCACAGTAGAGCATGGTAATGCTGGGGCTCATCAGGGCAAGGGTTGGGAAGAGTTTACCGATTGTGCCATTCGTGCGCTCAACGATAAGCGCGAGGGTTTGGTGTTCATGCTTTGGGGTAGTTATGCCCAAAAGAAGGGCGCTTTCATTGATGCCAGGCGGCATCTAGTCCTTAAAGCACCACACCCTTCGCCACTATCAGCTCATCGAGGTTTTTTGGGCTGTGGCCATTTTTCGAAAGCGAACACTTATCTTGAAAGCCGTGGCGTGCAACCCATTGATTGGCAGCTGCCCAGTCGACAGCGGGTGCTTGAATCAATGGCGGGATAACCCGACTTATTGATTGAGTCCAACGGGTCATTTGAAATGGGAAATGCTGGCTCATATCTCAATGGGCGGCTGGTCGCGCTTGTTTCGAAGCCAATTGAGGCTTTTCAGCACGGTCGGGTGCCCCACGATGCGCCTTTCAAGGTTGTACTTTCCGGGATAATCCATCAGCAACATACCCATTATTATGGTGAGCAAGCCCTGGCCCGGCAAAAATATCATCAATATGCCACCACACAGCAAAACCAGCCCAAGAAGGTTTTTGCCCACCAAGAGCAGCACACGGATAACCGGGTGGTGTTTTTTGAAGGGGCCAGGGTGGCGGTGTTGGTGATTGAAATAATCTGTAGGGATAAGTGAAACCAGCCAAGGTAGCGCCAATAGGCTGGCTACAAAAGTGACCAATGAAATTACGCTGAGCCATGTAAGCAGTGTCTGGTTTTCTGATAGCCAATCGAGCATTGATTCGACGCCTCTTCTAAAATAGATTATATTTAATGTGTAACTATATGATTAATCTATGATATAGGGGAGATTTTGTCGTGTGACCGTCGCTGCCTGTCCGTCGCCTATGACTAAGGTCTGGCTATTTGCTGCTTCATCCGTCAGCACTAAGAGCATTTCCACGCCATGCTCATAACGCACAGCAAACACCAGGTTGCCAATACTCTGTTCACCACCAGGCAGATAACACGGTGTGCCTGCAAGTGGTGGACTTTCCCTATCAGTCGTGAAGACACGATACATATGGCGCTTGAGCTTGCCCAGATATTTCATTCGAGCAACCACTTCCTGTCCGGTGTAACAACCTTTTTTAAAGCTGATGGCGTCGACAGATTGCAGGTTCAGCATCTGCGGGATGAACATTTCAGTCGTTTCAGCTTGTACGTAGCCCAGCCCGCCAACAATATCCTGAAGTTGCCAGAGTTCTGTTCCTGCAGGGGTGGCTATGTTTGAAAGTGACTGCCAAATTTCTTTGGCCCGCTTCTCTTCGATGAGAAGAGACTTGCGGCCGTCCTTATGGGGGTGCGCGGCATAGGGCTTGATTTGGGGTGAGGGGACAGTTGCGAGGGCTGCAGAAAGCCCCAGCAGCAGATACTGCTCGGTGGCATCAGACAGCGCAGCTTTGAAAAACACTGCGTATTTGGTCATGTGTTCGATCGTGAGCTTGACCAGTGAATGATGCATTTGCAGTAAGTAATGATGCTCTTCCACGCGGTAGAGAATAAAGTTGGTCAGCATGCGGCCCTTGGGGTTACAGCAGGCCCCCGGCATGCTCTCTCCAATATTCAGTTGCACTACATCGCAGGTGAGTTGACCTTGCAGAAAGCGAGCTGAATCAGGGCCTTCTATCGAGACAAGTCCCTGGTGTACCAAGGGGGTAACAGTAGCCATGTTGAGCAATGCAGGATAATCAATGGGCATCTCCCCAAAGGACACAGAGTGGGGTTGATCAGAAACGACTCCGGAATCGTTGAGGAATACCTGCCAGTTGTTCATAACCAATCCACTTGTATCAAGGGAGGCTATCTTAGTGGGTTAACCTAGGCTGATCCACTATAATGGCGTCCCTCGAGACACAACCGACAGGTAAGAACTGATGGAACGAAATCGACTTTTCTGGGCGAGCCGGCGAGGCATGCTGGAGCTGGATCTGGTGTTGTTGCCCTTTCTGGACAAGATATATCCGAACCTGGAGGAGGAAGACAAGGCGCGTTACCACCGTCTGTTGGAATGTGAAGATCAGGATATGTTTGGCTGGTTCCTCCGTCGAGAGGACCCGGAAGATCCGGATTTGCAGAAGATAGTGCAGATCATACGTGATACCCGATCACAGACCCGTTGAGGTCGTCATTAAACCCTCCCGGCTGATGTTGGCCTGGATTGTCTTTGTCCATATGCTGGCCCTGGGTCTGTTGTCGCTGAGTCCAGTGTCCGGCTGGCGGTTTTTTTTCCTTGCTGGTGTGGTGCTGGGCGCGCTCGCTGTATGTGCGTATCGGTGGCGATACCCTGGATACACGGCCCTATGCTGGCGGGGTGGTATCTGGACACTATTGCTACCACAGGAGGAACAGACTGTTGAGATTATCAGTCATCAATGGCTTGCCGGCATGCAGTTACTGAACTTTCGTGGAGGGCGCCGCCGTTGGATGGTTACTCTGCTACCGGATAGTGCCCGTGCCAAGGAGTTACGCCATTTGCGTCAGCTGCTGATGCTGGGCAAGGCTAATTCTTCCTGACGATAATATTTTGTGCCGCAAAGTTGATCGGCACCATGATGGTGTCCTTGGCAATCGGTGACGTTTCCGGGTAATCCAGTGTGTAGTGCAGACCGCGACTTTCTTTTCGCTGTTCCGCAGAGCGGATGATGAGCTCTGCTACCAGCACCAAATTGCGGAGTTCCAGCAAGTCGCGCGTGATTTTGTAATTGCTGTAGTACTCCTGGATTTCCTGTTGCAACAATTTAACTCTGTGGTGAGCACGCTCCAGGCGTTTTTTGGTGCGGACAATGCCCACGTAGTCCCACATAAAGCGTCGCAATTCGTCCCAATTGTGAGATATCACCACGTCTTCATCGGAGTGAGTCACACGTGTTTCATCCCAGGGGCGCACAGCTTCGGGATCAGTAATATTATCGATACTTTCTTTGATCGCTTTAGCCGCGGCTTGCCCATACACCACGCACTCCACCAGCGAATTGCTGGCCATGCGGTTGGCGCCGTGCAGGCCAGTAAATGCCGTCTCGCCAATGGCATACAGATTCCATAAGTCTGTCTGGCCTTTTTTGTTGACCACGATGCCGCCACAGGTGTAGTGGGCTGCAGGTACTACCGGAATGGGCTCTCTGGTGATATCGATACCATAGGCCAAGCACTGGGCTTTCACCGTGGGGAAGTGGCTTTCCAGGAATTCTGGAGAGCGGTGTGATATATCGAGAAAAACACAATCGCTGCCCAGGCGTTTCATTTCGTGGTCAATGGCGCGGGCGACGATGTCTCGAGGAGCCAGTTCACCCTCTGGGTGAAACTTGTCCATGAAACGTTCACCACTGGGTAATCGGAGATAGGCACCTTCGCCGCGCAGGGCCTCGGTAACCAAAAAGGCTTTGGCGTTGGGGTGGTAGAGGCAGGTGGGATGGAATTGGTTAAATTCCATATTGGCGACACGGCATCCGCGGCGCCAAGCTACAGCGATGCCGTCACCAGAGGCGCCATCTGGGTTGGTCGTGTAGAGATAGGCCTTGCTCGCACCACCAGTGGCCAGAACAACCACCTTGGCTTGAAAAGCACAGACCCGGTCTTTCTGATTATCCAGTACATAAGCGCCGGTGCAGCGAATTCTGCTCGAATCGTGATCTGCCTGAGTGATCAGATCCACGACCACATGATCTTCGTAAACATCAATAGCAGGGTGCTGCAAAACTTGTTCTGCCAGGGATGTAGAAACTTCTCGCCCGGTGGCATCGGCAGTATGCAAGATACGGCGGTGGCTGTGGCCACCTTCTCGGGTCAGGTGGTAATCGTCGTTGTCATGATTGAGGGTGAATTTGACGCCCTGCTCAACCAGCCAGCGGATTGCGTCGGGGCCATTTTCAACAGTGTACCGAACGGCGTCGTCATGACAGAGCCCGGCACCGGCAATCAAGGTATCCTGTATATGAGACTCTGTGGAGTCTTCGCTATCAAAAACAGCTGCAATGCCGCCTTGGGCATACCAGGTGGACCCAGATTTGATGGCGCTTTTGCTAAGGAGGGCTACCTGGTACTGATCGGCTAGCTGGAGGGCAACTGTCATACCGGCAGCGCCGCTGCCAATGACCAACACATCGTGGTGGCACGTTTTCTTCATCGACGAGGCTAAGTCCTAGAATGGAATGATTGGCATGATAGTATAGCGGGCCAAAAATGAATACCGGTGGCATATCATTGGTTTCCCGCGAACTATTTCTGATAGGCATTGTCTAGCAACTGCCTGAAGGCGTGCGGGTATATACTGGAGTAGTTATGGAAGCCGAGCAGGCATCAGACAGCGATAAGTTATTGGTAGCCCGAGTCCAGAAGGGGGACAAGCGCGCCTTTGACTTGCTTGTGATGAAGTACCAGTACAAGGTTCATGCCATTGTCAGCCGTTACGTCAAGGACTTTGATGAGGTTAATGACGTGGTTCAAGAGGCCTTTATCAAGGCCTACCGGGCATTGGCAA
Organism: uncultured Porticoccus sp.; assembly: GCA_947259505.1. GTDB lineage: Bacteria > Pseudomonadota > Gammaproteobacteria > Pseudomonadales > Porticoccaceae > Porticoccus. The sequence continues at coordinate 601,368 of CAMYLT010000008.1, read as the reverse complement.
AATTCCGTGGCGAAAGCGCGTTCTACACATGGTTGTACCGAATTGCGGTCAATACGGCTAAAAATTATCTGGTTGCCAAGAATCGTCGACCACCCGCCAGTGATGTTGACGCGGAGGAGGCTGATTATTTCGAGGGGAGTGATCGGCTTCGGGATATCGATTCACCTGAAAATCTGCTTTACCGGGACGAACTTGAGGCTGCTGTAGATCAGGCGATAAAAAACCTCCCCGAGGATTTGCGTACTGCGGTAACTTTGCGTGAGTTTGAGGGTCTGAGTTATGAAGAAATTGCCGAGATTATGGATTGTCCTGTCGGCACAGTGAGATCGCGCATTTTTAGGGCACGGGAAGCCATTGATCAAAAAATCAAGATGTTGGAAGGATAGTTAGGTAACGAGTTGAACCTTTTCTATCTTGCTGAGTCTCACAAGTGGTTTCCAGTTTATGGTAGATGTAGTTGGCAGCTGGCGTGAGAATTGAGTAGAGCTCTGGCACAGTGTGTGGCAGACTTAAAATAACCTCAGATAAGGCAGGTTTAAGTTATGAGTGAGCATAACATCCGCGAAAAAGAGACTCTTTCAGCACTTATGGACGGTGAAGCAAGCGAACTTGAACTTCATCGCACTCTTAAAAGCTCCGCCCAATCTGATGAACTACGCGATACATGGCGCCGTTACCAATTGGCGGCTTCCGCCATGCGCCGAGACCTCCCGCCCCATGTTATTGATTACTCATCGTCCATACGGGCTGCGCTTGAAGATGAGCCTACACTGGGCAAAAACGCTGTCATTTCCCGCATGATGAAGCCCCTCGGGCGCTTTGCAATTGCAGCCTCGGTCGCAGCTGTTGCCATTGTCGGTGTACAGCAATACAGTCAACCAAACGGACTCTCTGCACCGATTGCCTCTGTCGATGATGTTCAGGTGAACTTCGTCAATCCCCAGCTTAGAACCGCTGCTGATTTTGGTATTCCAGCCGTAACAGCCCGGACTGTCAGTGCCAGCTCTGAACCGAGTAACTATCGGGCCCCACAGCCAGTAATCGTTGTCAAGGAAATGGCTCCTGACGAGGTGACACGTGAGCAGGTGCAAGCCTACCTAAATGAACTAATGAGCCGCCACACAGAGCATGCAGCCTTTAACACCAATCAGGGTATGCTGCCCTATGCGCGTATGCCTGCCACTCAGGATTATTGATTTCAATTCATTCATGTTTTTGACAAGGTGTTGTGCAGTCATCCTTGCCGGTGTTTTTTTTCAAGCACAAGTCCTAGCAATTGAGACCACTGCTTCGGGTGAAGAACTCCTGAAGCAGATGGCTATTGCAAATCGGCAACTTAATTACAGCGGCATCTTTACCTATGAACATGGCGGCACGCTAAAAACCGTCAAGGTTTTTCATGCCATCAAGGCTGGTCATGAAGTTGAGCGCTTGGTGTTACTCAGTGGCCCTGAACAAGAAGTCATCCGACACGGAGAAGATGTCAATTGTCAGCGCTTGGGGGATGCCATGTTGCGAGGTAATGCAGCGGGCATAGCCAACATTTCAAAACATCATTTGGAAAAGCATTACATTGTCCAGGTAAAACCGGATGATCGGATTGCGGGTCGCGATGTCAATATCCTCCACGTAGTCCCCTTGGATGAACATCGATATGGCTATGTGTTGGGTCTTGATAAAGACACGGGGCTGTTGCTGCAATCCATGTTGATAGGAAATAACAGCAGGGTTTTAGAGCGTTTTCAATATGTGGATATCCAGATTGGCGACACTATTGCTGATTCAGATTTGGGTTCCGCAGCCAACGAGCATTATCAGATTTCAGAAGATGCAGCTCCTTGTCTCGATCATGGAGCGATTCAATTGTCTTCACCTAATTGGAATCCAGCCTGGTTGCCCCCGGGTTATAACATGGCTGGACATGAAATTTCTGCTGAGACGGGTAGGGAAACGTTGATCTACACCGATGGCCTGTCAGTGTTTTCACTCTTTATTGATCCTGATATGGCCGCCGATTTTCCTCAAATGCAAGCACAACGAGGCGCCACGGCGGCTTACCTGTCTAGAATCAGTGTGAATAATCGCCAATATGTTATCTGTGTTGTCGGGGAAATCCCGGTAGAAACCGCCAAGCTGGTGATGCAATCAGTGAGGCCAGTTACACCGACCGCCCCGTAGTATTGTCGTGACTCACATCATGTGCGCTATAGTGGTCAATGGATATTCTCATTGGGAGCCTTTAACGGGTGATTAAAGAAACCGGGCGCGTCATTGCATTGGAACCTGACGGTCTCTGGATTGAAACCATCCAGCGGTCTGCCTGCCACAGTTGTGCTGTGCAAAAAGGTTGCGGTCAGGGTGCGCTCGCGCGCTTTGCGGGTAAACCTGCGGCTATTCGTGTATTACCCGGAGACTGTGATCTCCGTAATATCCGCCCTGATGACCAAGTCGTTATCGGTATTCCCGAGGATGTGTTGGTGCATGGCACCTTGCTGATCTATTTGCTGCCATTGTTGATGTTGGTGCTTGGCGCTCTGGTAGCATCTACTGTCTCAATGTCAGACGTGGTTGTCGCTGTCGGGGCGATCCTGGGCCTACTTGCTGGAGGCATGGCAGCGAGGCTGCATTCGATACTCAATAAAAATAATGACAGAGTACAACCAATACTTCTGGAGCGCTTGTCAGCGCTTGGCCATTCATAGTTCGCATTTTTACGAAGAATAGTCAGGTTTGACGGCATACCATTTTGATGGGAGACCTCATGCCATACCACCGTTTCGTGCAGTGCGTATTGATTGTCATCTCATGTGCCTGGCACACAGCATTTGCACATGACGGCCCCGATTTTAATGAACTGATCAGCAAAGCATCCCCCGCTGTTGTTCGAATCGATACCTCTGAAGAATTTGAAGATGTGACTTCCCCGTCACCACCAGAACAGTCTCTGCCAGATACTTATCACGATTTTTTTGAGCACCGATCCGGCGAAAGCCCTGAGACACGTGCTACTGGCTCAGGATTCATCATCTCTGAAGATGGCTATGTGCTAACTAATCAGCATGTCGTGTCCGGTGCCAGCCAGATTAGTGTCAAGTTGATAGATCATCGAATCTTTGAGGCCAAGGTGGTGGGTATGGATGCTCGTTCAGATTTGGCTTTGCTGAAGATCGATGCCCAAAAGTTGCCAATGCTAGCGTTCGCAGTACCTGAAAGTATAAAAGTCGGGCAATGGGTGGTGGCCATCGGGGCGCCTTTTGGTCTCGACTTCAGTGCTAGCGTGGGGATTATCAGCGCAATAGGACGTAGCATTCCCACTGAAGGGGGCGATAACTATGTACCCTTTATACAAAGTGATGTGGCGACCAACCCCGGCAGCTCTGGAGGACCGTTGTTGAATTTGGCGGGGAAGGTGGTAGGCATCAATTCACAGATCTTTTCTAAACCGGGTGGAGGGTCTATTGGTTTGTCCTTCGCTATCCCTTCAGGCATAGCAATGGAGGTCATTCGTCAATTGAAAAATAAGGGCAGGGTAGCCCGCGGTTGGTTAGGCGTTTATGCCCGGGATGTAGATAAAAAATTGGCTAGGGCGGCAGGGCTTGAGCAGACTCTGGGTGCTTTCATCGCACAAGTGGAAGTAGGGAGTCCTGCCGACAAGGCGGGCATTCAGGCTGGCGACATCATCTTGTCCTTACATGCCCGAAAAATTATCAACTCAGGCACTTTGCCCCAGGTCGCGGGATTGTTGGTGCCGGGGGATCAGGTGGTTGCCGAATTAATTCGTGAGGGTGTTCGCCAACGCGTGACAATCACTATTGGCGAATTGTCAGAACCAACGCCGGTGGCGAATCCAGAATAAAAGTGATTGTTTCATTTGCCAACTGTTATGGCAGACAGGCGAATTCCAGCAATGCGTAGCGTGTACTAGGCAAATACGCTAGACTGCTCGGCCTAAAATTAACCCCGGACATCTCTTGTCCCCTACCAGAATAAGCAGCTGTGTCAGATCTGAGTCACATCCGAAATTTTTCCATTATTGCCCATATTGACCACGGAAAATCCACTATTGCAGATCGTTTTATTCAGGTCTGTGGGGGGCTTGCTGAGCGTGAAATGGCAGCGCAAGTCCTCGACTCCATGGATATTGAAAGGGAGCGGGGCATCACCATTAAAGCCCAGAGTGTGACCCTTGATTACAAGGCCCGGGATGGCAAAACATACCAGCTGAACTTTATTGACACCCCTGGGCATGTGGATTTTTCGTATGAAGTCTCCAGGTCGTTGGCGGCCTGCGAGGGCGCATTGCTGGTAGTGGATGCCGGACAAGGGGTTGAGGCGCAGTCCGTAGCCAACTGTTATACCGCGATTGCTCAGGGGCTGGAAGTTATTCCCGTGTTGAACAAGATGGATTTGCCCCAGGCTGATCCCGACAAGGTGATGGCTGAAATCGAAGATATCATTGGCATCGATGCCCATGATGCTGTTCGTTGTAGTGCCAAAACCGGTCTAGGTATTGACGACATTCTTGAAGAGTTGGTTGCGAAAATACCAGCCCCGGTGGGTGACGTTGACGCTCCACTTCAAGCCCTGATTATCGACTCCTGGTTTGATAATTATCTTGGTGTTGTCTCATTGGTGCGAGTCACTCAGGGTACTCTGAAGGTTAAGGATAAGCTCATCGCCAAATCCATTGGCAAAGCTCACATCGTTGACAATATTGGTGTTTTCACACCAAAGCGTAAAGAAACCGGCGTGTTGAGAGCCGGAGAGGTTGGCTTTGTGGTCGCGGGCATCAAGGATATTCATGGTGCCCCAGTGGGGGATACGTTTACTCATAGCAATACGCCTAATGTAGCTGCCTTGCCAGGTTTTCAGCGGGTTAAGCCCCAGGTCTATGCCGGTATGTTTCCGGTCAGCTCAGATGATTTTGAGGATTTTCGTGATGCGCTGGGCAAACTGACGCTCAATGATGCTTCGTTGTTCTATGAGCCGGAGAGCTCTGATGCCCTCGGATTCGGTTTTCGCTGTGGTTTCCTTGGCATGCTGCACATGGAAATTATCCAGGAACGTCTGGAACGGGAGTACGATCTTGATCTCATCACGACCGCCCCGACTGTGGTCTACGAGGTGTTGAAAACAGATGGTTCTGTCATCCACATTTCTAATCCCTCCAATATGCCTGATCCTGCATATATAGATGAGATGCGGGAACCACTCTGTGAGGCCAATATCCTGGTGCCAAAGGACTACCTCGGCAATGTGATCAACTTATGTGTTGAGAAAAGAGGTGTCCAGAAGGACATGCTGTTTGTTGGCGGGCAGGTTTCCCTGACCTATGAGCTGCCTATGAGTGAAGTAGTAATGGACTTTTTCGATCGATTAAAGTCCGTCAGTCGTGGATTTGCTTCACTGGACTATAGCTTTACGCGCTTTCAGCCAGCACCGCTGGTCAGGCTTGACGTACTGATTAATGGCGATAAGGTGGATGCTCTGGCATTGATTATTCACCGTGCGAACTCCCAGTACAAAGGGCGTCAGCTTACTGAAAAAATGCGCGAGTTGATTCCACGACAGATGTTTGATGTGGCCATTCAAGCTGCTATTGGTGGCCATGTCATTGCTCGGACCACGGTGAAAGCGCTGCGCAAAAATGTCACAGCAAAATGTTATGGTGGCGATGTGAGTCGCAAGAAAAAACTGCTGGAGAAGCAGAAAGAAGGTAAAAAGCGTATGAAGCAAGTGGGTAATGTGGAGATTCCCCAGGAAGCATTCCTCGCAGTGCTCAAAACGGATAGCTGAGGCAACAATGGATATCGACTTTCCACTGATATTATTTATTCTGGTTGTTGTTTCCGGGATCGTTTGGTTTGCTGATCGGCTATTTCTTGCGAAACGCCGTCATCCCGAACAACCCGTTCCTTCTTGGATTGAATACAGTGGCTCATTTTTCCCCGTGCTATTGCTGGTTTTTGTGCTGCGCTCATTCCTGTTCGAACCATTTCAAATCCCTTCTGGCTCCATGATTCCCACCCTTAAGGTGGGGGATTTCATCCTTGTAAATAAATTTTCATACGGGGTGCGATTACCCGTTATCGGCACCAAGGTTATTCCTGTCAATGAACCACGGCGTGGCGAGGTGATGGTCTTCTTTCCGCCCGAAGATGACCGTTATTTCATTAAGCGGGTTATTGGTCTGCCCGGCGATGAAATTAGTGTTTTCAATAACCAACTTTTCGTCAATGGCAAACCTGCGGAACAGCAAGCGGTGGACGAGCTGTCCAGAGACTCTCGCTTTGAATTGAAAAATGAAGTCCTCGGCAATGTTGTCCACCGAATTCAGAAAAGTAAAATTCCTGGTCCCCTGGGGCGCAACTTTTCCTATATTGTCCCTGACGGCCATTACTTTATGATGGGTGACAATCGTGACAATAGTAGTGACAGTCGCGTCTGGGGGGCAGTGCCAGAAAAGAATATTGTTGGTAAAGCCGTCGTTATCTGGATGCACTGGGACTCCTTCGTCAGCCTGCCCAGTTTCGACCGCGTAGGCAGAATTCAGTAATATTCGGCCAAGTGACATTGGAGAAGCACATATGAAGCACCATAAGCAGAAAGGAATGACCGTATTAGGGATGCTGGTTACATTGGCCATTGTCGGTTTCTTTATCACGGCAGGACTCAAAGTAGGGCCGCTTTATCTGGATAACTCATTTGTTAAGGCCGCCATGGACTCCTTGGCGGAAGAGAATATCCATACCATGACAGACAAAGATGTGCGCAAAAAGCTGGCGGCGTTTTTCGACATAAACAATGTCCGCGATATTGATATGAAAGACATTAAAATTGAACGCGAAAAAACTCGGACCCTAGTAACCCTTAACTATGAGAAAAGGGTGAATTTCATGGCAAATCTGGATGTGGTTGTTCGCTTTAATAACAGCTACGACAGCTCCAAATAACACCTCTGTTGCAGACCAAAGGGTGAATATCAACAAACAGAGACTACTTAAGCGTATAGGCTATCAATTCAAAGATCAGGCCCTGTTTGATCTCGCCCTGACACACCGCAGTTACGGTGCCGAAAATAATGAAAGGCTTGAGTTTCTCGGTGATGCTGCGCTCAATTTCATTATCGGTCATGCTCTTTTTCAGCGCCTTCCTGATACCAGCGAAGGTGACCTCAGTCGTTACAGGGCCAACCTGGTGAAGGGCGTCACCCTTGCGGTCATTGCGCAAGAGCTGGAGCTGGGCGAACACATTAAGCTCGGTGGCGGCGAAATGAAAAGCGGCGGTCACCGCCGGGAATCCATTCTGGCCGATGCCGTGGAAGCAATTATCGGAGCGATCTACTTGGATGGGGGGATGGCGGCCTGTGAGAACACAGTGCTTGGCTGGTTTGCCGGTCGACTGGACAATGTTTTGAATACCAGCCTCAAAGATCCTAAGACACAACTACAAGAGTTGCTCCAAGCCAAGGGTAAAAGCTTGCCGACCTATGAAGTAATAGATATCTCTGGGGAGGTACACAACCAGCGATTTACAGTGCAATGTGTGGTTGAGGGACTTGCTGCACCCACCCGAGGCGAAGGTAGTAGCAGGCGCGCTGCCGAGAAAAAAGCGGCTGCCGCCGCATTGTCAGGACTGAATCAGTGACAGATACCGAAAAACAACTCCGATGCGGATATGTAGCCATTGTGGGCCGCCCCAACGTAGGTAAATCGACGCTCTTGAACCACCTGCTGGGACAGAAAATCAGCATTACCTCCCGAAAACCACAGACTACCCGACAAAATACACTCGGTATCAAGACAGAAGGGGATGTTCAATTAATTTTCGTTGATACCCCAGGCCTGCATACCAATCAGGATAAAAAAGCCATTAACCGCTTTATGAACCGCGCCGCTGAGAGTGCCATTCGCGATGTGGATGTGGTGGTTTTTGTTGTCGATCGTACCGTCTGGACGGAGGCGGATGATCGAGTAGCCAGTGAAGTTGCCAAGAGTGGCGTTCCCGTCATTATCGCCATCAATAAAACTGATCGGATTGAGCATAAAGCCGCTTTGTTTTCACATCTGCAAACCTTGGCTGAGCGGTTTCCAGAAGCAACGCTGATTCCTGTGTCCGCGCTGCATGGGCAGCATCTTGCAGAACTTGAGAAAGCGATTCTCACCCATATTCCAGAGGGAACACATTATTTCCCCGAAGATCAGATTACCGATCGCACCCAACGTTATCTCGTGGCTGAAATTGTGCGTGAGAAAATCACCCGTCAATTAGGGGCTGAATTACCCTATGAAGCGGCCGTGGAAATTGAAGAATTTAAATACCAAGGAAAGGTTTGCCATATCAGTGCGTTGATTCTGGTTGAGCGGGATGGCCAGAAAAAAATTATCATTGGTGAAAAAGGTGACCGATTGAAAAAAATTGGCCAGCAGGCACGAATGGATATGGAACGGATGCTGGAATCCAAAGTCATGCTGAATCTCTGGGTCAAAGTAAGGCGCGGCTGGTCGGATGATGAGCGCGCACTGCGTAGCCTCGGGTACGACGAATAATTGCTCGCTCTGTGACATTGAGCGTGCCCAGAGTTTGAAAACATGCCACCAAGCTGCCTTTTATCATCTCCTCACCTACTACGTTTCCCCAAGGTTGGATGGTTGTGGCTGTAATCCGTGTCGATGGTGAACCTGCGTTTGTTCTACACGCAAGAGCCTATAGGGAAACCAGCCAACTGGTCGATCTCTTTTCCCGTCACTACGGACGTCTGCGAGTTGTGGCCAGGGGGTTCCGACGCCCAAAAACAGGTGGGCGTGTACTCGAACCCTTTGTTCCACTCGTGGTGGGCTGGAGTGGCAAAGGCGAATTAAAAAATCTGGTTAGCGCAGAACCGTCAGGGCATCCCTTGCTTCTGAAAGGAAATCATCTCTTTAGCGGTTTTTACCTCAACGAGTTGATTTTAAGGCTGTTGGCAGACCATGATCCCCATGACACCTTGTTTGACCGCTACCTCGAAGTCATTACCCGTCTTTCTGAAGGCGCGGGGATAGAACCTGCTTTACGCAATTTTGAATGCAGTCTGCTGAATGAGGTTGGCTATGGCCTGTCCTTGGAGAGCACCATTGAGCCAGGAGGCGCAGTGGAGCCAGATAGCTGGTACTGGTTTGACCCCTCAACGGGGGTTTCTCAACGCGTTTATCTGGCGAATGACAAACCACAGCCCAACTGGTTTCGTGGCAGTGAACTCCTGGCTATAGCGGCTGGAGACTATGCCGATGAGACCAGTGCAAAGTCGGCAAAAAGGTTGATGCGGTTGGCTATACAAAGCCTGCTTGGAGACAAACCGTTGCGTAGCCGAGAACTATTTATTCGTGATCGCGCCCAGTATCAGGAACCTCGATGATAGTTGCTATTGGTACTGACATTGTCGAAATTGCACGAATTAAAGCCGTGCTGGAACGCCATGGTCGCCATTTTGCGGAGCGTATTCTCTGCCCGAGAGAACTCCTGCGTTTTGACCAGCATAGTCATCCCGCTGCTTATCTGGCAAAACGGTTTGCTGCGAAGGAGGCCTTGGCCAAAGCACTTGGAACCGGCATAGGCCGTGTTTCCTGGCAGGATATTGAGACGATTAACAATCCATCAGGCGCCCCGCAATTTATTCTCGGCGGTTTGGCAAAGGAACTCATGTCCGAGATGGGGGCTACTGAGGCATTGCTAAGTCTCTCGGATGAGCAGGAGTACGCACTGGCATTTGTCGTGCTGTCGAAACATCGTGACCCGAAGCCCAATTCTTTGACGCAATAACTGAATGGCAGGGCATTATGCGTAAAGAGTCTTCATTTGAGTCGCCTCTGGCAAGACAACCAATATCTGCCTAGCTAGAATGTGCGCAACACGCTTTAGAGCTGTGAATTACGCTTTCAAGTCTGATTTATATCAATAAATAACCCCCTTGCCTTTTAGCCTGTAATTGAGAAAAACATGAGCTACCCAACCATTGAATCTTGTATTGGCGAAACCCCCCTGGTGCGATTACAGCGTTTGCCTGGACAAACCAGCAATACAATTCTGGTTAAGCTTGAAGGAAATAATCCAGCGGGTTCTGTTAAGGATCGGCCTGCTATGAGCATGATTCAACACGCCGAGGCTCGTGGGCAGATTCATCCCGGAGATACTCTGATTGAAGCGACATCAGGTAATACCGGTATTGCCTTGGCCATGGCTGCGGCCATCAAAGGCTACAAGATGATCCTTATCATGCCGGAAAATAGCACTGATGAACGTAAAGCCGCCATGCGGGCTTACGGTGCGGAGTTGGTGCTGGTCACTCGGGAACAAAGTATGGAAGGTGCGCGAGATCTTGCCAAAGCTATGGAGTCGGCAGGGAAGGGTATCGTTTTGGATCAGTTTGGTAATCCCGACAATCCGTTGGCTCACTACGAGCACACTGGCCCTGAAATCTGGCGACAGAGTGATCATAACGTCACTCATTTTGTCAGCTCCATGGGAACCACGGGTACTATCATGGGTGTTTCGCGCTATCTCAAGGAGCAAAATCCAGCCATTCAAGTGGTTGGGTTGCAACCTGAGGAGGGTGCGAGTATTCCCGGTATCCGACGTTGGCCTGAGGCATACCTGCCAGCCATTTTCGATCCGAGTCGAGTGGATCGGGTTATGGATATTGGACAGCACGAAGCTGAACGCTGTATGAGAGATATGGCTCGCCAAGAAGGCATATTCTGTGGCGTATCGTCGGGTGGTGCCGTTGCCGGAGCTCTGCGGCTCTCTTCGGAGCTAGAGAATGCCGTCATTGTTGCCATCATTTGTGATCGCGGTGACCGCTATTTATCCTCAGGTATTTATCAATCTGAATAGCACCCGACCTCGGTTGCAGCACCCCGTTCCCGGGGGTAAGCTGCTCGCTTATCACTGCTTCACACATATTCCCTAAATGTGAGCTGGCTATACTGCGATATAGCTTCTCCGACAAACAGGGCATGTGGGCACGAAGCCCCCTGAGAGTCAATTATGGTGCAGGTTAGAGATCACCATCCTGTTCAGGAGCAGGGTGCGGTTGAAATCGAACAGTGGGTGGATAGCCTGCTGAATAAAATTGCCACGGATCAAGATGCCCGTGGCCTTCTCGTCGCTGCCTGTGAACTTGCCCGCGCTGCTGAAGAAAAGTCCGGTGCCGAGCCTTGGACGCCGACTGTCAGCAGTTTTCGCACCGGTCTTGAAATGGCCGAAATTCTTGCTGAACTACACCTCTACGATATTGATAGTCTGATTGCAGCGATTCTCTACCGGGCCGTTAGAGAACGGCGGCTGCTACTTTCTGTGGTCAAAAAAGACTTCGGTGACGACGTCGCTACACTCATCGAAAGTGTTCTTAAAATGGCGGTGATAAGCACCCTGCGTGCGGATGGTGAAACGGCGGTATTTGGCCATGTGGCTGCACAGCAGGCGGCCAAAGTCAGGGAAATGCTGGTTTCCATCATTGATGATGTGCGCGTGGCGCTGATCAAGATCGCCGAGCGTACCTGTGCTATTCGGGCTTTGAAAACGGCCACGGATGAAAAGCGCCAGCGTGTTGCCCGTGAAATATTTGATGTCTATGCGCCCCTGGCACACCGACTCGGCATTGGTCAGTTGAAATGGGAGTTGGAAGACTTAGCATTCCGTTACCTGGAAGCGGAAGAATATATGCGTATCGCCCGTCTTCTCGATGAGCGCCGCATGGATCGCCAACGCTATATTGATGAAGTGATTAACACACTCCACAGCGAACTGGAAAAGGCGGGGATCAAGGGTGAGATCGCCGGGCGGGCTAAACACATCTACAGTATCTGGCGAAAAATGCACCGTAAGGATGTGGGCTTCTCGCAAATCTACGACATTCGTGCGGTCAGGGTGCTCGTGCCCACCGTTACCGAGTGTTACACCGTGCTGGGTATCGTGCATGGGCACTGGCGTAATATTCCCAATGAGTTTGATGATTACATCGCAACGCCCAAGGAAAATGGCTACCGCTCACTACATACGGCGGTGATAGGCCCTCACCGAAAGGTATTGGAAATCCAGATCCGCACCTACGATATGCATGAAGAAGCTGAGTTCGGGGTCTGTTCGCACTGGCGATACAAAGGCACGGACCTTAAAGGCAGTGCACGTAGTTACGAGGAAAAAATTGCCTGGCTGCGCCAAGTATTGGAGTGGCACGAAGAAATTGAAGATGACCAGGTTAAGGAGCTGCTCAGCCAGGATAACGCTACTGACCGCATCTACGTTTTTACGCCGGAAGGCCATGTTGTGGATTTGCCGGTAGGGGCCACGCCACTGGATTTTGCTTATCGGGTGCACACATCTGTGGGTCATCGTTGCCGGGGAGCAAAGGTCAACGGTCGCATTGTACCGTTGAATGCCACACTGCATACCGCGGATCAGGTAACTGTTCTAACCAGCAAACACGAATCTCCAAGTCGTGACTGGTTGTCTCCTGCTTTAGGGTATCTACATACCGCTCGTGGGAAGGCCAAGGTACAACAGTGGTTTCGCAAGCAAAATCACGACAAAAATGCCCAAGCTGGAAAGTCCATGCTCGATCGGGAACTACGTCAGCTTAATATCAGGCATGTCGAACTCGAGCAATTGGCAGAGAAATTCAACAAGCATGGCGAAGATGGTTTGTACGCCGCCATAGGTGCCGGTGATCTCAGCGTCACCCAGGTGGCCAATGCGATACTGGCCACCCTGGATTTGAACAAGAAGCCAGAAAAACCCACCATCCTATCGCCGGCAAGGGCCAGCCGTTACGAAGAGTCAGATATTTATATATATGGGGTGGGGAACCTCCTTACCCATATAGCCCGTTGTTGCAACCCGATACCGGGTGACCAGATCAGTGGCTACATTACCAACGGTAGAGGCGTGTCGGTTCACCGCAAGGACTGCGGCAATCTGTTGCGCTTACAAAACTCCGAACCGGAACGGGTGTTGGAAGTCACCTGGGGCGGCAAACCTAAACAAGTTTACCCTGTGCGGGTCAGGGTCGATTCCTATGACCGTGGCGGCCTGTTACGGGATATTACCGCTATCCTCGACAAGGCTGGGCTCAATGTTCTTGCTATGAGCACACGCAGTGAAGAAGGCCGTATGGGGGTTTCTGTCCACATGGAAATAACCATCGAAGTACTCAGTTATGACGAGCTGAGTGCGGTCATGTCCAGGTTGCGACAAATATCTAACGTGACCAATGTTCAACGCCTGGGTGAGAACTAGTATGGCTGACAATCGATATCAGGTTGAAGACCTGCTGTATCTCATGAGGCGTTTGCGTGATCCCGAGAGTGGTTGTCCCTGGGACCTCAAGCAATCCTTTGAAACCATTGTTCCTTTCACCCTTGAAGAGATTTATGAGGTCATCGACACCATTGAACGAAAAGACTTCTTCCACCTGAAGGAAGAGCTTGGAGATCTTTTGTTCCAAGTCATTTTCTACAGTCAGTTGGGTGCTGAAGAGAGTCTGTTTGACTTTGGTGACGTTGTTTCCACTCTGGTGGAGAAGCTGGTAAATCGCCATCCGCACGTCTTTCCGGCAGGCACGCTGGAGAGCCGTCGAGGCGCATCTGGTGCTCCAGATGAAAAGACTGTCAAGGAAAGGTGGGAAGCGCTGAAGCGAGGTGAACGGCAACAAAAAGGACAACATTCCATCCTGGATGATATCCCGCTGGGCCTGCCAGCACTGAGTCGTGCTCAAAAACTCCAGAAAAGGGCTGCCAACCACAGCTTTGACTGGCCCGACAGTAGCGGGGTATTTGACAAGCTGGATGAGGAAATAGGGGAGTTAAAAACGGCCATTCAGCAAGGAAACCAATGCGCGATTGAAGAGGAGTTAGGCGATTTGTTGTTCACAGCAGTGAATCTCAGCCGCCATTTGAAAGTAGATGCAGAAACCAGCCTGCGTGCTGCATCAAGAAAATTTGAAACCCGCTTTCAGTATATTGAGCAGCAGCTCATAGCATCTGGTGAAACCATGGGTGACTGCACGCTGGACAGACTCGATCAGTTGTGGGTTCAGGCGAAACAACAACCCTCTAAAAATCGCTGAAACCCGCGTATTTACTTGTTAAGCGGCCCATTTATGTGTAAGGTTTCCCGCCTAAATTGCGAGTTTTGGTAACTGGCTAATTATAATTCCACCCCAGATAACCGGAGATCACCGATGCGTATTATTCTTTTGGGGCCCCCAGGTGCAGGCAAAGGCACTCAGGCCAAATATATTACCGAGAAGTTTGGTATTCCCCAGATTTCTACAGGCGACATGCTGCGCGCCGCCGTTAAAGCAGGTACCGAACTCGGCCTGAAAGCGAAAGACATTATGTCCTCTGGTGGTTTGGTGTCTGATGACCTGATCATAGCCCTTGTTAAAGAACGTATTCAGGAGCCAGATTGTGTTAATGGCTTTTTGTTTGACGGATTTCCTCGCACTATCCCCCAGGCTGAAGCCTTGTTGAGTCAAGGTGTCGAAATCGACAAAGTAATCGAAATTGATGTCGCTGACGATGAAATCGTCTCCCGACTCAGTGGACGTCGTGTTCACGAAGGTTCGGGTCGTGTTTACCACGTTGTTCACAATGCGCCAAAGCAGGAAGGCATTGATGATGTCACCGGTGAACCATTGATTCAGCGTGATGACGACAAAGAAGATACTGTCCGTAATCGCTTGGCTGTCTATCATGAACAGACCCAGCCGCTGGTAGGCTTCTATCAGAACTTGGAAAAAACCGCTCCTGATAGTGCTCCAACTTATGCAAGCGTTAATGGTGTCGGTGCGTTGCCTGATGTTGAAGCACGCTTGGAAGAAGCGCTGGCTTGAGCATACCAAGTCATGCAAAATGGGCTCTCCGGAGCCCATTTTTTTGTCCAGATTATTGAAAAACAATGAAAAAAAAAGCCGTTATACTGGTTAATCTCGGTACACCCGAAACAGCCACCCCCTCAGCTGTAGCGGATTTTCTCAAAAGCTTCCTCTCCGATAGCCGTGTGGTTGAAGCCCCCAGAATATTGTGGTGGTTATTGCTTCGGCTGGTCATTATTCCCCTGAGGGCGAAAAAAGTTGCCCATAGTTACCGAGAAATATGGTGGGATGAAGGTTCACCCCTGCGGGTTATAACTAACCGCCAAGTGGCAGATTTACAAAGCTACCTGTTGGGCGAATATGGGAGTAATGCACCTGTCGTGACTCAAGCGATGACCTACGGAAAGCCATCGCTGGCAGAAACCGTCTTAAATCTCCAGGCGCAGGATGTTGAGCAGTTTCTCGTGCTGCCGATGTACCCTCAGTATTCAGGTTCTACCACCGGTGCCATCTATGATCAGTTGGCAGATATGGTCAAAAGTGCCAGAAATGTACCCGATATTACGGTGTTGAAATCATTTCATGATGACGAGGGCTATATCCGCTGCCTTGCTGAAAGTATCCGGGCCTCCTGGCAACAGCATGGACGTCATGAAAAGCTTTTGATGTCTTTTCATGGTATTCCACAGGAATATGTCGATAAAGGTGATCCTTATTATCAACACTGCCTGGAAACAGCAACGTCTGTTGCGCGAGAGTTGGGTCTTTCTGCTGATGACTGGGTGATTTGCTTCCAATCCCGTTTCGGGCCTAAACAGTGGCTACAACCTTACACCGACAAACAACTAGCAAGCTGGGCTGCCGCTGGTGTCAAATCAGTGGATATTATCAGCCCTGCATTTACAGTTGATTGCCTTGAAACACTCGAGGAACTCAACCTGAGCTATCGTCAATTATTTATAGATCAGGGAGGCACTGATTATCAATACATTCCCTGTCTCAATAATTCTCCAGCATTTATAAAAACCCTGTCTCGTATGATCGCAGAGAAATTCCCCCTTTAATTTTACTTTTTAGGCACTAATTATTTGATTTTTGCAAATATTTTTGCATCTATGCTGGAAAATATCTGTAAATTGAATAAACTTTAGGCACGTCTTGTTAGTCTTTGTCTCAATCGAATTTCTTTTCTTTATACAAGGGGATACCCAATGGCACGAGCTCCTAAAAAGACCGTATCTAAAACGGCAACTAAACCGACTAAAAAACCTGCCGCCAAAAGCTCTGTGAAAAACACTGCTTCAAAAGCAGTTGCCCAAGTTGCCAATATGATCAGCAAAGTAGAAAAGGAAATTTCGACACAGACTGCCAAGGTTGCATCGGCTCGCCAAAAATTGATTGCCACGAGAAGCCGTGTTGCAAAAAGCTCTACCAAGGCATCGCAGGCAGCGTTGAACAAGGCCTTGCAGGAAGTTCGTTCCAATATGGCCAAATTAGAGCAATTGAATATCAAAAATACGATGGCAAAAGCAGAACTACGTGCGGCCAAGATCCTTGAACAGACGAAACTGATGGAAGAAAAGGCCGCTGACAAAATCGCTCTAGCAGAGGAAAAACTGAAAGCGAAAACCCAGGATGACCTGGAAAAGGCAAAAAAACGTTTTGAACAGGTCTGGATGAAGAGACGTGCTTTAGATGTTGCTAAAAAAGTACGCGATGTAGAGAAAAAAGCACTTGCTCGTATAAAAGCTACTGAAAAAAGATTACACAAAAAAGCAACTGATGTGATTAAGGCTGCCGAGAAAAAAGTCGAAGCTGTAAAAGAGACAAAAACGCCTACCCCATCCAAACGTGGTCCCGGACGCCCGCCAAAAACAGTAGCAGCTACTTCAGCTTCTCCACGTAAGGGACCGGGAAGACCTAAAAAAGCTACTCCAGCGTCTGCTGTCAAAGTAAAACGAGGACCGGGGCGTCCTCCAAAAAATACAGCTGTTTCTGCTGAGACTAAACCGACGCCAGCAAGACGTGGTCCGGGGCGTCCTCCCAAAAACACAGCTGTTTCTGCTGAGACTAAATCGACACCAGTAAAACGTAGTCCGGGTCGCCCCAAAAAAGCAACCACAGCTAAAGCAGCGATTAAAAAGGTGGCGGCAAAACCTGCCACCAAAAAAGCGACTGTTACAGCGAAACCAGTGACCAAGAAACCTGCAGCTACTGCAGTCAAACCGCGTGCAGCTAAACCAGGTCGTCCCCGCAAGTCGGTTAAGAATGTAAAGGCAGAGGCCGCGGCACCAGTGGCGAGTTCCAGTGAGGCTGTTAATCCATCTACCTCGGGTAACGAATAGGAAATTTAATCGACGTTCGCTCAGGGGGCGCTCTGCTCCCTCCAATCAGGTTACAATCCCCCGCCAAATCGGGGGATTTTTTATTGTGCTGACCGTTCTTTCCTTAGATACCACTACACCGGCCTGTTCGGTCGCATTGTGTCGCGGTGATGAAACCTTTTTTCGGTTTCAACTGGCCAGCCGTGAAC
Source organism: uncultured Porticoccus sp. (assembly GCA_947259505.1). GTDB lineage: Bacteria > Pseudomonadota > Gammaproteobacteria > Pseudomonadales > Porticoccaceae > Porticoccus. Next base: position 583,984 of record CAMYLT010000008.1, on the reverse strand, counting down.
ATACTGGATTGTTGCTGCCAATGATTGACGACGTGCTCTCCGAAGGAGGCGTGTCATTGTCTGAACTGGATGCTTTAGCTTTTACCCATGGGCCAGGTTCATTTACGGGTATCCGCATAGGTTTTGGTGTGGTGCAGGGGCTGGCTTTTGGTGCAAATCTTCCCGTGGTGCCTGTTTCCAGTCTTGAAGTACTTGCCTTCACTGCTATTCGAAAGCTGGAAATTACTGATAATTGCCAAATTATGCCGATGTTTGATGCCCGAATGGATGAGCTGTATTGGTCCCAATTTGAGTGGCAAGACAATCAACTGATACGCCTGTGTCAGGACAGTCTGTCTGCGCCAGAAAGTATCGGATGCTTGCCCTCAACGTTGCCCTTGTATGGTGTCGGTGATGGCTGGCATCTCCATGATCGTATCGGTTTGAAAGCGCATTTTCTCGAACCTTCAATGATGCCGGATGCGCGAGACATTCTAACGGTGGCCATGCCGGATATTCTGCGCGGGCAGGTGAGTGCTATTGATGATGTTCAACCATTGTATCTTCGCGACAAAGTCTCCTGGAAAAAACGCCAGCGCTTAAGAATCGACACCGTAAGTAACCCCTCAGGAGCGGAGTAGTTGTGGACTTCCTTCAAATTGCTTTTCTCGCCATTATTCAAGGTCTAACCGAATTTCTCCCTATTTCAAGTTCAGCCCATTTGATTCTGCCTTCCGCTGTTTTGGGTTGGCCCGATCAAGGGCTCGCATTTGATGTGGCCGTCCATGTAGGTTCTCTTGTCGCTGTCCTCTGGTATTTCAGACACGATGTTCGCGTGTTGATTGTTCACTGGAGTAAAAATATAACAGGAGGGCGCAGTACACCGGAAAGCCGACTCGGATGGCAGATTATCTTGGCAACTATTCCTGCCGGACTGGCTGGCCTGTTATTGGGTGATTTTATTGAGACACACTTACGCTCTACAGCGGTGATTGCCACAACGACCATCTTGTTCGGGATACTTTTGGGGGTATCTGATATCTATGGTCGCCGCTCTCGCGTACTGACTGAATTTACCTGGCGTTCTGCCTTGTTTGTGGGTGTTGCTCAGGCAATCGCCCTGATTCCTGGGACCTCCAGATCTGGCATCACTATCACTGCGGCACTGGCATTGGGATTTGACCGAGCTGCGGCAGCACGATTTTCTTTTTTGATGGCGATTCCCATCATTGTTCTGAGCGGTGGCTACAAGACACTGCAACTCGCCCAGTTAGAACATGTGCCCTGGTTCGATATTGCCCTCGGCACCGTGTTATCTGCGATAGCAGCATACCTGTGTATCCACTTGTTTCTCACCTGGATTAACCGCATTGGCATGCTGCCTTTTGTGATTTATCGACTGCTGTTAGGTGCAGTGTTAATCGTCATTCTGATCAACACTTAGGAATACATCAGTGAGTAAAATTGCTTTTATCGGTTTAGGCGTCATGGGTTTTCCCATGGCTAGACATTTGAGCCATGCTGGTCATGATGTTTGTGTGTATAACCGCACCCAGTCAAAGGCCGAGCTTTGGTGTGAACAATACGGTGGGCAATGGGGAAAAACACCGGCAGAGGCATCCAAAGACGCAGATTTTGTTTTTGCCTGCGTGGGCAATGACCGTGACTTACGTGAGGTGACCTGTGGTGAACAGGGCGCTTTTGCCGGTATGACAGAAGGCTCACTGTTTGTTGACCACACCACAGCATCCGCCACGATCAGTCGTGAGTTGTTCGGTATCGCCCTCGAAAAAGGAATCGGTTACCTGGATGCGCCGGTCTCTGGAGGACAACAGGGCGCAGAAAATGGTTCTCTCACGGTAATGGTTGGCGGAGAAGCAAGTGATTTCATACGCTCTGAGCCGCTGATAGCCAGTTATGCCCGTCAAGTTACGTTACTGGGGCCTGCAGGCTCAGGACAACTGTGTAAAATGGTCAATCAAATCTGCGTGGCGGGTTTACTTGAGGCCCTTGCCGAGGGCCTTCATTTTGCGCGGGCATCAGGATTGAATCCGGAGCAGGTGATTAATGTGATTTCGAAGGGGGCAGCACAGTCCTGGCAAATGGATAACCGCTACCGAACCATGCTGGCCGGTGAGTACAATCACGGCTTTGCGGTCGACTGGATGCGCAAGGATTTAGATATTGTGCTCGACGAGGCCGCCAATAACGGTAGCCACTTACCAGTAACTGAACTGGTCAATACATATTATGCCGAAGTCCAGGCAATGGGCGGTGGTCGCTGGGATACATCCAGTCTCCTGGCCAGGCTGGAAGTGGATAGCAAATCGAATTGAGCAAGTAGGGTAGAAGTAGATGAGTAGGCAACATTTCAACCAGCAATTGTTGGATTTTATTGGTACATCACCAACGCCATTTCATGCTGTTAAGAATCTTCGAACTGCTCTGGATAAGGCGGGCTTTAAGTACTTAGCTGAGGAAAATAGTTGGCAGGTCCAGCCCGGTGGGCGTTATTACATTACCCGCAATGGTTCCTCCATCATTGCCTTTGTCGCAGGTCGTAAACCGGCTGAAGAAACCGGTATTCGTATGGTCGGTGCTCACACGGATAGTCCTTGCCTCAAGGTCAAGCCAAAACCGGAACTATATCGCCAGAACTACTTTCAACTTGGCGTAGAAGTCTACGGCGGCGCACTGCTCAACCCGTGGTTTGACCGGGATTTATCAATTGCCGGCCGGGTGATTTTTGATGACGGCGAAGGCCAACTCCGGCAGCTATTGGTGGACATGCAGCGACCAGTGGCCGTTATTCCCAGTTTGGCGATTCATCTTGATCGCGATGCCAACAATGAACGCAAGGTGAACCCTCAAACAGACATACCGCCACTGCTGTTTCTGGACCGGGATAAAAACACCAAGGATTTTCGTCAATTGCTGTCCGCCGAATTGGCCAAAGATGAACCATCCTTATCGGGTAAGACCATCATCGACTACGAATTATATCTCTATGATTGCCAGGCTCCGACACTCACAGGGCTTTACGGTGAGTTCATTTCCAGTGCCAGGCTGGACAACCTGTTGAGCTGCTTCGCGGGTCTACAGGCGTTGCTGGAGTCTGAGGGTCAACAAACCACCATGCTGATCTGTAATGATCACGAAGAAGTAGGCAGCGTATCCGCCTGCGGTGCTAACGGTTCGATGCTGCGATCCCTGCTAGAGCGCCTTTTCTCCCAATCAGAACAGTTGACGCGTATTATCCACCGCTCCCTGCTGATTTCTGCGGATAACGCCCATGGCATTCACCCTAACTTCACCGATCGACATGACGGCAACCACGGCCCCATTTTGAATGACGGGCCGGTACTCAAGGTCAATGCCAACCAGCGTTACGCCACTAACAGTGTTACGGCGGCCATATTCAGGCAGCTCTGCAAGCGAACAGGCGTACCGTTGCAGGTGTTCGTCAACCGAACCGACCTCGGCTGTGGCAGCACTATAGGCCCCATCACAGCAGCTTCAATTGGTATACAGACTCTGGATGTCGGCGTTCCCACCTTTGCCATGCACTCCATTCGAGAAATGGCGGGTTCCGAGGATGCATACAACTTCTGCCGCGTCCTGAATACGTTTTATAACGACACTGACAGTCTGGTAATTCAGGAAATTTGAATAACGAACATGCCTTTATTGATGCGCTGAAATCCGTATGATGTGCGCCCATAACACCGTCTTAACAGTAGAAACCGATTCATGAATAACCATACATCCACCGCGCGCGATACCGTATTGACCGGTATTACCACTACCGGCACACCCCATCTGGGTAACTATGTAGGGGCAATTCGTCCAGCCATTTCGGCCAGTCAACGCGCTGATGTGAATGCCTATTACTTCCTTGCGGATTTCCATGCGCTGATTAAGTGTCAGGATCCGGAAAAAGTGCACCAGTCCACGCGGGAAATTGCCGCCACCTGGCTTGCCTTGGGACTCAATACAGATAATGTGGTGTTCTATCGTCAGTCGGATATCCCGGAAATCCCCCAGCTCACCTGGTTTCTTAACTGTATCGCAGCCAAGGGGCTGATGAACCGGGCACACGCCTACAAGGATTCCGTCCAGAAAAACCTCGATGCAGGTGAAGATCCTGATTTCGGTGTCACTATGGGGCTGTTTTCCTATCCTGTACTGATGGCAGCAGACATCCTGATGTTCAATGGCACAAAGGTGCCCGTGGGACGCGATCAGATTCAACACATTGAAATGGCAAGGGATATTGGGCAGCGCTTCAACCATCTTTATGGTGAACACTTTGTATTGCCTGAGGCCGTGGTCGATGATCATGTGGCTGTTTTACAAGGGCTGGATGGCCGCAAGATGAGCAAGAGTTATGGCAATACCATCCCGCTATTCTTGCCGGAAAACCAGTTGAAAAAACATATCAATAAGATTGTCACTAATCTGTTGGAACCCGGCGAACCAAAAGATCCCGATACCTCCACGGTATTTCAGGTTTGGCGGGCGTTTGCATCCAAAGAACAGACTGATGCGATGCGTCGCGAATTTGAGAATGGTATCGCCTGGGGTGAGGCCAAGAAACAATTGTTCGAACTGATCAACGAGGAATTACGCGAGCCTCGCGAACGTTACAATGAGCTGATGGATAACCCTGAGTACATTGAAAAAGTACTCAGGGAAGGTGCCGAAAAGGCAAGGGCAGTCAGTAAACCTTTTATGGAGCGGCTTAACCGCGCTGTTGGCCTTTATTCATTGGTTTAATAGAACACAGAGTAGTTAACGGTAATTTTTGACTACGCTTACCATGACGTCACAGAGTGTCGCCAAGTCATGCTGTCCCATAATGTAGGGCGGCATGACATAGACAAGTTTACCGAAGGGCCTTATCCACACCCCTTGATCGACGAATTCTTTCTGTATCCGAGCTAATTCAATAGGCTCTTTCATCTCGATAACACCAATTGCACCCAACACCCTCACATCGGCAACATTTGGCAATTCCCGTGCGGGGGCGAGTCCTGACTCAAGCTGTTGTTGGATCGTGGCAATACGCGCCCGCCAGTCGGAGGCGAGTAGCAACTCAATGCTGGCATTGGCCACTGCGCAAGCTAATGGATTACCCATAAAAGTGGGGCCGTGCATAAAAACTCCGGCTTCACCCTGGCATATGCCATCGCTGACCTGCTGGGTGCACAGTGTCGCCGCCAGCGTCATGTAACCCCCTGTCAGGGCTTTACCAAGACAGAGAATATCCGGTGAAATTCCAGCCCATTCGCAGGCAAACAACTTTCCCGTACGCCCAAACCCAGTGGCAATTTCATCTGCAATTAATAGAACATTGTGATCATCGCAAAGTTCGCGAACACGCTTGAGAAAATGCGGTGAATAAAAGCGCATTCCACCAGCGCCCTGGACAACAGGCTCTAGGATAACTGCTGCCAATTCATGGCTATGCGTCGCAATTTTTTCCTCAAAGTCGCTAATGAAAGATTCATCCCATTCGGTATTGAAGGTGCATTGCGGGGAGTCTGAAAATATCTGCGGCATCAATATGTTACTGAAGAGATGATGCATTCCTGTAACGGGATCGCATACGGACATTGCCCCAAATGTATCTCCATGGTATCCATTGCGCAGGCTCAGCAGCCGGGTTTTCCCTTGTACACCTAAAGATTGCCAATACTGGATGGCCATTTTCATGGCGACCTCGACGCTGACCGAACCTGAATCCGAGAAAAACACTTTTTCAAGCCCATCAGGCGTGATCTCAACCAGTGTTTGAGCTAGTCTTGCTGCCGGTTCGTGAACGATACCGCCAAACATCACATGAGCCATCTGTTCAGCTTGTGCTTGTAGGGCTGCGTTGAGGGTAGGGTGGTTGTAGCCATGTATCACACACCACCAGGATGCCATGCCATCTATCAGCTCCCGCCCATCAGCTAATTTCAAGCGAACGCCATCAGCCGAATCCACCTGATAAGCCGGAAAAGGATTGGTTAGTGAAGAGTAGGGGTGCCAGATATGTTGTTGGTCGATAGTGGCGATTTGGGATGTGCTAAGCTTCTTCATGGAGGGGTGGTTCACAGGAATAAGAGTTCATATTGTATGATAGCGGCGAGAGTGGTACCAAAGCAGATAACAACAATTAACTAATGGCTCTGACAATGGCACAACGAAAAAATATTATTGGATTGTTTCTCCTGGCGACGCTACTGGGATCCACGACAGCAAGCGCTACAACAGAATCCCAATACTGGGGATATTGGGATCGTAGCAATGAGCGTAACCGGGAAGTTATTGATCACCAAAGTTGGGATACTATCCTGGGCGACTACGTCGTGGATAAGAAAGGTGCAACGAACAGGTTCCGATACGGTGCCTTGTCATCAGCCGATAAAAAAGCACTTAAAAATTATATTACTGCATTAGAAAAAATCGATCCACGCAGCTATAACCGCAATGAACAGCAGGCCTATTGGTTAAATCTCTATAATGCTGTCACAGTCAAAATCATCAGCGATAATTTTCCGGTGAAAACATTTGCGGCGATTCGCGCTCGAAACCTTTCCAGTGATCCATTGAGCAGCCCTGTTGCGACTGTTTCCGGGAAAGCGCTTTCTCTCAACGATATTGAAAACCGCATTATCAGACCGATTTGGAAAGACCACAAAGTTCATTTCGGATTGAACTGTGCTGACATGAGCTGCCCGGGCTTGCTGCCCAACGCTTTTACGGGAAAAAACGTCAAGGACATGCTGAAAAAATCAGGGAAAACCTTCATTAACAGTCAGAACGGCGTCATCTTGAAGAACGGCAAGCTCACCGCATCAAGTATCTTCAATCAATACAAAGGGGATTTCGCCCGAGACGATAAAGCACTTTTGAAAGTTTTTGCCCATTATGCCGACGACCGTCTGGCGCTATATCTCTTGGGCTTTCAAGGGAAGATTGACTTTGTGCATGACAAAAGCCTAAATTCTTTTTGATATAGTGAATTAAAAAAGGCCTGTAATATCATGTATTACAGGCCTTTTTTTAGAAGGTTTCTTTTATTGTTGTTCTACGCCACCATGGGATAGGGACCATTCAACCGGCGAATTCAGGAAGGATTCAATTTCTTCAATCGACTTCGTATCCATCCGATTTTCATTCTTACAGACCTTCAGCACATCCCACCATGTCGTCAAATAATGGAGATTGACGCCAATATCAGCCAGTTTCTGGCGCGTATCAGGGAAAATGTCATAGAAGAAAATGACAAAAGTGTCACTGACCTCAGCCCCAGCAGTACGCAGGGCCTCGCAAAACGTGATTTTACTGCCCCCATCTGTGGTCAAATCCTCGACCAAAAGCACGCGAGAGCCTTCCCGCAGATCCCCTTCAATCTGCGCATCACGGCCAAAGCCTTTGGGCTTCTTACGAACATACTGCATCGGCAGGGATAAGCGTTCAGCCAACCAGGCCGCAAAAGGTATGCCTGCAGTTTCACCGCCAGCAACCGCATCGATAGTCTCAAAACCGATGTCTCTCAAAATCGTCGATGCACCAAAATCCATCATGGCCGAGCGTACACGCGGGAAGGAAATAATTTTCCGACAATCAATATACACCGGACTCGCTTTGCCTGAGGTGAGACGAAAGGGGTCTTCGGGACGAAAGTTTATCGCGCCGATCTCAAGCAGCATTTTAGCTGTCAGTTCCGCTATAAGTTGACGATCAGGAAAACTGTTAAACGACATTAGTGACTCCGTAAAAACTGGGTATATGAACGCCAAGGCGTTTGATTATCAGTATCCAGAACAAAGCTGGTCTGTAACTTGTGGTGGGAAGCGTGAATTCTGCCAGAACAGCCAGTTACGGTACAGAGTTGAAGCAAAAATGTGGTGGCATTGAGGCCGTGATTGAGCTCACAAAGAATGAGGGGGCCTTTATAGCCCCCTTTGTGCGTCATAATGAGACGATATTCGCATTAGAACTGGTAACGCACACCCAGTTCGACAGAGCGCCCTGGGCCTGCCAACGATTCAAACTGCCCGGCCATACCTTCGTCGCGCCATTGGGCGATGCTCACGCCTCCAAGGGGCAGGTCGTAGCTTTCATCCAGCAGGTTGCGGACACCGAAGTTGACGGTGGTTGAATTCCAGCGGTACTCGGTGAAGGCATTGAGCAGAGTGTATTTGGCTGTGTCATTTTCTAGGCGAATCTGATCGACCTGGTCTTTTTCATCCGCCCACTCCAATTCAAGAGTGTTGGTCCACTGCCCGATGGCCTGCTCCAGTGCGATTTTTACGTTGAGCGGCATGATGTGGTAAAGGTCTTCCGGGCCATCCCTTCGCTTGCCGCGGGTGAAGGCCATCTGTCCTTTCATTAAACCACTACCCCATGTGGAAGAGTTCCAGAGCTGGCGAGAACCCTGCAGATCGAGACCGTAAAACTCCGCATCAATGTTGGTGAACTGCAGCTTCGGACGGGTAACCGACATCACCATTCTGGGGTGAAAAGTGCCGATCTCTTGGGCATCGATAAAGTCGTCCACGTAAGTGTAGTAGGGGTTGATGGTGATTTCCCAACTATCGTCTGCTGCACGTCGGGTATAGGCCGCACTCAATGTGTGGGCGGTTTCTGGATCCAGGTCGATATTCCCGACGTAGCCATTACCGTCGCCATACCAGCCGATCATACTGACCGCCATGGTGCTTTCTCCCCACGAATAGCGTTCGTACAGGTTGGGGGAACGGTTCTTCCGGGCGTAGCCGAACTCGATGGATTCCTCGGCAGAGGGTTCATAGCGCAACATCAGGGTGATGTCGAAATTGTCGTCTACCTGTTTGTGATTGCGTGCATTGAAGGCAACGGCAGCTGCGGCATCCAGGTTGGGCGCCATCATGATCATCGGCATGGTGTTGTAGGGCTGGACATCATCGGTATCGGTGACCAGGTGTTCGTAGCGAATGCCGGCCAGTGCAGTCCACCGGGCATTGATGCGGTATTCCGATTCGGTCCACAGCGCGTAACGGTCGCGCTCACCATTATTAATGTTCACGTAGGTGTCAGGGCCCATCATCATTGAACCAGGCACGGCAGGCCACCAGTCGTCCAGTTTGAAATGATGGTACTCATTGCCGACGCGAAGGGTATATTGCTCATTCAGGGGGAATTCCGCCTTGATGACATAGCCGACATCCCTTCCATCCGTTTCCATGGGCATGGTGCCGGTCTTTTCATGGGTAAAGAACCCCATTTCATGCTCTACATCGTTCCAGCTGACCAGGGCATCGAGTTTCATCCAGCTGAAATCGCGGAGATAGTTGACGATAACGCCGTTGCTCTTGTTGCCCACCATATCCATGTACTGATTGGGAAAGCCCTGGTAAGGAACCTCCTGATGGGTCAGCTTAATGATGAGTTCCTGATCAAGACCTCTTGCGCCAAGTGTTATGGCGTGGCTTTCCGAGCGATAAAGGGTGTCCAGAACCTTGTCGCCATCGCCGTCGCGGTAGGTCGCGGAGCGGTCAAGGCTACCTGAGTAATTCAGGCTGAGGTTCTCGTTGGAGATGGTGGTATTTAGAAATTCGCCGTGATGCTTGCCATTGCTTCGGTAGAAGGCGCCAATAGTGCCCTTAGTCAGCAGTTCGTCTGAATCTGAATAAACCGGCGATTGGGATTTGAGCGAAATTGTACCCGCGATGCTATCTCCACCCTCACTAACCGGAGTAATACCCCTGATAACCTTAATGGATTCGACACGGCTCGCATCCATGTAGGATAGGGGAGGATTCATGTGATTGGCACAAGCGGAAGTTATTTCGCTGCCATCGATGAGAACCTTAACGCGGTCGCCGTTCATGCCGTTAATCACCGGCAATTTAGCAATACCACCAGCCGAATAAAAATCAACGCCTTCATTATCAAGCAATACACCTGAGTCACCCGTTGTTACGGGAATGGATTGTTGGGACTTGATCAAAAGGATTTCTTCAACATCCTCAGCTTGTGCCATTGAAACGTATGATGCAGTGAGAGCTACGGCGATGGCCGTGCGTGTGATAGTGAGAGAATAATTGGCGTACTTCAAAATAAATCCTTTTGAGTGGTCATTTTGGTTGGCGCAATTTTATGGAGGATATACTGGGTAAGGAATGCGACAAATTGTCGCACCTTAATTGCGTATGAGGGGGAACCAGGGAGGGTGTCCAGGTAGCAGGTTGGATGCGAGGTTAATTTTATAACGGATGTAGAGTGACCAAACACACTATTTAACATAATATACATTATGCGCAGTACGAGATTAGCCAGAAAAGCACGAGAGTCAGTCTCAGAGGGCCATTGAGGGTTTATGCAAGGAAATCAGCCCTGCCACATTGTCAGTCTGCTCAGGCGCTAGTATCGAAATATCCTTAACGCCAAACAACGGCATGACCAGGTGTTGTGGTTCCCACCAATGTCTCCAGGACAAATCGTTAAAGTACAAACGACCGGCGCGGATCTGCCAATTGTGCCAACCAAGGTGATCCAGATGGCCACACTGGGAAAGAATCAATCGTGTGGCCCAACGCGGCGGCTGCTCTCGGCGCCAACGGTGCCAGGTGCTCTCTGACACACCACAAAGATCAATGCATTGCTGAATACCAAGACCTGCTAAGAAGCGGGCCTCTGTCAGGTTATGCGTGGCATCCAGCCACGGATTAAGGACGTAAGACACGACGAAATGCCGAATCAACAGCCTCGAAGCGTTCAGTAATGAGTGCGAACGTTGAGGACATGTTTAGTGGTTCTGGCAAGAATGCGCGGACAGACTCAAGCTGTGCCCATTCATCGATAATCGCATGCATGAGATCGAGTTCCTGAAGCACCTTCTCGACATCATCATCTGAAGCTCTGCCAAGGCCTGTTTTCTGTGCAGCAATCAGTTCAACGCTCATGAAACAGCCCTCAGTGGCATTCTAGATGCTGATGAATGCACCAGGCCACGATCAAAGGCCCAGGTGGGAATCTGGGCTGGTACGGCTTCGAGAATGCGAACCAGGGGAACCACGTTGGATCGATCCATGGAATCTTGGCGTAAATCGATATTAATCCCATATTCCATCAGCTCTTTACGGTGTCGGTAATAGGTGTTTTTGGCCATGGTTGAGCGCAAATCGTGGCCATCCTTCCAAAGAACATAAGTTGAGCGCAGACGCTGAGGCAGATTCATCAATTCTTCAGTGCTAAGTGCAATTTGTTCATTCATATTGAGCCTCTTCAGGTAGTCAAAATACGTAGTCATCACGTTATGAGGCAGCCAGCTTTGGGCCATAGATAAATTCAGTTCGTCGAGTTCTTTCTTGCAAAGTCGCAATTCAATGCGCAATTTGTTGTCCACCCATGGGATCAATGGTGTATCTAACAGAGAGTCTGGTAATCGGTGTTTGGGAACTTGCACCTCCTCAGCTTTGCAGTAAGCAGTTAAGAGCCAGCGTTTTGAGCCTTTACCCCAATAAAGCGATCCACCCTTAGAGGACGGCCTTCCATGCCGGGTCTTTGACTTGAACTCGGCAGCACGGAGCCAGGCAAGGACGTCAGCCCGAGAAGGAAGCTCAAAGGAATAGTTGATATCCAGGCGGGTGAGTCGGTAATCCCCTACCCTTACCTGGCTGATATCAGTCAACGTAGGGATTAAGTCGAGGTGTTGGCAGACAACATCAAAGGTATCAACCATGAGCGCCACCAGGTCATCAGAACCAAAGATATTATGACCCTGGAGAAACTTTGACGGATTGCCAGAAAAAAACAGATGAGTTGCATTGCCATTACCATCTGACCCATGGCTTTTAACAGTGACATTCTTCTCGAAAGAGCCTTCGACGACCATGCGGCAAGGTGCCGACCACTCGACCTCACCACCAGGTGTAATCTTGCAAACATGCCCCGCATTTAGTGGGGGATGAATACATGGCAAGAATGCCGAAACCCAATCAATCACAGAACCCGCCTACCCCTCGATATGTACCCAAAATGGGACAAAAGGAACGTATTACTAATACCGTTCCTTACCCTGCGCAAAAACCTGTCAATAGCGCCATAGCACTAATTTAATTTATGCTTTAGCACTTGTAAACGCTATAGCACTAGTAAAGGGGTTTAATATGCAACTAATCCACCTATCGGAAGCGGGAAACATGGCACTGGGCGAAAATCTGCAGAAGCTGAGAAAGGCACGCGGTCTCAAGCAAGAGGAACTGGCTGAACGAGCAGGTGTGAGTATCACCCAGATATCCAAGATCGAGCGTAATGAGACTGACCCGAGGGCATCGACCATCGAGAAGCTCACCACGGCTCTAGGATGCAGCGCTGATAAGCTTTTGTTCGACAAAGAGGCTCCGGGCCTTACCGGAATGATGAAAAGCGCTCTAGAGAGAGCAGAGAGGCTCAGGCCGAGAGATAAAGGCACCCTCCTCTCCGTAATCAACAAGTTTTGTGCAGCCAGCATCATGATGCGAGAACTGAACTACGATATCGATGGGGAAGCCATGCGGCGCGGGCTAAGCCGGGACGATATCCTCTACGAAATAGAGCTGGATGAACAGACGGCCATCATGGAAGAACAGGAACTTGAAGAGCTCATCAAGAGTGAAGAAACCACTGAAGAAGTTGAGCGAAAGCAGAAGGAAGAAGCTGAATACTTAGCTAGCATGTCCCGCCAAAAGTAAGCACATTTATCTAGATAAAGGAGATATCAAATATGGCTGATGATGGAACTAATGAAGAGCCGAAAACGGAAATGGAAAAGGTTATAGAGGAAGCTCTTAAGCCTACTAGCGAATCAGTTGTTTCTAGACTCATGGAGCAAACACGAAACTTGTACAGTGAGCCACCATATAGGCCTGATTTGACCCGTATTATGGAAAACCTCCCTGAGATAGTACCGCTTGACCAGCAAATAGTAGCAGGCATAGAAGAAAGCCAAAAAAAAGAGATGGCCGAAAATTATGCAAAAATACTTTATGAGCAAGCAGTCGAGTTTGATAAGAGCCTTGACCAAAAATTTGAGGCGGGAGTGCTCATGATTAATGGGTTAACTTTTGGGCTTAGAGAAATTGGATACAAAAACCCATCAATCATCATATTTAAAGGCGTCCTACAAAATAGCGGTGAACCGGTAGAGCTTCTCCAGCACGTTACTCAAATCAACATCTTGTTTGCAAAGATAGCAAGATGTGAGCCGGAAGAAGAAAAAAATCCTATTGGTTTTATTTGGGATGAAAAATAGAAAAGTCTCACCCATGAGACTAAGTGGCGGTGTTACAAGGACCGCCACAAGAAGCTTACCCCCTCACCCGGCCTAACGGCCTCCCTGTCCCCCTCTACACGAGGGGGAGTCATGGCGCATACGCGCCAGGTAATCAGTGCGGAAGCAAGTCCAGAGTTAGTCCGTTTAACGGAGTGATACGGGGCATCAAATAGTCTCATTATGGGACCAATACGGGGCATTAGAGAGCCCCGGGAGAAGATAACGGCGCTTATCTGCTCGCTCGCATTGCTTCGCTCGACAGATTGCGCCTTGGCTGGTGGGCGGCGTGGCGGCGGACAAGCCCTGCCTGCCACACGCCGACCCCCACCCAATATGTATATCTATACATTATGCGCAATATTGCTTGAGGCGGATGTGGCGTGAATCCCAGAATTATCGGGCCACCGCGGCTTTATATAGACTCAGGTGGTTTGACAGATTGTCACCCTTTGTACGGCGTAAAAAAGGCGTCTGCATGAATTGGTATGTGAGGATGTGGAATAACACTGCGACGCAGTGTTATTCCATGATAATCGTTTAGATATCGTGCAACCGGTTGGCAGCCTGGGACATCAGCATTGCTTCGTGTTCTTCAAGAGCGACCAGGGACTGCAGCAGTTCTTTTGCCGCTGGGATGTCCGCACGGGACAGCAGATAGCGATACAAGTCGGTCACCTGCCTGTGCTGGTCGGCAATCACTACCATGACTTGGTCTTCATCGATGTCATCAAATAGATGGGCATCGAGCTTGCTTTTAATAATCGGTGTTTTGTCCAGGTATTCGTAACACCAGGTATCCAGCGCATTCTTGCTGCCGGTTTTCTCGAACTGATCCATGACGTGGGCCAGTTTGTGTTCGTGGTCGGCCAGGTAGCTGAGCAACAGCTGGATGCGGGTGTTTGCCGTTTCAATGGAGGATTGTTGCAGGGCTTCAGACAGGTGTTTGTGGAAGCTGCTGGTCCAGTGAAGGACATCTTTGAGTGTTTCGACTTGCATGGCTTGGTCCTATTGTTTTACTTCACACAGGATCGAATTCGGGCGCTAGGCACTTTCTATAAAAGAGGTTCGATCCTAATTTTAACTACCTGATATTATTTTGTTTCCACTCGTTATTTTTCGGTTTTTTGACAGAGATAGGCCTCTGCACCGACAAGCGTCGCCAGCTTTGTGTAGTCCTCTTCGGGAACCTCAACGCCTAATGCTTCGCTCAGACCGGTAATAAAGCGCACAAAGTCAAAGGAATCAATATCCAGCGCTTCCCGAAAGTCGATTTCTTGATCCAGCTCATCCAGATCTGCCTCCGGCGCCAGTTCGCTTAACTGTTCCAGGATCAAATGGTGAATATCCGCTTTGTTCATAGTCCCTCGGGGGTTTGCAACAGGTTGTCGACGGTGTTGAGAAACATGGCTCCCCGGTGTCCGTCACTGGCGCGGTGATCAGCGGAAAGTGTAATCTGCATTTGTGGGCTGACAATGACCTGACCGTTTTCCGCCAGGGGTCTGTCCACCAGCTTGCCCAGTCCCACCAGGGCTACCTGGGGAGGAGTAATCACGCCAAACAGTGTTTCCACGCCCCGCTCTCCCATATTGCTAAGGGTGATAGTCCCAGAGGATAGTTCGGTGGCCCGCAATGTACCGCGGCGGGTGCGTTCGATCAGGTCGTTCATGCGGATCATGATGTTTTCCAGCGGACTTTGATCCACCTGGCCCAGGGATGGTGCTATCAGGCCGCCGCCGCGGAGGGATACGGCCATGCCGATGTTTACGGATTTGGCGGGATGGAAGGCATTGTCGGTATAAAAACCGTTCAATTCCGGAACCTTGCGCAGTGCCAGGGCGATGGCTTTGAGGGTCAGTACCAGGTAGGAGAGCCGTGCCTTGATATCCCTCTTCCGGTTGTAGTCCTGCAGCCAGGCCAGCGCGCGCCGCATATCGACGGTAGTGGCCAGGTAATAATGAGGTATTTCCCGTTTCGAGCGGGCCATGGCCGCGGCAATGGTCTGGCGCATGGCCTCCCTGTCGAAGCGCCCTGTCAGCTCCCCGCCGAGTTGTTTCGCTGCACTCTCCACCTCCAACTCCACATCCGCCAGGGTGACAGCGCCGGCGGGTCCGGAGCCAGTGATCGTAACCAGGTCGATGTCGAGTTCCGCAGCGCGTTTTCTTGCCGCCGGCGACGCACGGGGTACTTTTTCGTGCTTGGGCTGGGTTTGTTCCTCGAACTGAAGCTCTTTATCCAGATGAGGCTTCGGATCCAGTTGTGGCGCCTCTTGACTCGGTCCCGCACCTTTGGGTTGTGGCTTTGCCACCTCAGTGGATGGGGGTTGTTCCGTTCCACTGAGAATTTTGGCCAGCGGGGTACCCACCGGCGCTTTTTCACCTTCTCGCACGAGCAACTCTCCCACGACCCCGTCGTCAAACACCTCGATTTCTATGGCACCTTTGGTGGTTTCCACCACGGCAATCACATCGCCGTGTTTGACCGGGTCGCCGGGCCTTACCAGCCACTGCACCAGGGTGGCCTCTTCCATGTCGGCCCCCAGGGAGGGCATGAGGAATTCACTCATGTTCCCAATAGCTCCCGCACCGCCCGGACAATTTTCTCTGCCTGGGGCAGCGCCGCCTCCTCCAGGTGTTTGGCATAGGGGATGGGCACCTCCTCGCTGCACAGCCGCACCACCGGTGCGTCCAGTTCGTAGAAGGCCTGTTCGTGGATGCGGGCGGCGATTTCGGCGGACAGGCTACCCGAGCGCCAGCCCTCGTCGACGATTACCGCTCGGCGGGTCTTTCTCACCGAGGCCATAATGGTCTGGTCGTCGAGGGGTCGCAGGCTGCGTAAATCGACAACCTCGGCATCAATGCCCTCCCCGGCCAGCTGTTCGGCGGCTTCAATACACTTCCACAATGAGTTGCCGTAGGTGATCAGGCTCACCGCCGTGCCCTGCCGCCTCACCCGGGCGCGATCGATATCCACCGGACCGGCGTCTTCCACGAGTTGGCCCTTGCGGTTGTAGAGCGCCAGGTGCTCAAAAATCAGCACCGGATCAGGATCCGCCAGTGCGGTGGGCAACATGCCGCGCACATCTTCGAGGGTGGCCGGTGTTACGATTTTCAGGCCGGGGATATGGGCGTACCAGCCCTCGAGACTGTGTGAGTGCTGTGCCGCCAGTTGAAAACCGGCGCCGGTGGCCATGCGAATCACCAGCGGTACATTGAACTGGCCACCGGACATGTGCAGGTAGGTGGCGGCGGTGTTGATGATCTGATCCGCCGCCAGCAGGCTGAAGTTGACAGTCATGATCTCGACGATGGGGCGCATTCCCCCCAGCGCCGCGCCGATGCCGGCACCGACAAAAGCCGACTCCGACAGCGGGGTATCGCGTATGCGATCAGGACCGAATTCTTCCAAGAGTCCTAAACTCACCGCATAGGGCCCGCCGTAGCGGCCCACATCTTCACCCATCAAAAAGACGCGTTCATCGTTATGTAATGCTGCTCGTAAGGCTTCGCGGGCGGCTTCCCGGTATGTAATTTCCTGTGTTGCCATCAGCTTGCAGCCCCCTCTGAATAGACAAAGCGGCTCAGCGATGCCACGGGTTCTAACTGCCCTGCCTCAGCAAAATCAACGGCGTTTTGGATTTCCTGTGCAATCTCCGCTTCGAGGGTGTTGAGCCCGGTATCATCCAGAATCCCGAGTTCGCGAAGTTGCTCGCCATACCGCTTGATAGGCCCGTGCTGTTCCCGGTCATGTACTTCTGCTTTTTCTCGATACCGCTCCGGGTCAAACATCGAATGTGCACGAAAACGGTAAGTTTGAAACTCCAGGAAGTATGGTCCCTTGCCAGCGCGGACCCACTTGGCAGCGGCATGCGAGGCCGCCTCAGTTGCGAGCACATCCATACCATCTACGGATTGAGCATTGATCCGATAACTTTTGGCGTGTTTCAGCAAATTGGTTTCGGACTCGGAACGGTCCAACGCGGTTCCCATGGCGTAGTAGTTATTTTCACAACAAAACACTACCGGGAGTTGCCAGAGCGCAGCCAGATTCATGGACTCATGGAACTCTCCTTCTGCCATCGCTCCTTCGCCAAATACACACCAGCTGATCGCTTTCAATTTGCGCAGTTTGGCAGCTAGTGCGTACCCCACCGCTACCGGCATCCCGCCCCCCACGATCGCGTTACCGCCGATAAAATGGGTGGCTTTGTCGAACAGGTGCATCGAGCCACCACGACCACCGCTACACCCTTCCTGTTTTCCATACATCTCGGCCAGAACAGCGTTCATTGGGATACCACGCAACAGGGCATGACCATGCTCACGGTATGTGGCAACCATGGCGTCATCCGCTGACACGGCCTGCATCAGCCCGGTACAGACGGCCTCCTCCCCGATATACAGATGTAGAAAACCTCGGATTTTTTGCTGTGAGTAGAGTTCGACACATTTTTCTTCAAAGCGCCGCACCCGCAGCATTTGCTTGAGGAGTGACAAGTGATGTTCCCGGTCACGGTGACTTGACGCGGTGGAAGCCTTTGTCATGATTATTCCTCCAGTGTCGACGTGTCGCGAAGTTCTTCACCAGTCTCCTTGGCCTTGAGAAGACGTCTCATGATTTTGCCGCTGCGTGTGTGTGGTAGCTTTTCCTCAAAGGCGATTTCTTTTGGCGCAACAGCCGATCCAAGTCGCTTGCGGGCATAGCCGAGCAACTCCCGACGCAACGTGTCATCCGGTTCATAGCCCTCTTGCAGTGAGACAAAGGCCTTCACCATTTCACCCAGGGTCGCCTCCGGCACACCAATCACGGCGGCTTCTGCCACCGCAGGGTGTTCCATTAGGGCACTTTCCACCTCAAATGGCCCGATCAGGTGGCCGGCGCTTTTGATCATGTCATCGTCCCGTCCCACAAACCAAAAATAACCATCGGCATCGCGGCGTGCCAGATCACCGGTAAGGTACCAACCATCGCAGAAACAATTTTGGTAGCGCTCGGGTTGGTTCAGGTAACCCCGGAACATGGATGGCCAGCCCGGTTGCAGCGCCAGCTCACCTTCGGTGTCGGAAGTGTGGATTTCTTCTACACCACCATTCTTAGTACGTCGCACGATTCCCGCCATAATGCCTGGCAGTGGCAGGCCCATTGAGCCGGGACGTATATCGGTACAGGGATAGTTGGCGATCATGATGCCGCCGGTTTCCGATTGCCACCAATTGTCGTGTATCGGCAGACCCAGCGTATCTTGGCCCCAAATGACAGCCTCTGGATTCAGCGGCTCCCCGACGCTGGCGATGAAGCGTAGTTTCGGGAAGCTATATTCATGGGCGAGACCAGAACCAAGTTTCATCAGCATTCGTATGGCGGTGGGTGCCGTGTACCAGACAGTAACATGCTGCTCTTGAAGGATTTTGTACCAGCGCGCCCCGTCGAAATCTGACTCGTCAATAATGATGGTTACTCCATGTAACAATGGGGAAATAATCCCGTAGGACGTTCCAGTGACCCAGCCGGGATCCGCTGTGCACCAGAAGATATCCCCGTCCTGAAAATCCAGGGCATATTTGCCAGTCATATAGTGCATGACGCCAGCATCATGTACGTGCATGGCCCCTTTGGGCTTGCCGGTGGTGCCACTGGTAAAGTGCAGTAATGCCAAATCTTCCGGCGACGTTGGCCCGATGAGATAGTCATCAGACATCTCATCAAGCAAGTGTTTCAGGTCGATTGTGCCGGAGATTTCCGAATCCTCTTCCCCGACTAACAACACGAATTCTAGTTGTGGTAACTGAGCGCGAATGGGCGCCACTTTTTTTTCATAGAGCCGTGGCGTTGTCACTAAAATACGCCCACAACCCTGCTCAAGGCGCTCGCGAATCGGTTCTGGGCCAAAAGCGGAGAATAGCGGGCAGAAGACAGCCCGGTGTTTAAGTGTACCCAGTGCCGAGATATAGAGTTCTGGCAATCTCGGGCAGAGCACGAACAGACGATCACCTTTCTGAACACCAAGGCTCTGCAGGGCATTGGCAAAACGGTTGGTTTCCCTATGCAGCTGACGGTATGTGTATTCCTTTATGTCGCCGTTGCGTCCCAGCCAGCGGAGCGCTAATAGATGCTCCTTTTTGGTCATGGCGTGACGATCCACCGCCTCGTGGGCGATATTGAAGCCGCGCCCATCAGGCAGCCCATCCAACTCATCACGTATTGATTGCCAGCTGAAATTGGCTCTTGTCTGGACATAATCCAACATGTTGGGAGGAACTGGCGACTTGTTAAGGCCCTTCGATATAAACGGATATCTGCCAGTTCGAGCCGAGGGTTGGGGAGTTACCATAATCGCACCGCCGCTAGTTAATTGAATGGTAGTGGCTGTTTCTGGGGCTCGCCAGTTTGCTTGTGACAAGTGTGGAATCTGGATCTGTATGTGGCCGGTTACCAAAAAGTTACTGAGAAAAGGCTGTGCTATTGTTCAAGTAACCTTGAAATAATAGCCGTTAAGACGTTGCTACCAATTGAACGCAGCTCTATTGAGGGTGGAGAGATGTTAAACGTTAATCCAGAAACAGTTTGCCGTTTGATTGCTCTGTCGAAAGAGTTTCACGCTCAGGAACAAGTTACTTTTCCGGAAGAGCCGGGTATTTCCAGTGGTGACTGGGGAGCCCAGATGTTGGCAAGTCATCAAGACGACGCAACCTTTCTCGAGTTTAAATCCATCGTGGACGACCTGGAACCCGACCAACAACTGGAGCTGGTTGCACTGCTTTGGCTAGGGCGTGGAGACTTTGAGAAAGATGAATGGGCTGCAGCGTTGGTTGAGGCCAGCGACAATTGGAGTCCCCGCACAGCGGAGTACCTGATTGCACACCCGCTATTACCAGATTACCTTCTGGAAGGCTTGGACATGCATAGTTACAGCTGCGAGTAACAATGAAGGATCAGCCCGAAAAATAACCCTATCGTCAGATAGATTGGTTACTGAGTTATGCCGTAAAACTCTGTACTGAAGACTCACAGAAAAAAGTTAACAGGGTTCAAACCGGTCAGCCTGCTCCGCGTATTCAGCCGCCTTGCCGCGCCTGGCAGATAAATCATTTTGGTACAGATCCAACACGCCGTTGGACTCAGGCCTCCATTGAGGCTTGATAGTCACCCAGCATAGCAAGCTGGTTGAGACGCGCACGTTTCAGGAAAATCTCCTGGGCTATCGGAGCGTTGCCAGGGTTTCCTGACCAGGCTTTTAACGCTGGTTCCTGTAGTGCCCGGGCATAGGAAAAACTCAATTGCCATGGAGAATTCACGCGCAACTGATTGATGGCATTGAGGTTAGCGGTAGCCTCCTCGGGTGTTTGCCCACCTGACAGGAAATTGATGCTTGGTACGGCGGCAGGAACTGTACGCTTCAACATTCTCAGGGTGAGCTCGGCAATCTGCTCCGGAGATGCCTTGGGGGACTCTTTGCCCGGTGTAACCATGCTTGGTTTTAGCAACATGTGCTCCAGGGCAACACCATGCAGGTGAAGTGCATGGAAAACAGAATGCCAGACTTGTTCATTCACCTGTGCACTACGTTCAATACTATGGCTGCCATCTAGTAAAACTTCCGGTTCAACAATGGGGACTATCCCTACCGATTGGCACACAGCAGCATAGCGAGCCAACATTTCTGCATTGGCTCTCAGCCCTAATCGAGTCGGGTTGTGGTGTGATATTGGGTAAACCTCGCGCCACTTGGCGAAGCGTGCACCCTGAGCTTTATAGGTTTCCAGTCGTTCGGCGAGGCCATCCAGGCCGTAGGTGATCAAATCGCCGGGGGCGCCGGGAAGCGGTCCCTTGCCCTTATCCACTTTGATGCCGGGGACAATGCCCTGCTCCGCCGCTACTTCCGGTAGCGGTGTGCCATTGTCATTTTTTTGGCTTAGGGTTTCTTCAAACAGGATTACCCCGGCAATGTGCTCACCCAGCCCTTTGGTGGATAACAGCATGGAGCGGTAGCTGCGGCGGCCCTCTTCAGAGGATTCCAGGCCGACAGCGGCAAAACGCTTGGCGATGGTGCCGCTGCTTTCGTCGGCAGCCAGTATCCCACGGTGACCGTCGACCAGAGCAATAATGGTATCGTGCATTTCATTGGCCAGAGACATTTCCCACTCCTCTCTCTAAATTCAGAAACCTGCCATAACCTCTATTAGATTAGTACCGGCAGGGAGTAGCTTCCACGGGAAAAGACCCATTATCCTTTTCCCGCTTCGACACAAGGTCTACCGACTGCACTCACGTCAAGGAGAGGATACGTATCGGGGTGCTCTCTCCTCGCAGCGAAAAATAGTGTCGTAGGTACGAACGCAGTCTATTAGCCTTTGGAGCTGCATCATCAAACACATAATTACATAATAACAAATAGATAGAGAATTTATTTAAATCGAAATATGACTATAGTGAGCAGCATCCTTAGACTGAGAGCAGCAGAAACTCTCTCTCCCAAGAACTGATCACTCGGATAAATGCCTCAAATTCTTCAAGCTTGACGTCGGTATAGGCCATCACGAACAGTTCGCCGAAGATCTCCTTGATTTCATCGCACTCATCCAGCGCTCTTATCCCTTCCTCCAGGCTCCTCGGCAGCGTGATTTCCTCGTCATAGGCATTACCTTGGTGGGGAGATGTGGGTTCTATACGATTTTTGATGCCCAAATATCCGCAGGCAAGAGAAGCTGCAATCGCGAGATACGGGTTTACATCCGCGCCTGGGAAGCGATTCTCAACCCGCCTGGAAGCCGGTGTACAGTCAGGAACGCGAAGACCTGCAGTGCGGTTGTCATACCCCCAGCAAAGGTTAATTGGGGCAGAGACATCCTTGGTAAAGCGCCTGTATGAATTCACGTTGGGGGCAAACAGTGAAATAACGCCGTAGGTATATTTTTGAAGGCCACCGATATACCAGCGAAAATAATCACTCTCATCACCGCTGGATGTAGAAAAAATGTTGTCGCCTTTGCTATCAACGATGCTCTGGTGGAGATGGAGTGCACTACCTGGCTCATTTTTCATGGGCTTAGCCATGAATGTCGCATAGATATTGTGCTTCAAGGCTATTTCACGAATGGTGCGTTTGAAGGTGAACACCTGATCTGCAAGATCTAGCGCATCGCCGTGCAGGAAGTTGATTTCCAACTGGGCGGGACCTGATTCATGAATCAGCGTGTCTACATCCAACTCCATGATATTGCAGTAGTTATACATGTCCTCAACAAACGGCTCGAACTCGTTGGCAGCATCAATACTATAAGACTGCCTGGCGGTTTCGGGCCTGCCCGAGCGCCCCATGGGCGGTTTTAGTTCGACATCAGGGTCGAGATTTCTCTCGATCAGATAAAACTCCACTTCTGGAGCAACAATGGGATACCAGCCCTCCTGCTCGTAGAGTGCAAGCACCTTTTTCAAGACATTTCGGGTTGAAAGAGGATGCGGGTTGCCCTCTTTGTCGTAGCAGTTATGAATGATTTGAGCTGTCGGCTCGTTGGCCCAGGGCACCATGCGCACGGCAGAAAGATCCGGCTCGAGAATCATGTCGCCATCACTGGAGCTGTATACCCCCCAGAATCGGCTGCTGAAATCTCCGGTCACCGTCTGTACCAGGATGCTTTCAGGGAGACGGCTCTCCTCCTTTAGAAATTTGTTGGCGGGAATGAACTTGCCTCTTGCCGAGCCCGTCATATCCGGCACTAAACACTCCACCTCTGAAACGTTATTGGCCTGCAGCCATGCAGCCAACTCTTCTTGCCCCTGCATATAAAAAAGCCTCTGTGCAATTTTATTGCATACTAGTTTATATCGAATTATTATTCAATTTAATTCGATTTATTATTCGGTTTTACGGGTCAACCAAAATGAGCACTCACTATGGCCAGAACAGACAGTACCCCTTGTCATACTACGCAGCGACCAGTCGTAACAGGTTAGCTTTCCCTGCCCTAAATACGGATGTTGAGGTGGATGTCTGCGTTATCGGTGGTGGATATACCGGGCTGTCGAGTGCACTGCATTTGGCGGAATCTGGGTGCTCAGTGGCGGTGCTTGAGGCAAATCGTCTTGCCTGGGGTGCATCGGGCAGAAATGGTGGCCATGTGGGCACAGGTCAGCGTCGCTCTCAATATGATCTGGAAAAGCTGTATGGGCGCGACATGGCGACTAAGTTATGGCGTGCCGGGCTGGATGCCGTGGCGCTGGTTAAATCGCTAATCGAACGATATCAAATCGACTGTGATCTACAGGCAGGGATTCTTCATGTCGCGCACAAGGCACGACTAACCGCACATTACCAAGCTGATGCCAAGTTGTTGGAAAAACACTACGGTTACAGCAATGCCCGTTTCCTGACACGCGAGGAGGTTTGCGAAGAGCTTGGTTCAGATGTTTTCCACGGCGGCCTCCAAGAGGCTGATGCATTACACCTGCACCCTTTGAATTATGCGCTGGGAATTGGAAGGGCCGCCCATAATGCCGGCGCCCGCCTCTATGAAGGCAGCCGAGCAAGTTCCTATGAAAGTGATTCCCGCGGCGTGACGGTCTCGACAACCAATGGCTGTCGTGTTCGGGCCAAACAGTTGGTGCTGGGCTGCAACGGTTATCTCGATCAACTTGAACCACGTATTTCCGGCAAGATCATGCCGATCAATAACTTCCTGGTGGCCACAGCGCCGCTGGGGCAGGAAATGGCCAACTCACTGGTACGCAGTCGCCAGGCTGTGCAGGATTCGCGTTTTGTCATTAATTACTGGCGCACCAGTGACGACACACGCCTGATATTTGGTGGTGGAGAGAGTTATCGATCTTCCCTGCCATCAGATATAGCCAGTCTCGTCAAAAAACGAATCACTTCAATTTACCCTCAGCTTGCTGACGCAGGTATTGATTATGCTTGGGGTGGGAAACTAGCGATTACGCTGAATCGGATGCCGCAATTTGGCAGGTTGGGCAGTCGCATATACTTCGCCCACGGTTATTCGGGGCACGGGATTCCCACCGCGACACTGGCCGGTAAATTAATTGCTGAAGCAATTAGCAGCCGCAGTGAGCAATTTGAACTGTTTGCCGCACTCCCCACTCGCGCATTTCCCGGCGGCACACTGTTGCGTTGGCCGGCGATGGTCGCCGGCATGCTCTTTTACTCCACTCTCGACAGATTCTAGGTATTGCGATGACTGAGCCACGACCACAACAAAAATCTCTCTCACCGCGCAATCGGCCAAGCCAGCAGCGCTCCTTGGAGCGGCGACAGCAAATCATGGAGACCACTGCATCCCTGCTGGATAAAGTGGGTTTCGATGAGCTGACGACTATTCTGGTCGCTCGTGAAGTGGGTATTTCGGTAGGCACGCTCTATCATTATTACCCGAATAAACAGGCGATTTTGTATGCTCTTGGCGTTGCCTGGCTGGATGAGATGGATAGCGCCCTGCGTGATATCACATCCTGGGATGTGGAAAACCTGTCCTTGAAAGCGTTTGTAGAGCGCGCCGTGGACCGTCTGGTGGAAGTCTATCGTAATCAGCGCGGATTATTGCCATTAGTACAGGCGTTGTGGGCTGTTCCGGAGCTGCGCAAACTGGATGTGGAACACGACACATTGGTGATGACACATATGGCGGCTCTGTTCCAAAGGATGGAGATTTCTTCAGACAAGGGGGAACTTGGGCGCTTGGCGAAGGTATTTCTCGAGCTGAGCCATGCGCTACTGCTGGTGGTGGTCCGCCAGCCGGCCGCGCCATCCCGACAAAGTTTGGCCGATCTCAAATTCCTGATCTATTCATTGCTCAACAAGCACCGCAGCGCTTTTTAATACTGTATTGGGCGAGTTTGCCCGACTCAGCCGGGCTCCCGCATAGTGACAAATTCCTCGGCGGCTGTCGGATGAATACCGATGGTGGTATCGAAGTCCGCTTTAGTCGCCCCCGCCTTGATCGCGATGGCGATGCCTTGAATGATCTCACCGGCGCCCTCACCCACCATGTGGCAACCGATGACCCGATCAGTGGTGGCCTGCACAATCAACTTCATGAACACCTTGCCATCACCCCCCCCGAGGGTTTCTTTCATCGCACGGAAACGGCTTCGGTATATCCGCAAATCATCACCGTGCAGCTCCCTCGCCTGCTGTTCAGTCAGGCCAACGGAGGCTGTGTTCGGTTGACTGAACACAGCGGTGGGTATATTGCTGTAATCCACGGTGGCGGGAACACCCGTGGTCAATGTTTTAGTCAGTGCCATGCCTTCCGCAATAGCCACGGGTGTGAGTTCAACGCGACCAATCACATCGCCAATAGCATAAATCGAAGGTTCGGCAGTCTGAAAGTAGTCATCTACGACAATGGAGCCGTTGTCTCGGGTCTTGATGGCAGTGTTTTCCAAGCCGAGTGAATCTACATTAGGGCGACGACCAGTGGCATACATGACCAGGCCCGCCTCAAGAATTTCACCGTTATTCAGCGTCGCTCTAACATTTTTATCAAACGCTTCTAATTTCTCGATATCAGTTGAGAAGTGTATCTTAACTCCCTGTTTTTCGATCTCTTCTTTGAGAGTGTTTCGGACATCTTCATCAAAACCGCGCAGGAATAGCGGCCCCCTGTAAAGCAAGTGCGTCTCTACCCCAAGGCCATTGAAGATCCCCGCAAATTCCACGGCGATGTAGCCGCCGCCAACTATCAGGATGCGTTCGGGCAATTGGTCGAGGTAAAAGGCGTCATTGGAGGTGATGGCCAACTCGCTGCCGGGGAAATCTGGTACAAAGGGTACTCCACCGGTGGCGATAAGAATCTTCCCACAGGAATAGGTTTTACCGTTGACCTCAACTTCATGGGCCCCCAGGATTTTTGCCCAGCCTCTAACCAGCTCTACGCCGGCATTGTCCAATAAATTGCCGTAAATGCCGTTGAGCCGTTCGATTTCACGGTTCTTATTGTCTCGCAGGGTTGGCCAGTCAAACTGGGGGTTGCCTACTTGCCAGCCAAAGCCTTGCGCTGCGTGAAATTCACTGGCAAACGAAGATGCGTAGACGAACAGTTTTTTCGGTACACAGCCGACATTGACGCAGGTACCGCCCAGGTACTGAGACTCAGCCACCATTACACGCAGACCTTGTTGTGCACACATACGCGCTGTTCTTACACCACCAGAACCGGCACCAATGACAAACAAGTCAACATCAAAGTCAGACATGGCTTTGCTCCTTTAGCGACACTCAGCCCTTAAACCAGGACAATGTGTCGTGGAGTTTGACCACATCACCGACAATGATCAAGGTTGGGGCTTTGGCCTCGGCTTTGCGAACGATATCAGGCAAGGTTGTCAGGTCGCCGATAAATACTCTTTGACGGGCGGTTGTGCCCTTCTCAACCAGTGCAGCGGGAGTGGTGGCAGCTTTACCCCGGGCAATCAGTGCTTTGCAGATGCTTTCTAACCCGCTGAGACCCATGTAAAACACCAGTGTTTGATTGGGTGCGACCAAGTCCTGCCAGTTGAGATCCAGGGAGTGATCCTTGAGGTGTCCGGTGATAAAGCGCACCGACTGGGCGTAATCCCGGTGAGTTAGAGGGATACCCGCATAGCTCGCGCAGCCGGAGGCAGCAGTGATGCCGGGCACCACTTGAAATGGCACACCACGCTCTGCCAAGTGGGCAATTTCCTCACCACCGCGGCCAAAAATAAAAGGGTCGCCGCCCTTCAGCCGCAGTACCCGCTTGCCCTGCAGTGCGAATTCCGCCAGTTTTTCATTAATATTTTCCTGGGTAACCGGGTGATCACCAGCAGTCTTACCGACATAGATCAGCTCTGCATCCCGTCGTACCAGTGCCATCACCTCCTTGGAGACGAGGCGGTCATAGAGCACGATATCGGCTTTCTGCATCAGGCGAAGGGCGCGGAATGTCAGCAGGTCTGGGTCACCGGGGCCACCGCCAACCAGGTAAACCTCTCCTACCTGTTGGGGTTGGTTTCCCGCAAGCTTCTGCTCAAGGCGTTTTTCTGCCTCATCGAGTTTTTCGCTGTAGACCAGTTCAGCAATATCACCTTCAAATACTTCCTCCCAGAAGGCTTTGCGATCCAGGGGGTTGCCGATACGTTCTTTGACATGGTTCCGATGCTTGCCCGCCAATGCAGCCAATTTGCCGTAACCCGCAGGAATCAGGCCCTCCAGGCGCGTGCGTAGCATACGTGCCAGCACCGGAGCCTTGCCGCTACTACTAATCGCAATTTGTACGGGAGAGCGATCCACAATGGAAGGAAATACCACGGTGCAGAGTTCTGGGCTATCCACCACATTAACAGGCACATTGCGTCCCTGAGCCAACTCGGATATGTGTCGATTGACAGCTTGATCATTGGTAGCGGCAATCACCAGCACAGCACCATCCAGATCGGTGTCTGAAAAAGGCGTCAGCCGGATAGAAAGAGTATGTTTTTGGGCTAATTTGCGGATAGCCGCATTGATCTCAGGGGCTATCACCAGGATAGCCGCACCTGCATCAATAAGCTGGCGCAACTTGCGCAGCGCAACATCTCCGCCTCCGACCACCACGCAGCGTCGACCGCGCAGGTTATGAAATAACGGCAACAGATCCATAAGAAATAGTTTGGTTCACTGAGAGGCAATCAGCCAATGCTGCGCTGGCCACCCATATAGGGTTGTAAGACATCAGGAATGACAATGCTACCGTCAGCCTGCTGATAGTTTTCCATTACCGCCAGTAAAGTTCGGCCAACTGCGAGGCCAGAGCCATTAAGCGTGTTCAGTAGTTCGGGTTTACCTGTTTCGGGATTCCGCCAGCGGGCTTTCAGGCGGCGCGCCTGAAAATCTCTGAAGTTGCTACAGGAAGAAATCTCACGATAGCGTTGCTGGGAGGGCAACCAGACTTCGATGTCGTAGGTACGTGCAGCCGAAAAGCCAAGGTCGCCGCCGCAGAGAATAATGGTGCGATATGGGAGGCCAAGTTTTTGCAGAATCGTCTCGGCATGGCCTGTGAGCTGCTCAAGTGTCTCGGTTGCATCTTCAGGCTTCACGAACTGCACCAGCTCGACTTTTTCAAACTGGTGCTGACGGATCATGCCCCGAGTATCTTTACCATAGCTGCCCGCTTCACTGCGGAAACAGGGTGTATGACAGACAAACTTCACTGGTAATTGATTGGCGTCGAGAATTTCGTCCCGGTATACATTGGTCACGGGCACTTCGGCGGTAGGAATCAGGTAGAAATTGCGTTCATCGCTGAGCTTGAACAAATCTTCTTCAAACTTCGGCAACTGACCAGTGCCAAACAGTGAGTCACTGTTGACCATATAGGGAACATTAATTTCCTGATAACCATGTTCTTGCGAGTGGGTGTTGAGCATGAACTGAATCAACGCCCGGTGCAGACGGGCTATCTCCCCGCGCATCACAGCAAAGCGCGAGCCGGTGATCTTGGTGGCCGTTTCAAAATCGAGAAGCCCTAATTGAGCGCCAAGATCCACGTGATCCTTGACCTCAAAATCAAAGACACGGGGTTCACCCCAACGGCGAATTTCCACATTGTCGTCTTCAGATGCACCGGCCGGCACCTCTGGATCAGGGGTGTTTGGAACACCGCTCAAGTATTCGTCTAGTTGTCGCTGTACGTCATTCAGGGCATCTTCCGCTTCGCCACAGGCCAGCTTCAGTGCTTCCCCTTTGGCTTTCAACGGTTCGATATCTTCACCGCGCGCCTTGGCTTCGCCCATGGCCTTGCCCATGGATTTGGCATAGGCATTGCGCTCAGCCTGCAATGACTGGGCCTTTTCCTGTAAATCCCGACGCAGCACTTCGAGTTGGTTAAGTTTCTCTACATCCAGGGTAAAACCCTTGATGACCAGCGCAGCCGCAATGGTTTGTGGCTCGGAACGAACAAGTTTGGGGTCCAACATGAGGCGGGGAAATTCCTAAAACAATCGGGTCAACGTTATGGCGCCAAGCGTTCCCGCCAGGCACAAGAAAAGATTCAGGGCGACATAAGCGGCCGCCAGAGCAAGGTGGCCATTTTGCCACAAAGCAAGGCTATCAAGCGAGAAGGTGGAAAAGGTTGTAAATGCGCCGAGAAAGCCCACCATCACCAGATTACGCAGTTCTGACGGCAGTACACCACGCTCAATAATCAATACATAGAACAGGCCCATCAGGATAGAGCCTGCCACATTGACCACTAGGGTCCCTATGGGAAACCTGCCGCCCATCACTGGAAATATCGCTGCGTTTACTGCAAACCGCCCCATAGCACCCAGAGCGCCACCCACCGCCACCATCAACCATTGCATGTGTCATCCTCCCCGTAACGTTGTACGGGACTGTTCTTGTCCAGTTCGCACAAACGATCCAGTTTCTCGGCAATTTGCTTTTCGAGTCCACGATCTGAGGGAAAATAATAGCGCTTGTCCTTCAGCTCTTGCGGGAAATAATTTTCGCCGGGGGCAAAAGCGCCGGGCTCATCATGGGCATAACGGTATTCGGCACCGTAATCCAATTCTTTCATTAGTTTGGTAGGGGCATTACGCAGGTGCAATGGCACATCGTAGGTGGGCATTTGTCGCACGTCTGAGCGAGCACGGTTAAATGCCTGATATACGGCGTTGCTCTTGGGCGCAGCTGCCAGATAGAGAATGGCCTGAGCAAGCGTCAATTCTCCTTCCGGACTGCCGAGACGTTCAAGGGTGTCCCAGGCATTGAGGGCTAAACCGAGAGCCCTGGGATCAGCATTACCGATATCCTCGCTGGCCATGCGCACGACACGCCGTGCGATGTATAACGGATCGCAGCCACCGTCGATCATGCGAGTGAACCAATAGAGTGCAGCATCGGGCGAAGACCCCCGAACAGCTTTATGTAAGGCGGATATTTGATCGTAGAAATACTCTCCGCCTTTATCAAAACGGCGGGTGTCGCTGACCAGCACTTCTTCAACCGCAGAGCGATGCAGGGTGTTAGATGTGGCCAGATCACTGGCGATTTCCAACAAATTGAGCGCCTTGCGGGCATCACCGTCTGCGGCGCTGGCCAGTAATTCCAGCGCATCATCATCAATTTGTAGTTGTCGATTACCGAGTCCCCTCCCCTCGTCGCTTAGCGCACGGCGGATGATATCGACGATGTCGTCATGCTCAAGGCTGCGCAATACGTAAACGCGACAACGGGACAGCAGTGCATTGTTGAGTTCAAATGAGGGGTTTTCAGTGGTGGCACCAATTAACACCACCGTGCCATCTTCCACAAAAGGCAAAAAGGCATCCTGCTGGGATTTGTTGAAACGGTGTACTTCGTCTACGAACAGGATGGTCTGTCTGCCGTGAACGTCACGCTCTTCCTGAGCGCGAGCAACAGCGGCACGAATCTCTTTGACACCCGACAATACCGCCGAAATGGCCTCGAGATGGGCATCAACAGAGTCGGCAATAATACGAGCCAGCGTCGTTTTACCAACTCCTGGTGGCCCCCAGAACAGCATTGAGTGCAATTGCCCTGCCTGGATAGCCTCATGCAGGGATTTCCCTTTTCCGACCAGATGAACCTGGCCGCTAAATTCATTGAGTACGCGCGGCCTCATCCTGGCGGCAAGGGGTTGCCCCAGATCTCGGCTGAACAGGTCTTTATTCATCGCCAATGATGTCCACCCCTTCGGGGGGAACAAAGATAAATTGAGCAGGTGTCCAAGATGGATTGCGCTGTACATTATGGAAACGAATGTCTGTTTTCTGTCCCAAGCTATCCCAGAGAGCCATTGCCACGGGGATGTTGCTCTGAAAACTCAGGGTGACTTTCTCATAAAGGCTATCAGCAGAGATAGGTATCAAGGTAAACAACGTGTTTCCCCCTTCTTCCCAGGTCACGCTGTAGCTCTGTTCCAGTGCTGCGAGATCCCCGATAAACAGCACCGCTGGCGTTTTGCTGAGATCCGCCTCAAATGGCTTGATGGTGACCTGTTCCAGATCCGGGTCATACAGCCACAACGTCTGTCCGTCAGAAACAATCAATTGCTCCAGTGGGGCCTCAGTCTGCCAGCGCACCCTGCCGGGGCGGGCAGCCTGTATTTGGCCGCTGGCCTGTTGCAGCAGATCGCCCTCGGCGGCGTAGACCGTTTGTTCAAACTCGGCAGTGAGGCTCTCCAGATCGGATAGTCTCAGCCGCAAATCATTGGCACCAGGCTGCCCCCCGGCCAATAGTGAACAGGATACGGTGAGCAAGCTGCAGGCTACTAGCGCGCGAATCATAGGGAATATCATCAGAAATAAGTTAAAACCGTATCAGTCTCGACCGGGGGCCAACACTTCACGATTACCATTGGTGCCCATCTCGCTCACAACGCCGGAGACTTCCATCTGTTCGATAAGACGCGCCGCTCGATTGTAGCCAATACGGAGTTTGCGCTGTACCGAGGAGATAGAGGCTTTGCGGGTATGCAGTACAAAGGCCACCGCTTCATCGTAAAGCGGGTCAGACTCAGCATCATCACCACCCTCCCCACCTTCAGAGGAAAAGCCCGGTACCAGAATATTGCCGAGAACGGCCTCGTCGAGGATGTCTTCCAAATATTCTGGTGAGCCGCGGCGCTTCCAGTCAGCTACCACCCGATGGACTTCATGATCATCCACAAATGCACCGTGGACGCGGATTGGCACACTGGTCCCAGGGGGAAGATAGAGCATGTCCCCATGCCCCAATAGTTGCTCCGCACCACCCTGATCGAGAATGGTGCGCGAATCAATTTTAGACGACACCTGAAATGCTATGCGGGTCGGTACATTCGCCTTGATGAGGCCAGTAATCACATCCACAGAGGGACGCTGCGTAGCCAGGATTAGATGTATTCCTGCTGCCCTTGCCTTTTGGGCGATACGGGCGATGAGCTGTTCAACTTTTTTACCGACAATCATCATCATGTCGGCAAATTCATCAATGACGACGACGATATAGGGCAGTTTCTGTAGATCGGGGGCGACCTGTCCTTCACCATTCTCGGCAAACAGACTGGCATTCTCGTCCGGGCGCCACAGGGGGTCGGTAATGGGTTTGCCTGCAGCGGCGGCATCAATAATCTTGCGGTTGTAGCCGGACAGGTTACGCACACCCATGGCGGCCATCAGCTTGTAACGACGTTCCATTTCACCGACACACCAGCGCAGGCCACTGGCAGCATCTTTCATATCGGTAATGACTGGGGTCAGCAGATGAGGAATACCATCATAAACGGACAATTCCAGCATTTTTGGGTCGACCAGGATCAAGCGGACGTCTTCCGGACTGGCCTTATACAAAAGGCTCAGCAGCATTACGTTGATGCCTACAGATTTTCCGGAACCAGTCGTACCCGCCACTAACAAATGCGGCATTTTTGCCAGGTCTGCTACGACAGGCAGACCAGAAATGTCGTGCCCGAGGGCCAATGTCAGCGGTGAACGAGCTTGCTCATAGGTTTCTGAAGACAGTACTTCCCCCAGTCCAACCATTTCACGGTGCTCGTTCGGAATTTCAATACCCACTACGGATTTGCCGGGAATAACTTCCACTACGCGTACGCTGATCACTGCGAGAGAGCGCGCCAAGTCCTTGGCGAGGTTGCTAATACGACTAACTTTAACCCCCGCAGCGGGCTGAATTTCAAACCGGGTCACGACTGGTCCCGGTAATACTTCAACCACCTCGGCGGTGATGCCGAAGTCTTGCAGCTTGAGCTCCAATTGCTTTGACATGGCCTCAAGGGATTCCTTGGAGTAGCCCTTGTCACGGGTGCTAACGTTTTTATCCAACAGGTTGAGTGCTGGCAATTCACCACTTGCCGGTTCTTCGAAGAGAGAGGTTTGCTTCTCTTTTTCAACCCTGATGCTCGTGACTTCTCTCTTTGGAGGCGTTTGGATGGTGGGAGGAATTCGTGTCGCTTCTTTCTCAGCCCGTTTGGCCTTTACTTCTTTGCGGTGTTGCTGAGAAATTTCAGCCTGCCGATTTTCCTCACGCCGCACCCGATACCCGGCAATGCCATGACGTACTCGCTCGAAACCACGCAAGGTCAGACGCCCAGCACCATCGATCATTGCGAGCCAGGACAAATCGGTAAAAACGGTCAGACCGAACAAGAAGACAGAGAGCAATACCAGCGTGCTGCCTACATAACTAAATGCGGTTGATGACGCCGTCGCCACAGAAGTACCGAGAATGCCGCCGATGCCAAATGGTAACTCTGTACTAACGCCCCCGTACTGCAGCGTTGCAAGAGAGGTGGCACAAACCATTACCAGGACCAAGCCAAGGATACGCAGGGCGAAGACGACGCCATCAAATCCAACGCTTTCCTGTTGGTGAGCACGAAAGACATTCCAAGCCCGAAGGCCCAGCAAGACGGGAAACAAGTAAGACATATAACCAAAAAGGGAAAAAAACACATCGGCCAGCCAAGCACCGAGCGGACCGGCTGCATTTTCAACGCGGTCGATATTGCCGGTGTGGGACCATCCCGGATCGGCGGGGGAATAACTGATAAAGGCCAGAAAAAGATAAGCACAGATGGCAAGCCAGCTTATCAGGGCGCCTTCTCGGAGAATCATTTTCACCCGTGACGGTGGCTGACTAATGTCAGACCCCTGCTTTTTTTTTGGCTGTTTCTCTCTGCTCAACTGAATGTCCGGCTGTTGTACATCTGACCGCTATTGTAATGGCAGTAGATGGAAATACCAGCAGCGCCCAAGGGCATTAGTTCACTAAATTCGTCCTATAGTGAAATGCTATTTTGTGTCCTGCAGCGCTTTCTTTATGATAAGCACCAACTCAAAACCTATTGTTCTGGAATTGTTTGCCATGTCAGATACA
The DNA here is from genome assembly GCA_947259505.1 of uncultured Porticoccus sp. Lineage (GTDB taxonomy): Bacteria > Pseudomonadota > Gammaproteobacteria > Pseudomonadales > Porticoccaceae > Porticoccus. Next base: position 549,866 of record CAMYLT010000008.1, on the reverse strand, counting down.
CAACACCATAAGCTGATCATTCTCGGCTCCGGTCCTGCCGGCTATACCGCTGCCATTTACGCAGCACGCGCCAACCTCAATCCAGTAGTGATTACCGGAATCCAGCAAGGTGGCCAATTGACCACCACGACGGAAGTGGATAACTGGCCAGGTGATGTTGAAGGTCTGCAAGGTCCTGATTTGATGGTAAGAATGCAAGCCCACGCCGAACGCTTTGATACCAATATCATTTTTGACCATATCGAACAGGTGGATTTCAGTCAGCGCCCCTTTCAACTCAAAGGCAGTAACAGCTATAGCTGTGACGCCTTGATCATCTGTACCGGCGCATCTGCCCAGTACTTGGGGCTGCCTTCCGAAGAAGCCTTCATGGGCAAAGGTGTCAGCGCCTGCGCCACCTGTGATGGTTTCTTCTACCGAAACCAGAAAGTCGCTGTCATCGGCGGCGGTAATACGGCCGTCGAAGAAGCCCTGTACCTGTCAAATATTTGCAGTGAAGTAACTTTGGTACACCGCCGCGATTCACTGCGTTCAGAAAAGATTCTTCAGGACAAACTGTTTGAGCGCGCTAAAAATGGTAACGTCAAACTGATGTGGAACCACACTCTGGATGAGGTGCTGGGAGATGATGCCGGCGTGACCGGACTGCGGTTGAAAAACACCCATGATGACTCATCGCAGGATATCGACGTTACGGGTGTGTTTATCGCTATTGGCCATAAACCAAATACCGATATTTTTGCCAATAAACTTGAGATGAAGAACGGCTATCTCACAGTTAAAGGCGGAAGTGAAGGTAATGCCACCGCCACCAGCGTTGAAGGTGTCTTCGCGGCAGGAGACGTGGCCGACCACGTTTACCGTCAGGCCGTAACGTCCGCAGGTTCTGGATGTATGGCTGCACTGGACGCGGAAAAATACCTCGACGCCCTAGAGTGAAGCTGCATTGCGTGATCTGACGCTACTGGATTCACAACATCCTGTTTTCCCTCACCCGGAAAACGCCCTGAGGGACCCCGACGGCCTTCTCGCCGTCGGCGGAAACCTTTCCAGCAACACGCTGCTGGCCGCCTACCAACAGGGTATTTTCCCCTGGTATGAAGCTGGCCAGCCACTGTTGTGGTGGTCGCCCGATCCCCGCGCCGTGATTTTCCCCGAACAAATCTCGGTTTCGAGGTCACTCAGGAAAAGCTGGCGGCGCAATGAATGGACGATCAAAATCGACCATGACTTTCTACAAGTCATCGAAAACTGTGCAGCACCGCGGATTCAAGGTCATGGCGGCACTTGGATCACCATGGAGATGAAACTCGCCTATCTTGCATTGCATCGGGCAGGTCATGCACACTCAGTTGAGGTCTGGCACCACAATCAGCTGGTTGGCGGCTTGTATGGCGTGATGATAGGCAGTCTGTTTTGTGGCGAGTCGATGTTCAGCCGACAGCGGGATGCCTCAAAGGTGGCGTTGACAGCGCTAAGTGGGATGCTACAACAGCGGCATATGGATAGCCTGATTGACTGTCAGGTGAGCAATGATCATCTGCTATCAATGGGAGCTGTCACCATTCCCCGCCGCGAGTTTCTTGCCAGACTGGCCAATTTAAGGGTCAAACTCTTTGATTGGAATGCTGTCAATATTGATAGCGCATTGACTAAACTTAGGTAACCCACTGGGAATCGAGAAGTAAGAGCTATGTCTAGGGATATATCGCCAGATGTCAGAGCGATCAGGCTGTTTCTGACAGAACCTCACCCCTGTAGCTATCTGGAAGACCAGAAAGCGATCACAGCCTTTGTCGACCCCGCTATCAGTATCGATAAGAATCTCTATAGTTATCTGTCCCGCTACGGCTTCCGTCGCAGCGGTCGTTATATCTACGCCCCCAGGTGTAAGGATTGTAAGGCCTGTATTCCTGCCCGACTCGTCGTAGATGAATTCACACCAAACCGGCAGCAACACCGCTGCAATAAACGCAATGCCGACCTCACCGTGAGCGTTGCCCGCAGCATTGATGAAGACGAACATTATCCACTCTACGAGCAATACCTCTCCAGCCGTCATGCCGATGGTGATATGTATCCCCCCACCATGACTCAGTACCGAGACTTCATCAGTAGTCTTTGGGAAAACAGTCGAATACTGGAGATACGCCTTGACGGAAAATTAGTCGCAGCCGGGGTAATCGATATTCTCAATGACGGCTTGTCCGCAATTTATACCTACTACTCCCCTGAGCATCCCAAACGCAGCCTTGGCACTTACATGATTTTGGCGGAATTGGTGCTATCCAGAGATATGGGGCTGCCCTATTTGTACCTCGGTTACTGGATCGAACGTAGCCCCAAAATGGCATATAAGAAGAATTTCCAACCTCTTGAGCTATTGATCGACGACCTATGGGTTCCTATGAATTGACTTTGCCTGATTTTCAGGCAGAATGCGCCACTTCCTAAAGCGGGTCTTGGAGAATTCTACCGGCATGGCGAAAGAAGATCATATTGAAATGGAAGGGGAAGTCATCGACACCCTCCCCAACACCACATTCCGAGTAAAACTGGAAAACGGCCACGTAGTGACCGCTCATATTTCCGGGAAAATGCGCAAAAACTACATCCGCATCCTTACTGGTGACAAGGTGAAAGTTGAACTAACACCTTACGACCTTAGCAAAGGGCGAATCACCTACCGCGCACGCTGAGTTGCCTGCTATCCCTGTCAGGCAACTTCTGTTTCTGATTCGATTACCAGCTCACCATCATCCGATACTGATACTCTGGCAACACCACCGCCGGCCAGGCTACCGAAAAGCACCTCTTCTGCCAGCGGTTTCTTGATTTTCTCCTGGATAAGACGTGCCATGGGGCGAGCGCCCATCTTTTCGTCATAACCATGTTCAGCGAGCCATTCTTTCGCATCATCGTCGACTTCCAGCTGTACACGCTTTTCATCAAGCTGTTGCTGTAATTGACAAAGAAACTTGTCAACCACGGTATGAATGACTGAAGAATCCAGAGGGTTGAACTGAATAATGGCATCTAGCCGGTTTCTAAACTCTGGAGTGAACATTTTCTTGATCACTTCCATTCCGTCAGTAGTGTGATCCTGAGAAGTAAAGCCGATGGATGAGCGGCTCATTTCCTGAGCGCCCGCATTGGTGGTCATAATCAATATCACATTGCGGAAGTCAGCCTTACGACCGTTATTGTCCGTCAATGTGCCATGATCCATGACTTGCAGAAGCAAGTTGAACACTTCGGGATGGGCCTTTTCGATTTCGTCCAGCAACACCACTGAGTGAGGGTTTTTAGTCACCGCATCGGTGAGCAGTCCACCCTGATCAAAGCCAACGTACCCTGGAGGAGCCCCAATCAGCCGGGAAACTGTGTGACGCTCCATGTACTCTGACATATCAAACCGTAACAGCTCGATACCGAGTACTTCAGCCAACTGGCGGGATACTTCTGTTTTACCCACGCCGGTAGGACCGGCAAAAAGGAACGAACCAATCGGCTTGTCACCTTCACGTAACCCAGCACGGGCCAGCTTAATGGACGTAGACAGCACAGAAATTCCTTCATCCTGGCCAAAGACAACCATTTTCAGCTTATCAGCAAGGCCACGCAGCTGTTCCTTATCAGACGCTGATACGCTCTTTGGGGGAATTCGAGCAATTTTAGCTACAATGGCCTCAACATCCCCGACTCCAACTACTTTCTTGCGCTTCGAGGGTGATTGTAGCTGCTGATAGGCTCCTGCCTCATCGATAACATCAATGGCTTTGTCGGGCAGGAATCGGTCGTTGATGTGGCGAGCAGACAGCTCTGCTGCCGCTTTCAGTGCCGAATTGGTAAAACGCAGATGGTGATGTTCCTCAAATCGGGACTTCAAGCCTTTCAGGATGCCGAAGGTTTCCTCTACACTAGGCTCGGAAACATCGATTTTCTGGAAACGCCTTGATAGCGCACGATCTTTCTCGAAGATACCGCGATACTCCTGATAGGTCGTTGAACCAATACAGCGTATCTTTCCGGAGGTCAGCAGCGGCTTAAGCAGGTTGGATGCGTCCATAACACCACCAGAGGCCGCACCTGCACCAATAATGGTATGAATTTCGTCGATAAAGAGAATCGCACCGTCCTGGGCATTGAGTTCTGCCAGAACGCCTTTAAAACGTTTCTCAAAGTCACCTCGGTACTTGGTACCTGCCAGCAAATTGCCGAGATCCAGTGCGTACACGACACTATGACCAATTGCTTCAGGAACGTCTCCTTCGACAATTAACTTGGCAAGACCCTCGGCAATGGCAGTTTTACCAACGCCAGCTTCACCCACCAGTAGCGGGTTGTTTTTGCGACGACGAGCAAGAACCTGGCAGACACGCTCTACCTCTTCCTTTCGGCCCACCAGAGGATCAATATCCCCTTTGCTGGCAAGTACATTGAGATTGGTGGTGAACTGCTCCAACAGGCTTTGTCCAGGAACCTCGGTTTCTGCGACCCCCTCATCCTGATGCACTTCACCGTCATGCTGTTCAGACTGGTCAGCATATTTTGATATGCCGTGGGAGATGTAATTCACCACATCTATCCGGGCAACATTCTGTAAACGCAGGAAGTAGACCGCCTGACTCTCCTGCTCACTAAAGAGCGCAACCAAAACATTATCACCCTGCACTTCCTTCTTGCCAGAAGACTGCACATGGAAAACTGCCCGCTGCAGAACCCGCTGGAAACCTAGGGTTGGCTGAGTATCTTTTTCCTCCAGTTCTTCGGGAATCAGCGGTGTAGTGGATTCGATAAACTCATCGAGATCGTGACGCAATACATTAATATCTACGCCGCAGGCACGAAGAACTCTCACCGCAGACTCATTGTCGAGTAAGGCCAGCAATAGGTGTTCAACCGTCATGAATTCATGACGCTTCTCGCTGGCTCCTTTGAACGCCTTGTTCAGGGTCAACTCAAGCTCTCTACTTAACATACCGTCACCTATATCCTGCTTTACTAGAGATCATCATCTTCCACAGGTTCTATTTCACAGAGCAGAGGATGTTCGTTATCCCTTGCATACTGATTTACCTGCGCAACCTTTGTTTCCGCCACATCCTTGGTGTACACACCACAAACAGCCTTTCCCTCCATGTGTACTTTAAGCATTACGCGTGTGGCAGCTTCACGGTTCATAGCAAAAAAGACCTCAAGCAGCTCTACGACAAATTCCATAGGAGTAAAGTCATCATTAAAAAGGAGGACTTTGTATTTCCTTGGTCGTTTGAGTTCGGGGCGTGTCTCTTCGACAACGGCATCACTACTGTGTTGCCATTGATCTCGATCATTCCCATTGCTCAGTCTAATGTTCAAACTCATAGTCACCATGCTTTCGAAAAACACCTTCATCTATCTTACATTTTAATACCCTTTTAGAGCCTTAATTCTACCGACAACAACTTTTTTATATACCTTTATCGATTCGAGCTATCACTTGACTTGCCTTTAATTTAGTTATAGAAAATCGTTTTGGGCAAAAATTGTTCAATTAAATGGAAACAAGTCGATATCAAATAGGTATCGGTTGTTAGCAGGGCAAATTTAATAACTAGAAAGTCCAGCAAGGGGTTCTAATATGCCGTCAGGTACAGTGAAGTGGTTTAACAATGCCAAAGGCTACGGATTTATCCTATCTGCAGATGGGGCAAACGATATTTTTGCACACTACTCCGCCATCAACATGGATGGGTATAAAACGCTAAAAGCGGGTCAGGAAGTAACGTATGACCTGGTAGAAGGGCAAAAAGGCCTTCACGCTACGAATATCGTGGCAGCAAGTAATGGCGAAGAAGAACTAGAAGAATCGAGCTCGGAGAGTATCAACGAACAAGAAAGTGAGCATAGTTAGTGACTAAATAGTCACAAAAAACCCCCTGTTTCTTTTCGAAACAGGGGGTTTTTTTATAGTGGTAACAACTTACATCTTGGCAATCATGGCATCGCCGAACTGTGAACATGACAGCAGTTTTGCCCCATCCATAAGACGTTCAAAATCGTAAGTCACTGTCTTCTCGGAGATAGCACCTTCCATTCCTTTGATGATCAGATCAGCGGCCTCACCCCAACCCAGGTGACGCAGCATCATTTCAGCAGAGAGGATCAGTGAGCCAGGATTAACCTTGTCCTGACCAGCATATTTCGGAGCAGTACCGTGAGTCGCTTCGAAGATGGCGATATCATCGGAAAGGTTGGCACCAGGTGCAATGCCAATCCCGCCTACCTGAGCTGCCAGCGCGTCAGAAAGGTAGTCGCCATTCAGGTTAAGTGTGGCGATAACATCGTATTCGGCAGGACGCAGCAGAATTTGCTGAAGCATGGCATCTGCAATCACATCTTTGATGACGATATCTTTGCCTGTGTTAGGGTTCTTCAGAACTTTCCAGGGTCCGCCATCCAGAGGTTGCGCACCAAATTCTTCGGCAGCCACTTCGTATCCCCAGTCGCAGAAGGCACCTTCGGTGAACTTCATGATGTTACCTTTGTGAACCAAGGTAAGGGAGTCTTTGTTCTGATCGATAGTGTATTGGATAGCCTTGGCAACCAAGCGCTTGGTGCCGGCTTTGGAAACGGGCTTTACGCCGATGCCACAGTCTTCGGGAAAACGGATTTTGGTCACGCCCATTTCATTGCGCAGGAAGTCAATAACCTTGTTGGCTTCAGCTGTGCCTGCCTTCCATTCGATACCGGCATAGATATCTTCGGAGTTCTCACGGAAGATACACATGTCAACTTTGCCTGGCTCTTTAACGGGTGAAGGCACGCCTTCAAACCAGCGAACTGGACGCTGACAGACGTACAGGTCAAGTTCCTGACGCAGAGCCACGTTCAGAGAGCGAAAACCACCACCAACTGGTGTGGTCAGAGGCCCTTTGATCGAAACGCTATATTCTTTGATGGCATCAAGGGTTTCAGCAGGAAACCAGTCGCCATCATAAGTTTCAGCAGCTTTTTCGCCACAGAACACTTCCATCCAAGCGATCTTTTTAGAACCGCCATAGGCTTTTTCGACGGCTGCATCGATGACTTTGATCATTACCGGGGTAATGTCTACGCCGATGCCATCACCTTCGATGTAAGGAATAATAGGTTTGTTGGGGACGCTGAGGGAGAAATCGCTATTGACAGTAATTTTTTCACCATCAGCTGGTATCTGAATGTGCTGATATCCCATTGTTGGCTCCATAGGTAGCTAGTGCTTTAGTAATACGTAACGATTAATTATCTATTATCGTTGTACACTCCAGTAATCGCGTGGGATGTTAGCATATTTACACCTGCTCTTGTAGTTGATTTACATACCCTATAGCCAATTTCTGTGAAATATCTGCCGTATTAGCCCGTGACAAAACTTCTACTATTCAACAAGCCCTTTGGCGTGCTTAGCCAGTTTTCCGATCATGACGGACACACTGGACTGGGCGCGTTCATTAAACAGCCTGGGGTGTATCCTGCTGGTCGGCTCGATCATGATTCTGAAGGCCTTTTATTGCTGACTGACAACGGTCAGTTACAATCCAGAATCAGTGATCCCAGACACAAAATGTCCAAGACATACTGGGCACAGGTCGAAGGTGACATCACCGAAATGGCCATTACTAAATTGTGTCATGGGGTCATACTCAACGATGGCCCCACCCGTAGAGCACAGGTTAAAAAAATTGCCGCGCCAGATATCTGGGCTCGAGTGCCACCTATTCGTGAACGCAAGAGTCAGCCCACGAGTTGGATTGAGCTACAAATCACCGAGGGCCGCAATCGCCAGGTGAAAAGGATGACCGCGTCTGTGGGCTACCCTACCCTGCGCCTGATTCGCGTGGCCATTGGCCCATGGTCATTAAATGAGCTGAGGCCGGGGGAGTCTCGCTGGGAAACCGTGAATCTACCGACGCCCACCGCAAAGTCAGCAAACGTGAAAAGGCCACGAGGTAATAAACGTGCCTGATCGAATTCATTTGACGGTAGCGACCGTAATCGAACGGCAAGACAGGTTTCTACTCGTTCGAGAAATTCGTGATGGCCGCGAAGTATTCAATCAACCAGCTGGTCATGTAGAACCTGGGGAAACTCTGCTTAGAGCCGCCACAAGAGAAACCTTTGAAGAGACCGGCTGGCAAATACAGCCAACCGCTGTAATCAGCTTTACCACTTACACTGCGCCGCAAAATGGCATCACCTACTACCGTGTTGCGCTGGCGGCAAAGGCGCTTGTGCATGATCCAGCAGCCCAGCTTGACCCTGATATCGAAGAAGCAGTTTGGCTCGATTATGAAGAAATACTACAAAAGGCGTATCAATTACGCAGCCCGATGGTGCTGGAGGCGATCAATGACTATCGCCATGGCCACCTTTATCCATTGGATATACTGAAAACACACCGGTAGAATCCGCTCCCCTATGAACAGTTCCCGCAAAGTTATCGTTGGTATGTCCGGCGGCGTCGATTCCTCCGTCACTGCGTTGCTCCTGCAACAGCAGGGTTATACCGTGGAGGGGCTGTTCATGAAGAACTGGGATGAGGACGACGGCAGTGAATACTGCACGGCTCGCCAGGATCTGGCCGATGCGCAGTTGGTGGCAGACAAACTCGGCATCCCTTTGCACACGGCTAATTTTGCTGCTGAATACTGGGATAATGTATTCGAGTATTTTCTTGAAGAATACCGTGCCGGACGCACCCCGAATCCGGATATCCTCTGCAACCGGGAAATCAAGTTCAAGGTATTCCTGGAATATGCACAGATCCTTGGAGCCGATTATATTGCCACCGGGCATTACGTGCGCCGCCAGGATCGTGACGGTCATACTTACCTGCTGAAGGGGCTGGATAACAACAAGGATCAGAGCTACTTCCTGCACGCCGTCGACGAAGCGGCATTTCAGCGCTCGCTGTTTCCCATCGGTGAAATGGAAAAACCCCAGGTACGTGCCATAGCAGAGCAGCACGGCCTCGCCACCGCCAAGAAGAAAGATTCCACCGGGATCTGCTTTATCGGCGAACGCCGTTTCAAAGACTTTCTGGAGCAGTACCTGCCCGCCCAACCCGGCAACATTGAGACTCCGGAAGGAAACATTATCGGCCAGCATCAGGGGCTGATGTACCACACCCTCGGCCAGCGCCAGGGCTTGGGTATAGGAGGTATGAAAGATGCCGGTGAGGAGCCATGGTATGTGGTAGGGAAGGACCTGCAACGCAATGTGCTGATTGCCGCCCAAGGTGGCGACCACCCTCTCCTATTTGCCAATTGTCTCAATGCTCCGCAGGTTCACTGGATCAACGGCGAACCCGCCGTAACAGAATTGCGCTGTACTGCCAAAACCCGCTATCGACAACCGGATCAGCTCTGCAGTGTGAAAAGAATGCCCGATGGTTACATGGTGCGATTTGATAGCCCCCAGCGGGCTGTAACCCCGGGACAATCTGTTGTTTTTTACGAAGGCGAGGTTTGCCTTGGCGGCGGGGTCATCGACCACACCTGGGTGGAGGGCGCAAGGTGATGTTCAGCAAACCCAACCGGGAACAGGTCATTGCTCTGTCAGGGATTTTTCAGGCCTGCCAACTGGTGGAAACCCTGGCGAAAACCGGCTCAGTACCCTCGGACCGCTTTACTGTGTGCGTTGAGAGCTTGTTCCAGCAGAACCCACCCAGCACCGAGGCCGTGTTTGGATCCCTGTCAAACCTGCAACTGGGTATCGAGTCCATGCAGGAGCTGATCACCCTGCAATCGCGGACCCAAAAGTCCGACACCCTGCGCTATGTGGTCGGGGTCATCTATCTGGCCAACAAGCTGCGCCGCGACAAAGGCATGCTGAACTTGATTGGCGAGCGCCTGCAGCAGGCTGCAAAGCAGGCCGAGCATTTTGGTTCTCCCAGTCACGCCAATGTCATTGCCAACCTGGCGCAGACCTATCAGGACAGCATCAGCACCTTCCGTTACCGCATTCAGGTCAACGGCTATGCCGGCTACCTGCAACAGGACTACATTGCCCAGCGCATCCGCTGCCTGCTATTCGCCGGTATTCGCTCAGCAATTCTCTGGCACCAACTGGGCGGTCGCCGTCGCCAATTGCTCTTTAATCGCCAGCAACTGCTACAGCAATTGCGCGACTTGCAAACAGCACTCTAGCGGCAAGGCCCTTACGACCACTTTTTACCTGAAATGACCGGCAGATTCAGTTAGAATTCGCGCCTTTCTTCACCAGATTCAAGACCTTGCCAATGAACCTATCCAGTCTGACCGCAATTTCCCCCATCGATGGCCGCTACGGCAGTAAAACCATCGCCCTTCGCTCGGCTTTCAGTGAGTTTGGCCTGATCAAATATCGCGTCCTTGTGGAAGTGCGCTGGCTGCAACAACTGGCTGCCCACCCTGCCATTGTTGAACTGGCACCGCTTTCCCCAGCGGCCAATGCCGTACTCGATGGGCTAGTGACCAACTTCAGCGAAACGGATGCGGAACGCATCAAAGAGATCGAGCGCACCACCAACCACGACGTCAAGGCGGTCGAATATTTCATCAAAGAGCATATTGCGGAGCATTCTGAACTGAGCGCCATCAGTGAGTTTGTGCACTTTGCCTGTACTTCAGAGGACATCAACAACCTCTCCCATGCCTTGATGCTAAAGGAAGGTCGCGATCAGGTACTGTTGCCCGAGATACGGGAAATCGCCCGCCAGATTACAGCGCTGGCCCACCAGTATGCGGCTGTACCCATGCTCGCCCGCACCCACGGCCAAACAGCATCTCCCACCACTGTGGGCAAGGAGCTGGCGAATGTCGCCTATCGCCTCAATCGCCAGATTGAGCAGATCGCTGCGGTGGAACTGCTGGGCAAGATCAACGGTGCCGTGGGTAACTACAATGCCCATCTCTCCGCCTATCCGAAGATCGACTGGTCTGCCAATGCCGAGACGTTTATCACCGGCCTGGGGCTGGACTGGAACCCTTATACCACCCAAATTGAACCCCACGACTACATCGCCGAATTGTTCGATGCCATCGCCCGGCTCAACACTATCCTGATCGACTTTAACCGGGATATCTGGGGTTACATTTCGCTGGGCTACTTCAAACAGAAAACCGTAGTCGGCGAAGTGGGTTCCTCCACCATGCCCCACAAGGTTAACCCCATCGATTTTGAAAACGCCGAGGGCAACCTGGGTATTGCCAATGCCGTGTTTGGCCATTTGGCCCAGAAACTGCCCATCTCTCGTTGGCAGCGAGATCTCACCGACTCCACAGTGCTGCGCAATATGGGCGTCGGTTTCGGCTACAGCCTGATCGCTTACCAGTCCTGCCTCAAGGGCATTGGCAAACTGGAACTCAATGAGCAGCGCCTGGCGGATGATCTCGACAGTGCCTGGGAAGTGCTGGCGGAGCCGGTACAAACCGTGATGCGCCGCTACAGCATCCCGGAGCCCTACGAAAAGCTCAAGGCACTGACCCGCGGCCAAGCGATCACCAAAGACATCATTCAGGCATTTATCGACACCCTCGATATTCCGGAAGAGGCCAAAGCCGAACTGCGCGCGCTGACGCCCGCCAGCTACATCGGTAACGCCGCCGCCCAGGCCAGAGCGGTCTGAGCCCGTCGCTGATGTCAGCAACCATTCTTGGGGAGTTGTCCGTCGAGGAATTCCTCGCCGACTACTGGCAGCAAAAACCGCTGCTGATCCGCAATGCCCTGCCCGCATTCAGCTCGCCGATCAGCGCCGACGAACTCGCCGGTCTCGCCCTAGAGGACGAAGTTGAATCGCGTATCGTTCTCGAAAAAGGCACGAGCGGCCCATGGGAATTGCACAGCGGGCCATTCGAAGAAGATATTTTCCAACAATTGCCGGAAAGTCACTGGACACTACTGGTTCAGGCCGTGGATCTCTGGGTGCCCGATGTCGGAGCGCTCTTGAAACACTTTAACTTCCTGCCTCCGTGGCGGCTGGATGACATCATGGTCAGCTACGCGCCACAAGGAGGCAGCGTCGGCCCCCACTTCGATTACTACGATGTGTTTCTGCTACAGGCAGAGGGTCAGCGGCGCTGGCAGGTTGGTGGCCTGTGCGATCAGCACACACCCAAGCTGGATGGCTCGGCACTGCGCATCCTGCGCGACTTCGAGCAAACCGACGAGTGGGTATTAAACCCCGGCGACATGCTGTATCTGCCGCCTCGTATCGCCCACTGGGGGATTGCCGAAAACGATTGCCTGACCTATTCCGTGGGCTTCCGTTCCCCCACCCTGGCAGACATGCTCGGCGATCTCGCCACAGAACTAATGGCCCAAGGCAACACCAGCTATTACCGCGACCCACCCCTGCTACCGAAGATGGCAGGGGAAGAAATCGATCCGCTGTTTATCCAGCAGGTGCAGGGCATGTTGCGACAACTGGCCGATGACAAGACCCTGCTGGCCGACTGGTTCGCCCGCTATATGACATCGCCCAAATACCCCGAACTGGCCGAGGAACTTGAAGAGCAGCGTCGCGCCAGCATCGCCAGCCAGCACTATCTAAACGGTGATCTGGCGGACTAAACACCCTCCCTCCTACGACCCTACTCCGCCGCAACGGCAGCACCTCCCGGCCAGCGGCTGTCACTCACACCATGCTGAACGCTCTCCTCCGCCACAATGGCCTGTACTTTGCCCAGCACCCGGGGCGTTTCAGCGACCTGATGCCTCATCTGGCGTAACAGGTTCAGGGTATCCAGGCTGATACCCGATTCATATTGCACCTGATCAGGCAGCCACTGATGATGGATACGCGGCGCAGCCGTCGCTTCAGCAATATTCATATCAAAATCGATAACATTGAGAATATTCTGCAACACCACCGTAATGATGGTGCTGCCGCCCGGGCTGCCGGTGGCCATCACCGGCTTGCCCGCTTTAAAAACGAGGGTGGGTGTCATTGAAGACAGCGGCCGTTTGCCGCCCTCAATGGCATTCGCCTCTCCCCCCAGTAAACCGTAGGCATTGGGAACACCCGGTTTGGCCGAGAAATCGTCCATTTCGTTGTTGAGCAGAAAACCCGCCCCCGCCACGGCAATGCCACTGCCGTAAGAGAAATTCAAGGTATAAGTATTACTGACCACGTTGCCCCATTTATCCCACACGGAAAAATGGGTCGTCTGCGGGCTCTCTTTCTCCAGCGATAAGGCTGGACCGATATCCGCCGAGCGGCTGGCGATATCCAGGTCGATACTGTCGCGCAGCTGTGCTGCGTAGGATTTATCCGTGAGCTTCGCTACGGGCACAGGAAAGAAATCCGGGTCGCCCAGGTAGCGGCTGCGATCGGCGTAAGCGCGCCGCATGGTTTCCGTCAAACGGTGTAGGTAGGCAGCACTGTTGTGGCCAAGGGATGCCAAGTCCCAGTCTTCAAGGATGTTCAGCATCTGCACCAGGTGCACTCCGCCGGAAGACGGCGGCGGCATGGAGGCGATGGTATGACCGCGGTAGTGTCCGAACACCGGCGTGCGCTCGACCACGCGATAATTGGCCAGATCGTCCAGTGTAATCAGTCCATGCTGGCGAGCCATTTCGGCGACAATCAACGCCGCGGTTTCGCCCCGGTAGAATCCGTCAACACCTTGTGCGGAGATTCGTTTCAGCGTGTTAGCCAAATCTGGCTGCTGCCAGTGATAGCCACTCTGCAGCGAACCACCATCAGGCCTGAAAAAGTAACCTGCAGATGCGGGGTCAGCACGCAACCGCTTGGCCGCCTGACTCAGTGAGTATGCCAGGGTATCGCTGACGATAAAGCCCTGCTCAGCCAATTTAATAGCCGGGGCCATCACCTGCTCTACCGTCATGGTGCCATAGGTATCCAGGACGTGGAGCAATCCCGCCACAGTACCCGGAACACCCGCGGCAAGATGGCTGAAACGGGACAAGTCAGCATCTGCTTCGCCATGCTCATCGATAAACATATCCCTGTCTGCCGCCGCAGGTGCCATCTCTCGGTAGTCAATGGCCAGCGTGCGATCCCCTTTCGCCAGGTGCAGCAACATGAAGCCACCACCACCTATATTGCCTGCCTGCGGCAATGTGACAGCCAAGACAAAACCGGTCGCAACAGCCGCATCCACAGCATTGCCACCCTGTTTCAAAATGTCTGCGCCAACAGTACTGGCCAATGCTTCCTGGGATACCACCATACCGGTGCTGGACAGCACCGGATGAAAACGGGCATTCTGGTCAATAATGGCCGGTTCAGCTGCACCCGTCAGACAGACGGGCAGCAGCAACACCAGAAACAGCAACTTGATAAAAGCCTGTTTCACATCAACACTCCGCATGGAATCGATCATAATCTTAACATCCATCACCGTATTAGAGCGCTCAGGTGACTAAGCTATAAAAAAAGGGGGCAATTGATGGAAAGTGTCGACTATTTTCCTATTGAGGTGGAAGAGGTCAGCTGGCAGACCGCCAGCGAACAGTTAATGGCAATACGCCACAAGGTCTTCGTCGAGGAACAGGGGGTCCCCGTCAGTGAGGAGGTCGATGAACTGGACCCTAACGCCATGCATTGGCTTGCCTACGGCCCACAGAACGTCGCCATGGCTACCGGCAGGATGCTAGCGGACGGACAGATCGGCCGTATGGCTGTTCTCAAGGACTATCGGCAGCGTGGTGTGGGTTCGTCACTGATGCGCAATATGATTCGCTACGCCATACGCGAGGGTATGGAACAACTGTCTCTTAGCGCTCAGGTGCACGCTGTTCCCTTTTATGAAGGTTTCGGCTTTATAGCTGAGAGTGATGCCTATATGGATGCAGGTATTCCCCACCGGGCAATGGTTCTCAACCTACACCGTTTTATAGACAACTCACCCAAGCCGCTGCTTCGGGATATTTCCGATGAAGAGCGCCAGCGGGTGGGCCTTGACGGACTTGATGAATTTCGCGACCAGGCTGTCATGCTGGTCAATCGCGCACAAAGGGAAATTCGTATTTTCTCGTTTCGGCTGGAACCAGGCGTCTACAGCAATAGCCCTTTCTGCGACGCCATCTATGCCTTTGCCACCAGTCATCCACTTGCGCGAGTCAGAATTCTCGTCAAAGATCTCGCCCATGTAATCCACCATACCAATCAACTTCATGAACTCTGCCTACGACTGCCCAGCCGCATTCAAATACGCAAACTGGAACACAAACAAGAAACGCTCCACACCGAGTTTTTACTGGTGGACAGTACCGGCATTCTCTACAAACAGGAACCGGAACGTTTTGTCGGCTATGTGGTGCCGCATGCACCACTGGAGGCCGTTGAGCTGGTAGAAGACTTTGACAACATGTGGGAGCAAAGTGAACTGGATCCCGAATTACGACGTCTGCACATCTAGAGTCCTCAATCCTTCAGGCATAAAAAAACCGGGGCTGACACCCCGGTTTTTTTAGGTCGAAACTTACTGCAATTTTGCTTTCTGGCGATACGCATGCAGGAGTGGTTCAGTATAACCACTCGGCTGAGAGCAACCTTTGAATACCAGATCACAGGCGGCGGCAAACGCGACGCTGCTGTCAAAGTCGGGTGCCATGTTGCGATAATCCGAATCGCCAGCGTTCTGGCCATCCACAATTTTCGCCATGCGCTTCATGGTTTCCATCACTTGCTTTTCGCTACAGATACCATGGCGCAGCCAATTGGCAATGTGCTGACTGGAAATCCGCAAGGTAGCACGGTCTTCCATCAGGCCGACGTTGTTGATATCCGGTACTTTGGAACAACCTACGCCCTGCTCTACCCAGCGCACCACGTAACCGAGAATTCCCTGTGCGTTGTTATCCAGCTCTTTCTGGATATCCTCAGCTGTCAGTTCCCGATCAAGCAGCGGTATAGTCAAGATATCGTCAACGCTGGCAGGCGCACGGTTGGCCAGCTCTTTTTGTAACTCGAACACATCGATCTGATGATAATGAATCGCGTGGAGGGTAGCTGCCGTAGGTGATGGAACCCAGGCTGTATTGGCACCCGCTTTGGGATGACCGATCTTGGCCACCATCATATCTGCCATATTGTCAGGAATCGGCCACATGCCTTTACCGATCTGGGCCCGCCCCTTCAGTCCGCAGGCCAGGCCCACGTCGACATTTTGGTCTTCGTAGGCTGAAATCCACTTCATGGACTTAAGCAATCCTTTTGGTGCGAAGGGACCTGCCTCCATGCTGGTATGTATTTCATCACCGGTACGATCCAGGAATCCGGTGTTAATAAACACCACTCGCTCACTTGCGGCGCGGATACATTCTTTGAGGTTGACCGAGGTACGGCGCTCCTCGTCCATAATGCCAACTTTCAGTGTATTGCGCGGCAAACCAAGACCATCTTCGACGGCATTAAACAGGCTATTCGTGAACGCCACTTCCTCAGGACCGTGCATTTTCGGTTTCACAATGTACACACTGCCTGTTTTGCTGTTACGGAGCTTGCCATTGCCTTTCAGGTCGTGAATGGCAATCAGGCTGGTGATCATGGCATCCATGATACCTTCCGGCACTTCGCTGCCTTCGCTGTCGAGAATCGCCGGGTTGGTCATTAGGTGACCAACATTACGGACAAACAGCAAGCTGCGGCCTGGCAGAACCAAGGAACCACCATCCGGAGTGGTGTACTCACGGTCGGGATTCATGCGGCGAACGATAGTTTTGCCACCCTTTTCCAGAGTTTCTTCCAGATCGCCCTTCATCAGGCCCAGCCAGTTGCTGTAAATCAGTGCCTTGTCTTCCGCATCCACAGCAGCAACAGAATCTTCACAATCCATGATCGTCGTCAGGGCTGCTTCCATCAGGATATCTTTGACACCAGCGGCATCAGACGAACCAATAACACTATTCCTGTCAACTTGAACTTCCATATGCAATCTATTGTTTTTTAATAGAATTGCGTCTGGTTTTTCAGTGGTTCCCTGGTAGCCGACAAATTGAGCTGGATCAGCCAGACCAACTTGGCTGCCGTCGATCAACGTAGCCTGTAGTTGACCAGCGACCACACTGTACTGAGCAACCTCTTTGTGAGAATGGCCCGACAGAGGTGTGGAATCATCGAGCAGATTACGGGCATATTCGATTACCAGCGCGCCACGGGCTGGATTATAGGTAGCCGTTTTTTCTGCACCATTGGTTTCCGGCAATACGTCTGTGCCATAAAGGGCGTCATACAGACTACCCCAGCGTGAGTTGGCGGCGTTCAGTGCAAAACGGGCATTCATGACTGGCACAACTAACTGGGGGCCGGCTTGTTGGGCAATCTCCGGATCAACATTGGCTGTGCTGATAGAGAAATCTGCACCTTGGGGTACCAGATAACCAATCTCCTGAAGAAGTGCTTTGTATTCGGCATGGTTGTGAGCCTGCCCCGCGCGCTGCTGGTGCCAGCTATCAATTTGCGCCTGAAGGGCATCACGTTTTTGCAGGAGTTGGCGGTTTTTTGGGGCAAAATCACTGACAATGGCGCCAAAAGACGCCCAGAAAGCGGCTTCTTCAATACCGGTTCCAGGAATAATACTCTGGTTAACGAGATCATAAATCGGACGAGCGACCTGAAGTCCACTCACTTGAACGCGTTCAGTCATGATTGAGTCCTGTGGTTATAGATCCAATAAGTGATGGATTGTAGGTAACCGCACCGGGATTAATCAATTTTATGGATATTATGTCCGCTATTTTTTTGACGAATATCGCTCGGTTAATCCAACGTTCGCGCGACATCTGCAATCAGCCGCCGCATCCACTGATGAGCTGGATTGTGTTGAAGTAAGGGACTCCAGGCCATAATCAGCTCAATCTCCGGAATGTCGAAAGGCGGCGGTAAAATTGCCACATTAGGGTTATCTTTCAACAGCATGGCGGCCTTTGTCGGCAGGGTAATCACTAAATCTCTCAGCTCGGCAAGTCGCATTGCGGCTTGGTAATGGCGAGTAAATACACGAATTCGGCGCTTTTTGCCCAGCTTGGCGAGAGCCTCATCCACCCAGCCCAACCGCTGCACTGCCCCCGGCTCCATGCCGACACCAATCCCCATGCCGGTCTTGCTAACCCACACATGGCCGGTTTCAAGGTAATTATCCAGAGTAAAGTCATTGCGAATAGGGTTGTGATTGCTTAACAAGCAGGAAAATGAATCACGCCAGATCGTCATTTGATGAAAGGACTGAGGCAACATATCAAAGCGATTAATGACAAGGTCAACATTGCCCTGCTCCACATCCTGATAGCTGATATCACTGGGTGTCAGTATATCGAGGGTTATATTCGGCGCTTCAGAGCGAAGGCGACGCAGCAAATGTGGCAGCAGGGTCGATTCGGTGTAATCACTGACCGAAATGCGGAAAACACGGTCAGCCTCGGCAGCATTAAATTCACTGCGGGGAGCCACCGCTTTTTCTATTGATGCTAACACTTCTCTGACAACAGGTTGGAGTTGCTCAGCGCGCTCGGTTGGTGTCATGCCATCACTGGTACGCACCAACAAAGGATCATTGAATAGACCTCTCAATCGCCGCAGGCCATTACTCATGGCTGGCTGGCTAATACCGAGGTTTTCTGCGGCTCTGGTGACATTTCGCTCTTTCAGCAAAACATCCAGGTAGACAAGCAAATTAAGGTCGACACCACGTATATTCATATAAAAAATACCGGAAATAATGTCTATAGATTAGCTAAATTTTAGTGCGATGGCTAGAATCTGTTCCCGTTAATCCACGTTTTCTTTTCTCAATCTGGAAGGACTGATCATGTCAAACTACACCAAAGAGATTGATGCTGTAGCCAGCGTATGCAGTGCCAACAGCACATGGAGTGCTATCAACCCTGAGTCTGCAGCTCGTATGCGTCTCCAGAACCGTTTCCATACCGGCCTGGATATTGCGAAATACACTGCCAAGATCATGCGTGAAGACATGGCTGCCTACGATGCCGATAGCGCCCAGTACACACAATCCCTGGGTTGCTGGCACGGCTTTATCGGTCAGCAAAAAATGATCTCCATCAAAAAACACCTGCAGACTACCAGCAAGCGCTACCTGTACCTGTCCGGCTGGATGGTTGCTGCCCTGCGCTCTGATTTCGGTCCTCTGCCCGATCAGTCCATGCACGAAAAAACAGCGGTTTCTTCTCTGATCGAAGAGCTGTACACCTTCCTGCGCCAGGCTGATGCCCGTGAACTGGACCTGCTGTTCACCGATCTGGATGCAGCTCGTGATGCTGGCGACAAAGCCAAAGCAGCCGAAATTCAAGCCAAAATCGACAACTTTGAAACCCATGTGGTGCCGATTGTTGCCGATATCGACGCCGGTTTCGGTAACCCCGAAGCGACTTACCTGCTGGCCAAGCGCATGATCGAAGCTGGTGCCTGCTGTATTCAAATCGAAAACCAGGTTTCCGACGAGAAGCAATGTGGTCACCAGGACGGTAAAGTGACCGTACCCCACTCCGACTTCCTGGCGAAAATTAACGCCGTACGTTACGCGTTCCTGGAGCTGGGTGTAGACGATGGCGTGATCGTTGCCCGCACCGACTCCCTGGGTGCCGGCCTGACCAAGCAAATCGCTGTCACCAACGAGCCGGGCGACCTGGGCGACCTGTACAACGCCTTCCTCGACGGCGACTACGTTGAAAGCGCTTCTGACATTCAGAACGGCGACGTTGTCATCAAGGCCAACGGCAAACTGCTGAAGCCCAAGCGTCTCGCTTCCGGCCTGTTCCAGTTCAAGAAAGATACCGGTGTTGACCGCGTTGTTCTCGACTGTATCACCAGCCTGCAAAACGGTGCTGACCTGCTGTGGATCGAAACCGAGAAGCCCCACGTTGGCCAAATCGCCGACATGGTTAACCGTATCCGCGAAGTGGTTCCGAATGCCAAGCTGGTCTACAACAACAGCCCATCATTCAACTGGACTCTGAACTTCCGTCAGCAAGTATTTGATATCTGGTCAGAAGAAGGCAAAGACGTTTCTGCCTATGACCGCGCCAAGCTGATGAGCGAAGAGTACGATGCAACTGAACTGGCACTGGCTGCCGACGAGCGCATCCGTACCTTCCAGGCCGACGCCTCACGCGAAGCGGGTATCTTCCACCACCTGATCACCCTGCCGACTTACCACACTGCTGCGTTGTCTACCGACAACCTGGCGAAAGGTTACTTCGCAGACCAGGGCATGCTGGCCTACGTAAAAGGCGTTCAGCGTCAGGAAATTCGCCAAGGCATCGCCTGTGTGAAACACCAGAACATGGCCGGCTCCGATATCGGTGACAACCATAAAGAATACTTCGCTGGTGAAGCCGCTTTGAAAGCTGGCGGTAAAGACAACACCATGAACCAATTCTAAGTTTCACTCTATATCCCCTTATAGAGTACCCTTCAGGGAGCTGGTAACAGCTCCCTTTTTTTATTCCGAAAATCCAATAAACGGAAGCGTGAGCCGTCACTAAATTCTGTAGGGTGAGCTGGAGAGTGGCGTACTTTGGTGACTATGACGACAGCATCCCGGACAGTGGCCGGGAAGATATCGTCAATTTGTAGTGAGTTTATTTGAGAATCTGACTTTCCAGATAATCGGCCAGTGCTGCGCGTTCTTCGACGCTGAAATGTTCAAATGATGGCATCTCCCGGTGTTGGTCACTGCCCTTTATCCACTCCATCAACTCGTTCTGGGATCGGCGAGTCAACAACGTAGCGGGAATGCGCTTCAGGTAATCACCCCGGCCTGTGCGGGGGTGGCATTCGGAACAGTTCTCCTGAAAAAGCTTTTCACCCACAGCAACCGAGGGATCCTCTACGGATGTTTCCTTATCACCGCAACCTGCCAGCACCATGGAAGCCGTGATGGCGAGAACTAACCGGTAATTCATCATCTTATCTCCTTAACTCAGATCTAATTATTATTATCGACTGGGTTGCCTGACGCCGCTACAAACATGTCTTTTAGTTCACGCCGCCTACCGTTTGCCGGGCAATATACGCGACAGCGTATTGTCCTTGATAACATAGTGGTGAAAGAGTGCTGCCACAGCGTGAATACCCACTAGAAAATAGCCGATAGTGCCACCAATTTCATGGAGTTCCTTCACCAGCTTGGCAACTTCCTTATTCATTTCCATCAACGACGGCATGCTCATCCCATAAAACGGGATATCTTTGCCCTCGCCACTGAGTATCAACCAGCCGAGTATAGGCATACCTAACATAAAGACATACAGCACCAGATGCATCACTTTCGCAAACAAGAGCTGCCATTTAACCGGCATGGGCACAATGTTGGGTGTTACCTGGGTCAACTTGAGCAACAGGCGCAGCCATATCAGAAAGAACACGCTCAGGCCGAGGGTGAAGTGCCATGCTTTCAGTGCATTTCTGGGATCACTGCCTTTTGGATAAAACTCCCGTAATTCAATACAGGCGTATACAGCCACAATTAACAGCAACATCAGCCAGTGCATAGCAATAGATAGCGAACCATAGCGTTCAGCCGTATTTTTCAAGCTCATACCAATCTCTCAAAAAATCTCACAGTGAAGTTAATTTTAGTCATAAGAAAGCAATGTCACCTTGATGCCAGGCAAGCTTTGATGAGTCTATTGAGCTACCGGCTACCGGCTACCGGCTACAGGAGCGGAGAAGATGACACCACTACACCGTTATTATCGGCGTAAACATACTCACCGGGCTTAAATGTCACCCCACCAAAGGTCACCGGCACGTTCAGATCGCCAATACCACGTTTATCCGTCTTCAGGGGGATACTGGCAAGTGCCTGTACGCCGAGATCCAGCTCTACCAAGGCATCTACATCACGAACACAACCGTAAATAATCAGCCCTTCCCAGCCATTCTTAACCGCGTTTTCGGCAATCATGTCACCGAGTAATGCCTTGCGCAGGGAACCTCCGCCGTCAACCACCATCACCTTGCCCTGACCAGGCTTTCCGGCATTTTCCTTCACCAGCGAGTTATCTTCATGACACTTGATGGTGACGATTTCACCGCCAAAACATTCACGACCGCCAAAATTGGCCATCATCGGTTCCAGTACGCGTACCAACTCAGGGTTGTCATCACAAAGATCAGGGGTAGAAAAAATCATGGATATGCCTCACACATCTTCAACGTTAATTCCGAGTTGCCCATCCTGCTCCAGCAACTCGAACGAATTCAGGAAACCCACCTCACTGACGGCTTCGCCCCCTAGGGGACGGCCAGTATTGAGGGCAAAACTAATCCCGTGTTTAGGACAGCGTATACAACCTTTCAGTAAACGCCCCTTGCCCAAGGGTGAACCGTCATGAGGGCAGCGATTTTCAATCAGACGCGTGACGCCCTCACTCTGCACCAGCAATAAGTCGCGTCCTGCCACTTTAAAGCGCCGCAAATAGCCCTCTTTTAGTCGGGCAATGGATTCCAGTGGATAAAAGCTCATAGTCACCGGAGATTGCCATGTAAGCGACGATGCCGCAATGGTACACAGCGGTAAAAACCGGCTTGAAATGATAATGCACCACAGTCCCTTAAAATAATCTTACGAAGGTGGAATTGCCTGTGAAATCATTCGGCACTCACTTAGACTAGCGCCCATGTTTCATGTGGATATTCTCGACTTTCCCTACCGTCCCGATGCTGAATCGCTGTTTGAGGCAGTTCGCGACCTGCCGGATGCTATCTGGCTCGACAGTGGCAAACCTCGCAGCTTATCCGGCCGTTTCGATATCATCACCGGCAGCCCTGATACCGTGCTCGAAACCCGAGGGGCACTCACCCGTATCACTACCCGAAGTAGCACGATAACAACGGAGGATGACCCCTTTCAGCTCGCCCAGGATCTCTTTGAGACCTCCGGCCAAGTAGACAGCAGCTTAAGTGGTTACCCGTTTGTGGGTGGATTAGCCGGTTATTTCGGTTACGACCTTGGTCGCCGCATCGAAGCACTGCCCGATCAACTGACCAAGGTCGACAACCTGCCAGACATGCGCCTCGGCAATTACACTTGGTCACTTGTGTTAAACCACTCGTCCCAAAAAAGCTGGCTAATTTTTCAGTCTAACTGCTCCCCAGCGCTTCGCGCGGACGTGCTCAAACGTCTCAAAAGTGCCCCAACAGAAACGTCCGACCCAGGCTATAGCACAGAATATGCCTTCAGCCCTTCCATGACGAAGGAGGACTACCTGGCAGCCATCACAAAAATAAAGGCCTATATCCGCCAGGGTGACTGTTACCAGGTCAACTTGGCCCGACATTTCTCGGCTGATTTTGACGGTGATAGCTGGTCGCTCTATCGACAACTACGCCGGGTGCTACCCTCCCCCTACAGCTGCTACTACCGCTGGGGAGAGTCCAATCAGGCTGTGTTGAGTTTGTCACCAGAACGTTTCCTGAAACTCTCAATGGGACAAGTGGAGAGCAAACCGATCAAGGGCACAGCTCGTCGCGGCATCACCGTGGAGGAAGATCGGCAGAATGCCATCAGCCTGATGAACAGCGCCAAAAATCGGGCAGAAAATCTGATGATTGTCGATTTGCTTCGCAATGATCTTGGCAAGAGCTGCGAACCCGGTTCGATTCGTGTCCCCAAGCTGTTTGCACTTGAAAGTTTTCCCAATGTACATCACTTGGTCAGTACCGTTACCGGTAAATTGCGCGACAATGAAACACCCCTAACGCTGCTGCGCGGCTGTTTTCCGGGTGGATCAATTACCGGTGCACCCAAGAAACGGGCTATGGAAATTATTGAGGAAGTCGAAACCTGTCGACGCTCAGTGTATTGCGGCAGTATCGGCTATATCAGTGCTACCGGGCGTATGGACACGAACATCGCCATCCGAACCCTATTGGCCGACGGGGAAAAGCTGCATTGCTGGGGCGGTGGAGGAATTGTGGCCGATTCGGCTGCCGAGAGTGAATTTCAGGAAACAATGGATAAAATCAGGATATTGATACATCCGCGCGACGAGTGAACGCCGCGCGTTGCATTAAACCACTACAGACTCAGATCGCGAACACTGGCCTTGATAAATTCTTTCTTCAAGTCCTCAAAGGTATGTACTGCCGGAAATTGCGGGAACTCGTCTATAACGTTCTGCGGTGCATGGAACAGGATTCCGGCATCGGCCTCCGCCAACATGGTTGTGTCATTATAGGAATCACCCGCTGCAATCGTGCGGTAATACATGCTCTTGAAACCGACCACAGCCTGACGCTTGGGATTGGCTTGGCGCAGACGATAGTTTACAACCCGGCCGTCGTCGTCAGTTTCCAGTTTATGACAGAGCAGCGTTGGATAACCAAGCTGACGCATCAAAGGCAGTGCGAACTCATAGAAGGTGTCGGACAGGATGACTACCTGAAAACGCTCGCGTAGCCAATCAACAAACTCTCGAGCACCTTCCAGCGGCGCTAGCGTGGAGATCACCTCTTGGATTTCTTTCAAGCCCAAACCATTTTTGTCCAGAATATCAAGGCGGTAGCGCATCAAGACATCATAATCAGGTTCATCGCGGGTGGTCCGCTTCAGCGCTTCAATACCGGTTTTCTCAGCAAAGGCAATCCAGATTTCCGGAATTAACACGC
Source organism: uncultured Porticoccus sp. (assembly GCA_947259505.1). Lineage (GTDB taxonomy): Bacteria > Pseudomonadota > Gammaproteobacteria > Pseudomonadales > Porticoccaceae > Porticoccus. The sequence goes on along the minus strand of CAMYLT010000008.1, from coordinate 525,262 downwards.
CTTCCAGGTCCAAACATGCGATTTCCACAGCAATATCCTCTCAACACGGGGGTAGAAAAACCGCGCCACTCTAACCATTTCGCTACGAGCGCGCAACAAAGCTAATGTTAACCATACTAATAGCCGTATCAATACAGATTATATTTTCTGATTATTTTTCCTTTAGTTAAGGCTTTGGTATCATCCCCGCCCTTAATGAACTAGCACATCCATTTACCGAGGATAACGAGCGAAACCCATGGCAGAAAATCGTTTAAATACTGTTGATCTCGATCGCCAACTCTCCGAGCAGACTCCCCAGGAAATCATTCAATACGCCCTGGAAGAATTTGACAACATCGCCATTTCCTTCAGCGGTGCTGAAGATGTTGTGCTGATTGATATGGCCTGCAAAATCAATCCGGGGAAAGTGCAGGTGTTCTCATTGGATACCGGCCGTCTGCATGCCGAGACTTACCAGTTCATCGAGAAAGTACGTGAGCATTACGGTATCGAAATCGATGTAGTGTTCCCGGAAGCCGCAGCCGTTAACAAGATGGTGCGCGAAAAAGGCTTGTTCAGCTTCTACAAGGAAGACCATAAAGAATGCTGCAGTATCCGTAAGATTGGCCCTCTGCGTCGCAAGTTACTCACCGTAGATGCCTGGATCACAGGTCAACGCCGTGACCAGAGCCCAGGCACCCGCACATCTATACCCGTGATTCAGGATGACAAGGCATTTGCCCGTCCCGATGACAGCCTGACCAAGTTCAACCCGTTGGCTAATTGGACCTCCGCTCAAGTGTGGAACTATATCCGTAGCAACAACGTGCCCTACAACGCATTGCATGATAAGGGTTTTGTCAGTATTGGTTGTGAACCCTGTACCCGCCCTACTGGCCCAGGGCAGCACGAACGCGAAGGCCGTTGGTGGTGGGAAGAAGCCACCCTCAAGGAATGTGGCTTGCACGCGGTCAACATCAACAAGTAATCGGATACCGAAATGAAAATCACCCTCGTCAAGAAGATCAAATTGGATGGCAGCCTCTGCAAGAAGTGCGAAGAAGTACAGCAGAAAATGGAGCAGGCTGGCCAGATGACACTGATTGACGAGGTGTTGATTGCCGACGAGCGCGATCCCTCCTCCCCCGGCATGGAACTAGCTTCGCTGTATCAGGTGGAACGAGCTCCCTTTTTTCTGGTTGAACGTGAAGGGCAAGCCCCGGAAATCCACACGGTCTACTTCAAGTTTGTTAAGGAAGTACTGAACCAGAAAACACGCGAAGAAGATGAGCTGAAGGAAATTCTCAACGACAATCCGGATCTGGATTTTCTCTAAACAGATGGCCAGCAATTACTGGCCATTTTATCATTTTCGAGTCATTACAACTCAGGCAGTTCTACTGAACTAAAGAACTTCTCCAGATCATCCCTCGCGCGGATGGAGCAGGCTTCATCAACTCTGTCCCGGGTCAGATGTGGCGCAAAGAGCTCGATAAAATCGTACATATATCCCCGCAAATAGGTGCCACGCCGAAAACCAATGCTGGTCACGCTGGACTTGAACAGGTGCTTGGCATCAAGTGCTACCAAGTCAGTATCCTTGACCGGGTCATGGGCCATATGCGCCACGATACCGATACCCAACCCAAGGCGCACATAGGTTTTGATGACATCCGCATCAGTGGCTGTAAAGACCACTTTTGGGGCCAGGCCTCGGTCATTAAAGGCCTCATCCAATCTTGAACGACCGGTAAATCCAAACACATACGTCACCAAGGGGTAACTTGCCACCTCTTCCAGGGTAAGCCTGGATGATTGGACCAGAGGGTGATCCTTCGGCACCAGAATACAGCGATTCCATCGATAACAGGGCATCATCAGCAGATCGTGGAACAGCTCCAATGCTTCAGTGGCAATGGCAAAATCCACCGCGCCATCGGCAGCCTGCTCAGAAATCTGCATCGGCGTGCCCTGGTGCATGTGCAGCGACACCTCAGGATATTTATTGATAAAGGATTCTATGACTTTTGGCAGCGCATAACGGGCCTGTGTATGAGTGGTAGCAATAGAAAGACTGCCTTTCTTCGGGTCGTTATGTTCCTGGGCAAGTTGTTTAATACTCTCTACTTTTCTCAGGATATCGCCTGCCACCCTGAGAATTTCATCCCCGGCCGGCGTCACTCGAGTGAGGTGCTTGCCGCTACGGGAAAAGATTTCCACACCCAGTTCGTCTTCAAGTAAACGTATCTGTTTGCTGATACCGGGCTGCGAGGTGTAGAGGCTTTGTGCAGTGGCGGAAACATTCAGTTCGTGATGCGCCACTTCCCAGATATAGCGAAGCTGTTGTAGTTTCATGTGCTCACCCGGCTAGACTGCAATCGTCTAAAAATATAAAAAACTATTCCTTTGAAGAATAGGTTTAAATTGCTAGAGTTGCCAGCCTATTTTGGGTACGGAAGCGCTGGATTTTGTTGGACTTTTTGCTCTATATCTTGTCGGGCGCTTTTGTCGGACTGGTGGTAGGACTGACCGGTGTGGGTGGCGGATCACTGATGACCCCCCTACTGATCCTGTTAGGTATTCCCTACAACATCGCTATCGGCACTGATTTGCTCTACGCCTCGATAACCAAAGCAGGGGGTGTGGCTGCACACGCACGCCAGAAAAGCATTCAATGGCGCCTAGTAGGTTTTCTCGCTGCCGGTAGTATCCCTGCTGCCCTCGTTACAGCTCAATTGCTGAGTCACGTTTTTACCGATGCCAATGAATATAAAGAGATTCTCACCACCAGCCTGGGCGTCATGCTTATCATTACCGCAGCGGTGATCCTGTTTAAACGTGTACTGAAAGACACCTCCGACCGGCCCCGTGGCCCCGTGGGTTCATTCTTTCAACTTCACGCGACCAAGGTGACTTTCCTTGCAGGCATTTTCCTCGGCGTGTTCGTTACCCTTTCCTCTGTAGGAGCCGGGGCATTCTGTGCCGCGCTGCTGATGATTCTGTTTCCCAGATTACCTGCACTGCACATTGTGGGCACCGACATTGCCCATGCCGTGCCACTGACGCTGATCGCCGGGCTGAGCCACCTGTTTTTCCTGGGTAATGTGGATTTGGTTCTACTGGGTTCACTGCTGATTGGTTCGCTGCCGGCAATTCACTTGGGTACAAAACTGGCCGCACGTCTGCCCAGCAGCGTTCTGCAATCAATCCTAGCTTTCCTGCTGCTCGGCTTGGGTATCAAGTTCAGTATTTTCTAGGCCGGTTTCAGCTTTTACGATTGGCAATTCCATGGGGTACATGGCCTGTGGCCACATGACTCTTGGCTGATTCACAGTGAGACTGCTGATCATCGAAGAACACATCTGCTCCATAGGACTTCAGGAACACCGCCTTATCCAGCCCCCCGAGGAACAGCGATTCGTCGATACGAATGTTCCAGGTTCGCAATGTTCGAACCACCCGCTCATGGGTCGGAGCAGATCTTGCGGTCACCAAAGCTGTGCGAATCGGACAGCTTTTGGGTGGAAATTCTGCCTGAAGGGCATGTAATGCCTGCAGAAAATGTTTGAAGGGACCTCCGCTCATCGGCTCCTTCGCAGCAGCTTTCTCGCTCTGGGTAAACGCGGCAAGACCACTTTCCTTAAAGACCCGTTCGGAATCATCGGAAAACAACACCGCATCACCATCAAAGGCAAAACGCAGTTCATCGTCATTGCGATCCCGCGAGCCTGAAGAGATCAAAGTTGCCGCGGCCACACCATTATCCAGCGCATTACACACATCTTCTGCATTGGTCGACAGGAACAGATGGCAGCCAAAGGCAGACACATAACGATAGGGGCTTTCCCCTCCACAGAAAGCCGCGCGGGTGATATCGAGTCCGTGATACTCAATCGAATTGAACACACGCAAACCGGTATCCGCCGAATTGCGTGACAACAAAATCACCTCTACCCGGGGTTCACCACCGAGCTTTTCATTGATACGTAACAGCTTCTTGACCATGGGAAAGGCTTCGCCGGGAGGCAGCACCTCGTCCTCATGTTCTACCTGGTAACGGGAATAGGCATCCAAGCCCTCCTCTTCGTACACTCGATGACTTTCATCCATATTGAAAAGTGCTCGGGATGAAATTGCTATCACCAGTTTGTCACCGAAGTTTTTTGACACTAACCTTTCCTCGATATGCAGCCGCCGAATTGCGGCAATTGATCAGGCTAATTTAATGGCATTACCCACAAAGCTCAAACCGGAAATTGAATCGCTATTGGGCGATACCATCCTTGATACACAACAGCTTATCGGTGGAGATATCGCCGACGCCTTCTCACTATATACCACTAATGGCCGCTGTTATTTTCTCAAGCATGGGCAACATCTACCCAGCGATATGTTTTCCGCAGAAGCACAGGGATTGAGAGCCATTGCCAGCACTAATACGGTGCGGACCCCTGAAGTTATCGCCGCTACGGAAGAGTTTCTGTTGCTTGAATTTATCGAGACACGTGCACCAGGGGTTGATTACTGGATCAAGTTAGGTCGACAACTGGCAACCATGCATAACCACAAAGCTGAGCGTTTTGGCTTTGAGTGTGACAATTATTGTGGCGCGACGCCCCAACCCAACACATGGTATGCCGATGGCCACCTCTTCTTTGCAGAACAGCGGTTACTCTACCAGGGAAAATTGGCACGTGATCAAGGGTTGCTAACGACCAGAGACTTTCATTCCATTGAGCAGTTTTGTATTCGGCTAGCCGAGCTGATTCCCCATCAGCCTGCCTCACTGCTCCATGGCGATCTCTGGCGTGGCAATCAGATGTGTAGCAGTAGTGGCCAGCCGGTACTCTTTGACCCCGCCTGTCATTACGGTTGGGGCGAGGCAGAGCTGGCCATGACCATGTTATTTGGCGGCTTCGGGGATGACTTCTACACCGCATATCAGGAGATAAGGCCACTGGAATCAGGCTGGCAAACCCGCAGTGCTCTCTACAACCTCTACCATCTGCTCAACCACCTAAACCTGTTTGGAAAAACTTACTATCAACAGGTTTCCGCCATTATTAGGCAGTACAGATAGCCACCAATAAGTGGGCCATCTGCCCTATTTCAGATGATCAGCATCGCCTAGTGAAACAGCACAGATTCCTAGTCGGATTTTAAAGAGGAATAAATGCCATGGTGGCGACATTCAGGGCGACTGTCTTGATCACCCGTTGATTTTTTTCAGCCATGACAATGGCCATCATGTCCTGCATAGCAATTAACTTCCCGAACAATCGCTCATAACTGAGGTTTTGTTTTTTGCTACGCCAGCTGTTCGTTACGATTAACGGCAGTCCGGAGCCATCTTCACTGCGGGCGATACGCCATAGGGCAATCTCAATGTTGCGGGCACTATGGTAGAGCTTCTGGTGATCCAGTTCGGAGAACATATAAAAATCTGTGTGGTAGCCATAGGAGGCCCGAATCATCTCGGTAAGACCTACCATTAATGCGAAAACACGATCACCTCGATAGTCAGGATTGACCGACAATTCGATGGCCTCAGTACCCGTAACGGGCAATTCAGCAAACTGAAGTTTGCCTGGCGCCGTAAAAATCTGCGTGACCCGATGGTCGATGGTCTGGCCATTAACCTTGTGGAGCTCTCTCGGATTGCGCTTATACAGTTTTACGGTCAATTCTTTCAGTAGTAATTCTGTCTCTCGATAGTGGGCATCCGCCACCATATCGATATCCGTCTTGGCCAAGTTCTGTACTTTGAATGGCGAATTGCCACATCCAGACAACAACAAGCTCAATCCGCTGAGCAACAGCAAATACATGATCCTCACTACAATTCCCGTGTATACATATCAATCTCACAATGGCCCCGCTAAAATAGCACACCTCGTTTTTCAACCACAAAAGTACCATCCCAACATGTCGATTCTGTCACTCCCGGCACTTAATACCCCGGGCGATAAACGCTTTTGGTCTGGCGTCTATGGCGCCGGTGCATCGCTGGCAATTGCCGAGGCCAGCCGCCAGCACCAAGGTTTGACAGTTGTTATTGCCGAATCGGCGCGCGCTGCGGTTGAGCTTGAATCTGAGCTGCAATTCTTTCTCGGCCAACAATACCCGGTTTTCCATTTCCCTGACTGGGAAACGCTTCCCTACGACCTGTTTTCGCCCCACCAGGACATTGTTTCGGAGCGCCTGCGCACCCTGTTTCGCCTACCGCAGACACAAGTTGGCGTAGCAGTAGTACCGGTCAGCACACTGATGCACCGGCTCCCACCTAACGAGTTTGTCAGCCAGCGCGCTTTTGATTATCACACTGGTGACAGAATCGACCTGGAGAAACTGCGCAGCCAACTTGAAGCGGCTGGCTATCACTGTGTAGACACCGTCGTCGAACACGGTGAATTTGCCGTACGTGGGGCGCTAATCGACATTTTCCCCATGGGGGCCAGACTGCCCTTCCGTATCGACCTGTTCGATGACGAAATTGAAACCCTGCGCACATTCGATCCCGAGACGCAGCGCACGCTAGAACAAACTGACAGCATCTGCCTCTTGCCCGCCCGGGAAGTCCCTCTGGATAAAGCGTCAATTCGTCGTTTCAAGGACAACTGGCTATCCCGTTTTGATGTGGACGAACGCCGCTGCCCCGTATTTAGAGATATCAGTGCGGGTATTCCGCCACAGGGTATTGAATATTTCATCCCGTTATTCTTTGAACGCTGTGTCACATTGTTCGATTATTTGCCCAGCAACTGCCAATTATTTACAGATGGAGGCATTGAACAGGCGGCAGGAAAATTCTGGCAGGATGCGAACCAGCGATACCAGGAATACAACATCGACCCCACCCGCCCCCTCCTCCCCCCTACCGAGGTCTTTATTCCGGTCGAGGAATTGTTTGGGGCCATCAAGCAATACCCCCGCACCGTGCTGCGCAGTGACGGAAGAGAAGATAAGAGTCAGCTGACGCTGGGCTTCAGTGCGCTACCAGATATCGCTGTGGATGCGAAAGCTGACAATCCGTTAAAAAAGCTCGGCGCCCATCTGGAGAAGAGTTCGCAACGGACACTGTTTTGCGCTGAATCGGCAGGTCGTCGAGAAAGCCTGCTGGCATTATTGCAGCGCCAGGGCATTCGCCCCGAAGACACCAGCGGCTGGGATAACTTTGCGAGTGGCAAACAGCTCGTAGGGATCACCATTTACCCCCTGACACGTGGCTTTGCCCTTGAGGAATCAGGGATCCGTGTCATCACCGAAACAGAGTTGTTCGGGCAACAGGTGATGCAGCGGCGACGCCGCAGCAAACAGCGGGAAGACGCAGACCAGGTCATCAAGAACCTCACCGAGCTGCGTGTCGGAGCACCTGTTGTACATATTGATCATGGCGTCGGTCGCTACCTTGGGTTGCAAACCATCACGGCGGGAGGTGACCCCCAGGAATTCCTCACTCTTGAATACGCCGATGAGGCCAAGCTTTATGTGCCGGTGTCATCTCTGCACCTGATCAGTCGTTACAGTGGTTCCGAAGAAGAGCAGGCTCCACTGCATCGCCTCGGTAGCGAGCAATGGCAAAAAGCCAAAGACAAGGCACTCAAACAAATACGCGATACCGCAACAGAATTACTGGATATTTACGCTACACGAGCTGCGCGTAAAGGGTTCGCCTGTCGAGACCCGGAAACAGATTACCGTGCATTCTGTGCGGATTTCCCGTTCGAAGAGACGCCCGACCAATTAGATACCATTGAGGCGGTCAAAGCCGATATGCTCGCCGAGCAACCCATGGATCGACTGGTCTGTGGCGATGTGGGCTTTGGTAAAACAGAAGTGGCCATGCGCGCCGCGTTTATCGCCGTAGCCAGCGGCAAACAAGTGATCATGCTCGTACCCACTACCCTGCTGGCTCACCAACACCTGGAGAACTTCCGCGACCGATTTGCCAACTGGCCGGTCATTATCGAAGAGCTCTCTCGCTTTCGTTCGGACAAAGAACAGCAGGATGTGCTGGAGCGAGCCAGCAATGGCAAAGTAGACATTCTGATCGGCACTCACAAGTTGCTGCACGCCAAAGTTGACTACCAGAATCTGGGATTGCTGATCATCGACGAAGAACACCGTTTTGGGGTCCGCCAGAAAGAGAAAATCAAGGCCCTGCGTGCCGAGGTGGACATCCTCACCCTCACTGCAACCCCGATTCCCCGCACGCTTAATCTGTCCATGTCAGGGATTCGCGACCTGTCAATTATCGCCACCCCGCCCGCGCGACGGCTATCGGTTAAATCCTTCGTGCGTCAGGATGATCCAAGGGTGATTCGGGAAGCCATGTTGCGTGAAATTCTGCGTGGTGGCCAGGTGTACTACCTGCACAATGAAGTGAAGAGCATTGGCAAAACAGCCCGGGATTTGCAAGAACTGTTACCAGAAGCCCGCATTGAGATTGCCCATGGTCAGATGCGTGAGCGCGAGCTGGAAAAGGTCATGTCGGACTTTTACCACCAGCGATTCAACGTGTTGGTCTGTACCACTATTATTGAAACCGGCATCGATATTCCCAGCGCCAACACCATCATTATCGACCGTGCAGACAAGTTGGGCCTGGCGCAGTTACACCAGTTGCGGGGACGGGTGGGCCGTTCCCACCACCAGGCCTACGCCTACCTGCTGACCCCGCACCCAAAGAACATGACCGACGATGCGGTTAAACGCCTTGAAGCCATCAGTGCCGCTGATCACTTGGGTTCCGGTTTTACCCTGGCCACCCACGACCTTGAAATCCGCGGTGCCGGCGAATTGCTGGGCGAAGACCAGAGTGGCCACATCCAGTCTATCGGTTTTACCCTTTACATGGAGTTGTTGGAGCGTGCGGTAGACGCCATTCGCAAGGGCAAATCGATAGAACTGGACATTCCGCTTACCGAAGATATCGAAATCAATCTCAATATTCCCGCGTTGATTCCAGAGGATTACCTGCCCGATGTGCATATGCGCTTGATGATGTACAAACGTATCGCCAACGCCGGTTCAGATGATGAACTCGATGAGTTACAGGTAGAAATGATCGACCGATTCGGACTGTTGCCCGATCATCTGAAAAATTTGTTCCGGGTCACAGCGCTAAAACTTCAGGCCCGCCAACTGGGTATCTGCAAGGTAGAATCTGGGCCTATCGGTGGACGTGTCGAGTTCGGCAATGATACCGTGGTCGAGCCGTTGACCATTGTACAGATGGTGCAAAAGGAGCCAGCAATCTTCAAACTACAGGGTGCCACCACCCTGAAATTTTCGGTACCGACAGCGACCATCGAACAACGACTGGTGCAGGTACAGGCAGTATTGAATCGGCTAACACCTACAGGAAACAGGACGTAAATGAAATTTCCCGCTCCGCTGTTATGTATCCCCCTTGCGCTGAGTTTTTCACTGCGATCCTATGCCGAGGAATCACCACCCTGGTATCAGGTGGAGATCCTTGTCTTCAGCCAGCAGGACCTCTACCACAATGAACAACACCGCAAGGATCTCCAGCTAAGCTATCCAGAAAACTGGCGCGTACTGACCGGCTCATCGATTGACGCTGCGCAACCAGATACAGTGCAACCGACCAATCCCGCTGCCCCAGAGACAAATACAGCGTTAGCGCAAGAAGGCTTAACGGGCACAACTGAACGCCCCTATGTGTCCTTGAGTAATAAAAATTTCAAACTGGGCGGGGATGACTATGCCCTGAAAAGAGCACCGGGATACCAGGTGCTACTCCACCAAGCATGGCGGCAACAGGGTCTTGGGGAGGATCAGAGTCCATGGATCATCGTCGCCGGAGGGGAAGCCTACGGTGACCACCATGAGCTGGAGGGCAGCGTCCGGTTGGTACTCAACCGCCATCTGCATTTCCAGGCCGACCTTTGGCACACCCGTTTTGGGGCGCCAACGGCTACCATACCTGCTGATTCAATGCCTGTTTCAGCGGACAGCGCATCACCACAGCCCTCAGCGAACACAACGCAAACCTGGCCGACGCTACCGGTTCAGCCTTGGCGACAACATCATGTAGATGAAAATCAGACAACGGACATTAACCAGCCACAAGCATCTAACCCTCCTGCCTGGTCTTATCAGACGCCACACTTTGCAGTAAATGATATGGTGTCCCTGAATCAGTCCACTCGACTCAAGCTGGGAGAGCTGATGTACCTTGATCACCCCAATATGGGTGTACTGGTAATGGTCAGCCGCCATAAAGCGGGTAGTGGTGAATAACGCAGCGCCTGTTAAGGCTTAGGCTTGGCAGAAATTCCATGGGCACGATCGATGTACGTACCCAAACCCTGACGTTTTTTCTGCTCTGCACTACTACGGGTCTTTGTCGATGTATCTTTTTTCGGGTTTTCCTTAGCCTCGACGTTGCCACCCGAAGCGCCCTCACAGGGGCGATCGCTGAATGTGGTCTTGCCCGAATCATCAATGCACTTGTAGACCCCTGCACTGGCCAATATCGGCGCCAATAGCGCGAAAATGGCTATTCCGCAGCGTAACTGGCGCCAAAAGTTATTCATTTTCACAATCGTTCACACGTCGACACCAACAACTGCCGGATAGCGGGTATTTGCTGTGCCATCACGGCTTCAATTTCATCCATGGTAATCTGCTGATTGCCCAGTCCAGCCGCCATATTGACCACTAATGCCAAGCAGGCGTAGGGAATACCCAGTTCACGGGCCAAAGCGGCCTCAGGCATACCGGTCATACCCACAATATCGCAACCGTCATTGGCCATGCGGGAGATCTCAGCAGCACTTTCCAGCCGTGGTCCCTGGGTGGCGCCATACACACCCTCAGCGTGCACCGTTATTCCAGCGCCGATCGCAGCCTGTAATAGCGTTGCCCGCAATGCCTGATCGTAGGGATCGGTAAAATCGACGTGTTGCAGAGGCAACGTATCACTGTCCGAATAGGTGTGCTCGCGTCCCCAGGTGTAATCAATGATCTGGTTTGGAATCACCAAATCACCGGGACACATTTCGCCGTTAATCCCCCCCACCACGTTAATAGCGAAAATGGCCGTCACGCCACACTGTTGAAGTGACGCAATATTGGCTCGGTAATTAATTCGATGCGGGGGAATCGCGTGTGTTTCACCATGCCGCGCCAGAAATACCACACGCTTATCTTTTAGCGTGCCACAAACCAGCAGAGAGGATGGTTCACCCCATTCGGTAGTGATACGAGCACGTTCGGAAACAGCCAACTCATCGAGTGCATAAAGCCCACTGCCACCAATAATACCGATAGCCATGCTATCGACATCCCACTCTGGAAGCGCCAGCAACCATTACGCCATCTCTCCCTGCACACTTGCCAAGCACAACTGATCTGGTAGATGAATGGTTGAGGTCGGGAAGGCAATTTCAGCGCCATACCCAGTAATGATGTCGCTTATTTTCAATAGCACGTCCTGCTTGATCTCGTGAAACAGTACCCACTGCGTGGTTTTGGTAAAGGTATAGATGAAGAAGTTAATGGAAGACGCGCCAAATGAGACAAAATTCACGATCATTGTCTGTTGCTGGTCAATCTCAGGATGACTGGACAACATCGCTTTCACGTCCGCTACGATGGCAGCCATCTTGTCGACATCATCGTAACGAATGCCAATGGTTTCATAGATCCGGCGATTGTGCATACGCGACGGATTTTCCACCGAAATACTGTTAAATACTGCGTTGGGGATATACAGCGGTCGTTTGTCGAAGGTGCGAATGCGGGTCAGGCGCCACCCTATATCTTCCACGGTACCTTCAATCTCTTTATCCGGTGAACGAACCCAGTCACCCACTTTAAAGGGGCGATCTAGGTAAATCATCAGGCCGCCAAAGAAATTAGCCAGCAAATCCTTGGCAGCGAAGCCCACCGCCAGCCCCCCGATACCGCCGAATGCCAGCACGCCGGAGATACTGTAGCCGAACGCCTGCATGGCTATCAGCACAGCGGTAATAATCACTGATGCCCGCAGCAATTTGCCCATGGCCTTGACGGTGGTCTCATCCATGGGTTCAGCCATGTACTCCGGATGTACCAGATTCCGTTCGATACGTTTAATCAGATTCACCAGAAACAGGGCGCCGAGGAAAATAATTGCCACGCGATTAACCGGGGCCACCAGGTCGTACCATTCGGACTCCGTGACGCGTGCCGCCACTGCCGCAGCCATATTGACGCCCAAAATCCAGATGGCCCAGACCAGTGGCCGACGGCAGGCTTCGATCAGGGCATCGTCCCAGACATTGGCTGTACGCGCGGTATGGCGTTCGAGAAAATTGACCAGCTTGTTGGCAAGAAAACCCAATACCAGGGCAGAGAACACAATCAGGAAAATTTCGACCATCCAGAGGTAGGCTTCACCAGTGAAACGTACCAACCAATCTTCAAGTACCTGCATCGTTAATTGCTCCCGTCTGTCACGCGATGGACGTGAGTATCTCGCCAAGTTTAGCCGCTGTAGTCTGCCAGCGGGTCGATAACACCAGCTCCCGCCAGTCCGGTTTGTTACGTGCCAACATGGCTGATAAACGTGGCGAAGGGGTCATATCACTGCCAGCAATGAATTCCAGCACTTCAATGGCTCCTGCCCGGTTATTACACACCAGCACCATATCGCAGCCAGCACGGAGCGCACAGCGAGCCTTGTCAGCATAGCCTCCCGCCAGATCAGCACCCTTCATGGAAAGATCATCGCTAAAAATGACGCCATCAAATTGCAATTCATTGCGCAGAATATTTTGCAGCCAGAAATGGGAAAAACCCACAGCATCCGGATCAATTCTCGGAAATACAATGTGCGCAGGCATCACCGCATCCAACTCGTCGCTCAATTCAACAAATGGTCTTAAATCCAGGTCGCGCAGTGTTTCCAGTGAGCGATTGTCATAGGGGGTCTCCAGGTGACTGTCCGCCACCACACCACCATGCCCGGGAAAATGTTTGCCCGTGGCCGCCATACCCGCTTCGTGCATGCCCGCAATAAATGTGCGTGCCGCAGGGATCGCAATATCAGGATCATCCGAAAATGACCGGTCACCAATCACCTCACACTGGTTCCTATCAATATCCAGCACCGGGGCAAAGCTGAAGTCGATGCCGCAGGCTAACAACTCAGAAGCCATCAGCCAGCCGGCATTGCGAATCAACGCGTCACCATCAACGTCTGTCAGTCGCTCACCCAGAGTCTGCATCGGAGGGATTCGGGTAAATCCATCACGAAAGCGCTGAACCCGCCCTCCTTCCTGATCAACGCACAATAGCAACCCGGGCCGAATAGCACGAATCTCATCAACCAACTCGACAATCTGGTCTCGACTGGAGAAATTTCGGGAAAAGAAGATGACACCGCCGACCCCGGGGTTTTGGAGCAGTTCTCGCTCTTCCGAGGTAAGCGTCAAACCATCCAGATCAAGCATCAATGGGCCAGGGATCATAAAAAACCTCAAACATCGGGTTGGGAAATATAAGGAGGCTTTGCTCGGTTATCAAGCCAGCTCGTAGATTAGACAAATTTTTCATTTTGGAAACAAGCTGTTATGACCTGAAGAACTAAACTAAAAAGCAATGAACTCTGAACGATTATATTAAATTCCTCTGCACACTTGAGTTACATCACTTTGTTAAAACCCGTCTCATGACCTTTTTTCAGTCTCGATGATTCTTGCCGACTCCACTCGTCCAAAACACCATGAGGGTAGGATGCGAATTCATTCAGTTGGTGATACGTTGGATAGTCCTACTAGAAGGGAGGGGTGAATCATGGCCTCACACGTTCCTATAATCGGCGCCTGGTATGAGGACGCTACGGACGATGAAATATTTGAAGTCGTTGCAGTTGATGAACACGCTGGATTGATCGAAGTACAGTTTGTCGATGGTGAAGTCAGCGAAATTGACTTGGATACCTGGCAGCAATTAGTCCTGTTGCCAGCCGAAGCACCTGAAGACTGGCGTGCATCCTACGAGTTAAGCAATGAAGACAGTATGTCCTCGGATGATATCTTCATCCCGGATAATTGGAATGACCCATTACTGGATATGGATTCAGATACCATCTACGGACTGGATGATTTTTAAAGAATGTTGAATTCCCCCCAGGATTATTCGGCGATTTCCTGAGCCTGCAGCATGCGCGCATGCTGCAGGATGATCTTCGCAGCGGACTCCGCATCATCCACCACACTGAACAAATGTGTTTCAGACTCTTCAATACAACCCTGTGAAAGCATGGTCGTCTTGATCCATTCGACCAAGCCCTGCCAATACTCACTACCCAGCAAAATGATCGGGAATGGCCGCACCTTGCTGGTCTGCACCAGTGTCAAAGCTTCGAACAGTTCGTCGAGTGTGCCATAACCGCCCGGGAAAATGACAAACCCCACGGCGTGCTTCACGAACATAAATTTACGCACGAAGAAATAACGAAATGTCAGCGAGACATTTTGGTAGGGATTGGGATCCTGCTCAGTGGGAAGGGAAATATTCAAGCCCACTGAAGCAGTTGCTGTCCCATAACAACCACGATTCGCAGCCTCCATGATGCCGGGACCGCCGCCGGTAATCACTGGTATGCCCTCCTTTCCGAGAATACCACCAAGACGCATTGCCTCGTCGTAATAGGCGTTATCAGTCTTTATACGCGCACTACCAAAAATCGTTACGGCACCCCCCAGACGCGCCAGGGATTCAATACCATCCACCAGTTCTGACTGGATTCTCAGTACGCGCCAGGCTTCCGGAATTTTTAATTCGTCCATCAAGATACTCCTTAGGTCTCAATACAGTACTGCAATGACCACTTCTGAAATGAGATGGGGCCTGCGAATCAGGGCAACCTGACAAATTAAATATGCAGGCAAATAAGTATAGTTGGAATTACCTACGAATATGCTGCCGACGGCAAGATACTGTGTTTTAATACAGGCTATATCAATTTACAGTATCCGTGAAATTGCACAACATGGCTCAACTGAGGGA
Source organism: uncultured Porticoccus sp. (assembly GCA_947259505.1). Lineage (GTDB taxonomy): Bacteria > Pseudomonadota > Gammaproteobacteria > Pseudomonadales > Porticoccaceae > Porticoccus. The sequence goes on along the minus strand of CAMYLT010000008.1, from coordinate 510,256 downwards.
ATTCTGATGACCAGCCCAACCTTGACTGCCCGCCAACAGCAAATTCTTGACCTGATTCGCCAGCATATCGAAGACAGTGGCTATCCACCCACACGGGCAGAAATTGCCGCAGAGCTGGGTTTCAAATCCCCCAATGCAGCGGAGGAACACCTTAGGGCATTGGCACGCAAAGGCGTTATTGAGATGACATCAGGTGCTTCCCGGGGTATTCGGTTACTTGACGAATCTCCCGCCGGATTGCCGCTGGTAGGACGGGTCGCCGCCGGGAACCCACTTCTGGCGGTGGAAAATATTGAAGCCTACCTCGATGTAGCTGCCAATTTATTCTACCCGCAAGCCGATTATCTGCTGCGCGTACACGGCATGAGCATGAAGAACATAGGTATCATGGATGGCGATGTCCTGGCAGTGCACAAATGTCAGACTGCAGAAAATGGCCAGATTGTCGTTGCACGAATCGATGATGAAGTAACGGTGAAACGGTTTAAAAAAGGGCGTAAAAACCATGAAATCATTCTCGAACCCGAGAATGAAACCCTAGAACCCATTGTGGTGGACTTGCGTGAGCAGAATTTTGCTATCGAAGGTTTGGGGGTGGGCGTGATTCGTACCACCACCTGATCAACATTACCCTATTGGCGATGTGGACATAACGGACTTACATTACGGACTCAGCAACCTGCTCAGTCACGCGATCGTTGGCCGACCTTGTCGGCTCTTAAGGATTCAGCGAGCCAATTGAGAGCTTGGTCCTTTTCCTGCAAGGGAAGGAAGAGAATGCTGCGCCATGCTCAGTGAAGAACACGGTCCTTATTCACACGGGGAGTTTCGAGCTGCATATTCTCGGCTCCCAGCTGTTCAAACACCTCGATACCAGCATCAATCATGACTTTGGCAACATCCACCTTGGCAGTTTGCAAGAAAGCCTGCGCCTCATCGGAGAAGCTAATACGGATCAGAGGGGCGTCGTCATCATCCGTCCGCTGGAGCGCTACGTCGCCATCGGGCAGGATTACAATTTCAAAGAGAGACAGGGACATTAAATTTCCGAACTGTTGAAGGTTTGCCTTGAGATCAATCAAGATTGTAACAGACCGCCTTTTGCTTATTAACCAAAATGGCCAAAATATAGCCTTCAGCACTCCTGCATATGCTGGCGATGGCGCTCAATAAGTTCATTGAAAGACTCTCGCCAAGTGTTGAGCACATCGGTATTGAGATCTTGAATTTCAGATTCAGGACGTATTTGAACCACCGCAATGGGGGACTGTTCACTGACCTGTTCCTGCTGTATCACCAACATCTGGCGATATGCGGACAACAACTGAAACAGCCAACTGCCAGGCAGTTGCTCCAGATTAGCGATCTCTTGTGCTTCTGAAGGGTGCTTCCCCATCAATTCCAGTGCGGCAACCAACTCAGTGACAGAATGGATCTGTTCCGGCTGACGACAACGGTATGTCGAGGCCACTTCGCGCAGATAGAAGCGATATGCCGACTCCAGTTGGTAAAGTGCTGACTGCCAAAGAGCCCTTTCCAGCATCGGGGGAGAAGTACCACCGGCAGACTCTAACTGCTCGAGCAGCAATCGGCAGAAATACAAGCGTTGGTTGACGACAGACAAATACGGATTCACGGCTGCGATTCGCTACTTTTTGCCCTTGCGATCATCTTTTTCCCGCCATTTTCCACCTTCGTAAAAGGCTTTCCAACCAGTGGGCTTGCCCTCCACTTCTGATTGTACGTACTGCTCGGCAGTCTTGCGGCTGTACCTTACTACTGTGGGCAAACCATCGGGATCTTTGGTTGGTGCACTGAACAGAAAACTGTATTTTGGATCGATCTCATCTCTGTGAGACAGTAGCTCAGACACCAAGGGAGCTCGTGTTTCACGATGGCGCGGGAATTTGCTGGCGGCTAAAAACAACCCTGCTGCCCCATCACGAAGAATGTAATGATCATCAACTTTTTCACAGGCCAGCTCTGGCATCGGCACCGGATCCATCTTCGGTGGCGCGGCCTGACCATTCCTCAATAGCTTGCGGGTATTTTTGCAATTTTCATTGGTACAGCCGAAATACTTGCCAAAGCGACCTGACTTCAACTGCATATCGCTGCCACACTTGTCACACTCGATGACGGGGCCATCATAACCCTTCAGCTTGAAGTGGCCGACTTCAACCTCGTAACCTTCGCAGTCCGGGTTGTTACCACACACATGCAACTTGCGCGTTTCATCAATCAGATAGCTGTCCATGGCCGTGTTGCAGAGTTTGCAACGATGGCGATGCAGCAGCTGGCGACTTTCCGCCTCCTCGTCTTCGTCGGCGTTAACGGCTTCATCGCCCGACGTCAGGTTGAGGGTGCCCTTACAGCGCTCCTTTGGCGGCAAACTGTAACCAGAGCAGCCCAGGAACACGCCGGTGGTACCCGTTCGAATCATCATCGGACGGCCGCACTGCGGGCATGAAATATCGGTTGTTGATGGCTCGTTGGTACGCATCCCATCGTCTGAAGCACCGGCTTTGGCGAGCTTGTTGCTAAAATCCCGGTAGAACCGATTCAGAACCTGTTTCCACTCCAGCTCGCCCTGAGCAATCTCATCCAGATACTCTTCCATGGAGGCGGTAAAACCATAGTCCATGAGGTCAGAGAAGTTTTCGTTGAGTCGGTCAGTGACGATATCGCCAATTTTTTCCGCATAAAAGCGACGGTTTTCTACCCGAACATAGCCCCGATCCTGGATCGTAGAAATAATAGCGGCGTAAGTAGAAGGACGACCAATACCTTTTTTCTCTAATTCTTTCACCAAGGCAGCTTCGGAGTAGCGTGCCGGGGGTTTGGTAAAATGCTGCAGCGGTATCAGCTTGTCCAAAGTCAGCTGTTCACCGACGTTCATTTCCGGTAACTCGACATCGTCACTCTTCTGCGCCATAGCGGGCAGGACTTTGAGATAGCCATCAAACCGCGTCACACGCCCTTTGGCACGCAGTTCAAAATCACCTGCGGTTACCGTCACGGTGGTACTGGTAAATTGCGCTGGGGTCATCTGGCACGCGACAAACTGTTGCCAAATCAGGCGGTAGAGCTTTTTGGCATCTTCTTCCATGCCAGAAAGGTCGCCTGGCAGAATATCAATATTGGATGGACGGATCGCCTCGTGGGCTTCCTGGGCACCGGCCTTGCTGCTATAAGTATTCGGTTGTTCTGGCAGGTAAGCCTTGCCAAAACGCTGCTCAATGAAGTCGCAGCAAACAGACACTGCGTCGGCACTAAGATTTGTTGAGTCAGTTCGCATGTAAGTGATGAAACCCGCTTCATAAAGACGCTGGGCCAACATCATGGTTTTCTTTACCCCGTAGCCAAGCCGGGTACTGCAGGCCTGTTGTAGGGTAGAGGTAATAAAAGGTGCTGATGGCTTGCTACTGGTAGGTTTATCTTCCCTGGCAGTAACCGCGAAGGCTGCATTATGAAGCGCAGAAACCGCACTATCGGCCTGCGCTTTACTGGTGGGCCTGAAGTTTTCTCCCGCCTGTTTCTTGACCTCAAAGCGCACCTGTTCTTCAGATGCAGCGTCCAGATCAGCGTGTAACGTCCAATATTCTTCAGGTTCGAAGGCACGAATCTCACGTTCGCGCTCAACAATCAACTTGACTGCTACCGACTGTACTCGTCCGGCAGACAGACCTCGAGCCACCTTGCTCCACAGCAGTGGCGACAGCATGAAACCGACGATTCTATCGAGAAAACGGCGAGCTTGCTGGGCACTCACACGATTATTATCGAGACGACCAGGGTGCTCAAATGCCTCTTTGATGGCCTTTTTGGTGATTTCGTTAAAGACTACCCGCTGGTAAATTTCCGGATCACCACCAATCGCCTCCATCAGGTGCCAGGCAATGGCTTCCCCTTCTCTATCAAGGTCCGTCGCGAGATAGATGCGGTCAGCGGTTTTAGCCAGTTTCTTCAGCTCGGCAACCACTTTTTCCTTGCCGGGAAGAATTTCGTAACGAGCCTTCCAATCATTTTCCGGATCGATACCCATGCGACTGATCAGTTGCTCGCTGGCTTTTCGAGAGCGGTGAGCCTCCTTATCTTCAGCGGACAGCTTACGCGTTGCCGCTGCGGCCTTGGCCCGCTCCTTTGGATCCACAGCCTTGCCATTGCCACCGGTGGGCAAATCGCGAATGTGGCCGACACTGGACTTCACAATGAAGTCGTCGCCAAGATACTTGTTGATCGTTTTCGCCTTGGCGGGAGACTCCACGATAACGAGTGATTTGCCCATGAAACTATCGTTAACTCATTGAATTAGTTGAGTGGAGCACAGCCGCGAAGAGCAAGCACCCCATTGTGAGGGGGCGAATATACATGCGCGGACTGTGGGTCGGTCAAGGAAATTCTTCAATTTATTGACTTTTCCTGTTTTGAATCAGACGGTCGAATGGCTTCCCGCAGTGCAATCAACTGACTATTTATGCATTCAATATCCGCCAGTTCACCACGCTCCTGCCAATAGATCGAGAGTCCCGCCGCACCGGCCTCCAGAGCACTAACCGACTGCGGCAAAGCTAGTACCGCCACTCCTATTGCATCGTGAATGGCGGGGTTCGCTTCACGGCCCAGCCACTGCCAATCTGCCCAGGGCGAAGGATCACCCCGTCGAGTCTGGCGCACCAACAACCACTTTTCCATGCGCGGCAGTGGTAATGACGCTGTTTTGGGCAGCCAAGGCAAGTTGTAACTAACGAATTCCAGACGCCCTTCCCCTTCACGTGCATCTGGCGGTCTTACCAGCCTGACATGAATGCCAGCACGAGCAGCCTGCTGGCGCACCGCCGTCACCAGCTTTTGCCGGGGGGTCTGCCGCAACCACAACATGGGTGAAACGATGATGGCGAACACCAGTGCTATTAACAAATAGGTCATTGTCTGCTACAACTCTTACTATGACAGTTTCTTGTGTGGCAACCGGAGTCGCCCTATGTCCGCTTACAAACATGTACTGATTGGCTTGGATTTACAGCCAGAATCACAGCAAGTGGTCGAGCGAGTCAAGTCCCTCTTCCCCGATAGTTCGGTGCAACGCAGTCTGATCCATGTTCAAGAGCCGCTTTCATTTGCCTACGGTGGCGATATACCCATGGACCTCACTGAAGTGCAAAACCAGTTGGAAGAGCAGGCAAAGGAACGCCTTGCCGCCGTTGGCAAAGAGCTGGGTATCCCGACTGAAAACCAACACGTCATCATTGGCCAGCCCGCCCATGAAATGCACCATTTTGCCAATGACAACAATGTTGACCTGATAGTCGTCGGCAGTCACGGCCGCCATGGCCTCAGCCTGATCCTGGGCTCCACTGCATCAGGCGTTATACATGGTTCACAGTGCGATGTGTTGGCGGTTAGGGTCTAAAAAAAGGGCAGAGAGTGCTCTATCAAAGTCGTGACGATCTGTCTAACATACCCGCAAAGTAATCCCACCTCTCTGCAATGGACACAGATCACTCACTATGGAGCTTCGCTTCGGTATTAAGGCCTGCACACTTTCTGTCGCAGTGCTTGTTTCCCTGTTATCCAACCCGACCTTTGCCAAAAAGCCCAGCCTGGACGAGCAGCGCGCACTTTACCGCGAAGGGAAAATTGCCATTGCCAAAAACGACCAGGGCAATGTGCAGAGGATCATCTCAGCCATTGGTGACTACCCTCTCAAACCCTATCTGGAATACTCGTGGCTTAGTGACCGACTGAGACACGCCAATACCGATGATGTGGACGACTTTCTCCGGCGTTACGACAACAGCTCCCTCGCCAATCGTATGCGATACCGCTGGCTGGAAACGCTGCGTGCCCGTGACCGCTGGCAACATTATCTCAAGTACTACCAACCTCAAACGGCTACAACTGAACAGCAGTGTTATTTCCAGCTGGCCCGTATTCGCAAGGGAGAAAGGGAGGCCGCGCTCCCTGAAGCACTGAAACTCTGGACAGTCGGAAAATCACAGCCGAAGGGTTGTGACCGCCTCTTTGATCTGCTGATTGCCAACAACGAGATTACCGAAGACATCGCCTGGCAGCGATACTCTGCGGCCGTCCTCAACCACCAATATCAGCTTTCGACCTATCTGAAGCGATTCTTCACCTCGCAAAAATATCAGCAGCTGGCCACCAGTTTTTATCAGGTGGATCGTGACCACCAGAAAATAGGCGACTACAAGCTCTTCAGTCACCAGGGGAAATCCCTGGAGGATACAGAGATACACGGCATCATCATTCACGGCCTCACTCACCTGGCCAGGGTGGATGCAACTTCCGCATTGAAGCACTGGAACCGTTACCTTCAGATTCATCCGTTCACGACAGAACAGAGAACCCAAGTCGTCAGCGATCTGGTCAAAGGTCTGTACCAGCAGGAACACCGCAAGGTGGCAGACCAGTATCTGGTCGAAAATCTGGATTTCATCGCTCCTGACCTACTCGAATGGCGTGCCCGTGAATCACTGCGTGAGGGCGACTGGCAGAATCTGCTGGTGTGGATCGGTCATATGCCGCAATCTCTGAGTGAGCAGGATCGCTGGCTCTACTGGCGTGCAAGAGCTGGTGAACTGAGTCATGCCAAAGGGGCTGATAAAAGTATAGATTCCGCTTATCAAGTGCTATCTCGCACTCGCAGCTTTTACGGATTTATGGCCAGCGAATGGCTTGGCAACGACTATTCGATGGCATTTAGACCGGCCACTGTGCCCCAGGCAGAAATTGACGAACTGAAACAATTGCCCGGCCTACAGCGCACCCGGGAGCTGATCTACCACGAGGATTACCTTTCTGCCCGGCGCGAGTGGTACTACACCAACCGCAACTTTAATGAACAGCAGTGGATCGCTGCTGCCCACATCGCCGGCCAATGGCAGTGGCACAATGGCGCCATCACCAGCCTGATTAACGCCGGATTTTGGGACGACACCAATTTGCGCTTCCCGCTCGCTTACAAACAGTCTTTTTACAGCCATGCAAAAGCAACCGGCGTTCCGGTACATCTGCTGTTTGCCGTAGCACGACAGGAGAGTGCTCTCGCACAGGATGTGCAGTCACCTGCCGGGGCCAGAGGTTTGATGCAGTTAATGCCAGCCACCGCCAAACAGACTGCCCGCAAAAATGGTATACGTTACCGTGATAGCAACGACCTGTTTGAACCGGAAATCAACATTACACTGGGCAGCCGTTACTACCGGGAAATGCTGGAGCGATTTGGCAATAATCGTATTCTCGCCACGGCGGCCTACAATGCTGGCCCACACCGGGTGGATACCTGGCTGAAAGTAACAGAGGGCAAATTACCATTTGACGCCTGGATCGAGACGATTCCCTATAGGGAAACCCGTAACTACGTACAAAATGTGCTGGCATTTTCAATGATTTATGCACACAACCTGGACAGTAAGGAACGGATTCTTTCAGCACAGGAAAAACAACGCGCACTATGACCCTGGCATCGTTAAACAATGAAACACTGGTGGATATCGGCGTTAACCTTGGCAATAAAGCCTTTCGGGATGATCTGCCTGGCACCTTGCAGCGAGCGCTAGACGCCAATGTTAGGCGACTGATTATCACCGGCACCAGTGAAGAAGAGAGTGAGCGCGCGGTAGAACTTTGCCGACAATTTGCCGACGAATTTCCCGGGATGCTCCACAGCACCTGCGGCATTCATCCGCATGATGCCAAGAGCTTTACGTCTGCTAGTCTAGCCACCCTCAAATCCCTTGCCAGCGAAGCGTCGGTAGTGGCCATTGGCGAAACTGGTCTGGACTTCAATCGCAATTTTTCTCCAGCGACCGATCAGGAAAAAGCCTTTGAGGCGCAATTGGAATTGGCCGTTGAATTGAAATTGCCCGTCTTCATGCACGAGCGAGATGCCCACCAGCGTCAGTTCGAAATTCTAAGGCAGTATCGGGATCACTTAGCAGATGGCGTTATCCACTGTTTCACCGGCGATAGAACCGCCCTGTTCAACTACCTGGATTTGGATCTCTACATTGGTATCACCGGCTGGATCTGTGATGAACGACGCGGTGAGATATTACGGTCACTGGTAAAAAGTATTCCGCTCGAGCGGCTCATGCTGGAAACGGATTCACCCTACCTGTTGCCGCGTACCCTACAACCCAAACCCAAGGACCGGCACAATCAACCCGCATACCTGCCGTGGGTATTAAAAGAAGTAGCCCAGTGCCGGGACGAGAATGAATTGGACGTCGCCAGACAAACCACCCTCAACGCCTGTGCTTTTTTTCGCCTTCCCTGAGCCGAGTCTCGTGCACATAACCTGCGATGGTCTTCCGCTGTTACACTACCAAGCGCCAACACCTGAGATAAATGAGTGCATCAATGAGGGCTAAAACCAGCTATACGTACCTGCTCCTGCTGACGCTGCTTCCCTGTTCGATATGGGCTGGAGAAGATGCCACGGTATCTTTGCAAAGAGAGGCTGAAGAGATCGTCCAGCAATTTGCCGGTACGTTAAAACCCCAACTGGTATCAGCTATGCAACAGGGTGGCCCGGTTACCGCGATCAATGTTTGCGCCAGCACGGCGCCGGAAATAGCACGACAACTCAGTGCAGCCAGCGGCTGGCAAGTGAAACGGGTCAGTTTGAAGGCTCGCAACAAAACCGCCACGCCGGATGACTGGGAAAAAACGATACTGGAACAGTTCGATCAGCGCCGTGCCGCCGGCGAAGCCGTTACTGATATTACCAAGACAGAAATAGTGGACGGCACCTTCCGCTACATGAAAGCGCAGGGCGTTGAGCCTCTGTGTCTGAGTTGTCATGGCACTTCGTTGGATTCAACGGTTGTAAAAACCCTGCAACAGCATTACCCCGACGATAGAGCAACAGGCTACCAGGCGGGGGAACTGCGAGGCGCATTCAGCCTGTCACGCAAACTCGAATAGCGTCTTTCCTGTTCCATATCCCACAAACTGAATTGCGATAGAAAACCATGCTCGACACCGACCTGAATAACTGGCGTCACGACCACCATTATTTTACTGCCAACGACAGTGGTGAACGACGCACCCGCTATGTGCTGATACTCACCGCCATCACCATGCTAGCGGAGATCATCGCCGGTACCGCCTATGGGTCCATGGCCCTATTGGCGGACGGCTGGCATATGGGCACTCACGTGGCCGCGTTTCTGATCGCTATCTATGCATACCGCTATGCCCGCAAGCACGCCGACAACCCTGCCTACAGTTTTGGTACGGGAAAGGTGGGCGTACTGGGTGGCTTCGCCAGTGCCGTTGCGCTTGCCGCCGTGGCGCTGATGATGGCAATAGAATCTATCCAGCGCTTAGTGAGCCCACAGGAAATTCTTTTCAATGCCGCCATAGGGGTGGCGACACTCGGGCTATTCATTAACGTGATCAGTGCCTTGATCCTCAAGGATCACCATAGCCATGATCACGAAGCACACCACGGCCACCACCATCATGACCACTCTCATCAAGACCATTCACATCAAGACCACAATCTCTACGCCGCGTACATGCATGTGCTGGCAGACGCGCTGACCTCGGTATTGGCCATTGCCGCACTGCTCTGCGGTAAGTTTCTGAACTGGCAATGGCTGGATCCGCTGATGGGTATCGTCGGCGCCATTATCATCAGCCGCTGGGCATTGGGATTGGTCAGACAATTTAGCCCAATACTACTGGATGGCAGCATGCCTTCCTCTGATGTGGAAGCTATCCGCAACGTAATCGAAAAAGATCGAGAGAATCACATCACAGATCTGCATACATGGAAGGTCAGTGAACACCACTTTGCCGCTATCATCACGATTGTTAGTCGGCGACCTCAAAGCAGTGAGCACTACAAAGCATTGTTGTCTGATTTTCACAAGCTCGCCCATCTCACCATTGAAGTTAACCACTATCAGGACAGCCAATACGAGCCATCAGCCCCACAACATGGGCAGCAAACAACCCCTGAGGATCAACCCTTATGAAGAAAAATCTCCTAACAGCACTGGCCTTCACGCTGTTCATCAGCATGATTGGTCTGTCAGTGCCCAATCAGAGCCAAGCCGAACTCAGCCCGGAAGGTCAGGCTGCAGCAACGATCATCGGCGGTGTCCTGTTTGACGAAGCTGAAAAACGCCTGTTGGGCGATTATCTGCGAGACAGCCGCTACCGTGAAGATGACGGAGATTACGGTAAAAAACACAAGGAAAAGAAACTTCCACCCGGCCTGCGCATGAAACTGGAACGGGGCGGCGAACTACCACCCGGCTGGCAGCGAAAAGTCGCCCGCGGTGAAGTACTGGACGCAGAGATTTATAACCACAGTTACTCTCTGCCAGATGACATTCGGCGTCGTCTGCCCAGGGATATTGATGGCACATCCCTGCGCCGTATTGATGATCGCGTTGTGCGGGTTATGGATGCCACACGTACCGTATTGGATGTTTTCTACCTCACCCAGGGACAGTATTAAACTGCCCCATCCCGGAGCCACAATCACTGTTCACGGTTGTGGTTCCGGGGGAATTTCACCCTGCAGAACTAACAGGCTTCTCCTCACACTTGTTACTGTCCACGTACGCCATAGCCTCCGGGAACGTATCCACTACCTGCTTGCTCCCCAAAAACGCCAGGGTCCCAAGCCGGGAAAGGCTCTGCTTCGCTTTATCCGGCACCCCTACCAGTAACACCTGCCGCTGGTTCGCAGTTTCCATATGAATCAGCTCGTCCAGAATCATTGCTGTGGAGGTGCCCACCAGTTGGGCATTGCTCAGATCAATAATCATCAGACGGTGAGATAATTGACCCGCCAGGCGACGGCGCAGCCCACGGCCGACCGCAAAACTGAGGGGGCCATTGAGTCGCAACAACAAAACACCACCCTGCTGTGATTCGAGCCACTGCTCCTCAGCGGAGCGACCCTTTTCTGTGGCATCAGCACCATTAGTGAGGTGAATATTGTCCAGCTGGATATTCGTCAGTCGCTCCACGGTAATCAGGTTGGAGAGAAAAACACCCACCAGCACTGCCGTTATCAGGTCCACGAAAACGGTCAAACCGAGTACCAACAGTGTCAGTGCAACGGTATTAATCGGCAGCCTGCGAATACGGAGAAAAAAGGACCAATCGATAATATCGATGCCGACCTTGATCAATATGCCCGCCAGTACAGCCAAAGGCACATGGGCTGCGTATTTTCCCGCTCCCAGCATGACCAGCAGCAATACCAGAGAATGAATAGCGCCTGAATAGCCTGTTTTACCGCCCGCACGGATATTGACCACCGTGCGCATGGTGGCACCGGCACCGGGGAGGCCGCCAAAAAGACCCGCCATGGCATTCCCTATACCCTGTCCGACCAGCTCCCGATCTGAGTCATGTTGCTGCTTGGTGATGCTATCCGCCACCAAAGACGTCAACAGAGAATCAATAGCACCGAGCACTGCCAGCAGTACACCCGCATAAATTAATTCACCAGCCACATCCAATGAGAGGACCGGCCAGTGAAGCGGTGGGAATCCAGAGGGAATGTCACCAATGGTGGCAATTGATTCTGCTGGCAACCACAACGCCACCACAGACCCCACCAGCAGTGCCACCAGTGGCCGCGGCAACCACACGTTTAAACGCGTCGGCCAGAGATACACCACTGCCAGGGCGAGTCCACCCAGCATCAATTCCTCCCAATGAATGGCGGCAAGCCAACCGGGAATACTATTGAATGCAGCCATCAGTGAAGGTGTACCGCTATGACCGAGCAGTGGGCCCAACTGCAGGATAATAATGATTACCCCGATACCGGTCATAAAACCGGAAATCACCGGATAAGGCACCAGAATGAAATACTTACCCAGCTTTAACAGACCGAGAGCTATCTGGATCAAACCGGCAATAATGACCGCCGTGAAACCGAGCAATAACCCGGTTTCAGGATATTTGGCCTGCATGGAGGTAAAGACCCCCGCCACCACCACAGTCATGGGTCCTGTGGGGCCAGATACCTGCGTAGGTGTACCGCCAAACAGTGCGGCGAAGAGTCCGACAAAAATAGCACCGTACACGCCTGCAACGGGGCCGGCACCGGAAGCCACGCCAAAAGCCAACGCCAGCGGCAAAGCCACCACGGCAGCGGTAAGACCGCCGGTAAAGTCCGAGGGTAGATGTCTGGTGGAAAGGCTATTAAACAGGTTGCCGGACATACATACCCCTACGAGCATCAAAAATTAAACAACGACGAGTCAAGTTTGCCAGACCGTTACGCCTCACAAAAGGCATAAACCCATCAAATCAGGGCTTGGCAAGTAGTCGACGTATCTGCCCGGCTGTAAATGGCCAGCCTTTTTCATGTCCATTCGGTGTCGCCACCACGGGAATGCGGACGCCAAAGAGTGACTGCAGATGTTCATCACCAGTGATACTCACCTCCTGTAATTGCCACCCGGCTTCCTGTAGTACTGGGTAGAGCAGTGCTTTGGCCTGGTCGCACAGATGGCAATGAGCGCCCGTATAGAGCGTTAAGGTCTTATCCATGCCAGGGTGACGTCCGGTGGCGGATCAACCAGCAATGGTGGATTTTGCGGTTACGCTGAAAGTCCGGGTCAAACGTTTTTTCCGTGATGTCTTCCACGTCATAGTGGGACTTCAGCTCTTCATCCAGACTGAATTTACGGAAATTGTTGGAAAACACCAGCGTGCCGTTTCTCGCCAGAATCGCCATGGCGTGCTCAATCAGTTTGCTGTGATCTCTCTGGATATCCAGCACCTCTTCCATTTTCTTGGAGTTGGAAAAAGTCGGGGGATCAAGGAAGATCAGGTCAAATTCACCCTGTTCCATGGCCAGCCATTCCAGGCAATCGGCCCGCTGCAACTGATGGCGCTGCTGATCAAGGTCATTCAACGCCAAGTTGCGACCAGCCCACTCCAGATAGCTGTTCGACATATCGATACTCAGGCTGCTCTGCGCCCCACCTATTGCCGCATGTACTGTCGCTGCAGCGGTGTAACAGAACAGATTGAGGAAACGTGTCCCACTGGCCATTTCTCTCAGTAAGCGACGCACAGGGCGGTGGTCCAGAAAAAGACCGCTATCCAGATACTCCGACAGGTTCACTTCAAAACGACAAGGCCCCTCCATCACTTCAAATACACCAGAAGCGTGACTACGGGTTACTTGGCGCTGGTACTGGCTCTCACCCTTTTGACGGCGACGTTCCTTGAAAAACAACTTGCCGCGACTCTCTGGGTAAAGATAAAGCAGTGCCTGACGTACTTCACTGAGATGTCGGTTGGCCTGTTCTTCATCGATGTTCGTGGGAGGGGCGTATTCCTGAACATGGATCGCGTCATCGTAGAAATCCACTGCCACGGCATACTCCGGCATGTCCGCGTCGTAAAGTCGATAGCAGCTGACGCCAGACTGTTTCAACCAACTGGCCAGTTTTCGAGCATTCTTCCGCAAACGATTGGCAAACATCCGCGCACCCTCAGAGAGGGACTCTTCAGTCAATTCTTTGCGCTGGGTTTGTACTTGCTCGCTTGCCTCACGCAGTTGGAACAGAATCAATTGACTGGGAATGGTGCCGTTAAATAACTGGTATTTTTTCTCGGCACGCAAGCGCAATTCACCTGCCAGTTCCGCATTGCCGGTAATCACTGCCATCCGCCATCCCGGACACTCCCGTTTGGCCACTTCACCCAAGGTCTGATAAAGGGGGCGCAGTTCTTCCATATCACCCCAGCGTTCCCCATAGGGGGGGTTAGTGATGATCAATCCGTCATTAATCTGCCGATGGGTAGGTTTTTTGAAAGCTTCAATGGGTTTGGCCATTACACGCACCCATTTCTCGAGTCCGGCACAGGCGACATTCTCTTGCGCCGCACTGACCGCTCGGGTGTCCTTGTCATAGCCGCGTATCTCCGGCAACTCTTTTCCCAGTCCCACCTGACAACGATCCAGCGCTTCCTGGCGCAAGCGTTGCCACAATGCCGTGTCGTACTGGGCCCAGCCATGAAAGCCGAATTGTTCGCGATTCAGTCCTGGTGCGATATCAGCCACCATCATTGCCCCCTCAATGAGCAATGTACCGCTACCACACAGCGGATCAATCAGGGCACCACCGCGAGCGGCGATTTCTGGCCAGCCAGCACGAATCAACAGTGCCGCAGCCAAATTCTCTTTCAGCGGAGCTGGCACCATGGCAGCGCGATAACCCCGCTTGTGCAGACTGTCACCGGCGAAGTCCAGGCTGACGGTGGCCTGATCCTTGGATAGCCTCACATTAATTCGCAGGTCGGGGTGTTTTAAATCCACATCCGGGCGGGAGCCAAAATGACTTTGTAACCGGTCGACAACGGCATCCTTCACCTGCTGAGCACCGAACTTACTGTGTCGAATGGCGTCGTTGGTGCCGACAAAATCCACGGCAATGGACTCATGTGGCGTCAGATGTAACTCCCAGGCTATGGCCGCCACACCACGGTAAAGGTCATCGGCACTATCGACCGGAAACTTCTCAAGCGGCATCAGAATGCGATTGGCCAACCGCGACCAGAGGCATGCCCGGTAAGCGAATTCGAGACTGCCCTCTGCATAGACACCCGCGATCGTCTCCCGTGTTTTCTGGGCACCCAGTGTTTCCAGCTCACTGGCCAGCAATGACTCCAGACCTTTCGGACAACTGGCAAACCACATTTTCATAGACACACTCTCAACTTTATCGCCCGTCATTCGAGCTATTCACTGACTGTTCATGAGGCTAATACAACGCCTGATGACATAGCGTAATTAAAACCCATTGCCCATAGACAAATAAAATCCTCGACAGGCAACTCTAGTTTTGATGTTATAGACCGGCTGTATGAAAACAATTAACAGGCCACGACTGGAAGTTAATAGTATCAGTGGCCCAGGAATCAGGAGTTCATGTCATATGAGAAGACAAAAACGAGATTCATCCCACCGCGCATTCATCAAAGGTTATCAAGCAGGCTATGACGGCCGAAACAAAGCAAGTTGCCCCCATTCAGACGAAACCCCTTTAGCCCAGGACTGGTTCAACGGTTGGCGCGAAGGACGTGAGGATAATTGGAACGGCTTTAACGCACAGGCATGCCAGCAGAAAGTCATCAGTCTTTAACTAAAAAAATTAACGATTTCTTCCCTTGGGGTTTATCACCCCATTAAAGCCCGAAGAGGGCTTTGAAGCGGAGCGCGGAGGCAGGAGCCTCCCCCCGCTTCACCTTAACCCACCTATTGTCCACCACCAGTCTATCATTCAGCAGTGCTGCCCTCTTCCACAGCAAAGTCGCGCAGCATATAGCATACAGTCGGCGACGTCATTGCCCATGACGCCACCCATGACGGACAAAGATCAAACCGCACAGACCGGCGGCACATCCTGACGGTTTTCAGTTGATTGCACCAAGTCCAGCAACTCCCTCAACGCTACAGAGAACATGGCAAAGTCATAAGCAGGCGCGCTATGTAGTTCTTTCATCATATCCTGCCAGCGCTTGATTAACGGCGCTTGAGATGCCTTCCAGACATGGATGACTCCATCAATGTCTTCCAGCATATGAATTTCCGTTAACAGGGCCCGGGCCAGACTGCGACGCTGATTTTCCAAATCATCCACAAAGGACTCCCGGGCAAAATCTTCCCAACGAGTGGCCGGGTCGAGATGTATGATCTGATCGGCAAACCACTCCATATCCAGCTCCGCACTCAGTTTGTAGTAGAGTTCGAGCACCAACCCCACGGGCTTGCCACTGGATGCGGCAAGATCAGCGATGCCAAATCCGAAAAACAGGAAGTTAGAACTGGACACCAACATCGCCACTTCTTCCTGTACACCCTGAGACACCAGCCTCTCCACTTCCTCCTGCCAACCACTGGAGTCCTGACGAGAAGACAAGGTGGGCAAAAGCAGCTGCAGCTCCACCAGTTTTGGTCCCAGTGTGCGCACCTCCTTCTGAGGGTTGAGGCAGGAACGACGATTGCGCAACACCCACCGGGAGGCGCGCCGGCCTAGACGCATCAGTGAGTAAAACAGCTCAAACTGCACCTCCGCCGGCAGCTCATAATCGAGTTTTTCTACTCGTTGCCAGTAGCGCTCCAACCTCAGTATGTCTCGAACAACCACATAGGCCCGGACCACATCATCCACCGCAGCACCGGTGGATGCGATTTGACGATGGAAGTAATTGACGCCCATGAGATTGACCATCTCGTTCACTAACTGATTGGTAATGATTTCACGGCGCAGACTATGGTGGGCCACTTGGTCGGGATAGCTCTCAAGGAGACGCCGTGGAAAGGCGCCATTAATGGCGCGAGCCACATAAGCATCCTCCGGCGCGTCGGACTTCAATACGGCTTCCTTGATCAAGATTTTGGCGTAGGACACCAGCACCGATAATTCAGGGTGCGTTAAACCCTGCGAACGTTTCACCCGATCCTTGAGCGTGTCGTCATCTGGCAGAAATTCCAGAGTACGGTTAATCTGACCGGCCGCCTCCCACTCACTGAGAGTCCGCCAATACTCGGAAAAATTGGTTTGACAGCGATAGTGCGCCAGGCTGATTGCCTGGGTTTGACGATAATTGTTATTCAATACCAGCTCTGCAACCTGGTCGGTCATCTCCACCAACAACTGGTTGCGCTGTTTGGTAGTCAGATCCTCGGACAGCACCAATTCATTGAGCAGGATCTTGATATTCACTTCGTGGTCGGAACAATCCACACCGCCGGCATTATCGATAAAGTCCGTATTACAGGCTCCGCCGTTAAGGGCGTATTCGATTCGGCCTCGTTGCGTAATACCCAAGTTGCCCCCTTCCGCAAAAACCCTGCAGCGCAACTCCCTGCCGTTAACACGCACCGGATCATTGGTGCGATCCCCTGCGTCCTGGTGACTTTCTGTGGCAGCTTTCACGTAAGTACCAATGCCACCGTTCCAGATCAGGTCCACTTCGGCCTGGAGCAATTCGTGAATCAGTTCATTCGGCTTTAGCACCTTTTCGCTGATACCAAAGCGCGCTCTTACTTGCTCCGAAAGGGGAACCGCCTTGGCCGCGCGGGAATAAACACCTCCGCCTGCAGATATCAGGGATGGATCGTAATCCTCCCAACTGGAACGGGGTAACTCGAACAGTCGCTGACGTTCGGTAAAACTCACGACAGCATCTGGATCTGGGTCTAAAAAGATATGCTGATGGTTAAAGGCCGCTACCAAGCGGATATGCTCTGAGCGCAACATGCCGTTGCCAAACACATCTCCCGCCATGTCACCAATACCAATAACCGTAAAATCTTCGGTTTGGGTATTCAGACCCAATTCACGGAAATGACGTTGTACTGACACCCAGGCGCCCCGAGCAGTGATACCCATTTTCTTGTGGTCATAACCATAGGAGCCGCCAGAGGCAAATGCGTCCCCCAGCCAGTGGTTATAGGCCAGAGAAATATCATTGGCATAATCGGAAAAACTGGCGGTGCCTTTGTCCGCTGCTACCACCAGATAAGGGTCATCGTAATCCCGCCGTACCAGAGATTTTGGTGCAAGCACTTCTCCACCCACAATATTGTCCGTCAGATCGAGCAAACCGCGAACAAACATCTGATAACAGGCGATGCCCTCCTGTAACAACTCGTCCCGTGAGGCATTGCGCGGGACCTGCTTGGCGACAAAGCCACCCTTAGCACCAGTGGGTACAATCACAGCATTCTTCACCTGCTGAGCTTTTACCAAACCCAGCACTTCAGTACGGTAATCTTCAAGCCGGTCCGACCAACGCAATCCACCACGGGCCACCTTTCCGCCCCGCAAATGAACGCCTTCCATACGGGGGGAGTAAACAAAAATTTCAAACAGCGGCCTTGGCTCCGGCGCATCTGGTATCTCTCGCGGCGCCAGTTTTACTGAGACATAGGGCTTATAGTTGCCTTCACTATCCAGTTGGAAAAAATTGGTACGGTGTGTCGCCGTTACCAACTGAAGGTAACTGCGCAACACCTTGTCCTCGTTCACATTTGAAACGCCATCCAGGGCAGTCAGCACTTTTTCAGTGAGTCTGTCTGGTCTGCCGTACTCCTCACTCTGAGAATTCACCACCTTCGGATCAAACAGACAGCGAAACAGTGCCACCAGGTTACGCGTGATTTCGAGATTCGCGGCCAAGGTGTCAGCAATAAAATCCTGGCTATAGTTGCTCCCCAGCTGTTTCATATAGCGTGCATAGAGACGAAACATCGCTACCGTCCGCCACTCAAGTCGGGCACCAACCACCAGATGATTGAAGCGGTCGTTCTCTGTCTGCTGTGTCCATACCGCCTGAAAGGCATCCTGGAAAGCATTGCGCACCAGAGAGACATCCACGTCGACGTCCAGTGCAAACCGCAGGGTGAAATCGTGCAGCCATATATCAGTGCTGTCCCGCGGGGATATCTGATAGGGATGCTCTCCTAATACGCGGAATCCCAGGTTTTCCAGCATCGGTACCAGCGCAGACAGCTCCAGTTGTTTCTCTCGGTGAAACAGCTTGAAGCGCATCACGTTACGCTCAGCGCCGACTGGTTGATAAAAACTGGTGGCGATTTCGCCCTCACCCGTCAGGCTGTGAAACAGCCCTATGTCATGTATAGCGGAGCGGTGATCGAAGTGATCGCGGTAGCTGGCGGGAAAGGCATCACGGTAACGCTGGGTCATGACCCGACCCATTTCCTCCCCCCACTGCTCAAGGGCGGACTCCGCCAGTTCATCACCCCAATCCTGGGTAATGGAAATGATACGACTGATCAGCGCTCGTTGATCAACTTCCCGGTAACGGTTGGATTCAATTCTCAACACATACTGTGTACGTGCGAGTATAGATTCAGAAAAAATGGTATTGAATTCACATTCTGTCGCGCCGTATTCCGATTTGAGAACCTCTTCAATACGGGTGCGGATGGACGTGCGGTAGATATCCCGAGGCATATAAATGAGGCAATTAATGAACTTCTCAAATGGATCAACTCGCACAAAAAGCCTGACAACCCGGCGCTCGCTGATCTGCCAAATACCCACCAACGTGTTGTAGAGTTCTTCAGCCGACGAGTGGAACAACTCATCTCTCGGATGTAGCTCAATGAGTTGACGCATGGCCTTAAAGTCATGACTGCCAGGCAAAAAGCCAGCTCGCTCCAGTACCTGTTCAACCCGTTGACGAATCAGTGGAATTTGAAATGGACTGATGCGATAGACCGCAGAGGTATAGAGGCCCATAAACAGGTACTCGCCCACCACTTGCCCGTGCTGGTCGTAGTGCTTGAGAACAATAAAGTCGGAATAGGCTTGGCGGTGCACTCGTGAACGACACGAAGACTTTGTGAACGCCATCGGTGCCTCATCCTGATAAAACGCCTGAATACCGGGACTCAACTCAGACAATGGCACCTTGTCGCCAGTCAGGTTATGTCGTCTAAAAATGCCCAATTGGCGATCAGCGATAGGTTTCAGGCCTGGCACCTGCCGCCCTTTGAGCAACTTGAACTCCGCGACACCCTGAAAAATAAAGGCACCATCCCGAAGCCATTCCAGAAAAGCAGCAAACTCCGCCGCTTCATTTTCTGGCAGTTGGGCATAGTTGTTCGTGACATCGATGATCGCCTTATTAAGCCGCTCTGTCATCGGCAGGAAGTCATCGGTAACCACCTTCACGTCTTCCAACACATCGAGGATATCGTGCTCAAGGGCCTGGAGTTCTTCTCGCGAACTGTGCAAATCAACATCCAGGAAGATCAATGCCTCCGGGCGACTAGCAGGATCATCCTCACTTCCGAGGGGGTCAATCAAGTTGCCCTCTTCATCGCGTATGACATTGAGCAACGTACTCTTAATGACCTGGACATCCAGTCCAGCGCGGTTCAGCAGAATGCGAATAGAATCAACCAGGAAGGGCATATCCCGCTGCATAATAAAAATAGCCGTGGCATTACTGACCCAGCCATCTTCTTCAAGCACCGGGTTAAATACCCGCACCTTGGCGTGCTGCGAATCGACCTTGCCTGTAAAAAGGTAGAGGCTGTGAACAAATCCCTGAATATCCTCAATCCGCTCATCCGCAAACTCTTCCAGTGGAAACAGATCGAACAGCTTGTGGGCAAATGGCAATAACCGCTTGGCCAGTGCTGCTGGATATTGATGCCGAAACTGCTCCTCAAGCCTGGCAAAAAAGTCGTCACGTGAAATAACCTGCATTACGCCCCTTCCTTTGCTTATTATTCAGTCAATCTCACCCAATTATGCACTTGGGTCCTTTATAACTGAACTTCATTTACCACCTACAGTCTAGGTTAACCTTAGCGGGTCGTGCCCGTTTGGGTTGACGCCCCAGAAGCATTACAATCCATCGCCTCAATAAACCAAGAAGTTAATAAACGCATGTCTCACCAGCACAAAATTCTGCAACTCCGCGATTTCCTCAACGGCCAGATTGTCGGCCAACCTCACCTGATTGACCGCCTGATTATTGCACTGCTGGCAGACGGTCACTTGCTGGTGGAGGGTGCCCCCGGCCTGGCCAAGACCAAAGCCATCAAAACATTGTCAGAGGGTATCAGCGGCGACTTCCACCGCATCCAGTTTACCCCCGACCTGCTGCCCGCCGACATTACCGGCAGTGATATCTATCGCCCGGAGGATGGCAGCTTCCAGTTTCAACCTGGACCAATATTCCACAATCTGGTCCTGGCGGATGAAATCAACCGCGCCCCCGCCAAAGTGCAATCGGCCCTGCTGGAAGCAATGGCAGAGCGGCAGATCAGTGTCGGACGAAGCACCTACACCCTGCCGCGACTATTCATGGTAATGGCAACCCAGAATCCCATTGAGCAGGAAGGCACTTACCCTCTGCCGGAAGCACAAATGGATCGTTTCCTGATGCACGTCAATGTGGGTTATCCCGCTGCTGATGCCGAGCGCGAAATTCTACGACTGGCCCGCAGTGAAGCCCTCAATACAGAGGCAGCTCAAGTGGAAAAGGTCACAGAAGAGGCCCTGCTCGAAGCCAGAAAAGAAGTGCTTTCCGTGCACATGGCAGAACCGGTTGAGGAATATATCGTGCAGTTGATCCTTGCCAGCCGAAATCCCGCCCAGTACGGCGAACAACTGGGCAGTTGGCTGGATTACGGTGCCAGCCCCAGGGCGACCATATCCCTTGACCGCTGTGCCCGCGCCAGCGCCTGGCTAAATGGCCGTGACTACGTCTCCCCGGATGACGTGCGCAGTGTTGCCCATGATGTATTGCGCCATCGCCTGATACTCAGCTTTGAAGCAGAAGCCAGTGGTATCACGCCGGACAAGGTTATCGACACGTTAATCGCCAACGTACCCTCCGCCTGATCCATGACCGACCCGGACCTCGACAACCCGGCCATCGCCGATGTCACCACATTGGTGGGCATGCGTTTTGGCACCCGAGAGCTGAATTTCTTTCCGCGACTGATGGCGCGCACAGCACTGATGGGCAGCCATCAGTCACGCAGTCGCGGGCGCGGCATGGATTTCGAGGAGGTTCGACAGTACCAGCCGGGGGACGACATCCGCACCATCGACTGGCGTGTCACCGCACGCACCCTGACGCCCCACACCAAACTGTTTCGTGAGGAACGGGAACGGCCGGTTTTAATCGTCAGTGACCTGCGCCCCAGCATGTTTTTCGGTTCACGCGCTTTGAAGTCTGTTGTGGCCTGCCAGGTCGCCGCCACCCTGGGCTGGGCCGGACTCAACGCCAATGACAGGGTTGGCGGCCTGATTATCAGTGCCCAGCAGCATGCTGAAATTCGTGCTCGACGCAGCCATCACACGGTACTGCAAATGATTCACCGGCTGCGGGATTTCAGTGAACTGCTGACCCAAGCCCACACCAGCCAGTACAGCATGGCCGATATTCTGCGGGACTGCCGCCGGGTTGCCCTGCCCGGCTCCACGCTGTTTCTGGTGAGCGACTTTCACGACCTGGACCGAGATTGCGAACATCATCTGTTTGAGCTGGCCAGGCACTGTGATATCACACTGTGTCAGGTTTTCGACCCACTGGAAAAGGCTCTGCCGCCACCAGCCCTCTATCAGGTCAGCAATGGTGAGCAGCGCTTTGCGCTGAACAGTCGCGACGGCAAACTGCGCCAGCAATTTGAACAACAGTTTCGGGATCGCCAGAGCAAACTTCGCCAACTGGCTGCCCAACTGCGCATGGGTTTTCTGACATTCGATACGGCTGAACCCGTGTTGCCGGTATTGCAACAAGCCTACAGCCGCAAAAAGAAAGGGCGACGCCGGTGAATCCGCAGGATCCTTTAGCCCAGTTGCGAGATATTCACCTGCCAGCCCCGGTGAGCTGGTGGCCGCCCGCACCAGGATGGTGGATCTTGTCCATTTTGGTACTGGCCACCCTCGTTTTCTGTCTTATCTGGTTGATCAAACGCTACCGTTCCAACCACTATCGCCGCGAGGCACTGGCCATACTGACACAACTGCAAACATCTCTCGGGCAGCAACCCATGGAACTTTGCCACGCTGTTCTGGCGCTACTGCGCCGCACGGCAAAATCCGCCTACCCTGGACAGGGACTTGAGGCGGAATTGTTGCCGCAACTATTACAGCGTCTTAATTTAAGTTGTCGCAAACCCGTATTTGACGTGGCATTGCAACAACAACTGAAGGAACTGCCCTACCAGGCCAATCCCCAAATACCCGCACAGACACCAACAGAGTTGCTGGTGTCGACGCAGCGCTGGATCAAAAAACACCGCCGGGGGGTGCCATGCTGACCTTTGAATGGCCCTGGCTGCTGACATTGCTGCCGCTGCCGCTGTTGTATCGCCTTTGGCGTCGTCGTGCAGAAACGCTAGCACCGGCCTTAAAGGCGCCCGTCTACTTTGCATTGGCCGCACAAGCACAGACCCAACGCCAAACCGGTTACTGGCAATGGATCTCGTTAGCGCTGCTGATCATTGCCTGGACCTGTGCGCTGCTGGCTGCGGCACGCCCAACCTGGATTGGGGACCCGGTGGCACTCCCCAGCTCTGGACGCGATCTGCTTATTGCGGTGGATATATCCGGCAGTATGGAACAGACGGACATGGTGCTGGAGGGCGATACCGTGGATCGGCTCACTGCCGTCAAACAGGTCGTCAGCGAATTTGTCACCCGTCGTCAGGGAGATCGCCTCGGTCTGATCCTGTTTGGTACCCGTCCCTACCTGCAAACACCCCTGACATTTGATCGGCTGACCATGAATACCCTGCTGGGTGAGGCACAAATCGGTTTTGCCGGTGACCGCACCGCGATTGGGGATGCCATCGGCTTGGCCGTGAAGCGACTGCAATCCCGCCCACAAGATCACCGTGTGCTCATTTTACTTACCGATGGGGCCAACTCTGCCGGAGAAGTGCAACCGCTGGAAGCAGCTGATATCGCCGCTCACGAAGGCGTGACCATCTACACCATTGGTATCGGTGCCGACGTCATGCTGGAGCGCAGCTTCTTTGGCACCCGACGGGTCAACCCCTCCCAGGATCTGGACGAGACAACCTTAACCACCATCGCCGACAAAACCGGCGGCCGTTATTTCCGTGCCCGCAATCCGGAAGAACTGCAACAGATTTACCAGCAGTTGGATCAGCTGGAACCCGTCGAGCAGGAGGCGGAAACCCTCCGCCCCACCAAGGCGCTATTCTATTGGCCGCTTGGCCTTGCCCTACTGTGCAGCCTGTCGCTGGCCCCGCTGGCAAACCGGGAGAATAGCTGATGGCGATGCTGGCAGATTTTCATTTACTGAGACCATGGTGGTTATTGGCCCTGTTACCCACAGTACTGGCAGGTTGGTGGCTGTACCGGCAACAAAACCACAACGGCAGTTGGCAACAGGTGATCGCCCCTGAACTGTTGCCCTTTCTGGTAGATGGCAGTCCCGTTACACAACGCCGATCCATCGTCATCGCGGCATTGTTCGGTTGGTTACTCACCACCTTGGCGATGGCAGGCCCCACCTGGGAACGTACGCCCTTACCAGTACACAAACAGGAAAGCGCTTTGGTGGTTCTGTTTGATTTATCCCCCTCCATGCTGGCCCAGGATCTGAAACCTAACCGCCTGACCCGCGCCCGCCTGAAATTGATTGAATTACTGCAACAGCGCAAAGAAGGCACAACCGCTCTAGTGGCGTATGCCGCCGACAGTTTCGTGGTCAGCCCGCTGACCGATGATGCCGCCACCGTGTCCGCACTGGTGCCAGCACTCGATCCGAACATCATGCCCGGTCAGGGCAGCAACGTGGAAGCAGCCCTCAACAAAGGGATCGAGCTAGCCATCAATGCCGGTCTCGATCAGGCTGACATCCTGCTAATTACCGATGAGGTTTCCCCGGAAGCACAGAATGAGATCGCCTCACTGTTGCGTGGGATGGGCAATTTTCGGCTATCGGTATTGGGGGTCGGAACCACCGATGGCGCGCCAATTCCTATTAGCGGCGGCGGTTTTGCCAAGGATAATAGCGGTGCCATTGTCATTCCCAAGCTGAACCAACAGAACCTGCGCGACCTGGCGGGTAGTCACGGTGGCCGCTTCAGTCCGCTCAGTGCAGACGACAGTGATATCCACTACCTTACCGATGGCTTCACGATCAAGCCGGGTGCTCCCAGCAAACAACTGGAGCGCACCTTCGACAGTTGGCACGATCTCGGCTATTGGCTCGTGCTGCCACTGCTACCCATTCTGTTACTTGCCTTTCGACGTGGTTTACTCGCAGGATTGCTGCTGTTGCCCCTGCTGGGAAGCCCGCAACAGGCGATGGCCTTCGGATGGGATGACCTGTGGCTGACGCCCGATCAACAGGCCGCCCGGGCAATGACCGAGGGCGACACTCAAAATGCCCAACAAACCTTTGAAAATCCGGACTGGAAGGCTGCGGCAGCCTATCGCAATGGTGACTATGAGAGTGCCGAACAACTCTATCAGCAGGACTCCGCTACTGCTCAATACAACCGCGGCAATGCCCTGGCCAAAGCAGGCAAACTGGAGGAGGCATTGGAAAGTTATAACAAGGCATTGAACCTTGAACCAGACATGGAAGATGCCCAGGCAAATCGGGAACTGGTGGAGCAGTTGCTCGAACAACAGCAGAATCAGCAGGACCAACAGCAAAACCAGCAGGGCGACTCCTCTAACGATCAGAAAAACCAACAGCAAGACCAAAACAACGCTCAAGACCAAAACGAGCAACAGCAGAATCAGTCTGAATCCAACCAGCAGGATGACGAGAACGCATCTTCGTCCTCACAGAACCAGTCCCAGGAGAATCAGCAGCAACAGGACAAACAGTCCGCTGATTCACAGGATGGCGACCCCAAGAATAATGATCAGCAACAGGATTCTTCCGGGTCAGACCAGCAAGATACCCAGCAGGAGCCACAACAAAAGCCGCAGACACCAGAACAACAGACCAATGGCGACCAAGCCGAGCAAACTGATGCAACAGGCCAGCCGCAACAGGTAGAAGCGCCAGAGATGAGCGAAGAAGAAAAGCAGGCCATGGAACAGTGGCTGCGCAAAATTCCCGACGACCCCGGTGGATTGTTGCGGGAAAAATTCCGTTATGAAGCCAAGAAACGCAATTATGAACAACGCCGCGGCATTAGCCCGCCCGGCAACGCCGAACAGAGATGGTAAGTGCCCATGACAACCGCCGTTAACCGGACAACTTTATGCCAATGGCTGATAATCCCCATGCTGCTTTTGCTCAGTCTTCACAGCTGGGCAGACACGCTGACCGCCACGGTTGATCGCAATCAGCTGAGCCGAGGAGAAACCGTCGAATTACAGGTGCGTTTCGATGGCCAGACCACCAGCGATCCCGACTTCTCTGCTCTGGAACAAGACTTCGAGATACTGAGTCAACATCAGCAAAACCAGTTTTCTATCATGAATGGCAGCACCCAATCTTATACCCAGTGGACGCTGCAACTGCTCCCCAAACAGACCGGGAGAGTGCTCATTCCAGCGCTACAACTCAAAGGGGTGCAGAGCGACCCCATCACCCTGCAAGTCGAAAAGCGCACGGCCGTCAATACCGGGGCGGAACCGGTCTTTATGGAGACTGAACTCGATAAATCCTCAGTGTATGTACAAGAACAACTCTTGCTGACCCTGAGACTCAACACCTCCGTACCCCTGCAGGGACTTAGCAGCGAGGAACTGATGGTTAAGAATGCCTCGCTGTTGAAGGTCTCAGAAAATCAGTATCAAAAACGCGATAACGGCGTGCTCTATCAGGTAGTCGAACTGAAGTACGCCCTGTTTCCGGACGCCAGTGGTGAGTTGGTCATCCCGCCGGTACGCTTTACCGCCGCAATTCCTGATCGGCGTGATCCCTTTTCCGGTTCACTATTTGGCTCCCGAGGCAAACCCGTTTTTCTGTTCTCGGAAGAACAGCATGTAGAGGTGAAACCACGCCCAGCACATTACGGATCGGGTGATTGGCTCCCCGCCAAGGGACTCAGCCTCAGTGAGCGCTGGAGTCGCCCCCTGGATGAATTGGTCGCAGGAGAGCCGGTCACCCGCACGATTAACCTCACTGCCCAAGGCTTGATGGACAGCCAGCTACCACCCCTCGCTATCGATTCTGGTGAAGGTTTCAAGGTCTACCCGGATCAGCCACAACTCGAGAACAGCCCAACTGGCAACGGCGTCATTGGCTCAAGAATCGAATCCATCGCCATTGTTCCATCACGGGCCGGCAGTATTACCCTGCCTCCTATCAAAGTTCGCTGGTGGGATACAACCAATCAGCAAGTCAGGGAAACCGTACTCGAAGGGCAGACTCTTGACGTGAAGCCTGCTGCAGGAGTCACGGAAACTCCCACCCCAAACCCGGATGTCGCCGCTGCTGCTACGGACACCGCAGTCACGACAGGTCCAATTGCTGCAGCGGATACCCGCCGGGCAAGTCTGTTGGTATGGGTATTAGTTGCCTTTAACCTGTTATTACTGATCGCGGTGATTGTGCTGTTTCTACTGTGGCAAAACAGTCGCGACCGAAGCACAAAGCCTCAATCAATCACAAATGATAAAGAAGAAGAATCCACGCTTTTCAAGGCGTTGCAGCTCCGCGCCAGAGAAGGCAACTTGCGCAACTTCCGCGAAGCCCTGCTCCTCTGGGCCGGGGCCTTCTGGAAGAAGCCCTTACTGACGCTGATGGATATTTCAGAAGCCGCTGGCAACGGCGACTTTACCTGTGCCCTGGATGCGCTGGATCGCGCGCTCTACAGCCCGGATCTGTCTGGAAATCTGGATCTGAATGCGATCTGCCAACAGGTCAAGCAATTGCGCAAACAGCAGCGTTCTCAGAAGCCGACCAAGGGCAAAACCCTGGCGCCCCTTTATGACGACAAAATAAAATCCTGACGAGAAAACCGGCGGCGGAATGCCTGAAAGTGGGCATTTCTCGCTAAATATGACCCTATTTTGTGCACATTAACCCTGATCCAGGATTCACAACCCTGCCGGGTTGATGTGGTCATTTTTTATCCGACTTTTATCCCGCCTCGGCCCTCGCCAGTGGCAGATGCATCCAGTAGAATGTTTCTTAGCTTATCCATCCAAGAGCTAGTTGATGTCCCATTTCCCCAGACACCTCCCCTTTTCAGCCATGCAAGGAACCAGATTATGCGTCGAGTCGTCTTCAATCAAAAAGGTGGCGTAGGCAAATCCAGCATCACCTGTAACCTGGCAGCCATTTGCGCCAGCCATGGCAAAAAAACACTGGTGATAGATCTCGATCCACAAGGCAACTCTACCCACTATCTGTTGGGCCAAGGGACTAAACCAGAAATCACCATCGCCGACTACTTTTCCCAGACAGTGTCATTCAACCTGTCGCCAAAAAAGCCCGCAGAATTCGTTATTCCTACCGCGTATGAG
This sequence comes from uncultured Porticoccus sp., assembly GCA_947259505.1. GTDB lineage: Bacteria > Pseudomonadota > Gammaproteobacteria > Pseudomonadales > Porticoccaceae > Porticoccus. The sequence continues at coordinate 482,273 of CAMYLT010000008.1, read as the reverse complement.
AACCTGTCAGTCATTGCTTCCGATCCCGAGCTGGAGGCTATCGAGCAAAAGCTCGAATCCCGCCACAAGATCTACAAGCTGCGCGACTTGCTGGGTAAGTTGGAAAAAGACTTTGATCACGTATTTATCGACACAGCTCCGGCACTGAACTTCTATACCACCTCGGCTTTAGTGTGTGCGGATAAGGTACTGATCCCTTTTGACTGCGATGCCTTTTCCCGGCATGCGCTGTACAACATCATCGAAGTCATTGGCGAAATGCGCGAAGACCACAACGAAAACCTGGAAGTTGAAGGTATTATTGCCAACCAGTTTCAGCCACGAGCCAACCTGCCAGCCCAAATTATTGAGGAGTTGGTGAGCGAAAATCATCCCGTATTGCCGGTATACCTGAACCAATCGGTCAAAATGCGTGAATCTCACCAGGCCTGCAAGCCATTGATCCACTTTGCCCCCAGTCACCCGCTGACACAGCAATTCATAGAGTTGTACAACCTGATTAGCGGCGACAAGCCAGCGGCCAAAAAAACCGGCAGCAAGAAAAAAACACCTGTCACGGTATAAAGACGTTTAACGATTCGAAAGGCAATTCTGACGGGCAAAAAAAAGGAGAGCCATCGGCTCTCCTGAAAGTAGTTAACCCTTGAGATAGAGGGTAAATGTCACTCTTGCGTGTTGATGCCGTTAAGCATCTCGACGAAAAACATTATCTCCTGGCATACAGCCAAGACAGTTGATGCCGATCAACTGGACTCCAGCTTTCCCCAGATCAAAGGCTCTTTGAAGCAATTTCATAAGTGTCCCGAGACAAACCGGGTTCCGCGAGCACCCTGGCCAATTCCTCACGCATCTGTTTCTGACGATTCAGGTCGTAACGACGCCATTTTGTCAGTGGCGTTAACTGCCGTGAGGCGATCTGTGGATTCAGTTTATCCAGCGCGATCACATTGTCCGCCAGGAAACGATAACCCTCCCCATCTTCCCGATGGAAATTCACCGGATTGCTGTTGCAGAACACACCAATCAGTGAACGGACTTTGTTCGGGTTGTGGAAATCAAACGCCGAATGCTCCATCAATGCCTTAACCCGCTCCAGCCCACCGGGGAGCACACAGGCCGCCTGGGTCTGAAACCACTGATTCAATACCAATGGTTCGTGCTGCCAATCCTGAAAGAACTTGTCCAGTGCCTCTGCCGCGATAGTAACGGCCTCCTGACGCGGATCGTTTACCAGCCCGGACAGCGCTGAGAGACGATCCGTCATGTTGTCCGCCTCCATAAACTGCTTGCGGATCAATGTCAGGGAATCGTCTGCAGCACCGTTCAGCAAATAGCGCAGGGAAAGATTCTTGAGGCTGCGCTTCGCCATGGCAGGACCGGACAGTTCATAACTGGCTTCACGGTTAGCCATATAAACCTCTCGCCACTGTGGCATCAGTTCGCGCCCCAGTTCCCGGCAAATAAAACGCCGCACCTGATGCATCGCTTCCACATCAATCACGTCAGCCAGCTCTGCCAACAGGAATTCGCTCGGCAACATCAGCACTAATGCCTGCATGGCTTGATCGGTATCGGTTTCCGACAATACCTTGGCAAACGCCTTCGCCAGGCGCTGATCCAGCACCAGCGGCTTACCCTCGCGGTAATCCACCATCAGTACCTGCATCAGCTTGATCGACAGCTGCTGTCCGGCATTCCAGCGGTTAAAACCATCGCTGTCGTGAGCCATTAGGAAGCCCAGTTCGTCGAGGCTGTAGGGATAATCGAGTTTGACCGGAGCAGAAAAACCGCGCAGCAACGACGGTACTGGTCGTTCAGCAATTCCCTCAAACACTATGGTCTGCTGGGAATCAGTAATCTCCAGCACCTGACTGGTGGTGCCCCTGCCGTCCAGATCCAGATCACCCTGCTCAGTCACCAGCCCCACTTCCACCGGAATGTAATAGGGCTGCTTGGTGTCGCTCTCGGGCGTGGCCGGACAGCTCTGACTAAAGTGCAAGCTGAATTCCTGTCGCTCGGCATCATAGTCGCTGGTGACGGACAACCGCGGTGTGCCGGCCTGCCGGTACCAATTCATGAACTGGCTAAAATCCCGTTCGCTGACATCCGCCATGGCCGCCACGAAATCCTCAATGGTGACGGCTTGGCCATCGTGACGCTCAAAATACAGGTCGGTGCCGCGGCGGAACAACTCTGGCCCCAACAAGGTGTGTATCATGCGCACCACTTCTGAGCCTTTCTCATAGATGGTGGCGGTGTAGAAATTGGAAATTTCCATGTAGGAGGCGGGTTGTACCGGGTGGGCAGTGGGTCCGTTGTCCTCGGCAAACTGCACGGTGCGCAGCATATTCACATCTTCCACCCGCTTCACGGTGCGCGAGCCCATGTCGGCGGAAAACTCTGAATCCCGGAATACCGTGAAGCCTTCTTTCAGGCTCAACTGGAACCAATCACGGCATGTCACCCGGTTGCCGGACCAGTTGTGAAAGTACTCGTGTGCCACCACTGCTTCCACCCGTTTGAAACCGTCATCAGTGGTAGTGGATGGATGCGCCAGCACGCAGGAAGTATTAAAGATATTGAGGCCCTTGTTCTCCATGGCACCCATGTTGAAATCGTCTACCGCCACAATCATGTAGAGGTCCAGATCGTATTCCCGGCCATAGACTTCTTCATCCCAGGTCATGGCATTTTTCAGCGATGTCATGGCGTGGTCGCACTTCTCGACGTCCTTTGGCTCCACATACAACTTGAGCGCAACATTGCGGCCACTGCAGGTGGTAAAACTGTCCTCGACCAACGACAGGCTCCCAGCCACCAACGCAAACAGATAGGCGGGTTTCAAGAACGGATCGTGCCAGGTAGCCCAGTGACGGCCGTCCTCCAGTTCGCCCCAATCGTGCAGATTGCCGTTGGACAGCAATACCGGGCACTCGGCTTTGCTGGCCACCACTGTGGTGGTGAATTCCGACATCACATCCGGGCGATCCAGATAATAGGTAATTTTGCGAAAACCCTGCGCTTCACACTGGGTGCAGTACATGGTGCGGGATTTGAACAGCCCTTCCAGCGACGTATTTTCTTTGGGGCAGATAATCACTTCCGATGTTAGAGTGAATTTATCCGGCACCTGGTGAATCAATAACTCGTCATCACTGACGGCATACTCGGCGGCAGCCAGTACCCGACCATCAATGGCCAACTGTTGCAGCGCCAGATGTTTACCATCCAGCACCAGGCTTTTGCCCTGATACTGACTGGCCGGGTTGCGGCGCATTTCCAGAATGGCCAGCACCGTGGCATCTTTATCGCCAATTTCGACCCGCAGCTCTGTTTTGTCGATCAGAAACCGCGGAACCTCATAATCTTTCAGATAAATATTGCCCGGTTGGGCGTCTCTCATGGCCATGGTCAGATTGCTACTTCCACGTGATAGGCTGTGTATTTACGGATGTTGATCACCCCGGTGTCCAGGATCAAGTACTGTCCCTTGATACCTAGCAGGGTACCCTCCACCAGCGGATTTTTGTCCATATTCAGGCTGGCCACCTTGCTTGGGTGACTCAGTACCGGATATTCGATATCAATCGGCGCACTGTCCTCCAGACGCTGCAATGCCTGAAGACCAAAACGCTCTTCCAACTCGCTGATTTTGCTCTCACTGCGCTCAAACAGGGCATCGCGAATGGCGGGAAGATCGACCGGTTCAATATCGCCCTTAAGCATGGTGCGCCAATTGGTTTTGTCCGCCACATGCTGGCGGAACATATCTTCCACCAACCCGGATTGCAGTCGGGTTTTCACACGCATGATCGGCAGCGCCTGCACGGCCCCCTGGTCAATCCAGCGGGTTGGCAGCTGGCTCTCCCGGGTAATGCCCACTTTGACGCCGGATGAATTGGCCAGATAGACAATATGGTCGACCAGACAATGCTGTTCGCCCCACTCCGGCTCACGGCAGGTACCGGCGAAGTAATGACATTTTTCAGGGCTGACGATACAGCTGTCACACTGCGCCAACTTGGTGAAACAGGGATAACAATAGCCCTGATTGAAACTCTTGTTACTGCGACGTCCACAGTGGGTGCAATGAATCACCCCACTGTAGTGAAGGCGAATGGGATTACCCAGTAGCTCATTAAGCGGGAGGCGTTGCTCATCCAAGGGCAACAGGTACTGAACCGGACCGGCCAGCTCCACCTGCATTTTCTGGAGATGTCCGGAATAACTTGCCACCACCTACTCCTGCCACTTCACGGGCTGGGGGTCGTCACCATGATTGTGTTTCTTGCTGGCACAGGGTTCAGCCTTTACCTTTGGCGGCACGTAACCGACGCGCTCTTCCGCTGACTTGTGTCGAGCATCGTAGGCAATAATGGCCTGTATGCTGTTTTCCCGCTGCTCTGGAGTCAGTTTGGTGCCATCCGGCCACTTGCCTGTCTCAACTGAGCGCTTCAGGTTTTCGTATATCTCTGGCGTGATAGCATCGATCAACTGCTGAAAATCCATGGAATTCCTCGACATTCTTCAGGGGCCAATAACCCTACTGGCCAATCTGGGGGGGTGTTACATAAATTAAGGGACAGATTATAGCAATTACTGGCGAGAACGGCCGGACTCGGTGATACCCGCCCAACCACCCAGCAACATGCCACACAACAAGCCAATAGCGTGGGCGGCATTGGCGATACTGCCGGACATCAGCATGTCAATCACGCCCGTCATACCAGCCAACAGCCAGAACAACATAAACCCAAGCAACCCGCGCGGCAGAGCCAAGATTGGCCTCGGCGCCACTTTGTTGCGAATCCAGATATAGCCCAGCAATCCATAGACCACACCAGACATGCCACCAAACAGGGATGGGCCAGTCCATAAATACTGTCCAAGATTTGATGACACGGCCATCAACAGCGCAATCACCAGCATGTGCAGGCTACCAGACAAGGGTTCAATACGGCGCCCCAGCTCCCACATCCACACGCCGTTAAACGCCAAATGGAAAATACCAAAGTGCAGAAAGATGGGGGTAATCAAGCGCCAATACTGGCCATTGGCCATCGCTTCATCCGCTGTACCAAAATGGATGGTTTCGCCGACAAAGTCGAAATCCTGAAAGGTGAACCAGTGAATAAGCGGCACGCCCCAATCAACAATGGCCATGCCGACGATACTGAGCAGTATCAACACCACCACCACCGGCATTTTCTGGACCTGCTCCTGAAAACCAAGCTGTGGCGCCCCAGACATCGGCGGCGGTGGATGGTGCAGACTGTAATCCTCCAGCAGCCGAACCACTGCCGGAACATCTTCAGACGCACCAACCCACAGCTCAATCATGTCGCCCCTCTGTTGCAGGCGATAGGCAATACCGCGAGCCTCCAGCGTGCGATAAAACTCGGTGAGATCAAACTTGACGGGAATATCGGCCACCTGGACCCATTCGGGATGTGGTTCACTCATCGGTGTTAGCTTTCCCTATCACTGGCACCCAAACGGCTACCCCAGCCTAACTTGGTGCGACAGGTTTCGTAGAAATTATGTCCGACCGGATGAATTAACTGGATGGGCTGGGCTTTCTTGTGAATACGAATGATGTCGCCGGGTTCAGACTGAATATCATTCTGTCCGTCACAGGTGACCAATGGGTGCAGTTCATTGCGGGAACCGACGCGAATCTCAATGTCGCTGTTACCGCCCACCACAATCGGTCGACTGGTAAGTGTGTGGGGATTCATTGGCACCAGCACAATGGCGTCCAGATTCGGATGCATAATCGGGCCACCACCAGACAGGGCGTAGGCTGTAGAACCTGTAGGGGTCGATACAATCAGGCCGTCAGAGCGCTGGCTGTAGACAAACTGATCGTCGATGTAGAGCTCAAATTCCATCATCCGCACCGATTTTCCCGGATGCAGTACCACATCATTAAGCGCCGAACCGCTGCCAATGACCGCCCCCGCACGTCTAATGGACACCTCAAGCAGAAAGCGGCTGGAAAGAATAAAATCGCCGGACAATACACGCCGAACCTGCTCTTCCATTTCCTGAGGATGAATATCGGTAAGAAAGCCAAGCCGTCCGCGGTTGACGCCCAGCAGCGGGACATTGTGATTAACCAAGCTGCGTGCAGCGCTGAGCATACTGCCATCACCGCCCACCACAATTACCAAATCCAGGGGAGCATCCAGCTTGCCGCATTCAAACACTGGCAAATCAGTGTTGCCGATAATACGAGCAGTATTGGCTTCCAGTAACAGACTATAGCCGTTCTTGTTGAGGAAGCTGATCAGACGTCTGATCGACTCGCCGATTTCCGGCAATTCGATATTGGCAACCAGGGCGATGCGCTTAAAATCAGTCATGGTGTTATCTGAGGCGTCCCAAGGGTGAATGTTCATGCATTATATAGCGTCGGCCAGAACATCTCCTGCGCAATAAACAGTAGCCGATTACCAACTGCTGAGAGCATCACCCACAACCTCTAAATAACATTATATGAAAACTCTATTTTACTGATTAATATATATTTACCCTAACGATATCGCAGTCGAAACTCGACAACGCCATCGCCCTTGTCGCAATCCGGACACTTCCCGGCATATCGGGCATCTGCACAATCTGACAGTTTTTTGAGGGCCAATGCGCTACCCTCAAGTCAGGACAACAATAACGAAATTCCACCCCAAGGCTACCTCATGAAACCCAGAATCAGCATGATCACCCTCGGTGTCAGCGACCTGAGCAGGGCCATACACGTCTATGAACAGGGGCTGGGATTTCCCCGGCTGGCATCGCCCCCGGAGGTGGCGTTCTTCACCCTAGATGGCAGTTGGCTGGGATTGTACGGTAAGGAAGCATTGGCAACAGACGCCAATGTCTCCCCCCAGGGTGAAGGCTTTGCAGGCTTCGCCCTCGCCCACAATGTCAGCTCGGAGGCCGAAGTGGACGAGGTGGTAAACCAGGCAATTGCCGCGGGAGCGACCCTGGTAAAAAAACCGCAGCAAGTATTCTGGGGAGGCTACAGCGGCTACTTCAAAGACCCCGACGGACACCTTTGGGGAGTGGCCCACAACCCTTTTTTCTGGGTCGGCCCGGCAAATGACCAGCCGTAACGACCAGTACAGCTCTCATTTCCTACTTCATTGGCGTTTTCTGGCCAGCGTCAGCCCATCTCCGATAGGCACTAAACTGATATCAACCCGCTCATCCGATACCAATTTCTCATTAAAGGCACGAATGGCCACGGTATCCACATCCTGCTTGGCAGGATTGATCACGGAGCCGTTCCACAGCACATTGTCCACCGCGATCAGTCCGCCCGGTCGCAATAACGACAGGCAATGTTCGTAATACGTATCGTAGTTTTCTTTGTCGGCATCGATAAACGCGAAATCAAAATCTGCCTGCTGGCCCTGTTCAATCAGCGCTGACAGCGTCTCCATCGCCGGGGCAAGTCGCAGATCGATCTTGTGGCTGATACCCGCCTGCTGCCAGTAACGACGGGCAATATTGGTGTATTCCTCACTGACATCGCAGGCCAGCACATAACCATCGTGGGGCAGCGCCAACCCTACCGCCAGGGAACTGTAGCCGGTGAAAACTCCCACCTCGATAATCCGGCTGGCGCCACTCAACTGTACCAGCATCGCCATAAACTGCCCCTGCTCTGGCGCGATCTGCATATTGGCATTGGGCAGCCCCGCCGTTTCCTCACGCAACGCCCGCAATATCGCCGCCTCGCGCAACGAGACATCGAGCAGGTATTGATAGAGGTCTTCCGTAAGGTTAATGGTTTGGTTAGACACTTAAGGTACCCCCCTGCTCTGCTAGAAAAATTGCCTTCGATATCAACTAGATCGTGATGAATTTGGGCAGCAACTTTTGCCCTGGACAAAATAGCCCAGCCCGATAGCCCCGAAAAGAAGGGTCCAACGCATATGAGCTGTCTTCATACGCCGATATCCTCATTCCAGAGCACGGGGTTGTCCCTGATAAATGCTTCCATCATCTGGCGACATTCCGGATCATCGACCACCACAACGTCTACACTCCGGGATTTCAAATACTTCTCCGGGCCACAAAAAGCACAGTTCTCGCCGACAACGACCTTGGGAATACCATAAAGCAGGATGGCACCGCTGCACATGTCGCAGGGAGACAACGTCGAATACAGCGTGGCGCGACGATAATCAGCAGCGCTGATCCTGCCCGCATTTTCCAGACAATCCATTTCAGCGTGCAATACCGCACTGCCCTTTTGGACTCGCTGGTTGTGGCCGCGGCCAACGATTTCGCCGTCAATCACCAGCACCGAGCCAATCGGTATGCCGCCCGCCGCCATGCCCTTTCTGGCTTCGTCGATTGCTGCCTGTAGATATTTATCCATAAAATGATTACACCATGCGGAACGGCGGCTGTCAGCGGGTCAGTTGTCTTTATCGACATCTAGAAGCCAACCTATTGGTAATAAATATAGTCCGCTAAAGAGAGAGTCTTAGGCGCGTCACGACGATCTATCTCACCTGAATGGACTATTCGTCGCGAAGGCTCTCCAATCCATTGCATGACGTGAGCAATCTCTACCGCGCAGTAATGCCCGGTTTGTTGACTCAGATCACCCCATAAATATTATTTTTTCTACTACCATTTAAAAAAGCTCGGTATTAACGGCGTAATAGCATTTCTAATCCCCTTTACGATGGGAAACGGAGGAAAAAATGAAACAACTTATAATCGTCCCAGCTTTGATTGCTGTTATTTCACTCTATGCCACTGGATCATTAGCGGATGAACAAGATCGCATTCAAGATCGAACCCAAGCGCATGACCAGATTCAGGACAGAATCTACGGCAGTCAACTCATGACAGAACAAGAGCGCAATGAGTATCGCGAGAGAATGCGTTCTGCCAAGTCTGAACAGGAAAAAAATCAAATTCGCAATGAACATCATGAACGCATGAGAATACGTGCCAAGGAACAAGGCGTAAGCATACCGGATGAGGTGCCAGGAAAAGGTGGCCATATGGGTGCTGGCGGAGGAATGGGTGCTGGCGGAGGAATGGGTGCTGGCGGAGGCGGCAAAGGAAAATAGAGTGGTTTTACGCTTACTCACCTATGAACGGCGGCCACATTGCTGTTCATAGGTAGCCGGGATTCCTTTTAAAAGAAAATACATGTGATTTTCTGCTAGTCATCACATTGGAGGTGGCTACTTTGACAGAGGGCTAATACTTGGAGGCCGTCTGTAACATCATAAAAACAAAGCTGTATCGATATTGGAAAATGGTTGATTCCCTTCAATCTGGAAAATTTTCAAAAATCGTATGGTTCAGCATAAGTTGTTAAAGGGTGTTAATGAAAAACAATAATTTTGTTTACATTGTTATCAGCACAGCCATGTTCGCTAATGCCTCTCTCGGTGAGGAGCTACCAGCTTCATCAGAAAAGATCACGCTGACAGCACGAGATAAAGCTGCGATTGAAGCCTTATCCAAGGTGCATGGATATTCGTTCGGCGACTTCAGGGTTCAACCAGAGTTAAATCTTTTTTATGGTCATGACGACAATATCTTCGCTGAACATGACAATGAGCAAAGCGATGATATCTATGGACTTTCTGGCAACATCGCTATCAAATCTGACTGGAAAAGACACAAGCTAAATTTCAATATGGGCTTGGAAAGTGGCCGCTATGATAAGTATGACGACGAAGATTATGATGACTACTGGTTAAGCACTGAAGGGCGTTACGATCTCAGCAAAAACACCAATTTTTTTGGCGGTCTCAGTTTCACTGATGAACACGAAGACAGAGGCAGTCCCGATGATCAGTTTGGAGATGAACCCACCACCTATAGCTCGACCCAAACGCATGCTGGTGCTTCACAAAAGTGGGGGAACATATCCCTCAGACTTGGGGGCACCTTCGAAACACTTAACTATGATGATGTCGGCATACTTAATGGCGGCAAACTCAATAACGATGACCGAGACCGAAACCTCTACGGAGCTGGAGCTCGATTAAGTTACAAGTTGAGCCCCAGACTACAACCCTTTCTTCAGGCTGTTATTGATAACCGCCAGTACGACGATACAGTTGATGACAACGGTTATGAACGTGACTCGGATGGCTACCGTTTCAATATCGGTGTCGAGGGTCGCTTAAGCCAATTGGTCAGTGGCTCAGCCTACATCGGATATATTCGTCAAGAGTACGACGATCGTCGCTTTGATGATGTTAAGGAAATGGATATTGGCGGCAATCTGAAGTGGCAAATATCACCCTACTCGAATATCAATGCCTTTCTAAACCGAACTCTTGAAGAGACCACAAGAGAGGGGTCTGCTGGTTATATCATGACCACAGCCGGCATCAACATACAGCACCGTTTCAGCAAAAACGGTACGTTAACGGGTCACTTGATACTTGGGGAAGAGGACTACCAGGATAATAGCACTAGCGATGACATCATTGATTGGGGTATTGCTTATCGGCACTTTTTAACAAAAAACATCTACCTAGACGCGAGTTATCGCCTCACTGGTAGGGACTCTTCCGAAGACCGACTGGGTGATCAGCTAGGGAGCGCAGCAAATCCAGCTAACCGACAGGATTATAAGGATTATTACAGCAATGCAGTCTTTTTAACCATTGGCGCCCTGCTTTACCCTGTTCCGGAGAGCCCTTGGTCGACTGGCAGAAAACTTATACCCGATTTCACCCCCGTTGACTGGGGCGGCCTCTATCTTGGTGCGCAGTATGGGCAAGACACTGTTTTTTCACAGGTGGAAGGCCCAAGAGACAACGGTACTGATATAGGGGAATACGGTGATAAAGGGAGCGCTTTTGGCCCATTCTTAGGGTACGGATGGCGTTATCAGAACTGGTATTGGGGGCTGGAAGCTGAGTACGAAGAGGCTGACACCACAATCAACCACAGCAAGTCCAAAGATTATGCTCCAACCATCCACATCGAGAAGAACAAAAGCTATGCTGGCTCTTTACGCCTAGGCTATATGGTGCCCAGTGGCGCCCTTATATATAGCCGCCTAGGTTGGGTAGAATCCGAATTTGACACCTACAATAAAACAAACAATCAGCTCACTGGCTACGATGATAGCAACTGGCAAGATGGTGTTCAGTACGGCCTGGGTATAGATATTCCAGCCGGGGAGCGCCTGTTCATCCGAATGGATTACCGCCTAACTGACTATGATGACCACACGATCGACTACCTGGATAATCAGGGCGACCCCGTTTCTGCCAATTACGACAATGATGAAACAATGTTTCGGGTAGGGCTTGGCTGGCATTTTGATAAGCAGCCACATCCAGCCAAAAGAGTTAATGTCGACCACAGCGGCTTATATACAGGTCTCCAGTTGGGACATGGGTCAATTGGTAGTGATACCAATGGTGTCCATAACGATAGTGGTGACACATCGAACTTTAGTGGTGAATTTGCTGACGAGGCCGGGATCAATCTTGGCGGGTTCATTGGTTATGGGTTCACATATAAGCACTGGTATTTTTCTATTGAAGGCGAGGCCGCCACCAGTAATGCAGACTGGAAACACCAGCGCGAACCTAATGGTCGAAATTTTTCCGTCGACAAGAAAGGCAGCTATGGTCTGAGTGGCCGTGTCGGCTACATTCTGGACAGTGGCACGCTTCTCTATCTGCGCGCCGGTGCAGTAAAAACCAGGTTCAATACCGTTTGGATCAAAGGTGAAACTCGGGAGAATGATATAGAGCGAGACGACAACCTCTGGGGGGAACGTGTAGGTATTGGAGCAGAGGTCCCACTGACAGGCAATGTTTCTGTGCGATTTGATTACACCTACACCGATTACGGGAAATATGACTTTGTAACCAGCCACGGTAATAGTGATTCGATGGAATTCGACAACGATGAAACCATGTTCCGTGTCGGCCTGAGTATTTCTTTTTAACTATACTGCTTAAATTTCATCCAATTGTTTCAGATCAAGGCGGAAATATAAGAATGATCTAATATACATACTGAATTTAATTTAATTAGTGAGGTACCGTTCTATGAACTCAAATCTGGGATTTAAAAAACTGGTTCTTTCAACCGCTGTAGCAACGGCTGTTTCTCTAACACCGCTGGCAGTACTAACCGCTCAGGCGGGATTTTTTATCAGTGAGGCAACCGCAGCTAGCGACACAACTACCGGGCACAAGGGTAGTGCGAACAAAGGCAACGCCAATAAGGGCAATGGCGGGCAAAGTACAGGAGGAAAAGGAGGACTGCGCGGCAGCAAAAAATCCATTTCCGACTTGCTAGCTGAGGAAGACGACGGGGAAGATTCTGATCGTCCCTCGTGGGCAGGAACACCCGGTAATGAAGGGAAACCCGGTGGCGGAAATGCTGGTGGTTCAACCAAAAAAGGTGATGAGTATGGGGATATCATCGTCATGCTTCGCTACGATGACGGTACGCTGGTTCAAGACGGCAATATCACCTATGCCGTTGCTTCAGATGGCACCCTGATACCCATTACTGATGGAGAGATCCCGGAAGGAGCAGATGTGCAGGCAGTTGAGTATGGTCGTCTCAATATCGCCCGCGCTCCTACAAAAGTATTGGATCAAGCATTGACTGAGGCTTTGTCCAAGCTGGATGGTGGCATTGTCGGTGACACAATCACCCTTGATTCAGCAGGACGTCTTGTCACCTCAGACGGCTCTGCCATTGATTCTCCGTTGGAAAACTTGGCTATCTACGTGGCATTGTTAACCGCAACACCAGTGGATGGCATGATCACACTGTCAGTGAAAGATGGAGATACAACCTATACGCTCAGTCTTCCTGTAGGCATTCGTCTCGATTTGGCCGCTTCAGCGATCGCTGCGGCATCGGACAAAACAGGCGAACTTACTATTGATGAAATTATAGGCATCAGCACTTTTCTCGGTGTAGAGGACGACTTAGCAAAAATTGTCACTAACCCCCTCTATACTTATGACCGTGCTGACGTCTATACCGAAGGCGTTCTGGATGTCTGGGTACTGGTCGAAGAGAATGGTGTGTACGTACCTACCCAAGTAGATCTCTATACTACTGTCGAATTTAATACTGTCGAGGATAACTCGATCAAAGACAATAGCACCGGCGGTATTGACCAGTTCACGCAGGAGGCTGATGATGCCCTCCAAGTGCTTGAATATGTTCATGATAACGCCATTGATCAGTAACCATTAATATCGCCATGGTAAAAACTCAGCAGTTTTCACTGCTGAGTTTTTACACGACCGAAACTGTGGAGACCACCCATGGATACGTCACAAAAACCCTACCACTATGAAATCTTGACTGCAGTCTTTTATGCCCTACTCCTGTCGCTGGCCCCGGTCCAGATTCAGGTTGACCTTGTCAACTTCAGTATTAGTTGGTCACATGCATTAGCGGAAGAAACACATAGTGATGGTCATAGTGGCGGTCATAGCGGAGGCTATAGAGGTGGAAACAAAGATCATGGGCATGAAGAAACTGATAGCAGCCATAATGGCAAGAAAGGGCATGTATCGAATCGTAGCCCGGCTCAGGCGGTTGAAACGGACGTACTTAGAGGACACGGCAGAGATAGTCGTCCGGTTTGGGCTGGCGGGGGCATCCCTGAAATAGAACTCGGTCGACTGAATGTCAGCCGAGCACCAAGTTTCGTGTTGGATAGAGCATTGGCGGAAGCCCAAGGCGAACTGGCTAATGATCCAACCGCCAGCGTTCATTCACCCTTGGCTAATTTAGCTATGTATAGGGAAACATTGAAAACTAGCGCGCTGAACGAGGAGCAAATTGAAGCTGCTGCTCGGTACTTAGGCGCTGCTGCTGACAAAAATATAGTTATATCTGATGAAACTATCGAAGCAGTTAACCTAATATTGGGTACCGGACTGAATCTGAGTAATGATCAAGTCAATTCGATAGCCATGAAGGCAGATGCCGTTCGAGCGGAAATTCTCGCCGCACATGATACTAATGAAGAAGAACATACCTCCGCTGGTCATTCACACTAGCGACAGATAGTAACGTTTCTTTATCAAAACTAAAGCCAACCTGTTTCAGTCTTAGTTTACTGGAAGATCTATACCTATTGCTCACTACGATCAAGACAATACGCAATGTGAGAAATGAATATGGCATATCGATTTTAATGGTGCCCGGAGCCGGGGTCGAACCGGCACGGCCGTTAGGCCGAGGGATTTTAAGTCCCTTGCGTCTACCAATTTCGCCATCCGGGCATGTGTGGGATGGGACACTTCAGGGTGCTATAACAAGATGCCTGACAGCACGTTGCATATGACCCTTGAGAATAAATGGAGGCGCGGGTCGGAATCGAACCGGCGTTAACGGAGTTGCAGTCCGCTGCATGACCACTCTGCCACCGCGCCTTTGGGATGCGGGATTGTACCCGACGAGTTTTTCAAAGAACAGTAAAGAAGGCGGGTATTCTATGGATTGGCCGGGGAGAATCAACCCATTTTTACCGGGTGGGCGATATTAACTGTATCGCCCCACCCCATCAGCTGTTCAAGGTACTTTGGAGAGCTCTGGCCAGGCCGCTTTCAGGTAGATGATCATGGACCAAAGCGTAAGAATGGCCGCGAGATACAACAGCGCAACGCCCATGTGATCAAGTATTGGGTGAGCCACAGGATCAATTGCCAACAGTACGGCAATGGCGATCATTTGCAGGGTGGTTTTCACCTTACCCAGATAGGACACCGCCACACTGGTACGTTTGCCTAATTCGGCCATCCATTCCCGCAAGGCCGAGATAACGATTTCACGACCGATAATGACCAGCGTTGGCAAGGCAAACAGCAAGGTAGCGTGCTCTTCCAGCAACATCACCAGTGCCGAGGCGACAATCAGCTTATCAGCCACCGGGTCGAGAAAAGCACCGAATGGGGTGAATTGATCCAGCTTGCGCGCCAGATAGCCATCCAGCCAGTCGGTGCCTGCTGCGACACCGAAGATGGCGGCGCTGGCGAGATGACGCCACTCCCAGGGCAGGTAAAACACCCCGATAAAAATGGGGATGAGCGCGATGCGCAGTAGAGTAAGGATATTGGGGAGATTCCACATGATGGATACTACTTCTGAGTTGTTCCTGACGATTTGCCCAAGTTACCCATTGTGGAGAGTGCTGTAAATAGTCTCTGCCACTTTCCTGCTGATTCCTGGCACTCTCATCAATTCTGCGACACTTGCACGCTCCACTTCTCGCACGCCACCGAAGAAACGCAGCAGTTCCCGACGACGTTTTGGGCCGACACCCTCAATGCCTTCAAGGGTGGAGGTGCGACGCTTGCGGTCACGACTTTGACGATGGCCGGTAATGGCAAAACGGTGGGCTTCATCCCGAATTTGCTGAATCAACAGCAATGCAGAGGATTGGGTATCCAGCACGACTTCGTGATCCCCCTTCGACAGCAACAGGGTTTCAAAACCGGCTTTGCGGGTACGTCCTTTGGCCACACCTACCACCAGCACACCCATGACGCCCAGTTCATCTAACACCTCAATGGCCCTGCGCATCTGGCCCTTGCCACCATCGACCAACAACACATCCGGCAACCTGCCCGATTCTTTCTGGATACGGGTATAACGCCGCACCAAGGCCTGCTCCATCGCAGCGTAGTCATCTCCGGCGGTGACATCACGAATGTTCATGCGCCGATAATCCGACTTCAGGGGGCCGTTATCATCAAATACTACGCAAGAAGCCACTGTGGATTCGCCACTGCTGTGGCTGATATCAAAACATTCCAGCCGCTCCGGGGACGATTTCAGGCCAAGCAGGGTTTGCAATGCACTCAGGCGCTGCTGAACATTCTGCCGGGAGGCGATGCGGCCATTGAGATTCTGGCTGGCTGTGCGCTGGGCCAATTGCACCCACTGCGCGCGGGTACTGCGACCACCCTGCTTGAGGTTAACCCGGAAACCGGCCACCTCGGAAATGGCAGCAGCAATCAGCTCACTTTCTAGCAATTTATGGCTGGTGATAACCTCCTTGGGAAAATCACCGCGGGCACCCTCGCGCAGGTAATACTGGGGCAGAAAATCCGCCAGTAGGTCTGACTCGTCAGCCGCCAGAGGTACTTTGGGATAAAAACTGCGACTGCCAAGAATGCGGCCCTGACGAATATAGAGGACGTGCACACAACCCAGTTCGCCATCCAGCGCCGCCGCCATCACGTCGATTTGGCCATTGCCGGACTCCACCACCTGCTCCGCCTGGATGGTACGCAACGCCACAATCTGATCGCGGAAATGGGCGGCCTCTTCAAAGGCTAACTGTTGTGATGCTTTGTCCATGTCCGCCTCAATCTCCGTCATCAAACCGTCGCTTTTCCCCTCCAGAAACATGCGCGTATGGCGTACATCTCGCTGGTAGTCCTCGTCGGAAATCAGGTCCACGCAGGGTGCGGTGCAGCGCTTGATTTGATATTGCAGACAGGGCCGTGAACGGTTGCGAAAAAAGCTGTCTTCACACTGGCGCACCCGAAAGGTCTTTTGCAGGAAGCTCATGCTCTCCCTCACCGCTTGTACGCTGGGGAACGGACCGAAATAGCTGCCACCCTGTCGTTTACTGCCGCGATGAAACGCCAGGCGCGGAAATTCATCGCGGTCTGACAAAAAGATATAGGGGTAGGATTTATCATCCCGCAGCAGGATATTGAACGGCGGGCGGTTCTGCTTGATCAGGTTCTGTTCCAGCAGCAGAGCTTCAATTTCCGTCTGGGTGACGGTGACATCGATATTGGCGATGCGCCCCACCAGCGCCGCCGTTTTGGGCGACAGACCAGTCTTTCTGAAATAACTGGCCACCCGCTTGCGGAGATTTTTGGCTTTGCCCACATAGAGCACCGCCCCATCCTCCCCCATCATCTGGTAGACACCGGGGCGCTGGGTCAGCTGTTTGAGAAAGGGCTGATGATCAAAAGGCATGAGGGCCATTCTACAGGGGTTGCAGCGGGGATGGGGTCAAATGACCTCTGAAGGGTCCACCAGACCGTATTTGACGGCGGCCAGTGTCAACTCCACGTCATTGGTGACGCCGAGTTTTTCGTAGATGCGGTATTTATACGTATTGATGGTCTTCGGGCTGATATTCAATGTTTCGGCGACATCTTTGGCACGTCGCCCACTGGTAATCATCGTGGCAATTTGCAGTTCACGATGGGAGAGAGTAGCCAGCGGCGAATTATCCTGCCCTGATTGCATGCCATTAAGCACCATCATTTGTGCCAGCTCCGGGCTGACGTAGGCCTTGCCTGACAACACCGCCTGCACCGCGGCCTTTACTTCCAGAGAACCCGCATTTTTGGTGATATATCCCGATGCCCCCGCTTTCAGCAAGGTTGCAGGATAGACATCATCATTGAAAGCGCTGACCACAATCACTTTGGTATTGGGGTAGCGGGAAAGAATACGATGGGTCGCTTCAACACCACCAATGCCGGGCATGCGGATATCCATAAAGACGATATCCGGTGACAGCACGCGCACCTTATCGACAGCTTCCTCACCACTGGCGGCCTGACCAATGACGGTAATGCCCTGCACGTCCGCCAGCATTCGGCAAATACCAAGGCGAATCAGATCATGGTCGTCCACCACCAGTACGCTTTTTAATCCCTGCCCAACATTCATCATTACGGCCCTGTTATCGGCTCTAGGCTATCACTGGTAAAGGCTTTTCGCTATTCGTCACCTGTCGAAAAGTGATATTGACGCGGGGTTCTGAAAGCCCCTTCATTTTTGGCAGACGATGACGCCAATAGTACTGGAACTCACCAGCCATGAGCAGCAAAGAACCATGCCCTAGCTCTAATGTTTGCAGTGGCAGATCACGCCGCATTTTGTGTTTTATCTGAAAGCGACGCACCGCCCCCAGGCTGATGGAGGCAATCACCGGGTTACGCCCCAACTCGGGCTCATCATCACTGTGCCAATCGACACTGTCCTGACCATCGCGATAAAGATTGACCAGCGCGCTGTTGAATGCCGCACCAGTGATGCGCTCTACCAGCTGTTTTAACTCTGCAAACTCAGGTAGCCATGGCAGTGCGCGAAACAACCGCCCAGAATAACTGTAATCTGCGCCGGGTTCGCCATACCAGGCATTGAGACGGGGTATTTTGCGACGCTGCCCGGCAATGGTGATCTCACTTTGCTCCCACGCCACCTGCGACTGCAACAACGCCTGCATCCGACTGGCTTCAAGCGGTGGAATTAGAGAAGGCCAATAACGCAGCACCCCATCCGGCAAATCAATATCGATATGCTCACTGCCGTCATCAAACAGGGTAATCTGGCTCACGGCCTACTCGGGAAAGGTTTCAACGTGGCCGGACTGGGTTTCATGGCCGGACTGGGTCTCATGGATAGACGCGAGGTTCCAGTTCCAGGGTGACACCAAATTGCGAGAGTACTGACTGGCTTATCTCGTCAGCCAGTGCCAACAACTTGGCGCCATCACCACCACGATTGACCAATACCAGTGCTTGCTGTTGATGAACGCCGACACCATCTCGCATCACGCCTTTCCAGCCTGCCCTATCCACCAACCAGCCGGCAGCCAACTTGACCAAGCCATCGGCCTGCGGGTAACCCACCAAATCGGGATATTGGCTGATTAATCGCGCGTACTGCTCTTTGGCAATGACGGGATTTTTGAAAAAACTGCCCGCATTCGGCAACACGGCTGGATCGGGCAGTTTGCTGCGGCGGACCTCACAGACGACTTCCGAAATGAGTGCCGGAGTAAGCTCCGTTGGATTGCGCTCAACCAGCGCCTGTTGCAGGGCGGGATAGTCCAGGTGCAGTTGTGGCTTGGATGAAAGGGAGAGTGTTACCGACGTGATAACGTACTGATCTCGCCCCGCGTGCTTGAAAAAGCTGTCGCGATAACCAAAGCGGCAATCGTCAGCAGACATACTGAGGCGCTCAGTACTGGGAATGTGGATAGCCTCAAGGGAGAGAAAGCGTTCACTCAATTCGACACCATAGGCGCCGATATTCTGGATGGGCGCGGCACCGGCAAGGCCAGGGATTAACGACAGGTTTTCCAGTCCATACCAACCCTCAGCCAGAGTGCGCTGCACCAGCAGATGCCAGTTTTCACCCGCGCCAACGCGCACAGCCAGTTGGTCACCGATCTGATGCTGCAAACCAATCCCGGGAATAGCCATGGAGATGACCAGGCCGGGGATATCATTGAGCAGCACCACATTGCTACCACCCCCCAACACCGTGATACGGAGGCCCTTGTCTCTCGCCCAGCGCAGGGCTTCAAGCAAGGTTTCGTCTGTGTCGACGCGACAAAAAAACTCAGCTCTGGCGGGTAGTGCCAGAGTATTGAAGGTCTGCAGTGAAACGGCGGTTTGGATATCCAGCATTAATCCAGCTGCTCACGCAAATGAGCCAGTAGACCAGAGGATGCATCCTCTACCAGATCCAGCACCTGTTCAAAGTGATCTTCACCCCCGTAGTAGGGATCAGGCACTTCCTTTAGCCCACTGTTGCCGAAATCGAGGAACAGCCCCAAATGGCCTTTAAAATCCGGTAAGGCCAGTGCCTGCAGATCCCACAGATTCTGCTGATCCATCGCCAATAAGTAGTCGAAATCACGAAAATCTTCGGGGCAAACCTGACGGGCTCTCAGGTTGCTGAGATCGTGACCGCGACCGAGTGCAGCAGCGCTGGCGCGACGGTCCGGCGGGCGGCCGATGTGCCAGTCCCCGGTACCCGCCGAGTCGATCAGGATCTGCTCTTGCAGGCCTGCATCTCGCACCATTTTTTCGAAAATACCGTGAGCAGTGGGCGAACGACAGATATTGCCGAGGCAGACAAACAAGACTTTAACCTGCTTCATCCGGCGCACCCCTCAACCAGGGCTATTACCCGCTGCAAGTCGGCCTCGGTATCCACACCGCCGGGCACCTCAGCTTCAGCAGGTGCCACGTGGATGCGCTCGCCGTGCCACATAAAGCGCAATTGCTCCAGACACTCAATCGACTCCAGAGGCGCTACCGGCCAGGTAACAAATTTGTCCAGCTGCGTCACTCGGTAGGCGTAAATGCCAATATGACGCATCGGTTGCAATGTCGCTGATATGGCCGCCACCCTATTCTCCGAAAAATCCCTTGGCCAGGGTACCGGGGCGCGACTGAAATACAGGGCCATGCCCTGTGCATCAGCCACGACTTTAACCACATTGGGGTTGGCAAAACTGGCATCGTCGAGGATCGGTTCACAGAGCGTGGCGACTCCAGCTGAGGCTTGAGCGGCCAAATTGTTGGCCACCTGATCGATCACCTGTGGCGGGATCAGCGGTTCATCACCCTGCACATTGACCAGTATATGATCGCCAGGCAAAGCTAATTTTTTCGCCACTTCCTGCAAGCGGTCAGTGCCGGACTGGTGGCTATCAGAGGTCATACAGCATTCGCCGCCAAAGGCTGCCACCACATCGGCGATGCGCTGATCATCGGTGGCAATAATCACCCGTTCCGCCTGACTCAGGCAGGCCTGGCGGTAGACGCGTTCGATCATGGTTTTGCCGACAATATCTCGCAAGGGTTTGCCGGGCAAACGGGTAGAGGAAAAACGGGCAGGAATAACAACCGTAAACGACATGACAGTTCAAACACTCTTGTTCAGGCTGGCGACTCGCTGTTCGAGGCGCGATAAAAATCGGTTGCTGATATCCGCGGTGACATCCAGCACCCAGACATTGTCCGCGGCAAAGCTGGCGCACTTTACCGCATCCTTGGCGGTGATGATAACAGGCAGCTTATCGTCAAAAAGTAACTCATCACCCTTAAAAGCATGATGGTCGGGCAATGGATGGAGCTCTGGCTCGAACCCCAGCTGTTCAAGACTGCGGGCAAAGCGTCCGGGATTACCGATCCCTGCGACGGCATGGACGCAGCGCTCCCCTGTCCACTGATCAACTGATATCACCCGACCGCTGGCTAGATGTCTCAATAGCGTTGGCTCTACCCGGAATGTCTCGGCACTCGCTAGTTCATAGTTGGCAACGGTGTCGTTGACCAAGACGAATTCAACCTGGGTCAGACGCGATATCGGTTCCCTGAGGGGACCGGCAGGCAGGCAATGACCATTGCCGAAGCCCCGCTCACCATCCACCACCACGAGTTCAATGTCTCGGGGCAGTCCGTAGTGCTGCAGGCCGTCATCACTGAATAACACGTTACAGTCCGTCTGGGCCAACAGGAAGCAAGCGGCCCGGTAACGATCAGGGTCGACCACTACAGGGCATAAACTGGAAAGCAACAAGGGTTCATCGCCACACTGATTCGCGGGACAACCTTGCGTCACCATCAAAGGATACTGGTCGGCATGGCCACCATAGCCACGACTGACAATACCCGGGCGGTAACCCAGCTGCCTGAAATGCGACACCAGTGCTGCTAACAATGGCGTTTTGCCCGTGCCGCCCACACTGATGTTACCCACCACTATCACCGGAACGGGCAACGGGCTGTTCGCACCAAAGTGTTGTAGCTGGGAGCGGCGCAGTACAGCAACGCCTCGAAATAGCCAGGAGAGGGGCAACAGCAAGCCGGCCCAACTACCGGGTCGGTACCAGGCCTGTTGCAGTGCAGAGGATATGCTCATGGCGCAGCCGCTGTACTAGACTGGTTGTCCGATTTCGTCAGTAAATTGCCTCTGGTGCAGTTGTGCATAGCGGCCATTAAGTGCCAGTAACTGGTCGTGAGAACCCTGTTCAACAATTTTACCCTTATCCATCACCACAATGCGGTCGGCATTTTCAATTGTGCTGAGACGGTGAGCAATGACAAAGGTGGTGCGTCCTTTCATCACCTGCTCCAAAGCACGCTGAATGTGGTGTTCGGACTCTGTATCCAGTGCAGACGTGGCCTCATCGAGAATCAGCACCGGTGCATTTTTCAGGAGCGCCCTGGCAATGGCAAGGCGCTGGCGTTGTCCGCCAGAGAGCATCACGCCATCATCACCAATGAACGTATTAAATCCATCCGGCAAACGTTCAATGAACTCAAGGGCATGGGCGGCCTTTGCAGCCTCGCGCACTTCTTCTTCCGAGCACTTGCTTAGCGCGCCGTAGGCAATATTGTTGTAAATGGTATCGTTGAAAAGAATGACGTTCTGGGACACCAACGCAATATGGCTGCGCAGATTGTCGAGCTTGTAGTCATTGACGTCGATACCGTCCAGCAGGATTTTGCCATCACCATGGTTGTAAAAACGGGGAATCAAGCTCACCAGCGTGGTTTTACCGCCGCCGGATTGCCCTACCAGGGCAACGGTTTCACCTGGGGTGACCTCAAGGTTAATACCATTGAGGACATTTTCTGTTTCCTCATAGTAGGCAAAGCTGACATTCCGGAACTCAAAGTGACCGTTGACACGGGGCTTTTCAAGCGTGCCCAGATCTGTTTCCTCAAACTCATCCAGGGTAGCAAAGATGGTGCCCGCTGCCGCCACCCCTTTTTGAATGTTGCTGTTCACTTCGGACAATTGGCGAATGGGTTTGGCCAGGAGACCCGCGGAACCCAAAAACTGCACGAACTCGCCGCCGCTCATATTTGCCAGCACATTGGGGTCCAATGCCAGCCACATTAACAAAGAGAGCGAAATAGCCACCAGCATCTGGATAATCGGGGAACTGAGTCCTTCGGCAACAGCCATTTTCATTTGCTGGCGCCGGTTGTAATTACTGGCCTGAAACATCCTCTGTCGCTCGTATTCTGCACCGCCATAGAGGTGCATTTCACGGTAACCACTCACCGCCTCTTGAGTAACATGGGTGACGTTGCCTACGGAGGACTGTATCCGTCGGCTCAACAACCGGAAGCGCTTGCTGATGAAGCCGACCACAGCGCCAATTATTGGCAGAACTACCACAAAAATAGCCGCCAATCGCCAGTTCAGGTAAAAGAGGTAACCAATCAGGCCGATGACCAGCGCCCCTTCACGTATGATGATTTTTAACGAGCTGGTGGCGGCTTGAGTTACCTGGGAGACATGAAACGTTATGCGCGAGATGAGGTGACCCGACATATGGGTATCAAAATATTGACTGGGCAGGCGGGTATATTTATTGAAAAGCCGAATACGCAAGTTATGAACCAGTATTTGGGTGACATAGGCCATGCAGTAACCGCCAACAAAGAAGCCCACCCCACGCACAATGGCAATCATGAACATGATGAGCGGGATGATCCAGCGGGTGTCGGAAAGAGCATCCTCGCCACCCAGCAACGTAGCCATCCAGGTGGTTGAACCCTTACCTAACTCCAGGGCGGGCACATTTACTGAGCCAGTTTCCCCAGAGAGGCTGGTAATAGCATTAACGGTGTAGCCAAACAGATCGATGAATGCAATTTCCATGGAGGAGAACAGAATCAACCCCAGGATGCTGAGCAGAAAAATGCCGATATAACCTTTGAGATATGAAAGTAACCGCAAATAGACCTGTAAACCGGACATCTCAGGGTGTTCGGTATCGGGGGCGTTCGTCACTATTTCTCCTCAGGATTCGCTATCAGGCTGTTTTGTCGTTATTTTGAGATGAACAAAGCCCATTCTACCTGCTGCATCCATGGCT
Source organism: uncultured Porticoccus sp. (assembly GCA_947259505.1). Classification (GTDB taxonomy): domain Bacteria; phylum Pseudomonadota; class Gammaproteobacteria; order Pseudomonadales; family Porticoccaceae; genus Porticoccus. The sequence goes on along the minus strand of CAMYLT010000008.1, from coordinate 458,620 downwards.
GTAACCACCGCTTGGTGGGTGGCATTGGCATCGGCAGTTATCGTCAAGGGCTTGGCAGTATCACCCAGCGAAACGTCCTGAAGCGCTTTCATGAGCGTGTCGATCTGGCGGTTGATCAACGGCCTGCCATTGATACTGTAATCACCATCCTTACCGATCAACACCTCTATCTGCTCAGGTGGGGTTTCATCTACCTTTCCATCCGCCTCAGGCAAATCCAACACCAGGTGAGACTCTTTGGTAAAGGTGGTGGACACCATAAAAAAGATCAACAGCAGAAACACCACGTCAATCAATGGCGTCAGATTAATACCCTGATCGTTTTTGCGTTGCCGACGGAATTTCACGCCGCATAGGCCTCGTCAGTGCGAATGACGCGATCACCGTGAAGCGCATCCACAAGTTTGATGGCCTGCTCTTCCATTTCCACCACAAGGGAATCCACGCGACGTTCGAAAAAGCGATGAAAGACCAGTGCCGGGATCGCCACCGTCAGGCCCGCGGCCGTGGTAATCAGGGCTTCGGAAATACCGCCGGCCAACACACCGGCATTACCGGTGCCTTCGATCATAATGGCGGTGAACACCTTGATCATTCCGATCACCGTGCCGAGCAACCCGAGTAGTGGTGCGATAGCCGCGATGGTCCCCAATGGAGACAGATTTTTTTCCAGCTCATGGACAACCTGGTTGGCGGCCTCCTCAATACTGTCTTTCATCACCTCCCGACCGTGGCCAGAGTTGCTGATGCCCGCCGCCAGAATGGTCCCCAACGGCGAGGAAGTACGTAACTGGTGGATATTCTCTTTGGTCAGTTGGTTCTGTTTCAACCAGTGCCAAATCTGGCCGAGCAGTGTTGGCGGAATCACCTTTGCCGGGCGCAAGGTCCAGTAACGCTCGAAGGCAATCGCAATCACCACAATGGAAGACAGAATGATGGGCAGCATCAACCAGCCGCCTGCAATGATTAACTCGTACACGTCTATCCCCAAATCAACAAATTAATCCGACTTTACCATAATCAGACCCGCTCACGAACGCGCTCTGGAGGCACAATGGGCATTTCATCTCGTGAAATTACATTTCCGTGACGTCGCACATCAATTACCCCGCTGGGCGTACCAATAGCGGCGCTGTTCATTGCGTATGGCGGTAACAGATAGCTTACCTTGCTGGTCCCAGCGAAACTGGATGGCGCCCTGCTCCGCGGTATTCCAAAGCACGGCTTTATGCTGCTTATAACGTCCCACCACATCTTCGGCGGGATGCCCAAAATGGTGGCGAAAACCGGCCGAAAACACCACATGAAGTGGTGTAAGTGCCGAGACAAACGCAGCAGACGATGATGTTCGACTACCGTGATGTGGCGCCACTAGCACCGAAATAGCATTAGGGAAGTTGTGTTTCAGGCTGAGCAATTGCCGCTCTACTGAAGCTTCGATATCACCAGTAAGCAATATTTCATCGTCGCCGTGTCGGATCAAGAGCACGCAGGAGCGATTATTTCCCTCCGCCAGGGTATCGGGAAAGGGGTAGACAAACTGAAAGGTTACACCGTCCCACTGCCACGACTCGCCCGCCAGGCACAGCCGCTCACTGACATTGGGGATTCCCAGTTTTTCACCCACCAGAAAATTGTCCGGTGGAAATAATGAGCTCAGGGCAGCGGCTCCACCCGCATGATCGCTGTCTGCGTGACTGACTACCAGCTTATCCAGCAGCGTTACACCCTGCTTCCGCAAAAACGGTGCTACTACTGCGCTGCCAGTGTCGAAATCGCCATAAGCCGGACCTGTGTCATACACCAGATTATGCCGTGCTGTCTGCACGACCACCGACAACCCTTGCCCCACATCCAGTACCGTCACTGTCAGTGGATGCTGACGTGTTTTCGGCGACCAGGCCAGTACCAGGAATAACGGGACGAATAAGAAACGTCCCGGAATCCCCCGGGGTAAGATCAACAACGTGACAACCGCCACCATCAACCACAAACTGACACCGGAATGAGAAAATGGCAGAAATTGAGGCAGCCATTCAGGCAATTTGAACCAATGAAGTAGTCTGAGAAACTGGTCCAGCTGCCATCCCGCCAACCACCAACAGTTATCCGCAAACATGTTACTGAACGGCGCAATTGCGCTCCCGAGCAAACACAGTGGAATGATGAGAAACCCCACCCAGGGAATTGCAAACAAGTTAAGCAATGGCGCAAACCAGGCCACAGGTAATTGCCATAGCACCAGCGGCAAAAACAGCAGCACAAATACTAGCCACTGCACCCTTAACAATTGACGCCATTTCGAGACACGACAGAAAACAGGTACCAGCCAGATCAGTCCTGCCACCGCACCGAATGACATCCAGAAACCTGCATTCAGTGTCGCCAAGGGATCTACTAGCGCGACCCCGGCAAGGGCTAGACCAAAACCCGTCACTTTACCAACATGACGGTTGGCCAGAATTGCCAACAAAGCAACAGCAACCATTATCATCGCCCGCTGGGTAGGCAGACTGAGACCAGCCATCAAGCTGTATGCCATCGCGGTAAAAAGTGCCAACAGTGCGCCGCAATATCGAGCATTAACAGACCACCCTATCAACCCGATCACTCTTGCCAATATTGCGCCTGCGACAAAACCGATTGTCGCCATGAAGCCAATATGCAAGCCAGAAACCACCAGCAAATGGACAAGTCCTAACTGTGACAAGCGCTGCCATAACTCACTATCAATGAGTGAACGATCGCCTATTGTCAGCGCCGCCATCAGTGCCTGGGATGTGCTACTGGCAGGTGATGACTGTATGCTTTCCCATAAACGGTAGCGCAAGCTATCGACTGACAGAGTAGTCGCCAATAAACGATGATTACCTCCAGGGCAAACGTATCCGGTAGCGGAGATACCTTGCCCGAGCAACCACCCTTGATAATCAAAACCCCCAGGATTTACATTGCCCCGCGGACGTCGCAATCTCACCTGCAACTGCCAAATCTGCCCAGGCACCAGTTTTTCCTTATGCTGATACCAACTAAGCCGTAATTGCTTTAACGGGAGATGGGCGGGAGATGGCAGCAACTTTAGGTTGAACCTGACGCGGTGGCCGTTATCCACGGGGATACCGACAATTTCACCGGTGACAATGTGATCTGAGGGAGTTAGCTGGTCAGGAAGGTGGTGAGATAAGCTGTAGTGTCCCCAACAAACCCCATAACTGATGCCGAGTAACAATCCACCCATGACACGAGCACGGGTTGGAAGCACCACCAATCCCGTGACGGCCAAAACGGCTGCGACAGCATAACCGGGCAGAGCCGGCCAATAAGCGACAACATAGACACCCGCTGCAAAGCTGTAAATTCCGTACATGGTCCACATCCTTGTGGCCATCACCTAGGCGGTGAAGCGCTAGATGCAGTATAACTGGTCAGGCAAACGGTAAATCAACCACAAGCCCCCATTGATAAAGCTCTTTGCACGAACTAGGGTTGGCGCCTTGGGCAATCTGCCCCAGAATAGTTCCATCTGCAAATTCAGGGTTTCATTCCGGCACAGGACATGACAAAAAACAACAACAAGACTAGAACAGGATTGGTATTGTCCGGAGGCGGCGCCAGGGCAGCTTATCAGGTAGGGGTATTACGGGCCGTTGCTGAAACTCTTCCCAGAGAGACAAAAAATCCCTTCCCCATCATTTGCGGCACTTCTGCCGGAGCGATCAATGCTCTGGCTATTGCCGGGCGAGCCGGGCCTTTCAGCCTGAGAATTAAAAAGCTGGAAGCCATCTGGCGGCAATTGGATGCCGAGAAGGTCTATCGTACTGATTTCATCGGGGTGTTTAAAAACAGCCTCAATATGTTGATGTCATTTTTTCACAGTGGCTATGCCATCGGTCGCCCCAAGGCCTTACTGGACAACACCCCCTTAAAGGAGCTACTGGATAACTACATTCGCTTCCGCCATATCGATGAAGCAATTGCCAATGGTGAGTTGGAAGCGGTCAGCATCACTGCCATGAGCTATAGCTCGGGAAAATCGGTCACATTTTTCCAAGGTGGCGATCACATCCAACCCTGGCAGAAAACTCGGCAAGTCGGCCTCCAGACAGAACTAACCATTAATCACCTGATGGCCTCATCGGCAATCCCTATTATGTTTCCAGCCCTGAAGCTCGAAGAGCATTATTTTGGAGACGGTGCTATACGCCAGCTGAAACCCATCAGTCCAGCACTGCGCCTGGGTGCCGAAAAAATATTTGTCATCGGTGTCAGTGACAGCCGCATTCTAAATCAGGGGCTGCCCCCGTCGTTAAACGAACATTCACCCTCCATCGCCCAAATTATCGGGCACATGTTTAACAGCGCGTTTATCGACACGATTGAAAGTGACCTCGAAACACTCAACAACATTAATCGTCTCAGCCAGAATATGACCGCCTCTGAACGAGAGCGAAAAGGATTATCCGACCTCAAGCCAATCAAATACCTGGCTATCCTGCCATCTCAATCCATTAACCGGATCGCCAGCGACTATCTGGACGAATTGCCCAAGAGTATTAGGCTGTTCCTGAGAATTACCGGCGCGACAACCCGTGGCGGTGGTGTCAATGCTGCCAGCTACCTACTCTTTTGCAGAGGGTTTTGCCGCAAGCTGCTCGAACTCGGTTATCAGGACGGTCTGGCTCAGCGCGAGGCCATTCTCGACTTTTTTGAAGGCGGCGAATAATTATTACAGGCATTGCTTTGAAACTTACAGCTTGTAAGATGTGTCCAATTTGCGAACTAATGAAATGAGGATCATTTCCATGGCAATTCAAAAAGCGATCGTTTCCACCGCGCTCGACCCCGCTGCCACCAAAGTGCTGCGTAACACCTATGCTCTGTTGGCCATGACTCTGGCCTTTAGTGCCGTCATGAGCGGTGTGGCAATGGCCATAAATGCGCCCTTTATGGGACTGTGGATGCTGCTGCCCTACTTCATCTGTCTCTGGATGGTAGAAAAAAACAAGAATAAAGCTGCCGGGCTGTTTTGGGTGTTTGCACTGACCGGGTGGATGGGTTTTACCCTTGGACCAATCCTCAACTTCTATCTCGCCACTTCAGGCGCAGAACCGATCATGACTGCCTTGGGTGGCACCGCTGTAATTTTTATGGCCTGTTCAGGTTATGTGTTGGTCACCCGCAAGGAACTGTCCTTTATGGGCGGCTTCCTCATGACCGGTGTGCTGGTGGCTTTTGTTGCTGCTATCGCTAATGTATTCCTACAGCTTCAGGGTCTGGCACTTGCTGTATCCTGTATGTTCCTGTTCCTGTCTGCCGGAATCATTATGTGGCAGACCAGCGCCATCATTCATGGCGGTGAGCGCAACTATATCTCTGCCACCGTGACGCTATACGTGATGATCTACAACCTTTTCACCAGTCTGCTAAGCCTCATTGGTCTCAGCAACGATTAATAATGATTCGTGATTGAAAGCCCCCCCACCAACTATCTCGACAAGCTGCCTGCCTGGACGGAACTCTCCGCCAGGCAGTTGGCCGCTGAAGACAATATTGAATTGACCGATCCCCACCTGGAAATACTGCTGGTAGCGCGTCAATTTTATGCCGACTTCGGTTTTTCTCCTTCCATGCGACCCCTGATACGTTATATCGCTGACCACCTGGATCTGGGCAAAGCCCGCAGCATCTATCTGATGCAACTTTTTCCACCCAGTCCGGCCAAGGTGGTTGCACGTTTGGCGGGGCTGCCCAAGCCGAAAAACTGTCTTTAAACTGTTCCCATCCGAGGTGAGCTATGGCCATTTCCCGCGAACACTGTGAAGCCTGCCGCGCTGATGCACCAAAAGTCAGTGAGGAAGAAGAAGTTAACCTGCTATCGGAAACTCCGGGCTGGAAAATCATCGAGCGCGATGCCATCCGGCAATTGGAAAAAGTTTATAAGTTCGACAATTTTCGTGATGCCATCGCCTTTGCCAATCAGGTCGGGGAGCTGGCGGAAACAGCAGGGCATCACCCCGCCCTGCTGGTGGAATGGGGCAAAGTAACGGTGACATGGTGGACACACAAGATCAGGGGGCTACACCGCAATGACTTTATCATGGCAGCCCGCACTAACGAGCTTGAAGCCTCCTCACGCAACTGATTCCTTGGCTCCAAGCCAACAGAATAGCGGCCAAGTGACTGGCCGCCTATTCCCGGTAAGTTATCGAAAGACCTAAAATTAGCGTTCTATCAGTTTAGGGCGCCCACTTGGCAAACCGATGGGCACTGTTTTCAGCACCAATCAGCAGGTTATTTGAAGAAGGTTCCGATCCGGCAGCCTGCAGTTTTTGGTGCCGACTGGCCACTTCCTTCAACAGTGTTTCCTGCTTGCCCTTGCTGACCTCCACATACAACACATGCTTACCTTTATCCAGGGCTTCCTGGAAACGTTTGAAGTGGATATTGGGCTCCTGAATACCCCACATCCCCCCCTCCCACGTAATAAGGCCCATGACAATCAGTGCCAACAGCACAAACGGTATCCAACCGATGCTTTCTGTAGCCCCGGAGAACACGGCGAAAAATATCACTAACACTGCGGAGAGGAATCCAAAGACTGCGGCCTTACCCGTGGTACGGAACACATCTTTCCGCATCAGAGGTGCCACATCATTCAAATGGTGCTGCTGCAAACCCGCATCATCCATGCTCAGCACATGTATTTGCGGTGTGGATATACCCCGATCTTCCAGTTCCTTCTCAATTGAACTCAAATCGTCCAGGTCATCGCTAACAAAGTAATAGCGTCTCATAACCTACCCTCCAATTATCTTTTTCCAGGCACGAGCCTGTTTTAACATCTTTAGCCTGCACCCAAACCACAACTTATGCGGCTCAAGGCTCACCAACACTTAAAGTATAGTTGGCGCTAACCTTTTGACTGTTAGGCAAAAAAAATAATCTAGATCAAAAGGTCATAAGCTACATGAGGTGTAGTATCACTTTGCGATTACCCCCGTAATGGCGATGCTCCCACAGAAATATGCCCTGCCAGGTGCCCAACGCCAGTTGGCCATTCATCACCGGTATGGAAATCGACGTCGCTGTCAGGCTGGCCTTGATATGGGCAGGCATATCATCGGCGCCTTCCAGAGTATGGGTATAAAGCTCATCGTTCTCCGGGACCAACCGATTCAGCCAGCTTTCAAGATCAACTCGCGCAGAAGGATCGTAATTTTCCTGAACTAACAGGCTTGCAGAGGTGTGCTGAATAAACAGGGTACATAACCCACTGATCATATTCGCATTGGCAACAACCTGAGTTATTTCAGGGGTGATATCCCGCAACCCCTGCCCTGACACAGCAATACTGACCACTTCAATCACACAAACCTCCAAAGCCATACCTTTTTTCCAACGGATGTTTTACATTATCTTTGGTCTTCAGCATGGTATGTCATAAGAGAGGTTACGATGAATTATCAGGGAAGCCATCTAGCTTTTTCCCAGCTGTTGGAGGCTTGGGAGAAACGCTCAGCCGAAAATTCTGACCTATTGCCAACCACACTCACCATACACGAGCCAGACCAGATCAAGTTGCAGGCGCTATCCGAGATGTATCAACTACCTGCCAATGAGATTGCTGCACACCTGTTAAGTATTGCACTGGAAACCCTAGAGGCGGAGATGCCCTATGTGCCCGGCTCCAAGGTGATTCGCGTAGAAGAGGGTAATGAAATTTTTGAGGATGTAGGACCAACGCCGCGCTATCTGGAAACTCAAAAACGATTACGGGAAAAGATGGGTAAATAGCATTCTGCAGCAAGTAGTCAGCTCGCCCCCCCCCCCCCGTCGTGTATCACAGGCAAAGAGCCTTGATATTGGTCAGGTCACCTTGCTCAGTAGAGAAAAGCAGCCAGACACCGCTGATCACTACAAAATATTCAGTATAATGCGCACCCCTTGATGGAGGCTGCACATTGCAACAGGTCAACCCTGACAACTACCAACAGCAACTGGCAGAGAAACTATCCCTTTTACAAGATGAGTTTCAGGCACTTTCGTTGCCAGATATTGCGATATTTGAGTCCCCCCCCATTCACTACCGAATGCGTGCAGAATTCCGAATTTGGCATGAGCAGGGGTCTGCCCACTTTGCCATGAACAGACCAGGCGAAAAAACGCCTTATATCATTGATGAGTTTCCAGTGGGCTCGGCCTTAATGAATAAGTTGATGCCGCAGCTTCTCAACGCCATCAATGCTACGCCACGACTAAGTCGCCGCCTTTTTTCCGCAGAATTTCTCACCACGATGAGTGGCGATGCACTGATCACCTTGATCTATCACAAATCACTCGATGAGGAATGGGAGGTCGCGGCAAAACAGCTGCAAGAAAAGCTCGGGGTTCCTGTGATCGGCAGAAGCCGTAAACAAAAGCGGGTGCTTGAACGGGACTATGTTACTGAAACCCTGCAAGTCAGCGGATGGGAGTACCGCTATCAGCAGGTGGAAAGCGGCTTCACCCAGCCCAATGCTACAGTTAACGAAAAGATGCTGACCTGGGCCAACTCCCACGCTGGCGATTGTGGTGGAGACCTTCTTGAACTCTACTGCGGCAATGGCAATTTTACCTGCGTGCTCGCACAACAGTTTGATCGTGTACTGGCAACAGAAATATCCAAGCTGTCCGTACGCTCTGCAGAACATAACCTGGAGGTCAACGGTGTCGATAATGTCACCATCGTGCGTATGTCCAGTGAGGAGTTTACCGAAGCTTTAAATGGTGTCCGCCCTTTCCGTCGACTACGGGAAATAGATTTGAGCAGCTATCAGTTCAGTACCATTTTTGTTGATCCGCCCCGTGCTGGGCTGGATGATGCGACAGTGGCCCTGGCACAACGCTTTGATAATATTATTTATATTTCCTGTAATCCCGCGACCCTGAAAACCAATCTGGAAAGCATCACTCAGACCCACAGAATCGAACACTTTGCCGTATTTGATCAATTCCCGTATACCCATCACCTGGAGTGCGGTGTTTTCCTGAAAAAAATCATCTCAACGTCAGAACATCTCGAAAAATAGCCTTGTGGAAAGCAGGGAATCTTGATGCAATCTACTCTTGCCCTAGTGCTTGAACTACCGATGCAACGCAAGGAATCTTTCATGAAATACCCCCTCGTTTTGGTGGCACTGTTGGTGCCAGTCCTACTTCATGCGGAACCTCTACAGGTCTCCATAGATTGCCCCGAATGGGTAGCAGCTCGGAAGCAGGACAACTATCAAAGCTCTCTTGCCTGGATTCAGGGTTTTGTCGCCGCCTACAACCAATATGAATACGCAGGCAGTGATGCCAACGGCGTACTGGGTACTCACGATGATAATGCTGTCGCCAAGTGGATGGATAACTACTGCCAGGAAAATACCAGCAGTAATCCCCGCGAAGCGATTGAATCTCTCATCGATCAGCGGAAACATGTGAAGAATGCTTGCCCTACCCGTCGCCAGAGTGGTCGTCCCTGCCCACAGGAAAAGGAAGCAGAAAAGCCAGCCATCAACGAATAACGGCTAAGCCTGTTTGGCGTCTTTAAGACTTAATACAGCAGAATGGAAAAACAGAACAACCCAGCAAGGACGCTGGATATGTCGTAAGACAATACCTAGCCCCTGACACCCAAAGCTTTGCGCTTGGTCGTACTCCGGGTGCAGGGGTGGGGTATATGCTTTATCGAAGAAGCCTTATTGGCCTTGGTTGTTCAACCAGATGGAGTGCTCAACGCTGCCTTCCACCATACCTTCAGGTATTTCCAGCTTTTCTGGTTCTGGAGCGGCTTCTTTCACTTCTTCAACTGCTTCAGCGACGGCTTCTTTCGTCTCTTCCACTACAGCAGTAGCTTCCTCAACAACCGCTTCCATGGCTTCTTGAGGAGCCATTTCGTGCGAAGCAGCAGGTGCGGCCGCTTCAGCAGCTTCTTCTTTGCCACCTGTCTCAGAACCACCACAAGCCGTCAAACCAGCCACTAGAATCGATACACCAAATAACTTCATCAAACTCATATCTATACCCTCAACGTAAAAAGACGATTATTCCGGGTCTTCGCCCAGGACAAGGATTCTAAGGTGACGTTGTCCAGGAATCCAGCGCTACTGCTAAACAAACGGCCGTATTTCGGTTAAATGGCTGCCCAGACAGCAGATCAGACAACCATAACAAGCCCTTTAAACTTGACGACAACATGCCTTTTTGATGGATACGTAGTTCCTGGATTGAATGCGTTGATCATGGTCTATGTTATCTTTAGAACCAAGCTGGACTAAAACCGGACGCTTAATGACCAAGCCCTATCAAGCGCTATTTCTGGATCTGGATGGAGTACTGTTTGTTGGAAGCGAGCCTATTCCCGGGGCTGCAGAGGCCGTCAAGAAGGCAAGGAATGAGGGCCTCATGCTGCGATTCCTGACCAACACCGCAACCCAACCACGTCAGCAATTAATCGCAAAACTGGCCTCTATGGATATCAGGGTGGAGGAAGACGAACTCTATACTGCACCCTTGGCGGCAAAACACTACATCCAGCAACGGGGACTCCGGCCCTATTGCCTGATTCATAAAGATATTCGCTGTGATATGGCCGGGCTGGATGAAACAGACCCTAACTGCGTTCTACTGGGTGATGCCAGGGATGACCTTAATTACCAGCATCTAAACCAAGCCTTTCAACTCTGTATCAATGGTGCGCCCCTGATCGGCATAGGCATGAATCGCTACTTCAAAAATGAAGCGAGTCTGATGCTGGATGCCGGGCCATTCATTCGAGCTATCGAATGGGCGGCCGGTATAGAGGCAATTATCATGGGGAAGCCGGGAAAACACTTTTTCCATGAAGTCGTCAACTCGACCCCATACAGGGCTGATCAGTGCCTGATGGTTGGTGACGATGTCATTGGCGACGTGGAAGGCGCTGTGCATGCTGGTCTGGTAGGCTGCCTGGTTCGCACGGGAAAATACCGCGAAGGTGATGAAGACAAGCTGCCGCCCGAAGCGGGTGTTATCGATTCGATTTGCAGTCTATTTTCATAGGCTCATTCCAACAGTTATTATTGCCGGATACCATCCTCCAGGTTTGCACTGAAGTCGTTTCCATGTTTTATTCCACCCTCCCGCTGACACGCTGATAGAGCGGCGTAATGGGACGGGTCGACAACAAAAATAAGGTGGTTTAAAAACAGTATGCAACCAGGTCAACACTTAAACGCCAGCCTCGCCGGGTTGTTAGCTTTCTGCGTTTTTTTCGTCACCATGTTTAATGGCATGGGCTATTGGATCATCGTCGCAGGTGTCATTGCCCTGCTACTCAACACGGTCATATCCGGATTTATCGCACTCGACAATATTCGCCAGGGACTTATCACAGCCCTCGCCTACAGTGCTCCTGTCGCCGTGTTTTCTGCTCTGTCTGTAGGCGATCTGGTGCTAAAAGGAAAAGGTGCCCCTTTTGTTTTCTGGTTTTCTGCCGCCGCAGCCACCTTGGCTGCTGGCGCACTTGGTGTGCTATTGGTCTATCTCTTCCGGTTGCTAATGCCCAAACGCTGATATAAACCGCTCTCAGCCTACCGACTAATTCTGTTACAACCTGCCGACAGCCCTCCCACCAAGGAGTTACTACGTGGACAACATCGTCATCAAACAACCCAGACTCTACACCCCCCTGCAAGTTGGCTGCGGTTCATTTCTCGGCGGACCTATCGCCATGGTTTATTTCCTCTGGCAGAACTTTAAAACGTTGGATAACCAGAATGGCACTCAGTACACCTTTGCCGGAGGGATTTTATTCAATATCGGCTTGTTATTGTTACTGCCTTACTTGCCAGACAATTTCCCTAGCGTCGTACTACCCTTTATCTATTCACTGACGGCTCTTTCGATTGCTGCTACCTGGCAACTGCGTAGAGACGCTATTAAGCATTCCGTCCACTATCGTTTCCAACCAAACTGGCGGGTTGTTCTAATCAGCGTGACACTGTTAACTATCTGGCTGGTCTCTGCTTATGGGTTGTCCATGTGGCTAAGCTATCTGGGCATCATCAAGCACTAGGCCTGATAGACATTGTCATATTTGAGATGAGTTGTTATCCAAGACCATTAGTGATTAATAAGAACGGAGAAGAGATATGTCTGTTTATCTGATAGGGGAAGTGACCATAACGGATGAGTCCTGGATTCCAGGCTACGCCACCAATGTACACGACATTGCCCATAAGCATGGCGGGAAGTACCTGTCCCGCAGTGCCAACATTACTACCGTCGAAGGCGAACCCTGCAAAGCCAATATGATTGCACTGGTTGAGTTTCCCGACATGGACGCCCTGCAGGCGTTTATCAATGACCCTGAATACGCAGCATTCCGCGAATCACGCGTAAAAGGCAGCATCAGCAATCTGCATGTTATTGATGATACCGATGCCGCAGGCACCATCCCCTATCTCGGTAAGGGATGAGTTAGCTGTAGGCATAAAAAAGCGGGCTACGGCCCGCTTTTTTACATCTGCAGTCTAGCGAGACTAACTGGACTTCTTTAAGTAACAGGTCAACAGTACGATCCGCACCCCGTTAACACGACCTTCGATCTGCTCGGGGTTATCAGTGAGGGATATATTGCGCACTGCCGTGCCACGCTTGGCGGTAAAACCGGCACCTTTCACGTCCAGGTCCTTGATAAGGGTCACAGTATCGCCCGCCTGTAATACTGCACCATTGGAATCCAGTGTGGGTGCAACGTCCGTCGAACTTTCGTCAGCTGAACCAGCCTTTGCCCAAGCCAATACGTCATCATCAAGATAGAGCATATCCAGCAAATCCTGTGGCCAACCCTCAGATGCCAACTGATTCAGCATACGCCACGCCATCACCTGTACAGCCGGTATCTGGCTCCACATACTATCGTTGAGACAACGCCAATGGTTTGGGTCAACCTTGTCGGCATCTTCTACCTGCTCCCGGCATTTACTGCATAGCAGGATAGCGTGATCTGCATCGGCCACCGCCACTGGAGGCACATCAAAAGCAGTCAGTGCAGTATCACTGCCGCAAAGTTCACAACAGCCATTACTGCGCTCAAGCAGCGTTTGTTCAATCGTCATGGATTATCCCCCTTTAGCTCAAGGGCCGGCATGGTAGGTGACAGAGGGGTCGCAGGCAAGGCATGCGCCCAGATCTGCATATGCTTTAGTGTTTGCCGACGGGATAAAAGAGCGGCTCGCCACCCTGTTCATTACGCTTATGGAGCACCTTGCGGGCAGCATCGACCACAAACTCCCGATACTTTTCTTCAATCTCTTCCCGCTCACGGTCGTAGCGCAACTTGTCCCGCGTGTTCAGCTTCTTCCACTCTTCAAGAATGGGGATATGAGCCGTGGCTTCAGTCAACTGAAAAAATACTTGAAAATCTGTCCGTTCCTGCTCGCCCAGATTCAACTGCGACACCAACATACTGATGCGAATAGCGCCCTCGGTCAGCGTGACCTGTTCAGCGTCAATGGCCGAGGCCAACACCCGAATACTGTTACGGTAATGCTCCCTGCGCTCTTCCAGATCCGCGGCCAATTGTTCTGCCTGCGCCTGCCGTTCAGCTTTTTGATGGCGCAACTGCACCTGCAGATACATCGCATAGGCCGCAAGCCCAATAATCACCAACGAGCCGACAAGTATTAATAGGGTCATGGTTGTTCCATATCTTCAGATGGCATAGTGAGCTGAGTCAGCTCATCCTGATCAGAGGATTCCTCAATCAGGTTGTCCGGCAACTGACGGCTGGTTCGAGCACCGAGCTTCTTGATGTCTTCAAATTTTTTCACCAGATTGCCACGACCATCCACCAGCCGTTTGCGGGTCTGCTGCCAGGCCACCTGACTCTTATCGATGTGCTTACCCACCTCATCGAGGGATTCCACCACCAGCGCCAGCTGGTCATAGAGCTTCCCTGCTTCAGCGGCAATTTTCTGTGCGTTGCGGTTCTGGTCTTCATAGCGCCAGATATTATGAATGGTCCGCAATGTCGCCAGTAATGTGCTGGGGCTAACCAGGATAATGCCCTTGTCGTACGCATCCCGGAACAACGTGTGGTCATGCTCAATCGCCAGCATAAAGGCTGCCTCTACCGGCACAAAAATCAACACGAAATCGAGACTGTTGACCCCCTCAAGCTGCTCATAGGCTTTGCGGCTCAACCCCGTGATATGGCTACGAATTGAATTGATATGCTGCTTGAGGAACCGTATTTTATCCTCAGGCTGTTCAGCCCGGCTGTAACGCTCGTAATCGGTCAGAGAGACTTTTGCATCGATCACGATATCCCGCTGATCCGGCAGATGGATAATCACATCGGGATTGCGGCGGTTGCCCTCCTCGTTTTTCAGGGCCACCTGGGTTTCGTACTCGCGCCCCTTGGTCAATCCCGACTGCTCCAGAATCCGCTCCAGAATCACTTCGCCCCAGTTGCCCTGAAACTTGCTATCCCCTTTGAGGGCGTTGGCCAGCAGTACAGCATCCTCACCCACGCGTTGGGCCTGCTTCTGCAATTCGACTATCTGACCAACCAGTTTGTTGCGCTCGGCACTTTCCTTGTCGTAGGCATCCTCTACTTTCTTGCGAAAGTCGTGAATCTCCTTTCGCAAGGGATCGATGCTGGTATTGAGCGCCTGCTTGCTCTGTTCAGAAAATTTTTCCTGTTTGGCATCAAAAATTCGATTGGCCAGATTCTCAAACTCCTGAGTCAGGGATTCACGTGCCTGACGCAGCAATTGAAGCTGTTCTTCATAACGGGTTCGGTCTGCCTCCAAGCGGGTTTCCAGGGAGGCTTTCTCACGATTGAGAGCTGAGAGGTCGCTTTCACGCTGGGCAATACCGGTACGCAGAGAGGCCAGCTCAGTTGTCAGGTTAACAGCGGTTACTTCCGCGGCAACTTGGGCTCTAGCAAAAGCTGAACGGACTATCAGGTAGGTAAGCAAAGCTCCTGCCACCAGGCCACCCAGCAGAAAAAACAGATTATCGAGGCTGATGATCATCTGGTTTGTCAGGAATCCTTGTTATCTTGTCGAAATGGATGAAACCACGACCCAATTGCTTGCTTATCTTTGTCAGGGACAGGTGATGTGCGATCATTTGTCGTTCGAGAAGGATAACAAAGATACCCCACATGATGCGCCCGCTTTTTGATATTACTCCGCTCAGGGAAGACATTGAGAGCGGCACGCTGATCCTCACATCCAACAATCGTTTGGCCAGCAAAATTTGCCAGGCGTGGGGCATGCTGCAACAACAATCGGGACACGACAGTTGGCCTAAGCCCAACGTTAATGCAATTGAGTCGTGGATCGAAGAGTTGTGGCTGAGTTGCTGCGACCTCGGGTTTTTCGCAGCCATATCAGGCACGCCTGTCAGTACGGAAATGGAATTGTTGCTGTGGGAGCAGGTCATCGACGAGGATAGCGCCAAACCTGCCACCCTGTTGCCAGAAAATTTTTCCCGCCAGGCACGCAACGCCTATGCCATCGTGCAGCGCTGGCAGATTCCGGACCAATGCTTGCAGCGGGAAGCACCCATGCTGTGGCAGTGGACTGAATCCTTTCGCGAAAAGTTGGTGAAACATCGACTGATCACAACCACAGACAAAACGATCATTGTGCTTAAAGCGCTTGTTGAAGGCGTACTGCCACAGGTCGGGCGTATCCATCTCTGCGGTTTTGACAGCCTGCCACCGCTTTACCGAACACTGCTGAATACAGCCAGCAGACAATTGACCGAAAGTACAATCGCCTCAGGAAACCACAACGCCAGACAAGCGATACTCTACAGTGAGCAACAAGAGCTGGAGACTGCCGCTGCCTGGGCAGTAGATCGTTTCAAAGCAGACCCCGAAGCCCGGATCGGCATCATTATTCCCGAACTCCCACGGCTGCGCAGCCAGATAGAGCGCCTGCTTTACACTCGTTTACAACCCCAGTACAACCAACCCGAGCAACCCCGCACAGCACCACCGTTCAACCTCTCTGCTGGAATCGCTTTGGCAGATACGCCACCCGTGGCCGCTGCACTGTTACTGCTGGGGCTGAACCGACCACAACTGCCTCTGGAAAGCATTTGTCGAATCCTCAACAGCCCATTTTGGGGCGAAACCAATTCGACACTTCGCGCCAACGCAGAAACCAGACTGCGAGAAAAAGCCAACCCCCATCCCCGCTGCAGCGAGTTTCGTTATCAGCTGGCACGAACAGAAGAAGCGGAAGGAGGAGAAGAGAACCATCTCAGTAGTCGGCTGGAAAAGGTTGAGACGCTGCGTCGTGAAATGCCCCGTAGCGCTTCTTATAGCCAGTGGCTACAACTGTTCAAGGCTCAGCTCGACGCGCTGGGATGGCCCGGTGAGCGCAGTCTCGACAGCATCGAATACCAGCAACTACAACACTGGCACACCCTGCTGGAACAGTATCAACGCTTTGATCAACTCGGCATCACGGTTGAATTGAATCAAGCCTTACGGCAACTACAGCAGCTTGCCGGTGGCATGGTATTTCAACCAGAGACCCCCGACGCGCCCATTCAGGTTCTGGGACTGCTCGAAGGGTCCGGGCTGCGTTTCGACCACCTCTGGATCATGGGCATGGATGATCGCCGCTGGCCGCAACCCATAGCTCCAAACCCGCTATTGCCCATCGCACTACAACGGGAACTCAGTACCCCCAGAAGTCATCCTGACCACGAACTGCAACTGGCCAAAGCCCAATTGGCAAGTTTTCTAAGGGCGGCCCCGGAGGTCGTCCTTAGCCACAGTCAGTTTGATGGCGACCAACCGCTACAACCCAGCGAACTGATTGCTGAGATAAAAGCACTCGATGACTCTGAATTACCTTCAGCCAGTTTCCTTCAGGTCAAACTTGCCGATCTGGAGCCAGTAAGCTGTGAATATGGCCCACCTTTAAACCTTCAGCGTGAGCAAATTAGTGGCGGCACCGGCATTTTCAAAAATCAGGCCGGATGCCCTTTCAACGCATTTGCCATCCACCGTCTCGGCGCTAGACAACCGCCGGAACCAACCCTCGGCCTATCATCCGCTGAACGGGGCAACCTGGTTCACGATTGTTTAGAGCGATTATGGAGGCAACTACAAAACCAACAACAGTTGCTGGCGCTGAGTGACGAGGCATTACAGCTATTGATTTCTCAAACCGTGGCAGCGTCCATGCAATCCTGGCGCAAAGAGCGCCCTGAGTTATTTGGCCCTGCATTTGCCCTGATCGAGCAGCAAAGGCTCTCTGATCTGTTGCAACAGTTGTTGGCTCTGGAAAAAATACGCCCGCCTTTCCAGATTTCGGCGTTGGAAAACCAGGTCAAAACAGAATATGCCGGCTTGCCTCTGCGCATGACCATTGACCGCATCGACCAACTGGACGGGGGCCAACGGGTGATTATCGATTACAAGACCGGTTCTGCCAGTCCGAACCGTTGGCTCGGAGAGCGGCCGGAAGAACCCCAGCTACCACTCTATTTGCTGTGTAGCAGTGAACCGGTTTCCGCCCTCAGCTTTGCCCAAATCAACGCCAGCGAACAACGCTTTTTGGGCTTTGCAGATACCAACGGATTACTGCCAGGCATTAAATCCCCTGGAGATAAAGCGACAGAACCAGCCAGCTGGGAAGCGCTGATAGATCAGTGGCAACAGGTTCTCAGCAATCTGGCTGAAGAGTTTAAAAGTGGCTACGCCGCCGTTCAATTCCACAATCAAAACACACGGCAATACCAGGCCTATCTGGAGCCGTTGAATCGGATATCGGAAGCGGTAACAGGCAACAATGCTGAGGAGAACGACGAATGAGCATCGTCGACGCCACGGAACGCGCACGCGCCCTCGACCCAACCCAATCTTTTGCTGTGTCGGCACCGGCGGGATCGGGCAAGACAGAACTGCTGACACAACGGGTATTGCGACTGCTGGCGACTGTCGAGACCCCGGAAGAAATACTCTGTATGACCTTTACCCGCAAAGCAGCGGGAGAGATGCGTCACCGCATTATTCAGGCGTTACAGCGTGCCGACCGAAACGAATCACCTCAGAGCGAGCATCAACGCACCACCCTTGAACTGGCCACCGCAGCACTGGCCAGAGATAAGGCGCTGGGCTGGCATCTGCTAGAGGCACCCAATCGACTACGCATCCTTACCATTGATGGCTTCTGCCTGAACCTGGCACGACAACTGGCAGTGGAAAGCGGCTTTGGCGACCAGATGGAACCCCTGGATAACCCCGAGCCCCATTACCGGCAGGTCATCGCAGAGCTGTTGTTACCCGCACTGGAACAGCAGGCGGCCTTGGGAGAGGCTATCGCCACCCTATTGAGCCACCTCGACAATGACCTCAACAAACTGGAACAGCTGTTACTGGAGCTGTTGCAAAAAAGAGAGCAATGGCTTGGGCATATGTTCCAGGCCAGAGACGCGCGGAACTACCTGGAAAGTTTCCTCTGCAACACCGTTGAGGAAACCCTTTCTGCCACGGCAACGCTGCTGGCTCCACACAGCAGCGAACTGTCATTACTGGCTGATTACGCCGCCATCCAATTGCCTTCAGATAAACAGAATCTGGCCATTGTCCACTGTCTGGGCATTCGGGCATTACCTGGAACAGATGCTGGCGACCTAAACCAGTGGCTCGGGCTCTGTGAACTACTGCTGACCAAAGACTCCTCTTGGCGCTCACGACTGGACAAAAATATCGGTTTCCCCACGGAAGTGAATGGCGACAAAACACTGGCCAAATCACGCAAGGAAGCCATGAGCAAGCTGCTCTCGGAATTACGCGATATCCCCGGCTTGCGTGACAGACTTGAGGATATTCGCTTCCTGCCGAACAGCTGCTACCCCGATAACCAGTGGCGGACTCTGAACGCCCTGAGCCACCTGTTACCGACACTCGCGGCAGCACTGAGTCTGCATTTCCAGCAGCACAAGACCTGTGACTTTACGGAGATCACCCTGGCAGCCCTGCGCGCCCTCGGTAGCGAGGAAGAACCCACCGACCTGGCACTGAAGCTGGACTACCAGATCAAACACATCCTCACCGATGAATTTCAGGATACCTCCACCGCTCAGTTCGAACTTTTGAAGCGGCTGACGGCAGGCTGGCAAAGTAATGATGGCCGCAGCCTGTTTATCGTCGGCGACGCCATGCAATCGCTGTATGGCTTCCGCAACGCCAATGTCGGATTATTCCTGGAAGCCCGCAGCCTACCCATTGGCCAAATTCAGCTGGAACCACTGGACTTAAAGGTGAACTTTCGTTCCCAGGCGGGTTTAATCCAGTGGGTTAACGAACAATTCCCGTCAGTATTTCCCGCCCAGCAGGACATAGGCCGGGGGGCTGTCCCCTACAGCCCAGCCACGCCATTCCATGCGGCTCTGCCTGGCGGAGCCGTCACACTGGATGCCCTTGTGGACTTCCCGGATCGCCACGCTGAGGCACGACGGGTCGTTGAGCTGGTGGCGGATGCGAAGGCCCGCCACCCAGAAGACTCCATTGCCATTCTGGTTCGTAATCGCACCCATCTGCCAGAAATTCTCGCTGCACTGCAACATGCTGGTCACCGCTGGCAGGCCAATGAGATTGACCCGTTAAATAACCGGATGCCAGTGATCGACCTGATGTCCCTGACAAGGGCGCTGCTATCCCCTGCCGACCGCATTGCCTGGCTGGCCGTTTTGCGTGCTCCCTGGTGTGGGTTGAACCTTGAGGATCTACTCACCCTGTGTGTTACATCACCCTCCAACGATGAAACATCCGTTAATACGCGGTTTCCTTTGCTGTTGAAGCAGATTGAATTGGCCACAGAACTGCCAGCGTTGTCCCCTGCCGGCAAGAAAATTCTACAGAGGATCGCGCCGTTGCTGGCCCAAGCTTGGCGGCAACGGCAACGCAAACCCCTGCGCTGCTGGATTGAAGGCACATGGCAAGCACTGGGCGGCCCCATGGCGCTCAGTTCGGCCACTGATATGGAACAGTGCCAGCAATATCTGGCGCTGCTGGAACAACATGAACAGGCAGGAACTATTGAGGACTGGAATACCTTTGAAAAGGCGGTTAATAAGCTTTACACCAAACCAGACCAGGCTGCTGATCCGCTGCTTCATGTGATGACAATCCACAAGTCGAAAGGCCTGGAATTTGACACCGTCATTATCCCCGGACTCAATCGCCAACCCCGCAATGACGATAAGGAACTGCTGTTATGGCATGAACGCATCAGCAACACGGGCGAAAACCAGTTGCTGATAGGCCCGCCCTCCCAAACAGGCAAAGACAGCGATCCGTTATATCGTTACCTGGATCGCGAGCGCAAATTAAAAACTCATCTGGAAATTGCACGAGTGCTGTATGTCGGTGTGACCCGAGCCATTCGTAACTTGCATCTGTTGTGCTCGGTAAAAAATGGCAAGTCGCCAGTTCGCAACAGCCTGCTGGAGAGCCTCTGGCCTGCACTTGAACAGGACTTTACTCAGCGGGCCGACAATATCCGCTGGCACGACTACCAAGCCGATCACAACGAAAATAGCCAGAATATCGGCCCACTGACAACCATCAAGCGACTTCCACCCGACTGGGAGCCTGCAGTACCTGTGCCCACTGACAATACAGCGGAAAACGGGGGCAGGCAGCCTCCGCCCAACACACTATCCCTGGCGACGTTCCAGGATTCCCGCGCACGCCATACCGGCACGGTACTGCACCGTATTCTGCGACAGATTGCCCTTGAGGGCGTCAACCACTGGTCAGTGGAGACTATTGAGGAACGGCTGCCCTTCTGGGATATTCAGTTGCGTCAGCTGGGATTGAGCGACACCTCAGAACCACTGCAACACTTGCAACTGGCAGTCAAAAACTGCCTGGCCGATCAAACAGCACAGTGGATTCTCGACAACACTCACCCACATAGCGCCTGTGAATATGCCCTCGGCTACACAGATGTAAACGAACAGCCACGCACAGCTATTGTCGATCGCACCTTTGTGAGTGAAAACACACGCTGGATTATCGATTATAAAACAACCCAACCAGCAGAAAATGAACCCTTGGAGCAGTTCCTGGTACGCCAGCGAGAGCAGTATCGTGAACAACTCAATCTCTATGCTCAGCTGTTTCAAAAACGGGAGGCGCTACCGATCAAATCTGCCCTGTATTTCCCTCTTATTCACAGGATGGACATACTCTGATGGCAGATTGGTTTTTGCTTTGACATCTATAACACCGCCATCTGCCACGAGTCGGAAAAATTCATGTAGAATGCCGGCCGAACAGGAACAAAACGATTTATTTGGTAAACCAATGACTAAAGCTGTTGAAAATATCAACATCCTTTCACAGGACGTGTTGATTACACCCCGGGACCTGAAACAGGAACTGCCGATATCTGACGCCGCCCGCAAAACGATTACCGAAGGGCGTATTACGATCCAGAACATTCTGGACCGCAAAGATCATCGCCTGTTAGTGGTGGTTGGCCCCTGCTCTATTCACGATGTGGATGCCGCCAAGGATTACGCGACGCGCCTGAAAAAACTGGCGGATGAGGTTAGCGACACACTGTTTATCGTGATGCGGGTGTATTTTGAGAAGCCGCGTACCACCACCGGCTGGAAAGGCCTGATCAACGACCCCTATTTGAATGATTCCTTCAAGATTTCAGAAGGTCTGCATGTGGGCCGTAAGCTATTGCTGGATATCGCCGAAATTGGCTTGCCCACTGCTACGGAGGCACTTGACCCCATTTCGCCCCAATATATGCAGGATCTGATCTCCTGGTCCGCCATTGGCGCACGCACCACTGAGTCCCAGACCCACCGTGAGATGGCATCTGGTCTCTCCTCCACAGTTGGCTTCAAGAATGGCACCGACGGTAGCCTTACCGTAGCCATTAATGCACTCCAGTCTGTGGCTAGCCCGCACCGTTTCCTCGGTATCAATTCCGAGGGCTCCGTGGCTATCATTACCACAGCTGGCAACCCCTATGCCCATGTGGTACTGCGCGGAGGCGATGGCAAACCCAACTACGATTCTGTCAGTGTCAGCCTTGCTGAGCAGGAATTAGCCAAAGCTGGTATTGCAACCAACATTATGGTCGATTGCAGCCACGCCAACTCCAACAAGAATCACGAGTTGCAACCGTTAGTGATGGAGAATGTCACCAACCAGATTATGGAAGGCAACAAATCCATCATCGGTATTATGGTTGAAAGCAACATCAAACAGGGCAATCAGAAGATTCCAGCAGACCTGAAGGATCTCGAGTACGGGGTTTCCGTTACGGACGCCTGTATTGGCTGGGATACCACAGAGAATGCATTGCGCGATATGCGAGACAAGCTCTCGGACATACTGCCAACAAGGTAATATATGTTATTTTTTACATTAAAAAATGGGCTTAACAGCCCGTTTTTTAATAGTTTTTAATCTTTCATTTATCAAATACCGGTGACAATCCGGTATCAATAACCTTTTGCAGCACATCCGTATCCGCACCGGATTTACATAGTGCCCGCAAGCCTGCCGTCAACCCAATCAGATAATCTGCCAGTGTCACAGCGTCTTTGTCTGGACTGATCTGCCCAGCCTTCTGCGCCTCCAGCAATCTGGAAAGAAACAACTGTCTTATCCACTGAATCGCATTGACAGCCTTGCCTGACAGCTCTGGCTCTGTCTTATTCAATTCGCTGACCGCATTAAAGAACAGACAGCCATTGGACAGCCTGTCCTTGTCCTCCTGCTCGACAAACGCCTTTTGATAGAAACTGGTTATGGCTTTTTTGGGGTCTTCTGTAGTCATTAGCGAACAGCTGAACAGGTTTTTACACAGCATGGCCATGTAATGATCCAGCACCTCGCTATACAACGCACTCTTTCCGCCAAAAGAGGCATAAAGACTGCCTCGATTCAGCTCCATGACAGAGAGCAGTTTACTGACGGAACTGGCTTCATACCCATCTGACCAGAAGAGTTCGAGCGCTCTATCAAGCACTTTCTGGCGATCAAATTGAGGTTGTCGAGACATAGTCACAACTCCTGGCAGTCTTATACATGCCTATCTATCTTATTGTTATTGATAGAGGAAAGTGTATCTATTTGACAACGAATGTCCTAATGAAAAGTTTTAGCCTAGATATAGGCTTGGCTACGATCCGAATGGTCGGTCACATCCCGTACACCTTTCAATTCAGGAATTTTCTCCAACATGGTCTTTTCCACCCCCTCTTTAAGGGTTACATCCACCATGCCGCAGCCCTGACAGCCACCGCCAAAGCGCAAGACAGCGACATCATCGACGATTTCTTCCAGTGTAATCATGCCGCCATGAGCAGCCAAACCTGGGTTGATTTCGTTGTATAGCAAGTAATTGATCTTGTCTTCCAGTGGACTGCCGTCATTAATCTGCGGCATACGCGAATTAGGCGCACGAATGGTTAACTGGCCACCAAATTTGTCATCGGCGTAGTCCACTTTAGCGTCGTCCAAAAAGGGCAAGCTGCGCTGCTCAAAAAAGGCCTTAAAACTTGCCAGCTCCATCACTTCATCACTCTCCTGCACTTCACCAGGACGGCAATAAGCAATACAGGTTTCCGCTTTTGGTGTGCCGGGGTCGGTGACAAACATGCGGATACCAATGCCCTCACAGTCCTGCTTGGAAAGTAAGCCAGCAAGGTATTTTTCGGCGGACTCGGTAATAGTGATATTAAGCATGAAAACTACCTGATTTATATACCTGACTAATTTAGTCATGTATTCTACCAGCCTTGCAGAATTGCCACAATCACCACAACCACTTTTTCCCTGCGGATTGACGCCCCGTTGCTGAGCAACTACGACAAATTCTGCTAGAATGCGCCCTTTTCTTTACCAGCAGTCAGATGGATAACAGCTTGAATAATCAGCAAACTCGTATAGAGGCCCTGTATAAGGCCGCGCAGCAACGCATCCTCATTCTGGACGGGGCCATGGGCACCATGATCCAGTCTCATCGATTTAATGAGGGAGACTATCGCGGTGAGCGCTTTGCTGATTGGCAACAGGATGTGGCGGGAAACAATGACCTCCTTTCCCTGACGCAACCGGAGGCCATCAAAGCCATCCACCGAACCTATCTGAAAGCCGGTGCGGACATCGTCGAAACCAATACGTTTAACTCTACTTCCGTCTCGATGGCTGACTACGGCATGGAGTCACTGGTACGTGAACTAAACGAAACCGGTGCCAGAATTGCACGCGAAGCCTGTGATGCCGTTGCCACGGCAGATCGCCCCCGCTGGGTAGCCGGCGTACTTGGTCCAACCAGCCGTACGCTGTCAATTTCCCCAGACGTCAATGATCCAGGAGCCAGAAACACCAGCTTTGATGAACTGGTAGAAACCTATATTACTGCCACTGAAGGGCTGATTGCCGGTGGCGCAGACCTCATTCTGATCGAAACCATTTTCGATACCCTGAATGCCAAGGCCGCTATCTTTGCCGTGCAGAGTGTGTTTGATAAACAGGGTTTCCATCTACCCATCATGATTTCCGGCACCATCACCGACGCCAGTGGCCGCACCCTGTCCGGCCAGACGCCAGAAGCATTCTGGAATTCCCTCTCTCACGCCAGACCCTTTTCGATCGGGCTAAATTGTGCGTTAGGCGCCAAAGAATTGCGCCCCCATATTGAGGAACTCTCTCGAGTATCCAACACTCTGGTTAGCGCGCACCCCAATGCAGGCCTGCCCAATGAGTTTGGTGAGTACGACGAAACCGCCGCAGAAATGGCAGAAATTGTGGCTGAATTTGCCCAAAGTGGGCTCGTCAACATTATCGGTGGTTGCTGTGGCACCACACCAGAACACATTCGCGCCATTGCTGAAGCTGTAAGCCAGTTTCCAGTGCGGCAAATTCCGGACATCGCTCCCGCCTGTCGGTTGTCCGGGCTTGAACCATTCAATATTACTGCTGACTCACTGTTCGTTAACGTCGGCGAACGCTGTAACGTCACGGGTTCTGCTCGCTTTAAGCGTCTCGTTTTGGACGGCGACTACAACACAGCTCTGGACGTTGCTCGCCAACAGGTGGAAGACGGCGCCCAAGTGATCGACGTCAACATGGATGAAGGTATGTTGGACGCGGTGGAGGCCATGACCACCTTCCTCAAGCTGGTGGCGACTGAGCCAGATATATGCCGCATTCCATTGATGATCGACTCATCCAAATGGCATGTAATCGAAGCTGGTCTGAAATGGGCTCAGGGCAAATGCATCGTCAACTCCATTAGCCTCAAAGAGGGTGAAGAGTCCTTTATTGAGCAGGCGAAGCTGTGCCTCCAGTACGGTGCTGCGGTAGTGGTCATGGCATTCGATGAAAATGGTCAGGCAGACAATCTGGAGCGTCGCAAAGTCATTTGCCAACGCTGTTATGACATTCTGGTTAATCAGGTAGGTTTTCCGCCTGAGGATATTATTTTTGATCCCAACGTGTTCGCCGTTGCCACTGGTATAGACGAACACAACAACTACGCGGTGGACTTTATTGAGGCCGCGCACTGGATCAAGACCAATCTGCCAGGCACATTGATTTCCGGTGGTATCAGCAACGTGTCGTTCTCCTTCCGCGGCAATAATCCGGTGCGGGAAGCCATTCACTCAGTATTTCTCTACCACGCTATCCGGGCTGGCCTCAGTATGGGCATCGTCAACGCCGGGCAACTGGCCGTGTACAGTGACCTACCGGAGGAACTGCGAGAAAAAGTTGAGGACGTCATCCTCAATCGTCACTCGGAGGCGACAGAAAACTTGCTTAATATTGCGGAAAAATACCGCGGCGATGGCACTGAAGAGAAAAAAGAAGATCTGGAATGGCGCTCCTGGCCAGTCAAAAAACGCCTGGAACATGCCTTGGTAAAAGGCATCACCGCCTTCATTGAAGAAGATACCGAGGCAGCCCGCCGGGAGTCCGAACGTCCCTTACATGTGATTGAAGGTCCCTTGATGGATGGCATGAATGTCGTCGGAGATCTCTTCAGTGAAGGCAAAATGTTCCTTCCTCAGGTGGTGAAGTCCGCCCGGGTGATGAAACAGGCAGTGGCTTACCTGCAACCCTTTATCGAAGCTGAAAAAGCGGAAGGCGCCGAGGCCAATGGCAAAATCCTGATGGCCACGGTGAAAGGCGACGTACACGATATCGGCAAGAATATCGTTGGGGTGGTACTCCGCTGCAATAACTATGAGGTTATCGACCTCGGCGTGATGGTGCCCGCGGAAAAAATTCTCCAAACGGCTATCGCTGAAAAAGTCGATATTATTGGCCTGTCCGGACTGATCACACCCTCTCTGGATGAGATGGTGCATATCGCCAGTGAAATGGAGCGTCAGCAGCTCAATTTCCCGCTGTTGATTGGTGGCGCCACCACCTCCAAAGCTCACACTGCCGTCAAGATTGACCCTAAATTCAAGCGCAACCAGACGATCTACGTGCCCGATGCCTCCCGAGCGGTCGGAGTTGCCAGCAAACTGCTCAGCAAAGAGCTGCGCGATGCCTTTGTGACAGATACCCAGCTTGAATATGAGCAGGTACGTCTTCGCACCGCTAACCGCAAACCCAAGGGCACGAGCCTGTCCTATGCTGACGCTAAAAAATCCGGCCAGAAAACGGACTGGCAACACTATCAACCAACGGTTCCCTCCGTCATCGGGGTACAAGTTCTCGATGACTACCCGCTTGAACAATTAATTGAATTAATCGACTGGACGCCGTTTTTTATAACCTGGGGACTGGCCGGAAAATACCCGAAAATCCTCAATGACGATAAAGTCGGCGAAGCAGCACGCAACCTGTTTCAGGATGCCCAGGTCATGCTGAAAAAACTGCTGGACGAAAAGCTGATCAAAGCACAAGGCGTGTTCGGTCTATGGCCAGCCAACACAGTCAACGGCGACGATATTGAAGTGTATGCCGATGAATCGCGTACGCATGTGCTGGGTACGCTACACCAGATCCGCCAGCAGATCCGAAAACTCGGCGCTGGTGAAGAATTGTTATCCTTGGCAGACTACATCGCCCCCGCAGACAGCGGTGTGAACGACTATATAGGTGCATTTGCGGTAACGGCTGGCATCAATGCCGATCGCCTCGCCAGGGAATACGAAGAGAATGGTGACGATTACAGCAGCATCATGGTCAAGGCACTGGCCGATCGCTTGGCCGAAGCCTTTGCCGAACACCTTCACCAACGGGTTAGAAAGGAATTTTGGGGTTATGACCGTGATGAAAGTCTGCAGGTAGACGCGTTAATTCGTGAGGAATACCGCGGTATTCGCCCCGCTCCCGGCTATCCGGCCTGTCCGGACCACACAGAAAAAGAAACGCTGTTCAACCTGCTGGATGTGAATGATAAAACGGGCATTTCCCTGACAGAAAGTTTTGCCATGCTACCTGCCGCTTCCGTGAGCGGTTTGTATTTCTCACACCCACAGGCAAAATACTTTAATACAGGTAAAATACAACGAGACCAATTGGAAAACCTCGCTGAGCGTAAAAATATCCCCTTAGCGGAATTGGCGCGCTGGCTCAGCCCGATACTGGAAGATTGAACATGAGTGATCAGGACGACGGACAAAAACCAGGTTTTTGGCAAATTGTCTTCAGCACGCTGGCAGCATTTCTGGGTGTTCAGAGCAATAAAAACCGTGAACGGGACTTTAAGCACGGCAACATTTATGTCTATATCGTCTCTGGATTGATTTTCACTGTGGTGTTTATCTTTTGCGTGGTAACCGTAGTGAAACTGGTATTAAAAAGCAGTGGCATGTAGCCGACCCTGAAAAGGGAACACAAAAAAGGCGGCCATTGGCCGCCTTTTTTGGTCGTGAGAGAACTTATTGGTTAGTGAGCCAGAAAATCACTGTTCCCACGAACAAGCAAACAGTAGCAATAGCTGCCATGGCGTCAGCACAGCCGTCACCACCTTGCTTTTCTGCTTGTTGAATAGCATCAACTTCATTGGTCATTGTTCTTACACCTCTTGGCTACGGACAAATGGCGGACGGCATTGTAACAACAACCCTTGGTGATGTCCCCAAAATCAACTCTATTAACAGCCCGTTATTCCTCAACTCAACCCTGTTAGAGAGAAAAAGTTTTTCAAAACAGCGCAGGCTGCGGCTATCATCCCCCTCCGACTGACAGCGCGAGTATTACCCTGTAGAATTCGCGTCTTTCTGCCCACTGGCACGTGAGAAATCTTAGAAATTATGTACCGTTATACAGAAAACGATCAAAAAATCATTGAAGAACGTGTCGCTCAGTTCCGTGGCCAGACCGAGCGATACTTGGCTGGCGAACTGGCGAATGAAGAATTTCTGCCACTGCGACTCCAGAATGGCCTTTATATCCAGCGCCTGGCACCGATGCTGCGCATTGCTGTGCCCTACGGGCTGCTGAATTCTGCCCAATTCCGCAAGCTGGCCCACGTTGCCCGTCATTTCGACAAAGGTTATTGCCACTTCACCACTCGCCAGAACATTCAGTTCAACTGGCCACAACTGGAAGAAGTGCCGGATATTCTGGCCGAGCTGGCTCAGGTACAGATGCACGCGGTTCAAACCAGCGGCAACTGCATCCGCAATATCACCTCTGATCAGTATGCTGGTGTTGCTGGCGACGAAATTGAAGATCCCCGCCCCTGGTGTGAAATCCTCAGGCAGTGGTCTACCTTTCACCCGGAATTTGCCTATCTGCCACGTAAATTCAAGATTGCTGTGAGCGGTTCAGAAAGTGACCGGGCAGCGATTCTGGTACATGATATCGGCCTGCAATTGGTCAGAAACGAAGCCGATGAGCTGGGATTCAAAGTACTGGTTGGTGGAGGCCTCGGTCGAACCCCGGTGATTGGCAGTGTCATCCGTGAATTCCTGCCCTGGCAGCACATTCTTGGCTACCTTGATGCCATCGTTCGCGTCTACAACCGTTACGGTAACCGAGACAACAAATATAAGGCGAGAATCAAGATCCTGGTACGCGCCTGGACTCCCGAGGTATTCGCTGAAAAGGTAGAAAAAGAGTGGGCTCATATTATGGATGGCCCCTGTACTCTCACACAGGGAGAAGTGGATCGCGTCAAACAACACTTCACCCTGCCAGCCTACGAAACACTGGATGCAGCCAGCACTGATGCCGCTTTAGCAGCCCAAGCGGCTGATAACAAGGCTTTTGCCAAGTGGCTTGAGCGCAACACCCTGCCCCACCGGGTATCCGGTTACAGTATTGTCAATCTGTCTTTGAAGCCAACTGGTGTGGCACCGGGTGATGTCACTGACACCCAACTGGAAACCATCGCCGATTTGGCAGACCGCTATTCCTTTGGGGAAATTCGCGCCACTCACAACCAGAATCTGGTGCTGGCCGACGTCAGAAAATCCGAGCTGTTTGAACTGTGGCAGCAAGCCAAAGTGGCCGGCTTTGCCACACCCAATATCGGCACATTGACTGATCTTATTTGCTGCCCCGGCGGTGACTTCTGTTCTCTGGCCAACGCCAAATCGATACCCGTTGCAGAGGCTATCCAGCGTCGGTTCGATGATATGGATTATGTCTACGATCTGGGCGACCTGACACTCAACATTTCCGGCTGTATGAATGCCTGCGGTCACCACCATGTGGGCAATATTGGTATCCTTGGTGTGGACAAAAAAGGCGCCGAGTTTTACCAAGTGCAGCTGGGTGGCACTGCCGACAACGGTGCAGCCTTGGGCAATGTACTGGGGCCGTCATTTGGGCAGGAAGAAATTCCGGACATCATTGGCAAAATTCTTGATGTCTATGTAGCAAACCGCCAGGGCGATGAATTGTTTATTGACACCTATCGTCGCATCGGCCTCAACCCATTTAAGGAGAGCGTCTATGCCAAAGATCATTAATAAGGGCCAGATTGTCGAAGACAAGTGGACCATCTTACCCAAAAACTTCTCAGGCGAACCACCTGCTGGCACGCTGTTAATCCTGCCGATGAAATTTTGGTTGGAGCACAAAGACGATATACGTCTGCCAGTGATTGGTGTTTGGATTGATAGTGATGAAGAGGTGGAAGCTATTGGCGAAGATGCCAACCTGTTCCCCTTGATCGCCGTTAACTTCCCATCTTTTACGGATGGCCGCGGGTTTTCGATCGGTCGCCTGTTGCGCGAACGCTATGAATTTACTGGACAATTGCGCGCCATTGGCAACCCCAACCGCGATCAGCTGTTCTACCTCAAGCGCTGTGGTTTTGATGCCTTTGACCTGAAAGAAGGTGCTAATCTCGAAGCTGCGCTGGCATCGTTGAATGACTTCAGCATTACCTATCAAAACGCAGCTGACCAGTCTGATCCACTCTTTCGCCGTAAAGAAGAATAATCTGCCACTGTCGCCCGGCAAAACCGGGCGACACTTGCTGCTCTCCGGTCGCTCCCTCACAATAGGGACTCTGGAGTCCTCCTATGAATGAAGCAGTTTTTCAATCGTTCTTCCTGATTTTTACCGGGTCAGCCGTCATTGCCTCGCTGGCAATTTATGGCAGACAACCGCTACTGGTTGCCTATATCGCATTGGGCGCATTGATTGGACCCTATGGGCTCGGTTGGGTGCAGGATGTCCATTTACTCTCGGAAATCTCCGAGATCGGCATTATTTTTCTGCTGTTTCTACTGGGGCTAGACTTACAACCCCAGTCATTGATGGCGGCGCTCAAAAAAGTCACGGTTGTGACGCTAATCAGCTCCCTGTTGTTTGCCGCTGCCGGGTATCTTATCGGGTACATTTTCGGCTTCTCACCTACCGAGTGCCTGATCATCGGCGCCGCCATGATGTTTTCCAGTACGATCATTGGCATCAAGCTACTGCCCACCACCATTCTCCATCACCGCCATATTGGCGAAATGATGATTGGCCTGTTACTGATGCAGGACTTCCTGGCCATTTTTGTACTGCTGGTGCTGTTAAGTGGTGAAGGGGGACAGATTGATTTGATGCAAATTGGTTTCACCCTCCTGTCCCTGCCCTTGCTGATTCTATTTTCCTGGGC
This sequence comes from uncultured Porticoccus sp., assembly GCA_947259505.1. GTDB lineage: Bacteria > Pseudomonadota > Gammaproteobacteria > Pseudomonadales > Porticoccaceae > Porticoccus. The sequence continues at coordinate 427,523 of CAMYLT010000008.1, read as the reverse complement.
GTTCGTGCGTTGGGTATTACTCAAGCTAATCGCCCGATTTGATCGTATGGGAGAATACATTTTTCTGCTGGCAATTGGCTGGTGTATGGGGCTATCAGAACTTGCAGAAGTAGTCGGCCTATCCCGTGAGATTGGCGCATTTCTCGCGGGAATTACCCTCGCCTCCAGCCCCATTTCTCAACACATTGCCCTGACACTGAAACCATTGCGGGATTTTTTCCTGATTATGTTTTTCTTTTCTTTGGGGGCCGGGTTCAATCTTGGCCTGCTGCCGGAAATCGCTTTGGCATCGCTGGTATTAGGCTGTGTGATGCTGGCCCTGAAACCAGTCACCTTCCGCTTTCTGCTGAAAAGACAAAGCGAGAAAAATGTACTGGCCTGGGATATCGGCTTCCGCCTGGGGCAAATCAGTGAATTCTCTCTGCTGATCGCCTATGTAGCCTTTAATGCCTCGCTCATTGGCGTGCTGGCTTCACATTTGATCCAGGCAGCGGCTATCCTGACCTTCCTGATTTCCAGCTACATCGTGATCTTCAACTTCCCTAACCCGATTGCGGTCAAGGAACATTTGCGCCGTAACTGACAAGTGCTGGGTGGTGTACCCCGCTAGCGGTCCAGACTGACCAGGTAGCGACCCACCACCTGGCCACGGGCCATGCGGTCTAGACAGTCAGGCACCTGCTCCAAACCAATTTCTTCAACCATATCTTCCAGGTTGTCCAACTTCCAATCCGAACCCAATTTTTGCCAGTTCATTGCTTTGCGCTCAATGGGTTGTTCCACACAGTCCACTCCCAGCAAATTAACGTTCCGCAAAATAAACGGCAGTACTGTGGTATGCAGATCAAAAGACGACGCCAGACCACAGGCAGCCACTGAGCCACTGTAGTCAATCAGTTTGAGTAGATTGGCCAAATAATCGCCACCCAAGCTATCAATACCGTGAGCAAACCTGGGTTTTTCTATGGGCCTCTTCTGCTCAAGCAATACATTGCGGTCAACAATTTGGTGTGCACCCAATGCATGCAAATGGGTTGCGTTCTCAATCTTTCCCGTCACAGCTGCCACTGAAAACCCGAGTTTGGCCAGCAGTGCGATGGCAAACGTGCCCACGCCACCCGTGGCACCTGTAACAGCCACATCGCCAGATTCAGGGTGAGCCCCCATCTGTAATAGTTTCTCGATACAAAGTGCAGCCGTGAAACCGGCTGTACCGTAGATCATTGCCTCCCGAGCTGTGAGCCCTGAAGGCATGGGTACCGCCCAACCTGCAGGAACGCGGATATACTGGCCCAAGCCCCCGGCAGTATTCATACCCAGGTCATAGCCGCAAACGATGACTTCATCACCGGGACTGAAGTCAGGATGAAGGCTTTCCTCAACGATGCCCGCAGCATCAATGCCAGGCTGATGCGGATAATTGCGGGTAACACCGGGGCGGCCAGTGGCCGAAATCATATCTTTATAGTTTAGGGAAGAGTAATGTACGCGCACCAATAGTTCGCCGTCGGGCAAGTCGGCAATCGGACGATCAGTAATCGCTTGTTCAACGATGCCTGTATCCGTTTTGGTAATCCACAATGTCTTATATTGCTTGCCTGTCATGATGCCGCCCTCCGTTACCGGTTAGCACATTGTTTCGGCCTTCAAGAAAAGAACTGCTTTACGCGCAACCGCTCGAACCAGCGCAGCAGTAGACTGTCTGCCCTGTTTTCGGCAGCTAATCCCATCTTTTCAGGTAGGCTTTTATGATAGACGAATCTCACCAGATAGATGTTGGCGTCTTTTGATCGATCGACCAGGTACTCATCGCTGGTCTTGATTTCATCTACCAATGACACGTTCTTTGCATGTGTTCCCAACCAAACTTTTCCTGTAGAAATTGCATTAATATCAACAGATTCCCTGTGATTTTTAACGAAATCTTTAAATATTTCATGGATCTCTTCCAGATCCTCAACAAACTTTTCTCTGCCCTGCTCGGTGTTTTCACCAAACATGGTTAACGTACGCTTGTATTCACCGGCGGTATGTAATTCCACATCCACATCGTGTTTTTTCAACAATCGATTAAAGTTGGGCAATTGAGCCACAACACCGATGGAGCCGATCATGGAAAAGGGAGCAGCGAGAATTTTGTCAGCGACACAAGCCATCATATAACCACCACTAGCGGCTACTTTATCGACACAGACGGTCAATGGTATGCCCTGTTGCTTGATACGATCCAGTTGACTTGCCGCGAGGCCATAGCTGTGAACCATACCACCAGCGCTTTCCAGGCGAACAACTACCTCATCTTCGGGTTTGGCCTGACTGAGCACAGCGGTAATTTCCTGACGAAGACTGGCAACAGCGGAAGCACGCATGTCCCCCTTGAAGTCCAGCAGGTAAACCCGCTGCCTTTCTTCCGTTTTTTTCTTCTTATGCTTGTCCGCCTTTTTCTTTTCCTTATGCCATAACTTGCGAGAGGCGGGATGCAGTGTAGCGAACTCCATGGTATCGCTCATTGCCTCATAGCTATCATTTAATGGCTCTACTTCCAAATCTCCCTGAAGGTGCTTGCGTACCCGATTACTCATACCCAGCGCCACACCGACCAGTATCACCAGAGACAGCACAACGGTGACCACCTTGGCCAGAAACAATCCATATTGCAGCAAATAATCCAATGTATAACTCCTCTCATATCACCCGTAGCTCGGGTGAGTGTATCACTGCCAATCCGAGACAGCCGCTTTGGCTTCCAGGTTGACCGGTCTGGCGATTAGTCCGCCATAGGCAAGCTTGACTTCGTAAATTGCCCCATTAGCCATGGGCAAGAAGGTAGCGGTGCCGTACTGTGCATCAATCCATGTTCGCAACCCCGGGAAACGCTTAAGTATTAACCAGGTATCAAACTCCGTTGGCACCTCTCCCAATTGATGAGCACTTTGCGGTGCCTGCAATTGCTGGCGGATGTCAGCATATCTGCCGCTCAAGCGCTCTAGTCGATAGAGAGACTTAAACCCGACACTGGCCAGGGATGGATGCCACTTCAGCATGCGAGCATCCAGTTGCCACTGATCACCACTTAGTTGGTAGCGATGCTGTTCGCCATCACTTTCCACTAGCACAACCCGGTAATTCTGAGGCGCCAGTCTCTGGAACTGCAAGGTCACCACCGTCTGCTCCTGTAGCAACGCCCTGTAACTGAGCAGATCGTAACCCGCCAGAAACAACAACACACTCGCGCCTATCAATGCCAAGCCGGCAACGGCGCGGACTATCGCTGCCAACATGCCACCCTTCAGTAATATCCTCAAGGCGATGAACAACAATAAGGTGGCCAATAGCAGAGGCACCAAAGTTGACAGTGACAGCGTCATCAAGTCGTCTCCCTGCCCTGACAGCTTTTGACAAAATGTTGAATCAATCTCCCGGACAACGTTTGCTCATCAGGGTGTGGTGGCAACTGCATGTAGTGATACCAGTCGGCAGTAAGAATTTCTTCACCATCTGCCTGGATTTCTCCACTCAGGTAATCCGCATGAAAACCAATCATCAGTTGCCCGGGGAAAGGCCATGGTTGGCTGGAAAAATATTGCAGGTTGGTGACCCGAATACCCACCTCTTCCATCACTTCTCGATGCAAGGCTTCCTCTGCTGTCTCTCCCGGTTCGATAAAGCCAGCCAAGGCACTATAGAACGTCCCCTGCCAACGGGCACTGCTCGCCAACAGGCAATGATCGCCACGGGTAACGATTGCTATGACGCAGGGAGATAGTCGGGGGTAAAACAATTCCTGGCAGTGATCGCATCGGCGCGACCGGTCACCTTCCGAGAGTTCGGTGGGTCGACCACATCGTCCACAGTAACGGTGCTGACAATCCCACTGAACAACCTGGCAAGCCCGCCCGGCAAGATTAAAAATACTTTCATCAACCGTACCCAGCAAAGAGCGCAATCGGTTCCAGACTAATCCTGAGGGGACATTATCTTCTGGCTGATGGACCGCATAGCAGGGCTGGCCATTGAACAAGCCTAATAAATGCGGAGGGTTGACGAACGATTCAAGCTCTCGCCTGGAAAAGAATATCCGCTGTCCATCTAACGAGCACAACAATTGTTGGCCATTTACAGCGACAAACAATGGCTCGCCAATGTCACCAAAAGGCAAACTGGCGCAGGGCTGAAATATTGCTACTTGATCAGAATCGCCCATCGCAGCCACTACCCAGTTAGGCAGATTCCAGTGTCGACAGGCAATCTTCAGCCACGCTCAACACAGCATCATCAAAATTGCGATTCCAACGACGGTTTTGCAGGTAATACTCCAGACTCACAATAGCATCTGCAAAAATTGCCATAGTCGCCGACAGCGAAACACCACTACCGGTAGTGGTTAAGGAGCGGTTGAGAATCGCCAGACAACGACGCGCCACTTTTTCAGCTCGATGGAGGCCAAGCATTCCCATTGGCCCAAGAACCTGCTTGAAGTTCTCCACCAACGGCTCAGCAACCTCATCGCCAGCAATGCCGTCGCAATAATCAGACGTCATTTGCATCACTGAGGCCAAGTGATCCGCCGTCTCCCGGAGTACTTTGCGCTCAGCATGTTCGACAATATTGTCCTCCACCACCTGTTTCAGACTTCGGGTATTCATCTGGGTGATTCGGGATTCCGAAATGGGCTGCGACTGTAGTTCTGTTAGCACACACTCGAGATACAGCAGTGTATCCGCTAAGCGCTCATATAACTCCATGGGTAGCGGACCAGTCTGGACTCGCGCAATACCCGCGACATGAGCGTCGCAGCGCTGGCTGGCAAGCTTGAGATCACACTGGCTACAGAGTTCACCCAGCAACTGGACACCTGCACTGAGTTCCTGTGAAAAATCCGCATCCGCTTCGTTGCCTGCCAAACCCTGATCAAGCAATTGACTGAGGTGTTCAGCCTGCCCAGCGGCGGTTGCCACCAACAGCGAAAGTGCTTCTGTTCCATCGCCGATGAACATGTCACGGCTGGCCAAAATATCTCTGCTGGTATAACCGGGAGATTGCACCCCTAGACGGGCCGCTAATTTAACTGCGCCATCGCCTCTTAACCCGGAGAGACTAAAATAAGCCAACAACGTCATCTGCAAATCGGGCGGGTAAAATTTTGTCGCATCGGCATTCTCTTCCATCATGCGCAGTTGCCGCTCTACTGCCATCAAAGTTTTTAAACGATTCTGCTCAAACCCAAGAGTGCCCCGGTGCATGGCGCTTAATATCTCAAACACCAGAGACCAGTAATCTCTCTCTGCGGGGTCAGCCAGTGTTTTTCGTAAGCGATGAACCCCATGGGCCATCACTTTGATCGCAGCGTCTCGGTTACCACCCTTGATGGCATGAACCAGGCCCTGCTGAAACAACCGGCGGACAGCACAGACTACTTCCGTCTCGCCCTCATCCCGAAGTTTGACCATGCCCAGTGGCGATTTTTTTGGGATGAACTCGCCTACCGCGATGCGTTCATCCAGTGGAGGTTGCTTGAGCACAGCCCTGAGTTCATTGAGTTCGGGAAGTAATAATAAAACGCTGTCTGTACCTTGCCGCTGCACTTGCTTCAGGTAACCTGGCAGGCACTGCAACGCATGGTGTATGGCATGAGCTCCCTTTCCACCGACCTGTAATGTGTTGACGTCAGCTCCGACCGCCAAAAGTGAATCAAGCAGAGCCTCGGCTCCCGGCAACTCAAGCAGTCGAAAAACACCCCGGAGGCTGCTCAGGCGCGCTTCGAGGGCAGCGCCATCAATAGTTTCCTCGGCATCTTCCAGCAATTGCATAAGTAACTGGACTTCTTTTTCCAGTTCACCCTGCAACATGATCAATCCCTGGGCATTTATTCGATACATTAACTTATTCACCCTTTATACTTGGCGGCTACCTGCTTGCTTGCAAAATCAATAGGCCCATTTACCGTTCGGCTCCAGCTGTTGGACCTGATAATAACACCAATAGATCGCTTGGTTTGAGCAGTACAAGTCAGACTGAAAAACAAAAGGAACCACACATGTCTCAGCCCATGTTTCAGGCTTTTACCAAAAACTTCCTTGGTAACTCCCCAGACTGGTACAAATACACAATTCTAGCTTTTCTTGTTATCAACCCTATCTTGGTGGCAACGGCGGGTACGTTTATTACCGGCTGGCTATTGATCATCGAATTCATTTTCACCCTGGCCATGGCACTGAAGTGTTATCCCCTTCAGCCAGGCGGTCTGTTGGCAATAGAAGCCATCTTGCTTGGTCTGGCAGAACCCGAAACGGTCTATCACGAAGCACTGGGTAATTTCGAAGTAATTCTGCTGTTGATGTTCATGGTGGCAGGTATTTACTTCATGCGCGACCTGCTGCTATTTACCTTCACCAAAATTCTCATCGGTGTTCGTTCGAAGGCAGTTTTATCCCTGCTATTCTGTATCGCCGGCGCGTTCCTGTCCGCATTCCTGGACGCACTGACAGTCACAGCTGTTCTAATCAGCGTGGCAGTCGGCTTTTATTCCGTATACCACAAAGTTGCCTCCGGTAAGGAGGTGCACCATGAACACGACCACTCAAGTGATACCATGGTGATGGAGTATCACCGTGAAGATCTGGAGGGTTTTCGCTCTTTCCTACGCAGCCTGATTATGCACGGTGTTGTCGGCACCGCACTGGGTGGCGTCACAACACTGGTGGGTGAACCACAAAACCTTTTAATCGCGGAAAAAGCTGGCTGGAACTTCATCCACTTTTTTCTGGTGATGGCACCCGTGACCATGCCCGTTTTGTTTTGTGGCTTAATGACCTGTGTCTTGCTGGAAAAAACAGGTTGGTTTGGTTATGGCGCCAAGATTCCTGAAAACGTACGTACAGTACTGGTTGAATTTAACGAACAGGAAGCCAAAAAGCTCACCAACAAACATCGTGCATCCCTAATAGTACAGGCTCTAGTAGCCATCTTTCTGATACTTGGCCTCGCCTTTCACTTGGCTGCTGTGGGCTTGATCGGCCTAACGGTTATTGTCTTGCTTACTGCTTTTAATGGTATTACCGAAGAACATCAAATCGGCCATGCCTTCGAAGAGGCTTTGCCTTTCACCGCACTATTGGTGGTATTTTTTGCCATCGTCGCGGTGATCCATGAACAGCATCTGTTCTCACCGGTTATCAATGCCGTACTGGCCATGGACCAATCCATTCAACCGGTAATGTTCTTTATAGCCAACGGTGTGTTATCGATGATAAGCGATAACGTGTTTGTCGCAACGGTGTACATCAATGAAGTGAAAGCAGTGTTTGAGGCTGGGGAGATCAGCAGGGAGCACTTTGATTTGCTGGCAGTGGCCATCAACACTGGAACGAACCTTCCTAGTGTGGCAACCCCGAATGGACAGGCCGCATTCCTCTTCCTGCTGACATCTGCCGTGGCGCCTCTAATCCGACTGTCCTACGGGCGCATGGTCATTATGGCGCTACCCTACACCATCGTGTTGTCGCTGGTCGGGGTGCTGGCCGTGGCCTTTATTCTGTAACCGCACTGTCGGCTTCCAAGGCCAACCACAAACATTGCCCACTACTGGCCCGCTCTATGCGGGCCAGTTGCTGTTCATGGGCAACAACTTCCTCTGCCGTCGCCCGCAGAACCTTCAATGTTTTGCGGTCTGTAGATAGCCGCCTGATACTTTCTCCTCCTGTATCCCCTCCCCGCTGGCTTTGGCCACCAAAGCCAAGATCAACCTGCCCACCAGTCATCATCAAATAGACATCGGCGAGGATCTCGGCATCCAGCAGTGCTCCGTGTAGATCCCGTTGCGAGTTATCTACGTCGTAACGTTTGCACAAGGCATCCAGATTGTTTTTCTGTCCCGGATGGCGCTGACGTGCCATGACCAGTGTGTCGGTTACCGTGCAGTAATTGACTGTTCGGGCAAAGTTTTCGAGTTTGGCAAATTCGTGATCCATAAAGCCCACATCAAAGGGCGCGTTGTGAATGACCAGTTCAGCTCCCTCAATAAAGGCCAGGAACTCATCGGCAATCGCAGCAAAAACAGGCTTATCCGACAGGAATTCATTGCTGATGCCATGGACCTCTAATGCACCTTCGTCGATGTCCCGTTCCGGATTGATATATTGATGATAGTGCCGCCCCGTAAAGCGACGATTAACCAACTCAACACAACCAATCTCGATAATACGGTGATCCTGGGAGGTTTCCAGACCCGTTGTTTCAGTATCAAGAACAACTTGACGCATGTATTCCCCTATTGATTTGTTGGGTGCTAATTATTGTGCTGATGCTGAACCCTGCAGCTCGTCAATACCCAGGTTGGCCAGTGCATCGGCAAGTTCATTTTCGGGATGTCCGCTATGGCCTTTTACCCAATGCCACTCAACATCATGCTTGGCAACCTGCTCCTCAAGCTTCTGCCAAAGATCCACGTTTTTAACGGGTTTTTTTGCTGCAGTCTTCCAACCTCTTTTTTTCCAGTTTTGCAGCCAGCTGGTAATGCCTTGACGCACATATTCAGAATCCGTAGTAAGAATCACCTTGCACGGCTGAGTCAGAGCCGCCAACGATTCTATGGCTGCAGTAAGCTCCATACGATTATTAGTCGTCATGGATTCGCCACCATGGAGCCGCCGTTCATTCCCACCATAACGCAGCAGTGCCCCCCAACCACCCGGACCAGGATTTCCGCGACAGGCACCGTCTGTAAATATCACTACTTCTTTCAATCATCTTTCTCCTGGCACTGCGGATTACGCAAAGCCGTTTTTTCTATGTTGGGAACCAGGGGGGCACTAATAGAGCGCCACAAAGGCGGTTGGAGCGGAGTCATCCGAACCGTGTATTTTCTTGCCCTCACAATGTAGAAGGCTCCCCATGGTAAACGAATTTTCTGACCCGCTCTTTCAATAAGGCTAGGTTTGTCTTCACTGCCACCAAAACCCAGAGGCCAACTATAGCAACCGGAAACAGCCTTTTCAGGCTGGAGGTTAAGCAACCTCATCCAGTCAAGCAGCCTCCTGTATCGTAAGCTATGGTGACGCAGGGCAGCCTGGTTCAGGAAAAGCCGCGCTGGCCATTTTCCAAGTCCAAATAGACTGTTCGGGTTCAATACGACAATGATGGCTTGGCCACAGGGGGTCAATACCCTGGAAACCTCGCTTAATACCTCATGGGGATATTCTGAGAACTCCAACGCATGGTGCAGCAACACTGTATCAACGGTTTCTGAGGGTAATGGCAAGGCATCAAAGTCAGCAACTGCCGAAGCACTGCCTGGCGATGTTGATGAGGCACTAAAGCAAAAGCTGTGGAGGTGATTATAGTCCCCGGGAAGTAAACGACATGAAGACGCCCCGAGATACAACATCCGATGTGCGCCTGGCTGAGGTATTAGTTGTTCAAGTGCCTGTCGTTCACGCTGCAACAAGAACTGACCGTGGGCTGAGTGAAACCAACTGTCCAACGACTGCTGCGAGTCCGCCAGTGGTGAAACGGTACTCCTGAGGTCCAGATAATTCGATGCTGCTTGCAACCACTCCCGTAACTTCATCAAGTAACCTGAATTTAACCTCGTTGGCCCTGTTGTTTATTATGGTTAATATGATCCCTGAAAACTACCGGGTAGCCGCATGTCCTTAATAGTCGACCGAATTAATGCTTTCTCTGATAATTACATTTGGCTATTTCACCAGCCCGGCAGCCCTTCCGCTTGCGTGGTGGACCCAGGCGATGCTGTACCAGTCGAAGCGATGCTTAGTCGCTGCAATCTTGAACTGGATGCCATTCTGGTAACCCATCACCACGCGGATCATGTGGGTGGTATTGATGCGCTACTTAGCAACCGAAGCATCCCGGTCTATGGGCCTAGAACGATTGCCCAGGTCACTCAACCTGTATGCGAGGCTGACAACCTGGTACTGATGGGAACGACTTTCAAGATCATGGCCGTGCCAGGTCATACGCTTGATCACATAGCTTTTTTTGCACCAGACGAACCACTGATATTTTGTGGTGACACCCTGTTTGCCGGTGGCTGCGGTCGTCTCTTCGAAGGCACTCCTCAACAAATGTGGCAATCACTATCCCGCATTGCGCAGCTACCTGCTAACACACAAGTTTACTGTGCCCACGAATACACACAATCAAACCTTCGTTTTGCCAGTGTGGTTGAACCTGACAACACAGCCCTATCCAAAAGAGTGGCTGAGGTAAGGCAGCAACGACTACATGATGAAGCAACAGTCCCATTCGCCCTAGCTGAGGAACTGGCCACCAACCCCTTTTTAAGAGCCAATTTGGCATCGGTAAGACATGCAGCGATAGAGCATTCCGGGCGAATTCTTGAAGAGGCTGGGGACGTATTCCAAGTCATCCGTCAGTGGAAAGATCATTTTTAATCCGCCAGTAAAAACCTGAGGTCTCAGCGCGGCTTCGACATATCTGGCTCACAAAAATACCAAGCCTATCACGGAGATGGAAATATCTCGCTGACAAAGATTGCGGCCATGCCATAGCCCGGCTAAAATCGTTTGCCATTAAATCAGCCAATACGAACAACAATACATGCCCAACATTATTGTCCGAACGACTGTTGTTCTTTTTCTTTTGCTGCTGGTGGGCTGTGCACAGCAGCAGATTGAACAAAACCAAACCGTCTACACGGCACCTGTTAATCAAAAAGCCGCATCACCCCGATTTCTCAGCCAATCAACCCAGAAAGCCGAACAACCTAAAAAACGATTGGTTATCTTTCGATCCAACAAGGCTGACGCCTCCTCCGAACCGTTTGTGCACGCCCAGGATATTTGGCAGCGACTGCGCAATGGCATGATATTGAGGGACTACTACGATCACCCTGGTATCACTCGCCAAGTTGAATGGTTTTCGAATAACCAGACTTACATTGACCGGGTCATGGAACGGGCGGAGCCTTATCTCTACTACATAGTGGAGCAGCTGGAAAGCAATGATATGCCTCTGGAACTGGCATTGCTGCCTGTGGTGGAAAGCGCCTACGATCCGTTCGCCTATTCCAACAGCCACGCTTCAGGACTCTGGCAATTCATTCCAGACACCGGCTCCAGATTTGGGCTGAGACGTGACTGGTGGTATGACGGCCGACGTGATCCTGTCGCGGCAACAGATGCTGCTATAAGCTATCTCAGTTACCTATACGATTATTTTGACCATGATTGGCTGTTAGCCCTCGCTGCCTATAATTGTGGCGAAGGCAATGTAAGACGCGCCATGGGAAAAAATCGCCAACGGGGCAAGCCCACCGACTTCTGGTCCCTGCAATTACCCCGAGAAACCCGAGCTTATGTGCCACAGTTACTGGCTATCTCAAGCGTGGTGTTCGACCCCGCCGCACATAAAATTGCCCTGCCAGAAATCAGCAACAATCCATACTTTGATATCGTAGAAGTGCCAGATCAACTGGATCTGTCCAAGGCAGCACAATTGGCCAGCATGGATAGCAGCGAACTCCATCGTCTTAATGCTGGATACAGTCACTCTGTAACCCACCCCGATGGTCCCCACCGCATACTACTGCCAATTGACCACGCCTCCGGTTTTAAAGTCGCTCTGAGCAAAACACCTCGCGAGCAATGGGCGCCCATCAAACAGCATGTAGTCAAGGCCGGTGACACCTTGTCCGGCATTGCCAAAAAGCACCAAGTAACGATTAGCCAGTTACGTAAACAGAACAGGCTTAAAAGTGATCTGCTACGCATAGGGCAGCACATCAAAATACCCGGCTCAGGCGTGGAGAAGCTTCTTGCTGCCAACTCACGACGTTACCAGGTAAAACAGGGTGACAGCTTGTGGAAAATTGCAGAAAAACAACAAGTTAGCATCAAAGAGCTAGCTAAATGGAATAACCTGAACGTCAAAGAGCCGCTGAAACTAGGACAAGTACTCAACCTTGAAGTGGAAGGCGGCCACGCACCTAGCCAGAAAAAACTCCAGTATCGAGTAAGGCGCGGAGATTCACTTTACCGCATTGCCAACAAGTTTGACCTTACCGTCAATGAAATTCTGGAATGGAACAACTTGAATTCGAAGCACTTGCTGAAACCAGGCCAACAACTTACCTTGTTCATTGATGTACTGCGTATCTAGCTATTCAGCTTCGAAGCATCATAAGCAAGGTCTGCAGCACCCGGTTTTTCCTTCTCGCCACCGGACTGATTGATTTCATCGCATTTGTTGGGGTCATCACCACACAGGTCACAGACGTAGTCCTTCTCCCCTAAGGCTGCACCAACGCCTCCGCAAGAACCTTTCAGGGGCTTCCTGCCCATGATGACACCAATCGCCATACCAGCGACAATCAGTATTAACACAACAAATGCGAGCACAACTTCTAACACAATCATTCTCCAGAAAGGTAACGGGCAAAGGAAGACGATGAATACACCTTAAAACCATCGTTTTCTTTGACCAGCAAATAGATGGCAAGATCATTTTTCTCTGCCAGCTCTAGTGCCGCAACATGCCCCATCACCATCAATCCTGTTGCCAGTGCATCTGCATAAGCCGTGTTCTCGGCGATCACAGTAACCGATGCCAGACGATGCGTTACAGGGTAACCCGTTCGCGGGTCTATGGTATGAGAGTAGCGCTTTCCATCCTTCTCGAAATAGTTCCGATAACCTCCAGATGTCGCTACGCCAACATCGCCCGGCGTCAAGGCCTGTTGCGCTTCTCGACGTTCCAGTGAGGGACTCTCTACAGCAATACGCCAAGGTTGATGATTAGCTTTAACACCCCGGAGGCGAAGCTCCCCACCTACTTCAACAAGGTAGTTCTCCAAGCCCAAAGAATCGAGGAGTTCTGCTACTGAATCAACTGCAAACCCCTTCGCCACGGCAGAAAGATCTAGTTGAACATCCCCAGTTCTGTACGCGAGCCTATCTACTGTATCGATGTTAAGCCTGCTTAAACCAACCTTATCAAGCATCTCTTTGATTTTATGATCAGGTGGCACAGTATCGAGAGAAGGGTCTGGCCCGAAACCCCACAAATTAACAAGTGGAGCAACCGTAGGATCAAATGCCCCGCCGGTTAATTGGTACACTTGATCAGAGACCTTTAGGACGTTAAGCATCTCTTCTGATATCGAAAAACCGCTCTTCAACGCTGATTGATTAAGCTGCATCAACTCAGAATCAGTACGGTAGGTGGTGAATATTTGGTCCATCTTGTCCAGTGCCTGCTGAATCTGGACGGCCATGTCCGCAGGCACCACTGCATTATCAGGAACGATCTTTACCTGATAGGTTGTCCCCATGGTCAAACCGTTATAGACCAGCTGCTCCGGCTTATCCGAACAACCAAACAACAGTCCGCTCACGAGTACAGCAAACAAAAACGAGGCCGCAGGCCCCGTTTTTGTTTTTCTACTTAAAAACAACGCTTTCATTAACCACCGAAGTCATCAAGGAAGATGTTATCTCTCTCAACACCAAGATCTACCAACATCTTGATCACAGCGGCATTCATCATTGGCGGACCGCACATGTAGTATTCACAATCTTCAGGCGCCGGATGATCCCTCAGGTAATTATCAAACAGTACCTGGTGAATAAACCCTTTTAAGCCTGACCAGTTATCTTCTGGTTGTGGATCCGATAGCGCCAGGTGCCACTTGAAATTATCGTTTTCTGCCTGCAGTTCATCATACTCCTCAGTGTAGAAACACTCTCGGAGAGATCGTGCACCGTACCAGAATGAAATCTTACGTGAAGACTTCAAACGACGCAGTTGGTCGAAAATATGTGACCGCATCGGCGCCATGCCCGCACCGCCACCGATAAAGACCATTTCGTTGTCAGTATCCTTGGCAAAGAACTCACCGAAGGGACCGTATACAGTCACCTTGTCGCCGGGTTTCAGAGCGAATACCCAGGAAGACATAATGCCCGGCGGGATGCCCTGCGCACCCGGAGGCGGAGTGGCACAGCGAATATTGAATTTCACCACGCCACGCTCTTCCGGGTAATTAGCCATGGAGTATGCGCGGATAGTTGTCTCAGTCACTTTGGACTCAAGATTGAAGAAGCCAAAACGCTCCCAGTCGCCACGGTACTCATCTTCAATATCGAAGTCACTGTACTTAACATGGTGGGGCGGACATTCCAGCTGCACATAACCGCCAGCGCGGAAGTTGACGTTTTCACCTTCCGGCAGCCGCAACGTCAGCTCCTTGATGAAAGTCGCCACATTAGGATTGCTCTCAACCGTGCATTCCCACTGTTTTACGCCGAACACTTCTTCCGGCACTTCCACTTTCATGTCTTGCTTAACCGGAGTCTGGCAGGACAGGCGCCAGCCTTCATTGGCCTCACGACGCGTAAAGTGGGGTTCCTCTGTCGGCAGCATGGCGCCACCACCCTCTGTCACAATGCATTTACACTGTGCACAGCTACCGCCACCACCACAGGCGGAGGGCAAGAACAGACCCGCTGCAGAAAGGGTCTGCAGCAACTTGTCGCCAGCAGGAACTGTAATTGTCTTCTCACCGTTAATGTCGATGGTCACATCGCCAGAACTGACCAAACGGGCACGGGCGGCCAAAATGAATGCCACCAGCGCCAGCACTATGACGGTGAACATGACGACGCCGAGTATGATTTCCAGGTTCATTAGCTATCTTCTCCTCGCCGATTACAGGTCAATGCCGCCGAAGGACATAAAGCCCAACGACATCAGGCCAACAGTAATAAAGGTAATACCAAGACCTTGCAGGCCCGCAGGTACATCACTGTATTTCAGCTTCTCGCGCACACCAGCCAAAGCGATGATGGCCAGAGCCCAACCGACACCGGCACCAAACCCAAAGACAGTGCTTTCAGCCAAATCATAATCGCGCTCCACCATAAACAGCGACGCACCCATGATGGCGCAGTTCACTGTAATCAGCGGCAGGAATACGCCCAGCGCGTTGTAGAGCGCAGGTACGAATTTGTCCAGGAACATCTCCATGATCTGCACAATCGCCGCGATCACACCGATGTAGCTGAGCAAACCGAGGAAGCTCAGGTCAACATTCTCCATGCCGGCAATACCGGTCCAGGCCAGCGCACCTTCAGACAACAGGTAGGTGTAGATCAGATTGTTGGCGGGAACGGTAATGGTCAGCACGACGATAACGGCAATGCCCAAGCCGATGGCCGCCTGGATCTTCTTGGAAATGGCCAAAAAAGTACACATTCCCAGGAAGAAGGCCAACGCCATATTTTCAATGAAAACAGAGCGTACGAATAAACCCAGCAAATGTTCCATTAGGCAACCTCCTCTTTCGGCGTATTGGGCGCAATCTTGTAGTCAGGTGCTTCGACCTGTGATTTCTTCCAGGTGCGCAATGCCCAGATAAACAGGCCGATCAGGAAGAAGGCGCTGGGTGGCAACAAAAGTAAGCCATTGGGCACATACCAGCCACCTGCACTTTGCAGAGACAGTATTTCAAAGCCAAATAGCTTGCCAGAACCAAACAGCTCACGCACAAACGCTAGGACGACCAACAACAGACTGTAACCCAGACCGTTGCCGATACCATCCAGGAAGCTCGCTACAGGCGGATTTTTCATGGCATAGGCTTCTGCACGACCCATAACAATACAGTTGGTAATGATCAGGCCCACAAATACTGACAGTTGTTTACTGATGTCGTAAGCCACCGCCTTGAGGATCTGGTCTACCACAATTACCAACGAGGCAATAATGGTCATTTGCACAATAATACGGATGCTTGAAGGAATATGATGCCGAATCATTGAGACAAACATGCTGGAAAAAGCCGTCACCAACGTCAGCGCAATCGCCATTACCATGGACACCTTCAGGCTGGATGTAACAGCCAGCGCCGAGCAGATACCTAGAATCTGTAGAGCAATCGGATTGTTGTCAAAAACCGGCTTGAATAAAATATCTTTGGTCTTTGTCGCCATGATCAGGCCTCCCCTGCGCGCAAGTTAGCCAAGAATGAAGCGAAACCATTTTCGCCCATCCAGAATTTAATCAGATTATCGACACCGCGACTGGTCAGGGTAGCACCGGATAAACCATCGACCTGATGAACAGATTCAGGGCGACTGTTATCGACACTGCCTTTGATCACAGTCAGGGCCGCGTGATTGTTCTCATCATAGGTTTTCTTGCCTACCCACTTGGCTTTCCAAAGCGGATTATCGACCTCGCCACCCAGTCCGGGAGTTTCGGCGTGCTCGTAGAATCCGAGACCCGCTACAGTGTTCAGGTCGGATTCCAATGCCACGAAACCATAAAGAGTAGACCATAGACCGTAGCCCTTAATCGGCAAGATAACCTTATCGATGCCGGAGGCCCCTTCAATGATGTACACCAAGGCGTAGTCGGCACGCCGACCGATCTTTGCCAGATCCTCTTCTTCAGTCAGATCCTTAGAGCGTGAGGCTTCTTTCGAGGCCTTACGCTGGTCATAACTGGCGACATCTACCGCATCGGTAAACTTACCAGTGGTCAGGTCGACCGCGCGGGTGGTGACATTTTCGAACTGTTTCTCGACACTCACATCCTGTTGCAACAAGCCTGCAGCAGCGAGAATGTTGGTCTTGCGATCCAGGTCCTTGTTGGCCTGCTGTGCCGGACGCAGCATGACTGCAGCGGCGGATACAAACACTGAGCACACAATACAAAGTGCCAGTGCGACAATAATTGTCTTGGAAGTAGAGTCGTTACTAGCCACGTGCTGCCCTCCGTTTGATATTAGCTTCAATCACGAAGTGGTCGATCAATGGTGCAAACAAATTCGCAAACAAGATCGCCAGCATCATGCCCTCCGGAAAAGCAGGGTTAACTACTCGAATCAGCACCACCATGACACCGATCAATGCACCGAACCAGAGCTTGCCGGTATCAGTCATCGATGCGGAGACAGGGTCGGTGGCCATAAACACCATACCAAAAGCAAAGCCGCCCATGACCAAATGCCAGTACCAAGGCACATTGAACATCGGATTGGTATCTGAGCCGATCAGATTGAATAGCGTCGACAATGCAATCATACCGATCATCACACCGGCAATAATCCGCCAAGAGGCAATACGGTTTAGCAGCAACAAGCCACCACCAATGAAAATTGCCAGCGTTGATGTTTCGCCAATAGAGCCGTGCATGTTACCGAGGAAGGCATCCATCCAGGTCATATGCTGCTGTAGCACATCAAGGCCCTGGTTAGCCGCCATCGACAAGGCTGTTGCACCGGTATAACCGTCAACTGCCGTCCACACGGCATCCCCTGACATTTCTGCAGGGTATGCAAAGAACAGGAAAGCTCGACCAGTCAGTGCCGGGTTGAGGAAGTTTTTGCCTGTACCGCCAAAGACTTCTTTACCAATCACCACGCCAAAGCTGATACCCAAAGCAACCTGCCAGAGGGGCATATCCGGGGGACAGATCAGGGCAAACAGAATGGAGGTAACGAAGAAGCCTTCGTTCACTTCATGGCCCCGAACCATGGCAAACAGGACTTCCCAGAAACCACCAACAATGAAGGTAACCATGTAGATCGGTACAAAATAGACTGCCCCGTACCACATGCAATCCCAAATACTGTTCGGATCATGTCCCGCCAGCAGGGAAACCAAGGCGCCGTGCCAACCGGCTACTTCGGTGGTACCCATGGCTGCCAGGATAGTATTAGCCTGAAAACCAAGGTTATACATACCGTAGAACATGGCAGGAAACGCTGCCAGCCAGACAGTAATCATGACTCGTTTCAGGTCAACGCCATCACGGATATGAGAGCCGTTTTTGGTAACAGATGCGGGCGAATAGAAAATAGTGTCTGCCGCTTCATAAAGGGCGAACCATTTGTGCCACTTACCGCCCTCTTCAAAGTGCGGTTCGATCTTGTCGAGATAGTTGCGCAATGCTTTCACTATCAGCCCTCCTTCTCAATACGGTTCAGATTGCTGCGAAGAATCGGACCATATTCATATTTGCCTACACAAACGTAGGTGCACAGTGCCAGATCTTCTTCGTCCAGCTCGAGACAACCCAGCTTTTGCGCCATCTCGGTATCACTCACAATCAGCGAACGTAGCAACTGAGTCGGCAGAATATCCAGGGGCATAACTTTCTCATAATTGCCCAATGGCACCATCGCACGCTCACTACCATTGGTGTTGGTGGTGAACTCAATGGCCGAGCCTTTATTAAGGGATGAGAGATAGATAGGCATTGCAGAGTGGCGGTTACTACCAAGCGACAGGTAACGGAAAAACTCGCGCATACGACCTTCCAGTAACACCGACACCTGATTGTGGTAACGACCCAGATAGGCAAAATTGCCTCCGGCATTGCGACCAGAGAGAATTGAACCGGAAACAATGCGGTTGTCACCCGATTTCAGCTGGCCAGCAGTTAATTCAGCAAGGCTGGCGCCAAGACGTGTGCTCAGTAGTCTGGGTGTTTCCACCTGAGGGCCGGCCAGGGAAATGACACGGCGAGTATCCAATTGACCGGTGGTAAACAGTACGCCAATTGCCATGACATCCTGATAACCGATTGTCCAGACGGTTTTCTTGGCGCTTACCGGATCAACAAAGTGTATGTGAGTGCCAACGAGTCCAGCCGGATGTGGTCCGGCGAAGCTATTGGCTTGCACTCCTGCCACATCGCTTCCGGCCACTTGGCTGCCATCTGCACTGCACAAGTGGACAGCGCCTTCCGTCAGGCGCTTCAGCACTTTAAGACCATTCACAAAATCGTCACTGCGCTCAGCAATCACCAAGGCCGGGTCGGCAGCAAGGGGATTCGTGTCCATAGCCGTGACAAAAATGGAATTGGGAGCATCTGCAGAAGGTGCAGGCACTTTAGAATAGGGACGAGTCCGCAAGGCAGTCCATAGACCAGAGTTGACGAGGTTGTCGACCACAGCTTCACGATTTAGCTGCGCCAGCTCAGCAGAGCTGTATTGAGCAAAAGCTTCCTGCTCGTCGCCATCAATATCAATCACTACGGAGTGGAGAACTCGGCGCTCCCCCCGATTGATGGCAGAGACAACACCCGCAGCTGGCGCTGTAAAGCGCACACCCTCGGTTTTCTTGTCAGAAAAAAGTAACTGGCCCAATTTTACCCTGTCACCTTCTTTGACAGCCATGGTTGGTTTCATACCAACATAGTCAAAGCCGATAACAGCGACAGAGTTTACCTTGGGCCCATCGTGAATGACTTGCTCGGGAGAGCCCGAAATAGGTAAGTCCAATCCGCGACGGATCTTGATCATAGGTTGTGCCTACTGATGCGGTTTTTTAGTTTATTGCTCTTCATAGAGCCCCCAAGTTCATCGCTTGACAGCGACAAAGACACCCGAAAGTTCCGGCATCTTTCAACAGCAAAAAGCCCAAACGGGGCCAATAATACTGGCAATCAAATCCGCGCGATTATAAAGGTCGACGTCTTTTATTACCAGTGTACGGAGTGGGGTTATTCACCCCAACATCCCATATTTCGGTGAACTTCAGCCTTTCCAAAAAAAAGCCGCTTAATTCATGCGGCTTAGTTTTGGATCAGGATTTCGGGTACATTGCCCAGGAGAGACCGGCTAGCTTTTCAAGGCAGCGGACCACCTGGCAGCTGTATCCGAACTCATTGTCATACCAGCAATACAGCACCACGCTATCACCACTGGCAATCGTCGCCTCGGAATCAAAAATACAGGCATGCCGGGAACCAACGAAATCCGTGGACACCGCCTCACTGGAAATGGTGTAGTCAATCTGTTGTTGCAGCGGCGAATACAACGCTATCTTGCGCATGTACTCGTTCAGCTCTTCCTTGGTTGTTTCACGACCCAACTGTAGATTCAGAATTGCCATGGACACATTAGGCGTTGGTACACGGATCGCATTACCCGTCAATTTACCTGATAGCTCCGGCAATGCCTTCGAAACCGCCTTGGCGGCACCTGTCTCTGTAATCACCATGTTCAGTGCCGCACTACGACCGCGGCGCGAACCTTTGTGATAGTTGTCGATCAGGTTCTGGTCGTTGGTGTAGGAATGCACCGTTTCCACATGGCCGCGCTCAATGCCGTAATCATCCATCAGCGCTTTCAACACAGGCACAATTGCGTTAGTGGTACAGGATGCCGCTGAAATGATGGTCGATTCAGGCGTTATTTCATTCTGATTGATACCATAAACGATGTTCGGAATGTCACCTTTGCCTGGCGCGGTCAAAATAACTTTAGCAGCCCCGGGACACTTCAGGTGCTGGCCCAGACCTTCTTCATCACGCCATACACCGGTGTTATCAACAATGATCGCGTTATCAATGCCGTATTCGGTGTAATCCACTTCAGCCGGAGAGTTAGCGTAGATCACCTGAATTGGATTGCCGTTACACACCAGAATATTTTTGTCTTCCAGTACACGGATCGTCCCGTCGAAAGCCCCATGGACAGAGTCCCGGCGCAACAAACTGGCGCGTTTCGCCAGATCATCTTCTATCTTACCCTTGCGCACCACAATCGCACGCAGGCGCAGCAAGTCGCCACTACCCGTTTTTTCAATCAATAAACGCGCCAGCAGGCGACCGATACGACCAAAGCCATAAAGGACAATATCTTGCGGCTGAGGCAAAGGCTTGCGCACAGAACCAATATCATCACCCACTTCACGCTGCAAGAAAGGCCGTGGGTCTTCGCCGTTGCCAGACTCCTGATATTTGACGGACAACTTACCCACATCAATATGGGCCGGACCCAGATCCATCTCGGCCAGAGCCTTGATCAGCGGATAGGTTTCAAACTCGGACAATTCGTTCTGCTCGATCTGACGCACAAAACGATGGGCCTTCATCAGCTCGATCACTGAACGGTTCACCATATTTCTGCCGTACATATAGAGAGACACGTTGTTCTCCCGATACAGCTTGCCAATCAGCGGAATCATGGCCTCAGCCAGAGCTTCGCGCTCTTTCCAGTCAGCAAAAAAATCGGCGGGAACTGGGCGATTTTGATCAGTCACTTAGTAAACCTCTCGCTAAATTCAAGGAGTATTGCGGAGCGTGGTCCGTCGAGGCCCGCTATTATCGGTATTCAATCTTTTAAGGGCAACAAAGACTGATGAATAACCAGTACTTCAGTTTGGCAATGGTTGATCTGGATCAGCACTACTGGCCGGAAATACGAAATAACTCTCTTTTCGCTCCACGATCTGTCTCCGAAAGAAACAGGCATCATGCCTTGCGAAGAAAAATTCGCTCGTGCGCAACAAAACATCCAGCATGACCCCTGCTTAGCCAGCAATCCCTTTCACTATTCGACAAACACTCTGGCATTTCGGAACAAACGCATCCAGGCACCATCTTCCTGCCAATCATCCGGACACCATGAGTTGGTGACGGCTCGGAATACTCGCTCTGGATGGGGCATCATAATAGTGGCGCGGCCATCATTACTGGTCAGACCGCTAATACCGTAAATTGAGCCATTGGGGTTAGCCGGATACATTTCAGCGATTTCCAAATAGTTATCCAGATAGCGCAAAGCCACGGCACCGGATTGATCGAATGCGGAGATATCAGTGTCTGCAGCAAACTCAACCCGCCCCTCTCCGTGAGCGATGGCGATAGGCATATAAGAGCCGGCCATATCCGCCAGCAACACCGATGGCGATGGCTGAACCTTCACCAATGAAAAACGGGCTTCGAATTGTTCTGACAGATTACGTACAAAACGGGGCCAATTTTCAGCTCCCGGAATCAGCGTTTTTAAATTGGAAAGCATCTGACAGCCGTTACAAACGCCGAAGGTAAAGGTTTCCTGGCGATGAAAAAACTGCTGAAACTGCTCACGCAGTGCTGTATTGAACAACACGGTTTTGGCCCAGCCTTCACCTGCACCGAGCACATCACCATAGGAAAAACCACCGCAGGCCACCAGGCCTTTGAAATCCTCAAGTTTCCGGCGACCGCTTAACAAGTCACTCATGTGCACATCAACGGCGCTAAAGCCTGCCCGGTCAAAGGCAGCAGCCATCTCCACATGGCCATTAACGCCCTGCTCACGCAATACCGCCAAGGCAGGACGCACACCCGTGTTGATATACGGTGCAGCGATGTCCTCATTAATATCGTATGTGAGATCCACGCTCAGGCCAGGATTATCAAAAAACAGTGCGTCAAATTCGGCCCGCGCACAGTCTTCATTATCACGCAGGGCCTGCACTTGGTAACTGGTTTCGCTCCAGCGGCGCAACAACTGAGTACGGCTGGAGCTGAACAGGCAAGCACCATCCTGCATGATGTCAATACCATCTCCGCGGTCCAGGGTTGCTATAGCTGAAACGGGGATGCCCACATCGGCAAAGCGTGCCTTCACAGAGTCGACCCTATCGGTAGCAACCTGCACTACCGCGCCCAACTCTTCGTTAAACAACAGTGAGAGCGCATCACCAGGTTGCTCATCCAACGAAATACTCAAGCCGATGTTGCCCGCAAAGGCCATTTCCACCAGGGTCGTGAACAGTCCACCATCGGAGCGATCGTGATAAGCCAGTAATTCACCCGCCTGGTTAGCGGCCTGAATCGTCTCGAAAAACGCTTTCAATTTATTTGCGCTAACCACGTCAGCCGACACATCACCCATCTGGTTATAGACCTGCGCCAGAATGGAACCACCAAGGCGATTACGATTGTCACCAAGGTCGATATAGAGCAGCGTCGTCTCACCTTGGTCGGTCCGCAGCTCAGGCGTTAAGGTCTGGCGCACGTCCACAACAGGGGCAAAAGCAGAGATGATCAGTGACATTGGCGCAGTAACAGACTTGTCTTGGCCCTCTTCCTGCCACGTGGTACGCATGGACATGGAGTCCTTGCCTACCGGGATCGTAATACCTAGCGCCGGGCACAGCTCCATGCCTACCGCTTCCACCGTGCGGAACAATTTCTCGTCCTCACCGGGGTGGCCCGCTGCACACATCCAGTTGGCGGAGAGTTTGATATCCGACAAGGTCGCGATATTCGTGGCCGCGATATTGGTAATGGCTTCGCCGATCGCCATGCGACCTGAAGCGGGCGCATCCAACAAGGCCAACGGCGTACGCTCACCCATCGACATGGCCTCACCGGCATAACTGTCGTAACTGACTGTCGTCACAGCGCAATCTGCCACGGGAACCTGACATGGCCCGACCATCTGGTCGCGAACGACCATGCCCGTGACGCTGCGATCACCGATGGTGATCAGGAAGCTCTTGCTGGCCACTGCCGGGTGAGTTAATACGCGATCAATCGCATCATCAAGTCTGATTTGAGACCAATCAAACGGCTTGCTCGAATGGCTACGGGTTATGGCTTCACGATGCATTTTCGGTGGTTTGCCGAACAACACGGACATCGGCAAGTCCACCGGCTTCGCGTCAAAATGTGTATCGTTCAGCAACAGGTGTTTTTCGTCTGTGGACTCACCTACCACGGCATAGGGGCAGCGCTCGCGCTGACAGATTTCTTCAAAACGTGCTAGGTCGGCGGGTTTAACCGCCATCACATAGCGCTCCTGCGCCTCATTGCACCAGATTGCCAGCGGTGACATGCCGGGTTCATCATTGGGCACATTGCGCAGTTCGAAACGACCACCACAACCGCCATCTTTCACCAACTCGGGGAAAGCATTGGACAAGCCACCTGCACCTACATCGTGGATAAAGGCGATGGGGTTCGCACCACCCAGTTGCCAGCACTGGTCGATCACTTCCTGACAGCGGCGTTCAATTTCCGGGTTCTGGCGTTGCACGGAGGCAAAGTCCAGATCCTCAGCACTACTACCAGAGGCCATGGATGAAGCTGCACCACCACCCAATCCAATCAACATGGCCGGACCACCCAACACGATCAATTTACAGCCAGCCTCAAAAGGCGGCTTATCAATGTGTTCTTCCCGGATATTGCCGTAGCCACCGGCAAGCATGATGGGTTTGTGATAACCGCGACGTTCGCCGTCAACATTTTCTTCAAAAGTACGGAAGTAGCCGCACAGATTGGGACGACCAAACTCATTGTTAAACGCGGCACCACCAATAGGGCCATCAATCATGATATCCAGTGCGCTGACAATACGATCAGGCTTGCCATAAGCCTGCTCCCAAGGACGAACAAACCCCGGGATATTAAGATTAGATACAGTAAAGCCTGTCAGTCCTACTTTTGGTTTGGAACCACGGCCCACGGCACCTTCATCACGAATTTCGCCACCAGAACCTGTGCCGGCACCCGGAAATGGCGCAATGGCCGTGGGATGGTTGTGGGTTTCCACTTTCATCAGTAGATGAATCGGCTCTTGGGTATAGCCATACTCCTTGCTGTCAGGATCGGGGAAAAAACGGCCCCCCAGACTACCCGTCACCACTGAAGCATTGTCTGCATAAGCAGACAGTACATTCTCACCACCTTTTTCATAGGTGTTCCTGATCATGGCGAACAGCGACTTATCCTGTTCCTGGCCATTGATCGTCCAGGAGGCATTGAAGATTTTGTGGCGACAGTGCTCTGAGTTGGCCTGAGCAAACATCATCAGTTCCACATCGGTGGGATCTCGACCCAGCTCGGTAAAGCTCTTGAGCAAGTAGTCGATTTCATCCTCGGCCAGTGCCAACCCGAGAGACAAATTGGCGCTTGTCAGTGCATCCCTGCCTTCGGACAACACAGGAATACTTGCCATGGGAGCGGGTTGCTGGTGTTTGAACAGCTCTGCGGCACGTTCAACGTCAGTAAACACGGTCTCTACCATGCGGTCATGTAACAGTGCCTGCAGGGCACCCTGCTGCTTCTCGGACAACTCCCCTTGAATGTAGTACGCAACCCCCCTCTCCAGCCTGTTGATGACGGTTAATCCGGCATTGTGGGCAATATCAGTGGCCTTACTGGACCAGGGAGAAATGGTACCGGGGCGCGGTGTTACCAGCAGCAATTGGCCGCGGGGCATCTCGCGGTCGATCTGCGGTCCATATTGAAGAAGTGATTCAAGGGTACCGACTTCAACTGCTGAAAGCGGCTGGCGCAAATCGGCAAAATGCAGGTATTCCGCGTAAATTGCTTCAACACCAGGATCAATCTCTTGCAGAGAGGTGAATAACTGCTGCTTTCTGAAGTCTGACAGGGCTGGTGCGCCACGAAAAATCTGCATGGTGAAATAACTCACTTCGGGTGATTCTGAAGGGCGGCTATTGTACTGGAATTGAGCCACAGCCGTCATGATAAGTGCAGACTAGCTGGCGATAATCACAAACAGCAAATGGAAAAAGGTTGAACAGGGTTGCATCTGAATCTAATCTAAAGCTCCCCCGCAATATCTATGACAATAATGCCGGGTGCGGACTTCTCATTGCATGGTATGAAACGTCCAGGGCAGGCATCCCGCCTCCACTCGACGGCACGTTTAACATTGGGTAGGTGAATGCTCGGCTTTTATTTTCATCTAAAAAAAACCACTAAACGTGTTCTCTACTGCTCTCTACTCTTTATGATTGCCCTTACGCTGACCACCAGCCGTGCTCCGACCACCCTTGAAGAGGTACAAAACCGCGGAGAACTCCGCATTGTCACGCTGATGGGATCAGCCACCTACTATCAGAATGCCAAAGGCCAAGGGGGCTTTGAATACTGGCTTGCCAAGGCTTTTGCCGGGGATCTCGGCGTCACTCTGAAGGTAACGACCCGCGATTCAGTCGGCGGCGCGCTTGTGGCCGTGGGCGGTCCTCTAGGCGATTTTGCTGCGGCAGGTTTGACCGTGACACCCGAGCGCAAAAAACGCTTCCGCTTCAGTTATCCCTACTACCAAGTCACACAGAAACTGATCTATCGAAATGGAACGCGAAAACCTAGAACCGTTGACGATCTGACCGGCGGGCAATTACTGGTGATACCTAAAAGCTCCCACAGTGAGCGGTTAAAGGAATTAAAGGAAGACCACCCAGAACTCAAATGGCAGGAGATGCCCGGTCTGGAGATGCTCGACCTGATGTCGCTGGTGGATTCCGGTGAAACCGATTATGCCGTAGTGGACTCCAACGCCTACCAACTTGACCGCGGCATCTACCCAAGAGCGCGTGCAGCTTTCGATATTTCCGAACCACAACCCATTGCCTGGGTATTTCCGGACCATGGTGATCACACCCTGCTACAAGCAGCCAATAGTTTCCTGCAAGCTTTTGAAGCCTCAGGCGAGTTGGCAAAACTAAAGAAGCGGGTACTCAGCCAATCTAATCAATTCACCCAAGGCGGCTCTCAATTGTTCATGGCCAGAGTAAATACTCGGCTACCAAAATACCTTGGCATGTTCAAAGATGTCGCGGCCAAGCACCAGCTCGACTGGCAACTGTTGGCAGCCATCGCCTATCAGGAGTCTCACTGGGAAGCGAAGGCTACCTCGCCCACCGGGGTTCGCGGTCTGATGATGCTGACGCTACCCACAGCGAAGGAAGTGGGAATAGAAGATCGGCTGGATCCACTGCAAAGTATTGAGGGTGGCGCCCAATACTTCATGGAGACCAAAGACAGGATACCTCCGGACATCACTGAACCTGATCGCACCTGGTTTGCTCTGGCCGCCTACAATGTAGGCTTGGGGCATTTGGAAGATGCCAGAGTGCTCACAGACCGAGCCGGAAAAAACCCTGATCTTTGGAATGATGTAAGGGAATACCTACCGCTGCTGCAACAACAGAAATACCACAGTACCGTGAAACATGGCTATGCCAGGGGGCACGAGCCAGTGGCCTATGTAAAAAATATTCGCCACTACCAATCTGTACTGGGCTTACACACCCTTGAAGAACAACGCCGGATTGAACAGGAAAAAAGACCAGAGATACCCAATGCCAGCGACTGGCATGGGGGCTCCATGCTTTCACTCTAATGAAATGAGTGCCAGTTACTCTGCGTTTCGTTTCGCTCTAAAGAATGCACTGACCAATTCACCACACTGCTCGCCCATCACACCCCCCACCACCACCATTTTATGGTTGTAGTGGGCGCACTCAGGCAACTTCAGCTGACTGACAACCGCCCCTGCACGGGGTTCAGTGGCACCGTAGACCAAGCGACCAACGCGGGCATGAATCATCGCCCCGATGCACATGGTGCAGGGTTCTATAGTGACATAAAGGGTGGTATTAGGTAGGCGATAATTGTGAAGATGACTCGCTGCGTTGCGCAGCGCATTAATCTCCGCGTGTGCGGTAGGATCACAACGGCCAATGGGATTATTCCAGCCTTCCCCGATACAGACACCGTCTTTAACCAGTAGCGCCCCCACCGGCACCTCACCGGCAGCAGCGGCTAGCTTGGCCAATTCAATAGCCTGAGACATCCAATCACGGTCCGCTGCCGTGTATCCTTTGCCGCTCATGGATTTGACCAGTACGCCGATATCACTTGATCTGATCCATTTCCTCGCCATGCTGATCCACGGCATCCTGCATCAGCTTGTCCAGGTTCTGGGCTTTTTCTACCTCGCGCTGGTAAATCGTTTCTGGGCGTCCATCTTCACCAGGAGAACGCTTACTCTCAATAAAAACCATGTAGATAACACCCAGCACGGCTGCCGCCAATAACAGAAATTTCATCGGATTATCTCCTGTTAAATCTGCTTAAGTAATGCAGCCTGAAAACCTATACCTATGGTAAGGCACATTACTCCCACTCTATTGCAAATAAGCCCTTTTTGTCATTTATTATCAATGGCTTATTATTCTTCTAATCGGTAATACCATGAAAAACACCATGCTCAGAAATTTCTTAAAAATAATTTCATTCTGAGCCCAATCACTGGTCTGACTGCCAATCCCTCATAGGTAATTCGAATCACTGTAAAACCATAAAGCAAAGAAGTATTATTTTGCAGCAACGTTGCGAACGTCGCTCAAACCACTTATCAATCAGGCAAGCTTAATAGCTTTTTTTGTTCAAGCGGACTTACGCTTATCAGTGCGATGGCAAGATTATCTCAATGCTAGTCAAATCTCCAACGAGGACCACAACCTCGCTCCGTTCCACACTCCTTCCCACTACCGTTACTACTACCACCTCCAGCACAACGCTGAAATGCCGGAAGATGTCGCTCCTGTGATGCCTCCTGTAGGTTCTGCAATACTACCCGAATATCAGCCTTTTCTGTCTTTTGCAGTAGACGCTCATACATTGCACCATTTTCGATCTCGGCAGCGACTCCTGCTTCACAGGCATCTGCAATCGTTTTGTACCTAGGGACTTTTTCGGGCCAGGTATTGTCAGGTATCGATAGACCGTATTTTCGGTACAGTGCCAGAAGTGCATTAATATGGCGACCTTCAGCCTCGCGAATATTGCCGAAAGGCCTCACATTACCGAAGTCTTTGATCACCTGATCATAAATGGCGTAAGCCTTGTACTCATCATCCAGCGCCTCGGCGAGTACTGTTATGTCATCGTCTGTTAAGGAATTCATCGAATACCCTCTCGTTTTGAACGATAAATTGTGTCATTGCCCATGATGAAAAATGGCAATCGTCCCAATTCCTGCAAAGAGTAAAAGCAGTTGCCGCAATGTTGCCATGCCCCCAACATCCTTTCGCAATCCAGGAGTTAAATCGGAAAGCGCAAGGTAGATAAAGCTGGCTGACGAAAGGGCAAGAATATAGGGAACCCAGCTACTGGTTTTATCCAGCCAAAAATAGGCAAACAGGGCTCCTGGCAATGTTGTCGATGATGCGAGTCCATTCAGGAGAAGGGCTTTGCCACGGGAGAGCCCGCTTTCCAGCAAGATAGCAAAATCTCCCACTTCTTGCGGAATTTCATGGGCGATTACAGCGAGAGATACGCCGATGCCCAACGGGATGGATGTCAGAAAGGCAGAGGCAATGACAACACCGTCTACCAGGTTGTGAAAGCCATCACCAATCAGAATAAGCGGTACGGTGGCGGTTTGCTGCGATGGTTGCTCCTCGTGACTGTGACGCCAGAGTACCAGTTTTTCCAGCACAAAAAATACAACGATTCCGCCCAACAGGGTTACTGAGAACGAAAATACGGGCGCTTGCTTGAGCCCCGCTGGAATCATACCCAGAAACGCAGCCCCCAACAGGGTACCCGTCGCGTAACTGACCAGGTTAGGAACCAGCCGGTATCGAATACTCTCCGGAAACAGCAGAACCAGTGCACTGATTAGAAGCACCCCTATACTTCCAAAAATACTGAACAGGAGAATCAGCAGGAACATGGACAGTCGCTCATTAGTTCAACCCAAGCATCCCTTCGCAAAAGCCGTAAATCGTTACACTTTGTCCGCAAAGGGCCTCCGGATTATGAACCATGACAAACTATTGCATGGCCCAATGCCTCTCGGCAGGTTTTGACAACCTGTTCATGTCCTTTGGTCAACAGGCTCACCATCTCTTTGGCATCCGGAACCCCCTCAACTTCTTCAATGGAACTCAGTTGTGCAAAGGCTTTGTAGGTACCGGGCGCTGCCACGCCCAAGGTACGGATACGCTCGGCGATTTCATCAACCGCCGTCGCCAGCTCTGTATAGTGCTCTTCAAACATCAGATGAAGTTCACGGAACTGAGGGCCGGTCACGTTCCAGTGGAAATTGTGGGTTTGAAGATAGAGGGTATACGAATCTGCCAGCAGCCGCTTTAATCCTTCCGCGATATTTTCGCGGTTGGAAGCCGATATACCGATATCAATTGTACTCATCTGTTTTACTCCTGATAAAAGCCTGACAACCGCCCGCCACTTTTGTGGCAGTCAGGCACATGGCGAATAATAATCTACAGATCAAAGCGATCGGCATTCATCACTTTGGTCCAGGCTTTCACAAAATCTTTGACAAATTTTTCCTTGTTGTCGTCCTGGGCATACACTTCCGCATAGGAACGCAGTATGGAGTTTGAACCAAACACCAGGTCGACACGGGTCGCTGTCCACTTCACTGAGCCTGTTTTCCTATCGCAGATTTCGTAGAGGTTGTCACCAGCAGATTTCCAGGAATATTTCATATCGGTTAGGTTAACGAAAAAGTCGTTGCTAAGAACTCCTTCACGATCGGTCAGCACACCGTGTTTTGTGCCGCCGTGGTTGGTGCCCAGCACTCGCATGCCTCCTACCAGCACCGTCATTACCGGCGCTGTGAGCCCCATCAGCTGGGTGCGGTCCAGCATGAGCTTTTCAGCGGACACGTTGTAATCCTTTTTCAGCCAGTTTCGATAGCCATCGTGAATCGGCTCCAACACCTCAAAGGCGTCGAGGTCGGTCATCTCTGCTGTGGCGTCCCCACGACCAGGGGCGAAAGGTACGGTAATATTGACACCGGCATCGCGAGCAGCTTTTTCCACGGCTGCCGAGCCGCCAAGCACAATCAAATCAGCGATGCTGACCTTTTTGCTGAGGCCTGCCTGGATTTCCTCCAGTACGCGGAGCACTTTCTGTAATCTGCCAGGTTCATTGCCTTCCCAGTCTTTTTGAGGAGCAAGGCGAATACGGGCACCATTGGCACCGCCACGGTTATCGGAGCCCCGGAAGGTCCTTGCACTGTCCCAGGCGGTGGAGATCAGTTCCGAAACACTCAAACCGCTGCCGAGAATCTTTGCCTTCAGATCGGCTATCTCGGTATCGTTCAATGTGTAATCCACCAGTGGAATGGGGTCCTGCCAGATAAGGTCCTCTTTTGGCACATCCGGACCCAGATAACGGCTCTTAGGTCCCAAGTCGCGGTGGGTCAGTTTGAACCAGGCGCGAGCAAAGACTTCAGAAAAGTATTCCGGGTCGTTGTAGAAACGCTCAGAAATCTTCCGGTAGATCGGATCCTTGACCATGGCCATATCGGCATCGGTCATGATGGGATTGTAGCGAATGGAGGGGTCTTGCACATCGACCGGCTTGTCTTCCTCTTTGATATTGATGGGTTCCCATTGCCACGCACCTGCGGGACTTTTCTTCAATTCCCAGTCGTAGTTGAACAGCAAGTAGAAGTAACCGTTATCCCATTTGGTGGGATGGGTGGTCCAGGCACCTTCAATACCACTGGTGATGGTATCGCGACCTTTACCCTTGCCCTGTGGGTTGTGCCATCCCAGCCCTTGCTCGGCGAGATCAGCTCCTTCCGGATCGGGTCCCAGTTTAGAGGCATCACCATTACCGTGACATTTGCCGACCGTATGACCACCAGCTGTCAGGGCGACGGTTTCCTCATCATTCATCGCCATCCGGGCAAACGTGACACGAACATCAATCGCGGTTTTTAGCGGGTCTGGGTTACCATCAACCCCTTCCGGATTAACATAGATAAGACCCATTTGCACAGCAGCCAGAGGATTGTCCATGGCATCTGTGGATTCCGTGTTGTGACGCTCGTCGCTTTTACCCAGCCACTCTTTTTCGGAACCCCAGTCGATATCAATTTCCGGGTGCCAGATATCGGCTCGGCCGCCGGCAAATCCATAGGTTTTCAGCCCCATAGATTCATAGGCTATGGTACCAGCCAGAATAATGAGGTCTGCCCAGGAGAGTTTATTGCCGTATTTTTTCTTAATGGGCCACAGCAGGCGGCGCGCTTTGTCCAAACTGACGTTATCCGGCCAGCTATTGATCGGGGCAAAGCGCTGGTTACCGGTGCCGCCACCACCACGGCCATCGGCGATGCGGTAGGTACCTGCAGAGTGCCAGGCCATGCGAATCATCAAGCCACCATAGTGGCCCCAGTCGGCAGGCCACCACTCCTGGCTGTCGGTCATCAGGGCATGGAGATCTTTCTTCACCGCTTCCAGATTCAGCTTTTTGACTTCTTCAGCGTAGTTGAAATCCTCACCCAGCGGATTCGTTTTGGTGTCGTGTTGGTGAAGGATGTCCAGATTCAGCGCATCCGGCCACCAGTCCATCATGGAGGTGCCAACAGAGGTACTGCCACCATGCATGACTGGACATTTACCGGAACCACTACTTGTATCGTTTTTCATTTTTCTCGTCCTTTTTCCATTGGGGTTTAGATCGATCCTGCTTAGCCCATTGAATATAGACCGTTAGTGCACCGTTTTATAATGTGATAAGTCATCGAAGAATCTACCTTATCTAAGGCCTGATTTGTTGCCTAGTTATTTGACGTTTGATAATTCCAAACGCTGACATAAGTCTGGAGCATGTCACCTGGTCTCTGGCCCTGTGGTCAGCAGCTTTGTCATCCTGAGGTTTTCTACCACGGCATCTATTTTTTCAAACAGTTCGGCGGCCCTCTCATCGAGCTCTGCAGGTTGAGCTCGGCTTTTGAAAATCCTGACGCCGAGATAATTTTCCAGTCGCGTGATTTGGCCACTGATGGTACCAACGGTTACATTGCAGGCTTGTGCGGCTTTTCGAATGCTTCCTGTTTCTTTAACAGCAACGATATATTCCAATGTGCGGCAATCCATAGATACTCCGACCCACTAATCTAACTCCCAGTATACAGCGGCCTACTGACACAACCTAAACAATTAAAAGAATACACTTGATAGCTACAAGCTATACAAAGAAAGCTCACGATGCCAAACAAGCTCCGTGCAACCGACTTTTGTATAACTGAAAATCAAAATTATTGGTCTAGGGAATTTGGAGATTTAGGCGGCGCTTCAATCACCATAAGATGGATAAATTGTTTATCGCCGCATCCAGCCACAGCAATGATCCTTCATCACTCGGGCAGTAACAGCGCAAGGCTTCTTTGAGTGCTTCGTAAAAGTGCGTTTGCCTCAGAACAGATAGGCCGGGCGATATTTAGTTAATGCCCATTCGGCGTGCGCTTCAGTTATGACCGGGTTAAACGGGTTGTACCTACAGCAAGCAATCCGACACCAAGCTGGTAACACTTCACGACTATGTTGAGTGCAGCCTCGCTATACTTCAGCGCACTTTTAATAAGTGCGAATAAGCTACAAGGTGCCGACATACCATCGTACTTTCAGATAAGTCAGTCATCGCGGTAGAAGCAAGCGACTGAAAGGTGTTTTGGTATAGCAGGTCCCCGGGTTGCTCCGGGGCACGCGCAGTGCAAATCTTCCGATACCATGCAGCATCAATTTGCCTCTCATGGAATCGCCGCTTTCTGCGTTGCTACCCGCACTCAATACCATGAAAAATACCATTGATAATGCAGATTATATTATCAATTTTAGTTATTTTATTTTTACATTTCAATTGGTTAGGAATTTATGTCACTCCCACTCAATAGTAGCCGGTGGCTTGCTGGACACATCGTAGGCAACACGGGAAATCCCGGAAATCTCATTGATAATGCGGTTAGAGACCTTCTCCAGCAGCTCGTAAGGCAGATGCGCCCAGCGGGCAGTCATAAAGTCTACCGTTTCAACAGCGCGAAGCGCGACCACGTATTCATAGCGGCGGGCATCACCCACCACACCCACCGATTTCACCGGCATGAACACCACAAAAGCCTGGCTGGTTTTGTGGTACCAGTCCGCCTTGTGCAACTCCTCAATGAATATGGCATCGGCTTCTCGAAGCAGGTCGGCATACGCTTTCTTCACTTCACCGAGAATACGCACCCCCAGCCCCGGACCCGGGAAGGGATGGCGGTAGACCATGTCGTAGGGCAATCCCAACTCCAGACCGATCTTGCGCACTTCGTCCTTGAACAGCTCCCGCAGCGGCTCAACCAGCTCCATTTTCATATCGTCCGGCAACCCACCCACATTGTGGTGTGACTTGATGACATGGGCTTTCCCTGTCTTCGCAGCGGCGGACTCAATCACATCAGGATAAATGGTGCCCTGCGCCAGCCATTTGATATCAGACAGCTTCGTCGATTCTTCATCAAAGACATCAATAAAGGTCTTGCCGATGGCCTTCCGCTTCAATTCAGGATCGGAAACACCCTCAAGATTTGCCAAGAAACGCTCTTCTGCATCAACACGAATTACCTTGACACCCATGTTTTTGGCAAACATGTCCATGACCTGATCGCCTTCGTCCTTGCGCAACAGGCCGTTATCCACAAAAACACAGGTCAAATGGTCGCCGATAGCCTTGTGCAACAAGGCTGCCACCACAGATGAATCCACACCGCCGGACAACCCCAGCAGCACCCGGTCGTTTCCGACCTGGGCACGAATTCGGGCAATACTGTCTTCAATAATATGCGCCGGTGTCCACAGTGCTTCGCAGGTACAGATATTCAGCACGAAGTGTTCGAAGATCCGCATGCCCTGTAAGGTATGTGTCACTTCAGGGTGAAACTGTACCCCGTAGAAATCGCGTCGTGGACAGTACATTCCGGCAACAGGACAGGATGGCGTGGTAGCCATCAGCTCAAACCCTTCCGGCATGGTGGAGACTTTGTCACCATGACTCATCCACACATCCAACAGTGGGCCACCATCGTGGTCTACATGATCCACCACATCCTTTAGCAGTCGACTGTCACCATGCGTCTTAATCTGCGCATAGCCGAATTCCCTCAGATTAGAGCCTTCAACGGCACCGCCCAACTGCTCGGCCATGGTCTGCATGCCATAGCAAATACCCAGCACAGGAATTCCCATCTCAAAGACAATCTGGGGCGCTCTGGGGGAAAACCCGGCGGTAACGGACTCCGGGCCACCGGCGAGGATAATACCCTTGGGGTTAAACGCCTGAATATCCGCCTCGCTCATGTCCCAAGCATGAATTTCAGAATAAACCCCTATTTCCCTGACACGACGGGCAATCAGCTGGGTGTACTGTGAACCGAAATCAAGGATCAGAATCTTGTGTGAATGAATATCTGTTGTCATAACCTGCCGCTGCCAATTTAAAAGGGCTGCACTGTGCAGCCCTAATTACTTATTCGGATCAAACGTTCCCACTAGCGGGGCTTTCCCACTAGCGGGGATAGTTCGGCGCTTCCTTGGTGATGGCCACATCGTGCACATGGCTCTCGCCCATTCCGGCGGATGTCACCCTGACAAATTTGGGTTTGCTGCGCAGCGTCTCAATATCAATGCTGCCGGTATAACCCATTGCAGAACGCACGCCACCCATCATCTGGTGAATAATGCCTGAAATCGGGCCTTTATAGGGAACCCTGCCTTCAATACCCTCCGGCACCAATTTTTCCACGCCCTGACTGGCGTCCTGGAAGTATCGATCGCTGGAACCGCTGCTCTGCCCCATCGCACCCATGGAGCCCATACCACGATAGGATTTATAAGTACGCCCCTGGAAGAGTTCGATTTCACCGGGAGCTTCTTCGGTGCCAGCAAACATGGAACCCATCATGACCGCATGCGCGCCGGCAGCCAATGCCTTGGCGATGTCGCCAGAGAACCGGACGCCGCCATCGGCAATGACAGGAATCTGATACTTGGCCATTGCCGCCACTACATTGGCAACTGCTGAGATTTGCGGCACACCAATGCCGGTAACAATACGAGTAGTACAGATAGAACCGGGGCCAATTCCGACCTTAATGCCATCGGCACCCGCTTCGGCCAGGGCAAGAGCGGCTTCAGCGGTAGCAATGTTGCCACCGATCACATCCACATCCGGGTACATTTCCTTGATACGACGCACTCGATTCAGCACGTTGAGGGAATGACCGTGCGCCGTATCGACAACGAGCACATCCACGCCTTCGCGAATCAGTGCTGCCACACGATCATCGGTATCCGGACTGGTGCCAACAGAAGCACCGACCCGCAGGCGACCCTGATTATCCTTGCAGGCGTTAGGGTATTTTTCAGCTTTGTCGATATCCTTGACGGTAATGAGTCCGCGCAGCTCAAAGGCATCATTCACCACAAGTACTTTTTCGATGCGGTGTTTGTGCAACAGTGCCTTCACCTCGTCAGCGCTGGCGCCCTCCTTGACAGTGACCAAGCGCTCTTTGGGCGTCATGATTGCCGCCACG
The DNA here is from genome assembly GCA_947259505.1 of uncultured Porticoccus sp. Classification (GTDB taxonomy): domain Bacteria; phylum Pseudomonadota; class Gammaproteobacteria; order Pseudomonadales; family Porticoccaceae; genus Porticoccus. The sequence continues at coordinate 391,600 of CAMYLT010000008.1, read as the reverse complement.
GAAAGCTCAAGGCTGGGTTCAAACCGGACATCACGGCGGGTGACGATGCCGACAAGCTCACCATTTCTGATGACGGGCACGCCGGAAATATTATTTTCACGAGTCAGGGCCAGCAGTGCACTGACCGGGGCGTCCGCATCAATAGTGATCGGATCCTTGACGACACCACTCTCAAATTTCTTGACGGCACGCACTTCAAGCGCCTGCTTTTCGATCGTCATGCTCTTATGGATGATGCCGATACCGCCATCCTGAGCCAATGCGATGGCCAGGCGGGACTCTGTCACGGTATCCATGGCAGCAGAGACCAGCGGGATATTCATTTCAATACGTCGGCTGAGGCGGGTTTTCAACGATACGTCTTTTGCCGTGACCTCGGAGTAACCGGGCACCAGCAAGACATCATCAAATGTGAGTGCTTCTTCTGCGATTCGCAACATCGGGGTGGCTTACCTCATTGACGGTGAAAACTGGAAACCGGCAGTCAGCAAGATAGCTTGGACTGCGAAGGTATCCATAAAAAGTAAGCACGGCATTATAGGCTCTCGACCATCAAAACACACGTTTTTTAACCCCGCCCAGCGGCTGGCAAGCCCCTGTAAAAAACCGTTTTACACATTGACTCCCACCGCCCCCAGTGGACAATGGTTGCATGGAAAACCCTTCTGTCGCGCTAACTGTCTCACAACTTAATCGCCGTGCCCGCCAACTGCTGGAAACACACCTGCCTCTGGTATGGGTGGAAGGTGAAATTTCCAATCTGTCCCGCCCCGCCTCCGGTCACTTGTACTTTACACTCAAAGATGAACAGGCCCAGGTACGCTGCGCCATGTTCCGCAATCGCATTGCGCTCACTACATTTCGCCCGGAAAATGGCGATCATGTGCTAGCCCGCTGCAGGGTGAGCCTGTACGAGGGGCGCGGCGACTTTCAGCTGATCGTTGAGCACCTGGAACAAGCGGGTTACGGTGCCCTGCAACGACAGTTTGATGCATTGAAGAACCGCCTGGCTGCCGAAGGTCTGTTCAGTGACACCCACAAACTCCCCCTGCCTACCCTTCCAGCACGAATCGGTATTATCAGTTCGCCGACCGGCGCCGCACTGCACGATATTCTTTCCGTACTGGCTCGGCGGTTTCCCTCAATCCCGGTACGTATTTACCCAACAGTCGTGCAGGGCAAAGAAGCCGCAGCACAAATTGCCGATGCCATTGCCCTGGCCAACGAAGATAATCAATGTGATGTATTAATCGTCGGGCGAGGCGGCGGATCATTGGAAGACCTTTGGCCCTTCAACGAAGAAATTGTCGCCAGAGCTATCTATAGCAGCCACATCCCCATCGTTAGTGCCGTTGGCCATGAAGTAGATTTCACTATTGCCGATTTTGTGGCGGACTATCGCGCCCCCACGCCTTCTGCGGCAGCTGAGGTGCTCAGTCCCGATGGCACCAAGCTGATAAACCTGTTTCGGGACATGGAAAAGCTGCTGCTGAGGACCATCACACGGCATCTGCAATCAATCAGCCAACGAACGGATAGCTTGGGCAAACGCCTGCGTCATCCCGGCGAGCAATTACGACACCAGCAGCGCCGCCTAACTTACCTGAGTGAGCGCCTGCAACAACAAGTGGTTCTGGCGACCGGGCAGCGCCAGATGTTGCTGCAACACGTGGAAAAACGTCTAGGTGCTGTTCACCCCGGAATCGAGTTACGGCGCCAGCAACAACGGCAGAGCAATCTGTCAGCGCGCCTGCTGCGTGCTATCAGCAATCAGTTTGAACAAAAGCGGCATCGCTGGAAAAATTCACTACAGCTATTAAATGCCGTCAGTCCCCTCAATACCCTGGAACGTGGGTATGCTATTGTGCTGAACGAACGGCAACAGATTTTGCGCCATGTTAGCGACGCCAGCCCCGGCGATTTGATCACTGCCCGTTTAATGGATGGCACCCTGCAATGCACCATAGAAAAAATCACTCCGGAACGATCAAAATGAAATACTTTTCCGCTCTGATAGCGGCCCTATTCTTTTTATCCTCTTCACATGCAGAAACGGATTCCCCAGCCATAGAATCGACTATCACGGAATCCACAGTATCGGAAACCAGTAGTGTATGGGATCTGAATGACCTGTATCCCGACACAGCCAGCTGGGACAAAGACCGTAACGACATCGCCGCCCGAATTACTACCCTGCGCGAATGCAAGGGCAAACTGGGCAGCAGTGCGGACATGCTGGCGCAGTGTCTCAGCGACATCAACAACACCTACAAGGATCTGTTGCTGCTCTACGTCTACGCGTACCTGGCAAGGGATACTGACCTGGGCAATTCAGAGTATCTGGAACGCGCCTCCATTGCTCAGATGCTGCTCACCCAGATGGGGGAAGCAACCAGTTTCGTTAATCCCGAGCTCATTGCCATTGGCGAAGAAAAGCTCAATGGATTTTTGGCGCACACAGACAAACTGAACGATTACGATTACTACATTAAAAAAACCCTGCACCTGGCCCCCTTCACCCTGAGTAATGACGAAGAGCGAATTCTGGCAGCCACGTTCGACACCATGCAGACGCCCTCCAGTGTTTACGATGTGCTGACCAATGCTGAAATGCCCATGCCAACGGTCACACTTTCAGATGGCACAGATGTGGTCCTCACACCTTCGGGATACAGCCAATACCGGGCCGTGGATAACCGGGACGACCGCAAACTGGTATTCGATCAGTTCTGGGAAACCTATCAGAATTACCGGCAGACCCTGGGGCTGACACTTGAAGGACAGGTAAAAAATGACGTGCTCATGGCCCGCTTGCGCGGCTACGACTCTGCATTACAACGCGCCCAGGCGGAGGACAACATTCCAGAGGCGGTCTACCACGCGCTGGTAGACACCGTAAATGAGCATCTCGACAGCCTCCACCGACTCGTAACATTGCGCCAACGTGTATTGGGCATAGACGAATCCCATTATTACGATATTTACCCGGCCGTTATTCCGCTGGAGCGCACCTATACCCTGGAAGAGACCAAGGCTCTGACAATTTCTGCTTTCCAGCCCCTTGGACCCAATTACGTCAATACCTTTACTGAGGCCGTCAATCAGAACTGGATGCATGTGTATCCGAGTCCAGGCAAGCGCAGTGGCGCCTATGTCATGGGGGCCGCCTATGATGTCCACCCCTACATGCTGCTCAATTACGACAACACCCTTGAATCCGTCAGCACCTTTGCCCACGAGTGGGGCCACGCCATGCACTCCCTGCTGGCCAATCGCAATCAACCGTTCAGCAAATCCGACTACGCCACTTTTATCGCCGAAATTGCGTCGACGGCCAATGAAGTACTGTTGTTTGAATACTTGAAAAACAATGCAAAAACCGATGAAGAGAGGTTGCATTTCCTCTTCAAGGAACTGTCCCAATTGCGTGCCACTTTTTTCCGACAAACCCAGTTTGCCGAATTTGAACTGGCCATCCACGAACACGTTGAACGGGGTGGTGCGCTATCCGGCGACAAACTCAACAGTATCTATGGCGACCTGCTGAAGCGCTATTTTGGACATGATCTTGGCGTAATGACGATCGATGAGGCCTACACCGTTGAATGGGCATATGTGCCGCATTTTTATCGCAACTTTTACGTCTACCAGTACGCCACCTCCATTTCTGCCGCCTATTACCTGATGGATCGCGTACTAAACGATGGTGAAGAAGCGCAGCAACAGTACCTGGATATTTTGCGGGCCGGCGGCTCGGATTACCCCTATGAAATCCTTCGTCGCGCAGGGGTGGACATGGCCTCACACGAGGTCTATCTGGCCGTTATCCGCAGAATGAACCGCCTGATGGACGAAGCAGAGCAGATTCTTGACAAACAACCATCAAAGCCGGTCGAAGTAACCAAAACGCCCTGATCAGGTTATGACCTAACGTAGTCAACTAATCTCATGGTTGTTCGTTATACCAGTTGACTATGTAATCTGAACAACGAGGATATTTCATGCGTCACTACACACTCATTGCCGGCCTTATTTTGGTTATCGCTGGTGCAGCGCAAGCGGAATCCGACAACATGGCGCCCCCAGCCAAAGGTCATGATTTTGGTCACCATATGTTCGAAAAAATGGATGCTGACAACGATGGCAACATTTCCAAGGAAGAGCACGAACAAGGACTACAACAAATGCTGGCAAAACGCCGAGCCCATTTCGCCACCATGGACAGTGATGGCGATGGCCTGGTGAGCAAGGATGAGGCTCAGGCCGCTGCTGGAAAAATGCGCGACAAATTCCATGAAAAACGCCGCGATTGTGGTAGCGAAACTAAAAAATAACTTATCGACCTGGCATGTCCGTTAAGGGCATGCCCACCCTTCCACCCCACAAACACGTCTCCCCGCATATATTCCAAGGCGCCATTTTTCACCTTTTTTATGCCCTAAAATAATTCTCTGTGACATTTCTGCTGCACCATTCTCAGTCACACTCTCATTCCACGATGATGAAAAAAATTTTCTATATATTACAAATCAAATGGTTACAGCCATTGGCACAGTCTGTGCTTAGCTAAAAACGACATTGCACCTGTTGGGTAACGAAGCCCACACGCCTCCATCCGGCGTGTGGGCTTTTTTGTTTTTCGTTTGGGGATTAATCTCGAGGATTTTTTATGAAGCAGCCGTTTTTAAAATATTCAGCACTGGCTATTTTGCTGGGCGCGCATCCATTTGTTGCCGCCACCGCTGAAGAAGCCACCAGCTTGTCTGAGGTTTTCACAAAAAGTGATACCAAGCTTTCCTTCCGCTACCGCTATGAATATGTCGATGAAGATAACAGCAAGGAAGATGCAAAAGCTTCCACACTGAAATCCAGAATCACTTGGAGCTCAGCCAGCTATAACGGGTTTTCAGGTCTGCTGGAAGTTGATGATGTCAGTCAGATTGGCAGCGAACAATACGGCACACCATCAAACCACAAGGGATCAGACTACTCTATCGTCGCAGACCCCGACGGCACGGATATCAACCAGGCGTACCTGAAGTACAAAAGCGATGCCTTCACCGGCACCGCCGGTCGCCAGCGTATTCTGCACGCCGGTCAGCGCTTTGTGGGCGGTGTAGGCTGGCGTCAGAATGAGCAGACCTATGACTCATTCCGAGTGGAACTCCCCATCGGAAAAGTCAATGTAGACTACAGCTACATCTGGGACGTCAACCGGATCTTCGGTCCTGACACTGGTGGCAGCCAGCCCCGTCGTTTTGATTCCGACTCACATGCACTTTATGCCTCTTTTGCACCCGCTGAAGGCCATAAAATTGGTGTTTACGCCTATATGCTGGACTTTGATAACGCAGCTGCACTCTCATCACAAACCTATGGTGTGGAATATAGTGGCGCCTTTGGCCCTGTTACCGTTGCCGCGGCTGCTGCGGCCCAGTCTGACTACAAGGACAACCCCGTAGACTACGACGCGGAATACTACATGCTCGAACTCGGCACAAAGGTAAAAGGCATCGGGCTCGGCGTGGGTTATGAATTGCTGGGCAGTGACGATGGCGTCAAATCGTTTGCAACACCGCTGGCCACCCTGCACAAGTTCCAGGGCTGGGCGGACTTGTTCCTGGTGACGCCTGCAGACGGTATCGAAGATGTCTACGTGAAAATGACTGGTAGTGTGGCAGGTGTTTCACTCGCCGCCTTCTACCACGACTTCTCCTCAGATGAAGGCAGCACCGACTACGGCGAAGAATTCGATGCCGTCGCCAGCTACCCCATCAACAAGAACCTGTCGGTAGAGCTGAAGTACGCCATGTACGATGCTGATGAGTTCGGCGTTGATACGGATAAAGTCTGGTTCTCTGTGAACTACACCTTCTGATCCGAATGAACTTCTGATCAAGATGTTGCACTGGAGGATGATTCAGGGTCGGAGTATCATCAACGGCCCTGAGTCATTTTCCTGTTGTAATATCTACCATGACCAAATATTCCCAGAGCTGGTCTTACTGACAATGGTAGCCAGCAACGACCCTATTCGTATCATGCTGGTAGACGATCACCCTGAACGGTCTGCCAGTGTCGAAGAAAAGCTCAAAGCATCAGGCTTTGATGTCATCTGTCGTTTGCCTTCGGCGAGCGGACTGCTGTTCCAGATTGAGCAATTACAACCCGACCTCGTTTTGATCGACCTGCAATCTCCCGGCCGCGATGTACTGGAAAGCCTCTCCGTTGTGAACCACTACAACCCCAAACCCGTAGTGATGTTCTCCGATGAAGATGATCCGGCATTTATCGAAGAAGCCGTAGATGCTGGCGTTACGGCCTATATGATGGAAGAACTCCATCCCCAGCGGGTCAAACCGGTGATCGATCTCGCGATGGCACAATTCAAATCTTATCAATCACTGCGCAAAGCACTCGATGATGCCCGAACCAAACTGGCCAGCCAGTCCGTCATCGAGGAAGCCAAACAGTTGTTAATGACCCAGCACGGCATTAATGAAGACAAAGCCCATAAGACCTTGCGCACGCTCTCCATGGATACCAACCAGAGCCTGCCCGAGGCTGCACGCTCAGTCATAAAAATACTGGGAAAAAACAGGGGTAACGGAAACGACCATGAATAAGATCAACCCCAAAGCCCTGCCAGTCGCCGAAAAGCAACACCTCAATCTTGGCTACATGCGGTTGAGTGACAGTGCTCCGTTAATCGTTGCCCAGGAATTGGGGATTTACGCCAAATATGGACTCGATGTCACCCTGCATCGGGAAGTATCCTGGGCCAATATTCGTGACAAGTTGATTGCCGGCAGTTTTGACGCGGTGCAAATGCTGGCACCAATGCCACTTGTCATCACTCTCGGAGCCACCGGCATCCGCGCTCCCATCGTCACCGGATTAGTCCTGTCATTGAATGGCAACGGCATTACCCTGGCCCCACCGCTGTGGGAACGCATGACCGAATTGTCCGAACAGCCACTCGATACCCGCGATCCGCTGGCAACTGCTAACGCCTTTGGCACTGCACTGCGCGAAAAGGGTAACAAGCAGGCCATGACGCTGGCGACCGTACACCTGTTCTCTACCCATACGCTGCTGCTCAGAATGTGGCTCAAAGCGGGCGGTATTGATCCCGACCGCGATGTACGGATTATTGTATTGCCGCCGGAACAAATGGTGGACAGTCTCGCCCAAGGTGTCATCGACGGCTTCTGCGTCGGCGAACCCTGGAATAGCATCGCTGTCGCCTACGGGGTGGGTATTCTGGCCAGCACCGGATTCGATGTCTGGAACAATGCACCGGAAAAAGTCTTGGGTGTCCACGAAGCCTGGCACACACGCAATCCTGCCACTCACCTGCGGCTCAGACTGGCTTTAATGGAAGCCTGCCAGTGGCTCGCGGATATGGATAACCGGGAACCCACTATCGAAATGTTATCCCGCAAGGATTATCTCGACCTCCCGGCCAATCACCTGCGGCCATCACTGACGGGGCATATCAGCCAGGGTCGTGGCGCGACACCTCGCCTCCAACCAAATTTTCACGTCTTCTCTCGCTACAATGCCGGCTTCCCCTGGCGCTCCCAGGCAGAATTCATCCTGCACCAATGTGAACCCTTGCTGGGCAAGGTGTTTGATGCCAATCGTATCGCGTCTATCACTCAGCAGTGCTTCCGCACTGACCTGTACAGGGAAGCAGCCCGCCTACTGGACCTTCCAGCACCGGAAAAAGACTACAAAACCGAGGGCAGCCATGCCCAGCCCTTTCATTTCAGTGAAAATATTGAGCTCGGCAGCGACCTGATACTCAAAAGCTGATCAAACGCTCCCACACTACCCTCTCATTGCCCATATTTGGTGCGCAGCGCACGAATTCCATTGCCACACCCGCACCACTAATCAGCACGCCCTCGGCACATCAACCTTTAACCCATTGTTTGGAAACAAAAAATTCATTGGCACGGTAATTGTATATATTTAGACACAGTGCAATGTCATCTTGGCCACCCCGCCAAATATACCGGGCAACGAAGCCCACCTATATACAACGTATAGGTGGGTTTTTTTATGCGTGAAGTTTTTAACCACGAGGAATCGGTTTTATGAATGCCGTACAGCCACACCAAAAGGCTCATAAAAAGCCATCACTATTTAAAATCGCACTGGCCGTCTGCGGCCTGACCCTTTCAGCCTTCGGCCAGGCCGAAGTAGGTGAGCCGGAAAAAGACGAGCTTAAATTCGGCTTTATCAAGCTCACTGACATGGCACCCATTGCGGTCGCTTATGAGAAAGGCTATTTCGAAGACGAAGGTTTGTATGTCACCGTCGAAGCCCAGGCCAACTGGAAAGTACTGCTGGATGGCGTTATCGACGGCAAACTTGACGGCGCCCACATGTTGGCCGGTCAACCACTGGCCGCCACTATCGGTTTCGGCACCAAAGCAGACATCGTCACCCCTTTCAGCATGGACCTGAACGGCAACGGCATCACCGTTTCCAACGAAATCTGGGAAATGATGAAAGAACATATCCCCATGGAAAACGGCAAGCCCGTTCACCCCATCAAGGCTGATTACCTCAAGCCGGTGGTGGAGAAATTCCGCGCTGAAGGCACGCCCTTCAAAATGGGTATGGTGTTTCCGGTTTCCACACACAACTATGAATTGCGCTACTGGCTGGCAGCGGGTGGCATTCACCCCGGCTTCTACGCTCCCCACAAAGGTGACACCAGCGGCCTGATTAATGCTGAAGCACTGCTGTCCGTGACACCGCCACCGCAAATGCCAGCCACCCTGGAAGCAGGCACCATCCACGGCTACTGTGTGGGTGAGCCTTGGAACCAACAGGCGGTCTTCAAAGGCATTGGTGTCCCGGTCATCACCGATTACGAAATCTGGAAAAACAATCCAGAAAAAGTCTTCGGCATGACCAAGGAGTTCACCGAGAAGTATCCCAACACCACCATTCGTGTGGTCAAGGCCCTGCTGCGTGCGGCCAAATGGCTGGATGAAAACAACAACGCCAATCGTCCGGAAGCGGTAAAAATTCTGTCCCGCCCCGAATATGTTGGTGCTGATTACGATGTTATTGCAAACAGCATGACCGGCACTTTCGAATACGAGAAAGGCGATAAGCGTGAAGTGCCCGATTTCAACGTGTTCTTCCGTCACAACGCCACCTATCCCTACTACTCTGACGCTGTCTGGTACCTGACCCAGATGCGCCGCTGGGGACAGATCTCCGAGAAGAAATCCGATGACTGGTATTTCGATATGGCGAAGAAAGTCTATCGCCCGGACCTCTACGCCATCGCGGCCAAAGAGCTGATTGCTGATGGCACCATGTCAGCCGCCGATTTCCCCGACTTCGGTACTGAAAGCGGCTTCCGTGCACCGCAAACCGAGTTCATCGACGACGTGACCTACGATGGCACTCAACCCAATGCCTATCTTGAGAAGCTCACCATCGGCTTGAAAGACGAAACTTTGTAATGGCTTGAATGTTGCAGCCTTTTTCTGCAAAGCCAACCACATCCGGCAGGGCAACCTGCCGGATCCAACACGCAGGATAGATGTCATGACTGAAATCGCGGCCATATTCAGAAATGAGCAGGGGAAAAGTTTATTCACCCCCTCACAACTGATCCTTCTCCTCCGCCACCTTGGCAAAGCGCTTGCCCTGCCGCTGGCTGGCATAGTGATTTTTCTGATGTTGTGGCAAGGCGTTGCCAACAGCATTATTACCTCGCTGGGTCAATTCCCCGGCCCCGTTCAAGTTTGGGAGCAATCCAAAAGCCTGGTGGCTGAACACCAGCGTGAACGACAAAAAGAAGTCGCCTTTTACCAGCGCCAGGAAGATCGCAACGCCAAGAAACTGGCCAAAGACCCCAATGCCGATGTCAAGATTCGCCCCTATACCGGCAAGGCAACTTTCTTTGACCAGATTCTGACCAGCCTCTACACCGTATCTTTCGGCTTTTTGGTGGCCTCTATCATCGCCATTCCACTGGGTATCGCCTGTGGTCTCAGCGAGAAGGTCTACCAATCGATAAACCCTATTATCCAGACATTCAAACCAGTCTCACCTCTGGCCTGGCTGCCACTGGTCACCATGTTGGTGTCTGCACTCTATGTCAGTGATGATCCGATGTTCGAGAAATCCTTTCTGACCTCAGCGTTTACCGTCACCCTCTGCTGTCTCTGGCCCACGGTGATCAATACAACCGTAGGGGTGACCAGCATTGACCGGGATCTGATCAACGTCAGCCGGGTGTTGCAACTGCCCTCATTGGTGCATGTGCGCACCATTGTGATCCCTTCCGCTATCCCAATGATCTTTACCGGACTCAGATTATCGTTGGCCACCGGCTGGATGGTACTGATTGCAGCCGAAATGCTGGCCCAAAACCCCGGACTCGGAAAATTCATCTGGGACGAGTTCCAGAACGGCTCCTCTGAATCACTGGGTCGCATCATGGTCGCCGTGTTGGCCATCGGCCTGATCGGCTTCTCCCTGGACCGACTGATGCTGGCTGTACAGCGCCGTATCACCTGGGACAAACAGGCCATCCTCCGCTAACTGCAAGGCATTACGTCAAGGAGCACGTTATGAAAAACAGCTATCTGGAAATCAGCCATGTGGGGATTGAATTCCCCACTGATGACAAGCCATTCCGGGCCTTGCAGGCAGTCGACATTTCCATTGATAAGGGCGAGTTTATTTCCCTGATCGGCCACTCCGGCTGCGGAAAATCTACCGTCCTGAATATTGTTGCCGGCCTGTACGAAGCCACTGAAGGCGGCGTTATTCTCGAAGGCAAAGAAGTAGACAAACCGGGTCCGGACCGCGCAGTGGTGTTCCAGAACCATGCCCTGCTGCCCTGGCTCACCGTCTACCAGAATGTTGAATTGGCCGTAAAGCGCGTATTCAAGAAGACCAAGAGCAAGGCAGAAATGCACGACTGGATCGAGCACAACCTGTCTCTTGTTCACATGGACCACGCCCTGCACAAACTGCCCGGCGAAATTTCCGGTGGTATGAAACAGCGCGTGGGCATTGCCCGCTGTCTGGCCATGCAACCCAAAGTGCTGCTGATGGATGAACCCTTCGGCGCGCTCGATGCCCTGACCCGCGCCCATTTGCAGGACTCCCTGATGGAGATCCAGACCAACCTTGGCAATACCGTGATCATGATTACCCACGACGTGGACGAAGCAGTATTGCTCTCGGATCGTATCGTCATGATGACCAACGGCCCGGCGGCCACTGTCGGTGAAATTCTCGAGGTTAAATTGGCCCGCCCACGTGATCGTCTGGCCCTGGCTGAAGATGCAGAGTTCATCCACTACCGCCAGCAGGTACTGCGCTTCCTTTACGAAAAGCAGAAAAACCCCGCAGCAGAAAAAGAAGCAAAAACAGAGGCTGAGCTACCCACAAAAGCAACGCTGGATAGTGACACCACCGCAAAATCTGAAGCGGCCTGAGCATGATTAACTCCCTTGCTATCATCGGCACCGGCATGGCCGGAGCCAGACTCGCAGAATCCCTGGTGGCCGAAGGCTACCAGGGCGCGATAACGATGATTGGCGAGGAGCGCGTCAACCCCTATAACCGTATTCAGCTTTCCTCTGTGCTCGCTGGGGACAAAACACTGGATGGCCTCCCGCTGCTCAGTGAAGACTGGTACCGAACACACCAGATCAAACTGCTCAGCGGTGATCCTGTGGTGACGCTGGACGGCGCGAACCGCAACATCACTACCGCCTCAGGCTGGCAGCAACAATTTGACGGCATTGTGATTGCCACAGGCTCCCGCCCCTTTATCCCGTCCATTCCCGGCAACAACCTGCCCGGCGTGATGGCATTTCGCACCCTCGACGACATCGCCATCATGCAAAGCTTTGCCGAACAAGGCTCGCGAGCGCTGGTGGTTGGCGGCGGGCTGCTAGGACTGGAAGCGGCGTACGGTCTTAACCAGCTCGGGTTGGACGTCACCGTGATACACAACAGTGACACACTGATGAATCGTCAGCTCGATGCCCGCGCCGCTAACATGCTGAAAGATAGCCTTGAAGGCAGGGGAATCAGCATTCTAACGGGTGCCCGCTCTGCAGCCGTCACCGGTATTGCAAAAGCCACCGGTTTACAACTCGAAGATGGCCAGTGGCTGGAGGGCGAACTGATCGTATTCGCCACCGGCATCTCACCAAATGTCGACGTGTTTGCAGACAGCGGACTACAGATTAACCGTGGCATCGTGGTCGATAACCAGATGCGCACCGCCCTGCCCGCCGTCTTTGCCCTTGGCGAATGCGCTGAGCACAACGGCATTACCGTGGGTATCGTCGCCCCGATCTGGGATCAGGCCACGGTGCTGACAGAAACCCTGCTGGGGCGCCCTGCCAGCTATCACCCGCGTGAACACTCCACACAGCTGAAAGTATCCGGCATCGATGTGTTTTCCGCTGGCAACCTGAAAACCGATGCGGACAGCCGCGACATCGTCATCAGCGATCCGTTGGCGGGTGTTTATCGCCGCCTGGTGATTCGTGACAACCGTTTACAGGCCGCGCTGCTCTTTGGCGACAAAAGCCAGTGTAGCCAATACGAAGCACTCATTGGCAGCGGCCAGTTACTCGGTGCCAATGAAAATCGCTTGATGTTCGACGCAGCACTGACATAACACAGCAGGATAAAACTCGAATACCACTTGTGAAATACGCAGGTACACAGAAATGTTAAAGATCGTCGTTATCGGTAACGGAATACCCGGCCACCCCCATGGGGGACAACTCACTGGCGATGTCATTATCACAATCTGCCCCGGTTTTTGATCGACGGAACGCAATGACCAAGCAACCGACAACAATGGACACCACCTGCCCCTACTGCGGGGTTGGCTGCGGTGTGTCTGCCAAGCTGAAGGATGATCGGATCATCGCTGTATCAGGTGGCAAATCACATCCTGCCAATCTTGGTGCCCTCTGCGTTAAAGGTTCCGCACTTCACGAAACCATGGGCGACCATGGCCGCCTGCTTTACCCCACCATTGAGGGTGAACGGGTGGATTGGCCAACCGCCATCGACGCCATAGCCTCCAGATTGACCACCATCAGGGAGACCTATGGTCCGGGCGCCATCGCCTTTTACCTGTCCGGTCAATTGCTCACCGAGGACTATTACGTCGCCAACAAACTGGCCAAAGGGTTTATCGGCACAAGTAATGTGGATACCAACTCCCGCTTGTGTATGTCATCGGCCGTATCCAGCTATAAACGCGCCTTTGGCGGCGATGCAGTGCCCTGTAGTTATGAGGACCTGGAGAACTGCGGCCTGCTGGTGCTGGTCGGCTCCAATGCCGCCTGGACCCACCCGGTGCTATACCGACGCATGGTGGTCGCCAAACAAACCAACCCCGCGATGAAAGTGGTGGTGATAGACCCCCGCCGCACCGCCACCTGTGATATTGCCGATCTGCATTTGCCCATTGCTCCAGGCTCGGACGGGTTTCTGTTTATGGGCCTGCTCGGTTGGCTACAGCAACACGACCACGTTGATGAGGCATATATCGAGCAATTCACCGAAGGGTTTGACCCGGCTGTGGCTGCTGCCCAACAATTTTCATTCAGCGAAACCGCCACGCAGGTCGGTATCGATGAAGAGACGCTGGAAACGTTCTACCGCTGGTTTGCCGAAACAGACAAGACCGTTACCTTCTATTCCCAGGGCATCAACCAGTCCTCTTCCGGCACGGACAAAGGCAACGCCATTATCAATTGTCACCTGGCGACCGGACGAGTAGGCAAAGTAGGTGCTGGCCCCTTCTCCATCACCGGCCAGCCAAATGCCATGGGCGGACGCGAAGTGGGTGGCCTGGCCAACCAATTGGCCGCGCACATGGAGTACACGCCGGAAAACCGCCAGACCGTCGCTGAATTCTGGCACACCGAGAACCTGAGTCAGCAACCGGGACTGAAAGCGGTTGACCTGTTTGATGCGGTGGCCGCAGGCACCATCAAGGCCATCTGGATCATGGGCACCAACCCGGTGGTCAGCCTGCCCGACGCCGACAAAGTCAGGGCCGCACTGGAAGCCTGTGAAACCGTTATTGTCTCCGACTGTATTGCCCAAACTGACACCACCGCCACAGCCAACATCCTGTTGCCTGCCACTGGCTGGGGTGAAAAATCCGGCACAGTCACCAACTCCGAACGACGAATTTCCCGCCAGAGAACCCTGACCTCGCCGCCCGGCGAAGCCCGGCACGACTGGTGGATTCTGACCCAGGTAGCAGCAAAGCTGGGCTTTGGTGATCAATTCACCTATGAAAGCCCCCGGGATGTGTTCGTGGAACACGCGGCCCTCAGCGGCTTTAAAAACACCGGTAATCGCGCCTTCGATATCAGTGGGTTGAGCGCACTGACCGAGCAGCAATACGACGATTTAACACCCGTGCAGTGGCCGGTTAACCAGGCAAATCCACAGGGCACTGCCAGACTGTTCACGGATGGGCGCTTTGTAACAGCTACTGGCAAGGCACAATTCATCGCAGTACAACCCAAAGGGCCAGTCCAGTTTCTGTCCGCAGACTATCCCTTGGCCCTCAACACCGGACGCGTGCGCGATCAGTGGCACACCATGACCCGCACGGCGCGCTCCTCGCGCCTGCTCAATCACATCGATGCGCCTTTCGTTCTCATTCACCCTCATACGGCCGAAGAGCAGGGTCTGAGCGAGAACGATCTCGCCGAGGTCAGCACCCGACACGGTTCCGTGCGAGTACAGGTGCAGGTGGATGAAGGAATGGGCGTCAATCAGTTGTTTGTACCCATTCACTGGAACGACCAATATGCCCGTAAAGCCCGTGTCGGTGCGCTATTGGCCCCCATCACCGATCCCCTTTCAGGCCAGCCGGAATTCAAGTTCAGTCCGGCGGCCATTCAAAAAGTTGAAACACCCCTGTGGGCGGCGCTGATCAGTGACAGACCACTGGATTGCAGCGGCTTTATCGATTGGACCATGACACCGATGGCAAACAATCAGGGTTTTCACTACCGGATTGCCACTGCTGAGCATATCGATTGGTCAGACTTTATTAACCGACATGGAAGCAATGCCGAGGGCTGTGCGCACTATTGCGATAGCGGGCTGGGAGACGAGCGTTTCATCTGCTATCAGGATGACAGGGTTAAATTGGCTATCTTCTGTCACCGGGATCAAAGCGCCCTGCCCTCAGCGGATTGGCTAAAAGACATTTTCAGCAAAGACATGGAGCTGTCGCCCTGGCAATTACTGGCGGGACGAAATATGGCCCAGGCTGATAAAGGACGGCTGATCTGCTCCTGTTTCGAAGTCGGCGAAAAACAGATCGTTCACAGCATCGTGAACGGTACGTGCTCAGTGAAGCAACTGGGTGAAGAACTTAAATGCGGCACCAATTGTGGTTCCTGTATTCCGGAGCTGAATCATTTGGTAAATCAGACCCTGAAAGTTGACGCCGCATAGGCAACAGGGCTCAAGAACAAGAACTGTGGCGCTTTTCCCCAGTGCAACCCGGTTATGGCCGCTTCTCCTCATGACCGGGTTGCACAGGGGGGGTTTTTAGCCATATCACCCACGACAAAACACCCGGATGACGACTGGAATCATCAAGTGATCAGATAAAAAAGGGATTATTCAGAATCTGGTGGCTTCCCCTGCCAGCCACACCCCGGCACACGATGTAACCGCTACCGTTGCTCCCTTCCGGGCCTGGCGGGGTTCGCAGCTGATCATTGCGAGGGGACCAACAGGGGTCACCATAAAAAGACTTACGTTATCGGGCAACCCGATAAGGGTCGGCATTATGGTCGCATCGAAGGCGTATTTCAACCGCAATCCGGGCTGGCGTCGGGAACCGACCTTGCCTAACATAGGGCGCTGGCTCACCACGTTGTTCACTGCATGAAGGCACCCCTGAAAAGTACCCTGATTATCCTCTTATGCAGCCTGTTGTGGGCATGCAGCGGCGGCGAAAGCAATGTCACGATAGGCAACCGGGAGGGTATTCTCCACCTGGGCAATGGCACCGACCCCCAGGAACTCGATCCTCATATCGTCACTGGCGTCCCCGAACACCATATTCTCACCGCGCTGCTGGAAGGTCTGGTACTCAAAGATCCCGGCACCCTCGAACCCATTCCCGGTGTGGCCGAGCGCTGGGACATCAGCGACGATGGTAAACATTACCGCTTTTACCTGCGCCACGACGCCCGCTGGTCAAACGGCGATCCGGTCACCGCCAACGATTTTGCCTGGTCCTGGTGGCGTGCCCTGCAACCGGCGCTGGGCAACCAGTACGCCTACATGCTGTTCGCCATCAAAAACGCCGAGGCCTACTACAAGGGCGAGGTAAAAGACTTCGAGCGGGTCGGCATCAAGGTCATCGACGACCACACCCTGGAGGTGGCGCTGACCAACCCCACGCCCTATTTCCTGCAACTGCTTGATCACTACAGCTTCTTTCCGGTACACCGGGCCACCATCGAAAAATTCGGCAAAGCCGATGAGCGCGGCAGCCAGTGGACCCGCCCCGGTAATTTTGTCGGCAACGGTGCCTACGCACTCACCGAATGGCGCCTGTTCAAGCGGGTGATCGTTTCCAAGAACCCCTACTACTGGGATGCCGACAAAGTCACCATTAACGCCATTCACTTCCACCCCACGGAAAACGTCACCACCGAAGAGCGCATGTTCCGCTCCGGCCAGTTGCACCGCACCGCCAGTATTCCCATCGACAAGGTGGCCACCTACCGCAAGCAACACCCGGAATTGCTCTACACCCAGGCCTACCTGGGCAACTATTTCTACCGCTTTAACACCAAAGTACCGCACCTCAGCGACAAGCGCGTGCGCCGTGCCCTCGCCATGAGCATCGACAGCAACGCCATCGTCAAACAGGTCACCAAGGGCGATGAACTGCCGGCCTACACCTTTACTCCGCCGGATACCCTTGGTTACACCGCCGAGGACGGTTTTCACTACGATCCTGAGCAAGCCCGTCAACTGCTTGCCGAGGCGGGCTATCCCGGTGGCAAAGGCTTCCCGGTCACCGAATTGCTCTACAACACCTCCGAGGGCCACCGCAAAATTGCCGTCGCCATCCAGCAGATGTGGTATGAACAACTGGGTATCAAAATCGTGCTCAACAACCAGGACTGGAAGGTGTATCTAAACTCGGTAGAAAACGGCGACTACGCCATTGCCCGCGCTGGCTGGATTGGCGATTACGTCGACCCGAACACCTTTCTCGATATGTGGGTGACCGACGGCGGCAACAACCGCACCGGCTGGTCCAACGCCCGCTATGATGAGCTGATTCTCAAGCTGGCTCCCGAAGCCGCCGACCGGGAAGAGCGCTACCGATTGATGCGCGAAGCAGAAGCCCTGTTGCTGGATGACATGCCCATACTACCGCTGTATATCTATACCAGTAAAAGCCTGGTGCACCCGAGCCTGAAGGGACTACAGCCCAACCTGCTGGATTACCGGCTCTACAAGCAACTGCGTCTGGATGCCAGTTATAGCGGCGAGGTGATTCACTGATGGGACGCTTTATCCTCAGCCGCCTGTTGCAGGCCATTCCCGTATTGCTGGTCGTCATCACCGCCACATTCTTTCTGGTGCGGGCAGCACCCGGCGGCCCGTTCAGCGCCGAGAAAATTGTCCCCCCTGAAGTGGTCAAGGCGCTGGAGGCCCGCTATAAACTCGACCAGCCCATGTGGCAGCAGTACTTCAGTTATCTGAATGATCTGGCTCACGGTGAATTCGGCCCCTCGTTTCGCTATCCCGGTCGCTCCGTCAATGAATTGATCCTCGGCGGTCTGCCCACCACCGCCGAGCTGGCCTTTTACGCCATGCTGGTGGCGATTTTCATCGGCGCCTGCGCCGGGGTGATGGCGGCACTCAAGCCCAACACACCCCAGGACTACATCCCCATGTCCGCCGCCATGCTCGGCATCTGTATGCCTTCGTTCCTGATGGGGCCTTTATTAGTGCTGATCTTCGGCGTCTGGCTGGAATGGCTGCCGGTGTCCGGCTGGGGCGACCTGCCCGGCGACAAGATCCTCCCCGCCATCACCCTCGGCACCGGCTACGCCGCCTACATCGCCCGCCTCAGTCGCGGCGGCATGCTCGAGGTGATGTCCCAGGACTACATCCGCACCGCCCGCGCCAAGGGCCTGCCGGAATGGGTGGTGGTGCTGAAACACGGCCTGCGCGGCGGGCTGATTCCGGTGGTGGCGTTTCTCGGCCCCGCCTTTGCCGGGCTGTTGAGCGGCTCCTTCGTGGTGGAAACCATCTTCCAGATTCCCGGCCTCGGCCGCTTCTACGTGCAGGCCGCCTTCAACCGCGACTACACCATGATTCTCGGCACCACGGTGTTCTTCGCCGCGCTGATCGTGCTGTTTAACCTGCTGTCAGACATCATCGCAGTGTGGATCAACCCGAAATTGCGCCACCAGCTGCGGGAGGGACGCTGATGACTGAATCCATCGCCATTACCGATCTCGCCGATGCGGAACAGGGCACCTCCCTGTGGAAAGACGCTTGGGTAAGGCTACGCAAGAACCAGCTGGCACTGTTTGGCCTCGGCGTCATGCTGTTTCTCTGCGTCATCGCCCTGCTGACCCCGTGGATTGCCCCCTACGGCTATGAAACCCAGAACCTGCAATTGGGCGCCGCGCCGCCTTCCTGGGAGCACTGGCTCGGCACCGACATCTTTGGCCGCGACATGCTCACCCGCATCATGTACGGCAGCCGAGTATCGCTGGCGGTGGGCTTTATCGCCACCGGCGTGGCGCTGCTGATTGGCGTGCTCTACGGCACCGTGGCGGGATACGCCGGCGGCCGGGTGGACGCGGTGATGATGCGCCTGGTCGACATTCTCTACGCCCTGCCCTTCATGATTTTTATCGTGCTGCTGATGGTGGTGTTCGGCCGCAATATCCTACTGCTGTTCCTGGCTATCGGGGCGGTGGAATGGCTCACCATGGCGCGCATCGTGCGCGGTCAGGTGCAGTCCCTGCGCCGCCAGGAATTTATCGAGGCGGCGATTTCCCTAGGGCTGTCCCGCTGGACCATTATCCGCCGCCACCTGATCCCGAACACCCTGGGGCCGGTAATCGTCTACACCACCCTCACCATCCCCAGCGTGATGCTGCTGGAGGCCTTTCTCAGCTTCCTGGGCCTCGGCATCCAGCCGCCCCAGAGTTCCTGGGGCCTGCTGATCTCCTACGGCGTGGAAACCATGGAGGAATATCCCTGGCTGTTGATCTTCCCCGGCCTGACCCTGTCCATCACCCTGTTTGCCCTGAACTTCCTAGGTGATGGCTTGCGGGATGCGCTGGACCCCAGGGCTTCGAAGGATTGAGGGGCGATAACAAAAAATTTACTGACTTATTGAGCAAGCCCGACCAAAGATTTAGCGGGGTATATTTGCGCACGATACAGATATTAGGCGATACAACGACGTCACCAAAACTTGGCAAGCTTGCATGCAAGATGCTTATGAACAACAAATACAATTGGATAAATAAGTATGCTTGAGTGGTTTATTAGTCCCGAAGCCTGGATCGCGCTGGCCACCCTGATAGCACTGGAAATTGTGCTTGGCATAGATAATATAATTTTCATATCGATACTTGTCGGAAGATTGCCCAGTAACCAACGAAACAAGGCCAGAAAACTAGGTTTGGCGCTAGCTATGGCAAGCAGGTTATTGTTGCTGTTCTGTTTAGTCTGGGTAATGGGCTTGGTTAAGCCCATTTTCACCATTTTTGACAATGAAATATCTGGTAGAGACATAATTTTGGTGTTGGGTGGGCTATTTCTTCTCGCAAAATCGACACATGAGATTCATAGCAGCCTGGAAATAGAAACACAGCCTGATACCAAGCCCGCAATTTCCAGTTTTCTTTCAATACTCGTACAAATCGCAATTCTCGATATTGTTTTCTCATTAGATTCAGTCATTACAGCGGTTGGGATGGTAGAACATCTAAGCATCATGGTGATAGCTGTGGTGGCTGCTGTAGGTGTGATGCTGGTCGCAGCTGAACCTATAGGAACTTTCGTAGACAAAAATCCTACAATTAAAATGCTCGCCCTTTCATTCCTTATACTTATCGGTTTCACCCTTGTTGCTGAAGGGTTCGATGTACATATTCCAAAGGGCTACATATATTTCGCAATGGCATTTTCGTTTGCCGTCGAGATGCTCAATATTAGAGCAAGAACTCGAAGGTCTGTTGAAGTACAACCAATCACTCTTTCAAAGAAAATCACAGAAAACTAAATATGCCACTACTCACTGTCAACGACTTAACCACCCACTTCCATACCCGCGCCGGGGTGGTCAAGGCCGTGGACGGCGTCAGTTTTTCCGTGGATCAGGGGCAGACCCTGGCCATTGTCGGCGAGTCCGGTTCCGGCAAATCGGTGGCCTGTTACAGCCTGCTGAAGCTGATTCCGCAGCCACCCGGCAAGATCGAATCGGGTACGGCGCTGTTCGATGGCCGCGATCTGTTGAGCCTCAGCGAGAAGCAACTGCGCAAGGTACGCGGCAACGATATCGCCATTATCTTCCAGGACCCGATGACGTCCCTGAACCCCTATCTGACGGTGGGCGAACAGTTGATTGAGCCGCTGCTCTACCACCGGGATATGGCGCGCAAACAGGCGTTACAGCGCGCCGTGGAAATACTCGGCGAAGTGGGCATTGTCGAGCCGGAGAAGCGCGTTCACAGCTACCCCCACGAATTTTCCGGAGGCATGCGCCAGCGGGTAATGATTGCCATGGCATTGATCGCCGAGCCGAAACTGTTGATCTGTGATGAGCCAACCACAGCACTGGATGTCACCATTCAGGCGCAAATTCTGAAACTGATTCGAGAGTTACAACAGCGCCGCAATATCGCAGTGATTTTCATCACCCACGACCTCGCCGTGGTGGCCGATATTGCCGACACCGTGGCGGTGATGAAGGAAGGCAGGATCGTCGAACAGGGCTCGGTGGATGCCATCTTTAACCACACCCAACACGACTACACCAAAAAACTGCTGGCCTCCATTCCCAAAGGTGCCAAGCCCATCCCCGCTAGAATTGAAGATCAACCGCTGCTCAGTATTCACGGCCTGAGCACTACCTTCCGGGATCACAGTGGCAGTTTCCTGAAGCGGGAACAAAAGCTGGTGCGGGCGGTGGATGATGTCTCGCTGGATATACAGCACGGGGAAATTCTCGGCCTGGTGGGTGAATCCGGTTCCGGCAAGTCCACCCTTGGGCGTTCCATTCTGGGACTGGTGCCCACCTCCGGCGGCAGTGTGGTGTTTGACGGCATCGACCTGACCGGGATGTCCGGCAAGCAGATGACGCCCCTGCGCCGCCGCATGCAGATGATTTTTCAGGACCCCTACGCCTCCCTGAATCCGCGCATGACAGTGTTCGATGCCTTGGCGGAACCGCTGCTCTATCACAAACTTGCCACGCGCAAGACCGTGACCAAGGAAGTGCTGGCACTGATGGATGATGTGGGGCTGGCGCGGGCGTCAATCCGCAAATATCCCCACGAATTTTCCGGCGGCCAGCGCCAGCGCATCGCCGTAGGCCGCGCCATCGCCACCAAGCCGGAACTGGTGATCGCCGACGAGCCAGTATCGGCGCTGGACGTCACCATTCAGGCGCAGATTCTCAAGCTGATTTTACAGTTGGTGGAGAAGCACAACCTGACCATGCTGTTTATTTCCCATGATCTGTCGGTGGTGCGCTACATGTCGGACCGCATCGCGGTGATGCACCACGGCAAGCTGGTGGAAACCGGGGAAACAGAAACCCTGTTTGCCCAGCCCCAGCACGACTACACCCGCCAGTTACTCAGCGCCATCCCGCTGCTGGACGGCCCGATAGCTGTGATGGTCTGAACAGCGCGACTCTGAGCAGCGCCGCTTAGTCGGTCGGCCAGGCTCAATCCGCCCTACTCAATCCGCTAAATAGTATTCCACAGTGGACACCACCCGCACATTCATCAGGTGGGGGTTGTTGATATCACGGGGACTGATACTGAACTGCCCCTGGGATGCCCGCTTGATCTTGCCCAGCCGGCTCTGGGAATCCTCGGCAAATTTCTCCGCCACTTCCCGGGCCTTGCGGGTCGCCTCCTCGATCATCTCTGGCTTGACCTCGTTAAGGCGGGTAAACAGGTACTGGGGCTGGCTCTGGTAATTGCCGCCTGTCAGCGCAATGCCCTGCTTACCGAGTTCAGAGAGTGAGCCCATTACCCCGCGCACCTTGTCTACCTGACTGGAGTAGACGGTAACCGTTTGCTGGGCGGTATAGCGAAATTCGGCACGCACGCCACTGTCGAAATCCCGGGCGGATTTATCGGTGATCGAAGCCATGGCGATGGTGATTTCCTCGTCACTCAAGCCCTTAGCCAGCAGGAATTGACGGATTTTTTCCGCGCCCCGGTCAATGGCACTGTAGAGTTCTTCCAGATTGTTGCTGGCCTCGGCAAACTGGATCGGCCAGATCACCACATCGGCGGGATATTCCTGCTCGGCCAGCCCTTTCACGTTGACGGTGCGCTCGTATTCCTTAAAGCGGATGGCGGCATCTGCCAGTTGATGCCCCAGCACGCCCAGGCCGAGCAGGATTCCCAGCCCGAGGATCAGCGCGTTCATTCCATTTCTTCCCGACATACCCGTCTCCCTAGTGATCGTTAATTGCTCTGCGGACGATCTCTGACAACCGGTGAGCGATTTTGCTCACCGATTTTCAATGCCATCTTCACCCTTGTGCATTGTTGCCAACATATTTCGCTGATAGGCGGGCCGGTAGACGTTGATCAGATTGCCGAACAACATTAGTGAGGCCCCGAGCAACAGCGCCATATCAAACGACTCTGAGTAAAAAACAATGCCCACCACGCCGATCAGCGGCAACCTGAGGAAATCCAATGTCACCACAATGCCCGCATCGGCACACGTCATGGCATGGGTGATACAGAAATGGGCACTCAGCGCCGTCACCCCCACGATCAACAGCCACAACCAGATCAGCGGTTCCGTGGGCAACTGCCAATGGGGCAGCGCCAGCAGCAGACTCACCGGCATCTGCACCAGGCACATGTAGAACAACACCGTCAGGGGATTCTCGGTGGCGGCAAGGGATTTGGTTGCCACGTAGGCAAAGGAAAAGCTAACGGCAGAGGCAAGCACGATCAGCGAGGCCAGTTCGAGGATTTCCACACCGGGTTTCAGAATCACCAGCACCCCCGCTACGCCCATCGCCACCGCCAGGATTTTTCGCCCGGTCAGGCGCTCCCCCAGCAACAGCGCAGCGATCAACGCCACCCAGAACGGCACCGTGAATTCCAGGGCAAAGACCTGGGCCAGCGGCAGCAGGCCAATGCCCACAAACCAGCCGTACTGGCCACCGAAATGGAACAGGTTGCGCACGATATGTATGCCGGGGCGCAGGGTGGCAAACAGCCGAGGACCGCCACTCCTGGCAATCACCAGCGAAATAATCAGCAGCCCGATGACACTGCGGATAAACAGCGTCTGGAAGGTGTTGATTTCGCCGGACAGCTCCCGCGCGCCCACTGCCATCAATGACAGCGACAGCAACGCACCCAGCATCCACAGCACAACCCTCATATCACCCCTCTACCCCAACGAAACCCAACCCGAGCCCAGTGAAACCCAACCGCAGCCCAGCACTGTTCGCGGCCATACTGCCGGCAATCAGAAGGAAAAAGCCAACAGATTACAATCGTTGCCCGGTGTCGTCCCCGCCGGACTCCCCAGACGCCCCAGACTCACCGACCAGTTCGTCGGGGAGCATTTCCAGGGCCGTCGGGGTGGTTCTCACCATCGCGACAAACTGGGAGGGGTTTTCGGGAATATCGCTGACCCGGCGCAACACATGGCGGGCGGCAAAGGCTGCCAAGCCGAGTTGCATCACAAAAAAATACAGGGGCAGTGCCTGCGGGCCGAGGTATTCCATCAGGAAACCCGCCAGAGCCGGACCAATCGCCGCGGCAGCACCGTGCAACAGCAACAGGGTGCTGCCGCCGGGCAGAATGTCGCCCGGTTCCAAGTGGTCAACCAGATGTGCCACTGCCACCGGGTAGATGGCAAAGGCCAGCCCGCCATAGAGCACCGCAGCCAGATACAGCCAACCGCCTCCATAGGAGAAAATTGCCAGCAGCAGCGCCGCCGCTGCACCGGCGGCTCCCACCACCAGTAGTACCTTGCGGCGGTCGTGATTATCGGAATAACGGCCAAAGGGATATTGGAATACCGCCCCCCCGAAGATGGCGAGACTCATAAAGGTGGCCACACCGGCGCTATCCAACCCTACCCGGCTGGCATACACGGCACCCAGTCCCCAGAACGCCCCCATCGCCAGGCCCGAGAACAGTGAACCGGCCACGGCGACCGGGGCCAGCTTCCAGATAGCGGTCAACTTCATGCGCGACGTATCGCTGACCTCCGGCTGGATCATGCGCGTCCAGGTCACAGCGGCGACACTGGTACTGATAAAAATTGCTGACAGGGCAAACAATAGAAACGATTCGGCGCCGGCCAAATGCAGGAATTGCTGGGTTGAGGCCAGGGCCACCAGATTGACCATCATATAGATGGCAAATACCTTGCCGCGCTGGTTGGCGGCGGTCTGGCCGTTCAGCCAACTCTCGATCACCGTGTAGAGAATCACCAGGGTAATGCCGGTAAAAACCCGCAACAGAAACCAGGTGACGGGATGCACGAAAATCACATGCAGCAGGGAGAAACAGCAGGTGAATGCAGCACAGAAGGCGAAGGTGCGAATATGGCCAATTCGCTTGATCAACGGCAACCCCAAAAAGGTGCCAAAGATAAAACCGATGAAATAGCCGGACATGATCATGCCCATGACGCTATCGCTATAGCCTTCCATGCCACCGCGCAGGGCCAGCAAGGTATTCAACAGGCCGGTACCCAGCAGTAACAGGCCAATACCTGCCAGCAGGGCGCAAATCGGAACAATCAATGTCAGCATGACAAATCCGTGGTCAGGAAACAGGCCTTACAAGGGTATGGGGGCAGACGACAACTTGCAAACTTCATCACCAAAAGGCATCCCACCAGACATCGCTCACTGCTATATTCCACCTTCCGACAACTGTTACCCAGGCAGGTGAGACATGATGACGTCACCGCTGATTACTCCAGCACAACTGCAACAACTCGACCCAACAAAACGGATCATTTTTGATTGCCGTTTTTCCCTGGCAGATGCCACCCTGGGTCGGCAACAGTACCAGCAGGGACATATTCCAGGGGCATTTCATCTGGACATGGAAAAAGATCTGTCTGGGCCCAAGGGACAACATGGTGGTCGCCATCCATTGCCGACCCCAGAGCAGTTCAGCGCCACCCTGCGAGACTGCGGTGTCAATGCCGACACACTGGTGGTGGCCTACGATGACAACCGTATGGCGGGTGCCGCCCGGCTGTGGTGGCTGCTGCGCTATTTCGGCCACGACAACGTGCGGGTGCTGGATGGCGGCATCAAGGGCTGGCTGGCCTGCGGCGGAGAACTTAGCACCGCTATCCCCACCTCGGAATCGGGACGATTTCTGGCGAAGGCCAATCCTCACCTGACAGCAACCATGGCGCATCTCCAACAGGGATTAGACAACACCACCCTGATCGATGCCCGCGAAGCGCCCCGCTACCGGGGTGAACAGGAACCAATAGATCCCGTAGCCGGGCATATCCCCGGCGCACTCAACCTACCCTGGCAACAACTCACCAATTCGGTGGGTTGCTTTGTCTCCGCCGAGGTGCAGCGGCAACAATGGCAATCATTGGGCGCATTGTCCAACCCGGTGGTGTACTGCGGTTCTGGTGTGACCGCCTGTGTCGATCTGCTGTCGCTGGCAATGATTGGGGTGGATAACGCCCGGCTCTACAGCGGCAGCTGGAGTGACTGGTGCAGCTATCCGGAGAATTCCATCGCCACCGGCGATACACCCTGATGATATTGATTGCCCTGACACTGATCGCCACCGGCGCCGTTGCCTGGTTTGTCAGCACGGTAGCCGCAGGCGGCGCCGCCATGCTGATGATTCCTGTGGTCATTTTTTTACTGGGACCACAGGTGGTGGCCCCGGCCATCAGTGTGGGTGCCTTTGTGGCCAACCCCTCCCGAGCCTGGCTGTTCCGCGATGCGGTGGACTGGCAGGTATGCCGCTGGCTGGTGCCGGGCAGCCTCTGCGGCGCATTACTGGGTGTCTGGGCTTTCAGTCAGTTTCCGGTTTTCTGGATTCAGATGGTGCTTGGGAGCTTTCTCGTCTCCACGATATTCCAGTATCGTTTCGGCAAGTCCCGGCGCTCCTTCCCCATGAAGCGCAGCTGGTTTTTCCCCCTAGGGCTGGTCATTGCCTTCCTGTCGGCGCTGGT
This sequence comes from uncultured Porticoccus sp., assembly GCA_947259505.1. Lineage (GTDB taxonomy): Bacteria > Pseudomonadota > Gammaproteobacteria > Pseudomonadales > Porticoccaceae > Porticoccus. The sequence continues at coordinate 365,113 of CAMYLT010000008.1, read as the reverse complement.
GGGCGGCACCGGTCCGGTGCAAAACCCCTTTATGCTCAACTACGGTCTGGAAAAGGAACAACTGGTGGCCACCAAGGCCATTAACTCCCTGGCGCTGCAACTGACCAAGCTGCTGGCCTACACCGGCTTTGGGGTGATGACCCTGGAGATTGCCGGCTACGGCCTGCTGATCGGTCTCAGCGGCGCGGTTGGCGCTTGGCTGGCCCATCGCCACTTGGTCAGGATCAATACCGACCGTTTCCGTCTCTACACCCTGATTCTGATGCCCATCTGCGGTGTGCTGTTGATCGCCGAAGCCCTGCACGGCTGATTCATTCAACCGGCATTGGCCGCCTTTAGTCCCCTCGTCTATCCTGAAGAAGGAACCCCGACGTTCTTCCGAGGGCGAAAAAAATGAGGAGGGAGGACCATGAAACACCAGGATAAAATTGTCGAGTTGCTCAACAAAATCATGGAATTTGAGATGGCCGGCGTGGTGCGCTACAACCACTACGCGCTGATGGTGTTCGGCTACAACCGCATACCCATCGTCAGCTGGCTGCGCTCCGAGGCCGACAGCAGCATCATTCATGCTCAGGAAGCTGGTGAGATGATTACCGCCCTCGGCGGCCATCCGTCACTGGGTATCGGCCCCCTGCTGGAAACCCACCAGCACGATATCGGCGATATTCTGCGGGAATCCCTTGAACAGGAGGGACAGGCCAAAGCGCTGTATTACGACCTTTTGGAACTGGTGAAAGACAATTCCGTGATGCTGGAAGAATACGCCCGCCGCATGATTTTCGAAGAGGAAGTGCACGAGGCCGAAGTCAACAAGATGTTGCGCAAGCCCGGTGATATAAAGGCATACAAAGGTTAGCGTCGACCGGAATTCTGACAAGTGATGCCGCTGCCGCGGAGGCCATGCCTGCACGCGGGATCATAATCGTCAGTGCGGGAACCCCCGCACAGGCCGTTTTTTCAGATGGATCAATGGGCAGGGCTTTCTCGTGCTGTCTCAGCGCCGGGGATCACTTCAGTGTCGCCATTTTCTGAAACCACCAGGCTGATTATTTGCCAGCCTGCACTGGGCTTGAAAGTGCTTGATCCTGTGTAGATAAATAACTTATCGAGTGGATCCATCGCAAACAACCGATAGGCTCGATCCTTATAGGTCTTTTCATACTCTTCCAGAGTAAAAGAATCGCTGAGCTTGGTGGTTTTAATCACCGCACCCTTTGCGACAAGGCTGGCGAGGCGGCTGTATGAAGCTTTATCCGAGAAGAGACACAGTTTTTTTGCGTATTCTTCAGAAAGCTTATGGCTTTCTCTTGATTCCTGCTCGCCACTGGGCAATCCCAACACGTTGTCTTTACCTAAGTCGTACTCAAAGTGGTACATGATGAGCGGATTTAATTGTCGGTATGGCGAGATCACCAGCACTTTACCTACAATCGCCAATTCCAGGGTACGTTTGGCATGCTCGGAAATAGGGTTGCCATAATAGGTAGGAATGCTGTCCATCCGGGATTCTCGAATAGCATCCCAGTTGGTGTCGGCAATGATAACTGGAATATCTTTACTGATTAATTCCTTAGCTAACAGACGCGAAAACTTGCCTGCCCCAAATATTAAAATGCCGTTGGGCTTGGGACTTCTTAGACCGAGAAATCGTGCTACATGGGCTGCCGTTAAGCTTTGTAAAACGACAGTGAAAATAATCACAGAAAATACCAGCGGCACAAGTAACGCAGCCTGTTCATGGCCTATTATTTCCAACTTGAAGGCGAACAGTGCAGAAACCGCAGCAGCGACAATTCCTCGAGGCGCTATCCAGCTCAATAAAGCGATTTCCTTCCAATTCAGACCCGTGTTGATTGATGAAAATAATACCGACAACGGTCTGGCAATCAGAATAACGGCCAACAGCACCCAGAAAATGCCATGGCCAAGTGAGGTGATCGCGTGATAGTCCAGTTTGGCGGCCAGCAGTATGAACAGTGCGGATATGAGTAATACGCTAAGCGTCTCTTTAAATTCTAAAATGTCATCCACATCTACGTCTTTCATGTTCGCCATGCAGATGCCCATAACCGTGACGGCAAGCAGTCCGGATTCGTGCGCGAGTTCGTTGGAAAATGCGTACGCAGCAAGCATCAAAGTGAGTACAGCGGTGTTCAGCAGATAATGCGGTACCCAGTTTTTCTTGATCATTATCCCCAGGCTGTAGCCGGTACTCAGCCCTATTCCCAACCCCACACCAACACTTAGCCCAAAGGCCATGACTGTGTGTGCGAATGCATGCTGGGAGGCGACGATAAATTCATAGACCAAAACGGCGAGTAACGCGCCAATAGGGTCGATGACAATGCCCTCCCAACGCAGAATATTCGAAATTTTAAATGTCGGGCGAACCGACCGCAGCATCGGGACAATGACGGTCGGCCCCGTCACCGTTGTGATGGCGCCAAAGAGAAATGCCAGGGACCAGGGTATGCCGAGGGCATAATGTGCGACCGGGGTAATGCTAAGCCAGGTGGTTAATGCGCCAATGGTGCACAGATTGCGGACCATGCTGCCATGTCCGGCCAGGTCTTCAAACTTTAAGGTTAGTGCACCGTCAAATAGAATCACCGCAACGGCTAATGAAACGATGGGGAAGAAAAGATCACCAAAGACCGCATCTGGATTAAGCAATCCAGTAACGGGACCGACAAGCAGGCCACAGATGAGCAGCGGTAAAATAGCCGGAATTTTTATTCTATAGGCCAAATACTGGCAGCCAATCGAAAGCAGACCAACACTCGCCAGAATAATGACAAGATCATTCATGATAAAAAAACCATTGGGCGTATCGAGTAATTAACCGGGTTTATTATGTAGTAGGTTTTAACGCCAGGATATATATCCATCACAGCGCCAACTGGATGCCAGAGCGGTGCCGAGAAACATTTCATAAGCACGTTACTATTTGATAAAACTTGAAAAGTTTTTCAGGACTTTTGCTCTCTTGGGGGGAATAGAAAATCGACAGTAGGGATTTGCGGGATTTTTTTCAAAGTAGTTTTGATGATAGTCTTCCGCCACATGAAACGTTGTCAAAGGCTCTAATGTGGTCACAATTTCATCATGAAATACGGCTCTCTTTTTTAAGTCCGCAATAACACTTTCCGCCACACTTTTTTCTTCAGAATCAGCGTAAAAAATCACCGATCTGTACTGAGTGCCCACATCGTTTCCCTGACGATTAAGGGTGGTTGGATCATGAATTGTGAAGAATATTTTCAACAGGTCTGCAAGGTTGATGATTAAGCTGTCAAACGTCACTTCCACCACTTCCGCATGGCCTGTTATCCCTGAACAAACGTTTTCATAGGAAGGGTTCTCATCCTGACCGCCTGCATACCCGGATACCACAGACTGAACGCCAATAATGCCTTGAAAAACTGACTCAACGCACCAGAAGCAGCCGCCACCTAGAACAATTTTTTGGATAGACACGTCAATTACCCCACAGAATCGATTTCAAACCGGGATTGATAATGAGCAACGCATCGGCGTCAATTCAGGGATCATCATCCAGGCCATTCTCAGAATAGCAAACCATGATCGCCGCCACCCTGTCACATATAATTTACTTGCTAACCACAAACCGCGCACCTAACCTGTGGTGACCTGAACCGGGAGGAAATGTTTCGTGATTGATCTCTATACTGCCGCCACACCCAACGGACACAAGATCAGTATCGCCCTGGAAGAGCTGGATCTGCCCTACGAGCTGCACAGACTCACTCTCAGTGATAACGAGCAGAAAGAACCCTGGTATCTGAAATTGAACCCCAATGGCAGAATTCCTACCATTGTCGACCGCGCCAACGATGACTTTGTGGTATTTGAGTCCGGTGCCATCCTCATGTACCTGGCGGAAAAAACGGGCCAATTACTGCCCAAAGATGCCAAGGAGCGCTCCCGGGCTATCCAGTGGTTGATGTTCCAGATGGGCGGCATCGGCCCAATGATGGGGCAGGCAAATGTCTGGTATCGCTACTGGGAAGAAACCTACCAACCGGCTATCGACCGCTACCAGAATGAAGTGAAACGTTTGTTTGGCGTACTGGATGGCCATTTGAACGGCCGTGAATTTCTCACCAATGAGTTGAGTATTGCCGATATCGCCAACTGGGCCTGGGTGCGCATTCACAACTGGTCGGGAGTGGATATTGAACCTTTCCCACATTTAGCAGGTTGGGTTGACCGCCTCGCTCAACGCCCGGCCTTTCAAAAGGGTATCAAACGCCCTGCTGCCGAGTATGAAGAAGACGACCAGGCGAACAAATTCGTCAAGGGCGCGCGTAATATGCTGACCAAGTAGTCAACGCCGTATCGCTGGGAGTCGTTTCACTGCCTTGGCCAGCAACTCGGGTTGTGACGCTTGCTCACCATAGCGCATGCCTTCATAAGCCCGACTGATGGCCATCACCTGCTCCGCCAGTTCAGGCTGCTCCAGGCCAATACGCTCGGCAAACGCGCGCGGCCCTTCACCAGATAGCCGAGCGCAGCCCCCTCTCTCCAGCTTGCGGCAAAGTGCCTGAAACTGCCGATCTAGGGGATCGAGCGGCTTGGGACGGTCTGGAATGAGCTTCCACAGTCCAATCAGCAAAACCAGTCCACCGCCGGTACCCAGCAGCGCCAGTGCGATTCGCAACGGCGAGGTATCACCTAGCAAGCCGCGCAAGAATGACTGCTGTTTCTGGTCGTAGCCCAGCACCCAGAGTGCCCAGTGGTAATTCAGTGCCTCCATATCCAGCCTCAAACGGTTAATCCAGCCAATATGGCGAAAGCGCATCAATGACGCTGGAGAATCTGCAAGGAAGCCCTCTTCATCCCCCAGTAGTGTCTGAATATCCCCTTCTATGCGCTCCGGGGCCACATGGGCGGTAGGGTCAATCGAAACCCAACCCTCATCTGGTAACCAAACCTCAGCCCAGGCATGGGCATCGTACTGGCGCACCGACAGATAGCCGTCTGGGTGGCGTTCGCCACCCTGATAACCAGCCACGACTCGAGCGGGAATCCCCGCCGCACGCATCAAAAATACGAAGCTACCGGCAAAATGTTCACAAAACCCCCGCTGGGTATCGAACAGGAATTCATCCACTGAATCCCTGCCCAACAAAGGCGGCTGCAAGGTGTAGATGAACTCGCGGTTGTAGAGGTTGAGCACTCGTTGCACCAATGCGCGATCATCACTTTCCAGACGGCGCCAGCGTTGAGCCAAGGCCACTGCTCGGGGATTAAAGCCATCGGGCAGCTGCAACTCGATCTTGCGTCGATCTGGGGACAGGTTCGCCGACTCAACACGGTAATCAAGCCAACTGATCACTTGGTATTGCTGCTTACTGGTAACCGGTTGGGCGGATATCAAGCGGAAATCCCGGGTCAGCGCCACTCCACGGCCTCCTGGTAAAGCCGTATTCAGGGCATAAAGCCAGGGTTGCTGGGTTGGCTCAATCACCACTGAATAGCGCAACGGGTCACCTCGACGCTCAATCAATTGATCCCAATGTTTTGGTTGCTGGCCATACCATTGCAGCAGAGCGCCATCATCCAGACTGGTGCGAAAAGTCCGAGACCAGACTCTGCCATCGAACTTCGACAGAACCAGGCCACGCCAATACAGCTGGCGCTGGGGAGGGATAGCGCCGTCAAAAGTGACCCGAAAAGCCAGCTCGGCCGAGCGACCCAACTGGCTGAAATCCCCCGGCGACATCGTATCGGTGACGCCAGTTTTCGCCTTGTGGGTCTGAATAGGAACCGACCATAACGCGCCGACACGGGGCATGAGTAAAAACATCAGGATCATCAACGGCATGGCCTGGAACAACAATGCCGCAGCACCCCGTAGAGGACGAAGTCTGCCGGAGGTCGTATCACTTTGGTGCAACCCGATCAGAGCGGCGAGGACCAACAGCAGGCAACCTAGGACATACCCCGCTCCCGAGATGGATTGGTCAAACAGGGCAGCCAGTGCCGCCACAAAAAAGGCCAGCAACACCACCAGATAGGCATCACGGCGATGGACCATTTCCAGTAACTTCATGACGTAGGCACTAACCAATAGCGCCACCATCGGCTCAAGCCCAATGGGGTTACCATATTCCAGCAGCAAGCCCGTCAAACACATGGCTAACAGCCCCAGCTTTAACGGTCTGCCAGGTAGCGGCCAAGCGCCCCTGAAACACTGGATACGCCAGCATGCGGCAATTACCGCTGCAACCAGTATCCAACGGGGCAAGTGTTCCGCATGGAGGGCTATCACGGCGGCATAAGCGGTTAACAACCAGAACAGTGCATGGCGGCGGATCTGCCATGAGGGTGTCACAAGAAACCCTCCCTGTTGGGGATTTCGAACAGGGCAAGTTCCGCCAACACCCGTTGCCGGTGTGCGTCGCCCATCGCAGGTTCTAGCACCAATCCAAGCAAACGCAGACCATAGGGCTGCCCTAACGGCACAATTTGCAACAGCAACCCGCATAATCTCGACAGCCTTGCCTCCCGGTCAAGTCCCGGAAACTGATCCCAGTCCAGCCATAGCTGTCGGTCGAGCACATCTCCATAGTGCTTGGTATACAACCCCTGCTCACGGGCATAATGTTTCCAGGCCACATGCTTGAGGGAATCGCCCGGACGGTAGCGATTCAAGCCCACAAAGTCATCACCACCTTCACCTCCCTGTAGTAATCCTTCACCGGTAGTACGTCTGCCCGGTGGGTATGAGTCAGGAAATAACGGTCGCGGATACACCAGGCCCCGTATCGCCAGATCCACATAGGTCCAGGCGCGCAGCAATCCCACTGGGTAGATACTCTCGATGCGTAGACGACCGGGGTCATGCAGTCCTCGCTGCGGTGCGGGAACCGTTAATTTAACGCGACACTCTGTTACGCCGGACATTGCCGCCATCACCTTCTCAGATCCAGCGAAGGAACAACCCAGTCCATCGCGAAAGCGGGACCGTGGCTGGCGCAATAACAGCTCCACCGTCAGCGTTTTGTCAGCAAAACCCGGTGTGACCTTGAGGCAGCTCACAGTGAGGCCGGAAAGATTGGCAAAGCTGTGCAGAATGGACACCACAAAGAGCGATGCCAACAGACAGGTTATGCCGAAGACAAGATTGTTCTCATAATTGGTCGCCGCCAGCCAGCAAAGTCCGATCAACAGCAGGAATGCGAAGCCCGTGGCAGAAGGGAAAATAAACAGGTTGCGCCGCCCCAGGGAGACAGCTGAAGAAGGCGGTAACCGACGGGCAAGCCAGCGTGAAAAGCGCTGCTGAAAAAAACCCCGAACTGACACTGCCACGTATCCTGTCCTTTAATCTGCCACTGGAGAGGTTTCAGCTGACATCAATAATATCGACCGCGTTCAACACCCGACGGACCAGCGCATCGCTGTCCATACCAGCGTGCTCGCCTTCTGCACTGAGGCGGTGAGCCGCCACGGCAGGGAAAACTGCCTGTACATCTTCGGGAATCACATAATGGCGGCCATGTATCAAGGACCAGGCGCGGGCGCATTGCAACACAGCCAGCGCACCACGCGGCGATAACCCACAATGAAATCCCGGTTCATCTCGAGTGTATTGCACCAATCGCTGTAGATAATCCACCAGGCTCTCCGATGCTTTCACTTCGTTGACCTTCTGTTGGATTTGCAATAATTGACCCGGACTGAGCATTGCCTTGAGTTCTGCCAGTCGGCTACGGGGATCGACACCCGAAAGTAACTGGCGCTCTGACTGCGGGTCCGGATAACCCAATGCGATACGCATCAAGAAGCGATCCAGTTGAGACTCAGGGAGGGGATAAGTCCCGGCCTGACTGGCTGGATTCTGGGTGGCAATGACAAAAAAAGGTGTTGGCAGTGCCCGGGTTTCCCCTTCGACAGTGACCTGCCCCTCTGCCATGGCCTCGAGCAATGCGCTCTGAGTCTTGGGAGTAGTACGGTTGATTTCATCTGCTAGCAGCAGCTGACTGAATACGGGACCGGGATGAAATTCAAACTTGCTGTGATGACGATCGTAAATGGAAACACCAAGGATATCGGCAGGCAGAAGGTCGCTGGTGAACTGAATACGACTGAAGGAAAGCCCCAGGACCTTTGCCAATCCATGGGCCAAAGTGGTTTTACCCATGCCAGGCAAATCTTCGATCAGCAGGTGTCCGCGAGCGAAGAGACAGGCTAACGCCAACCTGATCTGCTCATCCTTGCCAATCAGTACCGTTCCCACGGCAGCTACCAGCTTGTCTACAACCCCTTGCATAAAGTCCTCTTCCTTTGTCGGAGAACAACAGCTTGGGCCTGACGCTCCAATCCTGAAATCAGATCGCTGACAGCCCGCGCTGCAGATCCGCTTTAATATCCTCGATATCCTCAAGGCCAACTGCGATACGGATCAAGTTTTCAGTAATGCCCGACGCAGTTTTCTGTTCGTCACTGAGGCGTCCATGGGTCGTTGTGGCTGGATGAACAATAGTGGTTTTAGCGTCCCCCAGATTAGCCGTCAACGAGAGAATGCGGGTGCTATCGATCACCTGCCAAGCCTGCTCCCGCCCACCTTTAACACGGAATGACAACACCCCACCAAAGCCACGTTGCTGTTTGGCTGCCAACTCATGTCCGGGATGATCAGGTAAACCGGCATAAAATACTTTTTCTACTGTCGGCTGCTGCTGCAGCCACTTGGCCAGGCTCAATGCGCTAACCGAGTGGGCATCCATCCGCAAACGCAGGGTTTCCAATCCTTTCAGAAATACCCATGCATTGAAGGGACTCATCGAAGGACCAGCAGTGCGAATAAACGATAGTACCTCGTTTACCAGCTCACGTCGGCCACACACCACACCGCCCAGACAGCGGCCCTGGCCATCCAGATACTTGGTGGCGGAATGCACCACCAGGTCGGCACCCAGTTTCAGCGGAAGTTGCAGTGCAGGCGTACAGAGGCAGTTATCCACTACCAACCAGGCTCCATGGTCATGGGCAAGCTTGGCCAGCGCCTGAATGTCCGCCACTTCATTGAGTGGGTTGGATGGAGTCTCCAGAAACAGTATTTTGGTTTCCGGGCGCATAGCCGCTCGCCACTGCTCCAGGTCGGTAACCGGCACAAAGGTGCTGTCGACCCCGAACTTGCCCAGGTATTTATCCATCAAGACGGTGGTGGTACCAAATACGTCTCGAGAACAGACCACATGATCACCCGCCTTCAGCAGTGCGACGCAGGTGCTGAGAATGGCGGCCATACCCGAGGCCGTCGCCACAGCCTGTTCTGCCCCTTCCAGGGCGGCAATACGCTCCTCAAAAGTGCGTACGGTAGGATTGGTATAGCGGGAGTAGACGTTACCGGGCTGCTCACCGGAAAAACGCGCCGCCGCCTCTTCGGCGCTGGCAAAGACATAACTGGAGGTCAGGAATAGCGGCTCTCCATGTTCCCCTTCCGCCGTGCGCACATGGCCTGCCCGAACGGCCAGAGTATCCAGGGCTGCGCCCGCCAGAGGATTGTCTTGTTCTCGATCTGCCATGGCCTGTTACTCTGAGTCCGCACCGGGATTGTGCAAGCCGATCACCTCACCATTACCGGAGTTGGTAGGCTTGTTCTTATTGTTCTTTGCATTGTCATTGCGCGCTGAATCGAGTTTATCCAGATAAGATTGATCCACATCGCCCGTAACATATTTACCATCAAATACCGCGCAGTCAAAAGCCTCTATGTCACTGTTACCCTCTGACGCACTCGCCACCAAGTCTTCTAGATCCTGGTAGACCAGCCAGTCAGCACCAATAAGTGCCGCGACTTCTTCTTCCGTGTGGTCATGGGCAATCAACTCACGCGCCGACGGCATATCAATGCCATAGACATTTGGAAAACGCACTGCTGGCGCAGCTGAAGCCATATAGACCTTGTTAGCACCCACGTCCCGGGCCATTTGGATGATTTCACGTGAGGTCGTACCACGCACAATAGAATCATCTATCAGCAATACGTTCTTACCCTTAAATTCCAGCTTCACCGGGTTGAGCTTCTGGCGTACCGACTTCTTGCGCTCTTGCTGGCCGGGCATGATAAATGTTCGACCGATATAGCGGTTTTTCATGAAACCTTCACGAAACTTGATACCCAAATGCTCGGCAATGGCTTGAGCAGCCACCCGACTGGTATCGGGAATCGGTATTACCACGTCGATGTCATGATCTGGGTAGGTTCGCAGGATTTTCTCAGCCAGGTGCTCGCCCATGCGCAGACGACACTTGTATACCGAAATACGATCAATGATGGAGTCGGGGCGAGCGAAATAGACATGCTCGAAAATACAGGGATTCAGGCGGGGATTTTCAGCACACTGTTGCAGATGCAACTCGCCGTGCTCATCCACATATAACGCTTCACCGGGTGCCAGGTCGCGGACCAACTGAAAACCCAACACATCCAGTGCCACACTCTCAGAAGCCACAATGTATTCCATGCCAAGCTCCGTCTGGCGCTGGCCATACACCAGTGGGCGAATGCCTAATGGATCGCGGAACGCCACCAGGCCATAGTTGGCGATCATGCCCACTACCGCATAAGCGCCCCGACAACGCCGGTGCACCCGACGCACAGATTCAAAAATATCCTCCGGCGTGGGCTGCAATTTGCCCTGCAGATGCAACTCATGCGCGAAGACGTTGAGCAGTGCCTCGGAATCGGAATCGGTGTTGATATGCCGCAGGTCAGACTTGAACAAGTGCTCCAGCAACTCTTCCGTATTGGTCAGGTTACCGTTGTGAGCCATGCAAATACCGTAGGGGGAATTCACATAAAACGGTTGGGCCAGTGCTGGCCCGGAGCTGCCCGCAGTAGGATAGCGCACGTGGCCGATACCCATGTTACCTTCCAGTTCGGCCATGTGGCGGGTATGGAACACATCCCTGACCAAGCCCACGCCCTTACGCTGATTCAGGCGTCCACCCACACAGGTCATGATGCCGGCAGCATCCTGTCCACGATGCTGCAACATGGTCAGCGCATCATAGAGCTGCAGTTTTACATCACTTTTACCAAAAATTCCGACTATACCGCACATGGGTCAGGCAACCTCTATCAACAGTCGTTTACTAAGCTATTTGCACTGCTCTCAGAGCAAGTTCTTTAAAAAGTTCAGCACCGCTGCGCCGGTATCCCTGGCCCAGTCTTCAAATTGCATAAAAAATGAAACCATCACGGATTGCTGCCACCAGAGATCATCTTTAACGGGCAACATCTCCGTCATCAATATCAACACCGCCATGACAATGATCACGCCACGTGTCACACCGAATACCAGTCCAAGCAATCGGTCAGTCCCTGAGAGTCCGGTGGCTTCAACCAGTTTGCCCAGCAGGTAATTACAGATACCGCCAACAATCAGCACCGCCACGAAGAGACTCACCCAGGCTGCCAGCAGCCGCAGGGAAGGCGTAGTGATCAGCTGTTCCATCCAACTGGCCAGCTCATCATGAAAAATGGAAGCAATCACCGCTGCCGCCAGCCAGATCAGTAGCGACATGGCTTCTTTGACGAAGCCACGCACCAGACTGATCAGCCCCGAAAGCCCCAAAATAGCGATTATTGCCCAATCAGCCCAGCTCATGGTCCGGTCTCGAGAAAACAGCGGCAAAGTTTAACAGAGTGGCTGACCGAGGTCAGGGTTCAAAGCGCACGACCAGTGCGTTCAGGCCATATTTTTTGTCGATGGCGGCCTTTTCCTGCAGCAATTTTTCTTTTAGTACTTTGGGACCCACAAACACCCTGCTCAACTGGCCCTGACTATCCGATTGTTGTTGCACAAAGGCACGGTAGCCATCGTCCAGTAATTTTTTTACCAGCGCATTCGCACGGTCAGCATCGCGGAAACTACCCACTTGTAAAATCCAGGATTCCGGGAGACCTTCATCAGAGAGTTTTGGCGGTTCCGGTGTCGCGGCCACGGCCTGATCGGGCTCATCTACACCAAGTTCAAAGCCCTCTTCCGGCGCGGGTGCCGGCTCAATGTTTTCTGGTCGAACAGGTTCCGCCACATCAACGGCAGCAATGTCTGGTTTGGGGGGAATGCGAGAGGTGGTATCTACTTGAGGGGCATCAGAAAAATCAAACAGGACGGCAAATAAAATCAGCGCCAGCGCCAATAGCACGAAACCGCCGACAATTCTCTGTTTAACATTTTCAGTCAACACTGATCGTTCCTTCGCAGGAGTATTGCAAATGTTCCAGTATCGGGCCCACTGTAAAAAAGGAACCAAATACCACCACCGTGTCGTCCACTGCAGCCAACTTTAGCGCGTTGTCGAAAGCCGCCAATGGGGAAGGACAACAAACAGCCTCCCCGACACCCAGTGCTCCAGCATTGTACAACAATGCCTGCAGTTTTCCTGCAGTAGCCGCCCTTGGCTGATCGGGAATATTGCAAAAACACCAGGCTTTGACCAGAGGAATAAGGGGAGCAAGGGATCCGATGATATCCTTATCCGACATCATTCCCACAACTGCCACTATGTGACCCTTGTCCAACAGCAACCGTTCGGCGAGTAATTCAGCCGCTTGGGGATTGTGTGCCACATCCAGGATGACGGGAACCGAGCCCACCTGCAACTGCTGAAACCGACCAGGCACTGAGACATTCCCTAATGCGGAGGTATCCACTCTGTCGAATGGCAAATCACTGATCAGTGCCATTGCCTGCAAAGCACAGGCAACACTGTTAGGGGGAAGTCGATTAGCCGGCATTGAGGCAACTGAATTCAGGTCAAAATCACGGCCGTTTACCAATAGTGTCGCGCCGGTGGCCGTTGCTGTTTTAAGCACGCCAACATTCGGCGAACGGTCACCACAGATTAGCGGCCGGCTAGGCCGGGCAATGGCGGCTTTTTCAGCGCCAATTTGGTCGAGGTCATCACCCAGCCAATCCTGATGATCGAGGGCAATACTGGTGACAATGGCGATATCGGCATCAAGGATATTGACAGCATCCAACCTGCCACCCAACCCGACTTCAAGTATGGCCACATCCACAGCCGCGTCAGCCATTAATAACAGGGCAGCGAGGGTTCCGAACTCAAAATAGGTGAGACTGATATCGCCTCTCGCCTGCTCAATCCGTTCAAATGCATCACAGATCGCCTCATCACTGGCCATCTGGCCATTGATGACGATGCGTTCGTTATAGCGGATCAGATGTGGAGAGGTGTAACAACCGACGCTGTATCCCGATTTTGTCAGCAGAGCATTCAGCGCGGCGACACAGGAGCCCTTTCCATTGGTGCCGCCCACGGTAACCAGTGTTTTAACTGGCGGCAGGTGACCTGACGTCACCAACTGCATTAGCTGGGCGACACGATTAATTCGTGTCAGCCCAAGATCTATTTCAGTGGGATGCCGCTGCTGAAGCAGACCCAGCCATTCACTCAGTGAATGCCGGGGCATCTAGTTCGGCAGGTTCGGGGGAGTTAGTGAATTTGGACAGCAAAGACGCGAGGGTATCCCGCATTGCCGGACGCGAAATGATCAAGTCAATTGCACCGTGCTCCATCAGGAATTCTGCTCGCTGAAAGCCCTTCGGCAGACGCTGGCGAATGGTCTGTTCAATGATGTTTGGACCGGCAAAGCCTGCTCTCGCACCGGGCTCTGCAGCATTGATATCGCCGAGCAACGCCAAGCTGGCGGAGACACCTCCATAAACAGGGTCAGTCATTACGGAGATATAGGGTGTTCCCTGCGCCTTGAGCTTCTCAATAATGGCGCTGGTCTTGGCCATCTGCATCAACGAAATCAGTGCTTCCTGCATACGGGCACCACCCGTGGCGGAAAAACACACAAAGGGGATATTTTCTTTCAGAGCAACTTGAGCCGCGCGGGTGAAACGCTCACCAACTACATAGCCCATGGAACCGCCGTGGAAGGCAAATTCAAAAGCAACCGCTACCACCGGCATCCCTTTAAGTGTGCCGCGCATGGCAACGAGCGCATCGTCTTCACCGGTCGCTTTTTGGGCGTCAGCCAGACGATCCTTATACCGGCGCACATCCTTGAATTTCAGGCGATCAATGGGTTTGACTTCGGTGGCCAGCTCCTGACGATCTTCAGCGTCAAGAAAGTAATCCAGGCGACGGCGGGCGCCAATACGCAAGTGGTGATCACACTTTGGGCAGACCTCGAGGTTCTTCTCAAGTTCGGGACGATAAAGCGGCGCACTGCACTTGGGACATTTTTTCCACAACCCTTCCGGAACACTCTGGGTGCGGTCTTTTTTCTGGGTACCCGGACCCTTGGGACGAATTTTTTCCAGCCAGCTCATAGTTATTTCCGTCAGTTATCCAGCGCGTTGCGCATCTCGGTGATCAACTCAGATACGGCGGAAGCATATGCTGCCGGGTCACTTTCCCCGGCCTCAGCAAGCCCTGCCATCCGGTTGACCAGTACACTGCCAACTACTGCGCCATCCGATAATTCAGCTACCGATCTGGCAGAAGCACCATCCTTGATACCAAATCCTACACAGACAGGCAGATCAGTCAATGAACGGATATGATCCACATGCTGTTTTACCGAAGCCACATCAAGATTGCCCGCACCGGTCACACCTTTCAGAGAGACATAATAGATAAAACCGCCAGCCATGCCAGTGACCATTTTCTGCCGGTCATTGCTGCTGGTTGGCGCCAACAGGAATATGTTCTCAATACCCGCTTTACCCAGGTGCTGATTAAATTCTTCCGCCTCCTCTGGAGGCAAATCCACCGTGAGAACACCGTCTACCCCGGCAGAAACTGCTGCGGCGATAAACGTCTCATATCCCATGCGCTCAATGGGGTTAGCATAGCCCATCAACAGCACCGGCGTGTCCGGGTCGGTCTCGCGAAACTGTGCCACCAATGCCAACGCGTCCCGAAGACTGCTGCCATTCAACAATGCCCTTTCATGGGCTTTCTGAATCACCGGGCCTTCAGCGGTCGGGTCTGAAAATGGCACACCGAGTTCAATAATATCTGCACCGCTTTTCACCATAGCGTGCATGACCGGCAAGGTGACATCTCGGGCGGGATCGCCCAGCACCAGATAAGGAATCAAGGCCTTACGACCTTGCTGGCGAAGGGTTTCAAAACGTTTATTAATTCTGTTCACTCAGTTACTTCCAACAATTCTTGTTATCGCTACAGATGACCTAGAGAGTAATGCCATCAATTTCTGCCACGGTGAGGATATCCTTGTCACCGCGACCAGACAGATTAACCACAATCATCTGTTCCGGATCCATCTGACGGGCCAGCTTTTCAGCATAGGCAACCGCATGGCTGGATTCCAGGGCAGGCATAATACCCTCTACCTTGGTCAGGCGGCGGAAAGCATCCATGGCCTCATCGTCATCGATGGTGACATAGTTGACCCGGCCAATATCTTTTAACCAGGCGTGTTCTGGCCCCACTCCAGGGTAATCCAACCCGGCAGAGATTGAATGTGTCTCGATAATCTGGCCGTTTTCATCTTCCATCAGATAGGTGCGATTACCATGCAATACACCCGGAATACCGTCATTGAGCGGTGCCGCATGCTTGCCCGTCGCCAAACCGAAACCACCCGCCTCCACGCCATACATGGCGACCGATTCATCTTCCAGGAATGGATGGAACAGGCCGATAGCATTAGAGCCGCCACCGACGCAGGCCACCAAAGCATCCGGCAATTGTCCTGCCTGGGCAAGAGATTGCTGGCGTGCTTCACGGCCGATTACCGACTGAAAATTCCGCACCAGCTCTGGGTAGGGGTGCGGACCAGCACAGGTGCCAATAATGTAGAAGGTATCATCCACGTTAGTGACCCAATCGCGCATGGCTTCATTCATCGCATCCTTGAGCGTCTTGGAGCCGGAGGTCACGGGAATAACAGTGGCGCCCAGCAGTTTCATGCGGTAAACATTGAGAGACTGTCGATGAACGTCTTCCTCACCCATAAAGATATGGCACTCCAGCCCTAGCCTGGCCGCCACGGTGGCTGTGGCCACACCATGTTGACCAGCACCGGTTTCTGCAATAACACGCCTTTTACCGGTATGCTTGGCCAGAAGTGCTTGGCCAATGGTGTTATTTATCTTGTGTGCGCCGGTGTGATTGAGATCTTCGCGCTTCAGGAACAGACGCGCACCACCGGTTTCGCGAGTCCAGCGCTCGGCAAAATAAAGCGGCGATGGCCGTCCCACATAGTGAGCCAGATCGTAGTCAAACTGGGCCTGAAACTCAGGATCATCTTTCAAGCTGCGGTAAATTCTTTCCAACTCGTCCAGAGCGTAAATCAGCGTCTCAGACACAAAGCGGCCGCCGTAAGGACCAAAATGGCCACGGGCATCAGGCACCTGGCTGAAATCAATATTCATTTTTTCGTTCACGGATCACTCCCAAGATCACCCGCCATTGGCGCGAGCGATAAACTGTTGTACAAGCTCTGCTGATTTAATGCCGGGGGACTCCTCGACACCGCCACTCACATCAACCCCATAAGGAGCAATCTGTTGAACGGCTTCGGCCACATTCACAGGCGTCAACCCCCCCGCTAGAACCAGCGGAAAGTTCGCTTTATCAGGTAAACGTTGCCAATCAAATGTCTGTCCGGTACCACCATACTTATCTTTATTCCAAGCATCGAAGAGAAAGCCGCAAGCACCGGGAAAGCGTGCCATCTCTGATACCAGATCAAGATCGGGGGACATCCTTATAGCTTTGATGTAGGGCCTGCCAAATTGACGACAATAGACGTCATCCTCATCGCCATGAAACTGCAACAGCTGTAGCCCCACGTTATTCAGCGTTTCCAGGACCTGGCTTGCTGGCGCATTCACGAAAAGTCCCACAGTGGTCACAAACGGGCCTACCGAGCGCGCAATGACAGCTGCAGTTGACTGTTCCACGTATCGGGGACTTTTCTGATAGAACACCAGACCGATAGCATCTGCCCCGGCCTCCGCTGCCACCCTCGCATCGCCTTCTCGGGTTATACCGCAGATTTTGACTCGGGTTCGTTTCACAGTGGCATCCAATAGCAAGTGGCGGATTGTAGCAAAAAGGTCTCGGCCCGCCTATCGCCAGTGCGCTCAGCAATCACTGATGAACTGAGGACCCGGCTTAAAACTGGGTACGTCAAAATGTTGAGGATAGTTCACCCCAACCAAATATAGGCCATTGGGCGGTGCGGTAGGTGGCGCTTGGGTGCGATCACGTTTTTCCAGCAATTCCCCCAGCCATTCCGCCGGATAATCACCCCTCCCGATACACATTAATGCCCCAGTGATATTTCTCACCATATGATGCAAGAAAGCATTGGCGGTAATCTCCAGGATGACCAGCTCACCCTGGCGCCAGACCCGAGCTGCATGCACATTGCGGTTAGGCGAATTTGACTGGCAGCCCGCAGCACGGAAAGAGCTAAAGTCATTCTCACCCAGCAACTGCTGCACCGCAACGTGCATAAGGGATTGATCTAGCAAGCGCTTTTCCCAAGTCAGCCAATGGTAAAAAAGTGCTGAGCGATGTGGCTGATTCACAATTAAATAGCGGTAGGTTCTGGCCGTTGCGGCGAAACGCGCATGAAATTGAGCTGGTTGTTCTGCCACCCAATGCAGACGAATGCCAAAGGGCAAATTAGCATTCACACCCAGCACCCAGTTCCTCGAATTGCGTTCCGCGCGGGTGTCAAAATGAATGATCTGATTGGTAGCGTGGACCCCAGTGTCGGTACGGCCCGCACAGGCGACACTGATACGCTCATTAGCGACCTGAGTAATCGCAGCTTCAACATGAAACTGAACGCTGGGGCTATGGGTTTGGCGCTGCCAACCACAAAAAGCACTGCCGTCATATTCGACGGCAGCAGCGATGCGTTTTAGACCTTCTGGAAGCACTTCGCCTTCTGGCACCAAGCCATTGGAGAGGTACTCCCAGGGTTTCCCCTGGGTCATGATATTCGGGTCATCATTTCGAGCAAATTACGAGCTTTCTCTTTTTGCTCTTCAGTGCCTTCATCAACCACTTCATTAAGCAAATCTCGAGCGTTATCTTGATCGCCCAAGTCTATATAGGCTTCAGCCAATACCAACCTCGTATCACAGACATCCTCATCTCCAAATTCTTTCAGCTCTGCTTCCACGTCATAAGCACCATCGTTTTCTGTGTCAGCGGCAGACAGGATGGAATCTTCCAGCTCCTCAAACGTCTGCTCCTTGAGAGATTCGGGCGCACCAAAAGAATCCTCAACCTCGGCAACTGCTGCTGGCGTCTCTTCGACGGCAGAAGGTTCTGAGACCGCGGGCTCAGGCTCATCAAGATCGATGTCAAACATCCCCTGATCGATTTCAGACGAGAGGGAGTCTAGGTCTATATCGCCCAGATCCAAGTCCAGATCAAAGTCTTCAGCAACTGGCTCTTTCGACGGGGAGGTCACGGATGCCACAAGCTCGTCATCACTATCAGGCACATCAAGTTCGTCACCACCGGGTTTCTTTTGTGCAGCGCCCTCAGTCAAGGAGGCAACCAGCTCAGGTGAGACATCTCCGAGGTCGTAATCAAGGGAGGGGGCATCGAACCCCTCTCCGTTATGCTGCTCACCAATGGTGGGGGCGGCTTCTTCAATGATGTCAACATCCGGCTCAGCGCTGGAATCGTCCATAGCTTCGGGTGACAGCTCCGCACGAAGCTTCATTGCCCTGGCATCAGCTTCAGGATTATTCAGTGCTGCCAATTGCGCCCGCTGTTCATCAAATGCCTCAAGGTTATTGGCATTCACATAGACTTCCAGCAACTTCATTCGCAATGAGCTGTCTTCCGGATCGGTCTCTATGGCACCCTTAAGAATATTTTCGGCTTGACGATAATTACCCAGAGACAAATAGATATCTGCTTCGCCCTTTGGATCAACGCCTTCTCCATCACCTAGCTGCAGCTCCTCAAGCTCCTGCAGGACATCAAAATCCTGCTGCTCTTCGTCATCAAGTTCTTCAGCGAGTGCGGCAATGTATTCCTTGTCGTCCTCTGTAAGGAGCTGATCACTCTCCTCTTGTGGTGCTTCTGGCTCCTGGCGATCCACAAGACTTTGCAGGGAAAGCTCGTCAACCTCCTCTTCTTCCGGCTTGCGATTCCGAAAGAACATCAGCACAGCCAGCAATAACGCCAACAGGCCAATGGCAGGATAAAGCAAATAATCCATCAGGCTGGCAAGGTCGAAGGTCTTGGCTTTGCCAGACTCTACTTCACTCTCAGACTCGGGCATCGCTTCTTCTGCAACAGCAACCGCTGTCTCTGCATCGTCGTTCAATGCTTGCTCAGACGCACCACCAGTAATCGGTGCGGCTTCCTGATCTACCTGAGTCGCCACCTGGGCACCACGCAAGGAATCATCCTGGATTTCCACCAGACGATTCATCGTTGAAAGCTGCTCCTCCAGCTTCGCGATGCGGTCTTTCAATTCAGTATTTTCCCGAACTGTCTTATCCAGTTCCTCCTGAGCAACTGTGAGCACATCTGAAGCAGACCCCGCCGTATCGACGCCTGCAGCATCGCCTCCATCAACGCCGGCGGCAGCTGATGTCAGTGCCTCATCTGCACCCAACGCCGCCAACTTCAAACGACCTTCACCAGCCTCATCTGACGACCCTGTTTCACTGGTCATCGGGGTGGCATCCAGCATAGGGGCCTGAGCTTCATTTGATGCGACTGCACTGGGGGTAAGATCTACACTGACGTCCGAAAGGGCTGCGATATCACTGCCTTCAGGCAGCCTCAGTACCGCACCTTTCTTTAGAAGATTGATATTGTCATTAATGAACGCATGGGGATTAGCCTGCTTGATAGCCGCCATGGTCTGTGCCATAGAAGCACCCTGAGGACGTATTTTTTCTGCAATAGCCCAGACTGTATCGCCACCACTCACCCGGTATTCGTCATCACCCACCGCCAGCGATGGCGCACTTACCGCTGCAGTTGCCGCAGGTGCAGGAGATTGCCGCCGCGGCTGCGACGCAGGCTGCGAACCTGAGCTCGCAGCCTCAATCTTTTTTGCAGAAGGCTTCTCCGTCGCATAGACAGGAAGATCAAGCAATACAGTGTATTAACGGAGCAATCGACCCGTCGGCCAATCAACCTCCACCAGGAAATCAACGAAAGGCTCACGAAGTGGTTTGCGGGAAGTCACCAGGATGACGGGGTTGCCAGGCTTGGACAGATCGACCTCAAAACGCAAATCTGTCAGCGAGAACGGGCGCTCTACTCCGGCATTGTCAAAATCCTTTTGGGAACCAAGTCCGACCAGCATTTCCAGCTCGGACAGCTCACCAACATTCAAGAGCTGGATTTCAGCATCCAGTGGCTCATTCAATGCCGAATTGAGTTTGAGCTCCCCCAACCCGACGGCGAACGTCTGATTGGAGACAACCACACCGAACAATCCGGCTGCCAAGGTCAAGTGACGTAACTTCATACGATATTCCCTGTTTTGCTGTGCGCGGGCCACCTTCCGCAAAGGCTGCATAGACACACAAAAAACCATTTACATGATGTGAGGTTCTGAGTGCAAGTATTTATGAGTAAATGAAATTGTTCAACCGCTATGGAGGGCAAATATGGTCAATACCACCCAGATATCGCCCTGTTTATGACCAGTTGCACAAAAACACAACGTCGACCACCCGTGAAAGAGACAAGCACCCCGAGTGTTTGCGGGGTGCTCGGAATGAAGTTTGCCGGAGGCCTAGCCCTCCAGCAAAATCCGCAGCATGCGACGCAGTGGTTCTGCTGCGCCCCAAAGCAGTTGATCGCCCACGGTAAAGGCCGCCAGGTAGTTGTCACCCATGTTCATCTTGCGCAGGCGCCCTACCGGCACATGGAGGTTGCCGGTAACCGCAGCCGGCGTCAGCTCTTTGAGGCTGGCTGTGCGATCATTGGGAATAACCCTCACCCAGTCATTGGCTTCCGCCAGCATGGCTTCGATCTCATCCAGGGGCACATTCTGAGTTAATTTGACCGTCAACGCCTGACTGTGACAGCGCATGGCGCCAATACGCACGCAGATACCATCCACCGGGATCAGGGTGTCACCAGAGCGACCAAGAATCTTGTTGGTTTCCGCCTGCCCTTTCCACTCTTCCTTGCTCTGACCACTCTCCAGTTGCACGTCAATCCAGGGCAGCAGGCTACCACTCAGGGGAGCCCCGAAATGTTCAGTCGGAAAACTGTCGCTGCGCATGGCCGCCACCACCTTGCGGTCAATATCCAGAATCGCAGAAGCTGGATCGGCCAGCTCTGCGGCCACGGATTGCTCAATGGCACCCATCTGGGCAATCAGCTCGCGCATATTCTGGGCACCGGCACCGGAGGCTGCCTGATAAGTCATGGCCGAAGTCCATTCCACCAAGCCGCGGTTGAACAGCCCTCCCATGGCCATCAGCATCAGGCTGACGGTACAGTTGCCACCGACAAAGTTTTTAATACCCCCGGCAATACCGTCCTTGATCACATTGAGGTTGACTGGATCCAGAATAATCAGGGCATCATCCGCCATGCGCAGCGCAGACGCAGCGTCAATCCAGTAACCGTCCCAGCCGGACTTGCGCAGTTCGGGGTAGACCGCCTTGGTGTAATCACCACCCTGGCAGGTGATAATGACATCCATCTTGGCCAGTGCGGTAACATCCCGCGCATCTTGTAACGGCGGGACCTCTGCCCCCACATCCGGACCGGCTTGACCCAGCTGGGAAGTGGTAAAGAACACAGGCTCGATGAGGGCAAAATCATTTTCCTGCTGCATGCGGTCCATCAATACTGAACCGACCATGCCTCGCCAACCTACAAAACCAACCTTTTTCATTTAGATTCAACCTGTTAAAAGTACTTTATCACAAATTATATTAGATAATATTTGTGCCTGCGGCGAGCTTGTCAAAGTGCAGCCAGCACTGCATCACCCATCTCGACGGTACCCACCCGGGTGGTACCGCTAGTATAAATATCTGGTGTGCGCAGTCCTTGATCCAGCACACGACTGACCGCCTGCTCAATGGCTACGGCCGATTCCGGGGCATCGAGGGAATAGCGCAGCATCATCGCGGCAGACAGGATGGTTGCCAATGGGTTGGCAACACCCTGGCCAGCAATATCCGGCGCCGAACCGTGACATGGCTCGTACAAGCCCTTGCCATCCTTGTCCAGGGAGGCGGAGGGCAGCATGCCGATGGAACCGGTGAGCATGGCCGCCGCATCGGACAGGATGTCGCCGAACATGTTGCCGGTGACCACCACATCGAACTGCTTGGGCGCCTTCACCAGTTGCATGGCGGCGTTGTCCACGTACATATGGCTCAACGCCACCTCGGGATAGTCCTTTGCCACCTCTTCCATGATTTCGCGCCACAGCACGGTGGCCTCCAACACATTGGCCTTATCCACGGAACAAACCCGGCGGTCGCGCACCATGGCGGCTTCGAAGGCCACCTTGCCGATAC
Source organism: uncultured Porticoccus sp. (assembly GCA_947259505.1). Taxonomy (GTDB): domain Bacteria; phylum Pseudomonadota; class Gammaproteobacteria; order Pseudomonadales; family Porticoccaceae; genus Porticoccus. Next base: position 342,584 of record CAMYLT010000008.1, on the reverse strand, counting down.
GGCGAATTTCCGACTCGCAATACTTGTAGGTGTTGTAACCTTCGCGCTCACCGTTTTCCAGCACACGAATGCCGCGGGGTTCACCGAAATAGATACCGCCGGTCAGCTCCCGTACGATCAGGATATCCAGCCCAGACACAATTTCCGGCTTGAGGGAGGAGGCATCAGCCAACTGCGGATACAGAATCGCCGGACGCAGATTGCCGAACAATTGCAGTCCGGAGCGCAACTTCAGCAGCCCCTTTTCCGGGCGCAAATGGCGCTCCAATCCATCCCATTCCGGACCGCCGACGGAGCCCATCAGAATGGCATCGCTGCGGCGGCCTTTTTCCAGGGTCTCATCGGGACAGGGGTCGCCCACCGCATCGTAAGCGGCACCACCCAGCAGCCCTTCCTCAAACTCCAGATCCAGACCAAACTTTTCGTTAACCCTGGTCAACACCTTGATGGCTTCGTCGACAATCTCCGGGCCAATATGGTCGCCCTTGAGAATCAATACTTTCTTGCTCATGTAACCAGCTTCCTTTACTTAATAGCGTGAAACAGCCAGGGGCAGGTTTTCTCACGCTGGGATTCGTAGCCACGGATCGCGTCCGTTTCCTTCAAGGTCAGGCCAATTTCGTCGAGCCCTTCCAGCAGACAGTGTTTGCGAAACTCGTCGATCTCAAACGGCAACTCTTCACCCGAGGGTTTGACAACCACCTGGCGCGGCAGGTCGACGATCAGTTCATAACCCTCTGCAATCTCCGCCTCTTTAAATAAATCATCAACAATATTCTCTTCAAAAACAATTGGTAATAATCCATTCTTAAAGCAGTTGTTAAAGAATATATCTGCATAGCTCGGGGCAATGATGGCACGAAAACCGTAGTCGTCCAGCGCCCAAGGGGCATGCTCACGGCTCGATCCACAACCGAAATTCTCCCTAGCCAGCAACACTGATGCTCCCTCATAGCGGGGCCAGTTGAGCGGAAATTCCGGGTTCAACGGGCGGTTGGCACAATCCTGCCCCGGCTGCCCTTCATCCAGATAACGCAATTCGTCAAACAGGTTCGGGCCGAACCCGCTGCGCTTGATAGATTTCAGAAACTGCTTGGGAATGATCATGTCGGTATCGACGTTGGCGCGATCCATGGGTGCTACCAACCCCGTATGTACAGTAAAAGCTCTCACGACAGCCTCCTCAATCCAGTGTTCGAACATCGGTGATATGACCGGCAATAGCAGCCGCAGCCGCCATCGCCGGACTCACCAGATGAGTGCGACCGCCGTTACCCTGGCGTCCCTCAAAGTTGCGGTTGGAGGTGGAAGCACAGTGCTCCCCCGCTCCCAACCGGTCTGCGTTCATGGCCAGGCACATGGAACAGCCAGGTTCGCGCCAGTCCATGCCAGCAGCGATAAAGATTTTATCGAGACCCTCCGACTCAGCCTGGGCTTTCACCATCTGGGAACCGGGCACCACCAGCACCTGCTTCACCGAATTGGCCACCTTGCGGCCCTTGGCGACAGCCGCCGCAGCCCGCAGGTCTTCGATACGGGAATTGGTACAAGAACCGATAAATACCCGATCTACTGGGATGTCGGAGATCGGCGAACCACCTACAAGCCCCATATATTTCAGGGCGCGCTCTATTCCCTGACGCTTGGTCGGATCGGTTTCATCTTCAGGGCGCGGAATGGAGCCGGTTACCGGCGCCACCATCTCCGGCGAGGTACCCCAGCTGACCTGGGGCACAATGGCGCTGCCATCCAGCTCGACCGTGGCATCAAACACCGCGTCATCGTCACTTTGTAATGTCCGCCAGTATTCGACAGCCTGATCCCACATCTCACCCGTCGGGGCAAAACGGCGCCCCTTGAAGTAATCAATAGATTTGTCATCCACTGCCACCATACCGACCCGTGCACCGGCTTCAATCGCCATGTTGCAAACGGTCATACGGCCTTCAATGGACATATCCCGGAACACCTGACCAGCAAACTCAATGGCATAACCGGTACCGCCGGCAGTGCCGATCTCGCCGATGATGGCCAACACCACATCCTTGGCGGTAACTCCGGGACCCAGTGTGCCATCCACACGGATCAGCATGTTTTTCATTTTCTGGGTGACCAGACACTGGGTGGCCAGCACGTGCTCCACCTCGGAAGTGCCGATACCGTGGGCCAGGCAGGCAAAGGCGCCGTGGGTGGCGGTGTGGGAATCACCGCAGACCACGGTCATACCCGGCAGCGAGGCGCCCAGTTCCGGACCCATCACATGCACGATGCCCTGCCCCATCTCGTTCATCTTGAACTCGCGAATACCGAAATAATCGCAGTTCTCATCCAGGGTCTTGACCTGAATGCGCGAGGTTTCATCGGGAATAGCATCCACCCCCGCGGCGCGCTCTGCCGAATCGGTGGAAATATTGTGGTCCGGCGTCGCCACGTTCACATCCAGCCGCCAAGGTTTGCGGCCGGCCAGACGCAGCCCTTCAAAGGCCTGCGGCGAAGTCACCTCATGCAAAATATGGCGATCAATATAGATCAGTGCGGAACCGTCCTCGCGCTGCTTAACCAGGTGCGCATCCCACAGTTTGTCGTAAAGCGTTTTTCCAGCCATCGTCTCTTCCAGCCAACGTGAATGGCGATATTTTAACCAACAACTACAAATAACACGAATTCATATTTTTTATCGTTTCGATTCTAAAATGGAATTCGTATACTCCGCATTATGGATACCCAGTTACTCGAAGCCTTCATTGCCGTAGCCGAAAGCGGCTCCTTTTCCGTGGCGGCGGAGCGCATCCATGTCACCCAGCCGGCGGTCAGCAAGCGCATCGCACAGCTTGAAGATATTCTTGAATGCCGGCTGTTTGACCGTATTGCCCGCAGCGTGACGCTCACCGAAGCAGGCGAAGCCCTGATGCCTCGCGCTCACCAAATTCTCCAAGCCATTGCCGACACACGCCAGGCCATCCACGACCTGTCCGGAGAGATCAGTGGCAGGCTGCGACTGGCCATCAGCCACCATATTGGCCTGCACCGCCTGCCACCGAGTCTCAAGCAATTTGCCCAGCAACACCCTTCCGTGACCATTGATGTGGACTTTATGGATTCGGAAAAGGCCTACGAAGGCATTCTGCATGGGCACTTTGAAGTGGCGGTGATCACCCTGGCACCTCAACCCCATCCAAAGATAGAGGCTCGAATCATCTGGCCTGATCCACTGGTGTTTATGGTGGCCGATGACCACCCCCTGACAAAAGAACAGCGCCCCAGTCTGCAGACGCTCTGCAACCACCCGGCGATTCTGCCGGGGCTCGGCACTTATACCGGCCGTATGGCGCGGGCCGTATTTGAAGAACAGCGAGTGCCGCTGCCCGCCACCATGGCCACCAACTATCTGGAAACCATAAAAATGATGGTGAGTATTGGACTCGGCTGGAGTCTGCTCCCAGAAAGCATGCTGGAATCCGGCTTGCAGGCCATCGATATCCCCGACGTCCACATCGAACGACAGCTGGGCTATATCCACCACCGCGAAAAAAGCCTCTCCAACGCCGCCAGGGCATTTATTCAGCTACTGGACATGGAAACATCATAAAAAAACCGCCGGCATCAGCGGCGGTTTTTTATCACAAGCTAACTAGCGCCTAATTTAGAAGGCATCAATGTCCAGCGCCATCACGGAGGCAGATCCCGCCTTGATGGCCGCCAAATAAGCCTGGTTACGCGGCATGACCTGTTCGGCAAAGAATGTAGCGGTAGATATCTTACTGTTGTTAAACGTCTGGTTACCGTCCCCTGCCGCATTCAACTGCACCGCTGCTATGGCGCTTTTAGCCAGCAAAGCACCGGCCACGGTAGTACCCATCAGCATCAACAGGTTGTAGGCACCGGCTCCAGGGGCTGCCCAGTCCTCGCGTGCATTGGCAAATAAGGCTTCAACCGCCTGCTGGCAGGCTCCCAACGAAGCATCCAGTGCATCTGCGATCACACGGAGATCGGCACCATTGGCGGCCGCCACCACCGGTGCTAAGTCTCTCATTAGTTCGGTTGCCGACACACCCTTGTCCCGGGCGATTTTGCGACCCACCAGATCCATGGCCTGAATACCATTGGTACCTTCATAGATCGGCAAAATGCGGGCATCACGCATATGCTGGGCGGCGCCGGTTTCCTCCACAAAGCCCATGCCTCCGTGCACCTGTACACCGAGTGACGTCACCTCCATGCCAATTTCGGTACACCAACCCTTGACCAGTGGCGTCAGAATATCCACTCGACGGCGGTGATAGTCGGCCTGCTCGAGATCCGCCAGTTTATGGACCCGGTCTTCATGGGCCATTGAACAGTAGGCCAGTGCCCGGGCACCCTCAGTCAAGGCCCGCATCTGCATCAGCATGCGACGCACATCCGGATGGTGAATAATGGTGGCTTTCGGTTCCCCCGGAGCACTGCCCTGCACCCTATCCTTGGCGTAGGCCACCGCCTGCTGATAGGCCCGCTCGCTGATGGAAACGCCTTGCAAGCCAACCGCCAGTCGCGCTTCGTTCATCATCGCAAACATGTACACCAGGCCCTGGTTTTCCTCGCCCACCAGGTAGCCCACGGCACCGCCGTTGTCACCGAACGACAGCGAGCAGGTGGGGCTGGCGTGAATGCCCATCTTGTGTTCCAGACCGACGCAGTAAACGTCGTTGCGCTCACCGGAGCTGCCATCTTCATTGATCAGGAATTTGGGCACCACAAATAATGAAATACCTTTGACACCTTCCGGCGCATCCGGGGTGCGCGCCAGTACCAGGTGGATAATATTGTCGGTGTATTCGTGATCACCCCAGGTGATAAAAATCTTCTGGCCGCTGAGCAGGTAGTGATCACCCTGGGGCTCCGCCCTAGTGCGCACCGCGGCCAAATCCGACCCAGCTTGGGGCTCGGTGAGGTTCATGGTGCCAGCCCATTCTCCGGAGATCAGTTTCGGCAGGTAGAGATTTTTCTGTGCATCATCGCCGTAGATACTCAGGGCGGTCACCACCCCCTTGGTCAGCATCGGGCACAAACCAAATGACATGTTGGCGGACTGACTCATCTCGTCCACCGCCACAGACAGCAGCATCGGCATGCCCTGGCCACCGTAATTCACATCGCCGGTCAGGCTGGTCCAGCCCGCTTCCGTCATCTGCTGGTAAATACCGTCAAGTGCTGGAGCTGTGACGACCTTGGTGCCGTCAAGTTTTGAGCCTTGACCATCGGCTAGCTGATTGGTGGGCGCCACTACCTCGCCAAAAAACCGCGCCGCCTCTGAGAGAATCGCATCTACCATATCGGGAGTTGCCTCCTCAAATCCCGGTAGTTGGGCAATTTCATCCATGCCCAACACCTGATTCATCAGGAAGGTCATATCATCTACGGGAGCCTTGTATACGGTCATCATTCACCCCTTTATGCTTAGACTGTTATCAGTATGGCTTCGCTTCTATCGATAGCGCTTTCGGGGATGGATTCTATCCCTTTGCCATAAAATGCCTATGGTGTTCTGTGACTCACGGGTTCCAGCGCTCAGTTGATCCATGGGTGGCTAAACGGCGCTTTCGGTTGCCGGACCAACTCAGAAAAAGCCTGTGGCTCACACAAGTGACCCGTATCGTCCAGTTCGGGATAGGGAATGTCACGTTGACGGCAAAAACGGGCGAGTACTGGCTGGCACCATTCAAACAACACATGACGGTATTCCTCGGCATCGATACGGCACTGCTCGTAAAGCCCCGCCGCTTCCCGCTGTCGTTGTGCCTCAGCAAGGATGATGGCGCAAGCCACCGAGACATTGAAAGATTCCGCCATACCCATCATCGGCACAACGACACTACCATCCACCTTGGCGGAAGCCTCTGTACTTACACCAATCTTTTCTGCGCCCAACAGCAATGCCGTGGGACGAGTGTAATCCACTTGTCGGTAATCCACCGCCCGCTCATCAAAATGGGCTGCCAACACCTGAAAACCCTGTTGCTGTAGTTGCACAATGGGCGTTTCGATTTCCCGGTGAACTGTGGTTTTGACCCATTTTTGTGAGCCCATCGAGGTGCCGGTGTGGGGGCGGAAACGCCCCTTATCATACACCGCATGCACCCGGTGAATACCAACGGCATCACAGGTGCGGATAATGGCGGAAAGATTCTGGCCTTTGTTTACCTGATCAGTGATCACCGTCAGGTCGGGCTGGCGCCGATTGAGAACATCGACAATTTTTTGATAGCGCGCGGGAGTCATCGGGCCATTATAGGCCAAGCCACCACCCCAGTTACACAGGGTCAATAATATCGTCGACCCAACTGATTGCCGCCATAAGGAAAGGAAAACCGATGGTGCTGACCAGCAGCAACAGCGCATGATGGACTTCCGCAGCGCTCGCCCCCACACCCAATGCACGGCGCGCATGACTGTGCACTGCGCCTTCTGAGCGAATACTCGCCGCGGCAGCCAACTGAATAAGTTGCGCGGTTTTTTCATCCAGCGGGCCGAGCTCCTTGGCGGTGCTCCCTACAGCCTCCACAGCACGGGCAAGTTCCGGATATTTTACGGCGAGACGGGAGTATGCTCCCGGCAGATTGTTCGCAGTCATGGTCAATCCTCCCCCTGTATTTGATGCACGCCATATGAGTATAGTGACTACTCTCCAGCACGGCACACTTGCGGTCAGAAGCCTGCCAACGCAGTATTTGTGCTATCGGTCAAAAATGAATATCCAGCCACGAAAGAAGGAAGGCAAGTTGAACTACCTAAGCGGTGAGGCACTCTGGCAAGAGGTTATCGACACCACTGCATCTGCACTTGGCTGCGGAGCCCTGCAATCCATACCCACCCGCTGTGTAGAACATAAAGAGTCCCTAAACGATACGGATGTGGCCTTCCAAATTAGGGTGGTGAAAAATCTCACCCGCAAATCCAAGGAAATGAAACAGCGTGCTGAGCAAACGCCTACGGCAACTGATTTCAATCCATTTCTACCCTATGACCCTGCTCTGTATGTGGGCGAGTTGACCGATCAGTACCGATGTCTGCTGAACAAATTCAACGTCATGGAACACCATATACTGATGGTGACGAGCCGTTTCGTCACCCAGCTTGAACCACTCAACCGAGAGGATTTTCTGGCAACACAATTGTGCCTGCACGCCCGCGATGGTCTGGTGTTTTACAACGGCGGACCAGAAGCGGGGGCCAGCATTACCCATAAACACCTGCAAATGGTGCCATTACCTTTGTCCAGAGATACACCATTCCCCTTGCACGACCTTTTCTCTGGTCTCACCCTTCATCGTGGCGAGCTTCAGAGATCATCACTACCCCTGCCACATCTTGTCACGACCACGGCTTTTGGCGGCGATCCTCGGGACTGTGCCGAAACCAACTGGCACAATTATCAAAGGATGGCCGAACAAATGGGTATGAAACCAGATGGGAACCAACTGTCACCGGCCCACAATCTGTTGATGACGAGGAATTTTCTTTGGGTAGTGCCACGCAGTTGTGCACACTACCGTGGGCTTGGCGTAAATGCCCTGGGATTTGCCGGCACACTCCTGGTCAAAAACGAGCAACAACTTAGCGAGCTGGAGACAATCGGCTGTAAGGCGTTGCTACAGGCGGTAACCCTTCGCTAGGTGCCTCTGGAAGTATTCTCCGGGGAACTTTTACCTCTATACCCCCTCTGTTATGATCCCATCCCTTGAATTTATAAGGATGTGCCCGATATGTACGTTTTGTCGCAACAGGCAAAGTTGGGCGGCCACCAGATTCACGAAAAAAGAATGCCAAAACAATGCTAAATAACGTTGATTTGCAGTTACGATCTCGCACGGCTCCCCCACCTCCAAGAGTCTGCAGCGCATAATTTGCACCCCATGAAAACAGAATAAAAAAAGCTAACCCATTGCAGGAGAACAACATGCTGGAAGTGAGCCAGTTAACTCGCTTTTTTGGCGAGTTCAAGGCCGTTGACAACGTCAGCTTCAAGATAGGTCAGGGTGAGATCGTTGGACTGCTCGGTCACAACGGTGCCGGGAAAACCACCATCATGAAGATGATCAGCGGTTATCTGGAGCCCAACGAAGGCGCCATCAAAGTTGATAACATTGATATGCAGTTGGACCCCAAGCGGGCGCAGCGTAGCATTGGCTATCTGCCAGAAAACCTGCCCATTTACCCTGAAATGACCGTGGCCGACTACCTTGACTACACAAGTGACATGAAGGGCCTGATCGGGCAGGACAAGATCAACGAAATTAAACGCGTCATCCAGGCTACCAGTCTAGTGGAAAAACTACTGTCCCCCATCTCGACACTATCCCGGGGATACAAACAGCGTGTCGGCGTAGCACAGGCCATTCTCGGCAAACCACGCCTATTGATCCTCGATGAGCCGACCAACGGACTCGACCCCACCCAGACCCAGCAAATGCGCGAACTCATTCACGAGCTGTCAAATGAGGCAACGGTCATTCTTTCCACTCACATCATGCAGGAAGTAGATGCCATCTGTGACCGTGTGCTGATCATTCGCAATGGTGAGCTGGCAGTGGATACCAGCCGTGATGAGCTGGAGAAAAGCAACAGTCTATTGATCGCCACTTCGCTCGACTATTCTGCCTTGAATTCTCTACTTGTTAACCAGCCCGGTATTCTCGGTATTGAAACATCGGCTGAAGGCAGCACGAAGGCCGGAGCACAAGTACACCGCTACCGGATTGCAGTGGAGGACGCTACCGACCATTTGCAACTTGGCGCTGTTATCTCCAGAACCCTGATCGATGCAGGTGCCGAGGTTTATGGCATCGGCGAAGAGCGCCGCGATCTTGAAACCCTGTTCAGAGAAGTGAATTCAGCGCCCATGCGCGCTACTACTGAGGAGGCAAAAGATGCAGCCTGATCAAAAACATTTGCCAATGATTCGTCGCATTGCCGCCAAGGAAGTCTCACTGTTCTTTGCTTCACCTATTGCATACCTTTTCCTGGCGACTTTTGCCGGCATCAGCCTGTTTATCTTTTTCTGGGGAGAATCTTTTTTCTCCCGCAATATCACCGATGTCCGTCCACTCTTTGAATGGATGCCAGTCCTGCTGATATTTCTCACCAGCACGCTCACCATGCGCCTCTGGAGTGAAGAGCGGCGCACCGGCACACTCGAACACATTCTGACCCAACCGCTACCCCTCTGGCACTTTGTGATGGGCAAATTCGTCGGCTGCCTGGTATTACTGGCTATCGCCCTGTTGATCACCCTGCCACTGCCCCTGACGGTAGCGCAAATGGGCCAGCTGGATTGGGGCCCCGTATGGGCGGGTTACCTGGCGACCTTCCTGTTGGGTGCCGCTTACCTCTCTATCGGACTGTTTGTGTCAGCCCGCAGTGACAACCAGATTATCAGCATGATTTGTGCCGTCGCCCTCTGCGGTCTCTTTTATCTGGTGGGAACATCCGTCATCACTGACTTCTTTGGCAATATTGCCGGCGAGTGGCTGCGCACCCTAGGCACGGGTTCTCGCTTTGATTCCATTACCCGGGGAGTGATTGATGTTAGGGATCTTTACTACTACTTGAGTATCATCATTGCCTTTCTCGCCCTGAATACGTTCTTCCTTGAGAAGGAGCGCTGGGCAAATCAGAAAAACACGCCCAACCATCAAACCTGGCGCGCCGTCACTGGCCTGCTGCTGGCCAACGCCATCTGTGCCAACGTGTGGCTGGGGCAGGTCAACTTGTTGCGTGTTGATACCACTGAGGGCAACCAGTACTCCATCTCTGAAGCAACGTTGAATTACCTCAACCAGTTGCAGGAACCACTCCTTATTCGCGGCTATTTCAGCAGCAAGACTTCACCCCTGTTGGCACCTCTGGTGCCGCAGATCAAAGACCTGATTCGCGAATATGAGATCGCCGGTCACGGCAAGGTGAAAGTGGAATTTATCGACCCGGTGAGCGATCCATCACTGGAAGAAGAGGCCAATAAGAAATACGGTATTCGAGCGACGCCTCTGCAAGTGGCAGACCGCTATCAGTCAGCCATCGTCAACTCTTACTTCAATATTTTGGTGAACTACGGCGACGAGTTCCAGACCCTCGGTTTCCAGGATCTGATCGAAGTGAAATCCCGCGGCGACAATGACCTCGAAGTCCAGCTCCGCAACCCGGAATACGACCTCACCCGGAGCATCAAAAAAGTACTCAACAGTTACCGTGGCGGCAACAACGTATTTGACCTTGTCGAAGGCACCGTCACGTTTAATGCCTTTGTTTCTGACGAACAACTTTTGCCAGAGCAACTGGTTGAATTCCGCAAAGGTGTTGAGGAAGTGACTGAGCAGCTGCGTCAGGATGCCGGCGACCGGTTGAAAGTGAATTTTTATGATCCTGAAGCCAACGGCGGCGCCGTGGCCCGTATGATTGGCAAACGATACGGCTTTCAGCCAATGGCTACCGATCAATGGTCCCAAGATCACTTCTATTTTTATATGACACTGGAACAAGATGGCCAGGTAGTCCAGGTATCTATCGAGGATGCCAGTAAGGAAAGCTTTGAACGCAATATAAAAACCGGCCTCAAGCGTTTTGCCTCAGGCATCACCAAGACCGTCGCGATGGTGGTTCCCAAGGTCGACCCCAAAATGGAGCAATATGGCATTACCGTTCCACACTTCACCCTGCTGGGGGACACCCTTGCTGCAGATATGAATGTGGCGGACGAAGATCTCAGCGATGGCAGCGTTTCTGCAGATGCAGATATCCTGATTGTTGCGGCGCCTAACAATCTCGAAGACAAAGAGCTTTTCGCCATCGATCAGTTCCTCATGAAGGGGGGTACAGTAATAGCGTCCGCATCACCCTTTACCACTACGCTTACCCAACAAGGCCTGGGCGTCGCGAAACTGCAGGGCAGCTTCCAGGACTGGTTGTCATTCCACGGTCTTAATGTCGCGGATAAGTTGGTACTGGATACTCAGAATGCCGCTTTCCCCATGCCGGTAGTGCGCAATGTAGGTGGCTATCAGTCGCAGGAAATCCGTGTCATTGAATATCCCTACTTTGTCGACGTCCGGGAAAGTGGCCTCAATCAGGATAATCCGATTTCGGGCAATATTCCCCAGGTCACCATGGCGTGGGCCTCCCCCATTACCATTGACCAAGAAAAACAGGGCAATCGCAAAATCACCGAGCTGATTCACAGCACCGGGAATGCATGGGCATCTGACGATATGGAAATCATGCCCGATATCGACGCCAACGGTATGGCCAAATTCCCGGCACCACAAGAAACCGGCTCGCAATTACTCGGCGTTATCAGTGAAGGACGTTTCACCTCTTACTTCGCTGGCAAGACATCGCCTCTGCTGACCGAGGATAACTCTGACGAACAACCCGCCGAAGGCGAAAATGAGACTACTAATAAGGATGCGGCAGAGAACCCTGCCCCACCCACCGTCACCAGTGTCATCGAGCATTCTGCTGATTCCGCACGAATCATCCTCTACAGCTCTAATGATTTTCTACGTGACCAGACCATGACCATGGCCAACTCATCGGCGGGCAGCGAGTATCTCAACCCCATGCAGTTGATGGCTAACACGGTTGACTGGGCATTGGAGGATTCCGGATTGTTGAGCATTCGTTCACGGGGCCACTTCAATCGAACCCTGTCCCCCATGGAGCATGACAGCCAAGTATTCTGGGAATACCTGAACTATGCCCTGGCCATTCTCGCCCTGGTGGTTATCGCGTTGCTGCAAAGAAGGCGGAAGAAGTCCCGCCACCAGCACTATCTCAATGTTTTGGCCAATTAATTGCGGGGACTCCTGATGACTAAGATGAAAACCTGGTTAAGCGCCCTACTGGTGATGCAATTGGCACTGGCAATTGGTCTCTACTGGAATACACAAAATGAGCTACAAAAAAATCTGCCACAACCCTTGATCGATATTGATTGGCAAGCTCTCAACCATTTGGTTGTCGGCGATAGCAATCACCAGGTCACGCTCGGCAAAGGCAGTAACGGTTGGCTTCTGACCAAACAAGGCAATCTGCCCGTTATGGATGGCAACACCGAGACATTACTGGAAAAGCTTAAAACCCTGCAAACCAGCTGGCCAGTGGCGTCCACTCGAGCCAGTCACGATCGCTTTGAGGTGACAGAAGATAAGGCCAATCGCTATGTCGCCTTCTATCAGGACGACCGCCTGTTGGGCAAACTGATCGTCGGCTCATCACCAGGATTACACAAGTTGCATGTCCGCATGGACGGCGAAGACAACGTCTACACGGTACCCCTTGAACTGGTGGATATGATTACCAGCGACCAGAGCTGGTTCGACAAGTCGTTGTTAGCTACCCAATCTCTGGAATCAATCCAGGGGGCTGATTACGCGCTACAAAAAATTGGTGAACAGTGGAAACTTCATACTGGGACACCACAAAACGACTCAGGAGAAAACCCTGAACTCAACAGTGGCAGTGTGGCGGACATCATTTATGCCCTTCAGGGGCTGCAGGTTCGCAAGCTGGTTACCGAGCTGCCCGATTTGAGCAACAGTGGCTATGCCCAGCTCGCCGTGAAGGTCGCGGGTGAAGATAAGCCGCTGACGTATCAGTTTTACCAGACCAAAGAACGCTGTTATGTGACACGCAGTGACTATGATGCGATGTTCTCCATCGGCTGGAGCGATTACGAGAAAATTGCCGAAATGGACATTGAGAAACTGACAGTTCAACAGCAGTCCTCTGAGGAAGTCTCTCCAGGCGGCACGGCCGACGCCACACAGAGCTAAAAAACGGCCACCCGGGATTGTCTATACCGGGTGGCCTTCCTTCAAACCAGTCAGTTGACCTGTAAAAAGCATTTCCGAAAGTTAGCTGTTGTCACTTCAGCCACCTCTTGCCAATCGATCCCCTTAATCTCCGCAACCATTTTCGCAACCTCCACCACGTACCCGGGTTCATTTTGCTTACCGCGATAAGGCACAGGAGCGAGCCAGGGCGCATCGGTCTCGACCAACATTCTATCCAACGGCACCTGTCTCACCACTTCTCGCAGCTCTTTTGCATTGCGGAAAGTGATGATGCCAGAAAAGGAAATCATGAAATTCAGATCCATGGCCGCCTTAGCCATCTCCCAGTTTTCCGTGAAGCAGTGGATGACACCACCCATCTCCTGGTCCACATGGGCCTTGAGAATAGCCAGTGTTTGCTCTCTCGCATCGCGGGTGTGAACGATTACTGGCTTTTTTAGCTGGGCGGCAGCCTGCAAGTGACGAATAAAACTCTGCTCCTGCCACGCAGCATTATCCTGATCGTAGTAGTTATCGAGTCCCGTCTCTCCGATAGCGACAACTCCCTGCTGACGGCCAAGATCAATCAGCTCCGCCACCTCTGGCAGGGGGGGCAATTCCCGCTGTAGCGGGTGAACACCGACCGACACAACCACATCAGGGAAAGATTGAGCCATTTCAATCAGCTTGGCAGAGGTTGCCAGGTCAACACCCACAGATAGAAATTGCTGCACACCGCGTTGGCGAGCCGCTGCCAGTATTTCTGATAAGGAGTTTTGATAGTCAGCCAGATCTAAATGATCCAGATGACAGTGGGAATCCACCAACACGCTGTTAACCGCTACGTCCGCGTTACATGGTGTTAGTGGGCTTGCCGGATTCCATCAATCCCGCCAGATAGGTTTCGATTTTACCCTGGATATTGTTGTGTCGCTCATTCAGCTGTATACCGACACCTTCCTTGCGGTTACCACCAAGACCTTTGGGGGTAAGCCAGATAACGCGGCCGGTCACGGGGATGCGTTCCGGTTCATCCATCAAATCAAGCAAGATAAAGACTTCATCACCCAGGACGTATTGTTTGCGCGTACAGATAAACAGCCCACCGTTTTGAACATAGGGCATATAAGCCGCGTAGAGGGCATGTTCATCTTTGATGGCAAGATTCAGAATACCGTTTCTGACACTGCCGCCAAATGCTTCCATATTCATAGTCAACCCAAGGGTAATTTTGCCTAGTGTACTATAGGCTTAACCGACCGTTCCACCTTACTGAATACTGCGAAAACAAAGAAAATGTCAGGATTTGAAGTAGATCACCGTGTAAGGCGTTGCCAATCCATCATCAGCTCTTCCCACAATAGACTGGCATTAGGGTTTGCTGAACTCAGCAATCGGCTTTTCACCTGCACCAGCTTGTCCAGAAAGCGAAATTGTAACGGACTGGCTCCCATTGCACCGGCATTCCTGACCTGAGTCGCCACACGACTGTATAGCCAATCAACCGTCATCACGGAAGGACTGGAGAGACATTTTTCAGCTGCAGCAATAGGGTTCATAGCTCCAACGGCCACATCATCCAACAGCCGTTCAAATGTCCGCCTGTTTTCCAGTAAATCTGATTCCAGTAACTGCAACGCCAGCAGCGGGCGGCCACCAGCGTAATCCATCAATTCACTCAAGTTCTCTTTCTTGCCACTGACCTGTGTTAACCAGTTCTCCACCTCCGAGAGGGGTGGAACCGGGAAGGTAATCATACGACAGCGACTACGCACCGTAGCTGGCAGGCGCGAAGGTTCATGACTCACGAGAATGACATGGGTACCGGGCGCAGGCTCCTCCAGATTTTTCAGCAGCGCATTGGCCGCATTGAGGTTCATGGACTCTGCAGGACTGATAACCACCACTTTTCTACCGCGTTGCAAGGCAGTCTTGCTGACGAATTGACCAAGAGAGCGTATCGGATCAATACGTATGGCCTTGCCCTCCTCTTCCGGCAATAGCCAAAGTAAATCCGGGTGGGTTTTGGCAGCGAGCAGTAAACATTGCTTGCAGTTACCGCAGGCAAACCCCGCCTGTGGTTTTTCACAGAGCAATCGGCCAGCCAGCACCGAGGCAAATTGTTGTTTGCCAATATAGGCCGGGCCACAAAGCATCATCGCGTGGGGCAACCTGTCCATTTCAATCAGGCCGTCGAGCATCTGCCACTGGTTCCGCTGCCAGGGGTAGTACATCATCGATGTCTTTTGAATGAGCCTACTCATGAATGCAATCAAAAAACTGCTGTAGAACACGCGCTAGATCTTGCTGAACCTGCTCAAGAGGTTGCGATGCGTCAATAATGCGAAAACGGGCTGGGTCTGCTGCGGCTCTGGCCAGGTAACAGTCCCTCACGGCATTGAAAAAGGATAACTTTTCCAGCTCAAAACGATCAGGAGCTCCACGCCCATTAGCCCGTGCCATCCCTTGATCAACCGGAATGTCTAACAGCAGTGTCAAATCGGGACGCAGCTCACCTTGAACCAAATTTTCCAACTGTGCAATTTTCTCCAGGGCCATTCCTCGCCCACCACCCTGATAGGCGAAAGTTGCATCAGTAAAGCGATCACAGAGCACCCATTTCCCCTCTGCCAAAGCAGGCTTAATGACCTGCGCCAGATGTTGAGCGCGCGCAGCAAACATCAATAACAGCTCGGTATTTTCGTCAACAGACTCATCCCTGGTACTTACCAGCAGCGTACGAATTTCCTCAGCTAGTGGTGTGCCACCAGGTTCCCGAGAAGCCACATAACTGATGCCATGCTGCTCCAGCCACTGACGAATGAAGGCGACATTGGTGGTTTTTCCCACACCCTCACCGCCTTCAATGGTAATAAATTGTGCCTTTTGACTGGTCATGCTGAGACAGTTGTTTCCGTTATTGAGGGCTGGAGCGGTAATCCGAACGCCGTTTCAACTGAAATTCCCTAACCGCTTTCTGGTGCTCCTCGAGGGTAGCAGAAAAGTAATGACTGCCATCACCCTTGGCAACAAAATAAAGGCTGTCGCCTTGCTCTGGATGTAGCGCAGCATGAATGGCATCACGACCGGGCATGGCAATAGGCGTAGGCGGCAGCCCATCAATCAGGTACGTGTTATAGGCACTCGGCTGGCGGAGGTGTTTACGTCGTATGTTGCCCTTGTACTCATCCCCCAGTCCATAGATAACAGTCGGGTCTGTCTGCAGGCGCATGCCTTTTTGCAAACGCCGCACAAATACACCAGCGATCTGGCCCCGCTCGTCCGGAGCACCAGTTTCCCTTTCAATGATGGAAGCCATAATCAGCGCCTGGTAAGGACTCTCATAAGGCAAGTTGGGTGCGCGGCCCTGCCATTCGGCTTCCAGCACGGCAATCATCCTGGCATGTGCCCGAAGCAGAATATCTCGATCTGTATCACCAGCACTGAAACTATAGGTGTCTGGAAAAAACCAACCTTCAAGGTGGTTAACATCTAAGTCAAGCTCAACCAGAAGCTCATCCATACCCTCACCCTGAAGCACATGGTTAATCTTCTCTGTACCGGAGAGCAGAAGCAGCCAATCTGCAAATCGGCGTCCTTCTGGAAACGTCAGGCTGTATTGAATGACGTCCCCCTTCACCCACATTGCCAATAGATCGCGTGGGGTATCACCCGGATTCAGCAGATACTCTCCCGCTTTGATATCGGCCTGGCCACTGAAACGTCCGTATACCGTCAACAGTCGCGGCCATTGCAGTATGCCCTGATCTGCCAACTGACGGGATTGTGATGTCAAAGAAGTGCCCGGAGACACCCGAATAGCTTTAGAACTACTCTCAAGTAAAAGCGGCGTAGCCAGATAATGATTCAGCAGCCAATTAGCCGCTATCAAAGCCAGGAAAAGAACTGATAACAGCGCAATTATTCCTTTTTGCATCAGCCGTAACATGGGAATTCCTGTTGCAGTCGAGAGCGAATGGCCTGCACCCCAGTTCCTGCAGGCCAACTGCCGACGCCCGCTATGGTGCGCACCGGCCAGACCCCGGAAACCGAGTTGCAAACAAACAATTCATCCATAGCACTCAGTTCATCTATATTGAGCACCACTTCAGAAACGGATAAGCCCATACCCGGCAACAGACTGTCCAGCAAATACTGGCGCATCACCCCGGCCACACCACAGTCGTGCAGGCTGGGGGTCAGCCATCGCCCTTTGCGCAAACAGAAGAGGTTGGTTGCCGTCCCTTCGATTACCCTACCCTGCTGATCCAGCATCAGCCCCTCTTGACATTCATTCTGCCATTCCATGCGAGCCAGCACCTGATCGAGTCGATTCAAATGCTTGATACCAGCCAACCTCGGGTTCGATGGCAACCGATGCTCACAGAGTGTTAGGGAAACCCCTTGCGGTGACCACTCCATCAAAGATGTCGGCACAGGAAACCAAAGCAGCACATAGCTTGGTTCAGAGGAAGCGTTAGTCTGATAGCCACGACCGCCCACCCCAGCTGTCAAGATGACTTTTATCACGCCATCGCGGGGACAGCTAGCTAGAAGGGTATCGAGATAGGACTGTAAAAGTGGAACATCCAGTTTGATCGCCAAGCGATCGGCACCAAATGACAGGCGCTGTAAATGATGTAACCACAACGGAATGGAACCGCCGTAGAGACGCATGGTTTCAAACAAGCCATGTCCATATGACAGTCCCCGATCGATTAACGGGAAAGGATCGGTCCAGCTACCATTGAGCAAGCAGAAGAGATCGCCAGAACGCATAAGGGTGAATCAGCGCGGCCAGAAAAGAAAAATCAGCAACAAAAAAAGCCGCTCGCAAAGGAGCGGCCTTTTCTATTCAACAACCAAGCAACATTAGCCAAGGTTGGTGTTGATGTAGTCAATCGCGTTTTGAACAGTAGCGATTTTTTCGGCTTCTTCATCAGGGATTTCAGTGTCGAATTCCTCTTCCAGAGCCATAATCAGTTCAACGGTATCCAGGGAGTCAGCACCCAGATCTTCAACAAAAGAAGACTCAGGTTTAACATCTTCTTCTTTAACGCCCAGTTGTTCAGCAACCATTTTGGCTACGCGTTCTTCGATGCTGCTCATGATATTTATTCTCTCCTGTATCTAAGAAAGTATTCTGATGCACGGTGTATAAAACCACCCCACAACAAAAAATCTGTTATTGACGGCATGTCAGGCGCGCATTTTACCTCAAATACTGCACTCTGTAACCGCTTTCGACAAAAACCTAAAATTTCTTTTATATTCAGGCCATTACGCCATATAAAGACCGCCATTGACGTGGATATTCTCTCCAGTGACATAAGCACCGCCTTCACCAATCAAGAAGTCCACCACTGCAGCAATTTCCTCCGGCTGACCCAAACGATTGAGCGGCACTTGGGACAGAATGGCCTCCCGCTGGGCATCCGCCAGTTCCTTGGTCATATCGGTATCAATAAAACCCGGAGATACAGCATTGACAGTAATATTGCGCGGACCCAGCTCCTTAGCCAAGGAGCGAGTAAACCCTCCGACCCCGGCTTTGGTGGCGCAGTAGTTGGTCTGCCCAACATTCCCCATTGCTCCGACCACAGAGCTGATGTTGACGATACGCCCCCAGCGAGCCTTGGTCATCCCACGCAGGCAGGCCTTGCACAAGCGGTAAATGGAATTGAGATTGGTATCAATGACATCGAACCACTCCTCATCTTTCATTCTCATCAACAGGTTGTCTTTGGTGATCCCGGCATTGTTGACCAGAATCAGTGGCGCACCGTAATTCTCGGTAACAGCTTCAATCAAGCTATCGACCGAGGCCTGACTGGCTACGTCCAATAACATGCCAACACCTTTGATGCCTTTCTCTGCGAAGCGGGCTGAAATTTTTTCGGCGCCCGACTCGGACGTGGCGGTGCCGATCACAATGGCGCCCTGTGCGCCAAGGCTGTCGGCAATGGCGGCGCCAATACCTCTGCTAGCACCGGTCACCAGTGCGACTTTGTCCTGTAAGCTCATCCTTCTCTCCTATCTATGAGTTGCCCAGCGTTAAACTGCTGTCAGGGCTTGGGCCAAACTGTCATTGTCTTCAGTAGCATAACTGTTAACCGAACGATCAATGCGCTTGCAGAGGCCACTCAGCACCTTCCCTGCACCGCACTCTACAACAGTGTCGACACCATTTGTGGTCAGTGTGTTGACACAATCCACCCACAGTACCGGGCTGCATATCTGCTCGATCATCAGTTGTTTGATCTTTTCCGGGTCGCCCTCAGTTTTAGCATTGACATTATGAACCACCAAAACCTGGGGAACCGAAAATTCTGTTGCCAAAATTTCGCTGGCCAAGCGATCCGCAGCAGGTTGCATGAGACTGGTATGGAAAGGCGCGCTAACGGGTAACGGCATAGCACGTTTTGCCCCCGCTGCCTTGCAGCCTTCGATAGCCCGCTCCACTGCGGCGGCATTCCCCGCGATCACGACCTGACCCGGAGAGTTAAAGTTTACTGCTGACACTTCCTGCCCCTGGCAGGCATCTGCGCAAACAGCTTTAATCTTGTCATCATCAAGGCCGATAATCGCTGCCATAGCACCTTCTCCCGGGGCAACGGCATCCTGCATATAGGCACCGCGATTGCGGACCAGCCTTACCGCATCCTTAAATGCCACCACACCAGAACAAACCAAGGCTGACCACTCGCCAAGACTGTGTCCGGCCATCAGCACAGGCTGAGCACCATTTTCCTGCTGCCAGATGCGCCAAACGGCAACGCTCGCCGTCAGCAGCAACGGCTGGGTGCGTTCAGTCATCGTGATTTCTTCTTGGGTACCATTCTGCACCAAGTCCCATAGATCGTAGCCGAGCACTTCAGATGCCTCAGCGAAGGTTTCGCCGACCACGCCGTAGTTCTGGGCTAGTTCGGCCAACATACCGATTTTTTGTGAGCCCTGTCCGGGAAAGACAAAGGCGAGATTATTTTTCATCGCTTACCTCTGATTGCTTGTTTTTATCTGCCAACCGCCCTTCGATCAGGTTTGGAAGATCCTTTTCAACCTCACCAATGGCCACTTCGATGGCTCGGGAAAATGCCCACTCAGATGCGCCGCCGTGACTTTTCACCACAACACTGCGCAATCCCAACAAACTGGCCCCATTATATTGGGCTGGATCGACCTGTTTCAGTAGCCGTTTTAGCGCTGGCCGGGCAAGCAGCGCCCCTAATCTGGCTAACAGGCTTTCGGAAAGTGCCTGCCGCAGCAGACCCTGAATCATTTTTGCCACCCCTTCGCCGGTTTTCAATGCCACGTTTCCACTGAAACCGTCACAGACGACGATATCCGCCACCCCGGCAAACAACGCATCGCCTTCCACAAAGCCTATATAGTTGAGATCGGCATCTGCTTTCAGCAATTCCGCAGCATCCAGTATTTCCTGACGGCCTTTAATCGCTTCAACACCGATATTAAGCAAACCCACTTTGGGCGTCGGTTCGGCAATGGTGGACGCCGCCAGAGAGGACATCAGTGCAAACTCATAAAGCTGCCTGGCTGAACACTCAAGATTCGCGCCCAGATCAAGCAAATAGGTAGAACCGTTACTGGTTGGGATACGAGTGCAGATCGCTGGTCGGCTGATACCCGACAGCGTACCCAGCTTGAAAAGAGCCATGGCCATCAGGGCACCTGTATTGCCGGCACTGACACAGGCCTGCGCATCGCCATCTGCAACCAGCTGCAACGCTTGCGACATGGAAGATTCCCGTTTGTGGCGCAGAGCCGCACTGGGTTTTTCATCCATGGCGACTGACTGGGTACAATGTTGCACACGCAGACGCCCGGAAAATGATTCGGAGGTGTTATCGAGAAGGGCTTGGATTTGCTGGCTATCGCCGAACAGAACAACCTTCAGACGAGGTTGCTGGCGAAGAATTTCGAGAGTCGCAGGTACCGTGATGCGGGGACCAAAGTCCCCGCCCATGGCGTCAATGGCGAGACAAGGAGAGTCGGCCAAAAAAATACGTTCAGGATTGCTAGATATCAGTCTTCGACTGAAGGAACCACTTTCTTGCCGCGATAGAAACCGTCGGCAGTAACATTGTGGCGGAGATGCTTTTCACCACTGACCGGATCGACGGACAAAGTGGGTCCAGTCAATGCATCATGTGCACGACGCATGCCACGCTTGGAACGGGTTTTACGGTTCTGTTGAACGGCCATTTTATACTCCTGCTGAAAACTGTCTTTTATCTGTTAATTGTCAGAGCCACTATTTTTCAGTTGCTCCAGAATACTAAAGGGATTCTCCTTCCCGCCATCACTGGTCTCTTCACCCATCGCGGAAGGTATGACCACATGGCACTGACCTTCTGGATGGTATGTTACAAATGGCAAGGCCAATAGCAACTCATCCTCGACCATTACTGATATATCAGCTTCTTCCCCATCTACAATCCAGGGATCGAGATCTTTGGAGAGTGCTTTTGCTTCATCCTCACTCCAAACGATACCCAGCTGAATTGACGCCTTCACTGGCGACGCAATAGGCTCAAGACACCGTTGGCAGGCCATCATCACAGTCGTACTGGCTTGGCCACGCACCACTTTTCGACCTTGTTCAGCGATCTCAAATGTCAAACTGACATCTATAGGCTCACTGACCTCAAGTACTGCCTCTTGCAATCTTTCACAATGTGCAAGCGCCACCTGACCCGCCAGGATCACACCCTGATTCGCCAAACGTCTGGGATCCAGAATCCTCGGCAACTGACTTCTCTGAGGGGGTGTCAACATAGGCGCGCAATAATAGTGATATGACTTTGATCTGTCAAAGAAAAATTCCTTTAATTCCGTGGCCTCCAGCGCATTGGCACAACGGCATTCAGATGCCGGGATAAAGGACAAATCAGTCCGTATATAATAGCGGGCTTTCTACAGAGGAAACATCCATGCACAAACTGGTACTCGCCTCCTCCTCGGTTTATCGCAAAAGCTTGCTGGAAAGACTGAGGCAGCCCTTTGAGGCCGTAGCTCCCGACATTGATGAACAGCGGCTCCACGGGGAAAGCCCGGAGGCAATGGTACGACGACTCTCTGAAGCCAAAGCCAGGGCCCTGACTGACAGATTCCCATCTCACCTGATTATCGGCTCTGACCAGGTGGCCGTTCTCGACCAAACGATTTTGACCAAGCCGGGTGATTTTGAGGGCGCGACCAAGCAACTTAGAGCTCAATCCGGCAAGCGGGTGCTATTTCTAACAGGGCTGGCACTACTGAACAGTCAGAGCGGGGATTGCACGGTTGATATCGTACCCACCGAAGTCGAGTTTAAAACACTGGATGATGAAGAGATCTGTGCTTACCTGAACAGGGACGAGCCCTACAATTGCGCAGGCAGCTTCAGAAGCGAAGGGCTTGGCATCTGCCTGTTTGACGCCATCCACAGCACTGACCCATCTGCATTGATTGGCCTGCCATTGATTCGACTATGCCAAATGCTTCGCACAAATAACTATAACCTACTGTAGATAAACTACATATCTATTTGTTTTTTATATAATTCAATGATTGATTTTAATTCGGAAAATTGTTCAATGCAGGCTAACGGCTGATATTGCAGCAATCGACCAGGATGGTGTGCGCCATAACTTACCGCCACGCTGGGCGTACCAGCGCTGACCGCCATCGCAAGATCGTACTCCGTATCGCCCACCATCAGCGTCGATAGCGGCGGCACCCGAAACTCAGCCATCAGCTCCAACAGCATCTTAGGGTCAGGCTTGCCCGCCGTTTCATCCGCACAACGACTACCATGAAAAAAATCTGTCAAACCGCGTGCCTGTAATACCCTGTCCAGCCCGCGACGACTTTTTCCTGTAGCCACCGTCAACAGATAGCCTTCCTCGCGCAACGACTCCAACGTCTCGAATACGCCATCAAAAAAGGGGGATGGCTCCTGATCAAACTCCACGAAATGGCGAGAATAACTGTCGCGCATGGCGAAAATCTGCTCACGACCAATACCGGGAAATAGCGTTTCCAACGCATCAACCAAACCCAGCCCTACGATATCCCTGGAAGCGTCATCGGTAGGGGCAGGCAACCCCACCTCTTCTGCGGCACAACGAATGCACAGTACGATCCTCGACAGAGAATCACACAGCGTACCATCCCAATCAAACACCAGGAGTTTCGCCATAGCTGCTATCCTAACTTTTCCAACACTGACGCCAATTCCACCGGCAAGGGTGACTCGACTTTCAGTTTCGTTCCAGAGGGGCTGGTAAACGCCAGCTTTCCGGCATGAAGAAACATGCGTTTCAAACCCAAGGTTTTGAGCTGGCGATTACATTCATCATCGCCGTATTTATCATCTCCTGCCAAGGGACAGCCAACAAACTGGCTATGCACACGTATCTGGTGTGTCCTGCCTGTCTCCAGGGTCGCTTCAACTAAGGTATGGCGATCAAAACGCCGCAGTACTGCAAAATGGGTTACCGAAGCTTTGCCCTCCGGATCAACCTTTACTATCCGCTCGCCAGACTTGAGCTCATTCTTGCGCAAAGGGACGCTGACACGCTTCATGCCCTTGGGCCAACGACCACAGGCCAAGGCCTGATAAACCTTCAATACACGCCCTGCTCGCATCTCCTCCTGAAGATGTCGCAGCGCAGAGCGCTTTTTGGCCACCAGAAGACATCCCGATGTCTCCCTATCCAGTCGATGGACCAGCTCAAGGAAAGGCTGATTAGGTCGTGCAGCCCTGAGCGATTCAATAAGACCAAGACTGACGCCACTACCACCGTGGACCGCCAAGCCAGCAGGCTTGTCAATCACCAGCAAGCCTTCATCTTCATAGACAACACTTTGTTCCAGCAATTGTTGCAGTCTGGGGCTAGGCCCGGCAGGCACCTCCCGCTCGGCCACCCTGACAGGCGGCACACGCACCAGATCACCCTCTTGCAGGCGATACTCCGCTTTGACCCTGGAGCGATTCACCCGCACCTCCCCTTTACGGACAATTCTGTAGATACGGGATTTGGGCACACCCTTGAGAAAGGTGATCAAGAAATTATCGATACGTTGTCCGGCATGATGCTCGGTTATCTCGATCATCTGAACTGAAACGGGCTTATTACTTATATCGGACATGAGGCTGTCTTGGAACGGAAAGGTCGCCATTCTAGCAGCAGTGCCAGGCAGAGACACCAGAAAAAACCCTCCGGAATCATAAGATTATCGACACAAATCACCTTTCATAAATTGAAGCGATGGCGCATACCTGATATATTCTCGCTTCGTTGTACCGGACTCACCGGATACGCCCTGATATACAGGCTATCCAGACGTAGAGCTTCATTAAAAGACCGGGCCAACGCGGCGCAAGCCCACACCTTTTGATTAATTCCGGCAGCTGCACTGAAGATTTACCGCAGCTGTCATAGCAAAACCGCGCTGATAGCGCAGAAGTTACTGCACAATATATTGAACATCAGTACCGTTCAGACGATGGCATAAGACCGGCTAATGCCTTCCTGCCCGACACACAAATGAGGCACGGATGTTAGAGCAACAGCATCGAGACTTAACAGAGTAGTCTTCTGCCACCACCGAACAATTAGCGACAAGACAATCAGAACCAACACTCGAAGGTAACACCGGACAGATTCAGTGACTGATAACGGCAATACATGGAAAATCAACAGGTTAAATACCTTATTTAATTAGATTTTAGCTAATCCACGTTGCTATTGCCCCGTTTTTGTACGCACGCTGTTCTTATTTCAGCAGTACTCCTGTGCTTGCTACGCGCAAGACATTAGGAAAACTTGATGAAACGCATGCTTATTAACGCCTCCCAGCCCGAAGAGCTGAGGGTGGCACTGGTCGATGGACAACGACTGTATGACCTGGACCTTGAAAATCGCACCAGGGAACAGCGCAAGGCCAACATATACAAAGGCAAGATCACCCGGGTAGAACCTAGCCTCGAGGCTGCCTTTGTAGACTACGGCGCCGAACGCCACGGCTTTCTCCCCCTCAAAGAAATATCCCGCGAATACTTCTCCAAAAAAACATCCGAAGTTGAAGGTCGTATCAAAATTCAGGACGTAATCCGGGAAGGCACCGAAGTTGTCGTCCAAGTCGACAAGGAAGAACGCGGCAATAAAGGCGCGGCACTCACCACCTTTATCAGTCTCGCCGGCCGCTACATGGTTCTGATGCCGAATAACCCAAGGGCAGGCGGGATTTCCCGACGCATTGAAGGCGATGAGCGTACCGACCTGAAAACTGCCATGCGCGACCTGAACACCCCTCCCGGCATGGGTGTTATCGTGCGCACTGCTGGCATCGGTCGTTCTGCTGAAGAACTTCAGTGGGATCTGGATTACCTGCTTCAGTTGTGGGAAACCATCCGCGAGGAGGCCAACAAAGCCAAGGCCCCACACTTCTTATTCCAGGAAAGCAACGTCATCATTCGTGCCGTGCGCGACTACCTGCGCCAGGACGTGGGCGAAGTCATCGTGGATAACCGCGAAGCTTTCGACCTGGCATCGGCCTTTATCAAGCAAGTTATGCCCAACTTCCAAAGCCGGGTTAAGTTTTATGAAGACCCTCTCCCCCTTTTCAACCGCTATCAAATTGAAAACCAGATCGAAACCGCTTTTGAGCGCGAAGTTAAGCTGCCCTCCGGCGGCTCTATTGTCATTGATGTGACTGAAGCACTGGTTTCTATCGATATCAACTCCGCCCGTGCCACGCGTGGTGGAGATATTGAGGAAACGGCACTACGCACCAATCTGGAAGCTGCTGATGAAATTACCCGACAACTGCGCTTGCGCGATGTCGGCGGGCTGGTAGTCATCGACTTTATCGACATGAGCTCCACCAAAAACCAGCGCGAAGTGGAAAACCGTATGCGCGATGCCCTGGAGCTTGACCGAGCCAGGGTTCAGGTTGGTCGTATCTCCCGTTTTGGCCTGCTGGAAATGTCCCGCCAGCGTCTACGCCCCTCTCTGGAAGAAACCACTTCAAAAGTCTGCCCACGCTGCTTGGGACAGGGCACCATTCGTGGCACCCGCTCTCTGGCGCTGTCCATTCTCAGATTGGTTGAAGAAGAAGCACAAAAAGAATTCAGTGCTGAAATCCGCGCCATAACCCCAGTTTCAGTTGCCACCTTCTTGCTAAATGAAAAACGCAAAGAAGTTTTTGAGATAGAAAAGCGCCACGGTTCCAAAATAGTGGTTATCCCCGATGAGCGACTGGAAACACCTCATTTTGAGGTAAAACGCATTCGCGAACAGGATGGTGTGACCAGCGAATACAGCTATCGCCTGACCAACACACTGTCTGAAGAATTTATCAGTCAGGATGACGACCTGGTAAAACCGGTTCCCCCAGCACCACAGCCTGCCGTTCAAACGCTGACGCCGTCGCAACCAGCACCCACTCCGGTTGAAAAACCGGTCAGCGCCAAAAAAGACCAGGCTGCTGACAAACAGCCAGGCTTGCTGCAGCGATTGAAGAAATTTTTGTTTGGGAGCAAAGAACCACAAGCCCCCCAGAAAAAAGCTTCAGACACTCGGTCTGGGCGCGATGATCAGAGATCTCAGGGCCGCAATCGCCGTCCGGATGATCGTCGCAATGGTCGTAATCGTGGCCGCCAGGGGCCAAGATCTGGGCAGCGTGACAGCCAACAGCAACAACGCGGCAGTCAACAACAGCCTGAAGAGCAAAAGTCACGGCGCGAACAGCAGCCCAGAAAACCTCGCCCGGAACAGCAATCTGAAGCGACTATCTCGCCAACAGCCACCGAAGCCGAGACGAGCACAAGCAATCGCCCGCCGCGACGCGAAGGCGACAAGCGCCGCAATCCGCGCCAGAGACGTCAACGCCGTGAAGTTCCAGCAGAACTGATCACTGCCATGGGAACTGATGCTGCACCAACAGATACCACCACTGGTATGCCTGACACGTCAACCGAGACGAAAAGCACCCAAACTGCTGATGAGTCTCGAGCAGCTGTAACCGAAGTGGCTACCAAGGCACCTGAAAGCAGTGGAGAAACCCCCGCAGAAAACACAGCCGACGTCTTCACATTGGCTCAGATTGACACGGATAACGATGCACAACCCATTGAGCAATCCATAGAGCCTGCAGCAACAGATCACACTGCTTTGCCATCAGCTGCATCTGAGGAGATCACTGAGGCTGTTCAACCGGTGTTAACAGCGACGGACGCACCTCAAGCTGTAGCACAGAATGAGAAGCAAGACACGGCTGCTGAAGCGGCACCGGAAACAACGGCCCCCACAGAAGAGATTGAAACTGAGGCTAAAGTCGTCGCTGACGACTTTGCTCCTGCGGCTGTTGAAACACCGGCGGAAGAAACTGTTCCAGAAGCAAATATTGAAGAAGCGGTATCAAATCCACCCTCAGCCGACACAGTGGCAGCAGCACCGGCAATAGAACTACCCACAGAGGCACCCGCACAGAACACGGAAGCAGCCTTAGAGCCGCCAACAACCAGGGCCAGCAATGATCCCAGGTTGGCACCACGCCCTGTAGGTCAGGTCAATGTGGTAACCGATATTCGCTCCAAGCCGTTGCCGCAGCCTCTGGATACATCCCTGCCCTCGCCGGTTGAGGTTAAACCGAATGATTTCACCAGAGCGGCCAATGATCCGCGCGCAAAAGCGGTACCAAAACCCAGCACGTCGCCGTCAACTGACGACCAACACAACGAGTCCGGGGACCAATCTGCTATCTCACAGGGCGGGAACAGCTGAGCTTGGTAAGAAAGGCGAAATGACAGCGGGTTCGGCCTTGTAAGGAAAGGAATCCGCTGTATAATCTGCCGCTCTTTTCCGGGGACACCCGGATGTGAACTTCGGAGTTTCCTGGACACGAAGCCACACAAAAAAGTTACAGGAGGGATGGCTGAGCGGTTGAAAGCACCGGTCTTGAAAACCGGCGTATCGAGAGGTACCCAGGGTTCGAATCCCTGTCCCTCCGCCAAATTGATAGCCCTTGTTATACAAGGGCTTTTTTTTGAGCCAGAACAAGTGGGAACAGCCCACCATAAAAAAGATAACCGAGGTGGAAAAATGGAACGACCAAATGTACAACGTCGTGACTGGATTATGGTAAAAACAGCTCCCGATTCGGAAGCTGTTGAATGTCAGGTATACAATATTCATGACGATGGCACATTGTTCGTTGGTTATTTCCAACACAGCTTCAAAACCACCAAACTCCGCGTTGATTGGAGCGGTGAGTTCTGGCAAGTTGTTGTCAAACCTTAAAAAATGTCCTCCCCCTATTAAAATGCCGTCCAAGCCTTAGAATTTTTGGCGCTATAAAGCTATACGCCTTCTTTATGTCTTCGCTGTGGTCGAAGCCACCCCGCCCCTCTAGCCCCTCTAGCCTCTCTAGCCTCTCTAGCCTCTCTAGCCTCTCTCGATCCTCACGCCCTGAAACTTCAAAAGTGGCAACGGTCGTTTGAGGTCACCCGCTTTATCTTGTGTTCAAATTGAACCAGCTTATACCGTTCTAATGGTTATGCTTACCCATTAACAAAGAAGACGTTATGTGACGCCCAGAAAGAGACCGAATGCACAAAAGCTACTGACCAGGGGCAGCCATGCTCAGCGCAATGACGCTATTGCCTCTAGCGTGGGCCTGATTTTGGGCGTCGCCGCTGTCGGCACACCCCCTTGACGGATGTGCTGATCGCGGGGATTGTCGACCTGGTCGCAGGAGAACATGTATCCACCAGTCCCCAAGCAAATACTGAGGTGCTGTTTGGAATGGCGATCTGAAATCAGGTATTCCTGATATGTGCCTTTTGAAAGCTGTTGCGGGTGAGTTCTGACAACAGGCACGTGCCGGATATACTCTGAACACAGGTCGTTTTTGTTCAAAAAGCTCAGGCGAGATGACATGCGCATTCTATTTTTATCCCACGGTGGCGGCCCTCTCCCACTGCTCGGTGATTCTGAGCATACTGAGCTGGTTAAGCACCTGCGCAGGATTACCGAAAAGATCAGCAAGCCCTCGGCTATTCTGGTCATCAGTGCCCATTGGGAGACCGCCGCGCCGACCATTACCGCCAACCCGAATCCCACTCTGGTTTACGACTATTAGGCTTTCCCGATGCCGCTTACGCAATTCAATACCCCTGCCCCGGTGAGCCCGCACTGGCCAGGCAAACAAAGGCGGTCCTGGTTGATGCCGGTTTTAATGCCCAACTTGATGAGGAACGGGGTTTGGATCACGGGGTGTTTATTCCCTTGAAGATTATGTATCCGGGCGCGGATATTCCCTGTGTGCAGCTGTCCCTGCTGAAGAGCCTCGACCCGGCTGAACATCTGCGCATGGGAAGAGCGCTAGCCAGCTTGAAGCATGACAAGTTGCTCGTTATCGGATCAGGATTCTCTTTCCACAACATGCAGGCATTTTTCGCTCAAGATACCGAGCAGACGAAGAAGATGAATGAACAGTTCGAAGCCTGGTTGATCGACACCTGTGCAACGGACTCAATCGATGAAGTGGAGCGGGCCAGGCGGCTGGAAAACTGGGCGCAGGCACCCTATGCCAAGTACTGCCATCCGAGAGAAGAGCACCTGCTCCCCCTGCTCGTTTGCTATGGACTGACAAGCCGGGCCTGTGAGGAGTATGCAGAATTGAACATTATCGGTAAAAAGGCGAGTCTCTACCTTTGGTAAGAGACACTACTAACCGATCACCCATAGCAAAACACCGCGATATTCGCGGTGTTTTATGCAGTAATAGCAGGAACCACGCCTAACGCCAGGCTAGCCCTGGTTAGATCGGGCGTCTCCCTGTCCTTCCGAACCATCTTTCGGCAGCATGACGATCAAGGGACTGCCTTCAGTGGCCGCCCAGGAGAAGCCAATCTCATTCAGACGATGCATTTTTTCCTCAGAGAGGAAATTGAAGTGCAGATCTGCGCGCTGTTTGGTTACCCACGCGCCCAGGTCCATATCACCATCTACGATATATTTTTTCGGTACCAGGCAGTCTCCATGGGTGGCTTTGTACACTTTCAGCTCTGCAAAGCCCCTCTCCCACCGGTACTCCAACAAATTCCAGATAAATCCAAGCGCCGCAAGTCGGTGGTATTTATCCCGGGGATAAACACCATCGTACTCGCGCTGGTTGCTCACCCATAAGCCGAGACTAAAGCGGCCTTTAGTACGATAACCAAGGGGAACGACACAATCGCCAAACTCGTCATAGTAGTTTTGCAAGGCAGCGAAGCCGGTTTCCCAGGTAAGGTCCTCCATGTCCCAAATAAAATGCAGTTCATCGAGACGTTTGTATTGTTCTTCGGAAACGTTTCCTTCTGCATAATCGCGGCGGACTTTCTCAACCCAATGCCAGAGTGAATGACCGGACTTGGTTTTAAAGCCGTGCGGCACGATGCAGTTACCATGTTTCGCACTGAATTCGGCAATTTCCTCGAACCACTCTTCCCATGGAACAGCGTTCGTTTCCTCAAGCTTGATATCGTAACTTTTTAATTGAACGTCTTTCATAGCGTTATCTTTGTCGGTACTTTGAATTGGCAGGTACAGTAATACAGAAGCAGTAGAATACTCAAACTAGAAATTGACTTATTTAAGCTTATTACGACAGGAACAACGAAATGGATCCTGATGGGTGTGAATAGCCACAAGTGGCCTATACACCCCCTATGATAACAAAATAATATTTTTGATCACATTGCTACAACAATAAGGCCGTCGCCAGAAACAACATCAACCCCATACCCAGAATATCGGTAAAGGTGGTCAGGAAAATACTACTGGCCATGGCAGGGTCTGCCCCCATACGCCGCAGGGTCAGCGGAACCAAAACCCCAAAAATACCACTTCCAACGCAAGCGCCAACCATTGCGATCAACACAACAAATGCAAGTAAGAATGGTTGTTCTGTTCCACTGTATCCCGCATATAACCACATAGCTAACGCGGCAACCAAGCCGACAGCAAACCCATTCATGGCTCCCAGGGCAATTTCCTTCTGCAGCAATTTCCTCACTGGATAATCGCCAAGCTCCCCCAGTGTTAGTCCCCTAAGCGTGATAGCCAAGGCCTGACAACCGGTATTGCCACTCTGCCCTGCCAATACAGGTAAAAATACTGCCAAGGCAACAATGCGGGCAATGGTGTCTTCAAACATCCCAACCACGAATGCGGCCGCAAAGGCAGTGAGCAAATTGACCTGTAACCATGGGTGGCGCATTCGGAAAGACTGGAGAATAGAGGTGGTCACGCGCTCTTCCCGGTCCAAACCGACCATTGATCCACTCTGGGAACTGATTTCTGTCGCGACATATTCGAACAGCTTCCAACTAAACACCAAACCAATCAGTTTGTTGTTCTTGCCCACCACGGGATACAGACGATAGTGACGCTTTAATGCGGCATTGATCGCCTCTGGCATATGGGTGCCTGGCGAAAAAGCAAACGGTTCAACCGTCATAATATCGGCAAGGGTTTGTGCAGGGCTCGCCAGCAACAGGTCGCGCATGGCAACCACACCCATCAGATGAGAGAACTCATCCACCACATAGATGTAGGTGATACTGGATACTTCCTTGAGATGAACAATGTAATCCAGGGCGCCCGCTACCGTGGTATCCATCGGTAACGCACCTAGCGGGGGAGACATCAACTTCTCGACCGTGCCCTCTATGCCACTGACAAGGGCCGTGGTCTCTGCTTCACCACGTGTCGCCGTCCCCGGCAAGTGAGACGCGATCAGCAGTGCCCGCTCAGGCGGCAACTGGGCAAGGAGACTCTGAATGCTGGATTGGGGTTCAGTGCCTAGAAGCTCGGCCGCTTTGACCGGATCAAGCTTTTCCACCGTTGCAAGCAACGTTGGCTTGGTGCTGGAATTCATATCAGGCTGCCTTGTTTACCATGCTCGAATATTAAGCAGTGTACATCAATGTGGTTTGTCGAGCCTGGAACAGCCTTTTCCGAGAACGTCACTGGGCCCTCAACATGTCGCCTTAGTCTCTTTCGGCACGGTAGAAACGCACGGTTCTAACCGAGTCCAGCTCACCCAAATCCGGTTCTGTTACGGCATCAGTTGAATCAAGTAAATGGTAGCCCGGTTCACATAAATCTCGAACACGAGAATCAGCCAGCAAGACCTCGGGGGCACAGTGACGAAAAACTTGCAGTAACCCCAGATTATCTCGGTCATAAAGTACATCGGCCGCCAGAAGCAGGTCTACGGACTCCTCCAAAAGACTCAAATCGGCGAGGGTTTCGATGTTGCAGTCATTGAGCCGAGCATTGATACGCACAGCTTCCAACGCAATCGGATCAAGATCACAGGCAATTACCCGCCTTGCCCCGGCTAAAGCAGCAGCAACTGCCACCACGCCGGAACCGCATCCAAAATCCAGTACAGTTTTACCCAGGACCAGAGATGGAGTCATCAACAATCGGTCAGCTAGTGCCTTGCCGCTGCCCCAACAAAAGCTCCAATAGGGAGGAGCTTCAAAAATGGCGTCTGTTTCTCCGCCACTGAGGGGGACATCCATGCCCTCAGGATCAATCAGCATCAACCGCAGGGGAGAACTCAAGGAAAGTGTGGTTTCCTGCAATCGGGCAGAGGGCAATAGATTTTTGAGCGTATGGCTAAGTGTATCAATCGCCACACTCACGATGATGGCTCATCTCCTTTGCCAGCGGTTGACCGTGATTGTGCCCCTGCACCGAGCATGACCCCGAGCCAGTAGGTATCCGAGTGATTTTCCAGGGCGATTTTGACCATGATGGTGAGCGGAATAGACAACAGCATACCCACCGGACCCAGCACCCAACCCCAGAACACCAGAGAGAGGAACACCACCAACGGCGACAGATTAAGCCCCTTACCCATGACTTTGGGTTCCAGCACGTTGCCGATCACCACATTCACCACCAGATAGCCGACAGTCGTCAACCCGGCCACCAGTGGCCCAAGCTGGATCAACGCCAGCAACACCGCTGGTACTGCAGCAATGATGGAACCGATCGTGGGCACAAAATTAAGCAGGAAAGCCAGCAACCCCCACATGACGGGGTAATCCACACCAAGAATCCAGAGCCAGGCCATCACCAATAGCCCGGTAAGAAGGCTGAGGAGAGATTTGATACCCAGATAACTGTTCACACTCTGCGTAAACCGTTCCAGTGCCTCACGGGCCGAACCGTTGTCCTTGCGGGCAGCCTGCAACTTGTCGCTGAAGCCCACTTCCTCGGCCAGGATAAACACCACCGTCAACAAGATCATGAAAGCATTGGTCATGACATTGCCAAAAGAACTCAGGGTATTGCCCGCCAACTGCATCACCTTGCCGGGATCAAAGCTCTGGCGCATCTGCTCCATGTCCAACGTCATACCCCGCTCACTGAGCAGACTGATGAATCCGCTGCTCATCTGTTGCAAGCGCTCCTGGTATTGAGGCAGGTTCTGACGGAAGTCATTAATGGATGCACCCACCAAAATACCAATCAACCACCCCACCAATACCACCAGAGCGATAATGAGGCAAATGGCGACACCATTCGGCACCTTAAGTCTTTTCAGCCAGGTTAATAGCGGTGAAAAAATCAGTGCAATAAAAACTGACAGCAAAAATGGCACCAGCAGTGTTTCAGCCGCCTTGAGTCCTGCCACAACGATCACAAAGGCGGCGGCAATCAACATGCCTCGCGCCATCGGTGAAGATTCCCTGTTCATTCGTCCTCTCCTTCCAGTTCGGCCAGCAACAGCCGGATTTCATCGATGCCCTTTGCCGTCAACAGTGAACTGCCACCGATGTACTCGCGATTACTGATCTCACAACATTGCAGGCGAGCGGCCTCAAGGCGGTCATTATGTCTGATCGGCACCCCCAGAAATACTTGCCAGTCATTCTCGGTAGCCTGACCGTCAACCACCATGGTGAGCAGGGTCACCACATTGTCCTTTTTAAGTTGGTAAAACGGCGTGCCGAAACGAATAAATAGCAGTAGCGCCACCAGCACCAGAATGAATGTCATCAACAGCGTAAGAAGAAACGTCACGGCATCACCAACAATTTAAGGGCTACAACCAATGTCACCGCGATAATCACCGGCTGGACCAGTGCAGCACCGCGACTGATCACCAGGTTAGACCCCAACCTGGCGCCGACAATTTGTGCCAGCGACATACCAATTGCCAGCGGCCAGATCACATGGCCACCAATAATAAAAATCGTGGCGGAAATGCCATTCACGGACAGCACCATAGCCTTGGTCTGAGCGGTGGCCCTGCGCAGGCCATATCCCATCAACCACACCATCAGAAAGGGGAATATTGAACCCATGCCGGGGCCAAAAAACCCGCCGTAAAATCCCATCAGAGGTGCCGCTGTCAGGGCGAATTGAACGGGTGTCAGGCGTGCTTCACGGTGCTCATCTGTCATACGCGGAGAAATCAAAAAATACAGGCCAATAGCAATCAACATTACCGGGATCAGTATTCCCAGTAACTCGTTATCTACCTGTTGCACCGTCCAGGTGCCGACACAGGAACCAACTAACGCGCTCATCATTGAGGGGACTAGCGGCTTTAGGTCAAGATGACCCTTGCGAAAAAAATTCCAGGTAGATGACAGCGTACCAAGGGTGCTCTGCACTTTGTTGGTAGCCAATGCGGTGATCGGCGGCAATCCAGCCCACAGCAGTGCAGGAAGTGTGAGGACGCCTCCCGCTCCGGCGATAGAGGAGATAAACCCCGCCGCGAAAGCGATAACCACAAGTAACAAGAAGACGGAGGGATCTGGCAAGGGCTTAGGGGTCCAATTAGCGGGCGGGTGGCGATGGTCGTTGCAATACCTGACGCGTATATCAGGCGGTTTTAAACTGCTCCAGCTCAACTCGCAGGCGGGCAATGTGATCTGGGGTCACTGGAGCATAACCGCCTGGTTGATGTTCTATTTCCTCGACAATCTCTTTAAGTCGATGCAGGCGTTTCTGGAGTATTTCAATACTTTGGTTGATGGCATCCGCTTCCGGTTGAAACAGGTCCTGTCGGCGCAAACTTACCCGTGCGGTAAAGTCGCCCTCAGAAAGCAATTCTATTTCCCGCACAATCACAAAGACTGGTCCGGCAATACGGTGGCTGGAAATGAGAGAGCCCCACCAAACACCGACAATCAGCAGAATCTCGATGAATGCCACAATCAGGGTATGCCAACCGCTAAGCAGAAAGCCGTGATAATCCGGTAGCAGGGTATTGATGATGATAAACAGATTGATTAATAGTACCGAAGCGGCCGCAGCGACCAAGGCGTACTGGTATTGAAACCGGCTGTTGATCACGACCGTTTTACGACGGTTCTCCATGCTTTTC
Source organism: uncultured Porticoccus sp. (assembly GCA_947259505.1). Classification (GTDB taxonomy): domain Bacteria; phylum Pseudomonadota; class Gammaproteobacteria; order Pseudomonadales; family Porticoccaceae; genus Porticoccus. The sequence goes on along the minus strand of CAMYLT010000008.1, from coordinate 307,371 downwards.
TCCACGCCAGACAAGTGCGCCCAGACTATTACAACCTCACTTTACGGGCAACGCTTATTGCGGCGCACCAGGCCCCAACGGTTGGCCGTAACTGAATTCCACATAATTGCCGTTGGGGTCACGCAGGCCGCAATAGTAACCCACGGGATAGGGTTCCTCCCGGGGTGGCCAAACCAGTTCGCCGCGCTCATCTGCACGATGCGAGACATCATCCACTGCTGCGCGACTGGGCAGGGCAAATCCGAAATGGCGGTAGTCGTCTTTCGGCAGGTTGAGGTCGCGACCACCATCCATCAACACGAAAATAAATTCCCGTTCGCGACCGGGTTCGGCCAACCAGACAATACGCTGTTGTGCTGTGCTGCGTTCATGGCAGATCACCATGCCGCAGTAATAACGATAAAACTCGATACAGGCATCCATATCCACCACATGCAAAGCCAGGTGGGTCAGCCGAGGAGAGGTCTGGGGCTTCACGGCTTCCTCCGCAATCAAGAGCATCGGAAAAAGTATAGGTGAAGCCCCACTGCGGAGGAATTACAGCTCGCGGGTAGCCCTGAAATTGATCTCTGGATAGCGTTCTTCGGTGAGCGCCAGGTTGACTCTAGTAGAAGCCAGATAAGTGAGGTGGCCACCGCCGTCAAGCGCCACACCATCTGGCACTTTTCGCTTCAACTCCTCGATTTTTTTATTGTCCTCGGACTCGACCCAGCGGGCAGTGTAGACATTAACTGGCTCGTAAACTGCTTCTACGCCATATTCGTCCTTGAGGCGATAAGCCACCACCTCGAACTGCAGTTGACCCACAGCACCGACCACAATGTCATTGTTATTGAGGGGGAAAAAGACCTGGGTACTGCCCTCCTCAGATAACTGCTGCAGGCCTTTTTGCAACTGCTTGGTTTTCATGGGGTCGCGCAGACGAATGCGACGGAACAGTTCCGGGGCAAAGTGGGGAATACCGGTAAACTTCAGGTCTTCCCCAGCGGTAAACGTATCGCCAATCTGGATGGTGCCGTGGTTGTGCAGGCCGATTATATCCCCGGCAACCGCCTCTTCCACCGCCATCCGCTCGCCGGCCTTAAAACCCACCGCATCGGCGATACGCACATCCTTGCCGGTGCGCACATGGTGCATTTTCATGCCCTGTACGTATTTACCGGAGCAGATCCGCATAAAGGCGATACGGTCCCGATGTTTCGGATCCATGTTCGCCTGAATCTTGAAAACAAAGCCGGAAAACGGCTCCTCGCCTGGCTCCACTACACGCTCAATGGCTTGGCGCGGCTGTGGTGCCGGTGCCCACTGTACGAAGTGGTCGAGCATCTCGCGTACACCAAAGTTGGAGAGCGCAGTACCGAAGAATACCGGTGTCAGCTGACCGGCCAGGAACAACTCCAAATCAAACTGGTGGGTCGCACCTCGCACCAACTCAATCTGCTCGCGGATTTCATCCACATAGTAACCGAGCAGCTCAGTGGCCTCATCGGAATCGATACCCTTGATCTGGATATCCTCGGGAATGGTGTGACCCTGCCCCGGCTTGAACACATGAATGGTGTCCGTGTAGAGGTTGTAGACCCCCTTGAAATCGTGGCCCATGCCGATCGGCCAGTTGATGGGTGCTCCGGCAATTTTTAGCACGGATTCAATTTCATCCAGCAGATCAACGGGATCGCGGATATCCCGGTCCATCTTGTTGACGAAAGAAATAATCGGTGTGTCCCGTAATCGACACACATCCATCAGCTTGATAGTGCGAGCCTCGACACCCTTCGCGCCATCAATGACCATCAGCGCCGAATCCACCGCCGTCAGGGTGCGATAGGTGTCCTCGGAGAAGTCTTCGTGTCCGGGGGTATCCAGCAGATTGACCATGGCATCGTGGTAAGGAAACTGCATCACAGACGACGTAACAGAAATGCCCCGCTCCTTTTCCATCTGCATCCAGTCGGAAGTGGCGTGACGGTCGCTCTTCTTGCCTTTCACGGTACCGGCCACCTGAATCAGGTTGCCGAACAGCAGCAGCTTTTCAGTAATGGTGGTTTTACCGGCGTCGGGGTGCGAAATAATCGCAAAAGTACGTCGATTCTGGAATTTCCGGCTCATGGGCAACATTCGGTAAGTAGTGTGAGGCGCGCATTGTAGCCGAAGACAGATACCCTATAAATTATTGCTGTATATCTTTTCCCAACTAACCATGTGACTGGCTCTGTCCCCCACGTTGCCTCTGTGGGGCAAGGGGCTATAATGCGCCCCTTGTTAATGCTGTACCCCTCGGTGAATTGTTATCTCGGCCCTGCATCTACCCACTTTGTAGCACGGGATCTTGCCTCGCGCGGCACTAGAACAATCCGCAGGCTGAAAGCACCTTGCCCATCGGGCAACCAAAAACCCGCTGGCTGCTTTTGACAATCATATAGCGCCAATATCCGCCAAGGTTGCCGTGCAACCACCACACAAATCCTAAAAATCTAAACCGAAGAAGCCACACCGACCAAAACAGGAAATTGATTATGTTGTTTCACTCCACCCGGCAACAATGGCTGGGTAATGTCCGCGCAGACCTGTTGGCGGGCACGGTTGTCGCCCTGGCGCTGATTCCCGAAGCCATTGCCTTTTCCATCATTGCCGGGGTCGACCCCAAGGTGGGGCTGTACGCCTCCTTCTGTATAGCAATGATTACAGCCTTTGTCGGCGGCAGACCGGGCATGATTTCCGCCGCCACCGGTGCTATGGCACTGCTGATGGTGACACTGGTTCGGGAGCACGGCCTGCAATACCTGCTGGCCGCCACGCTGCTGACGGGTGTATTCCAGATCATTGCCGGCTATCTCAAGCTCGGCAACCTCATGAGTTTTGTATCCCGCTCGGTGGTGACAGGCTTTGTCAACGCGCTGGCCATTTTGATCTTTATGGCCCAGTTGCCGGAATTGACCAATGTCACCTGGCATGTGTATGCCATGACCGCCGTCGGGCTAGGCATTATTTACCTGTTCCCATACCTGCCTGTGGTCGGCAAATCCATTCCCTCGCCACTGGTGTGCATTGTGTTACTTACAGTGGTCGCAGTAGTGATTGGTCTCGACATTCGCACAGTCGGCGACATGGGCGAGCTACCGGACACCCTGCCGCTGTTCCTGTGGCCGGATGTGCCGGTCAATCTTGAAACGCTGAAAATCATCTTTCCTTACTCCATCTCCCTCGCAGTAGTCGGCCTGCTGGAATCGATGATGACCGCCACCATCGTCGACGACCTTACCGACACCCCCAGCGACAAAAACCGCGAGTGCAAGGGTCAGGGCATCGCCAATATTGGTGCCGGCCTGCTGGGCGGCATGGCTGGCTGTGCCATGATTGGCCAGTCGGTGATCAACGTAAAGTCCGGTGGTCGCGGTCGTCTCTCCACCCTGACGGCGGGAGTATTCCTGATTATCATGGTGGTGTTCCTCGGCCCCTGGATTTCACAAATACCCATGGCGGCGCTGGTGGCGGTGATGATCATGGTATCCATCGGCACCTTTAGCTGGCAGTCAATCACCGATCTGAAGAAAAACCCCCTGTCTACCAATCTGGTGATGGTGATGACTGTGGTAGTGGTTGTCTCCACCCACAATCTCGCCTACGGTGTGTTCGTAGGCGTATTGCTGGCGTCATTATTTTTCGCCAACAAGGTCAGTCACTTTATGTATGTGACCTCAGAGCTGGATGGGCCCGCCAACGCACGCACCTACCGGGTAGTGGGTCAGGTATTTTTTAATTCTGCCGACAAATTCACCGCCCAATTCGATTTTAAGGAAGCCCTGGACAAGGTGATCATTGACCTGAACCGCGCCCACTTCTGGGATATTTCTGCTGTGGGCGCGCTGGACAAGGTAGTGATCAAGTTCAGACGCGAAGGCGCTCTGGTAGAGCTGATTGGACTAAACGAAGCCAGCACCACCATCGTCGACCGGTTTGGCATTCACGACAAACCGGAAGAGATCGACCAAGTCCTCGGGGGGCACTGATGAACAACCAGCAGAGAAGTACCATATGGGCCTGTATCGATGGTTCCTCCTACAGTGCGGCGGTGACGGATTACGCTGTATGGGTAGCAAAAAAACTGCAGGCGCCGCTCAAGCTATTACACAATATTGAACATCGGGATACCCCGCCACTGATGGATCTCAGTGGCAGTATTGGCCTGGGCAGTCGGGAAGAATTACTGGAAGAATTAACCAGTATGGAAGAGCGCCGCAGCCGCATCCTGCTGGAACAGGGAAAAGCCATGCTGCAAGACGCCCATCGGCGAACGGTGGCGCAGGATTGTCCAGATGCGGAAAGCATCCAGCGCCACGGCAGCCTGGAAGAAACCCTGGTGGAAATGGAAGATGAAATCCGCGTACTGGTAGTGGGTATTTGTGGCGAAGGACACGAAAATCAGGAAAAACAGATCGGCACCCGACTGGAATCTCTGATCCGCGCCCTGCACCGGCCAGTACTGGTGGTCAACCGACCATTCGAACAGCCACCACAGCGCATCATGATTGCCTATGACGGCAGTGAGGTTTCCCGCAAAGCATTGGATATGGTGAGCCTCAGCCCGCTCTACAGCGGCCTGGAATGTCACTTGGTTCATGTGGGCCAAACGGCACAGGAATCAGATCAACTCAAAGAAGGTGCCGCTATTCTGCAACAGGCAGGATTAAAAACTGTCTGCGCAGAACTGAAAGGCAGTGTTCAGGAGCAGCTGGAACATTACTACAGCTCGCATGATATTGAACTGGTAGTGATGGGTGCCTTTGGCCAGAGTCGGCTGCGGGAATTACTGTTTGGTAGCCTCACCCAACGCATGCTGATCAATTCGAAAATACCGCTACTGCTGCTGCGCTAGCGGTCGCGCAAGCCGCTTTCAGTCACGCTATTCACCGAAGGTGATTGCAATCGCGGTGCCCGCCCCGGGCTCGCTGTCGATCTCCAAGCGCCAGTTGAAACGGTCGCAGATGCGTTTCACCAGGTTGAGCCCCATGCCGGTACCGGAAGGCTTGGTGGTGTAACTGCGGTCAAACACATGGGGCAGCTCCTCTTTGGGTATCCCCTCCCCGCTATCTTCGATACTGAGACGCTGGCCGGACAGCACAATGCGGATAGCGCCACCGGGAGTGTGCTCAATGGCATTGAGCAGGATATTGTTGAGGGTGATCTTGGCGATACTCTCGGGCACAGCCAGGGTCAGGCCGGACGACAGATTCAACTGAACATCGATGTCGGCCTCCTGAATCCGGGTGTGGTTATCCTCCAGCACCTGTGCAATCAATGCCGCCACATCGGTCGGCTGTCCCTGGTTGATACTGCTGTCTCCCTCGCGGGACAGGAACAGCGTCGCCTCGATAAACGCCTGCATCTCCCCGCAGGCCCGTTTGATTCGCTGCAGGGCGCGACTGATCACCGGGGTGTCCTCGACGTTGGCGTCCAGCACATCCACCGCCCCCATCATCACCGACAGCGGGGTACGCAGTTCATGGCTGGCCGAGGCGGTAAAGGAACGCTCCCGCTCAACAAACTGATCCAATCTTGAGGAGTAGCTGTCAAAGGCGGTAGCGATCTGACCGATCTCACTGTCCTTGAAGTCCCCGGCGAGCCTAACCCCTCGATCACCCGGTTCGATGGTCGCCAAGCGCCCCGTCAATGCCCGCACCGGGGACAGAATGATCCAGGATGAGCGGTTGGCCACCACCACTGCCACCAGCAACACCACCAGCACGCCGTAAAACAGCGTTGCCAGCAGCGCATGCTCTTGAACCTCCCACTCGGTGACATCGTAGGTCAGGTAGACCCGGCCGAGCGGCGTCTCTTCAATTTGCAAGTGGTAGTAACGGTGGCCTATTTCCACACTGTGATAGGTGCCCACCGACAAGCGTCTGATGTCCTCCGGCAGCTGAACAACAGCATCGCCCCGATAAAACCGCCACTCATCGAACAGCGGATGAGACAGCAATTCCGCAGATTCCGGTTCGTTGATCAGCACCTCCAGGTGCTCACGCACCAGCTCGCCGAAGGTGGTTTCCTCCAGGCGCTGCTTGATCAACAGCAGGCCGCCGGCAAACAGGGTACTGACCACCGTGACGATGATCACGGTGGTAAAAATAATGCGGCGTTTGAGGCTGTTTTTGTACATGCTTGTCACACCTGAAATGCAGAAATTATATAAAGCCGCCCGTAGCCTCAGTCCTCAGCCAACCTGTAACCGATGCCATGGACGGTGTGCAGCAGTTTTTTGCCGAAGGGCTTATCAATGACATTGCGCAGGCTGTAGATATGAGTGCGTAGAATATCGTTATCTGGTGGGAGATCCCCCCATATCAACGCCTCCAGCCGGTCCCGTTTGACCACTGCGGGACTGCTTTTCATCAACAGCTCCAGCAATTTGCGCTGAATGGGGTTCAGCTCCAGGGATACCCCCGCGCGACTCGCCTGCAAGGTCTGCTGGTTAAATTCCAGATCGGCGATCCGCAGGGCGCTGTTGTCACCAAAGTGGTGAATACGTTTAAGTAATGCATTAAGTCTTGCCTCCAACTCCTTGACTGAAAATGGTTTAACTAGGTAGTCATCGGCCCCAGCTTGAAATCCCGCCAGCTTGTCATCGAGCTGGTCACGGGCTGTCAGCATTAATACCGGTGTGGCGATATTTGCCTCGCGCAAGCGCTGGCAGATGGTCATACCGTCCATGCGCGGCAACATCACATCCAGCACAATCACATCGAAATTCTCATCCAGGGCCAGTTGCAGCCCCTGCTTGCCGTCGCTGGCAAAATCCAGACAGTGCCCCCGAGGCTCCAGGTAGTCGGCAATATTTTCAGCAATATCCCTGTTGTCTTCGACAACCAGAATTTTCATCGCTCACTCCAGTTCGTCATTCCAGCAACCCTCATAAAGCGTTTATCCCACAGTCCCGAGTTTGCGCGAACAAATGCCAACAGGATGTCAATGCAGCCCTCACGGACATTGCAAAAAAGCCACCTCGGCTGTCGACATATTTTTGACAACCGGGTTTTTAGTATTCGCACAACACCTCCAAACAGGAATTATCTGGCTGTGAAATTTACCCATCGACCGCTCTTGCTACTCAGCCTGGCCCTCTCTCTGTTCTTCCCCTTTTCGCTCCAGGCTGAAACAGAATATCCGGAACACGGTCTGCTTGAAAGCAGCGAAACTCTCTCCTACCCCGAGGTATTTCGCGCCGCGGCAGAGCGCGCGCTGGAGCGTCCCCTGACTGCGGCCTATGAGGATCGCGCCAGGGCGCAGCAGAATTTTGCCGACGACTGGATCGCCAACCGCCCGCGGATGAAGGCCAGCTATTGGGATGATCAGTATGGCGACAATCAGGGTTTGCGGGAACTGGAAGCCGGTCTCGAAGTGGACCTCTGGCGCTGGGGACAAAGACGGGACAACAACCTGCTCGGGGAACATTACCAGCAGGCCAGTATCAGCTGGCACGACTACCTGACCCTGAAGGTTGCCGGCGAGGTCCGGCAGGCGCTCCATGAACTGGCCAGTACCGACATCCAGTTTGACCAGGCCAAGCAGGCCCTGGCCGACACCGGGGAACTGATGAAAGTCAGCGAGACCCTGTTCGCCACCGGCGCCATCCCCAAGGCATCCGTTCTGCAAAGCCGTGGCCTGGTGATGCAGGCCCAACAGCGGCTTCTGGACGTCGAGGCCAGCCGGGTCGATGCACAGCGCAACTACAACGTCATCACCGGTCTGGCGCAACGTCCGGTCGCCTCTTTTACGGAACAGCTCAGCCCACAGACGGAAATCACGGCCGCACACCCGCTGCTGGGCTTTCTGCAAGACCAGCTGGACAGCCAGCACACCCAGGCGAAGGTTATTCGCCACGACAACGCCGGCAGCCCCAGCCTGTTCATGGGTATGCGCCGCGAGCGCGGCAGCGGCAGTGAGGCGAATATCGAGAGTCTCGGCATCGCCATCAGTGTGCCCTTTGGCGGCGGCGACTACATCTCAGCGAAAACCAGTGCCGCCCACTTGGCCGCCACCGAAACCGAAGTGCAATTCCAGCAGGCCTACCGGCAACTCAGACAGCAATTGCATGAAATTGAACACCAGCTGGAGTCCACCCGTCATGGGCTGGCGCTCAGTGAACAGCGCAAGGATCTGCACCAGCAACACTGGCAAATGGCCAAAAAGGCCTTTTCTCTGGGTGAGTCGGACATTCTTCCGGCCATGCAGGCACTACAGCAGTATCGGGAAAGTCGCCTGCATTACCAGCTGACGGAACTGAGCTATCAACGCCTGATATCTGAATTCAACCAAATCGTCGGGGTCCTGCCATGAACGCAAAATACAGTTTGCCCGCCATGCCACTGGCAGCGAAATTTTCCTTGCTGGAGGCCACGCACCGGGCGCTGGAACTGGGGCGCGAGCGCCAGAGCCTGGATCAGAGACATTGGCAGGTGGCGAAAAAAGCCCTGTCCCGGGGCGAAATGGATGTCCAGTCGGCCATTCAGGCACTGCAGCAGTACCGGGAAAGCCTCCTGTATTACCAGTTAACAGATCTGTCCTATCAACAACTGATAGGTGAATTCAGTCAAATTGATGGAGCATCGGCATGAAGTCAAAAAATGGGGTGTTCGAAATACCACCGCTAGCCAGGTTTTCCTTTGCACTGCCGCTGGCACTGTCACTGGCGCTGATGCTGGGCGGAACCGCCAGGGCGGAAGAGAGTGAAATTATTTCCCTGACCCGGGATGAGGTCACCCGTATGAAGCTGGTGTTCGAGCCGGCGAAAACAGCCGATCTGCGCTACGGCAATACCGTCCCGGCCACCGTCATCAACTCCCCGGAACACAGTGGCCAGCTGACCGCCCTGTACAGTGGCACCCTCACCCGCTGGCACCTGTCGCCGGGTGAATCAGTGGTCGCCGGTCAAGCCATCGCCACCCTCAGCAGCCCCGAACTGATGGCTGTCCAGGACGCCTGGCTGCGCGCCAGCAATGCCCTGGAACAGGCCCGCTACGAACTAGATAAAGACAGCGAACTGTTCCGGGAGGGCATCATTGCCGAGCAGCGCCTGCAACAGACCCGGCGACGGGTCCAGCAGGCCGAATTCAGCCTGGCATCATACCGGCAGCAACTGTTTCGCGCCGGATTCAGCGACACCGATCTTGCCAACCTGACCAGCGGCAAGATCCAGCCCGGCGAGTACGCGCTGAAGGCATCTACCGCTGGCACCCTCAGTCAGCGCCTGTTCAATGCAGGACAGGCCATTGGCGCCAATACCCCAGTGGCCACCCTGCAATCGGACCACGCGCTCTGGTTACAGGCCGCCATTCCCAGCGTGTTGGCCGCCAGTCTGGAGGTGGGCGACCAGCTGCAACTGACCCAGTCCGAGACCAACGTCACCCTGAAATTCAAGAACGCCGCAGTGACAGCCACGACCCAGATGGTGGATATCATGGCGGCCTTCGACCAACCCGGGGACTTCCTACCCGGCCAGACCCTGTTGCTGAACCTGCCGCCACTGGCCCAGGGCGTACTGATACCAGCCTCGGCAGTGACCCACGCGGGGAAAGCGACCACTGTCTATGTGCGCCACAGCCAGGGGGTTGAGGTCCGGCCCGTAGCGCTGGTACCGATGGGCAACCACTACCTGGCCACCGAGGGCATTGCCCCCGGCGAGGAACTGGTCACCCAGGGCTCTACCCTGATCAAGGGTATCCAGCTGGGTCTTGGGGGCGGCGAATAATGCTGAGCCGATTAATTCAATTTTCCCTCACCCAGCGACTGTTGATCGGCCTGCTGACACTGCTGCTGGTCGGTTTTGGCGGGCGCGCCATGCTGCACCTGCCGATTGATGCCTTTCCGGACATCTCCCCCACTCAGGTAAAGCTGATTATCAAGTCGCCGGGCATGACCCCGGAGGAAGTGGAGTCGCTGATTACCCAGCCCATTGAGGTGGAGCTACTGGGTATTCCCCAACAGACCGTGCTGCGCTCCACCTCCAAGTACGCGCTCAGCGCCATCACCCTGGACTTCGCCGAGGGCACCGATATCTACTGGGCTCGCCAACAGGTGTCCGAACGGCTCAACAATATCTGGGGAGCGCTGCCGGACAATATCAGCGGTGGCCTGGCACCCATGAGCACGCCACTGAGCGATATGTTCATGTTCACCGTGGACAACGACCAGCTCTCCCTGCAGGAAAAGCGCTATCTGCTGGACTGGACCATCCGCCCGGCACTGCGCACCGTGCCAGGGGTGGCGGATGTCAACGCCTTGGGCGGCTTTGTCAAAACCTATCAAGTGGCCCCCCGGCGCGAAGCCATGGCCCAGCTGCAGGTGACCAACGCCGACATCGTTGCCGCTATTGAGTCCAACAACCGCAATGACGGTGCAGGACGCCTGGACCAGGGCGAGGAAGCCATTCTGGTGCGGGTGGCCGGCGCCCTCACCTCCCTGGACGACTTGGCGGCCATCCGGGTCGATAACGCCCTGGGGCAATCGATCCCCCTCGGTCAACTGGCGGACATTGCCCTGGGCTCACTGGAGCGCTATGGCTCGGTCACGGCCGATGGCACTGACGAAGTGGTCCAGGGTCTGGTGATCGGTCTGCGCGGCGCCAATGCCCGCGAGGTGGTGGACGGTGTGCGCAGCAAACTGGCGGCGCTGAATGCCACCCTGCCGGAAGGTACCGCCATCAATGTTTTCTACGACCGCAGTGTGCTGATCGAGCGGGCCGTCTCCACCGTGGTCAAAGCCCTGATTGAGGCCGTGGTCCTGGTGATGGTGCTGCTGGTACTGTTCCTCGGCAATCTGCGGGCAGCAATTACCGTTTCGCTGATCCTGCCCCTGTCCGCCCTGTTCACCTTCTTCATGATGGACAGAATGGGCATGTCCGCCAACCTGATGAGTCTCGGCGGCCTGGTGATTGCCATCGGCATGCTGGTGGATTCATCCATTGTGATTGTCGAGAACATTGTCGCGTCCCTGTCCCAGCAACAGGCCCAACGAACGTCCGACGGCACCCGCCTACCCCGACTGCACATAATTTTCCGGGCTGTGAAAGATGTGGCGGTACCGGTCACCTCCGGCGTTGCCATCATCATCATTGTATTCCTGCCCCTGCTGACCCTGGAGGGACTGGAGGGCAAACTATTCGGCCCGGTCACCCTGACCATCGTGTTTGCGCTGGTGGGCGCACTGGCGCTGTCCCTGACGGCCATTCCAGTACTGTCATCCCTGTTGATCAAGGACTGCAGCGAACATGAACCCTGGCTCAGTCGACAGTTGCAGCGCATCTACGAACCACTGTTGGATCGGGCGCTGTCCCGGCCCCGCTGGCTGGTGGCCGGCTCAGCAGGGCTACTGGCGATATCGGTTCTGGTGTTCCCGCTGGTGGGCAAAACCTTCATGCCCACCCTGGATGAGGGCGATATCATCGTCCAGCTGGAGTCGATTCCATCCATCAACCTGGATAACAGCACCCGCATCGTCAAGCAGGTGGAAAAGGAGCTGCTGGCCAATGTGCCGGAAATCGCGCGCATCGTCTCCCGCAGCGGCTCCGATGAAATTGGCATGGACCCCATGGGTCTCAATGAGACCGATGTATTCCTGCAGCTGAAACCGGCCTCGGAGTGGCAAGTAAAAAGCAAGGCCGACATCGAGCAGAAACTGCGCGCCGTGCTGGAGCGTTTCCCCGGCATCAACTACGGCTTCACCCAGCCCATTGATATGCGCGTGTCGGAAATGCTGACCGGTTCCCGAGGCGACATTGCCATCAAGGTATTCGGGCCGGATCTGGCAACACTCAACCAGCTATCCCAGGCGATTGCCGCACGGGTGGAAACCATTGCGGGCGCCGTGGATACCACCGCCACCATCAACGAGGGCGCCCAGTACCTGCAAGTGGAGGTAAACCGCCACAAGGCCGGACTATTGGGTGTTGATGTGGAGGCCCTGCAAACCCGCCTGCGCGCGGAAATAGAGGGGCTGGCATTGGGCAACATCATCGAAAACACCGCCCGGGTGCCCCTGATGCTGCGCTATCACAAGCCCCAGGGGGATGGCGTCATGCAACTGCAACTGGACCGCATCAACCTGCCCGACGGCGGCACTGTGCCCCTTGCCGAACTGGCGGACATCCGCCGTATCGAGGGGCCGGTGGGAGTTTCCCGTGAGTCCGGGCAGCGCTTTGCAGTGGTGCGCACCAATGTCGAGGGGCGCGACCTGGTGGGCTTTGTGGACGAGGCCAAGGCGGCCATTGCCAGCGATCTCAACCTGCCACAGGGCTACAGCCTGTCTTGGGGCGGCCAGTTTGAAAACCAGCAACGGGCCGCCGCCCGGCTGGCTCTGGTGGTACCGGTGGCGCTGGGCCTGATTGCCCTGCTGCTATTCATCACCTTCGGCTCCCTGAAGCAGACCGCAATCATTCTCTCCAACATTCCCTTCGCCCTCACCGGCGGACTATTGGCGCTGTGGCTCACCGGCGAATTTCTGTCAGTGCCTGCTTCGGTGGGCTTTATCGCCCTGCTCGGCATTGCCGTGATGAATGGCGTGGTGATGATGTCCCACTTCAACCACCTGCAGGCGAAGGGGCTAGCCATGTCTGAAGTGGTGAAACAGGGTGCCCTGCGCCGCCTGCGACCGGTGATGATGACAGCCAGCACCTGTGCCTTCGGCCTGCTACCGCTATTAATTGCCAGCGGTCCAGGCTCGGAAATCCAGAAACCACTGGCGATTGTGGTGATCGGTGGACTGATCAGTTCCACCCTGCTCACCCTGTTCCTGCTGCCGATTATTTACCGGCAATTCCACACCACCTCCCACTGAACCCGGAGCACAAGATGACAACCCTGTTGGTATTAAACATCACCCCTGAGCTGGAAGAGGACCTGGTGGACTATCTGCTGAGCAGCGCCGAGGTGAGCGGATTCACCTCCTACCCGGTTCACGGTCACGGCGAACAGCACAACCTGTCCATCGCCGAACAGGTCAGCGGTCGGCGCAAGCGCCTCCAGTTCGAGATTCTGCTGGCGGAGGAACAGGCCAAAAACCTTATTGCCGGCCTGACTGACCAGGTTGGCAGGGGCATTCACTATTGGCAGCTGCCGGTAATTGCCAGCGGGCGGGTTTGAGACGGGCGAGGGGGGCCTACGCTCCCCCGGTGCGACAATTTGTCACATCCACAAAAGCTCACGCCATCAGTAAGATGCTCGCCATTCAATGCCTTAGGAGAACCGGCACGTGAAGCGCGACTGTCCTGTATTAGCCACGCTGTTACTGACCACACTGCCCGCGGCCCCGCTGCTCGCGGAACACGCCACCCCGGAAGAAATCAAGGTGCTGGGTATCCAGTCCTCTACGTCTCTGATCATTGATATCGAATCTGCCGATCGTCCCGTTGTGGATTCTGAATTCAATCAGGAAGAGAAACCCCCCGGCTACGACCTTGTAAACCTGTCCGGCAGTTACCAGATCACCCCGCAGATAACCCTGTCCAGCGGGGTAGAAAACCTGTTTGACAACTGCTACCAGGACCATCTGGCCGGATATAACCGTAATGCCGACAGTGATATTGCTGTGGGCGAGCGCTTGGCAGGACCGGGTCGCAATATTTACCTGGCCGCCACGCTGCACTGGTAACGGGGGCATCTGTTAACATCGCGGCATGACCAGAATCGACACTTCTATCCACTCGGCAGCGCGACACAATCTGCGTCAGCTGAGCATCATCCGAAACATCGCTCTTGGGGGCCAATTACTGGCCCTCCTTTTTTTCAGTCAAATACAAGACATCGGCCTGCCAGTATTGGTGCTAAGCGCCATTCTCGCCCTCTATGCTCTGGTGATTGCCACGACCTGGTGGCGCACCTTCCGCTATCCGGTCATCACGGAACTGGAGTTTTTCTGTCACCTGCTGGTGGATATCCTGTTTTTTACCGCCCTCTTGTTTTTCAGCGGCGGAGCCTCCAACCCGTTCGTCTCTTACTATCTGGTGCCCATCAGTATTGCGGCTACCACATTGCCCCTCCGCTACACCTGGACCGTGACACTACTCTCTTTGGCAGCCTATAGCTGGCTGCTGCGTAACAACCTGCCCATTCCGGCACTGGCACCCAGTCATCATCATGGCGATAGTAACAACCTGCACATTCTCGGTATGTGGTGCAACTTTGCTGTGAGCGCCGTCTTGATCACCTACTTTGTCACACGCATGGCCAATACCCTGCGCTCTCAGGCGGGGCAACTGGCTCGACAACGGGAGGATCAGTTGCGAGACGAACAGGTTCTAGCCATCGGCTCGTTGGCAGCGGGTACCGCCCACGAGCTGGGCACCCCGCTCAATACCATGAAGATTCTGGTGGACGAGATGGTGGCCGAACAATCCGCCAGTGGCGAAGATCTCAGTATCCTGCAGCAACAGCTGGAACAGTGCCGCACCACACTGAAACAACTGGTGGCCACTGCAGAAGGTGGTGCCGACAGCCTTGAGCAGGGTTCACTGCGCGCCTATTTCGATAAACTGTTTGAACGCTGGCAGGTCATGCGTCCACGTATTCAGGCTCACATTCGCTATGCGAACAATCTCGCGGACTGCCAGGCACATTTCCACCCAACTGTCGCGCAATCCCTCACCAGCCTGCTCAACAACGCTGCCGACGTCAGTCCGGAGCAAGTAGACGTTGAAGTGGGTTGGAATGATCAGGCGGTCGAGCTCTGTATTCGGGACCTTGGCCAGGGCATCGCCCCGCAACTGCAAGAGAAACTGGGCAAACCTTTTCAATCCAGCAAACCCGACGGCATGGGACTTGGCCTATTCCTCACCCAGGCGACACTGAATCGCTACGGCGGTAGTGTCAGCATCAAACCGTGCCCTGAGGGTGGTACCATCACACGGGTGGTCCTGCCGCTGAGATCTGAATCATGACGCTGCCCCGTCTGCTCATCGTCGATGACGATGCCACCTTTGCTAGCGTCCTGGCTCGGGCCTTGGCTCGGCGAGGCTATCAAACTATCACCGCCCACAACGCCAGTGAAGCACTCGCACAATGCCGCGAATATCTTCCCGCCCGGGCGGTAGTAGACCTGAAGCTGGAGACAGAATCAGGACTCAACCTGCTACCGCAACTCAAGGGCATCAACCCGGATATTAAGGTACTGATCCTGACCGGATATTCGAGTATTTCCACCGCGGTGGAAGCCATCAAAATGGGGGCCGCCAACTACCTGTGCAAACCCGCCTCCGTTGACGATATCCTTGCCGCGCTAGAAGGTTCGATACCGAACCCTGAAGTGCCGATCAACGACACACCACCTTCGGTCGAGCGCCTGGAATGGGAACACATCCAGCGGGTACTGGCTGAAAACAATGGGAACATCTCCGCCACAGCCCGCAGCCTTGGCATGCATCGCCGCACACTACAGCGGAAACTGCAAAAACGCCCGGTTAAGCACTAACATCCCTCCCCGCCTATCCACCACAACTGACCGGGATCAAAAACCGGCCATATCACCGTGCCAATCCCGCCCATCGTAACTATTCTTAATCGAGGGAGCTGCGCTCACCAAATCATCCATCGTATGGAGGAGTAGGCCATGAAAAGAGCTATCTGGATACTGGTTGCAGATGCAAGCCAGGCTCGTCTGTTCTGGACTGACGGCTCACAAACACCATTGGTAGAGTTAAAGGATTTGCTGCACCTCGAAGGCCGCAGCAAAATATCGGACCTGGTCAGCGATCAACCCGGCAAGCACACTGGAACAGGCGCTACTGGCACCCACGGTATGGAAAACAAACAGGACATCAAGGATCAGGAGCGCGATGTCTTTGCCAGAGAAATCTGTACCCATCTGCAAAAAAGCCATGAGCAAAAACAGTTCCAGCGGCTCTATCTGGTAGCGCCTTCCCATATGCTGGGAGCACTTAACAAGCATCTAGACAAGGGAATCAGAGATACCATCCAGAAGGAATTTGATCTATTACTGGTAAAGGCATCCCCCGACGAAATTCGTGGCCATTTACCCCAGTATTTATAGCGAGCAGCCCGTGACAAAAAAACAATTACTACGACCGCTGACTGTAGACGACCTTTACAGACGCTGTGATCCAACCACTCTACCGTTTCAAGACACCACTGAGTTGGAGCACCTGGATAATTATTTTGGCCAGGATCGCGCAGTGGAAGCCCTACGTTTTGGCCTCGGCATCCGCCATGAGGGCTACAACATATACGTAATGGGCTCACCCGGCATGGGTAAACACGAAATGCTACGGGATTTTTTGCAGCAGCACATTGCAGATGCCCCTCGCCCCAATGACTGGTGTTACATCAACAATTTTAGCGCCCCCCAGCAGCCCAAGGTGCTAAAACTGCCCTGCGGTATAGCAAATCGCCTGCGAAAAAACATGGAACAGTGCATCGAAGATCTGCTGGTCACCATACCCGGCGTATTCCAAAGTGCCGAATACAAGTCCCGTCTCAATGAAATTTCCGAGGAATACAGCGACAAGGAGCAACAGGCCTTTACGGCACTGCGGGATAAAGCCAAAGAACGCAACATTGCACTCATGCAAACCCCCACCGGCTATACCCTGGCCCCTTTGGTCAACGACAAGATCATCACACCGGAAGAATTTGAAGCCCTCGAAGAGGCGGAACAAAAAGTTCTCGAAGATAAAATCAACGAACTCAAGGAAGAGCTTAAACAAGTGGTCCTGAAAATGCCCATGTGGATGAAAGAGGGCCGTGAGCGCATGAAAAAGCTCAACCAGAATATCGTGCAGAATGCCGTAAACCAGATATTCCGCGAGCTTGAAACCCGCTACAGCGAACATGCAGAAGTGCTTAACTTTCTCGCTGATGTGAAAGACGATGTCATTGAAAATGTCGATGCCTTTCGTGAAGAAGAAGGCCATGCCAGTGTGCCGGAGGATCTCAAAGCGAGGGTGCACGAATTCCCCATGTACAAGGTCAATGTATTAGTTGATAACAGCAGCACCTGCAGCCAGCCAATCATCTATGAGGACAACCCATCGCTCAACAACCTGATGGGGCGGGTGGAACACGAAGCCCAATTCGGCACCCTCACCACAGATTTCACCCTGATCCGCAACGGCGCGCTACACCGTGCCAACGGCGGCTACCTGTTACTGGATGCCATCAAGGTACTAACCAATCCCTTTGCCTGGGACACCCTGAAACGGGCTCTGCAATCCCACGAAATACGCATTGAATCCATCGATCAGTTACTCAGCCTGGTGAGCACCAAGTCCCTGGAACCAGAGCCTGTGCCCCTGGATCTGAAAGTCATCCTGATGGGCGACCGCATGATCTACTACCTGCTGCAGGCCTATGACCCGGACTTTAACCTGCTGTTCAAAGTGCCGGCGGACCTCTCGGAAGACTTGCCACGAAACAATGACAACTCCCTTGGCTATGCCCGATTGATCGCTGCCCTGCAACATCGTAAATCGCTGCGGCCACTGGACTCCGGGGCCGTAGCTCGAGTGATAGAACAAGGTTCGAGAATGTTGGAGGATGCCGAAAAACTACCGCTGCATTTGAACAGTCTGACTGACCTGCTCTGCGAGAGCGACTATTACGCGGACATAGCTCAAGCTGACCAGATTTCTGCCGATCATGTACAGCAGGCGGTGGATGCCGCCGCCCGGCGCATGGATCAGTTCAGAGAGCGGGTACACGAAAGCATTCTGAGAGACATCCACTTGGTGGATACCAGCGGAGCGAAGGTGGCACAAATCAATGGCCTGTCCGTCTATCAACTGGGCGAGTATGCCTTTGGCGGACCAACCCGCATCACTGCCCAGGCACGGCTGGGCAGTGGCAAGGTGTTGGATATCGAACGGGAAGTAAAACTCGGCGGCAACATTCACTCCAAGGCCGTGTTGATTCTGTCCGCGTTTATTGCCAGCCGCTATGCCAAAAACCGTCCCTTACCGATTTCCGCCAGCTTGGTGTTTGAACAGTCCTACGGCGGCGTGGAGGGGGATAGTGCCTCGGTGGCGGAAATCACGGTGTTACTGTCCGCCATAGCTGACATTCCGATTCAGCAAAATCTCGCCGTCACAGGGTCCATCAACCAGCATGGTCAGGTACAGGCCATTGGAGGCATCAACCAGAAAATCGAAGGCTTCTATGATATCTGCGCTGCTCGGGGACTGACCGGCGATCAGGGCGTTGTGATGCCCAGCGCCAACATGCAGCACCTGATGCTGGCCAGCAGGGTAACTGATGCCGTAGTCGCCGGCCAATTTCATATCTATGCGGCATCTACTATCGACGAAGCGCTGTCACTGCTGATGGGAATTGATGCCGGAGAAAAGAACAACAGCGGGCAGTATCCTGCAGCTTCCGTCAATGGACGTGTGTCGGTCAAAATTGAGGAGTGGATTAAAGCTGCGAAAAAATATGCTGCCCATGACGACAAGGATGAAGATCGTGAGTAATAGCACTGAACGGCATATCCTGATCGCCTTGGATGCCTACAGTGCCACCGAAACCGGGCTGTCCACACTGGTCAGTATCGCCCATAGACTGAATGCTTCGCTGACGGGGCTGTACATCGAGGACAGTCAATTGATGACCGTGGCGAAACTACCCTTTTCCACCGAAATTAACTACCTGTCAGCTGAAGAGAGGGAGCTGGAACCCGACGAATTGTTGCGAATCAACAAAATTGCTGCCACCAGAGCTCGACGGCTGCTGGAGACCCTGAGTGCCAAAGACAAGCTAACTTGGACATTTGTAGAGGAAAGTGGAGAACTGGCGGTCTGTGCACTTGCACACCAGGGATGTGATATTTTTTTCCCGGGCCGTAGCCGCCCCTATCTCACACTGCAGGGGCAATCCCGCCAGCCACACCAACAACTCGCCCTGATCTATCAATGCGTGCCGGAATTTGACCGTATGCTGGAAGTGGTGAGCCTGCTGTCAGTGAATGGCATGGTGACAGATGTGACGATAGTGAGTGAAACACCCCTGCCTCCGGACATTGCAGAAAAGTTACCGGTACAGGGTGTTCGGGTGCATTTTCAATTGGTGGACTCCACACACCCGGAGCAACTCCGTTATCTGAAGTTGCCAATGTCATCGCTGATTTTGATGTCAAAAAGTGCCCTGCAAGGGCTTACACGAAGACAGTTAGCAGAACTATCCGAACAGCTGTGCTACCCGATGATGCTGGTGGACTAGATTATCGATAGAGTAAATATCAGTTGAGTACCCGGTAGCCTCTGCCTCGAAGACAATTTCTCACCACCTGCTCACGCTCCCTGGTACCCGACGACACACCTTTGACCGCACCGGTAACGGCACCGACGCCGGCACCACGCTTTGCCGTACCACTATCACCCACTACGGCACCGATGACACCACCCAGTACCGCACCACCAGCCGTAGAGGTGGCTGTACGTTGCGCCACAGGCACCTCTGATGCGTAGGATTGGCACTCCGTCAAATCGGCATGATAGCGAGACATATCAACGCCCTTGGTATCGATAATAATACCGCTGTTACCGCCATATGAAGAACCACTAGGGCTGGAACAACCCCCTAGGAACAGCAGACCAACTAACATCAGCAACCCATTTTTCATACCTGTTTAGCTCCCGGGCCAATTCAAGGTCACCCAGACCAACTCTGTCTAAATAAAACGGGCGAGTTTGTCCAAGGTTGACCCGCCGCTAACTTATTGTTGCATTAACTGCAGACGCGCCGCCTCGTCGACGATCATCCGCTGCAGAACATCCATGTGTTCTGCCACATTGCGCTGACCAATCTGCATGCCCTTCTGGAACAGTTCAGGAGACAAGCGCATCGCTTTTGCACCCGCAGGCGTCTGGTAAAAAGCGGTGATCTGCTGGATCTCTTCGAGTGTGAAGGCTTCGGTGTAGAGATCAATCAACTGTTCACTGATAGCATCATAACTGAGGTACTGATCGTAGAATGCTTTGAACACCCCCTGATAAGGGGCCAGTGCCGGGTTATTTTCCATCTCCACAGCCAAGGCCCGCTGGACCATATCGTTCATGACCTGTTCGGCATGAATGCTGTCCAGTAACGCTCTGGCCGCCTCACGCTCGGGGTCAGCGAAACCCGGCGCACTGAAGAGACAGAGAACCATTGCCAAGCACTGTATTTTCAATGTTTTCATCACAATCCTGACTACTTCTGGAAGTTCATCAAGCCGCGTACTGCAGCGGGAATATCACCGGGTAGCAACACCAGTTTGGAATTGTCAGACTTGGCCATCTCGCGCATGGCTTCCACGTACCGCTCACCCAGTAAAAAGACCGCCGGCAGTTCTTTGTCCTGAATGCCTTCAGTGACCTTTTCGATTGCCTCTTTGGTCGCAGTTGCCAACACCACTTTCGCTTCTGCATCCCGGCGCGAGGCTTCCAGGCGACCTTCAGCTTCAAGAATCGCTGCTGTCTTTTCACCGTCGGCGCGGGTCACGGTAGCGCGCCGCTGACGTTCAGCGGCGGCCTGCTCTTCCATCGCTTGCTGCATGGTACCGGAGGGGTTGATATCCTGAATCTCTACCGTTTTCAAGGTGATCCCCCAGTCGGAAATATCATCGGAGATGGAGGATTTCAGTTTGGCCTTGATCTGATCCCGAGAAGACAAGGCGTCATCCAGATCCATTTCCCCGACTATCGATCGCAGTGATGTCTGCACCAGATTGCGAATGGCCAGTTCGTAGTCCTCTACCCCGTAGACTGCCTTTTCCGGGGAGAGAATGTTGATGTAGGCCACCGCATTGGCGATGATTACCACGTTATCGCGGGTAATCACTTCCTGGGAAGGAATATCCAGCACAATATCCTTGGTGGATATTCTGTAAGCCACGCTATCGACGTAGGGAATAATGATGTTTAACCCCGGCGGCAGGGTTTTATGGTATTTTCCCAACCGCTGCACCACATGCTTGCTGCCCTGCGGTACGATTCTGACACCCAGTCCAATGGTAATCGCGGCCAATACCAGCAGCGCAAAAACAACAATTGTGCCTTCCATTCCTTTCTCCTTTAGAGGGCTTAACGCAATATATTAGTGGGAAAAACTTAATCCAGTTTCACCACGATCAGGGTATTACCAGAAAATTCTT
This sequence comes from uncultured Porticoccus sp., assembly GCA_947259505.1. Lineage (GTDB taxonomy): Bacteria > Pseudomonadota > Gammaproteobacteria > Pseudomonadales > Porticoccaceae > Porticoccus. Next base: position 286,242 of record CAMYLT010000008.1, on the reverse strand, counting down.
TAATAAAAACTCGATCACCCTCGGCGACATCCTGCTCACAGATAAACTCCCATTCATCTGAACTGAGCACCGGGGTGGTAAAACGAACTACACCACGTCGTTCACCCACCGGCATCTTGATCACCTTCCCGGACTCACCGATGGCGGACTCGCGGGCAATGCCGGCTGTGGTTTTATCGATCATGCGCGGCTTGAAATACTTGAACCAGAGCAACGCAAAACTGCAGGAAGCCAACAACCAGACTAATAGCTGTCCTGTCAGTGAGAGATCGGGCATAAGCAGTAACAGAACACCCACTACCAGCGCCCCCAAACCAAACCAGAAAATGGTAAAGCTGGGAATAAAAATTTCCATAATCACCAGTAGAATACCGAGCACCAGCCAGTGCCAGGATGCGAGTTCAAATTCCATTGACGGGATTCCTCTAGAAAATATTTTGTTAGCTAGCGGCGGCCTTGCAGCCGATTGAGAATATGCAGAACCAACGGCAGCATCAGCACCAGTCCCGCCACCACCAGCAAGTAGTCCCCGGGACTACCCTCGTCGAGGGCACCGAGAATGCCGACGGCAACGAGTATCGCACCCACCAGATCCAGCAGTATCAAAAAAACCGGAATTTTACGTTTCTGCGTATCCATGCCCACTTGCCTTTAAACCAGATTGCGCAATTTGAGTTGCTCCGGGTAGGGACTTAAATACCAGGACTGTTCAATATATTCATCCGGCGCCTTGCGGAAATGGTGCTTGAGCAAAGTGATGGGCACAATCAGCGGTATTTCGCCGCAACGGTAACGCTCAAACACATCCACCAGTTCCTGCTTGTCATCGCTGTCCAGCTGCCTTTTCAGGTAACCCTGGATGTGTTGCAGGACATTCATATGGTTCTTTCGAGTTGCCACTTTTTTCAGGGTTGCCATGACCGATGCGATATATTCAGCCGCCACTGATTCCAGGTTTTCACTGCGGGCCTTTGCCGCAATGCGCCCCAGTTCGCGGGAACGATCCTGGTCATGACTCATAAAAATCAGTTTATGCCGGGCATGAAAATCCGTCAGTTTCGTGACACTGAGTTCAGGCGCATATTCTGTTCGCCAACGGTGATAGATGAACACTCGCTGAATGAAGTTCTCGCGTAGTCCCGGGTCACCCAAACGTCCTTCCTCCTCAACCGGCAACAGAGGAAATCTAGCCATGATCTCCCGGGTAAAAATACCGGTGCCATCAGGATGAGGCATGTTTTTATCGTTATAGATTTTCACCCGCTCCATGCCACAACTGGGTGAGGCGCGTTTAACGATCATGCCTGAGTACTGCTCAATGAGAGGAAACTGCTGGCGACTATAGTCTTCCAATGCTTCCGTGACATCAAATTTACTATCACGGCTACCCACCGCCCGGACACCCCCGTCGGAGGCTACCAGCCGAATAGCTGGCCTGGGGATGCCAAGGCCAATACCCACCTCCGGGCAAAAACCATGAAAAGAAAAATAGGACGAGAGTGTGCCATTAATATAAGCATCACGCTTATGACCGCCATTGTGACGGACCTTTTCACCCATCAGACAGGCACTGATACCAACTGGAATTTTCAGCACTAACTACTCCCAAAGACCAAGCCTAAACTATACCCTGTCTACACAGACGGGTGTACCGAGGTCATTAGTCAATTGGACTGAAAATTAGGTCACCAGTTTCAGGTGCGTGATATTTTCGGGATTGTCCTGCCGATCATCAACCAGCGCAGTAAACGACTCAGCCGCCATGGGTTTGTGGAAGTAGTAACCCTGGAAGTAATTACATCCGAGCGTCTTCAATATATTGAGCTGAGCCTCGGTCTCGACACCCTCAGCAATCACCTCGAGAGACAAGATGTGGCAGAGTTTGATCACCGCCTTGACGATAGAATAGGTGTCCTCTGAAACACCCAAGTCGTTGATAAACTCTCGATCAAGCTTAACGAACTGGACCGGCAATTTCTGCAGCATGGCGAGCGAGGAATATCCAGTGCCGAAATCATCCAGGGCAATGCGGAGACCAAAAGCAATCAGCTCCTCTAATTGCCCCTGGACCCGGTCAAGATTATTGATCAGGCTCTCTTCTGTAATCTCCAGCACCAGTTGATGTGGCGAAATACCATGCTTTCGGATGGTTTCCTTAACCTGCTCGGCAAACTGCTCATTATCAAACTGCTTTGGGCTGATATTCACGAAGAGCGCCCGGTCTGAACTCCAGAGCCCCTGATCCATCCAGTTGCGAATGTTCTGGCAAACACTGTCAAATACCCAGATACCGACTTCGTTCATCATCGGCAACGACGCCATAAACTCAATAAATTCTGCGGCAGGGACAATACGCTGTGAAGGCCGTTTCCAGCGCAACAGTGCTTCGGCAAAAACCAGCGTTCCGGAGCCATCCACCAACGGCTGGAAGTGGAGTTCAAACTCACCATTTTCGATACCATGCCGCAACTCGCGGATCATGGTGACGCGATACTCTGCTTCCACAGCCATGGAATCATCGTAGAAGCTGAACCCTTTGCGACCGTAGTTTTTAACGCGGTACATGGCCAAATCCGCCTGTTTCAAGAGATCATGGGAGCTGTAACCATTGCCCCGGAACATGACGATACCGCCACTGACCTCAATCTCATATTCGAGCCCTTCCTGTTTACATACAGTTTTCCCCATTTCCATGATCTTGTCTGCAATGGCAAGTACCTTGGCTCTTGCCTCTGTGGCCTTTTGCCCCAGATCCTGCACCAGCACCACAAATTCGTCACCACCAAACCGGGCGACGACGTCTTCCTTGCGGACTGCCGAACGGAGCAAATCAGCAAAGTATTGCAGTACCAGATCACCCATGTGATGCCCTTGGGTGTCATTGATATCCTTGAAATGATCCAGATCGAGGAACAGTAAGGCACCAAACTGCTTGGTGCGCTGAGATCGGGATATTGCAGTTTCCAGTTCGTCCATCATACGACGACGATTAGGCAGCGACGTCAGTGTGTCAAATGTCGCCTGCCGCTGGATGGTTTCCTTGGCACTCACCTGCGAGGTAATGTCCTCAATAAAGGAAGCAACACCTATCAATTTTCCGTCCTTCAGCAGTGGTGTATTGTGCCACTCGCAGATCTTCACATGGCCTTGCTTATCCAAGGCTTCATGGACGCAGTGGCTGGCCTCGGTTTTCTTGCGGGAGAGCGCCACCCACATAGATCTGAACTGCTCCAACGCAGTAGAAGGAACGAAAAAATCACTGTGCTTACCCAGCACTTCCGCTTTACTGTACCCAAACAGACGCTCAGCACTTGGATTCCAGTCAATAACGCGGTTATTTCTGTCCCACTGCACTGCTGCCAGCGGGGCGTTCTGCCAGTGCTGTTCGAACAGATAACTCAATTCAGTACGCTTGCGCGCTGACTCTTCCGATTTCATGCGCAAGGAAACATTTTTTTCCAACAGCTGATGCAACTGAATGAGGATGATATAAAGCGTCACGGCATAGATCAGACTGAATGCTGCAAAATAAAGACTGGCAGCATGCCCAGAAAGATAGACCTGGACAGTGCAGGGAAGTAACACCATACCAACGCTAATCAGAGAGGCGCGTATATTGTAGTTAAACAACATACCGGTACTCGCTGCCGCGCCAATTAAGGTAGAAAAATACAACCAGTGATCAGAATCACGCAGATAGAACTGTATCACGCTGGCAAACGCCCAAACCAAGCCCAGCGCGACAGAGAGCACCACGGCCAAGTTATTAATATCCTCTACCAGCTTGGCGTTTATCCCCATCAGCTGATACGTTTCGGACAGGCGGCCTATCAGTAGCCATCCGCATGAGAACACCAGCACAGCAAAGAGACACCACAGCGCCAATGGCCAGCTTAACGATGCATTCATCCAGGCAAAAACCTGAACAACACAAAACCCTGCGGTCACGCCAATACATAAAGGCAACCTGTCAAGCAACAATTGAGCTATTTCAAAACGAGTGGATTGTGCCGCCAAATCATCCGTGTTTTTCATGGACCTGAACTCATATACCAATCAGTGCAATTGATTTTAAGAAATAATCAGTTAGGTAGAACTATTAACAGGTGTTTTAGCGATGAACGGAAGCGATATGGTACGAGCAGCGACCAATATGAGAACTGGTTCACAAAGATGGCGGGCAACTCTTGGCGCCAGTTATGTGGCCCGCTCCGGATTAAGGACGAAAACAGAAATCTATTGCCATAATAATGGCATCCTTAGGGCCATCGGCAGTGCGGTAATAATTCCTGCGTACACAGATCTCCACTAGGCCCGCATTCTGATAGAGCGTTTGGGCCGGATAGTTGTCTGCGCGCACCTCCAGGAATAGGTGTTCCGCCTCCCTTGAAATCCGCTCAATTACCGCATTGAGCAATTGGCTACCCAATCCTCTACCCTGCCATCGGGAACCAATAGCGATATTGAGAATTTCAGACTCCCCTGCAACCAAAGTGAACACGGCATAGCCAACCACTTGATCGCCTAACACCATACTCAGACAGTGATGTTTTAAAAAACTGTCCTCAAATTGTTTACGGTTCCAGGGATGAGGGGTTACTTGTTGTTCGATCTCAGCAATGGCATCGAGATCACCCTCGACCATAGGACGTACAGCGCCATTTTCGCTCACTGGGGCTGCCCCAAATGCTGAATAGCCCGCCAAGTGTCGCGCTTACTGATATGGTCCGTCATCATTTCTTGCAGACTGGGCGTGACAATAGCGCGGGCGCCACCCGCGAGTTCTTCCACTAGACCAATCACTTCAGAGTGAACCTGTTGGGAAGGCAGCAACAATGATGTGGGCAATTCTCCCATCAACAACACCCATAACACGCCCCGTTTGCGAATCCGAACATCTACAAATACCGAGAGCATCGTCTTGGCTGCATCGAGGTCTGATATTCCTCCGTGGGAAAGCGGCCAGTCAATAAATTCAGGGGATAGTGAACCTTCACCGCAACGTTCGATGGTTCGCAGAAGGTTCACAAGTAATGCGCTCTCGTCTGCACGGGGTTGCAAACCAGGGGAGAAAGCATTCAACACCAGCAAATCATCACAGGGCTGCCAGCACGCCAGCCTGAATGGCGCCAACTGTTCACCCGCTTGGTAGTCGTTTTCCTTTAGCGGCTGCTCCACCTTTGCGGGCTCTACAGCAGGTTGTTCTTGTCTGGGCTGTAACAGTTCAACGATCTGATCAACGGCACCTACTGCTGGTGATGCCACAACAGGAGGCTCAGCAGTCAGTTCGACATGGAATGGCAACTCAACCGCATCTACTTCTCTGGGGCGATATTGCACAATGCCGAGAGTGCTGAGATACCAATCACGCAGATCCGGTGTCATGGTGGATTGTTACACGCCGCCCAGTTGCGGATGCAACCGGTCAGGATTCTCCAACAAGTTGAGTGCATTCAAGTAGGCCCTGGCGCTGGCCACCAAAATGTCCGTATCCGCACCCTGCCCATTGACGATACGCCCACCCTTCTCCAAACGCACAGTGACTTCCCCTTGGGAATCTGTCCCCTCGGTGACGGCGTTTACCAGATAAAGCTTCAACTCAGCCTTACTGTTGATGAGCTTTTCAATTGCCTTAAAAACCGCATCGACTGGACCATCACCATCCGCCGCAGAACGGTAAGTTTCGCCCTTGAAGTTCAAGGAGAGGTCGGCATGAGGTAACTGGCCAGTTTTCGAAATCACTTCCAGATCACCCAGAATGATTTGCTCAGCACCGACTTCACAGACCTGAATCTCGGAGACCAGAGCCTGTAAATCCTCGTCGTAAATCTCTCGTTTTTTGTCCGCCAATGCCTTGAAGCGGACAAAGGCTTCATTAAGATCCGCCTTGTTATCGAAATGGATACCCAATTCCTCCAACCGGGCAGAAAACGCGGCCCGACCGGACAATTTACCCAGCACGATTTTATTGGTGCTCCAACCCACATCCTGCGCCTTCATGATTTCGTAGGTTTCACGGAACTTCAACACACCGTCCTGGTGAATACCGGATTCGTGAGCGAAGGCATTGGCGCCGACAATGGCTTTGTTCGGCTGTACCGGAAAACCGGTAATACTGGACACCAGCCGCGAGGTAGGCACGATCTGAGTGGTATCAATACGCGTTTCTACGGGAAAAATATCTTTGCGGGTGCGTACTGCCATGACAATTTCTTCCAATGCCGCATTACCGGCACGCTCTCCCAGGCCATTGATGGTGCACTCAACCTGACGAGCACCTTTCATCACCGCTGCCAGTGAGTTTGAGACAGCCAAACCCAAGTCATTGTGGCAGTGCACAGAAAAAATCGCCTTATCGGCATTGGGCACCGTTTGAATCAGGCGGCCAATCGTCTCCGCATATTCCTCCGGAAAACCATAACCCACTGTATCGGGCAAATTAATGGTCCCAGCTCCGGCGTTAATGACCTGCTCGATAATGCGGCACATAAAATCAAACTCTGAGCGACTGGCATCTTCCAGGGAAAACTCCACATCGCCGATCAGGTTGCGCGCCAGCTTCACCGCAGATACCGCTTGCTCAACCACCTGATCCGGGGTCATCTGCAATTTGTACTTCATATGAATCGGCGACGTTGCAATAAATGTGTGAATGCGCCCCGAATTGGCATTCTTCAGCGCTTCAGCTGCTCGCTCAATATCCACATGGGTGGTTCTTGCCAGACTGCACACTGTTGAATCTTTGATGGTTTCAGCGATGGATTTCACGGCTTCAAAATCACCCTGACTGGATATGGCAAAGCCTGCCTCAATCACATCCACCCGTAGCTTTTCCAGCGCCTTGGCCACGCGGAGTTTTTCCTCCTTGGTCATGGAAGCACCAGGACTCTGCTCGCCATCGCGCAAAGTCGTATCAAAAATTACCAAGTGTTGCTTGTCCATCAATTGCTACTCCAGATAGTACGCCCCTGTGACATGCACAAAGAGCGGGACAACATAATTAGGCGAATTCTCCCTGCGGTGGGAGGTATTTGCAAATGGGAATCATCAAGTTTGAAAAAAGAGCTGATGCCCCTCAGGGCAGGAACGTTCTCAACGAACCAGCAGCCATGCGTCCAGATAGCTGGTAGCCTGTTTGAATCACCGTCGTTAATCTTGGGAAGACAACGTAACCAAGAATGAGAAGGCAGCATTCATACCGTTTTTGGGCTGACATCACCGCTTTTTACACATCCTTTTTCCGAACTGATCTGAACTTTCGCCACAACCACTGTGCGGGTGCCGACAGCGAATACGTTAATGCCAACAGGAACAGGATGCGCGGTGGATCGATGGTAATGATCACCAAAGCCATCGCTATGCCGAATAGCACCACGAAAGGCACCTTGCCTTTCAAGTCCAGTCCTTTAAAGCTGTGGTAGCGGAAGTTGGAAACCATCAGCAAGCCAGACAGCGCCGTCACCAATGCTGCAACCAGCGCCAATTGGGAAGAGGGTTCCGCATCGTAACCACTCCACACCATGCCCGCCACCAGCGCTGCTGCCGTGGGACTGGCGATGCCAATAAAGTAGCGACTGTCCGCCGAGTCTACTTGCGTATTGAAACGCGCCAGACGCAACGCCGCGCAGGAAGCATAAATAAACGCGGCCGCCCAACCGACTCTACCCAACTGGTTGAGCATCCAACTGAAGGCGACAATAGCAGGCGCCACACCGAAGGACACCATATCCGATAGACTATCGTACTGAACTCCAAATTCACTGGATGTGTGTGTCAAACGCGCCACACGACCGTCCAATCCATCAAAAATCATGGCCACAAAGATGGCTATGGCCGCCGCTTCAAACTTGCCGTCCATGCCAGCCAGGATCGCGTAAAAACCTGCGAATAGCGCGCCGGTAGTAAACAGGTTGGGCAACAAATAAATCCCCTTATGGCGAGCACGCTCAGGACTTGGAGTATCCGTCGACTCCGCTGAGGGATTATCTGTGCTCTCTGGTGGCGTCTGGTTTTCGTTATCCGTCATATTCATTTCTCTGGGGTTGGCGATACCAATTTTTTGGCGCTTCACCTAAAACAACCGAACGTCCATTAAACATCAAAGGGCTAGACAAAAAAACCGCGCCGAAGCGCGGTTTTTTAAGAGCGAGGCATTACTTAGTTTTTATCCTTGTCCACCAGCTTGTTGGCAGCAATCCAAGGCATCATCTCGCGCAGACGACCACCGACCTGCTCAATCTGGTGAGCGGCGTTGTTGCGACGATAAGCTGTCATGGAAGGATAGTTGGTAGCGCCTTCAGAGATGAACATCTTGGCATATTCACCATTCTGAATACGCTTCAGTGCATTGCGCATAGCCGCACGAGACTCTTCGTTGATCACCTCAGGGCCGGTCACATATTCACCATACTCGGCATTGTTGGAAATGGAGTAGTTCATGTTGGCGATGCCGCCTTCGTACATGAGGTCAACGATCAGTTTCAGCTCATGCAGACATTCGAAATAGGCCATTTCCGGCGCGTAACCCGCGTCTACCAGTGTTTCAAAACCAGCCTTCACCAGCTCGACACAACCACCACACAGTACAGCCTGCTCACCGAACAGGTCGGTTTCCGTTTCATCCTTGAACGTGGTTTCAATGATGCCAGTACGACCACCGCCCACACCGCTCGCGTAGGAAAGCGCAACATTCTTGGCCTTGCCTGAAGCGTTCTGGTAGATGGCGATCAGATCAGGGATACCACCACCCTTGGTAAACTCGCTGCGGACAGTATGACCGGGCGCTTTCGGGGCAATCATGATCACATCCAGATCAGCGCGGGGAACCACCTGGTTGTAGTGGATAGCAAAACCGTGGGCAAATGCCAGGGTGCCGCCCTTTTTCAGGTTCGGTTCGATTTCATTTTTGTACAGTTGAGACTGGAACTCGTCCGGTGTCAGAATCATGACCAGATCCGCAGCAGCTACAGCTTCGGGAACACTCTTGACCGCCAGACCAGCTTTTTCGGCTTTGACTGCAGAGGGAGAACCCGGGCGCAGACCGACGGTAACGTCAACGCCGGAATCCTTCAGGTTCAGGGCGTGCGCATGGCCCTGGGAGCCATAACCGATAACGGCCACTTTCATGCCCTGGATAATGGAAAGATCGCAGTCTTTATCGTAATAAACTTGCATTTGTTTCACCTGTGTTATTTTTTCAATCTAAATCAAATGGTTTTTGACAACCTTTAAAAGGCCATCAACAAAACCCCTAAACCAAAAATCAAAGCCGCAGTGCCTTTTCGCCCCGAGACAGTCCGGAAACGCCCGTGCGGACAACTTCGAGAATATCCGCGTCGCCGATGGCCTGGATAAAGGCGTCGAGTTTATCACTATTGCCCACAATCTGTACTGTGTAGGCATTGGTGCCGACATCGATAATCTGGCCACGGAAGATATCTACACAACGCTTGATCTCCGCCCGCTGTGCTCCGTGCGCCTTGACCTTGAGCAACATCAACTCCCGTTCAATATGAGGACCTTCGGTGAGATCCACCACTTTTACCACATCAATCAGCTTATGCAGATGCTTGGTAATTTGCTCAATCACATGATCGTTGCCGTGGGTGGTCAACGTCAGGCGCGACAATGTTTGATCCTCTGTCGGCGCTACCGTCAGACTGTCGATGTTGTAACCACGCTGGGAAAAAAGCCCTATCACACGGGACAGTGCGCCGGGTTCGTTTTCCATCAAAACAGAAATAATACGTCTCATCAGGTACGCTCCGTCTTGCTCAACCACATATCGCGCATGGAGCCATTAGGTGCCACATGCATCGGATAGACGTGTTCAGAACGGTCCACATAGATATCCATAAACACCACCCGATCCTTAAGGGCGAAGCACTCGGCCATCTTGCTTTCCAGTTCATCAAAGTGAGTGACCTTCATACCCACGTGGCCGTATGCCTCCGCCAGCTTGATAAAGTCAGGCAGTGAATCTTCATACAGGCTGGAGGAGTAGCGGCTGCTGTACTGCATATCCTGCCACTGGCGCACCATCCCCAATGCCTGGTTGTTAAGGTTGATGATCTTCACCGGCAGTCCGTACTGAGTACAGGTAGAAAGCTCCTGAATACACATCTGGATACTACCTTCACCGGTGACACAGGCCACCATCGCTTCCGGATGAGCCATCTGAACACCCATGGCAGCCGGTAAACCAAAGCCCATGGTGCCTAGCCCGCCGGAGTTGATCCAGCGACGGGGCTTATCAAACAGATAGTACTGGGCAGCAAACATCTGGTGTTGGCCAACATCGGATGTGACATAGGCGTCACCCCCTGTCGCCTTGTAAAGCGCTTTGATCACATCCTGCGGCTTGATGATGCTCCCGCCACTGGGTTCATAGCGAGACTGGGTATAAATACCGTGGCGCTCACGCCAGTCATCTATCTGTTTCCACCACTCACTAATTGCCGCTTCATCAGGACGTTTGCCACTGTGCTCGATCTGATCAATCATTTCCTGCAACACGACGTCGCAGGCGCCAACGATCGGAATATCCGCCGCAACGGTTTTAGCAATAGACGTCGGATCCACATCTATATGAATAATCGTGGCAGATGGACAAAATTTACTGATGGTATTGGTCACCCGATCATCAAAGCGAGCGCCCACGGCCAAAATCACATCAGCGTGGTGCATGGCCGTGTTGGCCTCAAAAGTGCCGTGCATGCCCAGCATGCCTAAAAACTGGCGATCTGTTCCAGGGTAGGCACCCAAACCCATCAGGGTATTCGTCACGGGTGCGTTCAAGAGCCTTGCCAGTTCAGTCAACTGAGATGAGGCTCCTCCGAGCACGACGCCACCGCCGCTGTATATAACGGGTCGTTTTGCCCCCAGCAGGGTTTTAATGGCACGTTTAATCTGGCCAGTGTGCCCCTTGGTGGTCGGCTGGTAGGAACGGATTTTGACTTTTTCTGGATACTCGTAAGCCACTTTGATATTTGGGTCAGTGATATCTTTTGGGATATCCACCACCACCGGGCCTGGACGACCTGATGCAGCAATAAAAAATGCCTTAGCAATCACACCGGCAATGTCAGCGGGATCTTTAACCAGGAAACTGTGCTTAACAATCGGGCGGGAAATACCCACCATGTCCGTTTCCTGAAAAGCGTCCTCACCAATTTTGGCAGAGGGCACCTGTCCGGAAATCACAACCAGCGGAATGGAATCCATATAAGCAGTGGCGATACCAGTAATGGCATTGGTAGCTCCGGGGCCGGATGTCACCAATACAGCGCCGACATCACCTGTAGAACGAGCATGGCCATCAGCCGCATGTACAGCAGCTTGCTCATGTCTCACCAAGATGTGTTGAACATCAGATTGTCGGAAAAGAGCATCGTATATATGCAGTGCCGCACCACCGGGGTAACCCCAGATATGCTTGACTCCGGCATCCTTTAATGCACGAACGACGATATCACCGCCAGACAGTAACTCCACTGTGCAAACCCTCTAAATGTCAGAAAATACAACGTTGGGTCGCCTGCCAACTGACATAAACGACACTCGCTGTGACATCACAGGTCTGCTAATGCAAATACGCAACCGACGATAAGATCGTGGTATTCGGTGCGTCAGGCCCGTCGGTAAACAAGCCTGTCTGGATGCCCGGCGAACGCTGTTTTCGTTCACTTGGCAAGCTGGTCGAACCCAGCGTGCAAATACCAAGGCGGTATCCGCAGAGCGGACAACTCTATTAACTTAGTCTTGTTGAGTCAAGTAGTTATCCACTTTACTCCCTTATCAGACAGGCTATTTTTGCAATCAGGTACTCAACATTTCCACTACAAATCCGCTATGATGACTTTTATATAGGCATTTAACGTAATTCATAAAGGTTCATGGACATGAAGCATTCCAGCAAAGTGTTAGGCGCGTTCTTGGCAATGGCACTGTGCCTTCCACTCCACGCAGCCAAAGTCTACAAATGGCAGGATGAGAGTGGCTCATGGCATTATTCTGAGAAACCACCGCTGGAGGTAGAACCAGAAGTCATCAAAATAAAGGGGGAAACTAAAGTAGCGACAGATTCAATTTCGGATGACTTGCAAGCGAAAAAAACTGCTGATGGTAAAGAAAGGGAAGAGAGCGAACTAACAGCCCCTGCCGATAAAAATGACTCCACACCGCTTTACACTCCTGAAGAAAGGAGAGCTAACTGTAATCTCGCGACAGAACGCCTAAAAGGTTTAGAGACACATCCCAGGGCGCTAATCAAGGACGAGAAAACTGGAGAACCCAGATATTTGACCCCGGATGAACATGAAACCTGGCAAAAAACCTCCAGAGAAGAAATCAAAAAGTTTTGTAAACCGTAAATAGGCCTTAAACATAGAGCCTATTTCCAATAATGATATAGGAAGCCACTCTTTTCGTTAAAAGGGTGGCTAGCGCTTACTAAACCTCAGCAAGTTACCTTCATCTCCCTACCACCTGCGGCCAATGTGGTCGGCCACAGGCAGCCTCTAGATATCCAAAAAGATTAACCAACTTCAAAAGTGAGCCGATCATTGGTTAGCCCCACTATGATGGTATCACCTAGCGCATAACTTCCTGCCAGAACCTCTTGAGCCAATGGGTTTTCCAACAATTGCTGGATCGCTCGTTTCAACGGTCTGGCACCATATACGGGATCAAAACCGGCCTCGCAAATCTTGTCCATGACGGCATCGGAAAGTTCCAGCGACAAATCGCGCTCGGCAAGTCGTTTCTGAAGCATCCCAAGCTGGATTTCTGCAATGCCACGAATCTGTTCTTTGCCCAAAGGATGGAATACCACGACTTCATCGATCCGGTTGATGAACTCTGGCCGAAAGTGGCCGGTTACCACTTCCATCACGGCATCTTTCATCGCCTGATAGCGGTTTTCATTGGTGGTTGAATCGTCCGTTTCGCTGCTGCCGTCAAAGCTGAGGGTGTCGAAAGAACGGTCCTCAACCACTGCCTGAATACGATCTGAACCGAGGTTGGAAGTCATCACCACCACAGTGTTGCGGAAGTCTACTGTGCGGCCTTGGCCATCGGTGAGACGGCCGTCATCCAACACTTGCAACAAAATATTGAACACATCCGGGTGCGCCTTTTCCACCTCATCCAACAACAACACTGAATAGGGTCTGCGACGCACGGCCTCCGTCAGGTAACCGCCCTCCTCATACCCGACATAACCAGGAGGAGCTCCGACCAGGCGGGCGACGGAATGCTTCTCCATAAACTCCGACATATCAATACGCACCATGGCATCCTGACTGTCGAACAAAAACTCTGCCAGCGTCTTACATAACTCAGTCTTACCCACCCCGGTCGGGCCAAGGAACAGAAAAGAACCATTGGGGCGGTTCGGGTCCGATAAGCCCGCCCTGCTGCGACGCACGGCGTTAGACACGGCAACTACCGCCTCCTCTTGGCCGATAACCCTTTTATGTAGGGCATCTTCCATACGCAGTAATTTGTCGCGTTCACCTTCCAGCATTTTCGATACCGGAATGCCCGTCCATTTGGAAACAACTTCCGCTATTTCCTCTTCTGTCACTTTATTTCGCAGAAGGTGTGTTTCTCTAGTCTCTGCTTCGCTGGCCGCTGCCAACTGTTTTTCCAATTCAGGGATCTTCCCGTACTGGAGTTCAGACATTTTGGTCAAATCACCCGCCCGGCGGGCGGCATCCATATCAATACGCGCCTGCTCCAGGTCACTTTTGATTTGGGCTGATCCCTGCAAGGCAGCTTTTTCGGCTTTCCAGATTTCCTCAAGATCCGCGTACTCCTTACCAATGACGTCGATATCTGTCTTAATTTTTTCCAACCGTTTCCGTGATGCTTCATCCTCTTCTTTTTTAACGGCTTCACGCTCCATTTTAAGTTGGATGAGTCGTCGCTCTAACTTATCCATTTCTTCCGGCTTGGAATCGATCTCCATACGAATGCGACTGGCCGCCTCGTCAACCAGATCAATTGCCTTGTCTGGTAACTGGCGATCCGCAATATATCGATGAGACAGCTTGGCTGCCGCCACAATCGCCGAATCAGTGATGTCGACACCGTGGTGAACCTCATAGCGCTCCTTCAGGCCGCGGAGAATCGCGATGGTGTCTTCTTCGTTAGGTTCATCCACGAGCACCTTCTGGAAACGGCGTTCCAGGGCCGCATCTTTTTCAATAAACTTGCGGTATTCATCCAGCGTAGTGGCGCCCACACAGTGAAGTTCGCCACGAGCCAGTGCCGGTTTCAGCATGTTGCCCGCATCCATGGAGCCTTCGGCCTTTCCCGCGCCCACCATGGTGTGCAGCTCGTCAATAAACAGGATGATGCGGCCCTCCTGCTTGGAGAGCTCCTTCAGGACAGCCTTCAGCCGTTCCTCAAAATCACCCCTGAATTTCGCCCCTGCCAGCAATGATCCCAGATCAAGAGACAAGATACGTTTGTCTTTCAAGCCTTCAGGGACTTCGCCGTTGATCACCCGTTGGGCCAGCCCTTCAATGATGGCTGTTTTGCCCACACCAGGTTCACCAATCAGTACAGGGTTATTTTTAGTGCGACGTTGCAGAACCTGAATGGTGCGACGAATTTCGTCATCGCGTCCGATCACTGGGTCCAGCTTGCCCTCCTCTGCTCTGGCAGTGAGATCTATAGTGTATTTTTCCAAGGCCTGTCGGCTGCCTTCGGCGTCTGGATCTGTCACAGCTTCACCCCCACGGATTTTTTCTACCACCGCTTTTAATTTTGCCTTGTCACCAAATTTCGCCAGCGTTTTGCCCAACTCACCCTTGTCCTCAAATGCTGCAAGAATCAATGCTTCACTAGAGATATATTGATCACCCTGCTGCTGAGCCTGTTTATCGGCCAGGTTGAAGAGGCGCCCCAGTTCCGGAGAGATAGCAACCTCCCCGGTTGGATTTTGGATTTTAGGCAGACTATCTAACTGGTGCTCGAACTCACTCTTCAAGCCGACAACATTGAACCCGGCCTGACCTAGCATGGGTTTGAGAGAGCTGCCCTGCTGATTGAGCAGTGACAAAATCAAATGGATGGGCTCTAGAGCACTATGATCTCGACCGACGGCCATAGACTGGGCATCGGAAATCGCATTCTGTAAATGACTGGTAAAACGGTCAAATCGCATAACCAACCTCAATTGTTTCTATTAGCACAAGAAATTGGGGCGGGTATGACGATTTCAAGCAGTGGCGGTGTTTTAACTGATCCAGATCAAGCTGGCCATACGACCAGTCTGCCCATCACGTCGGAATGAATAAAAACGGTCTGTCTCCGCATAAGTACAAAACTGGCCTCCGTAGACCCGGGAAATACCCTGCGCCTTAAGGGCCAGCCTGGCCAGAGCATAGAGGTCTGCATGCCAACGATCAGGTTGTTTCCGGATAAAACAATGATCGATATCAGAGGTACTCCCCCAAGCTGGCGCATTGGCAAGAAAAGCGGAGTAGACATCTTCACCCACTTCAAAGTTGTCTTGGCCAATTGCCGGGCCAAGCCAGGCCTGCAGTTGCATCGGTGAAGATTGAAAATGGCTAATACCACTGGCAACAATACCATCGGCCAGTCCCCGCCAGCCGGCATGTAGTGCTGCCACTTCGGAACCCTCACGATTGCAGAGCAATATGGGGAGGCAATCCGCTGTCATGATGCTGCAGACCATACCCGGCCGATCACTGAAACAGCCATCAGCGCGACGAATTACACCATCATCCCGTGCGAGAACAACCTCTGTGCCATGCACCTGCTCCAGTAGTTGTGGCGGCGATGGAAAATGCAGTAAGGCTGAAAGCAACTGCCAGTTCTGCTGTACTGAAACCGGATCGTCACCCACATGATAAGCCAGGTTCAAACTGCGCCATGGATCAAGGGAAACCCCTCCCCTTCGGGTAGAGACCGCAGCCTTAATGTTGGCAGGGCAGGGCCATTCAGGAATCAGCACGGTCACGAATTATTGTCTACACGCGGCATCGACCCGAATAGCTGCCAGCAACTCATCAAAATCCTTAGGCGGCGGTGTCTGCCACTCCATCAATTCGCCCGAAGCCGGATGTACAAGAGCAAGCCGGGTAGCATGTAATGCCTGTCGCTTGAAGGCCCGCAATGCATCGTGCAACTCAAATGAAGCACCCTTTGGCAGTTTGAGGCGACCTCCATAGGTGACATCCCCAACAAGCGAATAGCCGATACTGGCCATATGCACTCGAATCTGATGTGTGCGCCCAGTTTCAAGTTTAACCCGTATATAAGTATGGCCGGGGAAACGCTCCACCACGCGGTAATGGGTTATTGCTTCTTTTCCTGCGTGATCGACTACGGCCATTTTAGTGCGAGCCTGTGGATGTCGACCCATGGCTTTATCCACTGTGCCTCCCCCCGTCATATGCCCCTGCACAATTGCCAGGTACTCACGACTTACCGTTCGTGCCTGTAACTGTTTAATAAGGGACTGGTGGGCTCCCAACGTTTTCGCCACCACCATCAATCCTGACGTGTCTTTGTCCAGACGATGCACAATCCCCGCACGCGGAATATGCTCGTTGTCGGGCAAATGATGGAGCAACCCATTCAATAACGTGCCCTGATAATTGCCCGCTGCCGGATGGACCACTAAACCCGGTGGTTTATTAATAATAAGAATTTCATCGTCTTCATAAATAATGTCAAGATCGATAGCTTCTGGGCTCCACTCACCCTCGGGCTCCAGCTCCGTCCGCACCGTAAGCTGCTCACCACCAAATAGCTTATCCCTGGGACGGCAGGACTTTCCGTCCACTAACAGGTCGCCGTCCTTGATCCATTTTTGCAGCCGGGAACGGGAAAATCCGTTAAACAGCTCCGCGGCTATTTGATCCAATCGGGCGCCGGAAAGGGAGTCGGGAACAGTGGCATTGAGCACAATAGGTTCGATCATTGAGGTTTTGTTTCCAGTCTTGGCTGTGGTTAAATAGCCCATCTTACAGCCATTGCCCCAGCGGACAAAAAACTCTTTACTGCTGACTCACCAGGATTTAACCACCCCATGCGATTTCCCACCCTCGTTCTGATCTGTACAACATTGTTGGTTTGCAGCTGCGCCTGGCTGGGCAAAAGCAAGGACAACAACGGCGACGAAACGGATACATCAGGATATTCTGAACAGGATTTCTACACCATTATTCAAAAAGATCTTGGCTTAGGTTACTGGGACAAGGCTATTGAGAATCTTGAAGCACTAGAGGCCCAATATCCCTTTGGCGACTATGCAGAACAGGCTCAGTTAGAGCTTATCTACTCCTACTACAAGTCTTCCGATTACGAAGCTGCCATCGCAGCTGCCGACCGTTTTATTCGTCTCCACCCCCAACATCCCAACGTTGATTACGCGTTTTATCTCAAAGGATTAGCCTCTTTTGTACAGAGCAAAGGCTTCTTTGAACAGCTGCTGCCTTCCGATGAGACCAAAAGGGATCCGGGAACTGCCCGCAATTCCTTCGCGACGTTTAACGAATTACTGAGCCGTTATCCTGAGAGTCCTTATGCCTCCGACGCAAGAAAACGGATGGTCTACTTGAGAAACGTGCTTGCCCGTCATGAAATCCATGTCGCCAATTACTATTTCCTCCGAGGCGCCTATGTTGCTGCTGCTAACCGCGGTCGCTACGTAGTAGAAAATTTCCAGATGACACCGGCAGTCCCGGATGGGCTAGCTGTTATGGCCGAAGCATATTACCTGATGCAAATGCTGGATCTGGCTGATGATGCTGCCAATCTGCTGGCCGAAAACTATCCAGACCATCCATCACTGGATGGAGAGGGCCAATTTAAATACCAGGATGATCCAAACTTCATGGATCCGACCTGGTTAAACAAGATGACCTTGGGTCTCTACGATAGGCCTGAACCACCTCGTTTCGACACGCGCCATATTTATAACGAGCGCTATCGCAATCCGGAGCAAGTAGAAGCAAGTCCCAAGCGAAAGTGGATGAGCTGGCTCACCTTGGGTATCCTGGACTGATCTCGGCGCACTATGCCTAGCAGTACCTAGTCATGTAATGAGAACCATCTACGGCCTTACCCATTCCTGATTCAGAATGGGTTATCCTTGTCCTTGTGAACATCTGAGCAATACATATCGTCACGAGTGAAACTAATGGACATTGACAGCATCCGCGCAGAAATGAAGGTCATTCCCGAAATTGACCCCGCTTTTGAAGCTTCACGGCGTATCGCTTTCATCAAGTCTGTATTAGTGAAGTCAGGGATGAGAACGCTGGTGCTCGGCATCAGTGGTGGAATTGATTCAACCACCTGTGGCCGCCTCGCTCAATTGGCTGTTAAAGAGCTCAATCTTGAAGTCTCCGACAAGAGCTACCGGTTTGTCGCAGTGCGCCTACCCTATGGTGTCCAGGCAGATGAGCACGAGGCACAGCTTGCTGTGCAGTTTATTCAACCTTCAGAAAGCCTGTCGATCAACGTCAAACTGGGTGCCAATGGTATTCATGAGGAAGTGCTCGGTGCCTTGGCCGGTGCTAAGTTACTGATGCCATCGGCAGATGCCATTGATTTTAACAAGGGCAACACCAAGGCTCGCACCAGAATGGCTATTCAGTATGAAGTGGCGGGCCTGCTCGGCGGCTTGGTACTGGGCACAGATCACTCGGCAGAAAACATTACCGGCTTCTTTACCAAATGGGGTGATGGCGCTTGCGACCTCGCCCCGCTATTTGGCCTGAGCAAGCGTCAAGTACGACAACTGGCCAACCATCTTGGAGCACCACAAGTACTTGTAGAGAAAGTGCCCACTGCGGATCTGGAGTGTCTGTCCCCGCAAAAAGCGGACGAACATGCGCTGGGCGTCACCTATGATGAGCTGGATGATTTTCTCGAGGGTAAGTCCGTTACTGAAACCGTGTTATCCCGCATTATGGATATTTACCAGAAAACCCAGCACAAACGGTTACCTATCCCCACCATCTACGATTGATCATTCCCGTCAGCCTGCGATCTAGAAATTGGCAAGAAGGTGTAAAAAGCTGCTGAAATTTGTGTGTTCATCCTGAAACACTGCCAGCATTTCAGCTAGAATCGGGGACGTGACTGGAACGCAGCCTTTGCCATGCCGATAAAGATCAGCCAATCTGAAGCCACCACCCCACCTGACACACTCTTAAGTGTTTATGGTTATTACCGGGCACTGCTATCCATTGCACTATTGGTTATGTGCCTCTCGGGTGCAGCCAAAAATATCTTGGGCAACCAGCTACCCGAGCTATTTTTAGTGTCCTCTGCTGCCTATGCCTTTTTTTGTCTACTGTCTCTGATCCCCCTAAAATTTTCAGAAACCAGTCCTAGCACACAACTGATGTTTTTTATGCTTCTGACTGACATGGTGGCTCTGACACTGATGATGCATGCCAGCGGCGGACTCGGTAGTGGACTCGGCTATCTGATGCTACCCGCCGTGGCAGCGGGCAGTATTCTGGTGGCAGGCCAACTGGCACTGTTACTGGCTGCAATCGCCAGTATCTGCGTCATGACCGAAACCCTCTCTACAATCATGTTGCTGGGTAAAAACCAGGAGTCCATATTTCCTGCCGGGATCCTCGGCATCTTGCTCTTCGCCACAGCATTGATATTCCAGATACTCACCCAACGAATACGGCATGCCCAACACCTTGCCGCAGAAAGAGCCACAGAGAATGAGCAACTTCAAAAACTTAATGAATCAATCGTTAAGCGCATGCGGACAGGAATATTGGTTGTCGATAGCAGGGACGACATACGGCTGATCAATAGTGCCGCCATACAATTACTTGGGGGCCAAAAACCCGGTGCACCTTTGGGTACGGGTCAACCCATTCGCCTAATGCTCCCGCTTTTCCAACAACTTGAAAGGTGGCGCAGCTACCCCTGGATTCGCACCCCGACGTTCAAGGCCAATCCCTCTTCGTCTGAGTTACAGGCAAATTTTGCGCCCTTATCACACGGGCAAGAAAGGCAGACATTGATCTTTCTGGAAGACACCCGAACGCTGATACAGCAAGCTCAGCAGCTTAAATTATCCTCTCTGGGGCGGTTAACGGGAAGTATTGCCCATGAAATTCGCAACCCCCTAGGGGCCATCAGTCATGCTGCACAATTACTCTCAGAACAGCCCAAGGATCCGACATCCGAAAAACTACTCGATATTATTCTGCGGCACTGCTTAAGGGTAAACCAGATTGTCGAGAACGTACTGCAGCTCTCCCGGCAGAAAATGCCAGCATTCCAAAAGCTCTGGTTACAACAGTGGCTGGGGAAATTTCGTTCAGAGTATCTTGATACACAAGCCTCAGAGTGCACTATTGAAATAATCTCCATGAATAAGGACACACAAATCTTCTTTGATCCAGGGCACCTCGCTCAAGTGCTGACAAACCTCATCGACAATGCAATTCGTTTCAGTGAGCAGCAGAGTGGCGACCGCTGGGTCAAACTACTGATTTCTCGTGACCCCACCTCAGAATTACCGTATCTCGATATCTATGACAAAGGTCCGGGGGTTTCGCCAAAGGATCAGGACTTTATTTTTGAACCCTTTTTCACCACCAACCACGATGGTTCCGGGCTGGGTTTGTATTTGGCCCGAGAACTCTGTGATGCAAACTACGCATCATTAAATTACTTTGGTGACAATCCAGAAAACAGTTATTTCCGGGTTGGCTTCTCCCACCCGGAAAAATTATTGCCGAGACCTGCTTGATGCTAAAAAAACGTGTTCTAGTTGTCGATGACGAGCCGGATATCCGGGAATTACTCTCCATTACCCTTGAGCAAATGGGCTTGGAAGTCGTCACTGCCGCCAAGCTGGCAAAAGCGCGTAAATTGCTGGAGAGCGAGGAATTTGATTTGTGTCTGACCGACATGAAAATGCCGGATGGCAATGGTCTAGAACTAGTAGAGATGGTGCAACTGATCAAACCACAGCTGCCGATCGCAATGATCACTGCCTTTGGCAATATGGAAGTTGCCATTGAAGCACTCAAAAAAGGTGCCTTTGATTTTATATCCAAACCCTTGGAGCTCATGCGATTACGTAGTGTCGTCCAGTCGGCCTTAGAGTTGGATAACGCTTGTGAGGAGCACCAAACAGAAGAATTTGCACTGATAGGCAAATCTCCCGCCATTGAGGCTCTTAAAGAGCAAATCCGCCGGGTAGCAAGAAGCCAGGCACCCGTCTTGATCAGTGGCGAATCCGGTAGCGGCAAAGAATTGGTCGCCAGATCTATTCACTATTTGGGGTCCCGTGCAAATGGACCCTTTATCCCCGTGAATTGTGGTGCTATCCCCACAGAACTTATGGAAAGCGAATTTTTTGGTCATAAAAAGGGGAGCTTTACCGGGGCACACCAAGACAAGCAGGGTTTATTTCAGGCCGCCAATGGTGGCACCCTATTACTCGACGAGGTTGCCGATCTGCCCTTGCTAATGCAGGTCAAACTACTACGCGCCATTCAGGAAAAAAGCATTAAGCCAGTCGGAGCAGAAGAAGAAGTTTCGGTGGATGTTCGAATATTGAGCGCCACCCATAAAGATCTGGCGAGGGAAGTGAAGAATAATCTCTTCCGGCAGGATCTATTCTATCGCATCAATGTGATTGAACTTCGGGTGCCGAGTCTTAGAGAACGCAAGGACGACATTCCCTTACTGATAAAACACTTTCTGGCGTTGTTAGCCAAAGAAAACAATCTGCCAGTCCCCGACCTTTCAGCGTCATCATTGGAAACACTACAACAATATACTTTCCCTGGAAATATCAGGGAGCTGGAAAACACTCTGGAGCGCGCGTTTACGCTGTGCGATGGATGTGTAATTGATGTTGATAGACTGCAACTTAATGGTGCCAATCAGCACGAATCCCTGCACGACATAAAACTCGACTCAAGTAATTTCAATACTGACACACACACATCGCTGGACGACTATCTCGCTGATATAGAGAAGGAAATTCTGCTAGCGGCCCTGGAACGAAATCGCTGGAACAAGACCGCCACTGCAGAAGAGTTGGGAATTAGCTTTCGGCAGATTCGCCACAAACTAAAGAAATACGAAATCGAGTAACTCTATTACCAACAATTTGATGACGAACCACTACCACTAATGCTTTTTACTGATGTGTTAGTGATAGACAATGTAGCGCACTCCGTATCTTTGGCTTGCTTAAGCTGAGGTACTGCGTTCAATGTGAAAGCTGTAGTTGTTGCAGATGACAGCTGTATCACATAAATGCGGTCGGCTGCGGTAACGTCTACCTCAACCCCATCACTGTTAATAGCATAGGGACTTGATCCATACCCTAAGTTTGATAGATCAGTAGCGTACTGCTTATTATCAGCAAAGAACTGTTCTTGTCGAGCTTGAACAGCCAGCAACTCACCTTTGCCCAAACTCCTCTTGGTCTTACGTATATAAGCTTCGTATCCGGGCATGGCTATCATTACCAATATGGCAACAATAGCAATCACCACCATCAGCTCAATTAAAGTGAACCCCAAGAGAAAGCGCATCCTAATAGGCACATAACTATTTCTACTGATCCGCATCATTCCTGTCCTTAAATTACAAGTTATCTATACCCGGTTCACGCCAATACATAATCCACAGGTTTTTCCCCAAGCTTTTTAAGAGTTTTTGCCTGCCATCATCAATGCCATCGCCATCCAAATCACCAGGAGAGAAGCCGCCACCCGGCATGAAAATAGTATTGTTGCCTCCAGCAATAGCGCCTGGCGGGATACCAGGCCCGACCCAATGCTTCCTCTGATCTCCGTACAAAGATGACCCATCAATAAGATTCATGGCATACACATAACCATCACCCTCTTTCAGCCCACAAGCACTTGCTGTCGCTGGGACAAAAGTACTAAAGAATACAGCACCAAAATCTGTAAAGGGCGTTGCCAAACCTTTTTCTCCGACATCTTCGAGCTCAACTCTCCAGCCAACAGTAAGATCGGAATTACAACTACCCTCACTACCCGTTGCACAGGGTGTTTGATCAGGAATATCTGTTAGGACAATTGGACTTCTTGATTTGACAGAGGTATTTCCACTAGTCGTTGTCCAGTCTTTTAGGTAGAACAAGTAATTCGTGACATCAGTCTCCTGGGGATCTGCCCGATTACCACTACTGATCAAGACCCCATCAAAGGGGACATTATCTGCACTCTTCGTTTCGAGAAGATCTGGCTCATGAAAAAACCGACGATCCGTAGTTGTTCCGTCTGTACCCAATTCAGCAAACTTAGTGACAAACCAATTATTTTCCACGGAAGAACTAGTGCCAGCAGAAGACGCATCAGTGAAACCCACCTGGGGTAAATCGACACGCCAAATCGCTCCACCAGTATCACCCACATAGAGTCTATGAATAATGCCATCCTTTGTAGCCAATGCTGATACGCTTGAAGGAATGCTATCGACCATATCCGGATCGTGATAAGCCAGTCCTGTATCTGAAGAATACGAAGTTGATCCAGCAACAGCTCCCCCACCATAGGCTTTCCAGATTAGCTCACCCGTTTCGGCATTGACGATATAGACAGCATTTCCAACTGAATCGTCTGTATCGCCCGCATCCTTACCAACCCGGGAGGTATAAGCACTATTCCAGCCACCATTGTAGCCCCCGGTAAAAATAAGGACGTTGGTAGCTGTGCTACCATATTTGACCTTGCCAACGATGGGAGTAGAGAAGGTGAGCCCCAACTCATCAAAAACCCCGCCTGACGTATTCGTAATTTTCCATAACAGTGTTGGCGTTGCAGAAGAATTACTCATATCAAATGCGTAATAACTATTGCCACCCCGCCGCATACCTACGTATACGTAGACTTTATCGCCATCAGCAGTTTCGATATTGCCATCCTGATCATTGTCGATGGTCAGCGCAACAGCGGTACCATCAACGCCATAACGCATTTTGGTACTAGAAATCGTGTTGGTTCTCTGCAAGGCAATATTGCCTAGCGACTCTCTTGGATAAAACGCAAAAACCTCTTTACCGGATTCAGCACCCGCACTTGAGGTGTTCTCAAATACGTGAAAGATGCCATCGTTGGTCCCCATGAAAATACGAATATTGGGGTTGGTTTGGGAATAACCTCCGGCACCATCGTTATCGCCATAGTTGATAGCAAGCGGCCTCGAGTGAATAGCATCGGCCATAATCCAGCTACGCGGATCTGATGTAGAAGTATCTCCGTCTTCATCGTCAACATCCTGTCCACGCCCCCATTTGATCAACTCCAAGGCCCCAGCTTGATCGCCATCAGTTAGCCCGAGCAATACATCCAAAGCGTCTGCTGTAGTATTGTCGGCATCAAAATCATCAAGTGTATTACTGCTCCCATTAGTCACTGTCGCCGGCTCAACGAATACTTGGCGGGCATTTGTCGTAGCGTTGGTGTTGCCAATGACATTGCCAATGCCTTCAATAAACCCACTGATTTTTTGTCCTGCCCCCCCCCTAGCTACTTCTCGACCATCGGCATCATTGGGAAGCCCACTAACTACTGGTAATGCCGAGGCATCTGTCCAGAAAGTCAAGGCATCAAAAGTAATTCTTCCAACATCATCTCCCGTACTTTCAAAGCCAGGCTTAGGCACACTGCTGGCATCAATGACGGAGTCAAAAATCCCATCCGCATCGGAATCTGTCAGCTTGAGTTTTTTCAAGTTTCCCGGCCAACGCAAAGTAGACTGAGCTTCAAAAAGCGCGATGTAGACATTGTCTAACGTATCAGTTCGGTTAAACACGTTAACAGGGATAGAGGCCGCTACAAAAGTCGAACTGACACTGATCACCTCATCAAAGGCATCGCCAAGATCTTCTTCCAATTGCTTTGGATCTGACAGATCCAAGGGCGATCCAGAACCTCCTGCGGACGCCCAATCTCTGGTTGCACCGATACTGCCACCATCTGATATTACCCAAGATTTTTGAAGTGGCTGCACTCCATCCACACCGGACAGCAGATCATTTTCTGCATCATGCATGTAGGTCATCATGTCTTCAAACTTGAAAGCTGCACTCTTAGACATATCAGCTTTAATTTCATTATCCAAACCATCATCTTGGTTGGCCGCGTTCATTGCCACCAGAATGGAATAAAGCTTGGGACAGGCTGATGGATCAGTAAAAGGAGAGATATAAGTGGTTTCAGCAGGATTCATGATAGATGTATCATAAGTAGGTGGAACAAGATTGGTCTTGGAGCCACCAAAGTTATTGTCTATCTCAGTGCCATTGATGACCCCGCCACTATTAATGTATCGATACCACTCATAATAGGTTTCACTGGGTTGTAGTTTGTGCGCATCAGCGGTCTTTTTAATCTCAGGAATTAGCTTTAGGGTATCAATAATTTCTGCTCTGTCCGTGCCAAGTAACTTATATCCCTCAAGAATTGTACCCCCATCATCCTTATTAGATATCATCAATCCCATATAAATAGGATCATAAGAGGGATTGCTGAGAATTGTTTCTAGCACAGCAACAAACGCCTCAAAAGTACTGATTTTATCCCCTGAGGAATGACTGCTATCAAGGTTTGCGTAGGTCTCCGCACTCATGGCTGTTTCACAAGAATTACCCGCACCATAGGTACAAAGCACATTGAAAATACTAGGGCGCCAATCCAGTGTAAGCATCACATAGGGCTCGCTGCCTACAGCAGTGGCATTCACATAAATATCAATATCATCTGCATACGTGGTGGACTGTCCTATGGACACCACCGCCAACAAAATTCCAAGAATTTTTTTCATTTCCCTCTCCCTGTATTACTGGGATGAACTGGCAATTCGAACAGCAACACCCTCTACCACTTCCGCATTGCCAAGTCCCTGATTACTCCCGCTGTATTCCGCGTGCACTTCAAAAATTGCCGCATCGTAGTTTACCGAGCTACTGGTCTGGCTTTCAGACAGCCGAACGGGAAACGTTTCCATAATCAATGGGCCTTCACGGGTGACCTCTACAGTGAGCAATGAAGAATCTGTCACCACGCTAGTGTCATAGGTTAAAACCGTACTATCACAGCCTGAGGATCCAGCCAGGCAAATTTTGTAGCCCACATCCCCGGTCACGGGAAAATTGTCTAAGTCTTCGACCACAGACGCCACAGTGGCTTGCGCCTGCTGGAATGCTTCTTCCCTAAACTGATCATTTCCCGCCATTCTGAATTCCAAAATGCTGGTTTGCATCACTGTGCCCGCGACAAGCGCAAGCAGTAGCAAAAAGATCATGGAAACAAGTAAAACAGCTCCGGTGCTCTTTGTTCGGTAGGTAAAGCGGATGTCTCTATCCATGATTTGATTTCTCATGCAGCAGGAAGTGTGGCATTTCGCATCTGAACGGTTGTGCTGAAAACACGACGCATGTAACCGTCATTTTTAGCTGCAACTGTCTTTTCTCCGAGACTGTAAGTTTTACTATTGGTATAGCCCGCCACAGTATTGATGCCACGAGCCAACACATAAATTCGCGCGGATACAGCTGTCGCTAGCTCGCTTGCAGAGGGGGAAGACTTATACTGGTTGGCCACACCATCCGCATCCGTATCAACTCCAAATTCAATTTGAATATCTTCAATGCCCTCCACATAACATTCAGCAATGATGGAGTTTCCCGAAAGGCTTTCTGCACAAAGGGTAGGAATATTATCTCCGGTGTTAGCGGAATAGTTTTGAACGAAAAAAACTTTAACCAAGTACTCCCAGTAATCTACTTGTGAACCAGATCCCACGCCTGAAGTAAAATCCTCTCCTGACCCGATATAAACCCAATCCAGAGACTCACCATAGTCGGTCACCTTGAGGTACCACTGGGTCTCTTCTGCCTTTGACAAACTGTCATTCCAAGCACCATCTTTCAATGTGTAGTCACCCGCCGTACGTTTGACTGACACAATATCTGTACCAGGAACAATAGCTGATGTCGTCAGGCAGCCCAGCACTATGGAATTAACGGTAGTGGTGGGGTTTGAAGCTGACGGATTGAAGTCATTAATTAGATCCAACGGGTCGGTTGTATTCAACGCCCAATTCGAAGCACAATCCGAAGAGAGTGTAGAAGGTGTCATGTCATCTGTTTCCAAATTTCCAGCGTAGAAGCCCCCCAAGGTTAACTCTCTTTTTAAGAGGGTTAGTGCATATCGGCCATTCTCCTGAATTCTTGCAAGCTGGTCTTCTGACTGGTAATTGTTCTTGCTTTCAATATAAACCGAAACAACACCAATGGTCAGAATCAGACCAAGCAGGATAGAAATCATCAGCTCAATAAGCGAAAATCCTGATTGGCAACCTGCTCTGAACACTTTCATTTTTACCATGCGCTCATTCATCATGCATCACTAATATATGTCTGTATCATCATCAGCCGCCGTTGCTCATTAGATGAGCCATATAAGCCACTGCTTTCTCCGCAAGTAGAGGCCGTAGGATTGCTGGTTTCAGTGACGCCCTTCCATGCAATAGCTACCGTCACTACACCACTTGCATTGGTGATACATGCCCGGGGATCAACCAAACCACCTGAGTTTGACTCAGTTCCGCCAATCGTTATTTTCTCCGCTGCACCATCCAATAATTGTTCCCACTCATACAGATCCCGCGCGGCAAGGGCGGATGTTGAGCAGGCAGCAGAGTTACAACTAGCGGGTGCTGCCGTAATCGAACTGCCACCTAATGTCGCTGAAGCGGCGTAGGCTGAGATCTCTCCTGGGTTGCTACGAATCCTTTCTAAAATGTCTCTTGCAAGCCCCGTTGCAATCGAACGTTGGGTGGATTCATACATGTTTCTTTTTGCTGTCACCTGCATGGAAATCATGCCAAGAATCCCCACAGAAAGAACCAACACGGCAATCAGGACCTCAATAAGGCCAACACCTTTAACGTTATACATTTTCATCACAATCCCGAACCCATTAGGGAGTATTGCAATCAACAGCAGTCTTTGAGACTCTGGGACGCCCTGCATTTTGAATGATGACTTCTCTAGCACGGTCAAGATCCCCGTCACTATCACAAAGCGCAAAGGTGCCGTTCCCTGAAACTGTACCATCCTGTCGATACGTCAGCCGGTTATTAAAGTTTGATCCATTTGGTCTGAGAGTATACCCAGCAGGAAGAGCCTCTCTCACTGTGATAATAGGCTCCCCTGAATCAAGGGTATTATCCGCATTCTCATCAGCATAAATAAGCCATCCCTGCTCCCAACCAATTCCCGAATCAACCGAACAACCAGATCCATTGCCACTTTTACAGGTTACAACTGGCTGATTGCGCTTAAGCGCTTCACTTCTTGCCGTAATCAACGATGTGAAAAAAAGGTCTGTATTCGCCTGTATCCTGTTTGTTTTAACCAATTCAACAAAAGAAGGACCCGCCAGACTGAGCAACACCGCCCCAATCACTATCGTGACCAGTAGCTCAATCATGGTAAAACCAGTTTGTGTTTGATGTCTGTTCATGTATGCCTCTATAGCAAATCGATTTTGACTTTTCTTGGTCAGCCGACTAACGGACGAATAACAAGACAACCAACTATTGACACATGAAGGTCGGCCAAAATAGACGACAAGCGGTCGCATCAAACCAAAAAAAATGTATCTTCAAATGTCTAACGAAGCTCTTTTGGCATAGAAAAACTGACACTTTCCGTCCTGCCTACGACCTCTAACGGGTCGTCAGCACCCATCATTTTCAGGGTGTGAACAACTTCACAAACCAGCACTTCAGGGGCCGATGCGCCAGCAGTAACACCAACTGCACGCTTATCCTTTAACCACTCCGGCTTGATGTCTGAAGCCTGATCAATCAGGTACGCATCAGCACCACAGCGCTCGGCAAGCTCACGCAACCGATTTGAGTTCGAGCTATTGGGTGAACCGACCACGAGTACGAGATCGCATTCAAGGGCTAGCTGTTTGACAGCATCCTGGCGATTCTGAGTGGCATAGCAGATATCGTTCTTCCTTGGACCGCTGATGGACGGAAATTTCGCACGCAGAGCGTCGATCACCTTAGCTGTGTCATCAATAGACAAGGTTGTTTGAGTCACATAGGTCAGCTTTTCCGGATGTTTTACCGATAAGCTGGCAACATCAGCCTCATTCTCAACAAGATATATCTTGCCGCCATTGCTCGCGTCATATTGGCCCATGGTGCCCTCCACTTCCGGGTGTCCATGATGGCCTATCAAGACACATTCGCGCCCTTCTCTGCTGAAACGCACGACTTCGAGATGTACTTTTGTCACCAAGGGGCAGGTAGCATCAAATACCTGCAGGCTGCGGGATTCCGCCTCTTGCCTGACCGCCTGGGAGACACCATGTGCGCTGAACACCACGATAACGCCATCCGGTACTTCGTCGAGCTCGTCCACAAACACCGCACCGCGCGTACGTAGAGAGTCAACCACGAACTTGTTATGCACTACCTCGTGGCGGACGTAGATAGGCGCACCAAAAATATCCAGTGCACGATTGACAATATCAATGGCCCGATCGACACCAGCACAAAAACCCCGCGGGTTGGCGAGCCTGATGTCCATTAGTGGGTCACCGACGGCACGACGTCGAGAATTTTTACTGAGAATGTAATGGTATGCCCGGCTAATGGATGATTAAAGTCCACCATCACGACATCATTTTCTAATGCCGCAACAACACCAGGCAGTTCTGATTGACTGGCATCAGCAAAAGAGAGCATCAATCCCGGAGCAAGATCGAGATCCGCATCGAAGTCTTTACGGGAAAAGCGTTGAATATTGCTGGGGTTATGGGGGCCAAAGCCCTGCTCAGGCAAGATGTCAAAAACCCCCTCTGCACCAGGAATCAGTCCGAAAAGAGCTTCCTCAAAGCCAGGCAACAGATTGCCGTCGCCCACAACGAAAGTTGCAGGTTCGCCCTCGAAATTTGAGTCCACTTCAGAACCGTCTTCCAACGCCAGTGAAAAGTGTAATGTGACCTTTGTATTGGGGCCAACCGGCAGTTGAGACCTATCTGATAATTCACTCATGGCTTACCTCCTCTTTTTGACCACCTCTTCCCGAAGACAGGCTTTCCACAATCAACAACAGTGCACCAAGGGTAATTGCCGAATCCGCGATATTAAATGCCGGCCAATGCTGATTGGCATAGTGCAAATCAACAAAATCAATAACATACCCCAGTAACACGCGATCCCATAAGTTACCCAAGGCCCCACCCAGCACAAGCGCCAGGGAAAGTGATAGTAGCCGCTGTGATGGAGCCAGTCGGGCAATCCAAATAACGACCATAACACTAACGGCAATGCCAATAATGCCAAATAACCACCGCTGCCAACCGCCAGCATCACTGAGAAAGCTAAATGCGGCCCCCGGGTTGTGCACCAACGTCAAATTCAGGAAAGGGAGCAAATGAACCGTTTCGCCGTACTGCAAAGCTGAAGTAACCCACTGCTTGCTCAGCTGGTCCAGTAACACCACAAGCATGGCCAGCACATACCAGCGCACGACCAACCATCCTGGCTTCACCATAGACATTCTTCTCTAGGCAAACAGGCGCTGTTCGCCGTCACCCGTGACATTCACTACACACCGTCCACAAAGCTCAGGGTGCTCAGCAACAGTACCCACATCTTCACGATGGTGCCAACAGCGAGCACATTTGGCATAAGCTGTTTTTTGTACATTGAGCAACAGACCTTCCATTTCAGTGGACTCTGCACCACTGGCTTCAGTCAGAGGAAGCACCCTGGCAGCAGACGTAATCAAGACAAAGCGCAACTCATCACCCAGCTTCAACAATGTGCTGTAAAGAGAGTGATCCACATAAAGTGTTACTTCGGATTCCAGCGTTTTCTGGATACCAACCTCTTTTTTACCTTCCAATACTTTATTCACGGCATTACGCACTTTGGCTATCAAGAGCCAATCGGCATCAGACATTGCACCTTCAGGTACAGCAGGAATAGTCCACCAATCCGCCAGAAAAACCGAATCGCAGCGTTCGCCAGGAACAAACGACCAGATTTCATCCGCGGTAAAGCTCATGATTGGAGCGATCCAGCGCACAAATGCTTCGGCGATATGGTAGATAGCCGACTGTGCTGAACGCCGCGCCAGAGAGTTTTCCTGACAGGTGTACTGGCGATCTTTGATGATATTCAGGTAGAAGCCACCCATATCCGTGACACAGAAATTGTGCAGCTTCTGGTAGATATGGTGGAACTGATAGCCTTCATAGGCTGCAAGAATTTCATCCTGCAACTGGGCTGCACGGCCGACTGCCCAGCGGTCCAGCGCCAACATATCGTCAACGGATACCAGGTCCTTAGCCGGATCAAAGCCATGCAAATTAGAAAGCAGGAAACGGGCGGTATTGCGGATACGGCGATAGGAATCCGCCGTGCGCTTAAGAATCTCATCGGAGACATTCATTTCACCGCTAAAATCTGTGGCTGCCACCCATAAGCGCAATACATCGGCACCGAGATCATTGACCACTTGCTGAGGCGACATCACGTTGCCCAGGGATTTGGACATTTTGCGACCGTCTGCATCCACTGTAAAACCATGAGTCAACACGGCCTTATAAGGTGCACTACCCTTGATGGCGATGGCTGTTTTCAGGGAGGACTGGAACCAACCACGGTGCTGGTCGGAACCCTCCAGATAGAGGTCCGCGGGATAACTCAACTGTTCACGGGCATCAAGCACCGCAGAATGCGTCACGCCGGAATCGAACCAGACATCCAGTGTATCGGTAACTTTGCTGTAACTGTCTGCATCGTCACCCAACAACGCACTACTATCCAGGTCATACCATGCATCGATGCCTTGCTCCTCAACCCGCTGCGCAACCGCTTCGATCAGTTCAGCAGTATTCGGGTGGATCTCGCCGGTCTCTTTATGCACAAACAACGCAATGGGAACACCCCAGGTGCGCTGGCGGGAAATACACCAGTCGGGGCTGTTCTCGAGCATTGCTTCGATACGCGCCTGCCCCCATGAGGGGTGCCAGGTAACGCCTTTAACTGCTTCTTTAGCTTTGTCGAGCAAGCCATTTTTGTGCATGCCGATAAACCACTGCGGCGTGGCCCGATAAATCAGCGGGGTCTTAGTTCGCCAGCAGTGGGCATAACTGTGGGTGATTTTTCCACAGGAGAGCAACCTGCCCCGCCCCTGCAACAACTCGACAACTTTCTCATCCACCTTGTAAACGTGTTCACCGGCAAAGGTTTCGACACTGTCGCGGAAGTAACCGTTGTCATCGATATAGTTCAGGGTGCCGATACCATATTTGCCCCCCACCACAAAGTCATCCATACCGTGATCCGGCGCCGTGTGCACGCAGCCGGTTCCGGCTTCGGTGGTAACATGGTCTCCCAGCAGCACAGGCACCTGGCGGTCGTAGAATGGGTGCTGTAACAGCATATTTTCAAAACAGGCGCCTTTGGCGCGACCCACGATCTGATAATCCTCAACCCCCCAGCGGGTCATCACCGAGGACAGCAGCTCTTCTGCAAGCAGGTAGCGACCCAGTCCATTACCGGCATTGCACTGCACCAGCACATATTGCAGCTCGGGATGGATGCTGACGGCCTGGTTAGAGGGCAACGTCCAGGGGGTTGTGGTCCAGATGGCAACGGCGATCTCGCCTTCACCCTCTACTGCACCCATCGCCTTGGTAAAGGCATCGATATCCACCACGGAAAAGGCGACGTCGATGGAGAACGACGTCTTATCCTGGTATTCGACTTCCGCTTCCGCAAGTGCAGATGCACCAACAACACTCCAGTAAACCGGCTTGAAACCGCGCACCAGGTGGCCATTTTCAATAATTTTACCCAAAGCACGGATGATGTTGGCTTCAAACATGAAGTCCATGGTCAGGTAAGGGTTATCCCAATCCCCCATCACACCCAGACGGATAAAGTCCTTCATCTGACCGTCTACCTGACGGCGGGCATATTCGCGACATTTTTGCCGAAAGGTGCGGTAATCCACCTTAACCCCGGCCTTACCAATTTTCTTTTCCACCTGGTGCTCGATCGGCAGCCCATGGCAATCCCAACCAGGCACATAGGGCGCGTCATAACCACTGAGGGTGCGAGACTTGACGACGATATCCTTCAAAACCTTATTGACCGAGTGGCCGATATGGATGTCACCATTGGCATAGGGAGGGCCGTCGTGGAGAATAAACTTGTTCCGCCCATGGCGTAGTTCCCGAACTCTCTGGTAGAGACCTGAGTCCTGCCAAGCCTTCAACATGGCGGGCTCTCGCTGCGCCAGATTGGCTTTCATGGGAAAGTCGGTGATCGGGAGATTGAGGGTCGTTTTATAGTCAGTCATCTTGTACCAGCATCAAATTGGCGCCCGGCAAAATACTGTCGGGCCACTGCAATATCGTTATGAATTTGTTTTACCATCTGATCCAGGGAGGCAAACTTGCGCTCCTCTCGAACCTTTTGTTTAAACTCCACGTGAATCCTGAGACCGTATAGCTGCTCGTCATAATCCAGTAGATGGACTTCCAAAACCGGCTTAACCAGATCGCCTACAGTCGGACGCACCCCGACATTCGCAACGCCTGGCAGTCTTTTGTGGTCGATCAACACCTCGACCACATATACTCCACTCAAGGGCGCCCGGTAGCGGTTGAGCTGCACATTTGCAGTGGGAATACCCAACTGTCGGCCAAGCCTCTGTCCGTATATCACCCGCCCTGTAATCTGATAGGGCCGTCCCAGCAATGATTCAACCAGAGCAAAATCGCCTGACTCCAGAGCCAGTCGAATTCGCGTGCTGCTAATACGCTCACCAGCATGTTCCAGGGTATGAGTGTCAATTACCTCGAAGCCCTTTGCGTCACCCACCTGTTGTAGCAACTGGTAATTGCCGCTGCGATCATGGCCAAAGCGAAAATCATCGCCTACCACCAGACAGCGCACACCCAGCCCATCAAGTAGCACCTGATCAATGAACTGTCTGGCTGACAGACTGCGCAAAACCCGATTGAACTGAAGGCAGAGTACGCGATCCACCCCCTCATCCAGGAGCGCTTCCACTTTTTCCCGCAGGCGCATTAATCGAGCTGGTGCCTGCTCACCGGAAAAATATTCCTGGGGCTGAGGCTCAAAGATAATCGCCACTGAAGGTAGCTGATATTCATCCGCCTTGTCCCGCAGTTGTTGCAGAATTGCCCGATGCCCCAGGTGCACCCCATCAAATGAGCCAATGGTGGCCACACAACCCTTGTGCTCAGACCTGAGATTACGCAATCCGCGTATAAACTGTCTCTTTATCCCGATCACTGGTCTACAGCCACAGGCGCTTATACCTGAAAAAACGAAGGCCGGAGTATAACCCAGCCGAATAGGTGAAAACAGGCGCAGCACCCGGAGCAGTTCACTTTTGTAGTGGATCGCATCACCGCGCCATGACAAGCAACTCGGCTCAGGCGCCCATACTTAGGAGTGACGTAAATGTGATAGGCGCAAACCGCCCAATAGCAGGCACACACCGTACACAAAGGCACCAGAGCAGCAAATCAAGGCCAACCAACCAGCTCGCTGCCACCATGCCCAGAATTGCCAGTCCTGCAGATAATAAATAAAGCCCGTTAGCACCAGTGCCATAGCAGCTGATGCGGCGAAGAGCATCACGGAAAAACGCCCCCAACCCGGTTCGGGACGGTAAACTTTCAGGCGGCGCAACCCCTTGTACAGCAGGCCAGCATTCAGCATGGCCGAAATGGCCGTTGCCAGCGCCAACCCCACATGCCCAATACCCCAGTAGAGATGCATGGGCACCGCAAACAACAAGTTCAGCACCATATTACTGACCAGTGCAATCACCCCTATTTTTACCGGTGTTTTCATGTCTTGACGGGCAAAAAATCCTGGCGCCAACACCTTGATCAACATGAACGCGATCAGACCACAGGCATAGGCTCGTAGACTAAGTGAAGCCATGGTCATATCGCGTGCTGTAATCACGTCTCCGTAGTAGAAGAGTGACAGTAGAATCGGCTCCGCCAGTATCACCAAAGCCACTGCAGCGGGGACGGCAACCAGCAGAATCATCCGCAGAGCCCAATCCAGGGTGCGATTAAACACTTCAGGGGCCTGCGCCGAGTGCTGACGGGACAAACTCGGCAGAATCACTGTAGCAATCGCGACACCAAACACTCCGAGTGGCAGTTCAGACAAACGATCAGAGTAATACAGCCATGAAATACTACCTGTAGGCAGGAATGAGGCGATCACCGTGTCCAACAACAAATTGATCTGACTGACCGAAACGCCAAAGATCGCCGGTGCCATCAACCGCAAAATGCGTCTGACGCCAGCATCACGCCAATCCATGCGGGGATAAGGCACCATGTGAATGCGCGCCAGGAACGGCAACTGGAATAACAGTTGCACCACACCTGCAGCAAGCACACCCCAGGCCAAGGCATAGACGGGAGTGGCAAACCAGGGAGCAGCGACCAATGCAGCAGCAATCAGAGTGATATTCAGTAAGACCGGCGTGAAAGCCGGCACGGCAAACCGGTCATAGCTGTTGAGGATGGCACCAGCCAAACCCGTCAGGGAAATCAGCAACAAATAGGGAAAGGTAATCCGCAACATATCGCTGGCAGCCGCGAATTTATCCGGATAATCGAGCCAGAAACCAAAAGCAAACAGCCCGGTAACCAGGGGCGAGGCCAGCACAACCACCAGGGTCAGCGCAATCAGTGCCGACCCCAAGACACCGGCAACGCTGTCCAGCAACGCTTTGACTGCCGCAGGACTACCTTTTTCACGATATTCAGCGAGAACCGGCACAAAGGCCTGAGAAAATGCCCCTTCGGCAAACAAGCGACGAAAGAAATTAGGGATTTTAAACGCCACAAAAAAAGCATCGGCCAAGGCATCAGCACCAATGATGCGGGCGAACACCATATCGCGGATCAACCCCAGAATCCTGGAGAGCATGGTCATGCTGCTGACCACGCCACTGGATCGCAGCAAGCCACGGGCCGGTTTGGCAGACTTAACCTGTTCAGCTGATGAAGGCGCCTCTGGAACGTGGGTATCCTGAGCCCGAGGTGTACCGTCTGTTTTCTGTTGCCGCAAAATGGTTCCGCCTTGACCACTAATCCCTGAAAGGGCAAATCATAGTGACTTTATGCTACCGAGGGTAGCAAGATACTTCTACCATCCTCACTCACCCATATGCCTGCAGGAGTCGTGACAAAAACTGCAGCTATGCGAACCACAATGGCAACGTTTTTATGCTGCCGCTTAGTTGATCTATAGGGTCAAACAATGTATATTCCCGCGCCTTGAATTCAGACTCATTTTTGAGAGGAGTACCCAGGTGGCTAACTCACCCCAAGCACGCAAACGCGCGAAACAAAACGAAAAGCGTCGCCAGCATAACGCCAGCCTGCGTTCCATGGTTCGCACATACATTAAGAAAACTTATGCGGCAATTGCTACTGGTCAGCACGACGCGGCACAAGCTGCTCTCAATGCTGCCGTTCCGGTTATCGACCGCATGGCCGACAAAGGCATCATCCACAAGAACAAGGCTGCTCGTCACAAGAGCCGCCTGAATGCGCAGGTGAAAGAACTAGCTGCTGGCTAATTTTTCAACCTGCATAAAAAACCGGCCAATGGCCGGTTTTTTTGTGGCTGCTGTTAGCCCCGGACTTCTAACGGCCTTTTAATTCCAGTCGGCGGGCCATTTCCGTCATCACCAGCATATACAGCTCATCACCGAGATAGGCATCCTCAACCTTGTAGTCAATATTCGGGTTATCATTGATCTCGATGACAAACGCTTGCCTACCCTGCTGTTTGATATCCACGCCATAAAGGCCACTACCAATCACCCTGGCTGCACGCAGTGCAGCGTCCAACACCTCTCTAGGAACCTCATAGGTTGGCAATGTTTCGAAGCCTCCAGAACTGAAGCGCTTACTGTCATGGTTATATATCTGCCAATGATTGCGGGCCATGTAATAGCGACAGGCATACAGGGGACGGTTGTTAAAGACACCGATACGCCAGTCATAATCGGTATACAAATACTCCTGCACTAGCACCAGGGCAGTGGTTTTCAACAGTTCATCAAGGTGTGCCGACAACTCTTCTCTGTTGTTGGCCTTAAAAACACCTTTTGAAAAGGATCCCTCCGGTACTTTCAGTACCACCGGGTAACCGAATTCTTTCTCTACCCTATCCAAATCCTCCGGATCATGAGTTGAAAGCACACTGGTTTTCAGCGCTGGGACACCTTTATAAGTAAAAGCATCCTGTAAAAATACTTTGTTACAGCAACGCAAAATTGACGTGGGATCATCGATCACGACCATACCCTCGATTTCCGCCTTGCGGGCAAAACGAAAGGTGTGGTGGTCAATGGCCGTGGTTTCCCGGATAAACAGCCCATCGTATTCTTCAAGACGGTGGTAATCCTTGGCCGTGATCAGCTCCGCATTAATGTTGCACTTCGCCGCCGCTTTGATGAAACGATTCAAAGCTTCTTTATTACTGGGGGGTAATACCTCAGCCGGATCGACAAGGATGCCCAGCTCCCAACGGTAGGCCTTTTTCTTTTTCGGGCTCTGCCAGCGCTTCTCATTGAACTTGAGTAATGCCTGAATAAAGTTGGGACGCTCTACCTTAGGTAATTTTCCTAATGAAATGGGCACAATGCTTTTGACCTGCCAGCCATTGGTCCAGAAGAGCACCACCTTCAACATTGGTGCCGGATACACGGAGAACAACCGTTGGCCAAATTTGGCAAATGCCGCATCAGAAGCAATGCCAAAATTCACATAAAACGTTTTACGATCACCCTCTTCTCCCGGATTTGATCCGGACAATAACAGCTCTCCAGTGATGCGAGACATATAGAGTAATTTGCTGCGAAGATCGTTTATCGTATTCACGGAGGGTAGAACTCTATGTCCCCGGGCCTCAGCCAGCAATGAGCAGTAATAACCACGGCTCAAGTATTTTTCACTGTCGCAAAGATTGATCAGACTGAGCTTTTTTTCATCTTTCTTAGGATGCTCTTCAAGATACTGCTCAAAGGTAATAACACGGTCGTCTACTCCTACACCCTGAATATCACTCAGGTTGTCGACTACCAGCAAAAGATTCGACATGATTTATTTCCGGAAAAATTAACGATCAGAAAAAGGGTTCTTGCCATCCTGCCTGCGACGTCCAAGATACCTAGTATGAACTCCGCGGCTAAATGCCACGGTATGCTCCTCCAGCAGATCGACACCATAGAGTATGGCAATACTGATAAGAGACAACTTGATTGAGGCAGCCTGATAACCGAGGGACACACTGACGCCAATGGCGGCAAGCACCCAAATAGTCGCCGCAGAGGTGACACCTAACACTACGCCATCTCTGGCCAGCATAACACCCGCGCCAAGAAATCCTACGCCGGTAATCACCTGGCCAATCACACGCGAAGGATCCGTGTGTTGATTACTGATCACCAAGGCTGTTGTCATGAACACATACGTGCCCATCGTGATCAGCGCCGATGTGCGAATGCCCACCGGTTTTCCACGCAGCTGCCGCTCCAAACCAATAATTGCCCCGCAAAAGACCGCTGTGGCGATGGCTGCCCAGTCAAATGGCGCGATAGAGAACAAACTGTGGAGAGTCATTTATTCCTGTTAGCTAAAGAGGTCCTGCAACCCCAATGATTCAAGCTCATCCCGAACCAGCTTGCGAATCCCTGCCGGGTAAGGACAACCGAAAGCCTGCTTTGTTAACTTTTCAGCAGTAGTGAGCGGAAGGCTGCGAATGAGCCACTTAACCTGTGGCAACTTGGCAGCACTCATACTGAGGGTTCGCATGCCAATACCCATGAGCAAAACCACTGCAACCGGATCGGATGCCATCTCACCACATATACTCACCGGCAGATTGTGAGCAGAAGCCAGTTGTACGATACGCCTGATTTCCATCAACACTGCCGGATGCACATGATCGTAACGCCCTGAAACACGGGGATTATCGCGATCCAAGGCCAACAGGTACTGACTCAGGTCGTTGGAGCCAATGGAAAGGAAATCGAGCTTGTCGGCCCAGAAAGGTATCTGGGAAATAGCCGCCGGCACTTCAACCATGATGCCAAGCTTGGGCCGTACTATTTCGTACCCTTCTGATTCCAGCTGACTCATGGCATCGTCAAACAACTCGGCAAAATCATCCAGTTCACTGGTCGAACTCACCATCGGCAGCAAAATGCGCAGATCTTCACTTGTGCCAGCAGCCCTGATCATTGCCCGCACCTGCGTCATCAACAACTGACTGTTATCCAGAGTAAAGCGCACGCCTCGCCAGCCCAACGCGGGGTTTTCCTCATTGTCGACCGGAAAGTAAGGCAATGGCTTGTCACCGCCGATATCAAGCGTACGCATATGCACGGGCTTACCTTTATAGGCATCCAGCACCTGCCGGTACACACCAATCTGCTCTTCTTCAGAAGGAAAGCTGTCGTGCACCATAAAAGGGATCTCTGTGCGATACAGCCCGACGCCCTGGGAGCCACTGAACAACCCCGGCGTAATATCAGCAAGCAATCCCGTATTCGTATAGAGCGTGACAGATGTGCCATCCGGTGTGATAGCGGGCAACTCACGAAGCCGTTCCAACTGCTTCATCAATGAGCGGCGATCATTGGCCAGTTTTTGATACTCAGCAAGTACCATTTCACTGGGCGTCAGGGTCACCTGACCATTATTGCCATCGACAATAATACTGGCGTTATCCACCAACCGACGGATCCGACCAGTACCCATCACCGCGGGAATACCCAGAGCATTGGCTAATACCGCGGTATGCGACAACCCAGAGCCTTCAAAGCAAACCAGCCCGACTAGCCGCTCGGAGGGTACGGAAGCAATATCCGAGACACTGACTGCAGGGCCGACCAACACAATATCTGTGTCCGAGGGGATATCCACGGGCTTAATACCGCGCCAGGCATTAAACAGTTTATTGCCGAGGTGATGCACATCCTCATGGCGCGCTTTCAGATAGGGGTCATCCATGGCCAGAAACAACTCAGCAAAATGCTGAATCGCCTGACGCAAAGCACCCGGAAGCCAGTTACCATTGCGAATGCCCGCCTCTACATAAGAAACAAAAGTTGGGTCCTCCAACAGCATTTTGTAGGCACCGAAAATGCCCGCAACACTGCCCGTGATTTCAGAGCCCAAGGCTTGACGCTCATGGTCGATCTGATTGCGAACCAGTTCAAGCAGTTGCAGCCAGTCTTCAAGCGCACCAGGGATATCCTCACAGGCTGTGTCCACCACAGAGTAGAGTTCGCCGTGGTCGCTGAGTTTGATATGGCCAATGCCGATACCGGGAGCGCCTTTGACACCACTGATCCGTTCGTTAAGCCCAATCGTATCTCCGTGGGCCAATGGGTTGTTGCCGAGCAAGAGCGCCAGGTGTGCCGCAAGCGTAACCAGGAAACCCTGCTCTTCATCGGACAGCTGACGAATTTCCCGCCCCTGAACTACCAGCACACCGATCACCTTACCGGCATGGACAATCGGCACACCACAAAAGCTGTGGAAACGCTCTTCCTTGGTTTCGGCAATGTAGTAATAGTTGGGGTGAGATTCGCCATCCGCCAGGTTGACCGGATGTCGACTGGAAGCGACCAGTCCCACCAGACCTTTTCCCGGCGGCAATTTGACTCGGCGCACCGCCTTGGCAGACAGACCATGTGACGCCAACAGCATCATCTCTCGTTCTTCATTGGCCAAGTAAAGACTGCAGACGTCCACCGCCATGGTTTCACTGATGGACTCTACAATAAGGTTCACCTGATCAATAGGCAGGTCAGCCATCGCCACTGTCTGGACGATACGCGCTAACTCGTGAACCACACTCTTCATGACCAGAACCAATATTTGATGACGCGCTGGATCGGAACGCACAGTGCATTTTCAGGGGTCAAACGACCATAGATAAAACCCCTGCTTCTAAGGCTATATATGATTATTACCAATAAATCACAAGCGAAATTTTTCAGAAGCTCCCCCTTCAAAAAAAAACAATGCCGCGGTATGAAGTGAATCACGTGCCATAAAAAAACATTTACACACTCTGGTGGTGAGCTCAATAATCCGCCACCGAGACAGAGTCCACTCACGCATGCTAAACAGCTTACCCTTCCAGTCATCCACTGATGATATCGGCGACGATTCACTGTTTGCCCGCATCGCGACAGACCTGAATCGGCAGGGTTTCTCCGTGATCCCCAATGCCCTGCCAGAAGCAATGACAACAGAGCTGTTCCATCAGGTTCTCAACATGGAGAGCGAGGATTTCAGCCATGCCGGTATCGGACGCCATACTGATCTTACCCTGAACCAGTTTGTGCGCCGTGATGAAATTCGCTGGATTGACGGCCAGACTTCGGCAGAACAACTCTGGCTGGCATGGACCCATCGTTTGCAACAGTACTTAAACCGGCGGCTTTTTCTGGGACTGTTTTCCTATGAGAGCCATTTCGCCCACTATCAGCCAGGCGACTTCTACCGAAAACATTTAGATGCTTTTCGCGGCGAGGCCAATCGTCGACTGTCTACCGTTGCCTACCTCAATCCGGGCTGGCTGCCAGGAGATGGCGGGGAGCTGGTGATTTATGAGTCTGATGCAGAACTGGAGATAACCAAAGTAACGCCAGCCTATGGCACCTTGGTCGTGTTCTTAAGTGAGGAGTTCCCACACGAGGTACTAGCGGCCAAAAGGCACCGCTACAGCATTGCGGGCTGGTTCCGTGTCAATAGCTCAAGCTATGATCGTGTCGACCCGCCCCGCTGACAGTACAAAATCCTAGACTAACACCAGATTGTCCCGGTGAATTAACTCCGCGTGGTCACAGTAGCCCAGAATACCGGCAATCAACTCACTATTTTTGCCAATAATCTGACGACTCTCCGCGGCACTGTAATTAGCAAGCCCTCGGGCAATTTCATTGCCAGCTTCGTCCACACAGCGCACCAGATCGCCACGATGAAAATCACCAACGACACACTTAACACCCACAGGCAACAGACTCTTGCCCAGCTCCGTCAAAACCCGAGCAGCACCAGCATCAAGAGTAACTGAACCGCGCACCCGCAATCTGCCAGCCAGCCATTGCTTGCGTGCAGCGATAGGTTCCTGTTCTGCCACCAGTAGCGTGCCCAGGTTTTCGCCATCCGCCAAACGGATAAGTACTTTTTCAGCACGACCACCCACAATTATTGTATTG
This sequence comes from uncultured Porticoccus sp., assembly GCA_947259505.1. Lineage (GTDB taxonomy): Bacteria > Pseudomonadota > Gammaproteobacteria > Pseudomonadales > Porticoccaceae > Porticoccus. Next base: position 243,881 of record CAMYLT010000008.1, on the reverse strand, counting down.
GCCCCTGAGCGAGCAGCCAGCCTGGCGGCTCTCAATTTAGTGATCATTCCGCCACGACCCAAGGAGCCACCATCACCCGCCAAAGTATCCAGCGCGGGATCTCCAGCGCGTCCTTGCGAAATCAATTGGGCGTTAGGATTCTTGCGGGGGTCGGAGTCGAATAACCCATGCTGGTCAGTAAGAATCACCAACAGTTCCGCATCAATCAGATTGGCCACCATGGCAGCAAGGCTGTCATTGTCACCGAAACGAATTTCATCGGTCACAACAGTGTCATTTTCGTTGATCACCGGCACCACACCGAGTGCGATCAGGGTTTGTAAGGTGTTGCGTGCGTTGAGGTAACGCTCCCTATTGGAGAGGTCATCGTGGTCCAGCAATACTTGGGCCGTATGTCGATTAAACTGTTGAAACTGGAACTCGTAGGCTTGCACTAACCCCATCTGCCCCACGGCTGCAGCTGCCTGCAGTTCATGAACAGAGGAAGGACGCTTGCGCCACCCTAGTCTGGACATGCCTTCAGCCACTGCCCCAGAGGAAACCAGCACTACTTCGATGCCCTGATCCAGCAATTGCGCCACTTGAGCAACCCAGCCACCAATGGATTCACGGTCGAGACCACGGCCATCCGCGGTGAGTAATGCGCTGCCAATTTTGACGACCCAGCGACGGGCATTCCGCACAACGTTTCTGTCGCTCATAAATAATCTGCGGTCTTTGTTTTCAGTTCGGTTAACAGGTTGTGGCCTGTTGTGATCAGTATGTTGGACGTATCAAAAATGGAGTCCACCATGGCCTTGGGCAACGATGCCGGTAGCTCACTGACATCCAGTACGCGAGTTCGCCCATCGGGCAAAATCAGCACATCCACAACCAAATCACGCCAGTGGACCACATCCTCTCGTATGCAAGTGCTTTCGCTGACGTTGCAATACAAAGCCAACGTTGTTCCTGTCGGCTCTACAAAGAGATAGGCATTATAGGGCCGGTCTTCCCAGAAGTAACCGAAGCTCAGCGTACCTTTGGGGATTTTCACACCATCCAGCACGAACGCATCAGGCACCATATAGCGCACAACCAGCCAACCCTCACCGCGATCGACAGCGGCACAGTGGAACTGTCGGCATTCCCCCGACAGGGTTTCCTTGATTTCAAGGATATGGCTGTCCATCAGGGACTATAAATGACCTCAACGTCGTAATCATCGTCGTCTAAGTCATCATCGTCATCGTCGTCGTCATCACTTTTGCGACGACGATGAAGGGACTCGATTTGATCCCGCGCTTCTTGCTGCATCTGGCGCTGAAGCTCAAATTCCCGTTCAGCAGCCTCAGGGTTATTCCGCTCTTCATCCCAGCAGGCTTCCAGATATTCGAGAATCTCATGACAGAGCTGCTGGGTTCCATCGCCAGACAACGCACAGACCCGGTAGACCGGACCCTGCCAATCCAATTGCTCAACAACATCAGCACAGCGTTGCTCACGCTCGTCTTCCGGCAACAAATCCAGCTTGTTCAGAACCAACCAACGATCCCGGCTCCATAGAGTAGAACTGAAGCGATCGAGTTCATCCTCGATAATCGAAACGTTATCGGCCGGATTGGCGCCATCTGGCGGCGACATGTCCACCAAATGCAACAACAGACGAGTGCGGGTCAAGTGTTTCAGGAAGCGAATACCCAATCCAGCGCCCTCAGCGGCACCTTCCACCAGGCCCGGGACGTCCGCTATCACAAAACTGCGATATTTGTGTGGCGCAACCACACCCAAATTGGGCACCAATGTCGTGAAAGGGTAATCCGCTACCTTAGGGCGAGCCGAGGAGACCGCACGAATAAACGTGGATTTTCCTGCGTTCGGCAATCCCACCAATCCCACATCAGCCAACACCTTCAATTCGAGCCGCAAACTGCGGGCTTCCCCATCTTTACCGGGGCTGGTCTGTCGGGGCGCTCGATTAATACTGGATTTAAAACGCGTATTACCCAAACCGTGATAGCCGCCATGGGCCACCATCAGGCGCTGACCGGGTTCTGTAATATCGCCCAGCACCTCTTGGGTATCTTCATCAATTATTGTGGTACCCACGGGGACTTTAAGGATCAGGTCTTCACCACCCCGACCGGTACAATTGCGGCTACTGCCGCCCTGACCACTCTGAGCCTGAAAACCGCGTTGAAAACGGTAGTCTACCAACGTATTGAGATTTTCATCCGCTTCCAGGTATACAGAGCCGCCATCACCACCGTCGCCACCGTCCGGGCCACCCTTGGCGATGAATTTTTCACGGCGAAAGCTCATGCAGCCGTTGCCACCGCGGCCGGCCTGAACGTGAATGGACGTTTCATCGACAAATTTCATGACTACAGTTACCGCGCTTGTTTTAAAAGGGTTTCACCCAACAACATGCTGTTGTATCGGCAAAATGACTCATTACCCCGGAGTTGATCTATAAAAACAAAAAAACCCCGCCAAGGCGGGGTTTTTTATCAAAATCCAGCCTTAGGCGGATACAACATTCACATATTGACGGTTGTTTGGACCTTTTATTGTGAACTGCACCTGACCATCGACAGTAGCAAAGATAGTGTGATCACGACCGATGCCAACATTGTTGCCCGCATGGAACTTGGTGCCACGCTGGCGAACAATGATGTTCCCTGCAGCAACCTGTTCACCGCCGAAGCGCTTAACACCCAATCGTTTGCTTTCTGAATCGCGACCGTTACGGGTACTACCACCAGCTTTCTTGTGAGCCATGATATTCTCCTAATTTACTCTCAACCAGCACTGATGCTGGTAATTTTAACTTCGGTGTACCACTGACGGTGGCCCATTTGATTACGGTAGTGCTTACGGCGCTTGAACTTGATGATTTTCACCTTATCACCACGACCATGGCTAAGCACCTCGGCTGTAACTTTACCGCCGGCTACCAGAGGAGTGCCAATTGCGATGTTATCGCCGTCGGCAACCATCAACACCTCATTGAAATCAAAACTCTCACCTGTGGGGACTTCCAGCTTTTCCAGGCGCAGGTATTCACCTTCCTGTACTCGGTGCTGCTTACCACCACTTTTAATCACTGCGTACATATTATGCTCCGTATTCGCGCATGCCTGTTCTAAGCCGGGGGAACGATTTCCCCAAGGCCGGTTTTGCGAGGGCGTGAATTCTAAGTGAAAGCCCCCTCATCCGCAAGTACAAAACATCCTTAAGCCCCTGATTCCATAGGGGCTGAACTTGACAGGCCTCCCGCCCCTCACTAGGATGCCCACGCACCTTTATTTACACGCTGCCACCATCACTGCCCCGATAAATAACTGAACGACAAGGCTACGGCATGCTGCCCTTTCACGAAGTGGTCAAACCCCAGTTTGAACAGGTCAATGACCTGATTGTCAGCCAACTGCATTCCGATGTTGGACTGGTGGAAAATATCGGCCAATACATTATTGACGCGGGGGGCAAGCGTCTGCGCCCCTTACTGGTTCTATTGAGCGCCAATAGCTGCGGGTATCAAGGTGACCATCACATTGCCTTGGCAGCAATTATCGAGTTTATTCACACCGCCACCCTGCTACATGACGATGTGGTAGACACTTCGGACTTGCGACGCGGACGGGCAACTGCCAATGCTCGCTTCGGTAATGCCCCCAGCGTACTGGTCGGCGACTTTCTGTATTCCAGAGCTTTCCAGATGCTAGTCGCCATTGGCGATATGGACATCATGCGCATCATCGCTGATACCACAAATATCATCTCTGAGGGCGAGGTCCAGCAATTAATCAATGCTGGCAACCCCGATACAACTGAAGATGCTTACAACGAAGTGATTCGCAAAAAAACAGCACAACTCTTCGAGGCGGCCACCCATACAGGCGCGGTTCTTGCTGGAGTTGATGCCTCTCAAAGTAATGCCATGCGCCTATATGGACACCACTTGGGCATGGCCTTTCAGCTAGTAGACGATGCCCTGGATTACAATGGCAATACTGCTGAGCTAGGTAAGAATGTTGGCGATGATCTCGCCGAGGGCAAACCAACTTTACCCCTTATCCATGCGATGAAGCACGGCACCAAGAATCAGGCTGAATTGATTAGAGCCGCCATCACGGAAGGCGGCATTGATCAACTCGATGACATCCTCGAAGCCATTCATGCAACCGGAGCACTGGACTACACTCTGGAGCGCGCAGGACAACATGCTCAAACGGCAAAAGCCTGCTTAGAGGGAATACCGGATTCAGATGAACTGAGAGCCATGTCAATGTTGGCTGATTTTGCGCTCAATCGAAAATTTTAAACAAAGGTCTTTCCATCCAAAAGATTCTCTACTTGACCTTGCACCACCATTCGAGGTTTTCGCTCTTGCTCCCCGCTTCCTCCAAGAAGCCCAGATTTTCTGGACTTAAGCACGGGATCCGCTAAAATTCGCCCCTTCGACAGGAAATCCACCAGCGCAAGGCAATCCAATCAATGACCAATTTCGTCCCGCAGTCGCAGCATTCATACACCCGCGAAGAAATCGTCGCTTGCAGTAATGGCGAGCTCTTTGGTGAAGGTAATGCCAAACTGCCCGCAGACAATATGCTGATGGTGGACAGGATCACTCGCATTCACGCCGAAGAAGGGGAATATGGTAAAGGGCTAATCACTGCGGAACTGGATATCCGAAAGGATCTCTGGTTCTTCGGATGTCACTTTCACGGCGACCCTGTCATGCCTGGCTGTCTGGGACTCGACGCCATGTGGCAGCTGACCGGTTTTTTCCTTGCATGGAAAGGAAATCCTGGTCGTGGCCGAGCATTGGGCTCCGGGGAGGTCAAGTTTTTTGGCCAAATTTTGCCCGACGCAAAAAAGGTCAGCTACCGCATTGATATTTCAAGGATTGTTGAACGAAAGTTGAAAATGGCAATTGCCGACGGCAAGGTCTTTGTAGATGGTCGGGAAATCTACAGCGCCAAAGATCTACGCGTCGGACTTTTTGAATCAACTGACAACTTCTGATCCTTTCTATTACAATCACCGGATCTGATGGCCGGACTGGGGAGTAACTGATGAAACGTGTGGTAATTACCGGAATGGGTATTGTTTCCTGTCTCGGCAATGACAAAGAAACTGTCACCCAATCCCTGCTGGAGAGCCGTTCCGGAATCGTCTTCCGGGAAGATTTTCAGGAAATGGGCTTGCGTTGTAACGTTGCAGCCAGCTTGGACTTGGACCCTGCCGAACATATAGATCGCAAAGTATTACGCTTTATGGGGCCATCCGCAGCTTACGGTTATATTGCCATGGACCGGGCCATTGCTGACTCCGGCCTCAACGAAGATCAGGTTTCAAACGTACGCACCGGCCTCGTCATGGGTTCTGGCGGCGTATCCGGCCAGATGTTCACCGAAACCATTGATGTGATGCGTGCGCGCGGCATTAAAAAGGCCGGCCCCTACCGGGTCACACAGATTATGGCCAGCACTGTTTCAGCTTGCTTGGCTACCCCGTTTAAAATCAAGGGCACCAACTATTCCATTGCCTCAGCCTGTGCCACCAGTGCACACAGCATCGGTCACGCCATGGAACTTATCCAGATGGATAAACAGGATGTGGTGTTTGCCGGCGGCGCAGAAGATATGCACTGGTCTATGGCTGGTATGTTCGATGCCATGGGTGCCCTGTCCAGCAAATACAATGACACACCGGAAAAAGCCTCCCGCGCCTATGACGCTGATCGCGATGGTTTTGTCCCTGGTGTTGGTGCTGGCTGCCTGGTGGTAGAAAGCCTGGACCACGCCTTGGCCCGTGGCGCAAAAATTTACGCAGAAATTGTCGGTTACGGTTCAACCTCAGACGGTTATGACATGGTGGCCCCTTCCGGTGAGGGTGCTGTCCGCTGTATGAAAATGGCGATGGCCACAACCGATGGAACCATTGATTACATCAACACCCATGGCACCAGCACACCCGTTGGGGACCTCCAAGAGCTGAAAGCGATCAAGGAGACTTTTGGCAATGAGACTCCGCCGATCAGCTCAACCAAGTCGCTATCCGGCCACGGTCTCGGTGCTGCAGGCGTTCAGGAAGCTATTTTTAGCCTGCTGATGATGGAAAACGACTTCATCTGTGCCTCTGCCAATATTGATAATATCGACCCAGAAGCAGCGAACCTGCCGATTGTCACCAAGCGAGTAGATAATGCCAACTTGCAACGGGTGATGTCGAATAGTTTTGGCTTTGGCGGCACCAATGCCACACTGGTATTTCAACGCTACAAGTAATCACCGACCTCCCCCGGGGCAACCCGGGACTGTCGCTTACTTTTTTATCCTCGGTTGACCTCTGCGTAGATGATAAGCACCTCCGTTTACAGACCAACCTTTGCCCCACTAATCGCGATTATCGATTTCGTCATTGTCATTGCTGCCAGCGTTATAGCTTATTCGATCAGGTTTGATCAGGCTTCTATGGGGCCTAAATTTCAGGTGTTGGCTGGAGGAGCAGGCCTACTGCTGGTATTTTCTCTCACCATCACCGGCGTCTATGATTCCTGGCGTGGTAGAAAGCTACTGACTCTTCTCAGGCGTTACTCTCTCAGCCTTGCTGTCGCCGCAGCCATACTCACAACATTCTTGGTATTCACCAAAACCTCCGAAGAGTTTTCCAGACTCTGGCTTGCTTACTCCATAATTTTGGTCTGGTGTGGCGGAGTCGGCTACCGCTCCCTTTATTATTTTTACCTGAAAAAGCTTCGGCGAGCGGGCAAAAATCTACGCAAGGTAGTGATCATATCCTCCAGTATTGAGCATGCAAAAAATACTTTTCAGCCAGAGGACCTGAAAGAGTCCGGCTACCATGCCATCGATTACATTTCAGCTGTTCAGGTAGAAAGGTGGATGGGGGGAGGCCAGCTCTATACCGAACTCAATCAGCGTCCCGCCAACGAGGTGTGGCTGGATATGCCATTAAGTATGGGCAGCTTTATCAAGGATATTGTTTACGAATTGCGCCATTCCACTGTGGACATCCGTTTTTTCCCGGATCTTCAAGATATACAACTGCTTAATCACAAAGTTTCTAATATCGTTGGGCACTACTCTATTGATATCAGCTGCACCCCGTTAAGTGGCTTGAATCGCATAGTGAAGCGGACTGAAGACCTCATTATCGGCTCACTGATTTGCCTCCTCATTACCCCGGTCTGTCTATTGATCGCACTGGCTATCAGGTTCAGCTCACCAGGTCCTATCCTATTCAAGCAATATCGCCACGGTCGTGATGGGCGTCGATTCAAAGTGTACAAGTTCCGCTCGATGGAGGTACATCAAGAGACTGACGGTTCTGTCACACAGGCACAGCCAGGTGACCCCCGAGTAACAAAGCTCGGCACATTTCTGAGGCGTACCAGCCTTGATGAACTGCCGCAGTTCGTCAATGTCCTGCAAGGACGCATGTCCATTGTAGGCCCCCGCCCCCACGCTCTATCCCACAATGAGTATTACAAGGACTTGGTTGAATCCTATATGTGGCGTCACAAGGTCAAACCTGGCATTACTGGATTGGCTCAAATTCGCGGCCATCGAGGCCTCACAGACACCCTCGATAAAATGGAAAAGCGTGTGGAGTGTGATCTTGAATACATTAACAATTGGTCTCTCTGGCTGGATATAAAAATCATTTTGCTGACCCTCACCAAAGGTATTATTCATAAAAATGCCTTCTAGCTTTCCTCTGACCCAAAATCTGAGAACCAACTCGCGCCTATCGTTTATTTTCTATATGCACACAACAAGTTAATATCAGACAGATGATCAAATGTGTATCTAATAGCCATAACCGTCACGGGTGATATAGATGAAACTCTACGATTTTCCAGGGGTACCTAACCCCCGTCGTCTCAACATTTTTCTTGCCGAAAAAGGCCTCGATTTTCCACGCACCCATGTCGACCTATTAAAGGGGGAACAACTAGCCGAAGATTTTCGCAGCAAAAGCCCCAACTGCGACGTCCCCGCACTCGAACTCGATGACGGCACTTGCATCTCACAGACGAATGCCATTTGCCGTTACCTGGAAGCATTACATCCCGAACCACCACTCTACGGCCGCAATCCCCGGGAAATAGGGCTTGTTGAGATGTGGAATAACATCTGCTTTACCAATGGGTTCCAGGCGGTAGCAGACTTATTTCGCAACGGCCCGGACTGGTTTGAGGGACGCGCACTGATTGGTCCCCATAATTACAACAAGATACCCGAATTAGTGGAACGAGGGCGACTTCGTATCAATAACTTCTATAGTGATGCCGACAAACACCTGAACAACCAAGATTACTTTGTTGACGGGTATTTCTCTGTAGCCGACATCACCGCCCTGGTTACCGTCGATTTCTGTATATGGGCAGGTATGCCAGCACCAACCTCCTGTAAAAGTCTGCTGAACTGGCATTCGCGGGTTTCTGAAAGGCCCAGTATCAGGGAAAACAGTTAGCCCCCATGCCGCCATGACAGTATCTGTTTTCCAAGGTACACTTCGCACTTGAATTTCAGCAATTGGAGCAAGGCATGGCCCGGGGTATCAACAAGGTTATTCTGATTGGCAATTTGGGCAAAGACCCGGAAACGCGCTACCTACCCAGCGGTGGCGCAGTCACCAATCTTACGCTGGCAACCAGTGAAACCTGGAAGGACAAACAATCAGGTCAACAGCAGGAGCGCACTGAATGGCACCGAGTGGTGTTTTTCAATCGTCTGGCCGAGATTGCAGCGGAGTACCTAAAAAAGGGCAGCAAGGTTTACATCGAAGGCTCCCTGCGCACCCGCAAATGGCAAGGGCAGGACGGGCAGGATCGTTATACTACGGAGATCGTCGCCAGCGAAATGCAAATGCTGGATGGACGTGGCGGTGCTGGCGGTTACAACGACGAGATGCCGTCAACACAACAAGCTCCCGCTCAACAAGGTCGGCCCCAGCCTGCTTCCACTCCCGGCAATAGCAGTGCGCCAGACCCGGGTTTTGATAGCTTTGATGATGACATTCCTTTTTAGAACACACACAAAAAACCCCTCTTCTGAGGGGTTTTATTTCTCATATCTGAAGAGCGGCGGCTAGGAAGTAGTAGGCTCCAATGAACGTCCCAAGACGGCCTCCATCTTCTCGCTGCTAAAGAGGTCATGGTCGACCTTAAAGTAAGCCAGTCGGTGCTCAGGAATCACAACCACATCAACTATCCCTGGCACCTTGCCGACAAAGTCTGAGACGACAATTTTTTCTTCCGGGCACAGGGACACCACCAAGCTCTTCAAGTGACGAGGGGATTTCATGGTTAGCGCCGCGCTTAACCATAGACATATCATGCCTGCGGCTACCCAGAAAACCATTTCATAGCCGTATCGGTGGGCTACAAAACCGCCCGTCACACCACCGGCAAATGCACCGAGAAACTGACTGGTGGAGTAAATACCCATAGCCGTTCCCCGCCCACCCGCCGGGGCGGACTTGCTCACCAGGGACGGCAGAGTTGCCTCCAACAAGTTAAAGCCCATAAAAAACACAAAGAGGCCAAACACGAACAGCCAGCGACTGGATGCCCCAGACCCCAGCAACAACTCACCGACGCCCAACACCAACACCGCCGCCACAAACACCGGCTTCATCTTGCGCCGGGTCTCGGCAATGATGATAAATGGCAGCATACACAGGAACGACAATCCCATCGCCCCCAGGTAGATCAGCCAATGATCACTGCGCTGGAAATGCAGGCTTTGCTCAAGCATCACGGGCACTGCCACCCAACTGGCCATTTGCGCAAAATGCAACGTCCCAATACCCAAATTGAGTCGCAACAGTTCACCATCCCGAAGCAGCCTGCTGAACATGGCAGGGACCGCCTCGGCTTCCGCGTTGTGCACAAGCTTTGCTGGCGTAGGGATGACGAACAGAAGAATCAGAATGCCCACAATGGCCAAAACGGCAGCAATCCAGAACAGACCGGAGAGGCCCCATTTGTGTGCGAGAATAGGTCCAAACACCATGGAGAACGCAAAGGAGATACCGATACTGCCACCCACAGCGGCCATCGCCTTGGTACGATTCTGCTCCGTGGTCAAATCCGACAACAGCGCCATAATGGTACTAGCCACCGCACCCGCACCCTGCATGGCACGCCCGGCAATCAATCCCCACATGGAATCCGTCGAAGCCGCCAGCAAACTGCCCACCAAAAACATCAACATACCACCGACAATAACCGGTTTACGGCCAATGCGATCGGACAGGAAGCCGAGTGGAATCTGCAGCAGCCCCTGAGTCAGGCCGTACACTCCCAGTGCCAAGCCCACCAGAAAAGCGGTGCTGCCCGCATAATTGCCCGCATACAGCGCCAATACCGGCAACAGCATAAACAGCCCCACCATGCGGAAGGCATAGAGAGAGGCCAAACCAACCAGGCTTTTGCGTTCCAGTGAATTCATGGGAATTACAGTGCTGAGATCAGAGAGGGCATTATAAAGGGCTAGTACAGGAAGAAGTAAGGGAAAACAAACTCGTTTTACCCTTATTCACGATTGTAAACGTCCTCAAACCTGACAATATCATCCTCTCCAAGATAAGAACCCGACTGCACCTCTATCATTTCCAAAGGGATAGTTCCCGGATTGGCTAGGCGGTGAATTTCACCTATGCGGATAAATGTCGATTCATTTTCCGACAATAGAAACTCACCTTCCCCCTTGGTCACCCTGGCCGTTCCGCTCACCACAATCCAGTGCTCTGCCCGGTGGTGGTGCATTTGCAGAGAGAGACTGGCTCCAGGCCTGACGAAAATACGTTTCACCTGGAAACGCTTACCGTTCTCGATGGAATCATAATAGCCCCAGGGACGGAAAACCTTGCGATGAATATTCGCTTCACTTCGACCTTGTGCACGCAGTCCATTGACGATCATCTTGACATCCTGCACCCGCGACTTATCAGCCACCATGATGGCATCGTCGCTTTCGACGATCACCACATCTCGCAACCCTACTGTGGCGATCAGCTTTCTCTCGCTTTGCACATAGGAATTGTGAGTATCCAACGCCATAACATCCCCTTTAAAGGAATTGCCGTGGCTATCCTTGTCGGAAATTTCCCACATTGCCGACCAGGAACCTACATCGTTCCAGCCACAATCCATCGGCACGACCACCGCTGATGGGGTTTTCTCCATTACCGCGTAGTCGATGGAATCTTCAGGGCAATCCAGAAAGGATTTCCGATCAGGCCTGACAAAATCTGAATCCACTGCAGCGGCAGCCATAGCCCGACGGCAGGCGGCCAAAATATCCGGCCGGTACTTATTCAGCTCCTCAAGAAAAGAAGCCGCGCGGAACAGAAACATACCACTGTTCCATAGATAGTTGCCGTCTGCCAAGTATCCCTCGGCCACCTCAAGAGAAGGCTTTTCCACAAAGCTGGAAACTACCTGTGCCGGACCATCGCCGACAATCGCACCTCCCTTTATGTATCCGTAACCAGTCTCCGGCGTAGAAGGGACAATGCCAAAGGTAACCAGTTTGCCCTGTTCAGCGAAGGGAATAGCCGCCGTAATCGCATTACGAAATGACTTAGGGTCTTGGATGGCATGGTCAGCAGCCAAGACCAGCAATAGTGGATCATCACCTTCTTTAGCATTCTCCAGGGCATAGCAAGCTGCCAAGGCTACCGCCGGTGCCGTATTCCGCCCGTCGGGTTCCAGCAGAATCTTTCCCAACGCCTGACCAGCCGAACGCATTTGCTCAGCCACAATAAAACGGTGGTCTTCACCACAGATAAATAAAGGGGGCAAAAATCCCAGTCCTTCCATGCGTGCACAGGTTTCCTGCAACATAGTACGTTCACCCAGCAGAGGCAGAAACTGCTTAGGGTAGAGCTGGCGGGATAATGGCCATAGCCGAGTACCGGAACCGCCAGCCATCACTACAGGGATCATTGACATAAGCTTCTCTCCAATCAGCTGCGGTACAGAGGTATACTACAGAATTGCTTCTACTTGGGCACCATCCGGGACGCTCATCCCTTCTGATGTGTATGATTTGCTCCCGCCTCAACACACAAAGCTAGAGTAACTCGGAGCTGACTTCACAACGATGACAACCTAGTTACCCATGGGCAGGGAGACCCTAACCACCTCAGGCAATGCCGACTTCCAACCTTCTCCAACTGGTCCTATTTCTGCTTCCAGTTTTTCAGAAGAAAGAACGGAAAAAGCCGGGCGTTGTGCCGGTGTTGGATATTCGGTACTGGCAATTGGCGATAGTTTCGGAGCGGCATAGCTAGGGAGAAGATTACAAGCAACATGAAAGATGGCTTCAGCGAATTCAAACCAACTACAGGCCTTGCCACTTGCGAAGTGGTAAACACCAAATGGCAAGCCTGCCTCAGCCATCTTGATCAAGCCATCCGCCAGGTGACCCGCATAAGTCGGCGTACCCAGCTGGTCAGCCACAATGGATAACTCTTCTCTTTCTGCACCCAGCCGCAACATAGTTTTGACAAAGTTATTTCCATATTCACTAAAAACCCAGGCAGTGCGAACGATCAGAAAGCGTCTGGTCTTCTCAGCCTGTTTCTCACCAGCCAGTTTACTTCGCCCATAGACACCCAAAGGATTGACCGGATCTGTCTCAAGATAGGGTCTCGAAGATTGGCCATCAAAGACATAATCCGTCGACACTTGGACCAGGAGAGCGCCCACGGCATTGGCCGCAGCAGCAAGATACCCCACGGCGGCGTCATTAATCCGCCATGCCAGCTCCGGCTCCGTTTCTGCCCTGTCGACAGCCGTATAAGCCGCGGCATTGATAATGACATCGGGGCGATAATCTTCCACCGCTGCCATCACTGCTTGAGCATCGGTGATATCCAGCTCACCTTTGCCCAGTGCCACAAATTCATGGTCGGTCTTGCGTAAACAGTCCACAAGACAGCGCCCCAACTGCCCTTCTCCCCCGGTAATCAGGAATTTCATGAGTGGCAAAACTCCGCAAAGCTGGGAGCCGCGGCATCTTTCTCGGACAACTGGATATCGAGACCTACAGGCCAGTCAATGGCGAGATCCGGATCATCCCAGCGAATAGCGCCTTCATCCAGGGGGTCATAATAGTCGGTACATTTGTACTCAAAGTCCGCCAGTTCACTCAATACCAGGAAGCCGTGGGCAAAACCCGGCGGCACCCAGAGCTGGCGTTTGTTGTCCTCGTTCAGGATGACGCCATGCCACTGGCCAAAAGTGTCCGAATCGCGCCGCAGATCCACTGCCACATCAAAGACTTCGCCCCTCACCACACGCACCAACTTGCCCTGAGGATGGCGAATCTGAAAGTGCAGCCCGCGCAAAATACCCTTCCCGGAGCGGGAGTGATTGTCCTGTACGAAGGGCAAATGAATATTGGCCAGCTCGGCATAGCGAGCTGCCTGAAAGGTTTCAAGAAAAAAACCGCGCTGGTCGCCAAAGACCTTGGGTTCAATGATGACACAGTCCTTCAAACCTGTTTCAACCACCCTCACCGGTAGCCCTCCACGACGCGCTGAAGATATTGTCCGTAACCGGTTTTAGCCAATTCTTTTGCTTGTCGAGCCAATTTCTCCGCAGTGATCCACCCCTGGCGGTAGGCTATCTCCTCAGGGCAAGCAATCTTCAACCCCTGGCGGTGTTCCACCGTTTGCACAAATTGGCTCGCCTCCAACAGAGAGTCATGGGTGCCGGTATCCAGCCAGGCAAACCCGCGCCCCAGTTGGGAGACCACCAAGTCTCCCCTCTGAAGATAGGCGAGATTGACATCGGTGATCTCCAGCTCACCCCGGGCAGACGGCTTCACCTTTTTGGCAATGTCGACGACATCGTTGTCATAAAAGTAAAGCCCAGTTACCGCATAGCTGGATTTTGGGTTAGATGGTTTTTCCTCGATACTGATTGCTCTGCCCTCCGCATCGAATTCCACCACGCCGAACCGCTCCGGATCCGTTACATGGTAACCAAAGACCGTCGCGCCTGATGCGCGCCCAACCGCTGCGCGCAGCTTGTCCGTAAAATGCTGACCGTAAAAGATATTGTCACCGAGCACCAGGCAAACATTGTCATCGCCAATAAAGTCGGCGCCAATCAGAAACGATTGGGCCAACCCATCCGGTGACGGCTGTGCTGCGTAACTGAGGTTGAGGCCGAAGCTACTACCATCTCCCAGCAAGCTGCGGAAGCCGGGTAAATCTATCGGTGTAGAGATTACCAGCACCTCGCGAATACCTGCTAACATCAGTACCGACAAGGGATAGTAAATCATTGGCTTGTCATAAACGGGCAGTAATTGTTTGGAGACACCGCGTGTTATTGGGTGTAAACGCGTGCCTGATCCTCCTGCGAGAATAATACCTTTGTATTTTTTCATCTGTGAAATCGTCGAGAGTAGAGTGAGTTGACCGCGATTCAACTAGGACTACCGAGACGGATAAGGCGATACTCACCTGTCAGCACCCGCTCCCACCAATCACGATTTTCAAGATACCAGATCACTGTCTTGCGCAAACCGGTTTCAAACGTTTCCCGCGGCACCCACCCCAACTCACGCTTGATCTTGCCGGCATCAATGGCGTAGCGACAATCATGTCCCGGCCTGTCTTTCACGAAGGTGATCAGATCCCGGTACAAAGAGACGCCCTCGGGCTTATCGGGGGCCAACTCTTCCAGTAGCTCGCAGAGGGTTTCCACCACCTCGATATTACGCTTCTCATTATGACCACCGATATTGTATGTTTCCCCGATGGCGCCTCGACCAATAACCTCGCACAAAGCACGGGCATGATCATCAACATAGAGCCAATCGCGAACCTGGGAGCCGTCACCATAGATCGGCAGCGGTTCACCGGCAAGGGCATTGAGAATCGTGTGCGGGATCAACTTTTCCGGAAAATGGTAGGGCCCATAGTTGTTCGAGCAGTTGGTCACCAGCACCGGCAGACCATAGGTACGATACCAAGCGCGCACCAGATGATCTGAACTGGCCTTAGAGGCGGAATAAGGGGAACTAGGTGAATAGGATGTAGTTTCGGTAAACAGCTCGTCTGTCCTTTCCAAATCGCCATAGACCTCATCCGTAGAGATATGATGGAAGCGAAATCGATCCCGAACCTCTTCCGACAACTGACTCCAATAGCGCCGAGCCGCTTCCAGTAATGTATAGGTGCCAACAATATTAGTCTCAATAAATGCTGCTGGCCCATCGATAGAGCGGTCAACGTGAGACTCCGCTGCGAGGTGCATCACTATCGTCGGCTTAAACTCGGCAAACGCCGTATCCAATGCAGCACCCTCGCAGATATTCACCTGATAAAAATGGTAGCGAGGCGAATCAACAACAGAAGCCAGCGACTCAAGGTTGCCAGCATAAGTGAGCTTGTCGAGGTTGGCGACCTCGCTAGTAGTATTTTCAATAAGGTGACGGACCACTGCAGAACCGATAAAACCGGCACCGCCAGTCACAAGTATTCGGGAAGTCATGTTTTGCTCACTTCTAATGCTTTTGGGTACCACTCGGTCAATAGCTGTTCATACTCTTTCAGGATACATTCCCATTGAAAGCTATCGCGAAAATCCTTGCGACTTGAAGCCTTCATCCGCTCAACTGATATATCGTCATTCAGTAGGGAGTCCAACAGGGAAGCACAAGCCTCCTCATCCTTGAAATACATAGCCTCTGGCCCAGCCACCCAACGGTTAAAGTGATTATCATGAGCAATCACGGCACACCCCGCACCCAAAGCCTCCACCAGTGAAGGATTCGTCCCACCCACACGATGACCGTGCAGATAAAAACGACAGAAAAAACGCAACGCCTTTACAATTGGGGCATCATAAATGGCACCAGGGAAAAAAATCTCAGAACTAGCCGCCTCAACGACCTGACGGTGATAGTCATTATTCCCTAGATCAAAGCTGCCAAGTACTACTAAGGTGTGATCACGGCGTTTCCGACTAAACGCCAGAACCATTTCGAGAAAAGAATTCTCAGGCTCTGGCCTTGCAATGACGACGGAAAAGCCACCGGGTTCCAGGCCATAGGGCTTAAGTAGATCCGCATCTGCCGCAACGACCTCATCAGCACCGTAAGGAATCATGCTGACCTTATCAGTAGACACTCTTGTAGTCAGATGTTCCATTATCTTGGGGTGGTCAGCTATAAGGTGATTACCAAACCAACAGCCAAACCGCTCGTTCAGCCAGAACCAAGTTTTGGCGATGAAGCCCCACTTGTCCCGACGCCATTCAATGCCATCCATATTGATGAGATTGGTCTTACCCTTAAGGCGATGAAGCAGATTAAATACTGCCGTATTATACCCTAGTGTAAGAAACACTCCTTCAAAACGAAGTGAGTGAATTATGGATTTAAGATCAAAGATGATCGTACCAAGCGGACCACTGTAACTTACGGGTATGTGAATCCTTCTTACCCCCTCCCAATCGGTCTCATAAACTGGAGCCGCTCCTTCTTCCTGGCAATAGACTGTGACTTCCCAGTTGCGGTCAATCAGATAACGGCACAAGTACTCTGCAAATGTCTCAAATCCCCCGTGCTGGGCAGGAACTCCACGAACACCTAGAATGACAAGTTTTCTCTTATGGATATTCATAGTTGAGTTTTATTAGTAGACGCTTCGCATTTTCGCCAATAATTGGGTGATCCATAGTTATTCCTGCATAGGTATAAAAATGCCCCTAACAAGATAACCAAAGGTGTTAAGGATGACTTATTAAACAATCCAGATATTGAAAGGGTAGAGACTAGCAGGGACAAACTTAGTCCAATGGTCATCCATTTTGCAATCAGATTTGTATTACTAACTGGCGAATACTTTCCAGATAAAAGAAGAATTCGCAAAAAAAATAACAAATAAAAAACGAGTCCAGCCAAACCTGTTTTCACAAGAATATAAGGGAATCCATTGTGAGTAATTGGCACATATCGCATTTCCTTACCACCAAGTAAAATATACAATTTAAGGTCGATTAGAGCGCCAAATCCCTGACCGAACAGATATTGCAAAGCATTACCTTCAGAATAGCTCTGTAATGCCTGATAAGCTTCGTAGCCACGCCAGTTTGTATGAATATCTTTTGGATCGGAGTAATCAGAAGGGATAATTTCGTGCAGCGACCCCATAGCCTTACCGACAAAAGTAGTGTCCGGACCAGATCTAGGCTGATCGATTAATATCCCATTTCCACAATAAGCGAACACCCCCACCAACACCAATACCAACAAAAAAGCAATTAAACATATCGTTTTTAATGAAGAAATATTCCATATTCCATAGATAGTAATGAGCATAATGATCAAAATAAGCGACTCATTTCTTGAAAATGAAAGCACTACCGAGGCAGACATAATAGAAAGAAATATATAAAAAATAGGAGATCTAAATAAACTGACATTCAATCTATGACAGGCGAAAAGAGTGGCAATACCTATAGCACAAATATAATATCCTTTCGTAATCTCTTCCCTTATCAATTTAAATGACAGACTCATAACATCAGGATTCATTGCTATCTGAAGCAAATGAATAAGTGACGCAGTAACAGCGGCAATCACGATAATTTTAGATATTATCAATACATCACTGATAGAACGAGACAACATATAACCGAGACAGATTGCGGGAATTACCTTAGCGAAATACCAAAGGTCTTTAATGAAATCCATAATCGGGTTAAACACCAGTCCCGAGAGGCCAAATAGTGCAAGAATAACAAGTGGCATCACAAGACGAATCATGCACCATTCAATATTAAAAGAGTGAAGAGCAAGCATAATTACACAAACAAATAACATGACCAGCGTAAATCCTTCCGCTGGAATGAAAGAGGGAAGCAGCAGTGTTAAGAACAGCAGAATTGATGCAGAATTACGGTTCTTGAGCTCAAGATTATTGACTGATTCTGCTGATTCAGGTACTGACATGTAACTCATGGTAAATATTTTCAATTAACATCACATAGTTATTGATACTAAAGAGTTCCTGTAAACGAGCATATCCCGCTTCGCCCATTTCAATACGCCCACATTCGCTTTTGATCAAGATTTCTAATTTTTCGGCAAGAGCGATAGCATTCCCTGGCTCAAACAGAAACCCCGTAACCCCATCAACAACAATCTCAACAACACCACCAAATGAAGAGGCAACAACTGACTTCCTTGCTGCCATAGCTTCAAGTGCCACCATTCCAAATGGTTCAGGTTCTGTTGAGGGAACAACAGCAATATCGGTTGCTGTCCAGATAGGCAAAATATCGTTTGTAAAGGGGATAATTGAAACATCCAGCCCAGCAGGTGAGTTAGAAATATCCTGTTCTAGCTCTTCAAGATATCTGCTATTTCCTGGAGGGGGACCACCAACGATCAAGTACTTAACATTTTTGTAACCGGCATTTACAAGCTCACCAGCCGCAGCAACAAGTAAACGCTGCCCCTTCCACCGATTAATCCTGCCCACTAATGTTACCAAAACATCACCAGCATTCAGACCGAGTTCTTTACGAAGATTTTCTTTCCTGGTAATGCTTATCTCGTCTGGCACCTCCAGTCCATTCCAGACAACAACAGACTTGCTCCTTAGTGAGAGTTTGTCTTTATACAAGTGTTCTGCTGTTGCGTGCGAATTACACATCACCTTATCCGCAAACAAATGCAGCAGCAAGGCATACGCTCTTCTAACAATTGATGGCCGTTCAATAATCTCGTGAACATGCCAAACATGTGGCACACGACGGAGCTTTGCCCAAAATGCACCAGACAGAACCGCAAGTGTATTCGAATGAACCACATCAACTTTCCGATCCTCAAGTAGAGCATCGATACTTCTAATCGAATGTATGATTCCAAGTGGAAGCTTGAGCAGCCCTTTAATTGTAAAAGTTGACCTACTAACCTTTACTGTTGGAACGACATAATATTCAACGCCAACCTTGTCCAGCTCTTTCTCCAATGGGCCACTTTCAGGCAAAAGGATAATCGGTTTAAACACTCGCCTATCAAGCCGAGATACAAGCTGCAATATCACCTTATCTGAACCATATAGCTCCGCAGACTGGTGCACCAGTAAAACTCGAATTAGTTTATTCATTATTTCTTTTTTTAATGACTTTAGCAGGAACGCCAGCAGCCACAGAATAAGGCGGAATCTCACCTCGAACCACGGCCCCAGCAGCAATCACAGCCCCCTTGCCTACGTGACATCCATCCATGAACGTCACCTTTGCCCCAATCCAGCAGTCATCCTCAATCACAATACCTTGACGTGTTACACCCTGCATGCGTATCGGCAGGCCAGTGTCCCCAAAACAATGGTTCTCAGAATGAAAACTCACATACTGCCCCATAATGACATTCTCTCCGATATCAACCCCTCCTCCCGCGCCGATAAAAGAAAATGCGCCAATGCCGGAATCGTTCCCGATCCGGCACCCGACTCCGAGATTACTGATGACTCCTGTTGCCTCAATGATGGTATATGCACCGATGCTTACCCTATCACCAATCACCACGCCATTGTGTGAAAGACCATCTATCAGTACATGATTACCTATAGTTGCACCGCGCCCAATATGAATAAGGCCACGATTCCGAAGTACCACCGCCGCCCCTACAAAAAACAATTTACCTGGCTTCAGAGCAACACCGCGAAGGATACATCGAAACAAAGCAATAGCACGGCGCATGGAGAAGCCCATCAACGCAGTGACAGGTACGTTTGGATCAAGTTGATATGAAGGCCCCCGAAATGTTCTGGCGAGGCGCTGCACAACATTCCTGATTATCTCCGACATTAGTGCTGACGACGCAATGCCTTAATGCAAAGCATGGCGCGCTCCTTTTCCTTTTTATCCGCAGTTGCTCGCAACATATAAACAAACGCTCGCGCGAGCAAACCAATATCAAGCGTTATGTTTGCAAGCAATCTCTTAGCCCAACCTGAGTGCGCTTTATGGAAACGACGAAAACCATCAAAAAGCATTCCGATGCGACTCTGTCCATACCCACCAAAATGTATATATGACATGCCCGCAAAAAAGACAACGTGCTTCCCAGAAGCAACAACCCTTTTTGCATAGTCAATATCTTCTACATACATAAAATATGATTCATCCAACCCACCCATATCACGCCACAGGCTAGCAGGAGTAAGCAAAAAAGACCCTTCTACCCAATCGACCCTCCACCTAAGATTATCTTTTGGAAAGAACCCATTTCCAAATCCATTATCTTTACGATATAACGATGATAGTCTTACTAGTCTCCAGGGTTCCGGGAAATATCCTGCCGAATATCGGTACTCCTTGTCCTTCCCCAGCATACGGGCGCCCAGAATACCAATGGAAGCATCATTCTCCATAAGCTCAAGCGCGCCGGTGATATCGTTTAGTAGGATCGTGTCATTATTAAGCAGTAATAAAAAATTACCTTTTGCATGGCGTGCAGCAAGATTATTTCCTCCCGCAAAACCAAGATTGCTTTTACTTTCAATCAATGTGATTTCCGAATGCTTACTGCGCAGGTATACCACGCTGTCATCGGTAGATGCGTTATCGACAACGATCACTTCATGCTCGAAGGGCACGTGCTCTGCTATTGATCGCAAGCAGGCATCAAAAAAGTGTTTACCATTGTAATTCACAATGAGGATCGATAGCTTCACAATATTTTTTTCGCACACTCTTTGGAGTTCAGCATTACTTCCATACAGACAGGTCAATATCCAGAAGATTCTCCAGCCGCTTGTTATAGGGCAAAAAGTGTTGATCGAGCGTTTCTAACATTAAAACATCGTCTGAACTTTTCTTCGAAGCGACTTGCGTGTTTAACATTGCATAGATTCCACGCAGCAACTGGCGATAAGCACCATGTGGTAAACATTTTGAAAGCTTTCGCTTAAACCTATGTAAAGCATGATGCTTAACTGCATAAGTTTGATTCTTTACTGAAAAGTCAAAATCTTCATAGTGGGTGGGATCTAACCCCAATTGAGCTGACAGATCTACCATAAACCCTTTCGGATCATCACACATATCTTCGAAAAGGAGAACACGGACAGCCTCACCCAATCGTGAAACCCAGCATTCAAGGTAATCAACATACTGACTATGACTGATTGCCCGCTGAAGTATTGGCCGGTTGCGTAGAAAACTCTCTGAATCGTTCCCCATAACGGCCTCTACAAAACTTCTGAAGCTTATATTTTTTGGAAGAACCGAAACATTGTTCCTAGCAAACTGATACAGGGAATACACGCGATGAGATGGCTTGCGTAAAATAAACAATGCTATGGGCAAAGTTGGCAATGAACCAATCACTTGCAGTGCTGTTTTTTGGTATAAATAATCCGGAGTGGCCTCAAGAAGAAGCTGATCACCTTTTATGCAGTGGTTAAAAAAATTACCGTAGCCCTCGATCCCGCATTTATGGATGTTATTCTCAGCCCGAAATAGAGGATAGCCCTCATCCATGAGAAAATATGTCTCTTTAACAGATGAAGCGCATACCTTCGGATGACTAGAAAGCCAGTCAAAAAGTGAGGTTGACCCACACTTAGGAGCACCGGCGATAATCAGACTAGGCGTCACTTTTCTAGCCATCCTAAAGATTTTCCAATTATCTTTTCTAAATTACCAATATCCTCTGAAAAATATTCACGCAGATATTCTGCCGAATGCCCATCAATTTCATCTTTATCTGCTGTATTGGAATCCATGACCCTCAATCTCAGTGCTATGCGCCATGCATCAGGAGTAATTCGTTTAAAAAGAGACTTTAATATGCTCGGTTGATTTAAAAAATTCGCCACCTTTATGGATCGAGCTTTTC
Organism: uncultured Porticoccus sp.; assembly: GCA_947259505.1. Classification (GTDB taxonomy): domain Bacteria; phylum Pseudomonadota; class Gammaproteobacteria; order Pseudomonadales; family Porticoccaceae; genus Porticoccus. The sequence goes on along the minus strand of CAMYLT010000008.1, from coordinate 221,988 downwards.
CAGTTCGGTTATACGTTTCTTGCGTATTGACCGTGACATTTACATTCAAGCCCAGGAACTTGAAAAGCGATACCATGGCCGACTGCGATTCTTTGATAAACTGATCAAAAAGAATGACGTGTACATTTTCACGACCAAAGCAATTCATGTATGCCTGCAATCGTTCTGCATAAAGCGAACTTTCTGCATACCGCCAAAAATCTGACCACCCTTGTTCTTTACGCGACTCCTCTGCTAATAACGCCTCATAGAATGGTAGCGTCTCTCGCTGATCACGAATCAAGTGCATGTATTGTGAGTACGCCTTCTCCACTGGATTTCGCAACATTACTACTATTTTTATTAAGCCTAGCTCTTGTCTAATACGCTCCTGCACTCCAAAGTACATATAGGATGGAGATATATCGCCAATAGCATTCTCACCCTGCACGGCAGAGTAGTGTCTTTCGTACTCACTCCAGTTGGCGCATAAAGAATTTAGTGTTTGCCTATCTCCCGGGCCATTTGTGTTTTTCATAAGTTGGTTAAATGAAAAATAGTGCAGCTCTTTTTGCACAGGCAAATAGACATCTGGGTGCTGCTTGAGGTAGTAGTAAAGTGAAGTCGTTCCGCTCTTGGGTGCACCAATTACGATAAAATTTGGTTTCATTTCAACAAGCTATATGTCATGTTCTACAATAAAAAAGCCCAACGACCATGAAGTGATAATGAGCGCCAATTCTTGAGTTGCAACCCTATGTATCTAGCTAAAGCAATGCCGCTCCATGAAGATTTTCACTACTGAGTTTAGCTCTAAAAGAAAACAGCAACCACCAATATAGATCCTCAAGCACGATCAACATCAATATCATCATAACCAAGAGACTTCATCAAACTGCTATCTCTCACTTCATGATACAACGAAACCAAATGTCGTTTTGAACAGAATGCTAACCGTCGCCGAGAATCAACATCTCCAACCAATTCTTGTATTCTAACTTTCTCATTCGGAAGCCGAACAAATTTAGATATTGCATCTAAATAACGCGTAGGATCTTCTAGGAAATCTTCATATCTAACATCCAATTTCGGTCCTGAGAATTTTTCGTAAAGATTTTCAGCTTCTAACGTATATTCTTCCCAGAGTTTAAATGATTCAGTAAGATCAGTACATCTTATTGACTCGTATATGTAACGTTCATATCTAGAAAAAAAATTTCCGATTTTTAACTTAACAGGCTGTGGCTGCAATCCATGCAGAACACCACTTCTTGTTGCTCGGGCATGCAGGCTACCCGCAACATCAACTCCGTTACGCTTAATGTATAGCAATCGTGCGTCTGGGAAGAGATGCAACCATATGGGCAACGTAAATATTGTCCTAGGATCCTTCCATCCCCAGACTAGTCCTTGCTTAATAACTTTTATGTGATGACGAAATGACAGGCCATTCACGTCAGCAGTCAGCATCTTGACCACTTCTTCAGAGTAGTTATCATTCTTTAGCAACGAATGGATATGATTAGGATTATCCCACCCTCCTCCGCTGCGCCTTAGCAACCACTCATTCCTTTGTTGGAAGAAAAAGTCTTCTTTATTTACGCCGAATTTATGCCCAACAAACATTCCTAATTTCATTAGCATATCTGTTAGAAATGTCGTGCCTGAACGGTGCATTCCAATTATTATTACTGGCGCATTTTTATTATTAGTCATTTAAGAACGCCTTTTCTAAAGCCTCATATATTTAACAAAATGTCCAATCAGAACAATCCCAATCAAGCATAGATTCAATCTGTTTAATTTCATGTTTATAGATATCAAGAAGTAGCTGGTATTCCTCTACGCTAATTTTCCTTTCATACGCTGTTGCATGTACTATTTTTTTTTCGACTGAAATCAGCGGTACGCCAAGGAATCTCCACACACCCTCCATAACTTCATTCGGGGAAGATAGCAAAGATTCATGTTTTATGAACATGCATTGGTTTTCTGGAAAAAACCGCTGAATTCTCCTAATTTGCTCTGAATACCACCCTCTATCTAAATAACTATAGATACGATGCTGTTTCGGCAACGCCTCTTTGCATCGCAGTGTTTCATTATTGATCGCGTCTATGAACGACAGTTTTTCTACGCCTCGTTGTCTCTCCATATTCCAATGAGAATAAGCTCTTTCGATTGGATTTCTAAGAACAAGAATAATTTTCATTTTAGGGTTGTATTCCCAGATTCGCCGAATACTCTCTTGCCAGTATGAATATATTGGAGTTGCTTCGCCAACCAACTGATTTTTTTTTGGTGAAAATTTTGTGGAATAGGCTAGGTAATTCGGGATAGCAAAACACCATTTATCACGATCAAAGAAGTGCACTTCTTTTTTATTTGCCATACAAATCTTTGGATGTCTTCGAAGATAGACATCTAGCGCTGATGTCCCAGCCTTCTGTACACCCGCCACTACAAAATCAACTTTTTTTCTATTCATAGCAAATTTTAGGGAATTAATAAAAAAATCGTTTATGTTCATTAGCTACCCATCAACCAATCTTTTCACAAAAACACCTTAACGCCTGGAATAGTGATAATTCCAAATTTTTTATATACAGCGTGTACCGATAACAAATTCTTCATAGCCATGGCTATTGCCGTTGCAATGGCTGCACCTATACCACCCAGCATGGGAACAAGCATTAACACTATGACAAATTGCAATAGAGCAGCGTACATGGTTATGTTACGGATTATTTTTTCATTTCCACTCATCATCAGTAGGAAGCCTACCGAGCCGCTGATAAGATTGACAAGCTGCCCAACCAGCAGAATTGCCAGAATTGTGCTCCCTGCGGCAAATTCTGGTCCAAATAGGCCCATCACCTCTTTCCTGTATAAGAACATCAGCAAGAACACAGGGCTTACCAACAGCGTAAGCATCGCCGAAGATCTTCTCGCAATCTGTCCCATCGCGACTAAATCCCCCTTGGCAAAAAGCTCAGCAAACTTAGGAGCTATCACATTGTTCAGAGAAATTAGAAGAAAGCTAACCAACAGAGCCAGCCGCGTGGCGGCACCGAAAATACCTATCTCTGCAGTGCTCACCCAGATACCCAGTAGAAGCAATGGCAACCAAATTAAAAATGTATTCAACAGCGACAGGATAAAAAGCGGTTTTGCACTCGCCCATAAATCGGAAAAAGGGTAGCAAAATTTTCCATACACGCCACCTGGTCCCACATTGCGCCATGCCCAGATACTGAGCAAAGCCACCAGAGTAGTGGCAGCTAAATAACCCCAGCTAGCCCCTTCCACCCCGGCGACACTCACTAACGGCCAGATTAACAAAAGACCGAACAGGGGCACGCCAATGCTCTGCAACAGTATGGCATTACTTATTCTCTTCAATCCCTTCAGACTATCCGCCTGTAAATTAAGTATGGCGAAGGGAAGAATGGAAAGGCTCATCCAGCGCAATGGCTCAGCAAACTCCGGCTTATGGAACAACGACTCTGCCGCCCAGTCAGCAGCCAAAAAGCCAATCAAAGACAGTGCGCCGGAGGCGATTGCAGACAGCTGAATCCCCAAAGTATGCACAGCCTGTACCTTCCCCCACTCGTTTTGGGTAGCGTGAGTTGCCACGAACCTCAATAAGGTATTGCCCAGCCCCACTCGACCGATTACCGAGCCGATAGCCGTCACTGAAAGCGCCAGAAAATAAAGACCGGCTCCTTCTGCCCCCAGCAGTCGGGCAACAGCCACATTGAAACCGAAGGCAAGACCGGAACCTACGATCTTCAGAACAAACGCCAGCATGGTGCCCTGCACCACCTCCTGCATATGCGGATCGGCGCGCAGCACCTTGAGCTTTTTTTTGATGCACTGGATCATGATAGGTATTCGCGTCTCTCCGTAGAATCGGTGCACGTAGCAACTCGAAACATCACTAGAAACAGATTAAGGCCATGGAGAACATTGTCACCATCGTGAAAGAAGGTCCGACATTTCTGCTAGTGCAGAGCCTCTTCAACGTAGTGGGCAAGAGTGGAGTTCCATGCCAGGCCGAACATTGTGTAAGGCTGGTTTATGTAAATTCCGACATTGCTGCTGCAGGTTGTAGCCCCCAAGCAAATAACAAACGTATCGGGTAGCGTATGCTAAAAGGTTCATTCTGCAATCCATGGCGATAATGGTATCTTCAATCAACTTGCACCCTACGCTTTTTCAATACACCTCGAACCAAGGCACTAAATACGCCAAGCATGCCACCCATAATTATGCCGAGAGCTAAAATCATGGCTTTCTTTGGTTTCACCGGGATTTCCGGGACTTGTGCGCGACGGTCCAATCTAAAAACTGAAACATTGTCGGGGTTAACGTCGATCTTCTTAAGGAAATCGCGTTGATCTTCAAGGTCGCGCAACTCGTTAATAAAAGGGTCGTCATTTTCCCTTTTTTCCAGGACTGTTAGCTCGGCCCGAATGGCTTTGGCACCACGCATGTACATCAGTTTGCGATCGATAAATGTGGCAAGACCAGCATCAGAGGACGTTATCACTTGGGGAGCATCTAAACCCACAGTTTCCGCTACCATCAAAGCATCACGTAAACGTATGATTCGGTCTTCCCGACGCTTCTGCGCAGTAGTGCGCAACGCATCGATTTGCCTTTCAATCACTTGGATACTAACTGCAATCTCAGCAAGCACATTTTCCTGCATATCCTGCTCAGTCTTTTTTTCAGCCATATCAACATAAAGATTTGCCCACTTAGCGGCCAGCTCCGGTGATTTATACTTAACTACTACCTCGTAGAAGTCTGGCCTTTTCTTTTCATCAGGAGCATGCACTTTTATTACTACTGATTTAGGAGAGGAGGTTTCACGCAAAAATGAATCTTTCAATGAAATAGACAGCAGATTAGTCTTGAACACTTCATAGATATCAGACACAGCAAACCGATCGATCTCTGCATCAGCACGCCTTATGTTGTAGCTTTCACGCCCAAGATTGTAGCCGGCGATATCGCTCAAACGCGGGGGCAAGACACCCGCTTTAGCTTCATATTCAGGGGTACTGAGAAGGGCAAAAGCTGCGGCTGCCACTGTTGCCACCACAGTAAAGGCAATAATCAGCAGCTTTTGCTGCCAGAGACCCTGGAATAGTTCAACTAGGTCGATTTCGTCTGAATAGGCAGGGTAAGCACTTCGAGGGGCTTGCTCCGTTTCCATCCGGTAAATCCTTCACTTCGGGTTGGTGACAAGGGGGCGTATTATAGCAACAGGCACCCTCTTTTTGACATCGGCAATTTCCTTATTAGTTCCTTCTTTCGCGTGGAACTTCATCAGGCGCTTTAGCCCCTTGCTTTCCCTCCAATCCTCACCCATCATTTCCCGTTTGCCTATTCCGGACTCAACTTTGATGGAACACATCTCGATTCGCGGCGCGAAGACCCACAACCTGAAGTCAATCGACCTGGATCTGCCAAGAGGCAAACTGATTGTGGTGACCGGCCTGTCGGGGTCCGGCAAGTCGTCGCTGGCGTTTGACACTCTTTACGCGGAGGGTCAGCGCCGATATGTAGAGTCGCTTTCCGCCTATGCCCGGCAGTTCCTGTCGATGATGGAAAAGCCGGACGTGGAGCACATTGAGGGACTCTCCCCTGCCATTTCCATTGAGCAGAAGTCTACCTCTCACAACCCCCGTTCAACAGTCGGAACCATCACAGAAATCCATGATTATCTGCGCCTGCTTTTCGCCCGGGTCGGAGAACCCCGCTGCCCAGAACACAACGAGCCTTTGGCAGCGCAGACTATTAGTCAGATGGTGGATCAAGTACTGGCTCTACCGGAAGATGCCCGACTGATGCTGTTGGCGCCAATTATTCGCGGCCGCAAAGGTGAGCACGCCCATGTTTTCCAGGGCCTTCGCGCCCAGGGCTTTATCCGCGTGCGGGTAGATGGGCTGGTGGTCGACCTGGACGACGTGCCGGAACTGGAAAAGAATAAAAAACACGATATTGATGTGGTGGTGGATCGCTTCAAGGTCAAACCCGATCTGCAGCTGCGCCTTGCCGAATCCTTCGAAACCGCTCTCAACCTGTCAGAAGGACTGGCGGTCATCACGGCTATGGACGGCGAATTCAATGAATTGATTTTTTCCTCCCGCTTTGCGTGCCCCGTCTGCAACTACAGTATCGACGAGCTGGAGCCGCGGATGTTTTCCTTTAACAACCCGGCTGGAGCCTGTCCGGGTTGTGATGGTCTAGGGGTCAAGCAATTCTTCGATATCGACCGCGTGGTTCAGCACCCTGAAGTGTCCATTGCTGAGGGTGCCATTCGCAGCTGGGACAGAAAAAACCTCTTTTACTTCAACATGCTTACGTCTCTGGCAGATCACTACGGCTTTGATATTAATGCACCCTTCCAGGATCTGACACCACAACACCAGCAAGTCGTGCTGTTTGGCAGTGGCGAGGAGGTCATCACCTTCAACTACGTCAACGACAAAGGCGCCGTTTTCAAACGCTCCCACCACTTCGAGGGTATCGTGCCCAATATGGAGCGCCGTTACCGGGAGACCGAATCCCAGATGGTGCGGGAAGACTTAACCAAGTACCTGAGCACCCAGAGCTGCCCGGAATGCAAGGGCGCGCGATTGCGCAAGGCTGCCCGCTATGTGTTTATCGACGAGAAAACCCTGCCGGAAGTGGGCAAGGTGCCGGTGGGAGAACTGGCGGACTATTACGAACAACTGACTCTCACCGGCAGCCGCGGTCAAATCGCCGAAAAGATTCTCAAGGAAATTCGCGACCGTCTGCGCTTCCTGGTGGACGTGGGCCTCAATTACTTGAACCTCAATCGCAGCGCCGAAACCCTGTCCGGCGGAGAGGCTCAGCGCATCCGACTGGCCAGCCAGATCGGTGCCGGGTTGGTGGGTGTCATGTACATTCTCGATGAGCCTTCCATCGGACTACACCAGCGGGACAATGAACGACTCTTGGCGACCCTTACCCGTTTGCGCGATCTCGGCAATACTGTAATCGTGGTGGAACACGATGAGGAAGCCATTCGCGAAGCAGATTACATTGTTGATATCGGTCCCGGTGCCGGAGTGCATGGCGGCGAAGTGATCGCCGCCGGTAGCTTGCAGGATATTCTGAATGAACCCCGCTCCCTCACCGGCGACTATCTGTCTGGTCGCAAGACAATTGCACTGCCCGCCCAACGCACCAAGGCCACTGGCAAACTGCTGAAGCTTAATGGCGCGAGCGGTAATAACCTGCAACAGGTGGACCTGGAGCTGCCAATCGGTTTATTCACGTGTGTTACCGGAGTATCCGGCTCTGGCAAATCCACCCTGATCAATGAAACCCTCTACCCGATTGCCGCCACCGAACTGAACAAGGCCACCACCCTAAAGCCTGCTCCCCACAAGTCCGTTGAAGGCATGGACCAGCTCGACAAATGCGTAGACATCGACCAGAGTCCCATCGGTCGCACGCCGCGGTCTAACCCCGCCACCTACACCGGGATTTTCACCCCTATTCGCGAAATGTTTTCCGGCACCCAGGAGTCGCGCTCCCGAGGTTACAAGCCCGGCCGCTTCAGCTTCAACGTCAAAGGCGGCCGCTGCGAAGCCTGCGAGGGCGACGGGGTCACCAAGGTGGAGATGCACTTTCTGCCGGATATCTATGTCCCCTGTGATGTCTGCAAGGGACAACGCTATAACAGGGAGACGCTGGAAATCCGTTATAAAGGCAAGAACATCCACGAAGTGCTGGACATGACCGTAGAAGACGCCAGGGAGTTTTTTGATGCGGTGCCCGCCATCGCTCGCAAACTGCAAACCCTGATGGATGTGGGCCTGTCCTACATCCGTTTGGGCCAGTCAGCGACCACGCTGTCTGGTGGCGAAGCACAACGGGTTAAGTTATCGCGGGAGCTTTCCAAGCGGGATACAGGCAGCACGCTCTATATCCTCGATGAGCCGACTACCGGCCTCCATTTTCATGACATTCAGCAACTGCTATGTGTATTGCACCGGCTGCGGGATCACGGCAATACAGTGGTGGTCATCGAACACAATCTGGATGTGGTCAAAACCGCCGACTGGGTTATCGACCTCGGTCCAGAAGGCGGGTCCGGCGGCGGCCAAATCATTGCCGCGGGTACGCCAGAGCAGATAGCACAAGCTAAGGGGTCGCATACTGGACGATTTCTTGCCAAGCTCTTAGGCTAGCGCCAGGGCGAAGCTGACTGCGCGTTTTGTCTGCTTCGCCTTCTCAAACCGACTAAGATAAAAAACCTCCTTGAGCCTTAAGCCCACAACCAACCTGCCAGCCCACATCTGCTTCATACAATGTATGGCATTAAGAATATTGCCCCTTCATAACAAAACAGTTTAAGGCTATCTCCCCGCTATTATTCCGAAAAAATCTCTATAACCATCTGTTTTAGAAGACTATTCAAATAACAATCCACCCATCCTGAATTGCTGGCATTGTAGAGGCAAATACCTCATATCAGTGTCTAAACTGTCAAGGACAGGAGGAGTGTTATGACAATTTTCAGCCATTATCAGCAACGCTACGAATCCGCCCAGATGGAGGAATACAGCATCCAGGAATATCTGGAACTGTGTAAGAAAGATCCCGCCACCTATGCCACTGCTGCAGAACGGCTGCTTAAAGCTATCGGCGAGCCAGAGCTGGTGGACACATCCAAGGACCCCCGTCTCAGCCGAATATTTTCCAACAAAGTCATCAAGCGTTACCCGAGCTTCAGCGAGTTCTACGGTATGGAGGACTGTATCCAGCACATCGTCAGCTTCTTCCGACACGCTGCCCAAGGACTGGAGGAAAAGAAACAGATCCTCTACCTGCTCGGCCCGGTGGGTGGCGGCAAGTCGTCTCTGGCAGAGCGACTAAAAGCATTGATGGAAAGAGAGCCTATTTTTGCCCTGAAAGGCTCACCGGTATTTGAATCACCTCTGGGGCTGTTCGACCCATTGGAAGATAGCCCGATACTGGAAGAGGAATTCGGTATTCCTCCCAGATACCTGAAAACGATCATGTCACCCTGGGCAGCGAAGCGGCTGCATGAATTCAATGGCGATCTCAATCAATTCCGGGTCGTTAAGCTGCGCCCCTCCATTCTCGACCAGATCGCCATCACCAAAACCGAGCCGGGTGATGAGAATAATCAGGATATTTCCTCACTGGTAGGCAAAGTGGATATCCGCAAGCTCGAGCAGTTCCCACAACAGGACCCCGACGCCTACAGTTTTTCCGGTGGCATGTGCCGTGCTAATCAGGGTCTGATGGAATTCGTGGAAATGTTTAAGGCACCCATTAAGGTACTGCACCCGCTGCTCACTGCCACCCAGGAGGGCAACTACAACGGCACCGAGGCCATTGGCGGTATCCCCTTCGACGGTATTGTGCTCGCCCACTCAAACGAAGCCGAGTGGAAGAATTTCAAGAACAACAAGAATAACGAGGCCTTTATCGACCGGGTATACACCGTCAAGGTCCCCTACTGTCTGCGGGTCACCGAGGAAATCGAGATCTACCGAAAATTACTGCATAACAGCTCCCTCAGAAATGCACCCTGCGCACCAGACACCCTGAAAATGCTCTCAGAATTCAGTGTGTTATCACGAATCAAAGAACCAGAAAATTCCAGCATTTATACAAAAATGCGCATCTACGATGGTGAGAGCCTCAAGGATACTGACCCTAAGGCCAAGTCCATTCAGGAGTACCGGGACAACGCTGGCGTGGATGAAGGCATGACCGGACTGTCCACCCGCTTTGCCTTCAAGGCGCTGTCCAAAGTATTCAACTTTGACCCTACGGAAATAGCCGCCAACCCGGTGCACCTACTCTATGTGCTGGAAAACCAGATCGAGCAGGAACAGTTTCCCCAAGAGCTGCATGATCGCTACCTGAACACCATCAAGGAATTTTTGGCACCCAACTACATCAGCTTTATCGGCAAGGAAATCCAGACCGCTTATCTGGAATCCTATTCCGAATATGGCCAGAACCTCTTTGACCGCTACGTCACTTACGCCGACTTCTGGGTTCAGGACCAGGAATATAGGGACCCGGAGACTGGCGAGATTCTTGATCGCTCCGCCCTCAATGACGAGTTGGAAAAAATCGAGAAACCGGCAGGTATTAGTAACCCCAAAGATTTTCGCAGCGAGATTGTCAACTTCGTCCTGCGGGCACAGGCCGCCAATCAGGGCAAGAATCCGAAATGGACCAGCTACGAGAAACTGCGCAGCGTGATCGAGAAGAAAATGTTCGCCAGCACGGAAGATCTGCTGCCAGTCATCTCATTCAACGCCAAGGCCTCCGCAGAGGACAAGAAAAAACACAGCGACTTCGTGGCACGAATGGTGGAGCGAGGCTACACCGAGAAACAAGTCCGGCTACTGTCTGAATGGTACCTGCGGGTAAGGAAATCACAATGAAAAAAGCAAGAAAGAACAATATAAGGGAGGAACCACAGCCTCAACATAGCCATAGCCCCGCTGTGTGAACAGCCCACCATCAGGAGGAAGTCCGTGAGTTTCCTGATCGATCGACGACAGGGTAGCAAACAGAAAAGCCTGGTCAATCGCCAGCGCTTCATGAATCGCTACCGCAAACAAATTCGGAAAGCGGTGGCAGAGAATCTGCGTGCCCGCAGTATTACCAACACTGATACCGGTGAAAAAATCAGTATTCCCGCGCGCGACCTCCGCGAACCCTTTTTCCATCACGGTCGAGGAGGCCGGGTCACTCGAGTATTTCCCGGCAATGAAAAATTTGTCCGCGGTGATCAATTCCCCCGGCCCGAAGCAGGTAGTGGAAATGGCGCTGGTCCGGGTAGTAGTGACAGTGGCGAGGGCATGGATGAATTTGTGTTTCAGATCAGTCAGCAGGAGTTCCTCGACGCCCTGTTTGAAGACATGGAACTGCCCAATCTGACTAAACGGCAGCTCTCCGGGGTCGAAGAATTCAAGCGGGTAAAGGCCGGTTTTGCTCGTGAAGGCACTCCCACCAATATCAGCATTATCCGCTCCATGCGCTCGGCCACGGCAAGACGCATCGCACTTGGCGCCAGCAAGCGCCGTGAATTACGCGAACTCGAAGAAAAATTGATGGCTCTGCCGGACAGAGAGGATACCCTCAGAGAGCGCAGGGAACTGGAAGAGCGAATTGAGCAGTTGCGAGAACAACTGGCGCGAATCCCCTTTCTTGACGATTTCGACATCCAGTATCACCGCCACAGCAAGGAGCCAGTGCCGCATTCCAAGGCGGTGATGTTTTGTTTGATGGATGTGTCCGGCTCCATGGATCAAGCCACTAAAGACTTGGCCAAGCGATTTTTCATCCTGTTGTATCTGTTTCTGTCCCGCAACTACGAAAGAACCGATGTGGTGTTTATCCGACACCACACCAGTGCCAAGGAAGTGGATGAAGAGGAATTTTTCTATTCGCGGGAAACTGGCGGCACGGTTGTCTCCAGCGCATTGGAATTGATGAACAAGATCATTGCAGCTCGCTACCCGGTGAATGAATGGAACATCTACGGCGCCCAGGCTTCCGATGGCGACAATTGGCCAGAGGATGCCGAACGCTGTGTCACCAGCATCAATAAGCTGTTGCCACTTACCCAGTATTACGCCTATATCGAAATTACCGATCAGGGTGACAAGCCCTTGTGGGAAACCTATCTGGCTATTCAAAAAAATCACCCTGATATCTTTGCCATGCAGCATATCAAGGGACCGGAGGACATCTACCCGGTATTCCATGAACTGTTCCGGAAGCAGGAATCATGAAGCGCAAGTTGATTTCCACCAGCTCCGACTGGAACTTCGAGATACTGCAAACCTATGAGCGTGAGATTGGGCGCATCGCCAAAAAATTCAAACTGGATACCTACCCCAATCAGATCGAGATCATCAATTCAGAGCAAATGATGGATGCCTACGCATCGTCCGGCTTCCCCGTCAATTACCACCACTGGTCGTTCGGCAAACACTTCATCAATATCGAGAACAACTACCGGCGAGGACGCATGGGGTTGGCCTACGAAATCGTCATCAACTCTAATCCTTGTATCGCCTATTTGATGGAGGAAAACACCACCACCATGCAGGCGCTGGTGATTGCCCATGCCTGTTTTGGCCACAATTCATTTTTCAAGAACAACTACCTGTTTCGCACCTGGACCGATGCAGATTCGATCATCGATTATCTGGTCTTTGCGAAAAACTTCATCTCCGAGTGTGAAGAGCGCTACGGCGCCGACGAAGTGGAATTATTGCTGGATTCCTGCCACGCACTAATGAACCAAGGTGTAGACCGTTACAAACGCCCCTACCCGATATCGATTGAAGAGGAAGCGCGCCGCCAACGGGAGCGTGAAGAAATACTTCAGCAGCAGGTGAACGAACTGTGGAAAACCATCCCCCAGAAGCCAGGAGAGATAGACGAGAACAAACCGCCCCGTTTTCCATCAGAGCCGCAGGAAAATCTGCTCTACTTTATTGAAAAACATGCACCACTGCTGGAACCCTGGCAACGAGAAATCATCCGCATCGTGCGCAAGATTGCCCAGTATATGTATCCCCAGCGGCAAACCAAGATCATGAACGAAGGGTGGGCCTGCTTCTGGCATTTCCATATTTTGCATGAGTTATACCGGGAGGGACTGGTCAGCGATGGCTTCATGTTGGAGTTTTTTCAACATCACACCAACGTTATCTACCAACCGCCGTTCGACTCCCCTCAATTCAACGGCCTAAACCCCTACACCTTGGGCTTTGGCATGATGCAGGACCTGAAACGCATCTGCGAACAACCCACAGAGGAAGACCGGCACTGGTTTCCAGACATTGCCGGCAGTCCTTGGCTGGAAACCCTGCACTTTGCCATGCGCGACTTCAAAGATGAAAGTTTTATCCTGCAATTTTTGTCACCACGACTGATTCGTGAACTGAAGCTGTTTGCTGTCATGGATAATGAAAAGAACAAGTACCTGGAAGTCACTGCCATTCACGACGACGATGGTTATCAGATGATTCGCGAAACACTGGCGGAGAGTTACAACATCAGTCAGGAAGACCCCAATATTCAGGCCTACAACGTCAATGTACGGGGAGATCGATCCCTTACCCTGCGTCATGAAATGCACAATGGCCGCCCTCTGGAGCCCGAATCCACAGAGGAGGTTCTCAAGCACGTACACCGCTTGTGGGGATTTGATGTCCACCTGGAGTCCGTCATCAGCACCCCAAACAAAACCGATATCAAACTACGACGCAGCTGTCCTGATGACGGTGAGCAAGAGGACGACCTGATCTAGGTCGCCAAACAAACCCTATTTTATTGATGCAGGCTATTGCCATTTCCAATCATACGACTAGAATACTGTATAAATATACAGACTGTGGAAATACCCATGAACCTAGCTCGTATCGCTTATAAAATTCGTTCCCGTATTCGCTTGGCACGCTATGCCAACCGCTATCAGTATTCCGAAAGCTATTCTCACTCACCGGCTCATCCCGCAACCCTCGGGCCGGAACAGTTGAGCCGTTTTTTTGCTTTTGTGGCCAACAGTGAACGTCGTTCCTACCGCTGATCTTCAGATGTATTGGGCACCAGATTAACGGTAGAGGAGCGCAGGTGCAGATCCCGTTGCGGGAAGGGAATCTCGATTTGGTTTTCTACCAATGCTTTATTTATCGCCAAAAGGTACTCTGATTTTACCAGTCCAGGTCGCTTGATAGAGTCCCCGCGCACCCACACTGACAGGGCAAAATTGAGGCTACTATCACCAAATTCTTTCATCACCACAAAGGTCTTGCGGTCACCTTTTTCAAAGGTCAATGGCAGTGCCTTCGCAGCTTCCAGCACCACAGCCATCACCTTGTCGGTATCAGAACCATAGGCCACTCCGAACGGTATGGAAAAACGACGCTCGTCGTCTTTTAAGGTCCAATTATTCACCCTGCCATTAATAAATTCCGAGTTGGGCACCAAGATATCCGCGTTATCCATGGTCTTCAGCAGCGTACTGCGAATATTGATCTCGTACACTTCACCCAACAAGCCGGATTCCAGTTCCACAAAGTCACCCACCCGCAGGGATTTCTCGAACAAAATGATAATGCCGGAAACAAAATTGTTGGCAATATTCTGCAAGCCGAAACCAATGCCCACACCCAACGCACCCGCTACCAGCAACATTTTGTCGAAGCTGAACCCCAGACTGGACAACGCCATCAGGAAGCCGATGAACAGAATGGTGTAACTCATCAGACGGTTAAAGGTATAAAGCTGACTCGGTGAAATGCGGCTTCGCGAACCTACAACATTGGTCAACAGGCGACTCAACCAACGCGATAACACCAAGGTAATAACCAAGATAAACAAGAAACGGCAGACTTCGCCCAGAGTGAGAACGTAATCACCAATCTCCAACAGTCGTAGCTGAAGCCAATCACCCAATAACTTCATACTCACATGCGCCTCACATCCAGTTTTTACGTTTAAAGATAATCAGCAATGTCGTCGCAATCGTCACCATGACCCCAAGCAAGACAAAATATCCTCCCTGAGTATGCAACTCCGGCATGTTGTCGAAGTTCATTCCGTAGAGTCCGGCCAGAAACCCCAACGGCACAAAAATGGCGGTAAGAACTGTCAGGAGCCGCATGGTGCTGTTCAGTTCGTGGGATGTCAGGGAGATATAACCATCAACCAGATCACCCGCCACTTCATAGTACATGGATGAAAGCGATAACAGCCGCTCATATTTCTCGTAAACGTCAATGACCTGATGACGGTATTCGTCGGATTCTGCATTAAACAGTGGTTCATCCACTTCACGGAGCGCTTCGAATACCCCCGCCAAATAAGCGAAAATGCGCCGCAACTTGCGCAACCGGGTGCGATAACCAGTGAGCTCGCGCATTTTCTGATCATCCGGGTGCTCCTGCAGACCATCCTCCAGCTCTGATAATGTTGGCTCAAAGGCCAGCAATAATTCGGTATAGCGCCGGGCAGCGGTGGTCGCCACAGCCAACGCCAGATGGATACCACCATTGGCCATCATTTTCGCCAGATCTTTTTTTCCCCACCAATCATTGATACTGACCGAAATACCACTACGACGGGTCAGCAGGAAATTGTCTCCGGCAAACATCGCTATCTGGATGGTGCCAAAATCTAGGGAGCTGCTCTCAGCATCCAGGCCCCGCAGCAGGATAAACAAATGGTCGTCAAACACTTCTAGTTTTGGTGGATGCCGTTTGCGTTGGGCATCCAGTATCGCCAGGTGGTGAACACCAAAACTCTGCAGCAGCTTGGCCTCTTCGACCTCATCTTCCTGATACAGGTCCAACCAAAGGTGACTGCTCGGGAACTGGCGCCATTCATCGACCAGCTCCTTCCCCCCTTGCTTCAGGTGTCCGCTGCTATCCAGCAGGGTAGCTCTCAACATAAGTTGATCTCCTTCTTTTTTGCCGAGTATATGCCAGCCCGATGCTGATCCCACAAATTTTCGTGAAGGATACCTGCCCTTTGTCGAGGCTGTTACCATAGCGGCAATACTTGGAATACTTCATGAAAGTCTATTTGGTTGGCGGCGCAGTACGCGACAAACTCCTCGGTTACCCGTTCCATGAACGGGACTGGGTGGTGGTGGGTGCCACACCGGAGATGCTGTTACAACAGGGCTATCGACCGGTCGGCAGTGATTTCCCGGTATTCCTGCACCCGCAGACGGGTGAGGAATATGCCCTTGCCCGCACCGAGCGCAAATCAGGTGTGGGATACAAAGGATTCCTGTTCTGTACTGACCAAAGCGTGACCCTTGAAGAAGACCTCAGCCGCCGCGACCTCACCATCAACGCTATGGCTGAGGATACAGACGGCACCCTGATTGATCCCTATGGCGGCAGACAGGATCTTGAAAACCGGGTGCTGCGCCATGTCTCGGATGCCTTTGTCGAAGACCCTTTGCGGGTGCTCAGGGTGGCGCGTTTTGCCGCCCGCTATGCCCACTTCGGCTTCTCCATCGCACCTGAAACACAAGCCTTGATGGAAACACTCAGTCAGAGTGGCGAACTACAACATCTGACCCCGGAGCGGGTCTGGGTGGAGACCGAACGCGCTTTGGGCGAACGCTCCCCACGAACCTATATCGAAGTACTGAGAGGATGTGGGGCATTGCAGGTGCTATTACCCGAAGTGGACAGGCTGTTCGGTGTGCCCCAGCGGGCAGACTACCACCCGGAGGTGGATACGGGCCTTCATATCCTGATGTCCCTGAATCAGGCGGCGGCGCTGGACACGGATCCTGCTGTACGCTTTGCCGTGCTCATGCATGATCTTGGCAAAGGCATTACACCGACGGATATCCTGCCCCGACATATCGGCCATGAGGAGAACGGCGTCAGACTGGTCAATGGCGTCTGCGATCGGCTGAAAGTCCCCAACCGTTTCCGGGAACTGGCTATCGCCGTGACCCGGCACCACCTGCACTGCCACAAAGCTCCGCATCTCAGGGCCAGCACCACCCTGCGTTTGCTGAAGGAAATCGGCGCACTGCGACAGCCGGAAAAACTGACCCCGTTTGTCCGCTGCTGTGAAGCCGACGCCCGTGGGCGGCTCGGCTTTGAGAGCAAGCCCTACCGCTCAGGCCAGTGGCTGCAACAGGCATTCAAGGCTATCCAGTCCATTGAGAACCGAGAGTTTATTGACCTCGGTCTGACTGGCAAACAACTGGGTGAGGCCATCGACCAACGCAGACTCGATATTCTCAACAGCCTGCGGGAACCCTGCCATTGAGCACCCCGGTCGCATTGGTCACCGGTGCGGCACGGCGCATCGGCGCTGAAATTGCGCGCACCTTCCATGGGGCGGGTTTTGACGTTGCTCTGCATTGCAACCGGTCCTCTGGCGAGGCAAATTGCCTGGCGGAGGAGTTAAATCATGTTCGCAAGGATTCGGCGTGTGTTTTTCAGGCTGCACTGGGAGATGTCAACGCAGCCAAGACTCTGGCCCAATCAGTATTAGGCTGGCGCAGTCACCTCAATGTAGTGGTCAATAACGCCTCCAGCTTTTACCCCACACCGCTGGAAAGCGCCTCGGAAACCCAGTGGGAGGAGCTGGTCGGCAGCAACCTGAAAGGCCCTTATTTTCTCTGCCAGGCCCTGGCCGAACAGCTGCGCAAGTGTCACGGCAGCATCATCAACATCGCCGATATCTATGCCCGCACCCCCCTGAAAGACTACAGCATCTACTGCATTGCCAAGGCCGGTAACGCGATGATGACCAAGGCCTTGGCCAAAGAACTGGCCCCCCAAGTTCGGGTCAACGGCATCGCCCCCGGCGTCATCCTGTGGCCCCACAGTGATGAGCAAATGAGTGAATCGGTCAAACGACAGGTCATCAACCGTGTGCCACTGCAACGAATTGGCAGCCCCACTGATATCGCAAAGACAGCCCTGTTCCTGGCTACTGACGCCAGTTATATCACCGGTCAAATCATCGCTGTAGATGGCGGTAGCGGCCTCAATAGCTGATGCGATTGATTCAGGTCAAATGGTCTCCTGTTTATAACGTAGCCCCCCTTGAAAGACCTGTTTTCAGCCCAATTTTCATCACTGAAAGCAGGCAATAGCCGCATCATCGACTATGCTTTCAGAGCCCATCAAACATGAATGATCGCTATTCAATGGAGGTGTAACATGTCTCTAATACCGAGAAGCAGATTCTTCGATATGGATCGGTTTTTTGATGACTTCTGGTCGCCCAGCACGACAGAAGCAGATTCGCCCGAATCGTTCTTTTCGCCACGGGTAGATATCGTTGACCGTGACGATCACTATGAAATTACGGCTGAAATGCCAGGCATCAAAAAAGAAGATATTCATATTACGTTGGAAAACGGCGTGCTGCGCCTTGAAGCAGAAACCACCCAGGAAACCAAAGAAGAAAAAGAGGGCAAAGTCATTCGCCAGGAACGACGCTACGGCAAATACGTACGCAGCTTTGACCTCGGAAGTGACGTGCATGAGGAAGACATTAACGCCTCCTTCGAAAATGGCGTACTGAAGCTTTCCGCCCCGAAAAAAACAAAGGCAGCACCAGAACAACGCCGTATTGATATCAAATAGACTTTCACTTGCGCGGCCAAGTTCGCAAGGGCTTGGCCAAACTTCGGCCTGCAGGATTGCATTTTATGTCACAGGAACTCCTGACCATTAAACAACAACTGGAAACGCGCAAGACAGAGCTCATGCTGCGCCTGACAGAATTGAAAACCGACGTTACCCAGGCCCACTCTTCCGACTGGTCCGAACAAGCCCAAGAGCGAGAAAATGATGAGGTGATGGATGCCCTCGGCAACGAGGCGCGACTGGAACTCTCGAGGATCAACCGGGCACTTGAAAAAATTGATGCAGGGAATTACACCACCTGCAGCCGTTGTGGCGAGGAAATTGCCCTGAATCGTTTACAAGCGGTGCCCTACACCGATCTTTGTATTCGTTGTGCGGAGGACTAACTATGGCGGGGAGCTACCCCCGCTGATAGAGGCAGTCGCTGGTCACCTCTGACAGAGAGCGGCAACCCATCAGTTTCATGTCCAGCTCGATCTCGGTGCGAAGCAATTGCAAGGCACGCGCCACCCCCTGTTGCCCCCCGGCAGCCAAACCATAGAGGTAAGGGCGCCCCACCATACAAGCATTGGCCCCCAGCGCCAGGGCCTTGAGCACATGGGTCCCACGGCGGATGCCACTGTCGAGGATAATCTCTATCTGACCGCCCACCGCATCGACTATTTTGGGGAGCATTTCGATGGTCGCTGGCGAGCTGTCCAGTTGGCGGCCACCGTGGTTGGAAATCACAATGGCCGAGGCACCAATCGCCACTGCCTGTTTCGCATCCTCCACAGACATAATGCCCTTCAACACAAACGGTCCATCCCACAAACTCTTCATCCACTGGGCGTCATCCCAGCTAACGGTTGGGTCGAACTGTTTCGACACGTACTGCAACAGGTTGGAAACCTCCCCGGAACCCTCACGGATCTTGTGCGCCACGTTAGCCAATTCAATCGATTCTGTAGTGAGGTAGTGATACACCCAGGCCGGGTGCATCAGTACATCTAATACGCTTTTCGCCGTCAGTTTCGGCGGTAGCGTCATACCCGTGCGCAAATCCCGCTCACGATTGCCGTGGGCTGGCAGATCCACGGTCAGGCACAGGGCATCAAAACCGGACGTTCTGGCGCGCTGAACAAATTCCCGGCTCAATTCCCGATCCTTGTGGGCATAGACCTGAAACATCTTCGGCCCACCGGTTTCCCTCCCCACATCCTCAATACTGGTGGTGGACAGGGTTGACAGGGAGTAGAACGTACCGCTTTTGGCGGCTTCCCGAGCCACTGCCCGCTCACCGTCGTGGTGAAACATCCGGCTCATACCGGTGGGGGCACAGAGCACCGGCCAATCGACTTTTTGGCCGAGCACGGTGGTGGACAAATCAATTTCAGAAACGTCCACCAGCGCCCGCTGCATCAAACCATACTGGTCAAATGCCGAGGTGTTGCGGCGCAGGGTATGTTCATCATCGGAGCCCCCGTCGATGTATCCAAACAGCGAGGTCGGCAAGCGTTTTTTTGCCAGTTTGCGCAAGTCATCGATATTGAAACAGCGGGATAGTTGCCAATCAGTCAGCATGTTACAAACCCTCTACCCGGTCAGGAGACATTCGTGATAATTCGCTCCCCTTCCAGACAAATGAAACCGGCCACAGCTTCTGAGCATGTCGATCATAGCGCTGCCAGAGATGCCCATAACTCTGTCCGACCTGGGGATGCTGTTCATTTGGTGCCAATTCCGCCAGCGGCCACAGCACAAAGGCATTCTCAAGAATTTCGCCCCGCGGCAGAGTGACACCATCCACCACGCCGATGCATTGATCATAGGTGAGAATATCGATGTCCAGAGTACGGCCGCTGTAGCGGGGACAATCCCGGCGCCGACCGTGCAGGTCTTCCAGGGACTTCAGATAATTGGACAGCAGCCCCACCGTCAGATCCGTATCAACACCCACCACCATATTCAGGAACGGGTCTCCGTCAAAACCGATTGCTTGACTCTCATAAACCGAAGACAGCTGCAACGGGCCAAAACGCTCAGCCAAGGCATCAAGCGCCGCGAGAATATGCCGTTCCCGCTCAATGTTGCTGCCCAGACTCAGGTAGACGCGCGCCATTAACCGCGCGCCCCGCGCTCGATGATCACACCGACATCCTCGGCCTGGGAGATGGCACCTGGCTTGCCGATGCGCAGCCGCAGCCAGGGCACCTGGAATTCAGTCATAATGATGGCGACCACCTGTTCAGCCATCGTCTCTACCAACAGGAATTCGCTGCTGCCGATGAAGTCGATAAGGCGATCCGAGACCGCTTTGTAATCCAGGGCGAACTGGATATTCTCTGTACTGGCAGCACGGCTGATATCAGCACCCATCTCCAGATCAAGACTGACGGTCTGGCGCACTTCGCGCTCCCAGTCAAAAATGCCAATGATGGTATCAATACGCAAATCGCGGATGTAGACAATATCCATCGTGCTCACACCTCCGCCAACGGTGGCAGGGTATCCATTGCCCAACGTGGCAATGCGCGAATCGCCAAGCCTTCGCGCTGCCCCGCCATCAGGCGTCGGCAACCGGCATAGGCAATCATCGCCCCATTATCAGTACAGAATTCATGTCGAGCGTAAAATACCTCGCCATTAACCTTGGCGAGACTAAGCGACAGCTTTTCCCGCAACCGAGTATTGGCAGACACGCCCCCTGCAATCACCAAGGTAGCTAGTCCCGTCTGCTCCAGAGCACGGCGACATTTGATCGCCAGCGTATCCACAACAGCCTCCTGAAAGGCACAGGCAATATCCGCCATGGTCTGATCATCCGGCAGTCCATGATCTCCGCGGTGTGCGCTAATGGTATTGAGGGTATAGGTTTTCAGACCGGAAAAGCTGAAATCGAGACCGGGGCGGTCTGTCATGGGGCGGGGAAAACGAAACCGCCCAGGGTCGCCCGACTGCGCCAATTTGGCAATTTCCGGACCGCCGGGATAATCCAGGTCGAGCATTTTGGCGGCCTTATCAAAGGCTTCACCCGCAGCATCATCCACAGATTCACCGAGAATTCGGTATTGACCAATGCCCTGCACTTCAATCAGCTGAGTGTGCCCGCCGGAAACCAGCAATGCCACAAAGGGGAAAGCCGGTGGGTTATCCTCAAGCATTGGTGCCAGCAGGTGCCCTTCCATATGGTGAACACCCACCGCTGGTACCTGCCAAGCATAGGCCAATGAACGCCCGACACTGGCACCGACCATCAGCGCGCCAATCAGACCCGGACCAGAGGTATAAGCCACACCATCTATATCTTTCACCGTGACACCGGCACCATTCATGACTTCACGAATCAGTGGCAGCAGTTTGCGTACATGATCCCGGGATGCCAGTTCCGGCACCACACCGCCATACTCAGCATGCACGGCCACCTGACTGTACAGCGTGTGAGCCAGTAAGCCGCGTTCACTGTCATAGACGGCGACGCCGGTTTCATCACAGGAAGTTTCAATACCCAGTACGCGCACTCGTTTTTAGCCTATGCTTACTTAACGGATGTAAACGGCGAATCATACGCCAAAACCACCCCAAATTCATGCGGTTAGCCTTTACCCAGCGCGGTCAGAAAAGTTTTGCAACCACATCGGGATATGTATAGAATACGCGCCCTTGAAGACGGTACTGGTACGCCAGTAGAAAAACACTAATTGAATACAACAGGATAGAGGATACATGCCTTTCGTTCGCGTTAAAGAAAACGAGCCCTTCGATGTGGCTCTGCGTCGCTTCAAGCGTTCATGTGAAAAAGCCGGTGTGCTGGCTGAAGTTCGCCGCCGTGAGTTCTATGAAAAGCCCACTTGGGAGCGCAAGCGTAAAGCTGCTGCTGCCGTGAAGCGTCACGCCAAGAAACAATCTCGCGAAACCAAGAAGTTTACCCGTCTGTACTAATACCAACTATTAGTCGGACTGTAAATTCTATCCATCAAGCGCCGCTACGTCGGCGCTTTTTGCGTTTGAGGAAATTCCCATGAGCGATACTCTGAAAGCACAAATCACTGCAGCCATGAAAGATGCCATGCGCGCCAAGGATAAGGAGCGTCTGGGCGCTATTCGCCTGATTCAGGCAGAAATCAAGCGCATTGAGGTGGACGAACGCATCGATGTGGACGATGCCCGCGTGCTGGCCATTCTCGACAAAATGGTCAAACAGCGCCGCGACTCCATCAATCAGTACCAGGACGCGGGTCGCCAAGAACTGGCTGACAAAGAACAGGCTGAGATCGACGTTATCCAGGAATTCCTTCCTGAAGCCCTTGGTGAAGATGAATTGTCCACCATGATTGAAGCCGCCATCGCTGAAAGCGGCGCCGAATCCATGCGCGACATGGGCAAGGTGATGGCAGTACTCAAACCCAAGATCCAGGGACGTGCTGATGTCGGCGCCGTGAGCGGGCTGGTAAAGGCGAAGCTGGGCTAAAATTGGGCTAGATAGTCCTCCCCGTTGCCGCTAAGCTGTCCTCCTCTCCTGGGCGGCAACTTACTAACCACGGTTATACGCGGACCAGCGGAAAGGCTTCACCACTCCACCCAGTAGGAAGGCATGGCCGGCAAGATTCCCCAAAGCTTTATCGACGATCTCCTTGACCGGGTGGATATCGTCGATATTGTCGGCAGCAGAATCGATCTGCGAAAATCCGGCAAAAATCACTCGGCGCGATGCCCTTTCCACGACGAAAAAAGCCCCTCTTTCACCGTCAGCCAAGACAAGCAGTTCTACTACTGTTTTGGCTGTGGCGCCGGTGGCAATGCCATCGGCTTTGTCATGGACTACGACCACACCTCCTTTCCCGAAGCCGTCGAAACCCTTGCCAGGCACGCCGGGCTTGAAGTACCCAGAGAAGCAAGCCATAACGACGCAGCCACTGAACGCCGCAAGGGCCTGTATGCCATCGCGGAAAAAGCCGATCACTTTTATCGGTCATGTCTGCGCAATCACCCGGCCGCAAAGGCGGCGGTAGATTACCTAAAGGCTCGCGGCCTGAGCGGCGAAGTGGCCCGCACCTTTGGCATCGGCTATGCGCCGCCAGGCTGGGACAACCTGCTGATACAGTTGGGAAAAACTGACCACGACATCGCGCAACTCAAGGAAACCGGCCTGCTGATCGACCGCGAAGACGAAGGCAAACTCTACGACCGCTTCCGTCACCGCATCATGTTCCCCATCCGTGATGTGCGGGGGCGCACCATCGGCTTCGGCGGTCGAGTACTCGGTGACGACAAACCAAAATACCTGAACTCGCCGGAAACTCCGCTGTTCCATAAAGGGCGTGAGCTCTATGGCCTGTTTGAAGCCAACCAGCAAATGCGCGAAGTACCAAACTTGCTGGTGGTTGAAGGCTATATGGATGTGGTCGCCCTCTCACAGAACGGTATTCACAATGCCGTGGCCACGCTGGGAACAGCGGTCACGCCCGACCACCTGGAAAAACTGTTCCGCCACACCTCGGAAGTAGTGTTCTGCTTCGACGGCGACCAGGCCGGACGCAACGCCGCCCGCCGCGCGCTGGAAACCTGCCTGCCGTCAATGATTGATGGACGTTCCGCGCGGTTCCTGTTCCTGCCCGACGGAGAAGACCCGGACACCTTGGTACGCAGCATCGGCAAAGAGCAGTTCATGGTACTGATACAGTCCGCCACACCCTTGTCAGCATTTCTCTTTGAGTCCTTATCGGTGGGACTGGATACCACCAACATGGATGGCCGCGCTCGCCTGAGCAAACTGGCAGCGCCACTCATCAACCGCATGCCACAGGGCGTATTTAAGGCTCTTATGCTTAAAACCCTGTCCGAGCAGACCGGGCTGGACACAGAAACCCTCTCAGACCTGATTACGCCACCGGAACCCGAACCGGCTGATCAGGAAAGCGATGAGCACATAGCCAATTACGACGACTATCCAAACTATGAGGATTCTGGCTCAGAACCCTATCTTGGCATCGACGACAGTCTGCCGACACAGCGCCATGTAACGCATCCCCAGACCAAAAAAGTGAAAATGCCACCGGTCTATACCCTGATTGCACTGCTGGCCAACCACCCGGAACTGGTCAAGCTCACTGTCGATCTGGATACCCTGCGCAAACTCGACAATGAGGGCATGGAGCTCTTGCTACCACTGGTGGAGCTGCTCCTTGAAAATCCCGGCTACAGCCTCAACCATATACTTGGCTACTGGCGCGGCGTACACAATGCTGATCAGGCCGAGCAGCTGGCTAAAATTGCGGCCACCGACCTGTTGCGTCCCGTCGCCAACAGTGAACGAGACAACGAGCGAGAGTTTATGGACGCTCAGAGCCGACTGGTAAGACAGATTGCGGCACAACTGGGACCCATCGAACTTCTCAGGCATTTGGCGGCCAAAGAGGCGGTAGACGAGCAGGATCTGAAACACCTCACCAATGCTTGGTCTAAACTACCCAGAGAGCAGCAAAGCGGAGAAACCAAACTTCTTTTTAATCAGATAGTTGCAAAATCCCGGTTACAGTAACCGTATCTCACAAAACGGCGGACTTTTTACCAAAACAGATAACACAAGACCTTCGCATTCCGGTATAATCCCGCGTCTTATTTTGCCCCAAAAGTGACAGCAGATCGTATATGAGTGGTAACGCACAGCAACAATCACGTATCAAGGAACTGATAGCCAGAGGCCGTGAGCAAGGCTATCTGACCTACGCCGAAGTGAATGACCACCTGCCTGAGGATATTTCTGATCCAGATCAGGTTGAAGACATCATTCAGATGATCAACGACATGGGAATTAGCGTTTTTGAAACCGCTCCCGATGCCGAACAACTGTTGATTACTTCTGGCGACTCCACCACTGACGAAATTGCCGCTGCAGAAGCTGCCGCAGCACTGGCCGCCGTGGAAACTGAACAGCACCGGACCACTGACCCCGTGCGCATGTACATGCGCGAAATGGGCTCAGTCGAACTGCTGACTCGCGAAGGCGAAATCGAGATTGCCAAGCGCATCGAAGAAGGTGTGCGGGAATTAATGTCCGGCCTCGCCGAGTGGCCTACCGTAGTGGATAAGGTCATTGCCGAATACGACCTGATCGAGAGCGAACAACGCAAGCTCAGCGACGTCCTGATCGGCTACCTTGACCCAATGGAGCATGTACCCTCTGCGCTAGCCCAAGCAGAAGCGGCCAAAAACCGCGAAGAAGAAAAAGCGCGTCAGGCCAACGATGGCGATGACGAAGAAGAGGAAGACGAAGATTCCAGTGACGACGCCGAAGATGATTCTGGACTTGATCCTGTTGAAGCCAAAGAGCGCTTCGACACTCTGCGCGCACTGAATGAAAAGGCCAAAAAAGCCATTGCCAAGTATGGCGTAGGCCATAAAAACAGCCAGCCTCATCTGGAAGCGCTCAGCAATCACTTCAAATACTTGAAACTCCCACCGCGTCAGTCCGAGCCATTGATCGAAATTGTTCGCGATGCGCTGATCGCCATCCGCAATGAAGAACGCAGCATCATGACCCAGTGTGTGCGTCACGCGAAAATGCCTCGCACCGAATTTATTACACTCTTTCCCGGTCATGAAACGGATGACAAGTGGACTGCGGGCATCATTAAATCCAAGGCTCCTTACGCCAATGGCATCGCCAATATAGAGTCTGAAATCCAGCGCAGCCAGCGTCGCCTGAAGCAGATTGAAGAAAAATCCGGCCTACAAATCAGCCAGATTAAAGACATCAATCGCCGCATGTCTATCGGTGAGGCCAAAGCACGCCGCGCCAAGAAGGAAATGGTGGAAGCCAACCTGCGTCTGGTGATATCCATCGCCAAAAAGTACACCAACCGCGGTCTGCAATTCCTCGACCTGATCCAGGAAGGCAACATCGGTCTGATGAAAGCCGTGGACAAATTCGAATACCGTCGCGGCTACAAGTTCTCGACTTATGCCACTTGGTGGATTCGCCAGGCCATCACCCGCTCTATTGCGGATCAGGCCCGCACCATCCGTATTCCGGTGCACATGATCGAGACCATCAACAAGCTCAACCGTATCTCCCGCCAGATGCTGCAGGAAATGGGTCGCGAACCCACTCCAGAAGAGTTGGGCGAACGCATGGAGATGCCGGAAGACAAGATTCGCAAGGTACTGAAAATCGCCAAGGAACCCATCTCCATGGAAACCCCCATCGGCGATGATGAAGATTCCCACCTGGGCGACTTCATCGAGGACGTCAACATAATGTCCCCGGTCGATTCCGCCACCAGTGAAAGTCTCACCGAAGCGACCCGTGATGTGCTGAATGGTCTGACTGCACGTGAAGCCAAGGTATTGCGTATGCGCTTCGGCATCGACATGAACACCGACCACACCCTTGAGGAAGTCGGCAAACAGTTCGACGTCACCCGTGAGCGAATTCGCCAGATCGAAGCCAAGGCCTTAAGAAAGTTGCGTCACCCGACCCGTTCGGATCACCTGCGCAGCTTCCTCGACGAGTAACTCGTCGCTAAAATTCAGCACAAAAAAAGCGCCCAACCATGGGCGCTTTCAAAAAATGACATATATATCGAAGTATCTTTGGGGCTCCATAGCTCAGTTGGTTAGAGCAGGTGACTCATAATCGGATGATCCGAAGCGAAGGTAAAAGTAAAAATGGGCCTTTAGCTCAGTTGGTTAGAGCAGGCGACTCATAATCGCTTGGTCGCAGGTTCAAGTCCTGCAAGGCCCACCATTTTTACATCCAGCACCATCCGCCAATGACCACAAAACCCAATATCCAAGGGCTATACAGCCTTTTTACGGTCTAGCATTGTCCACCAACGTGCACTAATATCTGGGGGTACTTGGGGGTATCTGAGGGGGTATAACCCCGCACCACTCAGACTGATACCCCCACAGTCAGAGAACGCACACGGGGAACCAGCCATGCCGATGACAGCCATTGCAGCTAACCAGGCCAAACCCAAGGACAAGCCATACAAGCTGGCCGACGAAAAAGGGCTGTATCTTCAGGTCATGCCCAATGGCGGCAAATACTGGCGACTCAAATATCGCTTTGGCGGAAAGGAAAAAGTGCTGGCCTTGGGGGTGCATCCCGAAATTGGACTGAAAGAAGCTAGGGAGAAGCGAGACGACGCCCGCAAGCTAATCAGCGGCGGTATAGATCCCAGCGACGTCAAACGCATTCAGAAAGCTATACAGGGAGAGGCAACAGAGAACAGCTTTAAGGCGGTAGCCCTAGAATGGTTCACCAGAAAGATGGCTGACAAATCACAAGGCCACCAAGACCGCACCATGCGGGCACTGGAAAAAGACCTTTTCCCCATGATCGGCGGCCATCCAATTGGCGGCATTACACCCCCGCAGCTTCTAGCAGCCCTCCGACGTATCGAGAGCCGTGGAGCTGTTGAAACAGCCTACAGAGCCAAGCAGACCGCAGGACAAATATTCCGCTATGCCGTGGCCTCTGGTAGAGCCGAGCGCGACCCCAGCCATGACCTGAAAGGCGCATTGGCCACCCACAAAAAGAAACACCTTGCAGCCATCACTGACCCCAAAGAGGTGGGTAAACTATTAGTCGCTATCGACAGCTACACCGGCACCCCCACCGTAAAAGCAGCCCTCCAGCTATCTCCCCTGCTCTTTTGCCGACCGGGAGAACTGAGACAGATGGAATGGACAGAGATCGACTGGGATAAAGCCCAATGGGAGCTGCCCGCTGAAAAGATGAAGATGGGACAACCTCATGTTGTCCCCCTGAGCAGACAAGCCCAGGACATACTGCAAGAAATCCAACGCCTAAACGGAACCCGTCGCCATGTATTCCCTAGTGCCAGAGGCGCAAGTCGCCCATTGAGCGAGAACGGCGTTAGAACAGCCCTACGGACAATGGGCTACGACAACGACACAATGACCCCTCATGGCTTCAGGGCTATGGCTAGAACCATTCTGGATGAAGTACTGGGCTTTCGGGTCGAGTGGATAGAACACCAGCTAGCCCACGCTGTAAAAGATGCCAACGGCAGAGCCTATAACCGCACGTCTCACCTTGAGCAACGCAGGGACATGATGCAAAAGTGGGCTGATTATCTGGACAGGCTGAGATTGGAAGCCATCACCCCCAACGTAGTGGCAGGCAACTTTGGTGGAAAGCAATAACGCGCGTATTTGTCCGAAAACTCTTCTCTGCCAGCTAGTCAACATAAGTTGCCTGATCGGTCAGCAGGAGGTTAAATCAGTTTAACCCAGCCTAGCCAGACGGGACGAAAGAAGCCACGGCCCATGGCTTTTGGCTTGAACTCTTAATTGGATTCATAGGGTGCGATGATGACCAAAAAGAATGCCTCCCTTTGCTACAAATTTGACAGAACACTTCTCAACAAATTGAAAACAGAGTTGAGGCTGACTGACGACGACACAGATACAGAGCATGACCCATGGGATGAAAATATGGACGAGGTAGACGATGCTCTTCAGCTTATTCTTGGCGGACATATTGAGTCAGATGTCTTTAACTCAGGCGACTGGGTTGCAGAAATGAACGAACGCATGAAAGACCCTGATAATACCCCAACCATACTTTCGCATTTATTATCCGAAAGCATCAAAGCTGGGTATGAACCAGAAGAAATAGAGCCAGAAATTACAGGTGATCACGCCCCAGCTGTCGCCTGTACAGATTCACTCCATTATTTACAACAGGGATGGATTGAACTTGAAAATCTTTATGACTGGGACGGCTGGCGAGAACTGATCAATCAGATTCCCAACCATCTAGCCAAAACACCAATAGATGCATTTCTACATCATGTTTTTTCAGGGCAATATCCAAGCCCTGAAATAATGCTAGCAATTGCAAAGGCTTTTAAGCTGTATTTACATGCAGGAGGAAGGCTGACATTAGAAGAGGTTTTCTTTGGGAAATCAAAAAAGGGAGGTGGCTCACGAGCAAAAAGATTTCATCGAGAAACCATGTTTATGATATTCCACAATACCGTAAGAAGAGAAAAAATAACGTCTGGAATAAGCAAGGAAATGGGCTTGAGTTACCGATCAAAAGATTCTTTAGAAGATATTGCTGAAAGGTTCCTTCTCAACTTGGAGTTAGATGAAAATGAATATGCAAGCAATGAGCCTGACGTTGATTCTTTCCTTCGAGCTTACAGGCGGTGGAAAGACAGCAATCCAGATTTGGCGGACAAGTAATAGGCATTACTGTCCGTGATTCAGATAAAATTATGCTGATAATAGGTACGCATCTCAGCTACTGTCCAAGGAGACAAAGAGATGCATACCAACGCAAAATACAACCTATCATCACGACACTCTTACTCTACTGACCGCTTACTTCGCTGGCGCGATGTCGAGCCGATAGTCGGGATCTGCCGCAGTCATGCCCACCAACTAATCGCCAAAGGACTATTTCCCAAGCCGCGCAAGTTAGTTCCCGGCGGCAGGGCTAGCGCATGGCCTGAATCTGAGATCCACGAATGGGTTCAGCAACGAGTCGCCTGTACTGGCGATGAGAGCGCAGCATAGGAGGCCAGAACATGGAAAAGAAAAAGGCCACTAACGAAAACGCCAGCAGCCCCAAAACGCAAACCTATGATATGCCCTCTCACGTTCAAAGGGCAAGAATCCTGAGCGCCCTTGAGCAAGCAGGTTCCCGTGGCATGAGCACTATCGAACTGAGGGAGCAGGAGAACATCATGCACCCCAGCGGAAGGATTAAGGAGTTGCGTGAGATGGGTTATCCGATAATTACAGACTGGACAACCGGCACAAATGCCCAAGGCAATCCGCACCGTTGCGCCCGCTATGTACTGATACAGGAATCAGAGGGGGTGGCAGCATGAGCATTGAGCCAAACCCCATCAATCGTTACCTGAAAAGCCCAACCCGGAAAAATGCGATCCATGCCATGTGCGCCCATTGCGTTGGGTGTGACTCAAACCATCAAGAACCGGGTTTTAGGCAGTCTATTAGCGCATGTACGGTGAAAAAGTGCCCGTTGTATAGGTATCGCCCTTTCGTCGATTCTGGGACGCTAGAACCGCCAAAAAGTGGGGGTGCATTATGAGCGAACGGTATCTGGTACAGATTTGCGAAACACAAGTCACCCCCGTGATCGTCGTCGCCAATAGTACGCAGGAAGCGATAGAACGCGCCCTGAAAGGAGAAGGCAACCCCGGCGATTCATGGCATGAAGAACCGCACTCCAAGCGTGTGGTATGCCTGGAGGGGTGACATGACCAAACACTACCCTGGAGCCAAAGGACGGGGGACGAAAAGCCCCCCGTTCGTTCAGGTTTTCCATCACCTGATTGACTCAGAGAACTACCGAAAGCTATCGCCAAGGGCGGTGAAACTATTGGTAGATGTACTGAGGTTCTATAACCGCAGGAATAATGGTGACCTTGCGATCACACCAAAACTGATGAAGCCGATGGGCTGGACATCGAATGACCAACTCGCAAAGGCAACCATTGAGCTGGAGCATTACGGCTTTCTCAAGAAGTCCCGCCAAGGCGGGCGGCACGTTTGCAATCTGTTCGCCGTCACCTTCTACCCAGTAGATGAATGCGACGGGAAACACGACTTGCCGCCAAGCAACACAGCCACCAATGACTGGAAGGTTATCCAACCAAACAAACCAGCATTTAAAAAATCGCTATCCCGCAGGACGGGGAACATTGACCCGCCACACGGGGCAAAGAGGGGGAGCAAAGTAGTCGAATTGACCCGCCACACGGGTTAGTCAGGGCAGAACCTAGTATTTAATTGACCCGCCACACGGGAACCTTCTAAGAATCTGCCATAGGCGTATGACTTGGAGGAACCTGATAAAACCTGATTACAGGGGAGAAAACATACATTGGCCACCGACGAGGGATAGGGAGGGGTAATCCTCACAGGTATTACGGCGTTGACCGCTGCCCCTCTTTTTCTTTTCTAAACCGTAACAATTTTTAAAAAATCACCTAGGACGCCATACAGCCACAAATAGAAAAATTCTTTAGCACTACTGTATGATGTTTATAGATAGCTACAACACAAACATCTAAACAGGTATAAAAGAGTGCCGGATTCAAACTTAAATTAGTTTCACAATAAAACGGAACCGCGATGTCTATACGGGTAGAGATTAAGCACCAAACAGTTTACCGCTACAGCGCGCCCGTGATTATTTATCCCCAGTTAATCCGCTTACGCCCGACGCCCTATTGTCGCACCATAATTAATAACTATCAGCTTAATGTGGAACCGTCTCAACATTATATTCACTGGCAACAAGACGCCTTTAATAACCACATTGCCCGCCTAGTTTTTTCGCAGCCCGTAGACACACTATCCCTTGAAGTAACTCTTCAAGCTGATATTTCATCTATTAACCCCTATGATTTTTTCGTTGACGACAGTGCCAGCCACTGGCCTTTTGTTTACCCTGACGCGCTTCGACTGGACCTCGCTCCTTTCTTATTCACTGAGACAGTGGGCAAAGAAATGCAAACACTACTGAACATGTTTGCCCAAGCAGCCTCTCCCATTGTCGATTTTTTGCTCTCCGTCAGCCAAAGTCTGGTGCAGTGTATTCACTATGTTGAGCGCCTTGATCCAGGGGTACAATCATGCGAAGAAAGTTTGTTGAAGGGCAGTGGCTCCTGTAGGGATTCAGCATGGTTATTGGTACAAACCTTTCGGCACCTTGGCTTGGCGGCACGTTTTGTTTCAGGCTATTCAGTCCAGCTTGGTGATGGGGAGACAACGACCGACTCCACCGACTTACACGCATGGGTTGACGTCTTTATTCCCGGCGGCGGTTGGATAGGTATCGACGCCACCTCCGGACTGCTCACAGGAGAAGGACACATTCCGCTGTGCAGTACCCGTGAACCTTTATCGGCCGCGCCAGTTTCCGGCAAAACCGGGCCGGCCAGCACTGAATTATTTTTCGGCAACACAATCACAAGAATAAAGAGCGAATAATCATCATGGCTTTAACCAAAAAAACGACCAAACCCAAACGCCCAAGCTTTGACTGGCGCACTTATGATCCTGGGCAATTTTATGATGAGCTTATCAGCACACCAGGTAACCCGCGAAAAGTTGGTCGGGGTATTTTTTCCTATCTCAATAAATACTCTGAAGCTCATCTGATGGCCCGCCAAAAAGCCACTGATCTTGCCATTCAGGAAATGGGTATTAGTTTTACCATTTACAGCGAAGGAGAAAATATTGATAGAGCTTGGCCAATGGACATTATTCCCAGAATTATCCCTTCGAAGGAATGGGCTGGCATCGAGAAAGGACTGACGCAGCGGCTCACCGCGCTAAACATGTTCATTAACGACATCTATAACGATCAGAAAATTTTTAAAGATAAAGTTGTTCCCCTGGAGTTAATTACCAGTTCCAAAGATTTTCTTAAGCCTTGTATCGGTATTACCCCACGTCATGGCGTATGGGCCAATATTTGCGGTTCAGACCTAGTGCGCGATCACAACGGCACCTTCTATGTGCTGGAAGACAATCTGCGCGTACCCTCGGGCGTCTCTTATATGCTCGAAAACCGAGCCGTTTCCAAGCGCGTATTGCCCCATTTGTTTAACAAACATAGCATTCTGCCAGTGGACGACTACCCCTCACAGCTGTTCGACATGTTGACCTCGCTCTCCCCTCGCAAGTCAGACAACCCTGAAATAGCGGTGCTGACACCCGGCATTTACAACTCAGCGTATTTCGAGCATGCCTATCTAGCGCAAAGAATGGGCGCCGAATTGGTGGGAGGTAGTAACTTGGTGGTCGGCAATGACGACTGTGTTTACATGAAAACCATTAACGGCTTGGAGCGTGTCGACGTTATCTATCGTCGAATTAACGACGACTTCCTAGACCCCGAAGTATTCAATCCCGACTCCTGTGTCGGTACGCCGGGGCTATTCAGAGCCTGGGCTAAAGGCAATGTCGGGCTGGCGAATTCGCCTGGCTCAGGCGTAGCAGACGACAAAATCATTTATACCTACGTACCTAAAATCATTAAATACTATCTGGGCGAAGATCCGATTCTGCCTAATGTGCCTTCTTACTTATGTGTCAATGATAAAGAGCGTGAGCATGTGCTTGCCAACTTACCAACAATGGTGGTCAAGCCCGCCAATGAATCAGGTGGTTACGGCATGCTGGTTGGCCCGGCTTCGACCAAAAAAGAGCAGGATAATTTTGCCGAATTAATCAAAAAGAATCCGCGCAACTATATGGCCCAGCCGGCATTGCGTTTAAGCACGGCCCCCACCCTATGCCAAGGCAAAATAGAACCAAGGCATTTGGATTTACGCCCCTTTGTATTACAGGGCAGCTCAAGCTATGTCACACCTGGCGGCCTGACACGCGTCGCTCTGCGCAAGGGGTCATTAGTGGTTAACTCGTCACAGGGTGGCGGAAGTAAAGACACTTGGATTGTCGAAACGGAGGCTAAATAATATGCTATCTGAAACAGCTGAACGCGTTTATTGGTTTGCACGCTACGTTGAGCGCACCGAAAATATTTCCCGACTAATGTTAGTGCGCCACCAACTCATTCTAGACCTTCCGAAGAATATCCAGCCGGACTGGAAATTATTAGTAGACATGCTTGGCGTGCACGAAGAGTTTGCTAAAACCAAACGCACACCAAGCGAAAAAAACATTATTGATTTCATCTTCAGCGATCTCAAAAATCCCAGCTCGATCATCAGCACCATCACCAGTGCTCGTGAAAATATTCGCACTACCCGTGAAGTGATGCCAAGCGAAATGTGGGAATGTGTGAATGCACTGTACTTGAGCGTGGCCAAGCGATCAGGAAAGGGGTTGCCTCGAAGCCAACGGCACGATGTACTTAACGAGATTATAAAAGCCTGCCAGCAAATCACTGGGCTGCTTGCCAGCACAATGAATTACGATGATACCTATCAGTTTATTTTACTGGGTCGCCACCTGGAGCGCGCCGACATGAGCACGCGCATAGTGGACGCAGGCTCGGCTTCACTGAGTGGTGATGAGGAGGAAATTGAACCCTATCGCAACGTACTCTGGATCAGCATATTGCGTTCTCTCAGCGCTTACCAAATGTACCGTCTTAATGTCAGGCGCAGAGTCAGCCCTAATGACGTATTAGACTTTTTACTAAAGAGTCCGGTGTTCGCCCGTTCAACGGCGCTGAATTTGGCGCAACTTGAGCTCTGTGTGCAACGCTTGTCTCACCATAAAAAGGCATCACAAGCGATTCACGGCATTCTGAAAGAGCTCGCAGGCGCAGACATCAGCGAACTGCGGGGGGTGAAGCTGCACGCCTTTCTTGATGAACTACAATCCCGACTGGGTGATATCCACAACTGTATTGTTTCAACCTGGCTGCATCCCGAAACGATGCATCAAAAAACCGCTAGTTAAGAAAGCTCTAACAAAGGCGTGCCGCGAGAAATTCCGCAACGCCTTTGTTATGCCTGTCAGACACTTTCCTGCTGGATAAACCCATTATCCGTCGTCAGACCTTATGGAACCATTTGACTCTATTTTTAAAAGATACTTCTTGTTGATCGTTAATACTCATAGAGCACATGACGTCTACCGCTGCCCCCACTCAATTTTCACAACCACATTTGAAGTATTACAGCTAGTCACAGTTCTTATAGTTTGACTTGAAACACCTTGCAGCAAGTTCCTGACCTTTCGCTATTTGCTCGGCGGTCATTAGTGACTTTATTTCTTCGACGGCTTCCCACGCACCCTCATCCCAGTTGGCTTTGGCTAGGGAAAACCATACATAAGATTTCATGTTGTTCTCGGGAACACCTTCACCAAAAAAATACATCGAACCGAGAGTAAATTGAGCGGCCGCATATCCTTGCTCAGCGCTCAATCGAAACCACTTCATCGCTTCGGTATCGTTCTGGGGGACACCTTCACCAGTGCGATACATATTACCGAGATTATATTGAGCCTCCGCATCTCCCTGTTGAGCCGCTCTCAGGGTTTCATCAAACGTTGCAGCATTAATGACACCGGATAGGCCGAAAATAAGAAATAGCGATAGGAGTAACTGCCGTTGCCTGGTCATGAGTTCCTTTCTCCCTGCGCCGGTTGTCGTTCAAGGGTAACCAAAGCTATCTCAATCGTCTAATTGTGCTGTCAGTGAAAGATTGCTGAGAAAGAACAGCTTGCCGACATGGTTGCCGGTAAACAGGTTGTTGAGTCAAACAAACAGGATCGCTATGCTCGAGAATTAGAGCGATGTCCGCTTTCGACGCACAACGGCCATTAGCTCATCCAGTAAATAGCCACAGATTCAACCGGCGGCGACTTCCGCTTTCACCTCAAGGCGGTCTTTAGCGATGCCAGAAAATTTAACGGCACTAAAAATGGGGTTAATGGGTGCTTCGCTGTGAAATAGCTGTTTTTGGCCGGATTCACCTCAAAGGAGACGGTCGCCGAGCGACAAATGCGGCTGGCTTGATGGCAGTTATCGGCCAAGAGCGGTTTTTCCACCCTGACCTATTGCGAGTGTCAGGATTCTTTACTGATGCGAGGCAGAGATCCATCGAGGATTTTAAAATCCCCAATTAAATCATGGCCTTGAGTTTATTGGCACAATTTTTGCTGGAATTGGCAAAGAGCGCGAGTCAACAATAAGGGAAAGCGAAGATGAATGTATTTGGCAACAAAGGTCTAACGGTCTTGGGAAAGAGGGCAGCGCTTCTACTAGCTTTGCTGACACCAGGGCTAGCGTCAGCCATACCTTACGACATGGCGATCACTGGGGCAGGCCTCAATTTGTCTTACACCGACTTGCGCATTGGTGGAGACGAATGGGATTACTATGAGACGGCCGCAATTACTGACGGGTTGGTGGTTGTGGATATTTTTTTCTCAGATAGCGCTGCTGACCTAGACCTTAGAATTTTTGATGCAGCCTTTGCGACACTAGCTGCTGCGTACAGCACCAGCGACAATGAACAAGTGTCCGCGTCCTTCTCCGCTGGCGACATGTTCTTTGTGGGAGTAAACGTATTCGGGGGAACCCTTGCTGGGGTAGTAGACACCGACCGTTTTGATCCCAACGACTTGGCTGGTACGGCTAGCGTTTTGGGGGCGAGCGATTTGCCTGTGCCCGCCACGCTCGCCCTATTCGGGCTTGGCCTCGCTGGCCTTGCATGGACTCGCCGCAAGAAAGCGTGAACAGTGCTTCTGATACATGGCCCGCTTCGGCGGGCTTTTTGTTGCCTCCAAATTTTGCCCGCTTTCAGGGGCAGAGCGGACAAGCTGACTAAATATGTGATGCCAGTGCCAAAGAGCGTGGAAGTGCTGAGAAGTGAGCTAATCGAAAAGAAAATGGACTGTGAACCTTCCGTGATTCCTGATGACTAACCAATTGTAGTAAACATTCTTACCCCCAAAGCAGACCCCAGATCACTCACCATGTCTGGGGTTTCTTTTGTCTGATTTAAATGAGATGCATATTCGAAATATTATGAGTTTTTATGGGGCCATCATGCGAAACCGGATATTCAAAGGTACACCAGTGCGACGACTCATTGTTTCCGTGGAGCTTGCAACAGTGCAGGCCATTGATGAACGGCTGGGCAATCGCCGCACATATACACATGGCAACCGATCAGAATTTGTCAGGCAAGCCATTGAAGAAAAACTAGGCAGGGATGCTCACCATTTTGATGATTAATACACACCTAAAAAAGGGCCAACACAGCAAAATTACAACAAGACTCCCTCCATATGGCGGGAAGATCGGGGTAAGGAACGGCAAAATTACAACAAGGCAGTACCCTATAAACACGCTAAAGGGTGATCAAGCATTCTCCACATAATTTCAACAAGATGCCGCAAGTGCCCCTAAGGGTATTAGAAGCCAAAGGTTCTAGCATCAGTGCCCTTCGTTGAAATTGTAAAACAGAGGGGATCAGGAGTTTTAACAGTAGTACGCGCACGGGTAATTCGAACCCCGACATTTAACTAGCCGACAATGGCCACTGGCTTCCTTCCCCAACTTTACCGTGTGCGGCAGAGTCACTAACGTGATGATAAATCACATGTGTGACATACAAACTGTTAGGGATAAAAGATGGAACTTATAGATTGGCTGCTTTTGGGAATCGCTTTACTCCTAATGATCCTCATATACAAAGTGCAGACATTGATACACTTTCAGTCAATGCAAGCGGCAAGTCTGAGGTCATTAGATCATGATGTATTTCATATCGCTCAAGAACAAAACCCTAACTATGGACACTGTGACTGTTGTGGAACTAGAACCTATGTAAGGCACGTTGTTCCAAAGGGTGAGACGCAAGGAGTCACCCCAGACATGTTTTACTGCAAAGCTTGTTGGTGGCTTTTCGATTCCGTTGACCTGGGAGACGAAGAACTACAATACAGAAATAGAAACACTGAGAGAGATATTTTCGCTGCAAATGTCTGCCCTTGATACAAGGAGAACAGTACGAAACTTTACTTCTCCCCAGGAAGCACAAAACACCCCCCCAACGCTTCACTTTTGGGGGTATTTATGGGGGTATAAACTAAAACATAAACCAATAGATTGATTACAATACAAATACTTATTCAACCTATTCAGTAGATGCAAGGCCATTTTTACATTATCGTTGGCAGCATTCTGCTAGTCACAGACATATATTGGCTTGCCTACTTGCGAGGTGGGCGTGTGCGTAAAGACCCACCCGCCTAAAGGGTGAAATAGATTCACCCAAACCCCTCCAGAAAAACTCACACACCTAAGAGTCGTTGCTGCGGTAACTGAGACGCGTCATAAAATCGGCCAAAGTTGTCTTAACGCCAGAAAAAGTATACCGCCCGCACCATAAACCGTTGAATAGTC
The DNA here is from genome assembly GCA_947259505.1 of uncultured Porticoccus sp. Taxonomy (GTDB): domain Bacteria; phylum Pseudomonadota; class Gammaproteobacteria; order Pseudomonadales; family Porticoccaceae; genus Porticoccus. The sequence goes on along the minus strand of CAMYLT010000008.1, from coordinate 183,936 downwards.
CCCACTCTATCCAGTCGATATCGAGTCCACTCCCTTCTTCAACCTAACTTTTGGTCGCCAGATCGACTGTCTGACGATAATGGATGTAGTCCATTGCAACCTGCCTGGGTGTCTCAAGCATTGGCATATGCCCTACCCCCGGCATCATTCTGACCTGACTCTTTGGCAACAAGGTATGTAAAGCCCAAGCCCCATCCGGACTAAGCATTCTGTCTTCTTGCCCCCAAACGATCAGCGCTGGTGTGCTGATTATCGAAAACTGGGCTTCCAGTAAGGGCGACGCCGTCAACTGAGCCATGATTTTGGTGTGCAGCGGGTAATCTGTTACAGCACGACGGGCATAGGTTTTCTTGATGGAATACGGCATAAATGGGGTCTTGTAGGTGGCGGCCTGCAACAGGGTTTTGAAGTCTTGCTCTGATCGTACTAGCAACGGCACATCGTCTGTCACCAAATACTCTTGCAACATGTCCGAATCGTGGGCTGCCTGGGTACCCGCCGCATCCAGCAACCACAAGCTGGAGACCCGATCGGGATACGTTGCCGCCAACTGTGAGGCAATAAACCCGCCCATAGAATTGCCACCCAAATGCACTTGTTGCAACCCCAATTGATCCATGAATGCACACACATTCGCGACTTGATCCGCCATGCTGTAGTTGGCATTTAGATCACGGCTTGCCTCTCCAAACCCCGGCAAGTCCGGGATGATGACGCGGTAATGGGGGGTTAAAAACCGCGCAATACGACAGAAATTATCCTTGTCACCAGCAAATCCGTGGATAAGCAGCAGTGGCTCACCTTTTCCACCATCGAGAAAGGGCATAGCAAAACCATTTGCAATAGCGGAATACCGGCGTAACCCCGAATACCTGCGCTCTAGCGCCAAGCCTAAACGTGCCGCCGTTTCCGGGAATAATCGGTCAAAAAACACTGGTAGCAGAGCAGCGACCAACAGCCCAAGCAACATGTTCATTTTGCGGCAAACTCCAGCCATTCATCGGCTATAGGCGTATCCAACAGCATTTGACGATCCGGCTCGTAGGCATGTAACACACGCCACGGCAGATGGTGGCCCTGACGCGGCAATTCGGCATTACCCCGCTGGATGTAACCGGAACTGAGAGTATTCATAGCACTCTCATCACTGGCCTCGCCCTCAGGAGCACGGGGTGTCGCAACGGTATAGGTATTTTCATCCATATAGTTGATCAAACGGCAGATATAGTGGGAAGCAATGTCCGCCTTCAACGTCCAGGAGGCATTCACGTAACCTAAAATGAAGGCCAAGTTTGGCAGATCCTGCATCAGCACCGACTTGTAGCTCAACAGGCGATTGGCCTGGACGGGGTTACCGTCAATGCTCAGTTCCATACCGCCAAACGTCTGCAACTGTAATCCCGTAGCAGTGATCACAATATCTGCTTTCAGCACTTCACCGGATTTCAGCTGAACACCCTGCTCGGTAAACGATTCGATCTCATCGGTCACCACCGATGTTTTGCCACTTTTAATGGCCTTAAAAAAGTCACCATTAGGCACGACACACAGACGCTGCTCCCAAGGCATATATTTGGGGGTGAAGTGGCGCATGTCACAGTCTTTCCCGAGTGCCTTTTTCACCTGCCCTAACAGGAAATCTCGCATTACCTCCGGCCAGCGAATAGCACTGTTGTAAAACAAACGTTGCAGGCCAATGTTGCAGGAACGGGCAAAACGGTAAACCCAGCGCTTGGGCAACAAATGTTCAAACGCACGGAGCAATTTTCCATAACTCGGCACATTCAGGAAATAACTTGGGGAGCGTTGCAGCATGGTGACATGAGCAACATCCCCCGCCATCGCCGGGACGATCGTCACGGCAGTGGCACCACTGCCTATCACCAACACGTTCTTGTCGCGATAATCCAGAGACGCCGGCCAAAACTGCGGGTGAACGCATTGCCCCTTATACCGCTCAATTCCAGGAAATTCGGGAAGATACCCATTATCGTAGTTGTAGTAGCCGGCACAGCTGATCAGAAATCGACAGCTATAATTTCGCACCTCGCCGGTTGCTTTATGCAGAGCGCTGACCTGCCACTGCTGCGGTCCGCTCGACCAATCGGCACTGACCACCTTTACACCAAACTGAATATGTTTCTCGATATCATATTCGCGGGCAGTCTCGGTAATGTACTCACGAATCTGGGAACCTTTTGCCAGGACTTTCGGTGACATCCACGGACGAAAATCGTAACCCATGGTGAACATATCGGAATCAGATCGAACACCGGGATAGCGGAATAAATCCCAGGTGCCACCGATGGCGTTACGGCGCTCGAGAATGGCGACACGCTTACCCGGCAATTGCCTCCGCAAATGACACGCCATACCAATACCAGACAATCCGGCACCGATGATCAATACGTCGTATTCTTCATGCACTGGTGTGCCCCTTATCAGTGAGGGCTTATGGTTTGAATACTGAGTGTAAACCTCATTGTTGCACGACACGCCAGCCAGAGCATTATCCAGTTAGAAGTATGTCTTTGTTATCCGAACTGCCAGGCTGGATTTTTTACAGCGGGCTTCCCTGACACAGCCCCCCCTGGCGACATACGCCAGGGCTTGCCATCACATAACATGAAATGGGTGCAGCTCCTCGTACACCCTCGGCAGGGCAGTCGCTCGACGGGCAATTTTTGTGGTGTTTTAACGGGTTCCTGATTCATAAGCACGACCTTTAACATCGCACAAATATACGTCCCACAGACCGAATCAGTTCTTTTCTTAACGATAAAAAAGAAAACCAAACAGACGTATCCAGAATAGATGACGAGTAAGCGTCCCCTATAAAAATCGCATCGCACGAAAAAACTGATTTCACCAAACACCTGTTTATAATCAGGCCTTAGAGCGCAGGAACAATTCTGCCCACATCCTCTCTAACGGATTCCTGGCAATATTAAGCCGCGGCGGGACACGACGATTGAACAAAGATAAATTGGAACGTCTAAAAAATGGCGACCAGGGGCTCTTCGCCGAACTCGTCCGCGATCATCACCGTGCACTTGTGGCCCTTGTCACACCTATTGTCGGTACCAGTGAGGCAGAAGAAGTGGTTCAAAACGCCTGGCTGAAAGCCTATAAAGCCATAGCCGGTTTTGAAGAACGCGCGCAGATCCGCACTTGGTTGGGAAGGATCGCCATCAATGAAGCAAAAATGCAGTTGCGCCAGCGAAAGCGCGAACTGCTGTTTAGTGACTGGGGCAACCAGGATCTAAACAGCGATCCTTTGGCCACTCGCTTTGCCGAAGATGGACACTGGCAGAACCCACCCACCGACTGGCATGTGGATTCCCCCGATAGCCTGCTAATGGGGGAACAATTGGCAGATTGCCTGGAAAGACTCCTGACGGAAATGCCCACCAATCAGCGCTCAATGCTGGAAATGCGTGACAGCAGCGGACTGCCATTCGAGGACATCTGTAACGAACTGTCCATCTCTGCATCTAATGCACGGGTGCTGTTACACCGTGCACGGACACAGTTATTTAAACTCGTGGATCATTATCAGGAGACTGGAGAGTGCTGAGCTGCCGAGAAGTCGTCAATGATGCAGACCAATTGCTCGACGGTGAGCTGCATTGGCGCCAACGGCTGTCTATCCGGTTCCATTTGCTGATCTGCCACAATTGCCGCCGCTATGTACGGCAATTGCGCATGTTGATTTTTGCCATTCCCTATATGCATCAACGGGCCAGTGATGAGGAAGTTTCTATAATCATGGCCGGCATTGTCTCAAGCGAAAAATCTGACGCCTGACCTACTCGCTTCAGCCTCCCTCCCCGATTATCTTTCGGTTATTGCCACTCGCGGCCAATCAGTAGCTGGCTGATTTCAAATCGAAACACATCCCGCTGTAACAAACCTCGCTGAGATGCATCCATAAAATACATTGCAGGCAGTACAGTCTCATCAGATGCCCAGCTGTTCGAGTCATCCGGTCATAGACACTGCCTGCAATGGCTACCCGTAAATATGCCCATTGAAACAATGGCATGTAACAAACAGCGGGGAGCCGCATCAGATAGAGACAACCTTTCTTGAAATGACCAGGAGTCAAACGTGAAAAAAGCATCTATTAACACCCTGAAAACGGCCATTGGCCTCGCTGTGATCTCCACCAGCTTCAGTGCTCCCTTGTCTGCACTGGCCGACAATCCTTTTTGCCAACGATATCGGTAGCGGCTACCAGCTAGCCGGTATGGACGCCGAAGGTAAATGCGGTGAAGGAAAATGCGGCGAAGCAAAGAAAGCGACCAAAGAAGCCGAAGGCAAATGTGGTGAAGGCAAAGCTGCCAGCAAGGGCGTAGAGGGTAAGTGTGGCGAAGGAAAAGCTGCTGAAAAGGCTACCGAAGGAAAGTGCGGTGAGGGCAAAGCCGCCGCCAAGAACACTGAAGGAAAGTGTGGCAGCAAATAACGCACCCATTGCGTCAGCGCAGGGACGGGTGGTCGATCTGACCACCTGATTCCCGCATAACGCCACCATCTATTTCTCAACTGACAATGACATGCCATGAAAATGATCACATCAGCACAACAACTCCACCAGTGGCTCAACCTGGCCGGCAAATCAGACTTTCTGGCACCACTTCTGCTGCGGCTGTTCCTAGCGCCGGTATTTCTCTCTGCCGGGTTCACCAAGATCGCGGCCTTTGAAAGCACTGTCGAATGGTTTGGCAATGCGGAGTGGGGACTCGGCCTGCCCTTACCCTGGCTGATGGCCTTCCTCGCCACAGCGGTGGAACTGGTGGGTGGATTTTTACTGCTATTTGGTCTGGCTACTCGCTATATCACCATCCCGCTAATGATTACCATGCTGGTCGCCATTTTCTCAGTTCACTGGGACAACGGCTGGTTTGCCATCGCCCCATCCAACCCTGATACCAGCATGGCCCAGCCCCTGGCGGCAATCGGTATCCCCGCTGCGGAAAACAGCCTCGCCAATAGTGCGGAAGTGGGTGTGCGGCTGAATGAGGCGCGGGATATTTTGTACGAATACGGCGATTACGAGCGACTGACCGACAAGGGCAACATCGTTATTCTCAATAACGGCATAGAATTCGCCGCCACCTATTTTATTATGCTGCTGTCGCTGTTTTTTACCGGTGCCGGTCGCTTGGTCAGTGTGGATTACTGGATCGTATGCTGGTTAAACCGCAGCCAGCATAGCGAAGACAGCATGCAAACAGCGGAGCAACCAGCTTCAGGGCTTGCATGCGACTAAAAAGGATATGAGCCACGCAAAACTAGCATTTTGACTTCACCACTCTGGCCACTACGGCAAACAGTAGGTCACCAAATTCAGGGCTGCGGTCCATTAACTCGATATCCCGGTAACAACCCGCCTCTTCGAGAAAATGCCTGATCAGGTAGGCGCGCTGTTCGTCCTGCAAATACAACCAGGCGGCAGTGGCCTTGGTTTCAAAAAAGCGGTTTGAATAGGTAATCACCAGCGGCGCATCGATTTTCAGCACACGCCCCAGATCGGTGAGCACCGCGACGGGATTGGTGAGGTAGTCAATGGAGACACAAATAGCAGCACCATCAAATTCACAATCGGGGAAAGGTAGCCGCGGCTCCCGGTTGAGATCCTGAACCGCCCAATCACTCAACTGTTTGTTGTTGGCCATTTCCCTGTCATTCATACCCAGACCTACCACCCGACTATAGTGCCGGTCTTCTGGAAGGTGGCTCAGGTAACTGCTCATCAAGTCGAGAATGGCACCCTGTTCAGGCAGGTATTCCCGGTAGAGGGCAGTCACCGCATCTATCGCCAACGGATCAATGTGGCTGACAAAACGAGGGATACGATAAAAAGCCTCATCGGGGGTTTCATCATGACGACGGAATGAGCTGTCGGAGAGACTGAACTTGTATTTTTTATCAAAAGCCATGTCGAGGAGACTAAACCAGCGCATCTTTACCGTAAAGACACCAGAATACCGACCGAATAAATCCATTTAATAAAATCGAATTCAAAACCCTCAAACTTGATCTTTTCGTTACCTGGAACTGTACTTCTATTAGTTACCAATCATAGCCGGGGCATAACCATTCCTCAGGAGCTGGCGTCATGTGTGATGACGAGCGAAAAGAGAGTGAATTAGAAGTCAATCTGGTGGTGCATCACCTGAAACTCAATTGCACAAATATGGCTGATATCCAGAGCGCTCTGACGGAGATCGCCACCTGCTACCCCTGTGATAAGGTTTGCTTCGATGCACAGCAGCAGATTCTGCAAATTGCCTACGACACTTCCAGGCTCAACGAGGCAGGTATCCCGGCACTACTGCTGAAGCACCATATCGAAGTCAATCACGACTGGTGGACTCACTCCCGGCAAGGCTACGACAATCTGATTGGCAGGGATAAGGAAGAAAAGGGTAAGCTTTGAACCGGGTGTTGTCATAAGATCACCTCGACACCAATAAAAATAAAATCATCACCGACAGAGGAAAATTATGGAGCCGACGCATGTTCTTGAAGTTTTGGACATGGGCATCGACACCCACCAGGAACCAGTGGTCTACATGCGGGAAGATTGTGATATCTGCCGCGCCGAGGGCTTTTCCGCCAGCAGCCGTTTAACGCTCAGTGCCAATGGCCGCACCCTGATCGCCACACTGAATGTGGTGGACACCCATGTCATGGCCTCTGGGCGCGTGGGGCTGTCAAAGGTTGCAATGCAGCATCTGCGGGTAAAAACTGGCCAACGGGTGATGATTCAACACACCCCCCTACTCACGTCACTGAGTCTCGTAAGGAAAAAAATCTACGGCCATGCCCTGGATGAGGAGGAGCTCAACCAGATCATCGCCGACATCAGCAGCCACCGTTACAGCGATATTGCCATCGCCAGCTTTCTCAGCGCCTGTGCCGGCAATCGACTGGATGTGGATGAAATCACAGCACTCACCAAGGCGATGGTGTCGTGTGGCAAACGGTTGGAATGGGCTGGGCAAGAACGGGTATTCGACAAACACTGTATCGGCGGTTTACCCGGCAATCGCACCACACCCATCATGGTATCCATTGTCAGTGCCGCAGGGCTGATCATTCCCAAGACCTCATCGCGGGCCATCACCTCCCCAGCCGGTACGGCTGACACCATGGAAACCCTCACCAATGTGGATCTGAAACTGGCCGATATTCAGCGAGTGGTCAGTGAAACCGGTGCCTGCCTGGCCTGGGGCGGCGGGGTTAACCTGAGTCCGGCAGATGATCTATTGATCCGCATCGAACGCGCACTGGATCTGGACGGCGAGGGGCAGTTGATCGCCTCGGTGTTGTCGAAAAAAATCGCCGCAGGCTCCACCCATACGGTAATCGATATTCCAGTGGGAGATACCGCCAAAATCCGCACACAGGCGGAAGCAGATAGACTGGCATCCCTGTTCACTCAGGTGGGCACCGCCTGTGGTATTCAAACCCGTTGTGTCATCACCGACGGCAGTCGACCTGTGGGATTTGGTATCGGGCCGGTTGAGGAAGCCCGCGACATCCTGGCGGTACTACAGAATCAACCTGAGGCACCCCAGGATTTGCGCCAGCGCTCACTGATGTTGTCTGCCCACCTGTTGGACATGGCCCATGGCAACGGCTTGCAGGAGAGCCTGTCACAGGCAGAAGCCTTGTTAACCAGTGGACAGGCCTGGCAGCAGTTTCAGCAGATCATTCGCGCCCAGGGCTGGACCAAGATGCTCCCCACCGCCCATTTCCAACATACAGAAAGCGCAGATCACAGCGGCGTGATTACGGCCATCGATAACCGCCGACTGGCCCGGGTCGCCAAACTCGCCGGCGCACCCTTCCACCCGGCCGCAGGTTTGCGACTGGCGGTCAATGTGGGTCAGGAGGTATCGGCAGGGCAGCCGCTGTTCACCCTGTTTAGTGAAAGCAAGGGAGAACGGGATTACGCCCTCGCCTTCTACCATGACAACGGCCCGATCTTCACCATCGGCGAGGCCCCATGAGTATCCCGTCCAACCACCGTCCGATCCTGTTTTCACTGGACGCCCACCCCTTGTTGCCGTCCCTGTGCGAACAGCTGGGGGGCATTGTCGGCACCCTGAATACCCGTCAGTTTCCCGATGGGGAGACATATCTGAAAGTCACCACAAGCGTAGCGGGAGCCGACTGCGTGGTGGTGGCCAACCTGGCCCTCCCCAACGACAAATTTCTGCCGCTGATTTTCCTGCTGGGCACCCTGCGCGAGCTGGGCGCCAGGTCTGTGGGACTGGTGGCGCCCTACCTCTGCTATATGCGGCAGGATCGACGCTTTGCCGAGGGCGAGGCGCTCACCTCCAGACTGTTTGCCCAACTGCTGAGCCAACACATGGATTGGTTGGTGACTGTCGATCCGCACCTGCACCGCTATCACGCCCTTCAGGAAATCTATAACGTACCCTGTCGCAAGGTGGAGGGAGCCAGTGCTCTGGCCGACTGGCTGCGCGGACAAGAGAGCCTGTTACTGGTAGGACCTGATGCCGAAAGCGAACAGTGGGTAGCAGAGGTCTCAAACGCAAGCGGCCATCCCTATGTGATTGGAGAGAAACAGCGTTTTGGCGATCGCCAGGTGGAGATCCACCTGCCGGAGCTGTTAGCCTATCAGGGCAGGACCGCCGTGATCATCGACGATGTTATTGCCAGCGGCCAGACCATCCTGCAATGTCTGTTGGCGCTGAAAAAAGGCGGTATCAGGCAGATCAACTGCGCTGCCGTGCACGGCATTTTTGCCGACCGTGTCGAGGTGGCTCTACGGCAAGCGGGCCTTGGGGAACTGGTGACTTGCAACACCATCCCCCATGCCACCAACCGCATCGATGTGACGCCATTGCTGGTGCCCGCGGTAACAACATGTTTATCCCAATATAGGCGTTGAGCAACAATTGCCATTGACCTGTGCCAGGACAATCGCATGATGCTGTACTGCGTTAAACTGCTTTGATTGAGAGTACTGATAATAACGACATCATGAAAATAAACAGTAGTCAGAATGGGACAGAACCGAACCGCCGCATCGACCCGAGGCTGGAAGCGGCACTTGAGGAGACCAACCGGCAGGATTTCATCAACTGTGAAGATCAGCAGCTGGTGGCGGGCCACAGCATCCCCTCTGCCAAGGTTCTGAGCCAGATCTTCAGCATCCTGTCATTTCCGGTCAATCCAAAAGTGCTGCATGTGGGTGCCGGACTGGGCTACGCTTGCGCGGTGTTGGCCAAGGTCGCCAGCCAGGTCGTCGGCGTCGAAAAAGACCCCGCCATGGCCGATGCAGCCATGGATCGACTGAGCAAGCTCAAGCTCGGCAATGTGATGGTGACTCAGGGGGACGGCAAGGATGGTGCTCCTCAGCAGGCACCTTTCGATATCATTATCGTGTCCACACCCAAGGTGACCGAGCTCGCCACCTTGATCGGGCAACTGGCACCCGGTGGCCAACTGGTCTGCGTGGAGTATACGCCATCGGTGTTGCTCAGATTGGTGAAATACACGCTGGACGAACACGGACAGGTCAGCCGCTGTGAGCACGGTTGTGTCAACTTTTCCCACAAGGACGAACAGGGCTTTATTGAGTTAGGCCTCGCCAACAAGGACATCCTCAGCAAGGCGCGGAGTCGGGCCAAAGCCAACAACACCCTGATCATCGACGAGGTTCGCGAGCTGGCCAACCTCGACGACATGGCCCTCTACCGCACCATGGCCAAGCGCTACAATCTCGAACTGGGCAATGTGGATATGCTGTTGCGTCGCTTGGACCCGAAAATTTTCAACAGCTTTTCCCAGGCCTTTCTGGATCACCATCGACTGATTCCACTCTACATCGACTGCGGCACTCTGCGAGTAGCCACCAGCGACCCCGAGGCTTCTCTGGAGGAAATCCAGCGGGTGTTCCCGCGCCATCAACTGGAAAAATTGCTGGTCACCCCTACGGATTTCCGTCGGCTGTGGTCTGCTACCGACCTCTGCGTTCAAGCCCACACCTCGACCCTGCCCGCCTACGAGGAAAAAGCCCTGGCCGATGCCGACCAGGATCTACTGGGCAAGGACAAACCGGAGGTCGGGGCACACCTTATCTCGCTGTTCGAGGCGCTACTGCTGGATGCGGTGGCGGAACGAGCCAGTGACCTGCATATCGAGCAGTACCAGAAACACGTGCGCATCCGCCTGCGGGTAGATGGGGAATTGCACGACCTGCCTCACTACGATATCAGCCCCGCGGAACTGCGCGGACTAATCAATGTGATCAAATTGCGCGCCGAGCTGAATATTGCCGAACGCCGTCTGCCACAGGGCGGTCGCTCCCGTTTGCGGGTGGGAGAATCTCTGTTCGACCTACGTATCCAGGTACAGCCATCACTGCATTCGGAACATGTGGTCATTCGCCTGCTGCCACAAAATTCCGACCTGATCAGCATCGACAAGCTGGGGCTGTCGCCACAGCTATCTGACCACTACAAGCGCCTGCTGCGCAACCCGGCCGGGCTGGTCCTGGTGGTGGGTCCCACCGGCTCCGGCAAGAGCACCACCCTCTACGCCGGGCTGCAATTGCTGGCCAGCGATGGCACCCGCAAGGTCATTACGGCGGAAGATCCCATCGAGTATTCCATCAACAATATCCAGCAAACCCGGGTGCGACCGGAAATCGGCTTCAGTTTTGCCGACGCCATGCGCTCTTTTGTGCGCCAGGATCCGGACGTTATCCTGATAGGGGAAATTCGCGACCACGAAACGGCGCAGGAGGCGATACGCGCCTCGCAAACCGGCCACGTGGTGCTCTCCACCCTGCACTGCAACGATGCCGTGGACGCCATGCAGCGTCTGTTTGACCTCGGCGTGCACCCCAATTCACTGGCCAGTGAACTGCTGGCGGTAATCGCCCAGCGGTTGGCCAAGCGCATTTGTCACCATTGCCGGGTGGAAGCAAAACCTGAGCTGGACATCCTGCAGGAAGTCTTCCCCGACGGCACCCCGGACAGCTTCCGCTGCTACGTCGGTAAGGGCTGTCAGCACTGCAATAACAGCGGCACCCACGGGCGGGTGGGGGTGGTGGAATACCTGCAAATTGATACCGAACTGAGCAACGCCATTGCCCGCCACATTCCGGTGGGTGAACTGCGTAAGCTGGCCCTGGACTGCGGGCTGGTGACCATGCGCGACAGCGCCCTCGACCACGTTATCCAGGGCAATATTCCGCTGTCAGAATTGCCCCGCATCCTGCCGGCCGAACGGATGGCCCCGGAAGCCCGCTGGCAGTGGGAAAAACCGGCCTGAGGCCCGAGAACATGAACGACAAAGCCATACAACGACCCACTGCAGAAAACCTCTACCGGCACGAACTGGAAATACTGCATGAGTGGGATCCAGGTCCGGCACCGCCCGGCTGGAATTTATCGCCGCTGGCAGTAGAAAAATTCGTGCTTGGTGATGCCGAGCTCGGTATTCTGCGCAAATTTGTCGCTCAAAGAGAGCTGGTCACCCGAATTATCATCAGCCTCGCCACCAACCGTGGCGCCATGTTGATCGGCGAGCCGGGCACGGCCAAATCCTGGCTATCAGAACTGCTGTCCTGCGCCATTTCCGGCCAGTCCACCCTCACTGTTCAGGGCGGAGCCATCTCCCAAGTCAGTCAGTTGCTCTACAGTTGGAATGAGGCTCTGCTGCACAGCAAGGGACCCTGCGTGGAAGCACTCATTCCTAGCCCCATCTATCAGGGTATGCAAGATGGCCAGCTGGTGCGCTTTGAAGAAATTGCCCGCTGCCCACAACACATTCAGGATGCCATTCTCTCCATCATGTCCGAGCGGCAGATCATGGTGCCGGAACTAGGCAAGGATGCGCTGCTGTTCGCCCGGGAGGGCTTCAATATTATTGCCACGTCCAACTCTCTGGACCGCGGCGTCAACGAGATGAGCGCCGCTCTGAAGCGCCGTATGAATTTCGAAACCATCCCGCCGATTCGGGACCTGGCGGATGAAATTGATGTGGTGATGCGCGAGTCGGAAAAACTGATCCGCCTGTCCGGCGTCGATGTGAAACCCGATCCCCAGACCGTCGAGGTGCTAACCACCCTGTTCCACGAACTGCGCAACGGTCAGACCCTTGATGGCCGCAGTACCGACCGGTTGGCCGCCACCGTGATGTCTACCGCCGAAGCGGTCTCCGTCGCCCACGCCATGGGCGTGCATGCCTACTATTATGGCAATGGCACCATGGCCCTGGATAATCTGGTGCACTTCCTGATCGGCGCGGCCCTCAAGGACAACAAGGACGACCGCCGCCGTATGAAACATTATTTTGAAACGGAAGTGGCCCTCAAGAAAGGTGACCACTGGCAGCAGGTGTTCGAGCAGCGGCAGTTGTTATGAGGTATACAGTAACGTGAAATTACAGTTCCAGGTAACGAAAGCCGGTGTCATCAGCACCTGAGAGGAGAATCACAGCCGCAATCAAAATGGCGTAACACAGCCCTAGCAGTGCATCAGTAAGCCAGCCAGGCAACTGGTAAAAATGGGTCTTGAGCCAAGCTATCATCGTGAAAAACCGGTAAGGACCAAAAGGTATTGCTCGGTTGCAGAAAGGGTATCCACACTGGTGAATGCAAAGCTTACCAACACAAAGTTAATGGTCAACAACCAGCAAAATAATGACCACCAACGAGCCCCCCGCGAAGTTACAAGAACTTGCCGCAGGGAGGATTTTTGCCAGAAATGACAACACGCAATGCCTACACCATGCCACGCCCCCCATAACAAATAACGCAAGGAGAGTTCATGCCACCCCCCCAGTACAAGCATACTGGCAACGGCTGCCAGAAAAGGGCTGCGAGTAATCGAAATTGCGGGCATGTAGACATATTCTCGACACCAGCTGGAGAGCGAAATGTGCCAGCGCCGCCAAAAGTCCGAGATATCACGCGCCAAAAATGGGAAATTGAAGTTCTCCATGACACGAAAACCTAACAGCAAGGCAAAACCAATCGCGATATCAGAATACCCGGAAAACTTGAAATACAGGGAAGCGCCGTAACGAATCAGAGACAGGTAGTGGTAAGACCAACTGTCTGCCGGCATGACTGACAGCCAGAACATCAATTTTTCATCGACAAGGTATTGCCCGAGTATCACCAGTTTCGCATACCCCAAAAGCATTCGATGCAACCCTTGGGAAAAAAGGTCATTATTCCAGCGGCGGCGGATCATATCTCTCTGAAATGGGGAAAAGCGGTGAATCGGCCCCACTTGTAGGGTGGGCAAAAACCACAACCAGGCGATCAGCTCTGACCAGCGCAAATTGGCAAGGTTTCCTTTATAGCCCTCAAGCAGTAGATGGATAACTCGCAGCATATAGAATGCCAGCCCCAGGCAAACAACATTAGTCATTTCCAACTCCGGCTTTGTGAATACCCGGTAGGCTATAAAAAGCAGGATATTAAAAACAAGTACGGCTATCAGGGCATCGTGTCGGCCTCGAAGGTTAATCAGCGCCAACCCCGTCATCGCACAAACAACGGCAAGGATCGACAAGGACCACGGAGAGTACACGCCCATGAAAAGTGCTGTACAAAATACCACTGAGGGTATTTGCCAGGACCGCGGAGAGAGCCACGCTGCAGATACACAGATGCTTATCCAAGCAAGCATGGTCGAACTTACCATGTCGATAGCAACCTCTCCCTCATCAGGCTAATAAGCTGTTGTGTACGAACCTCCCTCCCCTGCTTATTGGGATGACTGCCATCACAGTAATAACTGTCTGGCATTGCGGGCCCCAATTCAACAAGCTGTATACCTTCATCGGCAAGCGCTTTTACCAAACGTGCCTGAAACTGACTAAGAATCGGTTCTAACTGCTCTTCAAGGCTTTCAGACCTTGGCAGTCGTAAAACAATCACCTTCTCTGCTTTAGAATTCAGTTCGCGTAGAAGCCCAATAGCATCTGAAGATAGTACTGGTACTTGTAAATACCTATTTTTTTGGTTTTCGATAACTTTTTTAGTAAATGCATCCGGCCTTGCGGTGCAGGGACGGTTTAACTGTTGTTGGTGATTTACCGATTTCACGATGGACTGATACTTGAACGTTCTGCGCATCATCGCCAAGAAACCCCTGAAGGTTCTCTTGCGACTCCAAAACTCATTTCTCAACAACACATCTTGGCTGATCAAAATAACTCCGAACTGCTCTGGCAAGACCGATGCAACGCCCTTGAAATCCAGATAACTGCCACCGGGAATCCACACCTTACCCCAGTGGACACCGGCACCGAATAGTGTCTGCTCGTCCTGGTCACGGGGAAATGAACGTCGCACTAGCGAGTCGCCAAGAATCAAGATATACGGCGAATTCTGAGCCAGAGTAAAATGTGTTTCTTTCAAGTAGAGGCGCACGATCTCCGCCCGCCAATGCCCCTGTCCCAGATATATGTATGAACTAGCAGCTGAAATCAGAAGTAGCCACAAGCATGTCCAAAGCCAGGGCCTTAACGGTCTGGGAAGGATCACTGAGAGACCTTTAGAATCACCAAATCAATCACTCGCTGTAGGCTATCAATCTGCATAATATCTCTAGGCGAAAATCGAATCCCGAAATGTTTTTCAAGGGAAACAACCAATTCCATATGTGCCAGAGAATCCCAACCTATAGTATTTTCCGGCCCGGATGTTGCCGATAACTCCGCCAAAGGCAGCTTAAAACTGCGAGCTGCCAGGGAATAGACCATCTCATCATCAGCAACTTGTGAATCACCGTTATGATTCGACTCAAGGAGTTTGCAGAGCAACGCTCTGGATGGTTTCTGAAGAATTTTTCCTGATGGCCCCTTTTGCAATTCTTCGACAAAAAAGATTCGCTTGGGAACTTTATATTCAGATAAATGTTCACGACACCAACTAACCAGTTCGGTTTCTGTGACAGGATCAGCGGGCACAATCAGTGCGGCCACCCACTCTCCCCAGTCTGGGTCGGCAACGCCAAGCACCACCGATTCAATCACTGCTTCATGGCTGTTCAGACAGGCAGCAATTTCCTCAGGGGAGATATTGCGCCCACCAGAAATAATCAGGTTTTTCAGTCGACCCACCAACTCAATGTGACTGGACGGTTGTCGCCGCACCAGATCCCCGCTGCGCAGCCAGCCATTCTCCAGTATCGCAACAGTAGCATCCGGCTCATTGTGATAACCATCCATCAACTGATCGCTGGCTATCCACAGCTCGCCAGTGTCACCATCGGCAACAGAATTACCATCCGAATCCACAATGCGAATATCACAATTGACCGGCAATCCCAGGGTGCCGATTTTATAACTTTCCTGATCAGGGCCACAGAACAGAGCCGACGTGACCGTTTCCGAGAGCCCGTACATATTCAGTACCGCAACGCCCAGAGCGTCTTCTAGCTTTTCCCATAGGTCCTTTTCCAGATGCCCCGCTGCGGAGACCAGCACTCGAAAATCTGGGGTCTGGAAGTTGTCCTGAAAATTCGCTCCCAGACGTAACATCATTGCAAGCATGGTGGGCACGGCAATCATGTGGGTAATCCGCTCGCGATACACTGAATCCATTAGTGCTTGTACCGTCTGGGCAGAAAAAGCCGGGGGACGATACATCATCCCACCAGACACCCAAGCCAACAGGGGCCCCTGCACCAGACCATCCACATGATTGAACGGCAATCCGTTCAGAATACGGTCATTGGCCGTGAGCCCGTATTGGGTCACCAACACCTCCATTTGGGACTGCAGCGCCCTATGGCTGATGCGGACGCCTTTTGGTATTGAAGTCGTCCCGGAGGTAAAGATCAGATAAGCCAGATTGGACAGCGTCGGTGGCGAGATAATTTTCAGCTCTACACCAGCAACCATTGTCGGCCAGCTGGAATGCCCATCTCCCGCTTGCTGGCGGGTCTTTAATAGCCGGTTAAAAATAGATCCTTTGGACTGTTCGGTAGAGACTTTTAATAGCGGGATATCTAGCTCATCAAGCTGCCATTGCGTCACCAGTGAAGACTCTGCTATTACTGCTCGACAACTGGTACGCTTAATCAGTGGAGCCACTTCTCCCAGAGGGGCATCCGGATTGAGTATCACCGGAGGAAATCCCAAGCATATTAAAGCACACAGCAGGGAAGCCTGTTCCCGCTCCTGATGCACCGCGACCAATACCAGGTCACCCTTGCCAACGCTCTTTTCCCGACACCAGCTGTCCAGCGCGGCCATACGGCGGCGCTGATCGCCATAAGTGAGCTTGCCATGTGTGTCCTGATACCAAGTCTTGTCGAGTGGCTGCGAAACAGCCCGATTTGATAGTGTCCGTTCCATATGTGTAATTGGTTATTCTCAATCAGATAAGTTCTACAAGGAGCTTGCGTTGAATTTTGCCATTGCTGTTGCGAGGTAGAGATTCGACTTGAGACCAGAGCTCTGGCAATCGCCGCAGCCCAAGGGCTGACCCATGGTGGGAAATGAAAAGCTCCCGGACCTCCTCAAGCGGGCCATGACAAACCATCAGTGCTGTCAATTTCCCCGGACTACCGGTAAGAGTGACTGCGGCATCCAGTACACCCGGTAACGCCACCAGCAGTTTTTCCAGTGACTGGGGGTGGAATAGACTGCCGTCCCTGAGTTTGATGGCATCATCGCTGCGCCCAATCAGTACCAAGTTATTATCCTCATCCCAACAACCCTGGTCTCCGGTCCAAATCCAACCCTCACTCAGAATGGCGGCAGTTGCTTCTGGATTATTCAGGTAGCCGGACATCAACTGGTTAGACCTCACGCGAATTTCACCAACCTCACCTGCACCCACCATCTCTCCCTGTTCATCTACAAGCTGTACCAGTGCATTTGAAGTCGGCCTGCCCAGCGTTCCGACACTGCGGGTACTGCCCAGCAGAGTACCAGTACAAATACCCCCAGTTTCAGTCAGGCCGTAATAGTTGCCGATCCGGCACCCCAACGTTTCTTCCGCATCCCGCTGTAGCTGATCATCCAGCGGTGTACCTGTCAAAAGCACTTGTTTGAGAGCTGAAGAAGTTGCCGAAATAGGACGAGCCAGCAACATCGTCAGCCATGAGGGAACCGTGGTAATCACCGTAGCTCCCGCCTGCGCTGCCTGCTCCCAGGCTGTGGTGGGGTAACGACGAGTACAGGTCGCGGGAACCAGCACTGTCGATGCAGAAACCAATGAGGAGACACAGGCATTGCGCAAGCCACTCATCATCGACAACGGCCCCATGGACAACAGCACTTCGCTTTGCCAATCGTAATGTCGGGCCATTTCATAGCCGCTGGCCATCAATGCCTGCTGAGAAAGCATCACTCCCTTGGGCTGGCCGGTACTACCGGACGTGAAGATGATAGCGGCGATGGACTGTGGATCCTGATGAAGAACAGGAGCAGACTGTTCCAGAAAGGGTTCCAACCACTCGGAAAAAGTCTCGGAATCAACAAGCGCTTCATCATCAAAAAGAATGGCCGTAAGTGCCGATGAGGACATATCAATCGGCCTGTCGCTAAACAGCATTTCTGCGTCAGCGAAGTTCAGCAGAGTGATAACTTGTGATGGTGGCGACTCCGGATCAATCGGAACAACAGCAATACCACTTAACCAGGCGCTCCAGATAACCAGGGTGGCCTCCGGATGGTGGTGACTGTAGATGGCCAATCGACTTCCAGCAGCCAACCCCGCCTGCTCCAGACCTTTGCGAATAGCCCCCACGAGAAAATCGGCATCCTCATAGCCCAGACGACTGCCATCGTTGAGCCAATGGAGCACATCACGATCAGCATAACCACCTTTGGCGGCCACCCAAACATCTGCAAAACAAAAGGGAATCTCTGACGGAAGCTCGCTTAGCCCGAAGAACTTCTGTAACTGGAACATGGCTGCGGATACCGGAGCGGGATGGAGTAGCTCCCGTCGACAGAGCTCACGAGCTAGCTCAACGATATCGGACAGCCGTTCCCTCATGATCGCCGCAATTTCATCCAGGTTAAATCCCTGTCTGGCATACCAGCAAAACAGTGACTCACGAGCAGTGATTGATTCCCCGCAAACAGTCAAGCGTTCACGGTAACAGGGATGGCGAGTCAACAAATGTTCAACTTCACCACCGAGAGTTCCCTCCCGGCTGATTCGACCGGTGTGGAGGTTTATATCGACGAGGGGATTTAAAACAAAGTGAGTCTGCCCAGTAAATTCCAGCTCTACACCGGGGACCAGCAATTGTCCCCCCCATTCGCTCGGCGCGATCGCGATCAACGCATTGTAGTGTTCCGTATCATGATCATCTGCGAGCGGCTCTGAACTCTCCTGTTCAAAAAGAGACACCTCAGGAATAACCCAGGCAGACCGTCCGGACTCTGTAGTGAGTTTTTCCAACCACCGTTTCCAGTCGCCACCATGATATTGGTGGCAACCACGTTCGAAGAACGGCTCTGGCTCACTGTTTGAAAGATGAATATGAGGAAAAACCAGAACGCCCTCATCGCGACAAACTCGCAATACTTCGGGAATAAAACTCAGATGACGGTAACGATGCAGGGAATCCAGGCCATGGACAAAAGCCACAGAATTACTAGCAAATGGCAGGGCATGATCGGCATGAGTAAAGACAACATCCAGATTGCTCGCTCGCTTAGCCGAACCCAGCCAATAATCAAACCCCCGGTACCCAAGAACATTACTGTTTCCCTCCCAGAGAGCAATCACCTGCTGCTCGGGAAACAGGCCCGCCAGTAGTTCAGCGCTCCATCCCGTCCGACACCAAGTATCGAGAATGATATCGCCCGGATGTAATTGATCCCGCAGCAAGGGCAGAAAGGGGTAAAGAGCCCGGGTAGACTCATTAAATGGCTGGAATGTCGCATAGAGATCGATCATCCCGCGTTCTGCTTTCAGCTCGAGGAACCGGCTGTATTCATACTCCGAGGTAAATAATGTTTCTTCCAGTTGAGCGACCCAGGAAGCCAGAGAGGTAGCGGGAAAAGGTCTTGCCTCGGTAAACAGCGGAAATCCTTTGCAGATGGGCACGACCACATGACACCCTCCGCATAACAACGCCCCTCGCTCAATATCGCCCTGTTCTTCGAAAAGTTCCTTGTCAATTAATTGAAAACCACATCGGCATGATGGACATATCAGAGCTAAAAGTGTACTGCGCTTCATACCAGGAGATTTCTCAATCCATGTAATCGTCTGAATATCCAAGCATCAAAGGAGACATTCTCAGAATTGAGAAACGTATCACAATAGGGAGATCTTAACCACAACCAAAAGGGGTACTGTAACTTGAGGGGGAATCCCGATATTAAATCATGCGCTGCCCACATGACAAGGTCTCGCGCGCACACAGTTTCGTCCACTGTTCTTGGCCCAGTAGAGCCCTTCGTCGGCACGTTTGATCAGGTCATCAATGGATTCACCGGGGGAATATTCCGCCACACCAAAACTGCTGGTGGCGTGGATGTGTTCAGGGAATTCAGCCCGTTCCATTTTGGTTCGCAACATCTCGGCCAGCGCTTCGGCACCCATTAGCGAGGTGTTGGCACAGATCACCATAAACTCTTCCCCGCCCCAGCGCCCGACGTAGTCCGTTTCACGTATGTTGCATTTAAGGCAACGAGCAATTTCACGAAGCACCTGGTCACCCATCAGATGACCATATTCATCGTTGATATGCTTGAAGTGATCTATATCCAGCAGAATGATGGAAAAAACCGGACTGCCTCTATTAACCAGCTTGCTCTCTTTGACTAACAGCGTGTCAATTTTATTACGGTTATAGAGGTTGGTGAGGGTATCGGTGATGGACAGCAACTCGGCATTTTTCTTCTGAGTCATATCAAGATAAACAGCGTTATAACCCTGGGCCTTGCCAGTGCCATCCCGAACAGGTTCCACAAAGACATCCATCACCAATTGATCGCCATTTTTTTGCTTGAGGTAAACCTCGCCCTGCCAGTTTTGCCCGGTAGAAGTGGTCTCCAACAACTGACGGACCTTTAAGCCATTATTCGACTCATCCATCAGGAACGTATGGGGTTTACCCAACAATTGACCACTTTCATAGCCGGTCAATTCACAAAAGGCGGCAGAAATGTGTTGTATTTTCAACTCGCGATCCACACGCATCACGCAAGTGTGGCGATCGAGTATTGCCAGGTAACGTTCTGCTTTTTCCCTTGCCTCATCGGCATCATGGGTCTTTTGGTACACTATTTTTTGCAGCCGCTTATTGATCACAAACATCAAGACCAACACGACCATTGAGATGATCGCCAGGGGCACAATCCAGTGGAGAAATGCCGAATGAACATCTTCAGGAATCAAATAATCATCAGCAAAAAAACCGGTTAGATCGGTGTCCTCTGGCACCCGACCTCGCTCTCGGTAAATATCGGCAATTCGGTCAAAGCGATGGCGATTGATCAGCCCAACCTCCAGAAGATCAGGCTGGATCATGCGGCGAATGGACTTGGCTTCATACACCAACTGTTCGCGGGTTTTCTCCGGTTGATATTTCCTCAGAATCAGATCGATGATCTCTTCCGGATGAGCGAGGGCATAAATCCATCCCCTGATAGTGGCCCTTTGAAATGCCAAAACCACATTTGGGTGCGTGTTTACCATGCTTTCGCTGGTAAACAGGCTATCACCGTAGAAATCCACCCCGTAATTGGCCGGGTCAATAATATTAATCTTGATGTTTTTTTTGCGGTATAGATAAGGTTGGTTGGAAATGTAGGCAGACATAGCGGTGATATCGGGATTTAGTAGTGCCCAATCATCAAAGCTGTGCGGTACAGAGATAATATCCTTCTGGCCCAGCCCCACTTCATTCAACGTGGCGGCAATCACTGCATCATCCTGATCCAGCTGATACATTACTGTTTCTCCAGCCAGATCAGCGGGACCGAGAATGTTGTTTTCAGCAAGACTGATCAGCACCATAGGCGAATGCTGAAAGATCGGGCTAACCATTACCACGGGTTTACCATTCATGCGGGCAACGATCAGGCTGGAATCTGCCACACCAAAATCCACGTGCCCAGAGACCACATCATCCACCACGGCTGTCTCCGGATCACGTTCCAATATATGGACGTTGAGCCCTTCCTCAGCGAAAAAACCTTTTTCCAGGGCTGCGTAGTATCCGGCAAACTCAAATTGGTGGAACCAATTAAGCCGCAGACTCACGGTTGTTTCTGCCGAGGGAGACGTGGTCTCTTGCGCCCAGGATAAAGGCTGCCAGACAACCAGACACAAAACAGACAGCATCAATTGGATAGCAGGTAGATTTGGCAGAAGTTTCCAGGACAGCAATAATTTTCGAATCAACACTACCCAGTTACCTTTACCGTAAAAAATGCAATGTTTGCTACTAGCGCGAAACAAACGGAAAATGCAGTTGGCAAACCCTTCGGGCAATTTGACACCCGACCTGCCCTTCAGCACATCCTGTGAAATAAATAGAGATACAGCGGGAAACTTCAGGAACCCGGACAACAGCACCGGCCAACTATACTGGTTATTGTTTTGTTGCATCCTGTCAGGCTCGGCCACAACAGGAGGCCCAAGACGGCGCCAACATCCTTGTATTCGCATCATAACCCGTTCTTCAATTCCTGCAAGTGACAACCTATTCATGCCCTCGCTGGTCGAAAACATCGAGGGCATCCAGGTGGATTCAGACTGACGTACCAAGCTGACCCGGGCAAAAGCCCTTCGCTTTTAATTTCTCCGGCATCCCGCCACGTTATTTCAACAGGTCCCCATTCCCGCTAGACTGTTCCGAGGTGAATGGGAGCGGGTTTGATGGCCATCAGCATCGCGGAATACTCAAAGCGACTGGCACCAGTGGTGTCCTGCATTGGCCAGAGCAGTTTTTTTGATCAGTTGATGGCCTTTCTAAAAAAACTGGCACCCATCGATAATGCGGTGATTCTCTACTATCACCAACAACAACCAACATTGACCTACAACGACTTGCCTCCGGCCAACCGGCCTACTCATATCGATCTGTTTCTGAAAGGTGCCTATCTGCTGGACCCCTGTTACCGGGCAGCTGAAGATGGGCATAAGGGTTTTTACCGACTGGACGAACTGGCACCGGTTGGATTTCGGCAAAGCGAATATTACAAAAATTATTTTCGCCACACCGGGCTGATCGACGAATGCGGTTACCTGTTTCATCTAAATGGGGATTTGCTGAATATTTCCCTCGGCAGGGATGAACATCACCAACGTTTCAACCTGCTCCAACGGCGCCTGTTGGAAGATATTACACCGCTGCTCCAGTCGCTGTGTCAGCAACACTGGCAAAGTACTGATCACAGTCAACACCAAGGCGATGACCTGCATCGGCAATTATCTACAGCACTGACCCATTTTGGCACGTCGGTACTGACCGAACGGGAAGCCCAGATCATTCAACTGTTTCTGCACGGTCACTCCACCAAATCCATTGCCCAGAAACTGTCCATCTCTCCGGAAACGGTAAAATTGCATCGCAAGCACAGCTACGCCAAGCTGGATATTACCTCCCAATCAGAGCTGTTCTACCTATTCATCGATGCCCTTTCGAGTATGCAGCCACCGTTTGGTGGTGACCCACTGGTGGGGTATCTCGAGCTGAGAAAATGAGCCTACTTCCTAAAGCATCATGAGTGGTTACAAAGAATATCCGGCGCGGGTTTGCTCAGAGGTAAGCATCGTATTCCAGGATAGACACCCGTCGGTCAAACTCCGCTAACTCCTGCTGCTTGGCCGCCAGAAACACCCGTTGAAATTCAGCACCGAAATAATGACGAATAAATGCCGACTGCTCCAAAAGCTGCAGAGAATCCGGCAAATAGCGGGGCAGCTCTGCGCCCGACTGAACGTAGGCATCACCCTCTATGGCAGGCGGCGGAACCAGTTGTTGCTCAATACCATGGAGCATACCCGCCAGAATCACTGCGACCACCAAATAGGGGTTGGCATCGGCTCCGGCCACCCTGTGCTCAATACGGCAGTCCGCTAAATTGCCGGTGGGAATCCGCACAGCAGTGGTGCGATTTTCATAACCCCAACTGGCTGTCAAAGGTGCATGACTGCCGGGCTGGAAACGCCTACAGGCATTGATATTGGGGGCAAAAATAGCCATGGCATCCGCCATCGAGACAAGGCAGCCCGCCACCGCCTGACCAAGCAGATCACTGCCCTGTTCCGTGCCATTGTCAAAAACGTTTCTACCCTGCTGGTCGAGCAGACTGCAGTGCACATGCATGCCGCTACCTGCCATCTCGCCAAAAGGCTTAGCCATAAAAGTGGCCAACTTGCCATGTTCGCGGGCCACGCCCTTGATCAGGCGCTGTAACATCAAGCCATGATCTGCCGCTAGCAATGCATCCTTGCCATGGTAGAGGTTCACCTCATACTGGGATGGTGCAGCTTCGGCAATCAGTGTATCCACCGGCAACCGTTGAGCGACACAGGCCTCCCGGATTGCCCGCATTAACGGCGCTTCATCCTCCAACTGATCCATGCTGTAGGTCTGACCACCCACAGCCGGCCCACCATCAATAGCGCGCTGACTGTGCGTTGGCCGACCAAAGGTGTCCCGCTCGGTATCGAACAAATAGAACTCCATCTCCAATGCGACGACCGGTGTATAACCCAACCGTTTCAAGCGTTGCTGGATGTCTCGTAACAAATCACGGGGATCGTAGCCACAGGTGGCGCCATCGGCTTGGCGTAGTGACATCAGTAACTGCCCAGTGGTGTCCGACAACCATGGCACGGGAGCGAGGGTAGCGGCTTCCGCCACACAGATACCATCAGCATCGCCGGACTCAAAAACCCAGCTTTCCGGATCGCGACCCCAGATATCGAACCCCAGGGTGGTTAGGGGTAACTTCAGGCCACCCCTGAAAGCCTTATCCAGATGCTCACGAGACAACCACTTACCGCGCAGCCGACCATTGAGATCCGGTAACAATGCCTCAAAGGTATCTATCTGTGGATAAGCGTCGAGAAAAGCCAGTACTGCCTGTTGATCTGAAGATGTCACAACCGGGAATCCATCATTGGGTTAGTTCCTTGAACGTTAGCACATGGCACTGGCGAAAACTTCGCTTACAGGCGTGCTCGAACCGCATCACCAAATGCCCGAAACAGCTCACTGTAAAAAGGATCCAGCTGGTATTGCCACTCCGGATGAAACTGTACCCCCAAGACAAAACGACTATCGTCAACCAGTCTCACAGCTTCAATCAATCCATCAGGTGCGGTGGCTTCCACTGCCAATCTCTCCGCAAGCTGTCGGATGCCCTGACCATGCACAGAGTTAACCATTACATGCTCCACACCAGCCAGCTTCCGCAACAGCCCACCTTCGACCAAGGTAATCTCATGGGCATAATCATATTGGCCCTCCCTCGGAAGGCTACTGTCTTCACGATGGTCCAGCATGCCCGGCACCTCATACACACGCTGGTAAAGGGTGCCGCCCAGCGCCACATTTAGTTCCTGAAAGCCCCTGCACACTGCGAACAGCGGAATATCCCGCTCAATCGCACGCAGAATCAACGGCAGAGTAGTCGCATCACGCTGGGGATCGAGCACGTTGCCCGGCGGACTTTGCTCACCATACAGCCGGGGATCGACATTAGACACATTACCCGTAAGAAACAATCCATCGAGACCGTCCAACACTTCATCCGGTGAACAGATATCGGTGAGAGGGGCCAAATCCTTACCCTCGGCAACGGCAGGGAGCAACACCGGACGCACGCCGGCACCGTGGGCCAAGGCATTGATGTATTTCTCACCACAACCGTGTTGAGGATGCTTCCCCTGCATATAAACGTCGCAGGGAATACCCACTATCGGCCACTGCGAATGACGCATGCTTTTTACCCTCTTCTGCTTGTCGCTTAACCAACTCTACGCCGCATTCCCCCTAGGGGGTGGAGACGTGCCGATGAATTCGTGTTGAAATTCTCACAGATCAGGCCAAAAGGGAATAACCCTACGGGAGTGACAGGAGATTATCATGTCGTCAAAGACAGCGGGGCGACACAACCGCACACAGCAACTACAGCGCCAGGATGCTACCCACCATCTGCATCCGTTTACGGATTTTCAGGATTATGCAGCCAATCCAGGCCGCATAATCAGCCGCGCCGAGGGTGTCTATATCGAGGATAGCGATGGCAACCGCATTCTCGACGGCATGTCCGGCCTGTGGTGCTGCAATCTGGGTTATACACAGCCGGAAATCGTCGAGGCAGTGCGACAACAGCTGGCCACCCTACCTTTCTACAACAACTTTTTTCAGTGCGCCAACGAGCCTTCGGTAACCCTGGCCGCACGCTTGGCAGAACTGGCCCCAGACAATTTCAACCGGGTGTTTTTTACCAATTCCGGCTCGGAAGCCAATGACACCAATCTGCGGCTTGTGCGTCGTTATTGGGATCTTCTGGAGCGCCCCGAAAAACGCATCATTTTGTCCCGCACCAATGCCTACCACGGCAGCACTATCGCTGCCGCCAGCCTGGGGGGCTTTGATTTTGTGCACCGGCAATTTGAAACCCTGCCCTACGTACACCATATTGCCCAACCCTACTGGTTCAAGGACGGCGGCGAGCTGTCGCCGGAAGAGTTCGGCCTTCGTACAGCGCAGGATCTGGAGCGCACCATTGACGAGTTGGGTGAGGACAATATCGCCGCCTTTATCGCCGAACCAATTCAGGGTGCCGGTGGCGTCATCGTGCCACCAGAAAGTTACTGGCCGGAGATGCGGCGAATTCTTGCTGAGCGCGACATCCTGTTTATCAGCGACGAAGTGATCTGCGGGTTTGGCCGCACCGGCCAACTGTTCGGCTGCCAGAGCTACGGCACCGCACCGGACCTGATCACCTTCGCCAAGGCAGTGACCAACGGCTTTCAGCCACTCGGTGGGGTGCTGCTAGGGGACAGAATTGCGAATGTACTGACCAGCGGCGGCGGTGAATTCGGCCACGGCTTTACCTACAGCGGCCACCCGGCCGCCTGTGCTGCGGCACTGGCAACCTTGTCGATCATACAGCGCGAAAATCTTATCGAACGGGTTGCCGCCGATATTGGTCCCTACCTGCAACAGCGCTGGCGGGAATTGGCCGAGCACCCTATTGTCGGCGAGACTCGCGGCAAAGGCATGGTGGCGGCACTGGAGCTGGTTCGGAACAAACAGACCCGGGAACGCCTGGAAGATGGCGGAAAAGCCGGCGCGGTATGCCGACAATCCTGTATCGAGAGCGGCCTGGTAATGCGTGCTGTAGGCGATGCCATGATCATCGCGCCACCACTGGTATGCAGCCACGAGGAAATCGATCTATTGATCGAACGCGCCACACACGCCCTGAACCTGACTGCCCACCACTATCGCCTCTGATATCGCTTCCAGGCGACAACACCGAATAGCTGGCAGTCAGCTATTCTTGAAGAGAGCGAGGTAATCATGGCTAGCCAGAACAGTCACTTCCGCTGGGACGACCCGTTTCTGCTGGAAGAGCAGCTTAGTAACGAAGAGCGCCAGATCCGCGACAGCGCCCATCACTATGCCCAGAGCAAACTGTTACCCCGGGTGCGCAATGCATTTCGGGAGGAAAATACTGACCGCGACATTTTCACCGAAATGGGTGCGCTGGGCCTGCTGGGGAGCACCCTGCAGGGCTACGACTGTGCTGGTATCAATCAGGTGAGCTACGGACTGATCGCTCGGGAAATCGAGCGCGTGGACTCCGGTTACCGTTCACTGATGAGTGTGCAGTCCAGCCTGATGATGTATCCCATTGACCAGTTTGGCAGCGAAGCGCAGAAGCAGCGATATCTGTCCAAACTGGCCAGCGGGGAGTGGGTCGGCTGTTTCGGCCTCACTGAACCCAATGCTGGCTCCGACCCTGCCAGTATGGGTACTCGCGCCCGCGCAACCACCGGTGGTTTCCTGCTCAGCGGCAATAAAACCTGGATTACCAATTCCCCCATCGCCGACCTGTTTCTAGTCTGGGCGAAAACCGATGACGGCGTGATCCACGGCTTCCTGCTGGAAAAAGGCATGACGGGCCTCAGCGCGCCGAAAATAGAGGGCAAGCTGGCACTGCGTACCTCAATCACCGGGGATATCGTCATGGATGAGGTATTCGTGCCCGAAGAGAACCGATTGCCCGTTGTCTCGGGTTTAAAAGGGCCTTTCAGCTGTCTCAACAATGCTCGCTACGGCATCTGCTGGGGAGCTATCGGCGCCGCCGAAACCTGCTGGCACACGGCTCGTCAGTACTGTCTGGATCGAGAACAATTCGGGCGTCCTTTGGCAGCCAACCAGTTGATTCAGTACAAACTGGCTAACATGCAAACGGATATCAGCCTGGCTCTACAGGGGGCACTGCGAGCAGGCCGTCTTAAGGATGAAGGTCGACTGTCTCCGGAACTGGTGTCACTGCTGAAACGCAACAACTGTGGCAAGGCCCTGGAAATTGCCCGTCTCAGCCGCGACATGCTGGGGGGCAATGGCATCTCGGAAGAATTCCCGGTGATGCGACACCTGCTCAACCTTGAAGTGGTCAATACCTACGAGGGCACCAGCGACATCCACGCCCTGATACTGGGGCGCGCCCAAACGGGTATCCAATCGTTCAACTGATGTTTGGCTGGGTTTTGTCTGATCAGGAAACCACCACCACCATGGGTGGGGGGAAGCCGTTAAAGCGTGTGGCACAACTGCTGGTGTACGCTCCGGTAAAGGGCAGATAAAGCAAGTCTCCCGATTGAAGGCTGGCTGGCAACAATTGGTCGCGCAGGCAGACATCCAGAGAATCACAGGTGGGTCCAGCCAATGTCCAGCTCACCATCTCTCCCGCACGATCACTGACCACCGGGTAACGGAAACGCTCGTTAAATTCCATCAGCCCCCCGTAAATGCCGGTATCCAGATACAACCAGCGCTGACCTTTCCGAATGGCGGTTCCAATCACCCGAGTCACCAGACAACCGGCAGAGGCCACCAGGTTACGACCTGGCTCGGCAATCACCGTAAAGCCGTTATCTTGGTTGGCCAGCTCCGCGTTAATCAATGCGCCGATTTGGCTAATGGGCGGAACCTCAGCAGACATTTGAACCGGAAAACCCCCACCCAGATTGAGTAACCGGGGCCTGAATCCCCGTTGCCGCATGGCGCTAAAAACACGCTGGGCAGCGCGAATACCCTGTACCCAATTGTCTGGATTAAGGCATTGGGAACCAACGTGAAACGTCACACCGGCCAAGTCCATACCCCACTGCAGGCAGGCATCCATGACCGCTTCGGCCTCACGGCCAATCACACCAAATTTGCCTTCCAGAGGCCAGGCAGAGCCGCGATTGCTGACACTGATACGCAAATAGAGGCTGGATTTGGGCGCGAGGCGGTGTAATTTTTCCACCTCCGCCACCGAGTCCACCGCAAACCAGCGCACCCCCCGGCTGGCGGCATAACGAATATAGTCCTCGGGTTTAATCGGGTTGGAGTAGAAGATACTGTCCGGTGCCACCCGCATGTCCAGCAGGATCGCCAGCTCTTCCCGGGAGGCGATTTCGAAGTGCACACCTTCTTCGCGAAAAACCTCCAGCACTCGGCGATCAGGGTTAGATTTAACCGCGAAGTGGGGACGAACCTTGGGCATGGCAGCCATAAAGCGATGGGCATTAAGACGCAGCTGCTCCGTACTGATATAAAGCAATGGCTGCTGGTAACCCATAATGGCGACCCTTGCCCTCGCCGTGGATAACACCGGCGGCAACGCCACGGGCAAAGGTGTTTCAACATGCCTCGCCTGATACCTGGACATAAAATGTCTTTCTCATTCTCTATACCACGTCATTCTAAGTTTAGGTGGCGGGATGGGCAGTTGGTATGAGCAAGACCGGCAGTTCTGTCAGCATGATCTATCCTTTTGATAAGACAATTGCACATTTCGCTATGGCTAACGCCGGCATTGAGGTGAAAGACAGGGCATGAACCAGGAACTGGATGAGGGACTACTGGAATTGCTGCGCCAGAACAGCCGGGAGAGCATCGCCAATCTGGCGAGAAAACTGGGTGTCAGCCGCGCCACCATCAAGGAACACATGGCCACCCTTGAGCGGCGCAAAATCATTGAGGGCTATACCATCCGCTTTCACCCCCAGCACCAGCAACAAAG
Organism: uncultured Porticoccus sp.; assembly: GCA_947259505.1. Classification (GTDB taxonomy): domain Bacteria; phylum Pseudomonadota; class Gammaproteobacteria; order Pseudomonadales; family Porticoccaceae; genus Porticoccus. The sequence goes on along the minus strand of CAMYLT010000008.1, from coordinate 154,689 downwards.
GGTGAGCGCCTACTTGATGATTGAAATTCACCCCAAGCAAACAGGCACGGTAGTGCGGCATATGGAAAAAACTCCTGCCGTCCAAGCCCTCTACAGTATCAGCGGCGGCTATGACCTGCTGGCACTGGTGAGCTGCGACACAACAACACAACTCGACCAGGTGATTGATCGAATCGCCGACCTGGATGGGGTCGATAAAACCCTCACCAACATCGTGCTAGGGGCCAAATTCCAGCGTTAGTCAAATGATGCCTTCATCTCTCAGTGCCTGACGCTCTGCCAGATCCAGACCGAGCAGCTCACCCAATATCTCATCGTTGTGACTGGCTACCGCAGGCCCTGGCCAGCAGGTTTCACCCGGCGTATCACTCAGCTTTGGCATCATGGCAGGGAGTTTCAACGGTTCACCGTTGATTTCCACCTGTTCATAAAGACCGCGGGCATTGAAATGGGGATCGGCCAGCATATCGGCTGCATTGTAGATCGGGCCCGCCGGAACCCGCTGTGCATCGAGCTGGGACAATACGTCGCTGCTGGATAGACTGCCACACCAGGCAGCCAGCGCTTCATCAATTTCATGATCAAAACGCACCCGCCCGGCATTATCTCCGAGTCTCGGATCGTCAGCCATATCTGGTCGCCCTGCTGCTTTCATCAGGCGCTTGAAGATGGAATCGCCATTGCCACCGATCACCACAAACTTGTTATCGGCACAGCGGTAAGTGTTGGTCGGAACAATGCCGGTGACCGTGGTGCCAGAGGGCTCACGCACCACTCCGGCGCCATCGTATTCAGGGATCACGCCCTCCAGCAAATTGAACATAGCCTCATAAAGCGCCACATCAATCACCTGCCCGGCCCCACTGGACTGACGGGACAACAGCGCCAACGTCACTCCGAAAGCAGCGTGCAGCCCGGCAATGCTGTCGCCAAGGCTAAGATTCGGACGCACCGGCGCCTCACCCGGAAAACCATTCAGATAGCGGAAACCACTGATCCCTTCACACACGGAGGCAAAACCCGGTTTGCCCGCGTAGGGGCCAGTCTGGCCATAGCCGGAAATACGGGTATAGACCAGCCCCGGGTTGGACTCTTTGAAGCGATCAGGACCCAGTCCCCACTCCTCCATCACGCCAGGGCGAAAATTCTCGATCAACACATCGGCGCTCTCGATCAGACGAGCGGCCAATGCCTGTCCCTTGGAAGATTTAAGATCCAGCGTGATGCACTTTTTGTTGCGACCCAGGCTGTGCCACCACAATGAAGTCCCGTCCTTCACCACCCGCCAGTTACGCAGTGGATCTCCACTACCCGGCGGCTCTACCTTGATTACTTCCGCACCGAAATAAGCCAACAGGGCACTGGCAAATGGTCCCGCCAAGAGCTGCCCCAGCTCAATGACCCGGTAACCGCTCAACGGTTTACTTGTGTTCATACAAACACCCCCTTATAAAAGGATAGCCAGCAATATCGGCACCGCCACCAGAGCCATCACCGTAGATGTCACCACAATACCCGCCACCGCACCAGGATGACGATCGTATTTCAATGCCAATAAGTAGTTGAACACCGCCGCAGGCATAATCGCTTGCAACAACACCACATTGCGGGCAATACCAGTCATACCCATCCAGCTTACCGCCAACCAGGCAAAAGCCAGCCCGCCACCAATGCGCAGTACCGAGAACCCCAGGCTGTGCCACCAGCCCACCGTCGATAAGCTCGATAGCGAGACCCCAAGGGTTAACAACATCAGCGGAATGGTAAAGGCCCCCAGAAGCTCCAGCGTGCTTTCCACCCATACTGGGAACTGCACATCACCGACGAGTAATAACAGCGCGATGACAATGGCGTGTATCAACGGCTGACGCAGCAGGTCTTTTAACGTAGCCGCAAGACCACTGCCAGTGCGAGACATTAGCGCCACACCAAAAATCATCAGTGTCGTCATCTGCACCATAAAGAAGGCCACCGCCAGCGCCAACCCCTCTTCACCAAAGGCAAAAAGGCACAGCGGCAAACCCATGTTGCCGGTATTGGGGAATACGATCGGAGAGAGTAGTGCTCTGATATCGCCACCAATCAGGCGAATCACCAATGTCCCCAACAGTGCAGTGCCGCTGAGCACCACAGTGGCGGCCAACGCCACCTGGGCAAAGCCCTCACCGGAAATCTCTGCCTGACTGATTGCAGAGACCACCAGACAGGGCGCACCGACATTCATCACCGCACGGGTGACGAACTCAGCTGCGTAAGGCACGCGGGAGCGTCCCCAGCAAAAACCGATGGCAATGGCAATCAGCACCGGCGCCATCACGTTCCAGAGTTCAAGCAGCATTATTTTTTTACCACCCCGCAATTTATAGAATGACAGCGTTATACTGGGTCTGCGCTGCCAGTAACATAATGATCAGGTTCACCCGGGAACAAACAGGCACTGTGCCGGGACAAGGGACAGGGAACGATCTCCAGCCCTTCGCCTCTAAGACGACGATCAATTAACGGGCTTTCAAGCTATGGGTTTAACCCTGAAAACAACAGGCGTTTTTCTGTTGCTGCTATTGCTGTTGAACGGCACTGCGGCCAACGAGCCACCACTCCCGGAAGACCAGCCCGCACAGGATAACGTACTCCCGGAGGACGGAGAACCTCAGGCAGAGCTGACAAGTGCGCTCACAGAAGCTGAAGCCCTGCTGGATAGCAGCATTGATCAGTACCGAGCCGCCATTGCAGAACACGAAGCCCAGTTTGGTCCATTCGATACAGAATTAGGCGAGATGAATTACAGCCTGGGCAAAACCCTGCAACTGCGATACCGCTTTCAGGAAGCCATAGAAACATACCGCCACGCCATGCACCTGAAGAGGGTTAATGATGGTGTGTTCAGCCTCACCCAGGAACCAATGCTACGGGGCATGATTGAAAGCCAGTCGGCGCTGGGGCAAATAGACGACGCAGGGGAGCATTACCAGCAGCTGCTATGGCTATATCGCAAAAGCTACGGTGACGACGACCCACGCCTCATCCCCATAATGGAAGAGATCAGTCGCTGGCACATGCAGGTCTACAATCGCACGGGAACACAGGATGATATCTACCACCTGCTCGTCTCCTATGGCATGTACACCTATGCAATATCCATTGCTACCCATCAGTACGGTGCGTACGACCTCCGGCTGGTAAGTCTGCTGGAACATTCAGCATTGGCTAACTATTACCTGTCTACCCACAACAAAACTTTTCCCAGCAGCTGGGAAAATGCCGTCATGGCCAGTTACGACCGGGTACCTAGATTGCCCGGTATGGGTGAAGAGTTGTCTCTCAACCGCAACTACTACCAAAACGGTCGACGCGACTACAAGCGTATGTTTGATGTCCTTGAGAACAATCCCGCTGCCAAAACGGAGGACATTGCCAAAGGTTATGTGAGCCTGGGGGACTGGTTGCTCTTGTTTGATAAAACCACTCAGGGTATGCACGCCTATGAAAAGGCAGTCACCATATTGACCAGACCGGAGGTTGATAACGGATTAACCGGCGAGCTGTTTGGTGCGCCCACTATGTTGCCCCGTCCAGCGGAAACCGAATACTGGACTAACAGGCAGGCTAAACAGGGGGCTGACTCAGATACACCTGATAACACTGACGCGTCCACGCCAGCCAATATCGCCCAGAGTACGCAGTCACCACCCCCGCTCCCTTCTTCAAAAGAGTATGTGATGGTGGCTGTAGATATTTCAGCAACGGGGGTACCAGACAAGATTGATACCGTCAGCTTCCATCCCGAAAAAAATGAATCCCTGGAAAAGAGAGCCAGGAAAGCCATCACTTCGAGCCGTTTTCGACCACGCTTTGAAAATGGCTCCCCCATACTGACCAAGGCATTGCCGGTCAGGGTAATAATGAATTAGGCTGCGAGCCCATGAAACAACTTACCTTTGGCATGGCTTTCTTCGCCTGCGCAGTGCTGACAGGCTGTCAAAGCATGTCCCAACCCAGTAGCAATGCCCAAAATTGCACCCCCCCAACAACGACTTCCAGTGAGCAATCTTCGGACAGCAAGGAAAGTCAGGCCGAAAGCCAGCAAACAGAGAGTCAAACCGAAAGTCAGCAGGCTGAAAGCAGTACATCAGCTTCACAGAGTGCCTCTTCAGCGAGCAGTCAGAGTCCAGCGGCAGCTTCTAGTGCCAGTGCGGCGTCTTCCGCCACGACGAGCCCCTCCAGCGCCAGCGCTGGGGCAACGTCAACAGCGCAAAGCAGTCCATCACAGCCACCGGCTTCCGCTGCGGGCGGCGGGGCAGTGAGTCAGGAAGAAAAAGTGTCGAAACTGGATAACCAGCTGCAAAGTTCTATGGCCGAATTTGACGGCATGCTGGGCAGTGAAAATACCCGCGCAGCAGCCTCTCAAGGCGACGGCGGAGAAGATGGCGGCGCAGCGAATCAAGGCAGCGCCTCCCAAGAAGGTTCGGGAGGATTCGCTGCAGGGACTGAAAACGCGCAGGGTTCATCAGGGGGATATGGTCTTCCCGGTGAGGAAGAAGACGAGGAAGGCAGTGGTAGTGGCTGGGGTAGCAGAGAGAAAGCCACATCGGGGACCACCACCACAGTCTACGGCACAGATGGCGGTATTGTCGGCTCACAATCTGGCCATGCCGTGCCCAGCAACATTCCCAACGGCAGCGATGACGACATTGTCGCCCGACAAATTCGTGAGGCAGCCATGAATGAACCCGATCCCGGACTGAGAGAAAAACTTTGGGATGAATACCGCAAATACAAGCAGGGGCAATAACATTGGTCGCCCTCTCCTTTCTGAGTTTACGCACCATTAAACCGGTCGTATTACTTATAGGCCTGTTGTCACTATGTGCCTGCAGTGCTCCCAACCGGATAACAACGACGGTGGTCACACCGCTGGAACAGCAAACTGCCCCAGTGGATGATTCACGGTTGCTGGACCTGGCTGTATTGCCTTTTGATCCCGGTCTGGAAAACATCAAATCTGATGACACCACCATTTCCCCTACGGTACGCACCGCCGAGGCCCACTATTTACCCAATCAGCTGGCTGACACCATCCAGAAAACTGGCGCCTGGGGGGCGGTCAGGCTGGTTCCCAGCCACGCAACGGTGGTGGATGTCTATGTCGCCGGGAAAATCGTTGAATCCAATGGCGAAAAGCTAACCCTGGACATTGATGTCAGCGACTCCAGCAACCACCACTGGTACAGCAAAACCTACACGGAAACAGTGGGAAATTATGCCTACGACCAGCAAAACAAATTGCAACGCGATCCGTTTCAAGGGTTATTTAATCGCATTGCCAACGACTTACTCGAGTATCGTCACAAACTTCCGCAAGACGAGGCCAAGACCTTACGCACCATCTCCGCATTGCGGTTTGCCAAAGACTTTTCACCGGAAGCCTTCAGCGGTCACATTACTGAAACGCCCAGTGGCCAGCTTGAAATTTATCGTTTACCGGCCGACAACGACCCCATCTTGCAACGCATAGACCGCATTCGGGAACGGGACTACCTCTTCATCGATACCATGCAGGAGTATTACGATACATTTGGTCGCCAAATGGACAATTCCTATCAGGAATGGCGTGCTGCCAGTTACGCTGAAATGGTGTCCGTCCGCGAGCTAAAACGCCAATCCATGACGCGTACCATTGGCGGTGTTGCCGCCGTCATCGGGGGAATATTGGCCGCTGGCAGCAATAACGGCTCCAGCCGAGCCGCCGGAACACTGGCCATTGGTGCCGGGGCCATGATGATCAAAAGTGGCTGGTCAAAACGGGGGGAACTTAAAATTCACGAGGACGCCCTGACCGAGATGGCCCAATCCCTGGAAGCCGAAGTGGAACCTCAGGTGATTGAACTGGAAGATCGCACAGTTACCCTTACCGGTAACGTGGAAGCCCAGTATCAGCAATGGAAAGCCCTGCTGCGAGAAATTTACCAAGCCGAGCGCGGCGGAATTTAGGGCCTGTCCACACTAATTTGAACTTTCTGTTGCGTCTGAAATTCTGCCAATCAAGGCGAGAGGAGTGCAGTTTGGTTATTCCAAATAAACAACGAACAACGCAGAGAGGCGGAATTTCAGCCCCAACCCGACGGGCTGGGGTCATTTTATTGCCTTGCCGTGTTGTTTTTCGCTCATTTAGCTCGCTAAACCATGCTCAAAATGCCTTGCAGGCCAACAAAATGGCCTCCAGCAGTAAGATTGAAAATAGTGCGGACAGGCCCTAACCCATGACAGGCAGTCACGACTTTGAGCCAATCAAACCGGTTGAGCTTTCCCTGACCCAAAACACCCCGCCCACTAGCGCGCCGCTTCCTTGGCAACAGCGACGCTCTACCTGGGTGGCATTGGCAATCTGCACACTGCTGGCACTGATGGTGATTTTTGTCCTGCCATCCCTGGTAAAACCACCAGCGTTACCGCCAGTACCGGCCGAGACCGGTACCCCAACCACTTCAGCCCCGGCAGCGTCCCCTTTTCGCGATGCCCAATTGGCTGCAGCCCGCAGGGCCGCGCAGGATGTACTGGCCAAAATTCTGGAAAAAAAGTCTTTCCTGGAACAAAAAAATATCCAGTTGTGGGGCGCAGAGGCTTTTGAACAGGCCCTCGCAACGGCCACAGAAGGTGATCTTCACTATCGCCAGCGAGCTTTTGAAAATGCCGAGGCCAGTTACCAGCAAGCCCTGACCCAGTTAGAGCTACTGGAAAAAACCCTTCCCGACATGCTGGCCAGCGCCATGGATGCGGCAACGACCGCGCTGGAAGCAGGCGATGCCGTTAAAGCTACCGAGCAGTTCAATCTGGTGTTGAGTGTCGAGCCAGAGAACCGTGAGGCTACTCTCGGCCTGGCCAGGGCAGCCGTACTGGACCAAGTCACCGCATTGTTGAACCAGGCTGACCTGGCCATGCAAAACAATCAACTGGCCGAAGCCAAAAATCTGTTTAATCAGGCGCTGTCATTGGACAGCGTGCATCCCCTGGCCCGCGCCGGCATAGCACAGGTCGAGACCCGCCTGCACGACCAGGCATTCAACGACGCCATGAGCCGGGGCTTTAGCGCATTGGAACGTAATCAGCTGAATCAGGCCAAAGCCGCTTTTAACGAGGCGCTAAAACTGCAACCAGGCAGCCAAGCCGCGCAAACCGGACTGACCCAGGTTGCCGGAAGCGCTACCCGACAATCCATTCAATCGCTACTGCACACTGCTGCCGAACAGGAAGCACAAGAGCAGTGGCACCAAGCCCGAGACAGCTATGCCAAAACACTGACAATCGATAGTTCGGTGATGGATGCACGACTCGGTCAACTGCGCAGCTCAGCCCGTGCTGATCTGGATGACCGCATTGCCAATGTACTCGACGACCCTCTGCGGCTCTCCTCCGCTGCGGTATTGAAGCAGGCGCGGCTGGTACTGGCAGATGCCCGTGGCATCAAAAATCCAGGTCCCATACTGAAGGAAAAAATTTCCCGGCTGAAACAAGCCCTCAACGCCGCCGTTACTCCAATCGTTGTGGAAATGCTCTCTGATGAAGATACCCATGTCACCCTCTACAAGGTGGGTGAACTGGGGCAATTCAACCGTAAACAATTGTCTCTCGTACCCGGCAACTATGTCGCGGTGGGCAGTCGCCCTGGCTATCGGGACGTGCGTGTTGAATTCCAGATCACCGCCAACGGACGGGACAAACCTGTGATCGTGATTTGCATGGAGCCTGTATCGTGACAAAGGAACAGCATCAGGAGTCCATCCAACCGGTAGAATTTACCCCGCTGGATCAGACCAGCAAACATACTGGATATCGCCTCCGACCACTGACGGTGCTCGTCAGCCTGGCACTATTGGTCTGCCTGCTCATTCTGGCATTCTTGCTCAGCGCCCGTTCCCTGGTGGTTCAAGTTACCCCGGAAACGGCAGACACCTCCATAAGCGGCGGTTTTACTTTCGAATTGGCAGATCACTACCTGATACGTCCCGGCAGCTATCAACTTAATGCTGTGGCCGAGGGTTACCAGGCACTGCAACTGCCCTTCACTGTGGGAACCGAAGATCACCAACTGCTGCAATTGGCCATGGAGAAGCTACCCGGCCATCTGGAATTGACTACCACGCCGGAAGGGGCCGAAGTACTGATCGATGACGAACCAGTGGGTACGACGCCCATCAACGTTCGCGATCTGACACCAGGAACACACTCGTTAAAACTGAGCGCTACTCGCTATCTGCCAATAGCCACTGAGGTTTTGATAGAAGGGCTCGATAAAACACAATCGGTCTCCTTCAATCTTGAGCCTGCCTGGGGACACCTGCAACTGACATCGACGCCTTCTGGAGCCGAGGTATTCATTGACGGTGTCACACAGGGTGTCACTCCGCTCACTACTGAGCTGCTCGCAGCAGGTGAAACGGTGAGAGTCACACTGGCGGGCTATAAGCCCTGGCAACAGACCCTCAATGTCGCCATTGGCGATACGCTGGTCGTACCCGAAATCAACCTGCAGCCCGCCGATGGCAGCTTATCCCTGACCAGCACCCCCAGCGGCGCCACGGTGACGATAAACGGGAAGTATCAGGGCACAACGCCACTTGATGTCGATCTCGCACCGGGTAAACCCCACCAACTGTCCCTGTTTGTGAATGGCTACAACACGGCCAAACGCTCCCTGTCACTGGCCGCCGGAGAGCACCAAAATGTGGCTGTCACACTGGAGGCCCGACTGGGAGAAGTCCGTGTCGTGGCCAGCCCTGCCGATGCCACAGTGTGGATTGATGGAATAATGAAAGGCACACAGGGACAGACGTTTAAACTACCTGCCCGCCCCCACCGCATTGAATTGCGCAAGCCAGGCTTCGCCTCTGCTATCCGTACGATAACGCCACAACCCGGCCTTGACCGTGTGGTGCAGGTGACACTCATAACCGAGCGTCAGGCCAAATGGACAGCCATTCCAGATAGCATCACCAGTCCTGCGGGGCAAACTCTGTTGTTATTCCGCCCTGAGGGTTCTTTCATTATGGGGGCTTCCCGGCGGGAAAGCGGGCGTCAGGCAAATGAGGTGTTGCGAGAAGTGCAGCTCACCCGTCCTTTCTACCTCGGCAGCCATGAGGTGACTAATCGACAGTACAAACAGTTTGATCGTCAGCACAGCTCCAGCCACGTCAGTGGCATCACACTGGACCAACCCAACCAGCCCGTGGTTCGAATCAGTTGGGTACAAGCAGCCCGTTATTGCAACTGGTTGAGCAGCGAGGAAAAGCTGACACCTTTCTATATCGAACAAAATGGCAAGATCAGTGCGATCAACAGCAATGCCAACGGCTACCGCCTACCCACCGAAGCGGAGTGGGCCTGGGCGGCCCGATCCATTAACGGTGGCGTAAAACGTTTCAGTTGGGGCCAGCAGTACCCCCCGGCGGATAAAGCAGGCAACTTTGCCGATCAGAGCGCGTCAAAACTCGTGGCCCAAATCATCAAAGGCTACAACGACGGCTTTGCCGTATCGGCACCGGTGGGTAGTTTCCGGCCCAACCATCGCAAGTTATTTGATCTGGAAGGCAATGTGGCGGAATGGGTCAATGATTACTATGGCATTGAACTGAGCTTGAACCCGGGTGCAGAGAAAGATCCAACCGGTCCGTCCAAAGGGGAGTTGCGGGTCATTCGCGGTGCCAGTTGGCGCCACAGCAATATTACTGAATTACGGCTATCCTACCGGGACTATGGTCTTGAGCGCCGAGAAGACCTCGGCTTCCGAGTGGCACGCTATGTGGAGTAACAGCTAATGTCATTGCGTACAGCAATACTACTGCTCAGTGTCATATGGTCACTGACGCTGTATGCAGAAGAACCGACAACGTCACAGCAACCAGAGACGAAAACGACACCCAATAGCAGCAAAACCGATCAGACCAGCAAGAAAAACAATCTCCCGACCAACAAAAAGTCTACCGCGGCGGAGTTTGACCCTAGCGAGGAGATATCCGAGGATCTATCAGTACCCTTTCCAGTGGACATATGATGATATTGTTTAACTCAAGCACACCCTGCAAACCGTCATTGAGGAATTAAGGAACAGTCATGCGCAACAACACATCCTCTGAATTTCTCTACCAGTTGTTTGCCCTGATACTGGCGCTAATTCTTGTACACACGGTCTATGTCACGCTAATACGCCCCAACGCCGATGCCATCCTGCAACAACAGTTAGCCCGTGAGGCGGCAGGCGAGCCCTATGTGGCGGAGCGCTCTTTCTACATTGTCGTGAAGGATTACGAACAGGAATCCTGCTTTGTCCTGATGCTATGGGCCTGCGCCATCATGGGCTACAAAGCACGCCGTTCCCTCGATGAACGTCAATTACTCACGCAACCCTTGGTTGCTGTCGGTGAAGGAGGTCGCGTATTACCAGAAGATGTGCGACAGCTATCCCGACCGATCCAGGCCCTGCCGGACAGCCAAAGAGGCTATCTGTTGCCCCGCGCCCTGTTGGCAGCACTGCAACGGTTTGGCTCAACACGCAATATCCAGGATGTTTCAAGCGCTGTGGGCGAGGTGCTGGATACTGAGTCCGACCGACTGGACTCCGAACTCTCCATGGTGCGCTATATTGCCTGGGCCATTCCCTCCATCGGCTTTATTGGCACCGTGCGCGGTATTGGCGAGGCACTCAGCCAAGCCTATAAAGCGGTTCAGGGTGACATCGCCGGGGTAACCGCCAGCCTGGGCGTCGCCTTTAACTCCACGTTTATCGCCCTGGTCATCAGCATCGTGCTGATGTTTATGTTGCACCAACTGCAACTGCTCCAGGAACGACTTGTACTGGATACCCACAGCTATTGCGACAGCAACTTGCTGCGCCACCTCAAAACCGACTGAACCCAGGCAAACTCAAAACATGAGCATTGCGATTATTGAATTGAACGACAGCGGCCTGTGCTGCGGAAACGGTCACGCCGAATTGATTGTCAGTCCCGGTTACGCTCTGATTGCCGACCAGGGAATCACCACCGGACAGGCCGCATTGCAAAGGGCCTATCTGGAACCCCGCCAGAGCTTTAACCAGTTCTGGCGTCAGTTAAACCTGTCCCCTCTCCCCATCAACAGCAAGCTGGCCCGCCACCACGCAGATTTGGCCTATGCCCAGTTACTGCAGCTACATCAGGACAGCGGTAGTCCGGAGAAAATTGTCTTTGCCGCGCCTGGCAGCTTCGACCGGGAGCAGTTGGCGATCCTGCTGGGACTGGCCAAAGCCGCACCCTTCCAGGCCATCGGCTTAGTGGATGCAGCCGTGGCTGCCACCAGCCAGGCTGCCATGACAGGCCCCCTGCTGCATCTGGATATCCAGTTGCACCAATCGGTGATCACCCGGCTCAACGCTTCAGGCGAGGTGGAGCGCAGTACCGTGGAGCTGCTACCCGAACTCGGTATCAAAACCTTCTACGACCTTTGCGCTCAATACATCTCAGATCAGTTTATCCGTCAGTACCGCTTTGACCCGCTGCACACCGCAGCTGGAGAACAACAGCTCTATGACCGCCTGCCCATGTGGCTGTGGCGGCTAAACGATGCCACAGAAACCGGTGTTGAACTGGATAGCCCCCAAGGGCGCTATCGCATCAATATCAGTCGTGCACAACTCCAGGCTTGCAGCGAACGGGCTACCCTTCAACTGCGCAACAAGCTGACCGAATTGCGCCGTGATGGTGGAACGCTGCTCAGCAGTCACCGCATAGAGCTGTTGCCAGGATTAACCGAGCAGCTTTCCCCAACGGCAGTACTGCCCGCATCGGCCGTGATTGATGGTTGTCTCCATCACCTTGAGCTAATTAGCGGTCACAGCGAGCAACTACCCTTTATCACTCGCCTGCCAATCAGTGCCAAAACCCCGGAACAACGGGCGAGCAGTACTGATAAGCAACCCTCCCCCAGCCATACCCCAAGGCCCAGTCACCTGCTATACCGCCACCGAGCCTATGCCATCGGCAACCAGTTAGCGATCAGTCAGAGTGAGCGTGGCCTGCTGTTCAATACCGGGACTAATGGCGATATCACACTCGTCACCGAGAGCGGAAAAGTGCACCTGCACAGCGGAGACGCACAACTCCACTGTACCGGCGACCGCGAAAACCTGCTGACTGGAGATAGTATCCAGTGGGGTGATGAACGGCTGGACTTGATCGAGGTGGCATGACTTGCGGCGCTCCAAACATCGTGTCAATGCCTTCAGTCTGTCGTTCCTCGACATCATGGCTTGCGGCTTCGGTGCCGTCACCCTGCTGTTTCTGATTCTCAAGCACGATGCCAGTGCCGTTTCCACCGCCGATCCGAATCTGGCTGCAGAAGTGAATCTGCTACAGGAAGATATCCGGGTCGGCGAAGCAGATCTGGTAGCACTGAGAAACAGCCTGGCAATTCTGGATGAACAAGTCGTAGAAGCCCAGGGACTTTCAAGACGGGTAGTTACCGATATCGCAGATACCCGCCGCGAACTCAGTGCTCAAAAAGATCCTGAGCAAGATATTGAAATTCTGCGCAAGCAAGTTGAGGAGTTGGAACAGGAAACCGCCCAACTACAAGAACAGGGCAGCGCCGACAATGTCCGTCTTTTTATCGGCGAAGGACAACGACAATACCTCACCGGCCTCAAATTAGGAGGCAAGCGTATTCTCATTCTGGTGGATGGCTCCGCCAGCATGCTGTCAGATTCCATCGTCAACGTGATCCGCAGCCGCAATATGAGCGATGCGGTTAAACGCAAGGCCGACAAATGGCGGCGCGCCATACGAACCACTGAATGGCTGGTAGCACAACTGCCACCCGACAGCAGCTACCAGATTTACGTTTTCAACACCGCCACCAAGGCTGTGGCTGGTGACACGGGTAAATGGCGCAACACCTCAGATCGCAAAGGCCTGGATCAAGCCATGGCCCAACTCGGCAAGGTAGTACCGGAAGGCGGCACCAGCCTGATCAATGCCTTTGAGGCCGTCAACAGCTTTGCCAGTGCCCCGGACAACCTGTTCCTCATCACCGACGGACTTCCCACCCAAGGGCGAAAAGCCTCTGGCTACCGCACCATATCGGGCCGTGATCGACTCAAATTATTTGCCAACGCAGTGGAAATTTTACCCCGACGTTTGCCGGTGAATGTGTTGCTGTTCCCCATGGAAGGTGATCCAATGGCAGCAGCCAGCTACTGGGGGCTGGCACTGTCCAGCCAGGGATCTTTCATGAGCCCTTCAAAGGACTGGCCATGAGTCGCGGAAGGCGCCGGGAACGAGGACAAATGGCAGAGATCAGCATCTCTTTTCTGGATGTGATCAGCTGTGGATTCGGTGCCATTGTACTGTTACTTCTGATCGCCAAGACCGTAGAATCCACCGCCTTTGAACAATCTGCCAACCCGTTAAAAAGCAGTGTCACGGAACTGCAACACCAGCTGTTTGAGATTCGCGGTGAAACGACAATACTCAACCGTGATCTCATCTCAAAGCAGGAGCAGCTATCCGATATCGAACTGCGCATTGCCCGGTTGCAATCCGAACTGGCCAGCGTACGTCGCCAGCGTGATGCTGTAGCCCAGGTGGACACCACCGAGCACGACAAGCTGTCACTGGCGCTTCAAGTACTGACCGAAGAGATGAAGCGCCTGCTTGCCCAGCAGAATCGGCCTGACAGGCAACTGGTTGGCGGCATTCCGGTGGACAGTGAGTACATCATCTTTATCGTCGACACCTCCGGCAGTATGTTCAACTATGCTTGGCCGCGGTTGCGCCAGGAAATGCTTCACATCCTCGATATCTATCCTAGGGTAAAAGGTATTCAGGTGATGAACGACATGGGTGGTTATATGTTTACCAGCTATCGGGACAAATGGATTCCCGATACCCCGGCACGCCGCAAAGCCATCATTGAACGGCTCTCCCACTGGACGCCATTCAGTAACTCCAGTCCGGTAGAGGGTGTCCAGCAAGCTATCCGCCGCTTCTATGCACCCGACCGAAAGATCAGTCTCTATGTGCTGGGTGATGACTTCACCGGTGACTCCATCGCCCACGTTCTCAATACGGTCGAAAAAATCAACCGCGAGGGCCGCAGTGGTGAAAGGCTGGTGCGCATTCATACCATTGGCTTTCCCGTCCACTTCTTGGTAAAAGGGGGCAATCTACAAACGGCCACAAGATTCGCTGCACTAATGCGCGAACTGAGCTATCGTAACGGCGGTACCTTTGTAGGTCTGAACGGCCTCAAGCCCGAGTGACAGTGATGAATTTCTGCCTGTATTCATACCCCAAGCGCATACTTCTGGCTCTGCTGGCGACTTTGCTGCTCTCGGCCTGCACAACCAATGTAACGGTCAATGGCGAGTACCCGACTGCCTTGGTGAGTAAACAACCACTCAAGGTAGGTCTGGTGCTGAACGAGAGTTTCCGTGGTTATCGTTTTGAAAGCGAAGAGAGTCAACGAGAACCCGTCGTCATGGCATTGGGCGAGTCTCAGGTAAAACTTTTTGATCGGGTCGTAACCGATATGTTTCAGAGCACCAGCACATTGTCTGCCATGCCTGCTGGAAATGGACAATTTGATCTCATCATTGCGCTTGAAGTAGCGGAAGTACAGCTGGCCATCCCCACTGAAACCCAACTCAATGTCTACGAAGTATGGCTGAAGTACAATCTCAAAATCTACGATGGCAAAGGGCAAGCTATCACCGCCTGGCAAATGAGTTCCTACGGCAAGACGCAGACCAGGCTTTTAAAATCCTCTGAATCGGCGCTAAACCAGGCAACTGTGTCCGCCCTGAGGGACGCAGGCGCCAGAATGATTACCGGTTTCCAGCGAGTACCGGAAATTCGGCAGTGGTTTGCCGCGCACCAGACCGGAACGCAACTGAGTCAGAGGAACCCCCAGTGAACCGAATCGCGTTGGTTTCGGCAATCACACTGCTATTGCTCACGGGGTGCGGCACATCAACCAGCATTGATGAATTCCGGGTCTCGACCAAAGAACTCGAGCTAAAAGGTAACGAGCAGATTGTTGTGATGGGCCGCCGCCACAGCGGCGAGTATGAAACAGAGCCCGGTTTTATTGACTGCATTGGCGATAAATTGGCCAATAATGGATTGATCAAGGTGATGCCGGAACAGGAATTCCTTGATGGCTTCTACCCCTGGTTTGAACCGCGCACGGCCCCATTGGGACTGAAGCGGATGGGCGCAGCCCTGAATAACCCATTAATTGGCAACCGCATTCGTCAACTGGGCATTCGCTATATGATTTGGGTAGATGGAAAAACGGAAACTTCTGAAAAAACGGGAGCCATGAGCTGCGCGCTCAGCCCTGCCGGAGGCGGTTGTTTTGGCTTCACTTCCTGGGACAAATACTCCAACTACGAAGCCATCATCTGGGATCTTAAGCAACTGGATGAAAAGGGCCGTGTGACGGTCGATTCCAAAGGTTCTTCCTATGTATTCGCCGTGGGGGCACCGATCCCGCTCATCGCCCAAGTCCAGAGTGGAGCCTGTGAAGGTATTGGCAAGCGGCTACAGGGATTTTTCATCACCCAAAATACCGGCCCATAATTAATACAGAGCCAATAAGCCGCCAGTCCTATGCGGCCACCCAATTGACCATAGACAGTCCTCTCAGCAATAGCCCCCACATAATTTCATGCCCGAATAACCCCAAGTATTAGGCCCGCAGAAAGTCACTATTTATCACCGAGGCCCCCGTCAACATGGCGTGACGTGTGATGCTTCAACCTGCCAGCAGGGGTATTTTTTTCCCCGATGGAACCTAATTCCCAATCACGGATCAAAAGCTGCTCTCAAGGTATTTTTGATTGTATGAAGTGATTCCCAGATTGCTCTCATATGTGCATTACATTTTGCCCATAGATTGAATGGAACATCAGGGAGGTGACCGTCATGAATTTGATCCACAGTGGTGCTGCCAAAACAATGGTGATGACAATAGACAAATCCCCGGTAACACCTAGGGAGAACATTGCTCGGGTGGCGAAACAACGGCCCACCCAAGAGGTCAAGGATTGCTCAGAAACCGCCATTTACCTGGAAGAGATTGTTCTGAACAGCGATCTGGACTGGTTTTAAGTGCCCATATTCACCTGTAGCACAGCGAAATTCTCGATACTGTACTGATCATTCAAAAATCGCTAGGATGAATTGACGTACCGCCCGTTTTGGCCACAATAAAAACAGCCTTAACGAGCACTTCAACAATAAACGAGAGATGTCCCGCAAAAGTTGATTTTGCAGTCAAGACATCCCGTCCGGACAAAGGGGAACAATTCAGCATGACGTCAACTGATGGCCTGAAACCCAGCACACAAATCTCCACTGAATACCTGATGACCTATGTGGCGCCATTGGATCCCCCCATGGCTATTGATGACGGCATGATGATCGTCAATGTCCGTCCCGGCGGCTGGGTAAAGGGGCCAAATATTAACGGCAAGTTTGTATCCCCCGGAGCGGATTGGTTGCGCATCATGCCTTCCGGTGTATTCCGCCTCGACGTGCGGGGTTTGATCGAAACCGATGACGGCGCATACATCTATATCAGCTATAACGGCATCATCAAGAACTCCGAGGAAAGCGCTGCACGCCTCAATAACGGTGATTTGCTGACAGACCAGGATATTCCCTATTTTATCGCCGCCCCCACCTTTCAAACGGCCTCGGAAAAATACGCTTGGCTCAATGACATCCAGACCGTGAACAAAATGACCGAAATCCAATTTGGACCGGAGGGTTACGTCAAATACGATGTGTTCCTGATTCGCTGAAAACAAACGTTCAATTGCACTACACATAGCAAAACATCGCTCCGAAATAACAAGAGAGAGGAGAATAAATCATGTCAGAAATCAATCGCGTCTGGCGCCTGCGCAAACGTCCTGTTGGCGATATCACTGATGATGTCCTCAGTCTGGAAAACGAAGCCATTCCGGAACCCGGAGAGGGCGAATGCCTGTTCCGACTCAACTACCTGTCTCTTGACCCCACCAACCGCGTCTGGATGAGTGATATTGAACAGTACATGGAACCAGTAGCAATCGGCGCGCCCATGCGTGGCGTGGTTTGCGGTACTGTGATCAAAAGCAATACACCAGAATTCAAGGAAGGCGATATCGTCAGCGGCATCGGTAGCTGGGCAGATTATCAAATCGGATCTCCCGCCAGTGTTGGTTTGTTGGGCAGTACCGGTGACGTTCCTGTGATTGATGCCTTTGGCACACTGGCACTGGTGGGCCCCACCGCCTATTTCTGCCTGCTGGATATCGGCGATCCCAAACCGGGTGAAACCGTGGTGGTTTCTACTGCCGCCGGCGCCGTCGGTTCACTTGTTGGTCAGATTGCCAAAATTAAGGGCTGCCACGTGGTTGGCCTGACCGGTTCCGATGATAAGTGTCGCTGGATTACCGAAGACCTTGGCTATGACATTGCCATCAACTATAAGACCGAGAACCTCGCCGAAGCTCTGGCCAAAGCCTGCCCCAATGGTATCGACGTCTATTACGACAACGTAGGAGGCAAGATTCTCGATGAATGCCTGAAGCTGATGAACCTGCACGGCCGCATCCCCACCTGTGGACTGATTTCTCAGTACAACGCCACTGAGCCGGTGCCTGGCCCCTATAACTATGGTCTGGTGTTAATGCACCGTCTGAAAATTCAGGGCTTTATCATTCTCGACTATATGGACCGCTACCCGGAAGCCATCGAGGCACTGATCGGCTGGATGAAGGAAGGAAAACTGAAGGCGCGGCTGGATGTGTCAGACGGCCTGGAAACGGCCCTGCAAACTGTGAAAAAACTCTATACCGGGGACAATATGGGCAAGTTGATGGTGCGCGTTAAAGACGTGTAATTCCCCAACGATTTTGTGCCGCAGCAAGGACAGTTCCGGGTCACCGGAACTGTCCACCCGTTTACTTCTCGTACACCCACATGAACTATTGGCTTTTCAAATCCGAACCCGATGTCTATGGCATTGACGCCCTGGCCAGTGAACCCAACCAACAGTGTCGTTGGGATGGCGTTCGCAACTACCAGGCCCGCAATCACCTGCGAGACGACGTGATCGTGGGTGACCAGGTGCTGTTTTACCATTCAAGCTGCGGTACCCCTGGGGTAGCGGGCATCATGGAGGTGGTGAAAGCGGCTTATTCTGATCCGGCCCAGTTAGACCCGGAAAATGGCTACTATGATCCCAAGGCCACTGCAGATAATCCACGCTGGTATGTAGTGGATGTCAAATTGGTCAGGAAATTCTCGCGGTTACTCCCCCTGTCAAAACTAAAAAAACAGCCCTCACTGGCCGGGATGCAGTTGTTCAAACAGGGGCGTCTGTCCGTGGTGCCACTCACAAAAACGGAGTGGCTGATGATACTTTCTCTAGAGGAATAAACTCTGGCGAATTAAACCGCACCCACTGAACGGGCAAACAACCACGCGGCGCCACCCAGGGCGGCCACCACAATCCACCACAAAAACAACAGACTAAAACGGAACGGCTTGCGCTCTACCGAATGAATACCCGAATTCACTACACCGCGAATACGTTCCAGATCTTCTTCGGAATATTCCTCTTCACTTCTCATACCCATGACAAAATACTCTTAAATTAATTATCTGTTGCCAGCAGCCTGTCCAGATCCAGACAAACCGCCGCCTGTTCCGCATTGGGCTCTGCCAGATACGGTAATTCGCCTATCATCGGGCAGCAAAGCCTCTGTTGCAAACTGTGCAGGTTCTCCTGATAACAGGACATCTCTGGCGTCACTCGATTAGCCACCCAACCCGCCAAGGTCAATCCATCCCGCCGAATCGCCTCAGCGGTGAGCAAGGCATGATTAATACACCCCAACTCCATTCCGACCACCAGTATTACCGGCAGTTGCAGGATTTTAACCAAATCCGCAAAAGTTTCCCGCTCATTTAATGGCACTCTCCAACCGCCGGCCCCTTCCACCAACAACAGGTCCGATGGCAGCATCATGCTGCCACGACAAAAACCAGCCAGGCGATCTGCACTGAGACGGCGACCTTCCTGTTCCGCAGCAATGTGTGGCGCAATGGCATGCACCAACGCCACCGGATTGACCTGCTCGTAACTTAACGGCAGGCTGGCCTGGGAAAGCAGCGCCAGGGCATCTTCGTTGCGCAGACCATCATTCGTCATCTCACAGCCTGCCGCCACCGGTTTCAGGCCGATCGTGCGCAAGCCCCGTTGGCTTGCCGCGCACAACAGCGCAGAGGTGACCAGTGTTTTACCGACACCAGTATTGGTACCAGTGACAAAATATTTTTTACCCATTCAGTATCGCCACTCCGTAAATCACTTCCCAGGTCGCAGGCAGCTCGCCATGACTGTAACGGAACTGTTCGTAGGCGGCCATCAGACCGCGAATATGCTCGCGACCGGTCATACCCCGGTTGCGACCCCGGTTAATATTGTGAGCACCCAACCCTTTCAGCTCAGAGGTAAGATGACGCAAATCCCGGTACTGCAAGACCTCTGAATCAACGGTAAAGCAGTCAAAACGGAAACCGGCTTCAGTAAAACTCTCACGCCATTGCTCCGCCGCCAGAAACCGGTTGACGTGTACATAGTCATCAACCGCAGACCATGACTCGCGCAGTTCAAACAGGGTGCTCTGCCCCAGTGAGGTAAACGCTATCCGGCCACCGGGTTTTAATACTCGAGCTAATTCTGATGCCAGCTTTGGCAACTGCTCACACCACTGTAATGCCAGGTTGGAAAAAATTAGATCAACACTGTTGTCCGGTAGGGACAACTCTTCGGCATCGTCACAGAGCCAAGTGGCACAATCACCGTGCTGCTCACGGGCGAAGTCCAACATGCCCTGCGCCAGATCGATACCTTTCAGCGCCGCCGGAGCAAAACGTCGAGCCAACTGGACCGTAAAGTGACCCGTGCCACAACCCAGGTCTACGACTGAACCCGGTTCTTCCACTGCGGAAAGCTGCTCAAGCAACTGCTGTCCCACCTGACGCTGCAAACGCGCTACGCTGTCGTAACTGGTGGCGGCCCGACTGAAAGACTCCGCCACCCGCTGTTTATCCAATTGGTAACGATCATCCCTTACAAAATTGACCAGAATGTCGGCCAACCGTTGTGGACAGCTCAATTGGGGGACATGAGCTGTCCCGTCCAACACGACCACCTTTAGATTTGAATTCAGCTTTTGTATTGCTGCCGCCGCACTGGCGGGCACTAATTGATCTGCCTTGCCGAAAATATGCAGGCTGGGAGCCGACAACGCCACCAACACGGAACGATTATCCAGTTCCTCTAGCAATAACAACCCACGCTGCCAGCTTTGTATTTGCTCTGTTGCCGGACTGTTAGCCAAACCGCGCAGTTGCTTCACCAGCACACGCTCTGTGGCATCGCCACGGCACTGTAACCCCTGAAAACGCTTCAAGCACACGTCCGGCTCTTGCCGAAATAACTGGCAAAAGTCTGCAAAAATGTTGCGAGGCATGGCACTGTTCCATTCACGCCGCTGTACAAAGGCCGGGTTGCTGGCAATGGTCAGCAAGTGTTTGATTCGATCTGGATAGCGACCGGCCAGCGCTGTAGCCAACATGCCCCCCAGAGACCAGCCAAGCAGGCTGCATCGCTCTGGCAATATATCCAGCAGCGCTGACAGGTAATCATCCAATGTGTCACTGGGCAGTGATTGGCTATCGCCAAAGCCCGGCAGGTCAACCAGTTGCACATTAAAATGTCTGGTCAACGCAGGCAGCAGCTCTTGCCATACACGACTATCGCTCCCCCAGCCGTGCAGCAATACTAACGGCTCTGGCTGCACCGGCTCAGTGCTACACGGGTATTGGTATACCGCCAGAGAGCTGCTCGGCCTAGTTTGGACAGGAGCTGCCATCAAGACGTCTGTCCCCGTAATTCCGTCAGGGTTCTGTCTATAGCATCCACCAATGCATCCACTTGATCCTCGGTATGCTCAGCACAAAGCGTGACCCGCAGCCGAGCACTGCCCACCGGCACTGTCGGTGGACGGATTGCCCCCACCAGAAAACCCTTGGTGCGCAGGCTTTCACCCACTTGGTAACAAAGAGCATCATCGTGTAACAGCACCGGCTGGATCGGCGTGGGCGAATCCATCAGTTCCAGTCCAATGTCACGGATACCGCTTCTGAAACGGGCGATCAGGCTTTGCAGTTTTTCCCGGCGCCAGGTTTCCCGGCGCAAAATTTTCAGGCTGATTCGGGTAGCTGCAGCCACTGCAGGTGGCAGTGCCGTGGTGTAAATATAGGTGCGGGCAAACTGGATCAGGGTTTCAACCAGCGCATCGGAACCGGCCACAAAGGCACCGAAGGTACCAAAACCCTTGCCCAGAGTACCCATCAAGATCGGCAGTTCATCCACCCCCAGATGGTGATGCTCAGCCAGCCCCCCGCCGCTTTCACCCAACACACCAAAACCGTGGGCATCGTCCACCATCAGCCAAGCATCGTGCTGGCGACAGGTTTGCGCTAATTCGGGCAAGGGCGCCAAGTCACCGTCCATACTGAAGACGCCATCGGTCACCACCAGTTTGCGGCCACTCTCGATCTTGGCCAAACGCTTGGCAAGATCCGCTATATCGCTGTGGTGATAACGCTGGCAGCGAGCATCACTAGCCATTCCGCCATCCAGTAGGGAGGCATGGTTGAGCCTGTCCTCGAGCACATGGTCACCCTTTTCCACCAGCGCGCGAATGGTGCCCAGGTTGGCCATGTAGCCTGTGGAAAAAAGCAAGGCGCGAGGGCGGCCGGTAAAGGCAGCCAGTTCTTCTTCCAGTGCGTGGTGTTCCTGGGAATGGCCATAAATCAGATGGGAAGCGCCGCTGCCGACGCCATAGGTTTCAACGCCACGGCGGAAACTATCGATTACTGCCGGGTGACTGGCAAGCCCAAGGTAATCATTGCTGCAAAAGGCCACGCAGGTTTTGCCATCCACCTGCACGATGCTGTTCTGGGCGGATTGTAATAGGTGACGCTGGCGATAGAGGTTGTCTGAGCGGCGCTGTGTCAACCGTAACTGCAACTGCTGATCCATCGAAGAAGACATCGAAGATTCTCCCGGCAGGCCGTGTATGCGGCCCGCTATCAGGCCGTTAGTTGGCGGCGTTATAAAACAGGTGGTCGCTTTTCGCTTCCGCCAACGCCTGGTGCAACGCCTGCTCCTCTTCTTCACTATCCCGCTCAACATGCCGGGTTTCCGGTTTGATGCCGAGGCGATTCAACAACTCCATATCCCGGTTGGCCTTGGGGTTTGGCGTGGTGAGGAGTTTTTCACAGTAGAAAATGGAGTTTGCTCCGGCCATAAAGGCGAGAGCCTGCATCTGGTCATTCATTTCCTCGCGACCGGCAGACAAGCGCACGTGTGATTTCGGCATCAGGATCCGCGCCACGGCAATAGTGCGGATAAACTCGAAGGGGTCCAGGTCTTCCTGCTGGTCCAGCGGAGTGCCCGCCACCTTCACCAGCATATTAATCGGCACCGATTCCGGGTGCTGGGGCAGGTTAGCCAGTTGCATCAACAGACCGGCGCGATCCTTTTCGCCCTCACCCATGCCAACGATGCCGCCAGCGCAGACCTTCATGCCGGCACGGCGCACGTTATCCAAGGTGTTAAGTCGGTCCTGATAGGTGCGGGTGGTGATGATTTCGCCGTAGTATTCTGGCGAGGTGTCGAGGTTGTGGTTGTAGTAGTCGAGCCCGGCCTCGGCCAGCATGTGGGCCTGCTCCTCTTTCAACATACCCAGGGTCATGCAGGTTTCCATACCCAACGCCTTCACCTGGCGCACCATTTCTGCCACGGCGGGCAGGTCCTTGTCCTTGGGTGAACGCCAGGCGGCTCCCATACAAAAACGGGTAGCGCCGCTCTCCCGGGCAGCTTTCGCCTCTTCAATCACTTTCTCCAGCGCCATTAATTGCTCTTTTTCAAGGCCAGTGTCGTAACGAGCGCTCTGGGGACAGTATTTACAGTCCTCTGGACAGGCTCCTGTCTTGATCGATAGTAAGGTACTGAGCTGTACTTCATTGGCATTGAAGTGCTGCCGATGCGCCACCTGGGCCTGAAACAGCAGATCGTTGAACGGCTGCTTGAACAGAGCCAGAACCTCTTCTCGGGTCCAATCATTGCGAATCTCGGTGGCGTGGCTGGCGGGCATTATCAATCTCTCATATAGTGAAACTTCAGCTTGCTATGATAGATAAGCAAAAGCCGCTGTCAACCAAAAATGGATTTTGGGTTAACAACGATGTTGCGAAGAACAAAACTCACCAACCGCCTCAAACAATGCCGCCTTGTGCTACAAAAATTAATGCTGCGGCAATTGAGCTACCGGCTGTTTCCCGGCCACTGCCTGCTGTGCGGGTCCCCCAGTCACCGTCCACGGGATCTGTGCCGGGACTGCGAAACTGATCTGCCTTTTAACCGTCCCGCCTGCCTGCGTTGTGCCCTCCCCCTTCCTGCTGCTGAGCAGAACACACCAAACATCTGTGGCGCCTGTATAGCCCGGCCACCACCATTCGAATTCTGTCTGGCGCCGCTGCACTATAAATTCCCTGTGGATAGTTTGGTCAATGCTTTTAAGCATCAGGGGAAATTCAGTCGGGGTGCACTGTTGGCCGATTTTTTGGTCACTGAGCTGCAGTATAAAAACACATTACCCGAATTGATTGTGCCAGTGCCGTTACACTGGCGCCGACAGTTCCAGCGCGGCTTTAACCAGGCTGCCTGGCTGGCCAATTATCTGGGGCGGCGACTAGCTATTCCCGTCGACCATAGCCTTCTTCGTCGTCACAGGCATACACCACACCAACAGGGTCAAACCCGCAAACAGCGGCTCGCCAACCTGAAAGGCGCATTCCATCTCAACCGCTCAGTCACGGGTAAGAAGATTGCCATTGTTGATGATGTGATGACGACTGGCAGTACGGCACGGGAACTGGCTAAGTTGCTGGTGAAAGCGGGGGCTGCCCGGGTAGAGATCTGGTGTCTGGCACGCACGCCGCTGGAAAAATAACCAGTAGCCCCCGATAATGGTCGAACAATTATTGCGTGTATTCAGATTTATGAATCAATCCCTCTGGCAACAGATCCAGCAAGAAGCCGCCAAGGTCGCCGCTGAAGAACCCGTACTGGCCAGCTTCCTGCAAGTGACCATTCTCAAACATGACACGATGTTGGCAGCTCTGGGATTTTTACTGGCCGAAAAACTGGGCTGTAATGCCACATCTGCACTGACCTTGCATGAGGTCTTTGAAGAAGCATTTGGTGCTGATCGCGAGATGGAGGACAAGGTCAATTGCGACATCCTCGCCATCTACAACCGCGATTCCGCCTGCCAGGATCTATTCTCTACCTTCCTCTACTACAAGGGTTTTCATGCCCTGCAGGCCTGGCGTGCCGCGCACTGGCTATGGCAGCAAGGGCGTAAACCGCTGGCACTGGTACTGCAAAACAGGATCTCAGTATCTTTCGGCGTGGACATTCATCCGGCAGCTCAAATTGGTCGGGGCATCATGTTTGACCACGCCACCGGGATCGTCATCGGTGAAACCGCGGTAGTGGAAGACTGCGTGTCAATTCTCCAGTCGGTTACGCTGGGGGGAACCGGCAAAGAAACCGGTGACCGCCATCCCAAGGTACGGCGAGGCGTAATGATTGGTCCAGGGGCAAAAATTCTTGGCAATATCGAGATTGGCGCCGGCTCCAAAGTGACTGCCGCCAGTGTAGTGTTGAACGATATTCCAGCCCACTCAGTGGTGGCCGGTGTTCCCGCGACAGTGGTTGGCACCAATAATATAGAGGCTCCCGCCGAACTGATGGACCAAGGATTGTCGGGCTGTTGTGACTAACCGAGAACAGAAACCATGTCCAAGTTGAAAAATGAAGCCGACCTTCTCAAGGAAGCCCTTAGAGTCGGGATGATTTACGCCGAAAAACGCGGCGCGGCCAAATTTGATGCCACCGACTCCGCCAACGAAAAGGTGGAGTATATCTACAAATTACTGGTACACGACAAGCTGATTCAACCTCTGGCCCATGAGCAACACGATATTCCCCATATGAAGCACAAGCTGGCGCTTTGGATCACCCGGCAATTGCCGGAGGGGCATCGGTTATTACAGTAACTGCTTCCAGTTAACGGGCCCGAAACAGCGGCTCCGCTGCCGCCAACTGCCGGTATAGCGCGACATTCTTGCGATGGGGAAACCACTCGATCAGGAAGGTGGCGAGCGCCTCCCAGAGGGACACCCAGGCAGCAACAATCAAGCCCTCAGCAAACACGTTTTGCACCACTGTACGCACTTCTCCCAGCCACTGGTTAAGGGATAGCGCACAAAATAAAATCGTCAAACCGATGAGTAGAAATACCATTGAGCGAGACATCATCTGGCGTATATTGCGTAACTCACAAGTCACCAGATAAAGAAAAAAATTATTCACACTACTGCGAATACGGTCCGTACCCTTCTCATCGGGAGCAAACGACAAGCTGAACTGAATCGCAAATGGCTCAGGACTCAACTCCCGGGCACATTCCACCAGGTACTCCACCAGTTCGGGTTCCAGGTCACGGCGAATATATGGCGCGTGGCGATCAAAATTACTGTATAGATCTTCCATCTTGTCTGCGGCCACATCGATTAACACACGACCATCACCATCTCTCTCATAACGCTTTACCACGTCAGATTTCTTCATATCCAGCCCTGTCAGCTTATTCCAATCCCACTTACTCTGGAAAAATTGAACTCATCCCAACGCTTTCGATCAAACGCTAGAACCAAGAATAGTAGTATCATTCTCTCCCTGTTGATCCGATGGCGACAGGCCCAGACCAAAATAATGATCATGCGCCATGACGGGCTGAAGACGATGAATTTATAAGGAGTTCCCGTGAAATATTTAAGCGCCCTTGCAGGCATTTTACTATCTGTCTCCGTACTGGCTGGCACCCTCGAAGAAGGCTATCAGGCCGTCAGGAGTGGCGAACTGGAAAAGGGCTTTACCATTCTTTCCGAACTGGCTGAAACGGGCGATGCTGATGCCCAGTTTGGGCTGGCCATCTTATACAAAGAAGGCTGGGGAACTGAGAAAGATGTCAAAACTGCTTTTGACTATTACCTGAAAGCGGCCAAGCAAGGCCACCCCGGCGGTATGTTCGAATCCGGCTGGGCCTATCAGAGCGGCGAAGGTGTCGCGCAGGATTACACCCTGGCGGTTGAGTGGTATGAAATGGCCGCCAACCTGGGGCACCCCGCGGCCATGTACGCACTAGGTGGCTTGTATTACAACGGTATGGGCATCAAAAAAGATGCTGAAAAAGGCACAGAATGGTTTAAAAGATCTGCCCAGGCTGGTTATCAACCCGCCATTCAGTATATGAATCAGATCCAGAATTAATAACATTCTCAAGAGTGCGTGGCTGCGCCTTCGGTTCAGCCACGTTGGTTGACGATTTCGACCTTTTCCTCTGGAACAAAGTACTGCTCAGCTTCTCTTTCCGGGACTGGGCGACTAAAGAAATAACCCTGTAGCTGGGTCGCACCTAATATTGCCAGTTGCTCCGCTTGACGCTCTGTCTCCACACCTTCGGCAACGATGCCCAGATTCAGAGACCGAGCCAACGCGATGATGGTTTTTACCACCGACAGGGAGCTTTCACTCTGGTCGAGGTTGAGGACAAAACTGCGATCAATTTTCATCGCTCCCACCGGCAACAAATGCAGGTAGGACAAACTGGAATAGCCCGTACCGAAATCATCAATCATCACCTCACAACCCAGCTCAATCAACTTATGCAATTTATCGAGCATATTGTCGGTATCCCCCAGCAAAATGCGTTCGGTCAATTCGAGTTTTAGCTGACCACGTCTGACGCCATAACGCTGGAAACATTCTGAAATACAGCGAGCAAAACGTTCGTCCCCGAATGAGTCTGAAGCAATATTGACACTGACATAATACTCAACGCCGGGATGCGTCTCGTTCCACCGGGCGATCTGCTGACAAGCCGTTTTAATACCCCACAAGCCGACATCTGCAATCATGCCGTTCTCTTCTGTCAGAGCGATAAACTCTATCGGAGAAACCCATTCACCATTGTCGCGACGCCAGCGGGCCAGGGACTCAAAGCCACACAACTGGCGGTCACCCGCGTCCATGATGGGCTGGTAATAGAGTTCGAGTTTGTTCTCAACAATGGCCGTTTTCAGCTCTGCTTGTAGCTGGCGGCCACGCTTGATCATGGCATCCATCTGCTGATCAAACAGCACCCAGCAAGCGCGGCCCTGACGTTTTGCCCGATAAAGGGCTACGTCTGCATCGTGAAGCACCTGGTCCTGTGTTAGGTGGTTGCCGGGATCAAGGACCACCACTCCCATACTCACTTTCACCTCAACTTTCTTATCATTCAGCAGATAGGGCTCGGAAAGGTGTTCGATCAGACGATCGGCGATACGCCCTGCATAATGAAGACTCTCTACTTTTTCAAACAACATCACGAATTCATCGCCACCGAGCCTGGCCAACGTGTCGGACTTACGTGCAAACTCACTCACTCGTCTGGCGACAGCACTCAACAGCTGGTCACCCAGTAAGTGGCCATAGGTGTCATTGATCAGTTTGAAATTATCCAGATCGAGCAACATCACTATGGACAGTGTTTCATTGCTGCGACGCCCAAGCAGTTTCAGATGGTGTTCCAGCCGATCCATAAACAGCGCACGATTTGCCAACCCGGTGAGTTGGTCGCTATAAGCAAGATTGCGCATTTTGAACTCGGCAAGCTTCTGATCGCTAATATCACATGCGCTGGCGAGGACTGCAGGCTGCTGATCAAATTCAGCCAGGGTAAGACTGAAATAGAGCCAACGCTTCTGGCCTGCGGCAGTGGTAATCTGGAATTGCTCGTAGAAAGGTTGGCCAATTCTGGTTTCTGTCCAGGGAATCTGCGATACATAGCGGGAAAACTTCTCACCGAACAGCTCTTCCAGTGTCATGTTCAACAAGGAATTGATGCTGTGATCGGTAATCTGGGACAGTGCCGGATTGGCGTAGGTAATACGACCATTCACGAAGGTAAAAATAGCTGCCTGAGTGGTCTCCGCCAAGCGCTGGAAACGCGCCTCACTACTGCGCAGGGAAATGGCCATTCTGGCCAAGTGACGATCGATCAAAATACCGATCGACAACATACTGAGCAACAGAAATGTCACTGCCAATATACCGGATACCAAACCGGCCGGATCAATAAAAAGACCCGTTTTCGGCTCAGAAACATCGGCTATATAGTACGTCGATTCCATAGCAATAAAATGCATGGCGCTGACAGCCAGCCCCAGAATGGCACTACCAATAAGGGTGGCAATGGCTGGCGACAGGCGGGTTTGTTTAGGCAAGCTAATCCTTGAACAAAGACCAACCCATGAAAGCAAATAAGCAGTCCCAATCGACAGGAAAAAAAGTTCGGGAGAGTAGAACATCTTCGCTGGAGCAGTGATCGCCTCCATGCCTATGTAATGCATTGCCGCGATGCCTGACGCCAGCATCAGTGAAGCGAGGTGTAAGCGACGGCGACATTCCCGGGCAGAAGCAAACAGCAGTATTGAACTGTAACCGGCCAGTAATGCCGGAATCATGGAAAGCAGTGTAATGGTGACATCGTACTGAACAGGAAACGGCAAACGATAAGCGAGCATACTGGTGAAGTGCATTGCCCAAATACCGGAACCCATTGCGAGACTACCGGACAGCAACCAGAGGTAGCGCAGAGGCCCCTTGGTTGAGTTAAAACGGTCACTGACAGGCAATGTCACCGCCGCCGCCAGAACCGCCAGTGCGATGGCCGCAAAACAAATCAAATGGTGGTGATGACCTATGATGAGGCTCTCGTCCTGTAACCCCGGGCTGACAATACGCCAAAAGTCCACTGCGCTTCCTTAATAATTTTTTATCGGATGGAAGGTCCTTCCTAGCATTCAATCACACGAAAAATCCCTCGACGCAAGATATATGATGCCCCATCTAAATTCCATAAAATTCTAACCACATGTGTTAACAAATCTGCTTTTACATCAATTGGTTGTAACGAGAAACCAGAACGGAAATACGCCACCAAACCACAACTCAGCGCAAAAAAAACTGCCCCAAAAAAAACTAACCGGCTGCGTTATCAAAAAAATCGACAACACCTGTTTCAAGAGAATATTCGGCACCAACCACCAGCAGTCTGTCCTCCAGAATTAATTTTTCCAGCACCTCTGAACCGTGCCGGAGATGACCGACAGAAGCACGGATATTGGCTCTAACAGCACGTGCAGCCAGCAGTGTTGGATTGTGTACCAGCTCTGTTTCCAGTAACGGTTCAACTGCCGGTCTCACCCGGTCAACAATGGAGCGCAAGTTCCTTGAAGGATGAGTGCCCTGCCCGGTCAACTCATCCAACGTAGCAGAAACGGCTCCACAACAGGTATGCCCCAATACGACCACCAACCGGGTATCAAACCATTCAGCGGCAAACTCGACGCTTCCCACCTGGGAAGGTGCTACTACATTGCCGGCCACGCGAATCACAAACAAGTCGCCGAGTCCCTGGTCAAAAACCATTTCCGCGGGTACTCGCGAATCAGAGCAACCGAGAATAATGGCAAAGGGTTTCTGGTCGGCCACCAACTCAGCGCGCCTGGCCTGATCACGTTGATGAGCAGGTCTCGTCGCGCCACTTACAAAGCGTCGATTGCCATCAATCAATTGTTGTAATGCCTCTCGCGCAGGAATCATAAAAATTTCTCAAAAAGTCAGGTCGATATGATTGTAATCTGCCAACGGTGAAGCACTATCATTAGTACTCTTGACCTCACAGGACAGATCGTCAGTGTAGAGAAGAGCATAGCGGATTCAAGAAAGCCCGTTCTCGCGCCCACACAAAAATATGCTAAACACTTGGGTCTGTATGGGAGTATGTCAGGATTGCCCCTCTTTATCCCGGGCAGTTTAGTGAGAAGAGACAACATATTCACCCAGCAGAATCGGTGCCCGTCAAACCAGCAATCCGTCTCGGACTAGGGGTAAGCCTACTGGCTGTTACGGCAAATTGAAGACTTTCTTAATGACTTGCAGGTCACCTTGCTGGAGATCATCCAACTTGTATTGGGCAAGAACATTCCGAAAAGCCTGACTGGCAAGTCCCAACACGCCCTGCAATTTACAACGATTGGCAATGGGACAATCAATCCCTTCACAATCAATGGGGGCCATGGTTTCCTCCAGCTCGCAGACAATGTCTGCCAGACTCATTTGACGGGTATTTGCCGCCAACACAATGCCCCCGTTTTTGCCGCGGGAAGAGGAGACCCAACCCAGTTGTGACAACCGCTGGCTGACCTTATAGAGATGATGGAGGTTCATATTGAAATGTTCCGCCAAAAAATCCAGCCCGATACGAGAACCCTGTGGTTGATTACACATGTGTATCAACACCCGCAGGCCATAGTCCGTAAAGCGCGTCAGTTGCATGGTTTATGCTGGCGCCTCAAATGCATCCACTAGAATATCGGTCATTGCCGCCCCCTGCAGAAAACTCAATTTTTGCAGTTTCTTCACCATACTGGGCGCGCCGCAAAGATAAACGCGGTGCTGCTTCAGGTTCGAATGACGGCGACTGACAATCTCCACTAAATCCCCCTGGTGCAACCTTGGGTGCGGCTCTGCAGCTCTCTTTGCCACTGGGTGATAATGAAAGTTCTTGTAACGTTCCGCCAATTCAGCCAACTCATCCACCAGATACAATTGATCTGGACTCCCCGAAGCAGCATAGAGATGAATATCACCATGGTGATCGCTGGCCAGTGCTTGGCGCGCCACGCCATACAAGGGCGCCAGCCCGGTACCCGTCCCGGCCAACAGCATCGTTTCATCTCCCGAACTGCGGGTGTAAAAACAATGACCGCGAGCTTCACTTAACTGGCAGCTGTCCCCTTCCTGTAGCTCGTGTTCCAACCAGCTGCTAATGACCCCATCGGGACGGCGACGAATATGGAATTCAATCTGTCCCTCTTCCGGCAAACTGGCGATGGAGAAACTGCGACCGTCAACAGCATTTTTCCAGACACTGGTGTACTGCCCCGCAAACCAGGGCATATCCGTTTTTAGACGCACTCGCAGCACGCCCTCATTGAGAGGCTGTTTGTGTATCAGAACTGCCTCATACCGCCGATCGCTGCCGCCGAGAGAGACCTCCATATCCTCATTGGGATAACACTGACAGGCGAGAAAATAGTTCTGCGCCACCTGCTGGGGAGTCAAGTCTTGCTGTGCCTTGGCCGGAACAGATCCGCCATGAGCAACCATCAAACACGAGTGGCAAAGACCGGCTCGGCAGCTATTGGGCACTGCGATATCCGCCCGTTCCAGGGCGGATAGCAGTGTGTCACCCTCGGCAACGATAACCTTTGTATCGCTATAACAAACGACAGACATGGCCAGACTCAGCGATTCAGCACATCATCGCGAACACTGTTAGCCAGTCCCGCCACTTCAGCAATGTCCTCATCGCCCACACCCAGTTCTTTGAGGGTTTCACCGAGCAGTTCGATCACCGCATCCACATGGCTGTCGTTCAGGCCCGTCAAATGTTTGTGCCCTTCGCGCATATCCTTGCCGGTGTAGCTGTTTGGGCCACCTAACACCATGGTCAAAAAAGCTTTTTGCTTTTGTGACTGGCCAGCCATATCAACTCCATCAAAATACTGACAGATACGCTCATCCAGCAGCACCTTGCGGTAAAAAATATCGACCGCAGCATCCACGGCAGCATCGCCGCCCAATTTTTCATACAAGCTCATTTGATCACCTCAATTTAATTGTTGCATTTGGAATACCATAAAAATCCAAGCAAACATGGTGCCAAGAGCAAGCAAGGTTAGAATTCAAGACGTTAGCGTTGCAGATATAGATGGACGCCCTGCTGGCGGGCAACGGCGCCACAAATTGGGGCAGCGTGCCTGCCAGATCGGAGCAAATGAAAACCTGGTGGGAAAGTCCGGCGGGCAACGAGACCCGCCGACAAATTAATCAGTGACGGGTCATGCGGTCCAGCACGCCCATCACGAAGGCCGACAAAACAAAGGTCATATGCAATACCACGTACCAGAGGATTTTATCGTTGGCTATCTCGTGAGCATTCATAAAAATCTTCAACAGATGAATAGAGGAAATTGCCACGATGGAAGCTGCCACCTTGTTCTTCAGTGAGCTGGTGTCCAGCTTGCCTAGCCAGCTCAATTTGTCGCTCGATTCGTCGATGTCCAGTTGCGACACGAAATTCTCATAACCCGAGAACATCACCATAACGATCAGCCCACCCACCAGTGAGATATCAACCAGAGACAGGACCAGCAGGATAAGATCCATCTCTGACATGCTCAGGATTATCGGCAACGTGTGAATCACCTCAGCAAAAAACTTCACACCAAGGGCCAACAGGGCAAAACTCAATCCAAAATAGATCGGAGCCAGCAACCAGCGACTGGCATACATTGTGTTCTCGAACATCTTTTCCATTCTGACTTCCTTAGTGAAAACAACTGACATATCAGGTCATCGATTTTAGCTACTCAGCCCGACCGGTGCGACAGGATAACCACTTTTTCTGAATTCACCTCCAGATCGTCAGCCATGCGCCCAGAAAAAAGGGCCATTAAAATGGCCCTCGTTGAGACAATGAACCCTGCTTAACTACTTGTATGGCAGGGACGAGAACATTTGATGCAACCATTGATATTTTCGAAAAACTTTTTCGCTTCACGAACAGCTGCCTGGCAGGTTGGAAAATTACCCAGCGATTTCTGATCAACAGAATCAGGTAAATCCGGACACCAAGTGCCCAAATTGTGGACAATATGTTCCCCATTTTCATGTGGTTTTTTAGTCACGATATATCTAGCCATAGTACCCTTCATCATTTTATTGTTAGTCAACAACCACTGCATTAACATGTGGTTAATACAGCATTAGCCACGGATGAAACAAACACCGAATCAAGCCATGGAACGGCTAAAACTATCTATTTTTTAGCAACTTATCAATAAATGACCATCAACACTTGATGACATTTTTCTGAGCTTGAGTCAGTTTTTAGGCACGTAAAATTTGACTTGGATACCGATTTTTGGCTCACCCTAAATGAGCTGTGAATTCATCGGGACATCCACGACCAACCGGTTGCTCATCCCATGTGACTTCAGCATGCAATCGAAAATACCACGACAAACGCAGACTGGCTGATCCACAAGCTTTGGGAATCTTCGCCGGCTTAAAATATACTTACGGCCCAGACACAATAATGATGCACTCAAGAAGGAACCCCCATGCCCGGCTTACTCCCCGATACCGATCCCGAAGGCCTGCTGGAATACTCTGTGGTCTTTACTGACCGCTCCCTGAATCACATGTCTCAGCGCTTCCAATCGGTGATGAATGACATCTCCAGCACGCTGAAAAAGGTCTACAACGCCACAGCAGTAGTGGTGGTTCCTGGTGGCGGGACTTACGGTATGGAAGCGGTGGCACGACAATTTGCTACTGGCAAAAAATGCCTGATTATCCGTAATGGCTGGTTCAGCTATCGCTGGACGCAAATTCTCGAAACCGGCCATATCACCGATGACAGCATTGTGATGAAAGCCAGACCAGTGGACGATAGCGCCCAACCGGCACTGGCTCCGGCACCCATCGACGAAGTGGTGGCGCGAATCAAGGCGGAAAAACCACAGATGGTTTTTGCCCCCCATGTAGAAACCGCGTCTGGAATGCTACTACCAGATGATTACATCCGCGCCCTGACTGATGCAGTGCATTCCGTGGGTGGGTTGTTTGTACTCGATTGCATCGCCTCTGGCACGCTGTGGATGGATATGAAAGCACTGGGTGTTGATATCCTGATCAGTGCGCCTCAAAAAGGCTGGAGCGCCTCCCCTTGTAGCGCTCTGGTAATGCTCGGCGACGAGGCCCGCAAGCGTATCGATGATACCGTTAGCAGCAGTTTTGCCTGCGACCTCCGCAAGTGGCTGCAAATTATGGAAGCCTATGAGAACGGCGGCCACGCCTACCACGCCACCATGCCCACCGATGCACTGCTGAAGTTCCGCGATACCATGAAGGAAACGGAAGCCTACGGATTCGATAAGGTAAAGGCGGAACAATTAGAGCTGGGGCGTCGTGCCCGGGCACTGCTGGTGGAGAAAGGGTTTAAAAGCGTCGCCGCAGAGGGTTTCCAGGCACCGGGGGTCGTAGTGAGTTACACAGATGATGTGGATATCCACACGGGCAAGAAGTTCCTCGCTGAGGGCCTGCAAATAGCCGCTGGCGTTCCCCTTCAATGTGATGAGCCAGAAGGCTTTCGTACTTTCAGAATTGGACTATTTGGTCTCGACAAACTACACAACATTGATCGCACTGTCAGCCATTTGAATACAGCACTTGAGCACGTGCTGGCGACTTAATAGCACTAGCCTCTCTCCCCCTCTGCACCCAGTTTAGATCTTGTACTTAAACTGGGCGCAGAAGGAATAGAAAGGGTAAGACTGCTTCGATTATTAAGGCGTGACAACCTTCAATAGCTGTCACTGTCAGCACTAGAGTGCCTCTAATACCTTATGGAGAGATGCTGTTCTTTCCAGGAAAGCATTTTCTGAATGATTTGATCGCCCTTAAATATGATTAGGGTTGTTATGGTCAATGCTTGAAAACTATACACGCTTTACTGGCGGAATTGACCGCCAGAGCGGCCATGCCGACAAAAAACGTCAACCGACAAACGCGACCACAACTGCCCGTACCGACCTCAACGGATTGCCGCTGGCGGTGTTAAAGCCCCCGGCAGTTCATTACACTGTGGGCAGCTTTTCTCACCTTGAGACATCATGTTCTGTCGACTACTTCCAACGTCCCCCGCCACCCTGCTACTGCTGTTAATAATACTGGCTGTCACTGCGCCTCAGGCCTTGGCCCAGGACGAGCTGGACGAAAGCGATGAGCCAACCGTCGAAGTGATCGAAGACGAAGAGGTGGAAGACATCGAAGATTCCATCCCTCGCCGACACGAAGTGAAGCCAACTCTCGAAAAGCATCGCGCCACTGACACGACTTCCCAGGAAAAGGCCGTTCAGAAACCGGCCCGCCAGCAGAAACCCCTGAAGATTGCCCCGAACATCAATCTCAAGGAAGTGGCGCCGCCGCCGGAACCGGAAATGCCCAGAACTGCCGAGGTGGAGGAACCCATCGCGGTCGAGGAACCCACGCCGGTGCCGGAGCCGGTGGCCGCCAGCATCAGCCTGTTCGGCACCGAAATCCTGCCCGGCACCTCTACCCGATTATCCTGGTCCCCCGGCATCCAGATTGCCAGCCTGTCCCAGCCCACCCCGATACTGGTGGTCAATGGCGTCCATCCCGGCCCCGCCCTGTGTCTGGTAGGGGCGATACACGGAGACGAACTGAACGGCATAGAAATCATCCGCCGGGTGCTCTACGACCTGAACCCTCAGGAACTGTCGGGGCAGGTGATCGGCATTCCCATCGTCAACCTGCAGGGTTTCCAGCAAGGCAGTCGCTATTTGCCCGACCGCCGTGATCTGAACCGGCACTTTCCCGGTCGCGCCCGTGGCCACCTGGCGGATCGCTTTGCCCACGCCCTGTTCGACGGCGCTATCCGCCACTGTGACATGCTGGTTGACATTCACACGGGGTCTTTTCGACGCACCAACCTCCCACAACTGCGGGCAGACATGAACATACCCGAAGTGGCCGACTTCACCCGGGGATTCGACCGCATCGCCGTGGTACACAGCTCCGGAGCGCCCGGTATGTTGCGCAATGCCGCGGTCAACATCGGCATTACCGCCGTGACCATGGAAGCAGGGGAATCCTCCCGCATTCAGGAGCACCAGATCAAAGCGGGCGTCAACAGCATCCACAGCCTGATGGAAAAGTACAACATGATTTCCCGGCTGTTCTCCTGGGGCGATCCTGAGCCGGTGTACTACGATACCTACTGGATACGCACCGAGTACGGCGGCATTCTGTCCAACCGGATTTCCCTGGGTGACCGGGTATTCAAAGGTCAGTTGCTCGGCATAGTCACCGACCCCATCACCAATGCCCAGCATCGGATCAAGGCCCAAGACAGTGGTCGGGTGATCGGCATGGCGGTGGATCAGGTAGTAATGTCAGGATTTGCCGCCTATCACATCGGCGCGGAAGCAAAGATTCCAGAACGGAACTGACGCCCGCTATCCGGGGGTCTTGAAGCGATAGGAATATATCGACGGTGCGGTAATACCCTGACGCGCAATGTAGTGGGTGGAACTCCATTCCGTCAGCCGCTCCCGCCCATCCAGATCAAAGCGTGCCCGCACCGTCCAGAAATAACGGGTTCCCCCTTTCAGTGTTACCCCGAGCGCATGCGAAGCGGATGTTAGCCCGTAGCGACGATAAACAACCCGACCGGGCATCATATTTCTCTCCTCTGCCACCACCAGGTCATAGCGCACATTAGTGACACGAGCCATGTCTTCAGGTTCCAGCTCAAGATCCCGCTCCCGGGGAAATGCTTGCCAGCGCAAGGTCGGACGGGTGCTGCTAACTTCCATCCACTCAAAGTAGCTGCCTAACAACTTGTCCCCCGTCAAGGCACCTCTTGTCGGGGGAGAAAGTGGTTTCAGGCCAAATGAGACGCCCATAAATCCCGCAGAATGGGCGCCGCGGTCCGGGTAGGGATAGAGCATGAAGGTATTCTCGAAGATGTGTGCTCCAAGCACTTCATAACCATTCTCGATTTCCTTCAACAGTGGGTTGGCATTGTTTGCCGACCACTCCTCCAGCTTCATGCTAGGCCCGGTATAACGGTAGTCCGCCGACATCAACTCACTATTGTCAGATGTGCGCACCAGCCGAACATGGGCTTGCATGTAAAGCTGCAATGGCGGATTAATGCCACCATCATCGGCACCCACCTTGGTCAGTGCCACTTCAAACACGGTATCCACACCTTCAGCAGACAGGCTACGGTAATCACGCTGCTGCGAAGCAGTTTCCATACTCTGTGGGGATATTGGCACCAGAAAGTGGTTGGCTACTTGCGCCGCCAACTCCACCTGAATGCGCAGCGAGTTTTGAATTGTTTGTGCATCCAACGCCGATGCCATTGTTTTTTCCGCAGCCTGGCTCTCACTGCCACTGGGTGCAACTGTTGCACCCACGGCGCCGCCAACCACCGTTGCCGCGCTACAGAACCCCAACCAGAGCAACATAGCAGGCCCGCAAATAAAACCGGTGCAGGTGCCCTGCCCCATGAAACTCATGCAGACCAATAACGTCGCGCCAGCTCCCTTAGCTGCGCCCACCCCTTTGTTGTGGGCAAAGCCCTCGAAGCTGATGTCCGGTGCCTGGCTGGTTGCTATCACGGCCACTTCACCCAGATCCATCTGGTGTTTTGTTTCAGGGACTTTGGGCGTGGCACAACCTACTTGCAGCGCAGTAACCAACGCGAGGATAAAGCTGAGAAAAAAAGCGGCGATGCGTCTGGGTATCATGAAATAACACTCAAGCTTGCTGAATGAAAGTGGCTACGAATACTGCTTCGCTATGTAAACCTATAGCAGACGACGCCCATGTCGGGATGAATAAGGAAAGAGAAAAACAGGAAAGATTACTCAGGAGATAAAAAAGGGAGACGTCTAACCGCCTCCCTTATTGTTGACCGGACATCACGACTAATCAGTAGACTTAATCAGTTCGTCCATAAGCTTTATCAGGCACAGTTGTTCCAGCAGCGTAGCATCTAGCTCCGAATGTCCATTAGCGGCATTAGCCAGTGCGTCCAGCTTATCCTTACGGCCAGCCAGAATATCAATCCGCTCTTTGAGCATCTGGTTCCGCTCCGTAAGCTGCCCCAGCTTGGGGTTCGCCCCCTTACGGTTCAGCTGGTCTCGTTGACGTTTGGTAAATGACTCGCCACATTGGGTACAGACAAAGTCACCTGTCTTCGAACCAAACAGAATTTCATCCGTAAAATCAGGATGATCACAAGGTTTTCCACCCCACCGCTCACGCAGGGCTTTTACTTCTTCGTACTCCATCTCTTCTCCACCATGTCTAACTGTATTCAGGCGAGGGGCACTGCCTCACCATTTTTTAGGGGGCATAGCTTAGCAGATCAGTGTGGAGGGTTCCCCTGGGTCGACGATTTCCCGCCATATGAGGTAATAATCGTCGACACCCAGAGGCTGTATCAGTGGTTCGCTGTTTTAGGCTTTTGCGCCACCACTGAACACGTCCCAAAATTCCACTTTGCCATTGCAGCGTGGAAAATCGCCTTCAGGAACGGGGACACCCAAAAAATCACAAAGTGGCGCCCAACCCTGGGTCACCTCAAAAACCAGCAGTCGGCTTTCGGGTATCACCCGTTTAACCTCATCGATTCTGTTTTGAAAGGCAGCCAGTACTGATTCTCTGTCCACACATCCTCCGAACGTCTGCTGTGTAATCAGTTCATCCGCCATGGTGAGAACAGCGCGGGGATATTCTTCAGGAATCTCATCCTTCATTTCCAGGAGCTTTTGTATCGTACCCGAATAGCTATCCCACCAACGTTCAGGAGAGCGGACACTCAACACTATTTTGGCTGCGGGGTAGAACGCCGCCAGCTCTTTCCAATAATGCCCACTTGGCCAGTCAACCGAGCAGTTATAGCCCTTAAAAACCTCGTCCCAATTTACAGGCTCGCCCGCTGCCGCGTTTTGCCAAAATGGTAGCTGCTGTGGGTTTTTGATGACCTCTTCCATATGATGGCAAGGTCCCAGCCCCAATTGCTCCAGCGCTTTCTTGATAGACATCGTACCCGTGCGGCCAAAACCGGCGCCAATCACTGATAACGGCATATTCTGCTCCTGATTATTATTAAAATTCCCTGATTTTTTATACATCGCCCAACAACGGGCAATCCATACAATTATTTATCTCCATGAAATATCAGGAGATATTCAACAGAAAATTTACCACAACCGACAACAGAAACCCCTACGCGACAGGCCAGTTTTCTTTTCGCACCGCGCTAAACATATACACCCTACCCAACACGCACTTTGATGGAGAAGGCTGATAAAGTATTCATCAACTGAACCATGCTGCTTTCTGATGTTCTATCCTAGAAGGAGCCATTCGAAGTGAACGGCTTCAGAAGCAACACTAAAAAAATAACAGGTCAACGACTCGCAAGAAACAAGATACGTCTCACTTCCATGCCTCGTTCGCGCTGGTTATTGATCGTTCAGGGATATCAACTACCGACAATTCAAGTTGTCGATTCAAACCGAAAAGGAGCGCACCATGCCAAAGTATGTCATCGAAAGAGAAATCCCCGGAGCAGGAAACCTGTCACCTCAGGATCTACACGCCATCTCACAAAAATCCTGTGGCGTACTCAGTGACATGGGCCCGCAAATACAGTGGGTTCAGAGCTATGTGACAGATGACAAAGTCTACTGTGTCTATATCGCACCCAACAAAGAGGCTGTTCTCGAACACGCTCGACAAGGCGGCTTTCCAGCCAATGTGGTTGCCGAGGTGAAATCGGTCATCGACCCGACAACAGCAGAATAACACCCCCACCCTCAGTGCCATTCTAGTGCCCTGCCGTCCGACGGCCGCATGCTCCGACGCCAGGGCACTCATCACCAACCCTTGACCACCACAAGGAGGCCGAATGAACACGGCAAGTAAAGTAAGGGTCCTCATCTGTTTATTTTGGGCTGTTTGTTGGCCATTACACCTGCTCGCAGATGAAGACAGCACCGCCATAGTGGTTGAAGGGGTTGGCTTCGCCACGCCGGAATCTGTTGAGTATTACGCCGACGAGGACGTCTACCTGGTCACCAATATCAATGGCGACCCGTTTGACGCGGATGGCAATGGGTTTATTTCAAAACTCAGCCCTGACGGCAGCGTCATGGATCTCAAATGGATAGATGGAGCAAAAGAAGGCATTACCCTGCATGCCCCCAAGGGTGCCGCCATCGCCGGCAACAACCTGTTCGTGACCGATCGCAACCAGGTGCATGTATTTGAGTTGCCAAGCGGTGTGCAAAAAGCCTCTATCACCATTGAGGGCAGCACCTTTTTAAATGGCATCACACCGGCCTGCGGCGGCTATGTTTACGTCACGGATAGTGGTTATGCCGAAGGGTTCGGCCCTTCCGACAGCGATGCCATCTACAAGGTGCGAGCCAATGGCAACTACGAAACCGTCGTTGCGGATAAGAACCTCGGCCACCCCAACGGCATATTGGAAGACGACGATCACCTGATGGTGGTGACCTTTGGCTCGGGTGAACTGTTCAGTGTGAATTCGTCAGGAAAGATAACCGCCATGCCTACCCCGCCCAATGGCGGCCTCGATGGACTGGTCAAGATAAACGACAGCCAGTTCGCCATCTCCAGTTGGGGCGGTTCCGCCATCTACATTTTCAATCAGGATGGCACCTTCAGCACTCTGGCGGAGTCACTGGATGCCCCCGCCGACCTGGGCGTGGACACCAAACGCAACCGTTTGCTGATTCCCCTGTTTAAACAAAACAAAGTCATCATTAAACCGTTGTAAATAGACGCTCTCCGCGCTGGCTTGGCCGGTGCGGAGAGCCACATCCAGCAAACATAGAATTCAATTCAGCCTACCAATCGCATTAAGCCAAAGCCCCAACACCAGTACCAGTACCAGTACCGAGCAAACATCTAACCTTAGTGGGCCGCCAATAACTGCTCGGCCATTTTTTTGGCCAGCTTGGCAGCGCCGTGATCGCCACGGGTATGGGCAACCACAATCGCTCCGTCAAACAACAGCGCCAATTCTGCCGCCATTGTGTCATCGCCTGACTCACCTAGGCTGCGTCTGATTAACTGCTGCGTATCAAGCTTATGCTGCGCAGCAAATTCGTGGATCGCATCACCCGCTGCTGCATACTCAGCACTGGCCTTGATAAAGTTACAACCAAAAAACCCCTCTGACTCAAACCACGCATCCAGCACATCGAAAATCACCAACACCGGTTGTTGGCCATTTTTCTGCGCCTTGGCGACGGCCTCCTCCAGCAACGTCATAAAGTAGACGTGCCGCTGCTGCAACACTGCAAGGATCAACTCCTCTTTACTGCGAAAGTGCTTATACAAGGTCGCCTTGGAAACACCGGATTCAGCGAGAATCCAGTCAATACCAGTAGCGTGGTAACCGTGTTCATTGAACAGCCTGTGAGCCGTATCGATCAGGTGCTGCCTGCGCGGTTGCATGGCTAAACAGTCCTCTACAAAAAAATCATGTCGTGAGTATATCGCCACCCGCTTGACATGAACAGATCTGTTCACCTACACTTTTCAGAAAGTGAACAGATCTGTTCACTTTAGAACTAAACTGACAATGAGGACATCCCCATGAACCAGGCACTCGACTCCACCCGGCAAACAACATCGG
Organism: uncultured Porticoccus sp.; assembly: GCA_947259505.1. GTDB lineage: Bacteria > Pseudomonadota > Gammaproteobacteria > Pseudomonadales > Porticoccaceae > Porticoccus. The sequence continues at coordinate 113,072 of CAMYLT010000008.1, read as the reverse complement.
CCATTACCACTCAGGGTATTCACCACCTGGGATTAACCGTGGAAGACATTCACAAGACCGCCAATTTCTTCCAGAAACAACTGGGCTTTACCGTAGTGGGCGAAGTACCCGACTACCCGGCCATCTTCCTCAGCGACGGCACCACTATGCTGACGTTTTGGCAAGCCCTCGAACCTGCCAGTGCCATGCCGTTTGACCGCCACCACAATATCGGTCTGCACCATTTCGCCCTGGCCGTTAAGGATGCCGATACACTGGAAAAGCTGCATTGGCAGCTCTCTGATTTGGATGATGTAGCGATCGAATTCAGCCCGGAGGCACTGGGGCAATCCAATTCCCGTCACATGATCTGTACCATTCCCGGTGGTTTACGGGTGGAGTTCTTTGCCGCAGGCTAATGGGTAGAAGCAGCGAAATAATTGGGTAACACCATGAGCACAGACATCGACAGTAATAATGATCGTGACGCCCCCTGGCATGGAGGCGAACTGGCCGCACAAGGACGTGCGGGTGCTAGTGAGAAAATCACCCCCTTGGGATCAAAACTGATCCGCGATCACATGCCTGACCAGCATCGGCAACTGTTCGAGCAACTACCGATGCTGATTATCGGGGCAGAGGGCGTGGACGGTAACCTGTGGGCTACCGCCCTGTTCGGAGAGCCGGGCTTTATCCGTTCCCCCAACCCCCGCCAACTGGATGTACACGCCCGTTTGTCGCCCGAGCACCCGCTTGCCGACAGCCTCACCGCTGGCGGCCAGGTAGGTGTGCTTGGCATCCAACAGATCAGCCGACGCCGCAATCGCGCCAATGGCACAATCAGTACCCGAGACGAAAACGGTTTTAGCCTCCGTGTCTCCCAGAGCTTCGGCAACTGCCCCAAATACATCACTACCCGCTGCCCGCCCCCGCGGCTCAATCAGAGTGAACTGACCTGGGAGACATTCAGCCACTGGCCCGACCGTGGGATCGAAATGATTGCAACCGCCGATACCTTTTTTATCGCCAGCGCCTTTGACGATGGCCAGCCGTCCCCCAATCGCGGCGTCGATGTGTCACACCGGGGCGGCGAGCCGGGTTTTCTGCTGTTCGATAAGCAACAGCGGTTGTTGATTCCCGACTATGCCGGCAATAACTTCTTCAACACCATCGGCAACCTGACACTGGACCCGCGGGCCGGACTGCTGTTTATGGATTTTGACACGGGTGAGAGCCTGTACCTGACGGGAACGGCGGACGTGGTGTGGCGCGAAGATGAAGAGCTGCCATTTGAGGAGGTGGATAGGATGATTCGCCTGACATTGAAAAAAGGACGAATCGCGAGAAACGCGCTGGTTGCAACCGCCAGCTGCTGAGCAGCGCAGACTGGCACAAACGGCTGACCTCCACACGGGAATGCCTCTCAGATACATCGCCCACCGAGGCGCTCCCCAATCTCTGGCATACGGTTCGGCTGGTCTTCGCTATAATCGCGCCAATTGACAACCCGTTACCCTGTTTCGCGCCCTGCGCCGCCCAGCACAGCGCCTCTCCGGAAATACCGATAAAGCATCAGACCATGTTAAGACTCAGCGACATCAAACTACCCTTGAACCACGGGGATGGAGAACTGCGTACCGCCATCGCCAGCAAACTGGCCATCACGCCAGAGCAGATCATCGACTTCAGGGTATTCAAACGCAGTTACGACGCGCGCAAGAAGCGCGACATCCAGTTGATTTACCTGCTGGATGTTGAGCTGAATAGCAATCTCGAAGCGCAACTGCTGGAAAAATTCAGCGGACAGAATTTCCTGCAAACCAGCCCGGACACCACCTATAAATTTGTCGCCCAGGCGCAACCGGACTTTCCCGCTGCCGAGCAGCAGCGCCCCCTGATTATCGGCTTTGGCCCCTGCGGCATTTTGGCCGCCCTGCTGCTGGCGCAGATGGGTTTAAAGCCCATTGTGCTGGAACGGGGCCCGGACGTGCGCCAGCGCACCAAAGATACCTGGGGACTGTGGCGGGATCGCAAACTGAACACCGAATCCAACGTGCAGTACGGCGAAGGCGGTGCGGGCACCTTCTCGGACGGCAAGCTGTACAGCCAGGTCAAGGACAAGCGCTTTCTCAGCCGCAAGGTGCTGGAAGAGTTCGTCAAGGCCGGGGCCCCGGAAGAAATTCTCTACGTCAGCAAACCCCATATCGGCACGTTCAAGTTAGTGAAAATGGTGGAAACCATGCGTGCCGAAATTATCCGGCTCGGCGGTGAAATCCGCTTCAACTGCAAGGTTGAAACCATCCACCGCGCACATAACGAAGACGTTTCAGCAGCGGCCCCAGAGAACGAAAAACAGGGACAAATAACCGGCGTCACTTTGAGCAACGGCGAAACCCTGCACAGCGACCATATCATCCTGGCGATTGGCCACAGCGCCCGCGACAGCTTCCAGATGCTGCTGGATCAGGGCGTCTACATTGAACCCAAACCCTTCTCCATCGGCTTTCGCATCGAACACCCGCAGTCGGTGATCGACAAGGCCCGCTTTGGCGAGTTTGCCGGCCACCCCATTCTCGGCGCGGCCGATTACAAGCTGGTACATCACTGTGATAATGGCCGCAGCGTCTACAGCTTCTGCATGTGCCCTGGCGGCACCGTAGTGGCCTCCGCGTCGGAAGAAGGTGGCGTGGTCACCAATGGCATGTCGCAATATTCGCGCAATGAACGCAACGCCAACTCCGCCATTGTGGTGGGCATCGAGCCGGAGAAAGACTACCCGGAACACGTGCTGGCCGGTCTGGATTTACAGCGCACGCTGGAAAAGAAAGCCTATGAATTGGGCGGCGAGAACTACAATGCCCCGGCCCAGCTGGTGGGTGACTTTCTAGATAACAAACCGTCCACTGAACTGGGTTCCGTCACCCCTTCCTATCAACCGGGCATCACATTGGCGGACCTGACTCAGGCGCTGCCGGAATTTGCCATCGACGCCATCCGCGAAGCCATCCCCGTCTTCGACAGGCAAATCAAGGGCTTTGCCATGAACGATGCCGTTTTAACCGGCATCGAAACGCGCACTTCATCGCCCATCTGTATCCGCAGAGATAGGAATTTTGCCAGCATCAATACCGCAGGTTTGTACCCGGCCGGGGAAGGCGCAGGCTATGCGGGCGGCATCCTATCCGCCGCCATTGATGGCATTAAGGTTGCTGAAGCCGTGGCGCTGGATATCATGTCTCCGCAATAAACGCTGTGCGGGCACAATACCGTAGCCTTTAATTCGCAGCCTGTTGAAAAACGTTTTCGAGGCAGGTTATGCAGGGCAATATTGGACGAAAAAGCGGAGTTTATACCTCATAAATGAGCATTTTGAGTTCAGTGTTAACGACGCAGAAGCCACGCAGATAGTTTTTCAGCAGGCTGCTAGCGCTTGCCGAATAACGAGCCGAGGACACCGCGAATAATTTGACGTCCTACCTGACTGCCGATGCTTCTGGCCGCACTTTTCACCATCGCTTCAACCGGAGATTCGCGACCACTGCGTTTTGATACCGGCACAGACTTTCTCGATGCGCTTTCGCGCTCAGCCACAGCCTGCTTTTCCGCTTTGTGCTTTAACATTTCGTAAGCCGACTCTCGATCGACCACCACGTCATAGCGGCCTTTATAGGGCGAACGCGCTAAATAATCGCTTCGCTCCTGATCTGTCAGCGGCCCAATACGGGATTCAGGGGGTTTAATATAAACATGCTCTACCGGCGTCGGTTTGCCTTCGGCGTCCAGAACCGACACCAGCGCTTCACCCACACCCAGTTCTGTTATCAGGCTTTCAGCATCAATAGCGGGGTTTTGTCTAAACGACGCCGCAGCCGCCTTGACGACCTTTTTGTCTTTAGGTGTAAACGCGCGCAAGGCATGTTGTATCTTCATGCCCAACTGACCAAGAATATCGTCTGGAATATCCATCGGGCTCTGGCTGACAAAATACACACCCACGCCCTTTGAGCGAATCAACCTGACAACCTGTTCGATTTTATTCACCAATACATTGCTTGAACCGTCGAATAACAAATGTGCCTCATCGAAAAACAGCACAAATTTTGGTCTGTCTGCATCACCGACCTCAGGTAGATTTTCAAAAAGCTCCGCTAACAACCAGATCAAAAAACAGGCGTACAGCTTGGGTGATTGATGAATTAACTTGCTGACGTCTAAAACGTTAACAACGCCATTGCCCGAAAAATCCACCTTGATCAAATCGTCTAATACCACAGCGGGTTCATTAAAGAAGTTTTCGGCACCCTGCTCTTCCAGAATCAGAAGACTTCGCTGAATCGCGCCAATACTGGCGGAAGAGATATTGCCATATTCACCTTTCAGTTCACTGGCATTCTCGGACATCCAGACCAACAACGCCCGCAAGTCCTTCAAATCCAGTAACAACAAACCCTGATCATCAGCAATTTTGAAGCACGAATACAGAATGCCACTTTGCGTATCATTCAACTCAAGCAGGCTGGACAGCAGCAGCGGGCCCATATCAGAGATGGTCGTGCGAATGTTATGGCCCTTAACGCCATACAAATCCCAGAAGACCGTCGGTACCGAACGGCACTGAAAATCTGTAATACCAAGCAGCCTGACCCGCGCATCTATTTTGGGGTGCGGCTTACCAACGGCAGCCAGGCCAGACAAATCACCTTTAACGTCGGCGAGAAAAACCGGTACGCCCAAGCGTGAAAAGCTTTCAGCCATGGTTTGAAGGGTGACCGTTTTACCCGTACCGGTAGCACCGGCAATCAGTCCATGCCGGTTCGCCATGGAAGCATCCATTGAAAACAGGCCGCTATCATTACCGCCGATCAGCAACTTGGGGGTATCGTCCATTTAGAACTCCGGTAGGTGAAAAATCCGCAGAGAGGTCTCTCATCTTGCACTAAAGAGACCGTAAATCAGTGTATTAGCTGTCATGCAAACGGTTATAGACAGCCCACTCAAACTATACAGCGTTTCTGCAGATGGCAGATAACGCAACGCCAAATCACTGTCATAACCAAATTGGGCACAGCAGAAAGGGCATAGCAGAGCGGGCCGCCCTCAAAACCTGTTCATAGCATCCAACATGGCCGCTCAAACAGATGTTGGCTCTTTCCCCCAACGTCGATCTGCTTCGCAAATTCCACTGCTTAGCATACTATGCGCGCCACCTACTCTTCCCAATGATACAGCCAGCTTACATGTCCGCAAACGCCCTCTATACCGACCTTTCTGGCTATTACGATTTAATGTGTGTTGATATCGACTATCGAGCACAAAGCCACAGCATTGACAGGCTGAACCAGATTTTCGGCAACAGCGGTAAAACTCATCTTGATTTGGCCTGTGGCACCGGTCCTCACATCCGTCATTTCATTGATTTGGGCTACCAGAGTAGCGGACTCGACATAAATCAACCCATGCTGGACAGAGCCACCATTCGCTGCCCGGAAGCGCTATTCACCTTGCAGGACATGTGCAATTTCCAGGTGGATGAACCACTAGACCTGATTACCTGCTTCCTCTATTCCATTCATTACAACAATGGCATGGAAAAATTGAAAGAATGTATCCGCAGTGTGCACAGTGCGTTAAAAACCAATGGCGTCTTCTGTTTTAACGCGGTCGATAAAAACAAAATTAACAACAGCTTGTTTGCAAGGCACACCGCCAAAGAAGCTGACAGCATCTTCTCGTTCAGTTCTGGCTGGAACTACTGTGGTTCAGGAGAAAAGCAGTCGCTAAAACTCCACATTGAAAAAACAACCTTGGGAGAAACCCAGATTTGGGACGATGAACACACCATGGTCGCGGTGAGTTTTGAGGAACTGCAAGCCCTCCTGCGACCATACTTCGACGTTCATCTATTTGAACATGATTACGACAAAATCATCCCTTGGGACAAGACCTCTGGAAACGCCATCTTCACCTGCGTGAAGATCTGAGACAGTAAGATATCGCTCGAATCCTCGCACAGAGCATGTTTTATGTGTTTCTACCCTGAACCCAAATATCTCAGAAAAGTCTTACCTGGCCCTACTTATTCCGACAACATGCGCATCTTAGGGCTTAAGGTAGTCAATAGTTTGCCTAATCATTTCATCGACATATCCGATAGCACTGTTAAGAGACGGTCTATATAGAGTCGGATGTGCGCATTGATTCCGAGTAGATAATTGTCCCTGCAATATTCGAAGTTTTGCTTTGGATGTAAACGTTACATCCTTAGCCACATCAATTATCTGTGCCTCTGGATAATTTTCCTTGAGTTCGTTAACGTCAGAGAATTTCCATTTTGGCCTCAGGCTTTTTATATCTGCTTCACGCTCAGCAAAAAGAACTTCGGAATAAACGTGAAAATGACCTGCCCATGACATAACAATTGCAGCTCTAAAGAGCTCTTGTTCAAGGCAAGTAACGGACTCTTTAAAGTAATCCTGAACATCAACAGGAGTTCCTGACAATAACTTTACCAGGTCTTCAAGGAGAACGATTCTCGATGGTGATGTTTCATGCCGGGCTAAAATTTCATGGGCATTACGCTCAGCTTTTTTTGCCTTCAATACCCAATTACCTATATCCACAAACTTAGTCACCTTGAGTCAATAGGTTTTCTTTAAGTGCTCTAAATAGATTTTGATAGACTTCAGGGTTATCCGTTTCCGGTAAGTGAAGTTGTATATTTATGGCAATCTGAGGATTTGATTGCGCAGCAATTTGATAGCCAGATTGAGTTCGAGGTACTTCGGCAGCTTGATGCGGCACCTGGGGCTGGGGTTGAGCTTGGGTTGCTGTAACGTTTGTCTGTGCTTCGATTACATTCTCAGTATTAACCGTTTGCTCATCTGCAATAGGTTGTGCAATAACGATTTTTCCATCCACAAGTTCTACTAGACCAGAAGCTTTAAGTATTTCTACTAGCGCATTCGCACCCGCACGATTAGCTTTGGTATTGTTCTGTCCAGAAACATACAGTATGTGAGCGGAGAGTTCTTCGCTCGTCATTCCACCTTTTATGCGAATTGTAGTTACTAGCCCTGCAATTCCTTCATTACCACTTATCATCTCCTTCCAGCATGCTCTTACATCTGCCGCTTGATTATGATCTAGTGCTCGACCGAGCTTTCCCCCCAAATCAGTGGGAGACTTCTTATTTCCTACGGTGATCAATGCCGATTCGGCAAGAAATTTATTATTTGCACTTACAGCAGTCCTATTCATTCCGACCAGCTTAGCAATGTCATCTAATGATGCAGGACCTTTAACGTGGCTATATCCTTTAATTATTTTTACCATCTCATCATAAGATGAAGAAGGAAGGCTCAATTTATCTGACATTTTAACTCCTTGTTTTAAGTTGATTCGGAAATCTCGTATTCCCTAACATTCAAGGCAGCGGCCCGGCCACTGCCCTGAATGTTAAATGTTGGTTGCTACCCAGCGGCAAAGCACATGACTTCAAACTCATCGAATAAAAGAGAGTGCCCTCAATCAGCTTATGGCAGTTGTTTTTTAAAGAGGGCATACCCTCTTAAACTCTGAAATTTTTGTATGGGTTGGTCTGGATAACCATAAGGCGGGCTTCCCTGTGTGTTTTCCGTGCTTCCCTGACGTTTGATCATAGCGCTATTTTTCCCGTGAGTACTACCCCCACATAAAAAAGCCCCACCGAATCCGGCAGGGCTTTCCCAGTATGTTGGGTAAGTTTGGGGTGATTATTGCTTGAGCAAATTCACTCTGATGTTCAGACCACCAGTTCATCCAGAGCTGAAACATCAAAGTTGGTAATTTCATCGAGGCGATTGTCGCGGACTTTGTTGGTCCACTGGGGGTCGGCCAGAATGGCCCGACCAACGGTAATCAGGTCGTAGCGGTTGTCACTGATGCCTTGGGCCAGTTGCCTCAGGTCGACGCTGCTGTTTGCATCGGGATTGATGGCGGCGCGACGTTTTGTTACGGCTCAACCGATACACAGTTGCGGCCAGCCGCCTTGGCGGCATACATGGCCTTGTCAGCACAGGCGATGCAATCCTCGACTGATCGGGATTGTGTGATACTTGCGACACCGAAGGATGCCGTCACTCTCAGGCTCTGATCCGTGCCATATGGAACACCCTGATCAGCGATGGCCACCCGCATCCGCTCTGCCGCGTTGCGCGCCTGTTCCAGCGTGATGCCGGGCATGCAGACCAGGAACTCCTCACCCCCATAGCGATAGATCCGATCATACTGTCGAACTAGTGCCTGCAGGCATTTGACTGTCACCACCAGTACCGCATCCCCGGCAGCGTGTCCGTGCTCGTCGTTGACACGCTTGAAATGGTCGAGGTCTACCATTGCAATCGAACAGACCTGTACCCCTCGTTCAACCAGTGCTTGCTGTTCGCGGAGGTACGCAAGCAGACTGGCGCGATTCCGGGCACCGGTGAGGGGATCGCGGTTTTGCACCATCTCGGCGAGTTCATGCCGCAGCGCCTGAAACTCGAGCCTCATGTTGTCCAACAGATTGTTGAAGCGGTCAAAGTCCTCCACTGAAATCGGCAATCCATCTGCAACGCGCTTCAGTAGCACACGTGCAGAAATGTGCATGTTTTCGTGAACGGGACCCAGTGACACAAATGTCGGGTGCTCTTTCAGAAACACCTCCGACAAACTCTCATACCATTGGCCAAAGAGACATCTGCGATGTGCATCCGGCATCAAGTCTGGCCCTTCTGGAGGTATGCGCAGAATCAATACTCGCGTTACATTCTTGTACCATTGCTCGTGGTTGTATATCGCCTGATCCAACTGCGCGATAGTCACTTGTAATTGTTGGGGGGTCGGGGTATCCACGTTCTGGCACTCAGTCAAGGGCACTCCGCCTCCTGCTAGAGAACCTCATTATTATCAGTGGGCTGCGAGAAGATAGCGACTCAGTCCCAAGTCATCACGCCGGTCCCACCGTCGCATAAAACTTAGTATCGGCGCTGTCGCCTTCGAGTATAGCTCCCTTCTCCCCCTGCTTCCCACCCTTAAAAAAGCCCCGCCATCGCTGGCGGGGCCAAAGCTTTGCGTTGCACTAACTGTCAACGCAACTTCTTGGGGTAAAGAGGGGTGATAGGGGGATGAACAGAATCAGACCACCAGTTCATCCAGTGCTGAAACATCAAAGTTGGTAATTTCGTCGAGACGATTGTCACGGACTTTGTTGGTCCACTGGGGGTCGGCCAGAATGGCGCGGCCAACGGCAATCAGGTCGTAGCGGTTGTCACTGATGCCTTGGGCCAGTTGCGTCAGGTCGACACTGCTGTTGGCATCGGGATTTTCTTCGCGGGTGAAATGGCCTACCCGGAATTCTTTATCCAGCCCGACGCTGCCGACAGTAATCACCGGTTTGCCGGTGACTTTTTTGGTCCAGGTGGCGAGGTTGTCCGGGGAGCCTTCAAAGGCCGGTTCCCACATGCGGCGAGTACTGGCATGGAAGTAATCCACTCCGGCATCGGCCAGGGGTTTGAGAATGGCCCCCAACTCCTCGGGGGTATCGGCGATACGGGCATCGTAGTCACTGAGTTTCCACTGGGAGAACCGGAATACTACCGGAAAATTATCACTGACCACTGCACGCACGGCTTTCACCACTTCCAGTGCAAAGCGGGTGCGGTTTTCCAGTGAGCCGCCGTAACCGTCGGTGCGGTGATTACTGCCAGCCCAGAGGAATTGGTCAATTAAATAACCATGGGCGCCATGGATTTCCACGCCGTCGAACCCGAGCAGTTCAGCATCGGCCGCCGCCTGGGCGTAGGCCATTACTGCTAGGTCGATATCTGTCTGGGTCATGGACTTGACGGTCTGGACGCCATCCACCACTACGTCGTCTGGACCGGCGCCGGGCAGTTCGGGGTTGGGCCAACTGCCGGGCATTCTTGCCGCACCGGTGTGCCAGATTTGCGGGATCATTCTGCCACCGGCGGCGTGGACGCCATCAATCACTTTTTTCCAGCCTGCCAGGGCTTCTTCACCGTGGAACGCGGGCACATCGGGATAGCCATTGGCCACTGAATGACCGATATAGGTTCCTTCGGAAATGATCAGCCCGACGCCGCCTTCCGCACGTGCACGGTAGTAGCGAGCCACATCGTCACCGGGCACGCCGCCGGGGGATTTGTTGCGGGTCATCGGGGCCATCACGAAGCGGTTGCGCAGTTCAATCTTGCCGAATTTGTAGGGCTGAAAAATGTTTTTTGCTGCTGAATCGTTATCCACGCCTATCTCCTTTATCAATCTGTTTTGGCACAAAAATTTATTAGACCAGTCGTCTATTGTTTAGAGTAAAAAAAAGCCCACCCTAGTGAATGACCTCTGCCGCCAGCCGTTGCCGGGTGGTACGCAGGCAAAGTTCCAGTGCATCCGGGGTGCGGTTGACCTTGTTGATCAGCGTGGCACCCAGCCACATGCAATAGAGCTCACGGGCCAGTTGTTCCGGCTGCTGCTGTAATATCAGTTCGTTGGCGGCGACAGCCTCGGCGATACACTGGGCAAGTCGCACCTGAATCTTCTCAATGCCATTTTGCAGCGCCAGGCGCATCGGCTCGGAGAGGTCGGCGACCTCTGCACTGAGTTTCACCACCACGCATTTCTCTTCCTGACAATCACTGCATTGGGAATCCTTCCAATGCTCGAAATAATTGAGCAGACGCTGTACCGCCGGGATAGTGGTGTCGCCCAGACAGGAATCGATTTTGACCAGATACTCACTGAAATACTCTTCCAGCAATACTCGGCCAAAGTCATCCTTCGATTTGAAGTAGTGGTAGAACGAACCCTTGGGCACACCGGCACTGGTGAGAATTTCGTTGAGGCCCACCGCCGCATAGCCCTTGCCCAGGATAATGACCCTGGCGGAATCAAGGATCTTCTGGCGGGTGTCGGCAAACTTGGCTTGGGTTTTATCGGATGACATGGGTGGGCATGCTATCGAAGATTAGACCAGTCGTCTAGTTTTTTATCGAATGCTGAAATTCGACGTGGATAGCAATTAGTTATCCTTATCGCCCTTCATCATCTCTGCAAGCTTTTCAAATGGATTATGGGTGGCGGCGCTTTTCTGTTTGTCGGGTATCACATCGCCGTAACTGGCATCCAGGTAACGGGAGTGCTCGTTGTCGTGACAGTAAAGGCACAGCAACTCCCAGTTGCTGCCATCGGAGGGGTTGTTGTCGTGATTGTGATCACGGTGGTGCACGGTGAGCTGGCTGATATTCTTGCGCTCGAACTCACGGCCACAGCGCCCACATACCCACGGGTACAGTTTGAGGGCTTTTTCCCGGTAGCCTTTCTCCCGATCATCCCTTGCGGCGCGTGCCTGGGCGACGGCGCGATCGAGCTTGTCTGAACTGTTTGATGGCATCACGTTATTCCAATACAGGTGTCATGTTTTTGAGTCTGTGGCCACGCCAGAATTCCGTCAAGCGGCATTATCACCCACCTCGCCTGTAACCATTCCTCTGCCCCCTTATTGTCCCTCTATCTTTCCCTGCCTGTTTAAAGCCAGTAACGTATGCTTTATCTATTGAGAGGATTCTGACAACGCCTATGTCACTGCCGAAGAAAGTTCGCATTGTTGAGGTTGGCCCCCGCGACGGCCTGCAAAATGAGCCACAACCGATCAGCGCGGCGGTGAAGATTCGTTTGATCGAACAACTCGCCGACGCTGGCATCCGTTATATCGAGGCGGGCAGTTTTGTGAACCCCCAGTGGGTGCCGCAAATGGCGGGTAGCGACGAGGTGTTTCAGGGTATCACCCGCAAACCCGGGGTCACCTACGCCGCCCTCACCCCCAACCTGAAGGGCTTCGAACGGGCCTTGGCCTCCGGTGCCACCGAGGTGGCGATTTTCGCCGCTGCCTCGGAGACCTTTAGCCAGAAAAACATTAATTGCTCAATTGACGAGAGCCTTGATCGCTTTGCCCCGGTGATGGCCGCGGCCAGTGCCGCGAACTTGCCGGTACGCGGTTATATCTCCTGCGTGGTCGGCTGCCCTTACGAGGGCAGCGTTGTAGCGGAGAAAGTGAAACAGGTGGCCGAGCGGTTGTTGCAGATGGGCTGCTATGAAATTTCCCTCGGCGATACCACTGGCGTCGGTACCCCCGCTGACATTCGCCGGGTAATTGAGACCAGCGCCAAATCCGTACCCATCGAACAACTGGCGGTGCACTTGCACGACACCTATGGGCAGGCACTGGCGAATATCTACGCCTCGCTGGAAATGGGGATTGCGGTGGTGGACAGTTCCATCGCCGGGCTGGGCGGCTGTCCCTACGCCAAAGGGGCCTCCGGCAATGTCGCCACAGAAGACCTGGTCTATATGCTGAACGGTCTTGGCATCGAGCACGGTATCGACCTGAACAAACTGCTGGCGGCTGGCCGCTATATCACCACCCAGTTGGGGCGGGACACCGGGTCCAAGGTGGCCAAGGCACTAGAGAAGCGTTAATCCTCGTTATCGAGTCCAGCCAGCTTTTCCTTCAGGGCTTCGATACCCGGTTTGTGGGCCAGCAGATCCCGCGCCGTCATACCCGCCAGTTCGTGGGGAAATACCAGCCATTTGTTGGTTTCGTGCAGATAGTAATCCGGCACCCGCTCGGTGCGGTTGTTGTCGGGCTTGAAGTACGGGGTGGCGAGGCGGATTTCCGGCGGGTTATCCCCGCACTCGGCGAGGATATCGTTGACGATCTGTTGCAGGCTGAGGCCGGTATCGTAGACATCGTCGACAATCAGCAGTGAATCTGCCTGACGTATATGTTCGATCACATAACCCAGCCCGTGCACCCGCACCGCGGCTGCATGTTCACGTGGAGCAGTGTAGAACGAGGTGCGAATGGCGATGTGATCGGTGGAGATACCGAAATATTCCAACAGCTCCTGTACGGCAATGCCCACCGGGGTACCGCCGCGCCACACACCGATAATGAAATGGGGCCGGAAGCCGCTTTCCAGTATTTGCAGCCCGAGCCGAAAGGAATCATCCAGCAACTGCTGTGCCTCAATATATTGCTTCGTCAACGCGCTACCCCTCCGTCAAAATCCTGATTATCCATGTTCGCTGGCATGGCACCAGTGCTATCGCCATAATGAATGAAAGCTGTCAAAAACAAGACCACGTCATGCCTGATACCGACCCCAGCCAGCTACTCATCGACCTGTTTAAGGTCGCCGTGGCCACTGCCGATCCGGCGCTGGTGTTGCCGCCGTTCCTGCCCGCCTCGCCGTTGCCAAACGACCGTCCGCTCATCGTGATCGGTGCCGGCAAGGCCGCCTGTGCCATGGCCGCGAGCCTGGAACAGCACTGGCCGGGGCCACTGCAAGGGCTGGTGGTGACTGCCTACGGCCACAGTGAACCACTCGAACGCATTGAGGTGATGGAAGCACGCCATCCCGTGCCGGATGCCAACAGTGAAATTGCTGCCCAACGGATTTTGGCGTTGGTGAATAATCTGACGGCAGAGGATCAGGTTATCTGTTTGATCTCCGGCGGCGGCTCGTCACTGCTGGCCCTCCCCGCGCCGGGACTGACCCTGGCGGACAAGCAGCAGATTAACCGCGCGCTGCTGACATCCGGGGCGGATATCCACGAAATGAATTGTGTGCGCAAGCACCTCTCCGCCATCAAGGGTGGACGACTGGCCACCGTCTGCGTGCCGGCCAAAGTGCTCACTCTGGCCATCTCCGATGTGCCGGGAGATGACCCGGCGGTAATTGCCTCCGGCCCCACAGTGGCGGACCCGACTACGTCCAGCCAGGCCCTGGCCATCCTGAAAAAATACGGCATTGAAACCAGCGATATCCTCACCACATGGCTGGCATCACCGGCCTCGGAAACCCCAAAGCCCGGCGACCCCGCACTGGCCCACTGCCGCTTCCGGATAATCGCCGCGCCCAATCAGTCCCTGCTGGCCGCCACCCTGAGGGCCAAAGCCTTCGGCCTGGAAGTGCTATCCCTGGGGGACGACCTGACCGGTGAAGCCCGCGAACTGGCCAGGGAACACGCGCAACTGGCTCTGTCTATCTCGCGGGGAAAAGGTTCGGTACAGCCACCCTGTGTCATATTGTCCGGCGGTGAAACCAGCGTGACAGTGAGAGGCAACGGCATGGGGGGCCGCAATGGCGAATACCTGTTGGCGCTGGCGGATGCACTCAAGGGCGCGCCGGGTATTTACGCCCTGGCGGCGGACACCGACGGCATCGACGGTGCCGGGGACAATGCCGGAGCCCTGATCACTCCCGACACCTGGCAGCTGGCCCTGAAGCAAGGCTGGGATACCACTACCGAACTGGAAAACAACAACTGCTATCCCTTCTTTGCGGACCTCGGCGCCCTGCTGATTACCGGCCCGACCCGCACCAATGTCAACGACTTCAGGGCCATCCTGATATTGCCACCCATACCATCTGGTTGATCTGCTGCAATACGTTTATCCAACGAGTTGCGCTAGACTGTTGCCACGCAGAAATCACCTACGTACGGAGTTTTCCCTTGTCCGATATGCGCAAACTGACCCACCTGGATGACCAGGGCAATGCCCACATGGTGGACGTGGCCGGTAAGGCCGTCACCCACCGCGAGGCCACCGCCGAAGCGCTGGTGCGGATGCAGCCGCAAACCCTGGAATTGATCCGCAGCGGCGGCCACAAGAAAGGCGATGTACTGGCCGTGGCGCGCATTGCCGGTATCCAGGCCGCCAAGAAATGCTCAGACCTGATACCCCTCTGTCATCCGCTGATGCTCACCTCCATCAAGGTGGAATTTGAGCCATTGCCCGAAACGAACGGCCTGCGCATCACCGCCACCTGCGGGCTGGATGGCAAGACTGGCGTGGAAATGGAAGCCCTGACGGCCGTGTCCGTGGCCGCACTGACCATCTACGACATGTGCAAGGCGGTGGATCGCGGCATGGTGATTGAGTCCACCCGACTGCTGGAAAAGGCCGGCGGCAAGTCCGGCCACTGGAGTGTGACACCGTGAAAATCCTGTTTTTTGGCAGTCTCCGGGAGCAATTGGGCACTGGCGAGCTGCAACTGCCCTTGCCCGATGGTGTAAACAACATCGGTGAGCTGTTGGCCGAATTGAAACAGCGCAATGCCCAGTGGCAACAGAGCCTCGGCACTGGCACCCTGCTGTGCGCCGTCAATCAGGTAATGGCCAGTGAGGCCGCTGCCATCAACGACAGCGATGAAGTGGCCCTGTTTCCTCCGGTGACCGGCGGATGATCTCCATCTCGGTACAGGCTGAGGATTTTGATATCAGCCAGGAATACCGTCAGTTGCAGACGGACAATACCCAGGTGGGAGGTATCGCCATGTTTACCGGGCTGGTGCGGGACCTCACCGACAACCCCCTGACCGCTATGCATCTGGAACACTATCCGGGCATGACCGAGGCCTCCCTGCAACAGACCGCCGAACAGGCGGCCGAGCGCTGGCCGTTGATCGACATCCGCATTGTGCACCGCATTGGCAAGCTCACCCCCGGCGAGCAGATTGTGTTTGTCGGCGTCAGCAGCACCCATCGTGAGGCTGCTTTCAGTGCCTGCGAGTTCATTATGGATATACTGAAAACATCCGCACCCTTCTGGAAGAAAGAACTTCATCAGGACGGTGCGGGGAATTGGGTTGATGCAAAAGCCAGTGACCAGCAGCGGGCTGAGCGCTGGAATGACAAGAACTAATGAGGGAACCGATACGATGCAACCATTACCTCATCACTACCGAGCCAACACCTACGGCACCCCGGATACCAACCTGCTCTCCACGCTGGATAACGGCTGCATACTGGAGGTATCACCACCACTTAACTTCGATGGCCCAGGCGACACCTGGACACCCGAAGAGATGTTGCTAGGGGCTGTTGCCAATTGTCTGGTGCTGACCTTCAAGGCCATCGCCAATGCGTCCAAGCTCAATTGGCTCGAAATTCACTGTCACAGTGAAGGCGAGCTGGGCAAGGTGGAGCGCAGCGTGAAATTCACCCGCATCAACAGCCACGCCAGACTGGTGATTCCCGCCAATGGTGATCGCGAGCAAGCAGAAAAGCTATTGGAAAAAACCGAGCGAAATTGCTTTGTCAGCAACACCCTGAACTGTGACAAACAGTTCAGCTTCGAGGTAGTGTGCGGCGACTAAGTCTCTGAGACGTTGGCAACCACAGCCAACCCATTGGTAAACGTTTCGAGGTGGTCAGCACAAGCAAAAACCGGCAAGATCGGAGCGGTTATACGTTGTAACTGACCGAGTTGAGCCGGTTTTTAACGCCATGAGGCAACGCAGTCAGCTTTTCACCCACTTATTAAAGAATCACCTTATCGCCCATATCGGGCACACAGGCATTCCAACCCAGTTCTTCACTAATACTGATGCGAAACTCGTCGGAGGCCTCTTCTTCACCGTGGGTGACAAAACAGCGTTTCGGCGCGGTGGGCAGTTGCTGTAACCAGCGCAACAGCTCCAGCCGGTCGGCGTGGGCAGACAGGAAGTCGAGACTTTCCACCCGAGCCTTGACATCAAAGTAGCGGTTAAAAATCTTGATTTTCCGTTCACCCGCAACCAGTCGTGCCCCGCGGGTACCCGGTGCCTGGTACCCGGCAAACATCACCGTGTTGCGGTGATCGCCGAGCATCCGTTGCAGATGGTGTAAAACCCGGCCGCCTGTAGCCATACCGCTGGCGGAAAGAATGATGGCGGGAACCTGCACCTTATTGATGGCGATGGAATCTTCGACATCGCGGGTAAAGGTAACATCCCTGGAAAGCTGCTGACAGGTTGTCTTGTTGAGGCGGTGATAGCGGTGATGCCGCTGCATCAGTTCGGTGACGCTGATCGCCATGGGGCTGTCCAGAAAGATCGGCAGGTAGGGGATCATCTCCCGACGGCGCAATTCGGTGATCAGGTACAGCATCGACTGGGCGCGGCCCACGGCGAAGGATGGAATCAGCACCGAGCCGCCTCCGGACACTGTCTCGTTAATGATATCCCCCACCACTTCCCAGACATCACGATTGTCGTGCAGCCGGTTGCCGTAGGTGGATTCCACCACCAGATAATCGCAGTAAATGGGAAATTCCGGCGGGCGCATCACCAAGTCATTGCCGCGCCCAACATCGCCACTGAACAGGATATGGCGGCCTCCGGCCTGTACATCCAGATAGGACGAACCAAGAATATGGCCATTCGGATAAAACCCCACTTCGATATTACCCAGTGACACACCGGGCATGGGGTTTTCCGGCATACTGAAACCCACCACTTCAAATAGCTCTAGCGCCTTTTTGGCATCATGTTGGGTATAAAGAGGCAGTGCAGGCTGGTGCTTGCTGTACTGATGACGATTGCGGAATGCCGCTTCCTCTTCCTGTAACTTGGCGGAATCCAACAGCAGAATACGACACAGATCGCGGGTGGCCTGGGTGCAATACACAGGACCACTGAAGCCATCTTTCACCAATCTGGGCAGGTAGCCACTGTGGTCGAGGTGAGCGTGGGTGAGGAAAACGGCTTCGATGGTGGAAGGCTCTACCGGGAAAGGCCGCCAGTTGCGTTCACGCAGATGTTTGTAGCCTTGGAACAGACCACAATCCACCAGCACACGCCGCTCATCCACTTCCAGCAAATAGCGTGAGCCGGTCACTGTACCGGCTGCGCCATGAAACGCCAGCGTCACTCGACTGCCCATAGAAGTACATCCTCTTCACTCGCCACTCTGGTGTGGCTGAAAAATTATGTGTCTCTAGAGCATAGAAGGTAGTGCTTTGCTCAGCAAAGCACTTAGATCAAGTAGCGTGAAATCAGCCTCTAAAATAACAGTGCCGAAAATGGCAGGAATGGAACCATATCGCCGTCATTGATCGCCTCTCCCAGACGATGAATCACAAAACCACTGCCGCTACTGGCTGTGGATAGCACACCACTACTCTGGTTTCCCGCCAGCTCGGCACAGGCTCTGCCCTGTTCATCCAGCACCAGTCTGGCACGCAGGTATTCCTGGCGTTTTGGCGAATTCGGGCGACTGAAACGGGCTGTCACCGACACCGCTACCGGCAGGTAATCCGTAGCGCCCTGGCTTTTCAGTAGATAAGGACGCGCGGCAATGGCAAAGGTGACAAACACCGAGGCCGGGTTGCCGGGCAAGCCGATAAACGGCGTACCCTGTACCTGACCAAAGGCCAGCGGTTTGCCTGGCTTGATGGCCATGCGCCACAAATCCAGGCTGCCCAGCTTGTCGACACAGGCTTTGACGTGGTCTTCCTCCCCGACAGAAACCCCTCCACTGGTAAGAATGCAGTCCGCCTCGGCGGCGGCTTTGAGCAAAGCCTGTTCGGTGGCATCAGCGTTGTCAGCCACAATCCCCAGGTCCAGGCATTCGAAGCCCAGTGCAGTAATTTGCCCTGCCAGGGTATAACGGTTGGAATTGTAGATATAGCCCGGTGGCAGGGCTTCACCCGGCTCCACCAGCTCATCGCCGGTACAGAGCAATGCCACTTTGAGGCGTCTAAATACGGGGACACTGGCAATGCCGACAGAGGCCAGCAACCCCAGATCCTGAGGTTTCAGCCGGTGACCTGCATGCAATACTGAGGCACCCTCTTTAATATCCTGTCCACGGGGGCGGATATTCGCACCGGATTTAATCCCCGCTGCAATGGTCACCCGCTCTTCATCCCAGCGACATTGCTCCTGCATGACCACCGTATCGGCACCGGGAGGCACTTCCGCGCCAGTAAAAATACGTGCGGCGGTACCCGGTTGCAGTGCTTCTGGTACGGCGCCTGCTGGAATGCGCTGGCTGATGACCAGGGTCGTTTCACCATCGACAGCCGTATCGGCAAAGCGCAGGGCAAAGCCATCCATCGCGCTGTTGTCTGCGGGGGGCACATCTACTGAGGAGTACTGATCCATTGCCAGCACCCGGCCCAGCGCCGACATCAGAGGAACAGTTTCAATCTCTGCCGTGGGCCTGGCCGCCGCAAGCAGCTTTTCGAGCGCCTGTTCGACGGTCATCAAGCCCGTTTGGTCACAACAGCTCATCCGCGACTCTCGCAATCTTTGGCAAACGCCACATGGGGAATGAAGTTACAGGGGCGCGTGCGGGCATCGAGCTGCTCGCCGAGAATTTTGTCCCAGGCAGTGCGACAGGCATTGGTTGAACCGGGCATACAGAACACCAGGGTGCGATTGGCCAGCCCGGCCACTGCACGGGATTGTACGGTGGAGGTGCCGATTTCCTGATAGGAAATCTGCCGGAACAGCTCACCAAAACCCTCTACCTGTTTGTCGAACAGGGGCAACAGCGCCTCCGGAGTCGAATCGCGATCCGTAAAGCCTGTGCCTCCGGTGACTAATGCGACCTGTACAGCAGGGTCGGCAATCCAGCGGGAGACTTCCGCTCGCAACTGGTAGATGTCATCGGGGATCAATACCCGGTCGGCCAGGGTATGACCGGCTTCGGTGAGGCGATCCACCAGCACCTGGCCAGAGGTATCCTGCTCCAGGGTGCGGCTATCGGAAACGGTGAGTACGGCAATGTTCAGGGGCGTGAATTCTTTGGCAGCGTGGGACATGTGTCTCTCAGTTTATGGTCAGTTATCTCATGGTATAGATCGATATCGCAGCGCTTGCGGTGTCAGCGACTCGCCGATACCAACAGCGACATTATCAGTAACCCGAATAATACAAAGGAAAGCATTTTCCAGAACAGCAGCATATCCTTTTCGCCCGGCTGTTGCGGGTCTTCCTTCAGAAATTCAGGGTTCGGCTGTTTGAGATCGCGCAGAAAAGTTCGCAGGCTGTCATAGCGAAGATCCGGTTCGATCGCCACGGCTTTTTCCAGTGCCCGATCAAACCACAGCGGAATCACATCCCGGTGATGATAGCTTGGAATGTAGGGTAATCGCAGGAAGTCCTCGCGCGAATGACACTTATCAATGCGTGAGCCATAGGGCAAAAACCCGGTAAACATCTCGTAAACAATCACGCCGAGCGAGTAGATATCACCGCGAATGCCGGTGTTGATGCGGAAGCGGTAGGAGGGATCTGCGTAGTCCAGTGTGCCCAGCGCGAGCTCACGATTCATCGGGGTAAAAATTTCGTGGATGCCCGGCGCATAGACTGAGCCGAAATCCACAATTTTGATCTCCAAATTGGGCGTGATCATGATATTGCTGGGTTTCAGGTCCTGATGGACAGTCTCTTTTTCATGCAGCGCTTCCAGCCCTGCGGCAATCTGGTCAACCAGGCCGATCAGATCGCGGGGGCGGCGCTCGGGATGACACTCCAGCCACTTGTCCAGGGTCTCTCCCGGCACCAGCTCCATCAGGTAGTAAAGAAACTTTCGTTCCTGTTTCGGCGCAATCACCTTAACCACGTTGGCATGGTCGACCCGAATGCCAATCCACTCCTCCATGATGAAACGCTCAATATAGGCCGGATCATCGCAATAGTTGCGGGACGGGGTTTTCATCACAAATTCTTCACCGCTGTCCAGGTCTTTAACCCGGTACAACTGACTGCGCTCGCTGGCATACATTTCCGCCAGTACCTCATAGCCGTCGATTTTCAGCCCGGGGTAAAGCTCCGGGGGAAACGGCAATCTGGTGAGACGCTCGTTGAGATCCTCGATATTTTCCAAGCCCAGCTGGTCGATGCGCAGCAAGACACAACTGAGATTATCATTGCTACCGGCATCTCTGGCGGCAGTGACAATTTCCCGGCAGGCAACGTCATAATCATCCGAGTGAAGTTCAATCAATCGGCACAGTTCATCCGCAGAGAGAAAGTCGTGCACACCATCACTGGAGAGCAGAAAAACATCACCCTGTTTAAGAGTCACCACACTGGCGTCGACATTGAGACTGGTATCCATGCCCATGGCACGGATCAGGTAATTCTGTTCGGCTGAAATTCCGGCGGTGTGGTCACGAGTCAGCTGGGTGAACTGGTGATCCTCTGCACTCAATCGGTAGATACGACTGTCACCGATATGGAACAGATAACCGAGGTGTGACTTGATCACCAGGATGCTCAGGGTCGTGATATAGCCCCGGGCTTCATCGTGAATTTCATGGCCAAGGTTGTAGAGACGGCGGTTCAGAGGGGTGAGAATTTTCTGGACGGCATGTTTGACACTCCAGGTCTCAGGGGTGGTGTAGTAGTCGGTCAGAACCGTGCTGATACACAGTTCTGCCGCCTCCTTCCCCGCCTCAGCCGTACTGACGCCATCTGCCAGGGCGGCCACTGCGCCCTTAATATTGAGCAAATGGTCCTCGGGGATGCGAAAGCCTACAGCGTCCTCATTGACGGGTTTGATCCCGGCATCTGAATAGCTGCCAACTGTTGTTTGAAACGTGTTGTTATTTTCCATTCAACAATCATGCGCCCCCGAGGCATTTAGCGAGCCAGTCATCATCAGCTCACGTCGATCAGTTCTACGGTTCCATCGGGGAGAATCTCCGCGATTTTACCGGAGGGCTCTTTCAGGAACAGCACGGCCAGGAAAACGATACCCGCAGATGCAGCAATCAACAGGAAAAACGTATTGTAGTCAACGAAAGACAAGATGGTCAGATAGGTCACGCCACCCACATTACCGTAGGCTCCAGCCATGCCGGCAATCTGACCGGTCATGCGACGTTGCACCAGCGGCACCATGGCAAAGACCGCACCTTCGCCTGCCTGCACAAAGAACGAACAACACATGGTGGCAATCACTGCCAGAGGAATCCACCAGCCACCATTGATCTGGCTGAGCAGGAAGTATCCTGCGGCCAACCCGGCAATCAAAATCATCATGGTTTTGCGACGACCAAACCGGTCGCTCATCCAACCGCCACCGGGGCGGGCAGCCAGGTTCATAAAGGCGAAACCGGACGCCAACAGACCGGCCTTGACCGGGTCTAACCCCTGAAACGTCTCCAGAAAGAACAACGGCAGCATGGACACCACTGCCAGCTCAGAGCCGAAAGTCACAAAGTATGACCAGTCGAGAATGGCCACCTGCTTGAACTGGTAGCACTGCATCTCCGGAACACCCTGCTTCAAATGCTCATGGTTTACTTTCCAAATCTGATAGGACTGAAACACATAGAGCACCACCAACCCGACGTAGATAAGGTCCACTGCAGAAGTAGTCAGCAAGCCAAGGTTAGAGGGCGACAACTTCCAGGCCAGTACCGCCAGGGCGATGTACATGGGGATGTTCATGATCAGATAGAACCAGAAATCCCGCCAGCTGGTGACTTCCAGTCCGCCAGATTTTTTCGGTTTGAAATAGGTAGAACCCTTCGGAGTATTGCGGGCATGAAAGTAATAAAACACACCGTATGCGGATGCAATCACTCCGGTCAGGCCCAAAGCGTAGCGCCAGCCATTTTCGCCACCGAACATCAGGGCAATGGTGGGCAGACTCATAGCGGCGGCGGCAGAACCGAAATTACCCCAGCCGCCGTAAATGCCTTCAGCCAGTCCCACCTGTTTGGCGGGAAACCACTCGCCTACCATGCGAATGCCGATGACAAATCCGGCGCCGACAAAGCCCAACAGGAACCGGAACAGCGCCAATTGCTCATAGCTGTTTGCCGAAGCAAATAACAGGCAGATACCGCCGGATAGAATCAGCAGACCACTGTAGACGTGCCGGGGACCGAACTTATCCACCAGAATGCCAATCAATATTCGGGCTGGAATGGTCATTGCCACATTCAAGATCATCAGCGCCTTGACCTGTTGGGCCGAGAGATCAAAGGCTTCCTTGATCACCGCCAACATAGGGGCATGACTGAACCAGACAACAAAACTCAAAAAGAAGGCAAACCACGTTATGTGCAGTGTTTTGATCTTCGGATCTTTCAGGTCCAGCAAATTAATTTTTGCCTGAGACATGGTATTTCTCCTCACGGGTACAGCGCCTGACAGAAATATCGCCAGCTTCGGGCCGGCACCGTGAATCTACCCAGAGGATCATGATATGCAGTTGATCCAGGTCATCGTTCATTTCGTGAAAATTGCTCGCTATTTTCCCAAATACCACCAAGGAGGTAGTTCAGACTTTCAAACTATTCTTTTGATAACAATGAGATACAAAACAGATACACCCCCAGACAAGACAACCAGCAACAACAGGTTTTTTAGTGGTACCTCCTAAGAAAACGGTCGTGACGGCCTATGTTTGATGTACGTCAATTCAAAGTGTAGTGGACAGCCCCAGTATTTGAGCTGTCATAATTTTTCGGTCACCCGGAGGCCTCGAGCCATGAAAACGATCTTTGCCGCTATCGACCTGAACTCAAATGTCGACAGTATTCTCGCCGCCGCCTCAGATTTGGCTCGGCACTATGAGGCCGAACTGGTACTCGCCACCGTTGAAACCGAGCTGCCAGGTTCAGAAGGTGCCGCTGAAGAGGAAGTGGAAGCGGATTTGAAAGCTGCCTATGGGGATGCCGTCGAACGACTACAGGCAATGGCCAACGACTTGGTTGGCCAGGGTGTGAACTGCCGGGCACTGATGCTGGAAGGAAAAGCCGTTGACCAACTGGTTCAAGCCGCTGACAGATTACATGCCGATCTGATCGTGATCGGCAATCACGGTCGCAGCCCTTTCTACGACACACTGCTCGGCGGGACCGCACCAGGGGTCATTCATCGGGCAAAACAAAACGTATTACTGGTACCCGTTTCAGAATAGTTTTTCTAGCAAAGCAAGGCTGCCCTGCTTCCTCCAACAGGGCTTTGGCGTCCGGACTTGTGCCGGACGTTTTTTATGAACACCGTCGGAATCACTATGGAACTCGTTTGCCCAGCGGGCAGCCTGCCCGCCTTCAAAGCCGCCGTAGAAAACGGCGCGGATGCTGTTTATATCGGTTTTCGGGATGCCACGAATGCCCGCCATTTCACCGGACTCAACTTCAATGACAGCAAAGCACTCCAGGCTCTGGAGTATGCACGGAATTGCGGGGTCCGATTATTTGTCGCCATCAATACCTACCCCCAACCGCACAACTGGCCGAGCTGGCAGGCGGCGGTGGATCGCGCCGCTGAACTGGGCGCTGACGCCCTGATCGTCGCCGACCTCGGGGTGCTGGAGTACGCCAGGGAAAACCACCCCCAACTCAATCTGCACCTGTCTGTACAGGGCTCGGCCACCAACGCGGCCGCACTGAGTTTTTATCAAAGGCACTTCGGCATACGTCGCGCTGTGCTGCCACGGGTATTGTCGCTGGCACAGGTCAGGCAATTAGCTGCCAACTGCCCTGTGGATCTGGAAGTGTTCGGTTTTGGCAGCCTTTGCATCATGGCAGAGGGCCGCTGCCACCTATCGTCCTATGTCACAGCGGAATCCCCCAACACCTGTGGTGCCTGCTCGCCGGCCAGTGCGGTTCGCTGGCAGGAAACGTCGACCGGCAGAGAGTCGCGGCTCAACGGCGTGCTGATTGATCGATTTAAAAATGGGGACAACGCCGGTTACCCCACCCTTTGCAAGGGTCGCTTCAAGGTAGAGAACCAGATTTACCACGCGCTGGAAGAACCCACCAGTCTCAATACGCTGACGCTGATTCCCCAACTCGCAGAGATTGGTATCAAAGCCATCAAAATTGAGGGCCGACAGCGCAGCCCGGCCTATGTCGCCCAAGTCGTTAGGGTGTGGCGGGAGGCATTGGATCACTACCGGGAAGTCGGCGATCTGTTCAGTCCCAAGAGTGAATGGATGACGTCGCTGGCAAAGGTCTCCGAGGGAAGCCAGACCACGCTCGGGGCCTATTCACGCCCCTGGCAGTAAGGATTAATTAGCGATGAAATTGTCACTGGGTCCTATTCTCTATTACTGGCCGCGGCAACAGGTCAATGACTTTTACCAGCAGGTGCTCGACTCCCCCGCCGACATTGTTTATCTCGGTGAAACGATCTGCCCGAAACGGCAAGAACTGCGCCAGTCAGACTGGCTGGAGCTCGCGGCAGAATTACTCGAAAAAGGCAAGGAAGTCGTACTGTCCACCCTGGCGCTGATTGAATCCCGCGCCGATCTGGCCATGCTGCGCAAACTGTGTGATCACAGCGGCTGCCTGATGGAAGCCAACGATATGGCCGCAGTGGAATTTCTGTCGGAGAGACGGCTGCCCTTTGTCGCAGGCTCCGCAATTAATATCTACAATGCCCGGAGTCTGCGGGTGCTACACCGGGCGGGCCTAAAGCGCTGGGTTATGCCGGTGGAACTGAGTCGGGACACCCTGCACGGCATTCTCGAGGACGCTCGCAAAATGGGCTTCGCCGATCAGATTGAGACGGAGATTTTCAGTCATGGCCGTCTGCCACTGGCCTACTCTGCACGCTGTTTCACTGCCCGCAGCCGCAACCTGCCCAAAGATGACTGTCAGCTGAGCTGCCTGGACTATCCGGATGGTATTCCGCTCGATACCAGGGAAAACCAATCCCTTTTCACCCTGAATGGTATTCAGACCCAATCGGGTGATGTTCACAATCTGTTGCCCGCGTTCCATGACATGACCGGGATCGGCGTCGACATTCTACGCATTAGCCCCGCCAGCAAAGGCACCATGGAAGTATTGACGCAATTTGATCAAGTGCGACGGGGAGAACCCGGATCAGATGGCATTATTGCCAGGGAACACAGTACGTCAGGACTCTGTAATGGCTATTGGTATGGGCAGGCGGGCATGACACTGAGATAGCCGCTGCTTTCCGACACCTGAGCGGAAAAGGCCCGGCGAGCAATGCGGCCAGGCCTGCGCGCCCTATACCCTGCTTGCCAGTTCTCCCGCGCCTGACAAGAGTGTCTGTAGCGGAAACGGCAAAGCATCGCGCTCGATACTGTCCAGCAGGTTTTTTATCCCCAGGCTGAGTTCGGTGTCCCCCTCCAGGCTGAGTTCGCGGCGAAAAAACAGTGTGTCCGGATCTTCACGGCCAGCGGCAAGCAGCACAAAGGACCGGGCCCTGCCGTTGATGCTGGCATCGGGGGAACCACCCAAAGGCGTTACCTGAAATTGTTGGCCATCGAAACCAATACACCAGCCAATCCCCATGTCTGACACATTGATTTCGATTGACCTGCCGGAAAGAAATGTTAAATCTCCTTCGGCTATCGCCTCAGACAAAACATGCTCGAGTAACTTTTTCAGCACGATCCCCTGAGGTGTAAAAGGCGCTCGTTTCAAAAGGGAAAACATCGAGGTTTCTATCCGCTCGAGCCATTGGCTGCGGCGTATTTCAGCAGGCTGCACCGTCTATCCCCCGCTAGTTTTTGTGGTGCTCAACTGCCCACACGGCGGCTTCCACCCGTGAACGCAAACCGAGTTTTTTGAGCAGGTGTTTAACATGCACCTTGACCGTGGCCTCGACGATATCGAGTTCCCGACCAATCATTTTGTTGCTCAGGCCACCGGCAATCATACGAAGAATTTCTTTTTCTCGACGGGTCAGGGCGTCGTAACCGCTATTCTGCTCTCGGCGTGCATTGTCCCGAAATGCCTTGGTCAGGGTTTCGGTCAATTCCTGGGACAACACCATCTTGCCCACACAGGCATCGCGAATCCTGCTAACCAGCTCTTCGGGGTCCATGTCTTTGAGCAGGTAACCGTCGGCACCCGCCTTGAACGCGGCCACCATATCGTTACTTTCATCGGACACGGTGAACACCACGATACGACTGTCAACACCGGCTTCACGCATGGCACGCAATGTTTCGATACCGTCCATACCTTTCATGCTGAGGTCGAGCAGTATCAGGTCAGCGTCCAACTGCTGAACCAGCTCGATAGCATCCTTGCCGTTGCCCGCTTCGCCGATCACCTGCATGTCATCTTCCAACTCCACCAGCTGGCGCACACCTTTGCGCAGCATAGGGTGATCGTCCACCAGGATTAACTTGCTCACGACATCATTCACGGCGACTCTCTTTATGCAGTTATCTCGGATAGCCTAGTCTAGACACGCCCCACTGAATACGAATTGATCTGGCTCAGGTGAATAGTTGATCAATTTACTCAAGAAAATACCTCTGGCACAAAACTGAGTACCACCTCTGTACCACCGACTTCGCCTGCGCGGATGTCCAGTGTGCCGTGGAGTAACGCCGCACGCTCTTCCATGGTAGAAAGCCCGTAGTGATACTCCTTTTGAGGATTTGCGGTAATCCCAATGCCATTGTCGATCACACGAAATATGGCCGAATTATCGGCACCGCGCTCACAACGAAGCTCTATACGTTTACCCTGGGAGTGCTTCAACGCATTGGTCATGGCCTCACGAATAATCTGTAACACATGGATATCCTCGTTGGGCGACAACGGGCAGTGTCCAAGTCCGTAGTCCAGCAGCACATCAAGATTTTCGCTCTGCCGGTCGAATTCATCGACAGTCGCTTTCAGGGCGTGGTACAGGCTCGGCGCATCCAGTTTCAGGCGGAACGTGGTCAGCAATTCCCGCAAGTGCTTATAAGCCGCATTCAACCCTTGCTGTAAATCCGCCAGGCCCTCGCGAATCTGCTCTTCAGGTGCTTGGCGATCGAACAGCCGCATCAGCCGCGCCACCTGCATTTTCATGTAAGAAAGGGACTGCGCCAGAGAATCGTGCAACTCCCTCGCAATGATGGAGCGTTCTTCAAATAACATCAGGCGCCGGTTCAGTCCTTCGCGATATTGCAACGCCATGGCCGATGCCAGGTGTTCCACCACGGCGTCAATCAAGCGCACCTGCCATGACTCCAATTCAAGATGGCACCCGGTATTGACGTAGAGAAAACCAAATTTGTCACTGGAATCCTCAATGGGAAAGGACAACTCGCCTTTGGTCTGATGACCGCTGTCCGGACGCATAAAGCAGTTCACACAGTCGCGAATAAGACAGTCGTGCTGCTCCCCCGCCGGCAGGATCAGATCATAGGTATCGGCATTCGCCTCATTAGTCAGGCAGAGTGAAAGCTGGGGAATACCGGTTAGCCGCTTCAGATCGGTAATGATGTCGGTAAATTTCTCACGGCTGACAATGCCTTCAGACAAACGCTGGGTCGTGGTGTAGAGGAAGTCCAACATCTGGTTGGAACGCTTCAACTGCGAGGTCTTTTCATCCACCATGTCTTCCAGTTTGCGATAATGACGGGCCAGACTGGCAGACATATCGTTGAAGGTACTGCACAGCAAACCGATTTCGTTAACGCCTTCGTAGTAGGTACGGTAGGAGAAATCCCCCACACTGGTGTGCTCGGCCGCACGCACCAGGTCTTTAAGTGGTCGCACCAGGTTCTGATCCGCTCGCATCACAATAAAAACCAGCACCAGAAAAGACAGGAAAATGCTAAGGCCTTCGTACATGCCCAGCAGCTCGATTTTGTCCTCGGTATTTTGCTGGATGCTCAATACCAGTTGGTCTATGTCACGCACATGTTCGGTGACATGGGTTAAATAATCCTGGCTCGCCGCACTCAGCGCCTCTTTCGAAAGAGACTGCCCTGACATGATCGACAGTAGTACTGGCACCATGTGGCTTTCCCAGTTATCCACCACCTGGTTATAGGCATGCTTGAGGTTTTCTTCAGTGCTCTGCCCCGCTACCCGCGCAATACTGGACTGATACAGCTTCTCGGAAAAAGTCCTTTGCTCTTCAGCGAGCAGATCGCCCAGTTGGGACATAGATACCGAACCCTGAACAGACTGCTGTATCTGCACCGCAATACGATAGGACTGCATGCGCATCGAGCCGGCAATATTGATAGCCTCGGCATCGTGTTGCGTATTGAGCGTCACCAACAACGACACCAGCATGCTGACCAATGCCAGCAACCCAATAACCACTACAGGGATCAAAACCTGGATCGCAATCGACTGCGAAAAACGCAATTTCCTACCGGCTAGAGTTGTTGCCATCGTCATTACCACCAAATACCCACATATGAGGTAGCAAACCTACCTCGCCTCACAACAAGAATACAACACCTTGTTTTTTAATGGATTTATAGATTCTTTTCATTACTACCTAGGTGGTATTTCTTCAAATTCAGCTGGAATCAGCCCACCCCACCGCTTGATACAGGTCATGTTGAAGAACTACGCCTGTTAATACATTCAGCACATATTCTTGAGTAAATGAAAAGCCCATGTCTGTCATCAACCAGAAAAAATGGTACGGCCTAGGAGTCTGCACAGCGGCATTCGCCGCCAACTTTGCAGCCTGGACGCTGTTTGCCATTCTCGGTTTGCAAATCAGGGCTGATCTCGGACTCAGTGATACCGCTTTTGGTCTATTGTTGGCCGCACCTATTTTCACTGGTGCCATTGCCCGGCTGGTCAGTGGTGTTCTCGCCGAACACTTTGGCGGCCGAATCATTTTCTTCAGTCAATCGTTGATTGTTGCACTCTCGCTATTCACGCTGCCCTTTGCCAAAACCTTTGGCCAGTTCCTGGCCTTTGGCCTGGTACTGGGTATTGCCGGCGGCACATTCGCCACCGGCATCAGCTTCGTTTCAAGTTGGTTCGAGCGCTCCTTGCAGGGCACTGCCATGGGCATTTTCGGTGCCGGCAATGCCGGTGCGGCCATCACCAACCTTGTGGCGCCCGTCATTATCATCAACTACGGCTGGCAAACCGTGCCATACGTATACGGCACCGTACTGCTGGCCATTGCCATTCTGTTCTGGTTCTTTAGCTGGCCACCCCCCGACAAGGGCCACCAGCGCAGATCCCGGCAATCCTGGACAGAGGAAATGCGTCCGCTGAGGGATCTGCGGGTATGGCGCTTCGGTCTCTACTACTACTTCGTATTTGGTGGATTCCTGGCACTGACGCTGTGGCTGCCTCAGTACTATGTGGGCGAATACGGTCTCGATTTAAAAACCGCATCCTTTGTCACCCTGCTGTTTACGCTGCCCGCCGCCATCATTCGTGCGCTGGGCGGCTGGTTTGCCGACAATTTCGGCGCCCGCCGTATCAACTGGACAGTGTTCTGGGTCTGCCTGGTCTGCCTGTTCTTCCTCTCTTATCCCCCTACCACCATGACCATTCACGGCATTGGGCGCGATCTGTTTCTGGATATCCGCATCAACCTTTGGGTATTTGTGCTGCTGACGTTCGTGATGGGCCTGGCGATGGGCTTCGGCAAGGCCAGCATCTACCGAATCATTTACGACTACTACCCGGACAACGTCGGTGTCGTGGGCGGTGCCGTGGCCGCCATTGGCGCCCTCGGCGGCTGTTCGCTGCCAATTCTGTTCGGGGTAGCTGCCGATCTCACCGGCATCCGCAGCTCCTGCTTCATGTTGCTTTACGGCGTACTCGCCGCCTGCATGGTGCTGATGTTTTACGCCATCAAGCTGGATGAGTTCAGGCACCGGTTGAACCAGGCAAAAGCAGACGATTTTTTAACGTTATAAGACTGTAACTACGAGGAGAGCCACTATGGCCGATCTACAAAAGTGGGATGTCGAGGATCCGCAGTTCTGGGAATCCGAGGGCAAAAAAATTGCCTCACGAAATCTCTGGATTTCCATTCCCAGTCTGCTGTGCGGCTTTGCCGTGTGGCTTTACTGGGGCATTATCACGGTACAAATGCTGAACCTGGGTTTTCCTTTTGCCCAATCTGAACTGTTTACCCTAAGCGCTATCGCCGGACTGACCGGCGCCACCCTGCGAATACCGAGCAGCTTCTTTATCCGATTATGCGGCGGTCGCAACACCATCTTTTTCACCACGGCCCTGCTAATGATCCCCGCCCTGGGCACCGGTATAGCCCTGCAGGACAAGGACACCCCGCTGTGGGTATTCCAGGCATTGGCGTTGCTATCAGGCTTTGGTGGCGGCAACTTCGCCTCATCCATGTCCAACATCAGCTTCTTCTTTCCCAAGAAACAGCAGGGTCTGGCACTGGGATTGAATGCCGGACTGGGTAACTTCGGCGTTACCACCATGCAGATCCTGATCCCGCTGGCGATGACCTTCGGCCTGTTCGGCGGCGATTCAATGATCCTGCAAAACACCTCCGGCACCCTGATCGGCAAGATCCCGGCTGGCAGCGAGACCTGGATCCAGAATGCTGGCTATATCTGGCTGGTACTGCTGATTCCGCTGGCCCTTGCCGGCTGGTTCGGCATGAACAACATCCGCTCTCAGGAAGTATCGCCTGATCTGCCCAACCCGGTCGTCAGCTTCGGCATGATCGCCGGCATGTTGCTGATCGGCTTCATCACCGCCGCCGTGGGGCTTTGGCTACTACTGCCGGAATCTGCCAACGGTTCCGGTTTTGGTGTACCCAAAGAAATCGTCATGGTACTGGTGATCGGCTCCACGGTGTTCTGGCTGAAGACGATACCCGGCGCCATTCGCACCAGCCTGACGCGCCAGTACAAAATCTTCAACAACCCGCACACCTGGGTGATGAGTGTCATCTACACCATGACCTTCGGATCCTTTATTGGCTACGCCGCTTCTTTCCCGCTGGCCATCAAGGTGATCTTTGGTTACCAACACCTCATGGTAGATGGTGTGATGACTCACGACACCATCAATGCCAATGGTCCCAGTGCACTGATGTACGCTTGGATGGGTCCGTTTATCGGCGCGCTGATCCGCCCGGTAGGTGGCTGGATTGCCGACAAACTGGGCGGTGCCCTGGTCACCCAAATCTGCTCTGTGGTCATGGTTGGCAGCGCCCTGGGTGTCGCCTACTACATGAAAGCAGCCTACAACTCTGCGTCGCCGGAAGAATTCTTCCTACCCTTCTTCCTGCTGTTCCTGCTGTTGTTCGCCGCCACCGGTATTGGTAACGGCTCCACCTTCCGCACCATTGCCATGGTCTTTCCGAAAGAGCAGGCAGGCCCAGTATTGGGATGGACTTCTGCTGTAGCTGCCTACGGTGCTTTCTACATTCCCAAAGTCATCGGGGAACAGATCACAGCTACCACACCTGAAGTGGCACTGATCGGCTTCGCCGCCTTCTATACGGTATGTATCGGCATTAACTGGTGGTTCTACCTGCGCAAAAACCGCAGCGACACCGATATTCAATGCCCGAATTGCGGGGAGCATTTCTCCCATCACAAAGACGGCGAGTTCTATAACCCGTAACCGGAGAAATCCCTCACACCGGAAGGCCAGGCCTTCCGGTCATTTGAGATAGAACCCAAGTTGGCGGCTTACCGCCGCCGACCAAGTGAGATAGAGAGTAACGCCATGAGTCATTTCCTAGACAGCTTGCAATTCTTCAAAAAGACCGTCACAGGAGAGTTTGCCGACGGTCACGGTGAGACCCGCAACCAGAACCGTGAGTGGGAAAACAGCTATCGCCAGCGCTGGCAGCACGACAAGATCGTTCGGTCCACCCACGGTGTGAACTGTACCGGTTCCTGCAGCTGGAAAATTTACGTCAAAAACGGCCTGATCACCTGGGAAACCCAGCAGACCGATTACCCGCGCACCCGCCCTGATCTGCCTAACCACGAACCGCGCGGCTGCCCAAGAGGCGCCAGCTATTCCTGGTACATCTACAGTGCCAACCGCCTCAAATATCCCAAAGTGCGCAAACCGCTGCTGAAATTGTGGCGCGATGCCCGCAAACAGTTTGAGAACCCGGTTGATGCCTGGGCCTTCATCGTTGAAGACCCCACCCGTGCGACCTCCTACAAGTCCAAGCGCGGCCTCGGCGGCTACGTGCGTTCTTCCTGGGATGAAGTCAACGAGATCATCGCCGCGTCCAACGTGTATACCGCCAAGCAGTACGGACCCGACCGCATTATCGGCTTCTCGCCGATCCCGGCCATGTCGATGGTGTCCTACGCCGCCGGCTCCCGCTACCTGTCGCTGATCGGCGGCGTGTGCATGAGCTTTTACGATTGGTACTGCGATCTGCCGCCAGCCTCCCCGATGACCTGGGGCGAGCAGACTGACGTGCCGGAGTCCGCCGACTGGTACAACTCCAATTACATTATCGCCTGGGGTTCCAATGTGCCCCAGACTCGCACCCCCGATGCCCACTTCCTCACTGAAGTACGCTACAAGGGCGCTAAAACTGTCTCTATCACTCCTGATTACTCGGAAGTAGCCAAGCTGACCGACATCTGGCTGAACCCGAAACAAGGTACCGATGCGGCCCTTGGCATGGCCTTCGGCCACGTCATTTTGAAGGAATTCCATCTGGAAAAACCCAGTGAATACTTCACCGAATACGTGCGCCAATACTCCGACATGCCCATGCTGGTGGTACTGGAGGAGAAAGATGGCAGTTACTGCCCCACCCGCTTCCTGCGCGCTTCCGATCTGAATGGCCAGCTCAATCAGGATAACAATCCCGAGTGGAAAACCATTGCTATCGACGAACCCAGTGGCGAGCTGGTGTCTCCGCAAGGTTCCATCGGCTATCGCTGGGGCGAACAAGGAAAATGGAATATTGAAGCAAGGGAAGGAAGCAACGGCAACGAGGTGAAGCTGCAACTGTCACTGATTGGCGGCGACTCCGTATCCGTAGCCTTCCCACACTTTGCTGCGGACGAGCGCAACGAGCACTGGAATTACTGCGAGCATGACGAGATTCTGCCGCGTCTGGTACCGGCCAAAGATATACAGCTGGCAGATGGTTCCACCGCCAGAGTCGCCACCGTCTATGACTTGACCATGGCCAACTACGGCATCGACCGCGGCCTCGGCGGCGGCAACGTCGCTTCCAGCTACGACGATGACATTCCCTTTACCCCGGCATGGCAGGAAAAAATCACTGGCGTACCCCGCGACCGCGTTATCCAGGTAGCCCGTGAATTCGCCGACAACGCCAATAAAACCCGCGGCAAATCCATGATCATTGTCGGTGCCGCCATGAACCACTGGTACCACATGGACATGAACTACCGCGGCCTGATCAATATGCTGATCATGTGCGGTTGTGTTGGCCAGACTGGTGGCGGCTGGGCCCATTACGTGGGCCAGGAAAAACTGCGTCCACAGACCGGCTGGCTGCCGCTGGCCTTCGGACTGGACTGGAGCCGACCACCGCGCCAGATGAACTCCACCAGTTTCTTCTACAACCACAGCTCCCAGTGGCGCCATGAGAAAGTGAGCATCCATGAAGTGCTGTCACCGCTGGCGGACAAATCCCAGTGGCCGGAGCACATGCTCGACTACAACATCAAGGCCGAGCGCATGGGCTGGCTGCCCTCCGCACCGCAATTGAACCGCAACCCGTTGCAGATTGCCCGCGAAGCAGCCGAAGCGGGCATGGAACCGAAAGATTACGTCGTTCAGCAACTCAAGTCAGGACACCTGAAATTTGCGGCGGAACAGCCGGACAATCCGGCCAACTTCCCGCGCAACATGTTTATCTGGCGCTCCAACTTGCTCGGCTCCTCCGGCAAGGGCCACGAGTACATGCTCAAGTACCTGCTGGGCACCAACAACGGCGTGATGAACGAGGACAACTTTGCCCGCGGTAGTGACCTGATTCCGAAAGAGATCGACTTCGAGGAGAAAGGCCCTGTCGGCAAGCTGGATCTGGTGGTGACACTGGACTTCCGTATGTCCTCCACCGCGCTCTACTCCGATATCGTGCTACCCACCGCTACCTGGTATGAGAAGGACGATCTCAATACTTCGGACATGCACCCCTTTATCCACCCGTTGTCAAAGGCCGCCGACCCTGCCTGGGAAGCGCGCTCAGACTGGGATATCTACAAGGGCATTGCCAAGAAGTTCTCCGAAATTGCCGCCTTCAACGGCAACCTCGGGGTGGAAACAGACATCGTCACCGTGCCCACCCTGCACGACACCCCCGGGGAATTGTCGCAACCCTTCGAGGTACAGGACTGGAAGAAAGGTGAGTGTGATCTGATCCCAGGTAAAACTGCCCCGAATATCGTAGCGGTGGAACGGGATTACCCCAACACCTACAAGAAGTTCACCTCTCTGGGTCCACTGCTGGAGAAACTCGGCAATGGCGGCAAGGGCATCGGCTGGAACACCGATGAGGAAGTGGAACTGCTGCGCAAGCTGAATTACACCGTCACCGAGGATGGTGTCAGCAAAGGACAACCGCGCATCGAATCCGCTATCGACGCCGCCGAAGTGGTACTGAGTCTGGCCCCGGAAACCAACGGCAATGTGGCAGTGAAAGCCTGGGAAGCCCTCGGCAAGTTCACCGGCCGCGACCACAAGCACCTGGCGGAACCCAAGCACGACGAGAAAATCCGCTTCCGCGACATCCAGGCACAGCCGCGCAAGATCATCTCCTCGCCCACCTGGTCCGGGCTGGAAGACGAACATGTCAGCTACAACGCCGGTTACACCAACGTCCACGAGTTTATTCCATGGCGCACCATCACCGGTCGCCAGCAGTTCTATCAGGATCACCTGTGGATGCAGGCCTTCGGCGAGCAGATGGTGTCGTACAGACCGCCAATCTGTACCAAGACCATTGATCTTGTGAAGGGCAAGAAACCCAACGGCAATACCGAGATCGTGCTGAACTGGATTACGCCCCACCAGAAGTGGGGTATCCACAGCACCTACTCCGACAACCTGTTGATGCTGACCCTGTCACGCGGTGGCCCGATTATCTGGTTGAGTGAAGTGGATGCACAAAAAGCCGGCATTGAGGACAACGACTGGGTAGAGGTATTCAACGTCAACGGCGCCATCGCCTGTCGCGCGGTGGTCAGCCAGCGCGTCAACGAAGGCATGGTGATGATGTACCACGCCCAGGAGCGCATCGTGAATACCCCCGGCGCAGAAACCACCGGTACACGCGGCGGCCACCACAACTCGGTCACCCGGGTGGTGATGAAACCGACCCATATGATCGGCGGTTACGCGCAGCAATCTTACGGCTTCAACTACTACGGTACCGTCGGCTGTAATCGCGACGAGTTCGTGGTGGTGCGCAAAATGAACAAGGTGGATTGGCTGGAAGGATCGGATACCGACGACTTGCCGCAACCACTTTCCCAGGACGTTTAAGGAGGCA
Organism: uncultured Porticoccus sp.; assembly: GCA_947259505.1. Classification (GTDB taxonomy): domain Bacteria; phylum Pseudomonadota; class Gammaproteobacteria; order Pseudomonadales; family Porticoccaceae; genus Porticoccus. The sequence goes on along the minus strand of CAMYLT010000008.1, from coordinate 77,085 downwards.
TCACAATGAAAATACGCTCACAAGTAGGGATGGTGCTTAACCTGGACAAGTGTATCGGCTGCCACACCTGCTCCATCACCTGTAAAAATGTCTGGACCTCTCGCGAGGGCATGGAATACGCCTGGTTCAACAACGTTGAGACCAAGCCCGGCATCGGCTATCCCAAGGAGTGGGAAAACCAGGACAAGTGGAACGGTGGCTGGGTGCGCAATCGCGACGGCTCCATCAATCCGAAAATTGGTGGCAAGTTCCGGGTGCTGGCGAACATTTTCGCCAACCCCGATCTGCCGGAAATTGACGATTACTACGAGCCCTTCGATTTCGACTACCAGCACCTGCACACTGCTCCGCTGGGCAAACACCAGCCCACCGCGCGGCCCCGTTCGCTGATATCTGGCAAGCGCATGGAGAAAATCGAGTGGGGCCCCAACTGGGAGGAAATTCTCGGCACCGAGTTCAAGAAGCGCAGTGCCGACCGCAACTTCGACAACATCCAGAAGGACATCTACGGCGAGTTCGAAAATACCTTCATGATGTACCTGCCGCGGCTGTGCGAGCACTGTCTGAATCCGACCTGTGCGGCTGCCTGCCCCTCCGGCGCCATCTACAAGCGCGAGGAAGACGGCATCGTACTGATCGATCAGGAAAAATGCCGCGGCTGGCGCATGTGCGTGTCCGGCTGTCCCTACAAAAAGATCTACTTCAACTGGAAATCCGGCAAGTCGGAAAAATGCATTTTCTGCTATCCGCGCATTGAAGCAGGCCAACCCACTGTCTGTTCGGAAACCTGTGTGGGCCGCATCCGCTATCTGGGCGTGCTGCTCTACGATGCCGACCGCATCCTCGAAGTGGCCAGCACCGAGTCGGAACAGGACCTGTACAAGAAGCAGTTGGAAATCTTCCTCGATCCCCACGACCCGGCAGTCATCGCCCAAGCGCGGAAAGACGGCATCCCGGACTCCGTGATCGAGGCCGCCCAGCAGTCACCGGTCTACAAACTGGCCGTGGACTGGCAACTGGCGCTTCCGCTGCACCCGGAGTACCGCACCCTGCCGATGGTCTGGTACGTGCCGCCGCTGTCGCCGATTCAGTCCGCGGTTGAGGCTGGCCACGTAGGCATGAACGGCATTATTCCCGACGTGGACTCCCTGCGCATTCCGGTCAAGTACCTGGCCAACCTGCTCACTGCTGGAGACGAGGCGCCGGTACTGCTGGCACTGAAACGCCTGCTGGCGATGCGCGCCTACAAACGCGCGCAGATTGTCGAAGGTTTCGACGACCAGCAAACCCTTGACGACGTGGGCCTCACCGCCCTGCAGGTGGAGGATATGTACCGCTACCTGGCCATCGCCAACTACGAAGACCGCTACGTGATTCCCACCGCCCACCGCGAGGAAGCCATGTCCGAAGTCTTCGCCGAGCGCGGCGGCTGCGGCTTCTCCTTCGGCAACGGCTGTTCCACCGGCGAGTCCGACATCAATCTGTTCGGCACCAAGAAAACCACCCGGCGGGATGTGATCCAGACCGTCCAGGTATGGGAGAAATAAGGTATGGATATTCTCAAAGTCATATCCCGGCTGATGGACTACCCAAAAGCTGAATTGCAGGCACAGGTAGCAGAGATGGAATCAGCCATTCTGGGTTCGCGGGAGATATCTCCCGCCATGCGCCAGCGCCTCACGGGTCTGCTACACCAGATCTATGACGGTGATCTGATGGATGCCCAGGAACTGTACTCCGGCCTGTTTGATCGGGGCCGCGCCCTGTCGCTACTGCTGTTCGAACACGTGCACGGTGAATCCCGCGATCGCGGCCAGGCCATGGTGGATCTGTTGGCGCTTTACGAGAGCCTGGGCTACCACATCGAGGTGCGGGAATTGCCGGACTTTATTCCCCTTTACCTGGAGTTCCTGGCCCATCGGCCAGACCTGGAGGCCCGCGAGGGACTGGCGGACGTGGCCCATATTCTCGGGCTGCTGAGTGCCCGTCTGCGGGAGCGCGAGTCAGACTACGATGCGCTGTTTGACAGTCTGCTGATGATCAGCGGTGTGCCGGTCGACCTAGAGGAATTGCGCAGCAAAGCCGCTGGCGAGCAGCGCGACGACACCCCCGAGGCACTGGACAAAATCTGGGAGGAGGAGGCGGTCACCTTTGGCGCCGGAGACAGTTGTCCCTCCACCGCGCCGCAACCGCCAAAACGATCCCCTAACGACAGCGTAGCTGTGCGCTGGGCAAATTGAGGAAGCCATCATGAATATCAACACGCTACTTTTCGGTCTCTACCCCTACCTGGCACTGCTGGTCTGCGTGGTCGGCTGCTGGGCCCGCTACGACCGCGAACAGTATTCCTGGAAAGCAGGCTCCAGTCAGATATTGCGCACCCGCGGCATGCGGCTGGCCAGCAATGCCTTCCATGTCGGCATCCTGTTTGTGCTGGCCGGTCACTTGGTGGGCCTGTTGACACCTGAGTTCATCTATCACCATGTGATCTCCACCCCCAACAAACAACTGCTGGCCATGGTCTCCGGTGGACTGTTCGGTGGCATCTGCTTCATTGGGCTGACCATGTTGATCCACCGCCGTTTCAGTGATCCCAGAGTTCGCGCCAGCAGCAGCTTCTCCGACCTGCTGGTACTGGTGCTGCTCTATGCCCAGCTGATTCTGGGCCTCAGCACCATCTTTGCGTCAAGCCATCACATGGACGGCTCGGTGATGGTGATGCTGGCCAATTGGGCACAATCACTCGTCATACTTCAACCGATGGAAGCCGCAGCCTCCATTGCGCCGGTGTCACTGGTGTACAAGCTCCACGTCTTTCTTGGTATGACCCTGTTCCTGATCTTTCCCTTCACCCGCCTGGTTCACATCGTCAGTGGCCTGGCGGCACCGGTGAAATACCTGCTGAGGAACTACCAGATCGTGCGTCAGAAAAGAGCCTCATAACCATCAAGACCCGGTGTCCGCCAGACGGACACCGGGAATAGTTTTGCCAACATATCATTAGGAGATGGACATGAGTTGCCCTTCCCACGCTACAGCCCCCCACACGACCACAGACATACCGGAAGTCCGGGTTAACGGCACCCTGATTGCAGCCGATGATATTGCCCGTGAAGTGCAGTATCACCCGGCCCAGTCCCCTGAAGAAGGTCTCCGCAAGGCAGCGGAAGCCCTGGTGATCCGCACCCTGCTGCTGCAACAGGCTGAAGAAAAATGCCAAACCAGCGATGACGCTACCGAGGAAGCTCGGATCAGTACATTGCTGGAACAACAGGCACCGGCGGTAGTACCCGGAGAGGAAGAATGTCGCCGCTATTTCGACAGCCACGAGGAAAGGTTTCGCAGCCCCGACCTGCTGGAGGTCAGTCATATCCTGATCGCTGCCGATCCAACCGATGAACCCGCTTTTCAACAGGCGCAACAAAGCGCAGAGGCACTGCTTGCTCAACTGCAACAGGCACCCGGTCAGTTTGCCGCGTTAGCCAAACAATTTTCAGCCTGTCCTTCGCGGGAAACCGGTGGCAACCTGGGGCAACTTACCCGCGGGCAGACCACCCCGGAATTTGAACGCCAGGTATTTGCCCTCAATGAGGGATTAGCCCCCAAGCCCATAGAAAGCCGTTACGGGGTTCATGTTGTGCTGGTAGCAAGGAAAATTAACGGCTTACCACTGCCCTACGAACAGGTCAGCGAACAAGTGGCCGCCTACCTGGCAGAAATACGCCAACGCCTGGCCATCAGCCGCTATATCCACCAACTGATTGATGAAGCAGATATCGAAGGTATCGAGATGGGCGAGGCTTTAATTCAATAATCAAAACGTAACCGTAGGATAGGTACTAACGAGGCAAGGTCTGAGGTTCCTCTGCTGACACCTGGCAATCGACCGGCCAGGTGTGAACTGCTCAGCATGGGCTTCAGATAGCCTCGATCGGTGCGCCTTGTCATGAAATAGGATATCGCGTTTAATCCAGTGCAGTTACGATGGAACGGTACGGCGACAGTAGCGCCTGACCAGCATGTACTCTTTAATGGAACCAAGGAACGGTGACTCAGCCATGATCGAACTCCCTTTCAAACATACTGTTTATATGAACAGCATGCCGCTTTTTTATCAAAATCAATGGCCAACCATAATCTTCAGGCCAGCCTATTTGAGCACTCGCCTGAACAACAAATTAAATATCAAATATAACAATGGGTTAGACGCGGCATGATCGCCACTCTAATATATTACAGTGGCCGCCTTTTAATAATTATTATGAGGCCGAAGGCCTCATTAACAGACTGTTATGCCCGGTAATTAATATGCAAGTCATCGGCAAGGGAAACACCACATACATATTGCTTAGTGGTATTGAAGTACCTAGTGAGATCTCGCTGGGCGATAATGTATTACTTCTCCCTGCGGATACCTCCCATCTCGATTTTGAAACGGCTGTGGCTACCTGTAAGCGTCCAGATGATATAGCGGTTGTTGCCGCATTTATCCCTAGAATAACTGCACAGTTCAAAATCCATGCACCCACATCAAAAGAGCTAGCGGCCGCTGCATGGAATGCATCTTGGGATGCCCTCCTCCTCAGCGCAATCTTTAACACTGAAGTGGGGTTTAATCTTCAATCAGACGCTGAAGCAAGCTCTATTTCTGCACAAACCCACCTTCATGCAACAAATCTAAATTTTCACGGGATTATGCAGACGCCTCCATATAAGCTGAATGAAAATGAAATTGATTGGGTTGGCGAGCACTTTAAGGGCGCACAACAGCTATTAGAAATTGAGAAATTTCAAACGGCTGTTCACTGCTTAGCTTCATACCGTTGGCATTCTATGCCAAGAATAAAAATGGCCGTTCTCTGGGCCGGCATTGAATGCATGTTCGGTGCAAGTTCTGAAATCAGATTTCGTATCAGCTTGTATATTTCTCGCTTCCTACATCCTGAAGATACAAGTGAGCGTAAGGTTACTTTTGAGTCAGTTAAAAAACTATACAACTCAAGGTCATCAGCAGTACACGGCTCTAAAGTTAAGGGAGATTTAGCTCAGGCCGTTGAAGAATCCGCAGAGCTATTAAAAATGCTTGTACATAAATGCATCGAGAATAGAGCTATACCAAATGAAGAAGATCTTGCCCCTTAAAAGGCATAACAATCACATTAAATTCGCTCCCTACGGTCGCCCGACGCTCGTACCTCGCGCGGTTTATGTGGGGCGTTAGCGAGTCAACTAATGAGGTTCAGTGTAATGTCTACCTTTTGTAGGTAACACCACGCTCTATGGAAAACTTAGCATCTGATCTAGTTCAACTTTTACGGTATCTACTGCCGGGGTTCCTTGCTGCTTGGGTCTTTTATGGTTTCACGTCATTTGTAAAACCAAGTCAATTTGAGCGCGTTGTACAGGCTTTAATATTTACACTCATCGTTCAGATAGGAGTGTATTTATACAAAACGGCGGCCTTCTACTTGTCAAAATACTGGACACTTGGCGCTTGGGATGCGGATACGGAGCTTGTGGTCTCAGTTGTCATTGCAGCATTTCTTGGTCTTTTATTCGCGTATTTTGCCAATAACGACAAGTTCCATTCCGTCATTCGCAAAATCGGGGCCTCAAAAGAGACCTCATATCCATCTGAGTGGTACGGTGAATTTTCAAATAAAGTTACTTATGTTGTTTTGCACTTGGATGGTGAGCGGCGTTTATACGGCTGGCCTAAAGAATGGCCATCCAACCCCGAGAAAGGTCATTTTTCAATACAGCAAGCATCGTGGTTAATTGATGGAAAAGAAATGCCTCTCACGGGTGTAGATACTATTTTAATACCAGCCAGAGATGTTCAAATGGTAGAGTTTATGGATAAAACATGGGAGTGATATATGTCTAAAAAATCATCTAATCCGCCACCACCTGCGCCTCGACCTCCGAGCGATCGCGGTATAAATGAAGGGGCAAATGCCAATCCACCACCACCAACTAATGTGCGGCCATCACCACCGCCTGCACCACCACCAAAGCGCTAACAAGGCCAGCCAGAGGGACCAAAAAACCGCCGCTTTGCTCTGGTTTTTCGGCCCCTGCTGGCGGCGTTACATGTCATGAGTATGTTCAAAGATTTAAGCGGGAAACATAACGGCTACAGATGGGTAGCAAACGAATGTCGTAGCGTATGACAGGTGAGCGGCTTTTGAATATCAGCCTCAGAAGCCGCCCGCGTCACCAGTTTATGCATGCTGTTCTCCTATGCTCAAAGAATAGCTTAGGAGTGTCCACCTCTTCAGGGTAAGTCCATTAGCGGTTTACATCGACAATGACTCGACCTCGGACTTTACCTTCTAATAGCTCAGTTGCCACGCCTTGTGCTTGTGATAGCCCAATTTCAGTGTAAATATTTTGCAACTTCGTAACGTCTAAATCGGTTTCAAGTCGCTTCCACGCTTCTAGGCGTTTATCCTTCGGGCACATAACGCTATCAATACCGACGAGCGTGACACCCCGTAAAATAAACGGTGCCACGGTCGCAGGAAAATCCATGCCTCCTGCTAAACCGCAAGCGGTAACTACTCCTCCATATTGGGTTCCAGCACACGCGTTGGCGAGTACATGCGACCCAACCACATCAACAGCACCAACCCATCTTTCTCTGGCAAGAGGCTTTCCTGGATGCTGAAGTTCATCACGGTGAATAATTTCGCTAGCGCCTAAGGACTTTAAGAAACCGGACTCTTCTTCAACCCTTCCACTTAATGCGATCACGTCATACCCTAATTTTGAAAGGATAGCGACAGCCACACTGCCAACTCCACCCGCTGCGCCTGTTACTAAAATCTTGCCCATTTCAGGCTTAATACCCTGACGCTCAAGTGCCAGGATACAGAGCATCGCAGTATATCCAGCGGTACCAATTGCCATCGCGAGCTTAGGGTCGAATGATGCAGGCAGTGGAACTAACCAATCGCCATTGACGCTCGCTTTTTGTGCTAAACCGCCCCAATGAGTTTCGCCTACCCCCCAGCCATTAAGTACAACTAAATCGCCAGCCTTGTACTCGTTATGATTCGATTCTGACACTCGTCCAACAAAATCAATGCCTGGCACCATTGGAAACCGTCTAACAACAGGCGACTTGCCTGTAATAGCTAAAGCATCTTTGTAGTTTAGGGTTGAGTAGATAATCTCTACCTTCACATCACCTTCGGGGAGATCAGACTCTGCCACAGTGGAAAATGTTGTGGTGTATTCGTTGTCCGCTTTATTTATTACAAGTGCGTTAAACATATATATCTCCTATATTAGACCGATCGTCTATTTAATTTCGAAAAAATTAAAGGCTTGCCAAGTAAAAGTCAGAAAACGCCTTCAAGGGTTTTGCACTTCGTTCTAATTTTGCTCTCAGAACAGCGCCTTCCCAGCCCGTCCAAAAAATGTATGCCAGCTGTTTACAATCTAAATCTGAGGAGACTTGTCCATGTACTTTGGCCTCTTCAAGGCAGCTCTCCACTGATCCTTGCCAGTCTTCAAGAACGCTGGTTAGACGTTCTCGAAAATTCTCGGGCAATCTTCCCATCTCTTGCCCAAGATTGCCGATTAAGCATCCACGCTTGAAATCATATTTCGCCATCGACCTTTCAGCATCGGTCATATAAGCCATCAGACGATCTAGTGGCTGCAAGGTATCATCGAGAAGAAAGCGATTAAGCTTTCCTTTTAAAGCTCTTGAATAGCTATCGATGAGTTCTAAGCCGAACCTATCCTTACTTTCAAAGTAGTGGTAGAACGATCCTTTGGGAACCCCAATACTTTTAAGTATTTCATCGATACCGGTGGCAGAAAAACCTTTCTCCGCGAGGATCTCTATACCTGTATGAATCAATTGGGTACGCGTTTCATTGTGCGCAGAAAGATTCTTAGGTGGTCGACCGCGACGACGTTTTAGGGGGGCTGATTCATTCATAAGCCAGATATTAGACCGATCGTCTATTTAATTCAACTAGTTTTTAATTAATGATACTTTCATGTCGAATCCATGACTAAATCTATCAAGTATTGTGCGTTCAGACTTGAGCTACTTCACCGTAAATGGCATCTAAATCAATAGCAAATCAATAGGGGCAGAGTCATTGATTTTCCCTTGAGTTCAACTAGAGAGCTATTGCTTAACCAGGCTGTGCTTGTCGTTGAGGCGTGACCAGATCTGCTTTTTTTATTCACCGCAGCATTAACATCACCGTGATGAATCAGCGGCTGCTGAAGGGATGAGAGAAAAACTGTGAGGGGAAAGGCATCTATCCTCCTTGATAGGGGTTGGCATCCGGAAAACAGCATTACTGCCCGGTGCGGCAATGTCAACTGCCCGACAAGCGAAGCCAGCCTGCACCAGCTGATTGATACGGCGGAGATCCAGGGCATCAAGTTAATGAAATAGCTAAGCAGCCATCATCAAGGTTTAGGGGCAAGTTACCCGTAACCCCCCTCACCTAAACCGGAAATATAACCGGACATAAGATCCCCCATACTTTCACTTCCATATAACTTAACTAGATGTTATACATAACATAACTAATATTTTAAAGCGGACATCAAATCGGACATGGAAACAGCCATAGACAGGGGCGAAACCATCGCTATTATGGAGCCACTCCGCATAGGAGATGGCTCCCGTCATCGCCCTGCCCTTACCGAACTGGGGGTGGAGCTCGCCGCTAAATCAGCCGGTTTCAGAAGAAGCCTGCCGGACAGCGTTGTTTCGGCTCTCGCAGAGCTTGTCCGTTCAATGAACTGCTATTACTCGAACCTTATTGAAGGTCACAACACACACCCCATCGATATTGAACGCGCCATGCGTGACGACTATAGCGACGAACCGCGCAAACGGGACTTACAGCTAGAGGCCAGGGCCCATGTCATGGTCCAAAAGTGGATTGATGATGGGGGGCTGGACGGGGGACGTGCGGCCACCCTCGATGGTATCTGTGAAATCCACAGGAGGTTCTGCGAACACCTGCCGGATGAGTTGCTCTGGTCAGAAGACCCGGAAACAGGCCAGCGAGTATGTATCATTCCGGGAAAGCTGAGATTCAGGGATGTCAAAGTCGGCTATCATGTTCCTATAAGTGCTGGTGCACTACCCCGCTTTCTCCAGCGCTTTGAAGCGGTGTATAGCAATCTCAAAAAAGCTGAAACAATCTTCTCGGCAGCGGCGGCTCATCATCGCCTTCTATGGATTCACCCCTTTGTCGACGGTAATGGTCGCGTGACTCGACTGATGTCCTACGCCATGCTGAGGGAAGCCCTGGATACGGGCGGTATATGGTCCATCGCCAGAGGTCTTGCCAGACAGGAATCCAAATACAAGCAGCACTTAATCGCTTGTGACGGGCCGCGCCACGGCGATATGGACGGCCGGGGCAGTCGTAGCGAAAGTGCTCTGGCGGAGTTTACTGAATTTTTCCTACAGACCTGTATTGACCAGGTGGATTTCATGGAAAAACTGGTTCAGCCCGACAAACTCAGGGAACGTATCAGACTATGGTGCGAAGAAGAAGTCAGGACGGACAGCCTACCCCCCAAAGCGGGCCTTGTTTTGGACGCCATCCTCTATCGCGGTGAACTTCCGCGAGGTGACGTACCAGGCATTGTCGGCACAGGAGAACGGCAGGCACGCCGGATTGTCTCAGCCCTGCTGGGGGCTGGCGTTATTACATCCGACAGCACAAGGGCTCCTTTAAGGATCGCTTTTCCAGCTTCTCTCGCCGGGCGATGGATGCCGGGGCTTTTCCCAGAAGCTGATTGAGCCTGTTTTTAACACCACAGTGGCAACGCAGATCGTTTTTCAGCTACCCCGGCTGGCCATCCACCCGGGGAGTCACCAGCATCGGGATATAGATCAGAGAGAACAGCGCAAACGCCAATATCCAGCTCAATTGCGACAGGCCCAGCCACAGGCCGTAATGACCTGGAGCAAACAGTGGCACAAAAACCCGTAGCAAGGCCGCGCCACTAAGCAGCAGAAACATCCAGGTGACTGCGGCGGGTGGCGCAAACACGTTGCGTCCGGTATGTCCCAGGCAGACCCGGGCCATCATGCCGAGGGTCATCAGGCCGATGCCCCCCAGAGCGAAGGCGTGTACCGCCTGGAAAGGTGAAATCCCAAACAGCGCCGCAGCCACTTTCAGGGCAAAGCCCACCACCACCAGGCCGTAGGCAACGTGCAGCACCCACAGCAATGGCTTGCGCCAGATGCCTTTGGTGTACCAACCGGCCAGGCGAAGTCCCAGTAGCACCATCAGAACTGCTGCCACGACCGTTGTCAGCGGGTTTCCCGGCGCGAGCAGCTCTGCGGCGATAAAGGCGGTCATCAGCAACGGCACCGCCTTATCCAGCCAGGAATAATTGGTGAGGGTGACCGGGTAGCCAACCCCCCGCTCGGTGAAGAAGGGAATCACCCGCCGTCCCATCATCAACACCAGGGCGATAATCACATAAAACCCCAGATAGAGTCCCAGACGGACACCATCACTGATGACGCCGTATACCCCCAGGTAAAACAGGCTATTACCCGCCAACATAACCACCAGAATAGCAATGACCACCAGGTTGCGTTGCGACTTGGCGCGTATGATGGGTACCGCTACCGCCACGATCAGCATGGCCATAAACAACAGATCAAACGCGGCTGTCAGCGCCAGGGGAATCCAGCTGCCCGCCAGTGGCAATAGCCTCGCCAACGCCCAGGGGAGAAACACCAACAGCAACACTACACCTCGCGGAGTTTGCAGCCCGGTCCAGTTTTTCACCGCGGCCAGCAGGAAACCGGCAATCACCGCCAGCGCATAGCCATAGATCATTTCGTGGGCGTGCCAGGTGATCGGAGGTAATTCGTTCAGCGGCGGCAGAATATGCAGCGGAAAAATTGCCGCCCAGATCGACATAGACAGCACTGCAAACAGGGCGGCGCCCATAAAGAAAGGCCGGAAGCCCAAATTGAGCCAGGCGGCGGCACTCTCTGACTGGGGTTCCTCAATTTTGATCATGTCCCTTAACCTCCAGTCGCATTCATAAAGCGCAATACCTGCGGTTTGTCATCGTGATAAAAATAGTGCCGTTCCGGCTTCAGCTCCATGGCGGCGACAATCGCCTCGCGCAGGGCTTCCAGATCACCGGGGTAACGGCGCATCACGGCGCGCAGATCCACCGAATGCTCGTTGCCGAGACAAAGCAGCAGGCGACCCTCACAGGTGACCCGCACCCGGTTACAACTCTCGCAGAAATTATGACTGTGGGGAGAAATAAAGCCGATGCGACTGGCGCTGCCAGCAACGCGATAGTAACGGGACGGCCCGGCACTGCTCTCAGTGCTGGCCAACAGCGGATGATCAGCCGCAATTTGCTGCCGGATTTCCTCACTGGTCACCAGTCCGCCCCGCCGGTCGCGACAACCCACATCACCCAGCGGCATCTCTTCGATAAAGCTGATATCCAGCCCCCGTGCCATGGCAAAGTCCACCAGCGCAACAACTTCGTCATCGTTCTGACCGCGCACGATCACGCTGTTCAATTTGACTCGCTCGATACCGGCCTGCTGTGCCGCCTCAATGCCGTCAAGCACCTGCGCCAGCTTGCCAGTGCGGGTGATGGCGGCAAAGCGCTCCGGTTGCAGCGAGTCCAGGCTGATATTGATACGCCGCACGCCAGCGGCTGCCAGTGCCGGGGCAGTGCTTCGCAGCTGTGAACCATTGGTGGTGAGGGTCAATTCATCCAGCCCGCTCAGGGAGCCCAGATTACCGATCAGCGACATGACATTTTTGCGCACCAGCGGTTCTCCCCCGGTCAGGCGGATACGCTTGACACCCAGTGACACAAAAGCCCGCCCCAGAAAGGCCATTTCCTCCAGCGTGAGGAGTTGCTGGCGCGGCAGAAAAGTCATGTCCTCTGCCATGCAGTAGACACAGCGGAAATCACAGCGATCGGTCACCGACAGTCTCAGGTAATCAACTACCCGGCCAAAACGGTCACTTAAGACGGCCTGATTTTCACTCGGCATAGCTAGGACTCCACTTCCAATATTGCACCAATGGCAGGGATATTACGGGTCCAGTCAAGTTTATGGCGCAGCTCTGTGTATTCGTTGATCAAGGTCAAGTTTAGCCGCGGAAAGAGCTGTTAATTTGCCACAAGAAGGAATTAATTTCTTTCTAAATCAGATAGTTAACACCAATGTGGTACCCATCCTACCACTTTGGTGGCAACTTCAGAAAAAACCGTTTTGGGGACACCATTATGAAAAAAGCTGTTGCAATGAAACCAAAAGTGAACATTGGCACCGCCATTATGTTGGCAGCGCTGGGGATAACGGGCGCGGCATCTGCTGCAGCCGAGGAGGCCACCAGCTTGTCCGAAATTTTCACCAAGGGCGATGTCAACCTGTCCTTACGCTATCGCTATGAGTATGTGGATCAGGATATCGATACGTTAGATGTCGCCAAGGCATCCACCCTGAAATCACGCCTGACCTTGACCTCCGCCAGCTTTCATGGCTTTTCGGGACTGCTCGAAGTTGACGATGTCGCCCAGATTGGCAGCGAAAGCTATGCCACGCCGTCCAATGGCAAGGCCTCACAATATCCCATCGTCGCCGACCCGGATGGCACCGATATCAACCAGGCTTTCCTGAAATACCAGAATGATTACTTTACCGGTACGGGCGGTCGCCAACGCATCAACCACGCCGGACAGCGTTTTCTCGGCGGGGTGGGCTGGCGCCAGAATGAACAGACCTACGACGCCTTCCGCCTGGAACTGCCCGTTGGACCGGTGAAGGTGGATTACAGCTACATCTCGGACGTCAACCGGGTTTTTGGACCTGATACCGGCGGCGGTCAACCGCGTCGTTTCGACTCCGATTCCCACGCCCTGTATATGTCCTACTCGCCCGCAGAGGGACACAATATTGGCGTTTACGCTTACCTGCTGGACTTTGACAATCAGGTTGAGAACGTCACCGGCAACTCTTCCCAGACCTATGGTGTGGAATATGGCGGCGCCTTTGGCCCAATTACCGTCGCCGCAGCGGCCGCATCCCAGACTGATTACGGTGACAATGCCACCGACTACGACGCCGAGTACTACATGGCAGAACTCGGCACCAAGGTCAAAGGTGTTGGTCTGGGTATAGGTTACGAGCTGCTGGGCAGTGATGACGGCAAGAAAGCTTTCAGCACCCCGCTGGCTACCCTGCACAAATTCCAGGGCTGGGCTGACATGTTTCTGGTAACCCCCAATGACGGTATTGAGGATCTGTACGTCAAAGTGGCCGGTAAAGTAGCAGGTGTGTCCCTGGCCGCTTTCTACCACGACTTCTCTGCCGATGAGGGCAGTGCCGACTACGGTGAGGAATTCGACGCCGTCGCCACCTACCCCATCAACAAAAATCTGTCAGTTGAGCTGAAATACGCCATGTACGATGCAGACGAGTTTGCAGTGGATACCGAGAAAGTCTGGTTCACCGTCAACTACACATTCTGATCGGATATCCAACTGATTAGCATGTCGCGCTAAAGCATAATCCGGGGTCGAAATGTCACCAACGGCCCCGGGTTATTTTTTACTGACGGCAGGTTTTCCCACTGAAACACCGGCCCACTTCCTAGCACCATAGTCGCGAACACACTGGTTCAAAGTACCCGCTGATTGCGGATAATGACCCATTACATCCCGGAAGTTGCAGAGGAAAGCTACCTCTTCTGTCAGTTACCGGATCATCCCTCCCAACGATAGTCTGCAAAGACCTCATCCAGCGCTGTATGCGCCAGGTGATTGTTGTAGTTGCTGAGGGTTTTCACAGCGATGGCGACAATCACCTCCAGTATTTGTTGCTCGCTGAAGCCGGCGCGCAAAAATGCCTCTACCTCTACACGACTGGGTGCGCCGCGCCTGTCCAGCATCGCCATGGTGAAATCGTGCAGAGCCTGCAGGCGCGGGTCGTCGATAGAAGACCCGGCGCGGACGGCCTCGGTGACATGAGCCGGCACTCCCGACATCTTATCGGCAATCATGCTGTGGGCGCCGACACAGTAATCGCACCCGTTTTCACGGCTGATGGTAATAAAAATCACCTCCTGTTCCACCGGCGAGAAAGTCGCCTCTTCCCGGAACAAACGGTACCCGGACAAGTACATCTTCAGCAACGACGGTGCGTTGGCCATATGGGTATACATGTTGGGCAGAAAGCCAAAATTATTTTTCTGTTCCTGGAGTATCGACTTAACTGATTCTGGAGCCGTCGCCAGTTCTACGGGGGCCAGGGTGAGTTGGTATTCTGATTTCATGGGTTTCTCCTATTTGGACCTTTCGGTGCATAAACAAGCCAATAAGGACCGATTAGTCCATAATTGGCCAAAAAAATTAGCTCAATGTTTCCATAATGAGTTTTGCAATGGGTTCCAGCTCAGCCCTGCTGGCTCCAGCCTTGACCATGGTTCGCAGACCACTCACCGATGAGAAGTAATACCTGGCCAGGTCTTCGGCGGGCACAACGGTACGGATCTCGCCCCGCTGCTGCGCCAATTCAAGTGCTGTGGTAAAGACTTTCATCATATGCTGAGAACCCTTTGCCACTGCTGCGCTGACCAAGGCATTGCGCTGGGCAAGCTCGTTGGCGGTATTCACTAGCAGACAGCCCTTGCGCCCGGATTTCCTGGTCGCTTCATCAATCACACCTTCCAGGTAATCGGCGAGAAACTGCCGGGGGGACTCGGTGTTGTGCAGCTTGCTCAGCAGGTCATTGGCCATAGTGTTCTGGAAATAGTCCAGACAGCGAATGAACAGTGCCTCCTTATTGCCGAAGGCCTGGTAGAGACTGCTCTTCGACAGTTTCATGACCTTGAGCAGATCGGTCAGAGATGTCGCCTCATAGCCAACCGCCCAGAATTGCCGGGTGGCGGATTCCAGTGCACGATCAACATCAAATTCTCTTGGTCTACCTTGGCTCATGATCCAATTATGAACCGATTGGTCCATATGTCAATCTACTAGAATGAGGCAAATCTCATAAATGACCATCATCCACCAGTGGCATTCATAAATCGCACCACCTGAGGCTGGTCAGTCTCGTAGAAATGATGGCGCTCCGGCTTAATATCCATGGCACGGGTAATCGCAGCTTTGAGAACACCCATATCACCGGGGCTGGTACGGATTACTTCCCGCAGATCAACGGAATGCTCATTACCCAGACACAATAGCAACCGCCCCTCGCAGGTCACCCGCACGCGGTTACAGCTCTCACAGAAATTGTGGCTGTTAGGGGAAATAAAGCCGATGCGGCTGTCGCTGCCGGCGATGCGGTAGTAGCGGGAGGGGCCCGGCGAACTATCATTGCTGGAGGTCAGCGGGTAATACTCGCCTATGCGCTGGCGGACCTCCTCACTGCTGACCAACTCACCCTTGCGCTCATCCCGGCCCGTCTCCCCCAGCGGCATCTCTTCGATAAAGCTGATATCCAGGCCGCGCTCCAGGGCAAACTCCAGCAGCGGCATAATTTCGTCATCATTGTGGCCACGCAT
This sequence comes from uncultured Porticoccus sp., assembly GCA_947259505.1. Classification (GTDB taxonomy): domain Bacteria; phylum Pseudomonadota; class Gammaproteobacteria; order Pseudomonadales; family Porticoccaceae; genus Porticoccus. The sequence goes on along the minus strand of CAMYLT010000008.1, from coordinate 61,522 downwards.
GATCACGCTGTTGATCTTGACCCGTTCGATACCGGCCCTCTGGGCGGCTGCGATGCCCTTCAATACCCGATGCAACTCGCCGGTGCGGGTGATCTCCGCAAAGCGCCGGGGTTGCACAGAGTCAAGACTGATATTGATGCGATTGACACCGGCGGCGACCAATTCGTCGGCGACCTCATCAAGTCGCGATCCATTAGTGGTCAGCAGTAACTCATCTAACCCGTCCAGGTTGCCCAAGTCACGCACCAGGGACATCAGATTACGTCGCACCAGTGGTTCGCCTCCGGTCAGGCGGATACGACTTACCCCCAGCTCGACAAAGGCACGACCGAGAAAGGCCATTTCCTCCAGCGTCAGCAACTGCTGGCGCGGGACAAAGGTCATTTCCTCCGCCATGCAGTAGATACACCGGAAATCACAGCGATCTGTCACCGACAGGCGCAGATAGTTGATGACCCGCCCAAAGCGGTCAGTCAAAGCTGTTGATTCGCGGTTAGACATAGTGCGCTTAAACTAAACAAGAGGTGTTCGGAGCGTACCCGAACAACGCATCAGGTCAAGCCCGGCGTGGACTCAACCTTGGGATTTGCCGCTGCAAACCGGGCACTGATTATGTTTCGCGATGGCAAAGCGCTGCCATTGGTGATGGCGGCCATCGAATACCAGTAATTTTCCATTAATGTCGGATTCGAGGCCCAGTAACAGTTTCAATGCTTCCAGCGCTTGCAGGGAACCCAGCACTCCCAACAAAGGACCCACTACACCACTGGTGCTGCAATTGAGTACCGGTTCTGCAGCTGAAGGTGGATAGAGGCATTCATAGCAGGGGGTTTCCGGGCGGCGAAAATCGAACAGCATCAGATGCCCCTCCCAACGAATTGCCGCGGCCGAGATCAGCGGCACGCCTTCCGCAGCACAAACCCGGTTAATGGCCTTGCGAGTGGACAGGTTGTCCGAACAATCCAGCACCAGATCTACTTCCGGGATGTAACTGGAGAAGTCGCTTTCTTCCAGGGCCTCATCGATCACTTCCAGATCGATATCGGGATTCAGAGCCATCAATCGTTGCTCGGCCAGCAATGCCTTGCATTCGCCCGCACTGGGCGTGTCATAGAGTATCTGTCTTTGCAGGTTACTGACTTCCAGATGGTCGCCATCGGCAATGATCAGCTTTCCCACCCCGGCCGCCGCCAAGTACAACGCAACTGGCGAACCCAATCCACCCAGACCAACGATCAATACCTTGGCGCGTAACAATTGCTGTTGCCCCGCTTCCCCTATATCACCAAGGAGCAAGTGGCGACTATAACGCTGACGGTCATGACTATTGATCATGGCCACCACCAAACCGGGCGCGAGCCTGCTGCCATTCCTCGGGGGTATTGGTATTCATTAATGCCTCTTTATCGGTAACCGGCACCTGCACGGCATTCATCGCTTCCAGCAGTTTTTTCAGCGAGCGGGGTTTGCAGGAAGCTTCCGCAAAGACCGCCTCAAGATAGTCCAGCAGTGGCTCAGTGACGGGCAGATAGAGCGGCAGGTAACAATCCTCGTAGCAGACAGGGACACCAAGTTTTTCACCCTGCTCAAGCAGTACGCCGAGCAGCTCCGGTGTCAACATTGGCATGTCTACCGGCATCACCAGTAAAGCCCGTGGTTGTCGTGTTTTCAATACCGAGTAAATACCGCCCAGCGGGCCTGCCTGAGGCACCAGATCGGGAATACCGTTTGCACCGCCACTGACCAACACCTCCAATCCCTGTGCCGACAACAACATCTGGGCGAAAGCCAGCATGGTCTGCTGATTACGCCGCAGCTGAGCCTTATCCACCCCCATGCGGCTGGAAAGACCACCTGAGAGGACTAAGCCATAACAATCTGATTCCGAAACTGTCACGTGTTTTTGTACCAGCTGACTCAATAAAAAACAGAATACCAGTATCTACTGCGCTGACCAGCACCCATAAAAAAACCGCGCACAGGGCGCGGTTCTTTCATGGTGCTGCGGCAAACTTACTTACTATTTTCGACCATGTAATCGACAGCGGCGTGAATCTCATCCGCAGAACAGTCCATACACAGACCTTTGGCGGGCATACCACGAACACCGTTGAGCGCGTTGGCATAGAGTGTATCCATACCTTGGGCTAAACGGCTTTCCCAGTCAGCAGCAACACCCACTTTGGGGGCGCCAGCTGCTCCAGTGGAGTGACAAGCGGTACACTTGCTGTTGTAGATTTCGTCTCCGGAACGGGGACCAGAAGCTGCGGCGACAGGAGCAGAGGGAACATCTTTCTCGAGTACCACTTCACCAGCGGGGGCGAGACGCTCGGACATTGCCTTCTCCTGAGCTGCAGTGAGCTTCACTTCTTTGCTCTCTGAGCCGCAACCAGCGATACCCAATGCCAGCAGCAATGCAACGGCAGCCAGACCTGTTTTCTTCAATTGGCTCATTCTCGCCTCCATTTAATTCGTATTAGCGGCCAAAGACAGTGGCGCATTATAGCGGCATAAACTGCCACCGTGAACGCTGTTTGTGGGAAAGTTTCAAGATGTTAGAACATCGATGGCTGCCGCCCGAACAATTGCTGCGCCAAGCTCACCCGTTCCTCCACGGGCAGGATGATGCTTTTCAGCCGGTCAATCGCCTTCAGGCGTTTCGCCAGACCTGACTGATTGGCAATCTGGATCGCCAACCCGGGACGGGCATTCAGTTCCAGAATCATCGGGCCACGGTGTTTATCGAGCACAATATCAGCACCAAAATAGCCGAGTCCGGTCATCTCGTAGCAGCCGCAGGCCAGCAATAACAGTTGCTCCCAATGGGGTAACTTCAGATCCTCAAAACCGTAACCGGTATCCGGGTGTCTGGTGACCTTGGCATTATTCTGTACGGCACAAACGCTGTGGCCGGTTTCAATATCCAACCCCACCCCAATCGCGCCCTGGTGCAGGTTGGCCTTGCCGTCGGAGGCGTGGGTGGCACAGCGAATCATTGCCATCACCGGGAAACCCCGGTAGACAATCACCCGGATATCCGGAACACCCTCGTAGCTGTAATGGCTGAGAATGGGATCGAAGACGATCATATCCTCGATCATCGCCACATCCGGTCGGCCGCCCAAGCTGTAGAGCCCACTGAGGATATTGGAGGTGTGGCGCTTCACATCGCGCAAGTTCAGCACAGCGCCAGAGGACTTGGTGAACTCGTGACCGTTGCGCTCGGAGACCACCAGAATGCCCTTGCCACCGCTTCCCTGAGCAGGTTTGATAACAAAACGCTCCCGGCCTTCAAGAAGCTGTTCCAGATCCTGGATCTCGTGCTGGATTTCGATGACCCCATAGAGCTCGGGCACGTTCATGCCATGCTCTTGTGCCAGGCGCTTGGTTTTAAGTTTGTCATCCACCAATGGAAACAATCGGCGGGGATTTCGCCGAGCAATATAATTCACGTTGCGGCTGTTCATGCCCAGCACGCCCAACTCACGCAATTCCCTGGGAGAGATGAATTTCACTGCCAATCCTTTCTCAGGTAGCGAAAACGGTACAACTCGGACAAACGGTAACCCGTATATTTGCCCAGCAGCAACACCACCCCAAGCAGACTGATCATCAATTCCGGGAAGTTAAAAGTCAGGTGCTCAATCAATTCCACTGTCATCAGCAGATAGGCCAGAATGGCGGCCAACAAACTGCCGCCCCCCTGAATCAGCACTTCATGGGGGCCGTCTTCCTCCCACAGAATGGACATCCTTTCAATGGTCCAGGAAAGAATGATTGTCGGAAGATAGGTCACCGTAAGCGCCTGATTAAAGCCCAGTTTGTAACTGACAATACTCAGTGCGGCCATCAACAGAATGACCATGATCACCACCGCGGTTATTCGTGCTACCAGCAGTAGGTTGAGATGGGAAAGATAGGAGCGTATCCATAATCCGGCGCCCACCACCATCAGAAAAATGATCAAACCTGCCAGCAGGGTTGTCTGAATGAACCCCAGGGCAATCAGGATCGGCATGAACGTACCGGAGGTACGAATACCCACCAGCACCCGCAACAACACCACCACCAAAGCACCCACAGGAATCAGCAACAAACCCTTGAACATACCCTGCTGCTCAACCGGCAAGGAATAGATGGAGAAATCCAGCATTAGCTTGCCGCCGACCTCCTGCTCCATAGACAGTAAAGTTTTCACCGGCAATGTGTTTTTGACCAGGGCAAATTCCAACTGCGAACTGTTTCCGCCAATCACGTCGAGAATAAAGCGTTCCCCCCGCTCCCAGACAAAGAAATTGTCGGGCAGGCCCATTTGGGCATTGAGCGGGTTAAACAGGTGCCAACGTCCATCATCAAACACTTCAACCAGTGTTGAAATCTGTTGGCGCCGACGCCCCTCTTCGAGAAAGACCCCTTTCACGCGTTGAGCCGGGATGCCTGCGTAGGCCAGTACATCCATGATCACACCAAGATGCCCAGACTCATGGCCAGCAAACAGGAAGGCGGTATCCTGATCCATTTTCTCATCTACCAACTGCTCTAATAGCAGCGCAGTAAAACTGATAGGACCGGAAGAGCGCTCACGCAAGTTCGCTACGACCCTGTTCATCGCGGCGCGGCGGTCATCCGTCAGCTCCGGCAGTTTGATATCCGGCACTGGACTGGCGCCCAGACCAAATTCATCAGAGCGATAAGTCTGCAATTTGTAATAGAGGGTGGCTGGCCGGTCCAGGGTCTGCCGCGTCCACCTCGCCTGACGGCTGCCATCCGCCCCCTCCGCGATAGAGAAGCCGAAACCGGATGAGGCAAAATTCTCATCCAGCAACACCCAACCCGCTCTCGGCTCCGGCAACGCCATGGAGATGTCTATGGGACCACCTGTGGGCTTGACCGTAACCTTCGACTCTAGTGTCCATACATCCTGCCTCTCACCTGGCAACAGCGGGAAGCCAAGCTCAAAACGTTTGTATAGTGTTAAGCCAAGTCCTATGGCAATCAGAATTCCGGCAACTACGAAAATTTGTATTCTTGAAGACATAAAAGGTTACTTCAGCGTGTGCTTGCGACTGACATCAACAATAGCCGTATCGGTTAACAGATTCCGACCAACCAATAAGGGAAACTCAAAATCAGAGCGATCTGTCAGAGTGACATCCACATGTTCTTTAATCTCACCCATACTCAACCACAACTTCACCACATAACGGCGCTCGAACTCTCCTGTCTGTTGCTTAATCCTTACGATGCGATGCAACTTGCTTTCAATATCCAGCATCTCATTGGTCTGAGGATTAAGAACGGAAAAACGGACATACCTCTTACCATCCCTTTCCACCAACTGGATGCTTTCGGCATGTATGGAAGAGGAAGCCGCACCGGTATCTATTCGCGCTTCCAATTTCACCCCCGGCGGGTCAACTAACACATCTTCCACCTCGCCGATGATCGGTAGATTCAGCTCCCCTCCCGTTTTCGGCAACGGAGGAGTCTTCACAATCACCCTCTCAATAATTTTGGGAGGAGGACATTCCACCGGCTCGGCCAAGGTGCAGGGAGGAGGCAGAGGGCACACCTGCTCAGGTGGCGCTGATGGTTGCGGCTCAATGACAACTTCTTCAGGCTGAACCGATGGCTGCACAGACGGCGACGTCTGCGGCTGAACCTGGGCGCAACCGACAAGCATGACGAACCCCAAGGAAAGAACAACTAACCCTGATTTCACTGACACAAAACTCCTTAAGGGAAAAGGATGGTTAAACCACGAAATTATAATATTCACGCCCCCTCAGCTTATTTTTAGTGAGGCAGAATGTTACGTTGCTCGGAAATAGACTAATGGCGGAGGACGCTATATCATTGCCGCCTCTCAAGCAACCTCAACAACCCTGAACATACGATTCTAGTATAGCCTTCAAGCCATATCCTCTGGTTATCGCTGCATGAGGTGGGATAAACATCCCGATACCACCCAGCTTACCGGATACGACTCGGACACAGGAAATTGAAGTTGGCCGCCACAAGGCGCATTTTAAAGCACCCGTAGCTCAGCTGGATAGAGCGCTGCCCTCCGGAGGCAGAGGTCAGAGGTTCGAATCCTCTCGGGTGCGCCATCCAAATGAAAGACCCGGCCCCGTGCCGGGCTTTTTGTTTAGGCTCCCTTAAAGCCCGAACCAAGAAGAAACCTGTCAACGTCCACCAGGAAATCATGTGCCGCTCACGCAGCCTGCACTGCCCACAAATAATACTAAGTCATTGGTATATAACAGATTGACCACCAGACCCTTCCCAGTCAAACAGACACAAAAAACCCCGGACATGGTGAGTGATCCGGGGTTTTTACGCTGCTTTGGGGAGAAGCATGTTGCTGCGTTATAAAATTAGTCACCGCCACAGAGCAATAGTTCACTTGATGTTAATAATTTAAAATTTATCACTCGAAAAGCGAGAATGGCGGGTACACCTTAAGTTCCTGGATAGTCACTTGATGTGATTTCAGGAAAAAGCCCGATAAGGACATCGCACAGCACCAAAATCTGGCATCAACCAAAGACAATTCACTAGCCTGCCTAATCCTGAAGGGGACAAGCATTCTCCAGGGAAACAGGCTTTGTCGTTACGCATTTTCACCGCATCCCCCCACTCAGCAGATACTGCTGCCTTGTAAAAGAATAAGCACAAGCTGCCACCACACGAGCGCTAAAGCCAAGAGCCTTCACATCTCTCCAGGTAACTCACCAGAGCACAGCACGGGGCAAGTACAAAAAAATAGTTCCGCCCTCCCCTATAAAGACCAACCATCAAGATTGGCCCATAGCGTCGATATGGTGACGCCAACATGTAAAGAATCAGTGCATCTGTGGATTATTGGCATTTATATTGCTTTCTAATCAGAGTGACTACATTAATGACCTGGTTACGAAGGTCAACGCATACACCCGTCGTTGTACCGTTATCGCAATGAGCAACGGCCGGGAAATTGCTGTATCTGGGGGTATGCCCAGTAGCCAGGGATGCAATTGTGCATAGCGGTGGAATGTGTAAGGCTTGAGCCTATATATATTTACCTTCTAAATTCATCTGTTAACTAAGTGTGGCGGAAACGCATTATGTCGATTAAGGCTGCTGTTCATCATTTGACGCACTACATCTACGACCGACCGGTTACTGTTGGGCCCCAGATTATCCGCTTGCGACCTGCTCCCCACAGCCGCACCCGTGTTATTTCACACTCACTGAAAATCAGCCCGTCCAATCATTTTGTGAACTATCAGCAAGACCCCTATGGCAACTGGCAAGCACGTTATGTTTTTCCCGAGCCTGTCACAGAGTTAAAGATAGAAGTAGACCTGGTGGCCGACATGGCGGTCTACAACCCCTTCGACTTTTTTGTCGAAGAAAGCGCCCAACAATGGCCCTTTGAATACAACGCCGATATCCGCCCCGATTTGGTGATCTATCGGGTACCCGAAAGGGCCGGACCACACCTGAAAGCCTTCATGAACACCATTGACCGTTCACCCAAACATACCGTGGACTTCGTCGTCGATCTCAATGCACGGCTGGCCAAAGAGATTGGTTATGTCATTCGCATGGAGCCCGGCGTCCAAACACCAGAGGAAACCTTTGAGGCAGGAACCGGCTCTTGTCGCGATACGAGCTGGCTGCTCGTGCAGATTTTGCGGCGCCTCGGTTTTGCGGCACGTTTTGTGTCCGGTTACCTCATCCAGCTAAAACCCGATCTTGTCTCTCTTGATGGACCTGCTGGTACTGATCACGACTTTACAGACTTACACGCCTGGGCGGAGGTGTTCTTGCCCGGTGCCGGCTGGATTGGCCTCGACCCTACATCTGGACTGTTGGCCGGAGAAAGCCACGTCCCGCTCGCAGCTACCCCGCATTACCGCAATGCTGCACCAATTGCCGGCATGGTCGGATTTGCCGAAGTCGAATTTGAGTTCGACATGACGGTGAAGCGGGTTGCGGAACACCCCCGCATTACCAAACCCTTCTCCGAAGAATCCTGGGAGGCATTGGACAAACTGGGGCACAAGGTAGATACAGCTCTGGCAGCGGGGGATGTTCGGCTGACCATGGGTGGAGAACCCACCTTTGTTTCGATTGACGATTTTGAATCTGATGAATGGAATACCGAGGCCATTGGTCCCACCAAGCGCATGCGAGCTGACCAGTTAATCCGCCGCTTCCGGGACCGCTTTGCTCCCGGCGGTTTCCTTCACTATGGCCAAGGCAAGTGGTATCCCGGTGAGTCGCTGCCGCGTTGGACCTTTTCACTGTATTGGCGCAATGACAACAAGCCGATATGGCGTGATGCAAACTTAATTGCCAAAGAGACGGGGCCGGCCAAAGACGCTACCCCCGCTAATGCGGAAAACATGCTTAAAGGCATTGCGAGTGAACTGGGGTTAAAACAAGAGTATGTCCTGCCCGCCTACGAGGATCCTGCTGAGTGGATCATCAAGGAAGGCAACTTGCCCGAGAATGTGACCGCTAGCAATTCCAAACTGAAAGATCCCGAAGAGCGTCACCGCATTGCTCGGGTGTTTGAACGAGGCCTGACCGAGCCGTCTGGATATGTACTGCCTATCCAGAGCTGGCAATCCCGGGCCCGCAGCAACGGTCCTCGCTGGCGCTCTGAGCGCTGGAAAACCAGACGCGATCACCTCTATCTGGTGCCCGGCGACAGCCCGGTGGGTTTCCGCTTGCCATTGGAAACGCTGCCACACCTGACACCGTCTGAATATCCCTATACCAACGTCGCCGACCCCAATGAACCCAAGGGGCCTCTGCCGGATTTCAGCACTGAAGATGCTGTTGCTGCCGAGCATGGCATAAAGTCTCAACCAATGGCGTCGTTCGCCCCGACAGAGAGCCACCAGGAACGCGTCGAGCAACATGCCATGAATGAACTGGAAGGTGGCTTTGTGCGCACCGCCATGTCAGTGGAACCCCGGGATGGGCGACTCTGTGTCTTCATGCCGCCAGTGGAACGTATTGAGGATTATCTGGAACTGGTAACCGCCGCCGAGAATACCGCCAAGAAACTGAACCTGCCGGTACATATCGAGGGTTACGCCCCACCAACAGATCCACGGATGAACGTGATTCGCGTGACCCCCGACCCCGGTGTGATCGAGGTCAACATTCACCCGGCCGCCAGCTGGGAAGACTGCGTAGCCACCACCGAGGCAATTTACGAAGAGGCCCGACAGACCCGACTCGGTGCCGAGAAGTTTATGATTGACGGGCGCCACACAGGTACCGGCGGCGGCAACCATGTCGTCGTGGGTGGGGCCACACCAATGGACAGCCCATTCCTGCGCCGACCAGACTTGCTGAAAAGCCTGATCCTCTATTGGCAACGCCACCCAAGCCTCTCCTACCTGTTTTCCGGGTTGTTTATTGGCCCGACCAGTCAGGCACCTCGCATTGATGAAGCGCGCCACGACAGTCTCTACGAACTGGAAATCGCGCTGTCGCAAATACCCAATCCAGGTGAAGGCTCTGCCCCTCAACCGTGGCTGGTGGATCGACTGTTGCGCAACATCATGATTGATGTCACCGGCAACACCCACCGCGCAGAGATCTGTATCGACAAGCTGTATTCGCCGGACGGCCCTATGGGCCGCCTGGGACTGGTGGAGTTTCGCGGCTTTGAAATGCCGCCTGACCCGCGCATGAGTCTTGCCCAGCAAGTGTTGATTCGCGCCCTGATCGCCCGCTTCTGGAATGCGCCAATCGGCGGTGAACTGACGCGCTGGGGCACTGCGCTACACGACCGCTTCATGCAACCGTATTTCGTCTGGGAGGATTTCCTGGAAGTACTGCGCGATTTGGAGCATCACGGCTTCAATTTCCGCTCTGAGTGGTACGAAGCCCAGAAAGAATTCCGCTTCCCCTTCTGTGGCGAGGTGGAGTACGAAGGTGTTCATCTGGAACTGCGACAGGCTCTGGAACCCTGGCATGTACTTGGCGAGACCGGCGCCATCGGTGGCACGGTACGTTATACAGACAGCTCCGTGGAGCGCCTGCAGGTACAGCTGACCACGGCTGATCCAGGCCGTTATGTGGTCGCCTGTAACCAGCGACAGATACCACTGACCAAAACCGGCACGTCTGGTGTGTCCGTCGGGGCTGTGCGTTACAAAGCCTGGCAACCTGCCTTGGCCCTGCATCCCGTACTGCCAGTCAATGCACCGCTAACCTTCGATATTTTCGACACATGGAGTGGTCGGGCATTGGGTGGCTGCGTCTACCACGTGGCCCATCCCGGTGGGCGCAACTACGAGACCTTTCCGGTGAACAGTAATGAGGCAGAAGCCCGCCGCCTTGCACGATTTGAGGCAAGTGGCCATACTCCCGGCCTTTATATGCCCCAGCCGGAAGTGCCTCACCGTGAATTTCCGATGACGCTGGATTTGAGACGGCCACCCGGACTTTAAGCATGTCACAGCAAGGCAAAAAAGCCGTTGATGATCCTGTAGCCCTCCTCTTGGAGGACTACAAGACGATGAAAGACGTCCCCGATGAGCTGATCGGACCAGAGGGCAATATTCGCCCTGTCTGGTCCAGTCTCATCGCCGCCTTGTCCAAAATGAGTCATGAAGAAATCACCCTGCGCAAAGCTCGGGGTGACCAGTATCTGCGGGATGCTGGAGTATTCTATCGGCAGTACGGGACGCAGGATGCAGCCGAACGCGATTGGCCCCTCAGCCATATGCCCGTACTGATCGACGAAGAAGAATGGAACAAGATCAGCGCTGGATTGAGTCAGCGTGCCGAACTGCTGGAACAGGTAGTTGCTGACATCTATGGGGACAACCAACTGGTGGCGAAAGGGCATTTGCCCGCGTCGCTCGTAGCCAACAATCCCGAGTGGCTTCGGCCGCTAGTGGGCGTCAAACCACATTCCGATCATTTCCTTCACTTCGTCGCCTTTGATATCGGTCGAGGACCCAACGGCGAATGGTGGGTAATTGGCGATCGCACCCAGGCGCCATCCGGTGCCGGTTTCGCGCTGGAAAACCGCATCGCCACCACCAGAGTGTACGCAGATCACTACGCACGCTCTAACGTGTTCAGATTAGCGGGCTTCTTTCGCACGTTCCGCGATGCTTTGCTGGCACTGAGGGAAAACGATGACAGCCGGGTCGGCATCCTGACACCAGGACCGATGAATGACACCTATTTCGAGCACGCCTATATTGCCCGCTACTTGGGCTTTATGTTGCTGGAAGGCGAAGACCTGGCGGTGCGCAACGGCCAGCTGATGGTGCGTACGGTGGCGGGGCTCCGTCCGGTAAGTGTGCTGTGGAGGCGACTCGACGCCATCTGGGCTGATCCACTGGAGCTGGATGAAAGTTCACGCCTCGGCACAGCGGGGCTACTCGGCGCGGTGCGCTCTGGCAATGTCACGATGGTCAATGCTCTCGGCACAGGGATTCTGGAAACCCGCGCCCTAATGGCATTTTTGCCACGTATCTGCAAGGCGCTCACAGGTCAACCATTGGCAATCCCCAATATTGCCACATGGTGGTGCGGCCAGCCGAAAGAACGGCAGTATGTGAAGGAAAATGCCCAGCGCATGACCATTGGCAACGCTTTTGCTACTCGCCCATTGTTTGATCTGGACGACGTGTCGGCAGTAGCAGGAACATTTAATCGCGACATCAAGCAGACCATCGAATCCTGGATCGACCATGGCGCTGATCACCTGGTTGGACAAGAGGCCGTCACCCTGTCTACGACCCCCGCCTTTGATGGAGACAAACTGGTACCGCGACCGATGAACCTGAGGGTTTTCCTGGCTCGCACTGCCGACGGCTGGCAGGTTATGCCCGGCGGGTTTGCACGGATCGGGCCTTCAAGCGATTCTGCTGCCCTGGCATTACAACGGGGAGGATCTGTTGCGGACGTGTGGGTCGTTAGCAAGAATCCTGTCCCGACTGAGACCATGCTGGGCGCTGCAAAAGGACCCTTTACCCGTCAGCAGCCCGGCGTTTTGCCCAGTCGCTCTGCGGATAACCTGTTCTGGCTAGGGCGTTATGTGGAGCGCGCCGAACACACTATCCGGTTACTGCGTGCCTACCATATTCGCCTTGCAGAATCCGGCTCCGAACTGACACCTTTGCTGGAATACCTTGGTGAATTCCTGGAGTCCATGGACACAGAGGTCGCTGAAGGCCTCCCCAACAGCGTAATCAATACGCTGGCATCTGCCTCGAACGCCGCCGGTCATGTGCGCGACCGCTTCTCTGTCGACGGCTGGCTGGCTCTGGATGATCTGTCAAAGACTGTCAGAGGTATGAGCAAGACCGCCACACCGGGGGATGACATGGCCCGAGCCATGAGCGTATTACTGCGCAAACTCTCCGGCTTTTCCGGTTTGGTCCACGAAAATATGTATCGCTTCACCAGCTGGCGCTTCCTCAGCATTGGCCGTTCACTGGAGCGAGCGATGTCGCTGACGAACCTCCTGTCTGCCTTTACTGATGCAACGGCTCCCGATGGCTCCCTGGATATGGCAATTGAAGTGGCAGATAGCTCCATGACTCACCGACGTCGCTACGCAGTAGCCACTAATCGCGATACCGTGGTAGACCTACTGGCGCTGGACCCGCTCAATCCACGGGCCATTTTTTATCAATTGAATGATATCTCCGGGCATATCAACTTTCTGCCTGGAGCGGATCAGAATCGCCAGCTGACGCCCCTCCAGCGGACAATATTACAAGCCCATACCAGTCTCGAGCTGCACACCCCCTCGTCTCTGGACATTACAGCACTGAACAGTTTGAGCGGTGAGCTTGCCAGTCTCTCCGATCACCTCAGCGCCGCCTATCTTCGTTAAGGCAACCGGAATGCTCTACGACATCAAACTGAAAATCACTTACAAATATGACAATGACGCCGATGTAAGCCGTCACATTGTTCGCCTGGTACCTGCTGACCTCCCCGGTGAGCAACGACTGGTGGCGGGCACCCTGACAATTCGACCGAAGCCGGATGAATGGATCAATCGCGTCGATTTTTTTGGCAACAAAAATGTTGAGCTGGCCTTCCTGAACCTGCACCGGGAGATCACGTTCTCCGTACAAGCACGGATCGAGCGCATGGACATTATCTCCTTCCTGGATATGTCCCCTAGACTCTCAAACCTTGCCTCTGAAATTGCTGGTTACCAGGGTGTAGGTTCCTGGGCGCCCCACCATTTCGTGGGGCCATCTCTGCGTGTGCCCATTGATAAATCAACCACTGAGTATGCACGCAATATTATTAAGGATGACACGAGCGTACTGGATGCTATCAAAGCTATTGGTAGCGCACTTTACCGCGACATGCGCTACGACCCGGAAGCGACTACTGTAGAAACACCGATGCTGGAGGCCTTTAAGTGCCGTCATGGTGTCTGCCAGGACTTTTCCCACATCATGATTGCATGCCTACGGGGTATCGGTATCCCCGCCGGCTATGTCAGTGGCTTTCTACGGACTATTCCGCCGCCCGGCAAAACACGCCTGGAAGGTGCTGATGCCATGCATGCCTGGGTGAGAGCCTGGTGTGGAAGCAATATGGGCTGGATTGAGTTTGATCCCACCAATGACATGCTGACGGGAACAGACCACGTGGTCATTGCCAGAGGGCGTGACTATTCAGATGTGGCACCCATCAAAGGCGTGATGCGTACACACGGCGAACACACCAGTAAACAGGCCGTTGATGTGATCCCGATCAAGCAATAAATTTTTTCTACTACTTTTTCCACTACCTGCAGGCGTCGAATCTTTACATCGCTTATTTTTTCTATAGACTTATAGATTCTATAAGCCTATAGAATTTTACCAAACATGGCCTCACTCCAAAAAACCTCCGCACGTTACCAGCAACAACGCCAGCGAGCGATTGAAGCTGCTGCGACTGTCTTTGCGGATAAAGGCTTTCACGGCGCGAGCACACAGGATATCGCCTCCCAGCTGGGCATTCAGCAAGGCAGCCTCTATTACTACATTGATTCCAAGGAGGCTGCATTAGAGGAAGTCTGTCTGATGGCTCTGCGCGGCTATGTGGCACAGATGGAAAACATTATTGGTCAAACACTGTCCCTTGAGGTGAAGCTGGCCAATACCATTCGCGCTCATCTGGGGAGTTACCGTGAGCATAACGAGGCGATGAAAGTTCATAACGAACAACGCCTCTACTTGCCAGAACAGCGACGCAATCAGCTCAAGGCACTGGGCTCCCGCTACCGGCAACTGCTGGAAAATCTTTTTCATGAGGCCGTCATAAACGGTGACTTACACCCTGATCTCGATTGCCATTTCAGTGCACGATCACTAATCGGTCTCTGCAATTACTGGGGCGTCATGCTCTTGAGAGATCACAAGCTTCAACTTGAAGACATCTCAACAAAATGCCTGCAACAATTTCTGTACGGCTGCACACCCCACCGAAACAACTCATAGCGAATCTTAAAAAGGACTGTGATATGACCCAACAAATTGCCACTAATGTCCACTGGCACCACGGCGAAGTTACCCGTGAAGATCGCAACAGACTGATGGGCCAGAAAGGGGCGACCCTGTGGTTCACCGGGCTTTCCGGCAGCGGCAAAAGCACCGTTTCTGTGGCACTGGAAAGCGCCCTGTATGAACATGGCAAACTCGCCTACCGACTCGATGGCGACAATATTCGCCTCGGCATCAATAAAAACCTGGGATTCAGTGCTGCAGACCGCACTGAAAACATCCGCCGCATCGGAGAAATCGCCAAACTGTTCGTGGATTCCGGCACCATATCCCTGTCCAGTTTCATCAGCCCCTACCGGGAAGATCGCGATACCGTTCGCCAGCTCCACCAGGAATCCGGTTTTGATTTCATTGAGGTCTATGTGGACTGCCCGCTTGAAGAAGCGGAGAAACGCGACCCGAAAGGTCTTTACAAAAAAGCCCGCGCCGGGGAGATTAAAAACTTCACAGGTATTGACGACCCCTATGAAGCCCCGGAAAATCCCGAAATCCATCTGCGGACAGACCAGATGACCCTAGAAGAGGAAGTCGACACCATCATCGACTACCTGAAAAGCCATGGTTTCCTAGCTGGAATCTAACAGGACTCCACCGCTATCCCGCTCACAGTAAAGCCCCGTTAATCACAGGAGATATCACCGTGATCAAGCCCCACGGCTCAGACACATTGAATCCGCTTTTTGTTTACGAGACAGAGAAACATCACCAACTGCTCAAAGAAGCTGAAAGCCTCCCTTCGCTGCTACTCAATTCTGCCGCTGCCGCCAATGCGGTGATGCTGGGTGCGGGCTATTTCAACCCTCTGCCAGGTTACATGAACCTGGCTGATGCCCTAAGCGTCTCTGAAAAACTGCATACTACAGCGGGACTCTTCTGGCCGGTGCCTATTATCAACCTTGCGGATGATATCAGCGCAATCAAAGGCGCCAACCGCATTGCTCTGCGCGACCCCAATACCGAAGGCAATCCGGTGATGGCGATTATGGATGTAGCGCAGATCGAAACCGTGAGCGATGAACAGATCCAAACCATGGCTGGGCAGATCTTCGGCACGCTGGACCCGGAGCACCCTGGGGTATCCACCTTTACCAGCCTCGGCAACAACCTCATCTCCGGTAATATCCAGGTGCTGAGCTTCAGTTATTTCCAGAGTGACTTCCCCGACACCTTCCGCACTGCCGTGGAAATTCGTAATGAAATCAGCGAGCGCGGCTGGGAAAAAGTGGTTGCCTTCCAGACCCGCAACCCCATGCACCGCGCCCACGAAGAGCTGTGCCGCATGGCCATGGAACGCCTTGAAGCAGATGGCGTCGTGGTCCACATGCTGCTCGGCAAATTGAAACAGGGCGACATCCCCGCTCCAGTGCGCGATGCCTGTATTCGCACCATGGTGGAGCACTACTTCCCAAAAAACACCGTAATGGTCACCGGCTACGGCTTTGACATGCTCTACGCCGGACCCCGTGAAGCGGTATTGCACGCTGTATTCCGCCAGAATATGGGCGCCACGCACCTGATCGTCGGCCGCGACCACGCCGGTGTCGGCGACTACTACGGTGCTTTTGACGCCCAGACTATTTTCGATGAGAAAGTGCCCTCTGGCGCCCTGGACATTGAAATTTTCCGCGCTGATCACACTGCCTTCTCCAAGAAACTGGAACGGGTAGTGATGATGAATGAAGCGGAAGACCATTCGAAAGATGACTTTATCCTGCTATCCGGCACCAAAGTACGGCAGATGCTGGGTGACGGTATTGCCCCACCACCCGAATTCTCACGCCCGGAAGTTGCGCAAATTCTGATGGATTACTACCGGTCGGAAAACGGCTGATATCGTTTCAATTATCATCACCGGGGCGGGCTACCGCCCCCTACAACAGTGATTCATCTATGACGGATTTCGATGTATTCAATGGCGACGCCGACGGCATCTGCGCATTAACCCAACTGCGCTTGGCTGAGCCCCGAGAAAGTGTCCTGATAACCGGTGTCAAACGTGATATTGACCTGCTCAAAAAGGTCGAAGCGCGCAGGGGTGATCGGATCACGGTACTAGATGTTTCTCTGGACAAGAACCGCGAGGACCTTGTCAGGCTGTTGGCCTGTGGTGCTGAAATATTCTATGTTGATCACCACTTTCCCGGAGAAATCCCCGAGGCTATTGGGTTTACATCACTCATCAACGAAGCGCCGGAAATCTGTACCAGCCTGCTGGTAAACAGCCATCTGAAAGGAGCATTTGCTCCGTGGGCCGTAGTCGGGGCATTCGGTGACAACCTGGATAAAAGTGCCCTGGCTCTGGCCAGTACCCTGGAGCTGGATGAAGCACAGCTGGAGCAACTGAAAAATCTCGGCATCTACATTAACTACAATGGTTATGGTCCGACGCTGGAAGATCTTCACTTCCACCCGGATCAGCTATACCGACTGGTCAGCGCCTACGCCAATCCACTTAACTTTATTAGCGATGGCCGTGAGCACTTTGAAAAGCTGGAAACCGGCTATCACACAGATATGGCGGCGGCGGCCAATTTACCCCCTGAAAAAGAGTCCGACCGGACAGCGGTGTATATTCTTCCCGACCTAGCCTGGGCACGAAGAGTCAGTGGTGTCTTCAGTAACGATCTCACCAATCAGTATCCGGATCGCGCCCATGCAGTACTGACAGAAAAGACTAATGGTAACTATTTGGTCAGCGTACGTGCGCCACTCAATAACCGAAGGGGTGCTGCAGAGCTGTGCCGCAGCTTCCCCACCGGTGGTGGCCGCGAAGCCGCAGCGGGCATCAATGATCTCCCTGCTGATCAGCTGAATACTTTTATCGATGCTTTTGAAGCGAGTTATGGCATCAACTAATCGCTGAAAAAGAACGGTTGCCAGCCGATGCTGGGCTGGCTACCGTTAGGACATATAACTGACTGTGTCCACACCCGCTATGACAATCCAGCCAAGCCAGACAACCCAGCTGCTTACCTCCCAAGACAACGGGGTGCTGACTCTTCAACTGAACCGCCCCGAAAAAAAGAACGCCTTGACCAAAGCCCTGTATACCGAGCTGGCCGAAGCCTTCCGTGCTGCGGCGGCAGATGACGCCATTCATGTCGTGCTGATCCATGGTGGCGACGACTTTAGTGCTGGCAATGATCTGAAAGATTTTCTGGGACAACCCGGTGATTTTCTGACATCGCCGGCAGGCAGTTTCCTGCTCGCGATCACTGAATTTAACAAGCCCATAATTGCCGCGGTGGATGGCTATGCGGTGGGCATCGGCACCACCCTGTTGCTGCACTGCGATCTGGTCTACTGCAGCGAACGCGCCACCTTTATGCTGCCGTTCATCAACCTCGGGCTGGTCCCTGAATTTGCCGCCACGCTGCTACTGCCACAAACCGCCGGTTATCATTTGGCAGCCGAGCTGCTGTTGCTCGGCGAGCCTTTCGATGCCAATACGGCCGTTAGAGCCGGACTGGTCAATGCTGTTTTCGACAGTGACCAGTTGCTGGATCACGCCCGGGACATCGCCCAAAAACTGGCTGACAAACCAGTGGAAGCACTACGCCAGACCCGGACACTGCTGCGCACCGTACCCGAGTCGATCCAAGACCGGATTATCCGCGAGGCAAACATCTTCACCACCCTGTTGGATTCCGATGATGCGGTTGCTGCCATGGAAGCCATCCTGAACAAAAGCGGCAAGTCGTGATGACAGCGTTACTGGATAAACTGCGCCAACTGCTCGGTCCCGCCGGAATTGTCGAAGAAGGTATCAATCTCCGCCCAACAGACGGCTGGGGCCACACAGGCTGCCACTCTCCGGCTATTCTGCGCCCGGCCAACACCCTTGAACTCAGTGAAGTCATGAAACGTTGCGCCGCTGCGGGTCAGAAAATGGTCACCCAGGGCGGCTGTACCAATATGACGCGCGGCTGTGAGACAACGCCTGATGAACTGGTCATTTCCCTGGAGCGGATGACCGCCATTGAATCCGTCGATGTGACCAACCGCACCATGACTGTCCAGGCTGGAGCCCCCCTCGAAGTGATTCAGCAGCGGGCAGAAGCTGAGGGGCTGTTTTTTGCCCTGGATCTCGGCGCTCGCGGCAGTGCCACCATTGGCGGCAATATCGCCACCAATGCCGGAGGCAACCAGGTGATTCGCTACGGCATGGCCCGGGAACAGGTATTGGGTCTGGAGGTGGTGCTGGCCGACGGCCGTATCCTCAGCAGCATGAACCAGATGCTGAAAAACAATGCCGGATACGATCTGAAGCAACTGTTCATCGGCAGCGAGGGCACCCTCGGCATTATTACCCGAGCGGTGTTGCGGCTGCGCCCCCGCTTGCCCGTGTCCACTACGGCACTGGTCGCCACGGAGCAGTTTCAGCATATGCCCAGGCTGCTGAACCAGATGGAATCCGTCCTCGGTGGCAAGCTGAGCGCTTTTGAAACCCTGTGGCAGAGCTATTACCGTATTGCCTGCGACGGTGAACTTCGCAGTTCGCCTCCCCTGCCCGATATATACCCCTTTTACGTGTTGCTGGAAAGCAGCGGCGTAGACCCGGAGGATGACCGGGAGCGCTTGCTAGGCGCGCTGGACGATGCGCTGGCACAGGGCTTAATTTGTGATGCGGTACTGGCTGAATCCGGTCAGCAACAGCAGGCCATCTGGGCCATCCGGGATAACATCCCCGCCTTGCAGCCCTACCATCCGATGATCCTGTTCGACATCAGCTTGCCCATCAGTGAAATGGAAGGCTACCTCGCCGACATGGAGAAGAATATCAATGCCGTCGACCCCAGCCTGTTTGTTGCCACACTGGGACACCTGGGAGACGGCAACCTGCATGTGGCGGTTGAACTGGGCAGCGACTCAGAGGAGCGTCGCCATGCTTTGGAATTGGCCGTTTACCGGCCGTTAGAAAGGCGACAGGGCTCCATTTCCGGTGAGCACGGCATAGGTCTGGAAAAAAAACCTACCTGCATCTTTGTCGTAACGAGGTGGAAATACAGCTGATGCGGCAACTAAAAGGGCTACTTGATCCCGGCAATATTCTTAGTTCGGGTAAGGTGTTATAAATCCACGTTACTAATTCTTTAACCGGGAAGCGCAGACACTCTGAATTCATACTCTGTGGCGTTATAAGTCAAATACGCTGATGATAATGTTGCGATTAGAGTCAACTTTCTGAGAGATCATGCTGGGGTCAGGAGGATATTTTCAGACATAAAAAAACCCCGCTTAGCGGGGTTTTTGGCTTCAAAGCAATATCGATCAAATCTGTTCGATTTCAACCAACGTGCCACAAAAATCCTTGGGATGCAGAAACAGTACCGGTTTGCCGTGGGCGCCGATCTTCGGTTCGCCGTTACCCAGCACCCTGGCTCCCGACGCCAGCAATTGATCGCGGGCAAGAAGAATATCCTCGACCTCATAACAGATGTGATGCATGCCGCCGTCGGCATTCTTTTCCAGAAACTTGGCCACCGGTGAGTTTTCACCGATAGGCAGCAGCAGCTCTATTTTAGTGTTGGGCAGCTCCACAAAGACTACCCGCACACCGTGCTCAGGCAAATCTGTGGGTGCTGAAACACTGGCACCCAGAGCGTCCCGGTAAGTGGCGACTGCTTTATCCAGATCGGGGACAACAATGGCAACGTGGTTGAGTTTTCCTATCATGTGCTTACCTATTAAATTCAGCTTTTTTCTGGAAAGAGGCCTTTCTGCCCATCAGTGGCGAAAAGCATCGATCAATTTTTTGGCCGCCACGGTGGGAGGAATCTTTCCCTCCGTCACGGCTTGCTCCAGAGAAGAAACCAGAGCCTGTACCGAGTCACTTTCTTTCAATTCCATCAATAGCGTATCGGCGGTTTCGCTCCACATCCAGGCGCGAGCCTGGGCAGCACGGCGAGCATTGATTTCACCTGCTTCGGTCAGTGCCTGACGATACTCTTCCACCGTCTGCCACACCTCATTAACGCCCTGGCGCTTTAAAGCTGACAGCGGTTGTACCCGCACCTGCCAGTGGCGGCTGCGCGGATGCAGGAAATGCACCGCCATTTGATAATCCGCCACAGTACGGTTGGCTGCAGCTTGTTGGTCGCCATCGGCCTTGTTCACCAGAATCAGGTCGGCCAATTCCATAATGCCACGCTTGATGCCCTGTAATTCATCACCACCACCGGGCAGCAACAGTAGCAGGAACATGTCTGTCATCTGGGCCACAGCGGTTTCGGACTGCCCGACTCCCACCGTCTCGACAATAATCACATCAAAGCCAGCGGACTCACAGAGCAGCAGCGTCTCTCGGGTGCGCCGGGTAACGCCACCCAGAGTCTGTCCTGCCGGAGAGGGGCGAATAAAGGCACCCGGATTGCGGGACAGGGTTTCCATACGAGTCTTGTCGCCGAGAATAGAACCACCACTCAAGGCTGAAGTGGGGTCCACGGCCAGCACAGCAACCCTGTGCCCCTGATTAATGACATGGTTACCGAACGATTCAATAAAAGTGGATTTACCCACCCCCGGCACGCCGGAGATACCTACCCGGATAGAATTCCCGGTATAGGGCATGAGCAACTCAAGCAGTCGCGCCGTCAATTCCCGGTGATCCGCCCTGGTGGATTCCACCAAGGTAATCCCCTTCGCCAAGGCACGACGATCACCGCGCCGGATACGTTCGGCAAGTTCTTCCGGGGTCATATCCAAAGGTCATTCTCCGGTTTTAACGCTCAATTCAGGAGCCATTGTAACCGGCAAAAGACCGCTGCCAACCTGCGCATCATTCCGGTAAAACTATTACTCAAATTCAACGATAGGCTGGTCAACCCTGAGGCTATCACCCACCTCAGCGGACACCACCTTGACCACACCGTCAGCCAAGGCCCGCAAGCTGTTTTCCATCTTCATCGCTTCGATCACAGCCAGCTCTTCGCCGGCCTTCACGGTGTCGCCTTCTTTCACTTTCAACTTCACCAGCAGACCTGGCATAGGCGATAACAGGAATCTGGACAGATCCGGCGGCTCTTTAATGAGCATATGCCGACTCAGTTCTGCCGTCTGAGGCGTAGCGACAACGACCTCTTTCTCGGCACCGCGGTGGAACATTTTGATCATCCAGCCATCACGGTCTACCTGTATACAAACCTGCTTGCCGTTAATGGCGGCCTTGAACAGCGGTTCACCCAGTTTCCAGTCTGTTGCAACGGTATATTCCTTGCCCTCCAGCACTGCCACCACAGGCTCTACCGATGTATTCACCGACACGCTGTAATTGGACTCGCCATTATTGGTCATCACGATCCAATCATTGGAGGGGCTGTATTCATAACTGGGCAGCTGGCCTGAAATCAACGCACAACGATCGCGGAATTTCTTGTTGATCACCGCAGCAGCGACCACACACAGTGCAGGATCATCCTGAGGCACCAGATCGGGGCTGAAGCCGTCCGGGTACTCCTCGGCGATAAAATTGGTGGTCAGTTGGCCAGCGGCAAAGCGGGGATGCATCATCAACGCATTAAGGAAACTGATATTGTGGCTCACACCGCGGATGTAATAGGCATCCAAGGCATCAACCATACGTGAGGTAGCCTCTTCGCGATCCTTACCATAGGTGATCAGCTTGGCAATCATCGGGTCATAGAACATGGAGACTTCGCCACCTTCATAGACGCCGGTGTCGACACGAACCCCTTCGCCTGTCGGCGGGCTGTAGCGCACCAGACGGCCAATGGAGGGCATGAAATTGCGGAACGGGTCTTCCGCGTAGACGCGGGTTTCCATCGCCCAACCCGTCAGCTTGACGTCGTCCTGGGTCAAGGGCAGTTTTTCACCGGCGGCGACACGAATCATCAGTTCCACCAGATCCTGACCGGTAACCAGCTCAGTCACCGGGTGCTCCACCTGCAGTCGGGTATTCATTTCCAGGAAGTAGAAATTCATGTTCGCATCGGCGATGAATTCCACTGTACCCGCGGACTTGTAATCCACCGCTTGCGCCAGTGCCACAGCCTGCTCGCCCATGGCCTTGCGCACTTCCGGCGTCAGAAATGGTGAAGGCGCCTCCTCAATCACTTTCTGATGGCGACGCTGGATAGAACACTCACGCTCGCCCAGGTAGATAGTATTGCCGTGGCTGTCGGCCATCACCTGAATTTCAATGTGCCGGGGTTCCTGAATAAATTTCTCGATGAACACACGGTCGTCACCAAAACTGGAACGGGCCTCATTGGTGGCGCGCTCAAAACCATCGCGGCACTCCTCCTCGTTCCAGGCCACCCGCATGCCTTTACCGCCACCACCTGCGGAGGCTTTCAGCATCACCGGATAACCGATGCCATTGGAAATCTCCACCGCCTGTTCGGCGTCACGTACCACGTCGGTATAACCGGGAATAGTGTTAACGCCGGCCTTTTCAGCAATCAACTTGGAGGTGATTTTGTCACCCATGGATTCGATGGCTTTAACACCGGGCCCGATAAAAGCAATGCCCTCTGCATCCAGTGCCTGGCAGAACGCCTTGTTTTCGGACAGAAAACCGTAGCCCGGGTGCACAGCATCGGCACCAGTCTGTTTGCAGGCTGCGATGATCTTATCAATCACCAGATAGCTCTCTGCTGACGCAGACGGGCCTATATGAACGGCTTCATCGGCCATAGTCACGTGCAGAGCATCGCGATCGGCATCGGAATAGACGGCCACCGTACCAATACCCATGGCCTTGGCGGTACGGAATACACGGCAGGCGATCTCGCCCCGGTTTGCTACAAGAATCTTTTTAAACATAGTCTGATCTTCTTCGTGAAATTCTGTTGTCCAGTGGGTGCAATCAATTCAACGGCTTTTGCTTACAGCGGAATATTGCCGTGCTTGCGCCAGGGGTTTTCGATGTGCTTCTCACGCAACATTGACAGGGACCGAGCCACCCGTTTGCGGGTGTGGTGCGGCATGATCACGTCGTCGATAAAACCGCGTTTGCCCGCAATAAAGGGGTTAGCAAACTTCTCGCGGTATTCCTGCTCGCGAGCGGTAATTTTTTCGGCGTCACCGATGTCCTTACGGAAGATAATTTCCACCGCGCCCTTCGGACCCATTACGGCGATCTCGGCAGTCGGCCAGGCAAAGTTGACGTCGCCCCGCAGGTGCTTGGAGGACATCACATCGTAGGCACCGCCGTAGGCTTTGCGAGTAATCACGGTCACTTTCGGCACCGTACATTCGGCATAGGCGTACAGCAGTTTGGCACCGTGCTTAATGATGCCGCCGTATTCCTGACTGGTACCAGGCATAAAGCCAGGCACGTCCACAAAGGTCAGCACCGGGATATTGAAGGCATCGCAGAAACGGATGAAGCGCGCACCTTTTTTCGAGGCATCAATATCGAGACAGCCGGCCATCACCATCGGCTGGTTGGCCACCACACCGACAGTGGAACCTTCGATACGGATAAAACCGATCACCAGGTTACCGGCATAATCCGGTTGCAACTCAAAGAAGTCGCCCTCGTCCGCCACCTTGATGATCAGCTCCTTCATATCGTAGGGCTTGTTCGGATCATCAGGGATCAAGGTATCCAGCGACATTTCATCGCGATCGGCGGGGTCCTCGGTGGGCCATACCGGAGGTTTTTCCTGGTTGTTGGCAGGAAGGAAACTGATGAAGCGACGCAGTTTGACCAACGCTTCCACATCATTTTCAAAAGCCAGATCCGCCACCCCGGACTTGCTGGAGTGAGTTACCGCACCACCCAGTTGCTCGGCAGTCACGGTTTCATGGGTAACCGTTTTTACCACTTCAGGGCCGGTGACAAACATGTAGGAACTGTCCTTCACCATAAAGATAAAGTCGGTGATCGCCGGAGAGTAGACCGCACCACCGGCACAGGGACCCATGATCATGGAAATCTGCGGTATCACACCGGACGCCATCACATTGCGCTGGAACACATCGGCGTAACCACCCAGAGAGGCCACGCCCTCCTGAATACGAGCACCGCCGGAGTCATTGAGGCCAATGACGGGTGCGCCCACTTTCATGGCCTGGTCCATCAACTTACAGATTTTTTCTGCATGGGTTTCAGACAATGAGCCACCGAACACGGTGAAATCCTGGCTGAACACGAACACCAGACGACCGTTGACGGTACCGTAACCAATCACCACACCATCACCGGGGATGTGTTCCTGCTCCATGCCGAAATCGGTGCAACGGTGCTCGACGAACATATCCCATTCCTCAAAAGAACCGGGATCGAGCAACAAGTCAATGCGCTCACGGGCAGACAATTTGCCTTTGGCATGCTGGGCATCGATACGTTTTTGTCCGCCACCAAGGCGGGCTTTTTCACGCTTTTCTTCCAGTTGCGCGATAATTTCGTGCATGGTGTTCTCCTGTCTGTGACAGCCGGCGCCATGGTGCCAGCAAAACGTAATAAGTTTGTTATCATTAATCTTTTCATGCTGGGTGGGCGCTACCGCAGACCCACCCAACGAAGAAGGTTACTGCTGGCTTAGCAGCGCCAGCACTTCGGCAGCTGCTTTGGGAATATTGGTGCCGGGGCCATACACCGCCGCTACACCAGCGTCGTACAGTGCCTGGTAGTCCTGTGGAGGAATCACCCCGCCACACACCACCTTGATATCATCTGCCCCTTCCTTTTTCAGTGCAGCAATCAGTTGCGGCACCAGGGTCTTGTGTCCCGCTGCCTGGGAGGAAACCCCCACCACATGTACATCATTCTCCACCGCCATGCGGGCAGCTTCTTCAGGAGTCTGGAACATGGGACTGATGTCCACATCAAAACCGATGTCAGCAAATGCGGTAGCAATTACCTTAGCGCCGCGGTCGTGTCCATCCTGACCCATTTTGGCCACCAGCATGCGCGGACGACGGCCTGCCTGGGCCGCAAACTCGGCAACGCTGGCTTGAATGGCGGCAAAATCTTCATCACCTTCATAAGCCGAACCGTAGACGCCACTGATCGTCCGGGTCTCCGCCTGGTGACGGCCCCAGATTGTCTCCAAAGCATCGGAGATTTCACCTACGGTAGCGCGAGCGCGGGCAGCATCCACCGCCAATTCCAGTAGATTACCCTGGCCAGATTCCGCCGCAGCGGTCAGTGCATCCAAGGCTTTCTGACAGATATCGTTGTCGCGGTTGGTGCGTATTTTGTGCAGACGAGCCACCTGGGATACACGTACCGCGCTGTTGTCGATATCCAGGATATCCACCGGCGGCTCTTTCTCCAGCTGGTATTTGTTAACGCCGACAATAACTTCTTCACCACGGTCGATACGGGCCTGGCGTAATGCAGCCGCCTGTTCGATACGCAGCTTCGGCATACCAGTCTCAACAGCCTTGGTCATGCCGCCCATCTCTTCAGCCTCATCAATCAGCACACGGGCTTCTTTCACCAGTTGGTCGGTAAGGCTCTCGACGTAGTAGGAACCGGCTAGCGGATCCACCACTTTGGTAATTCCCGTTTCTTCCTGGATCACCAGCTGGGTGTTGCGGGCGATACGGGCAGAGAAATCAGTGGGCAATGCAAGGGCTTCATCAAGGGCATTCGTGTGCAGGGACTGGGTACCGCCCAGCACTGCCGACATGGCTTCAATGGTGGTACGCATCACGTTGTTGTAGGGGTCTTTGCTGGTCAGGCTAACGCCGGATGTCTGGCAATGGGTGCGCAACATCAGTGAGCGCTCATCCTTGGGAGCGAATTTTTCCTCCATCAGGGTCGCCCAGAGAATACGGGCTGCGCGCAATTTGGCGATCTCCATAAAGAAGTTCATACCAATAGCAAAGAAGAACGACAGCCGTGGCGCAAACTTGTCTACATCCAGGCCGCTGGCAATGGCGGTGCGCACATACTCGATACCATCAGCAATGGTGTAGGCCAGCTCCTGCACATTAGTGGCACCGGCCTCCTGCATGTGATAGCCGGAGATGGAAATGGAGTTGAACTTAGGCATATGCGAAGCAGTGTAGCCGATGATATCCGCTACGATGCGCATAGATGGCTCTGGTGGGTAAATGTAGGTATTACGCACCATGAATTCTTTCAGAATATCGTTCTGGAGGGTGCCCGCCAGTTTGTCCGGGGTCACGCCCTGTTCTTCAGCGGCGACAATATAGTTCGCCATCACCGGCAATACCGCACCGTTCATGGTCATGGATACAGAAACTTTATCCAGCGGGATGCCATCAAAAAGGATTTTCATATCCTCTACGGAATCGATCGCCACACCAGCCTTGCCCACATCGCCCTCTACCCGCTCGTGGTCAGAGTCATAACCGCGATGGGTGGCCAGATCAAAAGCAACAGACAAACCTTGCTGTCCAGCAGCCAGGTTGCGACGGTAAAACGCGTTGGATTCTTCTGCTGTGGAGAATCCAGCATACTGCCGGACAGTCCAGGGACGTCCGGCATACATGGTCGCCTTGGGACCGCGTTTGAACGGGGCGAAGCCAGGCAGGTTATCTTGATAATCCAGACCGGCAACATCTTCAGCCGTATAAATTGGTTTGACCGGGATGCCTTCCGGGGTCTGCCAGACCAAATCTTCAGGGGTTTTGCCTTTAGTTTCTTTTATGACCAGGTTGGCCCAGTCACTGTAAGAAGGTTTCGAGATATCGGTCATGGAAAGCTGCCTCAAGTAAACTCATCCCAGTACAGCCAGTTAGGTTGGCTGTTTTATCGATATAGTTGGGTATAGCTGATTTTCCTACCGGACACCAATCGCGGCTCCGGGCTGTCATCAAAATACTCTCTTTATGGAGCTGTTTTGAAAGTGGAATGCACTATGACGGAGCAGCCAAACCGAAACAAGGGCAAAAATATTCCCAACAACTCACCGATTACTTCAACAATTTCCTTTATAGCGGCAAATATCTGCTACTATCTACATCAAACTCACAATTCATAGCAGGCTGCACCCATCGCCACCATTTCACATCACCATGTTGCCACATGCCTGCACGGCATTCGGCAACGGCAGCAAGACCACCACGTGCTGTTGGCCAGGGCGGGTATCAACCCGGCTATTGTGGAGGACTCTAACGACCGCGTGCACACTGACCAAGTAGCGCGACTGTTCCGGCTGGTTCAGCAGGAGCTTAACGATGAATTCATGGGCTTTACCTCGCAACCCTGTAAATACGGTGTCTTTGCCACTGTCTGTGATCTGGTAAAGCACAGTAAAACCCTGGGAGAACTGCTTGAAAAAGTAGTTGGGTTCTACAACCTTATTACCGATGCGGTGCGGATGGAGCTGGTCTATCTGGACAATAGTGCATGCTTAAGTTTTACCCTTCAAAAACCCGAGTTAGATGTCGGTCACTTTATGACAGAGTTCCTGATGGTGACCTGGCACCGCTTCCCAAGCTGGTATATCGGCGAGGCCATTCGCCTGAGGGAAACGCACTTTGTGCATCCTGCGCCAGAACACCGCAAAGAGCTGCGCATCATGTTTCCAGGGAACTTATTATTCAGCCAGCAGGCTAATAGTCTATTTTTTGACAGCCAGTACCTGGATAAACCGCTGGTGCGAACCAATCGAGAGTTGGAAGCTTTCTTAGCCAACAGCCCCTCTGACATCATGACCATTCCCGGGGAGGACAATAGTCTGGAGGCACAAATTGAGAGGACGTTCTTGCGAGTGAGCTCCCAGCGTTTGAACTTTCCCAAGGCTGAAGAGCTGGCAGAACAAATGAGTATCAGCCCCCTCACCCTATACCGGCACCTACAGCAGGAAGGCACCAGCTATCAGAAGATCAAGGACAATATTCGTCGCGAGATTGCCATTGATAAGTTAGTCAATGAGAACCTTTCCGTCGATGAGGTTTCTGAAATAGTCGGCTTTGAAGAACCCCGGTCATTTACCCGAGCTTTCAAGCAGTGGACCGGGTTGTCGCCGAGAAATTACTGCAAATACCACCGGGGGCAATCCCCAGGCTATTAATCTGGGGCAGTCATAGCTCCAGTCCACCACCCACCACTACAGTCTGCCCACTAATATAGTTGGACTCTGGAGTACAAAACAGATACACCGCATCTGCCGCCTCTTTGGGGGTTCCTGGTCGACCCAAGGGAATCAGCGTTGTCATCATGTCTCTGATTTGGTCGCTGACACCAACACGAATTTCCTTGCCCTGCACGTTAATAGTGGGGTTATCACTGACAGCGGCGGTGAGTCTGGTCTGAATGAAACCAAAAGCCACTGCGTTGACATTGACGTTGTATCGCCCCCACTCTTTGCAAAGTGTTTTGGTCATGCCCACCACCCCTGCCTTGGCTGCTGAATAGGCAAGTTGGCCCGCGTTACCACCCAGTCCGGCAATAGACGAGATATTAATCACCTTGCGATACACATCCTGCCCGCCTTCGACTTCCAAGGTGTGATACGTCTTTATGTAAGGCTGAGCTGCCTTAAGAATGCGGTAAGGCGCCGTCATATGCACATCGATCATGGCATACCATTGCTCATCGTCCATTTTCTGGATGACGTTATCCCAAGTGAAGCCGGCGTTATTAACGATGATGTCCAAACCGTCAAAATGATCTACCGCCGTTTTGACAAAACGCTCCCCAAATCCCTCTTCGATAACACTGCCCACGCAGGCAACCGCATTGGCACCAGTCGCAGCACTGGTGGCCAGAATGTCTTCAACTACCTGGTTGGCCAGGTCTGCATCTAAATCATTGACCACAATACTGGCGCCCTCGGATGCCAGCTTTAAAGCAACTTCACGCCCAATCCCTCTACCCGAGCCACTGACCAAGGCCACTTTTCCCGCAAGATTTCCTATGGACTGATTATTAACCATCGCTGCACCCTGCCACTAAAGAGTATCTACTGAGACGTTCGAAGAGCTGTTGATATTATAGAAATAGCTCATGAAGTAAGTGTACAACGCCTAGCGCCAACATTCTCACCGCCCTCCTCTGCGATGTTAGAAAAACCTGTTATTTATACCTGTACATTGCATGAATATTTGGGCGTGGCATTCCCATCAGCGCCCCCAGTAAGAACCCAACACAAAACCCTACCCAGCCTGTCTAAGCTGCTGATTAGACCCATCAACGCTAACGTACGATGAACACCGAGGCTCATCATCAACCTCTAAACCTAACCAAAAAAAAGGCGCCTTCAATCAATGTAGGCGCCACCGTGGGAGGGTTAATAGAAAATCAATAACGGTACAAATGCCTTTATACGTTCATCGTCCACAGGTTAGCTTTTATGCCTTTTTCATGAGACTGAACGTACGCGATTCATTAGTCTTCAAGTGTGAAGGCAATCAGTGCAGCTCCACCTGGAAGTCCCACGAGACTTGGAAATGCACTGGTTGCAAAGCCTAGGGCCAGACCACCGAGACCACTTGGCACCAGAATGTACTGCTTGCCATCTACGGAGTAACTAATCGGACCGGAACGGAAACCGGAACCGGCATTGAAGCTCCACACCACCATCGAGAATCTCTCAAAGGCTTTGGGAATCAGCATGGTCGAATTCATTATGGAGGTTGAAATTGATAGATAACCGAACGACCAAACCCGCGACAGGCTAACGGTTATAGAGGAAAGTAGCCCTTTAGCTTGGCAGGCCGTTTGGTGAGCAACAAGCTGTTATACCTGGCATCCAGGTGCTTTGGTATTCGGTATCTCCACCAGGAGGGCGGTGAGCTGACTTGCGAGAAAAGCTGCGACATATTCGGCAGATCAATCAACTGACATGACTGATTAAGTTGAAGACTCTACGCGGAGAATGTTTTTAGTCCGACCAATAGCCTTAACCCCATCTGACTTCACTCTGAAGTCTCTCATTTAAATTATTCTCTCCCCATTAGCTTTTTAGCTGAACACTGGGCCTGGCCTTGGTCCGCTCACACCAGCTGGTCAGTGCCGTGCAAGCTTCCGGGACTCGCTCCTTAACCCAACCACTAAATTCCACGAATACCCACGCGGCGATATCAGCAACGGTGAAGCTATCGCCAACCATGTATTGACGCCCCCTCAGGTGTTTATCCAGAACCTGGTAAAAGGCCTGGATACGCTGATGGCCACGCACTGCCAGCTCCGGAATCTGTTCATAGGCAACCGGCCCAGGCAATGCCCTGCCGGAAAATGCTTTATTACCATTACGCAAGACTTCAGCTACAGCCTGGAAACCTTCTACAAAACAGCGGTGGTCCCAGCTGAGAATCTCTGCACGGGAGAGATTATCCGCACCCAACAATGGTGTTTCCGGGAATGTGGATTCCAAATAGCTGTAAATACCCACCACCTCGGTAAGCAGAACACCCTTATCCAGAAATAAAGCGGGTACGGTGCCACATGGATTGATGGCCCGATATTCTTGCGAGAACTGTTCTCCGGCCATCAAGTCAACGACTTGCGTATCCAGATCAATTCCTTTTTCTTCCAGAAAAATAGACAGCCGTCTGGGATTTGGGGCAGGAGGAAATGTATACAGCTTCATCTGCGTTCCTTTTATTGGAACTATAACCGGTTTTCTGATACTTCACATGGGTGTGGTTACAGATTCCAGCCTATCCAAATTGCAGCATGAAATAGCCACAACTTGACCTTACCGGTTAGAACGAAGGGTAAAACCCTGGGCATAACAGGGTGCAGTTAATACTCATCCCCTGCTCTTTACACAAAGCCTCAACCAACGGCGCATAGGCAGGAGGTATACCTCCGTCGCGGTTGAGCCAATTCCAGACATGCTGTTGCCTGATACTCCTCCCTGTTCTTTTCGAAAGCGCATCGGCCAAAGCCGTCTGCCCCCCTAAAGATTCAACGACACACTGCAAGGCCTCTACTGGCGTCATCACTCCACTCCCTAGATCTTCTGTAAAAATAATAACGAGACACAGCTCACACTACAACTATAGTTGTCTGCACACTTACAACATACGTTGTAATATTCGCCTCCATGAATGATTTGGCCCATCGTATTAAGGCAGCCCGACATCAACGTGGCCAGTCCCAAGCGGATTTGGCACAGAAAACCAGGCTGACCCAGCAGATGATTTCCAAGCTGGAGAGCGGACAGTCGCGCTCCACTTCTGCGATTTTCGCCATTGCCAATGCACTGTGTGTATCGGCGGAATGGCTGTGGCTGGGCGGGGAGAACCCTCAGACCATATTTTTTTTTGATGACACCCCGTCCCTTGCCAAGGCGTGGCGTAATCTGACAGAGACACAGCGTAACAACATAATCTGTCAAATCATGAACCTCGGCCAGAATCCCTCTGCTGAAGAACATCCCCAAGACACGCCACCATAAAGAACCAACTCAAACGCTTTTTCCTAATAACTATCGACCATCTTTCACTGTTATTAATAGGCCTGTAGTACGATATTGCATAGAAAACAGATCAACCAAAATCCTGTTATATCAGCCCTTCGAGAAAGGGCTTGATTCAAATCAAAACAGAACTGACAGTACCCTCCAGATAGCGACCAATACGTCGACGTACTCCCAAGGACACTTGTCCACGGCCCCGCTGATCTACTAGGCTTACAACATGACCATAACACTGAATGATCCCTCATTACTGAGACATCAGGCCTATATCGACGGCCAATGGGTCGACGCCGACAACGGCCAGACCTTCACAGTCTCCGACCCGGCCAGCGGCGAGCCGCTGGTACAGGTGGCCCGTTGCGGCGCCAACGAAACCCGCCGCATGATCGAAGCGGCGCACCGCGCCCAGCGGGAGTGGGCCAGAACCACCGCCAAGGAACGCGCAGCGCTACTGCGCAACTGGTACAACCTGGTGCTGGAACACCAGGAAGACCTGGCTCAGATCCTCACCGCCGAGCAGGGCAAACCCCTGGCAGAGGCGCGCAGTGAAATTGTCTACGGCGCCAACTTCCTGGAGTGGTTTGCCGAAGAAGCGAAACGCATTTACGGCGATCTGATCCCGGCTCCCTCCAATGACAAGCGTCTGATGGTGCTGAAGCAACCGGTGGGCGTAGTGGCCTGTATTACCCCCTGGAATTTCCCCAACGCCATGCTGGCGCGCAAAGTCGCACCGGCCATTGCCGCCGGCTGCGCGGTGGTGTGCAAACCCGCCAGCGCTACCCCGCTGTCGGCGCTGGCCTTGGTAGAATTGGCGGAGCGAGCCGGGGTCCCACCCGGCCTGATCAATATCGCCGCCGGTGACACCGGCGCAATTGGTGACGAGCTGACCTCGAATTCGCTGGTGCGCAAGTTGACCTTTACCGGTTCCACAGCGGTAGGCAAACAGCTGATGGCCGCCTGCGCCAACACCGTCAAACGCACCTCCATGGAGCTGGGTGGCAACGCACCTTTTATTGTATTTGACGACGCCGACCTGGACGCAGCGGTGCAGGGAGCGATGGCCTCCAAGTACCGCAATGCCGGCCAGACCTGTGTCTGCGCCAACCGCATCCTGGTGCAGTCCGGTATCTACGACTCCTTTGCAGAGAAGCTCACCACCGCGGTCCAGGCCCTCAAGATGGGTGCTGGCAACGAAGAGGGGGTCACCTTGGGGCCATTAATTGATGACAAAGCTGCCGACAAGGTTTGCGACCTGATCAACGATGCCGTGGCTAAGGGTGCCCGGGCACTCACCGGTGGCGCTCTGGATGCCCGTGGCGGCAATTTCGTGCAGCCCACCATTCTCTTGGACGTGGATCGCAACATGCGCCTGTTCGCCGAGGAAATCTTCGGCCCGGTGGCGCCGCTGTTCAAATTCGATACGGAAGAACAGGCCATTCAAATGGCCAACGACACCGAGTTCGGCCTGGCGGCCTATTTCTACTCTCGCGACCTGAGCCGCATCTGGCGGGTCGCCGAGGGACTGGAATACGGCATCATCGGCATCAACGAGGGTATCATCTCCAATGAAATGGCACCCTTTGGCGGCGTCAAGCACTCCGGCCAGGGCCGCGAGGGTTCCAAGTACGGCATGGACGACTACCTGGAGATCAAATACCTCTGCCTCAGCGGCATCGAATCCTAGCCGCCGCCCGCCAGGGGAATGGAATGGAGCAGAACGATGAGCCACGTCATTTACCCCACCACTAACTTCAAAGCCATAGAACAGCTCAACATTGAGCGCGGTGAAGGCGTCTACGTCTACGATAATCGGGGCAACCGCTACCTGGAGGGCATGGCCGGGCTATGGTGCACGGCGCTCGGCTATGGCCATGAGGAGGTGATCGAAATCGCCACCACGCAGATGCGCAAGCTGACTTTTAGCCACATGTTCGGCGGCAAGACTCACCAACCCGGCATCGACCTGGCGGAAAAATTGTCCGCGCTGTTACCGATGGACAACGCCGCACTGTTTTTCGGCACCTCAGGTTCCGATGCCAACGACACCCAAATCAAGTTGCTGCGCTACTACTTCGATGCCATCGGCAAGCCCGAGAAGTACAAAATCATCGCCCGGGAACGCTCCTACCACGGCGTCAGCGTGGCCGCCGCATCACTGACCGGATTACCCGTCAACCAGCAACACTTTCACCTGCCCATCGAGGCGTTGGGCATCCTGCGCACCGATCACCCCCACTACTACCGCAGCAAACTGGAGGGCGAGAGCGAGGGGGAATTTGTCGAGCGCATCATCGACAACCTGGTTGAGCTGATTGAACTGGAAGGGGCGGACAGTATTGCCGCCTTTATCGCCGAGCCGATCACCGGCGCCTCCGGTGTGATCGTGCCGCCACCCGGCTACTACGAAAAACTGCGCGAGGTGCTGGACCGCTACGACATCCTGCTATGGGCCGACGAGGTGATCACCGGCTTCGGCCGCACCGGCAACGACTTCGGCGTCACCACCATGGGCATGGGCCGCCCTGACATGATGACCCTGGCGAAACAGCTGTCCTCCGCCTATGTGCCCATCTCCGCTGCCGCCATTCGCGGCGATATGTATGAGGCCATGGTGGAACAGAGCGCCGCCTGTGGGGTATTCGGTCACGGCTACACCTACAGCGGCCACCCGCTGGGCTGCGCAGTGGCTCTCAAGGTCATAGAAATATTCCAGCGCGACAACTTGTTCGAGCGGGCGGCGCAGCAGGGCGAGTACCTGCAGCAACAACTGGCCACTTTTGCCGATCACCCGCTGGTAGGCGAGGTGCGCGGTCGTGGTTTGATCGGCGCCCTGGAACTGGTGGCAGATAAAACTACCGGCAAGCCTTTCGCCGACGGCAGCGTCGGTGCCAAGGCCCAGCAATTCTGCCAGGACAATGGCCTGATCCTGCGCACTGTAGCCGGCTCCAGCCTGGCCTTCTGTCCGCCGCTGATCATCAGTCGGGAACAGATTGATGAGATGATCGACAAAACCCGGCGCGCCCTGGACCTGACCCTGGACTTCTGCCAGCGGGAACAGCGACTAAGATGAGTTGCCCCATCTCATGCGCGGCAAGCAGAGGCCTTCAGTCTATTGCCATACGGGCACACAGTTTCGTCCACTGGATCGGCGTTGCCGCAGCGCGATCGGCCCCACCCCACATTCAGCACCCTCACATCGGCAAACAAGCCAGTGATGGCTATAATGCACAACCACGATAACAGGGGTTTCAAGCAGTGAAATTAAACTACCAGATCCAGGGTTCAGGCCAGCCGGTGATACTGATGCACGGCATGTTCGGCTCTCTCAGTAATCTGGGCTTGGTGGCAAGGGCACTGATGGACCGCTACCAAGTAATTGCCGTCGATATGCGCAACCATGGTGAGTCCCCCCACAGCATGACCATGGATTACCCCGGCATGGCCGATGATATTGTCGAACTGCTCGATGACCTCAATATTCCCCAAGCACACCTGCTGGGCCACTCAATGGGGGGCAAGGTCGGCATGCAGATCGCCCTCAACCAGCCCAAACGGGTTTCCAAATTGATCGTGGCAGACATCGCCCCGGTGGATTACAAGCCCGACCGCCACGGCGGCGTACTGACCGGATTAAGTGCACTCGAAAAAGCCCGGCCTACTACCCGACAGCAGGCGGATCAACTGTTAGCTGAGCATGTGGAAGAAGCTGGCGTGAGAGCCTTTCTACTGAAAAATCTACTGCGTGCGGAGGACGGCCATTTTGACCTGCGACTGTACCTTGAAGGAATTCTCGCTAACTACTACGACACCCTCACTCTCGCCCCTACCGGCAATCCGTTCAGCGGCCCGACACTGTTTATCAAGGGCGCTGATTCCGCGTACATACAAGACAAACACCGAGCAGAGGTGATGCGGTTGTTCCCGAACGCCGAACTCAAGATCATTGCCAACGCCGGCCACTGGCTGCATGCAGAAAAACCGGACACCTTTAACCGCATCGTGCACAATTTTCTGGACGACAACGATCATTAATCAATCCCCCTTTTTACAAGACACTTCGCCACAACCGGCTTATGATTGCCCCGCATCGTGGGATGCTGTCAGCCAGCTTCGCCCCCTGATCTGCTGCACTGGCCCGGCCTGAAATAGATCAGGAACAGGGAACCCGACATCTGACCTTATGCGGCAGACAATGCCACTAATACTCTCCAGGAAATAACGCTATGTTGAGCTATCGCCACGGCTTTCACGCAGGCAATTTTGCCGATGTGCTGAAACACATTGTGCTGGTTGATCTGCTCGACTACTTAACCCAGAAAGACAAACCCTTCGAGTACATCGACAGCCATGCCGGCGCCGGCCTCTACAAGCTGTCTTCGCCACAGGCCAACAAAACGTCCGAATACGAAGGTGGGATTAGTCGATTGGGTAATGAGGATTTCCCCGAGCTTGGCCGCTACCTCTCACTGGTCGGGGAAGCATGCAATGGAAATGGCACCCGTCTCAGTCACTATCCGGGATCACCCTGGTTCGCTCGCCGCTACCTGCGTGAACGGGACCGTGCCTGGCTCTACGAAGCCCACCCAACTGATTTTGCTGCCCTTGAAAAACTTATGGATCGGGACAGCCGCGTGCGCTGTCAGCAGGAAGACGGCTTCCAGGGACTGCTGTCACACTTACCACCCACCACCAAACGTGGGCTGGTGTTGATTGACCCTTCCTACGAAGTCAAAAGTGATTACCAGCAGGTGGTGGATTACCTCATCAAAGCACACCGCAAGTTTCCCAGCGGCGTCTTTGCTCTCTGGTATCCGGTCGTAGACCGGGCACGTATCGACCGGCTCACGCAGAAACTGGTCGGCAGCGGTATCCGGCGTATCCAGTTATTTGAACTGGCCGTTCAAGCAGACAGTAACGAGCACGGTATGACGGCCTCAGGAATGATCGTCATCAACCCACCGTGGACCCAGTTTGAAAGGATGCAGCAGTTATTGCCAAAGCTACTCAGCAAACTGGATCAGCAGGACGGCTTCTACCGCTGCGAACAACTGGCTGGAGAGTAACAAGCGTTTATTCAAACGTTTTCAGACTGCGCCGGAGAATCAGATAGCCGAGCACGCCCGAGGCCAGAGAACCGATGATAATACCCAATCGCTCATCGAATAGCAGGCTGGCATCCGAGGCCCCAAAGGCCAGAGAACCGATAAACAGACTCATGGTAAAACCGATGCCACAAAGCGCGGCTGTACCGTAGAGAGACCCCCATGACATCCCCCGTGGCAAGCGGGTGATACCTACCTTAACGGCCAACCAGCAGCAGCCAAAGACACCTATCTGCTTGCCAAAAAACAAGCCCAGAGCAATCCCGGTCGGCACAGGATGAAACACCTGCTCCGCCCCCACCCCAGCCAGACTGATACCCGCATTGGCAAATGCGAACACCGGCAGCACAAAAAACGCCACCAGCGCGTGTAAATCGTGCTCCATGATTTTCAATGGCGAAACGTCAGGGTTGTTAGTCTTGAGGGGGATAAACATGGCCATGATGACACCCGCCAGAGTGGCATGCACACCGGACTTGAGCATGGCCACCCACATGATGGTGCCCACCGCAATATAGAGGCTTTTGGATTCCACATTAAAGCGGTTTAACAACGCCATTACCGGCAGGCATAAAGCCACTACTATCAAAGCAGCTGTGGAAATCTTTGCCGTGTAGAAAAAGGCAATAATCAGAATGGCCCCTATATCGTCAAAAATGGCCAGTGAGGTCAGGAAAATCTTGATGGATACCGGCACCCTTGAACCGAGCAAGGATAGGACGCCTAGGGCAAAGGCTATATCCGTAGCCGCGGGGATAGCCCAGCCCTGCTGAGCGACTTCATTTGTATGATTAAAAAACAGATAGACCAACGCAGGCACAGCCATGCCGCCGATGGCACCCACACCGGGCAAAATGATATTGCGCAGATCAGAGAGCTCACCTTCCATCAGCTCCCGTTTCAGCTCCAGCCCTACCAGAAAGAAAAAAATCGCCATCAAGCCGTCGTTAACCCAGAGCAGCAGCGGTTTCGCCACACTCAAGTCACCAACTCGCACCGACACCGGAGTATCCAGCAACAATGAGTAGTAGCTTTGCCAGGGGGAATTGGCGCAGATCATGGCGACCACAGCCGCCAGCATTAGTACGATACCGGCTGAGGACTCTAGCCTCAAAAATCGGGCGAGGACTGATTCCTGCCGATCAGGCATAACTTCTTTTACATGATTACCCATATACCACTCTGTAATGTTAGTTCAGGTCTGGATGCCTACAGCACGTTAGCAAATTTCCCAACCTACTGCGATTCAAACTAAGGTGTCAGAGGCATTGAGGGCTCGGTTTTCTGGACGGGGAAAATTAACTGACGGGTATCAAAGCCGAGACGCTCTGCCGATTGCCGAAACCTATCGATAAGGGCGGGCTCCACCTCGGGGGTCCTGGCCAACAACCACAAATAATTATGGTTGTAACCGGAAATAAAGGCATATTGATAGTGCCCCTGGTCCAGTTCGAACACCACGTATGAACTAAAAAATGGCCCAAAAAAAGATACCTTCAGATGCCCTTCTTCCGGTCCTCGTACGAAATAGGCCCGGCCCTCGGCAGATTTCCATTCATCCCTGGTCTCGTCATAACCCCGGTTGATTACCCGAATTCCCCCGTCGTCCCGGCGGCTGTATTCAGCACTGACTCGACTCAACCCCCGTTCAAAGGAATGATCCAAACGAGCAATCTCATACCAGATTCCCAGATACGCATCCCCGTCAAAGTGCCTGACAGGCTCAACACCTTCCGGCATACCCAGGCAACCGCCCAAACAGACCATCACCCACAGCAAACTGAATATTCGCAAACTTTGTTTCATCCGTGCGACTCCAGTGATGACACAGAAAAACACAGCATGGAGTATGACCCATCAATGGACAATATCCCCAAACAAAGTAAAAGCCCCAGGGGTACCCGGGGCGGAGAGCGCCTTCTTCAGGAAGCACACATTCTCTAACAGCTGCGGCCTCCTCGGCCCAGCCGTTTTGACATTCTGATTGTGAGCCACCGGACAACCAGCATTGGTCGTCAGTTTCTTATTCATCGTTATCGCCCTCTATCCGTTGGGGACAACAGCATCAGCCAAAAGACTTTAACAATAGCGCCAGCCAATGACATGGCGAACACGAGATAAAAAAATTCGGTGCCAGCAGTTCACTGAACTGTCAGCACCGGACCCCACATATAACAAGACGCTGGTATTTATTGATAATCCGACATGGGCAAACAGGCACATACCAGATTGCGGTCTCCATAGACGTTATCGATCCTGCCCACTGGCGACCAATATTTGCCTTCCCTGAGCGATACCAAAGGATATGCCGCCAACTCACGAGAGTAGGCACGCCCCCAATTATCAGCAACCAGTTCATCCGCAGTATGAGGCGCAGAACACAAAACGTTGTCATCCAGCGGATAGTCGCCCCGCTCCACCGCCGCGATTTCCTCTCGAATTTGCAGCATGGCATCGCAGAAGCGATCCAGTTCCTCTCGGGATTCACTCTCGGTGGGCTCAATCATCAGCGTACCCGGCACCGGGAAAGACATGGTGGGGGCATGGAAGCCGTAGTCGATCAGGCGCTTGGCCACATCGTCCACCGTAATACCTGAAGCTTCCTTGATAGCACTGAGGTCGACGATACATTCGTGGGCCACCCGACCATTGGCACCCGTGTAGAGAATCGGATAGGCATCCTGCAGTCGATAAGCCACGTAGTTGGCATTGAGAATTGCGCCTTCTGTGGCCTGCTTCAGTCCCTCGGCACCCATCATTTTGATATACATCCAGGTAATTGGCAGGATGCTGGCACTGCCCCAGGGTGCAGAGGACACTGCACCTACCCGGCGATCCCCATCCAGGTTTTGGTGCCCCGGCAGGTAGTCGGCC
The DNA here is from genome assembly GCA_947259505.1 of uncultured Porticoccus sp. Taxonomy (GTDB): domain Bacteria; phylum Pseudomonadota; class Gammaproteobacteria; order Pseudomonadales; family Porticoccaceae; genus Porticoccus. The sequence goes on along the minus strand of CAMYLT010000008.1, from coordinate 21,691 downwards.
AGATGCTGTTTCACCGCCACCGGTCCAACACCGGGGCCACCACCGCCGTGGGGAATACAGAAGGTCTTGTGCAGGTTCAGGTGCGACACATCACCGCCAAACTTGCCCGGCTGGCACAGACCGACCATCGCATTGAGGTTGGCACCGTCGATATACACCTGACCGCCGTGGCCGTGGATGATCTCGCAGATGTCGGTAATGCCTTCTTCAAACACACCATGGGTGGAGGGATAGGTCACCATAATTGCCGCCAGCTCAGTACTGTGCTGTTCCGCCTTGGCCCGCAAGTCATCCAGATCCACGTTGCCATTATCGTCACAGCTCACCACCACCACCTGCATACCGCACATTTGCGCGGAGGCGGGGTTGGTACCGTGTGCGGAACTGGGAATCAGGCAAATGGTTCGGTGGCTGTCGCCGCGGGCTTCATGGTAGGCGCGAATGGCCAGCAGCCCCGCGTATTCCCCTTGGGAACCCGCATTGGGTTGCAGGGAGACCGCATCGTAACCGGTGGCAGCACAGAGCATGGCCTCCACCTCATCAATCATCTTGCGGTAACCGCGAGTTTGCTCCGTAGGCGCAAAGGGATGGATCGCCGAAAATTCCGGCCAGGAGACCGGCAACATCTCAGCGGTAGCATTCAGTTTCATGGTGCAAGATCCAAGAGGGATCATGGCACGGTCAAGGGCAATATCCTTATCCGCCAATTTACGCAGATAACGCAGCATTTCTGTTTCCGAGTGATAGCGATTAAATACCGGGTGAGCCAACACCTCTCCTGTACGCAACAATTCCCCAGGCAGACCACTTACTGCTAAAGATTCCTGCTCCACGACAGTCAATGTACTGCTGGCATCAAACAACCGCCAAAGAGCCTCCACATCAGCTGCACTGGTGGTTTCGTCCAGGGAAATACCCAGCTGTCCAGCATCGATGACGCGCAGGTTGATACCCTGGTCACGGGCCGCTGCGTGGATAGCCGCTGTCTGCTCACCGGTGGCAAGGGTCAGGGTATCGAAGAAGCTGTCGTTGACCGGGCTGAAGCCGAGTTTGCTCAGACCGACTGCCAGAATGGCCGTCAGCTTATGCACCCGCTCGGCAATACGCTTCAACCCCTCCGGGCCGTGATACACCGCATACATACTGGCCATTACCGCCAGCAGCACCTGAGCGGTACAAATGTTGCTCGTGGCTTTCTCGCGGCGAATGTGTTGTTCGCGGGTTTGCAGCGCCAGGCGGTAGGCGGGCTTGCCACGGCTATCGACAGAGACACCCACCAACCGTCCCGGCAATGAGCGTTTAAACGTGTCGCGGGTAGCCATATAGGCCGCATGGGGACCACCAAAACCAAACGGCACACCGAAGCGCTGTGTGGAGCCGATAGCCACATCCGCACCCAGTTCCGCAGGGCTTTTCAGCAGCAGCAAACTGAGAATATCCGCCGCCATCACCACCAGCGCCTTCTGCTGATGAGCGGCCTCAATCAAGCCGGAGAAATCCCGCACAGCGCCGTCTGCGCCGGGGTATTGCAGCAGTACCCCAAAGCACTCGTGCTCGCCCAGTTCCGCGGGGTTGCCCACCACCACCTCAATATCGAGGGGCTCCGCACGGGTCTGGATCACCGCCAAGGTCTGCGGCAAACACTGCTCATCCACAAAAAACACGCGCCCCTTCGACTTGGCCATGCGCATGCACAGGGTCATGGCTTCCGCCGCGGCAGTGCCCTCATCCAGCAGTGAGGCGCTGGCCAGGTCCATGCCGGTAAGGTCGGTGATCATGGTCTGGAAATTCAGCAATGCCTCCAGGCGGCCTTGGGAAATTTCCGGCTGATACGGGGTATAGGCGGTATACCAGGCGGGGTTCTCCAGCACGTTGCGCAGAATCACGTTGGGGGTAAAACAGTTGTAGTAACCCTGGCCGATAAAGGACTTCATCACCCGGTTTTCTGCGGCGATGGCTTTCAGCTCCGCCAGCGCCTGTTGCTCGGTACAGGGTTCCGCCAGGGCCAAAGGTTGGCCGGAGCGAATACTGCCGGGCACTACCGCATCGATAAAGGCGCCCATGCTGTGATAGCCCAGCGCGCTCAGCATGCCCTGCTGATCCTCGGCGGAGGGGCCGATATGGCGGTGGATAAATTCGTTGCTGTGGGTCAGTTCAGCCAGTGATTTCATGGAATTTTGTCTCTATCGATATACGGGATTGAATTCGTCGTCATAAAAATTCGGATAACCTGGGTCGGCGCACCTATCGCGCATCAACCCCTGAAATAACGCTGCGCCACAAAGGGCATCTTCGCCACCGTCACCGGGCGCGGCTTGCCGCGCACCAGGGCATTCAGCACCGTGCCGACCGTGGCGGACTGAGTCTCGACATAACCCATAGCCAGTGGTGCCTCCAGGGTCGGCCCGAAACCGCCACTGGTCACCACACCCACCTGCTCTCCGGCCTCGTTGACCAGTTCGGCACCTTCACGCACCGGCGCGCGGCCGTCGATCTGTAGCCCCACCCGCTTGCGTGGCGCGCCCTCGGCCATTTCCCGAAAGATCACCTCCGCACCGGGGAAACCACCGGCTTTCTCACCCTCTGGGCGGCGGGATTTACTGATACTCCACAGCAGTGACGCTTGAATCGGGGTAGTGGTGATGTCCAGGTCGTGGCCGTACAGGCACAGGCCCGCTTCCAGGCGCAGGGAATCCCGCGCGCCGAGGCCGATGGCCTTCACCTGATCAAAACTCAACAATTTGCGCGCCAGCGCCTCGGCGGCTTCGGCAGGCACGGAAATTTCAAAGCCGTCCTCACCGGTGTAGCCAGAGCGGGTAATAAAGCAGTCGGCGCCGTCGATGGTGACGTGGCAACCGTTCATGAAAATCAGCTCACAGACAGCGGGGGCAATTTGCGCCATTACCTCGGCGGCGGCGGGACCCTGCAGGGCCAACAGGCCGCGGCCATCAAGATACTCAATATCGAAACCGGACAGATTGGCCTGCAGGTGGGCCAGGTCCTGCTCCTTACAGGCGGCATTGACCACCAGAAAGAACTGATCTTCTGCCCAACGGGTAATCATCAGGTCATCGAGGATGCCGCCCTCGCCATTGGTAAACAGCGCATAGGTCTGGCGGTTGATCGGCAGGCTCTCCAGCTCAACCGGCACCAGTGCTTCCAACGCCTTTGCCACGCCGGCACCACTGACCACCACCTGGCCCATATGGGAAACATCGAACAGCCCCGCCGCAGCGCGGGTTTGCAGGTGTTCGGCCATAATGCCATCGGGGTACTGCACCGGCATCTCGTAACCGGCAAAGGGCACCATACGGGCACTCAGTTCGAGGTGTAGGGCTTTAAGAGGAGTAGCTTTCAGGTCAGCGCTGTGATCAGTGGTCATAGGAGTCCGCCAAGGGTAGCAACAGGAACAAAAAGAGCCATGTTAGCGGCCCGGTTATAATTGGTAAAATTAATAGTTAAAATCATTCCATTTCATTTGTTAATGGCACTTGCACCATGAAAAACCTGCCCACCGACCTGTTGCGCGCTTTTGTCACCGTCGTTGAACTGGGTGGCTTCACTCCAGCGGCAGACTGGCTGGGGCGTTCCCAGCCCGCGGTCAGTCTGCAGATCAAGCGGCTGGAACAACTGGTGGGGCAGACCCTGTTGATTCGCAGCGGCCAGCAACTGGAGCTGAGTCGCGCCGGGCAACTGCTGTTTCGCTACGCCCGGCAGATTCTGGCCCTCAACGACGAGGCGGTGGCCCAATTCACCAAAACCTCGGTGAGCGGCAAGATCCACTTCGGCATTCCCAGCGAATTCGCCACCACCCTGCTGCCGAAAATCGTCGGCCGCTTTGCCCAGGCCTACCCCAACGTCACCCTGGAAGTGACCTGCGCCCTCAGCAAGCAACTCTTGTCCGAGGTAGAGCGGCGCCGCTATGACCTGATCCTGGCACTGCACGACGATCCCGCCATGGCCGGCCACAACCTGGTGAAAGAGGATGAACTGGTGTGGGTCACCGGCAGCGACCACGATGCCCACCTGCAGTCGCCGCTGCCGTTGATCGCCGCCCCGGAGGGCTGCATCTATCGCAAGCGCGGTATCGAATGCCTGAATGAGAGCCAGCGGGACTGGCGCATTGTCTACACCATCCCCGATCTCACCGGCATTCAGGCCGCCATTCAGGAGGGACTCGGCGTAACGGTATTGGCACGTAGCACTGTGCCGGAAAATCTGCGCGTCTTGAAACCCACAGAGAAACTGCCCAGACTCGGTAAAGTCGGGATCAGCCTGATCGACCAGAGCCCGGAGCCGGGCGAAGCCATCGCCCGTCTGATGGACTTCGTCAAGGCCTCTCTCTAACCGGAAAGATCACAAGACAAAGTAACCGGAACAAACTGCCATGAAAGACAATATTGTGCTGATCGGCATGCCCGGCGCGGGCAAAAGCACCGTCGGGGTGCTGCTGGCCAAGGCCTTGGGCAAAAACTTTGTCGACAGCGATGTGCTGATCCAGGTGCGCGAGGGCAAAACGCTGCAACAGATCATGGATGAAAATGATTACTTGCACCTGCGCCAGATTGAAGAAGCCGTGCTGACCGACATCGACGGCCATAACCTGGTCATCGCCACCGGCGGCAGCGCCGTGTACAGCGACAGTGCCATGACGCACCTGGCCGACCACGGCATCATTGTCTATCTGGACGTCCCGCTGCACAGCCTGCGCCAGCGCATTCGCGACTACGATACCCGCGGCATTGCGCGGCGACCGAACCAGAGTTTTGAGGAACTGTTTGCTGAACGCACCGCGCTGTATAGCCGCTACGCAGAGATCATCCTGCACAGCGAACAGCATTCTCCGGAAGAGATGGTGGCCGCCATCGCCAAGGCGCTGGCCAGCCACTAGGATCTATTGCGCCATCCCCCCACTTGGCACAGAGAGGCTATGAAAGTGGGGCTATAAACGTGACGTTATAAGAGTTCGAGGTTATTTCCGGAAACCCGCACCTTTGTACCCGGTGCGAGGTACTGGGCATCACCGACACTGACCGTCTGGGTGCCACCGGCATCCAGTTCCACCAGGACGTCATAGTAAGCCTGCTGCTTGGTGCGCTTTTCGATTTCATTGCCGGCAAAGGCGCCACCCACGGCACCGACCACCGTGGCGACTTTCTTGCCACTGCCGCCGCCCACCTGGTTACCCAGCAAGCCGCCGACCACTGCTCCTGCCACAGCACCCACGCCACTGCCGGAACCCTCAAGTGCCATAGGTGTAATAGAAACCACCGTGCCACAATTTTGGCATACTACTTTTGGCGGTGTGGGAACGGGCTCCTCAGCCCGGACACTTTTTTCCACCCCACTTGCCTCTTCTATTTGGACCGGCTCTTCAGCGACCTCACTACGACTGTCACAGCCGCTAACAACCAGTGCCGATAACACCAGCGCCAGCATGTATAGACTGTATTTCTGTCTAATCGATTGATTACTCATGCACACATTCCTTTTCCAGTTAAATGATCAGTCTTCGGGCTATCTCGCCCGGCGACCCATTCCTAATTTTCTGGTGACCTGCGAACACCGCGCCCTCTATCGTCCATGTTGCCCGATGGGGGAAGCCTAGACTCAGGCAGCCCAGCTCGCACAGGCCACTTCTTCCACACGCCGGAGAGGAAAAAAAGCCGGGTAAACCCGGCTAATCTCCCCATTCATGCGGATGTTTTTTGACTGGTTTGTTATCCGCACTTCGAATCGCCGCAATTCAGGCAGGTCATACAACCGTCCATCAGAATCACCGCTTTGGTCATACATTTGTGGCAGAGCTGTGCGCTTTCTGGAAACGGGCTGCTTGGCTTTGCTGTCGGGGTAGTGAATGTACTGGCGGCTTCATACTCGGCACGCTTCTCCGCCAGAATAGCCTTCTGATGCTCACCCAACTCAGGGCTTTGCATCATGCCAATCTTGGTCAGGTGGTCCTCGATCGCTTCCCCAATTTCCGCCACCAGTGACGGCATGAACTTACCACCACGCTTGAAGTAGCCACCCTGAGGATCAAACACCGCTTTCAATTCTTCAGCGAGGAAGGTGCAGTCACCCCCTTTGCGGAATACCGCGGAGATTACCCGAGTCAACGCCACCACCCACTGGAACTGGTCCATGTTCTTCGAGTTGATAAATATCTCGAAGGGGCGGCGCTGCTCATGGTCCGTGCCATGGTTCAACACGATGTCATTGATAGTGATATACAGCGCGTGATCGGACAGCGGCGTCTTCACCTTGTAGGTCGACCCGTGCAGCTCTTCCGGGCGACTAAGATTTTCGTGCATCTGTTCGATGGAACGCTCCAGCTCTGATGCAGCCGGTTTCGCTTCAGGTATGGCCTCATCGTTGGAAGAGGTCACGACTTTGTAGCCAACTATTTTCTTATCCAGTTTTACAGTCATGTCAGTGCTTCCAATCAGAATTTGCCGTAGTAGCCTTCTTTCAAGGCATCAAACAGGTTAGCGGCGGTATGCGTCTCGCCATCGTATTCCACTTCTTCGTTACCCTTCAGCTCCACGGTGGTGCCATCTTCCAGGGTAAACCGATAGGTGGTGTTCTCCAGATCTTTTTCCTTCACCAGCACGCCCTGGAACGCCTCCGGGTTAAAGCGGAAGGTGGTGCAACCCTTGAGGCCGTTATCGTAGGCATACATATAAATGTCTTTGAAATCCTCAAAGTCGCAATCGGTAGGGACATTAATGGTTTTGGAAATGGAGGAGTCCACCCACTTCTGTGCCGCCGCCTGCACGTCCACGTGCTGCTTCGGTTTAATATCATCGCTGGAGACAAAATATTCCGGCAGTTTTTCACCCGCTTCTTCACTGAATGGCATTGCTGCCGGATTGATCAGTTCGCGGTAGGCCAACAGCTCATAGGAGAACACATCTACTTTCTCCTTGGATTTTTTACCCTCGCGAATCACGTTGCGTGAATAGTGATGCGCGAAACTCGGTTCAATACCATTACTAGCATTATTCGCCAGAGACAGGGAGATAGTTCCAGTGGGTGCAATGGAGGAATGGTGGGTAAACCGGCAGCCAAGGGTGGCTATCTCATCCACCAGCTCCGGAGCCACTTCCGCCACTTTCTGCATGTAGCGACTGTAACGGGCTTGCAGCACCTTGCCCTTCAGTTTATCGCCCACCACGATGCCATCCTTCGCCATTTCCGGGCGCAGGCGCAGCATCGCCTCGGTCACTTCAAACTCTTCATCCATGATCGGTGCCGGCCCTTTTTCTTTGGCCAGTTCCAGACCAGTACGCCAACCTGCCAAGGCCATTTCTCGCGACACCCGCTCGGTCAACTCCAGAGATTCCTTGCTGCCATAAGGTACGCGCAGCATGGTCATGGTGGAACCAAGCCCGAGAAAGCCCATGCCGTGGCGGCGTTTACGGGTAATTTCGTTACGCTGACCTTCCAGGGGCAGGCCGTTGATTTCGACCACGTTGTCCAGCATGCGAGTAAAGACTGACACCACTTCGCCGAAATTATCCCAGTCAAACTGGGCCTTGTCGGTGAAGGGGTTCAGGACAAACTTGGTAAGATTGATGGAGCCCAGCAAACAGCTGCCGTAGGGCGGAAGAGGCTGCTCCCCACAGGGATTGGTGGCACGGATATTCTCGCAGAACCAGTTGTTATTGAGCTGATTAACCTTGTCGATCAGGATAAAACCGGGCTCGGCGTAATCGTAGGTGGAACTCATGATAACGTTCCACAGCTGCCGTGCTTTCACAGTACGGTAGATCCTGCACGCCACCAGCCCTTCCTCATTGGCCACGTAACCCTCTGTGGTGGGAAACTCGCGCCATACCAGCGTATCGTCGGCAGGATCAATTGTGCCTTGCTCCACTTCCTTGCGGGAGATGGGAAAACACAGCGACCAATCGCCATCACTTTTCACCGCTTCCATAAAGCCTTCTGTCACCAGCAGTGACAGGTTAAATTGACGGAGGCGGCCGTCCTCACGCTTGGCGCGGATAAAGTCCACCACGTCGGGGTGGCTTACATCGAAGGTGGCCATCTGGGCACCCCGGCGACCACCTGCAGAAGAGACGGTGAAACACATCTTGTCAAAGATATCCATAAAGGACAGAGGACCAGAGGTATAGGCACCGGCACCGGATACGTAAGCACCGCGTGGGCGCAAAGTGGAAAACTCGTAGCCGATACCGCAACCAGCCTTGAGGGTCAGCCCCGCTTCGAGGTTCTTTTCAAGGATATCCTGCATGGAATCCTGAATGGTACCGGATACAGTACAGTTGATCGTCGAGGTAGCTGGCTTGTGCTCCAGCGCTCCGGCATTGGAAATAATGCGTCCGGCGGGAATGGCCCCATTGCGCAGCGCCCAGAGAAAACGTTCATGCCAGTGCGCCTGTTTACCCGGCTCTTCCACATCGGCCAGCGCTTTGGCAACACGGCTGAAAGTACCATCGATGGTCTCATCCACCGGATTACCACTCTTGTCCTTGAGTCGGTACTTTTTGTCCCAAATATCTTCTGAGGCCGGTTGCAGCTTAATTTCGATGGGGGAAGGCTCGTTTGCGGTTTTGAGGGCTTCTATCGACATGGCGGTATTGTTGTCCTTGTGCATATGTGACTTGAGCATGGCGTTGCAGTCGGCACGAGGGAAATCAGTCCACACCCCCCGTATTTGACGATTACCGGTCATTCTTAAGTGACCTTTATTTAATCGGCAATGACTGTAGATCGGGACTGAGTATACAACATCTAGTGCTTCGTGCCAGACAAAACACTATAGGTAGTAGTTTCTAAAAAATGCTCTTATATTCCAACCACAGCTAGCAACCACTCAGCCGCTACATCCCAAGATACCAAGGCCCCTATCACCGAAGCGGGAAAATTCCCCTGCCGGTATTACCTTAGGCAACGGCAGCCGGTGACCACAAATGGGTAAATGGGTCAAAAAAAGTCGGTTGCAGGCTAAACGCCCCCCTTTCTTGGCAAAAGGGACCCCATCACCCATAATCCCCCCCTCATTTCAAATTCATTCCCCTTAGAAGGAATCCACATGAACATTACCGAAAACGCCGTCGTGCTCTTTCATTACATACTCACTGATGGGGACGGCGTTCAGCTGGATTCATCTACAGATACTGCGCCGTTGGCCTATATTCATGGCCACAAAAACATCATCCCGGGCCTGGAACAGGCGATGGAAGGCAAGAAAGAAGGTGACACGATGAAAGTTACCGTGCCCGCCGCCGATGCCTATGGCGAATACCAGGACCACCTAGTACAGGAAGTGCCTCGCCAGGCCTTCCAGGGCATTGACGATGTTAAACCGGGCATGCGCTTTGAAGCCCAGACCCCTTCCGGACCAGTGTCCGTTGTGGTCACAGCCGCTACGGACGACACGGTTACAGTTGATGGCAATCACCCGCTGGCAGGCAAGGAACTCACCTTCGACGTAAAAATCGAGACCGTGCGCGAAGCCTCCGAAGAAGAACTGGCCCATGGCCATGTTCACGGCGCGGGCGGACACGAGCACTGATCGGCACTGCCAAGCCAAACAAAAAGGCCAGCTTAATGCTGGCCTTTTTTATTTCCCGGTACGCCCAGAGGTTATAACAGCTCGGCCCACAGATCGTAGTCATCCGCCTCGACAACCGTGGCCTTCACCAGATCACCAGGCTTCAAATCAAACGCACCATCCAAGTAGACATTACCGTCGATTTCCGGGGCATCGGCACTGGAACGACCAATGGCGCCCTCTTCATCGATTTCATCAATCAACACATCGATAGTGCGTCCCACCTTGCGCTGTAAACGCTTGGCGCTGATTTCCTGCTGGGTTTCCATAAAACGCTCCCAGCGTTGCTGTTTTACGTCTTCCGGCACCGCACCGGGCAACGCATTGGCCGGGGCGCCCTCAACAGCTTCATACTTGAAACAGCCAACTCGATCCAATTGAGCTTCCTGCAACCAGTCCAGCAGGTACTGGAAGTGCTCCTCGGTCTCGCCGGGGAAGCCGACAATAAACGTACTGCGCAGAGTCAAGTCTGGGCAGATTTCTCGCCAGCGGCGAATCCGCTCCAGTACTTTCTCTTCATTGGCCGGGCGCTTCATGGCCTTTAGCACCTCGGGGTGAGCGTGCTGGAAGGGAATATCCAGATAGGGCAGGATCTTGCCTTCCGCCATCAGCGGCAGCACATTGTCCACGTGAGGATAGGGATAGACATAGTGCAACCGCACCCACACCCCCAGTTCTCCCAACGCTTCGCAGAGTTGCTGCATATGGGTCTTGACGGGTTTACCCTGCCAGAAGCCGGTGCGAAATTTTACATCTACCCCGTAGGCGCTGGTGTCCTGAGAGATCACCAGCAACTCCTTGGTGCCAGCATTCACCAGCCGTTCCGCCTCATCCATGACATTGCCGATGGGACGACTCACCAGGTCACCGCGGATGGAGGGAATAATGCAGAAACTGCAGCGGTGGTTGCAGCCTTCGGAAATTTTCAGATAAGAATAGTGGCGCGGCGTCAGCTTGATGCCCTGTTGCGGAACCAGATCCACATAGGGGTTGTGCTCGGCACTCGGGGGTACATACTCGTGCACCGCACCCACCACCGCCTCGTACTGGTGGGGACCGGACACTGCCAGCACCCCAGGATGCACATCGCGGATGGCCTGTTCGTCACCACCCATACAGCCCGTCACAATCACCCGACCATTTTCCGCCATGGCTTCGCCAATGGCATCCAGAGATTCCTGTTTGGCACTGTCGAGAAAACCGCAGGTGTTCACCACCACCACATCGGCGTCCTCGTAACTGGGGGACACTTCGTAGCCCTCCAGCCGCAACTGGGTGAGAATGCGTTCCGAGTCCACCAGCGCCTTGGGGCAGCCGAGAGAAATAAAACCAACTTTACCTGACACGTTACCTGTCCTGTTAGCTGGCCCGGCACCTGTGTAAAAGCCGCCGGGCTGGAGAAAGGCTGCGGATTCTACAGCAACCCCGGTGTAACTGTCTGTAAAACAGACAGTTCACGGGAGCGTATCAACGGATGACTTACTGGGCCGTCCAGCCACCATCTATCGGTAGGCTGGCACCCGTAATCGTCGCCGCTGATTCAGAACAGAGGAATACCGCCAGATCACCGAGCGCAGAAGGCTGGGTGGCTTTGGGCACTGGCTGTTTGGCAATAATCGCCCGACGCTTTCCCTCTTCAAAGTCCACGCCATCCCGCTCGGCAACGGCGCGGAATTGGGCCGCGACCAATTCTGTGTCCACCCAACCCGGACAAATGGCATTTGCAGTGACACCCTTCTCGGCATTCTCCAGTGCCACCACCTTCGTGAGACCGACAATACCGTGCTTAGCCGCGACATAAGCCGCTTTCTGCAGGGATGCCACCAGGCCGTGAACCGAAGCAATATTGATAATGCGTCCCCAGCCGCGCTGTTGCATACCGGGCACCAACAGACGGGTGGTGTGGAAAGCGGAACTGAGGTTGATGGCAATAATGGCATCCCATTTTGCCACCGGAAAATCTTCTACCGAGGCGGTGTACTGAATACCTGCATTATTAATCAAGATGTCCACCTGGCCGAACTTTTCCAGAGCGGCGGCAACCAGCGCCTCGTTACCCTCGGCAGTAGAAATATCCGCGTCGCTGAACAGACATTTGATGCCATAGCGAGACTCAAACTCCTCGGCCAAGGCAGCCCCCTGAGAGGGATCCATCAGACCATGCAGAACAATATTGGCACCGGCTTCGGCCAAACGATCAGCCATGGCGTAGCCAATACCACTGGTGGAACCGGTCACCAGTGCTGTTTTACCTTTTAACATATTGTTACCTCACGAATTGGATGGCCGTTAGCCCAGGGTAGATTACAGACTGACGGTGGATTAAACGTTGGAACTATGGGAATGAGCAGTGTAATTCATTCGGAGATCATTACAAAAATCCGCCCCGATGGTGGCTGACTCAAACCATACAGGCAGAAAAAAGGCCCCCATCAGGGAGCCTTTTTTAGCTGCAATTGCGAAGATCAGAACTGCATCTCCGGCACATGGTCGGGAACAACCATTTCACCGGCGGTTTTAGAGACGATTTCTTCCACGGAAACACCCGGTGCGCGTTCCACCAGGTGGAACTTGCCGTCGTGGATTTCCACATAGGCCAGATCGGTCAGCACATGCTTGATACAGCCAGCGCCAGTCAACGGCAGGGTACACTCCGGCAGCAGCTTGGAATTGCCGTATTTGTCAGCGTGGGTCATCAACACGATGATGTTATCCGCGCCAGCCACCAGATCCATCGCGCCGCCCATGCCCTTGATCAGCTTGCCGGGAATCATCCAGGAAGCGATGCTGCCGCGTACGTCAACTTCAAACGCACCCAGTACAGTCAGATCCACATGACCACCGCGGATCATGGCGAAGGACTCTGCCGATGAGAAAATCGAAGCGCCAGTAGCAGTGGTAACGGTTTGCTTGCCAGCGTTAATCAGATCGGGGTCGACCTGGTCTTCGGTGGGGAACGGACCCATGCCCAGCAGACCGTTTTCGGACTGCAACATAACTTCCATACCTTCCGGCACATGGTTAGCCACCAGAGTGGGGATACCAATACCGAGGTTTACGTAGAAACCATCCTGTAGCTCGCGGGCAACACGGATAGCCATTTGATCACGAGAAAGTGCCATGATTATCTCTCCTCTTAGCCTTGGCGAACGGTACGTATTTCAATACGTTTTTCGAAAGTGCCCTGAATCAGGCGATCTACATAAATACCCGGGGTATGTACGTACATCGGATCCAGTTCGCCCGGCTCGACAATCTCTTCCACTTCCATCACGCAGATCTTGCCAGCGGTGGCAGCCATTGGATTGAAGTTCATTGCGGTATTGCGGTAGATAGCATTGCCATAACGGTCTGCTTTCCACGCTTTGACAATTGAAAAGTCGCCTTGAATGGACTCTTCCAGAATGTACTTGCGACCATTGAACTCGCGCACATCCTTACCTTTGCCAATATCGGTACCGTAACCGGTAGCGGTATAGAAGGCGGGAATGCCCGCACCAGCAGCGCGCATTTTTTCCGCCAGGGTGCCCTGAGGTGTCAATTCCACTTCCAATTGACCGGAGAGCAACTGTTCTTCAAACAGCTTGTTCTCACCCACGTAGGAAGACACCATTTTCTTGATTTGGCGATCTTCGAGCAGAATGCCCAAGCCAAAACCATCAATACCACAGTTGTTGGAAACAATAGTGAGTTCTTTAGTACCCATTTTCTTAATCTGTTTGATCAGATTTTCAGGGATACCACAGATACCAAAACCCCCTGCTATGACGGTCATGCCATCTTCGAGACCCGCCATCGCTTCTTCGTAGGTGCTCACCACCTTATCGAAACCCGCCATGAACTTAACTCCTCAGTCGTTTTTTATAACTTACCCCGGCAGCCACAACTTCAAGGCCGCAAAACCGTTAAAGCATCCTATAGCGGAATATATTTATCAAGCGTAAAATTTTAATCAACTGATTAGCCCCCCTTATAAATAGAATGAACTTATGGATATCACCATCAAGCAACTCAAGGCCTTCGTCACCGTGGCGCAGACCCACAACTTCGCCGAAGCCGGGGAGCGCCTGCACCTTTCCCAGCCCGCCCTGAGTATTGCCCTGAAAAACATGGAAGAAGTCGTGGGCGGCAAGCTGCTGGCCCGCACCACTCGCACTCTGTCGCTGACCCCGGAGGGAGAGGCCTTTCTGCCCGTGGCCCAGCGCCTGCTGGCGGACTGGGATAACGCTCTGACCGACCTGCACAACCTGTTCGCCATGCGCCGCGGCAAACTGGCCATTGCTACCATGGCGTCCTTTTCCATCAGCAAGCTGCCCAAGGCACTGCATTTCTTCCGCGCCCATTTCCCCGACATCAACATCACCGTCCAGGACGTGGTGGCCGAGGAAGTGGTGGAGATGGTGCGCAAGGGTCGGGTGGAGGTGGGCGTCACCTTCGACCTGGATGAATCCGAAGACCTGCACTTTGAACCGCTGTTTGAGGACAGTTTCTTTGTGGTCACACCCCCGGGCCACCCTCTGCTGGAGCAAAAAGAGATTCGCTGGGCACAATTGCAGGATTATCCCTTTGTGGCATTGCAGCGCCCCTCAGCCATGCGCCAGATGATCGACGACACCACCGCCGACTGCGGCATCATGCTCACCGTGGAATTCGAAGCCCACCAATTGGCCTCCATCGGCTCCATGGTCGCCGGCGGCTTGGGCATCAGTGTGGTGCCCTCCCTGGCCATCCAGCAGATGGAGGCTCTGGGTGCCGAAAGCCGACTGCTCACCGACCCGAAAGTCACCCGCCGGGTGGGCATCCTCACCCGCCGCCGCTACCCGCTGTCATCGGCGGCCAATGCCCTGGTGGACACCCTGAAATCACAGATTACCGCCCCCTGACGTCCCGGGGAAAATCTGGTAGGGTGTGCGGCTTCTTTTATGTAACGACGAAGCAAAAACATGAGTAATTCCAAGCAATTTGACGCCAGTATGAACCCCGCCGAACTGTATCTGGAAGAAATTTTCACCGATCAGAAAATCGGCAGCATCCGCCGCCTGACCCCGGTGACTCCAGCCGGCGAACCCGATCCCGAGCGCCAGGTGCTCTACATGGGTTCCACCCAAGTAATGAGCCCGATGGGTGCACTGCCGATCAACTTCCCGCTGGAAGCCGACAGCATTGGCGAAGCCGCCGAAAAATTTGGCGCCGAAGCGGAAGCCGCTGTGGAGCGCACCGCCAAGGAACTGGAAGAACTGCGCCGCGAACAGGCCTCAAAAATTGTCGTCCCCGGTCAGGGTGGCGGCCCCGGAGGTATGGGTGGAATGGGCGGCATGGGCGGTTCCGGCATTATTACCTGATCCACCTGACGCAACCCACAGCACGGGGCGGCCTGTCTGCCCCGATCATCCTGCCGCATCCCGAGACACTCCTTCATGGCACTGAAAGCCACCGTTTTTAAAGCCGAGCTGAATGTCTCGGATATGGATCGGGGCTATTACCAGTCCCATGCCCTCACCCTCGCCCGCCACCCCTCGGAAACCGACGAGCGGATGATGATTCGATTGCTGGCCTTTGCCCTCAACGCCGACGAACAACTGCACTTCACCAAGGGATTGTCCAGCGACGACGAACCGGATCTGTGGCGAAAAAACCTGCAGGGGGAAATCGAGCTGTGGATTGAAGTGGGGCTGCCCGACGAGCGCCGCATCCGCAAGGCCTGCAACCGGGCCGAGCAGGTGATCGTTTACGCCTATGGCGCCCGCAACGCGCCAATATGGTGGCAGAACATCCAGGGCGACCTGTACCGTTTTGACAATCTCAGAGTTATTTATCTGTCACCGGAGGATACCGCCGGACTAGCCGCCATGGCCCAGCGCACCATGTCACTGCAGGCGACGATTCAGGATAACGCTGCCTGGTTTGGCGATGAAATCACCACCCTGAGTATCACGCCAGAAAGCTGGCTGCCAGGCTGACTGGCCCCAGAACTAGTTGCTGACCGGCTGCACCAGCACCCATGGCTTCACCACCACCGACCATACCAGCGCGTCGGTTTCCAGCCAGGTAGCGGCCTGCTCATCACTGACCTGCCCTACCTGCCCGGCGGCCATCCACTCCTGAACCTTTACCTTATTGTCCTGACAGATTTCCCAGGCCACATCGATCATATCCAGTTCCGGCGCCACATAAATGGTGGTGCCATTGGCAAAAAACCGTTCCAGCTCCTGCCAACCGATCTTGGCGGTTTCCCGTATCAATTCTTCTTTTAGCATCTCAACAACTCATCTATACACTTTGTCCAGCCGCTACGCCGGAAGCCCAGGCCCATTGAAAATTAAAGCCCCCAAGGTGACCGGTCACATCCAGCACCTCGCCTACAAAATACAAACCAGGCTGGCGCTGGCTCTCCATAGTCTTGGAGGACACCTCGCCGGTATCCACGCCACCCAGCGTTACTTCAGCGGTACGGTAGCCCTCGGTGCCGGAGGGTTTCAGTTCCCAGCACTGCATCTGTTCGGCCACTGCCAGCAACTGTTTATCCGACCATTCGGCCAAGGGTTTTTCCGCCTGTTGCAGCCACCACATGGCTTCAAGCTCCAGTACCAGTTTGCGGGGCAACTGTTGGGACAATAGCGTGCGCAACAGCGCCTTCGGCTGTTCCGCTTTCAGCTCCAGCAACCACTGCCGGGCATCAATGTCGGGCAACAGGTCGATCTGCACCATGTGGCCCTCGCGCCAGTAACTGGAAATCTGCAACACCGCGGGACCGCTGAGCCCCCGGTGGGTAAAGAGCATGTTTTCCAAAAAGGACTGCCCCCCAGCGCTCACTCTGACAGGCACTGACAAACCGGAGAGTTTCTCCGACAGCAGTTTAAAACCGTCGCTAAAGGTAAAGGGCACCAGTGCTGGGCGCAACGGAATCAGACTGTGCCCAAACTGCTGTGCCAGCCGATAACCGAAGTCGGAACCACCCAAGGTCGGCACCGACAGGCCACCGCAGGCTACCACCAGCGAGGCAGCGCGAAACTCACCATGGGTTGTCACAACCCGAAAGCTGCCCTCATATTCCACCGCGCGGATATCACAGCCGGCTTTCAACACCACCCCGACCTGTTCGGCTTCTGCCAACAACATATCGAGAATGTCCCGGGAGCTGTTGTCACAAAACAACTGCCCGAGCGTTTTCTCGTGATAGGCAACACCGTGCTTGTTGACCAGTTCAATAAAATCCCACTGGCTGTAGCGACTCAGGGCCGACTTGCAGAAGTGCGGGTTATCAGACAGAAAGTTGCCCGGCTCCACGTAGAGGTTGGTGAAGTTGCAACGCCCGCCCCCGGACATAAGAATCTTCTTGCCCGGCTTATTGGCCCGCTCCAGCACCAACACCCGCAGGCCGCGCTGTCCGGCCACTGCGGCACACATCAAGCCCGCCGCGCCCGCGCCAATGACAATCACATCCCAGGGTTTCACATCAACGTCCACAAAAATCTCGAAGGGCGCATTCTATCGGCCGCGCAGTGCGGGTACTATAGCGGCGCATTTTTTACCCAACCAGTTTTCTCCAACCTGTTGAGAGCATCTCCATGTTTAAAGTGAACGAATACTTTGACGGCACGGTGGTTTCCATCGGCTTCCAGACCGAAACCCTGCCCGCCACTGTCGGCGTGATGGCGCCAGGCGAATACGAATTCGGCACCAGCAAGAAAGAAGTGATGACCGTGGTCAGTGGCGCTCTGACCGTAAAACTGCCCGGCAGCAATGACTGGCAGACCTTTATCGCGGGCAAGAGCTTTGAAGTGGCCGCCAACGAAACTTTTCAATTGAAAGTGGCAGTCGACACCGCCTACCTCTGCACCTACGAGTAAAAAACTATCTGCGTGGCCGCTACTGCGTTAAGAAAAGCCTCTAGGTGCTCATTTAGCCTAACTAAACTCTGCCCTTTCGGCTTTTCTTGCCTTGTAGTGCCTGCCTCGATAACGTTTTTCTTTATTTCTGTCAGAGGAATTTCTGCACATACCAACAACTGGCTCTGATCTTGAGCCCCTGCTGGTTCGCCCAGGCCAATCCCGTCCGCACCAGTTTTTCCGCCAGCCCCTTGCCGCGATACTCACCGGGCACATAGGTGCGACTGAAATTTACCGTTTGGTTCGGCAATAACTGGTATTCCAACACCGCATCGCCGTGCTCCAGCTCAATATAAAAGAGCTGCTGTGCAGAATCGTGATTAACCGTTGCCGTCATCAGCCGTCTCTCCAGCAATCAATTCCAGCTTTTTTTCCCGCCGTAATTGCTTGATCGCCGCTTCTCGCTTTGAAGCACTGCTGCGATCCTGCGCCCCTTCCACATACACCACCTGTTTCGGCTGGCGGCCATTGAAGTAGCGGGCACCCTGCTTGCCATCGCAATGTTCCGCAAAGCGTCGTTCCACGTCGGTGGTAATGCCGGTGTAGAGGGAGCCATCACTGGCCTCGATCATGTAGACGAACCAGCTCATTGGCCAGCATTGACCAGGGCAACACCGCAATCACGGCAGCGATAACGGGCCTCACCACGTTGTACCCGGTGATGACGACGGGTGCCCAGATGATGGGTCTGGCAACCACAACGATAGGGAAACTGCTTTTGTCGGCGCCGCGGAATGCCCTCGAGATCAAAACTGGCTGTGGCGCGACTGTCCACACCAAAAGCGTCCATAATCTTGCGCCATTCAGGGCCGTGAGGTCTGACCTGGGCAATACCGTGAAGGCAATCCACCAGATAGTGAGCAACCTCGTGAGGCACTGTGACCTTGAGGCTGTCATCAAAATACTTGGAAAAAATCCACGGGTTATAGCGAATCAACCGTTGCTTACCCTTTACCCGGTACATTCCTGCTGTGCGGCCGCGCAGGTCAAAGGCCACCGGCACGTCAGCAAAGCGCCGACCCAACAGCTCACCACCCATCTCGATGAAATGGGTGGTATGGGAAAGCACTTGTTGCTGCTGGAGAATACTGATCGGTGCGACATAATCCATGCGTGCATTATAACGGCAAACCCCCAGAGCCTACACAAGGGGCTATAATCGCCAGATGATCTTCGACCTACACTGCCACACTACCTGCTCCGATGGCAGCCTCGCTCCAGCACAACTGTTGCAGCTCGCCGCCGACTCCGGCGTGGACACCCTGGCCATTACCGACCACGACACCACCGCCGCCTTCGACCAACTGGATCTGTCTGCCAGCCAACCGGTCCAGCTGATTCCAGCAATCGAGTTTTCCACCACCTGGCGCAAAATCGGTGTGCACGTGGTCGGACTAAATATCAAACCGGACAGCGACGCCATGCGCGCCGGCACCCATTTCCAGCACCGCGTTCGTCAACAGCGTGCAGAACAAATTGCCGAAAAACTTTGTCATGCCGGTTTGCCGGACACCCTGGCCGGGGCCGCAGCACTGGCGGACAATGACAATATCGGCCGCCCCCACTTTGCCCAACATCTGGTGAATATCGGCGCTGTCGCCAACATCCGCCAGGCCTTCAAGAAATACCTGGGCGCTGGCAAGCCCGGCGATGTCAAACAATTCTGGGCCACGCTGCCGCAGGTCATCCAATGGATTCGCGATGCCGGCGGCACCGCCGTACTGGCCCATCCAGACAAATACAACCTCACCCGCTCCAAACTGCTGGCCCTGCTGGACGACTTCAGCGCCGTCGGTGGCCAGGGCATGGAAGTCATCTCCGGTAAGCAGTTACCGCAACTGACCCGTGATCTGGCCGACATCTGCCAGCAAAAGGGCCTGCTGGCCTCCTGCGGCTCCGATTTTCACCAGCCGGGTCAACCCTGGGCAGAACTCGGTCATTTCCCGACGCTGCCCGATAGCTGCCAACCGGTCTGGAATCACTGGTAGAATGGACAATTCCCCTATGGCAGACCAACTTTTGTGAACAAAACGCCCACCAAACATCAGATCCGCCGCGAGCTGCAACAGCAGGTGGAGCAGTTCCTGGAAAAAGGTGGTGAAATTCACCAGATTCCCCGCGGAGTCAGCGGTCGCGACAATCCCATGGAAGGCCTGCCCACCGTCTTTTTTAACCAGCCCAAAGCCGAGCGCACCCCCATCCCCGAAGTCATGGCCGCACTGGACTCCCGCCGACAGAAGAAAGCCAAAACTGGCAGCCAGCGCACCGCCAAGCCCAAGGAAAAGATCATCTATGACGATTTCGGCGAACCGATCCGCAAAGTGTGGGTGGAAGAATAGCTGGCGATCAGCTGTAGATTTGAGAAGCCAAAGAATATGGAACACTTGGCAACGGGTCGTTAAATATGACCGGGACTAGAAAAGGAAATTCAACATGCCTTCCACGCACTGCCCCCTGCCACCTCCTACAAGCCAACACCTCGGAATTAAAGATGGCTTGGCCTCTTTAATAGAAACCCGAACAAACTATTGTAAATATCCTGCTATTTTTCATAAGGTTACAAAACATGAGTTTTGATGTGGCCAATTATCAGGAATGCACGCTAATAATTATTATGATGGTAGAGCCATCATTAACAGACTGTTATAAGCCATGAACCTAGACTATTCGCTGTTTCCAAAAATGGAATCTGGTTATCTCATCATCCCAACACCAGATGAAGGACTAAGAGAATTCAGTGATCTATATGATCGGTTTTGCTCGGCTATTTATATGGCTTCAAAAATAGGCGGGGAATCATCAAAGTACATGCTCAGCAATAAGGCTCACTCGTCTGGCTACACTAGAGCTGCGTTAGCAGAGTTTGCTGGAATAGATGAGTTTATAGAACAGCATTTCAAACAACTAAAACGCGAAACCTACATTATATACAAACAGCCTAACCCGCTATTCCACATAATGAAAATGCTTAGAAACTATAACGTTCATGTAGCTGAAAGCACATTGTCAGAGAAAGAAATAAATGTAGCGTTACCATCGAAGCCAGAAGAAACCTTTGATATCAAAATATGCTACATAAACAACCTTTCTGCTGAAAAGCTAAAGCAATTGAAGAGCGCAAAAGACTACAGCAAGGCGGAGATTGAAAAAATGATCACGCATTTTGAAAATGCACAGCATGAATTTGGAATTTCAGATCTTTTAGTCCGTGGTGTAATACTCTATTCCAGCGTAATTTCACGTCTTATAACAAGTCGCTGAAGTTGCTCATTTCATTCGCTGGGACAGGCTAAAGCCTGCCCCTTAGCTTAATCGTTAACTTTTACAGGAGTTTTAAGTGCAGGGTATACCGGACATGTTTCTTACCCATGCATCAGATATCCTAGGTGATACTGCTCAAGGGTTGTCGGGCAACAATATTGTCAGAGCATTTGTTAGCTACGCATTTGACTTGAATGTGACTATTCCTCATGCCTCATATCCGTTTGAAGCCCTGAATAAACGAACTGCTTTGCTTGAGAACTTGCGTTGCTTTGAGCCGAAAGATCAATACAAAATTATCAAGGAACTTTGTGTGCACCCAAAGCTTCACCAGCCTGTTGCCGACGCTATAAACAATTTAAAGATTCAGTTAATTGCTAGGTATGGTTCTGAGTTTGGAAGTGTTAGCTCTGAAACGCTGAATGTGACTCTCGTTGACGAAGCAAAGCATTGGCTAGCTGGTTTCCCCGATAGTCTAAGACTCTACGAATCGTCTTTAATGAAGTTTAGTAATGGGGTTTTTGAGCGGAATTTGTTAGATGACCTCAGGCTTTCAATGGAACTACTTCTCAAGGTCATTTTCAGTAATGGGGCGTCACTAGAAAATCAGATTTCAGAAATCGGAGTTTTTATCAGTAAGAACGGCGGGTCAAAACAATTCACTAACATGTTTAGAACGCTCGTTGACTACTATTCAAAATACCAAAATACCTTTGTAAAGCATAATGATGCGGTTATCGAAGAGGAAGTTGAGCTTATATTTGAAATGACATCGTCCTTTATGAAGCACCTCGTTAAGATGAGTATCAAAAGTTAACAAGTCAAAGCACTCGGACATGTAGATCCCCCGTTTTAGTGGACACCTTCTGATAATTCAGGAGGTGGCGACATGCCGAAATACACACAGCCAAGAAAGACCTGGCAGTACACAACAGATTTCAAAATCAAGGCAGTCAAACTTAGC
>CAMYLT010000007.1 GCA_947259505.1 uncultured Porticoccus sp. | reverse complement strand
TTGATGATTCGTTGTCACATGAATCGTCTCAGCAAGCACCCACACGCATTATCTGATCAAATTGTTAAAGAACATTCGCTCCGTAGAGCGGGCTGCGAATTCTACTCCTAACAGCCTTTCTGTCAACGACTTTAAGCAAAAAATATTACTGCTTGGTCGGACGTTCAGTTGGTCTGTAACCCCGAACTGAGGCGCGCATTCTAGCGATTAATTCGAGCCAGTCAACGCCTTTTTCCAACTTTTTTTCCAGAGCCTGTAACTGCCGTTTTTTCAAGCCCCGGACCTTTTCTTATAGCACAAAAAAACCCGGCGTATAGCCGGGCTTCCCGTCAACCAAACATCCTTCAAACCAGCTCGAACAAGTGGTGCTTCTTCTTCCCTATCCTGACCATAAAGAAGCGCCCAAACAACGCTCGCTCACGAGCAAAGCATTCCTCTGGCTTCAAGTTGTCATCCTCACTCTTGGCATCACCATTCACATACACTGCTGACCGCCCCAGCGCATCCTTCACCTCGCGTCCCGCTTTTGCCATGCCGCACTCGGCAAGCAGGCTGGTCAAAGACTTCCCAGCCAGCTCGGCGCCCAGCAGATCGCTGGCGGGCATACCGTCCTGCTTAAGCTGCTCTAAGTCATTTTCGGTGAGGGCGTCCACACCACCCGAGAATAATGCTTGGGTAATACGCTCCGCTGCTTTTAAGCCATCCTCGCCATGAACCAGCAGCGTCACTTCGCGCGCCAGGATTCCCTGAGCTGATTTGCGTCCCTGGGTTTCAGCGTCTTCGTGCTCGATAGCCTCAATGTCCGCAATGGACAGGAAGGTAAAGTAACGCAGGAATTTGTAGACATCTGCGTCCGCTGTATTGATCCAGAACTGGTAAAACGCGTAGGGGGAGGTTTTCGCCGCGTCCAGCCAGATGGTTCCCGTCTCGGTCTTACCAAACTTGGTGCCATCAGCCTTGGCAACCAACGGCAGGGTCATCCCGAACACCTGATTGCCATTCAGCCGCCGGGTGAGGTCAATACCACCTGTTATATTGCCCCACTGGTCCGAACCCCCCAGCTGGACGGAGCAGTCATAGTGCCTATTGAGCTCGGCAAAATCATAGGACTGCAACAACATATAGGTGAACTCCGTATAGGAAATGCCCGCCCCCTCACGATCAAGGCGCTGCTTCACCGACTCTTTATTCACCATATTGTTAACAGAAAAGTGTTTCCCGACGTCACGCAGGAAAGTCAGCAGACCCATGCCCCCAATCCAGTCGAGATTGTTGACCACTTCCGCCGAACAATCGCCAGCATCAAAATCGATAAACTGAGAGACTTGGGACCTGATTCGCTCCACCCAACTGCCAACGATATCCGGCGTGTTCAGTTTGCGCTCTTGCGCCTTGAAACTGGGGTCGCCAATCAAGCCGGTGGCGCCGCCGACCAAGGCTATAGGCTTGTGCCCGGCCAACTGAAAACGACGCAATGCCAGCAGCGGCACCAAGCTGCCGATGTGCAGGCTGTCTGCAGTCGGGTCAAAGCCACAGTAAACTGACCTGCTACCAGAGGATAAATGCTCCTCCAGGGCACCGTCGCCCGTCATTTGTGCAATCAAGCCTCTGGCCTGCAAGTCGGCTATCAGCTCCAGGGTGTTTCCAGACATGCCTTTTTTCTCATCCAAATTACAGCGGAATTTAAGGGAGGCAAACCATACATTATCCGACCACAAAAACAAGAGCACCTCACCCCATTAGCCTATAGTAGCTGTGGGCTTGGACGAATATCTGTTATATATTGACGCCTTAACCACACCACTTACAGCCATTACTAAGCACCCATGAACCAGGCAAGCTATACAGCACCGCGAAATAGCAACAACTTATGGCAACGATTAGCGGCCAACCGCAGGGCTTCCCGCCGTCTGCTGGCAGCGGCGTTGGCCATCGTCTCCATCGCCACCTTCTTCTTGCTTATAAAGGAAGATGCTGTAGCACCTGCAAAAGAAATCAGTATTGCTGTCAACCTGCCCGCGTCGGCGGAGAGCATCCCCACGACCATCGAGGAGGCGGCAACAGTAGCGCCGGATGAAACACACGACCAACAGGAAGCGCAGTCCGAAGAAACACTGAAGTGGACCAATCAGACCGTCCGCAGTGGCGACAACCTGACCACCATTTTCCAGAGAGTGCTTCTCGGCGCGGCAGACGTGCATCGCCTGATAACCGCATCCCCACTGACCAAACCTCTGACCGCCATGAAACCCGGCGAAGAGCTGCATTTTGCTTTCTCGGAAAGCGGTGCGCTGGCTCAGGTGAAATACATCAAATCCAAGCTCGAGAGCTACATCTACACTGCAGCACCAGAAGAGCAGGATGCGGCCTACACCGCCGAGCATGTGGTGCGTGAGCCCGAGATGATCACCGCCTTCCGGGAAGCCACCATAGAAGATTCTCTCTTCATGGCCGGTGAGCGAGCACAACTACCACACAACCTGATTATGGAAGTTGCCAACATCTTTGGCTGGGATGTGGACTTTGCTCTCGACATCCGCAAGGGAGATCGCTTCGCAGTGTTGTTCGAGGAGAAGTTTCTGGATGGCGAGAAAATTGGCACCGGCAATGTGCTCGCAGCAGAGTTCACCAATCAGGGTCGGACATTTAAAGCTGTGCGTTATGTAGATGGCAAAGGCAATGCTAATTACTACACGCCGGAAGGGTTCAGCATGCGCAAAGCCTTTCTGAGAGCGCCGCTAGACTTCACACGCATCAGCTCAAACTTCAACCTGCGCCGCAAACATCCTATTCACAAAAATATTCGCGCACATCGCGGTGTGGATTACGCTGCGCCCAGAGGCACCCCTATTTTTGCCGCAGGTGACGGTAAAGTTATTGCCTCCGGATACAGCAAGCCGAATGGCAACTACGTTTTCATTCAACACGGGCAACGCTACACAACCAAATATCTGCACCTCACTAAACGCATGGTGAAGACAGGCCAGACTGTCCGCCAGCGCCAGGTCGTAGGCACGCTCGGCTCTACCGGTTATGCCACCGGCCCCCATCTACACTATGAATTTTTAGTCAACGGCGTGCACCAGAACCCACGCACCGTATCCCTTCCCAAGTCACTGCCCATTGATGAGAAAGAGAGGTCGGCGTTTGAAACAGCCACAGCGGCACTGATGAATCAGTTGGCGCTGCAGCAGTCTACGCAATTGGCCATGCTGAGCGGGGAAGATCAGCAGCATACCACCCAGTAACCGGGACATGCCCAACACCGAACTCTATATAGGCCTAATGTCAGGCACCAGTGCAGACTGCATTGATGCGGCTGTGGCCAATTTTGCCAACGGCCACTGTCAACTGATTGCCACTCAAAGCTCCGATATCTCAGATTTAAGAACCGAGATCCACGCCTTGGCCCAGCCCGGCAATAACGAAATACATCGCCTGTGCCAGCTAGATCGAGAGCTAGGCATCCGTTTTGCGGAAACCGTTAATCAGCTGCTAACAAACCAGCAACTGAGTCATTCAGAAATCATTGCCATCGGCAGTCATGGCCAGACCATTCGCCACTGCCCGCCAAGCGCAGAGACAAGGCATTCATTCAGCCTGCAGATCGGCGACCCCAACACCATCGCGCAGCTCACCGGCATTACCACCGTCGCCGATTTCAGGCGCAGGGATATCGCACTTGGCGGACATGGGGCACCGTTGGTCCCCGCCTTCCATCAGGCAGTCTTTCATAAGCCTGGCACGACAAGAGCCATCATCAATATTGGCGGCATTGCGAATATCACCCTACTGCACAGCGATATTCGTCAGCCAATTCTTGGCTACGACACAGGACCCGGAAATGGTCTGATGGACAGCTGGATTTCACGCCACATGAACCAACCCTATGACGGTAATGGTGACTGGGGACGTCAGGGCAGCGTTATCGCCCCACTGCTTCATCAGCTGCTGAACACCCCCTTCCTATCCCACCCCGCACCGAAAAGTACTGGCCGGGAGTTATTCAATATCGACTGGCTGGACCGTCAGCTAACCCTATTAGACCAATCTTGCTCACCCGCGGATGTACAAGCCACCCTGCTCGCCTTTACGGCCCAGACGATTAGCAATGCAGTTAAGAGTCACAGTCCCCAGGTGTCAGAAATTTATCTGTGTGGCGGCGGCGCCCATAACAGCTCACTGGTGGAACAGATATCAACGCTGCTCACTCCATCCCTGATTAGCACCACCGATGAACTCGGTATCGCTGGAGACTGGGTTGAGGCGGTTGCATTTGCGTGGCTCGCACGGCAGACCCTTGGCGGGAAACCCGGCAACGATCCAGCTGTCACTGGCGCCAGGACTGCTTCGATATTAGGTGCTATTCATCCCGCGTAAGCACATAAGAACGGAATCACGCAGTGAGGCGGCTGCCCCAATTAGAAATAGAGGAATTTTTCGGCATCAATCAGCCGACTCTTCTCGATCGGACCCACCGGAACTGTCCCCACAAAGGGATACAGCATCTTGAGATCAAGCCCCAGACCGTGAGACTGCGTTTCACAGACTTTGATATCGACCACCTTTAGGGCCGACAATTTCGCCGCCAGGTCAACGATTGACCGGTAGCGGAAATAATTCTCTTTGAAGAAAATGGCGACTTCAGGACCGTGCAAGACAAACACCACCGGAGAAAAATCCTGACGCATACCTTCATCTAGGTAAAATTTTTCAGCCCGGTTTAATATTTCAATCAGTTCTTCAGGATTATTCTGCTCGATACGCGCCAAGTAACCGGGCACCACTTGGCGCTCGGGTTCGATCAAACCGTTGTGGATAACAGCTTCCTCCGCAGTAACGGCAACTGACCAACAGAGCACAGTCAGCAGCAGCCAGCGGATAATCATTTAGCGACTAGACAGAAAAAGATGAACCGCAACCACAGGTCGTTGCAGCATTGGGATTGGAAATTTTGAACCGGGAACCCTGAAGGCCTTGTTCATAGTCCACCGTTGAACCCGAAAGATATTGAATACTCAGCGGATCCACAAGCACGGCAATACCGTCCTTTTCGACCAGCGTGTCATCTTCGGCAACCACTTCATCAAAGCTGAAACCATACTGAAAACCCGAGCACCCACCGCCGGTAACAAAAACCCTGAGCTTCAGATCGGGATTACCCTCCTCCTCCACCAGACTTTTAACCTTGGCTACCGCCGAGTCGGTGACATACAGCGGCATGGGTGTAAATGTTGCAATACCTGACATGGATACTCCTGAATCAATCAAAGGAACACTTTTTTGCTCAATACCCAAGCATTCCAGTCAGGTATTCTATCACGAACCCTGGCCCTGCACGCCAGCCTCAGCAATATTTTCTGGCGGCACCGACGCTTCAGAAAGGGAAGGGTCGCTGTGCACAAAACTGCCATTTACCTGGGCGCCCTTCTCTATCTCAATCAGGACATAGTGCAAATCACCAATCACCACAGCATTGGCAGCCAACTCTACTTGCCGACTCGAATAGATATCACCTTCAATTCGGCCATTAATAACGACCATCGGCACGTTGACATTGCCCACCACACAGCCCTTCGGCAAAATGCGCACCCTGGCATCAGCACCCTCTTCCGCGATGATATTCCCGGTAATCTGACCTTCCACTTCCAAATTGCCGGCAAAACGAATATCGCCCATCACATGAGTGCCACTGGCAATCAAAGTAGTATTACCCGCCGCAAAATGTGTGGCATTCGTCTTTTTACGCATGTTGTACCCTCTAGGAATCATCTACTTGCCAGTCAAAACGCCTCTCAACCGGATTGGCACTGGCATTTGCTTTCCAGACACTCACCTTCAGTGCGCGAGGTTCAAAGCCCTCGGGCAAGATCAGCACCCCCTCCTGCATGTGAAAATATTTTAATTTCACCGCTATCGGTGACTTGTCCACCTGACTGTCCAACTGATCCAGCCCCAAGGTTTCTTTAATACCGTGGCGTGCACCCTCAAGCTCAACCTTAATATTGATTTTGACACTCTTCAGTTTACTTTCTTTCTGCTGAATGATGACCCGGTAAGCTATACCGCTTTCACCAGACAACGATTTCAACTTCAGCTCACCAATCTGTAGCCCAATCTCCTCGCCACCGTCCTGCAACAGGTTGCGGTATAAGCGTAATTCCTCTTCATTGGCTGCCAACTGGAGTTGCAACGACGTGACAAACTTTCTGACCTCTTCCAGAGAGCGCTTATCGATATCTGACGCCATCTCCATGGAAGTAACCTGCTGACGCAGTGCTTTGTCCTCCTCGCGCAAAGAAGCCAACTCACGGTTCATGCGATGATTATCCACCACCGCCTGATCGAAAAAGCGGGAACCCAGGAACAACCCCAGGCTAAAGCCTAACGCCACGGCCAACAGCCCGAACAGCAGCTCCAGCTGGCGTCGACCAGGCCTATGTGGCCGAACAACCAGCTGATCTGTATGCCGCAACGACATCAGGGCAACAGTGCTGGTGCCATCAGCCCTGTCTTTTCCGGCAGGTCAAATAGGATATTCATATTCTGGATAGCCTGTCCCGAGGCACCCTTCACCAGGTTGTCCTCGACAACCAGCACGACCACCTTGTCGCCACCCTGGGGGCGGAACACACTGATACGACAGGTATTGGAACCCCTCACCGTGCGTGTTTCCGGATGACTGCCCGCAGGCATCACATCCACAAATGGTTCATCCCGAAAACGCTCCTCATACATCGCCTGCAGGTCCACCTCGGCGTCATTAAGCGTCGCATAAAGTGTGGAGTGAATCCCCCTGATCATCGGCAGTAAATGGGGGACAAAGGTCAAGCTGACCGGCGCCCCGGAAATATCCTCCAGACCCTGCTTGATTTCCGGCAGGTGCCGATGGCCCGACACCCCATAAGCCTTGAAACTATCGCTTGTCTCCGCCAGTAATGCACCGACGCTGGCCTGGCGACCAGCACCACTGACGCCAGAGGCTGAGTTGGCAATCAGATCTTTAGTATCGATCAGCCCCCGTTCCAGCAATGGCAGAAAGCCAAGCTGAACACTGGTGGGGTAACAACCCGGGCAGGCGATCAACCGTGCCTCGCGAATTTTTTCCCGGTTCACTTCGGGTAAACCATAAACCGCTTCACCTACCAGTTCCGGACAAGCGTGAGGCTGGCTGTACCATTTTTCCCACAGGGCCACATCGCGAATACGGAAGTCCGCTGAGAGATCGATTACTTTAATACCCTTTGCCAGCAGATCGGGCACCGTGCTCTGGGCCACCCCATGGGGAGTGGCAAAAAACACCACATCACAATCATCCAGATCGCCCGCCGCAGGATCGGTAAAGCACAGATCGAAATGGCCGCGGAGATTGGGGAACAGGTCTGCCACCGGACGACCGGCCTCGCCTCGAGAGGTTATTGCCGTCACAGTCACCTCTGGGTGAACCGCCAACAGCCTTAGTAATTCGACGCCGGTGTAACCAGTGCCACCGACAATACCTGCTTTAATCACGATACGGTTGTTCCTGTCATGGGTTGGGGAAGCTGCTTATAATACCCCAATCATCAGGGCATGAAAGGGTCCCTGTTCTCATGCAATCCGGGAAGCCCGTATGGCCTTCGAGAAGCAACAGAAAAACTGGCCAGCTCGGCAACTTGATCGGTTCCGCGCCAGACTCGCCCACGCCGACGCACTGCCCCAGCTCGCCATCCTCGGCTGCATCAGCGGACTACTGACCGGCCTTATTGCGATTGCCTTCCGCTTATCCTTTGAATTACCGCTGACACTGCTACTACCGAGTGGCAGTGAATCCTTTGAAGCGCTCAGCCCCTGGACACGTTTTCTGTTGCCCGTACTCGGCGCACTGATCATCGGCCTGTTTGTATATCGCTTTAAACCGGAACAAAGGGTGGTGGGTGTAGGACATATTCTGGATCGGATGCAGCATCATCAGGCCCAATTGCCCGCCGCCAACGGAATACTACAGTTCATCGGGTCAGCTCTGGCGCTGTTAACCGGCCACTCAGTGGGCCGAGAAGGTCCCGCCGTTCACTTGGGGGCCACCAGTTCCAGTCTTCTTGGCCAACAACTCCAGCTGCCCAATAACAGCCTGCGCACACTCACCGCCTGCGGGGTGGCCGCCGCCATTGCGGCCTCCTTTAACACCCCGCTGGCTGGCGTCATTTTCGCCATGGAAGTGGTGTTAATGGAGTACACCATCGCCGGCTTTATCCCGGTGATACTGGCGGCAGTGAGCGGTGGCGTACTGTCCCGCATCGTCTTTGGCGCTCAGCCCGCTTTCGCCATTCCGATCATAGACATGGCCACCTTGTGGGAACTGCCTTACCTGCTCCTGTGCGGCCTGGCAATTGGATTGGCTTCTTCCATCATGTTAGTGCTGTACCGCTTTAGCAGCCGCTTTACCCGCTATCCGGTGATATTGCGTTTCCTTTGCGTCGGCCTGCTTTGCGGCAGTATCGCCACGGTATTACCCCAGATTCAGGGGGTGGGTTATGACACACTGGAACAGGCGCTAACCGGGGAGCTGGCACTAAGCCTGCTGCTGGCCATCGCCGCTGCGAAGATTCTGGTTTCGACAATCTCCATCGGACTGGGCCTGCCCGGTGGCATCATCGGCCCCAACTTTGTCATTGGAGCTTGTCTCGGAGGAGCGCTGGGTATTTTGGGCGGCATGCTGCATCCCGGCCAAACAGGTTCCACCGGCTTTTATGCGATACTGGGCATGGGCGCGATGATGGGCGCTGTTCTAAATGCGCCGCTGGCAGCACTGATCGCCGTACTGGAGCTAACCTACAATCCCAATATCCTGCTGCCCAGCATGCTGATCATCGTGATCGCCACCATTACCTGTCGTATGTTTACCGGGCTGCCGGGTATATTCTCCATCGACCGGGATATGCGCGGTTACGACTCACCACTGTTCCAGCTTCTCAGTCGCTCTGGTGTCACCAGCTTGATGCATCGCAATTTCATCCACCACTCACGCTATCTGCCAGCCAGTAACGCCAGGATTTTATTGGCCGAGAAACCCGACTGGATTGTGATCGAGGATGTGGGGGAGCCAAAATTCATCCTGAAGCCGGCCGATCTCGCCCGTCATCTGGAAACTCTGGCCAACGATGAGACGGAAACGACCGACATTGACCTACGAGAAATACCCGGAGAACGCTGGCGCCTGTTTCCTGTTCACGGCCGAGCCACCCTGCAGGAAGCGCTACTCACCATGCGCCAGAATAATGGTCAGGCCGTCTATATAAGCCAACCCGCCGCGCCCCTGATGAGTGAGGTGGCCGGCATTATTACCCGCCAGGATATCGACAACTTTTACCAATAAGGCCCTAGAAATGAATGTGATCAAGGAATTCCTGATCAATGCTCAAAGCTGGATTACCGCCTTCCACATTATTGCCGTGGTGTGCTGGTTTGCCGCACTCTTCTACTTGCCGCGACTGTTTGTCTACCATGCCATGTCAGAAGACGACATCAGCAACGAGCGCTTCAAGGTCATGGAGCGCAAACTCTATCGCGGCATCGCCAATCCTTCGATGATCGCCACTGTCGTGCTTGGCGTCGCCCTCGCGAGCATCTACCCGGATTACTTCCTTCACGCCGCCTGGTTCCACGTCAAAATTGCTCTGGTAATTCTGCTGATCATTTACCACCACGCCTGCCTGTATCTACTGAAACAGTTCCGTGACGATAACAACACCCGCGGCCACGTATTTTACCGCTGGTTCAACGAAGTGCCCGTACTGATGCTAATCGGTATCGTCATCATGGTGGTGGTCAGACCTTTCTGACAACCACTGTTTCTGGCAGTAA
Organism: uncultured Porticoccus sp.; assembly: GCA_947259505.1. Classification (GTDB taxonomy): domain Bacteria; phylum Pseudomonadota; class Gammaproteobacteria; order Pseudomonadales; family Porticoccaceae; genus Porticoccus. The sequence continues at coordinate 253,147 of CAMYLT010000007.1, read as the reverse complement.
TCGGGCGCCGCGTAACACCCCGTCTATACTGAATGACATATGGTTGACAGCAACGATGGCAACATATGTGCAGAATAGGCGGCCTACTGGCCCTTTTTCTCTATTGTTCTCTTAGCTGGGGTGCGACAGCGCAGCCAGCGACGGCTAATGCGGCATGGGTGCTCGACATCAAAGGCGCCATCGGCCCCGCAGTGGCCGATTACCTGGAGCGGGGTATTCAGTCAGCACAAGACGCCGATGCCCAATTAGTCATCATTCGGATGGACACCCCCGGCGGACTGGACAAATCCATGCGCCAGATCATCCAGGCGATCCTCGCCTCACCTGTTCCTGTGGCCAGCTTTGTCGCGCCAAGCGGTGCCAGAGCGGCCAGTGCCGGGACGTACATTCTCTATGCCAGCCACATTGCCGCCATGGCACCGGGCACCAACATCGGTGCCGCCACGCCCGTCCAGCTCGGCGCGCCCGAATTACCCTCTGCGCCGACACAACCTGACGAAGATGGCCAACCAACAGCACCTGCTCCCTCCACCGCCATGGAGCGCAAAGTCGTCAACGACGCCAGCGCCTATATCCAGAGCCTGGCAGAAATGCGCGGCCGCAATGCCGAGTGGGCCGTGGCTGCGGTACGCAGCGCTGCCACCCTGACCGCCAATCAGTCACTGGACATGAAGGTGATCGACTTAGTGGCGGAAGATCTGCCGAAACTGCTGGAACAACTGGATGGCCGCAGCCTCGAAACCGCCAGTGGCTCCGTCACCCTTTCCAGTGCGGGCACAGAAATTTACTATCACCAGCCGGACTGGCACACCCGCTTTCTGTCGGTGATCACCGACCCCAGTATCGCCTATATCCTGTTACTGCTGGGCATCTACGGTTTGGTATTTGAATTTTCCCAACCTGGTATTGGCCTGCCCGGCATCCTCGGCGGCATCTGCCTGCTGATGGCCATGTACGCATTGCAAGTATTGCCAATCAGCTACACCGGATTGGCCCTGATGCTGCTCGGCCTCGGTCTGATGGTCGCCGAGGCGCTCAGCCCCAGCTTCGGGGTACTGGGACTCGGCGGTATAACAGCCTTTGTCATGGGCTCCATCATGTTGATGGATACCCACATTCCCGCATTCCAGATCGCGCTGCCCGTGATCCTCGGCATTACGGCCGTTTCCGCCGCCCTGCTCATTCTATTGCTGGGCATGGTTTGGCGCGCTCGCCATGCGCGGGTGGTATCCGGCATCAACACCCTGATCGGCCAATACGCCCGCGTCGAGTCCGTCCATAAAGGCCAGCCCATGATTCGCCTGCAAGGTGAGCACTGGGCTGTGATGGCAGAGGAGCCGCTCACCCCGGGTGACTGGGTGCATGTCACCAGCACCACCGGCCTGATACTGAATGTCAAAAAGGAGACACCGCCATGATTCCCGGCATCTATTTCACCACCACGGTATTGCTGTTCATTATTCTGCTGGTCGCCAGCATGTTCCGGGTACTGCGCGAATACGAGCGTGGTGTGATTTTCATGTTGGGCCGCTTTTACCGGGTCAAAGGGCCGGGACTGATCATCGTCTTTCCGGTCATCCAGCAAATGGTGCGGGTGGATTTGCGCACCGTGGTGATGGACGTACCCACTCAGGATGTCATTTCCCGCGATAACGTCTCAGTAAAAGTGAATGCGGTGATCTATTTCCGGGTGGTAGACCCGGAGAAGGCCATCATCCAGGTGGAAAATTTCTTCGAGGCCACCAGCCAACTGTCCCAGACCACCCTGCGCTCGGTGCTCGGCCAACACGAACTGGACACCATGCTGTCGTCGCGGGACAAGCTGAATGCCGACATTCAGGAGGTGCTCGACCTGCAAACCGACGCCTGGGGTATCAAGGTTGCCAATGTGGAGATCAAACATGTGGACCTGGACGAGAGCATGATCCGCGCCATAGCCAAACAGGCAGAAGCCGAGCGGGTGCGCCGGGCCAAGGTCATCCACGCCGCCGGGGAGTTCGAGGCTGCCGAGCAATTGCTTAGCGCTGCCCAGAAACTGGCGCAACAACCGCAAGCCATCCAGTTGCGATACCTGCAAACCCTGACGGAAATTGCCGGCGAGAAAAGCTCCACCATCGTCTTTCCGCTACCGATGGACATCATGCAGAACATCGCCAGCAAACCCAATGTGGAATAAAAGCTGTCGCGCGAGATTAGAAACCGCTGCCGGGCTGCTCTAAATAGACAATTTCCTCTGGGGTCGACTCACGACCAAGAATCTTATTGCGATGAGGAAAACGCCCGAACTGCTTAATCACGGCAGCATGGCGTTCAGCATAATCCAGAAATCCCGCAAAAATCTCCTTTTGCCCGGTCGGCACCTGTGCCAACAACTGCTGGAACAGGCTGACGCTGCGCTGCTGAATGGCAAGATCTTCCGCATGTTCCAGCGGGAGATAAAAAAATACCCGCTGAATGGGACGAAGCTGTTTATCCAAACCGGCATCAATACCGGAAAGGCTCCAGTTCAAGGCCAGCCGGTCGGAAGAATAGGCGGTGGGAAAATAGCGATAAATATTGCGGGAAAACTGGTCCAACACAATGATCGCCGCTAGGCGACTCTCGGGAAATTGCAACCAGTAGCGATTGCCCCCATTCACTAGCACCTGCAAGAGTGTTTCAAAGTTCCGGCGAATTTCCGAGTCGACCGCCGGGGACTTCCCCCACCACAGCGAATAATGCTGCTGCGCACAAACCGCGTCGTCAACTTCATCACCAAACCAGTAATCCAGCACTGCCTGCCAGGCAGGCAAACCACCCCCGTCCATAGATCCTCCCATTCATCACATTGCATGGCACATACCCCAGCAATCAAGGATAATAACGCCCTTTCAGCCATCGGTAAAAACCAGATCCCATCATGCAGAATTCAGAAAAACTTTTTGCTGCGGCACAGAAACACATTCCAGGCGGCGTCAATTCACCGGTACGCGCATTCAAGGCAGTTGGCGGCACGCCGGTATTTTTCGACAGCGCCACAGGCGCCTATCTCTTCGATGTGGATGGCAAACGCTATGTGGACTATGTGTTGTCCTGGGGTCCTATGATCGCCGGACACAATCACCCCGCCGTGATTGCTGCCGTGAAAAAACAACTGGATAAGGGCATGACCTTCGGCGCGCCCACCGCGCTGGAAGTTGAACTGGCGGACAAACTCTGTGAACGGGTACCCGGCATGGAGATGGTGCGCATGGTCAACTCAGGCACCGAAGCCACCATGAGCGCCATTCGCCTGGCCCGTGGGTATACCGGTCGCGACAAAATCATCAAATTTGAAGGCTGTTACCACGGCCACTCCGACTCCCTACTGGTAAAAGCCGGCTCCGGGGCGCTGACCCTCGGCGTACCCAGCTCACCGGGTGTACCGGCTGCGCTGGCAGATCACACCATCACCCTTACCTACAATGACATCGCCGGTGTGGAAGAAGCGTTTAATGAAATCGGTGAGCAGGTCGCCTGCGTAATTCTGGAACCGGTGGCTGGCAACATGAGCTGCATTCCGCCAATACCGGGCTTTCTGGAAACCCTGCGCCAACAGTGCAGTCTGTCGGGCGCGTTGCTGATTATCGATGAAGTGATGACCGGCTTCCGGGTGGACCCACGCTGTGCTGTAGGCCGCTACAACATCGATGCCGATCTGATTACCCTCGGCAAAGTTATCGGCGGCGGCATGCCCGTCGGCGCCTTTGGCGGCAAGCGCCAGATCATGGAACAGATTGCCCCACTGGGGCCGGTCTACCAGGCAGGCACTCTGTCCGGTAACCCTGTGGCCATGGCTGCCGGTCTGGCCACACTGGAATTGCTGGCACAGCCCGGTTTCCACGACGACTTGTTCGCCAAAACCACCTGCCTGATCGAGGGCCTGCAGGCCCGCGCCGATGCCGCCGGTATCCCCATGACCACCAACCATGTGGGCAGCATGTTCGGCGTATTTTTCACAGAAGAGCAAACCGTCAGTAACTATCAGCAAGTAATGGCCTGTGACACCGCACGCTTCGGCAAATTCTTCCACGGCATGTTGGATGCAGGCGTCTATCTGGCGCCGGCCTCCTACGAGGCGGGATTCCTCTCCACCGCCCACAGCGATGACGACCTGGAATTTACCCTGGATGCCGCAGAGCGGGTTTTCAAAACACTCTGAGATCGTCACATCGGTGCAAGGAAGCACCCCGTGCCGCCGAGAATAGTGGCAAACCTGCACCAGTCTGCTGTAGTCTGAAGGCTGAAATAGTTCATATCGCGTAACAATAATTGCCCCACAACAAAGCGCGCACCACCTGATTGTTTTTTTACATCCTATTGAAGGATTTATCGCATGTGGTTACGCACAAAATGTGACATGGAATTCGATATCGCGGTTCCGACCCCCTTTATCTTAATGCTGCGTCTGCGCAGCGGGGCACAGCAATGGGTGGCCAGCGAGAAATACCGGCTCCAGCCCAATGTGCCCGTCTCTGAGTTCACTGATACCTACGGCAACCTCTGCCAGCGGCTGATCGCCCCGCCGGGGCGATTCGCAATTTATACCTCGGCAGATGTTCGAACGGCCGATTATGTGGACCAGGCACCGGGGGCACCCTTTGTCGAAGTCGAGTACTTGCCCGATGCCGTGCTCAGCTACCTGTTACCCAGCCGCTATTGCGAATCAGAGCGGTTTGGTCAGATGGCCACGTCTATCGTGGCCGACCAACAGCTGGGCTACGATCAGGTCAAAGCTATCGAGACTTGGGTGCGCAACAATATTCGCTACGAACCGGACACCAGTGACGAACCGGTTTCCGCCATGGAGATTAATGCCAGGGGCGCCGGAGTTTGCCGCGATCTCTCCCACCTTGGCATCGCCCTGTGCCGCAGTCTCAGCATTCCGGCGCGATTGGTGGTGGGTTACCTCTACGGACTCCAGCCAATGGACCTGCACGCCTGGTTTGAGGCTTACGTTGGGGGACGTTGGTACACTTTTGATGCGACCCAGACCGAACTGAACGGCGGTTATGTCGTCATCGGTTATGGACGCGATGCTGCAGACGTCGCCATCTACAATCAGTTTGGTCCCGCGGCGTATCCGACGCATCAAAACATTCAGGTGCAGCGTATTGAAGAGAGCGACGTTTAATCCTGAAGTATTGATGCTGTATGGAGTGTTGCCAGTCCTTGGAACGCTCCAATCCACGCCCCCCCTGCAACGGCCCCCCTCTCTAACTCAGCGTGCTCTCAAGCTGATACTGCCAAGCTGATACCGCTCTATAGCGGCATAGGCCATATGCCCACCTGACCGCTTTCTCGCTCTTTTGGCCGATCTAGGTCATTTGCGCAATGGCTCCCCGATAGCCTCCCCCCTACTCTCTACACATCACTTTCGATCAACCCAGCACTTTTGACCGGCACCTTGAGGAGCCCGCTATGAAAGCTAAACGTGTCTACGATCTACCCACCAGGGTTTTTCACTGGCTTTTTGCCACGCTGTTTGTAGTGGCGTTTACTATCGGCAACACTGTCGACGACGAGTCTTTGCTGTTTTCCTACCACATGCTCGCGGGGCTGACCCTGTTCTTCCTGGTCGCCTGGCGACTGGTGTGGGGCGTCATCGGCACCACCCATGCACGTTTCTCCGATTTCCCCCTCCACCCCCGGGAACTCGCCAGCTACCTCAAGGGCCTGCTATCCAGAGACCACAAATTATGGAGCGGCCACAACCCGGCCTCCAGCTGGGCCGCCGTCGCCATGATGTCCTGCGCCGTGGGCCTCGGCATTACCGGCTACCTGATGGCGTCGGGACTGGCGGGAGAAGACCTGGAAGAAGTTCACGAACTGCTCGCCAACGGTTTTCTGGTGATCGTCCTGCTTCACCTCGCCGGGATAGTGCTTCATACTTCGAAACACCGTGACCCCATCTGGAAAAGCATGGTGAACGGCGAAAAACAGCACCTGCCCGACGACAGCCAGCCGGTAAAGGCCCGCCGTATCAGTGGCGTATTTTTCCTGGTCCTCACCCTCGCATTTGCCGGTTATCTGCTTCAGAACTTTAATAGTGATGCCCGGGAGCTAAACCTGTTCGGTTCGCAACTGCACCTGAGCGAAGCCGAAGAAGCGGAGGATGAAGACGAGCATGAATCTGACGATTATCATCACCATGACGACGATTAGAAAAGTATCATGACCTCGCGAGATCGCACCATACTGCTCATTACCCTGACGCTGATCACGGCCATCATTGCCTTTGATCTGGCCACAGACTCCGGCGAGGGGGTTGCCCTCTGGCACCTCCTCGTGGAGGGAACGGCTGGGCTGCTGGGTCTGTGCGGCGTCTTTTACGTACTCAAAGATATGTTTCGGCTGAGAAAACGCCTTCACCACGAGCGAGAAATTTCCGCCGGTCTGAAACAGGAAGCGGAAGCGTGGCGCAATCGTTCGAAAACCTACCTCGACGGACTCTCAGAAGCCATCGATCAGCAACTATCCGCCTGGCACCTCACCCCGGCGGAACGGGAGGTGGCCTTCCTGCTGCTCAAGGGCATGAGCCTCAAGGAAATTGCCGAGATACGGGATACTGCGGAAAAGACCGCGCGGGTGCAATCCATGTCGATTTACGCCAAAGCCGGCCTGTCGGGTCGCTCGGAACTTGCGGCATTCTTTCTCGAAGACCTGCTGCCCGCCACAGGAATGGGTGCGAGCGAAGAGGCGGGAGAGACTTCCGTCCGGGTGAACGCCGGGCACCCGAAAAATCTGACATAAGCCCCATATAAAATGGTCGCTGGAACACCATTGAGTGGAGACTGACGCTTCACCACTAAGTTTTTTACGGAGCCGCATCCTTTGGCTCACCACGATCACATTTCTTGCACTCCAGCTCGAACCCCAACATGGCATCGCGGCCGGCCTGCGACTCTACCCAGGGGCGCTCGACCCAGGGCGGATTGTGCCTGACATGCTGAAAATGGCCGCAGGACAGCTCCGCCACCCAGTCGGCCTGATCGTCTTTGTGGTAACCGGTAATGGGTTGTTTCATAGGGCTAAGTAACACACTGGTTCAAGCACATCGGGATACAACGAGTTTTTAGGCTGGCCCCACCTATCTGCCAAGTATTGAATTAACTCAGTTACTCACCACAACGACGCTTAAGGCGATGGCATAAACGCCCAGGATCAAAGCACTTTCGAAGCCGATTCGGCCAATGCCATAGGTCTCCCGCCGCACCAGTCCCAACAGCAGAATGGCGCTCATCAGAATACCGACCAGTACCCACGTCATCTGAACCGGTGCCATGTCATGGTAAATGGAGCCGCGAGCGTAGCCCACGTCAGCCGCGGCGACAACGAGCATGTTGAAGCAGTTGGTGCCGAAAATATTGCTGACGGCCAAGGTCAGTGCACCAATGCGTATGGCCGCAATGGTGGTGACCAACTCTGGGGTGGAGGTGGCTAGAGCGGTAAACAGACCGCCAATCAACGTTTCGGACAGACCTGTCTGGTCAGCGATACCTTTTGCCGCCTCCATCAGTATCCAGCCGGCTATGCCTGTCACGATGGCCATAGCAGTGAAATCAAACCAAAGAATGCGAGAATGACCACGATAATGCCTCTCAGGCACATCCGGGACAGTCTGATGGGTCCGCCGAGGGAACCACATGGGCTTTGCCTGCGTGCGGCGAACCAGATGCAGGCCGAATAAATAGGCGGCGACGATCACCGGCGTCACGGGGTGCACACCCCACAGGGTAACCTTCGGCGTAAAGATGGCGAGCAGCGGCAACGTCAGCAAGACAATCAGCAATCCCGCCAGCATCAGGTTAACGGGGGACGCCGCCGCGTGTTCCAGGTTGGCTTTCCGGTAGACCATATCCCCCACGCCAAGAAAGACCAGATTCACGGCCATGCTGCCCATAACATTACTCATGGCCAGGTCGGGGCGAGAGTCCACTGCCGCGCTCAGGGTCGCCGCGAAATCCGGCAGCGAGGTTACCCCGGCCAGTAGCAAAACCCCGAAGAGAGCCTCGCCCAAGCCAGATTGGTCGGCCAACCTATCCGCCTGCCGCGCCAGTCGGCTGCCCGCGATGACGATCACCAGGGCTGCGATGCCAAAAGCGATGATGCTGGAAATCAGGGAAGTAAACACAGAGGCCTCGAACAGCTATGACATACTGACTTGTGTATCACCAAAACGTCCCCGGTGAAAGCTAATGCTGCCATGAATGGCACGAACGTAGTAAGCGTCCGGCGTAGCAAAGCAGCGCATATTTGATGGCGCTAGTTAGTGCGCACCCAGGTAGCCACTGCTAGAGACCAGTGGCCAATTCATGGGTCAGTTGCGCGGCGGAGATCTCTTTGCACCCAGTCGGGTTCTGACCAGACCACAGCGGCGAGAAATCACCAGAGCTTCGGCTTTCCGCCTCAGCGCGCAAAGGCGCAATGGCAGACGCCGCCAAGGGGAAATCCGGTGTATTAACACTGATAGGGCCAAGCTCCTTTATGACGCGGTTCACGATGCTACGTGCTGGACGACCGGAGAACAGATTGGTCACAGCCGTATGGCCAGCGGACTCACTTTTCAGTGCCGAGCGGTGTACCGCACTGGTATTAGCCTCAGGGCAGAGCAGATAAGCCGTCCCGACCTGCACGCCAGCGGCACCCAGTGCTAGCGCGGCCGCCACACCTTTGTCATCCGCGATACCACCGGCAGCAATAACTGGAAGCTTAACCGCCTGCACAATGCGCGGCACCAGTGAGAACATGCCAATCTGGGTAGTCAGATCGTCTGACAAGAACATACCACGGTGCCCACCCGCTTCAAGTCCTTGGGCAATGATGGCATCGGCTCCCTGTGCCTCGAGCCAACGCGCCTCTTCAACTGTCGTGGCCGAAGAGAGTATCTTTGCTCCCCAACCTTGTACCCGCGCCAGCAATTCTGCCGAGGGCAAACCAAAATGGAAACTGACCACGGCAGGTTTAAATTCCTCCAATACTTCTAGCACCTCCAAACTGAAAGGCGCCCGCCCCGGCCCAGCGGGTATGGTGTCAATGTCAATTCCATACTCTTCATAATACGGCGAAAGAGCAGCTCGCCAAGCCGCCTCTCGCTCAGCACTGGGACTGGGCGGCGCATGGCAAAAGAAATTCACGTTAAAAGGCTTGTCGGTTTGGGCCTTGATGGTGGTCAGTTCGCCACGCATGGCGTCAAGACTGAGCATGGCACAGGGCAAAGAACCCAGACCACCGGCGTTAGACACGGCCACTGTTAGCGCACTACCTTGCACTCCCGCCATGGGTGCTTGAATGATCGGCAGCTCTGTACCCAGGAGTTGTTTAAGGGTCATTGCTTGAGTTCCAGTTTAATTTCTGCCCAAAATACTATCCTTTCCGTGCCTGGTTTTGCCTACATCTCGCTGAGCACTAAAGTTTGAGCTGAGCGGCTTGCCGGTGGAGCTCCACTCGAGCGAAGGGTTAGGCGTTACCTTCGTCGCTCAGCTCAGGCTCTCTCAAACTCGACCCTGTAGGTGCAAAGCCGACCGTCCATTGGATCGACAGTTTCCGGCGTGGTGTAGATGAGGTTCTCACCTGAAAACGAGAGCAGTCTTGTCTGTTTGGTTCCGGTCCACAGTTCGTTCCAGCTACCGTCCAGTGTGTGGATGACTCTGTCAGCCAGGACTTCGTATGAACCGACATAGGCGAAGAGGGAATCGAACAGCGCGATCTTCTCCTCCGGTGAAGGCGGGCCTGATTTCGGCTTGGGGCGTCCGCTCTTGAGAACGAAGACCATCAACCTTCCATCTGGCGCATAGCTGATGTAGCCGAATGGGTTGGGCCCAAGTGCGTCTGACTCTTCTCCGGATGACACCAGCACACGTTTCCACGACAGCATGCGCCAGGTGCCGAGTAGGCGCGTCGGAAGATCTGAGCCAGGGCGAGTGTCGTTAGACATGATTCCTCCGAGCGCGTGACGCCTAACGCTCGCAACACGGGCGAGGAGCGTAGCGACGAGTCTAGGCAGCTTGCTGCCGATCGTGCTTGCGCTTGTTAGGTGTCTTTGTGAACAATGACAATATCCTCAATTGAGCCGATTTTTACGACTCGAGACTTAGCGCTTCCCTTCATTGCTTCCTCTCTAAAATCGTAACCTTTATTCAATATGATTTGTTGCTTAAGTTTAAATGCTTTTCTAACCCCAAACACAAACCTGAATTCATTTTGACCTGAATAAATTTCGTCTTTTAGGAAAGGTAGTGCCATTGCATCTTTAATATTCTGCTCAACTGGTTGGTTAGGTCGATAGTAATTTATTGCTCCACTTAAAAGACCATTCTTGTGAGTCGAAATTTTTCGTCTCACGGCAACACGTATTCTCCTACAAAGCTCTGTTGGGTCAATAATTTCGATGCATGCATTACAGTTAAAATCCTTATAGAGGTCAGGAGAGAAATCCAGAGACGTGCAAAACATGAAAATAAGATCTGAATCTGTTGAATTTAAAAACGATGCGTCATATTTTCTTGGAATACCATCTTTCTGGGCCGTAATCGTTATCTCGTTATTTGGGTTGTCACGATGTATCGCCTCTAGGTAATCGCCTCTAGTCTTGTCTTCATGTTGCTTAAAATATGTGAAGTTTCGAAAAAGAATCTCCCCCTTTATCGTGCTAGTCAGATACTCAGAGGGTAGATATTTATATAGTTTTTCAGGGAAACTCAATTAAGACACCTAACGCCGCAATGTGCGGATTTTAAAAGTGGAGGCGAAGCCGGAACTTTTAAAATTCCGAACCATTGCCTTGTTAGCACAGTTTGCCAATAAGATCGCCAAAACCCCAAATTACCGTGCCTATTATGGTGATAACAATACCTGAGAATATTTTGCTACCAATCTTTCTATCATCTTCATTGGTGACCATTGTATTTCCGTCACTATCTAACTCAGCGAAACCAAAAGCAGATGCATTTGAAAGATAGATGCCTTTGACAAATGATGGTGAGCTTATTAGTAGCAACCCAGCGACTGTAATTAATGAGCCGAAGCGAGAGAACCACAACCATTCCGAATTGATAATTGACAGTAAAATACCGCTCGATGCCATGAGCACGGCAAAAACAATTACAGCCTTTTTGTTGCCAAGAAACTTAATATAAGGGTCAAATCTGTGGACATCATGTTTACTGGTATTCATCTGATTCCTGTAAGAGTGCTAACAGCTAATTATAAAGACTCTGGCACCATATCACTTTGGCACCCTATCTCAGGGTAGCCGCACGCAGAAATGAATTTATTGTCTTTTAAAACAACGGATTGGAAGAACATAGGGCGGGTGCCATTCGGCATAAAGTGCACTCCTTTAACTTTATGAGTTCATTCCTTTGTCCGCTTATCATATTTCAGTGTTGTTAAATATCAATGAATTAGTCTGTTTCTTACTTGTTATAGAGACTGCTTCCGCTGATCACGGTGTCACCCCTGACGCACTGAACTCAATTTCCCCCCAACTCTCAGGCTTGCCACCATCCCAACAAATTGATTAACCGCCCTATCCCACCTATTATCCTCAGGCTTAGCAAACCCGGAGCAGCCATGAGTTTCAGCCACAATCGCGGACCCTTTCCCGCCACCCGCCTGCGTCGCAACCGCGCCGACGATTTTTCCCGCCGCCTGGTACGGGAGTCAGTGCTCACCCCCGACGATCTGATTTACCCTGTATTTGTGCTGGAAGGTGCCAGCCAGCGTGAGGCGGTGGCGTCCATGCCCGGCATTGAGCGGCTGTCCATCGATCTGCTGGTAAAGCAGGCCCGTGAGATCGCCGACCTCGGCATTCCCATGGTGGCACTGTTCCCGGTGACACCGCAGTCCGCCAAGACTCTGTTAGCAGAGGAATCCTACAATCCGGACGGCCTGGCCCAGCGGGCAGTGAAGGCGATCAAGGACGCGGTGCCGGAACTGGGGGTGATGACCGATGTGGCACTGGACCCGTTCACGGTACATGGCCAGGACGGCATCATCGATGAGCACAGCGGCTATGTGCTGAATGACATTACCGTGGAAACCCTGATCAAACAGGCGTTGTCCCACGCCGAGGCCGGTGCCGATGTGGTGGCGCCCTCGGACATGATGGACGGCCGCATCGGCGCGGTGCGCGACATTCTGGAACAGCATGGTCACGTGAATACCCGCATCATGGCGTATTCCGCCAAATATGCTTCCAGCTATTACGGCCCGTTCCGCGATGCAGTGGGTTCTGCGGGCAACATTAAAGGTGGCGACAAGAAAACCTATCAGATGGACCCCGCCAATAGTGACGAGGCACTACACGAGTGCGCCCTCGACCTGCAGGAAGGGGCCGACATGATTATGGTGAAACCCGGCATGCCCTACCTGGATGTGGTGCGCAGGGTGAAGGACGAACTGCAAGCCCCCACTTTTGTGTATCAGGTGAGCGGCGAATACGCCATGCACTGCGCGGCCTTCGAAAACGGCTGGCTGAACCGTGAGCAGATCATTCTGGAATCACTGTTGTGCTTCAAGCGCGCTGGCGCCGATGGGGTGCTGACGTATTTTGCGATGGAAGCGGCGCGGCTATTAAACAAATAGGGTTCTTTGAGCCTCCAGCCACTCCGTGCTGAAACGAAAAAGGGCTGCCAATGGCAGCCCTTTTTGATGGTGCGGAGTCTTATGCAAGAATCGGCTTAGTCTTCATCCGACGCATCAGAGTAGGCTTCGGCATCCATCAGGTCTTCCAGTTCTTCTGGCTCAGCCAGCTTGATTTTGTAAAACCAGCCGTCGTCGTAGGGCGAGTCGTTGATGGTTTCCGGTGCGTTCTCCAGCAATTCATTGATGGCGATCACTTCACCGGATACGGGCGAATAAATATCAGAAGCCGCTTTAACCGATTCGACAACACCAGCTTCATCACCGGCGGTCAGGGTAGTGCCAATCTCCGGCAGCTCCACATATACCACGTCGCCGAGGGCGTCCTGGGCGTGGTCAGTAATGCCGACGGTCACGGTGCCATCACCTTCATCGCGAGCCCATTCGTGGGTGCTGGCGTACTTCAGATCAGAAGGGGTCTCGCTCATGGTGGTTTCCTCAAGATTGGCGATCAAAATCTGCGGGGGATTTTAAACCTGAATGCGCCCAAACTAAAGTGCTGAGGTGAGCGCTTTCGATCAGCCCAGGCCCATCGCCTGCCGAACCAGCAGGTTTTTTACCGGGCCCAACTGATTGGCCAGCTTCATGCCGTCGTTACGCAGCAACCGCAAGGTGAGTGTTTGCGACTCAAACAGCCGCTTGAAGCCCTCCATCGTCGCCATCATTCCCAGGTTGTGGGGTTTACGGCGGCGCTGATAACGCTGCAGGCCATTCAGCTCACCGGGGGATAAATCACGCGACAGCGAGCGCTGCACTTCTTCCGCCAACACCAGCACATCCTGAAAGCCGAGATTCACCCCCTGACCCGCGAGGGGATGGATGGTGTGAGCGGCATCGCCCAGCAAGGCAATGCCGGGCAGCACGTAGTCCACCGCATGGCGCTGCCACAACGGGATGCAATATCGCTTGTCCACGGCAACCACCTCACCCAGACAATGATCTCCGGCCTGGCTCAGCGCACTGCAGAATTCGGCATCGTTCAAGGCCATCAATTCAGTTGCTTTCTCTGACTGCTGCGACCAGACAATGGAACAGCGATGACAGTCGCCCTGCTCGTCTCGCAACGGCAAAAATGCCAGCGGGCCTTCAGGCAGAAACCGCTGACGGGCGGTAAAGTCGTGTACTTTCTCTGTAGTCACGGTGGTGACGATGGCCTGGTGGCCGTAATCCCACTGACGCAGTGGCAGCTCACACAGGTCACGCACTTTAGAGCGGGCACCATCGGCAGCCGCCACCAGTCGGGTGGAGACCTTGCTGCCATCCGCCAGCTCAATGAGCACGCCTTGCCCGTCAGCATATCGCTGCAGGCCGGTCACTTGTGCCGGGCAGAGCAGCTCCACATTGGGTAACACCGCCAAACGCTGCAACAACGCCTGCACGATCAGGGCATTTTCGACAATGTGGCCGAGACTGGGTTGGCGCACTTCGGAACAATCAAACTCGATGTGACCAGTGCCATCGGACTCCCACACCGCCATGCGACGGTAGGGACAGATGCGCCGGTCGGCAATCTGCTGCCACACACCGACATCTTCCAGCAGTTTGCGGGAGGTTTCGGTCAGGGCCACAACACGGGGATCAAAGCTGTCGGAAAGATCGGGCATCACAAAGGGGCTGGCTTCCAGCACCCCAATACGCAGGGATTGCCCCCAGCTCGATCCCGCCGCCAGCGCAGCAAAGCTGGCACCGACCATACCGGCACCAACTACGACAATGTCGAAATTGTGATCAGCCATTGGCAGCATCTCCCAATGTGGGCGTACCGCGAGTTTCCAGTCCCATACCGAGGCGGGCAAACTGGTGTCGCAGCACCGGCACCGTATCCAGTGCCAGCAACCCCATGTTGCGTGCCAGCGCCACTGGCGAGGAATCCAACCCGAAGATGCGGGGCAGCAGATCGCTGAGCAAAATGGTTTGCCGCTGGTCTGCCTGCTGACGTTGCTCGTAGCGCTGTAAAACCGACAAATCGCCGATGTCCTCGCCACTGTCGACTGCTTCAGCCAGCACTTCTGCCAACACGGCCAGATCGCGCAGGGCCAGATTGAATCCCTGCCCTGCCACCGGATGCAGGGAATGGGCGGCGTTGCCCGCTACCACCACATGGCGACGCACCTGTTCTTCACTGGCGATCAAACGGATGGGGTAACTGTGACGACTGCCGACCCGCTGGAATTGCCCGAGTCGAAACCCAAAACGTTGTTGCAGCTCGGCCAGAAAATCGGCTTCATCCGCAGCCAACATGGCAGCTGCACGCTCCGGGGGTAATGTCCAGATCAAGGCTGCGCGGTGCTCGCCATCAAGGGGTTGCAGCGGCAGCAACGCCATAGGGCCGAGGTCGGTAAAGCGTTCGTAAGCGACGCCCTGGTGATCCTGTTGCAGGGAAATATTGGCGATTATCGCCACCTGTCCGTAATCCTTGCTTTGAGCGTTAATGCCTAGCAATTCACGGGTATGGGACTGGGCGCCATCGGCCACCACCAGTAAACGACCGGAAAGTAAGTGCTTACCATCAGCCTCCACACATAACGACATGCCATCCCGCAGGGGTTTCACGGCAGTGACCCGGGCTGGCGCCACCAGCTCTATCATCTCCTGCTGGCGCACGGCGTCCATCAGCACCCGGCCCAGCCAGCGGTTTTCCACCACATAACCCAGCGCTGGCAACTTTTGCTCCGTCGCCGTCAGGCGAGTGCTGCCGATATGGCCTCGATCAGAGACATGCACCTGGTTGATCGCAGCAAGCCCGGGCTGGAGTGAATCCCACAAGCCCAACAGCTCGAAAATTTCTCGGCTACTGTGTGACAAGGCGCTGGATCGAGCATCAAAACTGGGTTGCATGAGGGCAGGCTGTGCGGAAGCGTCGGCGTGTTCCACCGCTACCGCTTCAATCACTTTAATGCGCCAGCTGCGATTGAAGGATGACAACAGCAGCGCCAAGCTGGCGCCGACCATGCCGCCACCAACAATGGCAATATCCACCGCATTTTGTTGCTCAGCACTCACGCGTACATACCCACCATCTATTTGTCCGCCATCAGGGCTTCGATGTCGCGTGTTGTTTTGGGGACATCTTTACTCAAGACACTGGCGCCTTTTGACTTGATCAGCACATCGTCTTCAATGCGAATACCAATGCCGCGCCAGCGCTCATCGACCTGCTGATTGTCTGGCGAAATATAGATACCGGGCTCTACGGTCATCACCATACCCGGCTCCAACACCCGCCATTCTTCGTGGACCTTGTAGTCGCCCACATCGTGGACATCCATCCCCAGCCAATGTCCGGCGCGGTGCATGTAAAAATCGCGGTAGGCTCCTGTTTCAATGAGCTCGTTGCGCTCACCCTTGAGGATGCCCAAATCCATCAGCCCGTCAGTAATCACATCCACGGTGACCTGGTGTGGCTCATTCCAGTGATTGCCCACTTTGCAGGCTTCGATACCCGCCAACTGAGACTGTAAAACCACATCGTAAACCGCTTTCTGTTCCGCCGAGAACTTGCCATTGACGGGAAAAGTGCGGGTGATATCCGAAGCGTAGTGCTGCAATTCACAGCCCGCATCAATCAGCACCAGATCGCCATCTTTGAGCGGCGCGCTGTTCTCCACATAGTGCAGGATACAACCGTTGGCACCGCCGCCGACGATGGAACCGTATGCGGGAAAGCGGGAGCCTGCCATGGCAAACTCGTGTTCAATTTCCGCCTGCAACTGATATTCAAATAGTCCGGGACGGCATATCTGCATGGCGCGGCGGTGTGCACGGGCGGAAATCTCCGCGGCAGTGCGCATGATTTTTTGCTCGGTGCTACTTTTGAACAGCCGCAGTTCGTGAAGCAGGTGGTCCAGATCAACGAATTCACCAGGGGGTGTAGCACCCGCCCTGGCACGAGCACGAATGCTATTGACCCAATCCATCAGATGGCGATCAAACGCCGGATCTTTGCCCATGGCGTAGTAGACCCGATCACGCCCTTCCAGCAGCCCCGGCAGAATGTCGTCAATATCATCTATAGGGAACGCGTCGTCAGCACCGTATTCACTACAGGCGCCCTCGGGGCCGGCGCGGTAACCGTCCCAGATTTCTCTCTCCGGATTGCGATCCCGACAAAACATCAGGAACTGCCCCTGCGCCCTGCCCGGTACCAGTACCAGCACGGACTCTGGCTCCTGGAAGCCGGTCAGGTAATAGAAGTCACTGTCCTGCCGATAGGGGTAATGGACGTCGCGGTTGCGCACACGCTCCGGGGCAGCGGTGATGATGGCAATACTGTTTTCCGCCATCAACTCGATAAGGGTTTCTCGGCGACGGGCAAATTCCTGTCTGGTGATCATATTCTCTGGATAACTCCGCTTTCGCCGGTGGCATCGCCGCTCAAATGATTAATGGAGCGTCCTGTGCTGCTGACCATCGGGCACGCTTAACTCCGCATAAATCAGCAAGACCGCCACGCGGACATACTCTACCAATTCGGTATAGCTGACTTCGTCCTCTTCGTCCTCATCCTCCAGCATGCCAATTTGGGAAATGGCCGCCAGGTCGCGCAGGGCATCGGCGATGTCACCGGTCAAATCGGTCTCGCCTGACAGCCCGGAATTACCCAAGCCAAACAGGAACCCCTGACACCAGTCGCCTAGTGCTTCAAGGCGCTGATTCAGCTCGATGTCGTCATCGGGAAGGATCGGTTGAAACTCAAACCCATCACTGCAAATTTGCTGCTTGGTATAGGCGTATAACGCGGGCAACATCTCGCCGAGATCTTCTATCCGCTCCGGCTTTTCTTCAAGTAACTCCGCCACCAATACTGCCAGCTTATCAATTTCACAATGCTGTCCACCACTGATGCGGCCGCACAGCATGCCGTGAAGCTCGGAAGGGCTGCCAGGCAGATTGGCGCTGACAAAACTGTCCGCAATCTCATTAAAATTCATGTTAAACCTTGTATTCCAGGTCTGAAAGAACCGGAATCCTAACACCCTTCCACACGCCAATCATCCCGCCACAACGGCATGAATAAAAAATCTAATTTCAGCAAGAAGCTAGCCTAGACATCTCGAAACACCTTCAGGATGATTGACCGCTCAGTTGTGGCGCAATATAGTTGCGATGAAGGACCTTCTATGGCCATGGCTATGTCAGACGACTTACAAACCCTCGAACAGAAAATTGATCGACTGATCAACATTTGTGCACGCCTCCAAAAAGAGAACGCGTCTTTGCGTGAGCGCGAAGCTAGCCTGCTGCGCGAACGCAGCCGCCTGCTGGAAAAAAATGAACTGGCCAGAAGCCGTGTAGAGCACATGATTGTGCGCCTGAAAAACCTTAACAGCGAAAGTTAACCCCAATGAGCCAGCAGACCGTCAATATCCGCATTCTCGACAAGGAATACCAAGTCAGTTGCCCTGTAGATGAGCGCGACGCCCTGCTGCAGTCCGCCCGCGCCCTGGATGAGCGGATGCGTGCTATCCGCAATTCCGGCAGCGTCATTGGCCTGGAGCGTATTGCGGTAATGGCCGCCCTGAACCTCACCTATGATCTGACCAAGCTGGAATCTAAAGCCACTGGGCAAAGCCTGTCTGATGACGCTTTTCAGCGTCTCGACCGCAAACTCTCCGCTGCTCTGGAGAGTTTTGAACAGACCACATCCTTTTAATCCCGGCCTGGGGTATAATCACCCAACGCCCTGGGGTGCTTGCCAGTTGACAAGTCCTTGAGCCGATAATCTGTAACTTGGAGGTTACAAGACGGTACGGTGAGCACGTCCGCTCGACGGAAAGCCTGAAGTACCGCTGTAGCCCCCACCTTGAACTTCACGGTTCAAGGCCACGTTGACAGCGGCACCACTGGGGACTTTTCTCAACACTATCCGCTCCCAGGTAATGCCGCGCCCATGGATAACAAAGCCATTCGCAGCCTGATGCGCCAGCGCCGCCGCAGCCTTACCAGGCAGCAGCAACTCCTCGCCAGCGATGGACTCGCCGAGCAACTCTGTCGCCTGCCCGCCTTTCGTTACCGGCAGCGCATCGCTTTCTACTTGGCCAATGATGGTGAAATCGACCCGCAACTGGCTCTCGGGATTGCCCAGCAAGCAGGAAAAACCTGCTATCTGCCTGCCCTGAACCCCCTAAAGCAGAATCGCCTGCACTTTGTCCGGCACCGTGCCAACGATCCGCTAGTGGCAAACCGCTTTGGCATTCTCGAACCTTCACTGCGAAGTAACCCCATCGCCTCACTTCACGCGATCGATTTGATCTTGCTGCCGTTAGTGGCGTTCGATAGGCACGGAAATCGGCTGGGAATGGGGGGAGGCTTTTACGACCGCACGCTGAGTCACCGGGGGCGTCATACCCTGTTGATCGGATTGGCCCACAGTTGCCAGGAAACTGATAGTATTGCCCGTCAACACTGGGATATTCCGTTGCACGCCATCGTCACGGAGCGAAGTATCATCCAGGCTCGCCCGATTTTAGGCTAACAAGTCACAGGTCAAGAAGCAGCACACTATGCGCAAAACCAAAATCATCTGCACCATCGGCCCCGTCACCGAATCCTACGACATGCTGGAACAGCTAGCCAAGGCGGGCATGAATGTAGTGCGCCTGAACATGTCCCATGGCGACCACGAAGCCCACGCCAAGGTCATCAAGGCCATCCGCACCCTCAACAAAAAGGTCAACCACCCCATTGCTGTACTGATGGATACCCAGGGGCCGGAAATACGCACAGGCGACATTAAAAACGACCTGGACCTGAAAGAGGGCGATGAAATTTCTGTGGTCGCTCGCGGCGAAGACGATGTTGAAGCCAGCTCAATCCGCATCAATTACGAAGATCTGATTGATGATGTGGCGATCGGCGACAAGATTACCGTGGACAATGGCCTGATTAACCTGGAAGTCCTAAGCAAGGAAGACCGGGTGATGCGCTGTCGGGTTGTGGATGGCGGCGTGTTGAAAAGTAAACGCCATGTGAATCTGCCCGGCATCCGCGTTAACTTGCCGGCCATTACCGAGAAAGATAAGCGCGATATCGAATTTGCCATTGAACAGGAAGTGGATTTTATCGCTCTGTCGTTTGTGCGCGACGCTGCCGACGTGCTCCAACTGCGTGAACTGCTCGGCGATAAAGCGGACAAGATCAAGATCATTTCCAAGATTGAGGATCAGGAAGGCGTCAAGAATCTCGAGGAGATTGTGGCGGTTTCTGACGGGGTGATGGTAGCCCGGGGAGACCTTGGCGTTGAAATTGCCATTGAGAAACTACCCCGGGTCCAGCGCCGCATCATCCGGCTCTGTGCTCAACAGGGAAAACGTGTGATTGTTGCCACGCACATGCTGGAGTCGATGATCGAAAACCCCATCCCGACCCGCGCAGAAGTCACCGATGTGGCCAATGCCGTGTACGAAGAATCCGACGCGATCATGCTCTCCGGCGAAACCACCATCGGCAAGTATCCGATCAAGTGTGTGGAAATCCTCGATCGCATCGCCCGCTCTATTGAGCAGAGTCCCGGCCTGCGGTTTACCGATGGGCTGATTCTCAAAAATGACAAGGAAGAAATTGCCGCTGCCGCGGTGAAACTGGCGGAATCTATCAAAGCCAAGGCGATCATTGTGCCCACCCGGCGCGGCCGCATGGCTGGTTATGTGACCAACTGTCACCCGCAGACACCCATCATTTGCGCCTTCACGAATGACAGCCGCACTCGGCGTCAGTTGGTGCTGAATCGCAACGTATTGAGCTTTCGCATTAACTTCAGTGAAGACCCGGAAAAAACCCTGGCTACCGCCGCTAATATCCTGATTGAAAGAGCGGAATTTACCCCTGAAGACAGGCTGGTGGTGATCTCCGACGCCTTGGCCGGCTCCGGTATTGATGCAATTCAAATCCGTCAGCTCGGTGATTTGCTGAAACTCCCCACCGAATAAACCGGTTAAGCTGATGAGCCGTTTATCCCGGGCTGCCCCATTCTTTTTATCCTTGGTGGCAGCCTTGGCACTGGCGGACAAGCAGTCTCCCGCCAACATCATCCTGTTTATCGGCGATGGCATGGACGAACACCAGATCACCATGGCGCGCAATTACCTGTACGGCGCTGACGGCTCCCTGTTCATGGAACAAATGCCCCTGCGCAGCTCTGCACGGGTGCAAACACTGCGGGAAGACAACCCCCAGCAGTTCCGCTATGTAGCAGATAGCGCCAACACCGCCAGCACACTTGCCACCGGCCAGCTCACCAGTATCGGCCGCATTGCCACCAGCGCCGCCACCGATCAAGACCAAAGCACGATTCTGGAAGCCGCCCAAAAGGCGGGCTTGCGCACAGGTCTGGTATCCACCGCCAGCCTCACCGATGCCACCCCGGCGGCCTTTGCCACCCACACCGCACACCGCAACTGCCAGAGTCCCACCGATATGACCAAGGCCATTGGTTATGCTGCGGCCACACAACAGTGCCTGGCAGATCAGCACAGCCGGGGAGGCAAGGGCTCCATTGCCGAGCAACTGCTTACTGCCAACATCGACGTATTGCTGGGTGGCGGCAAACGATATTTTGCCCAATCCAGTAAAGGCACTGATTTGCAGAAAACCGCCGCCAGCCACGGATACACGCTGTTAAGCCGACGTCGTGAGCTACTGGAAACAAATCCTAACCGCAAATTACTGGGATTGTTTTCACCCAGTCACCTGCCGGTTGAATGGATCGGCACGGACAACCGCCGCGCTGAACCTATCGCACTGAACTGGCTGGGCGAACCTCATTTTCCCGAGCCCTTTTCCTGTGTCGAGAATCCCGACCATCGGGAAACACCAACATTGAAAGAGATGACCTCCGCCGCGCTGACACAGCTGTCAGCCGATAATTCAAAGGGGTTTTTCCTGATGGTAGAGGGTGCATCCATCGACAAGCAGGCTCATCGGCGCAACCCCTGTGGCGAAATAGGTGAATTACATGCCTTTGACCAGGCAGTAAGGGCCGGCAGGCAGTTCACCAAGGCTCACCCGAATACACTGCTCATCGTCACTGCCGACCACGGTCAAGCGGGTCAGATTGTTCCCCTGCCTGAATATTTCCTCGGATGGGGAGACAATCAATATCCACCGGGATACTACGCTGTGTTGAAAACCCGGACGGGAGAGTCGATGGCGGTAAGTTATGCGACCAATGCTCCGCCCAACGGCCAGAGTGAATTGCACACCGGCGTTAATGTGCCGGTTTACCTGGAAGGCACGGATGGAGCAAACGTCCCGCAATTGATGGATCAGCGGCAGATCAATCGACTGATGCTCGATCATCTGGGGCTACAGTTATCTGCTGACTAACCCAGCAGCAAGCCTACTCCCAGCAAGACGGGGGTCACCAAGACCAACACCACATTTTTTCCCAGCGCACTGATCAAGACATCCCGCGCCACCTCGCCGTGCCACAACGCTCGCAATACTGAAAGCCCCAGGGGCAAGGTCAGCAATGCGAGCATGGCAGTGTAAGGAAGCACACCGATCAGCCAACCGAGCAACAGCGAACCATAGGCACCCAACAGCAACAGACCATAGATGCGCACACTCGAGGCAGCACCCAACAGTACCGGCACATGGCGGCGGCCTGCAGCGCGATCCGCCTCGATATCCGGCAATTGGTTTAACAACAACAGGCCGTTGACCAGAAAAAATACCAGCCAGGCCACCACTTGCACACTTGAGGGAAAATAGCCCGTCAACACGAGTCCGGTACCGTTCACCATCAGCAAGCCAAATCCGACCCCTGGTGTCACCAGGCACAGCAAGGGCATGCGATTGATCACGCGGGTATAGACCAGAATGATCAGGCCACCTACAACACCGAGGGGGAAAATTCTGGGACCGACACGCCAGCTCAGGTAGCCGCCAACCATCACCATCAGGGTAAAGGACACCACGAACAGCCATTTGGCGGTGTTGGCCAACCAGGGTTTGGACGGCAGGGTACCGCTGCCACCACTGAATGGTGTCCGTGCGGTAGACAGGTCGAGACCGCTGCTGAAATCCTGATATTCATTGAGGGCGTTAACCGCCACATGAGCGGCCACGGCAGCAATAAGTATCAGCAATACCAGGTCAACTTGCACCTGGCCGGAAAAACGGTAGCTGGCGGCAATTGCCGGGAACAGTACCGCCGGCGTCAACAGCAGAAAAGGTCCACGGGCAATAGCCAGCAAATCGGCGACGCCCCCTTTCATCTGATAATTCCGGCTTAGCTGAGAAAGAACTTGTAGGCCGGGTTGTCGGTTTCCTCTGCCCACACATAACCCAGGTCATCAAGGAACTGCGCAACCTGCTTTTGCTCCCCCTCGGGCACCTGCATACCCGCCAGCACCCTTCCGTAGGCCGCACCGTGGTTGCGGTAGTGGAACATCGAAATATTCCAACGACCGCCTAACTGGTTGAGGAAGTTCATCAGTGCGCCGGGACGCTCCGGGAATTCAAAGCGGTACACCACTTCATCCGTGGCCTCCACTGCACGCCCCCCCACCATGTGGCGAATGTGCAACTTGGCCATTTCGTTGTCGGTCATATCCACCAGCGGATAGCCTTTACCGGACAGATCGGCCACCAGTTGCAAGCGGTCCTCGTCACCAGTCACCTGAACGCCCACAAAGATATGAGCCTGGCTGGGGTCACCCATACGGTAGTTGAATTCGGTAATATTGCGCTTGCTCAGGGCCGCGCAAAACGCCTTGAAACTGCCCGGCTGTTCAGGGATGGTTACTGCCAGAATCGCCTCGCGGCGCTCGCCAATTTCGGTGCGCTCAGAAATATAACGCAGCCGATCAAAATTGATATTGGCGCCACTGTCTACCGCCAACAGGGTCTGCCCTTGCAGGCCATGCTTTTCAACATATTTTTTCAACCCGGCCACCCCCAGCGCACCCGAAGGCTCGCAGATGGAACGGGTATCATCAAAAATATCTTTAATGGCCGCACTGATTTCATCGGCATTGACGGTGATCACATCGTCAACGGTATCCTTCAACACGCGAAAAGTTTCCTTACCGATCTGTGCCACCGCAGTGCCATCGGCAAAGATACCCACATGCTTGAGGCGCACTCTGCGCCCCTTTTTCATGGCGGCGGCAAGGCAGGCAGCATCATCCGGCTCCACGGCAATCACCTTGATCTCCGGGCGCACGTATTTAATGTAGGCCGCCATCCCTGCACAGAGACCACCGCCGCCCACCGGAATAAAGACCGCATCGAGGGGACCGGAAACCTGCCGCAGGATCTCCATGGCAATGGTGCCCTGACCTGCAATCACCTCCGGATCATCGAAAGGATGCACATAGGTCATACCCTTTTCTTTTACCAGATTCTGGGCATAGTCGGAGGCCTCGTCATAGGTATCGCCATGCAACACCACGCGTGCGCCACGTGCTTTCACGGCGTTGACCTTAATCTGTGGCGTGGTGTTCGGCATCACAATAGTGGCTTTGACACCCATTTTTTTCGCGGCCATCGCCAAGCCCTGGGCGTGGTTGCCGGCGGAAGCCGCCACCACCCCTTTCGCCAACTGTTCAGGACTAAGGCAGAGCATCTTGTTGTAGGCGCCACGCAGCTTGAAGGAAAATACCGGTTGCAGGTCTTCCCGTTTCAATAACACCCGATTGCCGAGGCGCTCGGAAAGCTGGGAGGCCTCATCTACCGGGGTTTCCACCACCAAATCGTAGATGCGGGCGTTGAGAATACGTTTTACGTAACTTTGCGGCATTGTCTGGCCAGTACTTATATTGGGATTCAGCGGGCAATAGTAAATTTTCGCCCAGCCCAACGCCAGCACTGCGGGGGATTATCTGTCCTTTCAACACATGATCCGTATAATTAAGCACTTCAATTTTTGATGGCCTCACCATGACTGCAGAAAAATTATCCCAGGATGCCCTGAAGCGTGCGGTGGCCGCCGCCGCAGTGGAATACACTCTGACGCGCATTGACGACAAAAGCATTATCGGCATCGGCACAGGCTCCACTGCCAACTGTTATATCGATCTGCTGGCAGCACACAAGGCCAAGATCTACGGCACGGTGGCCAGTTCGGAGGCGTCTGCGGAAAGATTGCGGGGACATGGCATTCCTGTCTATGACCTGAATGCGGTCGACGAAGTCACCATCTATGTGGATGGCGCCGACGAAACCAACCCGCATCTGGAGCTGATAAAAGGCGGTGGCGCAGCGCTGACACGGGAAAAAATCGTCGCGGCGGTGGCCCGTGAATTTCTGTGTATTGCCGATGAATCAAAATGGGTGGATCACCTGGGCACATTCCCGCTGCCCGTGGAAGTCGTCCCCATGGCACGCAGTCATGTGGCGCGGCAACTGGTGAAGCTGGGTGGTGACCCGGTCTACCGCCTGGGGGTGCTCACCGACAACGGCAATGTCATTCTCGATGTGCACCATCTCTGCCCCATCAGCCCGGCACGCGAGCTGGAAGAGAAGCTCAACAATATCACTGGCGTGGTGACCAATGGCTTGTTCGCCCTGCGCCCGGCGGATGTGTTGATGCTGGGTACCGCTGATGGCGTCAAAATAGTTTACGCCAAAGACTGAGAGAGACGGGCTACATCACCTGTAACGGCGGCTCGGAGAGGGCCGCAAACTGCTCGCGCAATTCCAGGATGTGCTCACTCCAGTAACGCACGGTATTGAACCAGGGAAAACCCATAGGGAATGCGGGGTCCTTCCAGCGACTTGCCAACCAGGCGGCATGATGAATAATGCGCAGACTGCGAAGGGCTTCGATCAATTGCAGCTGTCTGGGCTGGAAGTCAAAGAACTGGTCGTAACCGTCAATAATTTCTGACAACTGCGCCATCTGCCTGTCGCGGCTGCCGGACAACAGCATCCAGATATCCTGCATGGCCGGCGCCATACGCGCGTCATCCAGATCGACAAAGTGGGCATTGTTGTCACGCCACAGGATATTGCCCGCATGGCAATCTCCGTGGACACGGATACGTTCAATCGTTCCGGCATTGGCAATCACTTCATCGACGCCCTGCAACAAATCCCGCACCAGTGAATCGTAGGATAGCTTCAATTCGGAAGGGATATAACGCTCGCTGACCAGTGCCGCTGCATCGTGACCGAAACTCTGGCTGTCCAGCACCGGGCGATGAATAAACGGCCGCACCGCACCCACCGCATGAATTCGACCCAATAACTTGCCGAGCAGATGCAGATTGTCCAGGTTATCCAGCTCTGGCCCCTGGCCACCCTTGCGGGGATAGAGGGCAAAGCGGAAGCCGTCGTACTCGAACAAACTGCGGCCGGCTTCATCCTGTAGCGGTGCCACCACCGGCAATTCCTGCTCTACCAGTTCAAAACAGAACTGATGTTCTTCGAGTATCTGCTCGTCACTCCAGCGCCCCGGACGGTAGAACTTGGCAATCAGCGGCACTTTATCTTCGATGCCAACCTGGTAAACACGGTTTTCATAGCTGTTAAGGGGGAACTGACGGCCATCACAGAGGTAGCCGAGGCTCTCCACGGCATCCATGACGGCGTCCGGGCCGAGTTGATAGAACGGCTGCTCTTCCTTGGTTGCCGGCTCTTCTTTGCTTTCCTCGCGATTCATCGGTGAGTGCGCCGGCCGGCCCAGATCAGCGCCAGCGAGCCCACCACCCAAAGAAGCCCAACCACTATCCACAGTATTGAGGGACTCTGGCCACCGGCCAGCTTGCCAGCCACCAAATGGCCTACCAAAAGGCCTGCAACGGGCATCGCCAACACCAGTGGGGCAAAACGGCCACTACTATCCAGCCCCGCTAACAGCCCCATTGCATAGGCCGCCACAAAAAACCCTGCAAAGCCTATGAGGCCAAAGGCCACTAAATAGCTTATTTCACCCGAGATGAAATGCAGCAGCCCAAGTGCTGACAACACCAACACTGCCGCCAAACCGATCGGAACCAGGTAACCGACTCGCGCACCGAGTAACGCCGCCAACAAGCCCCCTGCCGCTCTCACCAGCAACAACGCCAGGATCAAGGGACCACCAACACTCAGCTGCATGGCAACGGCCAACGGCGCAGACAAATACCAGAGCACACCTGCTGCCAGAAACAGCAACGTGCCGCCAGCTAACGACAGGAGCAACACCGCGGAAAGGCCACTGTCGGTATTACTCAACAGGCTGACACGCTTGGAACCTCTGGAGGGCATCAATCGACTGACGGGAATAGCCAGGAAGGCCGCCCCGGCAACAGCCATCAACCCCTGTTGGAAACCAACGCTGTCAGGAATAGAGGGCAATAGATTGTGCAAAGCAACTGCGACCAGCCCCTGCAACATCAGCAACCAGCCAAAGCTGCTGACAGGATTGGCCGTATCGCCGAGGCAGGTCACCACAGCGCTGAGTCCAAAACCGGCAAACAGCCCGGCCAGTCCAAGGCAGCTCAACAACACTGTGACGCCGGGCACCAGCCCGGCTATCAGAAAGGCTGCGCCGGAAACCAGCCCGCCGATCAGCGTCAATCGCCGCCAGTCTCCGAGGCGAATAAACAGAATGGACAGCAATGCTCCGAGCAGTACACCCACCGAAAAGAGTCCCGTCGGCAACCAGGGATGCAACGCCAATGCTTCCCGGGCCATCTGTTGTTGCAGGAACGGCTGCACTTGCCAGAGGAAGGACAGACAGAGTCCCACCAGTATGGTTGCCAGTCGCGCACGGATACTGTCTATATCGGCGCGCTTCTTTTCAAACAAAATTGAAGACATGTTTCATCCCCGTTGGCCATTCTGAAATGGTGCGTACTTTGATGTCTGGTGGCAAAAAAGTCCAGACAGCTTTCCCGTCACTCATGGAGGCCGATACTGTCACCATTTTGTCACGAAATGATCACAAAGCTGACATTGGGCGCCGTTAACCTTGGCGGCGAACATGAGAAAAAACGAAAGGAAACTGCCATGAACAAGGCACAACAGACGAAAACAAACAATCCGTACATTGATGGACTGATGCAGCAGCAGGCTAACAATTTTTTTGTAGAAGTGAATGAAGCCGGTGAACGCATCTACCACTGGATCGATACCCGGGTGGATATGCTCTCCAGCAGAAAACTTTGGGATATCTTGCGCCTCTCCGAAATTCCCGGCTGTGCGATAGAAAGCACCTTTATCGACGCCATCACTGACGAGCTGATCAGCCGCAGGGATTATTTTGGTGCCCGGCCCCTGCTACCCAGGCACTGAGTCGCCCTAGACGCTATCCCCGATAAATTCAAATCGCTTGACGGACGCTCCGTCCCGCTCCACCCATTCATCAAACATGGCCAACGGCCGCACCCACAATCCACCTTCACCATAGAGTGGCCGGTAGATCACCAGCCACTCACCCGTTTCACTGTGGCGAGCGGTATCGAGCAGCTCGTAGCAGTTGCCCTTGAAGTGGCGGTAGCGACCCTTGCGGATAGCCGGACTTTCCGTCGACATCAGAGCACAGCGAGGATTTTTTCAGCCGCACTCACATCCACACCACCGGCAGGCTCAACCGCCAGGTGGGAGACCACGCCATCCTCCGCCACCAAGGCAAAACGCTGGCTGCGCTGCCCCATACCATAACCACTGGCATCCAGTTCCAGCCCCAGAGCCCGGGCAAACTCCCCGTTACCGTCCGCTAACATCTGAATTTCATCAGCATTTTGTGCCTTGCCCCAGGCATCCATAACAAAGGCATCATTCACCGCCATACACACAATCGTGTCCACTCCCTTGGCCTTGATCTGATCCGCCAACACCACGTAACCCGGCAAATGGGTCAATGAACAGCCGGGGGTAAAGGCGCCAGGGACGGCAAACAGCACCACTTTCTTGCCTTTAAAAATCTCATCGGTAGTAATGGCCACCGGCCCTTTTTCGCCCATTATCTTAAGGGTGACATTGGGCAGGGTATCGCCTGTTGAAATAGTCATAGGAAACCTCGGAAAGTGTGGGTCAGTAGACCACTGAGCATAGCAGAGTGGCGCGCGAGACGGGCAAGGCTGAAACTCAACGTGCCACGACGGTGGTGGACACACTAATCAAGTCATCCAATGCCACTGTGAGCTGGTCACCGGGGGTCAGCGGGCCCACTCCCGCCGGGGTGCCTGTCAGCACGATATCTCCGGGCATCAGGGTAAAGAACCGAGAGATGTAAGCCAGCAACTTTGGCACCGGCGTGATCATCATGCTGGTGCTGGACTGTTGCCGCACTTCACCGTTCAAGGTGAGACGCACCTGCAGATCTTGCAGGTCTTTGACACGAGCACGCTCCACAAAGGCGGATGCCGGACAGGCGCCGTCAAAACCCTTGGCTTTCTCCCACGGATGTCCCTTTTGCTTGAGTTGCGACTGCAGCTCACGCAGGGTCAGATCCAGCGCCACACCGACGCCAATAATCGCCTCGTCCGCCTGCTGCTCTGTGCACTCGCTGAGCTGCTCACCGATCAGCACGGCCATTTCTGCCTCGTGATGACAGGCGCCGTAAGCAACCGGAATTGCCACCGGTTGCTCCAGTGATACCAGCGCCGTAGAGGGCTTCAGAAATAATACCGGCTCACTGGCAGCCTGACTGTTCATTTCGCTGATGTGGTCCCGGTAATTGAGCCCCACGCAAACCACCTTGCCCGCTGGAATCTGGGCGGATCGGCCGTTAGCGAAGTGAATACTGTGATCAAAGTAATGCATTATCGAGCCCCCTACTGTCGTTGAGTGCCAGCCAGCCTTTGACGATCCGGTAGATATACCAGATCCAAACCACTAGCAGCACCAAAAAGCCGATCAGCACCACCGTCAGCAGCGAGCCGATCACCAGACCGGCCAGCATCCACCAGAAGGTTTTAATCTGCCAGTTGAAATGGGACTCGAGATAAGTGCCCCGCACGTCATCCCGCTTCAAGTAATTGACAATCACCGCAGCCACCGACGTCAGACCCACCAGCAAACTCAGCGCCTGGAGGATATACACCAGCTGGGCGAGATCCTTCAGTTTCTTGTCCGCAACTGGCGCAATAAGCTCGCCGTTTAAGGGCGATTGCCCCTCTGCCATTTGATCATCTGTCATTAGCCGTCCTCTGCTGGCTTGTTTATTCAGGCGGCATCCACCACTTTGCCCGGATTCATGATGCCGTTGGGATCAAACGCCTTTTTGACCTGCTGCATCAGCAAAAGCTCTTCCGGGGAACGGCTGTAACCCAGGTAATCTTTTTTCAGCAAGCCCACACCGTGTTCGGCAGAAACACTGCCGCGGAACTCACCCACCAGCGCGGCGATCTGTTTGCTGACGCCGCTGCAGCGCTCGGTGAACTGTTCGATGGAAAGTTCATCTGGCTTGAGAATATTGAGGTGTAAATTGCCATCGCCAATGTGGCCATACCAAACCACCTCAAAATCCGGGTATTGCTCTGCTGCCAGCGTTTCTACCTTGGCAAGGAATTCCGGCATGCGGGATATATTGACACTGATATCGTTCTTGTAGGGTTTCCAGCGGGACAAGGTTTCCGACATATCCTCGCGCAGCTTCCACAGGTTCTCCGCCTGTGACAGGCTCTGGCTGATCACGCCGTCTTCCACCCAGCCTTCCATTACGCAGGTTTCAAACAGCTCCATGGCCCGCTCCAGCTCAGCCTCGGAGGTCTGCTCGAACTCCAGCAGCGCGTAGAACGGCGCCTCGCTTTCGAACGGCACCGGCACCTGGCTGTGATCGACCACCCGCACCATGCCATTGTGAGTAAAGAATTCGAACGCGGTCAGCTCCATGCCGTCGTTGAAGGTTTTCAGCACCTCGATGATACTCGGGAAATCCACGACCCCCAGCACCAGCACACACAACTCTTTCGGCGGCTTCGCCAGACCGATAGTAGCCTCGGTAATGATACCCAGGACGCCTTCGGAGCCGATAAACAGGTGCCGAAAATCCAGCCCGGTGTTGTTTTTCACCAGACCGTGGTTGAGTTCAAGGATATTGCCATTGCCATCCACTACTTTCAGGCCCAGCACCCAGTCGCGGGTCATACCGTAGCGAATCACTTTAATGCCACCGGCATTGGTGGCGATATTGCCGCCGATCTGGCTGGAACCGGCGGAGGCGAAGTCCACCGGATAGAACAACCCCTGTTGTTCAGCAAATTCCTGCAACTGCTGGGTAATCATGCCCGCCTGAACAGTGACACTGCGATCCACGGCATTGAAATCAACCACTTTGTTCATGCGATCCAAAGCAACGACAATCTCACCATTGAGCGCCACGGCACCGCCGCTGAGGCCAGTACGACCGCCAGAGGGCACCAGTGCGAGCTTTTCGGCATTGGCCAGCTGCACAAGAGCCTGCACCTGTTCGGTGGTCTCCGGCAACACCACCACACCGGGGGCAGGCTGCCAAATGGTGGTGCGATCAACACCATACTGCTGAAAGGAAACCTCGTCCGTCAGCACACGCTGCTCACCGACAATTTCACGTAATTTTTCAATGACCGGAGGGGCAACAGTCATGTCCAGGACCTCCACAAAATAGGGGCAGTTATCGAAGGGCGTGCATGGTATCATAGCCGCCTTTTTTTCAGATAGCTGTATGGCCACTGGACCGAGGAGCGTATGGTCAATTTTTCTCTCGATAAATCCAAGATCAAATTCCTGTTGCTGGAGGGTGTACACCCTTCAGCCATTACCACGCTGGAAGCTTCCGGCTACACCAATGTGGAATACCTGAAGTCTGCACTGCCTGAAGATCAGCTAGTGGAGAAAATCAAGGACTTCCACTTTGTCGGCATCCGCTCCCGCACCCAGCTCAATCGCAGGGTCATTGAGGCGGCCAGCAAACTGATCGGCATTGGCTGTTTCTGCATCGGTACCAACCAGGTAGACCTGCAGGCCGCAACAGAGCACGGTGTCGTGGTGTTCAACGCTCCCTACTCGAACACACGCAGTGTGGCAGAGTTGGTGATCGCCGAGACCATCATGCTGATGCGCGGCATCCCGCAGAGAAATGCTGCTGCCCACCGCGGCGACTGGCTGAAGAGCGCCACTGACGCCTACGAAGTGCGGGGTAAAACCTTTGGCATCGTCGGCTATGGCAACATCGGTAGCCAAGTGAGTGTCATGGCCGAATCCATGGGCATGAAGGTCAAGTTCTACGATGTGGTTACCAAGTTGCCGCTGGGCAACGCCGAACAGGTGAGCACACTGCGCGAGCTACTGCGTATTTCCGACGTGGTCTCCCTGCATGTGCCTGATACTGGCGCCACCCGCAATATGATGGGCGCAGAGCAACTGGCGGCCATGAAAAAAGGCGCCATGCTGATCAATGCTGCACGGGGCAAGGTAGTGGATATCGATGCTCTCTGCGGCCGCCTGGAAACCAAGCAACTGGGTGGCGCTGCTATTGATGTGTTCCCGGTTGAACCGAAATCCAACCAGGAAGAATTTATCTCGCCGCTGCGCAAGTATGACAACGTCATCCTGACACCGCATATCGGCGGTTCCACCCAGGAAGCCCAGGAAAATATCGGACTGGAAGTATCGGAGAAGCTGGTCAAGTACAGCGACAATGGCACCACCATCAGCGCCGTGAACTTCCCCCAGGTAGCGCTGCCCTCCCACACGGGTACACACCGCCTGCTCCACGTTCACCACAATACCCCAGGCATGATGACCGCCATTAACCACGTTTTCTCGGATAACAATATCAACATCAGCGGCCAATACCTGCAGACTACCGAATCCGTTGGTTATGTGGTCATTGACGTGGATGCGGAATACAGCGACCTGGCCCTCAAGGAACTGAAGGCCATCGACGGCACCATCCGCTGTCGAGTGCTGTTCTGATCCCGCGGTAGCTAACCACAAAAAAGGCCGCCAATTGGCGGCCTTTTTTCAATCCAGTATTCAATCAGCGTCAAGCGCCTTAAAAACCTTATCCCGCAACCAGGTTACCTCATTCACAAGGTGGTGCTGGGCGCCCGTTACCACCTCCATCTGCAGATTGGGAAACTTCCTGCGGATTGCAGCCATATTAAAACGCCAGTCCACCGTAGCGTCACAATCCCCCTGCACCACCCTCAAGGGATAGTCACAGGGTGGCAGCGCTGTAAACTCCTCGGTCCAACGCTTCATTGATGCCACCCATTCAAGGGGAATGAAACTGTATTGCAGCGGGTCAGCAGTCATCAGAAACTGATTGAATGCTTCATTGGCTGTATTGGGTCGGAAGGTGCGCGAGACTTTTTTCAATACCTTGTGAAATGCTTTGTAGGTCCGCAGGCTTTTCAGCCAATCACGCGGGCGGATCAGTGGTGCCAGCACCGTCACCTGCGCCAGGTCATTAGGGTAATGATGAGGTTTTGCCGCCATCACGTATTTGATCAGGATGGCGCCGCCGGTGCTCTGGCCTACTGCCTTCCACGGCTTGGGGAAATGCGCTTCGCACTGACTGAGCAAGTCGGAGAACACGTCTACATAGTGATCGAAACTTTCAATGCTGACCCGCTCACCGCTGGACAGCCCATGGCCGGGCAAATCAAACGCCACCACGGCATAGCCGCGGCGCAACAAGTAGCGAATCAAGTGGCCATATAGTCCGACGTGGTCAAAGTAACCATGCACCACCAGATAGGTGCCACGGGGATTTTCCGGCAACCAGTAATGGGTAGCGAGCTGAAAGCCACGCGAGCTGTAACGGCCCATGCAATGGCGCACCCCGGACAGCTCCTCTGGCAATGCCAGCCCGTAATAATCAAGATACCAATTCTGCTCGGGACTCGGCTCACGCAGATCCAGAGACACCTCGAACTGCAGCGACGGCAGTTGCAAACGAAGCTTTTCCAGCTGCACTTGAGCCAGCTTGGTCGCCTCTGATCCATCCTCTCCGGGCTGGCTGATGGGCCGGTCAACATTCATCTTTGTGTATCACCAACGCCACCAACCGCCTCACCGTTGGTGCCACTATCATCACTGAGGGAAAGGCCACCACAAAAGCAAAACCCCAAGCGTGCAGCCACACGTGCAGGATGTTATCCACCAGCCCCACGTTAAAGATACTGATCACCAACGACATGAAACAGGACATAAACAATGCCATAAAAAAGGCAAAGAGCACGTTCTGATACTTTCTGTGAATCACCTGCCTTCAACTCCTGCGCATGGCCGCTGTGTCATACCGGGAATGAGCCTTAAAAAAGGGCGGTAAAAACCGCCCTTTTATTCGACCACTAGTTAACCTTTGGATTCAACTCCCCGCCCTGGTAGCGCTGACACATACGCTCCAAACTCAGCGGCGTGATTTTGCTGGCCTGCCCAGCAGTACCAAAGGCCTCGTAACGCGCCAGACAAATGTCTTTCATGGCCTTGATGGTTTCATTCAGGTATTTGCGCGGATCGAACTCAGCCTTGTTTTCCGCAAGAAAGCGGCGCACGGCACCGGTGGAGGCCAGGCGCAGGTCGGTATCGATATTGACCTTGCGCACACCGTGCCTGATCCCTTCGACAATTTCTTCAACCGGCACACCATAGGTTTCCGGAATCTCGCCGCCGAATTCGTTGATCACCGCCAGCCACTCCTGGGGCACCGATGAAGAACCGTGCATCACCAGATGGGTATTGGGAATACGCGTGTGGATTGCCTTGATACGTTCAATGGCCAGAATATCGCCCGTTGGGGGGCGGGAAAACTTATAAGCACCGTGTGAGGTGCCGATAGCGATGGCGAGCGCGTCCACTCCGGTTTTGGCAACAAAATCAGCCGCCTCTTCCGGATCGGTCAACATTTGGTCGTGAGACAAAATACCTTCAGCACCAATACCGTCCTCTTCACCGGCCTGCCCCGTTTCCAGCGAACCAAGGCAACCCAGCTCACCTTCCACCGACACACCGCAGGCGTGGGCCATGTCCACCGTGCGGCGGGTCACTTCCACGTTGTAGTCGTAGGATGCAGGGGTCTTGCCATCCTCTTTCAGGGAGCCATCCATCATCACCGAGCTGAAACCCAACTGGATGGAGCGCTGACACACTGCAGGACTGGTACCGTGATCCTGATGCATACACACCGGGATATGGGGAAATTCTTCAATTGCCGCCAGAATCAGGTGTCGCAGGAACGGTGCACCCGCGTATTTGCGAGCGCCAGCCGAAGCCTGCACGATCACCGGCGAATCGGTCTGGTCTGCTGCTTCCATGATGGCGCGCATCTGCTCCAGATTGTTCACATTGAACGCCGGTACGCCGTAACCCTGTTCGGCGGCATGGTCCAACAGTTGTCGCAGTGAAATAAGTGCCATGAGATTATCCTTTAACTAATGTCTGTGATGGTTGCCAGATCAGCCGCGAG
This sequence comes from uncultured Porticoccus sp., assembly GCA_947259505.1. Taxonomy (GTDB): domain Bacteria; phylum Pseudomonadota; class Gammaproteobacteria; order Pseudomonadales; family Porticoccaceae; genus Porticoccus. The sequence goes on along the minus strand of CAMYLT010000007.1, from coordinate 218,157 downwards.
CGCGCTCTTCGAGCACCGCCACCGCAGGTAACACCTTGCCTTCGACGTATTCCAGAAAAGCGCCGCCACCGGTGGAAATGTAGGAAACTTTATCCGCAATGCCATATTTGTCCACCGCAGCCAGGGTATCGCCACCCCCTGCAATGGAAAAGCCACTGTTGGCGGCAATAGCCTCGGCAATGGCCTGGGTGCCTGCGCCAAACTGATCAAACTCAAACACCCCCACCGGACCATTCCAGATGATGGTACCGGCGTTGCGCAGGATCTCGGCTAAGACGGCAGCCGTATCCGGGCCGATATCGAAAATCATATCGTCATCGACGACATCCGCAGCCTGCTTAAGGGTGGCCACAGCAGATTCAGAAAATTCTTTACCCACCACCACATCGCTGGGCAGGGGAATACTGGTTTTGGCCATCAGCTTTTTTGCGGTGGGAATCAGCTCATGCTCACACAGAGATTTACCTACCGGCAAACCCGCAGCGGCCAGGAAAGTGTTGGCGATGCCACCACCAACGATCAACTGGTCCACTTTGTCCGACAGGGTTTCCAGTACGCTTAACTTGGTGGACACCTTGGAACCACCCACTATCGCTACCATTGGCCGAGCCGGATTAGCCAGGGACTGCTCCAACGCATCCAGCTCCGCGGCTAACAGGGGTCCAGCGCAAGCCACCGGCGCAAAGCGAGCCACGCCGTGGGTTGAAGCCTGGGCACGGTGCGCAGTGCCGAAGGCATCCATAACAAAAATATCGCACAGTGCCGCGTAGGCCCGTGACAGAGCTTCCTCGTCCTTTTTCTCACCGGGATTGAAACGGACATTTTCCAGTAGCGCCAATTGACCATTTTCCAGATCAACACCCTGCTCCCAGTCCGCAACCACACTGACTTCACGACCCAGCAATTTGCCCAAGTGATCTGCTACCGGCTGCATCGCATACTGCGCCTCGAACTGCCCCTCGGTGGGACGGCCCAAGTGAGACATCAAAATCACCTTGGCACCAGCCTGCAATGCCAGCTCAATAGTCGGCAGTGCCGCGCGAATCCGCGCATCGGAAGTGACCACACCGTCCTTGACCGGAACGTTCAGATCTTCGCGGATTAACACCCGCTTGCCCGTCAGGGCCAGGTCGGTCATTTTCAGTACATTCAACGCCATCTTGTCGTTACCTTTCTCTATCGGGCACGGCGAACCAGTATTTCACCAGCTCTACCATGCGATTGGCATAACCCCACTCATTATCAAACCACACCAGCACTTTCACCAGCCGTCGCTGGCTGACCCGTGTCTGGCCGGCATCGACAATGCCACTGCGGGGATCGTGATTAAAATCGCAGGAAGCCAGCGGTTCATCGGTATAACCGAGAATACCCGCCAACCGTTGCTCAGCCGCCTCGGCCAGCACACGATTGACTGACGCAGCATCCACGTCGCTATTCAGCAAGATAGACAGATCAATCGCTGAAACATTGAGGGTCGGCACACGCATCGCCTGGGCTTCAAAGCGCCCGCTCAACTCGGGCAGCAAGCGATCAATACCCCTCGCCAAGCCAGTATCCACCGGAATAATCGACTGCATGGCGGCGCGGGTTTTACGCAAATCGGTATGGTGATAAGCGTCGCTCACCGGCTGGTCGTTCATGGCCGAGTGAATGGTGGTGATGACACCTCCTTCCACACCAAACACCCGATGCAGCGCATCGATCACAGGGATGACGCAGTTAGTGGAGCACGAGGCGTTGGAGATAACCGTTTCACGGCCGCTGAGCAGATGCTCATTGATACCCAACACCACTGTGGCATCAACAGATGCTTCCGCAGGCTGGGAAAACAGTACTTTTTTGGCCCCGGCCTGCAGGTGATGCTCGGCAGTAGCCCTATCGGCAAATGTACCACTGCACTCCAGTACCACATCGACCCGCAGTTCATCCCAAGGCAGGTTGCGGATGTCTTCACAGTGGAAGATGGCAATGTTATCGCCATTGACGGTCAATACATCGTTATCCACCTCCACAGTGCCGGGAAAGCGACCATGGGTAGAGTCGTATTTGGTCAAATGAGCAATCGTCTTGCAGTCTGCCGGCTCATTGATGGCCACCACCTGAATACAATCACGACCGTCCGACTCATAAAGCGCCCGCAATACAGAGCGACCGATGCGGCCATAGCCATTAATCGCCGCGCGGATCATACGCTTCTCCCTCCCGGGATCAGTTCTTGCCAGCCAAAGTCAATCACAGGACGGCGTTGACTGCCTCCACCACATTTTCCACAGTAAAGCCGAACTGCTTCATCAGCTGGTCACCCGGGGCAGACTCACCAAATGTAGACATGCCCACCACGCGGCCATCGAGTCCCACGTATTTGTACCAATAATCCTTATGACCAGCTTCTACGGCGATACGCACACGCACCTGGGGAGGCAAGACACTATCTCTGTAAGCCGAATCCTGAGCATCAAACACTTCGGCACAGGGCATGGACACCACGCGCACAGCAATACCTTTGGCGCGCAACTCTCCAGCCGCATCCATGGCTAGTCCAACCTCGGAACCAGTGGCAATGAGAATCGCCTGGGGTTTGCCATCACAGTCTTTCAGCACATAACCACCGCGCTGAACATTGGCCAGCTGCTCCTTATTGCGTGACATCGGCACCAGGCTCTGTCGGGAGAAAATCAGCGCACTGGGACCGTCTTTGCGCACAATCGCCTGCTTCCAGCAGACTGCGGATTCCACCGTATCGCAGGGACGCCAAGTGTGCAGGTTGGGGGTCGAGCGCAATGCCGTGAGTTGCTCCACCGGCTGGTGGGTAGGACCATCTTCACCCAAACCGATGGAGTCGTGTGTGTAGACAAAAATGCATTTCTGCTTCATCAGCGCGGCCATACGCACGGCATTGCGGGCATATTCCATAAACATCAGGAAGGTTGCACCGTAGGGAATAAAACCGCCATACAGTGCAATACCGTTCATCATGGCGCTCATGCCGAACTCGCGCACACCGTAATAAATGTAGTTGCCGGAAGCATCTTCCGCGCTGACACCCTTGGCGCCGGCCCACAGCGTCAAGTTAGAACCAGCCAGGTCAGCAGAGCCGCCCAGCAATTCCGGCAGCAGCGGGCCATACGCGTTCAGGCAATTTTGGGAAGCCTTGCGGGAAGCTATTTTTTCCATGGATTGCTGACATTGGCTAATGTATGCATCGGCCTGTTCTACAAAGCTGGCAGGTAGCTCACCTTTGACCCGACGGCTGAATTCCGCAGCCATTTCCGGGTGCTCGGCCTTATAGCGCTCGAATTTTTCCTGCCAGGCAGACTGCGACTTACCGCCCTTGCTGCGAGCATTCCAGCCAGCGTAAATATCTTCCGGAATATCAAAGGGACCGTGGTTCCAACCCAGTTGCTCACGGGCCAGGAGGATTTCATCGGCGCCCAATGGCGCTCCGTGGCACTCCTCCTTGCCCTGCTTATTGGGAGAACCGAAACCAATAATCGTCTTGCAGCAGATCAGTGTGGGCTTCTCGGTCTCAAGACGAGCCATTTCGATGGCTGCTTTGATCGCCACTGAGTCGTGGCCATCCACATTGGGAATCACCTGCCACCCATAGGCTTCAAAACGGCCCGGGGTTTTATCGGTAAACCAACCTTCCACTTCTCCGTCGATGGAAATACCGTTGTCATCATAGAAGGCAATGAGCTTGCCAAGTCTCTGGGTGCCGGCAAAAGAACAGGTTTCGTGGGAAATCCCCTCCATCAGGCAGCCATCCCCCAGAAATGCGTAGGTGTAATGATCCACTATCTCGTGACCGGGACGATTGAACTGTGAGGCCAGCACTTTCTCTGCCAGCGCCATACCGACTGCGTTGCTGATGCCCTGCCCCAAAGGTCCGGTAGTGGTTTCCACTCCCGGCGCGTAGCCGTATTCCGGATGGCCGGGGGTACGGGAGTGCAATTGACGGAAATGTTTGAGCTCTTCCAGGGGCAAGTCATAGCCGGTCAGGTGCAGCAGGGAATAGAGCAACATAGAGCCGTGACCATTGGACAGCACGAAGCGGTCGCGATTGGCCCAAGCAGGATCAGAGGGGTTGTGGACCAGATAGTCATTCCACAGCACTTCGGCAATGTCGGCCATTCCCATGGGCGCACCGGGGTGGCCGCTGTTGGCTTGTTGTACAGCGTCCATACTGAGCGCACGAATCGCGTTGGCGAGATCACGTCTGGAAGGCATCGGGGACTAGCTCCTGCAGGGTAGGTCGGGGGTTTGAAAAAAGGGGCGCTATTTTCTCGTACTCGCGCTGCCCAGTAAACAGCCATTGGGCGCCTTTATCTATATCAAAGTTTTTTGATATAGATACGATACCATGCTAAAGTCCGCCATTATGACCGTTGCACTCCGCCAAATGGGCACACCCGCCCCTCGAATTGACAGCGATGAGCTGGCCGCCTTTTGCAAGGCAGCAGGCGACCCTCTGCGCCTGGAAATCCTGCGCGTACTGCGCCACAACGCCTATGGCGTGCTGGAACTGAGCCAGATTTTTGATATGGGACAGTCAGGCATGAGCCATCACCTGAAGATTCTCGCCAAATCGGGTCTCGCGGCCACACGCCGTGAGGGCAATAGCATTTTCTACCGCCGCGCACCGGCATCGGAAGATCCTGCATTTCAGGAACTTCAGCGCAGCCTGTTTCACTCCATTGACCAACTGAGCCTTTCTGCGCCCATTGTGCAGCGCATCCAGTTGGTGAACCAGGAGCGAACCGAGGCATCGCGAAGTTTTTTTCAGCAGAATGCCGACCGTTTCAGGATGAATCAGGACCTGATTGCCGGCTTTGAGCAGTATGGAGAGCCGATCACCGCGTTTCTCGATGCTACGCCCGGCAGTCGCCAGCAGGCACTGGAAGTCGGCCCCGGTGAGGGTGGATTTTTACCCGCATTGGCTAGTCGGTTTCAGCAGGTCATCGCACTGGACTCCTCGGCGGAAATGCTCAACCGATCCCGGCAACTGATCGACGAACAGCAACTGGATAACGTACAGCTCATTCACGGCGATACCGAGCTGGCCCAGACACAGCGGCTTTCCGCTGACTGCATCACTCTCAATATGGTGCTGCACCACACCCCGGACCCGGCACAGATTTTTGCCGACCTGGCCAAGCTGCTAAACCCCGGCGGGTCCCTGCTGGTCACGGAACTGTGCCGCCACGACCAGAGCTGGGCGCGCGAATCCTGCGGCGATTTGTGGCTCGGCTTTGACCCGGACGATCTCAGCTACTGGGCCGAGATGGCGGGCCTCCGCGTTGGTGAAAGCCTCTTCTTGGCCCAACGCAACGGTTTTCAAATCCAGTTGCGACAATTTTTTAACCCCTTAACAGCGGCTGATCAGAGCCGATCTGTTCTTGATGGCTGATGACAGGAACAACTGACTATGTCTACTTATAGTATTTTCACCTCGGAATCTGTCTCCGAGGGGCACCCGGACAAAATGGCCGACCAGATCTCCGATGCAGTACTGGATGCCATCCTGAAAGACGACCCACACTCCCGCGTGGCGGTAGAAACCATGGTAAAAACCGGCATGGCGATCATCGCTGGTGAGGTGCGCACCAACACCTATGTGGATCTGGAGGATATCGTCCGCGGCGTGATTCTCGACATCGGCTACAACAGTTCCGAGGTGGGCTTTGACGGGGCATCCTGCGCAGTGCTGAACGCCATCGGTAAACAGTCCGGTGATATCGCCATGGGCGTCGACGAAGGTGAGGCCAAAGACCTCGGTGCCGGCGACCAGGGCCTGATGTTCGGCTATGCCAGCAATGAAACTGAGGTGCTGATGCCTGCACCCATCTACTATGCCCATCGGCTGGTAGAGCGTCAGGCCCATTTGCGCAAGAACGGTGTGCTGCCCTGGCTGCGCCCGGACGCCAAGAGCCAGGTAACTCTGCGCTACGCCGACGGCAAGCCGGTCGCCGTGGAGGCAGTGGTGCTTTCCACCCAGCACTCACCGTCGATTTCTCAATCCGATCTGCACGCAGCCGTTCGGGAGGAAATCATCAAGCATGTGCTGCCGGAAGAGTGGCTACATGCAGACACCAAATATCACATCAATCCCACCGGCCAGTTCATTATCGGCGGTCCGATGGGGGACTGCGGACTCACTGGTCGTAAAATTATCGTCGATACTTATGGCGGGATGGCCCACCATGGCGGTGGCGCATTCTCTGGAAAAGATCCCTCCAAGGTGGATCGCTCCGCTGCCTACGCCGGTCGCTATGTGGCGAAGAATATCGTCGCGGCGGGTCTTGCCGATCGCTGTGAAATCCAGATCTCCTACGCCATCGGCGTGGCCGAGCCCACATCCATCAGCGTCAACAGCTTCGGCACCGGCAAATTGAGCGATGACGAGATTGCCTCCCTGGTTCGCGACCATTTCGACCTGCGCCCCCAAGGCCTGATCAAAATGCTCGACCTAAAGCGCCCCATTTATCGCCCCACTGCCAGCTACGGTCACTTCGGCCGCGAACTGGAGAATTTTACCTGGGAAAAAACTGACAAAGCTGCAGAACTCAGCGCAGCGCTGTAACCGACAAAGCGAAAGGAATACCAGCATGACCACTACCAACGATTACAAAGTTGCCGATATCAGCCTCGCCGAGTGGGGTTTCCGTGAAATCAGTATCGCCGAAACCGAAATGCCGGCACTGATGGCACTGCGGGAAAAATACCGGGAAGAGCAGCCCCTGGCGGGCGCCAGGATCCTCGGCTGTATTCACATGACTATCCAGACCGCGGTGCTGATCCAGACTCTGGAAGCACTCGGCGCTGAAGTGCGCTGGACCTCCTGCAATATTTTCTCCACTCAGGATCACGCCGCCGCAGCTATTGCCGCTAGCGGCACACCCGTTTTTGCCTGGAAAGGCGAGAGTGAGGAGGAGTATGACTGGTGCCTGGAACAACAGATTCTCAAAGATGGCCAGCCTTGGGATGCCAATATGGTGCTGGATGACGGCGGCGACCTGACCGCCAAGCTGCACGAGAAGTACCCCGAAGTTTTGACGCGGGTACACGGCATCACGGAGGAAACCACCACTGGTGTGCACCGTCTTTACGAAATGCTGAAAAAAGGCGAATTGAAAGTACCGGCCATCAACGTCAATGACTCGGTCACCAAATCGAAAAATGACAACAAATATGGCTGCCGTCACAGTCTCAACGACGCCATTAAGCGCGCTACCGACCACTTGCTGTCCGGCAAGAAAGCCCTGGTAGTCGGATACGGGGATGTCGGCAAGGGCTCGGCCCAATCCCTGCGCCAGGAAGGCATGATCGTCAGGGTTACCGAAATCGATCCGATCTGCGCCATGCAAGCCTGCATGGACGGCTTTGAAGTGGTTTCACCTTATGTTGACGGCGATCCCAACAATGCAGTCGATGCGGCCCTGTTGGCCAACACAGACCTGCTGGTTACCTGCACCGGCAACTACAACGTCTGTGATTCAGACATTCTGGCTGCGCTTAAATCAGGCTGCGTAGTCTGCAACATCGGCCACTTCGATAACGAAATTGACACCGCGTTTATGCGCAAGACCTGGCAGTGGGAAGAGGTCAAACCCCAGGTCCACAAGGTGTACCGCAATCGCGATGCCAATGACCACCTGCTGTTACTGTCTGAGGGACGGCTGGTAAACCTCGGCAACGCCACCGGCCACCCCAGTCGCATCATGGACGGCTCTTTTGCCAACCAGGTACTGGCGCAACTTCACTTGTTTCTGCAGAAATTTGCTGATTGCGATGCCGATACACAACGGAACCTGTTGCGGGTAGAAGTCCTGCCGAAGAAACTTGATGAAGAAGTTGCCGCACATATGGTGGCGGGCTTCGGCGGTGTCGTCACACGCCTTAAACCGGAACAGGCCAGCTATATCAATGTGCCTGTGGAAGGCCCCTTCAAAGAAGACAGCTATCGCTATTGATCGTTGCCCTCTGCTGAAACATGACTGGAACACAGAACTACCATGACTGATCGACATTTGAGTTTTGAATTTTTTCCGCCCAAAACCCCAGAGGGGCGCGACAAGTTGCGTGCCACTCACCAGCACCTGGCACGCTTCCAGCCCGAGTTTTTCTCCGTTACTTACGGCGCGGGCGGCTCCACCCGCGACCATACCCGGGATATCATGTTGGAAATCCAACAGTCTGGCTCCAGCGCCAGCCCGCACCTGTCCTTTGGTGGCGACAGCAAGGAAGCTGTTATAGCCTTGCTCGAAAGCTACAGGGACGCCGGTATCCGACGTATTGTGGCACTCCGTGGCGACCTGCCTTCAGGTATGGGCGGTATGGCTCAGCTGGTTTATGCCAACCAGCTGGTGGGCTTTATCCGGGAGCATTTTGGCGATACTTTTGAGCTATTGGTGGCCTGTTATCCGGAGATTCACCCCCAGGCGGAAAGCTATGACAGGGATATATATTGGCTGGGCCAGAAGTTCCAGGCTGGGGCCAACCGAGCCATCACCCAATATTTTTACAACCCTGATGCCTATTTCTACTATGTAGAGCAATGCCAGAAAGCTGGTATCGACCAGCCAATCATTCCCGGCATTATGCCTATCACCAACTTTCAGAATCTGGTGCGATTTTCTGACAGCTGTGGCGCGGACATTCCACGCTGGATCCGCCAGCGGCTAAAGCAATTCGGCGACGACAGCGCCAGCATCAAGGCCTTCGGCTTGGAAGTGGTCACGGGACTATGTGAAAAGTTACTCGCGGGGGGTGCCCCAGGCTTGCATTTTTACACCATGAATCAAGCGGAAACCTGCGCAGCACTGTGTCGCAATCTGGGCTTTATTGAAAGCTGATGCGCGAGATACGGGTCTTCACTGATCAACCATTGTCGGCGGGAACAGAGGTCACGCTGGAAGACAGTGTCGCCCGTCATATAGGCACCGTTTTACGGATGCAGCCTGGCGACCCAGTAACGCTGTTCAATGGACTGGGTGGCGAATATAGCGCCGCCCTCTCAACCTGCAGTGCAAAACGTGTCGACGTACGAATTGGCGATTTCCTCGAGATTGAGCGGGAATCACCTCTGAAGATTCACCTCGGCATTGGCATATCACGCGGCGACCGTATGGATTGGGTGATCCAGAAGGCTACTGAAGCCGGGGTTACTCACATTACCCCACTCTACACCGAACGAACCGAGGTAAAACTCAAGGGCGATCGATCCAATAAAAAACAACGCCACTGGCAGCAGATCTGTATCAGCGCCTGTGAACAGTGCTACCGAAATTGCCTGCCAATTCTCCATGAACCCATCGCGATGACACAGTGGCTGCCGCAGGTAAAAGCGGATCAGAAACTGGTTCTCCACCACCGTAGCGAGCAAACTCTGAGTCAGTTACGCAACCAACGGGCTGATTCCGCAGCACTGCTTGTCGGTCCCGAGGGGGGGCTAAGTGAGCGCGAGATCACCGCTGCCTTACAGGCCAATTTCGAACCTCTCAGATTAGGCCCGCGTGTTTTTCGTACCGAAACCGTACCAGTTGTCGCCATTAGCATCCTCCAGTCACTATGGGGTGATTTCCTCTAATGTTACCGACTATGCTATGTATCCTAAGCAGGACATACGGCCAAGGTGATATCGGGTGACAAGCATAACTTCTTCACAAGGAAAGGCTGAAAAAAAGTAGGTACGGTGAAACGTCCTTATTCTGCTCCATTCAGGCCAGCCACGGTGTTGAACATCCACGCGTTCACGTTTGTATCTTTTTTTTAAGCTGTTTCCCACAGAAACCAGCGTAAAGACGAATACTGTTATGAGAGTCAGCTACCGATTTTTTTATATTTATTTCCCTGCTCTCACTCTGGGATTGCTGCTGTTGTTATTGATGGCTGTCTTGCATTTTCACCCTGAGTCCATGATTAGTACCCATTGGGAATTGATTCTGACCGTTTTGCTCCCCTTGTTTGCTGCCACCCTGTTACTAGCCAGCTTACTGACATATCGACTGTTAGTCCGGCCTCTTACCCAGCTTGCCAACGCTGTTGAGATGAAAGCAGAGGGCAAGGATATTGATCTTCATACACCCTGCGGAAGCATGGAGGTCCAGCGTCTACACCATGCACTCGCAACAGTTTTCGATGAAGAAAGTAAGGCAAAGGAGCAAATTCAGAATTTGGCTTACTATGACACCCTAACCGGGCTAGCCAATCGTCGACTGTTCAAAATCTATCTGGATAATACCATCGCCACCTCCAAACGTGACGACCAGAAACTCGCCCTGTTGTTTATTGATTTGGACAATTTCAAGGTTATCAACGACCACTATGGTCATCAGATGGGTGATCGTGTACTGGCTGAATTCGCAAATCGAGTCAAACGTATCACCCGTAGTTCAGATATGGTGTCAGCCATCAATCCCGGTGAAAGTAGCAACGTTGCCCGCCTCGCTGGCGATGAATTTGCCATTTTGCTCTCCGGCCTTAACGATACAATTGCCACTGTAGCGGTGGCTGAAAGATTGCTTGAATCCACCCACCACCCAGTGGAAATTGATAACCAGCTACTCTACGTACAGGCATCGATAGGTATTGCAACATACCCAGACGACGCCAAGAATGCCGATCAACTGATCCGCCATGCCGATGCTGCCATGTATCAGGCGAAGATCTCCGGGAAACATACGTATCACTTTTTTTCAAAAACCCTGTCAAAAGTTTTGCAGCGCCAACGCCAGGTACAGGAGGCCCTTCGCACTGCTTTACTCAACAATGAATTTCATCTCGAACTGCAACCATATGTTACAGCAGAGCATTTTACGCTGGCAGGTGTTGAGCTACTGCTTCGCTGGAATAGCCATGTGCTGGGCAATGTATCTCCAGCCGAATTCGTACCCATTGCCGAATCCTGCGGTGTCATGAGGGAAATTGATGCCTGGGTGATCAGTGAATGCTGTTCAATGCTCAGTGACTGGCGTGAACGGGGTCTGTCCACCGTCCCATGCTCTGTCAACATTTCTGCCGGAGAGCTACGCAACCAATCCCTGCCAACATTCATTGATGCTTGCCTGAAAAGCTATAACCTGTCCCCTGCTGATCTCGAATTGGAGATCACTGAAACCAAACTCGTAGACCATGATGACCGGAGTATGGATGTTCTGGAAAGGTTGAAGAGTCTGGGACTGACTGTTGCACTGGACGATTTTGGGCGAGGATTTACATCACTTAACCAATTAAAAGCCTATCCCGTTCAAAAACTTAAAATAGACAGAATATTTATTGCTGAATTGGACTACAACGACACAACCTTCAAAATTGCCGATGTCATTCTCATGTTAAGCCAATCGTATAAATTAGCGGCCACGGCAGAAGGCGTAGAAAACCTAAAACAGGCACAATATCTGGCTCAATCCGGCTGTCATTTTCTCCAGGGGTTCTATTTCAGCAGGCCAATGCCCCGCGAAGCTTTTGAGAAAATACTGTCTCGCGGCAGGGTCAAGCTTCCACTGCCGACGGCTCCTGTCACCCCTATAACAGCGACGAATCTATCCAATACCAATAAGTTACAGTAACACCGCCGTTAGCCTTAAAATCCCCACTTCAGTCGATGGGTTCTATGCACCTCGCTCCGGTGAAACGTATATCCCTTCACACAACAGCTTATTTTTCTGATATTTCTACATAAAAAAGCCACTCTCAATATCCATAGAGAGTGGCTCTTATCTTAATCTAGATATTTTGTCGCGTTCCCTGGGCTGGCTGGTTTAAATAGTCTTAGCCGCAGATTGGAACACAATCACCATCAGGATTGTTTGTTCTTCTTCTCCTGATACAGCGCATCAAAGTTAACTGGCGCCAACATCAATGGAGGGAAACCGCCTTTAATCAGCATGTGATCAACGGTTTCTCGCAGATAAGGAAACATAATCGCCGGACAGGCAGAACCCAGCGCTTCTTGTAACTGGTCTTTCTCGAACCCACTGATAATAAACAGTGCAGCCTGCTCAACGACCAATTTGAAAGCGACCATATTGCTTGTGGTGTTGTGGGCTGTGATAGAAATCATAATAATGACTTCGTAGCGATTGTCCTCAATCGTGTTACTTTTGACATCCATATCAAGTGTAATTTCTGGCTTCCAATCATCCCGAAACACGGTAGCGGCATTCGGTGATTCGTAGTCATTTCTCTTCAAATAGATTTTCTGCATCGAGAAATGTGGTTCATTTTTGGCGTTTTGGGCTTGTGACATAGCTTTCTCCTCAATATTTTCCGGTGCAATTCACCAACAACTTAAATCTGCATTTAAGCCAAGTAATCGCAAGCAAAGTGAATTGTATTGGCCTCGTTAGGACACTAATTTGGCCACAGGTAACAACAAAGGGGGCAGTATAGTCTTCCTGAATTCTTGAGAAAAGCGTGATGAACGCCAGGAGTTTCTCAATACTGAGCGCAATGAGTAATAGTTATCTGCGCCTGAAATAAAAAGGTCCCGACCAATGGTCGGGACCTAGTGCCATTAGATTTTGGCAGGTGCCGGCATACCCAGCCACTCGAAGAAAGTCTTCAGGTCGGGCTGAATATCGTGCATCACAGGGTACCACGGAGTGGGAGCTTCCACGTCGTGCTGGATGCCACAAGACGGACAGTAATACTCACGGTATACCTGCCAGCTTGTGTCGGGGGCCATGATCGCAGGATAGATTTGCTCCATCTTCTCTACGTTATCACGCACATAGATCAGTGCACCCAACTTCCAGTTTTTGCGGTAATCACCGAAGTCGTGACCACAGTCGCACTTAACAACGATTTCTTTGTCGCTAGTACGCTCAACAACGTTCAGGTGGGGACCCATAGCCAGAAGGATTTTATCGTCATAATCAACGTTATCTTGCAGTACTTCCATATACAGCTTGTAACGATCTCCGTCTTTAGGCATGGAAAGCATCAGGTGAACTGTATCCCAATCCAGATCCCCTTTGACCAGGTCAGCGACCTGTTTTTTACTATAAGTAGACATATCTAAACTCTCTTATGTTCTGTCAATTCATCAAGTGATAGAGAGGAGGCTCGGAGTCCGAACCCCTCTCTTCTCATAGGCAACAACAGTGCCTTATTCCTCTGTCATGATGACCGGATGTACATCGGGCAGCTCGTTAATGTCCATGCTGAAACGAGCACCGTACATAGGAATACCCAGGTCTTCTTCATGCAGTTCCCAACTGGCGGGAAGATCCCAGAATTCCTTGAACTCAGCCAGGAACTTGGGAGACAGATAGAAGCTTGATGCAAACATTTGCTGAACTTGCAGTGAAGCATTTTTGTCGATGATTTGCTGACGCTCACCTTTCATCCACTCGTGTACCGGAGTACCGCGAGCAATACGCTCTTTGCGGATTTCAGCTTGACGCGCTTTGGTTTTCGCAGCGTCTACTGTGTAAACACCTTCATCATCTTTAGTGAACACTGCACCGTAAACTTTCTGTGCGAATTCTTCGAGCAGGAAGTTTTGGTTCAGGTCTTCCTGAACGTCCGCGATGTCACGATCCAGTGGATCACCGAAGCCCGGACCACCACGCAGGTAGTTCAGGTACAGGTCGCCGTTGTCGTACATGTCTTCAGTGGTAATACACTGCTTGTCACGCTTAACAATAGCACCTGGCTCCAGGTGTTTTTCAAACTCGCAATCACGGGGATCACGGTCTTGACCCAGCGGCAGAGATTTGCCTTCTGCGATACGCTTTTTCAGACCAGTGTTGTGGGCTTCGAAACGGTAACCAGTTGCTGAAGGATAACCACCCATCAGGCCCCAGTCACTGTTCATGTAGCCGTTGCCCATGAAGAACATAGTCCAGTCAGCAGAGTTCCAGATCATACGCAGGGTTTCGTAGCCCAGACCACCGCGGTACTTACCGTAACCACCAGTGTTGGTTTTGATACGACGACCCATGTACAACAGAGGCTCAGCCAGTTCCCAGATCTCGATGTCACCCATGTCACCTTCTGGGTTCCAGATCGCAGCAGCGTGGTTCAGACCATCTTTAACAGCACAAGCACCAGTACCACAAGCAGCAGTTTCGAAGCTGTTAACTGCGTGAACTTCACCGTCCTGGTTTACACCACCACCTTGCAACCAGTTACAAGGGTTGGAGTTACCAGCGTTAACTTCTTCCAGGTAACCACGGCCGAAGTAAGTACGGCTGATACCGCGCCACAAGGAGCTCCAGGAAGATACCAGGAAGTGCCATGCGTCAGCGTGAGCTGTACGACGGTCATCAGGGTTAGTCCAGGTGCCTTTAGGCAGACGGAAAGTAGTCGCGTAGCGAGCACCATCGTTAATACGCTCGGTAGGTACCAGAGACTGAGTCATCATTACCCAGATACCGGAGGTGAACGCAGTGGGGTTGGCGTTATAAGTGTGCCAGCCCCAACGGCTGCAGCCTTCGAAGTCCAGACGCCAGGTTCCATCAGCATTTACTGTGATTTCACAAGGGGCGTGCATGATGGTGTCAACTTTTGCGAAAGTGGACGGTACATGTACGTCTTCGTGCATGTAAGGAACGTCAACGAAAGCAACTGTTTTAACTTTACCCGGGATACACATAGCCTTAATACGGCTAACCAGTCCACGACGACCGTCTTCGATCACTTCGTACATGAACTTCTCAACAGCTTCCGCACCTTCTTCTTCGATAACTTCGAGAAGCATGTCACGGATCATGTGAGTACCAGCGATACGGGTTTTCTCATCGAGAATCCAGTACTTGGTAGTACGAACAGCGCGCTGGCTCTCGTGCAGCCAATCACGCAGCGGGGTATCGTTGATACCGGTCTTACGACAGGTGATCTGCAAACCGTCACCAAAACGCTGGATCTGACCGTTGGACATGGAGCCCGGGCCTACTGCACCAGTGTCGATTACGTGGGTTACACCACCTACCCAACCAACCAGAATGTTGTCGTAGAAAATCGGAACGATAGTCGCGATATCACATGGGTGAACGTTACCAGTTTGGCAATCGTTGTTGGTGAACATATCACCGTCGTTGATGCCGGGGTTCGCTTCCCAGTTGTTCTGGATCATGTATTTGATCGCAGCACCCATGGTGCCCACGTGAATGATGATACCAGTAGAAGTAGCAACACAGTCACCACACACGTTGTACAGGGTGAAACACAGCTCACCTTCCTGCTCAACGATAGGAGACGCAGCAATCTTCTTGGCAACTTCACGAGAGTTTACCAGGCCAGCACGTACTTTAGAGAAAATACGCTCGAAGCCAATGGGGTCACTTTCTTTGAATTCCAGGTCTTTCAGGCCATTGTAGTGGCCAGTTTTAGCAGTACGCTCCAGAACGGCATTACGGTGCTCATTCAGGGTCAAACCGTTTTTCAACAGTGTGCCGGGCTTATTGCCTAAGGGGTTTTGTAAAATAGTCATTTTTTATCCTCTGTATCTTTTCGTCTACTAGTCGACGTTAGCAATTCTCTATGGATAACCCGTACTTATTAAACTTCGATCAGGTGGTACAGACGGTGTCCGTCCAACCAAGTTTCGAAGCCAGTCGGTACAACATAAGTAGTGGCATCAGATTCGATAACCGCGGGACCAGTGATACGGTTACCAGGCTTCAGTGATTCCATTTTGTAGAGTTTTGCTTCAACCCACTTGCGCTTGAAGTAGAACGGACGAGTACCGATGAACGCTTCAGCCGGAGGAGTCGGGCCAGCATCTGGCTCGGACGGAATGCTTGGCTTCTTGGTTACAACAGAACCGCGCAGGATCGCACCGGTGATACCAAAGCCCAGCTCTGGAGAGCGAGCAGCATCAGCGTATACGCGTGCATAGGTCAAGTCGAATTCTGCAACCAGGTTATCCCAGTCTTCAGCTTTAGAAACAGAAGCCAGCGGCGAGTTCATTTCCAGGTCGTTCAACTGACCCAGGTACTGCATGCGGTAGCCGGGAGTCAGAGTAACTTGATCAGGAGTGAAGCCGTTGATACGGAACTCTTCCAGAACTTTCTCAGTCAGCTCGTCCCAAGCAGTTTGCAGAGTTGTTACAGCTGCTAGTTTCTCAGCGACGGTGGACTCTTGAGTAATGCCGATATCAGTAGATTTATCGTAACGATATTCGAAGTCTGCAGTAGCACAACCAAAGGCAGAGAAGCCCGCAGCCCAAGCAGGAATGATGGTTTCTTTGAAGCCCAGACCCATGGTGTAACCGTAGGCGTGAACAGGACCACCGCCACCGTATGAGAAACATACGAAGTCACTTGGGCTGTAACCTTTCGCAGAAATCATCGCACGAAGGTGTTGACGCAAAGACAGGTCGAGCAGTTCGATAACACCAGCTGCTGCGTCTTCCAGGGCCATACCCAGAGGAGTAGCAATTTGGTCTTGTACGCACTGACGAGCACGCGGAACGTCCAGCTCCAGAATACCACCGAGGAAGTTGTCGGGGTTCAGGTAGCCAAGGATGATGTGACAGTCAGTTACAGAAACAGTGTCCACACCACCTTCAGGCCAGCAAGTACCTACACGGTAACCGGCAGAGTCAGGACCCAGCTTGATAGAGTTGCTGTAGGGGTCGATACGCACGAAGCTACCAGCGCCTGCACCGATAGTGTCCATCGCTACCAGCGGCAGAGACAGTACCAGACGAGCCATGTCGCCGTCCTGGTGCATTGCAAACTGACCTTTAACGATCAGGGCCATGTCGAAGCTGGTGCCACCGATGTCTGAACATGCAATGTTATCAATGCCCAGCTGCTCAGCAAGATACTTGGCACCGATTACGCCGCCGATAGGACCAGATACCAGCGAACGAGCCAGCTCTTTTGCTTTCCAGCTGATGGTGCCGCCGTGGCTGGCCATCACACGTACGTCGTACTGTGCGCCAACTTCTTTCATGCGGTCACTCAGAGATGACAGGATGCGACGAGAAGGCTCAGCAGCGTATGCTTCAAGGATAGTAGTGTTGGTACGGTGAGTTTCTTTACGAACCGGGTAGTAGTCAACGGAAGCAAAAACAGGAACGTTAACGCCTTTTTGTTTTACTACTTCAAGCACTACGTCGCGAACCGCACGCTCGTGTTCACCGTTCAGGTAAGAGCTCAGGAAGCTGATAACAATTGCTTGTACGCCCTGATCAATCAGCTCTTCTGCAGCTTCACGGGCTTCGTCGAGACGAACCGGGAAAACTACACCACCTTTGGAGTCAACACGCTCGGTCACACCGCGAGTATCGTGAATGTGAACCAAAGGCTCATCATAACGGTGAGTGTTAAGGTGAAGGCGATCTTCAAACGCATAACCCAGGTAGCACTGGATAGCGCGACCCATGCGGTGGAAGTCTTCGAAGCCCTTGCTCACGATCAAACCAGTGCGCAGACCTTTACGACCAACAACACGGTTCAGCATCGCAGTACCAGAGAATACACATGTAACCATCTGCGGGTACACTTCTTCTACAGTCAGACCCCAGTGAGCCAGCGCATCTACACTGGACTCCATTACCGCTTTCGGCTCATCCACATCACTCTGTGCTTTACCAACAACGAATTCGCCGTCTGCACGCACAAAAAAAGTATCGGTCATCGTGCCGCCGGCATCGATACCCAAAACTTCTACAGGATTGTTTGTCATATCATTCAAGGTTATATCCTCTAGTTTTGTTGATTACTTCTACCCCACCCATCCATACGATCCGTTTTATTTAGATCATTTTTATGATTTGAGGATGGGGTGCCCTCGTCTATGGCTTTAGCAATTGCCATGCCAATTTAAATTTATTGTTAAATTTTATTGTCTTATAAGGTTCTTCAAATCAATGCCCGGTAAAAGCGGCCGATAAACGTTCGAATATCAGTCGCTGGCCGGACATTAATCGAACAGGGATTAAAGCATGGCTGCTTCTCGCATGTCTAGGACGAGCTTTTTTATTCTTTCTTTAGGCCAAAATGGCATCAAACTCACTCAAATGCCGCCAAATACGTACTGCAACCCCTTTAAACGCCTCAAAAAACTTGTATTTACGCCTTTGGAAGAAGAAGATATCCAGTCCTACCCTATAATTAGAAAGTGATAATTATAAAAGCCGGTGAGTGAGTGAGAGTGTCATGAGTTACGAATCCTCCCTGAAGGGATCGGCTGCCGTTTCGCACCCGACGCGTATAGCTTCGGCCCGAGAAAAACTGCTAACCGATGGAAACCTTCCCGACAATACGGTTCGCTCTGTTATTACGGCGTCTTGGCAGCGCTGCATGTCCAGCCATGTCGACCCCCTTGTGGCCAAGCGTACCCAGGAACTGGGAACGGATGAATTAATGGGTATTCGTCGTCAGCACAAGGAACTCATCTCCGCCTCCGAAGTTATCATGCGGGAAGCCAAGGAGCTTTTAGCCGAATCTGCGACCATCATGCACCTGGTGACGCCATCGGGCATGATCCTCGACTATGAAGGTGATCCCGCTACGCTCGAACTGGCCCGCAACTTCAGCTTAATTCCTGGCGCCAACTGGAATGAGCAGGCTGCCGGAACCAACGCCATCGGCACAGCACTTAACATCGGCGCACCCGTCCAGGTGCACGCCTTTGAACACTTCTGTGAAAACATCAGTCGCTGGACCTGTTCAGCGGCCGTGATTCGAGATCCGTTTGAGAAGCGACTACTGGGCGCACTCAATATTTCAGGCCTTAAAAACACACTGCATGATTACTGCCTTGCACTCGCCATATCAGGCGCTCGCAGAATCGAAGGTCAATTTGCCCAACTTAAGCTGGCCCAGCGAGACCTATTGCTGGGGGCAACCATTGACCATTTCACCTCTTCTGGCAGTGATGGGGTGTTGCTCTTCGACATGGAAGGAAAGCTGGTCAGGGCAAACACCCTGGCAGACAAGGTTCTAGCGGCCAGGGGCATCAAGATCAACCTCACACCGTACAACCCCATCCTGACCCTGAACAGTGAAGGTGTTTTTACTCCTGAATCAGAACGAGCATTGAACCAAATTGACCAAAACTGGGTAGAACCGGTTATGCACCAGGGAGAGCAGATCGGCTTTCTGGCTATCATTCCCCTCCCTGCCCGTCAGTCACAGAGAGCTCTCAACACCGTGGCGAACATTCCACCCCCCTCCAAATCCACTGGCTTTTTCCGCCTGGTAGGACAAAGCCCGCCTTTCCTCAAAGCTGTACAGCAGGCAAAGCGCATTGCCAAAGCGCCAATACCCGTATTGCTCCAGGGTGAAACAGGTGTTGGCAAAGAAATGTTTGCCAAGGCCATGCATGAAGAAGGGCCGTCACAAGTCGGGGAGTTTGTCGCACTGAACTGTGGTGGCCTGTCCCGCGACCTGCTGGCTGGAGAATTGTTTGGCCATGTGGAAGGCGCATTCACCGGCGCACGACGGGGCGGCATGATCGGCAAGATTGAGGCCGCCAATGGCGGCACCCTGTTCTTGGACGAAATTGGGGAAATGCCGCTGGACTTGCAACCCATGTTCCTGCGGGTACTACAAGAATCGGAGATCTGCCGGGTTGGCGAAGCCAGACCACGCAAAGTCAATTTCCGACTCATTGCTGCCACCAACCGGGATCTGGCGCAGGAAGTCGCCGAAGGCCGCTTCCGCATGGATCTGTACTACCGCATTTCCTCCATGACACTTACCATTCCGCCGTTGCGTGAACGCAAGGGCGATGTATCACTGCTGGCACAGAATATTTTTGCGCACCTATTGGAGCAGCATTCCGGCGATCAGAAGCGACTCAGCAAGCCCCTACTGGATTTGCTGGAGCGCCACAGCTGGCCAGGTAACATTCGCGAGCTGGGCAATCTGATTACTGCTGCCTTCTTCCTCACCGACAGGGAAGAACTGGGGCCAGAAGATCTGCCAAAGGATTTTCTGGCTGCACAAATGGATTCTCAGGAAGATGATGATACCAACCCCTTGGATCTCGCAGAGAAAGAGGTCATTAACCGGGCTATCCGGGAACAGGGCGGCAACCTGACGCAGGTGGCCAAGCAGCTGAACATTGCAAAGAGTACGCTTTATATCAAATTGAAAAAATACGGTATTGCTCGCCCCTGACACAGGAGAGCGACTGCTATAAAAAAGGCCGAGAACATTGTCGGCCTTTTTTATAGCTTATCTGAGGCTGCCATCACCTAACTGATATTGAAATCTTCAACCGAAAATTCCCGAGCAATACGAAGAGTACGCGTGGCCAGCTGAACCTCCTTAAGAAACAGCATCAGAGCAGCAATCAGTAACAACAATGCCAACACAAAGAAACCGATAATCAATACGCCGATATGCAGCTTCCAAAAACCACCCACAAACAGGCTAACAATCAGCGTACAAACCAACAATGCTGCCGCCGTACAAAGACCAATAGACCAGTTTGTGATTTTGGCCCGCCGCCAGAGGATTCTTAGCTCCAGCTGGCAAATGCTTTTCTGCTCGGGATCAGAAAGGCGCAGTTCACGTAAACCAATGACTCGAGCCCGATCAACAATACGTCCCAACCGCCCAGACATGACATTGAGAAAACCGGCAATGCCTGCCAACAAGAACACTGGTGCAACAGCCAGCTGAATAATTAACGCCAAATCGGTCGTGGTAATGATTGGATTGATACCCAAAACTGCTCTCCTAGGATTCTGCTTGCTGAGCAACCGGGACTGCTGGCTGCCGATCTTCACCGCGAACACGTTCTCCGCACACATAAATGGCCGGCACCAGCAGCAGTGTCACAAAAGTGGCCAGCAGGACACCAAATGCCAGCGAAATCACCATCGGGATAAGAAACTGCGCCTGTGCACTGCGCTCAAATAAAATCGGCATGAGCCCAAAAAATGTCGTCAACGATGTCAGCACAATGGGACGGAAACGATCCCGCGCACCCTGCACCACAGCATCTACGGCATGCCAACCCTCTTTTCTCAGTTGATTGATGCGGTCAATCAACACCAGATTGTCATTCACCACCACACCCGCCGCCGCCAGCACCCCCATCATGGAAGGCATGCTGATTTCCTTGCCAAACAGCATGTGTCCAAGAATGGCACCTGCGATACCAAAGGGCACGGCACTGAGAATAATCACCGGCTGCCAGTAGGAGCGGAATTCCACCGCTAAAAATGCATAGATGGCCAATAGCGCCAACAACATCATTTGCAGAAATCCGACCTCGAACTCCTGTTGGTCCTTCTGTGCGCCGGCCACCTCCAGAGTAAGCCCCGGATACTTGGCCAACTGCGCCGGCCACTGCTGCGCGAGCAAGGCAGCCACCACCTCGTTGGCGGAGGATGCACCTCGCGCCAGCTCACCCTCAATTTCCACCATACGCATGCGATCGCGGCGCTTGATTTCGGTATAGCCCGGCACGAATTCAGCCTCTGCCACCGCATTGAACGGCAACTCCCTGCCATCCCCGGTGCGGATACGCAATTCATCCAGTGACGAGACGCGGGCCCTCTCCGCTTCCGGATAGCGCACCATCACCTTCACATCTTCTTTTTCCCGGGGAATGCGTTGAGCCTCTGTACCGAAAAAGGCATTGCGCAATTGCCCAGCGATATCACTGAGGTCGACGCCAAGGGTATCGGCATTGTCCCGCAGACTGATCTCAATCTCCTTGCGAGCAGTGCGCAGCGAGCTGGAGACATTAAAGACACCCGGGTAGCTGAGCAGGGCCGCTTCAATTTCTGATGAAGCAGCCCTCAGTTCATCAATATCCCGTCCTTTCAGTAACAGATTAATGTCCTTGGGCCGCCCCATCAGCGTGAACTCAACTTCGAACTCCTCCACATTCTCAACCGGACCAATATGTTTGCGCCACAATTCAGCTACCGCCCGCGAGGATACCGATCTGGTCTCATTACTCTCCAGCTCCAGCACCACAGAAACCCTGTTCTCCCGGCTTTCAGAATAGTGGTTGCGCAGTATCGAGGCCCCATCCCCGGCAATCAACAATGGCTCTTCTTTCAGTGCCGCAACACCCTGCTCAATCTGATCCATGACCGTCAACGAGCGGTTGAATCCTACACCCTCCGGCAATTCCACCGTGGCGCGCAGATACTCTCCCTCCACCACCGGAAAAAACGCCACCCGCAACCAGCCAGTAAAGAAAAAACCCAGCACCACAATCAACACAGCAAAAAACAATGCCATGGTGATACCGCTGTGTCGCAACACTTTCTCCAACAGCGGTCGGTAGCGCTGCTCGACAAACAGCTTCAATAGCGCGGATGTCTTGTGCCGCGCCCGATGTACCCATCTGGCGGGCTGCCAGTTCGGTTCAGTTTCAGGCTTGAGCAGGCGTAAATGTGCCGGCAGAATCAGGAAGGACTCCAACAGGGAAAACGCCAATGCAATTAATGCCACCTTGGGCATTTCCGCCATCAGCTTAGTTGAGTCACCCGGTAGCAACAGCATTGGCACAAATACGATCATGGTGGTCAGCACGGCAAAGGTGACTGGTTTGGAAACCGAGCGAGCGCCCAACACCGCACTCTCCACCCCGTTCAGCCCCCGCTCGTAGTGCGCGTAGACACTCTCACCCACCACAATGGCATCATCCACGACAATGCCAAGAATCAACAGAAAGGCAAACAAAGAAACCACGTTGACGCTGATGCCGAGGTAGGGCATCAGCCACAGGGTGCCCATATAGGCGATACCAATACCTGCAGCCACCCAGAAAGCCAGCGCCGGCCGCAGAAACAGTACCAGCAGACAAAACACCAGCAACAAACCGCCCAGAGCATTGCGCAGCAGCAGGTCAATACGACTGTTCAGATAAACCGATAGATCGCGCCACACCACCAATTCTACCCCAGGCTGCAGGCTGGGCAGTTTACTTTCAATGTACTCCTCCACAGCAGCAGAGGTAGTAATTACATCCGGGTTACGCGTATTAAACAGGTTGATGAATACCGCTGGTTTACCATTGAATTTGGAGACCAAATCCTGCTCGGCAAATCCATCGTTGATGTGAGCGATATCACCCAGGTGCACCTCGGTACCATCCACATCATGAAGAACCACAATGCGCTCAAAATCGGCGCGATGGTATGCCTGCCCCCGGGTCTGCAACACGATATCACCGGACTGCTCCCTCACTTCACCAGCGGGCAGGTTCAGTGATGAATGGCGAATGGCGGCCACCACATCCTCAAAGCGCAGTTGAAAGCGGCGCAGTGTTTCTTCCGCAATCTCTACCGACACTTCCTCCGGCCGCGTGCCGCCAACCTCGGCCAGCGTCACACCTGGTAGGTTGATCACCTCGTCGCGAATATTATCCGCAAGCCGCTTCAGATCACTCTCGTTCAAGGGACCCGCAACTGCCAGGCTGAGAATCTGGGTGCGGGCCAGCACCTCCTTAATCTGTGGACGTTCAGAATCCACCGGAAAGGTATTGATCGCATCGACACGGGATTTCACATCATTGAGTAACTTCTGCGTGCTGTAACCGTCAGATACTTCAATTTCTATGCGGCCGCCACCCTGATAGGCAAAGGAACGTATCTCCTCAATACCATCCAGGTCGTGCACTTCCTCTTCAACCCGGATACAAATCTGCTCCTCTACTTCTCTAGGGCCGGCACCGGGATAAGAAACCTCCACCTGAACAACATCGCGAGGAATCTTCGGAAACATTTCTTTATCGAGTCCCGGCAAGCTGGTAATGCCGCCCACCAGAATCATCCACATCAGCAGATTCGCGGCGATGGGATTGTTAACCCACCAGGCAATCAATCCTTTGCCGGGCATGCTCATTTTGTACCCGCCACCACATCACGGATCACGGGTTCAATTGCCATACCCTCGACAACATAGCCGGGGCGCTCAATCAACACCCGTTGCCCCGGCTCAATTCCGTCAACCAGCGCCCACTCACCTTCTAGCTGCAACACGTTAACCGGGGCAATATGAAGACGATTATCGGCATCCAGCACCAATAGATGATCCTTTTCATAAAGGGCGCTGCGGGGCACCTCAAGCACACTCTCAAACACCCGACCGGCCACTGCGGCATTAACAAACAAACCAATTAGCAGTGGCGGTTGCTGACGGAATGGCTCCGTCACTTCGACAATGCCGTAAAGCACTCGACTGCGGGTATCAATGCTGGCTTCTGTGCGCACCAATTCACCGGCCCAGCTAGCTGGTTTGCCATTAAAACTGGCGCGGAGCTCTACCGGCAAATGTGCCTGCGCCCCGGGCTGAACGGGCAGATCGAGCAGCGCTACCTGACTGGCTGTGAAGGGCAAGCGGATCTCCGCTGTATCGGTAGAGAATATACTGGCAACCTGCATCCCTGGAGACACATACTGGCCCTGGTTGACCTGAATTTTCCGCACCCGCCCATCAAACGGTGCACGAATAGCAGTTCTCTCCAAATTAAGATGCGCTTGCGCCAGGTCTGCCTTAGCTGCCTCCAAAGCCGCTTCGGCTGCCATCAGTTGCGGCTCCCTCAGGAATAGGGCATTGCCCTCGGTATTACCCAGGTCGCGCCATTCCCGTTTCGCCTGACGTGCCTGACCACGCTCCATGGCGAGGGTTTTTTCTGCTTCGGCCACACGGGACTGCGCCTGTACCAGGGCAATCCGATAATCTCGATCTTCAAGTTGCAGCAACAAGTCTCCTTGCTGAAAAAAATCACCATCGGCAAAGTGCTCTGACACAGCGACAACCTGACCACCCACCTGAGCCGCCAGCGTAATCTCTGTTTTAGGCAGCACCGTTCCCTGAGCCGACACGCTGATCCGACGTGCTTTCGGAGCCGCCTGCAGCACGGCTATTTTGGGAGCCACAGCTGCTACTGAAGCCTGTGGCAACGGTACCGGCTTAGCCAACGCCAGCAGTACCACGACGGCGACTGCCGCCAGTAAAATCAGCAACGGAATGAGGGTCTTTTTAAGCATCGCCATGCCTGTCTTTGTTCCTTCTGTACAGTGGCCACATTATCGCAAAATTACCCCCCAGCTTACCCAATAAAGTCTTTTTGCCCAGCAATAACTCATAACTGACCGATGTCATTGGAAAGCCGCCATGTCATCAAAGTTTCTTGAAACTGCCTCTTGCCGGTCATCTGCGCGCACTAGGGTGGCAGCAAAGAGGACGAAACCATGCACTACAATGCCATCTGGCTGTCCGATATCCACTTGGGTTATCGGGATTGCAAAGCAGAATTCCTGTTGGACTTTCTCAACAAGACCCACGGTGACACCCTTTATCTGGTGGGTGATGTGGTAGATCTGGAGTCCATGAAGCGATCCTTCCTCTGGCCGCAGAGTCACCATGAAGTGCTCCGCAAGATCATCTCACTCGCCAACAGCGGCACCCGGGTTATATACGTTCCCGGCAACCACGATGGATTGGTTCGGGATATTGTCGGCAGTTCTGTTCTCAACATCGAAATACACCCCCACTATGTGCACACCACAGGAGATGGCAAGCAGCTGCTGTTGATGCACGGTGACGAATTCGATCACGCCGTGCTGTGCAGTGCATTCACCCGTGTCATCGGCGACGCCGGTTATAGCCTGTTACTGCGGTTGAATCGCTGGAGCAACCGAGTACGCCGTGGCCTCGGACTACCCTATTGGTCGCTGGCCTACTATGTGAAAAACCGGGTTAAAAATGCCCGCGCTGCGATTGCTGCCTTTGAGGAAGCTGCAGCCCTGGAAGCTCTGCGCTGGGGCGTGGACGGCATTATCTGTGGGCACATTCACCAGCCGGAAATTCGCACCATAGACGGTATTCTCTATTGCAACGACGGTGACTGGGTAGAAAGCTGTACCGCACTGATTGAGCACCGCGGCGGCAAACTGGAACTGATCCATTGGGGTGACCTGCAACAAGCGATCAAGTCTGATCACGCCGCCAATGATGCAACCATCACTGCGCCCTACCGCCTGCCCCGCCTGTCACCCTAACCAACCCGCTTTGCAGGTTTCTCTGTCCAGCAGGATAGGTGGCCGTCAAGCTGCCGCAGACTTGCACTCAGCAACAATACCCTCAGCATCGGCGGAGACAGCTGGCGCAGCGGGCAAGCTATTACGCCCGACCGCCAGATAGTCGAACCCGGCCGCAGCCAGTCTTTTAGGGTCATATAGATTGCGACCATCCACAATGACCGGGTTGTTCATTTTTTCAGCCAATGACCGAAAGTCCGGAGCCCAGAAATGCTTCCACTCCGTACAGATTACTAGCGCATCCGCACCCTTTACCGCAGCCTCTTTGGTACCCACTAGCGCCAGATCCTCACGATCACCATAGATGCGCTGGCATTCTTCCATGGCCCTAGGGTCGAAGGCCTGAACACTGGCACCATGCTGCCACAATGCCTCCAGTAGCACCCGACTGGGTGCTTCGCGCATGTCATCCGTGCGCGGCTTGAACGCCAGCCCCCATACAGCAATTGTCTTCCCAGCCAATTCGCCATTGAAGTAATCATGCAGCTTATCGAACAGCCGCTGTTTCTGCCTGGCATTGACCTGCTGCACCGCCGCCAACAGATGAGAGGTGTACCCCACTTTTTCGGCGGCGGACTGGAGCGCACGGACGTCCTTGGGAAAACAGGAACCGCCGTAACCACAACCGGGATAAATAAAGTGATAGCCGATGCGAGGGTCGGCACCAATGCCCTGACGAAC
This sequence comes from uncultured Porticoccus sp., assembly GCA_947259505.1. Taxonomy (GTDB): domain Bacteria; phylum Pseudomonadota; class Gammaproteobacteria; order Pseudomonadales; family Porticoccaceae; genus Porticoccus. Next base: position 191,498 of record CAMYLT010000007.1, on the reverse strand, counting down.
TTTCTCGATATCGGCGCCTAAATATTCCGCCAGATTGGCGATTTCGTTAATAAAACTGATCTTCGTAGCAAGCATGGCATTTGCAGCATATTTGGTCAGCTCTGCAGAACGCACATCCATGACCATCAACCGCTCGTGGTTACGGTTAAAGGGTGCATACAATTCGCGCATCATCTCGGCCACATGCTCTGAACTCGTCCCCACCACAATACGGTCGGGCTTCATAAAATCGTTAATAGCGGCCCCCTCCTTGAGGAATTCCGGGTTAGATGCCACTTCAAAGGGTACCGCCACTGCACGTTGTTCGAGCCGCCGACTCACTTCTGTTTTAACGGCATCAGCAGTGCCGACGGGGACAGTAGATTTAGTCACTACCACCGCAAAGTGATTCAAGTGTTCACCTATGGTTTTAGCCACCGCCAACACATGGCGAGTGTCAGCCGTGCCGTCTTCATCCGTCGGTGTACCTACCGCTATAAAAATGATTTCACCATGCGCCACGGCGCGAGCAGCATCCGTGGTAAATTCCAGCGCCTGCTCCCGTTGGCCTTCCAGCAGATAATCTTCCAGCCCCGGCTCAAAGATAGGGCAGATACCCTGCCGTAGAGATTCCACCTTATTTTCATCTAGCTCTACACAAACCACTTGGTGGCCCACATGGGCAAGACAGGCACTGGTCACCAGTCCAACATAACCGCCGCCAAATACAGTCACTCTCATCACAATCACCTATGCTTTCTTTTCCATCGATGATGTGACCGAGTGGTGACAATGACATGTCAGAAAAGTTGAAGTTTTATGGCAACACAGGTGGTTCTGATAAATAGCCTATTTCAGTTACACTTTGGCACCCCCCTCAACCGGGATCAGTGGCTTAATAAATATGGCCGGATAGATCAGTAAGCGGTGAGGTCAAATCTCGCGAACTGAAAGTCTGATGATTTGACTAACACGGTTTAGGATGAAGTCGGCCAACCATTTTCCACAAGGAACTTCTCTTGCCATTACTAAAAAGTCGATTGACCCTGCTCGCCAACGATCCATCTTCCAGATTGCTTTCCGGACTGGTACGCGGCATCGAAAAGGAAAGTCTCCGGGTCACGCCGGCGGGGACACTGGCACAGACACCCCATCCTGTGGCGCTTGGCTCGGCGTTAACCCACCCCCAGATCACCACAGACTACTCAGAAGCACTGCTGGAATTCATCACGCCACCTTCGGGTAAGGCCGATCAGGTGCTGGAGACACTGGAGAACATTCATCGCTTTACCTACCGCCAGATAGGCAATGAATTGCTTTGGGCTAACAGCATGCCCTGCCAGCTGAGCGGTGACAGCGATATTCCCGTGGGCCAATACGGCAGCTCCAACATCGGCCGAATGAAAACGATCTACCGTCTTGGCCTGGGTCACCGTTACGGTCGATTGATGCAGACCATCGCCGGGATTCACTACAATTTTTCCGCGCCCTATACCCTGTGGGAATTGCTGCGCAAACACGAGCAACCTGATCAGTCCCTTCAGACATTCAAGACCGACAACTACTTCTCTCTAATCCGTAACTTCCGGCGGCATTTTTGGCTACTGTTGTATCTGTTTGGCGCGTCGCCCGGCGTTTGCCGTAGCTTTGTGCGGGGCCGACAGCACCATCTGGAGAGCTTTGGTAAGGACGAGCACAGCCTGCATACGCCTTGGGCAACCTCCCTGCGCATGGGTGATCTGGGTTATCAGAGTAAAGCTCAGGAACAATTAGTGGTGTGTTACAACGATCTGAAAAATTATGTTTCCACACTGCGCCAGGCATTGGTTAAACCCTACCCCGAATACGAGGCTGTAGGACTGAGAGACGATAATGGCGACTACCGCCAACTCAGCACACACCTGCTACAGATTGAAAATGAGTTTTACAGCACTATCCGCCCCAAACGCACCACGCGCTCTGGCGAAATCCCCCTGTGGGCACTCTGGGAAAGGGGTGTGGAATACATTGAGGTACGCTGCATTGACCTCAACCCTTATCTGCCGCTGGGCATCGACAAATTACAGATGGATTTCCTCGACATCTTCCTGCTCACCTGCCTGCTCTCCAGCAGTCCGGCCAGCGACGATCAGGAATATCGCAATATCCTCGAGAATCAGCGCCGGACTGTCTATCAGGGCCGCGACCCCAATTTGACCTTGCGCGACGTTCACAACGAACGTCCTTTACGCGACTGGGCAAGTGCACTTTTTGCAGATATGCGCTCCGTGGCCGAGCTGATGGATTTACACCACCAAAGCGATCACTACCAACAGACCCTAAACACACTGCAACTCCGCCTGGATGACCCATCACTGACTCCATCGGCACGCATCCTCAACGAGATGTCCGAGACCGGAAAAACCTATTTTCGGGTTTCCATGGACCATGCCACCCGGCACAGGGAGTACTTTCTGGACACGCCTCTGGCGCCCGATATTGATGAAGAATTCCGTGAGCAGTCCATAAAATCTTTGCAACAACAGCGGGAAATAGAAGCGGCGAACACACAGCCCTTTGACCAGTTCCTGGCAGACTATTACCGACAGTACGACTTCAAGCTGTGAATTATCTGGCCCACTTGTATCTGTCGGGAGATGACCCTGAGTGGAAGATCGGTGGATTATTGGGAGATTTCGTCAAAGGCCCACTGTCAGGCGATTTTCCCAAACCGGTCGAGGCAGGAATTACGTTACACCGTCGCGTGGATGCCTTCACCGACAAACAACCTGAAGTCCAACAGGCCATTGCCCGCTTTGAACCACCTTTTCGCCGCTTTGGCGGCATTCTCACAGACCTCTGCTACGATCACTTTCTGGCCGCCAATTGGCTCCTTTACCACCCCCAACCCCTAGCGAATTTTTGTTCTGAGTTCTACCAAGCACTTGCCTGCTATTCTGGTGATTTGCCCCCAAGGGTTCAGCACTTCTGCGAGATCGCGCCCAGAGTAAACTGGCTGGAAAACTACGCGGAGTTCGCTCAACTGGAATTGATGCTGGAGCGCATTGGCCAACGGTTTCGCAAACCGGTACCCCTGCAACTGGCTTTCCCTCAATTGGCACAGCATTACCCTCTGCTACACGATGAATTCAGGCAAGTCTTTCCACGTCTCATTGAGTTTTGTGAGAAGCAACGACTAGAATCAGCATAGCCCTGAAAGGAAACACCCCATGCCCTTGCCCACCCACAGACAGACCTACCTGCTCATCTTTGCCGCTTGCCTGCTTTTGATCCTTATTGCACTTTACATGCAACACGCCATGGGCCTGAACCCCTGTTATCTGTGTATTACCCAACGCGTCTTTGTGATCTTGACCGGCAGCATCGCTCTGCTGGCCTTCATTCATAACCGGGGACAACGCACCTATGGCGCGTTAATTTCTCTCAGCGCTCTTGGTGGTGCCTTCTTCTCCAGCAAGCAACTCTGGCTGCAAAGTCTGCCAGAAGATCAGGTGCCCGCCTGCGGCCCTCCCGCCGAATACCTGTTTGATGTATTCAGTTTCAATGAAGCACTAGGCATGCTGCTGCGCGGGGACGGTAACTGTGCCGAAATACAATGGAGCCTGTTAGGCCTGAGCATTCCCGGCTGGACGCTGATCTGCTTCCTCGGTCTGGCAGCACTGGGCATATGGCAGGTAGTTCGCCGGTTGTGAACAAATTGCGCGGTGTCGCTGCCCTGGTGTGTTTCCAAGGCATTGGAGAAGCGCTTGTCTATTTCAGCGGCATTCCTATCCCGGGACCAGTGATCGGAATGATATTGCTCTTTGCCGCCTTGCAATTGACCTGTACAGAAACCCCGGAATGGCTGGGCCAGACGGGTTATTTCATGATCCGCTGGCTGTCGCTGATGTTCCTGCCCGCCTGTACCGGCCTTTTCTTTTTACCAAACATTGCCGCCGATCAATGGCTACCGATCATCGCGGCGATGGTGGTCGGCACCCTGCTGACCATGGTAGTCGCTGCTTTGCTGATGAAAAAACTCATGCCTGCCAGGGCGCAGGAGCCGTGAAAAGCTGGCTGCTGTTAGCAGCATTGCTAGCCCTGACAGGTATCGCCTTTGCGATATCCTTCCGTCTCTACCAGAAATTCAAAGCACACCCTGCGATCCAGGCATTGCTGCATCCGCTGGTAACCGGACCACTCTTGGTCACTGGCGTGCTACTGCTGTGTGGCATTGATTACAGCCTGTACCGCCAAGCCAACAGCCCATTTTTCTTCCTGCTGGGCACAGCTACCGTCGCATTGGCGATCCCCCTGCATCAGCAGTTCCACCATATCCGTCAACTGGCGAGCCCCCTGATGGCCACGCTACTGTTTGGGGCCACTTTTGCGGTAATCAGCGCACTGGGCATTGCCTGGCTGCTGGGCGCCACGCCTGAAACCCTGGTCTCCCTGGCACCTAAATCAGTGACCACACCCATCGCACTGGGCATTGCAGAAAAGGTGGGGGGTGCACCTGGGCTTACAGCCGGAATCGTGGTGTTCACCGGCGTTATCGGCGCCATACTCGGGCCACTTTTATTCAGTAAACTCGGTGTCACCGATGAACGTATTATTGGCTTCGTCACCGGAATTTGTGCCCACGGTGTCGGTACCACCCGCGCATTTGAAATCAGCTCTCGCTGTGGCGCCTTTTCAAGTCTCGGGCTTGGGCTAACCGGTGCACTCACCGCCCTGGTATTGCCATGGATACTTCTCTGGTTTTTTTAGTATCAAGCCACTGGCCAGCCTTTATCTGTCTACTTGCCAGCATCAAGCCGTTTCCCTATGCTTAGCCTCCCATAACAATTAAATAAGCTGATGTTTATGCTTGAGAACTGTAAGTCTGCACAAGAACGTTGGGGTGGCGTCAGCAACCTGATAGATCAATGGCTTCTGGAGCGCCAGGAAATGCTGGTACGTTTTTGCAGCCTCGGCGACATCCGCACCTTTGATGTAGATGACCTCGCCCACCGCCACAAAGTAAAAGCCTTTTGTGAAATCCTGGTGGACTATACCTCTGCTGGTCATTTTGAAATTTACGATCAACTGGTTCGGGAAGGGAATGATTTTCAAGACAGTGACGGACTAAAAGCCGCTAACGAACTGCTGGAGACCATTGACGGCACGACACAAAAGATCCTCGATTTTAATGACAAGTACCTTGAAACCGATGATCTCTCTACTCTGACGATAGACCTGTCAGACCTCGGTGAATCACTGAGTTCCAGAATGGAAGCAGAAGATACCATGATTGAGGTTCTACACACGGCCCACCGGGATAAGCTCACCTCCTAAGCCGCGAATCATAGAACCACAAATAAAAAAGGCTCTTTAAAGAGCCTTTTTTATGACGAACGTTTTTTGGTCCTAAGGGCGTTATTCCTCTCCCAAAATTTTCACCAGTTCCACTTCAAAAATAAGCGTGGCGTTCGGGCCAATCAACCCACTGGTGCCACCAGAACCGTAGGCCAGTTCAGCGGGAACATACAACTCCCACTTAGCGCCTTCCTGCATTTTCTGCAGCGCTTCTGTCCAACCGGGAATAACCTGGTCGAGACGCAATTCCACCGCACCACCATGATTTTCGGAAGCATCAAACTCAGTGCCATCCACCAACCGACCCCGGTAATTAACCCGAACGGCACTATCTGATTTCGGAGAAGCGCCTGAACCCGCTTCGATTACCTTGTACTGCAGACCCGACTCCGTAGTCGTCACACCATCCTTCGCGCCATTTTCTGCCAAAAATGCTTTCCCCTCAGCCGCATTGTGCTCCGCTGCTTGGGCCATGGCCTGCTCACGCTCGGCATCAGCAACTTCTTGCTTCGCCTGCTGCCGCTCCTGAAATGCCTGTACCACAGTCGCCAGTTCTTCCTGTGTCAACTGCGATTCACGATTGTCCAACGCATCATTCAAGCCCGCCATAAAGGCATCGCGGTCCAGCTCGATTTCCGCATGGGCAAGTTTGCCGCCCGTGTCCATACCAATCACGTAAGCAAGTTTTTGAGCCTCGCTTTCCAGTGCAGTAGTTGCCTCAGCATTTTCCGGTTCGGATTTATCATTACAAGCTGTCAGTGCCAACACAGCAACCGAAGCGAGCAACAGTGTTTTTATCTTCATAGTTCTTCCCTTACGAGGTCATTGAGTGTCGGGCATCTTACCCCAAAATCAGGCAGGAGATAGAGATGCCTATAGTGGCCAAAATAACGGACTGTGTATGGCCGGTAGCGGCGCATGCAACAAGGTCAGGTAAATGGCGAGATTATGTTGCTGCAACCCGACGACAGCGGATGCTGCCGCACCTTTTTTCTCCGCCCTGGCGTCACCCTTCAGCCACCAGCTGGCCAGACGGTCTTGGGCTACCCGCTCTGCCTTCAGTTCCAGAGTGCTAACCACTTCCAGTATTTGGGCTGTCGTGTCAGCCGATTGTTTGAGAAAACGACGTATTTGCCGCAGTGGCTGCACCACCTGCCGATCCCAATCACTGATCAATAACTGGGCTTCAACCAGCTTTTCAGATGTGAGCCGTTCACCACGACAACCGAGCCAGCAGCAAAACAGCAACAGGTTGACGTTCGCACCCCGGCTGTCCTGCAATGACAGGCAGCTCTCCGCTACTTCGCGGCGACCATAGTGCGCCAGCGAGTATTCCCAAAAAGGGTTATCCAGCACCGGGTTACGCCATGGCCAGCACGGTATCTACCAGCTTGTTGATGCCGTTGGCAGCCTCGCTGAGGCTACCCGCCAGCATGTAGGCCGGTGTAGTGACCAGTTTGTTAGCCTGATCGATACACACCTCATCTACCGCACAATTCTGATGAATGGCCCCAGTCGCTTCAATGGCTGCCGCCGTACCCTGATCATTGCCAATAGTACAAACCGCCCCGGCACCAAACAGCACACCGGTCATGGCTGGGGCGATGCAGATCAAACCCACTGGCTTGCCCGCTTTGTGCATGGCCTGAATGAAAGCCACCAGCGATGGATTGACGCTAACGTGGGCGCCCTTTAGGGCAAAATCTGAGAGGTTTTTGGCCGCACCAAAACCGCCCGGCAGGATGACGGCATCAAAGTCCGCTTCAGCCGCCTCGCCCAGCTCCTTGATATTGCCCCGAGCCAGTCGCGCCGACTCCACCAGCACATTGCGAGTTTCACCCTCAACGACATCCCCGGTGGCATGATTAATCACATGAAGCTGTGAAATATCGGGAGCAAAACACTGCACCTTTGCACCCGCCTGATCCAGACGCAGCAAAGTAATCACTGATTCGTAAATTTCAGAACCGTCGTAAACCCCACAACCGGATAGCACAACCGCCACTCGTTTACCCATTATGCACTCTCCGCTCATTCATACTGACACTGAATAAAATAGTCTATGTTTAGAGTAGATCCCGATTATATGGAGCTATTAATGGGATTCCTACGGTTCTTCGGGAGCGTAACTTATGGCAAGTTGCCTGACCTATCTGGTGATCATGGACCCCAATTTACCGCAGCAGATCGCACTGTCCCGTGCGGCAGCGTTGGCGAGCCGCAGCGGCGCAAGCCTGCTCGTCTTTAACTGTTACTATCTCGACAAACAAGCTCTGCTCCACACCCATTCTCGTCACGCCGCAAAATATGAGGCGGGCCACCAACTGGATGCCTGGCTGCAAGACCAAACAAAAAGCTTCCCTAATAAACTGGAAATAAAGTGTGAGTCCTTCTGGAATGAAGACAGTCTGTTAGCTGCCTGCCACAGTGCTGAGCATCATAGTGCCTGCATGATCTTTATGGATCGCAGTTCACTGGAAAATCCCAAGCGCTGGTTACAACATGCACCCTGCCCACTCTACTTAGTCGCTGATAATGTTATTCCGAAGGCAGCGAAGCCGGTATTAGCTGCGATCGACCCAACTCGGGAAGATGATTTGCACACTGCGCTAAATCACAGTGTGCTGGCCACCGCCAGCAATCTGGCTGAGGACACAGGCAGTGAGCTGAACCTGGTCTGCGCACTCGATGAACAAGAGGCCATCGCCGCCCATCTGGGATTTGAATATCTGGAAAATCTGAACGCGGTACAGCAGGAAGTCGCCCAGCGTTTTGCCATCGACCCGGCCCGCGTCCACCTGCAAATCGGTCGGCCCTGCAAGGTGATTGCAGAGTGGGCAGAGCACTTAACGGCCTCGGTGCTCGTGATGGGTAATAATAAAGAGAGAAGTCTCACCAGCACGCTGGTTGGCTGCACCGCGGAACAATTGCTGGATCGCTACAGCGGTGACTTGCTGGTGGTCAACTAGCTGTCAACGATCAGCACTGTCTATTTTACGGTACAACAGATCCCATACACCGTGACCAAGTCGTTCACCACGCTGTTCAAACTTGGTGACCGGACGGTAGTCCGGTCGGGGCGAGTAGTTGCCCTCGCCCGCAACGTTTTCAAAACCAGTGACGGCTTCCATTACTTCCAGCATGTGTTCTGCATAGGCTTGCCAATCGGTGGCCAGGTGTATCACGCCTCCCGGTTTGATGTGGCAGCGCAACTTGTCGACAAAATCGGCCTGTATCAGGCGGCGCTTGTTATGTTTTTTCTTATGCCAGGGGTCAGGAAAATAAATCTGTACCCGATCGAAACTTTCCACGGGAATGCAGTCGTCCAGCACATCAATGGCATCCGCCAAGTAAACCCGCAGATTGGCGAGCTCCAGCTTGCCGGCATTGTTAATTAGTCGGCCCACTCCCGGAGGATGAACTTCGATACCGATGAAATCCTTGTCCGGTTCATGCTGCAGCATCTTCAGCAGTGAGTCGCCCATGCCGAAACCAATTTCCAGTACCCGTGGGGATGATCGCCCAAAGGCCTTGTCTGCGTCCAGCGGGCCATCCTGTAAGCTCAGGCCATAGATCGGCCAGTATTTATCAAAAGCCGCGCGCTGAGCTTCTGTCATCCGCCCGGCACGCACCACATAACTGCGGATAGATTTCTTTTTAAATTCCGGTTTGATTTCCAAGGCTAAGCTTCCTCTCTGCTCCTGGCCACCCATTGCACCAGTGCAAAGGACAGTACCAGCCAACCCAACATAAACAGCACGCCGCCAATGGGGGTCACCATACCTAACGCCTTGATGCCGCTCAGCACCAACACATAAAGGCTGCCGGAAAATAACACGGTACCCGCCATCATGAGCTGTGCTGCCCGCCTTAACAGAGGCAGCGGTTGCCTATCTCCTGCCAGTACAATTACCAGTAACACCAAAGCATGAAACATTTGATACTGAACGGCTGTTTGCCAGACATCAAGCAATGCAGGACTCACTGTACCCTGCAATCCATGGGCACCAAATGCACCCAAGGCCACCGCCAGGAAACCCGACAGACCGGTAAAAATCGCTATTATTTTCATACTATTCCCGAGACAGGGCATTCAATAAAAAAGCCGCGGCAATCGCGGCTTTTCCTGATACGTTTAATTGGCAGAGCCTGTCAGGCCTCCATTATGGCCCGCACTTTCTTCATGGCGTTCTGCTCCAACTGACGAATACGCTCAGCGGAAACAGCGTAGCGATCAGCCAAGTCGTGGAGGGTGGCCTTATTCTCTGCCAACCAACGACTTTGGATAATATCGCGGCTGCGTTCATCCAGCTCCTCCAGCGCATCGGCCATGCGCGAGAAACTGTCTTGTTCACTGTCGGCCAGCTCCAGTTGTCTGGCGGGATCGGCAGACTTGTCCTCTAGATACAGTGCTGGCGCCTGGTAGCCAACGTCATCATCGCTATCTTCAGGGGCATCGAAGGTAGCATCTCGAGCCGACAGTCGCTGCTCCATTTCAAACACCTGCGACACTTCCACACCGAGATCTTCGGCAATGGCTGCAGCTTCGTCGTTAGTCAGCCACGCCAGCTTCTTCTTGGCGGTGCGCAGGTTAAAAAACAGTTTGCGCTGCGCCTTGGTGGTGGCAACTTTAACAATGCGCCAATTGCGCAACACATACTCGTGAATTTCGGCCTTGATCCAGTGCACAGCGAAGGAAACCAGCCGGACACCTTTTTCCGGGTTAAAACGCTTCACTGCCTTCATCAGGCCCACGTTACCTTCCTGAATAAGATCACCCAGGGGCAGCCCGTAGCCATTGTAGGAGCGGGCAATGTGAACCACAAAACGCAGGTGAGAGAGAACCAAGCGGCGAGCCGCTTCAAGGTCCTCGCGATAGTAGAGATCCTCGGCCAAGGAGCGCTCCTCCTCGGGGGACAAAACTGCAATGGCATTCGCTCCCTGCATATAGGCAGTAAGGTTGGCACCTGGTGCCATCCATTCAACAGTCTGTAAGGCTTTCTTCATATCGACCTCAAACGAACAAGGGGCAGTAGTGTAGCAGCTTGTCCTTAGATTTTCATATCCCAAAAAAGTTGCGATAACCAGTTGATTAAGATCAACAAACGCTATTTTGGTTCAATACTGGCAAGATGCCTTGCCACCGCCAGCCAAGCGCCGATCAATCCCAGTAGTGCACCACTAAGCAGCAGCCCCAGCAATCCTGTCATGCCCAACCCAGCTAGTTGGAATGATGTCTGGTAAAGCACCGCCAATTTCGCCACAGGCCCGGCGACCCACAGCATCGCCAGCAACACTAACAGCCAGGCAATCAGTCCGCCCAACAACCCATACCACAAACCGGTATAGAGCAATGGCCGTCGCACATAACTGTCGGTCCCACCGACCAGTTTCACCACCACAATTTCGTCGCGGCGGCTCTCAATGGCCAGGCGAATGGTGTTCCCGATGATCAACAACACACCCAAGGACAGAGCCAGCCCCAGGGAAAGGACCAGACGCTGGCCGATCTCGAGAATACCCTGCAGCCGACGCATCCACTTCATATCCAGGCGCACATCGTCCACCGTCGCCAATGCGGCAATGCGTGCCACCAATGCCTCACTGCCGACCAGATCAGCGCGGAAACGGGGATCGGGCTGTACAAGCAACACCGCGGGCAAGGGGTTATCGTCGAGCATTTCCAGAACATTGCCGAATCCGGACAATAGCTGAAACTCCTGCAGCGCCTGTTGACTGGAAATGTAGCTTACGGACTGGATATCGGGGTCTTTCTGCAGGTTCTTTTGCAAGCTATCGATGTCTGCTGCATTGGCTGTTTTTTTCAAGAAAACCGTCATCTGAGCGGAGCTTTCCACTCGCCCGCCGAGCTGTTGCAGATTCACGACCCCCACGTAGAGCGCAGCGGGCAATCCCAGGGCAATGGCGACCACCAGCGCGGTCATCAACGTTTGTACCGGTTCCGCCAGCAAGCGCCGGCCCGTGCTGACAAACACCGACCGGTGGTGATCTACATAGCTTTTTAATTTATCTGACCAACGCGCACGCCCTTCACTGGCACCTCGCCGGACATCCCTCGTCGGGCCGGATTGGTTTTGACGCTCACCCCGCAAACGGTTGCTAAGCGACATGACCCGACCTCTCATCACTCACCAGTTTTCCTTGCTGCAGGTGCAGCAGACGCTGCCCCATGCGCGAAATCAAATCCACATCGTGGGTCGCCACCAAAACCGTAACACCCAGCTCACCAAACTGCCGAAACAGCTTCATGATTTCACCTGACAGTTCCGGATCCAGATTACCGGTGGGCTCATCCGCCAACAGAATGCGCGGTTTGTGCACCACGGCACGGGCAATGCCGACCCGCTGCTGTTCTCCCCCTGACAGGGCAATAGGGTTCTGCTTTTCTTTGTCCAACAAACCGACCTTGTCCAGCGCCGCTCGAACCCGGCGGCCCACCTCGCGGGGCTGGTAGCCTGAGACCTGAAGAGGCAATGCGACGTTGTCGAAAACATTGCGATCAAACAGCAACTGGTGGTTTTGAAACACCACGCCGACACGCCGACGGTAATAGGGGATCTGGCTACGGTGAAGCCTTGCCAGATTTTTGCCGTTAATCAGCAATTGTCCATGGGTCGGCCGCTCCATCAGCATGATCAGCTTGAGCAGGGTGCTTTTGCCGGCGCCAGAATGTCCGGTAAGAAAAGCCATTTCACCTGCGTCAAGATGCAGGCTGAGACCGCTGAGGGCCTCCTGGCCAGTGGCATAACGCTTGCTGACATTGTCAAAGCGAATCATACAGTTGGTTTGTCACCTCAATCGTTACGGTTAAGGAGGGCATGTACGTATTCCTTGGCATCAAAGGGTTGTAAGTCGTCAATACCTTCGCCCAACCCCACAAAGCGTACCGGCACGCCGAAACGCTTACATAGAGAGAAAATAATGCCGCCTTTCGCGGTACCGTCCAGTTTGGTCAGAGCCACACCTGTAACATCCACCGCTTCTTGAAACTGCTGCATCTGATTCAGGGCATTCTGCCCGGTCCCGGCATCTAGCACCAGCAGCACCTCATGGGGGGCAGTTTCATCCAGTTTAGACATAACCCGCCGGACCTTTTTCAGCTCTTCCATCAAGTTGCTTTTGGTATGCAATCGACCGGCGGTATCGGCAATGAGAATGTCTACGTTGCGAGATTGAGCTGACTGGATGCCATCAAAAATAACCGAAGCACTGTCTGCACCCGTGTGCTGGGCAATCACAGGCACGCGGTTACGCTCACCCCATGCCTGGAGCTGCTCCACCGCAGCAGCACGAAAAGTATCCCCTGCAGCCAGCATCACTGACTTGCCCTGACTCTGAAAACGCCTCGCCAACTTGCCAATGGTCGTCGTCTTGCCTACCCCGTTTACGCCTACCACCAGGATCACGTAAGGACGGTGTTCGCTATCGATCAACAGCGGCTTTTCACAATCCTTGAGCTTTAGCTCCATGGCATTCTCTAAAGCCGCCAACAGCGCGCGACTATGGGACAGCTCTCGACGCTGCACTCTCTCGGCCATGTCCTGAATAATTTCTACCGTGGTCTCAATGCCCACATCTGCCATCAGCAATAGTGTTTCCAGCTCTTCCAGTAGCTCGTCATCAATTTCCCGATCGCCAAGAAAAAGATTGCCAAGACTGCGACTGGTTTTCGACAGTGCCTGACGAAAGCGGTCACGCAAGCGCGCCTTGGGCAACGCCTGATCGTCCGCCGCTTCTGCGACAGCGGGTGCATCCGTCGGCACCGTTTGTGGTGCGTCCGCCTTGTCACGGAGGAAACGCTGCAGGAAGGAACGTTTTTCCTGACCTGGGAGATTATTTTCAGGGTTGTTTGAATCAGAATCCGACATCGATTTTCTCAGTGGTCATGGGGCAGTGTATGCTATCACTTTAAAGAGTGAGTCCAGCTTTGAAACACCGCCAACGTTCAACATCATCACCCTCCGAACGGGGGGCGTCGGGACAGCTGCGTATTATCGGTGGCCAGTGGCGCGGGCGCAAACTGCGTTTCTCTCAGGTCGACGGCCTGCGCCCCACCGGTGACCGTGTTCGCGAGACCCTGTTCAACTGGCTGGCACCAACGATTACCGGTGCCCGCTGCCTCGACCTGTTTGCCGGCTCTGGAGCGCTGGGTCTGGAAGCCTTATCCCGGGGTGCCGCCAGTGCCACATTTATCGAGCGCCACCCAAAGGCATTGGCATCACTGCAGGAGAATTGCGCGCTGTTAGGCACCAACGACGCCCAGGTGATCCTGGCCGATGCCCTCAGCTGGCTGGAAAAAACCCAGCCTGCACAGCCCTACGACGTAGTGTTCCTGGACCCACCGTTTGACGCCGACTTGTTACAACCCTGCCTGACATTGCTTCAACGCCCAGGTCTACTGGCGCCCGGGGTCCACATTTATACCGAGGCTGACCGGTTGCAATCACTACCTGTCACACCGAGTCACATATCACTGATAAAGGAAAAAACTGCAGGTCATGTCTGCTACCGGCTTTACCGCTTGTTTGAGAATATCGAGTAAAACGTTTACCATGCCTGCCCGCCTCCACTGCGAAGAATCATCGTGAAAACAATTGTTTATCCTGGCACCTTTGACCCCATCACCAATGGTCACATTGATTTGGTTGAGCGTGCCAGCAATTTGTTCCACCACGTGATCGTTGCCGTCGCCAGCAGTGAGCGAAAACGCCCTACTTTTGAACTGGAAGAGCGGATTGAACTCGCCAAAGAGGCGCTTTCCCATCTGGAAAATGTCGAGGTTCGCGGTTTTGACTATCTGCTGGTCAACTTCGTCAAAGACTGTCGTGGTGATGCGATCCTCAGGGGATTGCGCGCAGTATCGGATTTTGAATACGAATTCCAGCTGGCCAATATGAACCGCGCACTGGCTCCGGAGATCGAAAGTATTTTCCTGACCCCGTCAGAAAAACTTTCCTACATCTCATCCTCCCTAGTCAAGGAAATAGCCTCACTGGGGGGCAATATCAACGCCTTTGTCCACCCCTCCGTGAAAGAAGCGCTGAATCGCAAGTTTTCCAAGTCCTGATTGCCAATTTAGTCATTGCTGACAGACAGGGCAGAAGACCGTCGAACGCTGCCCCTGACGTATTTCCATGAGCACCGAACCACATCGCAGGCAAGTCTCTCCGCCACGGCCATAGACATATAACTGCTGTTTGAAATAACCGGGCTTGCCATCACCACCGACGAAATCCCGCAATGTCGTGCCCCCCTGCTCAATGGCACTGGCCAGCACCCGGCGCACTTCTATAGCCAGTGCGTCAAAGCGCGATCGTGAGACGTTGCCTGCGGCAAGTGTCGGACAAATACCACATTGAAATAACGTTTCATTTGCGTAGATGTTGCCAACACCGACCACCACTTTGTTGTCCATCAGAAATTGCTTGATGGGCACTTTTCTACCTCTGGAAGCCTGGTATAGGTACTCACCGGTAAAGGCTTCCTCGAAGGGTTCCGGCCCCAGGCTGGACAGTAGAGGGTGCTGTTCCGGGGCGCCGACTAACCACTGAATGGTGCCAAAGCGGCGCGGATCGGTATAGCGCAAAACCGTGCCGTCGCCAAAGATGATGTCCACATGGTCGTGCTTGCCCACGGGTGTCTCGTCACGGACAATACGCAGATTGCCGGACATCCCCAGGTGAATCATCAAGTGTCCCGTCGGGAATCGAAACAACAGATACTTCCCCCGTTGACGACCATCCAGCAATGTCTGTCCGGAAAGCAGGGATGACAGGTCAGCTGGTACCGGCCAGCGCAATCTACTTTCTCGCACGTCGACCGAAACGACCTGTTTGCCGATAACATGCGGGCTCACCCCCCTAAGGGTCACTACGACTTCCGGCAATTCCGGCATCATTCACTCCCGCCAATAGGTTGCTGCAAAAATTCTCTGGCATACTAATGTACCTTTTGCAGAAGGGCACACCGATTCACTCATCAACACAGGTAGCATCAATGGCGTTAGGCCGACGGAAAATTGCCGATGAACCGGCAGAAATTGATATGACACCCATGCTGGATGTGGTGTTTATTCTGCTGATTTTTTTTGTAGTCACGGCCACATTTGTGCAGGAAAGCGGCATAGATATAAACCGTCCACCCATCACTGACCAGCCACCACCCGAGCAGCAGAGCCGAACCCTGGTCTTCCGCATAGCGGAGGACAACGGTGTCTGGCTGGAGGGACGGCGCATCGATGTGCGTTCAGTTCGCGCTAACGTCGAGAGAGCCCACGCGGAAAGCCCCCAAACCAGCGTCATTATTGAAGCTCATCCACGGTCAAAAACAGCTACCTTTGTACTGATTTCCGACCAGATTCGAGAAGCCGGCGTACACGATATCGCGCTCAGCACGTTACCCTGACAAGCCAAAACAAGTTTGCTTTATTTGGCGGCACAAAAAACCCCGGCTCAGCCGGGGTTTTTTATCGTACCGAAAACAAGCTTATTTAATTTTCGCTTCTTTGTAAGGCACGTGCTTGCGAACGACCGGATCATACTTGCTGAATTCCAGCTTCTCCGGTTGAGTACGCTTGTTTTTGGTCGTGGTGTAATAGTGACCAGTACCAGCACTGGAAACCAGTTTGATTTTGTCGCGATTTGACTTGGCCATGGTAGCTCTCCTTAAACCTTATCGCCGCGCTTGCGGATGTCCGCCAGCACTTGGTCAATACCGACTTTGTCGATAATCCGCATGCCTTTGGAAGATACACGCAGTTTGACAAAGCGTTTCTCGGCCTCAACCCAGAAACGGTGAGAATGCAGGTTTGGCTCAAACCGGCGGCGGGTTCTGTTTTTGGCGTGGGAAACATTGTTTCCTGTCATCGGCTTTTTTCCGGTGACTTGACATACTTTGGACATTGCTTTGCCTCTGCTAACTGGCATCACCAATTACTGGCGATAGCTTATGAATTCTGGCGTTCTATACCTGTCTACGGGGACAGCCCCGCGAAGAGCCGCGTTTTATACCAGAAGGGCACGTCGAAATCAAACATATTCCCAATTTTCGGCCTGTTCCGACGACGTCAAAGCAGCCCCCGCTCCGCCAACGACACCGTATAACCCGCTCCGGCAATCACATGATCGAGTACCCGCACATCCACCAACTGCAACGCCTCCTGTAATTGGCGGGTAATTCTTCGGTCTGATTCACTGGGTTCTGCCACCCCCGATGGGTGATTATGCGCAAAAATCACCGCCGCCGCGTTATGATCCAGCGCCCGCCGAACCACCTCTCGAGGGTGAACACTCGCACCATCGATGGTGCCAAAAAACATTTTTTCCCAAGCTATCAACCGATGCTGGGCATCCAGAAACAACACACCAAACACTTCCTGGCGAGACTGTCGCAATTGTGCCAGCAAAAACTCCCCCACCTTGGCGGGACTGGTTAACACATGCTCCCGTTGCAGCTGCTCGCCAAGATGACGGCGCGCCAACTCCAGCACGGCCTGCAACTGGACAAACTTGGCTTCCCCGAGACCGCGGGCGCGGCAGAAGCTTGCCTTGTCTGCAGACAAAAGCTCACCAAGATTACCGAACTGCTGCAACAGGGTTCGCGCCAAATCCACGGCTGATTGCCCGGCACAGCCCGTGCGCAGAAAAATGGCCAGCAATTCCGCATCGGACAAAGACTCGGCGCCCCGACCCAACAGTTTTTCCCTGGGGCGTTCACCCTCGGGCCAATCGCGAATCGACATAACACCTCCCTGTGTTTCCGATTATGTGAGTCCTGACTACGCAAACTTTGCCTGCAATGTTATCTTAGCCCCCTCGGCAAGACTTTAGGAAACTCCATGTTGTCATTGGCAAACAAACGGATTCTGCTGGGCGTCACCGGCGGTATCGCTGCCTACAAAAGTGCGGAAATTATCCGCCGTCTCCAGGATGCCGGTGCCACGATACAAGTGGTAATGACCCGTGCGGCCACCGAATTTATCACCCCGCTTACGCTGCAAGCCCTGTCCGGCAACCCCGTGCACCTTGAATTGCTGGATACCGAGGCAGAAGCTGCCATGGGGCATATCCAGCTTTCGCGCTGGGCCGATGCTGTTCTCATCGCACCTGCCAGTGCCGACTTTATTGCCAAACTGGCCACCGGCCAGGGCGACGACCTGCTCTCCACACTCTGCCTGGCCTGCCGCTCGCCCCTGGCCATCGCCCCTGCAATGAATCAGGGAATGTGGCGAAACTCTGCCACCCAGGCCAACTTGGAGCGACTGCGCGGACGTGGCGTGCATATCTTCGGCCCCACAGAGGGAAGTCAGGCCTGTGGCGATATTGGCCCGGGCCGAATGAGCGAGCCGGAAGATCTCGCGGAACTCACAGCGGACCTGTTTGAGACCGGCTCCCTGGCGGGCAAAAAAGTGGTTATTACCGCAGGTCCTACCCGAGAAGCGATTGACCCGGTGCGCTACATCAGCAACCACAGTTCCGGAAAAATGGGTTATGCACTGGCTGAGGCGGCCGCCGAAGCTGGCGCAGAAACCGTATTGATCAGTGGCCCGGTCAATTTGATAGCGCCAGACCGAGTCAGAATCATCCCCATCACCAGTGCTCAGGAAATGTACCAGGCCGCACTGAAAGAAGCCGATGGCTGCCAGCTGTTTATCGCTTCCGCCGCAGTGGCGGACTACCGTCCGGTGCAAATAGCCGAACAGAAGATTAAGAAAGATACCGAGCAACTGACCATTGAACTGGTCAAGAATCCCGATATCGTCAGCGCAGTAGCCGCATTGCCAAAAAGGCCATTTACCGTTGGTTTTGCTGCGGAAACCGCCAATCTGGAAAATTATGCGCGCGGCAAACTGGAGCGCAAAAATCTCGATTTGGTGATTGCCAACGATGTCTCTGATCGCACCATCGGTTTTAACAGCGACGACAACGAGGTGCTGGTTGTGGAGCTGAAAGGCTCTGAAACTATCCCCAAAATCAACAAATCCATTCTGGCGCGCCAGCTGATCGCCAAAATTGCCGAAATGATTTCCAATGACTGATATCCCTCATGACATCACCACATAATTCCGCCAACACCATTCAAAAGCTGAAGCAACATCCACTGGTGCTGGCTCTCTTGGTCTTGCTGGTGCTAGGCGCCACCTTTGCTGCTTACCTGCTCTATCACCAACTGATCGATAACAGCAAGCGTGAGAAGGCGAGCGAATTTGCCAACGAATACGCCGCTAAACAGCTGGCACTGGCCAACAATTACCTGTTGGACCAACAGCAACAATTGCAAGCGCTATCCGGGAAGGCGGTATTTCTCGATGCCGTGACTTCCGGCAATCCCGAGCAATTAGCGACAGCAGAAAAGCTGATGCGGGAATGGGTTCCTCAACTGATCGGCGGTTTTCTGATAACGGCGGGTGATGATCGTTTAATCAGCCAACATCACTTTGCCGGGCAACTGCTAACGGAAAAAGTACTTGCCGGAGAGCAGGTTGACCCCACTGCGGCATTGATCGACGGCCAATGGCAGTTACTGTTCAGCTACCCGCTAAAGAAGGAACAAGGAGAAACCCGCGGTGCCATGCTGGCGATCCTGTCTACGGAAGAACTGACTAAACAATTAAACAGTGGCCTCAACCCAACGCTGGGTGCCACCGAGCTGATACAGACCACGCCCCGCTCGAAGGGAAAATCATTCCTGGCCCTGGGGAACAAATCCCATGCACTCGATGCTATCAACCTCAAACTGAAAACACCCAACTGGCAATTGCGCTATACCGGCAGCAATGGGTTACTGCAACGCGCGCAACCGTCCTACACCCTGTTCGCTCTCTTTCTGGGGGTAGTGGTAATTGTTACCTTGCTGCTGCTCTACCTGACGGTGCGTATTACCCTGCACTTCCACAGAGAAAAATTGCTAAAACCTCGGGGGACAGAGATTAACGCCGATGAGCACGCAACGGACCCGGTCAATGACAGCGGCGAATCCTTCCTGGAAGTGATACCGTCCAGATCAGCCCCGCAGAACACGCCGGTGGTGACAGAAGATAATGCCGTCCGGACCACAACGGACATCCCCGCTGTGGTGTTTCGTGACTACGATATCCGCGGTATTGCAGGTCAGCAGTTGTCCGACGATTTCGCCACTCGTCTCGGTAAAGTGCTGGCCGCACGGGCACTGGCACTGGGCGAACACAGCCTGATTATCGGTCGCGATGGCCGGCTCTCCAGTGATAGCCTCTGTGCGGCGCTGCAGCAAGGTATTCTCAGTGGTGGCTGCAATATTATTGATCTCGGCCTGGTGCCCACACCGTTACTTAATTTTGCCACCCATCAGCTACAGCAGAGCGACTGCGGTGTGATGGTGACAGCAAGCCATAACCCCTCCGAGTACAACGGCTTCAAAATATTCTTCCAGCACCACGCCCTGTGTGGCGATGAAATCAAATCCCTGCGTGATGAAATGTCCGACAATCCTCCGGAGAAAACCTCCGGGCAGCACAGCGAACAGGATCTGTCCGGCGATTATATCCAGGCAATCGTTGGCGACATCGTGCCAGCTCAAGGGCTACGAGTGGTCCTTGACGCCGGCAATGGCGTTGCCGGAGACCTCGCGGTACGCCTGCTGGAAGTCATCGGCTGTGATGTGCAGCCCCTCTACTGCGAGGTGGATGGCAACTTCCCCAACCATGCGCCCGACCCATCAGTGCCAGCCAACCTTGAGGACCTAGCGCTCTGTGTGCGCGAACAACAGGCTGATCTCGGTATCGCGCTGGATGGCGACGGTGACCGCATCGTCGCTGTATCTGCTAGCGGAAGGATTGTCTGGCCCGATGAACTGCTGATGATCTTTGCACGGGATGTCGTGTCCCGGCACCCCGGCGCCGACGTGGTATTCGACATAAAGAGCACAAGGCGCCTCAATAGTCTTATCAGCAGTTACGGTGGCCGCCCCGTCATGTGGAAAACCGGCCACTCCCACATGTACAACAAAATCATCGAAAGCAAAGCACCACTGGGTGGTGAGTATAGCGGCCACATTTTTTTCCACGATCGCTGGCACGGCTTTGACGACGGCCTTTACGCCGCGGCACGCTTAATCGAAATCATCAGCATCCGCGAACAGGGGCTGGACGACATCATGGCCAGCTTCGAGACCCGCTTTGCGACACCGGAGATTAGAGTGCCCGTCAGCGAGGAAACCAAATTCGGCATCGTCGACAAATTACTGGAAAACACTGCCTTCCAAGACGGAAAAGTCTCTACCATTGATGGCCTTCGGGTAGATTTCCCCAAAGCCTGGGGACTGGTGCGCGCCTCTAACACTAGCCCAGCGTTGACCCTGCGTTTCGAAGCAGAGTCCAGTGAGGCGCTGGAGAAAATCCAGTCGCTTTTCCGGCAGCAACTTCGTAGCATAGACGCCAATCTGACTTTCTAACCTACTTAATAAAAAGCCACAGGAACATTAATGTCGCTAACCCGTGAAGCCGCCTCGAACACTGCCAAGGTACTGTCCGAGGCGCTGCCCTATATCCAGCGTTTTACTGGCAAAACCATTGTCGTCAAATTTGGTGGCAACGCCATGGTGGACGAAAAACTAAAAGCGAGCTTTGCCAAGGACATTGTGATGATGAAGCTGGTCGGCATGAATCCGGTGGTGGTCCACGGTGGCGGACCACAAATTGGTGATCTGCTGTCAAAACTGCATATCGAATCTCACTTCGTTAACGGCATGCGCGTCACCGACAGCAAAACCATGGATGTGGTAGAAATGGTGCTGGGCGGCACCGTCAACAAGGAAATTGTTAACCTGATCCATCACGCCGGCGGCAAGGCTGTGGGCATCACGGGGAAGGATGGCCAACTGATCATGGCACGCAAGCTCAAGGTCACACGTCGCACCCCGGAAATGGAAGCGCCAGAAATTATTGATATCGGTCATGTTGGCGAGGTGGAATCCATCAATACCGGCGTGATCGATATGCTCACTGACAGCGATTTCATTCCGGTGATCGCGCCCATCGGCGTCGACCGTGATGGAAATTCCTATAACATCAATGCAGATCTGGTGGCTGGAAAAATTGCCGAAGTACTGAAAGCCGAGAAACTGATGCTACTCACCAATGTGGCCGGGTTGCAGGATAAGAATGGCGACGTACTCACCGGCATGTCCACTGCACAGGTCGATGCACTGATCGCCGACGGCACCATTTATGGTGGTATGCTGCCAAAAATCCAGTGCGCCCTCGATGCAGTCAAGGGCGGCACGAAAACAGCGCATATCATCGACGGCAGGGTCAATCATGCCACTCTGCTGGAAATTTTTACCGATCAGGGTGTAGGTACCCTGATCACCAACGAAGCCGGGTAGCAGAACGTGGCAACCGATACTATTTCCAGAAAGCAGCAGATACTCCAGTCACTGGCGCGAATGCTGGAAGCCACTCCCGGAGGGCGTATCACTACCGCGGCCCTCGCGGCAGAGGTGGGTGTTTCGGAAGCGGCTCTCTACCGCCACTTTCCCAGCAAAACCCGCATGTACGAAGGCCTCATCGACTTCATTGAAGAGACCCTGTTTAGTCGTATCCGCACCATCGTAGCCGAGGAACCCGACGCGGCTACACGCTGCTACCGCATCCTCACACTGCTACTGACTTTCGCTGAACGCAATCCGGGCATTACTCGACTGCTCACCGGCGATGCCCTCACCGGCGAAACCGATCGTCTGCACAAGCGCATTCAACAATTATTTGATCGACTGGAAACCCAACTGAAGCAAATTCTGAGGGAAGCGGAAGTAACGGAAGGGCTGCGACTGGCGACCACCGTTTCAGCAGCAGCCAATTTCATCCTGTCGTTGGCGGAAGGCCGCATCAGTCAATTTGTACGCAGTGGCTTTACTCGCCCGCCAACAGAGCATTGGCAAGAGCAATGGGCCGTAGCGGCAGCTATCTTTTCTCGTTAGGACGCTTAGCCGTTAGTTCGATAAAACGCTCGCCATAACGCTGATAGCGTAGCGCCATATCATGGTGCTCGTTACGCCGAAGCCTCAGCATCTGCTCGGCATCCTGCTGAGCTACCAGCACAGCTTCTACGGCTTTTAACAGCTTATCGGGAACCTTTTCACCGTTAAACTGATGCAGGGCAGCACGCTCCCGATGCTCCTTGAGCTGTTTCTGATTTTTTGAGACATTCGATTCGATGATCTCAATTTCACGTTCCAGCTGCTCCAGACGCCGATCACCGGCCGCTTTAAGCTCAGCCAGAGTACTGTAACTACGCAATAGCATCTGGTCCTCCTCAAGCTGCTCTGCAACCGTTTCGGCAGGAACCTGCTCTCCGTCCCCATCACCACTTGCCGACTGAGGCGGCACAACCTGTTCCACCCGCCCAGTAGGAGTGATCACCTCATAACCCATGGCGATATATTCCGGAGGCACTTGGTGGTCAATAACAAGATTACCTTCGCTGTTACGATAGCGGTAAAGATTGGCCGCCTCTGCTACCATAGCGACCAGACAAAGTAGTATCCCGGCAACAGTACCAATGGATTTGTAGGTGATTTTGGTGTTTGTCACAAATGCATCCCGGCTGTAAGAGGCCCCATTTCCAACTAATTGAATCCTGTTAGCCGATTCGCCAAGCCCGGCCTGCCGGTTATCATACACTCTCCCAAAACTAGGGGCGATAATGCGCATCATAAGTCTTGCCGTCGACGGTATTCAGCAAGCTAGCGAGCAGGGACTGCTTCAATGGTTGGCATCCCAGGATGCGGATGTCATCTGCCTTCAGGATCTACGCGCCCCGGCTTATGAGCTGGAACAACATCCTGCATATGAGCTAACCGGCTATTTCAGCTATTTCTTTGATGCCCCAGAGCCAGAACGAAACGGCGTGGCCATTTATACCCGTGATATGCCCAAAGCAATTATGTATGGCTTCGGCGCCACCAACGGCGAAGATATGCAGGGCCGTTATCTGCAGGCGGATTTTGAGCGGGTCAGCATTTGCTCTCTGCTCGCACCCAGCGCCATTGCCGACACCCAGAGCCAGGAAACAAAAGATCGCTTCTTCCGTGACTTGCTGAACCATTTCAACAAAATCAGCTACAAACGGCGCGACTATATTTTTTGCGGCAGCTGGAACATCGCCCACCGCGACGTCGATGTCGAGGATCCTGTCAACTGCCGAGACGTATCGGGATTTCTGGAACACGAAAGGCAGTGCCTCAACCAGCTGTATACCGGTATTGGCTATGCCGATGCCTTCCGCCGCTACAACAGTGATGCAGATGAGTTCACTCACTGGCCATCCGGGATAGCTGGAGAGGGCTCTGGCTGGCGCACGGACTTTCAGGTGGTCTCTGGTAGCCTCAGGGATCGAGTTGAGTACGCTGTCATCTACAAGGCCAAAACCTTCTCCAGCCATTTACCTGTCATCGTCGACTACGAGATGGAAACCATTTGATCAGCAGCGGTGCTTTCGCCCATGGGTAGCCAGAAACAGCGACTCTGTTGCACTGATGGCTGCCCCTCTTTAGACTCCCGCTGATCCCCACTAGCCCAGGAACTGTTCCAGAACCAATGCCAGAAGTCATACCAGAAAATTCTGTCGGTATTGTTACACCCCAGGTGATTCAGTTCGATGAGCCACTGACGCTCGCTTGTGGCCGCACCTTGGACCAGTACCAGCTGGTGATCGAAACCTACGGCGAACTCAATGATTCAGCCAGTAACGCCATTCTTATCTGTCATGCACTCAGCGGCCACCACCATGCGGCAGGCTATCACAGTACTGACGATATAAAACCCGGCTGGTGGGACAACCACATCGGTCCAGGCAAGCCCTTTGATACCAATCAATTTTTTGTGGTATGCCTGAACAACCTGGGCGGCTGTCACGGCAGTACTGGACCCAATTCCATCAATCCAATCACCGGCCAGCCCTGGGGGCCAGACTTTCCGCCACTGCGCGTACGCGACTGGGTGGAGAGCCAGGCCCGCCTAGCAGACCGCCTCGGCATCCAACAATGGGCGGCCGTGGTCGGCGGCAGCCTGGGTGGCATGCAAGTGATGCGCTGGGCACTGGAGTACCCCGAACGTATTCGGCATGCAGTGGTGATTGCCTCTGCCATGAAGCTCAGCGCCCAGAATATTGCCTTTAACGAGATCGCCCGCAACGCCATCAAATCAGACCCGGACTTCCGCGACGGGCACTATCTGGAAAACCAGACCTTGCCCCGCAACGGCCTGGGACAGGCACGCATGATTGGGCACATCACCTATCTCTCCGACGAACTGATGGGAGACAAGTTTGGCCGCGAACTGCGCTCGGGATCTTTTCAGCGCGGTCAGGACACACCCATCGAATTCCAGGTGGAAAGCTATTTACACTATCAGGGTGATGCCTTTGCCAACACCTTTGATGCCAACACCTATCTGCTGATGACCAAGGCATTGGATTACTTTGATCTCGCTCGCGAATACAACAACGATCCAGTCGCAGCTTTTCGTCATGCCAGCTGCAATTTTCTGGTCGTATCATTTTCCACCGACTGGCGTTTTGCACCGGAGCGCTCACGTGAAATTGTCGAGGCACTGATTGCCGCCAACAAGAACGTCAGCTATGCGGCCATCGATTCAAACTTGGGGCACGATGCTTTTCTACTACCCAACAAGCGCTATGAGAATGTCCTCTCAGCCTACATGAATCGCATCGCTGCAGAGGTCGTAAGCCAATGACTATCCGCATTGATCTGGACATCATCCAGCAGTGGATTAAACCCTGCAGCCGGGTACTGGATCTCGGCTGCGGCGATGGCGCCCTGCTGAAACTTCTCAAGCAGCAAAAGCAGGTTGAAGGTTATGGCCTGGAAATCGATCCGGATAAAATCACCGCCTGTATTGCCAATGGCGTCAACGTACTCGAGACAGACCTCGACCAGGGCCTGACACAGTTTGCTGACAAAAGCTTCGATACCGTCGTCATGACTCAGGCGTTACAGGCGATGCGCTACCCGCATCTGGTACTGGATGAAATGCTGCGGGTCGGCCAGGAGTGCGTCGTCACCTTCCCCAATTTTGGCAACTGGCGGGCGCGCTTTTATCTGCTCACCCACGGCCGCATGCCGGTCACCAAACAGCTCACCTATCAATGGTACGACACACCCAATATCCACTTCTGTACCGTGAATGATTTCGAAGCACTCTGCACAGAGAAACACATCCGTGTACTGCACCGGGAGTTTGTCGCTTCGCATCAGCCGGACCAGCAAATTAAGGGGATATGGCCTAATCTGTTTAGTGAAACTGCCATTTATCATTTGAGCAAATAGCCGCAGTGAAGCGCACGAGGTACCCATCATGAAACAGTACAAACATCTCTGGCTGGCAGCGTTAGCCATGGTCGCCTTTACCGTCTATGCGGACGACAAACCCTACCGGGAATTTGGTGATGTCAAAGTGTTCTACAGTGCCTTCAACAGCAGCTTTATCCAGCCCGAGATCGCCAGCAACTACAATATCGTCCGCGGCAAGGACAAGGGTCTGCTCAATATCGCGGTGCTGCGCGGCGACAAACCTGGCGGCACCACCGCACTGGTCAAAGGCTCAGTTTCCAATATCTTTGCCCAACAACAAATCCTGGAATTTTTCGAGGTACGCGAGGGCGACACCGTCTACTACCTGGCACCCTTTCGTATCGACAATGAGGACTACCTGACGTTCAAGATTGAAGTGATCCCGGATCCCAACCAGCCGCCGTTGTCACTAACATTTCAGAAAACCCTCTATCAGGACAAATAACCACGCCGTCTTTTTTTGTGGTCACCAGGATAAATGGAAGGCCCGGCTTCACCACTTGATCTCACAGGCACACTGAACCATGAAAGTCGTATTAGCCACCGGGAATAAAGGCAAGCTTGCCGAATTTCAGCAGTTACTGGCAGGACTGGACATGACCGTCGTCCCTCAATCCGATTTTCAGGTGCCGGACGCGGTGGAGAACGGTCTGAGTTTCGTGGAAAATGCCATTATCAAGGCACGCCACGCCGCCCGACTGACAGGCCTGCCCGCTATCGCCGACGATTCTGGTCTTGAAGTGGATTTACTCAATGGTGCACCGGGTATCTATTCGGCGCGATTTTCAGGCGAAAACGCCACTGACGACAAAAACAACCTGCGCCTACTTTCCCTGCTACAAGAGATTCCCGAGGAGCAGCGAACTGCACGCTTCCAATGCCTGCTCGTCTACATGCGCCACCCGGAAGACCCGACGCCACTGATCTGCCAGGGAACATGGGAGGGTAAAATCGCCTTCAACGCCCAAGGTGAAAACGGCTTTGGCTACGACCCACTGTTCTACATACCCGAACTAGGCTGTAGCTCCGCACAGCTGGACAAGGACGACAAAAATCGGATCAGCCACCGCGGCAAGGCCATGGCACAGCTGCTGGAAAAACTATCCCGCTGAAAACAAGTAGTGCGACAGAAACGGTTAGAATACGCCGCAGAGAAAATCCCCACAGGCCAACCCTTGCCCAACGCAACCAAAATGCTATCCAAACAACCCCCCGAACCCCACTGGTACCACTATCGGCGCGCACCTTATCTGGTTGCCCGTGACCCATTGCGGTCATGGCTACTTGATCGCGGTTCATTAACGGAGCGACTTGTAGCACTCAGTCAAGGGCATTTCCGCGTCCAGGTCATTCAACAGCGCATGGGTTGCCCCCGCCTGTCCGAGCAACGGCTGCTGGGTATGCGCACTCGGCAACAAGCACTGATTCGTGAAGTTATCCTGTTCGGCAATAACCAACCCTGGGTATACGCGCGCAGTATCATTCCACAGCGAACCCTCAGTGGCCGCCTGCGCAGTCTGAGGAAGCTGGACAATCGTCCACTGGGAGCACTGCTGTTCAGCGATCCAGGCATGACGCGCGGTGACATCCAAATTGCTCGGCAGGACACCCAAACAACCCCCCTGCCCAACCCATTACAAGCTATAAATGCCATCATTCCGGGACGGCGTTCTCTATTCTGGCTAGACCGCAAGCCACTGCTGGTGTGCGAGATGTTTTTACCGGAATTTACCCCGTACAATAACCCGCTTTAGATCACTACCACGGCAACATGCCATGAACTCTTTGCGGGAACGACTGCCAGACTTTATCCGCCTGATGCGTATCGACAAACCCATCGGCACCCTGTTACTGCTGTGGCCGACGCTCTGGGCACTGTGGCTGGCGGCCGAGGGAATACCCTCCATCAAAAACCTGCTGGTGTTTGTGGTGGGCGTGTTCGCCATGCGCGCAGCCGGTTGTGTGATCAATGATTTTGCCGATCGCAAGCTGGATGGCCATGTGGAGCGCACCCGGCACCGGCCGCTGGCTACCGGGGCAATCACCTCCCGCGAAGCGCTGATCCTTTTTGTCTGCCTGTGCCTGCTGTCGTTCCTGCTGGTGCTGCTCACCAATGTCCTGACCATCCAACTGGCCTTTGCCGGGGTGGCGCTGGCCTTCTGCTACCCCTTTATGAAGCGCTATACCCACCTGCCACAGCTGGTGCTCGGCGCCGCCTTTGCCTGGGGTATCCCGATGGCATTTGCCGCAGAGACAAACGCCCTGCCCCCGGAGCTCTGGGCGCTCTATGTCGCGGTAATACTCTGGACCATCGCCTACGATACCTTCTACGCCATGGTGGACCGGGAGGACGACCTGAAAATCGGCATCAAATCCACCGCCATCCTGTTCGGCGACATGGACATTACCATCACCGCCACCTTGCAGATATTGGTGTTGATCGCCCTGGCCATGATCGGTATGAATTTTGGCCGAGGCCTGTGGTTTTTCCTCTCACTGGCAGTGGCGGGACTACTTTTTCTTTATCAGCAGTACCTGATCCGCCACCGAGATCGGGAGGGCTGCTTCAAAGCCTTTCTTAATAACAACTATGTGGGCGCAGCGATATTTATTGGCCTAGTGCTCGATTATCAGCTCGCTGGCAGCTAGGCAGACTGCTGATTTTGCCTCTGTCATATTTCTGTCACCGTCATGTCATGTAATAGGCTTGAACAATAAAAGATGACTGATATATGAACGATAAAACTATTCTGGTCGTTGATGACGAGCCCGCTATTCGCGACATGATCAGCACCGCGCTGGACGTGGCTGGCTTCAATTGCCTTCAGGCTGAAAATGCCCAGCAGGCACACGCCATGATCATTGATGAAAAACCCGATCTGGTATTGCTGGACTGGATGATGCCCGGCACCAGCGGTGTCGAATTGATTCGCCGTCTGCAACGGGATGATCTGACCAAAAATGTGCCCGTTATCATGCTCACCGCCAAAGCCAACGAAGACAATATCGTGCAGGGTCTTGAAGTTGGTGCAGATGACTACATCACGAAGCCTTTTTCACCACGGGCACTGATTGCCCGCATCAATGCCGTGTTGCGTCGCGCTGAGCCAGCGCTACCCCAGGAACCCATTGAGGTGGATCACCTGCTTTTCGACCCCATCAGCCACCGTGTCACCATCAACGGACAAACGGTATCCATGGGTCCCACCGAATTCCGCTTGCTGAGTTTTTTCCTCACCCACCAGGAACGGGTCTATTCCCGGGACCAGATTCTCGACCACGTCTGGGGCGGCAATGTCTACATGGATGAACGCACTGTTGATGTGCATATCCGTCGCCTACGCAAGGCAATTTCCCTTGAAGCACAAGATCGCTTCATACAGACTGTGCGGGGCGCGGGTTACCGCTTCTCCACCAAGGTTGTCGAAGAGTAGGAAAAGCACTTGCATAGAGGTCTACAAGCAGAAATAAAGCGCATTGCGCTGATCACGCTGCTGTTGTTGGTTGCCGGCTTCATGCTTAACAATGTGTTGCTGACACTACTGGTCGGCGGCGGCATCTACATGTTGTGGACTTTTTCCCATATCGCCAGACTCTACGACTGGCTTGATCAAGGTGCCAACGGACTACCCCCTGATGCCAGCGGTGTCTGGGGCGACATGACCGACCACCTTTACCGCATGCAGCAGCGCAATGATCGCGCCAAACAGAGCCGCCGCCAGCTTTCTGAGCGAGTGCGCAACATCACCTCCGCATTGGCCGATGGCATCATGACCCTTTCTCCAGACCGAGTGCTGGAGTGGTGGAACCCTGCAGCGGAATCTCTGCTGGGCCTGGAAAAAACTGATCGCGGTCAGTCCATTATCAATGTTGTGCGCGACCCACGCTTCGTCGCCTTTATCCAGCATCGCAACCTGCCCCTGCCGGTCGAACTGTCATCGCCGGAAGACCCGAGCAAAACACTGATGTTTACTGCAGCAGAATTTGGCGACGGCAATATCATTCTGGTGGTGCAGGACATCACGCGGCTGCGCAATCTGGAGCAAATGCGTCAGGATTTCGTGGCTAATATTTCACACGAACTGCGCACACCTCTCACCGTACTGTCCGGCTATATCGAGACCCTTCAGGACAACAGTGACGGCCTGCCAACAGGCTGGCAGAAGGCGCTCATGCAAATGGATCAGCAGACCGATCGCCTCAATGCCCTGGCCAATGATCTGGTGATGTTGTCTCAGCTGGAATCCAACCGCAAACCGCCGCCTCGCACACAGGTTCAGCTCACCCCACTACTGGAGCAGGTGGTGAAAGATGGCTGTATGGTCGCTTCGGAAAAGTACCATATCTTCTCGGACTGCCACGAAAACCTGGAGCTTCGCGGGGAATATAAGGAACTCTACAGCGCCTTCTCCAACCTGGTGTTCAACGCCATCAAACACAATCCCGCTGGCGTGGAAATTCGCGTGGCCTGCCGCAGCACTGACTCGGAAATCATTGTCGAAGTCTGTGACAATGGTTATGGCATTGATCCGAAACATATTCCCCGTCTCACCGAACGTTTCTACCGTGTCGATCACAGCCGTGCATCCAGCACCGGCGGCACCGGGTTGGGGCTGGCCATCGTCAAACACGTGATGATGCGCCACGGCGGCACTCTCGAAATTCAAAGCACCCTGGGCAAGGGCAGTTGTTTCCGCTGCCACCTTCCTAAACCGATCGCAATAGCATAGGGTCTACACTTACCTGCTAGGAGATCAGCCCCTCTTCTCCAGCCATCCCAGGGAAGACCATATTGGATATACGTATTCTGGACAGAATTGATCAGTGCGATGCCAAAGATTGGGATGGCCTGTTTAACAGTAGCTATCCTTTTCTTCAGCACCGCTTCCTGTCCCTGCTGGAGCGTTCCGGCAGTGCCTGTACATCAACCGGCTGGCAACCCCACCATTTATTAATCAGCGAAGATGAGCTGCCCGTGGCCGCCATGCCGCTTTACCTCAAGAGTCACTCCTGGGGGGAGTACGTGTTTGACTGGAGTTGGGCCGAGGCCTATCAGCGGCAACAACTGGATTACTATCCCAAACTGCTTACCGCCGTGCCCTTTACACCCGCCATCGGTCCGCGGCTGGCCTTGTCGCCTCAAACTGAACTGGCCAGCGTCACCCCTTATCTGTTAACTGCCATACAGCAGTTAGCCGATCAGCAAGGCGCCAGCGGATGGCACCTGTTGTTTCCTGAACCCCACCTGACCGCAGCCATGCAAGATGCCGGCGGCATGTTGCGCAGCGGAGTGCAATACCTGTGGCAGAACCGGGACTACGGCAATTTTGAGGACTTCCTGGCCGCTCTGTCCTCCCGCAAGCGCAAGAATATCAGCCGCGAAAGAAGTGGACTTCAACAGCAGGGACTGCGCGTATATCGCCTCAGAAATGACGAGATCACTGCCGACTGGTGGGAATTCTTTTTTCAGGTGTATCACAACACCTACCTCAAACACAGCGGTAATAGTGGCTACCTCACGCAACACTTTTTCCGCGCCCTCGGTGAGGTCATGTCTGGACAATTAATGATGGCGGTTGCCGAGAAAGGCGAAGAAAAGGTTGCCGCTGCATTATTTTTCTACGATGAAGGGAACCTCTACGGCCGCTACTGGGGCTGCACCCAGGAATATGACTTTCTGCACTTTGAACTATGTTATTACCAGGGAATCGAATTTGCGATTGATGCAAAACTTGCCCGATTCGATGCCGGTGCTCAGGGTGAACATAAAGTGCGCCGAGGCTTTGAACCCCTGGAAACCTGTTCAGTGCACTGGATCAGGCGCCCTGATTTTTCCGCAGCAATCAAACGGTTCGTATTGGAAGAGCGACAGTACGTGCTGGACTATATTCAGGAAACTCGCCGACAGTTACCATACAAAGCCCAATAGGGTCCTAGTACCAACATTTCCGAGGAGGAAATACATCGTGATAAAGCCTGTTTGGTTGTTAATGCTGGGTTGTTTGCTGTTTTCCGGCGCGACTCAGGCTGCCAGCAAAGTCGAAATTGATCTGTATGTTCAGGAGGCCCTGGCTGATCTCTATAAGCAGTCACCCGCCGCCCGTGAACTGGCCTCCCGAGCCAAGGGTATGCTGGTTTTTCCCAGCGTGTACAAAGCAGGCTTTTGGGTTGGTGGTGAATACGGTGAGGGAGCACTCCGTATCGGTGGCGCAAATGTGCGTTACTACAATATCGCCTCGGCATCACTGGGCTTGCAACTGGGAGCTCAGAAAAAATCCCAGGTTATTCTCTTTATGACAGACTCATCGCTGAAAAAATTCCGCAACAGTGAGGGCTGGAAAGCCGGTGTTGACGGCAGTGTCGCCATCGCCTCCTTTGGTGCCGGCGGCGACATCGATACCAACACAGCCCAGCAACCCATTATCGGCTTTATCTTTTCCAACAAGGGGCTGATGTACAACCTCACCATCGAGGGATCAAAGATTACGCCGATGGCCCGCTAAGCTATCAACTGTGACCGCTGGCTACCTGCTAGAGCCAGCGGCGCACCTGCGAGCAATACCCCCGATAGGCATCACCAAACCGCTCTGCCAACACACGCTCTTCCGGAAGAATTTGCAGCCAGGTCACCAAGCCCATATAGAGGGGCAAGCCGGGGGTGGCGTAGAGGCTGTCCAGACACAGGTTCCAACCTAGCAATATCACCAGTAATCCCAGGTAGATGGGGTTGCGCGAATAGCCGTAGAGTCCTTTAGTAATGACCCGTACCGTTTTGTGTGGAAACCTTGGATCAAGCGTGGTTTTGCCCAGATAAAGTGACAGCACAGCCAAACTGCTAATGGTCAGTCCGGCTACCATCACCAACATCACCAATAAGCTCCACAGCGCACCGTAGGAAGTGTGCACGTCCAGCCACCGAGCACACAGCCACATTAACAGTGCGACCAACACACAGATCAGCAACGGTGGAGTTTTCAGCTTTAGATCAATTTTTTGTGCCATACCAGTAACCGATTATTAGCGGGCATTGGATTGTCTTCGACCAGCATGAAACCGATTTGCTGCGCCAACCGATCCACCGCTTCAAAATCCCGAATACCCTGATGGGGCGCCATCTGCTTAAGCCACTGATCAAAACGGGCGTTACTCTCACTGGTGTAGTTGCCCTGATAGTTAAACGGCCCGTAGATGGCCAGTACCGCATCTTGCTCAAGCAACGTACCCAGTTCGGCAAACAGATGTTCCACCGATGACCAGGACATAATATGACAGGTATTGGCGGTAAAGAGCGCATCCGGCTGATAGCCATTCATACTCCAGGGGCGCTGGTCTGCGTTCAGCGCTAATGGACGGCACAGATTGGCCGCAGGGCAATCATCAATCCAGGCATTGATACCCGGATGGTTCACCTCAAGGTCTGCGGTCTGCCAAACCAGATGGGGTAAGCGGGGCGCGAAATAGACGGCGTGCTGACCGGTACCACTTCCCACCTCCAACACCCTGCGCCGTTCGGCCAATACCCGTTGCAGGACAGCCAGGATCGGACCACGGTTGTTTTCGCAGGCTTGAGAGAAGGGTTTGTGATTCAACACTGACCTTTATTCCTGACTTTCATCGCGAGTGAATACCCACTCACGTGCTGAGGACATGGCAGGCTGGTAGGCGTACCCGGCGTAGTCGAACTCTTTCAGCCGCTCTGCATCATCAATGCGATGTTCAATGATGTAACGGCTCATCAGGCCGCGAGCCTTCTTGGCGTAGAAGCTGATAATCTTGTATTTTCCGCCTTTCCAGTCCTTGAACACCGGCGTAATGATGTCCGCATTCAACTTGCCCGGCACCACCGATTTGAAATATTCATTGGACGCCAGGTTAACCAGCACGGGTGTTTTCATGCTGCCCAGTTCGGCATTGAGGCCTTCGGTAATCTTGCCACCCCAGAATTGGTACAGATCCTTACCCTTGGGATTGGTCAGCTTGGTGCCCATCTCCAGCCGATAGGGCTGCATTAAGTCAAGGGGCCGCAACAGACCATACAAACCGGATAAGATACGCAGGTGTTGCTGCGCCCATTGCAGATCCGACTCCGACAGGCTCTCCACCGCCAAACCGGTGTACACATCACCCTTGAACGCAAGGATGGCAGGCCGGGCATTATCTGGCGTGAACTCTGACTGCCAGTCCAGATAGCGCCCAAAGTTCAGGGCACCCAGCTTGTCACTGATACCCATCAATTCTGATACCTGAGGGGGTGACAGTTTTCGTAGTTCACCGATCAATTCGGCAGAATCTTCCAGGTAGCCTGGCAGACTGTATTCGGCAGTTGTCAGCGGGCTGTCATAATCAAGGGTCTTGGCGGGGGAAATAACTGTCAGCATGCGTTGTCCAATGGGGTAATTATTTACACATCGAAGTGGTTCATTATACTCATTTCACCACTACCGCTTGTCAGGAGTACAGATGCGTCGGTTTCGCTCTTTGTTTTTCGTCCTCACCCCGCTGCTATTGATGCTCAGCGGCTGTTCCGTCAACCCGGTAACCGGGCAAAGCGAATTCTCCCTGGTGTCCGCAGACCAGGAAGTCGCCATCGGCGCCAACAACTACAAACCTTCGCAGCAATCACAAGGGGGACGCTACTACCTCGACCCGAATTTACAGGTCTATGTTAGCTCGGTGGGACACAAACTGGCCGCGGTCAGTGACCGTCCCAACCTACCTTATGAATTCGTGGTGCTGAACAACTCGGTTCCCAATGCCTGGGCGCTACCGGGCGGCAAGATCGCCGTCAACCGCGGCCTGCTCACACATCTTGAAGATGAATCCCAACTGGCCGCGGTATTGGGCCATGAGATTGTTCACGCCGCAGCGCGCCACGGCGCTTCGCAAATGACCCGCGGCACCCTGCTGAATATTGGCGCGGCTGCCGTGGGCATGGCGGGAGCCAGTTATGGTTTGGGTGGTGCCGGCACTCAGATCGCACAAATGGGTGCCGCCGCCTGGATGGCGCGCTATGGCCGTGAAGACGAACTGGAATCCGATAACTATGGCATGGAATATATGTCTCGTGCGGGCTATGACCCAAGTGGTGCCGTAAAGCTTCAGGAAACCTTTGTGAAACTGAGCCAGGGCCGCCAGCAGGACTTTATCAGCGGTCTGTTTGCCAGCCACCCGCCGTCACAGGAGCGCGTCAATGCCAACCGCGCCAAGGCGGCCACTCTCCCTAAAGGTACGATCAACAGGGACATATTCCAACGCAAGATCAAACAACTGAAACAAGATGAACCCGCCTACAAAGCGCAGGATGCAGCCATCAAGGCACTGAACGCGAAGGATGCCAAAACGGCCCTGGCCGAGCTGGATAGAGCCATCGCCATCCAGCCCAATGACGGCTATTTCTGGGAATTGCGTGGCCACGCCTGGGAATTGCAGAAAAATCCAGCCAATGCAGAGAAGTCCTTTACCACGGCTATCGGCAAAAACCCGGACTATTTTAGCCATTATCTGGCCCGCGGTATGTTGCGCTATGACGAAGGCAACAAAAGCGGGGCCCGTACCGATCTGGAAAATAGCTATCAGATCTTACCCACCCCCTATGCCAGCTACTATCTGGGGGAAATAGCCCTGGACGGCGGCGACCAACAAAATGCCATCCGCTATTTTCAAACGGCCGCCGCTGGCACTAGCGAAGTGGCAAAAAAAGCCCAAGCGAGACTCGCCGTGCTGGAGCTGTCTACCGCGCCTCACAAATATATTCTCTGTAAGCTCTACCTGGCGGAAGACGGCTACCTGTACATCGTCATCAAAAACAACAGTCCGGTGACGGTGACCAATGTGGAATTACAGCTGACAGAAATGCTCAATGCCTTTGTGGCTGGCAGTAGCACCACCCTCAGCGGTCCCAGCCAATTAACGCCGGGCCAGCAACTGAGCATGAGAACACGCCTCGGGCCATTCAAGGACAACGCCGAAATCAATCACTATCGCGCGCAGGTCACCCGGGTGCAGGTACCGCAGCCATAGATTAAATCCATTAGCGGGACAACTTTTCCACCAGAAACCGGCTACAGGCCTGCACCCGGGCATTGCTGCGCAAGTCCGGGTGAGTCAGCAGCCACAGCGGCGACTCGAACCTGCGCTCAAACTCTCCCAGTGGCACTAAATCCGGTGCCACATCCTGCGGCAACAGCGCCAACCCCACACCTGCCCGAACCAGTGCCGCCATGCCCATCAGGGTATTGGCTCGTGCCACGATATGAAGATCCGGGGCATTTTTTTCCAGCCACTGCATCGGTGCCAACCGCAACAGTGAGCGCTCGGGGCCGATAAAGGGCTGCCCGACGAAGTCCGTTACACACAGGGGCGCATCGGGGAGTGATCGTTGCCGGTGGCTCCCGTACAGGTACCAGTGCACCGTCCTGAGCTCACGCCCCACCAGATGTTCCGGCGGTGCCGACGTGGCCCGCAGGGCAATATCTGCCTCCATGCGCGACAGATTGTAGTCGTCGCTACTGGCCAGCAATTCCACCTCGATACCCGGGTACATTGTGCGGAACTCGGCAAGCAGTGGCGGCAGTTCGAGGTAGGCGAAACCATCGGGGCAGGTGATACGCACCGACCCCTCCAGAGTCTGATCACCACCCAGAATCAGTCGATCCACCTCATCAATCGCCTGTGCCACCTGCTCGGCCCGCACCATCAACGCCTCGCCAGCACCGGTAAGGTGATAGCGGGCATCCCGCCGCTCGAACAGCCGCACCCCCAGCTTTTCCTCGAGCCCGCGAATGCGCCGAAAAACCGTGGAGTGATTCACTCCCAGTTTCTTGCGGGCGCCATTGAGACTTCCGCTCT
Source organism: uncultured Porticoccus sp. (assembly GCA_947259505.1). Classification (GTDB taxonomy): domain Bacteria; phylum Pseudomonadota; class Gammaproteobacteria; order Pseudomonadales; family Porticoccaceae; genus Porticoccus. Next base: position 154,967 of record CAMYLT010000007.1, on the reverse strand, counting down.
CGGCAACCGCGCGGAAATACCGCAGATCATCCCAGCTATCCATCAATCTTCACCCAAGTTCACCCATGTCAAACTCGCTGCTTGCATATTTGCAATCATGGTTTGAAAAGAATGCGGATTTTCTTTCACTAATGCAATAACGATACTGACACCCACAGCATTCAACCACTGAGGACAACGTCATGAACAACACCGCAACTCACGGAACCGCCCTGCTACGTATCAGCCTGGGTGTTATCTATATCGCCCACAGCCTTTACCTGAAACTTGTGATCTTCACCCTGCCCGGCACTGCCGCCTTTTTTGAAAGTCTCGGCCTGCCCGGTTTTGCCGCCTACGCCACTTTTGCCGCGGAAGCCATTGGCGGCATTGCCCTGCTGCTGGGTGTTCAGGCTCGCTGGGCGGCACTGGCACTGGTTCCGGTAGCACTGGGGGCCACCTGGGCACACAGCGGCGCAGGCTGGGTATTCAGTAACGCCGGCGGTGGCTGGGAATATCCGTTGTTCCTCGCCATCGCCACCGCCGTGATCGCTTTGCAGGGCAACGGCAGTCTGGCGTTACAGCGTGATCGTGCCGCCGACCAGTAAATAGACTATCTTCGATAAGGGAGGTGGACTATGCGCAGATTCTTTAAAGCCAAGGAGCGGGGCAGCACTCAGCTGCCCTGGCTCAGCAGCTACCACAGCTTCTCCTTTAACCGTTACTACGATCCCACCCACATGGGCTTCGGCCCCCTGCGGGTGATCAACGAGGACCATGTGGCACCCGGCGGACAGTTCGATACCCACGGCCATCAGGACGCCCAGATCATCAGCATGGTGTTCTACGGCGCCATGCAGCATGAAGACAGCGGCGGCCACAGCGGCCTGCTGCTCACCGGTGACTACCAGTTCATGAACGCCGGCAGCGGTATCACCCATAGCGAAGCCAATGCCAGTGATCGGGACCCCCTGGGGTTCATGCAACTGTGGGTTATCCCCCGCCACAAGGGTGGACTGCCTGACTACCAATACCGACGCTTTGAAGAGGGGGCGCCATTGCAGCTGGTGGCCAGTGGCGACCCGGATCCTGACGCATTCCGGGTCGACCAGGAGATCCACATCTGGCAACTACGCCTTTCCAGCGGGGGTCAACTGCATCATCCCCTGCAGGAAAACTGGCTGCGCCGCATCCAGCTGGTGGAGGGCGCCCTGACGGCCGACGGGCAAGCACTGACACCCGGCGACGGCCTGCTTACCGAACCCCTCGCCACCACTGAATACCACGCCCAGCGGGATAGCCTGGCGCTGGTCTTCGACATACCCAAAGATTTGTACCAAGGAAAAACGCATGAAACCGATTGACCAACACAGCATTCAGCAACTATTTACCGATGCCCGCACCCACAGCTACTGGCAGGACCGCGGCATCGCAGCCGACACCCTGCGCCAGCTCTACCAGCTGGCCGCCATGGGCCCCACCAGCATGAACTCCGAACCGGGACGGTTTGTGTTCCTCACCACCCCGGCGGCGAAACAGCGGCTGCTCCCCGCCCTGGCGGAGGGCAACCGCGACAAAACCCTGGCCGCTCCGGCCACCGTGATCGTCGCCCACGACCCGACTTTCTATCGACACCTACCGGAACTGTTCCCCCATATGGACGGGGCTGACAAAATGTTCGCCGACAACGAGGAACTGGCCCGGGTAACGGCCTTTCGTAATGGCACCTTGCAGGGCGCCTGGCTGATCATGGCCGCCCGTGCCCTGGGGCTCGACTGCGGCCCCATGTCCGGCTTCGACAACGGCAAAACCGATGAGATTTTCTTTGCAGAAAACGGCTGGAAATCCAATTTCCTGATCAACCTCGGCTATGGCGATCCGGAAAAACTCCACCCCCGCGGCAAGCGGCTGAATTTTGAAGAGGCCTGTATGCTGCTGTAAAACCACCCCCTTAAACTTCAGGCAATAAAAAACGCCGCTATTCAAAAGAGCGGCGTTTTTTTATCTTCCATACTGCCCGTTAGTTTTTACACTGACCCTAAATATTAAGTATATGACCACGCAATCCGCTATGGTCACAGAATGCCAAGCTTCCCAACTGTCCTTTCTGGATACCCCCCCTCCCTACGGGGCAAATAAACCAACGATGCTAGCTTTAAAGAACAATTCATTTTTTTATAAATATCGATTCGAACCGCAACGTCACATTATCAAGTTAGAAAACAGACGAATACAACATATAGTGTTTTCAGGAATATCAACATAAGACAGCTTATGACCCAATATATCTACCAACTATACACAGGTTATCAACACAATAATCCACAGAAGATGATTAGTTAAGTTGAAAACGCATAATATCTCCATTATCACTTACGCATGCGACAATAAATAAAATTTGTTCCACGTGAAACAGTTACGGACACCCCATAGCGAGAATTAATTTTCAAATCAAGCTTATGAAAAAAAATATCATGTTTTCCACAGGCACGAAAGACCTATGACGCAGTAGACAGTACAGCGCATGTAGAGGTAGCCTTAGCGGGTGTTTTAGTGTGACACACAAAACTACATCTTGTGTTTGTGTGTCGCCCGGGAGGATATTCCTCCCGGGCAACTATGACGCAAACCATTCGAGAAATGGGCACGTCATTCCTTGGCGGGAATGGTTATAAGAGCAGTTAATACACGAAAGAGTCAATAACCCTGATTCCAGGTAGGCTGCCCTTAGTGCTTTATTTCTCGGGTGAACCATTAACTCTCATAATGGAGAAAATCTTATGAGAAACACAGCACCCGAGCAGGTTCCATCCAAACCTGTATTTGTTCACCCATACAACCGATTCCGAAAAGGAAAGTGGGAGCATGTCTGCCAACACTTTCGCTCAATGCCTACGGGAGGGTACTGATATGGGAGTAAAGAAAAGTAATGGTAAAAACTATCGCTCAGCAATAACTGGCAGGTATGTGACCACCAATTACGGAAAGTCACACCCCAAGACAACCGTCTCTGAGCGCATTTCTAGAACTGGCAAGAAGACATCCAAGTAAAGGAGGAAGGGAGACTTCGGTCTCCCTTCATTGTCTGAGACTATAGACCCATCAAGGGTGATAGCACTGAATATTTAGGAATATTTAGGGTCAGTGTAAAAACACTCTTATCCATCTTCTTTCAATTCAATGGACTCTGAGTCATTGATTTCCCGCTGAGTTCTGGGCTAAGACCAACTCTATTTCCTTTATTCACCGCAACATTAAAGCCATTGAGAAATCAGCGGCAGCTGAAGGGTTTTAAAAAAACTGTGACGGGAAAGGCATCTATCTTCCTTGATAGGGGTTGGCAACTGGGAATCAGTTTTCACGTCCGACGCGGCAATGTCAACCGCGCGATCACCGGAGCCAGATTCTCCAGCCCCGGCGATGGGATTGTTTAGCGCGCGCTTTAGGCGCTGACTGCTGCCACCGGTTCCACTTCCTGCGCTGCCCGCTGGCGGTTAAGCCCATTAAATATCGCCACAATCGCCGCACTGATAATATTGCGGTGTACGCCCACGCCAAAGATGGCCGGGCCGTCGTCAATCTGCATTTCGATATAGCACACCGCCTCCACTTCCGAGCCACTGCCCAGGGCGTGTTCGTGGTAGTCAATCACGCGGATGTTGCCACCCAGGGCTTTTACCGCCGCGTCGATGGTGCCGTTGCCGATGCCGTTGACGGTTCTGGCTTTGCCCTGCTCCACAAACTGAATCTGCACTTCGGTGGCGCCCCTGTCGCCGTGGCTGTGGGTGCTGACATCCGCCTCGGCAAAGCTGTAGGCGCCACTGTCCTGTAAATACTCCTGTTCAAACAGGGCAAAGATATCCGCACTGGTGGCCTCTCGGCCCTCCCGGTCGGTAAAGGCTTTTACCACGCGGCTGAATTCGATCTGCAAACGGCGCGGCAACTCCAACCCATACTGCTGCTGCAACAGGAAGCTGACACCGCCCTTGCCGGACTGACTGTTGACCCGCACCACCGCCTCGTAGCCGCGGTTGAGGTCGGCGGGATCGATCGTCAGGTAGGGTACCTCCCAGATTTCTCCTGCCACGCGCTGGGTAAAACCCTTTTTGATGGCATCCTGATGGGAGCCTGAAAACGCCGTGAATACCAGCTCACCTGCGTAGGGATGACGGGGGTGAACGGGGATTTGGTTGTACTCCTCCACGGTACGGCGGATGGTGTCAATGTTGGAAAAATCCAGCCCCGGGTTCACCCCTTGGCTGTAGAGGTTCAATGCCAGTGTAACGATATCCACATTGCCGGTGCGCTCGCCGTTGCCGAATAAACATCCTTCTACCCGGTCGGCGCCGGCCATCAGTGCCAGCTCTGCCGCCGCCACGGCAGTGCCGCGATCATTATGGGGATGGACGCTGATGATAATGCTGTCCCGGCGCGCCAGGTTGCGGTCCATCCACTCCACTTGGTCGGCGTAGACATTGGGAGTAGACATTTCCACGGTGCCGGGCAAGTTGAAGATCATCTTGTTCTCCGGCGTGGGCTGCCAGATGGCGCTGACGGCATCACATACCTCCCTAGCCACTTCCAGTTCAGTGCCGGAAAACACCTCCGGGGAATACTGGTACACCCACTCGATTTCCGGGTGCTGGCTGGTGTAGTGTTTGACCCAGCGGGTGCCCTGCTCGGCGATGGCTTTCACCCCGGCCACATCGGTGTTGTAAACGATGCGGCGAAATTGCGGCGCCGTGGGGTTATACAGATGCACAATGGCCCGCTTTGCGCCCACCAATGATGCCACGGTGCGCGCAATCAGATCCTCCCGCGCCTGGGTCAGCACCTCGATAGTGACATCCTCGGGAATACGGTCTTCCTCGATCAGGCGGCGCACAAAGTTGAAATCAGTATCGGAAGCGGCGGGGAATGCCACTTCAATCTCCTTGAAGCCGATCTCCACCAGCATGTCGAAAAAGCGCAGTTTGGTCTCCACCGACATGGGGTCGATCAGGGACTGGTTGCCATCCCGCAGGTCGGTACTCATCCAGATGGGCGGTTTTTCGATGGTGCGACCGGGCCAGCGGCGGTCGTGCAATTGCACCGGGGCGAAAGGCCGGTACTTGCTGGCAGGATTGCTGATCATGTGATTCTCCAGGGGCATTAAACAGGCCCTGAAAAAAGCCGGCCACTGGATCAAAGGGTGCGGATAGCGGCGCTCTGGCAGTACCGGGGGCTTCTGGCCCGCTGCTTTTTTCAGGATGGAGACAGTTTAATGCGCCAATAGAGGCATTTTATTGCCTTTTCTATGGCATTTTCTCTATTATTCGCAATAATATTCTCTTTATATATACATCTGAGCAATTTTATGGAACTCGACAGCTTTGACCGGGCAATTCTGCGCAAGCTGCAGCGCGATGGCCGTATCTCCAACCAGGATCTGGCAGAAGGGGTTAATCTGTCTCCATCACCGTGTCTCCGACGAGTAAGACGGCTGGAAGAGGACGGCATTATTGAAGGCTATGCTGCGCGGTTAAACGCACGGCGACTTGGCCTGAAGCTGATGGCGTTTATCCAGATCAGCATGGACAAACACACCCCCGAGCGATTTGATCGTTTTGAGTCAGCGGTCGCCAGCTACCCCGAGGTACTGGAGTGCCACCTGATTACAGGGCAAGCAGCCGATTATTTACTCAAGGTGGTAGTAGAAGATATGGACGGTTATCAGCACTTCCTGCTCAACAAAATCACCCGCATCGAAGGCGTGAGTGGGGTGCAATCGTCCTTTGTGTTGAAGTCACCACAGAACACTACCGCGTTGCCGGTGTAAACACCGGCTTCGTGCCCGCTTACCAGCTTTTTCTTCACGGGTCGCCGGTCTCTCGATAGTTGACCCTTCTCATTCATGCCTCATTCACAGGCCCGTTGAAGCTCATTTTTTTCTCCCGATAGCCTGACACATCCCATACTTAGAGCAGTTCCCCGCTTCACAGGATGCTTATGATACTGTCCGCGCTCAGACATCAGATCCGCCAGACCACGTCCATGGACGAGCGGCTTTGTGTGGAACAATTACTTTCGATCCCCTTACTGAATGACGCTCAACAGCAATTCTCACTGCAAGTTGGCCGCGAACTGGTGTCCGCCTGCCGCCAAGACCGGCAGCGTGCAGGCACTCTGGAATCATTTCTCCATGAATTCGGCCTGTCGAACCGCGAGGGTATCGCCCTGATGTGCCTGGCGGAGGCGCTGTTGCGGGTGCCGGATGAAGCCACCGCCGACCGGCTGATCGCTGAGAAAATCCGCGAGGGTGACTGGGGTAGCCATCGCGGCCGCTCAGAATCCTTGTTCGTCAATGCCTCTGTGTGGGGGCTGATGCTTACCGGCGAGGTATTGCCACTGGACCGCGAAGTGTCCGAGGACACCCCCGGCTGGATCAAGCGGCTGGTCAATCGTCTCGGCGAACCGGTGGTGCGCAGGGCGATGATGCAGGCCATGCGCATCATGGGCAGCCAGTACGTGATGGGTCGTACCCTGCCCGAAGCCATGGCGCGCGGCCGCGGGGAATTACCGGAGGCCACCACCTTTTCCTTCGATATGCTCGGCGAGGGGGCACGTACCGAGGAAGACGCCAAGCGCTATTTCGAAGCCTATGCCGAGGCCATACGCCAGATCGGCACAGCCAACCGCGCAGACTCCGTCATGACCGCCGATGGTATCTCTGTAAAACTCTCTGCCCTGCACCCTCGCTACCAGTACAGTCAGCATGATGCCGTCATGACGGAATTGCTGACGCGCATCCGCGCCCTGGCAGTGGCTGCCAGCGGCTATAACATTGGCCTCAGCATTGATGCTGAAGAAGCCGCAAGGCTTGATTTGTCCCTGGACCTGTTCGAAGCCCTGGCTCGAGATCCGTCACTAAGGGACTGGCAAGGGCTGGGGTTTGTCTTGCAGGCCTATCAGAAGCGCGCCCCAGCTGTAGCCCGCTGGTTAATTGCGTTATCTGAAGAGACCGGCCATCATTTTATGGTGCGGCTGGTAAAGGGGGCCTACTGGGACAGCGAAATCAAATTGGCCCAAGAACAGGGGCTGGCGGATTACCCGGTGTTTACCCGCAAGGTGAATACCGACCTCTGCTACCTGCACTGCGCCAAATTGCTGCTCTCCGCCCCCGCTCAGATTTACCCACAGTTCGCCACCCACAATGCCCAGACCGTTGCCTCAGTACTGCAACTGGCGCGTACCACCCCGTTTGAATTACAGCGGCTGCACGGCATGGGCGAACTGCTCTATCGGCAACTGCAACGTCACTTTGATCGCCGCCACAATGATTGCGCAGACGGTGTATTCCCCCCTGTACGTGTCTACGCCCCAGTGGGTCAGCACCGGGAACTGCTGCCCTACCTGGTGCGGCGGTTACTCGAGAACGGCGCCAACAGTTCCTTCGTCAATCGGCTGCTCGACGAGACCACGCCGGTGGAGACACTGGTGCAACCGCTGCTGCCGCAGGTGACTGCTTCGGCGGAGCGGCGTCACCGTTATATTCCCAATCCCACCGACCTGTATCGCGCTGCAGGTGAGGATCGCAGCAATGCCATTGGTATCGACCTCAACAATCCGCTCGAGGTGGAACCACTGTTGGCCCAAATGGCCATCGCCAGAAAACAGCTCTGGCAGGCCGGACCCCTGATCAACGGGCAACTGCGAATATCTCAGCCACAGCCAGTGCTGTCCCCCGCCAACGGTCAACCGGTCGGCACTGTTAGTCCCTTCACCGAAATCGATGTCCGCGATGCGCTGGATTGTGCCAACTCGGCCCAATGGCGTTGGGAGCAGCGAGGAGGGATGGCCCGCGCCGAACTGTTGGAGCAGGTGGCTGAGGAGCTAGTCCGGGAAATTTCCACCCTGATGGCGCTGATTGTCGCCGAGGCTGGCCGCACCGTTGCCGACGCCCTGTCAGAGGTGCGCGAGGCCATTGATTTCTGTCGCTACTATGCCCTGCAAGCGCGAAACCAGTTTGCACGCGGACTCTCCCTCCCCGGCCCTACCGGCGAGGACAACCACCTCAGTTTGCACGGTCGTGGGGTGTTTCTCTGTATCAGTCCGTGGAATTTCCCGCTGGCAATTTTTACCGGGCAGGTGGCTGCGGCCCTTGCAGCGGGCAATGCGGTGATTGCCAAGCCGGCGGCGCAGACGCCACTGGCGGCCACTTTGGCCACACAATTGATGCATCGCGCCGGGATTCCTCCCGAAATCTTGCAGTTGCTGCCAGGCGACGGCCGCACCTTGGGGAAGCTACTGCTGCCGGACCAACGCATTGCAGGGGTGGCCTTTACCGGTTCCACCACCACCGCTCGCACTATTCAGCGCCAGTTGGCGGATCGCCCCGGCGCCATCGTGCCGCTGATTGCTGAAACTGGCGGCCAGAATGTGATGCTGGTGGATTCCACCGCGCTGGCGGAACAGGTGGTGGACGACGTGATCCGCTCGGCGTTTCTCAGTGCGGGGCAGCGCTGTTCAGCGCTGCGGGTGCTGTTCGTGCAGGAGGACATTGCCGATGGCCTGCTGCAGACCCTGAGCGGGGCACTGCAAACCCTGACACTGAGTGATCCTGCGCAGCTCGCCACGGATATCGGTCCGGTGATTGATGCTCGCGCACACCAGACTTTGTTGGCCCATATCGAGCACATGGAGACCGCGGGTAACTTGCTGGCGAAGCTGGACCCACCCTCTCGGCTTTCCGGCTGGTTTGTGGGGCCGCATATTTTCGAGATCGAGCGTTTGGGGCAACTGCCGGAGGAGGTGTTCGGGCCGATCCTGCATGTCATTCGCTACCGGGGAGAACAACTGGACGAGGTAATTGAGCAGATCAATCGCAGCGGGTACGGCCTGACCCTGGGCATTCACAGCCGCATTCGCGGTTTTGCGGACTATGTGTTCCAGCATACCCGGGTGGGCAACACGTATATCAATCGCAGCATGGTGGGCGCGGTGGTGGGCTGTCAGCCATTTGGCGGCTGCGGGCTGTCCGGTACCGGACCCAAGGCCGGAGGGCCGCACTATCTGCAGGCATTTGCTACCGAAAAAACCCGCGCCGAGAACATCACGGCACGGGGTGGCAATACCGCGTTGTTCGGATTAGCGGAAGACTAGCGGCGACTAAAGTTCGGTTCGCGGTTTTCCCTCCGCGCCAGTAAACCTTCCTTCAGGTCACCCGAGGTATGACAGCGCTGTGTCTGTGCAAGCACCTTGGCGAGATCCAGATTGCCGTCGGCCATCTGGTCACAGAGTTGTTTCATGACCGCCACCGTCTGAGGAGCCAAAGGCAGCAACGTTTCCACCAGTTTCATGGTCTCAACTTCAAGTTCATCCTGCAGCACCAAATGGGTCAGATATCCGACCCGCAGCAGCATTTCAGCATCCAGCACCTCTGCAGCGACCAGAATACGCTTGGCGGTGGTCACCCCGAGACGTTTCACATAACGGCGAATGCCATTTGGGGGATAACAGAGACCAATTTCCGCCGCCGGCACCTTGAGGCGCATGCCGTAAACACCAAGGCGGAAATCACAACAGAGGGCGACTTCCGAGCCACCACCGTAGACACTGCCATTGAGCGCACAGATCACCGGCATCGGCATGGCCGCCACGCGGTCAGTAAGGGTTTCGAACTTTTCTCCGGTCATATCTCCTGATGACATTTCCTCAAGCGAAGCGCCGGCACAAAAGGTTTTTTCCCCCTGGCCGGTGATAATCAGGACACGGATATCGTGGTTGGCCTCAACCTGATTCAGGCAGTCGATAAACAGATCGATACCCACGGCGGTGAGCGAGTTGTGTTTGGCTGGATTGTTGAGAAGGATGCGCGCAACTGCGCCTTCCATGGTTAATAAAACTGGGGCACCGGTATTGCTCATGACTCTGCCGTCCTTTGGTCTAAAGCGGGGTCTGTCTATACTGATTCAGCATAACGTTTTTTAATTTTTTCTGCTGCCGTATGGTAGATGCTGCGAACTTCATCGCGGCAACTGATATTCACTTCCAGATCCCGCAGCAGGCCATCGGCAATACTGTAGATCCAGCCGTGCACAGTAAGCTCTTGCCCCCGTGCCCAGGCATCTCGGATGATGTTGGTTTTACAGACATTAACGACCTGTTCAATGACATTCAGCTCACAGACTTCATCGATGACTTTGTTTTTGTTGCACCCTTCTGAGAGATAGGCCTGATGGATGTATTGCACGTCCTGAACATTCAGTAGCCAGTGGTCAATCAGGCCAAGGTTTTGCTTCTCGACTGCCGCTTTAACACCACCACAGCCATAGTGACCACACACTATCACGTGCTTCACCTTAAGGTATTCCACCGCATACTGCATCACAGAAAGACAATTGAGATCGCTGTGTACCACCATGTTGGCGACGTTGCGATGGACGAACAGTTCACCTGGCATCAGGCCGACGATCTCGTTCGCCGGGACGCGACTGTCGGAGCAACCTATCCAGAGAAATTCAGGGGCTTGTTGTTCACAAAGCCGTTCAAAAAACGTCGGGTCAGCCTCTTTCATGGATTTTGCCCAGGCAACATTTTTCTCGAACAGTTCTTTCAAAGGTAATCTCCGGAAGCTTCAGTGATAAGAAGGGAGCTTTAAGTTTACGTCCAATTCGGGCACAAAAAAACCGGATAATCTATCCGGTTTTTTTGACTTCGAGGCAGCTTATCAACTGTCTCCATCAAGCTTGCGGTGGCGAATATCACGCCCTTGCACCAAATACACCACATGCTCACAAATGTTCTTGGCATGGTCCCCTATCCGCTCCAGTGAGCGCAGCGCCCAAAGGATATTCATGGAGCGGGAAATACTGCGCGGATCTTCCATCATGTAGGTAATCATTTCTCGCAGGGCGGATTTGTAATCCATATCTACCTGCCGATCGTCCTTCATGGTGGCGATAGCGGCCTCGGCATCAAAACGCGAGAACGCATCCAGGGAGTCATTGAGCATCTTGCGTACGCAATTGCCGATATGGCGCACTTCTGTATAACCGCGCGGAGCAACGCCCTCCTCGGCCAGATGGATAGCCATTTTGGCAATTTTCTGAGCCTCATCGCCAATGCGCTCCAGATCACGAATCGCTTTAGAAACCGCTGTGACCAGCCGCAGATCACTGGCCGCTGGCTGGCGGCGTGCAATCAGCGTGGTACAGGTTTCATCGATGTCCATTTCCATTTCATCGATGCGGGATTCCACCTCAATGACCTTTTCAGCAAGGCCACTGTCGGCATCTTCCAGCGCGCGAATGGCATCGCCCACCTGCATTTCAACCAGACCGCCCATTTCGAGCATGCTGGTTTTGATTTCTTCCAGATCTTCGTTAAATTGTCTGGAAATATGCTGATCCAGATTTAGCTTGTCCATCAAAGGCTCCTGTTAGCCAAAGCGTCCGGTGATATAAGCTTCGGTCAGTTCATGTTCCGGTGCAGTAAAGACTTTCTCGGTGTCATTCACTTCCACCAGGTGACCCAGGTGGAAGTAGGCCGTGCGATGTGAAACACGGGCGGCCTGTTGCATCGAGTGCGTCACAATAGCAATGGTGTAATTTTCCGACAACTCGGCAATCAGTTCTTCAATTTTGGCGGTGGCAATCGGATCAAGGGCCGAGCAAGGTTCATCCATCAGGATCACTTCGGGGCTGATAGCAATGGCCCTGGCAATGCAAAGGCGTTGTTGCTGGCCACCGGAAAGACCGGTCCCCGGCTGGTCGAGTCGGTCTTTGACCTCTTCCCACAAACCGGCCCGATGCAAGCTCATCTCAACGATCTCATCCAGTTCGGCGCGACGGCTGGCAAGCCCGTGTAAACGCGGCCCATAGGAGACATTGTCATAGATAGACTTGGGAAACGGGTTTGGCTTCTGAAAGACCATGCCCACCCGGGCGCGCAGTGCCACCGGATCCATTTTCGCTGAGTAAATGTCCTCACCGTCGAGGGTTAACTCGCCTTTTACACGACAGCTATCAACCGTGTCATTCATGCGGTTGATGCTGCGCAAAAAAGTGGATTTACCGCAGCCAGAGGGCCCGATCATGGCAATCACTTCATTCTGCCCAATGTCTACATTGACATTGAAAATCGCCTGCTTCTCTCCATAGAACACATCCACATTGCGCATGGACATTTTTGGATTCTTCACAAATGGCGAGCCAATTGCCTGTTCCGGGTAAGCTGTGGAATGTACCACTGCTTTGCGAGAAGCTGTTTTTTCCTCAAGCATTTCTGCTGTATCCGTTACCAATTTGTTCACCATTATCAACCTGTCCTATAAAGGTTACCAGCGGCGCTCAAGGCGTTTACGCAACACCACCGCCAGTGTGTTCATCATGATCAGGAACGCCAGCAAGACCATAATCGCCGCCGAGGTCTTTTCCACAAAGGCCCGCTCCGGACTGTCGGCCCAGAGAAAAATCTGTACTGGCAACACCGTGGCTGGCTCGGTAAATCCACCGGGGATATCTACAATAAAAGCGACCATGCCGATCATCAACAAGGGTGCTGTTTCTCCCAGCGCCTGGGCCATACCGATGATCGCTCCGGTGAGCATTCCCGGCATGGCCAGCGGCAGCACGTGATGTAACACCACCTGCATAGGGGAAGCGCCGACGCCAATCGCCGCTTCGCGAATGGACGGCGGGACCGCCTTAATGGACGCACGACTGGAAATAATGATGGTGGGTAGCGTCATCAACGTCAGCACCAGTCCACCCACCAAGGGTACCGAGCGGGGCACATGGAAGAAATTGATAAAAATAGCCAATCCGAGCAGGCCAAAAATGATCGACGGCACGGCTGCCAGGTTGTTGATGTTCACTTCAATCAGATCGGTCCAGCGATTTCGTGGGGCGAATTCTTCCAGATATACCGCGGCAGCCACACCAATAGGGAAGGACAGGCTCAACGTGATAATCAACGTGAACAACGATCCCATCGCTGCACCCCAGATACCCGCCTGTTCCGGCTCTCGTGAGTCACCATGGGTGAAAAACACCCTATTGAGACCCAGCTTAATATCACCATCCTGCTTCAGCGTCTCAATCCAACCCTGGCGCATCTCACTGGTGCGGCCGGTAAACGCACCGTTTTCATCGCCCATACTTTTGTAATAGGTATCGATATCATCATCAGCGCTGAGCCACAGCGTTTCTGTGTTTCCCAACAACTGCGGGTTAGCAATCAGGCGATCCCGCAAATCATATCCAGCACCACTACTGACCAATGAAACAAGATCGCGTTTTTCTTTTCTGCCGGTGACGTCGGGAAACCGCGCCTGCAGACTTTTTTTCACCAGCCCCTGAAAGTCTGCCAGTGCTACCTGTTGCTTGTTATTGAGATCGCTGATGCCAAGCACGTCGGCATCATAGGTAATGTTCAGTTGAATAGACGTCTGTAAAAATGCCTTATAGCCTTTACTGATAATGTCAGTAAACAACAGCGCAACACATAACAAACCAAAGGTAATTGCCATCAACCCATAGGCGCGGAAGCGCTTTTCTGCCCGGTAACGACGCGCCAGGCTGCGCTGAATGATGGCTGTGTGAGATTGCTTGGACTCAGTCATATTGTTCCCGGTATTTTTTAACCACGCGCAGGGCGATAAAGTTCAGCACCAATGTCACCAGAAACAGCATCAGCCCAAGAGCAAACGCCGCCAGGGTCTTGGGGCTGTCAAATTCCTGGTCACCCACCAGCAACGTAACGATCTGTACTGTCACTGTGGTGACGGTTTCCAGTGGGTTTACGGTCATTTGAGCAGCCAACCCTGCTGCCATTACCACAATCATGGTTTCACCAATGGCCCGCGACACCGCCAATAACACCCCGCCGACAATACCCGGCAGGGCCGCCGGGAAAATCACCTGTTTGATGGTTTCCGACTTCGTTGCACCTAACCCCAGCGAACCGTCCCGCATGCTTTGCGGTACCGCATTGATCACGTCATCGGCCAGTGAGGAGACAAAAGGAATAATCATCACACCCATCACCAAGCCCGCAGCCAAGGCACTCTCGGAAGAGACAGTCAAACCCATGCCTTCGCCGGCCTCTCGCAGGAAGGGAGCCACGGTCAGCGCGGCAAAAAACCCGTACACAACGGTAGGGATGCCCGCAAGAATCTCAAGTGCCGGTTTGGCCAGTCCGCGAAACCTGGGTGAGGCGTACTCTGCCAAGTACAAAGCCGACATCAACCCAACGGGGACTGCCACGATCATCGCAATCATGGAGATTAATAAAGTGCCCACAAACAGAGGAATAGCGCCAAAACTACCCGATGAACCAATTTGATCGGGCCGAATGGCCATTTGCGGACTCCACTCCGTGCCAAACAAAAAGTCCGTCACGGGGATGGCTTGGAAAAAACGCAGGGATTCAAATAAAACTGACAGCAGGATACCGAGGGTGGTCAGGATCGCGACACAGGCACACGCCAGCAACAGACTTTTGAATACCCGCTCCACCTGCTGCCGCGCTCTCAGTTGTGGCGACACCTTCACCCAACCCCAACCTAGGCCCAATGTTCCCAGCGACAGCACCACGGCGGTGACCAAAAGCTGGCCCGTATTCCGCAAGTTACTTAGCTTTTCCGCTGCCGATAACAGTACCGGGTCGGCACCGTCTTTGCTGAGAGCGCCACTGGCCAGGTTTTCAATGCTGTTTAGCAGTAAATTGTAATCTGCAGCTGATGACGGTTGGTGAGAGGCTGGCAAACCATCCAGCAACACCATGCTGATCACCGGTTCATCGAACATTAACCACAATGCCAACAGCACTATGGCAGGCAACGCACACCAGATGGAAGCACGCATGCCATAGAAAAAGGGCAGAGAATGCAGGTGTCGTATGCCGCCAAGAGGTCGCGCCAAGGCAACTGAGCGACCGTGTGCCATGAGATAGGCCGCCGCGCTTAATGCCAGCAGTACAACCAGGAGATTCGCTGTTTGCATGGACTATGTTCCCAACAGGATTTCTGATTATGTTAAAAAAACAGGGCCTGACTTTCGTCAGGCCCGAGTCTATAACAGCTCGTGGGGGAAGCCACTTATAATTTCGTCAGAAGCTTAGTGGAGGCCGTCAGCTGTCATGGGCTTCTGGTTAAGCACGTTAGCACCAACTTCTGTGCGCAGGGCAGCAGGCATAGGAATCATACCTTTTTCAGCCAGGTAACCGTCTCCACCCCAAGCCTTTTCAGACGTAAATTCAGCCAGGAAGCCATCTATTCCAGGAATGACACCAATGTGGGCTTTTTTCACGTAGAAGAACAAGGGACGTGAAACGCTGTAAGACTTGTCAGCAATCGTGTCAAACTCAGGCGCAATGCCTTCGATGATAGAGCCTTGTACTTTGTCGCTATTCTGATCCAGGAAAGAGAAGCCGAAAATGCCCATGGCATCGTGGTTAGCTTCCAGCTTCTGAATGATCAGGTTGTCATTTTCGCCCGCTTCAATGTAAGGGCCATCTTCACGGATCGCTTGGGCAACCGCCTGGAATACTTTTTTGCCCTTGGCGTTAAACGCACCAGCCGGAATGCCCAGCTTAGCCATCAGGGATTTGATTTCGGCTTCATCCGTTGATCCACGCAGTGCAGCCAGGTCGGCAAATTTCTTTGCACCACCTTCCATTGCCAGCTCGGCAAAAGCGTCGCGGGTACCGGAAGTGGGGGGCGGCCCCAATACTTCAATCTTGGTAGCGGGCAACGTTGGGTTGACTTCTTTCCAGGTTTTGTAAGGATTATCAATCAACTTGCCATCGGCGCCAGGAACCTTAGCCGCCAGTGCCAAGTAAAGATCCTTGCGTGTCAGCTTCATCAGCGGACTTTCTTTGGAGTTGGCAACAACGATACCGTCAAAACCAACCTGAACTTCAATAATGTCCTTCACACCATTTTCCTGGCACATTTCGAACTCAGATTTTTTCATCTGACGAGATGCATTGGTGATATCAGGGTTCTCACTGCCCACACCCGAACAGAACAACTTCATGCCGCCACCGGTGCCGGTAGACTCTACTTTCGGCGTGGGGTTGCCAGTAGATTTACCAAAACGCTCCGCCACTACGGTGGAGAAAGGGTAAACCGTTGATGAACCGACAATGCTAATGTAGTCGCGAGCGGCGGCAAACACGGTAGTGCTGGCCATAGACAGCGCCATAGCGGCACCGGCAATTGCTAATTTATGTGTATTTTTCACTGTTGCCTCCAGGGCTGATCGTTAAACTTCGAACGACATGCTATTCACCATTCGTGACAACTATATGAATACTATGTGACAGAATTGTTACAGCCCGACTAAGTCGTTGTTTTCCTTTTCTTCAAGTCGGCACTTTAATGCCCTTATAATGAATCGCTGTTGCAAAGAGACGACATAAAAACCATGCCCAACCTGATTCGTTGCCTGGACTCCCTGGCCAGGGGGATCGACTGTTTCACCGAATGGACCGGTCGGCTGATTGCCTGGTTGACCCTCGCAATGATGGTGCTGACCTGTACCGTCGTGGTCATGCGCTATTTTCTGGAAACCGGTTCCATTGCCTTGCAGGAATCCGTCACCTACCTGCACAGCCTGTTATTTCTGCTGGGTGCAGCGTACACACTGAAGCGGGGGGGGCATGTTCGGGTCGATATCCTTTACCAACGCTTCACCCCTCGTATTCAAGCCCTGGTAGACGCTGTAGGCACCTTGTTATTTCTGATACCAGTCTGTCTCTTGATTCTGGTTTTTTGTTGGGAGTATGTCGCCAATAGCTGGGCTATCCATGAAGTCTCCAAGGAGGCCCGCGGGCTTCCCTTGGTGTACCTGTTAAAATCCCTGTTGCTGATAATGCCGCTCACCCTGCTGCTACAGGGATTGGCCGAGTTCATCAAAAATCTGCTTTTTTTCTTCGGCGTCGGCGGTGGACATGTGGGCGAGCAGCAGGAGGGCATGGTCTGATGGCTGACTATATCCCCTTGCTGATGTTTGCTGTGGTCTGTCTGGTATTGATGGCGGGCTATCCCGTCGCCCTGACACTGGCCGGCACAGCGCTGCTGTTTGCACTCGCGGGCACGGCCACCGGGCACTTTGACCTGTCGTTCCTGCACGCACTGCCCAATCGACTTTACGGCACCATGGACAACACCACGCTGATTGCCGTGCCACTGTTCGTGCTTATGGGCGTGATGCTGGAAAAATCCAAGTTGGCGGAAGACTTGCTCGACAGCATGGCGCTGTTGTTCGGCAAATTTAAAGGTGGGCTGGGCATTTCTGTGGTGCTCGTCGGCATGCTGTTGGCAGCCAGTACCGGTATCGTCGGTGCCACCGTGGTCACCATGGGCCTTATGTCACTGCCCACCATGCTGAAGCGCGGCTATGATCCAGCCCTGGCCTCCGGTGCTATCTGCGCTACCGGCACATTGGGCCAAATTATACCGCCCTCCATTGCCCTGGTGCTGCTCGGCGATATTCTTTCCAGTGCCTACCAGCAGGCCCAACTCAGCCAAGGTATTTTTACGCCGAAAACAGTGTCTATTGGCGATCTTTTTGTCGGGGCCATTATTCCCGGTTTACTGCTGGTCTTACTTTATATCGGCTACTTGTTGATCATTTCTCGACTCAAGCCAGCATCTGCACCCGTGGCAATCCCGGAGGACGGAAACGACCGGATCAGTGCCGGAAGGCTGTTGCGCAGCCTGCTGCCACCTGTGATGTTGATTGTTGCTGTGCTCGGTTCTATTCTCAGCGGCGCGGCCACTCCTACCGAAGCGGCTGGCGTCGGAGCACTGGGCGCTACTCTGCTGGCACTTTCCCGTAGACAGCTGACGCTTTCGCGGTTGCGTGAGGTTACTCGCTCCACCACCGAAGTCACCGCCATGGTTTTTTTGATTTTGATTGGCGCTGCGGTCTTTTCTCTGGTCTTCCGCGGCTTTGGCGGTGAAGAGTTGGTGGCAGAACTCTTCAACCATGTTCCAGGTGGCGTGGTAGGTGCGACGCTGCTGGTTATGCTGGTTATTTTCCTGCTCGGTTTTATTCTCGACTTTATCGAAATTACTTTTGTGGTTGTCCCCATTGTCGGCCCGGTGTTGCTGGCCATGGGACTAGACCCGGTGTGGCTCGGCATCATGATAGCCATTAATTTGCAGACGTCTTTTTTGACACCGCCTTTTGGTTTTGCCCTGTTCTATCTCCGCGGCGTTGCCCCCACTACGGTGACAACAGGAGACATTTATCGTGGTGTGGTACCTTTTATTACTATCCAAGTGTTGCTGATGCTGTTACTCGCCATCTGGCCCGCTCTGGCCACCTGGCTGCCAAGCGTTATTTTTTAGCAACCCAAATAACAATAATACGAACACGAGGGACAACCTGTGAGCGCAATCAATCAGCCACCTGCACCCTGTGGTGAATTAACGCTGCAAACCATTGCTATGCCCAAGGACACCAATGCCAATGGCGATATTTTCGGCGGCTGGCTGATGTCCCAAATGGATCTCGGCAGTGCCATCCTCGCCCAGCGCATTGCTAAAGGCCGAGTAGCTACGGTAGCCATCAGCGAAATGTCATTCCTGCGCCCTGTACCAGTCGGCGCCATCGTCAGCTGCTATTGCGACTTGCAACAAGTCGGCCGCAGCTCCATGACCATTAATGTGGAAGTGTGGATTAACATCGAGTCTACAAATGAACCGGCCAAGGTAACTGAAGGGCAGTTTGTCTTTGTGGCAATTGATGACAAAGGCAATACCCGAACAGTCAACATGGACAGTTCGGGTCGCACCTCCTCAGATCAGGACGATTAAGGCGCTACACCACCCGGAACACTTGTTAAGCGCCTGTTTGCGTTTTTAGTGTATCCAGATACTTGGTGAGTTCCTGATAACCGCCAATATATTCGCTGCCGTGGAAAATTTGCGGAACCGTATTCACTGGCTTGCCAACCGTTTTGGCTAGGTCTGCTGGGGTAATGCCCTCTTCGTGAATATTCACATAGCGAAAGGGCAGCCCTTTTGTTTCCATCACAGCCTTGGCTTGTCTACAGAAACCGCAGGCATCATGTCCGAAGATAGTAAAACGTTCCATGGTGACTCTCCTCTATAGCTGTCATCAATGATGCTTACTCTAGACGCCACCAATTTATAGTTCCACTTGATTGTCTCTATATTTTCAATAGCATTTCACTATTAGGCGATTTGTTGGCGGCAAGACAACATCCGCAGCAGGATCAACAAGGCAATCGCTACCAAGATGTGTTTCAGTGTGTGGCCGCTGACCAGGCCGCTCCATTGATAAATTTCCAGATCGTAGAGTTCGCTAAGCTTGGCCAATAAATAGCAACCCAACATCCACCAAATATGTATACGTCCATTGAAGCGGGATCGGTACATGAACATCACCAGCGGCACCATCAACAATGGAAGGAATTGCACCAACAGGTAGGGGCGCAAATCTCCCCGACCCGCCTGCTCAGTGAAATGCCAATAGAATACCGAAGCGAACCCGGCCAGCAACAAAGGATAAAATAGCCAGCGCTGCCACGCCCTCCCAATATGTTCCGACATCAACCCCACAAACAGAGAAACAAACACGATCGTCATTGGCAGGCGATCCCACACCAGCGTGTCATTGTTTGGCGACAGGTGATAATAGATTGAGCCAGAACCTGTTAGAAAAACACCGAAAAATAAGATTCGGTATATTGGCACTTCTGGCATATTGTCTTGTGATAGTTTTTTCTTTATTTCCAGAATAACCCCGGCCGCACCAATTAATATAAAAGGGACACTGGAGATCACATCAAAAAAATTTCTTATATTTATAAATTCTCGCGAATCGGCAAATATATTATATTTTTCGGGCTGGGGAATAGGATCAATAAATACGAATATTAATGTGATAAAAATGCATAAGGCCGACAAAATGACGTTGCTTTTATTGGCCATCAATTCAAGCTATTTCCTTAGTCATTAGAATTGCATCGCCGGTGGCCTGGATTAAGGGGTGTTGTACTATTTTTTCACGACTTACTTCCCTATAGCCCAATGCCTTATAGAGTTTTATTGCCCGTTCATTCTGCTCGAATACCACCAGACTGAGAGTATGAAACTTACGCATTCTGGCCTGCTGCTCCGCCAGTTTAATCAACTGCGTGCCGATTCCCTGGCCACGATATTCCGGTTTCAATGCCACCCCACAGATATAAAAGCTGTTATCGGCTTCAAGTTTACTATATGGGGCCAACACCAGATCTTCTGCAATTTTTCCATCACACTTCATGGGAAATGCCACAAGCATGCCGGCTATTTTTTTATCTCTTTCTGCAATAATGCAATTTTTATAACTGAAAACACTTTCTTCTTGCTCGTAGCGCCGCTGGCCTACATCTAATATATTTTCGCCGTCTTCTGCCAACTTACTCCAGATGTAATCCGCCACACCATCTGATGAAATACTGTAGAGTTCCGCGATGGTGCGACAGTCTTCTTTTTTTGCCGCTCTAAATTCAATCATTTTTATGGTGCTTCCAATCCGTTATAAATAATTTCCAACCATTTTTCCGCTGTTAAAAATCCATCTCCCCACTCTTGATCTAATGATTTAATGGGCTGCTGGGAAATTATTTCCTGCGGAGATTTTCCCTGGCTTTTTAAGGTTCTCATTTCTGTTAATACCTGGCTAAGCATATCTCTATAATGAACCAATTCCTCTAGGTTACCCACAGGACCGTGTCCCGGAATAATTTTGGTCTGTTCATCAGACAGGGCAATGATCTGATTACTTGCCTCAAGCATTCCGGCGAGACTGCCGCCATGCTCAACATCGATAAAAGGGTAGAAGCCGTTAAACCAGACATCGCCAGCATGAATCACATTGGCGTTCTGAAAGTGCACAACTGCGTCGCCATCTGTATGAGCATTGGAGACGTGGAAAACCCGGATGGTCTCGCCATTCATGTGAAAGCTGGTATCACGGCTAAACGTGATCACGGGTAGGCCGTCGCTAGTAAGCGCCTTGATATCTCTATTGAATGCGGAGAGGCGATTATCCACGGATAACATTTGGCGCACATTATCGTGGGCCACAATTAAGGTACCGGCAGCACCTAGATTTTCATTGCCCCCGGTGTGGTCAAAATGCCAGTGGGTATTGATTAGAAAGCGCGGCGTGCCACCACCCAGTTGCTCGATTTCCCAGAGAAGTTTTCTAGTTAGGGGCGCAAATTGATCATCCACAAGAAAAGTGCCGTCCTCACCAATGGCCACGGCAATATTTCCTCCCTCTGCGATCATGGCATAGACGTTTGCTCCGAGGGGCACTCGCTGATAGGCCACGCCCTCCCAATGATGATCAGCCAGAACGGGGCCTCCACCAGAGAGGAAAATAGCCACCAGCAGCAACTTGACGATCTTTTTCATAACGACGCCCTGACTGATGGGAATTGCATAGATAAGTGTAGTTCGTTTCCCCTCAACCAATAGCAAAAACCCCGGCTAGCCGGGGTTTTTTACTCCTTGATGTTTGGTTAGAACAGGTCTTCAATGGACAAATACCGCTCACCCGTATCATAACTAAAAACCATCACGGTACTGCCTGAGGGGATTTCAGGTAACGTCTGATTTACTGCTGCAAGACTGGCTCCAGAAGAAATGCCCACAAAGATACCTTCTTCAAGCGCACAGCGCCGTGTCATATCAAACGCATCTTCCTCTGACACCAGAACGGTGCCGTCCAATAGCTCCATGTTAAGCACGCCGGGGATGAAGCCTGCACCAATGCCCTGGATACGGTGCAAGCCCTTTTCACCGCCACTGATCACGGGAGATTTCTCCGGCTCTACGGCCAATACTTTGGTATTGGGAAATTTTTCTTTCAATGCTTCTGCACAACCGGTGATATGGCCACCGGTGCCGACGCCGGTAATCAGGTAGTCGATCCCTTCGGGAAAGTCCGCCAGAATTTCCTGTGCTGTGGTTTCCCGATGGATTTTGACGTTGGCAGGGTTGTTGAATTGTTGCGGCATCCACGCATTATCTTTTTCCGCCAGTAACTCATTGGCCTTGGCAATCGTACCGCCCATACCCAGCTCTTTAGGCGTTAGCACCAGCTCAGCACCCAACGCTTTGAGATAGCGACGCCGCTCAACGGACATGGATTCCGGCATAGTAAGAATCAACTTATAACCCTTCACAGCACATGCCAGCGCCAGGCCGATTCCAGTATTGCCAGAAGTGGGTTCGATAATCAGGGTGTCTTTATTGATCAACCCTTTTTCTTCGGCGTCCTCAATCATGGCCAGACCAATACGGTCCTTGATACTGGCGCCGGGATTGAAGCGCTCAGCTTTCATCCAGACCTCCACATCACCGGGAAACAGTTTGCTCAGTTTGATATGAGGGGTGTTGCCAATGGTTTCGAGAATATTGTTGTATTTCATGCTGCTGACCTTAAGTTGGGGTTCATCTCAGCCTACTGCCGAATGCGATCAATAAATAGATTAGACTCATCAATGGATTTCTGCATATCCAAAATGAGCCGGTTTACATCGGTGCTGATAGTGTTCAGCTCTCCCTTCAGGGATGCGATAGCTCGAGCATTGAGGTTATGTTTTAGGTATAACACCTGATCGCGCATCGCTGTAAGCACCGGCTGGATACTTTTTTCAGCTCTGCGCATTGCTTTCAGCATATGCTGGTACTTGTAGCGGGTATCGTGCAACTTTCTGGCGCTGTCTTCTCTCAGAGTTCGATTTTCAATTAGTGCCAACTCCTTTTCCCATTCATCGAACAGATCTTCGGCAACATCCTCTACGCCATCAATGCGCTCTGTAATGGCCGCCGCCGCTTTTTCACTGTCCTGATACTCTTGATTGAGACGGTTGTAATGTGTTTCTAGATCACCACCGTCAAAATTCACTACCGCTCGATACTGCTCAAGTGCATCCTTGAACTGCTCCTGTGCATCTTCCTGAGCAGACCGCGTATCTTCTATACGATCCACCAAAATATCGCGCTTGTGAACTCCTACCTTTTCCCAGGCACTATAATAGGCAGATTCACAGCCCAGCAAGCTGCAGAGCACCACGGCCAATCCCCAAAATTTCCTCATATCGAAGTCCTTTCTGTGCAGCCTTGACGAATTGCGAATGCGCAACTTGCCACTGTGTCTGAACCATAGCAAACACACTTTCCTAATCCTACCGCCAGTAGGGACCACCACTCACCATCTGCGCCATGCTGTGGCCAAGAGACCCCTTACTATTCAGGGGTTACAGCCTTATAATTGCCAGCTTTGCATGCCAATAGGGGAACCCAGGTGTCACAGGCATCAGCGGACGTTTCAACATTTCAGGGGCTGATTCTCGCCCTGCAACAATTTTGGGCGCGACAGGGTTGCGTCATCCTGCAGCCTCTCGATATGGAAGTGGGCGCGGGCACCTTTCATCCCGCTACTTTTCTGCGCGCCGTCGGCCCGGAAACCTGGCACAGCGCCTATGTACAACCCTGCCGCCGCCCGACGGATGGCCGCTATGGGGAAAACCCCAATCGCCTGCAACACTATTATCAGTTCCAGGTGGTGCTGAAGCCGTCACCGGATAATATTCAGGATCTCTATCTGGACTCGCTACGCGAACTCGGTATCGACACCGCTGTTCACGATATCCGCTTTGTCGAAGACAACTGGGAGTCCCCCACGCTAGGTGCTTGGGGCCTCGGCTGGGAAATCTGGCTGAACGGCATGGAGGTAACGCAGTTTACTTACTTCCAACAAGTAGGTGGCCTTGAGTGTTATCCGGTTACGGGTGAGATCACCTATGGTCTCGAGCGCATCGCCATGTACTTACAAGGCGTCGACAGCATTTACGATTTGGTTTGGACACGGGGACCGGAAGGCGTGGTCACCTATGGTGATGTGTTTCACCAAAATGAAGTGGAGATGTCCACCTTCAATTTTGAAGAAGCCAATGTCGAATTTCTCTTTCACAGTTTCGATGTGTATGAGCAGGAAAGCCAACGTCTGATCGACAAGGGCCTTCCCCTCCCGGCTTATGAAATGGTGATGAAGGCTTCCCACGCCTTCAACCTGCTGGATGCCCGCCATGCCATCTCTGTCACCGAGCGACAGCGTTTCATTCTGCGCGTGCGCACCTTGGCCCGCGCTGTGGCTCAGGCCTACTTTGATTCTCGCCTTGCACTCGGGTTTCCGCTTGCCACAAAGGCCCTGGCGGCAGAAGTTATCCAGCATGCCGCGGAGGCAAAACAATGAGCGCAGACTTTCTGGTTGAAATCGGCACCGAAGAACTGCCGCCCAAAGCTCTACTGACACTGTCCAATGCCTTTCACGACGAGATGCTGTCACAGCTTAAAGACCACAACCTGTCATTCGGCGATGTAAGAAGCTTTGCTGCCCCCCGCCGTTTAGCCCTACTTGTTGAAGAGTTGGCAGAAGAAACGCCCAGCCGTGAAATTCTCGCTTGGGGCCCACCGGTCAATGTCGCCTTTGATCAGGATGGCAACCCAACTCGGGCCGCCGAGGCTTTCGCCAGTAAAAATAGTATTGATCTAGCCGATCTCCGCAACAAAGTAGAGAGCGACGGTAAACAGGACAAACTCTGCCACCGCGCGACGTTGCCCGGCGAAACGACAGAATCCCTGCTCGGTCCCATGGTAGAAAAAGCTTTGGCGGCCTTGCCCATTCCCAAACGGATGCGCTGGGGCGCACGCCGCGAGGAGTTTGTTCGCCCTGTGCACTGGGTCGTCATGCTACTGGGTAATATGGTTGTACCTGCAAACGTGCTAGGCATCTCGGCAGGCAATCAAAGCCGCGGCCACCGCTTTCATGCTCCCGCCGCGATTACCATTGAGAAGCCCGGCAGCTACCGCGAGCAATTGCGGCAAGCCTATGTCATTGCTGATTTCGCTGAGCGGCGTGAATTGATCCGCGAGGGTGTAACCGCTGCTGCCCTCGCTTCCGGGGGTAATGCCATCATCGACCCCAGCCTGCTCGACGAAGTGACCGCGTTGAATGAATGGCCGGTGCCGCTGGTTGGTCGTTTTGAAGAACGCTTCCTACAGGTACCAGCGGAAGCGCTCATTTCCTCCATGAAGGAACACCAGAAGTATTTTCACGCCGAGGATACGCATGGCAATCTGCTGCCGTTGTTCATCACGGTCGCTAACATCGAAAGTACGGACCCATCCCAGGTAGTAGACGGTAACGAACGCGTCATTCGTCCACGTCTTTCGGATGCGGCATTCTTTTATGAAACAGACCGCAAAACCAGCCTGGAAGCACGGCGAGAATCACTGAAAGCTATTGTCTTTCAGGCAAAACTGGGCACGGTCTACGACAAAACAGAACGCGTCGCCAAACTCGCTGCACTCCTTGCCAATTCAACCTCTGCCGTTTCATCACAGGCAGCCAGAGCTGCTCAATTGAGCAAGTCAGACCTGGTCAGTGAGATGGTTGGTGAATTCGATGACCTGCAAGGCATCATGGGACGCTACTACGCGCTCCATGATGGCGAGCACCAAGAGGTAGCCGAAGCACTGTTTGAGCAATACCTGCCACGCTTTGCCGGTGACCGACTCCCCGCAACTGCGACCGGTGCGACCCTGGCCATTGCAGATCGGCTGGATACTCTCGTGGGTATCTTTGGTATCGGCCAACCACCTACCGGGTCTCGCGATCCTTTTGCTCTGCGCCGAGCCAGCCTGGGTGTGTTACGTATTCTGGTTGAAAGTCAGATCGACCTTGACCTGGAAGAAGCGCTGGCTCAGGCGGCATCACAACACAACATCTTCAATCAGGACCATACGTCCAGAGAAGAAACAGTTAAGCAAGTACTTACTTACATGCTGGACCGTTTCCGCGCTTGGTATGAAGATGAGAAGATTCCAGTAGAGGTTTTCCAGTCTGTCGCGGCCCGACAACTCACGAATCCATTGGACATTCACCTGCGGGTACAGGCAGTTCACACCTTTAATCAGCTCCCTGAAGCGCTGGCACTGGCTACCGCCAATAAGCGGGTATCCAACATCCTTGCCAAACAAGTAAGTGAGTCAACGGCAGCAGCCATTAATAACACGCTGCTTGTCGATCCGGCTGAAAAGAGCCTCGCTGAAGCGTTGGCTGAACTCAGCAATGACATCAACCCACTGATTGCTGCCAGAGACTATACCGACACTCTCAAACAGCTCGCCAAATTAAGGGTACCTGTTGACCGCTTTTTTGATGATGTGATGGTAATGGTGGATGACGATGCATTGAGAGCCAACCGAATTGCATTGCTCCAGCAACTCCGAAACCTATTCCTGGAAGTAGCTGATATCTCCCTGCTGGTACCTGCCAAGTAATGAAGCCACTGATCATTTTGGACAGGGATGGCGTGATTAACGAAGACTCTGATGAGTATGTCAAATCGCTGGCTGAATGGATTCCGATACCCGGCAGTATCGAAGCCATTGCTCGTCTATCCAAAGCCGGTGTCACTGTCGTGGTGGCGACCAACCAATCGGGCATTGGCAGAGGTCTGTTTGATCTCGATGACCTTGAAGCTATGCACGCCCGACTAAATGAACTGGTACTGGAGCAGGGCGGTGAATTATCCGGTATCTTCTATTGCCCCCATGCCCCCGAAGATAACTGCCATTGCCGGAAACCGGCACCGGGCCTGCTAGATGCTATTGCTGCGGAGCTTAACTGTGACCTGACGGGTGTACCCTTAATTGGAGACAGCCTTCGGGATCTCCAGGCTGGTTTACGCCATCATTGCATGCCGATCCTGGTTCGAACTGGCAAAGGCTCTCTGACAGAAAAGAAGCTGGTATCACAGCCGGAAAACGCCCTGCAACAAGCGGCTGTTTTTGACGATCTTGCTCGGGCTGTTGATTACCTACTGCCCCAACTTTCCGGAACTACCCATGAATAAGTTTATTATGATTGTGCGCTCCCTTCTGTTTTATGCGCTTTATTTGCTCATAGTGCTTTCTTTCGGGTTAGTAGCCACCCTCTCAGGGCCTTTTTTAAGCTATATAAACCGTCACCGGTTGCTCACTACAGCCGGGATGTTAATCAACAAGTCCCTGAGCCTTACTTGCTGCATCAAGGTACAAGTAGATGGACTGGAAAATATACCCCATACACCTTGCGTCATTCTCAGCAAACACCAGTCAACCTGGGAGGTGTTTTTCTTACAACGGTTATTTATGCCGGTTAGCACCATCCTGAAAAGAGAATTGCTGCAGATACCTTTTTTTGGCTGGGGTATTCGCCTAATGCATCCCATCGCCATTGACCGCAGCAATCCCCGCCAGGCGATGGTTCAGGTTATGCAGCAGGGTAAACAGCGTATTGCTGAAGGCAACCGGGTTGTGATTTATCCGGAAGGCACTCGCACGCCTTATGGCAAAACAGGCAACTATGGTCGTAGCGGTGCGGCACTAGCCATTTCTGCAGGGGTTCCAGTAGTGCCCATTGCCCATAACTCAGGCTTTTGCTGGCCCGCCCATCAACTCATCAAGAGACCGGGGAAAATACATGTGGTCATAGGCAAGCCGCTCGAAACAACTGACACAACCAGCCAGAAGCTTACGGAAGAAGTGAAAGCATGGATAGAAGAGCAGCAACTCCAACTCTCTGTGAAATAGTACCCAGTACCACTTTCCCGTGCTGGCGTTGTTTTATACCTTCACCTAGACTAATGCAATAATAAATCCAAGGAGAGATGACATGATGTCACCGATCGATAATGGCACCTATACCGGTCCAGAGCAGCGTAAAGAACAGCGCAGAAAATCTACCGATAGACGGGAAGATATTCGTTTTGAACCGGGCAAGGATGATCGTCGCACCAATCCTGGCCGACGTAAGACCGATGGTGACGTCTGGCGTCAGCGAGAAGAATGATATCTGCTAACAACCAATAAAAAACCGGCCATATGGCCGGTTTTTTATTTATATTTCAAAGGATTAGATATCAAGATTGCTTACCAGAAGCGCATTGGTCTCAATAAATTCTCTTCTTGGTTCCACCTGATCTCCCATCAACGTATTAAACATCTGATCGGCACCTATCGCGTCCTCAATCGTGACTCTCAGCATACGTCGTGATTCAGGGTTCATGGTGGTATCCCACAACTGCTCCGGGTTCATCTCTCCCAAGCCTTTATAACGCTGTATATTGTAGCCACGCCGCGATTCGCTCATCAACCAAGTCAGCACCTCACTAAAATTGCTCACCGGTTTGCTACGCTCACCCCGCTGTATGTATGCCCCCTCTTCCAAAAAGCCCTGCAGCTGATTACCCAGTGCTTTAATCGCGGCATATTCACCTGAAGCAAAAAAGTCCTGGCTAAACCGGTAGTTACTCGGGACACCATGGGCCGTAATTTCTACTACCGGAAGAAAGATATGTCGCTCGGTATTTTCTTCGGCAACCACACGATAACGATTACCGCCGGCAATATTATCCTGTTCTAGACTGGAGAAAAGTTGCTGGCACCAGGTTTCCACCGCTGATTGGTCAGCCAATGCAGCAACATCTAGCACAGGCATATAAACAAGCTTTTGTAGAACACCCTCAGGGTAAACACGTGACATCCGCTCAATAATACTCATTACCCGGCGGTACTCTACCACCAATGTTTCTAACGGTGCTCCGCTGATGGGCGGGGCTTCCAAACTGACATGTAAATTGGCGCTCTCAAGAGCGGACTGTGTCAGATACTCCGTAAGTGCTTGATCATCTTTAAGGTATTGTTCTTGCTTCCCTTTACTGATTTTATAAAGAGGGGGCTGAGCAATATAAATATGGCCTCGCTCTACCAACTCCCGCATTTGCCGGAAGAAGAATGTCAGCAATAAGGTGCGGATATGTGAGCCATCCACATCTGCATCCGTCATGATCAGAATGGTGTGGTAACGAAGCTTATCAGGATTGAACTCTTCAGCGCCAATTCCACAACCGAGCGCGGTGATAAGTGTCCCGACTTCGACACTGGAAAGCATTTTATCGAATCGGGCTTTTTCCACGTTAAGAATCTTGCCCTTCAGCGGCAATATCGCTTGCGTACGACGATCTCGACCCTGTTTAGCCGAGCCGCCAGCAGAGTCACCCTCCACCAGATACAACTCAGAAAGCGCCGGATCTTTTTCCTGACAATCCGCCAATTTACCAGGCAACCCGGCGATATCCAATGCGCCCTTGCGCCTGGTCATCTCCCTAGCTTTGCGGGCTGCTTCACGAGCTCGAGCCGCGTCGACCATTTTACTCACAACACTTTTGGCTTCTTGGGGATTTTCGAGAAGGTAATCGGCAAATTTATTGCCCATTTCTTGTTCAACAGCGGTTTTTACTTCCGAGCTAACCAATTTATCTTTCGTTTGAGAGGAGAACTTTGGATCGGGGACCTTGACCGAGATAATGGCCGTCAACCCTTCACGAGCATCATCACCCGTGGTGTTTACCTTGGCGTTTTTACCAATACCTTCTTTTTCAATGTAATTGTTCAAAGTCCGCGTCAATGCGGCACGAAAACCCGCTAGGTGAGCACCGCCATCCCGCTGGGGTATATTGTTCGTATAACAGAAGATATTCTCTTGGAAGCTGTCATTCCATTGGAGCGCCACTTCTACGCCAATACCATCTTCCCGCTGAACATCAAAATGCACCACCTGGTTAACCGTGGTTTTATTGGTGTTCAAGTATTCGACAAAGGCCTTTAGGCCGCCCACATACTGAAAGACATCCTCTTTACCACTGCGCTCATCCATTAATACGATACGCACACCGGAATTCAGGAAAGATAACTCTCGCAGCCTTTTTGCCAGGATATCGTAATGAAACTTTATGTTAGTAAACGTTTGGGGCGAGGGAATAAAGTGGATCTCTGTTCCTGTTTCTCGAGTTTCACCAATTATCTTAAGTGGCTCCTGCGCAACACCATGGCGAAATATTTGCTCAAATACATTTCCTCCACGACGAATTGTTAGACGCAATTCGTTAGATAAGGCATTAACAACCGAGACCCCTACACCGTGAAGACCGCCAGACACTTTGTAGGTGTTTTCATCAAATTTTCCACCGGCATGCAGCACAGTCATAATGACTTCTGCTGCCGAAACACCCTCTTCGTGCATTTCTGTCGGAATTCCCCGACCATTATCCCTAACAGATACCGACTCATCTGGATGGATAACAACCCTAATCTCCGTGCAGTGACCGGCAAGGGCTTCATCTATGGAGTTATCGACGATCTCAAAAACCATATGATGTAGTCCTGTACCATCATCAGTATCACCGATGTACATGCCAGGTCTTTTTCTAACCGCATCCAGGCCTTTTAATACCTTGATGCTAGACGAATCATAGTTGTGTTCTTCACTCATAATTGAGTCCTGTAACGACAATGCCAATCAGTTATTCACTGATGTCTGCCTTTATTTCGTGGATCTGGCCATGTTCCACATGGAACACCTTTATTTGTTCAGGCTGCAGCTCTGTCCAAATATCTCGTAAAAAAGTCCTATCTGTTCCTGTTATAAGTACTTGTGCGCCCATATCCAGCAACAGCTTTCCTACCAATCTTTTGTGGTGCACATCCAATTCTGCTGCCAAGTCATCAACAAGGTATACACAGTGCCGCCCAGTTCGCTGATGAAACAGATAGCCCTGCGCAAGCAGCATGGCAATAGCAAGGATTTTGATCTGCCCCCTCGACAAGTGCTCATTGGCCATATGCCGTTCAAAACGGATTTTCAAATCGGCGCGGTGTGGTCCGTGGTGCGTGGTCTTAAACTGCTGGTCACGACGACGGTCCATTTCAAGAATAGAAGACAGTGGTTTAGTATTATCCCATCCTGCGTATAGCTCGAAATCTACATCTTCAAGTGTGGGCGATAACTCACTGAGCACCCGCCTTATAATAGGCAGCAATTGTTGTAAGTAATTTTCCCGCGCTGTTGTGATAGCACATGCAACATCTTCGAATTCTCGATCCCAAACAACCAAAAGATCGCCGTCTATTCTATCATGCCGCAATAACGAATTGCGTTGTTTAAGAATCCGCTGAAAACGTTGCACCAACTGCTGGCAGCCATGTTCCACATGGAACACACCCCAATCAACAAAACGTCTCCTGTGTTGCGGTGAGCCCTCCAAGAGATTAAAGCTGTCTTGATTAATCAGCAGAAGGGGCAATGCTTCCGCAAGTGAAGATGCCGCACTTACTGCCTGACCACCCACCTTAAATACACCGCCACCCTGCCTATTTCGCGTTACGCCCACAGGCATAGCGCTGCCCAGATTTTGAGTCAGACCAAAGACGGTGCACTGATGCTCATCTGCGTTTATAACGGACTGGAGTATTCGACTTCGGAAAGAGCGAGCGCGCCCAAGGAGAAAAACCGCTTCTAATAAACTGGTTTTGCCGCTTCCGTTATTCCCATAGAAAATATTGATGGCTGGGCTAAGAGCAAGCTGGACAGATTTAAGGTTTCTTAAGCCAAATACATCCAGCTTTGTCAGGGGCATATGGTAAAGGGGTGCTTAGGCCGTTAAAGACGCATCGGCATAACGACATAAACGGCGCTCTCATCAGCAGGGTCCTGCATCAGGGCGCTGCTGTTGGCGTCGGATAAGGTAAAGCGAACATCGTTACCGCGAAGAACGTTTAATACGTCGATGATGTAGCTGACATTAAACCCAACCTCGAGATCACCCGCATTGTAATTGACTACCACCTCTTCCTGCGCCTCTTCCTGCTCCGGATTATTTGCCGTCATCGTCAACAAACCGTCACCGAGCAGCAGGCGTACACCACGATATTTTTCATTGGAAAGAATGGATGTCCTGCTAAAGGCATTGCGAAGCTCTTCTCGATTACCAATCAGCAGCTTATCGCCACCCTTTGGTAATACACGCTCATAATCCGGGTAAGCACCATCCACCAATTTTGAGGTAAAGCGGAAGTCAGGCGTCGTCACACGGATATGGTTATTGCCCAACACAACTGAAACATCCTCTTCCCCGCCGAGAAGTCTGGATAACTCAATTACGGCTTTGCGCGGGACAATGGCTTGGGTCACAGCGCTCTGCACCATCGGCAGTGACGCATCTTTCATGGCCAAGCGATGGCCGTCTGTAGAGACCGCACGGACACGACCTTCTCCGACTTCGAGCAACATGCCATTAAGGTAATAGCGAACATCTTGTTGGGCCATTGCAAAAGCTGTGCTATCCAATAGCTGCTTAAACACCAACTGCTCAATAGTAAACTCACAACTACCTGGGCCGTCATCAACACTGGGAAATTCATTGGCAGGGAGCGTGGACAAAGTGAAGCGGCTACGGCCACTGGTTACCAACATCCGGCCACCATCTTCTACTAGCGTCAGCTCAGATCCATCGGGAAGCGATCGACAGATATCCATCAGCTTTCTTGCCGGAACGGTTATTTCTCCCTCATCAGCGATTTTTTCTGGCGATAACCGGCCAATGATTTCCACCTCAAGATCTGTCCCTGTCAGCGCCAAACGACCATCTCGGAGACTGATTAAAACATTGGAGAGGATTGGCAATGTCTGGCGGCGCTCAACAACGCCCACCACCAGCTGAAGGGGTTTTAAAAACTCTTCTCGCAATACGCTGAACTTCATCCGATATTTTTCCCAACAAAAGATAACAAATTATGGCTGCTTATTATGATCGATTACAGAGCAGATGGCAGAAATAAATTCAAATTATCAGGTAGTTAGTGTTCTCAACAACTGCTTCACATCCTCGCCGATTTCCCTACTCGTTTCTTGTAGTTCTTTCACTTTACGACAGGCATGTAATACGGTTGTGTGGTCTCTACCACCAAATGCCTCACCGATTTCGGGAAGACTATGGCCCGTCAATTCCTTCGCCAACGCCATGGCAACCTGCCGCGGCCGAGCTACAGATCGACTGCGCCTTTTTGACAGCAGTTCAGATAATTTGATTTTGTAATATTCAGAAACCACCCGTTGAATATTTTCAATTGTCACCAACTTGTCTTGTAGCGCTAACAGGTCACGAAGTGATTCCCTGATCAAATCTATATCGATAGGCCGCCCGGTAAAGTGAGCACTTGCTATCACCCTCTTAAGTGCCCCCTCTAGCTCTCTTACATTAGACCTCAATCTTTGAGCGATAAAAAAAGCAGCATCAGTGGGCAAATCCACTTTAGCCTGCAGTGCTTTTTTAATCAGGATCGCCACGCGAGTTTCCAGCTCCGGGGGCTCCACAGCTACCGTAAGGCCCCAGCCAAATCGAGACTTCAGCCTCTCCTCTAAGCCATCGATTTCTTTAGGATAACGGTCGCAAGTCAAAATCATCTGCTGACCGCCCTCCAGCAACGCATTGAAGGTATGAAAGAACTCTTCCTGGGAACGTTCCTTGCCAGCAAAAAACTGAATATCATCAATGAGCAAGGCATCAACTGATCGATAAAACCTTTTGAAATCATTGATGGCGTTTAACTGCAGCGCCTTGACCATGTCTGCTACAAAGCGCTCCGAATGAAGATAGATAATCTTGGCGTTAGGTTTCTGTTTTCTAAGCGCATTGCCAACCGCGTGCATAAGGTGGGTTTTGCCAAGCCCCACTCCACCATAGATAAACAACGGGTTATACGAGCCGCCAGGATTTTCAGCCACCTGCCGTGATGCCGCCAATGCCAGCTGGTTGGACTTGCCTTCGACGAAGGAAGCAAAGGTAAAGGTTTCGTTAACGTTACTCTGGTGATTTAGGCCACCCTCGACACCGGAATTACGACTGTCCGGAACAACCTGTATCCGTGTAGAACTCGCGGCTGTGGGTGTATTAATGACGCTGGGCGACTCCGAGGGCATACTCTTAACACTAGGAACCAAAGACTTGCCAGAAACGACCGTAACCAAGCAGCGCTCACCGCTGACCTGTTGAAATATTTCAACGATACGATCAAGAAATTTGTCGGAGACCCAATCCTTAACAAAACGGTTGGGCGCGAGAAGATTGATACTTTTCGGGACTACACTCTGCCCATCAAATTCTGATGCATCCAGTGTGAGCGGCCTTATCCAAGTATTGAATTGTTGTGTGGGCAGTTCTTCTTGGAGGCAACCTAAACACTTTTCCCATAAAACTTGAGCCAAGCCAATCCCCTTTCTTCTTAGCAAAAACCTTTCAATGGTCACTGACGACTTCGTTCTTTTTTATTCTGCTAGTCTATCGGGAAAAATGCCTGTTATCCACACCTATAGAATAATTCCTTTGTCGTATTTAACCATATAAATACATTTAAATCATAAGGTTACAAAATTGCAATCTTTATTTTTATGCACAAAAAAAAATCTATTTTTGATCACATTATGACCAACACCTGTGGATAAGTTGTGGGTATTATGTGCATTAGCCGGGGATTAGCTGTAAAGAAAATCGCTAACGTACTGTTCTGGTAGAAGAGTTCTGCCTTTGGTGACCACCCGCTTCTTAACGGTCATTTGCCAATACAAAAACTCGAAAAAATACGGCTCAACAAATCGTCTGGGGAAAATACGCCGGTGATTTCACCTAATGACTGCTGTGCCATGCGCAAATCTTCAGCCAGTAACTCACCGGCACCAGTACCACTCAATTGATCCTGACCGGATACAAGATTTGCTTGGGCCCGGAGCAGCGCATCCAGATGGCGCCTCCTTGCGATAAACGCGCCGTCACCGGCGCCAGAATATCCCATGCAAGATTTAAGGTGATGGATTAGTTCCGACAGGCCCAGACCTTCCTGAGCAGAGAGGGTTATTACCGGATAGTCGCCCTCTTCACTCAAACCGGGCAACAATCCGGAAAGGTCTGCCTTATTGAGAATAAAGCTTATATTGTGCTGTTCGGGGAAGCGAACGAAATACTCTGGCCAGTTCTGAGCAGGCTGCAGGGAATAATCATGGCTGCTATCGATGACAAACAGAACGCGATCGGCCTTTGCTATTTCAAGCCAGGCACGACGTATGCCCTCTTGTTCAACCAGATCACCTGTTTCACGTAAACCCGCCGTGTCGATCACGTGCAGCGGCATTCCATCAAGGTTGATTTCTTCTCTCAGCACATCGCGAGTCGTGCCCGGCATATGGGTGACGATAGCGCTATCACGCCCAGACAACGCATTGAGTAAGCTAGACTTCCCTGCATTAGGTTTACCCGCAATCACAACCGTCATACCTTCGCGCAACAAACTACCCTGCTGCGCCTGTGAAAGAAGTTCCTGTAATTGCTGCTGTATTGCTTCGAGCTGAGCAGCCACTCTGCCATCATTGAGAAAGTCGATTTCTTCTTCTGGAAAATCAATCGCCGCTTCTACAAAAATTCTGAGCTGGGTAAGGGATTCCACCAACTGATGTACACGCTGAGAAAACGCACCTTGCAATGAACGAACAGCGCTTCTTGCCGCCTGGGCGGAAGAGGCATCAATAAGGTCGGCTACAGCTTCTGCTTGCGCCAAATCAAGCTTATCGTTGAGGAACGCGCGCTTGGTAAACTCTCCGGGCTGGGCCAAGCGAGCGCCCAGGACCAGCGCACGATTAACAAGCAAATCCAATATAACCGGACCACCGTGCCCCTGTAACTCAAGGACATGCTCTCCGGTAAAAGAGTGGGGTCCAGGAAAATAGATTGCCAGTCCTTGGTCTATAACCTGGCCCTCTGCATCGTAAAAGCCCGTATAGGTTGCTTCTCTGGGAGCTAAGGGTTTACCAATAAAACCCGTAACGAACGCATCTATCTCCTTTCCGGAGATGCGCACAATCCCCACCCCACCTCGTCCAGGAGCGGTGGCAACGGCAACGATCGCATCATGATCCAACAGCTATTCTCCCAGCATCAAAAAAGGCTCCCGAAGGAGCCTTCATGCTATTTTTTTCCGGACCCTTGTTCAATCTGCCTGGTTATTACCCATTGCTGGGCGATAGACAGTAGGTTGTTCACCGTCCAGTACAACACCAAACCGGCCGGGAAGAACATGAAGAAAAAGGTAAATGCGATGGGCATCATCTGCATCATCTTCGCCTGCATGGGGTCTGGCGGAGTTGGATTGAGCTTTTGCTGAAAGAACATGCTGGCGCCCATTAATAGCGGCAAAATAAAGTAAGGATCTTTTACAGAAAGGTCATTGATCCAGAGAATCCAGGGAGCATGGCGCAACTCAACGCTTTCAAACAACACCCAATAGAGCGAGATGAATACCGGCATCTGAACCAGAATCGGCAAACACCCTCCCATCGGATTGACCTTTTCACGCTTATAGAGCCCCATGGTCTCCTGGGATAGCTTCTGGCGGTCATCACCATAGAGGTCTTTCAATCGCGCCATTTCCGGCTGCAATCTCCGCATATTAGCCATAGAGCGATAACTGGTTGCTGAAAGCTTGAAAAACCCCAGCTTGATCATCATGGTAAGCAAGATGATTGACCAACCCCAGTTACCCACAACTCCATGGATATGGTAAAGCACCCAAAAAATTGGTTTGGCAATCCACCACAACCACCCGTAATCCACCGTGAGGTCTAGATAGGGTGAAATTTCCTCCAATCGATACTGATCTTTCGGGCCTGCATAAAATGCTGCCTTCAATTCACCGGTTGCACCGGGTGCAACGCTGATTTGGGGGGAAGTAAAGCCAAGCACATACAAATCTTGCCCCCCCAGTTTACGCAGACTGAAGTGGTTTTCTACACTTTGATCTGGCACCCAGGCACTAATAAAGTAGTGCTGGATCATCGATACCCAGCCTCCAATCAAAGAATCCTTGAAAGGCGCCTTCTCTAAATCTTTAAAATCCAGTTTCTTGTAATTATCTTCATTGGTGTGCAGAGCTGCACCCAAAAACGGACTCATACCAACACCACTACTGACTTGGGGTGAATGGCTGTCCCGTTTGATCTGACCAAACAAACCTGCCTGCCAGGATTCAGTGCTCTGGTTGTCCACCAGGTAAGACACTTCCATTAAATAGTCACCGCGGTTTAGGGTGAACCGCTTGGTAATCGCAACTTGATCCTGCTGGTACGTCATATCTACCTGAAGACTATTTTCAGCTTCTCCCAACGTATAACTGTCAGATTTCACCGTAAAAACAGGGCGGCCGCTGCTCGTATCTGTGCCATTGGCACCTATCAATCCACTCTGTGCAATATAGGTTGTTGTTGCCGTACGATTGAGCAAAATAAACGGACTGCCGCCGTCATCTAGTTCAGATAAATGTTGCGGTAATTCTATTCGAACGATATCGCCGCCCCTGGTGTCGACTACGACCTTCAACACATCAGACACTAGCGTAACCAGGTGGCCTTGATTGGTCTGCGCAGCAGCAACTACAGACTCCTGAATCCCGCTATCAACCACTTCAGGTAATTCACCAGACAGAGACTGTTCCGGCGCAGAAGATAGCACTGGCGTTTCTGGATCAGCCACAAGGGCTTCCACCATACTACTGTCCACTTGCGGCTTGTGTGCCTCTTCAAAGGTGTTC
Source organism: uncultured Porticoccus sp. (assembly GCA_947259505.1). Lineage (GTDB taxonomy): Bacteria > Pseudomonadota > Gammaproteobacteria > Pseudomonadales > Porticoccaceae > Porticoccus. The sequence continues at coordinate 117,457 of CAMYLT010000007.1, read as the reverse complement.
CATTCAAGAAACAGCATGTAAAGCACCACCAGCATGGCACCAATAAGCAGCGAACGTTGCCAATCCATAGTTATTTCAACTCTGTATTTTTTCTGAATCCGGTACCGGGTCGAAACCACCGGGATGAAAGGGGTGACATTTTATAAGCCGACGGAGAGTTAGATAACCCCCTTTGATGACTCCGTGATGATCTATTGCTTCTATGGCATAACAAGAACAACTCGGATAAAAACGGCAATTGTCTCCCAATAAAGGGCTCACCAGAAACTGGTAACCCTTAACGACTGCAATAGAGCCGCGACGAATCATTGATTTGATGTCAATTTGCGTGACAGGCGACGCCAACTGCTTTCCAGCAAATCAGTTTGCTCGCGGGCGGTAAGGCGCTCAATACCCTGTCTCGCCAAAAAGATTATATCCAGAGAATCCAGCATCCCCTGGGTCGAGCGAAATGTTTCACGGACAACCCGTTTTACACGGTTGCGATCTACGGAACGTCGAACATTCTTTTTGGCGACAACCAGCCCTAATCTTGGGTGGGCCAGTTCGTTAGGACGTGCTAATAGGAGTAGGTGGGGATGCGCTACCTTATAACAGGTATCACCAAAAACAGCCCGGTATGCCCGGGCTGTCAGAAGGCGCTTATCTCGACCAAAGGTAGATTCGGGCACATGTCTGCCCTGGCAGCAGCTATCTATCAGGCTGCCAAGCGCTTACGACCTTTAGCGCGGCGACGACTAATTACTGCTCGGCCATTCTTGGTGGCCATACGAGCACGAAAACCGTGTGAACGCTTACGTTTAAGGACGCTTGGCTGAAATGTTCTTTTCATGACTGACTTCCGTTAACTTGAGTAATACCTTGCAAAGGGCGGCGATTTTAATGAAAAACAAACGCCATAGCAACGGAAGATCCCAATAGCGGCCAAATAAACTTTACCCACAATTACCCACACAGTTACCCACACCACCCCAAATGTTATCCACACCCTTTGACAACTTGTGGATAAAGGGGGGTTAAAGCCTTGGGATAAACTCGGGATGATTTTGTGGATAACCACGAAACACCAGCCTCTGTGGACAACCCACCCTTTTGTCCACCGCTTATATATAACCTATATGCAGCTTTAGAGCCGTTTATGGATACACTTATCAATGCGGTATCTTGATGTTTTTATTAGAATAATCCGGCTTAACCACAGAAAAGTCCGTCCTTATATATAACAGTAAATATAAAATACCTACCTATATACATATATATTATATAAAGCATTATTTAATCATTCTGTGTTCTGCCGGAGGGGGCTTTGGTTTCATTGGGCCTAGATTACTGCGTATAAAATCGATTATTTTTTAGGCAGTTATTCCGTATAATGTCGCCCCTTTTCAGATTTTGCCTGAGGCACGTTCAGACATGCGTTATCCGGATAGCTTTGATGTCATTGTCATTGGCGGAGGTCATGCCGGTACGGAGGCGTGCCTAGCCGCTGCCAGGATGGGTTGTAAAACCCTGTTATTGACACACAACATCGAAACGCTCGGACAAATGTCTTGCAACCCCGCCATCGGCGGTATTGGCAAAAGTCATCTAGTAAAAGAAGTGGACGCCATGGGCGGAGCAATGGCTTTAGCCACTGACCTGGGCGGGATCCAATTTCGAGTGTTAAATTCCCGTAAAGGGCCCGCAGTAAGAGCAACCCGTGCCCAGGCAGATCGCGTGCTCTACAAAGCCGCCATTCGCCAGATACTGGAAAATCAGCCAAACCTGTGGATTTTTCAACAGGCGGCAGAGGATCTGGTGATGGATGGTAATCAGGTCTGTGGGGTGGTGACTCAGATGGGCTTGCGTTTTGATGCCCGGTCGGTGGTGTTAACCACGGGAACCTTTCTCGGTGGAAAAATCCACATTGGCTTGGAAAATTATTCGGGTGGGCGTGCCGGAGACCCACCATCAATAGGTTTGGCGCGCAGATTGAGGGAGTTACCCCTTAGAGTTGACCGCTTGAAAACGGGCACTCCTCCGCGTATTGATGCCCGTAGTGTCAATTTCGACGGTCTACAGGTCCAGTGGGGCGATCAGCCGGAACCAGTGATGTCTTTTCTGGGATCTGTTGATCAACACCCGCAGCAGACATGCTGTTATGTGACGTACACCAATGAGGCAACTCACGAGATTATTCGTGGGGGCATGGATCGCTCACCGATGTATACGGGCGTTATCGAAGGTGTTGGCCCTCGGTATTGCCCATCAATTGAAGACAAGGTGGTGCGATTTGCCGATAAAGACAGCCACCAGATATTTATTGAGCCCGAGGGTTTAACGACCCATGAACTCTATCCCAATGGTATTTCCACCAGCCTGCCTTTTGATGTGCAGATGCAGCTGGTGCGCTCTATTACCGGTTTTGAGAATGCCCATATCACCCGCCCGGGCTATGCTATCGAATACGATTACTTTAACCCTCAGGACCTGAAATACTCTCTGGAAAACAAGCATGTGGACGGCCTGTTCTTTGCTGGGCAAATCAACGGTACCACCGGCTATGAGGAAGCGGCAGCACAGGGCCTGTTGGCAGGAATGAATGCTGGATTGCAGTCGCGGGGCCGCGATGCCTGGTGTCCACGTCGCGATGAGGCCTACATCGGTGTTCTAGTGGATGACCTGATTACCATGGGAACTCGAGAGCCCTACCGCATGTTTACCAGCCGAGCAGAATATCGTCTGTTGCTGCGTCAGGACAATGCGGATCTGCGATTGACTGAAAAAGCGCGTGAATTGGGGCTGGTGGATGATGTTCGTTGGCAGGCATTTGTCAAAAAGCGTGAACAGATAGAGCAAGAGCAGCAGCGTTTGAAAGCGACCTGGGTTCAACCGACCAGCGATCAGGCCGGCATTGTTGCGGAGAAAACCGGTGTTGCCTTGGCAAGGGAATACAGCCTTCACGATTTATTAAAGCGCCCTGAGCTTAACTATCAGGATCTCTGCACCTTGGGCGAGACCAGTGTTCCGGCGGATGTTGCTGAGCAGGTCGAGATTGACGCCAAATATGCGGGCTATATAGACCGTCAACAGGATGAAATCGACCGTATGCGCCGGCAGGAGCAGACGCCTATCCCCGTCGAATTCGACTACGCCAGCGTGAAGGGCTTGTCTAATGAAGTGAAACAGAAGTTGACGGCCGCCAGGCCGGAAACACTGGCGAGGGCTTCACGCATTCCGGGTGTCACCCCTGCGGCCATATCGTTGCTGCTGGTTTACCTGAAGAAGAAAAACACCGCTGAACAGAAGATAGCTTGAGTGATGAGGGGACAGGAGCAGCAACTGCGTACCGGGTTGGCCCAATTATCGCTGGTATTGACGGATCAACAGATAGAATTATTGCTTGAATACTTAAACCTGTTGCTGAAATGGAATAGAGCCTACAACCTTACAGCTATTCGTGATCCGCAGGAAATGCTGGGACTGCACTTGCTGGACAGCCTCAGTATAGCGTCTTTTGTGCAGGGTGAACGAATTATCGATGTGGGAACGGGGCCGGGTCTGCCGGGTATCCCTTTGGCAATCTGCTTTCCCGAACGGTCCGTTACCTTGTTGGACAGCAATGGAAAAAAAACCCGCTTCCTGTTTCACGTAAAAACCAGTCTTGGTTTGGATAATGTCCAGGAAGTTCAGAGCAGAGTGGAAGCCTACCAGCCACAACAGCCTTTCGATGCGGTGACCAGTAGGGCATTTAGCAGTTTGTTGGACATGGTCGATAAGTGTTCGCATTTATTGGCACCAAAAGGCCGCTTTTATGCAATGAAAGGACAATATCCCGAGCAGGAGTTGAGCGATCTGCCAAAACACTATAATGTCGTTGCATCACACCAGCTCAAAGTACCAGGGGTAGAAGGACAGAGGCACCTGGTAGAAATAGCGCCTGCTTGAGGATCCCGTTTTGAGTAAGACATTTGCCATCGCCAACCAAAAGGGCGGCGTGGGTAAAACCACTACCAGTGTCAATCTGGCGGCATCCCTGGCCAATTTCAACAAGCGAATTCTGCTGGTGGATATGGATCCACAAGGCAACGCCACCATGGGTTGTGGTGTGAACAAAAACCAGCTCAACACCACCGTTCTGGATGTCCTGACTGGCGATATACTGACCGAGAAAGTCGTGCATCGTTGTGAATCAGGCATGTTTGATGTTTTGCCCGCAAATGGTGATCTCACCGCGGCGGAAGTGGAGCTATTGAATAAGCCTGGCAAGGAGAGCCGTCTGCGCCGAGCGTTGGCTAGGGTAAAAAATAATTACGATTACATCATTATTGACTGCCCCCCCTCTCTCAGCATGTTAACGGTGAACTCATTGGTCGCCTGCGATGGCGTTATTATCCCGATGCAGTGTGAATACTATGCCTTGGAGGGATTGTCCGCTCTGGTTGGAACAATCGGCAAAATAGGTAAATTTTTGAATCCTAGCCTGCAAGTCGAGGGTATCCTCCGGACTATGTATGATCCACGCAACAGCCTCACCAATGAAGTGACCAGCCAGTTGCGAAAACACTTTGGTGACAAGGTCTACAGAATCGCCATCCCCAGAAATGTGCGCCTCGCGGAGGCGCCAAGCTATGGCCAACCTGCGCTGAGTTATGACAAGCACTCAAAAGGGGCGTTGGCCTATTTGGGCTTGGCTGGCGAAATAATCCGCAGGGGCAAGCAAGCCAAGGCACTCCCAGAGACGACAGGTTAAATTATGGTTAAAAGAAAAGGTTTGGGGCGAGGTCTGGATGCACTGCTGGGGACAGAAGACGACCAGGAGCGAGTTGTTGAATCAGGCAACAATGAGCACCTGAAAGAACTACCAGTGGAATTTTTGAGTCGTGGTAAATATCAGCCGCGACGAGATATGCACCCGGAGGCGCTGGAGGATTTAGCCAACTCCATTCGCGCACAGGGCGTCATGCAACCCATTGTGGTACGGCCACGGGGTATCGATAGCTATGAGATAATCGCCGGGGAGAGGCGCTGGCGCGCAGCACAGTTGGTAGGACTCGAAACCATTCCGGCACTAATTAAGAATGTCTCGGACGAATCCGCCATGGCGATGGCTTTAATTGAGAATATTCAGCGCGAAGATCTCAATGCGATGGAAGAAGCACAGGCGCTGATTCGCCTGCAACAGGAATTTGGACTCACACAACAGCAAATCTCCCAGGCAGTTGGAAAATCCAGAAGCACCGTTGCCAACTTTATGCGTTTGACAGCTCTGGAGAGTGATGTCCAAAAATTGTTGGAACATGGTGACTTGGAAATGGGCCATGCAAAAGTTCTGCTCGGGTTGGAGGGGGAGCAGCAGATTGAAGCGGCGAGAATAGCGGTTGCCAAGGGCATGACCGTACGACAAATAGAAGTGTTAGTGCGCAGATTACTCCAGCAACAGAATCAACCAGAAGATCTCAAGAAAACAAAAATAGACCCAGATATCAGTCGGTTACAAGACAGACTGTCAGACCAGTTGGGCGTGCCCGTGCAAATAGAGCATAGCGCCAAAGGGAAGGGACGGCTGGTCTTAAAATACAACAGCGTCGATGAGCTGGAGGGCATACTTGATCATATCAAGTAGCCACCAACTATAAATGTTCGCTATGGCGACTATTCGCGCGGTAATTGAGGAAATATCCAGTAACGGTAAAGTTTTGTTGAAACTGGATATTGGACTACCTATAATTGCCGCCCGTTTGGGTCAGCAAAATTGTTGGCTTGGGCAAATAACGCGGATGGGGGGTAGCAAGCGATGAAAGCTACCATCAAGGTTCCGCCGGTAGGGCGCATTGCGCTGATCCAGTTGATGATTTTATTCATAGCTGTGGTGGGATTACTGCCGGTTGATTTAACCATGTCCTGTTCCCTGTTGATTGGTGGCGTAATTCAGATAGGCCCACATGCCTACTTTACGCGTTGGACCTTTCGGTATCAGGGAGCGACACACACCCCGAAAATACTGCGAGCCATATATTGGGGAGAAACGGGCAAAATATTGCTCACGATTGTTCTGCTTGGCCTCACATTTAATTATGTGAGGCCGCTGAATGTGTCGGTACTGTTTCTCGGTTATGGCGCAATGGTAATAGTGCAGTGGTTTTGTGCCGCAAAGGTACTGAGTCACTACGGATAGACCTCGCTGGTTTGAGAGACAAGAAATGGCAGGCGACACGCAACAGACAGGTTCAGAATACATTCAGCATCACCTGACCAATCTAACATTTGGTCATACCGAGCACGGTTGGGGTTTTGCTCATAATGCTGAGCAAGCCAAAGAAATGGGCTTTATGGCAATAAATGTCGATAGCCTGGGCTGGTCAATAGGTTTGGGTTTGGTGTTTGCATTGTTGTTCCGTTGGGCTGCGAAGCGAGCCTCAGCAGGCATTCCTACCGGCTGGCAAAATTTTGTAGAAATGATGGTTGAGTTTGTGGATGGCACGGTAAAAGACAGCTTCCACGGTCGCAACCCCTGGATTGCCCCGATGGCACTGACCATCTTCGTATGGGTATTCCTGATGAACACTATGGACCTGATACCGGTAGATGTGGTGCCGTACTTGATGGGCTTGGCAGGTGTTCACTTCCAAAAAATCGTTCCCTCGACAGATCCCAATGTGACTTTGGGCATGGCATTGGCCGTGTTTGTCATGATCATTTATTACAGCATCAAGGTAAAAGGCATCGGCGGGTTCCTCGGCGAGTTGTCCCTGCAGCCTTTTAGTGCGAAAAATCCGGTGGTACAGGCGATCTTTGTACCCATCAACCTGGCGCTCGAATTGGTTGGTCTGCTGGCCAAGCCCTTCTCGCTCGGTCTGCGACTTTTCGGCAACATGTATGCCGGTGAAATGATCTTTATCCTGATTGCCATGATGTATGGCGCAGGATGGATACTGGGCACGTTTGGTGGTGTTTTACAGCTGGGATGGGCAATTTTCCATATTCTGGTTATCACCCTGCAAGCATTTATCTTTATGGTTTTGACCGTCGTGTACCTGAGCATGGCACACGAAGATCACTGATTTACTTTTAACTTTATAACTTACTCTAGTATTAGGAGAAAAAAATGGAACTTATCATGATCGCAGCCGCAATTATGGTTGGGTTTGGCGCTCTGGGTGCCGCTGTTGGTATGGGCCTGCTGGGTGGCAAGCTGCTGGAAGGTACTGCACGTCAACCGGAATTGGGACCCATGCTGCAAGGTAAAATGTTCCTGCTGGCTGGTTTGATCGATGCGATCCCCATGATCGGTGTGGGTATCGGCATGTACCTGATCTTTGCTGTTGCCCCAGGTGTTGCAGCTTAATTTTGACATCCCGATTCTTTTACTTAACTCCAAGAACGAGGTGTTGGTGTGAATATTAACCTGACCCTATTCGGGCAGCTGATTTCTTTCCTGTTCTTCATATGGTTCTGCAAGAAGTTTGTGTGGACCGCCATTATTAGCGCAATGGAAGAACGGCAGAAGAAAATTGCCGACGGTCTGGACGCTGCAGATCGTGCCTCTCGTGATCTCGAGCTGGCACAGGAAAAAGCGACAGAGCAACTCAAGGAAGCCAAGCACGAAGCTGCGGCGATCATTGAGCAGGCTAACAAGCGCGCGAGCCAGATAGTTGATGAAGCCAAGCAACAGGCGAAGACTGAGGGTGATCGTCTGAAGACGGCTGCCCAGGCAGAGATCGACCAGGAAGTAAACCGTGCGAAAGAAGAACTTCGCAAAAGGGTTGCAACTCTGGCTCTTGCAGGAGCTGAAAAGATTCTGCAGGCAAACATCGACGAGAACGTTAATCGCGAGCTGGTCGATAATCTGGCAGCACAGCTGTAACCGAGGTCTGACATGGCTGAATTGAGCACTCTGGCTCGGCCCTATGCAAGAGCGGCGTTTGAGTACGCCGCTGATGCAGGCGATCTGCAAGGCTGGTCTGCCAGCCTAGCGGTAGCCGCTGCCGTAGCACAACAGGATGCAGTAGTGAAACTGCTGGGTTCGCCGAGTTATACGGCGGCACAGCAGGCAGATAAGGTGACCCAAATCTGTGGTGATGCTCTGACGCCAAAGGTTCTGAAATATGTTCAGGTCCTGGCAGAAAACCATCGCCTGCAGCTATTGCCACAAATTTATCAGCAGTTCGAAGTACTGAAAGCAAATCGCGAAAAGACCATAGATGTCAATGTAGTAGCGGCACAGCAAATCAGTAGCGAACAACAAGAAAAGCTGGCCAGTGCGCTAAGCGCAAAACTGGAACGTACCGTCAATATGCAGGTTACTGTTGATAGCAGCCTGATAGGTGGCGCAGTGGTACGGGCTGGGGATACCGTCATTGACGGATCTATACGCGGACGTTTGGCTAAACTCGCCGAAGCATTAAATTCCTAGGATTGAGGACCAGAGCAAATGCAGCAACTGAATCCATCCGAAATCAGCGAAATCATCAAGCAGCGTATAGACAGTCTTGATGTTTCTTCTGAAGCAAAAAACGAAGGCACTATCGTATCCGTATCGGACGGTATCATCCGCATCCACGGCCTCGCCGATGTGATGTATGGTGAGATGATCGAATTCGAAGGTGGTATCTATGGTATGGCGCTTAACCTGGAGCGTGACTCCGTAGGTGCCGTAATTCTGGGTGACTACCAATCACTTGCAGAGGGTCAAAAAGCTCGCTGTACAGGGCGCATCCTTGAAGTTCCGGTAGGACCGGAAATGGAAGGACGCGTTGTCGATGCCTTGGGTAATCCCATTGACGGCAAAGGCCCGCTGAATACCAAGCTGACCGATGCGATTGAAAAAGTTGCTCCCGGTGTAATTGCGCGTCAGTCGGTTGACCAGCCAGTACAGATTGGTCTGAAAGCGATCGACGCCATGGTGCCAATCGGTCGTGGTCAGCGTGAATTGATTATTGGCGACCGCCAGATTGGTAAAACAGCTATTGCTGTTGACGCGATCATTAACCAGAAAGGTTCTGGTATTAAGTGTATCTATGTGGCCATCGGCCAGAAAGCCGCTTCTATTGCTGCGGTTGTGCGCAAGCTGGAAGAGCATGGCGCGATGGAGCACACGATCGTGGTCGCTGCAACAGCTTCCGATCCTGCGGCGATGCAGTTTTTGGCACCTTTCGCCGGCTGTACCATGGGTGAGTACTACCGCGATCGTGGTCAGGATGCGTTGATCATCTATGATGACTTGACCAAACAGGCTTGGGCGTATCGTCAGATCTCCCTGTTGTTGCGTCGTCCTCCAGGTCGTGAAGCTTATCCCGGTGACGTTTTCTACTTGCACTCACGTTTGCTTGAGCGCGCTGCCCGTGTAAATGCGGACTACGTAGAAAAATACACTAATGGCGAAGTGAAAGGTAAAACCGGCTCGCTGACTGCGCTTCCCGTTATTGAAACCCAGGCTGGTGACGTATCTGCTTTCGTACCGACTAACGTAATCTCCATTACCGATGGTCAGATCTTCCTTGAAGCGGACATGTTCAACGCCGGTATACGTCCTGCAATGAACGCAGGTATTTCGGTATCGCGGGTAGGTGGTGCAGCTCAGACAAAGATCATCAAGAAACTGTCTGGCGGTATTCGTACTGCGCTGGCTCAGTATCGTGAGCTGGCAGCTTTCTCCCAGTTTGCCTCTGACCTAGATGAAGCCACCAAGGCTCAGCTGGATCATGGTGAGCGTGTTACAGAGCTGATGAAACAGAAGCAGTATTCGCCACAAAGCGTAGCAGAAATGGCGCTGACGATTTATGCCGCCGATAAAGGCTACCTGAAACAAGTCGCCGTTAACAAAATTGGTGACTTTGAACAGGCACTGCTCTCGTACATGAAAGCAGAGCATGGCGATTTGCTGGATAAGGTTAACCAGACCGGTGACTGGAACGACGATATTGATGCCAGTTACAAGGCGGCGCTTGAGAAATTCGTGAGCACCCAAACCTGGTAATTTCTAATGGGGGCTGGCTTGGTTCAGTCCCCGATTGAAAGGCTTAAATTATGGCAATCGGTAAAGAAGTCAAAACGAAAATCACCAGCATCCAAAGCACACAAAAAATTACCAGTGCGATGGAAATGGTTGCCGCCAGTAAAATGCGACGTGCACAGGACCGCCGTGAAGTCGGAAAGCCCTATGCTGACCGTATTCGCTCGGTCGTTGGTCATATTGCAAATGCCGATTCAGAGTACAAGCACGAATACCTGGAGCAGCGTGAAGTTAAACGTATTGGCTATGTCATCGTTTCAACGGATCGTGGCCTCTGTGGCGGGTTGAACACCAACCTGTTTAAAGAAGTGATTCGTGGTATGAAGCGCTGGTCCGATGATGGCGTTGAGATTGACCTGTGCGTACTCGGTAACAAGGCAGCCGGATTCTTTGGAAGTTTAGGTGGCAATATAGTTGCTACTGTCAGGGATTTGGGCGATGAACCTGCAGCCAAAGACCTGATTGGCGGCGTAAAGGTCATGTTAGACGCCTACGAAAACGGAAAGATCGACAAGCTCTTCGTTGTATCCAATGAGTTTGTTAACACCATGACGCAAAAACCTGTAGTGCAACAGTTGTTGCCTCTTTTGCCGAATGAAGATGACAAACTGAAGCACCACTGGGACTACATTTACGAGCCGGACGCTAAAGAGTTGTTGGACGGACTGCTGGTACGCTATATCGAATCCCAGGTTTATCAGGGTGTTGTCGAAAACAAGGCTTGTGAACAGGCTGCGCGAATGATCGCGATGAAGAACGCCACCGAAAATGCTGGCGACATGATCGAAGAGTTGCAGTTGCTTTATAACAAAGCGCGTCAAGCCGCCATCACCCAAGAGCTGTCAGAAATCGTCAGCGGTGCAGCAGCGGTTTAACGAAAGATTTTAAAGGTTTAGTTTAAGAGGAATCGGACATGAGTAGCGGACGTATCGTGCAAATCATTGGTGCGGTAATTGACGTGGAATTCCCCCGCGATCAAGTGCCCAACGTTTATGACGCACTGAAAGTTGAGGAAAAAGGTCTGACCCTGGAAGTTCAGCAGCAGCTGGGTGATGGCGTGGTTCGTACCATTGCTATGGGTTCTTCAGAAGGCCTGAGCCGTGGTCTCGGCGTCAATAACACCAACGCACCGGTTAATGTACCTGTGGGTATTGAAACCCTCGGTCGCATTATGGACGTACTTGGCAACCCCATTGATGAACTCGGCCCTATTGGTGAAAAAGAGCGCGCCTCCATTCACCGTAAACCACCGGCTTATGATGAGCTGGCCGCCTCTACAGATCTGCTCGAAACCGGTATTAAGGTAATCGATCTGGTTTGTCCGTTTGCCAAGGGTGGTAAGGTCGGACTGTTCGGTGGTGCCGGTGTGGGTAAAACCGTAAACATGATGGAATTGATTAACAACATCGCAACCGAGCACTCCGGTCTGTCAGTATTCGCCGGCGTTGGTGAGCGTACTCGTGAAGGTAACGACTTCTATCACGAGATGCAGGAAGCGGGTGTTGTTAACGTACAAGAGTTCAGCAAATCCAAAGTGGCGATGGTTTATGGCCAGATGAATGAGCCACCCGGAAACAGACTCCGTGTTGCTTTGACCGGCTTGACCATGGCTGAGAAATTCCGTGATGAAGGCAAAGACGTACTGTTATTCGTTGATAACATCTATCGTTATACGCTTGCGGGTACAGAGGTTTCTGCACTGCTGGGCCGTATGCCTTCTGCTGTAGGTTACCAGCCGACTCTGGCGGAAGAGATGGGTGTTCTTCAGGAGCGTATCACTTCTACCAAAACTGGATCGATTACGTCGGTACAGGCGGTATACGTACCTGCGGATGACCTTACGGATCCCTCCCCAGCAACCACATTTGCTCACTTGGATTCTACGGTTGTATTGAGCCGTGATATTGCTTCTAAAGGTATTTACCCGGCGGTTGACCCACTCGACTCTACTTCACGTCAGTTGGATCCTCTGGTAATTGGCCAAGAGCATTACGACACAGCTCGTGGTGTCCAGACTGTACTGCAGCGTTACAAAGAGCTGAAAGACATCATCGCAATTCTCGGTATGGATGAACTGTCTGAGGAAGACAAACAGGTTGTGGCTCGCGCTCGTAAGATTGAGCGTTTCCTTTCACAACCCTTCCACGTGGCGGAAGTATTTACTGGTTCTCCAGGAAAATATGTTTCCCTGAAGCAAACCATTGCTGGTTTCCAAGGTATTCTCAACGGCGATTATGACCATCTGCCTGAGCAGGCTTTCTATATGGTTGGCACCATTGATGAAGTCATTGAGAAAGCTGGGAAAATGAAATAAACGCGACAACATAGGCGTTAAGATATGGCTATGACAGTCCACTGCGACATAGTAAGTGCGGAACGATCCCTGTTTTCAGGGCTTGTTGAGATGCTCGTTGCCTCAGGTTCCCAGGGTGAATTGGGTATAACCTTTGGCCACGCGCCGCTGCTGACGGACCTGAAGCCGGGCCCGGTGCGCATACTCAAACAGGATGGCGAAGAAGAGATTTACTATCTCTCCGGTGGTTTCCTTGAGGTGCAGCCGAACAGGGTTTCGATCCTGGCTGACACAGCTTTGCGTGCGGATGACCTTGACGAAGCCGCCGCAGAGGAAGCCAAAAGGCAGGCTGAGCAGGCGCTCACCAACCAGAGCGGCGAGTTTGATTATTCTCGTGCGGCATCACAACTGGCGGCTGCCGCTGCACAGTTGCGCACTATCGAACAACTGCGCAAGAAATTGGGCAGCAAAAAATAACTTGCACTGCTCAGATACAACAGGTGGCTTCGGCCACCTTTTTTTTGCTTTAGAATTGCTCTCGCTCAGGAAATGCTTGTCCCCTGCAACATGGTAAATAGGCAGGCTTCCTGATTAAATACGCTGAAGTTATAGGGGAAACAGATGGTTACTGACGTTGTTGTACTTGCCGCCGGCAAGGGCACCAGAATGAAATCTGAGTTGCCTAAGGTATTGCATGGTTTGGCTGGACGACCATTACTACAGCATGTAATTGACGCTGCGGGCCAGTTGTCAGATGCGCATTCTATTGTGGTAACGGGACATGGCACAGCTGAAGTGACCGATGCAATCAAGACGAATAATGTAACTTTTGTGGTACAAAGTGAACAATTGGGCACAGCACATGCTGTGTTACAAGCGCTGCCTAAATTAAGGAAGAACAGTACAGTTCTTATTCTTTATGGGGATGTGCCGTTAATTGGCGTCGATACACTGACGGCCCTTATTTCAGAAGTTACTTCGGAACAATTGGCATTGCTAACGGTTGAGCTCCCCGACCCATTTGGCTACGGCCGTATCCTAAGGGATGAGGCTGAGAACGTGGTGGCGATCATCGAGGAGAAAGATGCCACACCCGAGCAACGCCGTATCCGTGAAGTTAATACCGGCGTTTTAGCATTGTCTGCAGAGATGTTGCTTGCGTGGCTACCTCTGGTTGGAAATGACAATGCACAAAGAGAATATTATCTGACTGACCTGATAGGCCTTGCCTACTCGCACGGTGTCAGAATACAAACCCTTCAACCCAAGGTGCTCGAAGAAGTCCAGGGGGTTAACAATCGTCAACAGTTAGCAGAGTTAGAACGTTTTTATCAACGGCAACAGGCGATTCAGTTGATGCTAGCGGGCGTGACGCTCGCTGATCCCCAGCGTTTCGACATCAGGGGTGAGATCTCAACAGGTACTGACAATTTTATAGATATCAATGTCGTGATCGAAGGCAAGGTGGTTTTCGGCAGTGGTATAAAGATCGGCCCCAACTGCCAGATCATAAACAGTGTCATTGGTGATAATGTAGAAATTAAAGCAAACACTATTATCGAAGACAGCCGGTTGGCGCCCGGCTGTGTGGTTGGTCCCTTTGCCCGCTTGCGTCCAGGAACGATTCTGGAAGAAGGGGCGAAGGTGGGGAACTTTGTAGAAACAAAAAAAACCACTGTTGGCAAATTCAGTAAAATTAATCACTTAAGCTATATTGGGGATGCGTTACTGGGTGCACATGTTAACGTCGGCGCCGGTACTATTACCTGTAATTATGACGGTGTGAATAAACATCGGACAGAAATTGGTGATGATGCCTTTATTGGTTCCAATACTTCACTGGTGGCACCTGTCAGGGTTGGCAAAATGGCTACGGTGGGTGCTGGGTCAACCATCACACAGGACGTGCCCGACGAGCAGCTGGGGCTAACTAGGGCTGAACAGAAAAATATTTCCGGCTGGCAACGCCCGGTCAAAAAGATCTGATGCAACGGAAATAATAACGGAAATAATTATGTGTGGAATAGTCGGCGCCCAGGCGCAGAGAAATGTAACGGGTATCTTGATAGAAGGTCTTAAGAGGCTGGAATATCGCGGCTATGATTCAGCAGGTCTGGCCGTACTGGATAAGGCGGGTGCGCTGCAAGTTCGTAAGAAAAAAGGCAAAGTGGCGACGCTGGTCGATGCCATTGTAGAAAAGCCGGCGCGCGGTTCATTGGGAATAGCACATACCCGTTGGGCTACCCACGGTATTCCAAATGAAATCAATGCTCATCCCCACGTTTCCGGGCCGGTTGCCATTGTGCACAACGGCATAATTGAAAATCATCAGGAGTTACGAGTAGAGCTTATGGCTCTCGGATATCAGTTCGTTTCGGAAACGGATACAGAAGTGGTTGCCCATCTGGTCAACCACCTACTGACAGATGCTGGCTCATTAAAAGAAGCCGTTCAGAGTTGCGTGAAGCGTTTACGGGGTGCCTATGCCTTGGGGGTAATCAGTGCCACGGAGCCGGACGTACTGATTGGCACCCGTAGCGGCAGTCCGCTAGTAGTCGGTGTCGGTATCGAAGAAAACTTTATTGCTTCGGATCAGATGGCACTGCGCCAGGTGACTGACCGCTTTATCTATCTGCAGGATGGCGACCTGGTTGTGTTGAAGGGTGGACGCTACGATATTTTTGATCGTGAGGGTGATTCCGTTGAGCGGGAAGTGATTAAGCTTACCGGCGATGACAGCAGCACGGACAAAGGCGGCTATCGCCATTACATGATGAAGGAGATTTTTGAGCAACCGGCTGTGCTCGAAGGAACATTACAAGGACGTATCAGTGATACCCATGTGCTTCCCGAAGCCTTTGGAACCAAGGCAAATACAATTTTTCCGAAGGTAGAGTGTGTACATATCGTCGCTTGTGGCACCAGTTACCATGCTGGCTTGGTGGCCCGCTACTGGTTGGAAGAGTGGGCCGGGATACCCTGCCAGGTTGAGGTGGCCAGTGAATATCGGTATCGCCGTGTAGTGGTCCCGGAAAATACATTGTTCGTTACGATTTCACAATCGGGGGAAACGGCAGATACCTTGGCGGCCCTGGCGTCGGCTAATGAAGCTGCTTATTTGGCGAGCCTGGTCATTTGTAATGTTGCCAACAGTTCACTGGTGCGTGAATCTGACATGGCGCTGATGACCTACGCTGGACCGGAAATTGGCGTTGCTTCTACCAAGGCCTTTACCACCCAATTGGTGGCATTACAGTTACTTTGCATTGGTCTGGGAAAACACAAAAGTCTCTCTCCACAAAAAGAGCGCGAATTGGTGGAAGCGCTTCACCGTCTGCCTGCACTTTGCCGTGAGACGCTCTCACTCGACAAGGAAATTGAACAGACCTTCGAATGTTTTGCTGAAAAACACCACGCACTGTTTCTTGGCCGTGGTGTTCAGTATCCGGTTGCCCTTGAGGGTGCTCTAAAACTCAAGGAGATTTCCTATATCCATGCCGAGGCCTATCCTTCCGGCGAGCTGAAACATGGGCCGTTGGCACTGGTGGACAACGATATGCCAGTGGTGGCTGTCGCCCCCAGCAATGATTTGCTGGAAAAGCTGAAATCCAATCTCCATGAGGTCAAGGCGCGCGGTGGTCAATTGTTCGTTTTTGCTGACAAATTGGCAGGGT
Source organism: uncultured Porticoccus sp. (assembly GCA_947259505.1). GTDB lineage: Bacteria > Pseudomonadota > Gammaproteobacteria > Pseudomonadales > Porticoccaceae > Porticoccus. The sequence goes on along the minus strand of CAMYLT010000007.1, from coordinate 101,496 downwards.
TTGAAAACGAAGCAGACGTGACGGTAATGAATATACCCCATGTGCCACAGAGTCTTGAGGCGATTATCTATACTCTACCCTTGCAGTTGTTGTCTTACCATGTGGCGGTACTGAAAGGTACGGATGTGGATCAGCCTCGCAACCTGGCGAAGTCGGTTACCGTCGAGTAGATCCGCAAGTTACAAAATACCTAGGCACTAGTATTCGCGTCTAGGCACCTTGTAGTATTAGTATTAACCTCAACAGCTGTTTGGATGCGCAGCCTTGAGTTTTTCCGCTGGCAACCACGCGGACATATGGAGCCTCTCACCGTACTATTCACCGCACTATGGTATATCTGATCGGAATTTGCATCGGCGCCATCCTAGGTCTCACCGGAGCCGGTGGTTCCGTTGTGGCTCTGCCGCTGCTAGTGGGAACTTTAAACCTACCGGTTCAAACGGCTGCCGGTATGGCGCTAGGCGCCGTGGCAATGGCGGCGGCTACGGGCCTGCTGGCCCGCTTACGCAGTGGCGACATTGTCTGGATGCCGGGACTGTTCTTTGCCGCCGTCGCTATGGCGGCACTTCCGCTGGGAGGCTTTCTCAACCGCTTGCTGCCGGAAACGCTGTTATTGGGTCTTTTTGCCCTGCTGGTGCTCTATGTGGCCGTGAGATTGTGGCGTCAGGCAACCTATCAGCCCGAAGATACAGCGGTAGTGAGGGCCCATCGTCTCAGTGCGGTACCGAAACAACCCATATGCCGATTCACACAGGGTAAACCGGGCATCAGGTGCTTTGTTCAATTGGCATTGGCTGCTTTGCTTGCCGGGGTGCTATCTGGGTTGTTCGGGGTAGGTGGCGGTTTTGTGATCGTGCCGGTACTGATCTTTCTTACGGGAATAAGCGTTCATCAGGCTGTGGCAACCTCATTGTTGGTCATTACACTGGTGGCAGGCTCAGGGTTTGGACTGTTTGTGATCAATCACGACGAAACCTCTCTCGGGCTACTATTACCCTTGGGGGTAGGTGGTATCTTGGGTATGTTGGCAGGAACCTGGATGGCACGTTACATGGCTGGACCCACACTTCAGAAAACCTTTGCTGTGGTGATGGTTTTATTGGCCAATAGTGTTTTGTTGCAGGCGCTGATTAGGGGGTAAAGGGTGATATTAAGACAACTCTATGATCGGGAAACCTCAACCTACACGTACTTGGTTGCCGACGAGGAAAGCAGAAATGCGCTGTTGCTTGACCCGGTCCTGGAGCGTATGCCCTGCTATCGACGCTTGTTACAGGAGCTAAACCTGAAACTGCATTGCGCACTCGATAGCCACATACATGCGGACCACGTTACCGCCCTCGGAACCCTGCGGGCAGAATACGGCTGTGAGACGCTGGTCAATGAGCATGCGCTGATGGATTGTGCCTCACACAAGTTGGCGGATGGCGAACAAATCCATCTTGGTAAGTTGGTATTCACTTCCGTTTATACGCCTGGACATACAGATGATTCTATCTGTATTCACGTCAATGACCGGGAGCAGGACTACCTCTTTACCGGCGATACATTGTTTATTCGTGGCACTGGACGCACCGACTTTCAGAATGGCGATCCCGCGCAGCTTTACGACAGTTTGCAATGTTTGCTGAACCGTTATCCTGATGATACCTGGGTCTACCCTGCTCACGACTACAAAGGCTGGACCAAAAGCACTTTGGGCGAAGAGCGTCGTTTTAATCCTCGTTTGCAGGTGGCCGACAAAGCGGCATTCATTGAGTTGATGAACAGCCTTGATTTGCCCAATCCAAAATTTATGGATGTTGCAGTGCCAGCTAATCGCAGTTGTGGGAAAAGCGAGCCGACTTAACCCAACCGCTACTCGTCCATCGGAGCCCGCAACTCCTCCAACCCATGTTGCATTTCCAGTAGATGCTCCTGCAATTGGCTACCCTTGTGCTGGGCGATACCGATGGCCAGCACATCAATCAGCACCAGATGAGCGATGCGTGAGGACAATGGCGTATAAATCTGGAAATCTTCTTTGGCATCTACGGTCAGTGGAATAGTGGCGGCTCTAGCAACAGGCGAACCAGAGGGTGCAATGCCAATTACTATGGCGCCGCGTTTCTTGACCAGCTCCATGGCTTTAATCAGCGTGGTTGTGCGACCGGACTGTGAAATGGCAATGACCACATCGCCTGGCGACAGGAATGTGGCAGACATATTTTGCAGATGAGGGTCCGCGTAAGCAGCTGCGGACACCTGTAGGCGGAAAAACTTATGCTGGCCATCAAACGCAACGGCTGCGGAGGCGCCAAAACCATAAAATTCCACCCGGTTAGCCGCACAGATGGCCTTAACTGCAAGGTCCAACATACGCAAATCCAGTGCATCCCTGACCTTTAACAGGGTATCCACGGTGGAATCAAAGACCTTGAAAGTGTATTCGGCCACTGAATCCTTGTCCGTCACGGCAATTTGCCCGTAACTGGGGCTTGAGGCCAACTGTTGGGCCAGTGACATCTTAAAATCCTGAAAGCCGTCACAGCCCACGGCGCGGCAGAAGCGCACTACCGTGGGTTCGCTGACCTCGGCTTTTTCTGCCAGGTCGACAATGCGCATGCGAATCACGTCTGTGAGATTGGCCAGTATGTATTCCGCAACTTTTCGCTCTGACTTGCGCAGTTCCGGGAGACTTTTGCTGATGGCCCAAGTGAGTTCAGCGGGTTTCATGGCATAGCCCTGTATGAATAAGCGCCTATTGTAAATAATTTACAGAAAATTGTAATTCTTGTAGTGACTGATCCAGAACCCATTGACCCCACTGGCCTGGGCATCTGGTAGAATCCCGGGCCATGGATGTAACCTCAATACTCGACCCCTTAAACTCCGCTCAGCGCGACGCCGTCTCCAGTAAGGCCAGGCATCTGCTGGTGCTGGCTGGTGCCGGCAGCGGCAAGACCCGCGTACTGGTTCACCGTATCGCCTGGCTGATCCAGGTGGAACAGCTGTCGCCATATAGCCTGATGGCGGTGACCTTCACTAACAAGGCCGCCCGTGAAATGCGTGGCCGCATCGAAGAACTGCTGGGTTTTTCTGGTCAGGGCATGTGGGTGGGGACATTCCACGGGTTAGCCCACCGTCTGTTGAAGATGCACTGGAAGCAGGCCGGTTTGCCGGAGAATTTTCAAATCTTGGATGGTGATGACCAGTTGCGACTGGTCAAGCGTGTTTACCAGAGCATTGGGATTGATGACAGTCGTTGGCCCTATCGTCAGGCTCAAGGATTTATCAACGCACAAAAAGATGAGGGGTTGCGGGCGAAGCATCTGCAACCTGCCCAGGACCCCTATCAGCGTACGATGCAACAGATTTACACCGCCTACGAAGAGGCTTGTGAACGCGGCGGCCTAGTAGATTTCGGTGAACTGTTGCTGCGCGCCCATGAACTCTGGCTGCACCAGCCGGAGCTGCTACAACATTACCAGCAGCGTTTTCGTCATGTACTGGTAGACGAATTTCAGGATACCAACGCTATCCAGTATGCCTGGCTGAGGATGTTGGCGGGAGACCAATTGCCAGTTACAGCCGTAGGTGATGATGACCAGTCCATCTATGGTTGGCGTGGCGCTAAGGTAGAGAATATTCTCAATTTTTCGAGAGACTACCCTGATGCGCATACCGTGCGACTGGAACAGAATTACCGCTCTAGCAAAAATATTCTCGAAGCTGCTAATGCAGTAATTGCCCGCAACGCAGATCGTTTGGGCAAGAATCTCTGGACCGAGGGCGCTGAAGGCGAACCCATTTCGCTTTATGCCGCCTTCAACGAACACGATGAAGCGCGCTTTATCGCTGAGCGTTTGCGCGAATGGTCTGCCCAGGGCAACCTGCGGGAAGAGTCGGCGGTACTGTACCGTTCCAACGCCCAGTCCCGAGTCCTTGAAGAGGCGCTGCTGAGGGCCGGTATTGCCTACCGTATTTATGGCGGTCAAAAATTTTATGAGCGACAGGAGATTCGCAACGCCCTCGCCTACCTGCGTATGCTGGTGAGTCGCAATGACGATGCGGCTTTCGAGCGCGTCGTTAATACCCCAACTCGCGGCATTGGTGATAAAACCGTACAGGGACTGCGTGAGCTGGCCAGGGATGAGGGCATGTCGCTCTGGCGTGCATCACAAAAAGCCCTGGACTGCGGCCTGCTTTCCGGACGGGCCAACAATGCTGTAGCGGGATTTTTAGCTACGATTGACCAACTGGATCAGCAGGCGGAAGGTCTGCCTCTGCATGAACTGGTTGACCACGTTATAGAGGTGAGCGGCCTGATCGATTTTCATCGCCGCGAAAAAGGTGAGCGCGGCGAATCGCGAGTAGAAAATCTCCAGGAGCTGGTAACGGCTTGCCGTGCCTACGAGCCAGAGGACAAAACCCTGCCTCCCCTACCCCAATTCCTCGACCAGGCCACGCTCGATGCCGGTGATCGACAAGCTGATGTCGGAGAGGATGCGGTGCAATTGATGACGCTGCACTCCGCCAAGGGGCTCGAATTTCCACTGGTTATTTTGGCTGGTATGGAGGAAAACCTGTTTCCTCACCGTATGTCGGCAGAAGAGCCGGGGCGGTTGGAGGAGGAGCGGCGGCTGGCTTACGTGGGCATCACCCGAGCCATGCAGAAACTCTACCTGACCTTTGCCGAATCCCGCCAGCAGTATGGTTCCGAGAGTTATAACTCGGTGTCCCGTTTTGTGAGGGATATTCCCGCAGCACTGGTTGAAGAAGTGCGGCTGCGGACGCAGATCCAGCGACCCACCAGCTATGCACAAAAACCGGGTATCAGGCTGAGTGATAGTGGAGAGGATACCGGCCTGACACTGGGGCAGCGGGTGTCACACCACATCTTTGGTGAGGGCGTGGTGTTAAACTTCGAAGGCAATGGCGCCCATGCACGAGTGCAGGTGAATTTCGATCGAGAGGGCAGCAAGTGGCTGGTGCTCTCCTATGCCAAACTGACGCCGCTGTGTTGATGGTCAAGGGAAATAACATGAAAACAAACATACTGATAATCGCGCTGACAGGTCTATTGCTAGCCGGATGTGGCGGGGGCAGTGACGTTTCCACTGCCACGGCCGAACAGGCCGCGCCCGAGAAAGTCTACAAGTGGAAGATGGTGACTACGTGGCCGAAAAATTTCCCCGGCCTCGGGATGGCGGCGGAAAACTTCGCGGTGATGGCTGAGAAGATGAGCGGTGGGCGCTTGCAGGTCAAGGTCTTCGGAGCGGGTCAGCTAGTGCCGGCGCTGGAAGTCTTCGATGCTGTTTCACAGGGAACGGCTGAAATGGGGCACAGTGCAGGCTATTACTGGAAAGGAAAAACCCCGACCTCGGCACTTTTTACCACCATACCTTTCGGCCTCAATGCCCAGGAAATGAATTCCTGGCTACATTACGGCGGCGGCATGGCGCTATGGCAAGAACTGTATGAGCCTTTCAACCTGGTACCCCTGGCTGCTGGGAATACCGGGGTGCAGATGGCGGGTTGGTTCAATCGTGAAATCAACTCGCTGGCTGACCTGAAGGGCCTGAAAATGCGTATTCCAGGACTCGGCGGAGAAGTGATGAGCCGGGTCGGTGTTGAGGCGGTGAACATTCCGGGAGGTGAGCTGTACACCTCTATGCAGACGGGTGTGATTGATGCCACCGAATGGGTTGGCCCGTACAATGACCTGGCCTTCGGCTTCCACCAAGTGGCCAAATATTATTACTATCCCGGTTGGCACGAGCCGGGTCCGACCCTGGAACTGATCGTCAATAAGCAGGCTTATGAATCCTTGCCTGCAGATTTACAGGCCATCGTGGAAGGGGCTGCGCGAGCAGTGAACCAGGATATGCTGGACGATTACACCGCTCGCAACAACGCCGCCCTTAATGAGCTGGTTAATACCCATGGTGTGGAGTTGCGCCAGCTACCGGATGAAGTACTGGCTGAGTTGAACCGGGTAACGGATCAGGTACTTGAGGAGCTGGCTGCCAGCGATTCTCAATTCAAGAAAGTCTATGACTCGCAAAACGCATTCAAGCTACAGGCAATGCAGTATCACAAGATTTCGGAAGAAGCCTATTATCGGGCAAGGGAACTGAAATAGAGCCTTCTGAATAAGGTGCTGCGGTCAGAGGGGTTCCTTGAAGTTTTCTTGTTCCGTCTCATTCTCAAAGTGCTCCTGAAAGGCCTCGACACTGTCTGAGGCCTTACGCAGGGTGCTGAACTCGGCGATATGGAAGAGCGCCTCCCCTTCATTGACCAGCGGGATTTGTGAGGCAGCGATAACGATGCCGTCGCTGCGGGATTTAAGTGGTTTTTCAGGACCCCCAAAGGGAGAGGCCAGGTTAGCAAGCAACTGCCCTTCCTTTACGCGTTGGCCCAATTTGATTTTGGTGATGACGATGCCGTCTCGTTCAGCACGCAGCCAGTAACTGCGACTGGCTTTGACGGGTACCAACTTGCGTGGGGTATTGTTTGACTTGGACGGGGCCAGCATGCCGAGATGGCGCATTACCGCGAGAATACCCCGCAACCCTGCACGTATGGACGATTCGTCAAAACGAAGTGCTTCACCTGCCTCGTAGAGAATGGCGGGAATACCCAATTCGCTGGCCGCGGCACGCAATGATCCATCACGCACCTTGGCATCCATAATTACCGGTGTGCCAAACGCTTCGGCCATGCCCAGGGCCACCGGGTCATCCAGATCGCCGCGCACCTGAGGCAGGTTCTTGCGGTGAATGGCGCCGGTGTGGAGGTCGATGACGTGGGTACACTGATTGAGCAGTTCGGTGTGTATGAGATGTGCTAACCGGTTACCTAACGGGCCGCGGGGTGAGCCGGGAAAACAGCGATTGAGATCGCGCCGGTCGGGGAGGTAGCGTGATTGCTGCAAAAACCCGAACATATTCACGATGGGGACAATTAGTAATGTGCCTTTCAGTCGTTGAAGTAAGCGTTTGCCAACAATACGGCGGCAGATTTCTATACCATTGATTTCATCCCCATGGATGGCAGCGCACACCAACAATACTGGCCCAGGGCGGCGGCTGTGAATGATCTCAACGGGTAAGTCTACCGGGGTGTCTGTATAAAGCCTGGCGGCGGGAATAGAGATGAGTCGGGTTTCCCCAGGGTTGACCGATGTGCCGGCCAGTTTGAAGGGTTCCCTGCTCATATTGTTATCCTCTGCCGCGAGTTTGTGTTCTGGATTGACGGGCATTTTTCTCCATGAAGCCGATGATAGCGCCGGCCACATCCTTGCCGGTGGCGGCTTCAATGCCCTCTAGTCCTGGCGATGAGTTTACCTCCATCACCAGCGGTCCGTGGTTAGAGCGAAGAATATCCACCCCGGCTACGTTCAGCCCCATGGTTTTAGCTGCTCGGAGAGCGGTGGCCCGCTCAGCGGGTGACAGCCGCACTAGCGATGCCGTACCACCGCGGTGCAGGTTCGAACGAAATTCCCCTGGCGCTGCCTGCCGTTGCATGGCGGCGACCACCTTGTCACCGATCACGAAACAACGGATGTCTGCGCCGCCGGACTCACCAATGTATTCTTGTACCATAATGTCGGCTTTGAGGCCCATAAAAGCTTCAATGACACTCTCTGCTGCTTTGCGGGTTTCAGCCAATACCACTCCTATGCCCTGGGTTCCCTCCAGCAGTTTAACTACCAGTGGTGGCCCCCCCACCATATCGATCAGGTCGGGAATGTCGCTGGGCTTGTTGGCATAACCGGTTACAGGCAGACCGATGCCTTTGCGCGAAAGTAATTGCAGGGAGCGGAGCTTATCCCGGGAGCGGGTGATCGCAACGGATTCGTTTAGCGGGTAGACGCCCATCATTTCAAACTGCCTCAACACAGCAGTTCCGTAGGTTGTCACCGAAGCGCCAATACGTGGAATCACGACATCGAAGGGCGGCAGTTCAACCCCTTTGACGTGGATGCTGGGGTTCTGGATGTTGATGTCCATATAGCATCTCAGCACATCAATGATCCTGACCTCGTGGCCTCTCTCCAGGGCGGCTTCCTTGAGCCGACGGGTAGAGTACAGATCCGGATTGCGCGACAGGAGGGCAATTCTCATCTAAGTTTTCCGTATATAAAGGATTTGCCCGGATCGACAGCACAACGACCAGCAATTGCCGTGCGACCCAACAACATCCTGAATTTCATGGTATCCCTGTTAGTCAGGGTCATTTCTATGGGCCAGGATTCCCCCCCGATGGATACAGGGGTCTGAATGACAAGGCGTCGCTCCTGGTGGCCACCAGAATCGGTGACAACTCGTTCATCTACGATGGGTGCCGCACAACAGATACTCTGTGTGGTTTTCTGCAGGGGGTGGACCCAGATTCTTACCCAAGGTGTCCCCTGTTCCGTGAAGCGCTCCAGATGATGGGCATGCAGGCAAGAGGTGCGGGCGCCAGTATCTACCTTGGCCTTGATTCGGGCAATACCCAGGTTGGGTAGAGCCAGCCATTCACGCCAGCCAATTAGCATCGGCATTCTATGTCCTCAATTGAATCCAGCAATGGACAGTCATCAGCCTTGGGGCAGTTTTCTCAAAAAGACGGAGATCTCTCGTTCAGTCTGCTTGTCACCGGCCAGGATGGCTTTCTCGAGTCCAGTGGTAAAAATCTGCTGGGCCTGGGCAACTTGGCCCTGCTTCATCAGGGCTCGGCCGAGTAATTTATAGGCGGCTGAATAGCTGGGATCAAGTGCCAGGCATTGTTGCAAGTGTGGGATAGCCTGTTCATAACGCTTTTCATTGAAATACGCACTCCCCAGGCCGAAGCGGAGCATTGCCGAATCCTTTCCCTGGGCAAGCATGGTTTCGAGGTTGTCGGTTAATGACATAGTAGAGAAAAACCTATCAGCATTTGTGACAGTAACCATTTTCAACGCATGGAAGGGGATTGGCGAATGGTTCGGCGCAACATCGTTGGGTCCCCATTTTGCTGTCCGTCTTCAACGTCGCCAGAACATGGGGTTAAGCAGAACCAGTAGCGTGAAAATTTCAAGACGCCCTAGCAACATGCCGAAACAGAGAATCCATTTTGAAAAATTATTGATGTCCCCGTAGTGAAGGGCAACGTCGCCGAGCCCCGGGCCGAGGTTGTTGAGAGCGGCGGCAGTTGCCGACCATGCTGTGACGTAATCCAGCCCTGAGGCCAACAGCAGTAGCACCATTAAATAGTAGACGGCCAAATAGGCACCAAAAAATGCCCAAATCGCATCTGCAATTCGTTCGGGTACATTGCGGTTTCGAACCTTGATATGGAATACCCCACTGGGGTGAATCAGGCGGTGAATTTCGCGAAATCCCTGCTTGGCCAGGATCAGCATGCGACCCACTTTGATGCCTCCACCGGTGGAGCCGGCACAGGCGCCAAAAAATGATAAGAAAAGGAGTAGAAAAGGGAGGAAGGTAGGCCAGCTGCTGAAATTGGTGGTAGCAAATCCAGTTGTTGTCATGATGGACACCAGCTGGAATATACCGTGAAAGAACGAATCTGTTTCTTGATATGTGTTTGTAAAGAACAGATAGGGTGAGACTACCAAGCAGCCGGCCAATAACATGAGCAGGTACATTCTAGCTTCGGGGTTGCGCCAGTATTGGGACAGGGACTTTCTCACCCACCCGTAGTAATGCAGCCCAAAGTTGAGTCCGGAGGCGACCATAAAGAACGTACAGATGCTGATAATGGCCTTGTTGTCGTAAAAAAATCCCATGCTGCTGTCGTGGGTTGAGAACCCCCCGATGGCCACGGTAGAAAAACTGTGGGCCAAGGCATCAAAAGCACTCATTCCCGCAAACCAATAGGCCAGCATGCAGGCCGCTGTGAGAGCGACATATATAAAAAAGAGCGCCTTAGCTGTCTCCGTGATTCTCGGGGTTAACTTATTGTCTTTGATGGGGCCGGGGGTTTCGGCCCGGTACAGCTGCATGCCGCCAACACCGAGCATGGGCATGATGGCGACGGCGATAACGACAATACCGATTCCCCCCAGCCACTGAAGTTGCTGGCGGTAATAAAGCAGCGACTTGGGTAGGTCATCTAAACCGGTAATAACTGTGGCACCGGTGGTGGTGAGGCCGGAGATCGATTCAAAAACCGCATCGGTAAATGACAGGTGCACGGCATCCGTGAGAACGAAGGGAATGGCACCGACCAGCCCCAGCTCAACCCAGAACATGACGGTGATGAAGAAGCCATCCCTGGTGCGCAGCTCGCCCTTTTCTCTGCTGTATGGCAGCCACATGAGCATGCCAATGGAAAAGGTAATGGCAAACGAGAAGAAAAAGGCTTCATGGGTGTTTTCTTGATAAAGGCTGGCAACAAGGACGGGGGTCAATAGCGTCAGGCTGAAGACCATCAACAGTAGTCCAAGCACTTTTAAAATAACGGGGTAATGCATTGGCAATAAGCCTGTGCCAGATCAGAAAAAAGTAAAGCCGACGGAAAACAGTTTTTCTACTTCCCGGGTGCGGCGTTTGTCTACCACGAACACAATGGCGTGATCATTATTCTCGACCACCGTGTCGTGGTGAGCAATCAACACCTCTTCGCCGCGCACCAATGCTGCCAGTGTGACGCCGGGCGGTGATTTGATCTCCTCAATGGCGCGATTGACCACCTTGGAGGTTTTGCTGTCGCCATGAACAATAATCTCCATGGCTTCCGCTGCGCCTCGGCGTAGAGAGTGAGCGCTCACAGTGTCGCCACGCCTGACATGGCTTAGCAGTGTGCTGGTGGTGGCCTGTTGGGGCGAAATGGCGATATCGATTTCTCCGCCCTGCACCAAGTCCGCGTAGACCGGGTTGTTAATCAGCGTCATCACCTTGCCTGCCCCCAGACGCTTGGCCAGCAGTGAAGCCATGATGTTGACCTCGTCATCGTTGGTGAGCGCTAGAAACACATCGGTCTTTTCGATGTTCTCTTCCTGCAGCAGGTCCTGGTCCGTGGCGGAACCGTTCAACACCACAGTTTTGTTGAGATGTTCGGAGATGTACTGACAGCGCTCCAGGTTGTGCTCGATGATCTTGATGTTGTAACGCCCTTCCAGGGCATGGGCTAGGCGGTAGCCAATGTTGCCGCCACCGGCGATCACCAGCCGGTGATAGGGTTTTTCCAGATGGCGCAGTTCGCCCATCACTTTGCGGATATTTTTCTTGGCGGCGATGAAAAACACTTCATCGTCTTCTTCAATGACGGTATTGCCCTCCGGAAAAATGGGGCGGTCGCGGCGGAAAATAGCAGCAACTCGTGCATCTACATTGGGCATGTGCTGTTTCAGAAAACGTATTTCTCTGCCCACCAAGGGGCCACCCTTGATGGCGCGCACCGCCACCAGTTGCGCCAGGCCATTGGCAAAGTCCAGTACCTGCAAGGCGCCGGGTTGTTCCACCAGTCGGTAGATATAATCGGTGACCACCTGCTCCGGGGTAATCAGAAAGTCCACCGGGAAGTTGGTCTCATTGAACAGGCGTTCCGCCATGTTGCCTGCGGTGTAGGCTCGGCTGCGAATGCGGGCGATTTTGGTGGGGGTACGGAACAGGGTATAGGCCACCTGGCAGGCGGCCATATTGATTTCGTCACTGTTGGTGACTGCCACCAACATGTCGGCATCCTCAATGCCTGCACGCACCAGCACATCCGGGTGGGAGCCCATCCCCTGTACGGTGCGAATGTCTAGGCGATCCTGAAGCTCTCTCAGGCGTCGATCATCGAGATCGATGACAGATATATCGTTGGCTTCTCCGGCGAGGTGTTCTGCCAGTGTGCCGCCCACTTGTCCGGCACCGATAATTATGATTTTCATAGCAGACAGTTCTGTTCTGTTGGTTAAACCACCTGACACTCACAGTTGAGAGTGATCATTAATTAAGCAGTAGCTGCTTTTTTCAACAGGGCGAAGTAAAAGCCATCGTGGCCCTGAAGTTGGGGCAGTAGCTGGCGTCCCATTGAGGTCGCCATGCCTGCACTGGTCGGGACAGCTTCCACGGTCACATCGGGCGTGGCGCGCACAAAGTTTTCAATGACCTGGTCGTTTTCCTGGGGCAGAACCGAGCAGGTGGCATACAGCAACATTCCATCATCTGCCAGCAGCGGCCAGAGGGCTTGAAGCAGCGCCAGCTGCAATGAAGCAAGCTTAGCAATATCCGCAGGCTTGCGCAGTAATTTAACATCCGGGTGACGGCGGATGACGCCGCTGGCTGAACAGGGAGCATCCAGCAGGATGCGGTCGAAGGGACGACCATCCCACCAATCGGCAGTTGCTTGGGCATCCGCGGCAATTAATTCTGCCTGCAACCCTAGTCGCTCGAGGTTTTCTTCCACTCGTTGCAGTCGTTGTGGAGCCATATCAAGGGCTAGCACATCGCCGCAGCCATCAAGCAATTCCAGCAGGTGTCCAGTTTTTCCTCCGGGAGCGCAGCAGGCATCGAGAATACGCTGGCCGGGAGTGGCATTGAGAAGGGGCGCTGCCAGTTGTGCGGCCTCGTCCTGCACGCTGACATCGCCCTCACTGAAACCGGGCAATGCCAGCACATCACAGGGCTGTTCCAATAGTAGACCATCGGGGCTGAAGGGGGTCGGGTGGGCGATGATGCCAACTGATACAAGTCGTGCACAATAATCGTCGCGACTGATATGCCGACGATTCACCCGTAGAACCATGGGCGGTTGCTGGTTGTTAGCCGCAATAATATTGTCCAGTTGATCGCGGTATGCCTTTTCCAGAAGGGCAAGCAGCCAAGCGGGATGCGCGGTACGGAATACGTCATTTCTAGCCAGTTTTTCGGAGAGAGCATTTTGCTCCCGGAGAAAACGACGCAGTACGGCGTTGACCAAACCTTTGGCCCAGCTTTTTTTCAGGGCAATAGTGGTGGCTACCGCTTCGTTGACAGCTGCATGAGGCGGTACACGCGTCTCTAGCAACTGGTAAAGAGAGCAGGCCAGGATGGCTTCAATATCCAGATCTTTTGCTTTGAAAGGCTTGGCCAGCAGCAGTTTGAGGTAGGCATTCAGCCGTGGATAAAACCGCAGGGTGCCGTAACAGAGCTGTTGCAGCAAGCCGCGGTCGCGTTCATCCACTTTGCTCAAATACACTGGCAGTAAACTGCTCAGGGAGCCTTCATCCTGCAAGATGGCGGCAATGATCTGTGCCGCGGCAACCCGGACGTTCATGAGCCAAGTACCGTGCCGGGCGCCAGCAGTTCGGCGTGGGCATTGAGGACATCGGCGGCACTGAGCTGTTTCTTGCCTGGTAATTGCAGTTCGTTAATTAGCAATTGCCCAGACCCTGTTTGCACCAGTATGCCGTTGCGATCTGCCTGGCAGATGGTGCCGGGTTTGGCATGGCTGGCGGAGTCAGGCATGGGGGTGGCGCGCCAAATGCGTAAACGTTCGTCAGCAAGCGTGGTGTAACACACAGGAAACGGGTTGAGGGCGCGAATTTGCAGGTCAATTTTGGTTGCAGGCTGTGACCAGTCCAACAGTGCCTCCTCCTTGGAGATTTTGGGAGCGTAATTACTTAGTTGATCGTCCTGTTTTTCCCCTACGGCTGTGCCGCGGGCGAGTTCCTCTAGGCACATTAACAGTGCAGGTGGACCTATTTTCGCCAGTTTGTCATGTAGCGTAGCCGCAGTGTCATCTGATTCGATGGTGCAGTGGGCCTTAAGCAGCATGTCGCCGGTATCCAGTCCCACGTCCATTTGCATGATCGTCACGCCCGTTTCGGCATCACCTGCTTCAATAGCGCGCTGAATCGGCGCCGCGCCACGCCAGCGTGGCAGCAGAGAGGCGTGCACGTTAAAGCACCCTAATGTTGGAATTGCCAGCACCTCTTTTGGTAGGAGTAGTCCATAGGCTACCACTATCATGATATCCGCCTGGAGGTCGGCTAGGCGGGCATGTTCTTCATCTGCTTTTAGGCTCAGAGGTTGATAGACGGGAAGCTGGTGTTGTTCGGCCAGCCGTTTTACAGGGCTGGCGGTGAGCTTTTTACCACGACCCGCAGGCCGATCCGGCTGAGTGTAAACGGCCACCACTTGGAGAGAGGGGGTATCCAGCAAAGCTTGAAGGTGCCGTGCGGCAAATTCAGGGGTGCCTGCAAAAACGACGCGCAAGTTAAATTATCCTCAGCTCTGTAGGCGAGCCTAGTCTGGGTGGCGGTTAAGTTTTTCGAGTTTTGTGCGGATTCGCTGCCGTTTTATGGTCGACAGGTAATCCACGAACAATTTGCCATCGAGATGATCGATCTCATGCTGGATACACACAGCAAGGAGGCCGTCTGGTAGCAGTTCAAAACGGTTGCCGTCACGATCAAGAGCTGTAAGGTGAATATGTTCCGGACGTTGGATCGTTTCATAAAAGCCGGGAACGGATAGGCAGCCTTCCTGATGGGGGCAAGTCTGGTCGTCGAGAATCTTCACTTCTGGGTTGATCAGCACCATCGGCTGGTCGCCAGTTTCAGATAAATCCATTACCACCACCCGCTGGTGCACATTAACCTGGGTGGCAGCTAGCCCAATGCCTTGAGCGCTGTACATGGTCTCAAGCATGTTATCCACCAGAGTGCGAATACTCTCGTCAATATTGGCAACGGGTTTCGCTACCGTACGGAGGCGTGCATCGGGGAATTCGAGTATGTTGAGTATTGCCATTTGTTTGTGACGGGTTTCTAGCAATCAGGCGTAAACCACTGCTAACATAGGGCCAATGGTATGGTATTTTTCATGGAATACCGCCGGGTGGGAAGTATACACACAATCGGGATATAGCACACAGGACGGCCAGAAGATGAAAAAAACATTGTTGGGAGTGATAGCCGCATGCGTTATCGCGATGGCAGCGATAGCTGCAGACGCCCCCTTTAATGACAATGTGCCCGACAAATACACTGTCAAGAAAGGTGACACCCTCTGGGATATTTCAGATCTGTTTCTCCGCGACCCGTGGCTGTGGCCTGAAATCTGGTACGTCAACCCACAGATTCGTAATCCCCACCTTATATATCCGGGCGATGTTATCTCCCTGGTCTACATTGATGGTCGCCCACGGTTAATGCTGCAACGAGGTCGGGATGTCAAGTTGTCTCCCGGGGTGAAGGTATTGCCGCATGCCGAAGCGATTCCGACACTGCCACTCGACATCGTTAATAATTTCCTGACCCGCAACCGCGTGGTGACCCAGGAGGAAGCCGACGCGGCACCTTATGTGGTGGCGGGACATGAGAAGCGCATCCTCACCGGCCTCAACGACAGCTTCTATGCTCGTGGTGAGTTTGATGAAACGCCCGCCTATGGACTCTACCGGATTGGCGAGCCTTATGTAGACCCTGAAACGGATGAGATGCTGGGTATTCGTGCCCAGGATATTGGTTCAGCAAAAGTCAAAACGGTTGATGGTGATATTGCGACGCTTATGGCCACTCGTGTGGTGGAAGAAGTGCGCATCGGTGAACGGCTGCTGCCCCATGAGGAGCGTCGTCTGGAATCCAATTTCTACCCCAGCGGCCCGGATGGAGAAATAGAGGGCGTCATCATGGCGGTTGAGGGCGGTATCACGCAGGTAGGTCACTTGGACGTGGTTGCGATCAACCGTGGTGAACGAGAAGGGTTAAAGGTGGGCAATGTATTGGCCATCTTCAAGCGTGGTGAAACGGTGAAGGATCGTATTGCCAAGGAAAAAATTACGCTTCCCAGTGAGCGGGCCGGGTTGGTGATGGTTTTCCGCACCTTTGAAAAGATGAGTTATGGTCTGGTGCTCAATGCAGAGCGTCCACTGGCGGTAAATGATCTGGTTAAAAACCCCTAACAAATAGGGGGATCGAGAACGCCGACAATTGTCGGCGTTTTTTTTGAGTAAAATTGCCAGGATGGCAAGTGTTCAAGGAGAGAACAACGTGGATGAAGAATCCAGAGCAGTGGTCTTGTTGTCACTGGCACAGGGTATTAGTCCCTCCATTATCAGTGAGCTTCAGCATAAGTGTGATTCCCTGGCCGCGGTGGTGGCACAGCCGCAACGCCTTTCCTGCGAAGGCCTGACACCCAAAACGGTGCTGCAATTAAAAGGGCTGTCCAGTCAGCGTAAGGCATTGGAGGCACGTACCGATGAGCTACTCCAATGGTGTCTGGATCGTCAAGTTCATTGCCTAACCACCGTAGATAAAGACTATCCAGCGTTATTAAAAGAGGCGGCGGGAGCCCCTCCATTGCTGTTTGTGCGCGGTGATACGAGCGTATTGTCTTTGCCGCAACTGGCTATGGTAGGCAGTCGCCGCGCCAGTCCTCAAGGTCTTCAGACCGCAGAACTATTTGGACGTGCATTGGCGGCCAGTGGGTTTGTCGTCACCAGTGGTTTGGCTCTGGGTATAGATGGCGCCGCACATCGGGGAGCTTTACAGTCGGGTAAAACGGTGGCTGTGCTCGGAACCGGGATTGACGTGATCTACCCCAGGCAGCATCAGTCGTTGTACCAAACCATTCTGGATAAGGGCGGCGCCATTGTCAGTGAATTTGTGCCTGGCACTGCGCCGTTGCCGCCCCACTTTCCCCGCCGTAATCGCCTCATCAGCGGCCTCAGTCTGGGTGTGCTGGTGGTGGAGGCCGCGCTGAAGAGCGGATCGCTGATCACGGCTCGCTATGCTCTGGAACAGGGGCGCGAGGTCTTCGCAATACCGGGTTCTATACATAATCCCTTGAGCAAAGGCGTTCACCAGTTGCTCAAACAGGGTGCAACACTGGTTGAGTCGGCGGCAGATATCATTGAGCAGCTGGGAGGCATGTTGTCCTATCTGGCAGAAGAAAGTGGGATTGAGGTAGCAGATGCCGAGGGTGATGAGGGGCTCTTATTGGATGCATTGGGTTTTGATTTGGTGGATGTGGATACATTGGTAGGAAGAACTGGCTTGCCGGCCAAGGATGTGACGCGTATGTTGATGATGTTAGAGCTGGATGGAAAAGTGGTTGCCATTAATGGCTGCTTCCAACGATTGGGTTCAGGGTAACGCGCACCTGAAAATGACTGATAAATAGATTTTAGCAACAAAACCAATCCCTTATATTTGGTAACACTATTGCGAAAGCTTGGTTGTTCCGGTAGCCTGCGGCGTTTTTTAGTGGGGGAGTAAAAAAATGAGCAAACCCTTTGTTGCCATTCTCATGGGCTCTGATTCAGACCTGCCGATCATGGAAGCCAGTTTTGAGATTCTGAAAAAGTTCGCTGTGCCTTTTGAAGTAAAGGTGCTTTCAGCACACCGTACTCCGGAGGCTACCCACGGTTACGTGAGGGATGCTGACCAGCGTGGCTGTGCTGCATTCATCTGTGCCGCAGGTATGGCGGCTCATCTGGCGGGTGCGGTTTCGGCCAACACCTTGAAGCCAGTGATCGGTGTGCCGATCAATTCCTCTCTGGATGGACTGGATGCGCTGCTTTCTACGGTGCAGATGCCAGGAGGCATCCCGGTCGCGACTGTGGCCATCGGTAAGGCTGGTGCTAAGAATGCCGCTTATCTGGCGGCTCAGATTATTGGTGTTAGCGATAGCGAGTTGCATCGCAAGCTGATCGAAGAGCGCCAAGCTAATGCCCAGGCTATCCTCGACAAGGATGCAGCGTTACAGGAAAAGCTGAGTAAAGGCTAATCAGCTGGTGAGTATTCCACCCCTGCCATCTTTGCATATAGCCAAGGCCATTGTTGCCCTGCGAGAAGGTGGTGTCATTGCCTATCCTACGGAAGCGGTATGGGGATTGGGTTGTGATCCTTTTAACCAGCATGCCGTAAACCGCGTGCTGGCGATAAAGGGCCGCCGTCGGGATATGGGGTTGATTATGGTTGCCGCATCCATTGAACAGTTTGAACCCTTTCTGGTGGGCTTGCCTGCCAAGCACCGTCAAGTATTGCAGGATAGCTGGCCAGGGCCGCAGACCTGGCTGGTACCCAATAATGGCAATGCGCCCTGCTGGATCAGTGGTGGCAGAGATACACTGGCGCTGCGGGTGACGGATCATCCTGTGGCCGCAGCATTGAGCAGGGCTTTCGGTGGGCCGCTCGTCTCCACCTCGGCTAACCCACACGGCCGCCCACCGGCCAGTTCCAGACTTAAAATTGAGCTGTATTTTCACAAGTTGATTGATGTTGTGGTGCCGGGTTCATTGGGTGGTCTGCAAAAGCCTACCCCGATCAAAAATCTTCTCACCGGAGAACAAGTGCGCTCAGCCTGAGGCTGCGTTCTTTCTTGTCGAGCAGGTTGTCAATGTTGGATCACCACCGCAAACTTGCGCACTTCTACTAGTGCTGTATCAGGTGAACGCCCATGACCGATAAAATTGCCGTTAAAAACTATTTACTGGATTTGCAGGATTGCATCTGTGCCGGGCTTCAGGCAGAGGACGGAGGTAGTACCTTTGCGGAAGATAGCTGGATCCGCGAGGAAGGGGGAGGTGGTCGCAGTCGGGTGATGACCAATGGGTCAGTGTTTGAAAAGGGCGGGGTTAATTTTTCCCATGTTCACGGCACACAGCTACCCCCTTCTGCCACCGCCGCACGTCCCGAGTTGGCTGGCCGCTCTTTTGAGGCCATGGGCATGTCCCTGGTCATGCACCCGGAAAATCCCTATGTGCCGACATCCCATGCGAATGTACGTTTCTTTATCGCCGAAAAAGAAGGTGAGGCACCCGTCTGGTGGTTTGGCGGGGGTTATGACCTCACCCCTTATTATGGCAATGAGGAAGACTGTCACCATTGGCATCAGACGGCCAAAGCAGCCTGCGAACCGTTTGGAGAAGCAATTTATCCCCACTTTAAAAAATGGTGCGATGATTATTTTTTCCTGAAACACCGCAATGAACCGCGCGGTGTGGGCGGCCTGTTTTTTGATGATTACAACCAACCAGATTTCGAGCAGAGTTTTGCGTTAATGCGTTCAGTGGGTGATAGCTACCTGGAGGCTTACCTGCCCATTATCCAGCGCCGCAAGGAGGTGCCTTGGGGCGAGAGGGAACGCCAATTTCAGCTGTATCGCCGTGGCCGCTATGTGGAATTCAACCTGGTTTATGATCGGGGCACACTGTTTGGCCTGCAAACAGGCGGTCGAACTGAATCCATCTTGATGTCCCTGCCGCCGCTGGTGCGCTGGGAGTACGACTGGCATCCAGAACCCGGCACCGCCGAAGCGGAGCTGTATCAGGTTTACCTGCAGCCCCGTGACTGGGTTTGAAAGGAATAGATAATATGACTGATCAATATGCCGTTTTTGGCAACCCTGTGGAACATAGTAAATCACCCGTTATTCATGCCGCCTTCGCATCCCAGACCGGACAGGACTTGTCCTACCACAAGCAGCAGGTGGCGCTGGGCGGGTTTGCTGAAGCGGCTGATGCCTTTTTCGCCGCTGGCGGCAAGGGTTTGAATGTTACTGTGCCGTTTAAGCAGGATGCCTATAGTTATGCCGCTCGACTCAGCCCCCGTGCCCGCCATGCTGGCGCGGTGAACACTCTGGCCCTACAGGAAGACGGGACTATTTTGGGGGATAACACTGACGGTGTTGGCATGGTTCGGGATATTCTCAACAACCTGGGTTGGGAGATTCGTAGTAAAAAAGTGCTGGTGCTCGGTGCGGGTGGTGCGGTACGTGGCGTGCTCGAGCCCTTGCTGGAACAGCTGCCCCAGCATGTGGTGATTGCCAACCGGACTATCGATAAAGCACTGCAACTCGCCAAAGGTTTTGCCGAGATGGGTTATCTACTCGGATGCGGTTTCGATATGTTGGAGGGGCAGCAGTTTGATTTGGTGATCAATGGTACCAGTGCCAGTCTCTCGGGTGAGTTGCCCCCCCTGCCGAGTGACCTGCTGACTGCTGATGGCCACTGTTACGACCTGATGTATGGGGCGGCCCTAACCCCATTTATCAATTGGGCGCGGCAACACGGTGCCCGAGCAGCGTCCGATGGTCTGGGTATGTTGGTGGAGCAGGCGGCGGAATCATTTAAGCTGTGGCGCGGCGTCAGCCCGCAAACAGCGCCGGTAATTGCTTCGTTGCGTCAGTCGTTGACAACAGGTTGACCTGAACGCTACTCAACCTGTTGTCAGTGGGAAATGTGGGTTACTCGGCAGCGTTGCGCCAGTCACCAGATTGCTCTGCCAGGTACTGATCTTTGAGCTTTACATAGTTACCAGGTGAGTAGGTGAAAAAGGCTTTTTCCTTGTCGCTTACCGGCCGTAGCAGGCGGCAGGGATTGCCCACGTAGAGGTTGCCACTTTCGAGGCGCTTGCCAGGAGGCACCACCGTGCCGGCACCGATAATGACTTCATCTTCAACTGTGGCACCATCGTTCACAATTGCGCCATTGCCCACCAGAATACGGTTGCCTAGCGTGCAGCCGTGCAGAATGGCTCCGTGACCCACAATCACATCATCGCCGATGGTGAGTGGCCATCCGTCCGGGTTGAAATTGCTGGCATGGGTGATATGTAGCATAGCCGTGTCCTGGATGTTGGAACGGTTGCCGACGGTAATACGATGCATGTCTCCGCGAATCACCGCTCCGGGCCAGACCGAGACGTCATCTCCCAGGCTGACATCGCCGATCACGGTGGCAGCCGGATCAATGTAAACGCGTTGTCCCAAAGTGGGTGTGATGCCTTTGTGTGCCCGAATGTTATCCGTCATGGTGATTCTCGCAATGTAACTGATAGTTGGTGTTTATAATAACGCTCCCGGGGTCGGCCTTAAATATCTGTATTAACTTGCCCGCGATCCTATAAATCTTAAAGTAAATAGCAAGGTAGGCTCTATAACCTATGTTCAATAAAGAAAGGCGTTTTATTGCGGGTGCCGTGTGTCCTCGTTGCAATCAAATGGACAAAATTGTGGTCTTCACTGAGGACGGCAAAGATTACCGCGCCTGCGTCAGCTGTGATTTCAAGGAGCAGATGTTCCTGCAAAGTACGCCGCGGGAGCTGGAAACGAGAGTGAATCGTACGGCGGAAGAAAAACAGGCTGAAGTGCAGCCAGTGAAGCTGATCGACCCCGGCAAATAAATACTGTGCTGGATTAGTGAATCATGATCCTGGCTGTCCGGCTGTTTAGCAGCAGGTTGACGGACAGGTTGTCTACCAGGCATGGCCAGCGTTGCAGGTCGCTGGCCCAGCGGTTACTCCGGTCCTCTCGGCAAGCAGCTGGGACAAAGACCAGCTCTTTTCCTTGCAGATTGTCCGCAATAAGGTGTACGGCGTGATCAAGCTGGTTGGCAAAAGGTTCGCCGATCAGGTGGTGAATGATGAGGTTGGAGCGCGTCATGTCTATGGGAACCAGGGGCATATTGTAGCGGGACATGAATCTGTCATTGACCTCTTCGATAAGGCGGTGTGCTAAGTAAGATTCGTCCATCAAGGCGTTCAAGCCATTGTGTCCGTCAATCAGCTCCGGGGGCTGAACAAAAAACTCCTTTGCTACGCTCATGACGGGTTCGGTGTAGTCAGCAATGTTGCATTCATTGGCAATAGTGTCCACGGCATCGATAAATTCCGGCACCTGGTCAATGTAATGAATAATAAAGTTCAGCAGGGCGGGCACGATATTCTGTGGTGGCAACTGGATGGCTTGATGCAGGCGATTGGCGCGAACTTTCATTAGATATGCGAGCTGGCCCGTTGACTGCTCGTGCGCTTTGGCCGTGGCTATAGCTTGGCGTATGTTGACAGTATCCATAATCAAAACCTAGTTGAGCGAATCAAAAAGGCAAAGAATATCTTGTCATAAGAGCGGGTAGTTCCTGCGTATTCAGGCTTTGCTGGTGCCCCACAGGCGGT
Organism: uncultured Porticoccus sp.; assembly: GCA_947259505.1. GTDB lineage: Bacteria > Pseudomonadota > Gammaproteobacteria > Pseudomonadales > Porticoccaceae > Porticoccus. The sequence continues at coordinate 79,655 of CAMYLT010000007.1, read as the reverse complement.
ACCGTGAAAAATATGCGAACAAGCCAGCCATCATCAGACTCCGAGCAGCTAAAAATCCGAGATAGGCAAGCCACAAGCCATGGTTGCCCAGTGAGCGTGACCAATACCAGAGTGGTAGGAATACCAGCAAAACGGCAACCAGCATGCTGTTTTGCATGGCGCTTGTCTTGCCACTGCCGATAAAAATGCCGTCGGCCATAAAACAGGCCAGGCCGACCAGAGGCAAGGCAGTCAACCAGGGCCAATAAATCTGGGCGGTAGCGGCTACGGCGGGCAAATCAGTAAACAGGTGGATGATTGCTTGGGGAAAGAAAAGGTATGCCAGCGTGGCGAGCAAGGCGATTGCCAGTCCCCAGGCTGTGGTGGCGAAACTAATGCTATAAAAGCGGGGCAGCTGATGTGAGCCGATGGCTTGGCCCGTGAGGGTCTCTGCGGCATGTGCGAAGCCGTCCTGAGTAAATGCCACCAGCAACAGTAATTGCATCAAGATGGCATTGGCTGCAAGAACCTCATCCCCTTGCCGCGCGCCTTGTGCAGTGAAAAATGTCATGGTAAATACCAGTAGTGCCGTGCGCACAAACAGGTGCCGATTCACTGCGAAGAGTGAGCGATAGTGTGGCCAGTGGGTGAGTCGCTGCCAATGCCAAGGGGCGGAGAGTCCCTTGAGCTTCAGAGCGACTAATAGTAAGGCTGCAGTAGCGCCTGCATATTCTGCGGTCAGAGAAGCCAAGGCAGCGCCGCGGCTGTTCCAGTCAAAACCCACAATGAACAGAAAGTCCAAAGCGATATTGGCCATGTTAATAAACAGCATGACTGCCAGTGTGGCTTTTGCCTGTTGTAGTCCAAGTAGCCAGCCAATCGTGCAATAGGTAATGAGGGTGGCGGGTGCGGCAAAGATGCGAATTAAGCAGTATTCCCGAGCCAGGGGTAATGCCTCGGCAGATGGCGAGATCAATGTAAGGGTTGTTTCAAGGAGCGGGTGCCTGAGTAGAATTAACAAGAAACCCAACAAAATAGCTAGCAGCAGTGACTGAAATAACAGCTCCTTGCAGCGCAGTTCGTCCCCTGCCCCCCACGCCCGAGCCGTTAGTCCAGTACTGCCCATCCTCAGGAAGGCGAATAGCCAAAACATCATGGTCAGCACACTGCTGCCGGCGGCGACCGCTGCTAGATAATTGTCTGAAGGTAGGTGCCCTAGAATAGCGGTATCCACCAAGCCAAGCAGTGGAATGCTGATGCTGGCTAGCGTCATTGGCAGCGCGATTCGTAAAACCTGTTGGGAAATAGAGGAGTGCAGCATGATTTGGCAAGCTTAAAAAAGGCTATTTTGACAGAAAAACCCTAGCTACATGGGGGGAATAGTCTGGAGAGAGGCGAAGAAAGTCTGGTATACTCGCGCGGTTTTCCCTGTCCCGAACCGGGTGTCTGGTTGTGGCTTGGAGAATGAATAACTTATAAACAATAACTTATTGACTGGAGATAGGGCGATGTCAAGAAGAGCACGTATGCTTTTCGCGCTTGTGCTTGCCCCTGTAATGTCCTTGGCCTCTATGGGTCAGGCATTGGCAGAAGACGCACAGCGTTGGGCTGTTAATATGCCCAAGGGGGTGACCCCCGTGAGCAACGCAATCTACGATATTCACATGATCATTTTTTGGATCTGTGTTGTTATCGGAATTGGCGTTTTCGGCGTTATGTTCTACAGCATGTATGCACACCGTAAATCAAGGGGTGCAGTTGCTGCGAACTTTCATGAAAACACTACCGCAGAAATAGTTTGGACAGTGATTCCTGCACTGTTACTGATTGTGATGGCGATTCCTGCAACCAGCGCATTGCTGAGTGTCTATGACACGGCTGAAGCTGAAATGGATATCAAGATCACAGGCTATCAGTGGAAGTGGCAGTATGAGTATCTCGGTGAAGATGTCGCCTATATGAGCGAACTGACCACGCCGGAAGAAGAAATCTACAATACTGCTCCCAAAAGCCAATACTATCTCCAGGAAGTTTCTCAGGCACTTGTTCTCCCCGCCAAAACCAAAGTCCGTTTCCTGATTACTGCCAAGGATGTAATTCACTCCTGGTGGGTACCGGACCTGGGCGTAAAGAAAGACGCTATCCCTGGATTGGTCAATGAGACCTGGGCTTATATTGAAGAGCCGGGTATCTACCGTGGTGAGTGTGCTGAGCTGTGTGGCAAAGGCCACGCCTTTATGCCGATAGTGATCAATGTGCTCGAAAAAGAAGAGTACAACGCATGGTTGGGCAAGAAGAAAGCCGAAGTGGCTGCAGTGCGTGAACTGGCGAAGAAAACCTTCACACTGGATGAGCTGATGGCTCAGGGCGAGATTGCTTACAATCGTTCTTGTGCTGCTTGTCACCAGATTAATGGTGAAGGTATTCCAGGGGTATTCCCTGGGATGGTAGGTTCAGCCATCACTGTTGGTGATGTCAAAGGCCATCTGGATATCGTGGTTAATGGTAAGAGCGGCACTGCAATGCAGGCGTTTGGTGGACAGCTCTCTGAAGTGGATCTGGCAGCCATTATTACTTACGAGCGTAATGCTTGGGGTAATGCGACTGGCGATCTGGTGCAGCCCATTGACGTTCTCAAATTCAAGCAAGGCCAATAAGGAGGATTAAGTCATGGCACACGGTCCCGCTAAAGGTATTGGCCGCTGGCTCTTTACCACCAACCACAAAGACATTGGCACGATGTACCTCTGGTTCAGCTTTGCTATGTTTCTGCTGGGTGGCTTCTTCGCCATGGTGATTCGCGCCGAGCTGTTCCAGCCCGGCATGCAAATTATCAGACCCGAATTCTTTAACCAGATGACCACAATGCATGGTCTGGTGATGGTGTTTGGCGCCATCATGCCGGCATTTGTCGGATTGGCTAACTGGCTGATTCCGATGATGATTGGCGCGCCTGATATGGCCCTGCCACGCATGAATAACCTGAGCTTCTGGATTCTGCCTTTTGCCTTTGCGCTGCTGGCATCCACGTTGTTCATGGAAGGAGGTGCGCCGAACTTTGGCTGGACCTTCTATGCACCGCTATCCACAACCTATGCCCCCAGCACAGTGAACTACTTCATTTTTGGTGTTCACATCATGGGCGCGTCATCAATCATGGGTTCTATCAATATCATTGCCACCGTACTGAACATGCGTGCGCCAGGCATGACGCTGATGAAAATGCCGATGTTTGTCTGGACTTGGTTGATCACGGCATTCCTGCTGATTGCCGTTATGCCTGTTCTGGCTGGCGCGGTCACCATGATGCTGATGGACATCAACTTCGGTACCAGCTTCTTTGATGCTGCCGGTGGTGGCGATCCCGTATTGTTCCAGCACGTGTTCTGGTTCTTCGGTCACCCCGAGGTGTACATCATCATTCTGCCGGCGTTTGGTGTGATTTCTCACATTATTCCCACCTTCAGTCGTAAGCCACTGTTTGGTTACAGCTCTATGGTGTACGCGACTGCTTCTATCGCCTTCCTGTCATTTATCGTGTGGGCTCACCACATGTTCATGGTTGGTATGCCGATAGGTGGTGAGTTGTACTTCATGTACGCGACCATGCTCATTGCAGTCCCCACTGCGGCCAAAGTGTTCAACTGGGTTAGCACGATGTTCCGTGGCTCACTCACCTATGAAACACCCATGCTGTTTGCTATTGCCTTTGTCATCCTGTTCACCATTGGTGGCTTCACCGGCTTGATGCTGGCGATTGCTCCCTCTGACGTGCAGTACCATGACAGCTACTTTGTAGTAGCCCACTTCCACTACGTGATGGTGGCTGGTGCGGTGTTCTCAGGAACAGCGGCTGTTTACTACTGGCTGCCGAAGTGGTGTGGTCGTATGTACAACGAGACCATGGGTAAGGTGCAGTTCTGGATCTCCTTTATCGGATTCAACATCACATTCTTCCCGCAGCACTTCCTGGGTCTGGCCGGTATGCCCCGTCGCTATGCTGACTACGCCCTGCAGTTCTCGGATTGGAATATGATTTCCAGTATTGGTGCCTTTATCTACGGTGCTTCCCAGCTGCTGTTCATGTTTAACGTGATTCGTACAATTAAAGCTGGTACTCCCGTGAGCGAGCCGAAAACTTGGGAAGGTGCAGAAGGTTTGGAGTGGACTGTTGCCACCCCGGCCCCCTACCACACGTTCTCAACGCCCCCGGAAGTTAAGTAAGACATTGTAGGACGTGTGAGCGAGAGGGATATGGATAACAAGCCGAACAGATCATTGCTGGTTAAGCTGCTGGGCGGTGCTGTATGCATGTTCCTCTTTGCAATGTTCGTGATGCCGCCGCTGTATGACATGTTTTGTGAAGTTACAGGTATCGGCGGTAAGACAGGTGGACCCTATGAGGTTACTGAGGCTGGTGTAGATGTCAGCCGCACGGTGAAAGTGCAGTTCGTAGCGACTAACAATGCCGCTATGCCCTGGCAGTTCAGTCCAAAGGTGTATGAGGTTGAAGTACACCCGGGTGAGCCGACAGAGGTGGCGTTTTACGCCAAGAACCGCACTCACCGGGATATGGTGGCACAAGCAATACCCAATGTGACGCCATTTAATGCGGCCGAGTATTTCCACAAAACCGAGTGCTTCTGCTTTAATCAGCAGCCGCTGAAAGCGGGGGAAGAGGCCGATCTGCCACTGGTGTTCATTGTCGACCGCGATTTGCCCAAGGCGGTGACCACCATCACGCTGTCCTACACACTGTTTGATATTACGAGCCGCGCTGGCGACTCGTTGGCACAAGCGAATTGATGATAAAAAGTGCCGTGCGAACGCGCATGGCGATGACGGAGAAAACCAATGTCAACTGAGAGCAACTATTACGTTCCCGAGCAGAGCCGGTTGCCGATCATGGCTGCCACCGGTATGGGTGTGATGGCCTATGGTGCTGGCTCCTGGGTTCAGGGAAGTAGCGCCATGGTATTCCTGGCCGGTGTCCTGATCATGGTCTTTACCCTGTATACCTGGTTCAGCACGGTCATTAAAGAAAACATGGCTGGCATGAACAGTGATCAACTCAAGCGCTCCTATGTGTGGGGCATGAGCTGGTTCATTTTTTCTGAAGTGATGTTCTTTGCCTGTTTCTTTGGCGCACTGTGGTATGTGCGTGTGCTGGTGCTGCCCTGGCTGGGTGGTGAAGGCGGCTTCGCGAGCAATACTCTATTGTGGGAAGGCTTTGAGCCTGCTTGGCCACTGATGACCACTCCGGATATGGTGGCAAATGGTGAAGCGGCACAGTTTAAAGGCCCAGATCAGAACATGAGCTTCCCCGGCTGGGACAAGCTCTTTAGCTGGTTGCCTCTCTGGAACACAGTGGTACTGATGACCTCCAGTGTCACGGTTCACATGGCTCACACTGCGCTGAAAAATCACAACCGCACCAAGTTCAATGCCTGGTTGGGCTTAACCGTTTTGCTGGGTGCCATCTTCCTGGTATTACAGGTTGAAGAATATATTCACGCCTACCAGCACATGGGCCTGACCCTGGAATCTGGTATCTATGGAACCACGTTCTTTATGCTGACCGGTTTCCACGGCGCGCACGTGACCATGGGTACCATCATGCTGCTGATTCAGTTCCTGCGCGGTCTGAAAGGTCACTTCACACACGACGACGCCTTTGGTTTTGAAGCGGCTTCCTGGTACTGGCACTTTGTGGATGTGGTCTGGGTTGGCCTGTTCATTTTTGTGTACGTACTGGCCTGATAGATAGCTTAGGCTACCTCCAGTCGTAAAAACGGCCAGGATTTCCTGGCCGTTTTTATCTTTGTGGGATGGAAAGAAAGAAATATAGAAAGTATCAGGGTGAGGATTGAGGGGCCACCCGGTCTGGATGAAGTTGCCTGTCCCAAGGGGCCTGGCTGGAAAGTCGTCCTGAATAGATGCCCCAAGCAATAGTCCCAACGAGGGCGATCGCCAAAACAACCCTGATGCCTAGCGCATAGAGTGTTCTTTTTCTTGAGTTGCCGACGTCTTTCATCAGGAAGACCAGCGCACTGCTAAGACTGATCAGTACGGCAATAAACAGGAAAACGATAATGGCTTTGAGCAACATGATCTTTACATTCGCGATTCAAAGAAAATGATTTAACCACAGATGTCTCAGCATACACAGCAACAAACCAGAGTTTCTTTCCAGTGGCTGTGGAACTGGAAAATACTGCTTTTTACGGCTTTTTTTTTGCCGTTGACTGTGAGTCTTGCGCTGTGGCAATTGGAGCGTGCAGCGGAAAAAGAGCTGTTGCTAGAAAACCATCTCCAACGTGGTATAGCCACGCCGGTATCCCTGTCTCAGGCCGAGAAGTACCAGGATCAACAGTATTTGCGCGTCCAAGTAAAAGGTGAATACGACAATCGCTCTCCCCTTCTGCTGGACAACCGAGTCAGACATGGCCGGCCGGGTTTTGAGGTTATTTCCCTTTTCAAAACAGTTGAAGGGCGGTGGTTGTTGATCAATCGAGGTTGGTTGTTGGGAAATGCTGATCGCAGTCAATTGCCGTTAGTACCTGAAGTGCAGGATGTGGTGTTGTTAACGGGGTACCTCTATCGTTCGCCAGGGCAGCAGCTAATGCTCGGGGAAGACATCTGGGCGGTTGAGGCGGGTCCCAAAATTATTCAGAATGCGTCTCCGGAGAAAGTGGCTGAAAAGCTGGCAATTCCCCTTTACGACTATAGCCTGCGGCTTGATGAACAAGCCCCTGGCGCATTGGAAACAGGTTGGGATGTAGTGAACGTCCAACCGGGAAAACATATAGGTTATGCCGTGCAGTGGTCAGCGATGGCCATTGTTTTGGTAGTGCTCACCCTTTTTGCCAGCTCTAATTTGGGTGACCTGATCAAATCCCGTCGTGTGATGGGTCAGAAAAAGAAAGAGGAACGTAATGACTCAGCAGCAGAATAAGAAAGGCGGTCAATGGCAAGTATGGCTGATGGTGATCATTCTCGGGGGTGTGATCATAGCTGGATTCTTGCTGTTTCCGCATACCGAAGAAGCACGAAATAGTCTTCTTAAGAGTTTGGGTACAACCAACCACGGTGAATTCGTACTTCCGGCTGTCTCCATAAAAAACCTTACGTTAAAAGACGGTGAAGGACAGGTGTGGTTGTTTGATGAGCAGAAAGTCAAATGGCGGATGATGATACCGGGCAATGCAAACTGTCTCCAAGAGTGCCGAGACCTCCTCTACTTGACGCGTCAGGTACATATCAGCCTAGGAAAATATAGTCGACGCTTTGAGCGTTTCTATCTGAATTTTGACAATCATGTTGAGAGTGATACCGCTGAATACCTGAAGCTCCATCCCTTCCTGCATACCCTCTACGGTGATGAAGAAGAGATGAGAACATTGCTCGCGGAAACGAATGCACCCCTTCTATCAGGCGCCGATTCTGGAGAGCCGCTCAGGGTTTATCTGGTGGATCAGGATGGACGAGTAATGATGAGCTATACCATGGCCAACAGCGGCAATGACATCATTGAAGATATTCAACATCTGATGAAATATTCACCAGATCACTAGTGTTGGTGAAAACAGAGGCCTTATCGCCCAGCGTCATGATTACATTTAGCAAGCCAAGATATCGCAAAGCCGGATTTAAATTGGCGCTGGCAGCTGTTCTCGTTGCTGCGCTGGTATTGCTGTTGGGCGTTTTTACTCGGTTGACCGATGCGGGTCTGGGCTGCCCTGACTGGCCCGGCTGTTATGGCCAGATACTCTGGCCAAGTGATGGCCTGGAAATTGTTCAGGCTGAGCTACTCTATCCAAATTCAATCGTTGAGCCAGCAAAAGCATGGTTGGAAATGTCGCACCGCTATCTCGCGGCCATATTGGGTGTACTGGCGATAGCGCTGGCCATTATTTCCTGGCGACGGAGGGAAATGGAGGAGTACCCATTTCGCCTACCTACGCTGATTCTCTTTCTGGTCGTCTGGCAGTCACTTTTTGGTATGTGGTCAGTCACCTTGAAATTATTGCCTCAGGTGGTGACATTCCATCTGGTGGCTGGCATGACGACGTTTTCATTGCTATGGTTGCTCGCCCTGAGGCTGGGTAGCAGACCCTGGCCAATTACCTACATTGCCTATAGGCAGTTGCAGCAGATCAAACCCTGGTTGATAGCTATGTTGGTGCTGTTGTTCGTGCAAATCGCTCTTGGTGGTTGGACTAGCTCAAATTATGCTGCATTTGCCTGTGGAGATTTCCCCACATGCCAGCAGCAATGGTGGCCTGAGATGGACTTTAAAAGTGGTTTTGATCTGGCACAGAGCGTGGGCCCCAATTATCTGGGTGGGAAGCTTGAAACCGAAGCGCGGGTGGCAATCCATGTGACTCACCGAATCGGAGGGTTGGTTCTGGCGGTGTTGGCCGTCATAATTGGCACCGCTCTACTGCGCGTTAAAAACAACCAGGTACGCCTGCTCGCGCTGACGATGTTGATGTTGATGGCAGTGGAATTGCTGCTCGGTGTAGCTAACAATCTGCTGATGGCGCCGATGCTGACAGCGCTACTGCATCATCTGTTCAGTGCACTTTTATTAATTGTTCTGGTGACCTTGGTGACTGGGATCTGGACGGCCAAACCAGAATATCAGAGGCGGGAGTCCTGAAATGTTGAATGAAGCAGAACTGAATATGGAAAAAGCCAGCTGGCGTGACTATCTGGAGCTGACCAAGCCCAATGTAGTTGCCCTGATGATTCTCACTACGGTGATAGGCATGTTTCTCGCTGTACCGGGTATGGTGCCCGTAGATGTGCTGATTCTGGGTAATCTTGGCATTGCTCTTTGTGCGGGTGCAGCTGCAGTGGTCAATCATGTGGTAGATCGTCGGATTGATACCATCATGGCCAGAACATTTAATCGCCCGGTGGCCAAAGGGCGTGTAGAGCCAGTTCAGGCGATGGTGTTTGCCGCAGTGCTGGGCGTTGTAGGCATGGCGGTTCTGCTGATTTACATCAATGCGCTCACCGCATGGCTGACCATGGCTTCGTTGCTAGGCTACGCTGTTATTTACACACTCTTCCTGAAACGCGCTACGCCACAGAATATCGTTATTGGCGGCTTGGCCGGAGCCGCCCCGCCGCTGTTGGGTTGGACCGCTGTGACAGGTGAGATACATGGCCATGCCCTACTTCTTGTACTGATTATTTTTGCATGGACTCCCCCGCATTTCTGGGCTCTGGCGGTACATCGAAAAGATGAGTACGCCAAGGCAGATATTCCTATGTTGCCAGTCACCCACGGTGAAAAGTACACCAAGCTACACATCTTTCTTTATACCCTGATGTTGCTGGTGATCAGCGTGCTGCCATTTGTGACGGGCATGAGCGGCTGGCTCTACCTGCTGGGGGCATTGGTGTTAGGTGTAGGCTTCATTTATTGGGCCATTGTGATGATGATTGGCAAAAAGCCTGATGCCGGAATGGATACATTCAAATACTCCATTGTTTATCTAATGGCATTATTTGTGATTATGCTGCTGGATCACTATCTGGTGACGGTGCCGTCCTTTATATAGTCTCTATCTGGAGGACCTACGTGCCATGGCAGATGAAAGAATATTGAACACCGGTAGTGTCCGCCTGACGGTCATTGTTGTGTTGGCCTTTATTACATTGGTCATCGCTGGCTTTGCTTATAAGCTGAGCCAACCACGAATTCTGAACGAGTATGAACTGAAGGCTAATGGTGCAGTATTACTGGATATGCCGAGAAAGTTCAGTGAGTTCAAACTGACAGATCATCAGGGCAAGCCTTTTACGTCAGAGAATCTTAACGGAAAGTGGACACTGATCTTTTTTGGTTTTACCCACTGCCCGGATGTCTGCCCGACAACGTTGGCGGCTGCGGCGAAAATGTACGCAGGACTCAAGCCCCGCGAGCAGGAACAACTACAAATTCTATTGGTTTCTCTGGATCCGGAGCGAGATACACCCGAGCAATTGGCCAAGTATGTGCCCTATTTTAATGCAGACTTTATCGGTGCCAGTGGCGACAAGTACATGCTGCTAAAGTTGGCGACAGAGCTGAATGTAGCGTTTAGCAAAGTGGAGCTCGATAACGGTGACTACACAATTGATCACAGTGGAAATTTGGTATTGATCAACCCCTATGGCCATTACCACGGCTTTCTCCGCCCTCCCTTTGAAGAAGGCAGCATGCGCTTGGCCTGGCGTTCGATCGCAGCAAGTTTTTGATCTCTGCCGCCCTATTCTCTCTTCAATAACGCCAGCACAAACAGGATTCCCGCACTCAGTACGATAGATGGCCCTGCTGGCGTATCAATAAACCAGGATGCGGACAGCCCCATCAGTACGGCTAGGCATCCAGCAACGCTGGCAAAGATGGCCATTTGTTCGGGTGTCTGTGAGAATCGGCGCGCAGTGGCTGCGGGGATGACCAGTAGCGCGGTGATCAGCAGTACTCCTACCACTTTCATGGCAATAGCGATCTCGAGGGCGATAATCAGCATTAGCGCTGTCCGCACTGCCGTTACGGGTACGCCTTCGACTCTTGCCAATTCTTCATGGATGGTGATCGCCAGTAAGGGTTTCCAGAGAAGAATCATCAGTGCAACAGCAATCGCCCCGACGATGTAGATGGTGACCACATCACGGATTGTCACCGTGAGCAAATCACCAAACAGCAGGCTCAGCAAATCAACCCGCACAGAAGGCATCAGCGCCATGGCTACCAGTCCGATGGCTAATGAGGTGTGGGAAAGAATACCCAGTAGCGTGTCTGATGCCAGCGTTTGTTGCTGCTGGAGGGCGACTAAAATCAATGCCAATACCAGGCAGATCAGGACAACGGCAATGGTGGGATTGATCGAGAAAAGAAGCGCTAGTGCGACGCCGAGTAGTGAGGAATGAGCCAGTGTATCGCCAAAATAGGCCATACGCCGCCAAACGATAAACGCGCCCAGTGGCCCGGTTACAATTGCAACGCCGAGTCCGGCTAACAGGGCATACAGTAGAACCTCAATCATGTTGGCAATCGCTTGAGTGTTGGTGGGGTAGCTTGTTGGTATCAATTACATCGCCGTGAAGATTGTGGCGGTGGTTGTGGTGATGGGTATAGGGTGCCGTTTTAGTGCCAAATAGTTCGATAAACGCCGGGTTAGTACTAACTTGATCGGGATGACCATGGCAACAGATGTGTTGATTGAGGCAGATTACCTCGTCCGTGGCAGACATGACCAGATGAAGGTCGTGGGAAACCATCAACACAGCGCAATTCAAGCGGTCACGCAATTGGCCAATCAGCCGGTAGAGACTTTCCTGCCCCGCTACATCGACACCCTGTACGGGTTCATCGAGTACCAGCAAATTCGGTTTGCGCAAAATGGATCGGGCCAACAGCGCTCGTTGCAGTTCACCGCCGGAAAGTGATTGGAGTGGTTGGTTGATGAGTCGCTCGATGCCCACTTCTCGGAGAGCTGAGAGACAAAGGGCATGGTTTGGCTCGGCCAGAGCAAGAAAACGCTTCAGTGTGATGGGGAGCGTCGCGTCCAGTTGCAGTTTTTGGGGCATGTAGCCGATGCGTAACTGCGAATCTACCTGTAGTTGGCCACAGTCAGGTTTGAGCAAGCCAAGAACGATTTTTACCAGTGTGGTTTTCCCTGCGCCATTCGGGCCAATCAGCGTGATGATCTGGCTGGGCAAGATTGTGAGATCAACTCCGACCAAGACGTCATTGCCACGAAAGGCTTTGCCAATATTGCGCAGCTCTACAAGCGCGTGTTTCACGATTGACACTCCGGGCAGAGTCCTACAACTTCAATCACTTGCGACTCAACTTTGAAATTGGCGCGATTGGCGGTATGTTCGACTGCGGCGGTCAATTGTTCTGCGCTGCATTCGGCGGCAGACCCGCACTTCCGACATATCAGAAATACGTCGTTGTGATCGTTGCCGGGGAATGGGCAGCCTATGTAGGCATTCAGAGAAGAAAGCCTATGTATTAGGCCCTGTTCCAGAAGGAATTCAATAGAGCGGTAGACCGTGGGCGGCAAAATTCGCTTTACCGGGGAGGATGCGAGCGTCATCTGGTCGACAATATCATAGGCCCCTAGCGGGCGGTGGCTAGCCCAGATAGTCTTGAAAACAGCCTCTCGAATAGGGGTCAGTCTAACCTGCCTGTCATCACATAGTACACGGGCACGGTTCATCGCTGCAGTGATGCAGCGTTTGTGGTCGTGGTGGTGATAGGCAATGCGGGAGTTAGTCAGCATGATATTGAGCTTTTAAAATAAAACGTTATTTTATAACATTGTGAGCAATTGACAATATAGTTCCCGTTCAACCATATTGGTGATTGTTCTGATGGGGCCTTTCAGACATTCTTGGTGGGCAACACTTGGCCGTCGACCCTACGTAAAACGGCTTCTTTTTATAAAACGCAATAATATAACATATGAATTATATTCGATTGAGTTGCCTGGTTGTCCTGATGTGGATGCTCCCTCCATCCTGGGCGGCAGCTTCAACAGAAAGTGAGGTCGTCGTTACCATCAAGCCGTTGGCCATGCTGGTGAAAGCCGTCGTTGGCGATGAAATGCCGGTAACGGTGCTAATGCCGGCTAATGTGTCGCCCCACGATTACGCCTTGAGATTTTCAGATGTGCGTGCGTTGAACGAGGCTGCTCTGGTTGTCTGGGTTGGGCCTGAATTGGAATCGGCATTGCGAAAGCCGTTGGCCGCAGCGCGGCCTGAGGTGCTGCAACTGTCAGCTCTAGCGGAGATGCAGTGGCCCGTCTCTGCAAGTAAGGATGATGAGCATCAAAGCGTCGTTGAGCAGGGCGAGAGTCATGTTGACCATGAGCACTCCCGCGACCTGCATCTCTGGCTCAGCCCTGAAAACAGTCGTGTTGCAGTGAAAGCCGTTGCTGCCCGCTTGGCCGGGCTGTATCCGGACAAAGCCGCACTATTCGAGACTAATCTGAACGTTTTTCTAGGTGCTCTTGATAGCTTCGACCAGCGTGCTCGGCAGCGCCTTGAGCCGCTGGGGGCAAAAGGATTTGTGGTGACCCATGATGGTTATGGCCATTTTATTCAGTATTACGGTTTGAAGCAGTTGGCTGCAGTCCAGCTATCCAGCGGACACCAAAGGGGGGCGCGTCATTTTGCGCACATACTGGAGTTCGGTGTGCAGGTGGGTTGTGTTTTTACGGAACCACAAATGAATAGCAAGGCGGCTCGACAACTGGCCAGTCAATTGGGGGTGAGCACGGCAGTACTCGATCCAATGGGACAGCAGATAACCCTGAACAGGGAAAGCTATCTGGAATTTATGGAAGGCATCATCGATACGTTTGCGACCTGTTTGGAAGCGTCAGCTCAGACTGGTAGCGGGTAATAACTCATCAGGCGTCGTTGTAATTTTTGGTGGTATTCTTCGGGGTCGCTTTTCAATGCTAAAGAATCCCCCTCGGTAGAAAGTGACGTCAGCAACCGCGAAACCCAAAACCGGGTTGCTGAAAAACACAGAATGTCCTGCCAGTACTGCCCCTCTGTGGCTGTAAACGGGCGTTCTGCGCTATAGGCTTTGAGAAGACCCTGGCAGAGCTGCTTGTCCAGTTCTCCGTGCGGGTTGCAGCACCATTCATTCACGGCCTGAGCGACATCCAGTAACCACCAATCTGAACAGCTGAAATAAAAACCGGTCACGGCCGCCAACTGCTCATTTGCAAAAATCAACTGATCGGCAAAGAGGCTACCGATTAAAGGTCCAGTGGGCAGATTTGGCGCCGCTTCTACCGTTCGTTTGAAGCGAGACAGCTGTTCGTCGAGGAGTGATTCTTCGCCAGGTGAAAGAATTGGGGAAAGTTCTTGTGCGGCGAAACTGAGCCATACAAGACTGCGTGGATTGCAGTACTCTGGCTCAAATTCACGCGAATTTGTATGCATCTTCCCCAAAAAAGCGCCTATTTGCTGGCATACATTAAGATTTTGATGCTCTGGGGTGCCGCCTTCTGGCAACTGAAAAAGCAGGGCGGGCTGATCACCGTAGTTGGAAATAAAAGAGCCTTGTTGATTGCTCACGCAGGGCGCTACAGGTAGACCTTGTTTGACGAGATGCTGAACCAGCAAAGAAGAGTAGTTGAGTCGGTCTCTTGCGCCTGTTGCCACGGCAACCAGGAGATAGCGGCCCGAGCGAGGTGAACTAGTGCGGAAATGGCAGGTTAGGTGGTTCCTTGCGACATAGGTGCTTTCAATTTCAACTTGCTGGTTCAGCGAGTACTGTCCCAGAAAAGATTGGATGCTGATAATGTCCGGTATAAGAAATGACGACATATTGGAGTCCCCACCCCTGTTATTTGTTCAAGGTTAACCCCTTGTTGGTTGGAATGAAACAATTTGCGGTATCCTTGGGTAATCCTAATCTTTGTTGAATATCTTCACTATGAATGACAAAACCCCGCTGGTCCTGGTGGATGGATCATCCTATCTCTATCGTGCATTTCACGCGTTGCCACCACTGATAACATCCGGTGGGCAGCCCACCGGCGCCGTTAAGGGTGTGATTTCAATGGTGCGCCGGTTGCTGAAAGATTACCCGAGTAGCCCTGTTGTGGTGGTCTTTGATGCCAAGGGCAAAACCTTCCGGGACAAACTGTTCGAAGCCTACAAATCCCACCGGCCACCCATGCCGGATGACCTGAAAAAACAAATTGAACCGATTCATCAGATCATCAGAGCGATGGGGTTGCCAGTTCTGGTGGTTGAGGGTGTCGAGGCTGATGATGTGATAGGGACGCTCGCATTGGAGGCTGCGGGACAGAATCAGGAAGTGGTTATTTCAACGGGTGACAAGGACATGGCACAACTGGTGTCTGAGCAAATTACCTTGGTCAATACCATGACAGATACCATTTTGGACAGGCAAGGCGTGATCAATAAATTTGGTGTGCCACCAGAACTGATAATTGATTATCTCGCGCTGATCGGCGACAAATCAGACAATATTCCCGGCGTTCCCGGCGTTGGTGAAAAAACGGCATTGTCGATTCTACAGAATATGGGGGGGCTGGATAGCATATATGGCAACCTTGAGGGGGTGCGCGAGCTGGAGTTTAGGGGCGCTAAAAAAATGCCTGAAAAGCTTGCGGAGCACCAGGAACAGGCCCGCCTGTCTTACCTGTTGGCCACTATCAAAACGGACGTTTCTCTGGATATTGCCGCGCAGGACCTGAGCAACGGCGAGCGTGATCAGGAGCAGTTGCTGGATTGGTTTCGGCAGTGTGAATTCAAGGCCTGGACCGAAGAGTTACTGGCAGGATCCATGGATGAAGATACTGCGGTCGCTGCTGCGGATGGGTCAAGGGAATACCAGATTATCCTGGACGAGGAGACGTTCAACAATTGGTTGGTTCGACTCAGCGATGCCGAATGCTTCGCGTTTGATACGGAAACGACCAGTCTTGATTACATGGAGGCAAAGATTGTTGGCGTTTCATTTGCTGTGAACGCGAATGAAGCCGCTTACGTTCCTTTGGCCCATGACTACCTTGGCGCGCCACCACAGTTAGACAGAGAACGGGTGCTGGAGGCTCTCAGGCCCCTGCTGGAGAATCCGGCGGTCGCCAAGCTCGGGCAAAACCTGAAGTACGATATGAGTGTGCTGGCCAACCATGGCATTACATTAAGGGGTATTCGCTTTGATACCATGCTGGAATCCTACGTGCTCGATTCAATCGCATCGCGCCATGACATGGACAGCCTGGCACTGAAATATTTGGGTGAAAAAACCATTCATTTTCAGGATATAGCAGGTAAGGGCGCATCCCAGCTGACCTTTAACCAGATTGCCCTCGAACAGGCAGGGCCTTATGCGGCGGAAGACGCAGACATAACGTTGAGGCTGCACCAGACATTATGGCCAAAGCTCGCATCGGTGGACGGCTTGAAGCATGTCTTCGAACATATAGAGATACCACTTGTGCCAATACTGTCTCGTATTGAGCGCAATGGTGTCAGAGTGAGTGCTGAACTACTGCGTACCCAAAGTGGTGAATTGGGCACTCGCCTGAAGAAACTGGAACAGCAAGCCTATGAGCTGGCTGGTGAAGAGTTCAATTTGGCATCGCCCAAGCAGCTCGGTTATATCCTGTTTGAAAAACTCCAGATCCCGGTGCAGAAAAAGACGGCCAAGGGTGCCGCTTCAACTAAGGAAGAAGTGTTGCAGGAGCTGGCGCTGGATTACCCGCTGCCCAAGTTGCTGTTGGAACACCGTAGCCTTTCAAAATTGAAGGCCACGTATACCGACAAACTGCCGGGGCTGGTCAATGCCGCGACGGGTAGAATTCACACATCCTATCACCAGGCTGTGACGGCAACAGGGCGCCTGTCCTCATCTGATCCGAACCTCCAGAATATCCCGGTGCGCACAGCCGAGGGACGACGCATCCGCCAGGCTTTTGTGGCCGCTCCCGGCTGCAAAATTGTGGCCGCTGATTATTCGCAGATAGAGCTAAGGATAATGGCCCACCTGTCGGGGGATAAGGGGTTGAAGGAAGCGTTTGCGGGAGGACTCGATGTTCACAGGGCGACGGCATCAGAAGTATTCGGCGTTGGTCTCGACGAGGTTACCACCGAACAGAGGCGCAGTGCCAAGGCCATTAATTTCGGATTGATCTACGGCATGTCCGCATTCGGGCTCGCTCGACAGCTTAAAATAGGCCGCAACCAGGCGCAGGAATATATCGATCTTTATTTTGCACGTTATCCCGGGGTTCAGGGTTATATGGACAGCATACGCCAGACTGCGGCTGAAAAAGGCTACGTGGAAACCCTGATGGGGCGGCGGCTCTATCTCCCGGAGATTAAATCCAGTAATGGTATGCGTCGGCAGGCGGCAGAGCGCACTGCAATCAATGCCCCCATGCAAGGTACCGCCGCTGATATTATCAAGCTAGCCATGATCGCTGTGGATAGTTGGCTGCAGGAGGCGCCACTCAGGGCCAAAATGATCATGCAGGTTCACGATGAATTGGTGTTGGAAGTTCCTGAAGAGGAGCTGGAGATCGTTCGGGCAGGGCTGAGGGATAGAATGTCAGGTGCGGTGACTTTGGATGTGCCGTTGATTGTGGACGTGGGTATGGGGGAGAACTGGGATGAGGCCCATTAACCGCAGTGGGCTACATATAAGGGTCTGGTCTGAACCAGGGTGGATATACAGGTAAAATAATATAAAAATTTTTATCCAGATGGGAACTTTGCGCTTTTGACCATGCCTAATTATCACGCAAGTAACATTGCTGCTTTCTCCCCAAACTAGATGCAAAGCTTGATTAATCCCCAAGCAACAGCAAAGCAAGCCCTGAATCGATTTGATACAGGGCTTTTTTTTGGGTTCGTCGTGAGTGGTGTAAGTGAGTAAGAAATATTTTTAACGTGTTTGGAACTATCTCGAGAATCCCTTCTCTAATCTTCACGCAAGCAACATTGCTGCTTTCTCCCCAAACTAGATGCAAAGCTTGATTAATCCCCAAGCAACAGCAAAGCAAGCCCTGATCGATATTGATCAGGGCTTTTTTTGGTAGAAACATTTTCAAATCAACGGGTTGTGAGATTCCTGTTGGGCGGATAGCCAGTTGCGAAGCACGGCTTCCAGTTCGTCCAAGCCCGTTTTTTTAAGGGAAGAAAAGGTCTGGAGACTGATGTTGTCACTGAAACCGGCCATGCTCAGTTCCCGCTGTACTTTCAACAGTATCGCCTTGGCTGGGCCATGATTGAATTTATCCGCTTTGGTCAGCAGCAGGTGAACAGGCATCTCTGACTGATATGCCCAGCGAATCATTTGCCAATCATATTCCTGTAGGGGGTGGCGAATATCCATCAACAGGACTAGCCCTTTTAGCGATTTTCGTTGTTGTAGATATTCGGCAAGGTGTTTATCCCATTCTTTTTTAAGGGATTTGGCCACCTTGGCGAAGCCATAACCGGGTAAATCTACCAAACGGCACTGTTCAGAGAGGGAGAAAAAATTGAGCAGCTGCGTCCGCCCCGGTGTTTTACTGGTGCGAGCAAGTTTGGCATTGTCGGTTAACGCATTGATGGCGCTGGACTTGCCGGCGTTTGAGCGTCCGGCAAAGGCCACCTCACAGCCGCTGTCCTCTGGACACTGAGTGAGGGTCGGTGCGCTGATGAGAAATTGCGCCTTGCGGAAGGAAATCACGTCTGACATGGGGAGTCCTGAGAGAGTAAGCTGATATCACCTATTAAGATCGCGGGGGAGTTGGTATATAATGCCCCCGCTTTTTAGAAGGCAATACAAGTTTCCTATTGTAGCGGAATGCAGAGAGCGGATTAACCAATGAAAAAAATGATTCTAGGAATGGCTGCCATGCTGGGTTTGACCCTGGCCTCCTCCCTGGTCTTTGCTGGCGGTGATGCCGCTGCTGGACAGGCTAAAACAGCAATGTGTGCAGGTTGCCACGGTGTAGATGGTAATAGTCCCTTAGCGAACTTCCCCAAGCTCGCAGGCCAAGGTGAGAAATACCTTACCAAGCAACTGAATGACATTAAGTCGGGCGCCCGTGCTGTTCCTGAAATGACGGGCATGTTGAATGCGTTCTCTGATCAGGACCTGGCAGATATCGCTGCCTATTTCGAATCTAAAACGATACAGATGGCGGGTGCCAAGGAAGAGAATCTGGATCGCGGTGAACGTGTTTACCGGGGTGGTAACATTGAAACCGGTGTTCCGGCCTGTACCGGTTGTCATTCTCCCGCCGGTAACGGTAATGGCCCTGCAGGCTACCCGGCACTGGGTGGACAATTTGCCCAGTACACGGCCAAGCAGTTGCGCGCATTCCGCACGGGAGCAGATGATCCTCAAAACCCTGCAGCCCGCACCAATGATGGTGATGCCAGTATCATGCGCGGTGTCGCTGCGCATATGAGCGACGTGGAAATCGACGCTGTAGCGAACTTTATTGCCGGCCTGAAGTAAGGGTTTGGATCCGAAAAGGCGGCGGAAGCCGCCTTTTTTGTGTTTGCATTTTGGGGAACCTGGGGGATCATAGTGGTCTATCAGGTACTGACCAGTTTAATGTGAAAGGAATTTAGCATGCGTCATTATCTCTTCAACCTGTTCTTTGCCTTGCTCTTACTGCCGATGGCAGCCTGCCATGCCGAAACAGATGAGCCCTACAAGGCAGGTGTCAATTATGAAATCCTGCCTGAGCCGGTGGCCACAGCCGACCCCGCGAAAATCGAGGTGGTTGAAGTGTTTTGGTACGGTTGCAGCCACTGCTTTTCTTTTGAGCCCAAATTGAATCCCTGGGTGACGGCACTGCCAGAAGACGTCAATTTTGTGCGCGTTCCCGCGATCTGGCATCCGATCATGAAATTGCACGCCCGTGCTTACTTTACCGCTCGGGCGCTGAAAGTGCTCGACAAGCTGCATGAGCCAATCTTTGAGGCCATGAACCTGAAAAAGCAAAAGTTGGGCAGCGAAGATGAAATTGCGGATCTCTTTGAAGCCCAAGGTGTAGACAGGGAGCGTTTCCTGAAAGTGTTTAATTCCAAGGGCATTGAGATGGCGGTAGATTTGGCTGCCAGTAAGCAGCCTCGCTATCGTACTCAGGGCACCCCGGAAATCGTGGTAAATGGTAAGTACCGTATATCCAGCAGAGAAAATGGCAGCCAGGAAGGTATGCTCAAGGTGGCCGCTTATCTGATCAACAAAGAGCGGTCGGCAATTCAGCAATGAACCCGCTGCAACCCGGGGGCTATCCGTTGCCCCCGGGTTGCAATATCTCAGATACGGCTTGCCATGTTGTGTGGCCGGCACGTCAAAAATTTCCTGTCGACGACTTTGCCTAGACAGTAATCCCACTTAGAATGATCCGCTTCTTTTGATCTTCCAGGTGGGACCGCATGAAACCGACACAAAAGCCGGCTAACCCCAATTTTTCCTCTGGCCCTTGCAGCAAGCGGCCCGGTTACAATGTTACCAATCTCGATTTGACCACGCTGGGTCGCTCTCACCGAGCGGCCATTGGCAAGGTTGCTTTGGGACGTGTCTGTAGTGAGACCGCCGAAGTACTCGGTTTGCCAGAAGGTTACCGGGTGGGCGTAGTGCCCGCCTCAGATACGGGCGCTGTGGAAATGGCGCTGTGGTCGTTGCTCGGTCCGCGTCCAGTAGATGTATTCTATTGGGAATCATTCGGACAGGGCTGGCTGACCGATATCGTCAAGCAGCTGAAGCTGGCGCAAGTTAACGAGTACGCTGCCGACTATGGACTCTTGCCCGATATGAGTCAGGCAAATCCATCCCATGACATCGTCTTTACTTGGAATGGCACTACCTCTGGTGTGAAAATCACCGATGGCGACTGGATCAGCGATGATCGCGAAGGTCTGACCATTTGCGATGCTACTTCTGCTGTGTTTGCCATGGAAATGCCGTGGGAAAAGCTCGATGTGGTGACCTTTAGCTGGCAGAAGGTGTTGGGTGGTGAAGGTGCCCACGGTATGCTGATTCTCAGCCCGCGTGCCGTTGAACGTCTCGAAAATTACACGCCCCCCTGGCCCATGCCGAAGATTTTCCGCATGACAAAAGGCGGAAAGCTGATTGATGGTATCTTCAAAGGTGAAACAATTAATACGCCATCAATGCTCTGTGTGGCGGATTATCTGGATGCCTTGGATTGGGTGAAATCCATTGGTGGACTGAAAGCCACCATTGCCAAGTCTGCAGAAAACCTCGCTGTCATAGAAAAGTTTGTGGCGGAAAATGACTGGATCAACTTTCTCGCTCAGGACGAGGCGACTCGCTCCAATACCAGCATTTGTCTGAGTTTGGATCTGGACGCCGATCAGGTGAAAAAAGTGGTAAAACTACTTGATGCTGAAGGTGTTGCCTACGATATAGGCGCTTATCGGGATGCCCCTGCAGGCTTGCGCATATGGGGTGGGGCGACGGTAGAAAAAACCGATCTGGAGGCACTGATGCCCTGGATTACATGGGCTTACCAGCAAGTATCACAATAAATTTCTATCACTATTCGGGGAAGCGAGTCATGTTCAAGGTGCATACTTACAACCAGATTTCCGCTAAGGGGTTAGACCGCTTTCCTCGCGAACACTACGAAATTGCCAGTGAATTCAGCAGTCCCGATGCGATTTTACTGCGTAGTCAAAAGTTGCACGATGAGGTGATTCCGGAGAGTGTTAGGGCGGTGGCCCGCGCTGGTGCCGGGGTCAACAATATTCCGGTGGCAGACTATACCCACCGGGGTATTGTAGTGTTTAACACCCCCGGTGCTAATGCCAATGCCGTAAAAGAGCTGGTGGCATCGGCTTTGTTTCTGGCCTCCAGAGATATTTTAGGCGGCATGAACTATGTGCAGAGCCTCACGGATATCCGCGATGAAAGCGAAATGTCAAAGTTGCTGGAAAAGCAGAAAAAGCAATTCGCCGGTTGCGAAGTTGCGGGTAAGCGTTTGGGTGTGGTCGGACTCGGTGCAATCGGAGCCCTGGTTGCGAATATGGCCGTAGAACTGGGTATGGAAGTATTTGGCTACGACCCGGCAATCTCCGTGGAAGCGGCCTGGCGCTTGTCCCGCCGAGTGCAGAAAATGGAGAATCTGCAGAGTTTGCTGGCACATTCCGACTTCATCACCCTTCACGTGCCGGCGATAGCGGCCACTCGCCATTTGATCAACAGTGAAACACTGCGCTGCCTTAAGCCTTCCGCTGTGTTGCTGAACTTTGCTCGAGATGAGGTGGTGGATTTGCCGGCAATCGTGGCAGCATTGGACGAGAAACGCTTGTCCAAGTATGTCACCGACTTTCCGGCACCGGCGTTGCTGGGGCGCAAGGATGTGTTGCTCATGCCGCATATCGGCGCCAGTACGGAGGAGGCGGAGGAAAATTGCGCGGTAATGGCTGCAGACCAGTTAATGGACTACCTGGAAAATGGCAATATCCGTAATGCTGTGAATTTTCCAGCCACAAAAATGGCTCGCAATGGTGGCTACCGTATTACGTTCTGCAATGAAAATGTGCCCAGAGTCCTTGGCCATGTGCTCTCTTTGCTCGCTGACCGCGATATGAATGTCATCGACATGGTGAATCAGAGCCGGGAAGAGATTGCCTACAACATTATTGATGTGGCCAGTGAGCCATCTGAAGAATTGCTGGCGGCTATCCGTGCCGTTGAAGGTGTTGTTGCGGTGCGCGCCATTTGATCGAGATGACTTTTCTGCCCGGTTCAGAGTTCGATTTTTTCTGCATCAAGATCCAATTCAGCCAGTAACATTTCAACTTGATCCAGTTGACCGTTCTTCACCAGTTGGTGAAGCTTCCTGACTTTTAGTTCAAGTTCTGTGAAGTTGAATACCCCGGCGATGCCCAGCAGCTGGTGGATTTCCTCACGTAACTCGTTGATCTTGCCCGATGCTAGTGCTGCCCGTGAGCGTTCCAGTAAGTCCTGTACCTCCTGCCTGAACAAATCGGGCGGGATCTCATCCAGGACATCTGCGGACGGCATTGGCGTGACGGGCTGGCCAAGATGGAGCAGTTCACAGATTTGAGCCAGTAATTTCTCTTCATCCAGCGGTTTCAGCAAAAGTCCATTGGCGCCGGCCTTGAACAGGGACTGTTCCTCTTGCTGCAGGATGTCGGCTGTCAACGCCAGTGCCGGGACGTTGGCATTAATGTTTTTGCTGCTGCGCAATGTGGCCAGCGTCTCAATACCATTTTTCTGGGGCATGTGTACATCAATCAACAACAGATCAAAGCGATCCAGTTGGCAGGCGGCGAGGGCCTCGTTGCCGTTGTCAGCCAGCGTGCAGTAAGCCCCGAATCTGCTAAGTAGCGTGTCAAGCAGCAGCCGAGTAAATTGATTGTCTTCGGCAATCAGAATGTTGATGCCATCCAGTATCTGATCGTCGCATGGGGCCAGCGCAGCGGCACTGTTGTTGGGGGCATTTGTCTCATTCAGTGCGCGGTGTAGCTCTGCCAGTGGCGGGGGCATGGCCAGAAAGGCTGCGGGTTGTAACATGGCCCGTTCTTTGGCATTGAACTGCTGATAAAAATTGAATTGCGCTGCCAGCAAAATCAATTTGGCTGGGGAGATGTCCCGTAATCGCAGAATGAGCGATGCCAGATCGGTATCCGGAGTGAGCAGTGCCGAGGTGCAAATGATAATACTGTCACCAGCATTCAATGTCGCAGAGGCAGCAGTCAGTTCATCCAGGGTAACAACTCTCACATCTTCAATCGCGAAGCGTGACATGGCATGGATAAGCGCCTGGTTAATAAAGTGGTGACAACCGCAAATAATTACTCGGCGAGGTTTCAGATGCCAACTGCGTGGTGGTGTTGATAGGGCAAGAGGCAATTGGATGATAAACGTCGAGCCCTTACCTTCCGTGCTTTCAAGGCAAATACTGCCTCCCATTAGATCTACCAGGCTTTTGACAATGGAGAGGCCTAGTCCGGTGCCACCGTAGCGTCGTGAAATAGAGGTATCAGCCTGGGCAAATGCGTTGAACAGTTGGTTTTGAGCTGACTTTGGGACACCAATACCAGTATCTTTTACCTCAATAATCACAGCTTGTTGAGCATTGGTTTTCAGTGAGATAAAAATGCCGCCCTCATCGGAAAACTTGATGGCATTGGCGATCAGGTTGCCAAGAATTTGTTGAATTCGAATGGAGTCGCCAATGCGGTCGAGTGGCAGGTCGGCTGCGAAATCAACCGCCAGGTAAAGACCCTTGTGCTGAGCTTGGGGGGTGAACATGGCCGTGACCTGTTCGACACATTCCGCCAGATCCAGGGGTTGCATGACCAGTTCAACTGTATTGGATTGCAGCTTCGAGAACGCCAGGATGTCATCAATCAATGTCAGTAATTGCATGGCTGCCTGGTCGATAATATGGCAGTAGTGGCGGTCATTTTCCGCCAGTTTGGTCATGTCCAGGAGTCGCACGAAACCCTGGATAGAGGTAATGGGCGTCCTCAACTCATGACTCATTCTGGCCAGGAAATCGCTCTTGGCCTGGTTGGCGGTTTCTGCTGTCTGCCTGGAGAGTTCCAGCTCCTGATTTTTTATTTGTAGGCTCTGGAGGGTGTCCTGCAATTGTCGAGTGGCAAATCTGATGCGGTGCTCTAGGGTCTCTTTGCCCTCTGCCACCGACTCGGCCAGCTGGTTGATCCCCGCAGCCAGGATGGCCAGTTCATCATCTGTGCCGGTTTCTGCTCTAACTTTAAGATTTCCCCCAGCCATCTGTTTGATGGTGGCCGTGAGTTTCTGGATCGGTGAAATGAGTCCGAGGCTGAGGTAATAGGTAAAGACCGCCGCAATCAGGAGGCCAATCAGAAACAGCAATGCAGAGGTGATGAGAATATTTTTTTGTTGCTCGAGCATGCTGGTGCGATCAATGACCAGCACTAGCCAGCCTACCAGTTCTTGAACATCAACTTCGGAGAGCGACTCCTCTTGATAATCATTGAACTCGACCCCGGACAAGTACACCGGCTTCCTGAAATAGATGTATTGGGGTGTTTGTAAGGGCATCAACTGTTCTGTCAGGTCAGGCAGTATCTCATCGGGGACATGCCCGGTCCTCAATACAACAGCCTGGTTGTCATCAAGGAAGGCGATACCCGCCACATCGGGGATATGGAGTGCAGATGTAGCTGTTTCTGCCAATGCCTTGAGGTTTCGTGAGTAGAGCGGAAGGTCAGAAATGGTCGCAAGATAACTTGATGATGTGTCGCCGGTGCGCAGCAAGTTTGCCGAAAGATCTGAGCGCCGTACTTCAATCGTGTAAAGCGTTAACAGTGAGGTGATCAGCAGCAGCGGTAAAAGGGCTGTGGCCAAAAAGCGCTGATGAATAGACTTGCGGAGCAGCTGTTTATTGGTCATGGCAGCGGCTTTTCCTGTTGTTCAATGTTTCGATAGAGCTGGTTTTCCGGGGGCAGAGTGACACCCAGTGATCTGGCGACGGCTGGGTTGGTGCTGATGGTGAAATAGCGTGGATACTGCCGGAGCTGATCCAGCGAGTTCTTATTTAGTAACCAGGCAGAGATAACCTCACCCGCGTGTTTTCCGACATCGGTTGGTGCCGAATAAATAGAGGCGAGGGCACCAGCGTTGGTGTATGCCTTGGAAAAGCCGATCACAGGTACTTTTTGCTGAAAACTCAAATGCAATATCCATTTGGCAATGGCCCGATTGAGAATGGCTTGGTCGGGCAGTGCAATAAAGAGATCGGAGTTTTGTACCAAGGGTCGCAGGATGGACACTGGATTGTCATCATGGTGTAGGTAGGCATGTTCGAGGCTAATGCCGCGCTCTGTCGTAAGTGACTTGAGGTCGCTTTCCCACTCTTTTGAAATGGGGCCGAAGACGGTGCCAAAACGTTTTGCTGATGGCCTCAGCAGAGAGGCCAGTTCTATCACTCGATTGAGTGGTTGATCCAGATAAAGGACGGCAATGGAGCGATCTGTGGGGCTGCTCTGCGCTGGCTGCAGGGCATCAAATGCATTCTTGGGCGTAAAGATACTCAGCACAGGCGTGCGGTCAGATCTCGCCAAGGTCTCATGAGTGGCATTGCTGCCAATGGCAACAATGAGCTCATAGGGCTTTGCCAGCACCTCTTTGAGATCAGGGCTGTCCAAGGATGCCCTTTCGAAAGGGAGCGGTGTGGCCAAGGTACTGGCTACGGTTGCCTGGAGAACGTCAGCCGTTTCCCGGTAATAGGGCGCTTTACTGGACAGCAGTAACAGCACGCTCGCGTTGCAAACGTTGCTCATCAAAACAGCAAAAAACAAAGCGCTGCTTTTTAGCAGAGCTTTGCCGAGTAGTCGTATCCTGACTGAAATGTTCAATGCCCTTCCTTTGGCGTTGTCTGTATTCTGGAATATACGGTCAATTATATATCGTACGCTGTAAAAGTGAGTTTAGGCAATTAGTCGAAGTCCAGGGTAAGGCGTAAAAAATATTGCGATTCAAAAACATTATTCTGAGCATGTTCTTCGTAGGTTTTGCCCAGGTTTCTGGCGATCAGAGACAGGTTTCCTGCGGTGGTCCCCACATTGAAGTCGTAACCCAGTACGGCATCAATGCGGACAAACTGGTTTACTGCATTACCATCCCGCCAATTGGCATCAGACATGTGATAGAAATTCACGCCGGATGATAAGCCGTAGGAAAACTTCTGATGGAGCAGCAGCCCGGCGATATGTCGTGGGCTGCGGTCGTTGAGATCGGTGAAATGAACATCTGGTTCGAGTCGATCAGTAAAAGAGCTGTCTACATCACGGTAACCATAGTGGGCATTGATCAGCGTGCGGTCAGAGGGTTGGTAGCGAAGCTGAAGTTCCACTCCCGTCATGTCACTTTTCAGGAGGTTATCCCTGACCGCGAACTTCACACTGGGATCCAGTGCGGGGATGTCCAGGTCAACGGGTTCTCGATATTGCTCTAAACCGCCACGAACTTCTTCACGAAAGAGCCTCATATCAAACGTCAATCCGCTCTGGGGAAACTGTGCCAGATAGCCTAACTCCAGGCTGCGCAGCTTTTCTTCATGCAAGTTATCCGCACTTCTGCGAATGGCGGTTATCAGGACTTGATCGTCGAGAATGTCGGCGTTGAATTCCTTTGCTTCTGCCAGAGAAGGGGAGCGTCGTCCTGCAGCGTACCCGATACGCAGGGTATGGTAGTCGTTGAGATGGTAGTTGATGGCTGCCCGTGCAGAGCCAATGGTATCGACAATATGGTTGTCCTCAACTATCAAGCCAGCATTCAGGGTCCAGTGTCTGGTGGGCTGCCATTCCAGATGACTGAATAAGCGCTTGCTGGTAAGGGATTCACGGTCATTGTTGCCGAGTATCGATTCACCTTTGATGCTGTCATAACGTATACCCGTGCCCCAGGTGGCGCGGAAGTTGTCGGTGAGCTGAAGGTGGTTTTCCAGTTCCAGATCATAGCGCTCGGATTCAATACCCCGAAAACCGGTAATGAAGTCTTGGTCCTGAATGTTCAGGTTTGAATCAACATAGGTTTTGAAAAAAACAGGCACATCGGCCGGGGCGATGGTAGCCCCCAACTCCTGCGACAGCAGGTCGGAAACCTTCCCCAGGTTTACGTAGTTCTCGCCTTCGAGTTTATTGTGATAGAAATGTATCTGTACGCCATCACTGGAGCCTAGATCTCGAGTCCATTTTACTGACTGAAATTGGTTCTTGAAATTGACCTGTGCGTACTCATCCGGGTGATCGGCATCTCCCCAGCCCATATTGGCGTGGCTGTACCCGGCCTGAAAATCAAATGTGTCGTTAATGTTGGGCGTGTACATCCCACGGAGATTCAAGGCCAGTTTTTCTTTGCCATCCTCCATGGAACCCGGGCTATCGCCGCCTGTAACGGAGGGAAATCCTTCATTGTGCTCATAATTAAAGCTGGCGCGGTAATCCAGTTTTCCCGCATTGCCGCTGTAGCGGATATTGCTGTTGCGGGTGTGTTGTTCGCCACTGGTGGCACTCATATGCCAGCCATGATCCTGCACCGGTTTACGGGTAATGATATTCACAGCCCCCAAAAAGGCGTTTGAGCCATAGGCGGGTGCATTTGAGCCGCGAACAATTTCTATATGATCGATATCGTCAAGATCGATACCAAGGGATCCCCATTCAATACTGGCAAAAAGAGGATCGTAGATGGATCGTCCGTCCACCATGATTTCAAGGTGATTGGGAAACTCTCTGCCGTAGCCGTGGTATGAAATACCGTAGCGGTTACCATTGATAGCGTAAGACTCAAAGCCGGGTACCAAGCGAAAGATATCTACCCAGTTCAGAGCCCCGGATGCTTTGATCATCTGCTGATCGATAATGGTGATACTGGCAGGCACCTTCGATAGCGGTTGCGCCATGCGTGATGCCGATGTCACCACGGGCAGCTCAGCAAGTAAGTCTTCTTCGGTGATAAAGCCGCCCTCCTGGCCAAACAGCAGCGGACTGAAGAGCAGGCTGACTGTGAGAGCAAGGTATTTTGTTCGGGGCATGTTGAGCACTCCGGAGTTTAAGGCGTTGAAACCACAACATTCTATGTCGGGGCACATGGAATATCAGCCATTTCTTCTTCTTACTGGCAACGAGCGGGACTAAACCTTCTTCGGGAAGCAGGACAGTGATTCTGGATGCGGGCTAAAATGCAGTTTGTCTTGGGAGAAGAACAATGTCGCTGGAAGATACCCGCCGAGAGTACCAACATGGCCGCCTGACCAGAGAGTCGTTGCAGGACTCACCGTTTGAACAATTCAACCTGTGGATGGAGCAGGCCATCCATTCAGAGCTGTCCGATCCCACCGCCATGTGCCTTGCGACCGTGGATGATGAGGGTAAACCCTGGCAGCGCACGGTGTTGCTAAAGGGTTTTGACGAGCAAGGTTTCCTGTTTTATACCAACCTCGGCAGCCGCAAGGCCCATGATATGGCCGGTAATCCCAATGTCTGCCTGATCTTTCCCTGGCTGGACCTGGATCGACAGGTGATTATCGGGGGGCGGGCGGAAAGATTGTCCAAGACTGAAGTGTTGAAATATTTTCTCAAGCGGCCTCGGGGCAGCCAGCTGGCGGCCTGGGCCTCAAAACAGAGCTCACGAATTACTTCACGCCAGGCACTCGAAACCCAGTTTATGCAGATGAAGGAAAAGTTTGCTGCCGGTGAGGTGCCGGTGCCGGACTTCTGGGGCGGCTACCGGGTGGTGCCGCGGGAATTCGAGTTCTGGCAGGGCGGTGAGAATCGTCTGCACGACCGCTTTCAATATTTGCTGGAACAGGGCGCCTGGAATATTTCCCGGCTGGCGCCCTGAGACATCGATCGGCAGCCGCCAGTTGAAAAACGTTTTCGAGGCCGGTTATGCAAGGCAACATCGGACGAAAAGGCGGATTTTATTGCTCATAAATGAGCATGTTGAGTTCAGTGTTAACGACGCAGATAGTTTTTCAACAGGCTGCTAGAAGCTGTAGCGGATTGCCGCGTAGAGATTACTCGCTTCCTCGAATTGGCCAAAAAAAGTGGTTTCCTCGCTGCCGCCGAAACTGTTGATGCCGGTTTCCAGCAGCAACTGGTCTGAGGCTTTCCAGCTGACCTTGGGACGGGCGTACCAGTCCTTGTCGGTGGGGGAGTAATAGACGAACAGTGACCAGGTGACATTCTGGTTGTGGGTCAGCCAGGTCAGACGGCTGCTCAACAGCTGCCGGTATTTGTCCCGCTGGGGTATGCCCGCTGGCAGGTTGTCCCGGTAATCATCGTAATCCTCGAGTCGCTCTACATAGTATTGCAACGTCCCGGTCAGGTCGCGTACCAGCTCCTGCTCGTAGGCCAGCAGCAGCCGGGTTTCACTGTTGTTGATCAGCGGGTCGGAGCCGTTCCGATCTTCCCGAGAGTCGTAATAGCCCACCTCGGCGCTGGCGATACCCTGGCCCAGGTTGCCCCGCAGGCTGGCACCCCACACCCGTAATTCCGGGAAGGTATTCTGCTCTTTGTAAGGATCGTAACCGTTGGGGCTTTTCCAGTAGCCGTCATAGCCGTAGAAGGCCAGTTCCGCTCCCGCGAGGTTTTTGTAGAGACGCACCGCCAGTTCACGACCGTGGGGAAAGTCCGGATTCACTGGCATGTCTCGGCCACTGTGATCGCCGATCAACGGGTTGTAGAAGGAGATGCGCTGGCCGTCGATAAAGCGGTCGCTGTCGAACTCTGGCACATACACCACATCGAGGTTGGCGGGCTCAAAATAGAAGGCCAGTTTCAGCGCGTCCGAGGGTGCCTTCAGGTATTCGGTGTCGCGCCCGCTGAAGAAGCTGTTCCAGTCCTTGGGAAACAGGTCATTGATAAACAGCAGGTCGCCTACCCCCCAAGTGAGAATTTGGCGACCAGCCTTGATATCCAGATGCCGATTGACCGGGGTCTGTATCCAGGCCTCGCGCAAGTCGAAAGGACCCCTGCCACGATCCAGCTGTACCGATTTATCCCGCTGCACGTCGTCGAACAGAAAGTCGCCGGTCACGTTGGCGGTTACCTTGTCTCCGGTGTAATCGAGGGACAGTTGTACTCGGCCCTCGCCGATGGAGGTGTTGCGTTGCAGTTCGTCGTCGTGAAGGCGCTGGCCGATCCGTGTCTCGGCAAAGCCATGCAGGGAGAACGGGCTGTGATGTGCTGCTGTGCTGCTGAAAGTGTTGTCATCTCCCAGTCCGCCAGGGAGTGTGGGTTCCGTAGCGGCACCGTTTGGCAAACTCAGTCCGCTCGGTAGCGCTGGGGTCGTGGGTGCAGGTTTGCCCTGACCCAGTTCTGCGGGGCCGAGCCCCCCGGGAAGCGGTGGTTCAGCCATCGCCGTCAAACTGGCCAGAATGGCACTGGAAAACAGCAGGGTGCTAACAGTCCTTTTCATGCATCTTGTTTCCGATTAGCGCAGATATTGCACCGGTGCCCGGCGCAGGTAGCGTTCGCTGAAAATGTCTTCCGGCAGACCCACATTGTAGGTGACAGCACTGTAGCTCATCAGGGTTTTGCTGCCGCTGCGCAGGTCTTCCATACTGGCTTTGGTAACGGTGGGATAGCCGTCAATGGTATCCACTCCCAGGGCTGTGGCCACGCGGTATTTCTCTCCGTTTTTATCAAAGTACTCGGTCTGAACGGGAATAAAACTGGTTTTGTGCACATACATCACATAGTGGGAGAATTCGACGCTGTCCGGGTCCTTAGGGGTATGTTTTAGCACATAATAGTTGTCGGTTATCTCCAGCAGTTCGTGGGTATCGGCGTTGATATCTCGACCGCTGACATCTTCATAGAAGTAGTCAGAGCCAACAAAGCTGGTGCGTTGGTCAGTGGCGGCGATGCGCTTCACCAGATCCAGGGCAGGGAGGTATAGCCAGCGGTCATCATCGGTGCCCAGGTGTTTCCATACCAGAAAGGCCATTTTGTTAACATCCGCCGGACGCTGGAAGAACACGTAGAACTGCTGGTCGCCGTTGTAGGCTTCCCCGGCAATGTCGTCGCTGTCGGAAACATCTCGACGCAGGATGGTGAAGCGACGCTCCCGTTCACGGCCCTGGCTATCGGTGATGGTCATCATCACCTGGGCGCGGCCGTCCTTGCCCTGGTAGTACGACGTCTGGTTTGCCCGGTGAATGATTTCATCCACGCTGGGCGCGGTGTCAGCGCTGGCGCCGGTCAACCACAGGGTGGCTAGCACACTGCCGACCAGCATAAATGTTCTGGCCATTGTCATGGGAATGTAGTTCTTCATGGCGTTACACCTCTACCTTGAAAATCAGTTTTTTCATCAGCGTCAGAATGGCTGGCAAGATCAACAGGGTTGCAGCCCCTGCGCTGAGAATAATGGATGCGATAAAAATACCCACAGTCTGATAGGGCACCAGAGGCGCGGCTAACAGAGGCAGGAATCCGGCACCGAGGATAATGGCATTGCGGGAAATGGCCCGGGCCGGTTCTCCGAAGATTTTCGGAACAGCGTCTCGCCAGTTACCGGAGTCCTGTACCAATATGCGCGCACGGGCCAGAAAGTGAATCGCGTAGTCCACCGCCAAGCCGAGACTGAGGGCACTCAGCACCGCTACCGGCATATCGTAGTCCTTGCCGATCAGCCCGATGATGCCGTAGATCAATCCCACAGTGACCGCCAACGGGATCATCGCCAACACGCCCAGAATCAGGGAGCGAAACAGGGCGATCATCATGATCAGCACCACCACAAAGGAACCGAGGAAGGCTTCCAGCATGCCGGACACCATCTTGCCCTGCCATACCACATTGATGTAGGTGAGGCCGAACCATTGGCTGTTGATGGCCCCTGGTGGGGGATTGCTGGCCATGAAGTCGTCCAGGGTTTCCACCACCCCTTCCATGTCCTTGTTGTCGCCACTGCTCAATTGCAGCCACAGCACGGTGCGGCGGTAGTCGGGAGTGACGAAGTGCCACAAGTCGTGGGGGCGGTGGCTGTTCTGGTAGGTGATCAGCGTCTGCGCCACGGCATTTGAACTGTCCGGGATACGGAACTGGCTATCCTCTCCCAATTGCAGTTCCCGGTAGACAGTTTTCACCACATCGGTCAGGGAGTTGACCTTGCCCACTTGCGGATTGTCCAGCAGGTGGGCCTGCAGTGTTTCCATCCAGCGCAGCACCTCGGGTTGTTTGAACAGGTCATTGCGCTGTTGCTGTTCCTCCAGGAACAACTGGATGTCGTCCCAGGCGTAGTAGTCCTCGTCACTGGCATTAGCTATGCCTTGTTCCGCCAGCTCGGCGAGGCCCGCCATAAAGCTGTCGGCATTACGGGCATCGCCCTGTTCAATGGCGGTGGCGAATTGCCGATAGGGTTCAGGGGTATTGCCCATTGCTTCACCGTCCGCCTGGCGAGAGGCCAGTTGTTGCAGCAGCGCCTGCTTGTCCACAGTGCCGGCGTTGTCCGGTGCCGCGAGCTCCAGATAGGCCATATAGGTGCCGCCAAAGTGCTCGTTCAGCACCCGGTCGGCCACGCGGATCGGGTGCTCTGCCTCGAACCAGCGGGTGGGGTTGTCGTTGACCACAATCTTGCTGATACCGTAACCGGCCACAACTACTGCTACCACGGTAAGTGCTATCACCGCCCAGGGTCGGCGAGTGGTGAATTTGCCAGTGGCGTTGAGGGCGCGCCCCAAGGTGCTGTGGTCTTCTTCGCCGACATGGTGACCATAGCCCTCAAGGCGTTTTTCATCGATCAGCATAATGTAGGCGGGAATAAACAGAATGGTCCACAGCCAGGCCAGAAATACGCCGATGGCGATAAACAGACCGAACACTTGCACCGGCGGAATCGGTGTCAACATCAATGAGCCGAACCCGGCCATGGTGGTCAGGGTGGTGAATAGCATCGGTGCGAACAGTGTATTCATCACCTCTTCGACTGCTTTGCGACGATCTTTATAAACCGGGTAGCGGTCGAAGAATTCGGAGAGGATATGCACAGCATCGAGTACCGCGATGGGCATGATGAAGATGGGAATCATCGAGCTCATGATGTGGATAGTGTTGCCGGTGGCAATCAGCAGTCCCATGGTCGCCAGAGAGCTGACCATGGCAATAATCATCGGTGACACCACCAGAATCAGTTTCTTGAAGAACCACCACAGCAGCAGGAAGATCACCAGCATTGCCAGCGGCGCTGAAATTGCCATCTGGATAAACATTTCCACACCGAAGGTATCTTCGGCTACCGGCAATCCGGTGATATGGACCTCGTCACCATAATCCGCCCAGTCCCTGGTGAAATCCAGCAGCTCCGAACGGATGCGGTAGGAGAGATCTTTTTGAGTGATGGGTAGGTACAGCGCCAGTGCCTGCCCGTCTTCAGAGACCAGAGTGCCATTCAGGAACGGGATATTCTGGGCGCGTTGCAATACCTTGAGTGCCGCTTCGTCGGTCTTTGGCGGAGCCTGCATCAGCCAGGAAAAATTGACGCTGCCGAGACCGCCCTGCTCGATATTGTCGACGGTGGAGGGTGCGATCAGGTCGATGCTGATGACGCCTTCGCCGTCCCACTGCAGGCGCTTGGAAAACTCGGTCAGTTGGTAAATGCGCTTCAGGGATTCAGCGTTAAATACACCCTGCTCGTGCTGGTGGTTGATGATGCCCACCACCACTATATCGCTCAGACCAAAGCGTTCTTTCGCTTCGTGGTGAAATGCTCGCACCGGTTCATTCTGGGAGAGCATATTTTCCGGATCGGTATCAACGGTGATGTGGTGAAGCTGGGGGAATTTCTCCGGCCAAACTGAAGGCACCGCCGCTACGGTGATGATCAGCAGTGTGGAGATTGTCATCACCCAAGCCACCCATTTGGGACGGTTCAATGCGAGATGGACCATTCCTTTACAAAGCATGTTAAGCATAGTGGTGTTGCTTCCTTGGTTGTTTGCTACTTGACCAGCACTTTAGACCTGTCTAATATTAGTAACGACTCATATTAGAGTCAACTAATATATTTATTGCCACGTTGAATCGCTTATGAATAACAGTATGGATCTGGAAATGATGGAAGCCAATGCAGCAAAGGCTTCCGCATTGCTCAAGTCACTTGCCAACCCTGCTCGACTCTTGGTGCTTTGCGCACTGGTAACCCGTGAGCATACGGTTACAGAGCTGGAAGAGCTGACAGGGCTCAGTCAGTCAGCGCTGTCTCAACACCTGGCACGGTTGCGTGAGGAAAACATCGTCAGTCCGCGTCGCGAGGCACAGCGAGTCTTCTATCGCCTGTCCAACCCCAATGTGGCGGCAATTCTGCAAACCATGCACGGCATTTATTGCGGTGCGGGTACACAACGGTAGCTATAACAGATACAGAGGGATATCTCATGGCCAAAATCGTGATAATGGGTGCGGGCATCGGTGGCGTATCGCTGGCCTATGAACTGCGGGAAGCGCTGAGTGCGGACAACGATATTCTGGTGGTGTCGGATTCGCCGGAATTTCAGTTTGTGCCATCTAACCCTTGGGTGGCGGTGGATTGGCGAAAACGCAAGGATGTGGTGATCGAGATCGAGCCCTGTCTGACGCGTAAAAATATTGGTTTTTCATCTCTGGGGGTGAAAAAAGTCCATCCACAACAAAATCAGATTGAACTGAACGACGGTTCGATGGTGGATTACGATTATCTTGCTATTGCCACCGGGCCACGGCTGGCCTTTGATGAGATTGAGGGCTTGGGGCCGGTCAATGGTTACACCGAGTCCGTTTGCCATGTGGATCACGCGGTATCGGCTAAAGAAAAATGGGACGAATTCGTTAAGGATCCCGGTCCGGTAGTGATTGGTGCTGCTCAGGCAGCATCTTGCTTTGGCCCGGCCTACGAATTTTCCTTTATCGTTGATGCAGATCTGCGTAAACGCAAGCTGCGCCACAAAGTTCCGATTACTTATATCACCTCAGAGCCCTATGTGGGCCACATGGGATTGGATGGAGTGGGAGACTCCAAGAGCCTGATGGAAAGCGAATTCCGCGACCGTCATATCAATTGGATCACCAATGCCAAAATCATCAAAATTGAAAATGGCACCATGACGGTAGCTGAGTGCGATGAGAATGGCGAAGAGAAAAAGCGCCATGAACTGCCCTTTAAATACTCCATGATTTTACCGGCGTTTACCGGTATTGATGCCGTCAGAGAGGTAGAGGGGCTGGTGAATCCGCGCGGATTTGTGGTCGTTGATGACCAGCAGCGCAATCCGACCTATCCAAATATCTATGCGGTGGGTGTCTGTGTTGCGATCGCTCCGCAGAGACCTACCCCGGTGCCCACCGGTGTGCCTAAAACCGGCTACATGATTGAATCCATGGTAGCCGCCACCGTGAAAAACATCCGGGCCTGTATCGCAGGAGAGCAGCCGGTAGCCGAGGCCACCTGGAACGCCATTTGCTTGGCAGATATGGGTGATACCGGTATGGCATTTGTCGCGTTACCGCAAATTCCACCGCGCAATGTTACCTGGGCGAAAAAGGGTAAGTGGGTGCATTTGGCGAAAATTGGTTTTGAAAAATACTTTATGCGCAAAGTGCGCAAGGGTGATACAGACCCTATCCACGAGAAGTTTATTCTCAAGATGCTAGGCATTGAAAAGCTGAAATAAGCGGGAGATTTACCCATGAACGTCGATCGACTGGTGTTTACTATTGCAGGACTGTTTATTTTGGGTAGTTTGCTGCTCAGCCAGCTTCATTCGGTTTACTGGCTGTGGTTTACCGCCTTTGTGGGAGCCAATATGTTCCAGGCGTCCTTCACCGGCTTCTGTCCGATGGCCATGTTGCTAAAAAAACTGGGGGTGCAGAGTGGTTGTGCCTTTAAGTAAAAAGAGTTTTCTTTAGGAATTAAAAAAGCCCGGCAGAAGCCGGGCTTTTTGTTGGAATTAAAGGCTTATTTACGCTTCATCGACAGAAAGAATTCATCATTAGTTTTAGAATCCTTCAGCTTGTCGATCAAGAACTCAGTGGCGTCGGCGTCTTCCATGCTGTGCAGCAACTTGCGCAGAATCCAGGCACGTTGCAGCTCTTCTTCGCCCATCAGCAATTCTTCTCTGCGAGTACCAGACCGACGGATATTGATAGCCGGGTAGACCCGCTTCTCTGCCACCTTGCGATCCAGGTGGAGTTCCATGTTGCCGGTACCTTTGAACTCCTCGTAGATGACTTCGTCCATTTTGGAACCGGTTTCCACCAGCGCTGTGGCGATAATAGTCAGGCTGCCACCCTGCTCAATATTACGAGCGGCACCAAAAAAGCGTTTGGGACGCTCCAGAGCATGTGCATCGACACCACCGGTCAGCACCTTACCGGAAGAGGGCTGTACCGTGTTGTATGCGCGGGCCAAACGGGTGATGGAATCAAGCAGAATCACCACGTCCTTTTTGTGCTCAACCAGACGTTTGGCTTTTTCAATTACCATGTCGGCAACTTGTACATGTCGGGCCGGTGGCTCATCGAATGTAGAGGCGATCACTTCACCGCGAACTGAACGCTGCATCTCGGTCACTTCCTCCGGGCGCTCATCAATCAATAACACGATGATGTAGCACTCAGGGTTGTTGCGAATGATGGATTGAGCGGTGTGTTGCATGAGAATGGTTTTACCGGCTTTCGGCGGTGCCACGATCAAACCACGCTGTCCTTTGCCGATGGGGGATATCAGGTCAATGATGCGTCCAGTGATGTCTTCTGTGGAGCCGTTGCCTGTTTCCAGTACCAGGCGCTCATCTGGAAACAGTGGCGTCAGGTTTTCAAACAGAATTTTGTTGCGGGCATTTTCCGGTTTTTCGAAATTGATCTCGTCCAGCTTGAGCATGGCGAAATAGCGTTCGCCTTCTTTGGGGGGGCGGATCTTGCCGGAAATGCTGTCGCCGGTTCGCAGGTTAAAGCGGCGAATTTGGCTGGGAGAGACATAAATGTCATCGGGGCCAGCCAGGTAGGAGCTGTCAGCTGAACGCAGGAAGCCAAACCCGTCGGGCAGAATCTCCAGTACTCCATCGCCGTAGATGTCCTCACCACTTTTGGCGTGGCGTTTGAGAATGCTGAAAATGACATCCTGTTTGCGGGAGCGGGCGAGATTATCGAGGCCAATTTCTTCGGCGATTTGCAGAAGCTCATCGATTGGTTTGGTTTTAAGTTCAGTTAAGTTCATAAGTACAGACATAGTAATTTTTTGGAATTGAGACAGGCTGACAGCCGGTCGAGA
The DNA here is from genome assembly GCA_947259505.1 of uncultured Porticoccus sp. Classification (GTDB taxonomy): domain Bacteria; phylum Pseudomonadota; class Gammaproteobacteria; order Pseudomonadales; family Porticoccaceae; genus Porticoccus. The sequence continues at coordinate 42,376 of CAMYLT010000007.1, read as the reverse complement.
AATTGAGCAGGTGTCCTGGAAGGGCTTATCGAATTGTGTGTTAGTTCTTAGCAATCGTCGAAGGACATCGACGTGATTTGGATGCAGTATAGGCGCGGCAAGATTAAAGCGCAATAACTGGTGCGGTGGCCCCTGAGCGCCACCGCAGCGGTTTTTAAAGGCTGGCGTCGATGAATTCAACCAGTTGGGTTTTCGACAGGGCGCCAACTTTGGTAGCTTCGATATTGCCGTCCTTAAACAGGATCAGTGTGGGGATGCCGCGGACATTGAATTTAGCGGGTGTTTCTGCGTTGGAATCCACGTCCATTTTGCAGATCTTCACTTTACCGGCATATTCGACTGCCAGCTCATCCAGAATCGGGGCAATCATTTTACAGGGGCCGCACCAGGCTGCCCAGAAATCGACTAGTACCGGCAGTTCGGCGTCCAGTACCTCACCGGCAAAGCCAGCATCGGTAATGTGAACGATGTTGTCGCTCATGGGGTTCTCCAGATTAATGTCTATTGAATGGTAAGGGGGTAGAATTACGCTGAATCATAACACCCGTGCCCAGCGAGTAACAAATACCTCTTCCCACCGCCACCACAACCACGTCAAGGAAACAGGCTGTTGAATAACATTGCGGAACAAGACCAGACGCTGGTAGCCATCGACCTCGGCTCCAACAGCTTTCACATGATTGTGGCAAGGGTTAACCACGGGGAGATGCGGCCTGTTGAACGCTTTGGTGAGCGTGTCCAGCTGGCAGCGGAGATGAAGTCGAACCGTCTCACACAGGATGCTATTGCGCGAGGCCTCGCCTGCCTGGCGCGGTTTCGCCAAGTCATCGATAAATTGAATCCTGATCAGATCAGGATAGTGGGCACCAATGCTCTCCGTGCGGCTAAAAACGCCGCCTTGTTTATCAGGCCGGCGGAAGCACTGATGGGTTGCCCTGTGGAAGTGATCCCCGGCCGCGAGGAGGCGCGTCTCATTTATTTAGGCGTGGCCCATACACTTGCCGATGACGATGATGCCCGATTGGTGGTGGATATTGGTGGCGGCAGTACGGAATTTGTTATCGGCCAGCGGTTTGAATCAAGGTTGCGGGAAAGCTTGCACATGGGTTGTGTCACCTACCGGGACCGTTTTTTCCCACAGGGGAAAATTTCCGCCAAGCGTTTTGCCAAGGCATATCAAGCTGCTTATCAAGAAGTGCTCCGCATCCGCAAAGCCTACACGCACCACGGTTGGGACAATGTCGTCGGCTCTTCGGGCACCATGCGTAGCGCCGAGCTGATTGTTACCCAGCAGGGTTGGGCTGATGAAGGTATCAATTCGGATAACCTCACCTTGCTTCGCAAGTTATTGCTGTCCCACAAACACATTGATGAGTTGACGGATCTGCCGGGCCTCAGTGAGCGTCGCCGGGGCGTCATCGTACCGGGTGTGGCCATTATCAGTGGTGTTTTTGATGCGTTGGGCATCAAACATCTGCATACCTCGCCGGGAGCCCTGCGCGAGGGTGTGGTCTACGAAATGATGGGTCGGCTGGAGCACGAGGACGTTCGCGAGCGGACAGTTTCAGCCTTGATGCGCCGTGCGGAGGTCGATCAGCAGAACGCCGATCAGGTAGAGGCGATGGCGATGCTGCTGTTTGATGCGGCCGCAGTCAACTGGCAGTTGAGCGAGGTGGACCGGAATCTGGTGCGCTGGGCTGCACGCCTGCACGAAGTGGGTTTGAGCATTGCGCATACCCAGTTTCACAAGCACGGCCAGTATCTGATTGAACACTCGGACCTGCCGGGTTTCAGCAAGCAGATGCAAACGGCGCTGGGCTTGTTGGTGCGGAGTCATCGGCAGCGCTTCCCGATAGAAGATTTTGCGGGTCTGGATGAGCAGCAGACCAGTCATCTGCAGCGGCTATGTGCCTTAATGCGCCTCGCAGCATTGTTTAAATATGTGACGCCGGTGGAGGGCGAGCCATTGTTTTCAACGCAGGTGTCCGGTAACGACGTTGCATTGCATTTTGATACCGGTTGGTTAGCCCGTCACCCGTTGACCAGTGAGGCACTAAAGGCGGAACAGCGGGTTCTGAAAAAAATTGGTTTCAAATTGTGGTTGCACGGCGCGTAGTGGCTACCCGTCAGGCAGTAAGGTTATGTAACAGTTCCAGCTGTGCTGAATACCGTGGTTCTCCCTTTTCAGGGTTGTTCAGCAGGTAACTGCCGTCAGACTGCAATTCCCAACTTTGGCAGTTATCTTGTAAATAACTCTGCAAATCACTGCGAATTCTCGCTTGCAGACGAGCGTTGAGCACCGGGAAACAGATTTCTACCCGGTGCATCAGGTTTCGTTCCATGGCGTCTGCGCTGGAGCAAAAAATCCGGGGTGTGGCGTTGTGAAAGTAGTACACGCGGGAGTGTTCGAGAAAGCGGCCGATGATGGAGCGCACCCGGATATTGCTGGATACCCCTTCGATGCCAGGGCGCAGGCAACACATACCGCGAATAATCAGGTCTATTTTTACCCCCGCATTACTGGCTTCGTACAGTGAGGAAATGATTTTTGGCTCGGTGAGTGCATTGGCCTTGATGATGATATGCGCGTCCTTGCCCTGTCGTGCGGCTTCGGCTTCGGCTTCAATCAAGCGCAACAGATTTTTTTTCAGGGTAAAAGGTGCGCTGAACAGGGTTTTGATGCGTTCGGCCTTGCCCATGCCAGTGAGCTGTTGAAATATTTTGTGTACATCGCTGCATAGGTCCGGATCGGCGCTGAGCAGGCTGTAATCGGTGTAGAGACGAGCATTACCCGCGTGATAATTGCCGGTGCCCAAGTGTACATAGCGGGTCAACTGGTTGCCTTCGCGGCGAACCATCAGCAGTGCTTTGGCGTGTGTTTTGTAACCCACCACACCGTAAGTCACCACGGCGCCTGCTTCTTGTAAATGGGTAGCCAATTGCAGATTTTCTTCCTCGTCAAAGCGCGCACGCAGTTCGATCACCACGGTCACCTCTTTACCGGCCCGTGCGGCTTCCACCAGGGCATCCACAACCTGTGAAGACGATCCCGTGCGGTACAGTGTCATCTTGATGGACAGCAGGGAGGGGTCTCTGGCCGCCTGGCGCAGCAGGTCAATGATCGGGGTGAAGGACTGAAAGGGGTGATAGAGCAGGATGTCTTCTTTCCTCACTGCATCAAGGATATTGGTATCCGGATCTCGCAGGGACTTCGGAATGGAGGGAATAAAAGTCGGGAATAACAGATCGCTGCGGCTCACCATCTGCTGAAGTTGCATCATTCTCCCCAGGTTGACCGGACCATCTACCAGATAGAGCTCGCTTTCGCTGAGTTTGTACTGCTCCAGTAGAAAGCTGACCAGGTCATCGGGACAGTATTTGTCCACTTCCAGCCGCACGGCGCTGCCAAAGCGGCGGGAATGGAGTTCTCCGCGCAGAGCTCGGGCAATGTCTTCTACCTCTGCCGCATTAAGATCCAGATCGGCGTCCCGGGTGATGCGGAATTGATAGCACCCGGTGGCAGTCATGCCGTTGAACAGGTCGTCGATGTGGGCATGGATCAACGAGGACAACAGGACAAAGTTATCACCGTCCTCACAAAGTTCGTCCGGGACGCGTACTAGTCTCGGTAGGGAGCGGGGCGCCGGCACAATGGCCATGCCGCTGTCGCGGCCGAAGGCATCTTTGCCTTCCAGTGAGACAATAAAGTTGAGGCTTTTATTGACCAGCCGCGGGAAGGGGTGCGCCGGGTCGAGGCCAATGGGGCTGATGACGGGCATCACTTGGTGGCGAAAATAATCTTCAGCCCAGAGAGCCATGTCGGCACTCCAGCTCTGGCGATTAAGTACCCTGATTTTCTGCTGCTCCAGAGCTGGAAGCAGTATGTCGTTGAGGATTTGGTACTGTTTGCTGGTGGCGGCTTTGCACTGTTCGCTGAGCCTATCCAGTACATCCTTTGGGCGCATGCCATCGACGTTGACCGTCTCGCGGGAAAAACTGATTTGGCGTTTCAGGCCCGCTAGGCGAATTTCAAAAAATTCATCCATGTTACTGTTGAAAATCATCAAGAACTGGAAGCGTTCCAGTAGGGGATAATCCTCATTCAGCGCCTGTTCCAGCACCCTCAGGTTGAACTGCATCAGGCTCATATGGCGATTGATGAAGTACGGGGCGCTGGTGATGTCCAGCTTTTCCCTGCTCACATAAAATTCCTGTACAGGTTGGTCCGGTGGTTCAGGCATGTTGTTCATGGGCAGCACCTAGGCGAGATATTAATATTCTCTAAAGAAAATATGTCGTTTATTGGTCAGTTATATGACAGCTGCCCACGCCTGCGATGGCGTCCTAACTGAACCGAAACGGGATTAACCCCTCTAAAGCTGCTAAGTCAGTCATACTGCTCAGGAATACGGATGCCCATCAAAAAAATAGCCACCCTGATAGTTATAGCCCTGGTTGTCGGAGCCTACCTCTTTTTCGATGGCGACCAATATCTGCACCCTGGTTTTTACCAGTCCCTTTATCAACAAAAACCTCTACTCACTGCGGGGGTGTATTTTCTGGTGTACGTGGTGGCCACCGGCTTTTCTCTGCCGGGTGCGGCGCTGCTGACGGTAATAGCTGGCATGATTTTCGGACTCTGGACCGGGGTGGTATTGGTTTCCTTTGCCAGCTCATTGGGTGCCACACTGGCATTTATGGTCTCGCGCCTGCTGCTGCGAGATTGGGTGCAGGCGCGATTCAGCCGTTATCTTGTCACGGTCAATCGGGGCATTGAACGTGATGGGTCCTTCTATCTGTTTTCGATGCGCCTGATTCCTGCAATCCCGTTTTGGGTGATTAATCTGGTGATGGGCTTGATGCCCATATCGGCTTTCCGGTTCTATTGGGTGAGTCAGCTAGGCATGCTGGCAGGTACGATGGTCTATGTGAATGCGGGTGCCGAGATCGGTTCACTGGAAGAATTTTCTGCGGCAGGACTCCTGACGCCGGGTCTATGGATCTCATTTCTGTTATTGGCCATTTTTCCCTATTTAGCCAGAGGCGTGCTGGATGCTATCAAACGCCGCCGTATTTATCGTGATTATGCCTGCCCATCATCTTTTGACCGGAATCTGGTAGTAATTGGTGCGGGAAGCGCGGGGTTGGTGAGCGCTTACATCTCGGCTGCTATGAAGTCAAAAGTGACATTGGTGGAGAAGCACCGGATGGGGGGTGACTGCCTCAACACAGGCTGTGTGCCCAGTAAGTCTTTGATCCGAGCTGCACGGGCTGTAAAAGAAATTAACCGCGCAGCCGAGTTGGGTATCGATGTGTCGGCACCCTCGGTGGACTTCGACAGGGTAATGGGTCGGGTCAAAAAGGTGATACGGCAGGTAGAACCCCACGACTCGGTGGCGCGCTATTCAGCATTGGGCGTGGATTGTGTTCAGGGCGAAGCCGTTATCAAGTCGCCTTGGGAACTCACCGTTAACGGTTCTGTCATCACCACGCGAAATATCATTATCGCTACTGGCGCCAGTCCATTCGTGCCACCTATTCCTGGGCTAGAGCAACTGGACTATCTGACCTCCGAGAATATCTGGGAACTTGATGTGCTGCCCAAACGTTTGCTGGTGATAGGCGGCGGTCCAATAGGTTGTGAGTTGGCGCAGGCCTTTCAGTGCCTTGGGTCACAGGTGACCCTGGTCGGGCCGCGATTGCTGCCAAAGGAAGACGAGGATGTTTCTAGAGCAGTAATGGAGAGTTTTCAGGAAGATGGTATTGAATTGTTGCTCGGGTACCGGGTAAAGGAAATGGTGACACGCGGAACAGCCCAGATCGCGCTGGTTGCATCGGACCAGGACACACAGGAAATTACGTTTGACCGAGTTTTGATCGCCTTGGGACGAAAGGCTCGCACAGAGGGTTTGGGGCTTGAATCACTGGGTATCGAACTGAATACCAATGGCACAGTGACAGTGGATGAGTATCTGCGCACACGCATTCCCAATATCTTTGCCTGCGGCGATGTGGCCGGACCCTATCAGTTTACCCACACGGCAGCTCACCAGGCCTGGTACGCATCGGTAAATGCGTTGTTTGGGCGTTTTCGCAAATTCAAAGTGGATTACCGGGTGATTCCGCGGGTAACGTTTACCGATCCTGAAGTGGCACAGGTAGGTTTGACAGAAACAGAAGCCAGGACCCAGAGAATTGAATTTGAAGTGACCCGTTATGGTCTAGATGATCTGGATCGCGCCCTTGCAGACAACAGTGCCCGCGGTTTTGTTAAAGTGCTTACCGTACCGGGCAAGGATCGCATCCTCGGCGCCTCGGTAGTGGGTAGTCATGCCGGAGAACTGATCGCTGAATTGGTGTTGGCGATGAAGCAGGGAATTGGTCTGAAGAAAATACTCGGCACCATCCATAGCTACCCTACCCTCAGCGAGGCGAACAAATACGCCGCGGGTAATTGGCAGCGAGCCCACACCCCGCAACGAATTCTGGGGTGGGTGGAAAAATACCACCGCTGGCAGCGCCACTGAGATCTGACAAATATTGGAAACTGACGATGTACGATACTGTTAAGGATTATTACGGCAAGGAACTACAGGGTTCCGGTGATTTGAAAACCGATGCCTGCTGTACGGTGGACAACGTGCCTGATTATATCAAGCCTATCATGGCGAAAATCCACCCTGAAGTGAGTGGTAAATATTATGGCTGTGGTCTGGTGGCGCCGGACCTGTTGGCAGGCATGCGCATTCTCGATCTGGGCAGTGGCTCCGGGCAGGATTGCTATGTGCTCTCTGCTCTGGTGGGTGAGCAGGGTGAGGTGGTCGGCGTGGACATGACTGACGAGCAGCTGGCAGTGGCGAATCGCCATGTCGATTATCATCGCGAGGTGTTTGGCTTTGAAAAAGCCAATGTGCGTTTCATCAAAGGCTATATAGAAAAACTTGATCAACTCGGCCTGGAGGACAATAGTTTCGATGTCATTGTGTCCAATTGTGTCATCAATTTATCCCCAGACAAGCAGGCCGTGCTCGAGCAGGCCCATCGGCTGTTAAAACCTGGTGGTGAACTGTATTTCTCCGATGTTTATGCCGACCGTCGGGTGCCGGAACATCTGCTAAACGATTCTGTACTCTACGGTGAATGCCTGGCAGGTGCACTCTACTGGAATGATTTTCTGACATTGGCCAAGCAGGCAGGATTTGCTGATCCGCGCCTCGTGGAAGATCGGCCGTTGCTAGTAGGCAGTGAGGAAATCAGTCAGAAGGTGGGCGATATTAATTTCTATTCGGCCACTTACCGGTTGTTCAAGCTGGCCAACCTTGAGCCTGCTTGTGAAGATTATGGTCAGTCGGTGATTTATCGAGGTTCAATTCCAAATATGCAGAATTATTTTTTGCTGGACAAGCATCATATTATTGAAGCTGGGAAACCTTTTCCGGTGTGTGGAAACAGTTATCGCATGTTGAAAGAAACCCGATTTAATCCACATTTTGAATTTGCAGGAAATTTTGATAAACATCTGGGAATATTTTCAGGCTGTGGCAGTGATTTGCCCTTTGATAGTGGTGCCAAAAAAACCGGTGGGTGCTGTTAAAAAATAAAACATTAAATTTTTATTTATTCAGAAAATAATCCCAGAACAGAGTTTAAAAACTGATGACCTTTTGGTGTCGTACAAATTCGATCTGGATTATTTTCCAATAAAGACATGCCGACTAATTTGTCGCAGATATTTTTTATGTTGCAGTACTGTATTCCGGTCCTTTCGGAAAAGAATTCTCTTTTTACGCCATCGTTAAGTCGCAGGGCATTCATCATAAATTCAAGCGGTAGTTCTTCTTTGCTGATATTTTTACAGCTTGCCGTATAGGAATTTTCTCGCTGTAAATAATCCGCCGGAAAGCGTGTTTTAGTGGTTCGAATAATACGCTGTTCATCTGGCAGTGTGATTTTTCCGTGCGCACCCGCGCCGATACCAAGGTAATCACCAAACTGCCAATAATTTTTGTTGTGTTTAGATTGTTTATAATCAAGACAGAAAGCAGAAATCTCGTATTGAAAATAATTATTTTTCTGCAATAGTTCTTGACCTTCTTCCTGAATATTATCAAGTATATTTTCTTCGGGAAGTTCTGGTGGTCTGCGGTAAAACTCGGTGTTCGGTTCAATGGTTAACTGGTACCAGGAAATATGGCTGGGAGCCAGATCAATAGCTTGCTGTAAATCGGCTAGAGCCTCGGCTTCTGTCTGTCCCGGCAGGCCGTGCATCAGATCCAGGTTGAAATTGTCGAAGCCTGCTTGCCGGGCCATGATCACTGCGGCAATGGCATTTTCGCCGGAATGAATACGGCCAAGCTTTTGCAGGTGGAGGTCGTTGAAGCTCTGGATGCCGATGGACAGTCGATTGACGCCAACACTGCGATACCCAGTGAACTTTTCCTGCTCAAATGTGCCGGGGTTGGCCTCCAGAGTGATCTCAATATCTTCCTGAAACCCGATGCGTCGTCGTGCGGCCTGAATAATGCGGCCGATGCTTTCGGCAGAGAACAGACTTGGCGTACCACCCCCGAAAAATATCGATGTGAGCTGTCTGTCCTGTGTGTACGGTAGTTCTATTTCAAGTTCACGAATCAGCGCTTGTACATATTCTTCCTCCGGCAGCTCGTCACCCGCTGCGTGGGAGTTGAAATCGCAATAGGGGCATTTGCGGACACACCAGGGGATGTGAACGTAAAGGGATAGAGGTGGCAAGAATAGATGTGCTGTGATCATAACGGCCATTCTAACATCGCACCGCACCATAAGATGGATCTATCAAAGCGAGGGCGAGCGGTTGCGTGCCTGTCGTCGTTCTTGCCGCGATCAGCACTGCTCAAAAAATACTGGAGACGGGCGCCATGCCTATGGGGATGACGAAAAGCCGGGGAGTTTGCTAATCAATGGTCCGCGAGCTGTGCCGAGCGGGTTTCCTGTATTTTGTTAAAGGTGGTATCAAATTTATTCGTATCTGGCATTTCATATCCCCGCTCTCGGAACAGTCGCAGGCAGGCGGCTGCCGCATTGCTATCGTAGAGTCTGCCGGCATTTTGCTCAATTTCTTCCAGCGCAAGCGTTACGCCCAGCGCGGCACGGTAGGGCCGGTGAGACGACATGGATTCCACCACATCGGCGATGGCCAGTATGCGTGCTTCAGAAATAATCTGGTCTCCTTTCAGGCCGCGGGGATAGCCGCTACCATCAAGGCGCTCGTGGTGCTGATAAACTGTTTGTGCGGTGGGCCAGGGAAAGTCGATATTTTTAACCAGCAGGTAGCTGTATTCGGCGTGGGTCTTAAGCAGTTCGTGTTGTGCGGTATTAAGTCGGCGTGGCCTGATCAGGATCTCAGACGGTATGCCAATTTTACCGACATCGTGCAGCATCCCGGCAATGCGCAGACCTTGCTGATAATCCTCGTCATAACCCATTTCGGCTGCGATGGCTGCCGCCAGTTCCCCCACTCTGGCCTCGTGGCCGGCGGTGTAGGGGTCACGAAGTTCCGTCAAGTCCGCGATCACGGTAACGGTGTTGTACATGGCTCGCTCGATGCGCTCGGCATAACTCTTTATCTCTAACTGTGAGCGGTGGTTTTCACTGAGATCGGTCCAGACACCGATAAACAATTTTTTATCGGAAGGGTTGGTTTCGATCAATTGCAGCTCGTCCTTGGCGTAGAGGTAACTGCCGTTGGCCCGGCGAAAGCGGTATTCATGACTGCCGCCGCTGCCCTGTAATATTCGCACACTCTCTCTGATAGCTGTTTCGCGGTCTTCGGGGTGCAGGTTTTTTTCCCACCAGTCGAGGGACAGTGTATCCGCTTCGCTATAACCGAGAATTTTCTCAACATTACTGCTCACCCAAGTGGGAACAGTTGTGCCGTCGTGGTATTCCAGTGAATAGACAATCACAGGTGTTGCTGAAAATATTTTGGCAATAGAGGTGGGCAGGACCTGGTTGGCTGTTTCCGCCATATGGGCCTTGAAGATTAACCGGGCATTTTTTCGGAGCAGCAGAAACAGCGCCAGGGAGGTAAAAGCAACAAAGCCCAGGCCTTTGAACAGGCCAAGTTCAAATATCTTGGTCTGATCCGGCCACAGCTTGAAAAGCACCCAGTCGCCACAAAATATCCACAGGCTTGCGGCGATGATATAGCCGAACACAATTTTACAGGAAGGGGTGCAGTGTCGTCGTAACCTGGGACTCATAGCTGTTCCTTGCGGTAAGAGTGGTGTCCGTAGATCAGTCCGCGCATGTCAGGTCATCGTTGACGTTCAAAGTGTAGTCTAACGTTGTGAACAACTTCGCAGTTTGATAATAGTAAGCAATTAGCGAAGAGGAAAATAGTAGTCTTATATAAAGTCCCTATAAAATATGGTGATACGCCCAAAGGTTGTAAAAAATAGTGGGGATATGTCTCAGAATGAGTAAGAAATAGACAGTGAGCCGTATTGGTTAGGGTCTTGTTGCTCTTCGAATTCACGGGTACGGAATACCTTGGCATAGGAGATTTTCCAGCCATTCACCAGAAAGCTGAAACCGATTGCCGCATCGGCCACAGCTGGTCGACGATCGACACTGTGGCTGTCATCGAAGGTGTTGCCGTCGAGGAAAATATCTCTGGCGACCAGACGACCATCCAGCGATACAAAAGCGTGCAGCCCGCAAATCCAGCGTTTGCAATAGCGGGCATCCCCGCGCCCTGGGGCGCTGTTGTCTCCGCCGGGGCGCACAGCAGCCGTGCCGAAATCTTCCGGTAGTTGCCAGCCAATGCGGTATTCGCCGCCAAAATTCAGATAGGTGGCTACATTGCCCAGGCTGATGCCACTGTGGGCGATAAAATCCTGATGGGGCCAGTGTTGGCTGAGTTTAAAGCGGTGCTTGTGTTCGTAGACGAATTGCAGTCCCAGCTCATTGTGCAGCTGGTTGTTCCAGCCCTCAAATTTGTCGATGCCGCGGATATCGTGAATAAAGTTCTGGGATTCCTCGGCTAGCGAGTAGGGGCCGACCATGCCCACATTCATTTCCAGGGAGTCGAGCTGCTCATCGTCACGGGTATGGTAGGCAAAGCCAAGATACGAAAAGCCGGCATAGGGGCGATCATCTTTGAGCAATTCGGAGGCGAATTTGTCGGTGGGGGTAAACATCAACTGACCAAAACTGATCACCAGATTGCGCTCCAGGTCTTCTTCATCCTTAAGGCCGTGAAAGAAGCGCAGCTTGCGGTTCGTTGTGCTCACCCAGGCGGGAAGGCTGGGATCGTCCAGATAGGAGCTGAGATCTGGTGACACGCAGGATACGCGGATGCCATTAGTGTAGTGGCGGTCTGTTTCACCGAACAGGTCATTTTCAAGATAGAGGTTGAGGGTGTTGCAGAAGCGCGGTCGTTCCTCTTCTGCCAGACAACAGAGCGGCAGCAACGCGATGAGAATAAGGCTGAGTAATTTCAAGGGTCTTTCCGGCCGCATGGCAGTAATTATGGGGGTTTGTCCTCTATAGGGGCAACGGCATTGTATATCGCTTGGTAGACCGGCAAGATGCGTATTTGTTCAATGAAGGGTATTGCTGTGAAGGGAATAGGTCTGTCTGAGTTGATGAGATCCCGGCGTTTCCTGCCATTGTTCCTGACGCAATTCTTTGGTGCCCTGAACGACAACCTGTTCAAAAATGCTTTGCTGGTGATGATCGTCAGCGCCAGTATCGCCATGGCGACGGAAGTGAATACCGTGGTCAATTTGGCGGCCGGGCTATTTATTCTGCCTTTCTTCTTATTTTCCGCCCTTGCTGGCCAGCTGGCGGACAAATACGAGAAATCCCGCATTATCCGCTATATCAAACTGGCGGAAATTTTCATCATGCTGTTGGGTGCCGCGGCTTTTCTGGCGGGTTCACTGTGGCTGTTGCTGGCAGTGTTATTTTTGATGGGGACTCAGTCAGCGTTCTTTGGGCCGGTGAAGTACGCGATTCTGCCCCAGCAGCTTGCGGAGGATGAACTCTTGGCGGGTAATGCCCGAGTGGGCATGGGCACGTTTGTGGCAATTTTACTCGGAACCATAGCGGGTAGTCTCATCGGTGGCTCTAGTCATGTTGTCTGGCTGGCGGGAGTCGCAGTGCTGGCTATTGCAGTGATGGGCTGGTTGAGCAGCCGCGAGATTCCTCCCGCGGAACCGAGAGCGAGTACCTTTGAGCTGGACTGGAACGCACCCCGCATTAGCTGGCAGTTAGTGAAGCTGGCAGCGGAAAAGCGCACAGTATTCCTCGCCATTCTGGGAATCTCCTGGTTCTGGATGTTGGGTGCCAGTTACCTGACCCAAATGCCCAACTTTACCGTGACGGTGCTGAAAGGTGAGCCGGGGGTGATCGCGCTGGTTCTGTCGGCGTTTACCGTGGGTGTGGCCATTGGCTCGATGCTCTGCGGGCGGCTCAGCGGTCCTCGGGTTGAGATTGGCCTGGTGCCGCTCGGTTCGCTGGGACTCAGTGTGCTGGGTATTGATCTGTATTTTGCTGCTGAGGCTTACCAGAGCGAGACGGTGTTGGGTCCGCTGGCCTTTCTTGCCGGGGGTGATGGCTGGCGCGTGTTGCTGGATATTTTCCTGCTGGGGCTGTTTGGTGGACTTTATATCGTTCCATTGTATGCCATGGTGCAGGCGCGCACGGCGCCAGACAAACGGGCGCGCATTATTGGCAGCAACAACATTCTCAACGCCCTGTTCATGGTGTTGGCCAGCGTGCTGGGTATCCTGTTTTTGGGGGTGGCCGGGTTTAGCATCGCCGAACTGTTTTTGACGCTGGCTCTGATGAATATCGCGGTGGCACTGTTTATTTTTTTACAGGTGCCCGAATTTACCATGCGCTTTCTGGTATGGCTGATGGGCCACAGTCTTTACCGGGTGGATCACCATGGACTGGAGCAGATTCCATTGCGCGGTCCGGCAATCATCGTCTGTAACCATGTCAGTTATGTGGATGCACTGTTGTTGGCGGGCGCGGTAAGGCGTCCGATCCGTTTTATCATGTACAAGCCGATTTACGAGCTGCCGGTGCTCAATTTTATTTTCCGCACTGGTGGAGCGATCCCCATCTGCTCACCCAAGGAAGATGCGCAGGCCTACCAGCAGGCCATGGACAGTATCGCCGAGGCTCTGGATCAGGGGCAGTTGCTGTGCCTGTTTCCGGAGGGCAAACTGACCCATGATGGCGAGATAGACATATTCAGACAGGGGATAGAGCGCATCCTCGAGCGCAATCCAGTACCGGTGGTGCCGATGGCATTGCGCGGTTTGTGGCAGAGTTTTTTCAGCCGCAGTAACGGCGGTGCTTTTCGCAGGCCATTTCGTCCCGGCTGGCGCAGAGTAGCGGTAGTGGCAGGAACGCCGGTGATGGCCCAACTCGCCAAAGCGGCACATCTGCAAGCGCTGGTTGCAGGTCTGCGCGGTGACGGACGATAACGTCCAACCAACCACAACTCCAGAAGGAACACCCATGGGTAGATTGAAACTTCACTGGCAGATGCTGATAGCCATTCTCTCGGCTGTGCTGGTAGGGCTGTGGGCCGGGCAGGACAGCGTGCTGTTGGGTATTCACCTCTATGATGTATTTGATTTTATTGGCACGTTGTTCCTGAACGCACTGAAGATGATCATTGTCCCGCTGGTGATGTCGTCCATTATCGCTGGTGTAGCGGGTCTGGGTGGCAGTGACAATTTGGGGCGGCTCAGCGTCAAGACCATTGCGTTTTACCTGTCCACCAGCCTGTTTTCGATCACCGTAGGCCTGTTGTTGGTGAACTTACTCACACCCGGCGTGATAGATGGTGAAGCAGCAGGTAGTCGTCTTAACCTCAGTGCCCCGGAGGCAGTGGCTGAGCAGTTGGCTCAAGTGGATGGGCGCGGAGCGGGGGATATTACGGCAGTCTTTTTGCGCATGGTGCCGCCCAATATTATCAAGGCCGCCTCGGATGGTCAGATGCTCGGGCTAATCTTTTTCAGCTTGCTGTTCGGGGTATTCATGACGCGCATTACTCGTGAATACAGCCAGACCATGTTGAGTTTCTGGAATGGCGTTTACGAGACAATGATGCAGGTGACCCTGTTTATTATGAAGTTTGCGCCGCTGGGCGTGTTTGGCCTGGTGGCAAAAACCGTATCTGCCACCGGCTTTGCGGCCTTTCAGCCGTTGCTGATTTTTTTCTGTACGGTGGCTCTGGGGTTGGCGATTCACACCTTCATCACCCTCTCGCTGATGCTGCGATTGGCGGGAATTAACCCGCTACGCCATTACCGTGCAATGTTACCAGCCATGCTGACAGCCTTTTCCACCGCATCCTCCTCTGGCACCCTGCCGGTAACCATAGAGTGTGTAGAGAAAAATGCTGGCGTTTCCAATCGTACCAGCGCCTTTGTACTGCCCCTCGGTGCCACTATCAATATGGATGGCACGGCGCTCTATGAGTGCGTGGCGGCGATGTTTATTGCGCAGGCCTATGGATTGGAACTTAGCTTTGCCACCCAGTTCATCGTGGTGTTGGTGGCGTTGCTCACATCTATTGGTGTAGCAGGTATTCCCGCCGCCAGTCTGGTGGCCATTACGGTGATTCTAGGTGTGATCGGTTTGCCGCTGGAAGGCATAGGCATGTTGCTGGTGACTGATCGGATTCTCGATATGATGCGCACCGCCGTCAATGTGTTCAGCGACTCCTGCGGCGCGGTGGTGATCGCCCGCAGCGAGGGGGAGCATGGCGTACTGACTTAACGTAAAGTTGAGATGTCGAGACGTTGCCCTGAACTGAAAAAGCCCGGCATTAGCCGGGCTTTTTTGATCAGGGTTGTTCTTTCCGTTTGGAGAGGAGATTAACCAAAAAGCCCCTTGAAGAAATAGAAGAACAGGATTGCCAGTCCCGCCCCGGCGGGCAGTGTTACCAGCCACGACATAAAAATAGTGCCGATAATCCGCAAATTCAGTGCGGCGATACCGCGAGCCAAACCGACGCCCAGTACAGCGCCGACTAGGGTGTGCGTTGTGGAAATAGGCAATCCGGTACCTGAGGCTAACACCACAGTGGCGGCGGCACCGAGTTCGGCGGCAAAACCACGACTGGGGGTGAGTTCAGTAATTTTGGTGCCGACTGTGCCCATCACTTTGAAGCCATAGGTTGCCAGTCCCAACACAATGCCGACTCCTCCCAGCAACAGAATCCAGTGGGGCATGGTGCTTTTCGCTTCCACAGTGCCAGATGTGACCACGTTGACCACGGCGGCCAGTGGACCTACCGCATTGGCGACATCGTTAGAACCGTGGGCAAAGGCCATGGCGCAAGCGGTGAACACCATAAGAATGGCAAAGACCCGCTCGACATTGGCAAATCGATTGAGTCGTTCCGCCGCCTCATCGGGCTTCACCCGGCTGAGCAGGACGGTGCCCAACGCCATCACTGCAATGCCTATAAGAGCAGCTATCAGTGTGCATTGGCCAAAACTGAGGTGGATGCCAATGTCTTTAAAGACATGCTTTAACCCCTTCAGCATGGTCACCATGGCGATCAAAAACCCCACCGCAAACATGTAGAAGGGAATGATTTTTTTGGCGCGCAGGAATGGGTTTTCCTGGGTCAGTATGAGTTTTTGCACACTGCGAAACAGCATGTAGGAAAGCGCACCGGCGAGCAGAGGGGAGACGACCCAGCTGGCGACAATACTGCCCACTTTGCCCCAGTTGACGGCATCCGCAGAGATGCCAACCGCAGCGAAGCCGACAATAGCGCCGACAATGGAGTGGGTAGTGGAAACTGGCCAGCCCATGACACTGGCCAGTAACAGCCAGGTACCGGCGGCCAACAGCGCAGACATCATGCCGAAGACCAGGAGTTCTGGCTCCCCCGCCATGATGGCTGGATCGATAATGCCCTTGCGGATGGTCTCCGTCACTTCACC
Source organism: uncultured Porticoccus sp. (assembly GCA_947259505.1). GTDB lineage: Bacteria > Pseudomonadota > Gammaproteobacteria > Pseudomonadales > Porticoccaceae > Porticoccus. The sequence continues at coordinate 26,414 of CAMYLT010000007.1, read as the reverse complement.
ACCAGCCAGGTAGGCTCCGGCGAATTCGAAGATCATGGCGATAAAAATGGCTTGTTTAACAGTTAGCGCCCGGGAGCCTACTGAAGTGCCCATGGCATTGGCTACGTCATTGGCGCCCACTCCCCAGGCCATAAAGACCCCGAATACGCAGGCCAGAATAATCAATATCTGGCCGTACTCAGCAAATAGCGTCATTGGTTTGTATTCCCGTTGATCGTTTTTGTTGTTTTAGCGGGCGAGTAGCAATTGCAGTTTGCCACCCACGCTTTGTGAGAGGTCGGCCACCTCACCGATGATGTCGATGACCTGGTAGAGGAACATGGCATCAATTGGCGGCAGCTCTTTTTCTTTCTCGAACAGGTTGTGGCGAATATCCTGTTCCAGTTGGTCGGTGCGATCCTCTAGTGCATTAAGTTCGCGGATCAGGTTTTCCACAAAATCCACTTCTTTGCCGATAAAGCCCACTTCGAGCAGTTCATCCAGCTCGTTGATGGCCTTGTGGGCCTGGCGGCAGGCTTCGACAGAGGTGGTGACAAACTCCATCATTTGCTCTTCCAGCCCTGCGGGGACCGTCATTTTGCGGCCGAGCATCAGGCCTGCAATATCCTTGGAGCGGTTGGCAATACGGTCTTGCTGGCTGAGCATGTTGAGCAGGTCGGTGCGATCCATCGGCATGAACAGGCTTTTCGGCAGGTGCAACCGAAGCTTGCGCTTCATGGAATCTGCTTCGTGTTCCAGCTCCGACATGCGATCAAACACTTCTGAGGCCTGCTGCCAGTTGTTGGCAATAGCGGCGGCCATAAAGTCAGAGAGGAGTTCAGTGCAGGCGACCACGACGGTCATGTGGGATTGGAGGGGACTGATTGGAGACTTACCAAAGAGGCTGGAAAGTGGGTTATTGAAAACCATGTGTACTCCTCCTTCTTATGTAGGGCGCGAGTATATGAAGCTGAAACAAAAATGTCACATTTAAGCTGTGTTTATGGGTGGAAAAAATTTCGATAGATCGACTCCACCCTAAACTTGCCCGTAGCGCTGACTACCTCCCAGCCAACGCTCGATGATGGCTTGTGCTCGATCTGGCGAGTGTGCCAGCAGCGAGATGGCCGTGTCCTTGATCTCGGGCAGTAGATGGCTATCCCGTTGCAGATCGGCGATGCGCAGTGGCATTTCACCCGTTTGCCTGGTGCCCAACACCTCGCCGGGGCCGCGAAGTTCTAAATCCTTTTCGGCAATACGGAAACCATCGTTAGTCTGGCGCATGATGCGCAACCGCTCTGTGCCCTGTCGCGACAGTGGTGGACTGTAGAGCAGCACACAGTGACTTTCCTGCTCGCCCCGACCGACACGGCCGCGCAACTGGTGCAGCTGTGCCAGACCCAGCCGTTCAGGGTCCTCGATGATCATCAGGCTGGCATTGGGTACATCAACGCCTACTTCGATTACCGTGGTGGCCACCAGTAACTGGAGATCACCACGCTTGAAGTCCGCCATGGTGGCCGCCTTTTCAGCAGGCTTCTGGCGGCCGTGCACCAGGCCGATGTTTAGTCCTGGCAGGAGCAGATGCAATTCATCCGCCGTCGCTTCCGCTGCCTGGGCTTCAAGCACATCAGATTCCTCTATCAGGGTGCAAACCCAATAGGCCTGGCGACCTTTGGCGCAGGCATTGCGAATATGTTCAATGATCTCTCCGCGCCGATGCTTGGCGACTACGACGGTGTTGACGGGAAACCGGCCCGGCGGTAGCTCATCGATGATGGAGCAATCCAGGTCCGCATAGGCGCTCATGGCCAGGGTGCGGGGGATCGGTGTGGCAGTCATAATCAGTTGGTGGGGCAGCAGCGCTCCCCGGCCTTTCTCGCGCAAGGCCAGCCGCTGGTGGACGCCAAAGCGGTGTTGTTCATCAATGATAGTCAGCCCCAGATTGTGAAAATTGACGCCTTCCTGAAAGAGTGCGTGAGTCCCAATCACAATCCGGGCGGAACCATCACGAATCATTTGTAACTGCCGCTCCCGGGCCTTGCCCTTGACCCTGCCAGTGAGCATGGCCAGCTCAATCCCCAGCGGTTCCAGCCACTCCTGAAAGCTGTTGCGGTGCTGTTCAGCAAGTATTTCGGTGGGGGCCATGATCGCGGCTTGGAAGCCGCTGGCCACTGCCTGTAGTGCCGCCAGAGCTGCAACGACTGTTTTGCCGGAACCCACATCCCCCTGTACCAGGCGCAGCATCGGGTGGGATTTGGCCAGGTCAGCGCCGATTTCTTGCTGCACGCGTTGTTGGGCAGCCGTCAGGGGAAATGGCAGGGATGTCAAAAAGCGTTGTTGCAGGCGGTTATCGCCATTGAGGCTGGGTGCAGGGTGACGCTGTATAGCCTGGCGCAACTGTAACAGGCTGAGGTGGTGTGACAGCATTTCCTCAAAGGCCAGTCTCTGCTGGGCGGGATGGGAGCCGTTGCTGAATTGCTCGAGAGGCGCCGTTGACGGTGGGTGATGGATAAATTCCAGTGCTTCAATAAGGGTTAACTGGCATTTTTTCTCCGGTAATAATTCTGGAAGTGAGCGCTCGCTCACTAGGGATAGTGCCTGATTAATGATGGTGCGAAGTCGAGCTTGGCTGATGCCTTCAACGGAGGGATAAACTGCAGTTAAGTGCTGTTGTAGCGGTAAAGGTTGGAGTTGGTCCAGAAATTGGTATTCCGGATGGTAGATCTCCAGTCCGGAACTGCTGCGGCGCACCTCGCCAAAGCAGCGCAGGCGCCCACCCTTGGCGAGGGTTTCACGCTGGGCATTGGAGAAATGGAAAAAACGCAGGGTGATGATGCCGGTACCGTCCTGCAGGCGGCACATCAAGCTGCGGCGCCGGCCATAGACCAGATCACAACCTCGCACTTCTCCCTCGATCACCACGTCGGCGTGCGGCTGCAGGGCGCCAATAGGCGTCACTTTCGTGCGGTCCATGTAGCGTAAGGGCAGGTGAAACAGCAGGTCCTGGACCGTTTCTATACCGAGCTTGGTCAGGTTGGTAGCCAGCTGGGTGCCGACGCCCCGCAAACGGGTGGTCGGCATGGTGGCGAGGAGATGTTCGTTCACGCGGCAGTAGGGCAGCTGGGCAGGGAATGTTGTTTGATGGCTTCCCGCAGTGCATCGATGGCCTTGTGTCGGGGAAAGCTGGCACGCCAGGCAAGGGCAACGGTGCGGCAGGGAGCCGGGGGGGTAAATTCACGGGTGACCAGCAGCCCCTCTTTGTAGCCGGAACCAATCGCGGCAGAAAGGGGCAGGATGGTGATGCCGAGGCGGGATGCAACCATGTGACGCAGGGTTTCCAGAGAGCTGCCTTCGCTGTGGGTGCGAATCTGCCGCTGGGTTTCGTCCAGGTGTTGATTGAGGTTGGGTAGTGCCTCACGCACCTGGTCGCCAAAACAATGTCCCTCGCCGAGCAGCAATACATTCTGGTTGTCCAAGTCCTTTGGATCGATATGGTCCCTTGTTGCCAAGGGATGATCGCTGGGGAGCAGTACAACAAAAGGCTCTGAGTAGAGAGGTTGGGTCACCACGTCGGGTTCGGTAAAAGGAAGTGCGACGATAATCACATCCAGTTCCCCTTTGCGCAGCCGCTGTCGCAGAGTGGCAGTAAATCCCTCCTCCACAACTAAAGGCATTTGCGGGACGTTCTGTTGCAAGGCAGGAATGAAATTGGGGAAGAGATAGGGACCAATGGTAAAGATCGCACCCACATGCAGCGGAGTTTTGAGTTGGTCTTTGCCCGCAGAGGCGATGTCTTTGATCGAAGCACTTTCTTCCAGCACCCGCTGTGCCTGGGAAACCACCTGTTCGCCAACGGGGGTTGGGCGAACACTGTTTTTTGAGCGTTCAAATAATTCGACACCGAGCTCCTGTTCGAGTTTTTTGACGGCAATACTAAGGGTGGGTTGGCTGACATGACACAATTCAGCCGCCTGGCCAAAATGCTGTTGCTGTGCCAAGGTCACGATGTAACGCAGTTCAGTGAGAGTCATGGGTGTCTCCTCCTGACAGAATAATAGCTAAAGCAAATTGAAAAGGTAAAGTTAATTGAAAGTTTTGTTTTTGGGCTGTGGTGATATTGCGCTGAGGGCCATCAGGCAGTTGCGTGATAGCACAAAGCCGGCATTCGGCAATGTTATATGTCACGCCGTGCGTCGTCGTGTAGAGGCTCTGCCGACAACCGTTCAGGCGACGGCTGGGGATATCCGTGATATCGAAGCCATGACAGCTCTTATGGATGCGGGACAGTTTGATGCTGTGGTGGTGACGATGACCCCGGATAGCATGAGCGACCGGGGTTATCGGGACAGCTATGTGGCGGGGGCCAGTGCGCTGGCAATGGCTGTGGAGCGGACCCGTTACAAGCCATCAGGGGTGATCTGGGTATCAAGCACCGGCGTTTATGGCCAAAGCCATGGTGAGTGGGTGGATGAATTAACGGAAACGTTACCTACCTCCTATCATGGTAAGCGACTGCTGGAGGCGGAAGGTATCATCCAGCACCTGCCGGTTCCGTCGGTGGTAGTGAGGTATTCGGGGGTCTACGGGCCGGGCCGGGGTCGGTTGCTACAGCAGATTAGGCAGGGGCATATTGCGCCTGCGGAGCCGGTACAGTGGAGCAACCGAATTCACGCTGATGATGCCGCTGGGGTCTTGGTGCATTTACTGCAGAAGTTCCTGCAAGGTGAGCTGGTTGAGCAGCGCTATCTGGCTACCGATAACGAGCCAGTGCCATTACATGACGTGCATGCGTGGCTGGCTGGGCAAATCGGCGCAACAATGCCTGCTGGGCTTTCGAGCGATGCGGGTGAATCGGGGACCCGGACGGGTAACCGACGTTGTCGTAACCAGCGGTTGAGGAATAGCGGTTTTGTGTTCCGCTATCCCACTTTCCGGGAGGGGTATCTTCAAATACTGGCTGAGAATACAGAATAGCCCAGCCTAGATGACCATAATGCCATCCATTTCAACGCCGACCCCTTTGGGCAGCTCCTTCACACCAATAGCCGCTCTGGCGGGATAGGGTTCGGCAAAATGGCGGGCCATGATTTCGTTGACGGTGGCAAAATTGCCCAAGTCCGTGAGGAAGATATTCAGTTTAACGATATCCTTGAGGCTGCCGCCCGCTTCTTCGCATACGGCGGTCAGGTTCTTGAAAACCTGCTCGATTTCTGCGGCGATACCACCATCGACTACCGTCATTGTCTCCGGATTTAGCGGGATCTGTCCTGACAGATAGACAGTGTTGTTGACCTTGATAGCTTGAGAATAGGTGCCGATAGCGGCGGGGGCTTTTTCCGTGCTGATGACGGCTTTATTTAACATGTGATGTTCCTTAATAGACTAATTTTTAGTGCGGTAGACCCGCTGTACCTGTTTCAAGCCACGGATGCGGCGCATCACGTTGGCCAAGTGAATCCGACCTTTTACGTTGATGACCATGTCTACAATACTGGAATGGGCGTCCCGCTCTTTCACGCTGATCTGGTTGATGGAGGCTTCAGCTTCCGTAATGCGTGAAGCCAGGGTGGCTATAATGCCGCGCTCTGCCACCAGTTCAACTTTGAATTCCACTTGGAAATCGCCGTTCACCTTGGGCGACCAGTTGAGGGCTATGCACTTTTCCACACTGGTGCGGATTTCATTGAGGTTTTTGCAGGAATCACGGTGTACGACCAGGCCGCGACCGGGGCTGAGGTGGCCCAATATCGGATCGCCGGGGATGGGGTGGCAGCAGCGGGCATAGTTGATGATCAGGCCATCGCTGGTGTCGATCATGATGGGGGAATCAAATTCCTCTGGTGTGATTTCCTTGCGCATGGACGGCGGAGCCATCAGGTTGGCTACTGCGTAGGCCAGGCGGTTGCCGAGGCCAATCTGCTCCAGTACTTCCTCAAAGGTGGCAGCACCTGTCTCTGTCAACAGTCGCTTGATCCATGACTTGCGTATGCTCTGGTAGTTGGTACCGAAGTTGTCCAGGGCACGATCCAGCAGTCGTTTGCCTAGATCTACAGATTCTTCGTGTTGCTGGTGCTTCAGAAAGTGACGAATGGCGCTGCGGGCCTTGGCTGTCACGACAAAATTCAGCCAGGACGGGTTGGGCTGGGCATCCCTGGCGGTAATGACCGAGACCTTACAGCCACTTTGCAGCGGTTCGGAAAGCGAGGTGAGTTGGCCGTTGATCTTGCTGGCCACACAACTATTGCCGACATCGGTGTGTACTGCGTAGGCGAAATCTACCGCAGTAGCCCCCAGGGGCAGGGAGATAATCTGGCCTTTAGGGGTAAAGACGTAAACCTCGTCGGGATAAAGATCAGTTTTAACGTGTTCAATAAATTCCAGTGAATTACCGGCTTTCTGCTGGATCTCCAGCAACCCCTGCACCCAGCGATTGGCGCGTGGGTTGCCCTCTTCGCTGGATTTGTAGAGCCAGTGGGCAGCAATACCGAAATTGGCCATGGCATCCATATCGCGGGTACGAATCTGGACTTCAATGGGGACGCCGTGCATGCCGACCAACACGGTGTGCAGGGACTGGTAGCCATTAACCTTGGGAATGGCGATATAGTCCTTAAACTCGCCGGGAACCGGTTTGAACAGGTTGTGGATGATACCGAGGGTGCGATAGCAGTCGTCTACTGATTCCACCACGATTCGAAAGGCAAACACGTCCATAATGTCGCGAAAGGACTTCCGCTTGTTTTTCATCTTCTGGTAGATGCTCCAGAGATGCTTTTCGCGACCAGTTACTTCCGGGTTGATGGATTCCTTGGCCAGTCGGACTTCAATGCTGTTTTTGATATCCTCGACGATTTCCTTGCGGTGCCCCCGGGCAGCGTTCAATGCTGCCCGCATGCGCTGGTAGCGCATCGGGTGCATGGTGGCGAAACCGAGATCCTCGAATTCAATACGGATATCGTTAATGCCGAGACGCTGGGCGATAGGCGCGTAGATTTCCAAGGTTTCTCTGGCGATGCGGCGGCGTTTGGCCGCGCTCAACACCTTGAGGGTACGCATGTTATGCAGTCTGTCTGCCAGCTTGACCAGCATCACCCTGATGTCCTTGGCCATGGCTAGGGTCATTTTTTGGAAATTTTCTGCTTGCTGTTCAGCTTTTGAAGCGAATTCGATTTCGGTTAGCTTGCTGACCCCATCCACTAATTCGGCGACAGTGGGTCCGAAACGCTCGCTTACGTCTTCCTTGCTGACATGGGTGTCCTCGATAACATCGTGCAACAACGCCGCCATCAGGCTTTCGGCGTCGAGATGCATGTTAGCGAGGATATTGGCAACAGCTACCGGGTGTGTAATGTAGGGTTCGCCACTTTGGCGAAACTGCCCCTCATGACATTGCGCCGCGAATTGGTAGGCGTTGATGATTTCCTGTACTTGGGCTGGCTCGAGGTAGGAGGAAAGCTTCTTACTCAGAACATCAATGGCTTGCAAGATTTCCCCCGGGGCACGGATTACTCAGCTTCAGGGGTTTCTGGTTGTTCTGGAATAACCGCGTCTTCATCGCTGCCGACAGATTCCAACAATAGTGAAGTTTCGGGTTCTTCTTTCTCGTCGAGAATTTTGGCTGTTATAAAGCCTTCTTCAATTTCACGCAATGCCATCACAGTGGGCTTGTCGTTTTCCCAAGGCAGATGAGGTTGTTTGCCGCCTGTAGCGAGTTGGCGAGCGCGTTTTGAGCTGACCATTACCAACTCAAAGCGATTGTCGACATGGTCAAGGCAGTCTTCCACGGTAATACGGGCCATACTTAATTCCGTTCTTCAGATGTTGGGTGCGATTGATCTTCAATCAACACAGACAAAATCCCGCGGCGAGCCGCGGGACTCTCGAGTTTACAAAATTGTGGTAATCAGGACAACAAGTCCTTGAGTAAATTAGCATTGCGCCGGGTTTGGTTGTCGAGGCGCAGGCGATTGCAGATGATGATGGCTTGTAGTTCTTCCAGTGCGGTTTCAAAGTGGTCATTAATGATCAGGTAGTCCGCTTCTCCGTAATGGGACATTTCCTGCTGAGCTTCCGCCAAACGGTGCTGAATCACCTCAGCATCGTCTTGGCCTCGACCGGTGAGGCGCTGTTCCAGCACCACAAGAGAAGGCGGTAATATGAAAACCCCGACACAATCGGGTATCAATCGACGGATTTGTTCAGCGCCCTGCCAATCGATTTCCAGAATTACATCCTGGCCATTGTTCAGGGTTTTCTCCACCCAGTTCCGTGATGTGCCGTAGTAATTATTGAATACCCGTGCGTGCTCGAGGAAAGCAGATTCCTCTAGCATGGCCATAAAGGTACTTTCGTTCACAAAGTGATAATTAACGCCGTCCTGCTCGCCGGGGCGCATCGGACGCGTGGTATGTGAAACGGAAACGGTAAGACCGCTACATTGTTTCAGTAAGGCATTGACCAGACTGGTTTTGCCCGCACCCGAGGGTGCGGAAATTGTATACAAAGAACCTCGGGTGGACATGGGTGCTGCTAGCTCGTGTTGTTCTATATTTTGCCGGTGGCCCGATTCGGGACAATACAATAGCGTAACTGTTCCTTGGCTGCACCTCGGCGAGCAATTTTGCTGGTGTTACCCTGAATCGCGTGGCTACTCAATGTTCTGGATCTGCTCACGCATTTGTTCAATCAACACTTTCAGTTCCACCGCAGAGTTGGTGGTATCGCTGGCAATGGATTTGGAGGACAGGGTATTGGCTTCGCGATTCAGCTCCTGCATCAGAAAATCCAGCCGTCGACCGACGGGCTCATTGCGTTTCAGCACCCGGCGAATTTCCCCGAGGTGGGTTTCGAGTCGATCCAGCTCCTCATCTACATCAGCTTTCTGGGCCAGTAGAACCAGCTCCTGTTCGAGTCGGTCCTGATCGAGATTGGCGCTGACCTCTGCCAGTCGATCAAGAATTTTTTGACGCTGCGCGGCCAGCAGTAGTGGCAGATTGCCGCGAACTGCGGTGACTTCCACGGCAATGGCATCGAGTCGCTGTTCGATCAGCTGTCCAAGCCTCTCACCCTCCCGGCGACGGCCCTCCGTCAGTTGGGTCAGTGCCTGGCCGAACAGGTCGAGCAGGGTTTTCTTGAGCTCTTCGCGATCAATTTCCGGTTCTTTTAATACGCCGGGCCAGCGCAGGATATCGAGCGGAGAGACCGGGGCAGGATTGCCCATCAGTCCGGAGAGTTGCTCGCTGGCGTCAATGTACTGGCGGGCCAACGATTCATTGACGGCCACATCGCCGGACTCTTGGGCGATGTTCAATTGCAGTGTGCAGTCTACCTTGCCACGTTGCAGGTGCTTGCGCGCCAATTCTCTGAGGGCCATTTCGATATCACGTACCGTCTCCGGCATGCGGAAGCCGGTCTCCAGGTAGCGATGATTGACCGAACGGATTTCCCAGGCGGCGGTGCCCCAGGGGCATTCGATGGTCTGGCGGGCAAAAGCGGTCATACTGCTGGGCACGGCGATCTCCGTTTGTGCAGAAAAAGGGCCGTCATGGTAACACGCGGGCGCATGGCGCCAGTAATTCCGCTAAAATGCCGCCATCCTTATCTGGTTAACAGGAAATTACCATGTCTCGACCCAGTGGCCGTCGCCCTGAACAACTCCGTGCTGTAAAGCTCACTCGCAACTACACCAAACACGCCGAGGGATCGGTTCTGGTTGAATTTGGTGAAACCAAAGTGATTTGTACCGCCAGTATTGAAAACAGTGTGCCGCGCTTTTTGCGCGGCAAGGGCCAGGGCTGGGTGACCGCCGAATACGGTATGTTGCCGCGATCTACCGGCGAGCGCATGGCCCGTGAAGCGGCCCGCGGCAAGCAGGGTGGCAGGACCCTTGAAATTCAACGCTTGATAGGGCGTTCCCTGCGTGCTGCGGTCAATCTGGAAGCCCTCGGGGAAAATACCATCACCGTGGATTGCGATGTGATCCAAGCGGATGGTGGCACCCGCACGGCGTCAATAACCGGGGGGTGTGTGGCGCTGGCCGATGCTGTGGCACATTTACAGGCCGCAGGGAAGATCAAAGACAACCCCATTTCGAATATGGTGGCATCGGTTTCAGTGGGAATCTACCAGGGTGAACCGGTATTGGATCTGGACTATGCCGAAGATTCCAATGCAGATACCGACATGAATGTAGTGATGAACAGCAATGGTGGTTTTATTGAGGTTCAGGGCACTGCTGAGTCCGCACCTTTTAGTGAAGAAGAATTCCAGCAAATGATGGCGTTGGCCAAGCGCGGTATTACCGACCTGGTCAAGGTGCAAAAAATGGCCCTGGCTCAGGTAGGAAGATAGCTCAGTAATGGTTAGCAGGGCTGCTTGATATGGGCTGCATCAGGCAGTTTTGATGGACTTTCGATGGCGACGGTTTTTTGTCGGCTGGTTTCGCCGCGAACGATGGTAATGGCGCTCTTGGGGGCGCCGAACCATTTGCTCAACAGGGCGACCAGATGCTGGTTGGCCTTGCCATCCACCGGAGGGGCTGTAATGCGAATTTTCAGGCGGTCCCCCTGAATCCCCACAATTTCATTTTTCGATGAGCGGGGTTGCAGCAAGCAGTGCAGCAGCAGCTGGCTCTGTTGCCATTGGTAGTGTTCGGGCATCAGATGCCGGGAACAATACCCGAGGGCAGCTGGATACCCTTGGCAATGCCATTCAAGAATATCTGCAGCATGTTGATCACCAGGAACATAAATATGGGTGATAGATCAAGGCCGCCAAGCGGCGGGATAATCCGCTGAAAAGGCGCCATGACCGGGCGGATCAACTGACTCAACAAAACCAGTGCCGGATGTTGGCTCTGGGGTGCCACCCAGCTAACAATAATGATGATCAAAAGACCATATAGATAAAAATTGAGCGCCAGTGACAGAATGCCTACCGCGCCCCAAGCCAGGGCATAGAGGATGTTAACCATCGCATAGCCGTTGATCAGCGCAGTCATTTCAATCACCAGCAGCTGGACCAGCAGTGCCAGCACCAGGCTGGCCAGGTCAAAGCTGCGGTAGGCGGGAAATATTCTGCGCAGTGGTTTGCTGGGTAAGTGGGTGGCCTTGATCAGGAACTGGGAAATGGGATTGTAAAAATCCGCTCTGGACAGTTGCAGCAGGAAACGCAGCATCACCACTGCCAGGTAAAACCCACCGATGGATTGAAACAAAAATGTACCCGCCTGGGAAAATGTACTCATTGTATGCTCTGTGTTGTTATTGCTTTCCTGGATGACTAGTCGGCTAGCTCGGCAGACATTTCCTGTGCACGCATCACTGCACCATTCATGGCCTGGCGGAACAGCGCCTTGAGGTCGCCCTGTTGAAAGGTTTCGATGGCGCGCTGAGTGGTGCCACCCGGGGATGTCACCCGGCGCCGCAATTCCCCTACATCCACATCACTATCCAGGGCCATTTTTGCCGCACCCAGTGCAGTTTGCAAGGTGAGTTGACGCGCTACATCTGACGAAAGTCCCAGTTCCACGCCAATCTGCTCCATGATTTCCATTATCAGGAAGTAATAGGCTGGGCCGCTGCCGGAGAGGGCGGTCACTGCATCGATGTCTGCCTCCTCGCTTAGCCAGCAGGAAATGCCGACTGCATCCAGGATATCGCCAGCCAGTTGTTTTTGTATAGAGCTGACATTGGCGTTGGCGAACAGACCGGCGGCACCGGTTTGCACCAGAGCCGGTGTGTTAGGCATGCAGCGAACGATTGGCAGATCAGTGCCTAGCCAGCTGGCGAGGGCCTCCATTGAGATGCCTGCCGCAATGGAAATAATCAGAGGTCGATGGTTCAGCGAGCCAACGAGGCTTTCTGCGACCTGTTTCATGACTTGAGGCTTTACCGCCAATACGATGACATCAGCGGTGCGGCAGGCAATAGCGTTGTCGTCAGTGGTGTTAATGCCGAACTGGTCCGATAGTCTGGTGCAATTTTCTTTCAGCGGCTCAGAAACGGTGATAGCTGTCGCTGGGTAGCCCTTTTCCACCAGTCCGCCGATCAGGCTGGTGGCCATGTTGCCGCCACCGATAAAAGTCAGTTTGGGTTTGTTCACAACTAATCCTTGGTCAATGTTATTCAGCGTGTGTTGTTATGGGCGGGCGAGCCGTGGGCCAAAAATGGCTGTGCCAATTCGCACTATAGTGGCACCTTCCGTGATGGCTGCCTGCAGATCATTGGACATGCCCATGGACAGTGTATCCAATGTAGGCAGGTGAGTGGAGTGCTGCAGCTCGCGAAGTAGTTTTGCCAACACGGCAAAGGGTTGTCGTTGTTGTTCGATGTTGTCTTGGTTGCGAGGAATGGCCATTAGGCCTCTGAGTCTCAGATTGGGCAATGTCATGATCATTCTTGCCAGAGCCTCTAGTTCGCTTGGGCAGACTCCAGCCTTGCTCTGCTCTTCGTCGATATTGACCTGGATACAAATGTTGAGGGGGCCTTTTTCGGTGGGACGCTGGGCGCTCAGACGCTCCACTACCCGTGGGCGGTCAACACTGTGAACCCAGTCAAACTGTTCAGCGATTTTTCGTGTTTTATTTGTTTGTATCGGGCCGATAAAGTGCCAGCAGATATCTGCCAGGTCTTGCAGCGCCTGTTGTTTGTCCAGCGCTTCCTGCAGGTAATTTTCACCGAAGTGGCGTTGGCCCTCGCGATAGCAGGTACGAAGGGCGTCAGCCGGTTGGCCCTTGCTCGCGGCCAGGAGTCGGATGTCAGCAGGATCGCGTCCTGCCTGAACGGCCGCGTCGTGAATCTGTCGGTAAACTTGGTGGAGATTGTCAGTTATAGTAGGCATATACTTGAACAAGGCCCGTCCTACGGCTCTCAGGAGAGCAGTAGGTTAACCCAGAATAACAGGAATGAGTCATGGATATAACGGAATTGCTGGCATTCAGCGTAAAACAGGGTTCATCGGATTTGCACCTTTCTGCCGGTTTGCCGCCGATGATCAGGATTGACGGAGATATGCGGAGGGTTAACCTGCCGCCCCTGGAGCACAAGGAAGTTCACCAGCTTGTCTACGACATCATGAATGACAAGCAACGTCGTGACTACGAAGAATTCCTGGAAACAGATTTTTCTTTTGAAGTGCCCGGAGTAGCCCGTTTCCGGGTGAATGCCTTCAACCAGAACCGCGGTGCGGCGGCTGTATTTCGAACCATTCCCTCCCGAGTTTTGACCTTGGAAGACCTTGGTTTTGGGCAGGTTTTCCGCAACCTGTCCATGCTGCCGCGAGGTTTGGTGCTGGTCACAGGGCCCACCGGTTCGGGTAAATCCACGACGTTGGCGGCGATGGTGGACTATGTCAACGAGAACCGTTATCAGCATATTTTGACCATCGAAGATCCGATCGAATTTGTGCATGAGAGCAAAAAGTGTTTGGTTAACCAGCGTGAGGTGCACCGTGACACCCATGGTTTCAGCGAGGCCTTGCGTTCAGCGCTGCGTGAAGACCCGGATATTATTCTGGTGGGCGAGATGCGAGACCTGGAGACCATACGTCTGGCACTGACGGCAGCAGAAACAGGTCACTTGGTGTTTGGCACGCTGCACACCACCTCCGCAGCCAAAACCATTGACCGGATTGTGGATGTGTTTCCTGGGGCGGAGAAATCCATGGTGCGGGCGATGTTGTCCGAGTCCCTGCAGGCGGTAATTTCACAGACCCTGATGAAGAAGATTGGTGGCGGACGTATCGCTGCCCACGAAATCATGATCGGTACCTCGGCAATTCGTAACCTGATACGCGAAGATAAGATTGCACAGATGTACTCGGCCATTCAAACCGGGGCCTCTTATGGTATGCAGACCATGGACCAAAACCTGCATCGCCTGGTCAGTCAGAAGGTTATCACCCGTGAAGTGGCCAAAGAGAAAGCCAAAATGTCGGATGATTTCTAATTTCAAGCACAGGATGCTGCCCGTTCAGATACATGTCGAGGCGAACATAGTTGAATTCGAGTTTGGGAGAATGTGATGGATTTTGATGTACTGCTTAAATTGATGGTCGAGAAAGAAGCGTCCGACCTGTTTATTACCACTGGTGTGGCCCCCAGCATCAAGGTGAACGGTGTGATCTTGCCCGTTGGCAAAACGCCATTGACGCCGGAAAAGGCTCATCAGGTGGTTGAAAGCATCATGGATGAAAAGCAGCGTCTAGAGTTTCGCGATAAGAAGGAACTCAACTTTGCCATCAGCCGACCCGGAGTGGGCCGTTTTCGGGTTAGTGCCTTCTATCAGCGCAACGAGCCGGGCATGGTGTTGCGTCGCATTGAAACCATTATTCCTACCGTCGAAGAGCTGTTGTTGCCACCGATTCTTAACGAGTTGGTGATGACCAAGCGAGGCATCATCATCTTTGTTGGGGCTACCGGTACAGGTAAGTCCACCTCGTTGGCGGCGATGATCGGGCACCGCAACCGCAACACCCATGGTCATATTATTTCTGTAGAAGACCCTATTGAATTCGTTCATCAGCATGCAGGTTGTATTGTTACCCAGCGTGAAGTGGGGGTGGATACCGAATCCTTTGAAGTTGCGCTGCGCAATACCTTGCGGCAGGCCCCGGACGTGATCCTGATCGGTGAGATTCGCACCCCCGAAACCATGGAGCATGCGATCACCTTTGCGGAAACGGGTCACTTAGTGTTGGCGACACTGCACGCCAACAATGCGAACCAGGCGCTGGATCGTATACAGCACTTTTTCCCGCCAGCACGCCATGGGCAGCTCTGGATGGATCTGTCCTTGAACATGAAAGCGATGATTGCTCAGCAGCTGATTCCGTTGGCAGACGGTACGGGTCGTCGTGCCGCCATTGAAATTCTGATTAACACGCCGCTGGTTAGCGACATTATTCGCAAGGGTGATGTGCACAAGCTGAAGGAGCTGATGGCGCGCTCTACGGAGCTTGGCATGCAGACCTTTGATCAGGCGCTGTACAAGCTCTACGAAGAAGGACTCATTTCCTATGAAGACGCCATGACCTACGCCGATTCGAAAAACGATCTGCGTCTGCTGATCAAGCTTCAATCGGAAACCGATGCCGGCTACCTCTCCAATGCGGCGGATGAGTTGCAGGTAGAGGAAGAGCGGGATGACCGTATTAACCGGTTCTAGTTGTCGCGCTTAGGGCGATATCGCTGCGGACGGATCTGATAGCCAGGTTTCGAGGATTATCACCGCAGCGAGGTCGTCCACCGGCTGCTGACGGTAACTGGTGGCGCGTTTCCCCTGGGCCTGTTGATGTCCTTTGGCCTCAAAAGTCGTGAGACGCTCATCGACCATTGCGACCGAAATACCAAAACGACCGTGTAACCGTCGGGCAAACTTGCGGGCGCGTTGGCAAAACTCGCTTTCACTGCCGTCCATGTTTAGTGGTAGCCCCACCAGCAATTGATCCGGTTGCCATTCCAGCAATAGCTGCTCGATTTGCTGCCAGCTGGGTATGCCATCTCGCGCTTTGAGGACGGTCAAAGGGTTGGCTGTGTTGGTCAGCGTTTGTCCAATGGCCACACCAATTTGGCCGGTGCCAAAATCAAAGGCCAGCAGAGAGCGGGGTTGCCTTGTGGCTGGTTTTACATCAGGCGTGGCCGGCATTGCTACTTAGCAGATTCAGGTCGATGCCGATTATGGCGGCTGCTGCGTGGGCGCGCTGTTCGCAGGGCACATTGAAGATAATATTGGCATCAGCGGGTACGGTCAGCCAAGCATTGTTGGCTAGTTCGCCCTCCAGTTGACCCGGTCCCCACCCTGCATAGCCGAGCGTCACCATCATGTCGCTCGGTCCCTGTTCTTCTGCAATGTCGGAGATGATGTCGCGGGATGATGTGAGGCTGATATCACTGGAGATTGGCAGAGTGGCCTCCCATTCTCTTTGGCCTGGGCGGTGCAGGACGAAGCCCCGGTCAATCTGGACAGGTCCTCCGGACATGAGAGGCTCTGTGCCTACACGGGGTGAATAACTGAGTTCAAATTGTTCAAAAATCTGACTGAGAGGGATTTCCAGTGGACTGTTGATCACAAGACCCATGGCGCCGTCTTTGGAGTGATCGCAGACATAGATCACTGAGTGAGAGAAATTGGGGTCATGCAAGCCAGGCATGGCCACCAGAAAGTGGTTGGCCAGGCACGGAAAGTCGTGGCTTGCAGTTTTGTCGTTCATACTGGGAGTATGGCCCCGACGCCACGGAAAACAAGTGCGGCGATCGCTCGAATAGTCATTTTAATTATCTGTGTTGAGGCGATGGCCAGCCTCAAAACGCCAGGTGCGGATGATTTCCAATTTGTCCCATTGCGCCATTTCGGCGGGAAAAGGTGCAAAGGGTGAGGCCAGACGAACAGTCCTTACCGCCGCCTGATCCAGTACGCGTTGCCCGGAGCTGAGCAGAATTTCAATGCCTTCCACGGCACCGTCCGGGAGCACAGTCACCGCTAATCTCAGGTCGCCGTAGATGCCGCGACGGCGGGCCTCTTCGGGGTAGTTGGTGTTGCCCACCAACTCGATGCGGTCGATCCAGTATTGCAGGTAAGCCGCATGTTCTGCGGCCATGGTGCTGGCAGAGGTCACTCGCAACACCCTTGGTAACTTGCTGTATTGGCGCTGCTGCTCATCTAGCTTGGCCTTCAGGCTGGCAAATTCCATTTGTGTGGCGGGCGGCAGTGATGGCGTGATGCTGGGTTCGGTACGTTCTTTGAGCAACTTGTTGCTGGCTACATCGATGCTGTCAGCTGCGGTACTGATTACCGGGGTCGTTCCTGCATTTGGTTGCTGTTGAGGTTGGGCCGGTTGAGCGCCAACTTTTTTAATTTGGCTGTCAATAATTTCAGGCGGGCGGTCGGTAGTCAGCTCCTGCATCTCGCTTTCGTTACCGCTGCCCTGTTGGTTGTGCTGGGCAAGAAAGTCCGCTTGTTGCGGCACTTCCTCAATGCGATGTTGGGCCAGCGTGACTTCCAGTGTTGTTGCCGGAGCCTGTTGCTGATAGAGCTTAAAGCCGATTCCAAAGATCAGCAGGGCGTGAATGGCAATGGCCAGGAACAGCGAAAAACCGAATCGGTCCGGCTGATCCTGGCTGCGTGTCTGCGGAATGGCAACAGGCATCAATGCAGTCTCTTTGCAATGGCGTCCATTAATTTGCTGCCGATGTCGGTGCCTTTTTCGCGGTCAATTTCCCGCGCACAGGTGGGGCTGGTGATGTTGATTTCGGTTAGGTAATCGCCGATTACATCAAGGCCCGCAAACAGAATACCTCTCTCTTTCAGTGCAGGACCTATCTGGGCGGCAATCCATTGGTCACGCTCCGTCAAAGGGCGAACTACACCACTACCCCCGGCAGCCAGGTTGCCGCGCAATTCGCCCTCAGCCGGGATGCGTGCCAGACAGTATGGGATGGGTTCTCCGTCCACCATCAAAATGCGTTTGTCGCCATTGCTGATATCGGGAATGAATTTTTGTGCCATGATGGTTTTTTTGCCGTTTTCGGTCAGCATTTCGAGGATGACGCTGAGGTTGGGGTCGTCGGGGCGTACCCGGAATACCGCGGTGCCCCCCATGCCATCAAGAGGTTTGTAGACGACATCCCCGTGTATTTGCCGGAAGCGCTTGAGCAGCGTTGCGTCTCTGCTGACCAGCAATGGGGGTGAGCACTGCGGAAACAGGGTGGCGAAGACCTTCTCGTTGCAATCCCGCAGGCTTTGAGGTTTGTTGACCACAAGTGTGCCCTGGTTTTCGGCAGCCTCAAGTATATAGCTGGAATAGATGTACTCACTATCGAAGGGCGGATCCTTGCGCATCAAAATCACGTCTAGCGACGAGAGTGGTGCCTGCCGGGCCGCACCCAGGGTGAACCAGTGTTGCAGATCATCCTGAACGTCCAGTGGTGCCATGATGGCGGTGGGTTTACCGTTTTCAATGGCTAGCTGAGATTGCTTCATATACATCAGTTGCCAACCCTTTTGACGGGCGGCCAGTAGTAGGGCCAGGGTCGTATCTTTTTTCGGGTTAATGGCTTCAATGGGGTCCATCACTACCCCCAGAGTTCTGTTCATAAGTGTTACCTTTGTCACGCCATGAAAAACGCGATGTTCTTTATGATGGCGATACGGGTTGCTGGTCGATTGGCTTAAGGTAAGGGCAGCCACTCGGTAGCGCAACAGTCAGGTGTGAAAAGTGTGCTCAAGTGTTAACAGTAATAGGCCGTTATAGATAAAAACTGGTGATTGTGTTACATAATCCTCTGCTGGCATGAGTAGCCTGAGCGAACACAAACAACGGGGCGAGCAGGAATGGAAGAACAATTTAACGGCCTGAAAGTGATGGTGATTGATGACAGCAATACCATTCGGCGAACAGCGGAAACGTTACTCAGCAAAGCCGGATGTGAAGTCATCACTGCCATAGATGGCTTCGACTCGCTTTCCAAAATTGCGGATACGAACCCTGACATCATCTTTGTGGACATCATGATGCCCCGTCTTGACGGGTATCAGACCTGTGCGCTGGTCAAGAACAACAGTCAGTTCAAGCATACCCCGGTGGTGATGCTGTCGAGCAAGGATGGGCTCTTTGACAAAGCCAAAGGTCGTATTGTTGGGGCGGATGACTACCTGACCAAGCCCTTCAGTAAGACCGAATTATTTGACGCCCTGGAGAAGTTTTCCAACAGAAGTGCCACGGACGCCGCATCTGAAACCATGGATATCCCAAGCGAGGGGCCATATGACGAGAATATTGATCGTTGACGATTCACCCACGGAAACGCACAAACTGACCGGCATGCTGGAGAAGAATGGCTATGAGGTTTTGTGCGCAGAGAGCGGTGAAGACGGACTGGAGTTGGCTGCGAAAGAACAGCCGGACGCTATCCTCATGGACATCGTCTTGCCCGGGGTAAATGGTTTTCAGACGACTCGTCAGTTGCACAAGGCCAGTGAAACAGAACATATCCCGGTGATTATTGTGACCACTAAAGACCAGGATACCGATAAGGTTTGGGGCATGCGGCAAGGTGCCAAAGCCTACTTGACCAAGCCGGTCAGCGAAAAAAGCCTGATCAGCATATTAAAGGAAGTAATCAGTTGAAGACTGGTTGCTGACGAGGAATGACTAGCCAGCGTTCACCGTTCAAGGTGCTTCTCTCTCTTGCGCAGCGCTATGCTGAAAATGCGCGAGGTCTGCCTGCTCAGCAGGATATCGTCGCCACTCGCAAAGTGGTGTGTTTCTCTCTGCTGGGGCATAACCTTGCGCTGCCACTGGAAGAGCTGATAGAAATTATCGAAATGCCCCAATACACCCCCTTGCCGAGGGTGAAATATTGGGTGCTCGGCATGGCCAACTTGCGTGGTCGACTGTTGCCGGTGATCAATCTGGCAGAGTTTTTGGGCGGAAAACTGAGCGGCGCTCCCAAGGTGCAACGCGTCATTGTTATTGACATGTCGGGCGTGTTTGTCGGCCTGGCAGTGGACCGGGTGTATGGTATGCGCCATTTCAAAGTGGATACGTTTACTCGCCGCGCCGATCTCGTCCCCGAGACACTAGCACCCTATGTGGAAGGCAGTTTTGCCCAACAGGATAGTGTCTGGATGCTGTTGCGTCCCTGTCAGCTATTGAATGACCAGCGCTTTATGGAGGTGGCAGCCTGATCTGCCATCGTTACCTGCATTTGTACCTGAACCGTGGAGCGGTTATCTCTTTCCCGGAGTGACATAGAAATGAAATCTGGAACCAACAAATCAAAGACCAATTCGTTTATCACCTTTCTGTCGGTAGTGCTGGCGGTGGTGGTGGTCTTTCTTGGATTCGACTTGCTGGTGGTATTCAAGCAGACCTCCCGGGATCAGGAAAGCCTGCAGCTGATGTCCGAATTGCGTGCGCAGTCTTATCGTTTGGTAAGTCTTTCCCTGGAATCTGCATCCGGCAATGAGGAAGCTTTTGGCGAAATGCAGAGTCTGGTTGATCAGATGCAACAGAGTTGGGGACGGCTCAATGGCAATCTCCAGGGGGAAATCGACAGGGAGCAGTTAAGTGGGCTCGAGAGTGCATGGATGCAGGCCCATCAGAATGCCCAGACCATTATTGATAACAAACAGCCGGTGATTTTTCTTAATCAGATCGCGCGCACCCTCAATCGTACCCTGCCGGATTTACAACAGGAACACACTCAGGTGGTGGAGGTCTTGCTGGCCAATCGCGCCCCAGCGGATCAGGCCGCATTTGCACAGGCGCAGTCCTGGCGGGCTGAGCGCATAGGTCGCAATGTCGACCGGATGCTCGCTGGCGGAGCGGATGCTGAGCAGGCAGCTGACCAGTTTGCACGCGACATCAAATTGTTTGGCCAAGTTCTGGCCGCGATGAAAGCAGGCAACCCGGCCATGGGTATCAGCCGTGTGACGGTGCCATCAGCCGTTACCAGTTTGGCGAGCATTACCGAGCAGTTTGCTTTTGTCAGCAGCTCAATGCAGGAAATTTTTGATGCGACCCCTGCGTTGTTCAGCGCTATCAAGGCAACCAATGCCATCCTCGATAAATCACCGTTGCTGCAGGAACAACTCAGCACCATGTCTGACGCCATTGCCAAGCTGCCGGAGACAAGGGATTTTTCCTACAGCAACGCACTCTATGCGGGGGTATTCGGCATTGTCGTGATGATGCTGATTGCGTTTATGAATTCCGCACAAACTCGACGCCGACTGAGGGACTCCGCTACCGACAATGAGCAGAACCAGCAGGCCATTTTGCGTTTATTGGATGAGATTGCCGGACTCGGTGAAGGGGATCTGACCAATCATGCCACGGTGACGGAAGATTTTACCGGTGCTATTGCTGACTCCATCAACTACGCCATCGACCAGTTACGCATTCTGGTGGCACAAATCCAGGACACGTCGGAAAACGTCTCGGCGGCCGCCAACGAAACCCGCGCCACGGCATTGCAGCTGGCGGAGGCTTCCGAGCATCAGGCCCAGGAAATTGCCGGGGCCTCGGCAGCGATCAATGAAATGGCGGTGACCATCGATCAAGTCTCGGCCAATTCCACTGAATCCGCCAACGTGGCGGAAAAATCGGTGTCGATCGCCAAGAAAGGCGCAGAGGTGGTGCAAAACACCATCGGTGGCATGGATACCATCCGCGAGCAGATCCAGGACACCTCCAAGCGCATCAAGCGACTGGGTGAGAGCTCCCAGGAAATCGGCGATATCGTATCCCTGATCAACGACATCGCTGATCAAACCAACATCCTCGCCTTGAACGCCGCCATCCAGGCATCCATGGCCGGTGACGCGGGCCGGGGTTTTGCGGTGGTTGCGGACGAAGTGCAGCGACTCGCCGAACGTTCAGCCGGAGCGACCAAACAAATTGCCTCGCTGGTTAAGACCATTCAGACCGATACCAACGAGGCGGTCAGTTCGATGGAGCAGACGACTTCCGAGGTGGTGAAAGGCGCCGAACGTGCCCATGCAGCAGGTGTGGCACTGGAAGAAATCGAGACGGTATCTGCAGATCTGGCGGAATTGATTCAGGATATTTCAACAGCGGCTAAACACCAGGCTACTACGGCTGGGCATGTATCGCGAACCATGAATGTCATTCAGGACATTACCTCGCAGACCCTCTCCGGCACCAACAATACCGCCCAGTCTATTGGCGAACTGGCTGAACTGGCCATAGAGCTGCGCAATTCGGTATCGGGGTTCAAGCTGCCGGCATCCATGGAAAGAGCGCTGTCGGAATACCCCTTCTCGGCGTCTGAAGATGACGACGATGAGTATCACTTTGAAGAGGAAGCAGTAGCCGCCGTCGAAGAAGATAGTATCGAGCTGGCAGATCCCGGTGCTGAGTCATCGTCCGAACCATCGACCGCAGAAGCCCCCGCCATGAACGCCCAGGCGACGCGGGAGCGGCGACCGCTGCGTGGTGCCTCGCTGAGTGATGATGAGTTTGACTTAATTGATCGGGCACTCCACCAGGGCGGTGAAGTACCCAAAGAAGCTGCCGATGACATTGATGAGATGTTGAAAGAGGCAGAGGCGACTCGGGATGAGTTGACAGAGGATCTCAGTACAGAGCTGAACGATTTTGGCGACTACGATGAAGCCGCTCTGCTTAAGTCCCTGCAGGAAGATGATTTGGATGGAGAGCTTGATTTTGATGCCTTGACGGCGGACTTCTACGCTGAAGACGATGTCTCTAAGCAGAAAATTGACAATGCCGAGCAGAATCAGCGGGCCAGTAAGCAGCCGGAATTGAGTCCCGAGCAGACCTGATCCCTTAGTGGAGAGCTCGTATGGAGCCGTTAAGCGATAGCGCATTCAGCCGATGGGCCGCCCTGCTGGAGTCAAGAATTGGCGTGCGGGTCACTCCCGCATGGGAAGGACATGCTCGACGTATCCTGAACGCGCATTTGCATGACCTCAAGATCAACGACAAGCATCCTGCCCTGTTGGCCAGTCGTAAAGGGCTGGCTGGCTGGTGGCGAGAATTGCTCGACCAGTTGTTAATTAAGGAAACAACCTTCTTTCGGCATCGCGCCTCCTTTGATTACCTGCGTTGTTACCTTGCAGACAAGGCATCAACGGGGGAAAAAAGGACGCTGCGACTCTGGAGCGCAGGCTGTGCCAGTGGCGAAGAAGCTTATTCAATGGCCATGACGGCTCAGCAGGTGTGGCCTAATGAGCAGTTCCAGGTACTGGCTACCGATATCTCCGAGGCTGCTCTGAACCAGGCGCGTGCGGCAACATACAAGGCCAGTCGCCTCGCCGGATTGATGCCCCCAGAACATACTGGCTTTCTATCACTCGGTGAAGGCCGGGTGCAGGTTGAGGCATCCTTGCGTAGCTACGTTCACTTTGTTCATCACAACTTGGTCGATCGCCGTTGGCCGAGGGAAACTCAGGGCATGGATGTTATTTTTTGTCAGCATCTATTGGGTTACTTCGGCCCAGAGCGGCGCGATGCCGTGGTGGCCAGGCTGGCGCGCTGTTTAAAGCCAAATGGTTGTCTGGTGTTGGGGCCAGGGGAGTATCTATACCGGCACATTCCCGGCATGCAGCGGGAAAAGCGGAGCGACGTCTTGGCGTTTGTGCGCAGTACAGACAGCAGGCTGGAGTGCTAGATGGAGAACACGCAGGGCATATTGCACGGCTTGTCGTGGCTGGCAGATGAGGTAGATGCCTCCCTTGCTGAGGCCTCCAGTGAATTGGAGGCTTTTCTTACCGACAGCTCCGACGATACATCGATTCGTCGTTGTCTTGAGCTGATACATCAGGTTCACGGGGCGCTGCAAATTTCCGGGTGTCATGGTCCGCTGTTATTGGCAGAAGAAATGCAGCAGCTGGCCCAGCGCATAGTGGACAAGCGTGTATTGGCGCTTACTGATGCTGCAGAGGTTCTGGTCGAGGCCATCATCAGGCTGCCAGGTTATCTGCGACAACTGCTCACCAGCCGACACGACCAGCCGGAAACACTGCTGTGGTTCCTGAATGAGTTGCGGGCGGCAAAAGGTGAGACGCTGGTTTCAGAGACAGCTTTTTTCACGCCGCAACCGATCTCGGTTCAGTCGCTCAGTAAACCTTACAACCGCCAGCCGGATCCGATCGCCATGGCCAATTTGTTGCGCAAATTGCGGCAAATGTACCAATACGCCATGTTGGGCGTAGTAAAGGGCGAAAAAACGGAGGAAAACTTCGGTTATCTGGATAAGGTTTTTTCCCGTCTCAGAGAACTCAGCAAGGGTATGCCCCGGGAGCAGCTCTGGACAGTTGTGTTGGCGTTGTTGGAAGGTATTGCGGCAAAAGACATCCCTCTGGGCCAAGCGGTGCAAATGTTGCTGAGGGAGCTGGAAGTTGAAATTCGTCGTCTCTCTCAGGCTGGCTACGATGGTTTGTTACAGCCGCTGCCGGACGTACTGCTGAAAAATGTGCTCTTCTATATTGCTCATGCCAAAAGCGATGGCCCCCGGGCCACACTGGTCAGGCAGCAATACCAGCTCGACCAGGCACTGCCCGAAGTGCTGATGCAGGACACCGGGAGTGGCTTGTCGCCGGTATACCAACCCGATACAGCCCGTGTCATGGTGATGGCGCTGGATGAAGAATTTCACTTTCTCAAGGAAGCACTGGCACAACTGGTAGAGTCCCGAGTTGATGATCGCGGTCTCGTGGATGAAAGCGACCAGCGTTTGAAGCGGGTTGCCGACTCATTGGCGATGCTCGGCAGAACTGAACAGCGTCAGCAGGTGGACAATGCCAGAAAGCAGTGGACCGCCTATCTGCAGGCCCCGGAAGATCGCAGTGGCCTGTTGGCCATGGCTGACAATCTGGTGGCGGCAGAAAATGGCCTCCATGGTTGGCTCGAGCAGAATCGACAACTGATTGAGGGCTCGGCAACCAATCAGGAAATGCAGGTAGAAGTAAATCGTGCCCAAGCTGCGCTGCTGGCAGAAGCGCAAGGGGGGCTGGACAAGGTCAAAGAGGCCATTGTCGATTTTATTGCCTCCCGTTGGCAGCGAGAGAAGTTAACCGGCGTAACACAGTTGATCGCTGACGTGCGCGGGGCATTGCGTGTTCTGGAATTGCCGAGGGCTGCAAAAGTACTCGAGGCTAGTCAGCGTTACCTTGAAGATGAAGTGCTGGCAGAGGGGAGTGTTCCCAACTGGAACATGTTGGATGCCTTGGCTGAAGCACTCACCAGTATCGAATACTATCTTGACGTGATCGATCAGCGGGATGAAGCGTCCGAGGAAATGATCCTCTCACTGGCGGAGCAGGGCACGGCTAAACTGGGTTACCCGGTAACGTCACTGGATTCTCCGGCGCCTCAGCACTCAACAATCCCGACTCTGCAGCCAGAGCTCCAGGCCCCGAGTAGCAATGATCAGCCTGATCAACAGGGTGAGGCTGCTGCTGAGCCGGAAGAAGCCGTGGACGATGAGATCGCCGAAGTCTTTCTGGAAGAGGTGGCCGAAGTCCTGTCACTGATTCAGGAGCAGTATGAGCTGTGGGCGGCGGATTCGAACAGCAACGAGGCGATGACAGAAATTCGCCGTGCGTTCCACACCCTCAAGGGCGGCGCTCGTATGGTTGGCGCCACCACCTTGGGTGACTTGTCATGGGCGCTTGAAAATTTGCTGAATCGGGCCTTGGAAAACCGGGTGACAGTGACTCCCACGCTGATTGCATTGGTCGATCTTGGTCGCGAAGTCATTCCTGAGCTGGCCGAGTCTTTCCGTCAGCATCGGCAACCCCGGCAGGCGGAATATATTGCTCAGCTAGTGATTGCTGCCGAAGCCCTCGCCAAGGGTGAAGAGACCGCGCTGCCGTTGGCTGAAGCGACGCTTGCCAGTAATGAAGACGCTGGCGCTAACGATGCTAGCGAAGTGGGTGTCGAACCAGCTACAACCCTGCCGGTGTCCAATGAAGTGGATGCCGAGCAGATAGAGCTATTGACCATTTTTGACGAAGAAGCGGCCGAGCACCTGTCAGTGGTTAGCCAGTTTGTTCAGCAACAAAGCCAGGATGCGCCGGTTTATTCCCCACCGACCAGTGCCCTGCAAAGCGCCCTTCATACCCTCAAGGGCAGCGCCAGGATGGCGGGAGTAGAGTCCATCGGCGATCTGGTAACGCCGCTGGAACACTTTATCAAGGAACTCTATACCTATCAGCTCAATGTAAACGAAGGGATTCTCAATCTGCTGGAAGACGCGATCACCTATAGTCGCTTGTCCCTGTCAGTCATTCAAAGTCAGTACCGGGTTGAAGATATACCCGAACTACCCGAGTACCTGGAGCGCTTGTCGGATCTTCGGGATAGTGCCATGGCGGACATACTTGGCGGCGGAGAAAAAGACCCCCATCGTATCGATCCTGAGCTGTTGCACCTGCTCATGACAGAAGGGATGCAGCCGCTCCTGGATGCCGAAGACGGGATACAGCAATGGCGCCAACAACCCACTGACGATGCCCCGGTCAGGCAGCTTCGTGACGAGCTGGCGCAATTATCCGGGGCCGCAGAGCGAGCTGGCGCGACGGCGATGAGCCAATTGTCACAATTGCTTGGCGCTGCCTATAACACCATTATCGAGACTGTCAGTGAGCCGGAGAACAAACTGGTCGCCGTACTGCTGGAGGCCCATAATGTCCTGTTGGCGATGGTGGATGCCGTGGCGGCCGATCAGGATTTGCTTCCTCCACCGGAATCCTTGCGGCAAGCACTGGAGGATATTGCCTGGCCGCTGCCGGAGAGCGGTGATGCCGGTTCTTATGGTGGTGTAGAGGAAACAACGGCGTTCCCATCTGCTGTCGAGCAAGTCGAGCAAGTCGAGCAAGTCGAGCAAGTCGAGCAAGTCGAGCAAGTCGAGCAAGTCGAGCAAGTCGAGCAAGTCGAGCAAGTCG
>CAMYLT010000006.1 GCA_947259505.1 uncultured Porticoccus sp. | reverse complement strand
GAAGCCGAAGCCGAAGCCGAAGCCGAAGCCGAAGCCGAAGCCGAAGCCGAAGCCGAAGCCGAAGCCGAAGCCGAAGCCGAAGCCGAAGTCAGTATGGATTTACCCAGGGGGTTTGATGCAATCCCCTTTCAAGAGCACGCCGCGCAACGGCGATTTCCCTGGGGCTGGACCTTATTGTCATTGCTGGCAGGCATTCTGCTCGCCGCGCAATATGTTTTTTTCTACGCTGACGAATTGAGCAGCAACCCCGACTATCGCCCCTGGGTAGAGCAATACTGTGCCGTGACTGGCTGTTCAGTGCCCATCATTAGGGATGTGGCTAAAATCAGCAGCGAGCAACTACTGGTATACAGCCAGCCTGAGCACCCCGGCGCACTGACAGTAGACGCTGTGATTATCAACCGTGCCGCTTTTGCACAACCTTTTCCAAACTTGCTGCTGACTTTCGAAGATCTGCAAGGACAAATCATTGCCCAGCGCCGCTTTAAACCTCGCGAATATCTGAATGGCGAGCTGACCCAGGCATCAATGATGCCCCCCCACCAACCGGTACGACTGACATTAATCCTCGTTGACCCCGGTCAAACTGCTGTGAGTTACTCCATATTCGTTGAGGAATAGCCTTTTTCCATACCCCAAGTGCGGGTATTATAGCCACCCCCCTTTTCTTGTACCGTTCATCGAGGCATTCCACCTTGGTCACCATTGGCAATCATATTCTGGCATCCCGGACCATCCTTGCCCCCATGGCCGGAGTAACCGACCGCCCCTTCCGCCAATTGTGCAAGCACTTGGGCGCGGGCATGGCCGTGTCAGAGATGATCACCTCCGACACCCGCCTGTGGCAGACCCGCAAAAGCCAGCAACGTCTGCCCCACCAGAGCGAACCATCCCCCAGATCGGTACAAATTGCTGGCAGCATTCCCGACATGATGGCTGAGGCCGCGAGACAGAATGTCGCCATGGGTGCCGAAATCATCGATATCAACATGGGCTGCCCTGCCAAGAAGGTGTGCAAACGCGCCGCAGGCTCGGCGCTCTTGCAGGATGAGCCGCTGGTTGCCGCCATTCTTCAATCAGTGGTGGCAGCAGTCGATGTGCCTGTCACACTAAAAATTCGCACCGGCTGGGATCCCCAAAACCGCAACGCCGTCAGCATCGCCCGACTGGCAGAAGATTGCGGCATACAGGCACTGGCTGTGCACGGCCGCACTCGCGCCTGCCGCTTCAATGGTCAGGCGGAGTACGACACCATCGCCGCCGTAGTAGCCGCCGTTAATATTCCGGTATTCGCCAACGGCGATATCCGCGCACCCCACCAAGCCAGGGAGGTCCTTGACCATACAGGAGCAGCCGCGGTTATGATCGGTCGCGCCGCCCAAGGCAACCCCTGGCTGTTCCGGGAAATCAATCACTATCTCGAAAGGGGCACCCTTGCTGAACCACCCTCCGCACAGGAACTCGCCGACACCATTGCCGCCCATATCCGCGCTATCCATAAACATTATGGCGACTATCTTGGAACACGGATTGCCCGCAAGCACGTTGGCTGGTACGTTGGCAGTCTGCCGAGCGGTGAGATATTTCGGAAGCACTTCAATGAGCTGGATAACCCCAGCCAACAATTAAAAAGCTTGAACCACTTTCTCACGGGACAAGAAGAATGGGAAACAGCCGCATGAGCGCCATTGACACATTTACTATTCAGGCGGAAATGAACGCCGAACCGATGGATGTAAGCCACCACCACGAATCTCTTCACGAGTGCGTAGCGCATGCACTACAGCAGTATTTTCTCAACCTGGACGGCCAACCTGCCAACGAACTCTACCAATTGGTGCTCAGCGAAGTAGAAGTACCCCTGCTGGAAGCAGTGCTGGCCTACACCCGCAACAACCAGAGCAAATCTGCAGAAATGCTCGGTCTGAACCGTGGCACACTGCGAAAAAAGCTAAAACAATACAATCTGTTATAAGAACTCTGAGGACACCATGAGCGAACTGCGTAAAGTTTCCCGCGCCCTGATCAGCGTATCCGATAAAACCGGCATTGTGGAATTTGCCCGCGCCCTGACCGACCAGGGCGTCGAATTGCTATCCACCGGTGGCACTCACCGCCTGCTGCAGGACAACGGTATCCCGGTCCGCGAGGTATCCGACTACACCGGCTTCCCGGAAATGATGGATGGCCGCGTCAAGACCCTGCACCCCAAGGTCCACGGCGGCATTCTCGGTCGCCGCGGCACCGATGACGCAGTGATGGCGGAACACGGTATCCTCGGCATCGACATGGTGGTGGTCAATCTCTACCCCTTTGCCGCCACCGTGGCCGACCCCAACTGCGACCTGCCCACCGCCATTGAAAATATCGATATCGGCGGCCCCACCATGGTTCGCTCCGCGGCCAAGAATCACAAGGATGTCGCCATTGTGGTCAACGCCGGCGACTACAGCACCGTACTGGAAGAGATGAAAGCCAACGGCGGTCAGCTCAGCTACGACACCCGTTACGGCTTGATGGTGAAGGCCTTTGAGCACACCGCCGGCTACGACGGCATGATCGCCAACCATTTCGGTGCTCGCAACACGGCCAATGAGAAGCGGGACTTCCCCGACACCTTCAACATGCAGTTTCTGAAAAGCCAGGAAATGCGCTACGGCGAAAACCCGCACCAGAAAGCCGCCTTTTATGTGGAAGCCAAGCCGGTTGAAGCCTCGGTTGCCACGGCGAAACAATTGCAGGGCAAGGAACTGTCCTACAACAACGTGGCGGACACTGATGCGGCGCTGGAATGCGTAAAATCTTTCACCAAACCTGCCTGCGTGATCGTGAAACATGCCAACCCCTGCGGCGTGGCCGTGGTGCCGGAAGCCGATGGCGGCATCCGCAAAGCCTACGATCTGGCCTTTGCCACCGACAGCGAGTCTGCCTTCGGCGGCATTATCGCCATCAACCGCGAACTGGATGCAGCTACCGCCCAGGCCATTGTTGACCGCCAGTTTGTGGAAGTGATCATTGCACCCAAAGTCAGCGCTGAAGCCGCCGCCATCGTCGAAGCCAAGAAGAATGTTCGCCTGCTGGAAAGCGGTGAATGGCCGATCCAGCGTACCCCCGGTCTCGACTTCAAACGGGTCAATGGTGGCCTGCTGGTACAGGATCGCGACAACGGCATGATCACCGAGGCCGACCTGAAAGTTGTGACCAAGCGGGCGCCCACCGAACAGGAACTCCACGACCTGATCTTCGCCTGGAAGGTAGCCAAATTCGTCAAGTCCAACGCCATTGTCTACGCTAAAAATCGCCAGACCGTGGGCGTCGGCGCCGGTCAGATGAGCCGCATCAACTCCGCACGCATCGCTGCCATCAAAGCGGAACACGCCGGCCTGGAAGTGGAAGGCGCAGTGATGGCTTCCGATGCCTTCTTCCCGTTCCGCGATGGCATTGATAACGCTGCCAGCGTTGGCATCAAAGCCATCATTCAACCGGGCGGCTCGATCCGAGACGAAGAAGTGATTGCTGCCGCTGACGAAGCCGGTATCGCCATGGTGTTCACGAGTATGCGTCATTTCCGTCATTGATCACTGACCGCCGGGGGACAGTCCCCCGATGTTACCACTTTGATTTTGCGGCGGTTGTGCCTTGCCGGTACAATCGCCGCTTTCATTTCAGGCAAGAGAATTACCCATGAATATTCTGGTCATTGGCTCCGGCGGACGGGAGCACGCGCTGTCGTGGAAAGCGGCACAGAGCGAAGGCGTTGAAACCGTTTTTGTGGCACCGGGCAATGCCGGCACGGCGCTGGAACCGGGTGTCCAGAATGTCGCTATCGCTACCGACGATTTCACTGCACTGGCGGATTTTGCCGAACAGAATCAGGTTGGCCTGACCATCGTCGGCCCCGAACAGCCACTGGTGGACGGCGTGGTCGACTTCTTCGCCGCCCGCGGCCTGCGCGCCTTCGGCCCATCTAAAGGTGCCGCGCAGCTGGAAGGCTCCAAAGCTTTTACCAAGGATTTTCTGGCGCGCCACCACATTCCCACCGCCGAATACCAGAACTTCACCGACATCGAACCGGCTCTCGCCTACCTGCACGAGAAAGGCGCTCCCATCGTGGTCAAGGCTGACGGCCTCGCCGCTGGCAAGGGCGTGATCGTCGCTATGACGCTCGAGCAAGCAGAAAATGCTGTGCGCGACATGCTGGCGGGCAATGCTTTTGGCGAAGCAGGTCACCGGGTAGTGATTGAGGAATTCCTCGCTGGCGAAGAAGCCAGCTTTATTGTTGTTGTGGACGGCGAGCACATCCTGCCCATGGCCACCTCCCAGGACCACAAGGCACGGGACGACGGCGACAGAGGCCCCAATACGGGCGGCATGGGCGCCTACTCCCCGGCACCGGTGGTCACCCCCGAGATTCACGACCGCATCATGGCTGAGGTGATTCGTCCTACCGTGGTCGGCATGGCCGCCGAAGGCAACAGCTATACCGGCTTTCTCTACGCAGGCCTGATGATCATGGCCGATGGCACTCCCAAGGTGATCGAGTACAACTGCCGCTTTGGCGACCCGGAAACCCAACCGATCATGATGCGCCTGCAATCGGACCTGGTGGCACTGTGCAATGCCGCCCTCGATAAAACCCTCGATCAGTGCGAGGTGAAATGGGACTCACGAGCTGCATTGGGCGTGGTGCTGGCCGCTGGCGGCTATCCCAATGACTACCGCAAGGGCGATGTGATCTCCGGGCTGCCCAACGAAGAGATGGAAGACCAAAAGGTTTTCCATGCTGGCACCAAAGAAATCGACGGACAGGTCACCACCAACGGTGGCCGTGTCCTCTGTGCCGTGGGCCTCGGCCATAGCGTAGGCGAAGCCCAACAGCGCGCCTACGACCTCACTCGCCAGATATCCTGGGATGACGTCTACTACCGCAACGACATCGGTTACCGGGCGGTGGCGCGGGAACGGGGAGACAACTAACCCACCCACAAAAAAGCCCGGTCACAAACCGGGCTTTTTTATCTGTGTGAAGGTTAGACCCGCACCAGACTTCGCTCTTCTGCCCACTGGCGCAATTGCGCCAGCTTTTCACCCATCACCAGGGACAGCGGTGAGGTTTTTGCCAACTCCGCCAGCAGCAGGGACAAACTGACATCCCCCTGCTGCGCCAATGCGCTGTAGAGTGCCGCCACCACGGCCTGCTCAATTTCAGCACCGGTAAAACCCTCAGAGGCTTGTGCCAATTCCATCAAGTTGAAATTTTCCAGCGCCAATTGGCGTTTTTCCAAGTGTATGGCAAAAATGGCCTGGCGGGTTTCAGCATCCGGAAGATCGACAAAAAACAACTCGTCGAGACGCCCCTTGCGAATCAATTCAGGCGGCAGTCGGGAAATATCATTGGCAGTAGCCACCACAAATACCGGCGATTGTTTTTCCGCCAACCAGGTCAACAATGTCGCCAGCACCCGCTGCGAAGTGCCTGTATCCGATGAGTCCCCGGAAATCCCTTTTTCTATTTCATCAATCCACAGCACACAGGGGGACATTTTTTCAGCCAAAGCGAGAGACTCACGCAGATTACGCTCGGTCTCACCGTGGAATTTATTGTACAGGGCGCCCATATCCAGCCTCAGTAACGGCACTCCCCACAATCCTGCCACCGCCTTAGCCGCCAGACTCTTGCCCCCACCCTGCACGCCGAGTAGCAGGATTCCTCGTGGTGCCGATATCCCAGGCGCTACAGATTCTCCAGCAAAAACACCGCGACGTATTTCCAACCAGGACTTCAGGTTTTCCATACCACCAACACTGGCAAATTTTTCCGTGTCGTATTCATAGCTGAGTACCCCTTCGAGATCCATCAACTTGAATTTGGCCTTATTCACCTCGGGCAAATCCGATTCGGTGATGGCGCCATCATCGACGATGGCACCGCGCACTAAATGCCGCACTTCGCCTTGGGTCAACCCCTTCAGGTTAGCCACCATCATCTGCAAGGTGGTGGCATCGGTTTTCACCTTGCGGCCGCTGTTGCCCTGCGCCCACAGCTTCGCCTCCTCGCGAATCAAACTGACAATCTGCTCATCACTGGGCAGGGACAAACTGAACTGTGCACCCAGCCGGGATAGCTCTGGTGGTAACTGCAAACGGTGACTGAGCAAGATCACACTGAGCTGACCACCGTGGTTGCGCAGGGCAATGTCTTTCATCAGGCGAGTCAGTTTCGGTTCATCCTGTAACCATGGGTGGAAATCACAGAGCACATAAAAGCCTGGCTCAGCGCGCTCTTTCAAGAACGTCAGCACGGCTTCAGGTTCCACATGCTGGCTATTGCCCGCCAACTGCAAACCGAAATCAGCACGTCGCAAACCATCCGTAACAGTCCATTGGAATAGCGGCTTATCGCGCTGACGGGCCACACGCAATAACAGATCAATCGCCCGAGCCTCTTCGTAGCTTTCAAGAACGATTAGGGGTACTCGGGAATCAATGATCAAACCGAGATCATGTGCATCCTGCATCGACTATTGTTCCTTCTTCTCGTTATGGCACAACCAAACTTCAATACCTTGAGCATTGAGTTCAATATCCATACGTAACTCTTCAGCAATAGCCTTGAAATCCACATTAGGCCACAGCGTCCGAACACGCTCACCAATCATCTCGCCCAACTGCCGGGCAAGCTGTTGCTCTCGATCATCGCTTTTCTCAAGCGTCAAAGCCACTTGGCTCCAATCCCTGATTTGTTCCCGCAGGCTTTGGACGTATCTGGACGGCTGCTCCAGTACCCCGTAATGGGTCAGATACATCCGTTCCGGTTCGTAGCTCATCAACACATCTAAAGAATCCAGCAATTTTTCCGGATCAAATTGCACCGGGGTAGTGGTGGGCAGAATAAATCGCTCATCACCCAACTCATCAAAGCGATAGGAAAGACCAAAGGTATCGCCACTAAACCACCCTTTCGTCGCCGGGTCCCAGACACAAAAGTGATGTTCGGCATGTCCCGGCGTATGGCGGATTTCCAAGGTGCGCCCACCGAGCTGAATCACAGCACCGTCTTCGGCAACCAATATTCGCGCCTCTGGCACGGGCACAATTTCACCATACAAGGTGTCGTAAGCATCTTTGCCGTAAACAGCAATCACCCCCGCAATGAGGCGTTCAGGATTAGCCATATGCCGCGCCCCGCGGGGATGCACCACCAGCGTGGCATTCTCGCAACGCTGCATCAGCAGGCCAGCACCGCCCGCGTGATCCAAATGCACATGGGTGGGCACCACATAGCGGACGGCATCCAGAGACATACCCAGGTTCCCCAACACAGACGTTATCGCCTCCACGGTATAAGCGGTACCGGTTTCAATGATGGCTACCTCTGCCCCTTCAACCATCAGGTAACAGCAGGCCAATCCGTCTTTGATGTATCGAGCATCCAGGCAGTAGATGCCTTGACCTAATTGTTCAACTGCCATGCCTTTCATCGTCACCCTCCTGCCGAAGCAGCAATTTTGCTACAATAGTGGTCCCGATAACCAGCTGACCATTAGACCAATGACCGCGAGACACCAAACGCTTCTTGATGGATTACTGCTACAGGTTGATCGTGCACTGCGCACACTGGTGGCCGATGCCCCCGTACCTGACCGTATTTCTCCGGCAAAAACTTCCGAGGAGCAGGTGCTGAGCGATGATGAAAAACGCCATGCGGCAGGGCTGATGCGCGTCAATCATTCCGGTGAGGTCTGCGCCCAAGCGCTGTATCAGGGGCAGGCACTGACCGCCAAACTGCTCTCGGTTCGCAAAGATATGGAGCAAGCCGCTGATGAAGAAATTGACCATCTGGCCTGGTGTGAAGAGCGCGTCAAACAGCTCGGAGGTCAACCAAGCCTGCTAAACCCACTATGGTATGGCCTGTCTTTTGGTATCGGCGCCACGGCGGGTCTAATCAGCGACAAGCTGAGCCTGGGATTTGTGTCGGCGACGGAAGAGCAGGTCTGCAAACATCTGCAAAGCCACCTGGAAAAACTCCCGCCCCAAGATGACAAAAGTCGCGCGATAGTGGAGAAGATGCTGGAAGATGAATCGCAACATGCCCATGCAGCGCTGGCAGCGGGCGGCATCAATTTTCCCGCTCCGGTAAAAACACTGATGAGCCTTGTTTCCAAGGCAATGACGGAAAGCAGTTATCGTCTCTAGAAGCCACTGCGGCCTCTAGCGCGAACGCGCCGCCAATTTCGCCTTTTCCTTAATATCCTGCACGATACCGATGATCTGTTCTTTCACCCACTGGTGAACGGGTGACTTGATCGTCCTGGCATGCTGCACCAACACCACCGGCACGGTGTTATCAAAATCCAGCTCTTCCGGATAAGGCTTACGCACGATTCCGTAGGTTTCCCCTTCCATCTTCAAGTCGTGCATTGTTGCCATCATCAAACAGTCTGTCTGCCAGAGGGCATCCATGGCCGTCATGAGCTGCGTGGTCACCAGTGTTTTTTTGCGCTTCAGGCCGTGCTTGGCGAGTTCTCGGTCAAAACGACTTTCGACCGATGCGGAAACCTCCCCCGAGAGCAGTAGGTAATACTGGATAAAGGGGTATTCCAGCATTTCTCGCAGGTTCAGTTTTTCCTTTTTCGCCAGGGGGTGATCCGCACGCATCCACACCGCCGGCGTAAAGCTGCCCAAGGGGGTAACATGAAACTCACTGCCATAAGGACGGGCAATCTCAATGGCAAAGTCCAGATTGCCATCCTCCAAGGCACGCGCCTCCCCCCCTGCCTCACTGGTCAGGGTCAACGACATAAACGGTGCCTCTGCAATCATCCTGCGCGTGAGGGTGGGAATGACCTGTACGGCAATAAATTCTGCCGTCATGATGCGCATCTCGCCATCATAGGCGAGGGGATCAAATTTCCCCTGAACAACCAGCTCCGAAACACCGGACAAGATAGCCGGCAACTGGGCTGACAATTCCATGGTTCTAGGCGTCGGAATCAACCCGCGCCCACTGCGAATAAACAGGGGATCATCAAATAATTCACGCAGCCGCTGCAGCGTCTTACTCATGGCTGGCTGTGTAATATAAAGCCGCTCGGCAGCACGGGTCACACTCTGCTCTTCAATGAGCACCTGTAACGCAACAAGCAAGTTGAGATCGATACGGGCCAGCATTTTCGTGTCCACAAAAGATTACTCTGATTCATGCGAGACATCATCTTAATACATTTGAGTAATGCTGTGTTGAATTCTATATTTTGAATCGAAGCAACGCAGTTCAGAAACCAAGCTTTAAAGGGTCTACCCCCCACCCTCTCACCATTTGGGTAACCTCTGTTTTTGAACTCGTCAGGTTAGCGGCTAAATTGTCATGAGTTACCTGATTTATCCCGCTTATCACGCTTCAAATCTCTTACTCCCTCTAGTTATTTTCAAGGCAGCGCAAGCTGCCTTTTTTTTCGATCACGCAGCAAAATAAATATTGGTTATATTCAAAATAAAAATAATGCATTTTATTTATGTAGCTAAAGGCTCTACAGTCGCCCCATAGTTTGTTGATAAACGTTTTGATTATCGCATCTTTGTTAGATCGATCCATCCAATGTTTATTTCCACCTAGTTAACATTTCTTACCCCCCTCTTAACATCCTTCTGGGCAGCGCAAGCTGCCCATTTTTTTGCATCAAAAACAGGAATCAGAGGGCATCTCAGAAATGGTTCAGGCCCGTTAGGCCCGGGTAGGACTACTGGGCTGGCTGGATTTCAAAGCTATGGGTGATCTCAACGCCGCCGCGGGACAGCATAATAGAGGCGGAGCAATATTTTTCCGCAGAGAGCTTGACCGCATTCGCCACCATATTTTCTTTCAGGTTGTGGCCAGTCACAACAAAATGCAGGTGGATCTTGGTAAAGACAGACGGGACATCATCGGCACGCTCAGCGTCAATCTCAGCGACACAACTGACCACTTGCTGGCGGCTTTTCTTGAGGATGTGCACAACATCAAAGGAAGAACAGCCACCCATGCCACTCAGAACAACCTCCATCGGCCTGGGACCCTGATTTCTGCCGCCGTGATCGGGCGGACCATCCATCACGATCTGATGCCCACTTTCCGTTTCTGCAATGAATTTGGCGTCCCCGCCCCAGGAAACCTTGGTTTTCATGATGGCCTCAAGCTGAAAAATGTCGAGAGGGTAACATAATTGATGTGCCGTTACTCTTAGAATTGGCAACCTGACGCCGTAGGTTTGTCGATTGAGGAATAACGCACATGCAAAATCCCAACTTGGACAATAGAGAGTTTGTGCCCATAATGGGTTCTCTTTTTGCAAAAGACTACAAGAGGGAGGACCCCGAGTTGGCACCGGCACCTATTACCCCCCATATGCCGAATGCGGAAGCATTTCTGGCCCATTGTCATCGCCGCCGATATCCGGCGAAAAGCACCATCATCTATGCAGGGGATGAGGGGGACACCCTCTCCTACATCGTCAAAGGCTCCGTTACCGTGCTCATTGAGGACGATGATGGGCGCGAGATGATTGTCGCCTACCTTAACGAGGGCGACTTCTTTGGTGAAATGGGACTGTTTAAACAGCGCGATCGCAGTGCCTGGATTCGTGCTAAAACCGAGTGCGAAGTCGGCGAAATCAGTTACAGCAAATTTCAGGAGATCTCCAGGGAACATCCTGAGTTCCTCTATGCCATCGGCGTACAAATGGCCAAACGCCTGCGGGATACCACCCGTAAAGTAGGCGATCTTGCCTTCCTCGATGTGACCGGTCGCGTGGCGCGCACATTGCTGGATCTCTGCAAGGAACCCGATGCCATGACCCACCCCGACGGCATGCAAATCAAAATTACCCGCCAGGAAATCGGTCGGATAGTCGGCTGCTCCCGGGAGATGGTTGGACGAGTATTGAAAACACTGGAAGAACAGGGACTGGTCTCTGTCAAAGGCAAAACCATGGTGGTATTTGGCACCCGCTGACGCAACCTGCTTTTACACAAAAGGCCTCATTTGAGGCCTTTTGTGTTTCAGACCCCGGGTTGTGGGCATTACTGGCAGCTCCTATCATGGGCACCTACTTCGCCATCACCAGGAGAGCCCTTATGCAGGACATCCGTTATCCCATTCCTGGCTCATGCCAATGTGGACACATCACCTATGAGCTCCTGGCGCCACCACTGAGGGTAATAGCCTGCCACTGCCGTGAATGCCAGAAACTTTCAACCAGTGCTTTTAGCCTCACCGCCATGGTGGAACATGATGCCCTGAAAGTCAGCGGCCAATTGAAACACTGGGAACGCCCATCAGACAGCGGCAACACCAACTGTGCCGAGTTCTGTCCCCGTTGCGGCAATCGCATCTATCACTTCAACCCTGATCAGCCAAATATCATCAAACTCAAACCGAGCACCCTGTCTGACACCCGCATCATCCAGCCGACGCTGCATGTCTGGGTCAGCGAGAAGCAGGACTGGTTCCAGATCCCAGAAGG
This sequence comes from uncultured Porticoccus sp., assembly GCA_947259505.1. GTDB lineage: Bacteria > Pseudomonadota > Gammaproteobacteria > Pseudomonadales > Porticoccaceae > Porticoccus. Next base: position 30,353 of record CAMYLT010000006.1, on the reverse strand, counting down.
TGTGGAACAACACCCCACCCAACCCTGGTAACCATACCTAAGGTCGCCAGTACCACAAAAAAGCCCCGCTTCAAGCGGGGCTTTTCGTTGACCCTGTGCTGACGCAAGCAGCCTTTCAGTTGAACATCTCCAGCAACTTCATCCCGGGCTCTTCCGCCCGCATAAAGGTCTCACCCACCAGAAACGCATTAACATTGTGCCCACGCATGGCAGCTACATCATCAATAGTAAGGATGCCGCTTTCGGTGACAACAATACGGTCATCAGGGATCTTGTGCAGCAAACCAAAGGTGGTGTCGAGGGTGGTGTCAAAGGTGTTCAGGTTACGGTTGTTGATGCCAATCATTGGGTTATCAATCAACAGCGCCCGATCCAGCTCCTCTTCATTATGGACCTCGATTAACACATCAAGACCGAGCTCCCGAGCCGTTTCGTGCAATGCTTCCAACTCAACCTGCCCAAGTGCCGCCACAATCAACAGGATGCAATCAGCTCCCAGCACATAGGATTCATAAACCTGATAGGGATCAATAACAAAGTCTTTGCGCAATACCGGCAAGCGAGTGGCCTCACGCGCCATTTTCAGATACTCATCAGAACCCAGGAAAAACTCTTCTTCAGTGAGCACAGAAAGACAGGCTGCGCCGCCCTTTTCATAGCTGCGAGCAATACCCACCGGATCGAAATCTTCCCGGATAATGCCTTTACTGGGAGACGCTTTTTTGACTTCAGCAATCACCGCCGCCAACCCCTGGCCAATTTTGAACTGCAGTGAAGAGACAAAACCACGAATTTCCCGCGTCTGCTGGCACTGCTCTTTCAACTGTTCGAGAGAAACCAACTTACTGCGCCGCTCAACTTCCGCGGCCTTGCGGCCAAGGATCTTTTTGAGCACGGTGGGAGTATTTACGGCTGTATTCATCATCATTCGCCTATTTCTTTCAGGCAGCGGGTAAAGGCTGCCAGGTCATCCACTTTGGCTTTCGCCAAACCGCTACCGATCGCGTCCTGTGCCAGGACAACCCCTTCGGACAGGTCTCGAGCCATACCGGCTGCATAGAGTGCCGCTCCGGCATTGAGCGCCACCATGTCAGAAGCGGTGCCGCCATCCTTGGATAGGGCACGCTTTACCATAGCCAGGCTTTCTTCCGCATTGGCCACCTGCAAAGTCTGCAGGCTACCTCGCGTCAACTGAAAATCCTCCGGCTTAATGCTGTATTCCTGAATTTCGCCACCGCTCAGCTCCGCCACCCAAGTCTCAGCAGCAATACTGATTTCATCCAGTCCATCGGCAGAGTGCACTACCAGTACATGACTGGCGCCCAGCTCTCGCATCACTTCGGCCACGGGACGCAACCAACAGCGATCAAACACCCCCAACAACATATTGGGAACACGAGCCGGATTGGTCAGGGGGCCAAGCAGGTTGAACATCGTACGGACGCCCAACTCCCGCCGGGGGCCAATCGCGTATTTCATGGCACTGTGATGGTTCACAGCGAACATAAAGCCGACACCCACTTCCTCGACACACAGAGTTACCTGTTGCGGAGAGAGGTCGAGCCATACACCGGCGGCCTCCAAGAGGTCTGCGCTGCCGCTCTTGCTGCTCACCGAGCGGTTGCCGTGTTTGGCCACCTGGGCACCTGCGGCTGCAGCCACAAAGGTGCTGGCGGTGGAGACGTTGAACAACCCGGAGCTGTCACCACCAGTGCCAACAATATCCACCAGGTGCTCACCGCTGACGACGACCGGCGCCGCCAGTTCCCGCATCACTTGAGCCGCAGCGGTAATTTCCGCCACCGTCTCGCCCTTCATACGCAAACCCACCAGAAACCCACCAATCTGGGCGTCTGTGGCGCCACCGGTCATGATCTGCTGCATGACCTCGCGCATTTCGCCAATGGACAAGTCACGCTGTTCAAGCACTTCTGCTATAGCCTGTTTAATATCCATCACTCACCCCTTGAGGAAATTTTCCAGCAGGTCATGACCATGCTCGGTAAGAATGGATTCCGGGTGAAACTGCACCCCTTCAATGTCGAATTCGCGGTGACGCAGTCCCATGATTTCATCCACCTCACCCTGTTCATTCTGGGTCCAGGCCGTTATCTCAAAACAATCCGGCAATGTTTCGCGCTCCACCACCAGAGAGTGATAACGGGTCGCTTCAAACGGATTGGCAAGCCCCCTGAACACACCCGTATTGGCGTGATAAACCGGCGAGGTCTTACCGTGCATCACTTGGCGAGCGCGGACTACGTTGGCGCCAAATGCCTGGCCAATGCTTTGGTGGCCGAGACAGATACCCAGCATGGGAATCTTGCCGGCAAACGCTTTCACCAACGGCACGGAAATACCGGCTTCATTGGGCGTGCAGGGACCGGGAGAAATCACAATTTTCTCCGGCGCCAGCTCCGCAATCTGCTCCAGGGTGATTTCATCATTGCGCACAACTTTCACATCAGCGTGCAACTCACCCAGGTACTGCACCACGTTGTAGGTAAACGAGTCGTAGTTATCAATCATCAGTATCACAGCACGACTCCTCAAATCACCAGGTCAGCGGCGCGGAAAATGGCGCGGGCCTTGTTCATGGTTTCTTTCCATTCCAGATCGGGTACGGAATCTGCCACGATACCGGCGCCCGCCTGCACATAAAGCTTGCCGTTTTTGATCACCGCAGTGCGAATGGCAATAGCGGTATCCATATTGCCATTCCAGCCGATGTAGCCCACGGCACCGCCATAAACACCTCGTTTCACCGGCTCCAGCTCGTCGATAATTTCCATGGCGCGAATTTTTGGCGCACCACTCAGGGTACCCGCCGGCAGTGTGGCCCGCAGCACGTCGATGGCGCTGGTACCAGGATGCACCTGACCGGTGACATTGGAAATAATATGCATGACGTGGGAATAGCGCTCTACTGACATCTTTTCAGTGAGCTTCACCGAGCCGGTTTGCGCCACGCGACCCACATCATTGCGCCCCAAGTCGATCAACATCAGGTGCTCGGCGATTTCCTTGGGATCCGCCAGCATTTCCGCTTCCAGCGCATCATCTTCCTCCGGCGTATAACCGCGGCGGCGCGTACCGGCAATCGGTCGCACCGTCACTTCGCCATCTTCCAGTCTCGCCAGAATTTCTGGTGAGGAACCGGCGATATGGAAGTCCCCCAGATCCAGAAAATACAAATAGGGAGATGGGTTGAGACAGCGCAGTGCTCGATAGAGGTTGAGTGGTTCGGCATCAAAGTCCATGGACAGGCGCTGTGACGGCACTACCTGCATCACATCCCCGGCCAGCACGTATTCTTTAATTTTGTTGACCGCGTCTTTGTAGTTCTGCTCACCAAAACTGGAGACAAAGGCGGATTCCTGCAAGCCGCTACCCGCCATGTTCAGGGAGGGCAATTCCGGCAGAGGCTGCTTGAGCTTCGCCTCCAGATCATCAAGTCGTGCCTGAGCATGCTCCCAGGCATTGGGTGCAGCGGCGTCTTCGTGGACCACCAGAATCAGCTTGCCCAGCAGATTGTCGAAAATCACCACCTCATCGGACACCATCAGCAAAATATCCGGGTTACCCAATTCATCTGGCGGCGCAGTGTTCTTAAGCTTGGGCTCCACATAGCGCACGGTGTCGTAACCAAAATAGCCCACCAGCCCGCCAGTAAAACGCGGCAGCTGGGGCAGTTCCGGCATGCGGTAACTCAGGTGGAACTCCTCGATGTCCTCTAACGGGTCCGCAGTGGTTCGTGATACCAACATCTCGCCGTCGCGTTCAATCGTAAGTTGATCGCCAAAGACTTTGAGGACGATAGTGGCTGGCAAGCCGATCAGTGAGTAACGACCCCACTTTTCACCACCCTGCACGGATTCAAACAAGTAGGAATAGGGTCCACGCGCCAGTTTCAGGTAACAGGAAAGCGGAGTCTCGAGATCGGCGAGCACCTCACGCATCACCGGGATGCGGTTGTAATTCTGCTCAGCCAGCTCGGCAAATTCAGTCGGGGTCATGATCATTCCCTTGCGCTTTTAAACGCAGATTATTCAGACAGATTAAGGCAAACAAAGTGGCTGCCTTTCAGGCAGCGGGGATCAGCAGCCGCGCCATCGCCAGCCGAGGTGAGCAGATATAAGAGAAGGGCCGTTACCGAACGCCACAAATGCCTCCAATCGTCAGAGGGCGCATTCTAATTCATTCAACGGATACAGGAAAGTCAACGACTTAGGCTAGTTCCGTACGCATCGCTGCAATGGCTTCGGCATAATTGCCGGCACCGTAGATCGCCGAACCGGCCACAAACGTATCAGCCCCGGCATGGGCAATTTCACGAATGTTATTTACCGTGACACCACCGTCAATTTCCAGTCGGATATCAAGGCCGCTGGCATCAATCAGCGCACGCGCCTCGCGCAGCTTGTCGAGCGTCGCCGGAATAAACTTTTGGCCGCCAAAGCCGGGGTTCACCGACATCAGCAACAGCACATCAATTTTGTCGAGCACGTATTTAACGGTCTCCAGACTGGTGGCAGGATTCAGCACCAGTCCGCTCTTGCATCCCGCATCACGAATCAGTTGCAGCGAGCGATCCACATGGCGAGAGGCCTCAGGGTGAAAGGTAATCCAGCTGGCTCCGGCCGCGGCAAAGTCGCCAATCAACTGATCCACCGGCTCCACCATCAGATGCACATCAATGGGCGCAGTGATGCCGTACTTGCGCAGTGCCGTGCACACCATCGGACCGATGGTCAGGTTGGGCACATAATGATTGTCCATGACATCGAAGTGCACCACGTCGGCACCGGCATCCAGTACTGCATCCACTTCTTCACCCAACCGGGCAAAATCCGCCGAGAGAATGGAGGGGGCTATCAGGTAATCTGCCATGGTGTTTTCCGACTGCTGTGAACTGCGGCGTACTATGCCGCAGAACCGCAGGAGCTGCAATGTAACCTCATGACAACGGGGCCTATTTTGTCGATGGCAACTCCGGCGCCTGGCAACCCCGGGCGCAGCAACGGCCCGGTTGACGTGACGTTCGTTTGCCTTCATCCAGCACGCCGCGATCCAGCAGCCGTTCCACCAGTTCGCGTTTTTCATACACCGGATAGTTGCGCCAGATCTCCCGCTTCATCGCTTCCGGGGAACCACCGCCATGGAGAGATATCACCGAGTACCAACCGCCCTGATTGGACGCAGTCAGATCTTCAATAAAGCGGGCCACTTCCAATCGCTGGGCCGCCGGAATATCTGGCCGACCACGAAGCACTGCGGCCAGGGACGCCGCCGTCTCCGGATTGTGATCCTCATCGGGGCCGGGCAACGCCACAATCATCCCGCCGGAAACATAGTGAGCCAGCTTGTGCATGTCGTAAATCTTGTTGGCCAGCAGCAGCTTGCCGATGTTGCTAAACACCGCATCCGGCATCACCGTACCTGCCGGGTCGTCCTGGCAGTACACCGAGGCCGCCACACCACAGGCATAAAAGCTTTCGGTGATAGTAATTAGCTCTACCATCGCCTCGCGAATATGGCCGTGGCGCTCTGGATCGAGGCCATTGGCTTCTGTAACCAGCGCGCCGGCACCGATCAGCAGATCGCCAAATCCCGCCCGCGCACCAATACAGGAGTGGCGGTGGTGGGTGGCGTAACTGGTGGTGAGGAAACCGCCCTCCTCACACTCGCCGGCCAGGAATACCCGCTCGTGGGGCACAAACACCTTCTCGAATATCACCACTCCGGTGGACTGGCCGTATTTGGCGGAGAACTTGGCGGCGCTCTCGCCGGGTCTCCCGGCGGGGCGGGCAATGATGGTCACGCCGGGCGCATCCACCGGCACCGCACAGGCCACGGCATAATCGGCATCCTCGGGGGTATGGGTGCGACAGGGCATCACCAGGAACTCGTGCATGTAAGGCGCACCGGTAACAATCGCCTTGGTGCCGCTGATGACAATGCCATCCGCGCGCCGCTCCACAATATGCACATAGACATCGGGATTTTCCTGCTGCCCCGGCCGCAAGGAGCGATCGCCCTTGGCATCGGTCATCGCCACCCCCAATGTGAGATCCTGCTCCTGCACCTCGTGCAGGTAGGCCAGAAACCGCTGGTGATAGTCGGTGCCATGGTTGGCATCGGTCAGCCAGGTGGACTGGTAGAGGCCATTGAGGGCATCGTGGGACAGGTAGCGCTGGGCACAGCCAGACTCGGCACAGACCAGCCGCACCGCCTCAAGCTTGTTCAACAGATCGTTGCTGCCTTCATTGATGTGGAGCATGCGGTTGACCAGTTTCCCCGATGTGCTTTGGGTGGCCGTCATCAATTCCGCATACTGTAATTTCCGGGCAAAATCGTAGGTGACACCCACCGCAGCAATACCGGGGGCCAGCAACGGCTCGTCGGCCACGCTGTCGATTTGCCGGCCATTGATAAATACCCTCGGCCGGTAGCGGCGCAGTGATTCGCGGTACTCCGCAGCGGACATCAGCATGATTACACCCTCAAAAGATCGTTTGTACGAATAATCTAACGCTGTTAGAATTTTTCTGTCAAGTAACACCCCGGAGAAACGCAGCCATGCCAGCCAACAGCTCTAGCGCCAAACGGCGCTCCGCTGTCAATGAACTGAAACGGGATATCATCCTGGAGGCGGCCCGGCGGGTGTTTGAAGAAGAGGGACTGGAAGGCGCCAGCCTGCGGGCTATAGCCAAGGCGGCGGGTTACACCCCGGCGGCGCTGTACTTTCACTTCGACTCCAAGGAAGCCGTTTACGCGGAACTGCTCTCCAGATCCCTGGATAACCTGAAACAGGAAACAGAACGGGCACTCAACCAGATCAGCTCTCCGGCAGAAAAACTCCACACCGCCGCCATGGCCTTCTTCCACTACTACCGCGACAACCCCGGCGACCTGGATCTGGGCTTCTACCTGTTCCGCGGCGGCATGAAGCCCCATGGGCTCGGTAAAGAACGGGACACCATGCTCAATCAACAATTGCAGAAAGGCCTGCAACCCATCACCGATGCCGCCATGGCACTTGGCGCCACAGAGTCCTGCGCCCGCGAAATGACCGTCAGCCTGTTTGCTCACGCCACCGGTTTACTGTTGCTGGCGCATACCGGTCGCATCCGTATTTTTGGCGTCAATGTGGAAGCCATGATGAGTGATTTTGCCAGCACGCTGACCAAGAAAATTGAGAAGGAAAACGGCAATGTTGACCATTGATCCCACGACCTGCGCCCTGGCAGCCATCGATATCCAAAGCCGACTGATGCCCGCCATCGCCAATGGTGCGCAGGTAATCGACAATACTGTACGACTACTCGAGGCTGCCCGATTATTGGAGATTCCGCGTATTTTCACCGAACAGAATCCTGCCGGTTTGGGCCACACCGACCCCCAGCTCACTGCCGAGATGAATGAGCCGGTGATGCAAAAGATGACGTTCGATGCCTGTCGAGCGGTAGATGCCAAAAAGCTAATGGCAGGGCGAGAACAGCTGGTGGTAACGGGCTGCGAAGCACATGTCTGTGTCATGCAGACAGTGCTGGGGTTGCTGGATGCCGGGAAGAAAGTTTATGTGGTCAGCGATGCCGTCGGTTCCCGCCTACCGGAAAACCGCCTCGCGGCACTGCAACGCATGGCGGCCCATGGCGCGGAGCTGGTGACCACAGAGATGGTGATTTTTGAATGGCTGGGCAGTGCCGAACACCCACAGTTCCGCGACGTATTGCAACTGGTTAAGTAGGCCTGTTCAGCGCTGCTGACCTTCGTACATGGTTTGAAAACGCCCTGCGCTGAAACCATCCATCCGCTTGTCTCCCACCAGAATCACTGGCACCCCCCGACCATTCAGGCGGGCAAAATCCTGCCGACCCTTGCGGCTGGTTTCAATGTCATACTCTTTGAAGGGGATACCCTGCTGCTGAAAATAACGGCGTGCTTTCTTACAAACACCACACCACTCAGCACTGTATAACACCACCGTCCCTGCCTCGCGGGCGCTGAGGAAAGCACTGTCAGAAATATTGGGCGACATGATGGTGTTCACCCGAATCTCAACGGACTCAACAGGCCCATGCTCCGGCTTCTTGTCACTGAAATGCACTTTGCCACTGGCGTCCTTCCAAGTGTAGATCTCGGCTTGGGCGACCATGCTACCAAGAACAACACTCAGCAGGACCGACATCCCTATCGTCTTTAGCAGTTGCTGAAGATTCATCTCAACTCCCTTTGCACAACGGATGATCAAAACCGCAGTATAATCACGGTCTTTACAAGCACGAGCAACCTTCTGCCCACATCAATGGACGAATGACTTTCATGACCAGCCACAATTATCGCCTAATTGTCTCCTGTCCCGACCGCGTTGGCCTGGTGGCTGCGGTGAGTTCCTTTCTGGCCAACGAAGGGGGTCTACTTACAGAGGCCAACTACTACCGCGACCCGGAGAGCAACTGGTTTTTCATGCGTCAGGTCATCACGGCAGACTCTCTGCCCTATGGACCGGAGGAGCTGACTGCCCGCTTTACGCCCTTGGCTGAGCTATATGACATGGAGTGGCGACTGACCGACACCAGCGTACCAAAGCGGGTGGTGCTGATGGCCAGCAAACAGGAACACTGCCTGTCAGATCTGTTGTACCGCTGGCGCAGCGGTGAGATGGAATTCGATATTCCCTGCGTCATTTCCAACCACGACGACCTGCGCAGTTATGTATCCTGGCACAATATCCCCTACCACCACACCCCGGTGGATCCGGCCAACAAAGCAGAGCACTTTACCGCCGTCGAGGGGCTGATCGAACAGAGCCGAGCCGATGTCATCGTACTGGCGCGCTACATGCAAATCCTGCCGCCAGAGCTCTGCGCCAATCATCCCGGCCAGATCATCAATATCCACCACAGTTTTCTGCCCGCTTTTGTCGGCGCCAAACCATACCATCAGGCTGCGGAACGGGGTGTGAAGCTGATAGGCGCCACCTGCCACTACGTCACCAGCGATCTGGATGCCGGGCCGATCATCGAGCAGGATGTGGTACGCATCAGCCACCACGACAGTATTCCAGATCTGGTGCGCAAGGGTAAGGATGTGGAAAAAACCGTACTCGCCAAGGGCCTGCGCTATCACCTGGAAGACCGGGTGCTGCTGCACGGCAACAAGACCATCGTATTTGAGTAAGCCCGGGGCGGATACCGGTGGTGAGCTAGCGCCTGCCCTTACCGGCTACCCAGAACTTCTGCATCTCGATATACATGAAGGACGCGGTCCAACCGATCATGATCAGGCCCGTGAGTGCTTCCAGGGCAGCCAGGAAGCGGATGTGGCCAAAGGGCTCGATGTCCCCGTAACCCAAGGAGGTGTAGTTACTGAAGGAAAAGTAGCTGCAATCCAGCAGTGAGCCATCGAAGTTCCCCCCCAGTTCACCCATGCCTTCCCACGACAACAGCAGGTAGTAGCCAAAGGCAAACAGCCAGATTTCCAGCACATGGGCGAGAAACGCACCGAGGATGCCACACAGCACCCGGAAACGCGGAGCGATGCCCAGTTTCGGCAGCAGCAGCGCCAGACGATACAGCGTCTCGTAATGGATCAAAACCGCGATGCCTATCACCGCACAGTTGAACAGAAAAATGTTGCCTATACCTTCCACCGCTAACTCCGAAACCACACCGCGCGATAGGCGCGGAAATTAAACACGACAATCGCCATCACCAGCGCCACGGCAATAAACCACTCGGTGCCCTGCACGCCCACCAGTGGCCAGACATAGTGATCGAGAAAAGCCCACTCCCCCGGCACCACCGACTCACCGCGCTGCCGTCGCAGCCAGGCCTCCACATCAGACAGCGGGCACTGCCAACCGACAATCATGATCAGCACACCGTAACAGGCACAGGACAGGTGCCACCAGATCGGCTTCGGCCAGCGAAACGCCAACACGCCACCGGCAATCACAAACACTACAAAGCCGAAATGAATCAGCGCGATCACCGAGATCAGGACGGAATAGGGCATGGCGTTAATGTAACCGCAATATCCACCATTTGCATCAGTCCGGCCACAGTGTAAACACCCATATTGCATTCACCGCCCGATGCCGTAACACTTGGCACTCTCAGAATTAAGGCGACCCCATGAAGCACTCCGACCTGCGGGAATTTATCGATTTTCTGGAACAGCGCGGCGAGTTGAAACGCATCAGCGCCGAGGTAGACCCCTATCTGGAAATGACGGAGATCTGCGACCGCACCCTGCGCGCGGGCGGTCCAGCGCTGCTGTTTGAAAACCCCAAGGGTTTTGATATCCCGGTGCTCGGCAATCTGTTCGGCACCCCCGAGCGGGTCGCCATGGGCATGGGTCAGGAGAACATTTCAGCGCTGCGCGAAGTCGGCGAACTACTGGCATTTTTGAAAGAACCGGAACCGCCCAAGGGCATGAAGGATCTGTGGGAAAAACGCCACCAGTTCAAACCGATCCTCAACATGCCGGCCAAACTGGTGAAGAAAGCCCCCTGCCAGCAGGTGGTGCTGGAGGGCGATCAGGTGGATCTCGGCAAGCTGCCGATACAGACCTGCTGGCCAGAAGATGCCGGTCCGCTAGTCACCTGGCCACTGGTGATCACCCGTGGTCCAGAGAAAGAGCGCCAGAACCTCGGTATCTACCGCCAGCAGGTGATAGGCAAAAACAAACTGATCATGCGTTGGCTGTCCCACCGCGGCGGCGCGCTGGATTTCCGCGACTGGCAACAGCAGCACCCCGGCAAGCCCTTCCCGGTGGCGGTGGCGCTGGGGGCCGATCCGGCCACCATTCTCGGCGCGGTGACCCCGGTGCCGGATAGTCTTTCCGAATACGCCTTCGCTGGGCTGCTGCGCGGCGAGCGCACCGAGGTAACACAGTGCCTGGGCAGTGATTTACAAGTGCCGGCCAGCGCCGAGTTTATTCTCGAGGGGCACTTATACCCCGGCGAGATGGCCGATGAGGGCCCATTTGGCGACCACACCGGTTACTACAACGAGGTAGATCAGTTCCCGGTGTTTACCGTAGAGCGCATCACCCACCGCAAGAACCCCATCTACCACAGCACCTACACCGGACGGCCACCGGATGAACCAGCCATTCTCGGGGTCGCATTGAATGAAGTGTTCGTGCCGATTTTGCGCAAGCAGTTCCCGGAAATCGTCGACTTCTACCTGCCGCCGGAAGGCTGCTCCTATCGCATGGCAGTAGTCACCATGAAGAAGCAGTATCCCGGCCACGCCAAGCGGGTGATGATGGGGGTGTGGTCTTTCCTGCGCCAGTTCATGTACACCAAGTTCGTGGTGGTGACCGACGACGATGTGAATGCCCGGGACTGGAACGATGTGATCTGGGCCATGACCACCCGTATGGACCCGCGCCGGGATACAGTGATCATCGACAACACACCGATCGACTACCTGGATTTTGCCTCGCCGGTATCCGGCCTCGGCTCCAAGATCGGCTTTGATGCCACCAACAAGTTTCCCGGCGAAACCAACCGCGAGTGGGGCAAGCCCATCGCCATGGACCCACAGGTCAAGGCGCGGGTGGATGAAATGTGGGATTCCCTGGGCATCGATACCTAGCGGCTCTCGCCCTGCGCGAGGATCAGTCGTGGCTGAGGGACTTGTCGGTAAACAGATAGTCCCTCAATTCATGGTCAAAGGCAGGATCGCGGCGGCGTATCCACTCCAGCACCATGGAGGCGTGCTCCTTCTCCTCATCGCGGTTGTGGGCCAATATGGCCTTCAGTTCCGGATCCTTACAGGCGTCTACCCGCTGGTTGTACCAGTCCACCGCCTCAAGCTCCTCCATCAGCGAGGTGATCGCCCGGTGCATGTCACGGGTTTCGCTGGACAGTTCTTCTATAGGTTCGTGATAACCTTCGTTGGCCATGACAAAACTCCCTATGTGCGGTTTTATATGTCGTTCACGTTCATCAAAAGTAATCATAGCAACAGCAAAACGCAACAACTGACACCATTGATTCTCACTATGATTACGATTAACCCAAAACCAAAACAGCCCGGAGAATTACCCCCGGGCTGCTCAAAATATGGCCTGACAAAAAGCCTCAACTCAGGCGCTGTTTGAAGTCCTCATAACCAAACTGTTTCACCACACGCAATTCGTCTGTATTGGAATTCCAAATGGCGATGGCGGGCAGGTTGATACCGTTGAAGGTGCTGGTTTTCACCATGGTGTAGTGACTCATGTCGTCAAACACCAGCCGCTGCCCAACCTGCAAAGGCTGATCAAAGCTGTAATCATCGATCACATCCCCCGCCAGACAGGTCATGCCACCGAGACGGTACGTGTGGGACTTTTCACCAGGCTGACCCGCGCCCAACACATGGGGGCGGTAAGGCATTTCCAGGGTATCCGGCATATGACAGGTGGCGGAGGTGTCGAGAATCGCCAAATCCATATCATTCCAGGTGACATCAAGTACCTCCGTCACCAGCACGCCAGTATGAATGGCCACCGCCTCACCCGGCTCCAGGAATACCTGCACGTTGTATTTGGTGCTAAAGGTTTTTACCAGCTCGATCAGCTCGTCCACCTGATAGTCGGGACGAGTGATGTGATGACCACCGCCGAAATTGACCCATTCCACGGTATGCAGCAAGTCGCCGAACTGTGCTTCCACCGCCGCGAGGGTTCGCTTCAGGGGTTCCACATCCTGCTCACACAGGGTGTGAAAATGCAGGCCGCTGATGCCTTCAAGGGACTTTCCCTCGAACTGCGACAGCGGAATACCCAATCGCGAACAAGGAGCGCAGGGGTCGTAAATGGCTACCTCGCCCTCAGAGTGGCGGGGATTGATGCGCAACCCATACTTTAAGTGGGGCCGCTCCTTTTTAGCCTGCTGCAGCAGCGGCTGAAAACGCTGCCACTGGCCAAATGAGTTGAACACCACATGGTCAGCTATCTTGAGAATTTCCGCCAGATCGTGCTCGGTATAGGCGGCGGAAAACACATGCACTTCGCCACCGTATTCCTCACGACCGAGACGCGCCTCATTCAATCCGCTGGCACAAGTACCGGACAGGTATTTCGCCTCCAGCGGCGCCAGACTCCACATGGAAAACGCCTTCAGCGCCGCCAGCACCTTGGCGCCGCTCTCGCGCTGCACGCGGTGGAGGATTTGCAGATTGCGTTCCACCGCGGCCTCGTCCACCACAAAACAGGGCGAGGGCACACGGCGGGCATCAAAGCTGTCGAAGGGATTATCAGCCAATGCAATTAGCTCCGGGTCAAACCAGGTCGAAACCGGGTTCTTCGATCACGGTCCAAGGCAGGCCGTGCTTGTTCATGTCATCCATGAACGGATCGGGGTCCATCTGCTCCATGTTCCACACACCCGGCTGCTGCCACTTGCCTTCCAGCATCATCTTGGCGCCGATCATGGCGGGCACACCGGTAGTGTAGGAAATAGCCTGGGACTGCACCTCGGCATAGCATTCCTGGTGGTCGCAGATGTTGTAGAGGTAAACAGTCTTTGGTTTACCGTCTTTCACACCCGTTACCACACAGCCGATGCAGGTTTTACCCTTGGTGCGCGGACCGAGGCTGGCGGGGTCGGGCAGCAGGTGCTTGAGAAACTGGATCGGCACAATTTTCTGGCCATTAAATTCCACCGGCTCAATACCGGTCATGCCCACATTGCCGAGCACTTCCAGGTGTTTCAGATAGCTTTCGCCAAAGCTCATCCAGAACTGGGCGCGCTTCAGACTGGGGAAGTTTTTCACCAGTGATTCCAGCTCTTCGTGGTACATGCGATAGATGTTGTAAGTACCCACTCCGTCCGGGCAGGAGAAAGACTGCTTGGTGGACATCGCCGGGGTGGTGATGAACTCGCCGTTTTCCCAGTGACGACACTCGGCTGTCACTTCGCGGATATTGATTTCCGGGTTGAAATTGGTGGCAAACGGATAGCCGTGATCGCCGCCGTTGACGTCGATGATGTCCAGGGTGTGGATTTCATCGAAGTAGTGCTTGGCGATGTAAGCGGTAAACACATTGGTGGCACCGGGATCGAACCCGGAACCCAGCAGCGCCATCAGCCCCGCCTGTTTAAATTTGTCCTGATAGGCCCACTGCCAGCTGTACTCGAACTTGGCAGTGTCGAGCGGCTCGTAGTTGGCAGTGTCCAGGTAATTCACACCGGCTTCCAGACAGGCATCCATGATGGTCAGATCCTGATAGGGCAGCGCCACGTTGATCACCAGATCCGGTTTGACGCGATTGATCAGCGCCACCAGCTCCGGCACGTTGTCTGCGTCCACCTGGGCAGTTTCGATGGGGCGATCAAGCTGGGCAGCAATATGCCGACACTTCTCTTCTGTACGGCTGGCCAGCACAATTTCCTCAAACACCTCTGGCAGCTGGGCACACTTGTGGGTAACAACACCACCGACACCGCCCGCACCAATAATCAATACTTTTGCCATGCTTGACTCCTTAACTTAACAGCTCTGCACTTACCGCCTCGGCAAGCTCAGACTCAGTCCCGTTCGAAATAGGTATAACCATTCAAACTGTTGCCGAATGTCCGCAACATGTTCTGGCGCTCTTTCACGCTGATACTGCCGGATTTCACCGCCGCCTCTGCGCTCACCCGGAACTGTTCATACAGCTCTTTGGGGTTGTACTCCACATAGCTGAGTACGTCGCCAATGGTATCGCCCTGAATTTCCTCAACAAATTCAAAACCGCCATCGCCGTCGATACGCACACTCACCACATGGGTGTCACCGAACAGATTGTGCAGATCGCCAAGGGTCTCCTGGTAGGCACCCACCAAAAAGACACCGAGGTAGTACTCCTCACCCTCTTTCAAATCATGCAGGGGCAGCGTGCGGGTTTCCCCATCCGCATTAGCGAACAGGTCCAGCTTGCCATCGGAGTCACAGGTCAGATCGGCAATCACCGCTTTGTTCAACGGCTCCTCGTCCAGTCGGTGGATCGGCATAACCGGGAAAATCTGGTCGATAGCCCAGGCATCCGGCAGCGACTGGAACAAGCTGAAGTTGCCGTAATAAATATCGGCCAGCGCCTCATCCAGATTTTGCAGTTCCGGCGGAATACGACGCAGACGCGGCAGCAACAGGCGGGTACGCTGCAGAACTTCCAGGTAAAGATTTTCTGCCAGCGCCAACTCGCGCAACTGTACCTGTCCCTGACGGAACATACGGCGCATTTCCTCACGGTAGTGCACGGCGTCGTTACAGCATTCCTGAACGTTATCTTCTCCCAACACCTGCAAGGTCGCCCACAGGTTGGTCAACGATTCAGCACATTCATCGGGCAGCGCATCGGGCAAGCCATTGGATTTGAAATAGCTGACATCAAGAATGTTAAACAGCAGCACCGAGGAATAGGCCACCGTGGCGCGTCCGGACTCGGTAATGATGGTCGGATGGGGAACCTCGTAGCTGTCCATCGCTTCAGAGATGGTTTCCACGATGTCTACACAGTACTCCTCCAGGGAGTAGTTCTTGCTGTGAGTCTCATTGGTCTGCGCACCGGTGTAGTCCACCGCCAAACCACCGCCCAGATCCAGATAACCCAAGGGCGCACCCTCTTTCACCAGATCGACGTAGTAGCGGCAAGCCTCCTGAACACCATCGCGGATATTGCGGATATTCGGGATCTGCGAGCCAATGTGATAGTGCATCAGCTGCAGACAGTGCAACATGCCCTCGTCGCGCAGTTTGTCGACCACGTCCACCAACTGGGTAATGGACAGGCCAAAAAGTGAGCGATCGCCGCTGTCCTCAAACCAGTGGCCTTCTACCTTGGCGGCCAGTTTGACGCGCACGCCAATCAACGGCTCTACGCCAAGACGACGGCTCTGCTCCAGAATAATGCCCAATTCAGAGGGCGTCTCGATCACAAAGAAACACTTCAGGCCCAGCTTGCGGGCATGCAGCCCCAGCTCGACGAACTCGGCATCCTTGTAACCGTTACAAATGATACAGGCCTCGCGGTCGCGCAGATGCGACATGGCGATAATCAGTTCCGCCTTACTGCCCGCTTCCAAGCCGTGGTGATACTGGCCGCCAAATTTGGCGATCTCTTCCACCACATGGCACTGCTGGTTCACCTTGATGGGGAACACACCGCGGTACTCGCCGCGATAGTGCTGGTTTTTGATCGCCTCGGCGAAACACTGATTGAGACTGCGGATGCGGTCATCGAGCAGGTTTTCGATGCGCAGCAGTACTGGCATGGCGTGGCCACGCTGCTCCAGACCGGCGATGATATCGAGCAGGGAAATACTAACGGGCTGCTCTTTTCGAGGCACCAACACCGCCATTTCGCCCTTATTGCTCAGGCCGAAATAACCAACACCCCAATCATTGACGCCATAGAGACTGGCGGAATCAGCGACTGTCCACTCCCGATACTCAGGAGCGTTCAATTCGACATCCCCAGGAAATCACTGCCAGCAACCGACAGCGCTTGAATTACAAAAAAAACGACTTTCATTATCAGTACCCCCTGCAAAAAAAAACAGAACGACAAAGAGCAGTACTAACAACCGGAGGAACCAGCCTCCGAACCCGTGCCTGAACGGCAAAGCGACACCCTACCACAACACTGTGTATGCCGTGAGGGGGCGCAACTTTCACAAAAAAAATCAGGTGTGAAAAGACAATTTTAGAATAGCCGCTCACAAATTCCGACCCTTAGCTCATCTAAGGTCACAAGTGTGGCTGAATACAGTCCCCCGCCAGAAACAACACGGGGTCTTGAGTGGAGCGATCCGCGACCTGTTCGCGGATCGTCAGGCAGAAGTTTATGCTTTAAGCCATATCTTCCCAGGGGTTCACACGGTCGAACACCACATCGTGTTCGTAGCCCGGCACTCGCATGCCCGTTGGGCTAATACGAATCTCGCCCTCATCAATAACCGGTTCACCAAAGCGATATACTACATCCAGCTGTCCCTGATCGGCGCGGGCGGCGTAGTCTGCAGCGGCCTTGCGGGTCTGTTCGCGGCGCGTGCGGTAACCGTTCATCTCGGCACCATGACGGCGGGACAACATCGCCTCAACGCGATTTGGCGCCACCACCACGGCGGTAGCATTGTTGCCACCAAAGCCCTTGGAATTGATAAACGCCAGCTCCATGCCGCGGCTCTGAACATCCAGATCCGCCAGCGGATAACTGAGATGGGTCTGGTGAACATCGGCAGCCACCGCATCAATAGTCTTGATGCCGGGGATCAATTGATACTTAAAGGTACCCAGCGCCGCCATCAACTGGTCGCCACTGGCAGAGGCGATACTGTGCCCCACATAGGATTTCACTGCAGTCACCGGCCAGTCTTTGATACCAAATGCCCCGGCGACGCGATCAAAAATTTCCGACTCAGTCACTCGGTTCGCCGGAGTACTGGAACCGTGGGCATGAATAAAGCTGTGCTCTTTTACCGCTTCTTCACCAAAAACGGCCACTGCGGACGCGACAGCCTTACCAAAAGAAACATAGTTGCCTGCGCCGGGAGCAGAAATGGATTTTTTCAAACCGTCGGCGTTGATAAACACATCGGATACCGCGCCGTGAATATCGGCGCCTAACTGAATCGCCAGAGCATCGTCCATCAGCACCACAAACTGGGTACCTTCCGCCAGGGTGAAACCACAGTTGTCACCGAAGGGGCGGCTGGCGCGACGCCAGTCGGGAATGCTGGAACCGTCCAGTTTGCACAGGCCTTCATCGGTACCCAGGGCACCCATGTTGGTAAAGCCTTCAAAAATTTCCGGAGTCAGACTGGCCTCAGCGTTGCCGACAATGGCCACGCGGCGGCGACCACTGCGAATATCTTTTACCGCCGCCTGCAAGACATACAGGAATGAGGCACAGGCGCCGGTGATCGCCTCGGTGTGACCAACGCTGCCCAACACATAGGCATTCACGAAATCAGCGGGCATGGTGTTCAGGCCCAGAGCCAACTGCTTGGACGTCGAACGCTCACCCTTAAGGCGACTTTGCAGCAGACCGCCGAACCCTTCCTGGGACATCTGGCCAAATACACTGGAGCCGTACACGCCGATTTCATCGGGGCGCACCGAGTCGGCGATCAGCTCCCAGGGCACGCCCACCGAATGCAGCGCGTCGCTGGCGCCCAGCAGGGTCATCTGCAGGCCGCGGGGATGAAAGCGAGAATTGTATTGTGCAGCGGGATCGAATCCCGAAGGCAACTGGCCGGCAGCCTGAGCGGCCTGGCGGGTGTACACCGGCACCAGAAATTCGCCGTTATCTCTGCTGCGCACTTCAAAGCTGCCATTCTCGGGTTCCACCTGCCAGTGGGCCGGCACCTTCTCGGGCATGTCGCGGCGGCTCAGCTTGAAGACCACATCGCCATCGTCTCCCGGCTGCACGGTAACGCGCTTTTGAGACAACACCTGATCGGGATCATAAATGGCATTTTCAAGACGACGAATCAACGTGCCATCAATCACCTGCTGGGCAAACGTTGCGGCCACAGAAGCACTGTCGTGGGCATTGTTGTCGCTGTCGCGGTAGCACTCGCCATCCCACTTCACCAGAGACATCAGACAGGCCAGACCAATGATGGTTTGTTCGCGCTCCTGTGTCGGTAACGATTCCAGCACCATACGGCGGAAGCCCTGGTGGGAAGAGCTGCGACCGGCGGCGTTGTAGCCACCGAAACCGACGATAACGGGCAATGATTGCATAGAGCGTGATGTCCTATTGGATTGCAGGGTTCTGCTATGGACGCAGTCTATCAATCATCCAGCATTGCTTTTTGTCCGTTATGGTCATATCTTTTTCCATTATGGCCAAAAAAGCAGATAACCCCACCCCGCCGCTGCAGGTTTGCACCCTGCTCTATCACAACCTGCTCGGTACCAGCGCCACCCTGCCGGTGGAAATGCTGCGCACCGCCGTCGCTGCCGACCGCGCTGGCAATCCCAACACCCGACCTATCGCCGCCTGTACCCTGTCCATCGACAAGCAGCCCGTCGAGTCACCCTCCGGCTTTGCTATTCATCCCGCCGCCACCATCGACGAGATGGAACACTGCGATATCGTCTGTCTGCCCGCCCTGTGGCGCAATCCGCGCCCGGCCCTGAAGAAATACCGCGCCTACGTGCCCTGGTTACAGAAACAGGCCAGCCAGGGAGCGGTGATGATCGCCGTGGGTACCGGTGTCTGTTTTCTGGCGGAAGCGGGACTGCTGGACAACCAGCCCGCCACCACCCACTGGCATTATTTCGACCAATTCCAGAAGGACTACCCGGCGGTGGACCTGAGGCGCCAGTACTTCATTACCCAGGCGGGCAACCTCTACTGCGCCGCCAGTGTTAACGCCATGGCAGAACTGATGGTGCATCTGGTGGCGCGACTCTACGGTCGCCACGCCGCCACACAGGTGGAGCGCAACTTCTTCCACGAAATCCGCAGCTCCTTCGAGCCCACCAGCTACTTTTCCGACAACGTCGAAAACCACCCCGACGAACAGGTAGTGCAGGCGCAAATCTGGTTTGAGGACAACTTCAGCAAGCCGATCAAGATCACCGATGTCGCCAAACAGTTTGGCTTCAGCATGCGCACCTTCGACCGGCGCTTTAAAAATGCCCTCGGCAAAACCCCGCTGCAATACCTGCAACGGGTGCGCCTGAATAACGCGCGGGAGCTGTTACAGAAATCAAATTTGTCGGTATCGGAAATTGCCGTACACTGCGGCTATCAGGATGGCGCGGCCTTTAGCAAAATCTTTCACCGCCAGTTTGGCACCTCGCCGATGAAGTACCGGGAGACAGTCAGGGCGAAGTTGTTTAGTGCGCATTGAGACAATTAGCAAAGAGGTTGCCTAGAGTTAATGGCAATGGAATACTTGTTGAACACCACACACGGAACCGCTCGGAAACCAAGGAAATGGCTATCATGCAATGCAAAAGTTCCCTTTTTCAACTGCCCAGTCACATATCATTCCTGCATTATTGGCAAAGCAACCAAAAAGTTAGCCTGACAACCTCATCGATAATTCCTAAAAATTATATATTTCCCGAAAAACCTTCAATAATTTTACCCACCTAAAAAACCTCTCTAATAGAGACCCAATCATAAATATAATGATATTGCGACGGCTGTAGCAGCGCACTGCATCCAAGCCGCAGGTGTGACGAACCAGGTATCGCCGTCAATCTACCGCCTATGACAAAGTGGTTATGCACCCGACAAAAATTCATGCAGAATTTGCACGTACATCTTTAAAACGCCTTATGTAACTCGCATTGCGAGCAACGGAATCTGCCACAACCGACAAGGACTGCCCATGCCCAAGCTAGCCGAACTTCTCAAAGATACCTGGTTTTTTCTCAGAACCAATTTCACTGGCCTTTGTGCAGTTTTATTGCCGCTCCTGATACCCCTGAACTTCATCAGCACGGCGGCTGAATACTATTCCAGTGACGAAGCACAGTATGTTTGGCTGGCTATCATTTTCGAAATCACCGCATTCCCCCTGTATCAGGGCGCACTGGTTTTCTTTCTCGCAGCAATGGTTAAAGGCGAGCAACTGCCAGTGAGCCAATATTACAAGCTCGCAGTGAAATTCTGGCTGCCACTCATACTGCTGTACCTGGCGACAGGCCTTGCCATGCTCGGTGGATTCCTTCTCTTGATTTTGCCTGGCCTGATCGTTGCTGCTCGCGTCGCTTTTGCAGAGTTTTACTGCCTGCTCCATGAGCAGGCTCCGCTTGATGCCTTCAAATCCAGCTGGGAGCAAGCCCGGAAATATCAGTGGACGATTCTCGCCGGTTTATTGGTGATTGCTCTCGCCGTGATTATTCTATTTTCAGTGCTGGACTGGGTAGTCGTCATGCTCGGCCTGAACGGGGCGCCGTATACCTTTATCTCAAGCGTAGCGGCCTCGATACTTTATGCCTCAACCACAATCTTTTGCTTCAGGGTGTTCACTCTCCATCTGGAAACACAAAACCCGTCAAATGGCGAAACGAAATCAACCGAAGCTAACGCCCTGAGCGAATAATTGCTCCCCTCAGCTCCCCATGGCGGTGTTTGTGGCATTTTCCACAGGAGTGTTTAGGGAAACGAAAACTTCGCCCCTTCCCGAACGCTACTGGACGGCCAGCGCTGGGTGATGGTCTTGCGACGGGTGTAGAAGCGCACTGCATCCGGGCCGTAGGCATAGAGATCGCCGAACAGTGAGCGCTTCCAGCCGCCAAAGCTGTGGCTGGCTACCGGTACCGGCAGGGGCACATTGACACCCACCATGCCGACTTTGATGCGGTCGCTGAAATAGCGGGCCGCCTCGCCGTCGCGGGTAAAGATACAGGTGCCGTTGCCGTATTCGTGGCGGTCGATCAGTTCCATCGCCTCTTGCTGGCTGTGTACCCGCACCACGCAGAGTACCGGACCGAAGATTTCCTCTTTGTAGATGCGCATGTCCGGCGTCACCTTGTCGAACAGGCAGCCGCCGAGGAAAAAGCCCTTTGCATGTTCAGGTACTTTTAATCCTCTGCCATCTACCGTCAGTTCGGCACCCTCTGCCACGCCGATATCCACATACTTGCGCACCTTGGCCAGATGTTCGGCGGTGATCAGCGGCCCCATATCGTTGCTGTTGTCGTTGCCCGGCCCGACTTTGAGCACGGCCAGTTGTTGTTTCAGTTTGGCTACTAACTGGTCGGCCACTTCATCGCCCACCGCCACCGCCACAGAAATGGCCATGCAACGTTCACCGCAGGAACCGTAGGCCGCACCCATCAGGGCGCTGACGGCATTGTCCAGATCGGCATCGGGCATCACCACGGCGTGGTTCTTGGCGCCGCCCAGTGCCTGCACCCGTTTGCCATTGGCAGTGCCGGTGCGGTAGATACTTTCCGCCACCGGAGTGGAGCCGACAAAGCTGATGGCCTGCACACGCGGGTCGTGCAGAAGGGTTTCCACCGCCTCGCGGTCGCCGTTGACCACGTTGAACACGCCATCCGGCAAGCCCGCTGCCGTTAGCAGTTCCGCCAGAATCAGCGCCGGGCCGGGGTCGCGCTCGGAGGGTTTCAGTACAAAGCAGTTGCCGCAGACGATGGCCATGGGAAACATCCACATGGGCACCATGGCGGGGAAGTTGAACGGCGTAATGCCCGCCACCACCCCCAGCGGCTGTTGTTCATTCCAGCTATCGATGCCGGGACCAACATTCTTGCTGTGTTCGCCCTTCAGCAGTTGTGGCGCGCCACAGGCGAAGTCCACCACCTCAATACCGCGTGCCAGTTCACCGGCGGCGTCGTGCAGTACCTTGCCGTGTTGCTGAGTAATGGCGGCAACGATGCGCTCGCTGTGCTGTTCCAGCAGTGCCTTGAAGCGAAACATGACTTGGGCGCGTTTGCTGGGCGGCGTATCGCGCCAGGCGGGAAAGGCGGCCTCAGCGGCAGCAATGGCCTGTTCCACGATGGCTTTGTCGGCCAGCGACAGCTGCGCCACCACTTCACCCGTGGCCGGGTTGTAGACCGGTTGCTTCTCACCACTCCCGTTGACGACAGTGCCGCCAATCCAGTGGCCGATTTCGCTGATCTTTAACTGCTGCTGTTTTGTCATCGTCTTCACTTAATCACACTCATTGATGGCATCGCCCAGGGCATTAACCAGAGAATCCAGTTCCCCTTCGGTGGCGATAAAGGGCGGGCCGACCTGCACGGTGTCGCCGCCGTAACGCACGTAGAAACCTTTTTCCCAGCACTTCATGGCGATCTGCCAGGGTCGCTTGGCCGGTTCGCCGGGCAGCGACTCAATGGTGATGCCCGCCGCCAGACCGAAGTTGCGGATATCCGCCACGTGGCGGGCACCCTTCAGGCTATGTATCTTGGATTCCAGCACCGGCGCCAGGTTTTGCACCCGCTCGAATAGCTGTTCGCGCTCCAGAATATCCAACGCTGCCAGCCCGGCGGCACAGGCTACCGGGTGGGCGGAGTAGGTATAGCCGTGGGGGAATTCCACCAGATACTCGGGGCCACCCTGCGCCATAAAAGTGTCGTAAATTTCCTGTTTCGCCACTACCACCCCCATGGGGATGGCACCGTTGGTGAGCTGTTTGGCCAGGTTAAGGATATCCGGCACCACGCCGAACAGCTCCGCTGCGGTGGCCGCACCGACACGGCCGAGGCCGGTAATCACCTCATCGAAGATCAGCAGGATATTGTGCTGGTCGCAGATCTCTCGAAGTCGCGACAGATAGCCCACCGGCGGCGGCAGCACTCCGGCGGAACCGGCCATGGGTTCGACGATGACGGCAGCAATGGTGGACGCATCGTGCAAGGCAATAAGACTTAGCAGTTCATCAGCCAGATGGGCGCCTTGGGCAGGCATGCCGCGACTGAAGGCATTTTCCGGCAGCAGGGTGTGGGACAGGTGATCCGCCTCCACCCCCTGGCCATAGAGCATGCGGTTGCCGACAATGCCGCCGACGCTGATACCGCCGAAGTTGACGCCGTGGTAACCCTTGGCGCGACCAATCAGTCGGGTTTTGCCACCCTGACCTTTTTTGCGCCAATAGGCGCGGGCCATTTTCAGGGCGGTGTCGGCACTCTCGGAACCGGAGCCGGTGAAAAATACCCGGTTGAGTCCAGCGGGCATGAATTGGGTAATGCGTTCGGCGAGCTGGAATGACAACGGCTGGCCGAACTGGAAACCGGGGGAGTAGTCGAGGGTCGATAGTTGCCGACTGACTGCTGTGGCAATTTCGCTGCGACAGTGACCTGCACCGCAGGTCCACAACCCGGATAGTCCATCGTAGATACGGCGGCCGTCGGCACTGGTGTACCAGGCACCTTCAGCGGCTACGACCATGCGCGGGTGCTGCTTGAATTCCCGGTTGCCGGTGAACGGCATCCAGTGGGCATCGAACTGCTCGGGGGTTACGCCGGCGTCGTGATAGAGCGGGTCCATGACGTATTTTCCTGACTGGGCTGATAGGGCAATGTCTGGAGTTAGTCTAGCTGGCGCGCAAGATTGCATAAACTACTATCTTGCGGTGGAGGCCCCATCTGAGCAGGAATTTTCAGAGCACATAAAGCAGCCATTCGGCAGCCATAACGGGCTTGTCGCTGTCTTCGATTTCCATTTTCAGATCCACGCTATAACGTATTCCACCGCTCTGCTGTTCCTGCGCAGTGACCTGCCAGTTGAGGCGAATGCGGCTGTCCACCGGTACCGGCTGCACAAAGCGCAGGCGATTGACGCCGTAATTGAGAATAGTCTTTTCGCCGATGACCGCCATCAGATCATTCAACATCATGCTCGGCACCATAGACAGGTAGAGAAAGCCGTGGGCGATGGTCTTGCCAAAGGGGCCTCTGGCGGCTTTTTCCTGATCCACATGCAGGTACTGATGATCGTGGGTGGCTTCAGCGAACAGATTGATCTGCTCTTGGGTGATGGTGAACCAGTCGGAACAACCAGAGGGCATTTGACTCATGGGGGATATCCAATCAACAGCTATTTAATGGGGGGCAACGATATATCAAACAGGGAAGAAGATTACTCACCAATCGTGACGTTTTTACTATCGCCTATCGGTTTATTGACCGTTAGCGCAAAAAACTCATGATTTCCGGAGCAATGACGTCCGCCATGGTGAGCATAAACAGGTGGCCGCAATCCATCAGCCACAGCTCGGCATCGGGAATACGGCTGGCCATAATCCGTGCGTTGACCGGGGGAATAATGGGATCGTCCAGGCCGTGAATAATCAGCGTTGGCGAGACAATTTTGTGCAACCAGTGCAGGCTGGACCAGGTGGCCAGCGCCAGTACCTGATAGTAATAACCGCGATTACTGGGCGCCTGCACCTTGCTGGCGTGTTGTTCCACCAGCGATGCATCCTTGCGCATGCGGCCACCGTAGAGATCTCCGGCGATACGCGACATGTACTTTTTATCGAGGTAGCGGCGCGGACTCATCATCTTGAACAGGGTGCGCGGCCGACCCGGAAACATGGAGGAACCCGAACCCGTGGCACAGAGCACCAAGCGGCGACAGCGCTGCGGATACTGGCGGGCAAACTGTTGTGCCAGTGCGCCACCCCAGGATAGACCCAGCACATCGACAATGTCATAGCCGAGTTGATCCAGCACTTTAGAGGTGAGTCGTGCATATTGGCGCATTAACCAGGGCAGAATCGGGGTGTCTGACTTGCCGGCACCCGGCATGTCAAAAATGATGACCTCGGTATCGCCCATCGCATTGATAAACGTTTCGAGTACTTCCAGGCTGGCACCGATGCCATTGAGCAGCAGTAACGGCTTGCCCCGGTTGTTGCCGCGACGAATGCCGACGCGGATATTCATCCCCATCACCGTCAGCCAGTAGATTTCCAACCCGCGTGCGATATGGGGGGAATCCAGCTCGCTCTCAATAACCATCATTTCAGAGGTAGACATAGGTGCCTGGGGCCGCCTCCATAGTGGGGTGCGTGCGATTGCCAAGGCTACGCGGCGCCGCTTTGCGCTCACCGGAACGTGCTTTCAACCATTCAGCCCAGTCGGTCCACCAGGAACCATTGCACTGCTCAGCCTGTTCCAGCCAGGCATCGGCGGACTCCGGCAATTGCTCATTGCAGTAGTAGCGCGATCGGGTATTGCTGGGCGGATTAACCAGACTCTGGATATGCCCACTGGAACTGAGCACAAACTTGATATTGCCACCGACAAACTGGGTGGTCTTGTAGCAGATTTGCCAAGGAGTGATGTGATCTGACAGCCCTGCCGTCACATATTTGTCGCAGTCCAGCCCTTGTAGATCGATGGCCGTGCCGAGCACTTTCATCTCCCCTTTCTCCAGCAGATTGTGCTCGTACACATCCAGGAAATCGCAATGGAGTTCGGCCGGGAGATTAGTTGAATCACTGTTCCAGAACAGGATATCGAACGCGGGCGGCGCCTCGCCGAGCAGGTAGTTGTTGATGTGGTAGTTCCACACCAGATCGTTGGGGCGCATCCAGTTGAATACCCGCGCCAGTTCCGGCCCCTCCAGAACGCCCTTCTCGCGCGAACGAATGCGCGCCGCCTGCAATGACGCTGGCGTGGTAAATACGCCCAGTTCTGTGTCATTCGAATGCATGCTGAGCATGCACACGGACAAACTCAGACTGTTCACCAGATCACGGCCATTTTGTTTCAGGTAAGAGGCCAGTATGGATGCCGTAATACCGCCAGCACAGGCCCCTACTACGTTGAGGTCATCGCTACGGGTAATGTCGAGGATCACATCCGCCGCCTCGCTGGCGGCGGTGATGTATTCATCCATGCCCCAGTCACGATTTTCCGCACTGGGATTGCACCAACTGATGACGAATACCTGAAAGCCCTGATCCAGGCAAAAACGGAAAAAACTTTTCTCCGGTGTCAGGTCGTAGACATAGAATTTGTTGATCTGCGGCGGCACAATCAGCAGCGGACGCCGATAGACCTTCGATGCGCGCGGCCGGTACTGAATTAATTCGAGAATGTCGTTGCGGAAGACCACCGACCCCTCGGTCGTTGCCAGATTGACCCCGACGTGAAACTTGCTTTTATCCACCTGGGTCGGCATGCCGTGGTTGTTCTGTAAATCGTGAACGTAGTTTTTCAGGCCTTTGAGCAGGCTGTTGCCGCGAGTCTCCACCACTTTACGCAACGCCTTGGGATTACCCAGCAGGAAATTCGTCGGAGACATTGACGTGGCCAGCACCTCTTTGACGAACTTTGCACGGCGTTGATCCTGCCCTTCCAAATCCAGGTCATCCACCAGCTCATCCAGTGACTCGTCCCAGGCAAAATAGGCTTGCTTCAACTTGTGGTAGAGGGCATTTTCTTCCCAGGAGGGGTCATCAAAACGCCGGTCGCCCTTGCCGCCCTCGAATTTATCTGTACCTTTGAGAATATCCACCACCCGACTGCCAAAGCGTTTGCCATAACGCACCACCTTGGAAGGCTGTGAAGCTGCCTGCTTCGCCGTTTTTTTCACTGCATCTTTTATGTCATCGGCACTGACGCCCACCAGTGGATTGAGCGCCACAGTGTTTTCAATAGCCTTGGCCAGCAGTTCTTCCTGAATCTGTGCTGCGGTTTTTTTGCTCTGTTTGGACATGCTGTCACCCGTGGAAAAGGTCGTACCAGGAGCAGGGAGGGAAAAAGCGACTTGTTCGTGGCCTCACTCTACCACCTGCAAGGTACGCCGGAAAGCCTGCTGCTTAGACGTCAAACCCGTCATGAACCTAAAGGGAGGCGCCTTTCACTAGAAGAATAGCATTATGGCGGAGGCAAATACGGCACTGTATGGAGCGGGACACGCTAAAGAACAATCCAGTTTTACAGATGCGCGGAGAGGTCCGCTTCCAGCTTCTCAAGATCCGGAATCAGCGCCTGCCAACTGTCCATGGCGACAGCCATGATGGCATACGGGTGGTCCTCTGAACTCATTTCCTGCATCAGATCGGCCGGGGTAACTCTCATCAAATGCGGGAAACCCTGAATCTGCAAAGCAAAGAAGTTGAATTTATCCGTGCCGGTGATGGTGTGCAGCACCAGCGCCATACGGTTCCCTTCAGCTGAGGCCTGCGCACCACCGAGGCTATCGAATGAAACCAGCGGGATGCGCTGCAAACGCCAATCCATCCAGCCCAACAACCAGTCTGGGCCGTCGGTGGCCGACTCGCAGTTGACCTGCTGTACCACTTCGGCAACACCAGCGGCTGGCACCAACAAGCGATGGTTATTGACGGACACAAACAAGCTATCTACTTCTGTTTGTAACAAGCCGCTGTCTGCTTCGGTCTGGCTCACTGTCTTATTCCCCAAATCTGCAACGTTATTGCTCTGCAAGCTGCATGAGTTCTGTCATGGCCGCCAGCAGCTCATCTTCCTGGTAGGGTTTGCCCATATAGTGTTCAACGCCAAGTGCCAGAGCGCGCTCACGGTGCTTTTCCCCGGTACGGGAGGTAATCATGATGATCGGTATGTTGCGCATTTCGAAGCTGCCTTTGACGCGCTTGGCGACTTCAAAGCCATCCATGCGGGGCATCTCGATATCCAGCAACATGACGTCAGGTCGCTGATCCTGCAACAGTTTCATGGCTTCGACGCCATCCCTTGCCGTGATCACCTCAAAGCCCTCCCGCTCCAGAAAACGGCTGGTCACTTTGCGAACGGTCACGGAATCATCCACCACCATGACTCGAACGACACTGGACAACTCGCGTTCCTCTTTGGAGTCACGCACTTCAACACCGGCCCGCGCCACCACATTGGCACGCAATAGTCCCAACAGATCCAGGATCACCACCACCCGACCGTCACCCATCAGGGTCGCCCCTGACAGGCCAGGGACCTTGCTAAATTGCCCGCCGAGACTTTTTGACACAATCTCGGCACTGCCTGCCAGTCCGTCTACCTGCACGGCGTAGTTGCGTATTTCGGAATGCACCAACACCAGGAAAACCGACTGCAGGGACATATCGATTTGGGGGGCTTCATCATCCCGCAACAGACTGCCCAGATAACGTACCTCATAGTGTTCGCCGGCATATTCCAGCCGCGCATCAGGATGGCGGTAGTAATGCTCCAGCTCTTTTGGGCTAATCCGCACCACGCCGTCGACCGTACTGAGCGGCAGAGCATAGACCTCACTGTCCATTTCAATCATCAGGGCACGGTTTACCGACACCGTAAACGGCAGGCGAATGGTGAACTGGGTACCCTTACCCGGCCAGGTAAGGGTCTGAACCGTACCGCCGAGTTCGCGGACCTGGCTGTTAACCACATCCATACCAACGCCACGGCCGG
This sequence comes from uncultured Porticoccus sp., assembly GCA_947259505.1. Taxonomy (GTDB): domain Bacteria; phylum Pseudomonadota; class Gammaproteobacteria; order Pseudomonadales; family Porticoccaceae; genus Porticoccus. The sequence goes on along the minus strand of CAMYLT010000006.1, from coordinate 1,512 downwards.
ATACCTGGGAGACCGTCTCGGCGGTAGAAAAGCCCGCATCAAAAATAAATTGGATGACGTCCTGATCTTCCAGATTGTTATCCCAGGCGATCAGCCCCCGGTCAATGGCACGCTGTCGGATGGCCCCGATATTCAAGCCGCGGCCATCATCAGAGAGCTGCAACAGAATATCGCCACCTTCGCGCAGCAGACCGACGGAGATTGTGCCTGTTTCAGGTTTACCGATGGCCAGACGGTCTGCAGAGGACTCCATACCGTGGTCAATGGCGTTACGGATCATGTGTTCCAGTGGAGCCAGCATTTGCTCCATCACTGAACGATCCATTTCCCCATCAATATTGGCCAGCTGCAACTCTACTTTCTTTCCCAATTCATCACTGACCTGCCGCACGATGCGCCGCAGTCTGGGCACAATGCGTGTGAACGGCACCAAACGCATGCGCATCAACCGCTCTTGTAGATCACTGTTGATTCTGGACTGGGTCAACAGGTGTGCTTCCGCCCCCTTGGCTTTTTCCGCGAGCGTTTCTTTGAGATCTTGCAGATCGTAGGCCGATTCCAGCAGTGACTGGGACAACTGTTGCAGGTGCGAATAGCGATCCATTTCCAGCGGATCGAAACCTTCCGGGGAGTTCATGGCATCCAACTGTTCCTGCCGGAACATCATGTGTGCCTCAGTCTCCATGCCAATGCGGCGTACCTGATCTTTGAGTCGGGCGATGGTGGACTGCATTTCCTCCAGGGTATAAGCGAAGTCGTTGACCTGCTGTTCCACCCGACCACGCGAGATACTGGTCTCACCAGACAAATTAACGAGACTTTCCAGCAGCGGCGCCGAGACTTTAATGGTGTCCTGCTGGTTAACCAGTTGCTGTTGTTGAGCGGGGATATGCTCGGCAATTTCCGGCAGTAGCGCCTGTTCAGCCTGCGAAGCTGCTTGATCAACCGGCATCTCCGGAAATGGAGCTTCAACCGTGGATTCAGTGATGATTGGCGTCACTGCCAAAGCAGACTCTGGCGCAGCCTTGGTTTCATCATGTTCAAATAATCGCCTGGCGGCACCTAGCGCAGCCAACAGATGATCCTGACGCCTCATCAACCCCCTGAAAATATCCTCGGTAAGGGATTGGCGGTTATTTTCGCGAGATAAAATTTCACTTTCAAAATCGTGGCTGAGCTGACCAAGTTGTTCCAGACCGGCCATGCGCGCGCCACCTTTAAAGGTGTGCAGGGAACGCTTCAGGGACTCTGTGCTGGATTGATCCTGCCAATCCTGCGCCCAGCTCTGTAACGCGCGGTCGATGTCTTCCAGCAGCTCATCTGCTTCGGAGATAAAAATTTCCAGGATTTCAAGATCGATATCGTCCCGACTGAGGGGGGCAATCTGGAAATCTTCCACAGTGGGCTCAAAAGAAGATACTTGCTCGACTTGCTCGACTTGCTCGACTTGCTCGACTTGCTCGACTTGCTCGACTTGCTCGACTTGCTCGACTTGCTCGACTTGCTCGACTT
>CAMYLT010000005.1 GCA_947259505.1 uncultured Porticoccus sp. | reverse complement strand
GGCTGTCATCCACATCACTGTCGTTGGACAGTACGCCCGACACCGCTTCCACTACCAGCGGCGTATCTTCCAGGGTGCTGTTTACATCCGGATTCGTCAGGCTCGGATCATTATCCGGGGTCACCGGTTGGGTATTAGTTACACTAGAGTCTGACTTTCCAGAATCCGCAGTCGGGTCGGGAAGCGAGGGTAGAGAGTATTCTGGATCAATCCCTGCAGTGGGAGTTACCTCTCCGCCCAGCAGATTAAATATGATGCCCTGCCCGATCTCATCACCACCGCCACTACCGGCCTCACCTTCAGCTGTTGCTTCCTGAATCTCGGAAATATCTTGACCCGAATTTATTGCAGCCAGTAATTCCTCGAACTCTGGGTTTTGTTGATCAGTCACATTGATCATTGGCCACTGGTCAAAATTTTCCTGATTGACAATAACCGTGCCGACACTATCAAGTTGACGTACTGATCCATCAGCAAATGCAATAGTAAGCTGACTGCCAGCTGTCACCTGCAGTGCATCGCCCTCATGAAGGGGGTCGCCAGGATTCAATTCACGGAATGAGCCATCCGCAGATACAACGATAATAGTCGCGCCATCAGTCGAAGTAACAAAGCCCAAAAGATGCTGCCCTTCACTCGAATTGATGACATTATCTTGTTCAACTTGCTCGTTCATTTGCATTACTCTCCCGGCCTTAACCGACTTTTAACCGAAAACCCTATCAACATCGTGCGAACCAACTTTAAAGCTCCACGTCCACGGTATAGAGAAGCTCACCCATGGAATGAAATAATCGATATTCGTTGAATAGAACATCCTGTTTCGCAGCCGCCAGTGATTCCTTTGCTGAAATCATTTCATTCTCGGTATTTAGAAGATCCAATAATGTTCTCCGGCCAAGATCAAACTGTTTGATGTACGCTTTCTTAGTCGCGGATGAATCAGTTACATGGTCCTCCAGCGACGACATTTGCTGTAGCACAGTTTCATATGCGACCCAAGCTAGGCGGGTTTCTTGCTCAACTTGACGATAAGTGTTGTTACGAATCTCTTTAGCCTTCTCAACCAAATAAGCGAACTGTTGCTTACGAGCATCATCTGAACCACCGCGAAACAGGTTATAACGCATGCGCAACATCACTTTTAGGTCATCAACCTGCCCTTCAACACCGTCGATGTTATTGTTGAGATCGCGTTCTAACTCCACATTAAAGTGAGGATAGTAGGGACTCTTGGTTTGCTCATACTGATATGACACCGCCTCAACGTCAGCAGTAGCTGACTTCATCAACGGATGGGTAGTCACAGCCTTAGCCACTGCATCTTCTAATGAAGCTGGGAGATATTTGCGGTATGTACCTGGATCGGTAAGATCCTCTTCGTTTGGGTAACTGCCAACAACACGCTGAAAATTCGTTTTTGCATCAAGCAGATTAGCTGTCTGACTAATAACATTGGTTTTGGCTAACGCCAGACGTCCGGATATCTGATCGAAATCTGCTCGACTACCAACACCAGACTCAAAACGCTTTTTCATCTTGTCGTAAATTTCCTGATGTGTGCCAAGCGTCTGCTTGGCCAAACCCAGAATTTCCTGTTGCTTAATGACCTCCAAATACGCTTTAACAACCTGCAAAGCGATATCTTCACCTACGGACTTGGCGCGGAAACTAGCGCTATTGTGGCGAGCAATCTGGTTTTTGTGCTCATTGGGCGTGCTAAAACCATCAAAAACCAACTGGCTAATATTCAATTGGGCTTCGTGACGCTCCAACTCGTTACGCGTACGGTTTGGATCGGCAAATTGTTGAGATGTTGGATCGCGCTCCTGGAAACCGAAACCAGCCAACAGATCGACTGTAGGGTAGTAACCACCTAATGCTTCACGAACCTGGCGATCTCGGGCATCAGCTTCCCGCAACTCAGTTAATACTTCAGGATTAGTTTGAATGGTCTGTGCAATTGCATCGCGCAAATCAAGCGTATCAGCCCAAAGAGTTGTAGTACTCACAAAAAAAACAGCCAGTACAAAATATAGCCGACAACACCTAAACATACTTACCTTTCCTTAATAAATAAGATTTGTATAAAAAAGCTTAAGTGACAAAACAAACTGAATTAAGCCATCTGTCTTATTAACAGTACTCATCTGAAAAAACCCTATAAAAGCTGATAGGTACCAATGCAAACCTAATCAATATTCATAGCTTACTTGTAACATAAAAGTCTAATTGAACTACGACCATTCGGCGCTTATAAAACACCAATCGATATGCTTTCATACAAGAAGTGTGACGAGATTGGCATTTTCATGCTGAAAGAGGTAACGGATTCACTGGCTGGATATCAACTCCAAATACTAGTAGCGATCACACTGAAGACAGGATGTGACTATTTTCCATACAGATTGAAAAGCAGATGATGCCTAACTGAATACAGGGTTAACGTTCCCGGAAAGCAAGCTGCTTGGTTTTTAAAATCGGTTTAAGCAAATAATCTAATATGGTTTTTTTGCCTGTCAATATATCAACCTGAACCGTCATACCAGGAATAATAGGAAGCGGATCAGCATCCTTTCCCAAATGGCTACTCTCAGTTCTAAGCCTGATTTGGTAATAACTCACACCTTCCTCATCAACGATGGTGTCAGGACTAATGAGTAAAACTTTTGCTGACAATCCACCATGTATAGAAAAATCATATGCCGTAAATTTAATGGTAGCTTTCTGATCCGGATGTATAAAGGCAATGTCCCTCGGCAATACTCGCGCATCTACCAGTAACGAATCATCAAACGGGACAATTTCTACCAGGTCCATACCTGGCTGAATAACGCCACCAATGGTTTTTACTTTAAGTTGCTTTACCGTGCCCTTCATCGGCGATCGCACGACGGTGCGTTTAACACGATCCTCCAGTGCCTCATTGCTTTGCTGAATGCGCCCCAGCTCCGACATAACGTCACTCAGTTCACCACGGGATTCGCTGGAAAATGTCTGCGCATGGCTGGTGACATTATTCTTGGCCTCACTGTAGGCTGACTCCAGTTGAGGAATGGCGATCGCAGCTCGATCCAGCTCTCCCTTTAAGTCATTTGTCTGACGTTCCAAACGCAGTAACTCAACACGGGATACCGCGCCTTCAGCAACCAGCGGCCTGGTGAAGCTCAGTTCCCGGCGCAACAAGTCATAACTATCCGACAGGCTATTACGATTCACTTTGATGGATGATAGCTCCTGGTATTTTTGAGAAGCTTTCTGGTTGAGAATTTCCTGCTGGGATTGATGTTCTTGCAGCCGCGATTCATACAGCGCTCGCTCACTGGCAATCAGCGATTTGCTAAAGCTGCCACCCAGCTTTGTCAGCTCGTCGTCGAAACTGGTGCCATTCGCTTCAGCACGTAACCGTGCGGCCTTCACCGTGAGTTGCTCTGCCTGCAATGCTCTTTCTTTATAGGTAGATGCAAAAATAGTGTCGTCGATCTGCAACAGCGGTTGCCCACGGTCCACCACATCGCCCTCAGCGACCAACAGCAACGCAAGAATGCCACCTTCCAAATTTTGCACAACCTGGATATCGCTAGATGGAACGATTTTTCCCTCACCCCTCGTAAACTCGTCAATATTGGCCAGGCTTGCCCAGATGATCATCACCACGATTAGGGCAGCAACAACCCACAACAGCAGTTGTGCGACCCGGGGAGACTGCTTTAAAACGGCCTCCGAGGAATAAGACATGTATTTCAGGTCAACAGCCGGTGTCTGTTGAAATTGGCGTCCCAGCTTTTGCAGTTTATCGTTTGCCATTAGCTCTTGCCTCGAATCTTGCCATCCTTCAGCGCCGCCAGAACCTGCTCTTTTGGGCCATCAGCCACAATGGTAGAACGATCCACCACAATTAAACGATCCACCAGCGAAAGCATACTCATCTTGTGGGTGATCAATAACAATGTACTGTCTGCAAACTGGGTTTTTACCTGCTGGCACAGCCGTTCTTCGGTACCCTGATCCATTGATGACGTAGGCTCGTCCATCAGCAGAACTTTTGGCTGACGCAGAAAAGTACGTGCCATGGCGATGGCGCTACGCTGACCTCCAGACAAATTTTCACCGCGTTCACCGACGGGCATTTCAAAACCGAGCGGGTGACTATTAATTAACTCAAGAATCCCGGCATGGCGTGCCGCCTCCACCACATCGGTATCGGTGACGCTCTGCAAACCAAATGTAATGTTTTCGCGGATTGTGCCAAAGTACAATTTTGCGTCCTGGGCAACGTAGCCGACGTTACTGCGCAAATCTGCGGGATCAAGTTGCTTGACGTCAAACCCATCCACCAGCACTGCTCCGCTATCCGGGTCATAAAGGCGAATAATTAATTTCGCCAGCGTAGATTTGCCTGAACCAATTCGACCTATTACACCAATTTTCTCGCCGGCCTGAATCGTGATGTCAACATTTTCCAATGCCGGACGCGGCTGTTGGGGGTACGAAAAAGTCACTTGTTTAAGACGGATATTTCCGTCCAGAACAGGGCGGTGCAGATAACGTGTGTCCGCGTCTCTTTCCACCGGTAACGCCATCACTTCATTAAGCGACTTCAACGTGCCCTCGGCGTGATCGTAACTGACCAGTAGATTGGCGATTTGGCTGAGTGGCGCCAATGCCCGTCCGTTGAGGATGACGCAGGCAATCAATCCACCTAGCGTGAGGTTCTGATCAGCAATCAGGTATACACCCGTGACGACAATGGCCACCATTGCAATTTGCTGAAAAAACTGCACCGTCTGCAAAGCAGAGTTTGAAATAAGCCGCGATTGCAAGCCCCACTGGGAAACATAACCCACTGATTGTTCCCAGACGCGTTGAACCTGGCCTTCAGCACCCAACGTCTTAATCGTTTCGATACCCACCAGGCTCTCAATCAGGGTGGCATTTTTCTTGGCGCTACCACGCATCACATTTTCAATGGTGGGGCGCAGTTTTTTTTGTGCACGCAATCCCTGATAAATAGCCAGCGGAAAAATAACGATTGGCACCAGCACCAGCCAGCCACCCAAATAGAAAATAAACAACAAAAAGAGAATCACAAATGGCAGGTCAATCAGCGTCAAAATAGAAGAAGATGTCACGAAGTTTCGCAACATATCAAAATCATGTAATCGCGATGCGAAAGCCCCTGCGGAATTAGGTCGTACAGACATTTTCAGATTGAGGACTTTTTCAAATAATTGCGCCGACAACACCACGTCTGTGCGCTTGGCGGCCAGCTCAACAAGATAAGCGCGCAAAATCTTCAATATCAGGTCAAACACATAAATAATCACAACCCCAATGGCCAATGCCCACAATGTTTCGACGGCATTATTGGGCACTACCCGGTCGTAGACGTTCATTACGAACAGAGGTTGGGCCAACACAAAAAGATTTATCAGGAACGACGCCAACAATACATCACGGTAAATTCTCCCGGAACTACGCAGTACACCCCAGAACCAGTGGTCACCGCTATCACTATGAATTTTGGGTGTGCGAGAATCAAATTGTTGCATTGGCCGCAAATAAAACACATTGCCACTGTATTCGGCTTTCAGACTATCCAGTTCAACCTGCACAACTTCCTGCGTTTCTGGCGAGGTTACTTCGGCCAATTGCAGCTTAGCGTCGAGACTATTTAATACAACTGCACGCCCATCATTTAGCAGCACGATGGCCGGCATTACCTCAAGGGGTATTTGCTCCAACTCCCTGCTCAGCAGAATAGAAGCTAAACCGGCCCTATTAGCTGCGCGATTGAAAATAACAGGAGTTAATTTGCCCTCTTCCAGTGGCAACCCGGATGACACTGCCGACGCAGAAGCCGGGCGCCCCTCCAGAGTCGCGACCAATAACAAGCAATCCATCAAATCGTGAGACTCTAGCTGAGTGCTCGGTGGCGGGCTTTCCATTGCGATCTCGGACATATTCATAGTTACGTTCGTCTGCACGTTAACGGGGCTGTATAGGCGAGCCATCCTAACACGCTGTTGAGAAGCTCCCAAGATCACACAACCATTTGGTGGCTTTTGCCGATATAATCAACCTTTTTCCAGACAAACGCTTCCTAACGATAAGTGATTTCAGAGTAATTCGTGGCCCAAAACACACACATTGATCGCCGTTTTTCCATCGCCCCCATGATGGAATATACCGATCGATTCTGCCGATATTTCCACCGGCTGCTGAGCCGCGAAACGCTGCTTTACACTGAGATGGTAACAAGCGCTGCGATAATCCACGGGGATGCTCATCGTCACCTGCTATTTACCCCGGAGGAACATCCTATCGCCCTGCAGCTGGGGGGCAGCAACCCAGATGAGCTCGCAGCTGCAACACAGCTGGCAACAAGCTATCACTATGATGAAATCAACCTCAATTGTGGCTGTCCCAGCGACCGGGTTCAATCCGGCATGTTTGGCGCCGTATTGATGAAAAATGCCCAGCATGTGGCTGATAGCTTCACTGCCATGCAGAGTGTCACCGACATCCCGGTGACCATCAAACACCGTATCGGCGTGGATGAGCTAGACAGTTATTCTTTTCTATGTGACTTTGTCGGCACGGTGGCTGATGCCGGGTGCCGCACCTTTATCGTCCACGCTCGCAAGGCTTGGCTAAAGGGTCTCAGTCCAAAACAAAACCGGGAAATTCCACCCCTTGATTACCATGCAGTCTACCGCCTGAAAACAGATTTTCCTGACCTGGAAATCATCCTCAATGGCGGTGTCACGACGTTGGATCAAAGCCTGGAACATTTACAACATATTGACGGCGTAATGATGGGGCGCGAGGCCTACCACAACCCATACATCCTGGCTGAGGTAGACCAGCGGCTTTATGGTCGCCAGACTCCCTCACCCAGTCGCGAAGAGGTCTTGGCACAATTCACTCGTTTTGTTGAGGGTGAGTTAGCCAACGGCGTCAGACTCGGCCACATGACCCGCCATATACTGGGACTTTACCAAGGGGTTCCTGGCGCCCGGAAATTTCGCCGTTATATAAGTGAACACGCTCACCTCCCTGAAGCGGGAACTGAAGTGTTACATCAAGCTCTAAATGCACTCAACGAAATTCGAGTATGAACATGCCCAGCAAACTGGACCAGTTAAGAACTATGACCGTAGTGGTTGCCGATACCGGCGATATTGAAGCCATCCGGCAGTTTCAACCTATCGACGCCACGACCAATCCCTCACTGCTGCTGAAAGCAGCTACCCTGCCCCACTATCAGCCCCTAGTCAGGGAGAGTATCGCCAAGGCCAAAGCCCAAGGTGGTGATTGGTTGGCGGACTGCATGGATGAATTGGCCGTACGAATTGGACGAGAAATCCTCGACGTCGTGCCTGGGCGAGTATCCACCGAAATTGATGCCCGCTTGTCTTTTGATACCGCCGCCACTATTAACCGTGGCATGGCACTGGTAGAAAAATACCAGTCTGCAGGCATTAGTCCCGAACGCATCCTGTTAAAAATTGCCTCCACTTGGGAAGGTATTCGGGCGGCGGCGGAATTGGAGAAGAAAGGTGTGCAGTGCAACCTCACGTTATTGTTCGGTTTTGACCAGGCAGCGGCAGCAGCCGATGCGGGTGCATTTCTGATATCACCCTTTGTGGGCCGCATTCTTGACTGGCATAAAGCCAATAGCGGTCAGCAGGATTACCTTGCTCATGAAGATCCGGGCGTGATGTCAGTTCGGACCATTTACAATTATTACAAGCAGTGCAAATACGACACTATCGTGATGGGTGCCAGCTTCCGCAATACCGGCGAAATTGAAGCATTGTCCGGCTGTGATCGACTCACTATCAGCCCCCAGTTGTTATCCGACTTAAGTGCTGACCACGCCGAACTTCCGCGCAATCTTCACCCACATCAGACCGGCGAGAACATCGATTATCAACTAGGCAATGAACCAACATTCCGTTATCGGATGAATGCCAATGCTATGGCCACAGACAAACTTGCTGAAGGCATTCGCAATTTTGTGGCGGATCAAATCAAACTGGAAAAAATGCTCTGGGAGATGGGGAGTTGATTGATCGAATCAGAGAGTTTTTCTCTTCCCAAGTAATGCTGCAACAGGATGACAGTGAGCATCAAAAACGGCTGGCGGCAGCCGCCTTGATGGTGGAAGTCATGGTGATTGATCGACAACTGAATGACCAGGAACTACTCCATATCCAGTCACTGCTGGAAAAGCAGTTTCAGCTCAACCATGAAGAGATAGAACAACTGGTCACACTAGCCAGGGAAGAGGTCAACCAAGCCACCTCTCTCTACCAATTCACACGCCAGGTCAATGATCACTTCGATGCAACAGGGAAAACCCAGCTCATCGAAAATCTATGGCGGGTAGCCTTTGCTGACGAAGTATTAGATAAGCATGAAGAAGCACTTATTCGGCGTATCGCCGAGCTACTTTATGTGTCTCACAAAGATTTTATTCAGGCAAAGCAACGTGCTTTGGGTAAAAACACATCCTGATAGAAATTGATCAGCCACCCTGTTCCAATGCACGAATCAGGTCAACAAATTCACGCTGGTTACGATCATTGAGCAAGGAAAGAAGCCGATGCGCTTCGAGAACCCGATCCCGGATCTCTTCCACTTCGGACTCAATTTCCGATAGCTCCTGGCAACCCTCTTCTTCTGGGTGATCCCCCTGGATAATATCGAAAATCTCGTCTAGGCCCATCACCTCAAGAGTTTGATAAATACTTTCGTCGTTGCAAAAGACCGTAGGCTTAATACCGAAGTGTTCTTCACAGTAAATAGCCAACTTTGCGAGTAACCCCAGGGTGGTGCTGTCAACCGCATTGGTCTCCAGCATATCAGTCACCACCTCACTGACATGACCATCTTTGAAGATCGCTTCAATATAATTATTCAACGAAGTGCAGAGTGTGACACGCACGTCTCCAACCAATTTGATCAGATAGGAGTCATCGTGGTGAGAAACCAGAATCTTGCCAGGTTGCATCTAATACCCCCTGCGAATGGTCAAAACAGTGACATCATCCGGTGCATCCTTGACCTGATCGACACCTAACCCCTCGCAAATACTTTCAATAGACGTGTCTGACGCAGCTACGGTATCGGCAATGAACTGTTCTTTTTCCCGGTAAGAACTGCCAGGAAGGAACTCCAGCACACCATCAGACATAATAACCATAGCAAACTTTTCTGGGAGCGCTATTTCCTGCACGTCCCAGCTGACATCTGGGAAAATCCCAATCGGCTTACCTTTACCGGGAAGTGATCGGACATCACCATTGCTCACAAAAACTGGCGTGGGCATATGTGCAGCGACAGAATAGCGCAAAATATTTTTTTCCATATCAATGGAGGCTGAGACCATCGTTAGATGCTTGTCTAGTCCCAATGCCATAATTTGGCGGTTGATGTGTTCAATAAAGCCTTCCGGAGCCTTGCCCATGGCGGCCATATCATTACGGGAAATATGGCGGCGGAGAATACGATTAAGTATGAATTTGAGCAAGACCGTCAAGAATGCAGAGGACGCTCCGTGACCCGAGACATCTGCCACATAAAGCACCATGTAGCGATCAAAAATAACGTTGTAACCGACAAAATCACCGCTCAGGTACAACGATGGGACAATACGGTGGGCAATTTCATATTCACCGTGAAAAAGGGGCGTCACGGGTAACAGACTGTGCTGAACCTGGCGGCCAGCCATCTGGTCCACTTCCAGGATGCGCAAGCTCTCCTCCAGCTCCCTATTGGCTTTTTCGAGCTGCTCACGATAGAGACGGTTCTGTACCATCAAATTTTTGCAACTTGATGCTCGCTCCACGGCTCTACAAAACCGTTCACTGGTAAAGGGCTTGATCAGTACATCTGAGACATTCTGGTGAAATAACTCCACCACATCGCGAGGATCAGACTCAGGCACGATAACGACATAGGGCACATCCATATCCATGGAGGCCATTTCAACCAATTGCGAACGTACAGAAGAAGCTGGAAGGTCAACCACCACTACACCAGGATGATCAACCTCTACAGCGGCGATTGCCGCCGCTGGGTCATCAAAACAAGAGACACGCCATGAAGTGCCGGCCAGATAACTTTCCAGCTCACGACAGCTCTGTTGGTTGTCGGCAACAATATACAGTTTGCCGTTTTTTTTCATAGGTTAACCAAGAGCGACTTCAGTGTGCCGGAGCACCTGTGTTGCCATGAAAAAGATTCAAACTGCCCGATGCGCCATCAAGACAGATGGGAAACTAGAAATCTTCATAGTCCCCAAAATCGTCTTCTACCTCGCCATCATATTCAAGGAATTTGCGGCGCTGTAGGTACGCATCACGAATAAACGAATAGCGATCACCACGTATGAGCTTCTCAGCCTCAAGCAAATCAGCGCGAAGTGACACCACTTCCGCACCATAAATTCTATTGCGGGTAGGAATATGATCAATCTCGTTAATGGGATTAACCAGCCGATCCACTACTCTGCCCGGGGCATCACGCACTGTCATGGGACCAAACAGTGGAATCACAACATACGGTCCTGGCTTCACACCCCAAAAACCCATTGTTTGACCAAAATCCTCACCGTCACCCTTGGGTAGCCCGAAATCTTCGGCCACATCAAAGAAACCCACCAGACCGATAGTGGTGTTGATGACCAACCGGCCTGTATCATTGCCAGCCTGCTTGAACTTACCCTGAAGCAGATCATTCAGGATATTCACCACCTCACCAACGTTGGCAAACATTCTGCTAACGCCACGCTCAACGGGATCGGGAGTGACCGCCTTATAACCCTTCGCAACGGGTTTAAGTGCGTATTGGTCAACTTTTTCGTTGAACGCAAAAATCTTACGGTTAACCCCTTCCCAAGGGTCTTCAGGATTCTTGACAGATTCAGCCATCACCTGGCCTGAAAGCGCAAATCCAGCAAGCAGCAGCAATACCTTCTTCATGGGATGTCCCCTTTAAATTATTCTCATTGCGTAAAATCCGGTGATTCTACACGTTCATCTTTTACAGGTATACCGTAAAACCCATCTCAAGCTTCATAGGGATACCGTCTTTAGACCCCGCTCCAAGTCACGTCAAATGACAGTTTCGTCATAAAACTGACATATAGGTATCGGAGAATGCCCCCCATGGTTTATAGGGTCTACCCCATTGAGCCTGCCATGGCCAAAAGCCGGCTAATAACTTACTCACAACGCCCTATTGAAGGATTGGAGTTAACAATATGAAACGTACTGCAATTTGCTTAGCTGTTAGCGCCCTCACCGTAAGCCCTCTGGTGATGGCTGCTGGAACCCCGTCTGCCGCCGATATCGACCAGGCCAGCGTTCAGGATCTCAAAAAATATGTTCTGGCCCTGTCCCAGCGCATTGAAGAGATGGAAGTTAAAACTGATAAGGTTGTCGCCACTGCCAAGCCTGTCGATTCATGGGCAGACCGAATCCAATGGTCCGGCGATGTACGCTACCGTTATGAAACGATTGACGACGACGCAAAAGCTGAAGACCGCAACCGCAACCGTCTTCGTGCCCGTCTCAACGTTGCTGCAAAAGTAGCTGATGATGTAACTGCCGGAGTCACGCTGGCGAGTGGTAGTGAAGATCCTGTTTCCAGCAACCAATCTCTGGGCGGCGGCGCCACTTCCAAAGATCTCAATCTGGATATGGCCTGGATTGACTGGAACTTTGCCCAGGATACCCACCTGGTGGCTGGTAAGACAGCAAACCCCTTCTTCGCGCCCGGTGGCAATGGCCTGATCTGGGATGGTGACTACCGTCCTGAAGGCGCCAATCTTTCTTACGACAACGGCACAGTCTATGCGGTAGCCGCATACCACTTCCTGGAAAGTGACAACAAGGCAGGCGGTCAAGATGCGGAAGAAATGTACGGCGCACAGCTGGGTTTCAAAGGCAACATTTCTGATAACGTCGCCTTTAACGTCGGCGGTAGTTACTTCTATATTCCGGTGGAAGGCAGCGCATCATTTTACGACAGTGACTTCTTCGGAAACTCTTCTGTCGGCGGCCTCTACGAGTTCGACTACGAAGTGTTTGAACTGTTTGCCGAGTTGAGCACCTCTCTTGCCGGCATGCCCGCCACACTGTTTGCCGACTATGTCAATAACAGCGATGCCGACGAAGACACTGGTTATGCCCTGGGCTTCAAACTGGGTAAAGCGAAAAAACGCGGTGCCTGGGAAGTTGGTTATACCTACGAAGATCTGGAAGCTGACGCTGTATTCGCCACCTTTACTGACTCCGACTTCGGTGGTGGCGGTACTGATGTGAAAGGTCACAAGCTGAGTGCTGGCCTGGGTATCAGCGACAACACCTCTGTATCTCTTACTTACTTCATCAATGAATACGGTGATTTCACCAATGTTCAGGAAGAAGACTACAACCGTCTGCAACTTGATCTGCAAACCAAGTTCAAGTAAAAAAGACATTCTGCTGTAGCAATACAACGGAAACAAAAAAGCGGCCTTCCGGGGCCGCTTTTTTTATGTCCGCTTTATGTCTGTTAGTTTAATCGGCGATCAGGGTATCCAGGCTGTACAGCTTGAATAATAGCTCGGCACCGCTCTTGAGCAAAGCTGCCGGGTTAGGGTGCTGCAGCTCTTTCGCAATCTGCTCCAGCGCTTCCCGGCCGGTCAGGCTTTGCTCTTCCAGCAATTGCAGTAAGCGTATGGTCACTGCATTCGCTTCCATGAATTTCACCAAGTGCTCTCGATTGCGATAAACCACCAAAAAGGTGGGTTCATCAGGGGGACTTGATGGCTGGTATTCAAGGCCAATTCGGTGGACCGGGTATTGATACGATAACCGCCACGCCAGAGGTGAAACGGCTAACGGTGTTTTCAGCACATCAGCATCCAAGGAATTCGAGGGGGTGATCGACTGCTCCGATACATCCAAAGCCAACTCGACCCATTCGTAGTGGGCCAACTCCAGCATAAAACCCGGATCACTCTCCTGGGGCTGATACTCCTCCTGCAGGTACTGCAGGAATTCCTGACTAATTTCCAGAAAATACGGCGTATGGCTCTGGTGACGACTGATAAAATCTCGCACCAGCTGATGCCAGGGGGCATCCTCGATCAGGCTGCGCAAAATCGGAAAGCCGCTGGAAAGAAATGATTCAATATTGTTGTAGACCAACTCTCGGTATATTTTCATGCGCCGATCTTCAATATCGGTTGGCGCAGGGTGAATGTCAGGATCTCTCAGATGCGCAGCAAATTCATATTGGGTCTGTTGAAAATCTTTGGCACTCAGGTCACACATGGGCTACTTCCTTCGAAGAACTTGTCTCAAAGGTGCCCTGCAACTGGCGTATATAATCCACTTCTGACAACAGCTCGGTTACAGGTGGAAGATTGAAGTCACGCTCCAGCAGCGTCGGCATGACACCAAACAGCTCATAACTTTTCGCCAACAACTGCCACACCGGGTCAACGACATCACTGCCGTGGGTATCCACACGCAAATCGTCGGCCTCTTCATAGTGACCGGCAATATGCACATAGGCGACCCGTTCACCGGGCAACTGGCGCAGGAACAGCTCAGGGTCATAACGGTGATTGATACTGTTGACGAAGATGTTGTTCACATCCAGCAATAAATCACAATCGGCCTCATCCAATACCGCATTGATAAAGTCGATTTCGCTCATTTCCTGCTGGGGCGCTGCATAATAAGAGACATTTTCCATGGCGATGCGCTGGCCAAGAAAATCCTGTACCTGACGGATACGGCCCGCCACATAGTGAACAGCCTCTTCTGTAAAAGGAATCGGCATCAGATCATAGAGATGCCCATCATCACTGCAATAACTCAGGTGTTCGCTGTAACTGCGAATGCCGTGCTCTGACAAAAAATGTTTAATACTGCCCAGCAACTCTTTATCCAATGGCGCCGGAGAACCAATCGACAAGGAGAGGCCATGACAAACGAAGGGAAAGCGCTCAGTGAAAGACCGGAACTGGTGCCCAAGGCGACCGCCAACGCGAATCCAGTTTTCCGGTGCCACTTCCATAAAACTGACCTGATCGGTAGTCAGGGAAGACAGCGGGCTCATTAAAGCCCGCCTTAAACCCAAACCCGCCCCTTGGACGGGAAAGCGATGAGTCGACATCTGGCCTGTTCGCTCAGCCTTTACCGCCGCACTTGCCTTCACCACATTTACCTTCTTCTGCCTTGGGTTTGTTTTCCCCACAATTTCCTTCTTTGGCCTTGGGTTTTCCTTCACCGCAGCTTCCTTCCTTCGCAGCTTTGGCAGCTTCTTTCTCTTCGCCACACTTACCTTCACCACACTTTCCTTCCTTGGCAGCTTTCTTAGCTTCGCCACACTTGCCTTCACCGCACTTCCCTTCGCCGTGAGAGTCGGCCAGGTTGTAACCTGAACTCAGCTCATTAGCCTGAAACGGGTTTTCTGCGGCAGATGCCAGGGGAGCAATTGCAACGGATGCCATAAACGCCGCGCCTACAGCTGCGGCTAATGGTTTCAGCTTTATCTTTGACATAGGTAATCTCCATTAGGGTGGTATTGTTCGTTTTTTACCCGACCGTCCCGGCCAGGCTGAAGAATCAGACTGAGCGTTCCATAATTAGTTTCAACAAAGTTAGCGCCGTCACGACATTATCGACAACGCACAACCGCTATCGGCCGGCAATGGCGGACTCCAGCGATTCCCACTGAGCCAGGATACGTTTGTCCGATACTGGGAACAGTGTCCGCAACTGTTGCGCAAACAGGGAGACCCGATATTCCTGCAACATAAAACGATACTGCCAGATATCCCTTCTCACTTCTGCCGGATAGTCCTCCCAATGGGTATCAACACCCTCCAGCTTATCCTCGAGCTTTTGCAGCTGTAACACATACTCGTGATCTTTCTGTGGCTGTGCAGGTAATTTATCCAGACGGATAAGGAGGGCTTTCAAATAGCGCTGATACTGCTCTAACCACTGGAGGGGAACCTCAAACAAAAATCCTTCCTGAAACAACATAGCCAACTGCCGATGGATATCGGGTGCTGCCTGGAAACCTGCCAAGCCCATTTTTTTCAGGGTGCGATGTATATCGGCAAGCGATGGTAACCAGCTAATCAGCATTGTTTCCAATTCATTGGCCGCATTAACAATATTGCCCTTCCCTGCAGTCAAGCGCTGTTCAAACGCTTCCCGGTTGCGCGGAATCGCCCCATCACCGAGCAGCGCCTGTTGGTAAGCAGCATTGATCAAATCTGCAACCAGCACTTCTCTTCCCCGCAGAGTTGCCGCTTTCAATTTCAGATCTTGCCCCTTCAGCAGTTCCTTGCGGAGATATTTCACACCTTGGGGATAGCTTACCTGGTAGAGTTTGATCAACCCTGGGCGGGTTTTATTAGCTGCGGTGGCGGCATTATCCAGCAACTTCAAGTCAACGCCCTTGTCTGTACAAACCAACGCGGGATAAGTCCGGATAGTCAGGCCCTGCTGTTCAATGGCAAAGACCTCAGGCAACTCGTCAAACTCCCAGCTACTGAGATCCCTTTGCTCAATACTATTGCCTGGAGACTGACTGACGGTATGGGCCACTCTGCCCCGATATGTTTCTTTCAGATCGGCTAAATGGCGTCCCATCGCCAGCACCTTGCCCTGCTCATCAATCAGACGAATATTCAACAGGTAGATGTCATCGACCTTCACTTGCTGCCACTGTTCAGGGGCGATGGTGATGCCGGTTTGCCGCTTCAACTGCGCACCAAGCGCTTCCGTTAATGCCATATCTCCGGCTTTCATAGCCACCAGTGCCTTGTCCACAAAGCTAGGCACGGGCACAAAATTCCTGCGAAGTGATTTCGGCAAACCCTTTACCAGGGCAATGCACTTGTCACGCAGCATACCCGGCACCAACCACTCAAAGCGGTAACTCGGCACCTGGTGGAGAATGCTGACGGGCACTGTCACGCTGACACCGTCTTCAGGGTGGCCTGGTTCAAAATGGTAGCTCAAGGGATAACGAGTCCCCTGCCACTCCAGATAATTGGGAAACTGTCCCTCGGTATCCTCATTCAGCTGGCGCTGCACCAACAGCGCTTCATCCATCCACAGCAATTTCGGGTCGTCTTGCTCCGCTTCCTTGCGCCACTTTTCAAAGCCGGCGAGATTGAGAATATTGGCAGGGATCCGTTCCTGGTAAAACTCGAACAGCACCTGGTCATCCACCAGAATGTCTCGCCGACGAGTGCGGGACTCCATCTCTTCCAAACTTTCCTGCAACCGCTGATTGTGGCGAAAAAATTCTCCCTTCCCCCGATATTCTCCTTCCACCAACGCTGCTCGAATAAAAATCTCGTGGCATGCCGCCGGATCAACTGTCGTGTAATTGCAGGGTTGCCGGTCCTGAATCGGCAGGCCATACAGCGTCTGCCGTTCATAGGCCATCACCTGGCCACTTCGCGAGCTGTAATGGGGCTCGCTGTAACTTTTCTTGACCAGATGTGCTGCAAGTACCGTCAACCACTCCGGCTCAATGTGGGCATTAACATGGCTATAGAGCTTCGCCGTTTCGAGCATTTCAGCCGCCATCAGCCACTTGGGCGGCTTTTTGAACTGTCCCGAACCGGGAAACACATGGAATTTACGGTTGCGCGGCCCAAGAAACTCTCGCTCCTCGTGGCGAAAGCCGATCTGTCCCAACAAGCCACAGAGTAGTGCGCGGTGAATAGCGGCATACTCAGCAGGCTGATGATTTTCAGGCAGCTTTAATTCACGACAATAACCGTGCAGCTGATGATGCAGATCGCGCCACTCGCGAATACGCAGGGGTGAAACAAACTGTTGTCGACAGTATTTATCAAATTGATTGCGGCCCAATTCCTGGCGCTTCTCCTCCATGTGATTCCAGAGATTAAGAAACGCCACAAAATCCGAGTCCTTATCCTGCCACTGGCGATGTTTCTCGTCCGCAGCCTGCTGTTTGTCGGCGGGTCGCTCGCGTGGATCCTGTACACTGAGTGCAGCAACAATCACCAATACTTCCCGCAATGAACCTTCTTTTGCCGCGGCCAACAGCATCCGGCCCAGGCGAGGGTCTGCCGGGATACGGGTCAGTTGCCGCCCCGTCGCACTCAACTCGCCCCGCTGATTGACCGCCTGCAATTCCTGTAACAGACCAAAGCCATCGTTGATCAACCGTTGATCCGGCGCATCCACAAAGGGGAAGTCACGAATATCACCGATTTTCAACTGCAGCATCTGCAAGATCACTGATGCCAAATTTGTACGCACGATCTCCGGATCAGTAAATGCCGGTCGACTGTTAAAATCCTCTTCCGAATAGAGCCTGAAACATACACCTTCGCTGATCCGGCCACAGCGCCCTTTGCGCTGGTTGGCACTGGCTTGCGACACCGGCTCAATGGGCAGACGCTGGACCTTGGTTCGATAGCTGTAACGGCTGATACGGGCTGTGCCCGGGTCGATCACATAGTGGATACCGGGGACCGTCAATGAGGTTTCTGCAACGTTGGTGGCCAGCACAACCCGCACCCCGCGATGGGGTTGGAACACCCTGTTCTGCTCCGCCAGACTCAGTCGGGCATAAAGCGGCACCACTTCCAGATGAGGGAGCTGCGCCTTGCGCAGTACGTTTGCCGTCTCACGAATTTCCCGCTCACCGCTGTGGAACACCAAAATATCGCCACGCTTGGGCAGACTGAGGATGTCCTCTACTGCATCCAGTACTTGCAGGGACAGATCCCGCTCCTCATCGGCGGGGCGATACTCCAATTGAACCGGGTAGGTACGACCTGACACCTCAATCACCGGCGCATTATCAAAGTGTTGGGCAAAACGCTCGAGATCAATGGTGGCGGAGGTGATAATCAGCTTCAGGTCCGGGCGCTTGGGGAGGATTTTTTTCAGATAACCAAGCAAAAAATCAATATTGAGGCTGCGTTCGTGCGCCTCATCAATAATCAGCGTGTCATAGCGATTCAGATAGCGATCATGCTGTATCTCTGCCAGCAAAATACCGTCCGTCATCAGCTTGACCAGCGTGTTTTCGCTGCTCTGCTCATTAAAACGCACCTGGTAACCGATGGTTTCCCCCAGCGGCTGATGCAGCTCCTCAGCGATACGATTGGCTACCGTGCGGGCAGCAATACGTCGCGGCTGGGTATGGCCGATCATTCCTGCCACACCACGGCCCATCTCCAGGCAGATTTTCGGCAATTGTGTGGTTTTACCAGAACCGGTTTCTCCGGCAATCACCACCACCTGGTGATTGGCAATGGCCTCACGAATATCCTCTCGACGGCCGGCGATGGGCAATTCTTCGGGATATTCGATAACCGGCACACTGGCGCGGCGCGCCTGCAATCTGCCGATGGATTGTTCCAACTGCGACACAAAGTGCTGCAGGTCCCGGTCAAAAGGCTTGCCCTGTTGCGCCCGCTGGCTCAGCTTGTCCAGCAGTCGATTCAGGCGATAGCGATCCGCTCCGAGACAGCCTGCAATGCTATCCCGCCACTTTTGTAGTTCATCTTTCATTTAGTACAGCTAATAACCAGGCTTTCTTTTGGATTGGATCGGGCATGGCCCGGCATAGTGCGACACAGGAAATCAACTATCGCGCAGTTCCCGCCGCAAGACCTTACCCACATTGGAGAGAGGCAGCTCATCGCGGAATTCAATGTATTTTGGCAATTTGTAACGAGCCAGTTGTTTCGCGCAGAAATCATGAATGTCTTTTTCAGTGAGTGCGGGATTGCTGCTCACCACATAGAGTTTCACCGCTTCGCCTGAGTGCTCATCGGGAACCCCCACGGCGGCACAGTAAGTGATGTCAGGGTGATGCGACACCACGCTTTCGATCTCATTGGGATAGACGTTAAAGCCAGACACATTAATCATATCTTTCTTGCGGTCGTGGATACGCAGAAAACCGTCCTCATCCACTGAGGCGATATCACCGGTTTTCAACCAGCCGTCTTCAGTAAGTGTGTTGGCAGTCTCTTCCGGAAAGTTCAGATAGCCCTGCATCACCTGAGGGCCACGCACCCAGAGTTCTCCGTGTTCATTGACTGGCAAAGAATTATTCTGTTCGTCGACAATTAATAATTCAGTCTGTGGCACGGCGATACCCACCGCGCCCTGCTTGCCAGAAGCCGGTGGAGAGAACGAAACGATAGGTGAGGCTTCCGTCAGGCCATACGCTTCACTGATCTCACAACCGCTTTTTTCCAGCCATTCCTTGGCTGTGCCGCTGGCCAGGGCAGAACCCCCGGAAAGGGTCAATTTTAAAGTAGAGAAATCAATGCGGGAAAAATCCGGGTCTTTCATCAATGCCACAAACAACGTATTCAGGCCAGAAAACAGTGTCGCTGGCCAGCGTCTCAGCAACTTTACAAACGCTTTAATATTGCGGGGATCCGGCACCAGCATAGTGTGCACAGCCAAATGCACCCCCGTGGTCACCACCAGTGCGAAGGCATAAATATGATACAGCGGCAATGGCGACACAAAACGCTCTTTGCCTCTCTGCATGCCGGCCAGCTTCAACAACTCTGTACCCTGACGGGTCACACTTACCATATTGCCATGGCTGATGATGGCCGGTTTGGACACACCGGTAGTACCACCGGTGTATTGCAACAAGGCCATATCGTCCTCGCCCAGAGTAACGGGCTGGTACCGCGATCCGGCACCTTTCGCCAACACGTCACGAAATGAAACAGCATCGCCCGCTGGGAAAGTCTTGCCCAGCACCTTCAGCACCAACGACATCAGCCCCCTTTTGAGCGGTGGATGCAGGTCAAAAGGTTCGGTCACAATAATAGTCTGCAGCGGCGTTTTGTCTTTCACCTCCTGGGCATGGGCAAGAAACTTATCAAACACCACCACCACTTTTACGTCCGCGTGGTTGAACTGGTATTCCAATTCCACGGCGGTATACATGGGGTTAACGTTGACCACCACCAGACCCGCCTTGAATGCACCGTAGGCCACGACCATATACTGAATCAGACTCGGCATCTGAATGGCTATCCGATCTCCGGGTTTTAGCTCGGGATGCTGCTGCAGATAACAAGCAAATGCTGTAGACAGCCTGTCCAGGTCTGCATAGGTCAGGGTAGCACCCAGGGAGGTCACCGCAGGATTGTCAGGAAAAGCGTTGACTGAATCCGCCAACACATCCACCAGGCTGTGCAGAGCGCAAGGAGACAGCTTTTCCGGAACACCGTAATGAGCCCAGGAATTCCGAACCGCCTCTGCCACGTCCATTGTCAGGCCACCTTCAGACATATCTTCACCTCTGACTCATTCTTATTGAATTATTTCGCGGTGCGACACAAGCCACCTACCCGGTCATGCTATCGAAATGCCTACAGCAGGTACAACACAAGTTGGCCGTTAAGCTCACTCTACTTCGACAGTATTGTCATGCCCTGTTCCAATCCAGCCAATGTCATGGGAAACATTCGCTCCGGCCCCAGCAATTGCTGAGTCAGCTTAATGGATGGGGTGTATTGCCAATAATCGGTACGCACAGGGTTGAGCCAAATCAGCCGTTCGAAGCTGGACTGTATGCGTTGCATCCATACAGCACCCGCTTCCTCATTGAAATACTCGGCGCTACCACCAGGACTGCTGATCTCGTAGGGTGACATGGTGGCATCGCCAACGAAAATCACCTTGTAATCACGGCTGTAGGTGCGCAGCAGCTCCAGGGTTGACGTTTTCTCATGGTGACGACGGCGATTGTCCCGCCAAACATGGTCGTAGAGAAAATTGTGAAAATAAAAGTACTCGAGATGCTTGAACTCACTGCGCACAGCCGAGAACAGCTCTTGGCAGACTTTAATATGCGGGTCCATTGAGCCACCCACATCAAAAAAAATCAGCACCTTCACCGCATTGTGGCGCTCCGGCACCATTTTGATGTCCAACAATCCGGCATTGCGGGCCGTAGCGCTGATGGTGTGATCGAGATCCAGTTCCTCTGCAGCGCCACTGCGGGCAAATTTACGCAACCGCCGCAGTGCCAGCTTGATATTGCGAGTGCCCAGTGCCACTGAATCATCGAGATTTTGAAAAGAGCGTTGCTCCCAGACTTTCACCGCACGCTGGTGTTCGCTCTCTCCACCGACACGGATACCTTCCGGGTGAAAGCCTCCATGGCCAAACGGCGATGTACCACCGGTGCCGATCCACTTATTGCCACCTGCATGGCGCTCCTGCTGCTCACCCAGACGCTTTTTAAACGTCTCAATCAGTTTCTCCAGCCCCCCCAAACTCTCGATACGGGCCTTTTCTTCCGCGCTAAGGTATTTTTCAAATTCTTTCCGTAACCAGTCTTCAGGGATCAGTGCTTCAATAATCTGTTCGATACTATCTAGTTGATTGAGATAGACCGAAAAGGCACGGTCATAGCGATCGTAGTATTTTTCATCCTTGACCAGACAAGTTCGGGCCAAGAGGTAAAAGTCATTGAGGTCGGCAAAGGCGAGTCGATGTTGCAGCGCCTCCAACAGCACCAGGTACTCTTTGATGGAAACCGGCACCCCGCCCTTGCGCAGGCCGTCAAAAAAATTCAGCAGCACAGCATTACTCCAATGCTCACCTATTGGGCCTCTCGTCTTGCCATAAACGCCAGCTTCTCCAATAGATGCACATCCTGTTCATTCTTCAGCAGCGCACCATAGAGTGGCGGGATGACCTTGGTCGGGTCCCGTTCCGCCAGCAACTGGTCGGGAATATTGTCCGAGAGCAGCAGCTTCAACCAGTCAATCAGCTCCGACGTAGAGGGCTTTTTCTTCAGACCGGGGACCTTGCGTACCTCAAAGAAAATATCCAGTGCTTCCTGTACCAGCTTTTTCTGGATCTCGGGAAAGTGCACAGCAACGATCTGTGCCATGGTGTCCCGCTCCGGGAACTTGATGAAGTGGAAAAAACAGCGGCGAAGAAAAGCGTCCGGCAATTCCTTTTCATTGTTACTGGTAATAATCACCACGGGCCTCAGCTGGGCACGCACCGTCTCACCGGTCTCATAAACATGGAATTCCATGCGATCCAGTTCCAGCAACAGATCGTTGGGAAACTCGATGTCTGCTTTGTCGATTTCATCTATCAACAAAACCACCTGCTCTTCAGCGGCAAATGCTTCCCATAATTTCCCAGGCTTGATGTAGTTGGCGATATCCTGAACACGGTTATCGCCAAGCTGAGAATCCCGCAACCGTGATACGGCATCGTATTCGTACAGTCCCTGCTGGGCCTTGGTGGTGGACTTGATGTGCCAGGGAATCAGACGAAGACCAAGAGCCTCAGCCACCTCCTCCGCCAGCATGGTTTTACCCGTACCCGGCTCGCCCTTGATTAGTAGCGGTCGCTGCAGTGTCACTGCGGCATTTACCGCCATTTGCAGGTCTTCAGTGGCCACATAACGCTCGGTGCCGGTAAACTTCATCATCGCAATCCAATCTGGTGGGAATCCGCTCCATTCTAGCGCCTGCCAGCGGTGCCGCAAACGCCCAACAGGATAACGACCCCATAAGGTTGAAGACTCCAAGAAGGAATCACTGTGACCGAAAAATGTGACGAATGGCTTGGCCACCCGAAGGGGCTGTATGTCTGCTTTGCCACAGAAATGTGGGAGCGTTTCTCTTTTTACGGTATGAAGTATCTGCTGTTGCTGTACCTCACCAAATACCACTTGTTCAGCGACGCCATGGGCCTGGATGTATTGGGTAGTTATGCCGCTCTGGTGTACGCGATGCCAGTGATCGGAGGGCTGTTGGCGGACCGCTATCTGGGCATGCGCAAAGCAGTTATTTTCGGCGGCTGCCTACTGGCAATGGGTCATTTGGGAATGGCGGTGGAAGGCACCCAGGCCACTGTGGAGGGAGAAACCATCCTGCGCGATCAGGCAGCGTTACAAGTTTTCTATTTTTCACTGGCGCTGATTATTGTCGGCGTCGGTTTTTTGAAGCCCAACATATCCACCATTGTCGGCCGCCTCTACGGCGTCAACGATCCGCGCCGAGACAGCGGTTTCACCCTGTTCTATATGGGCATCAATACCGGCGCATTTACCGCTACCCTGCTGTGCGGATATCTCGGGGAAACCCTCGGTTGGCGCTACGGCTTTGGCGCAGCGGGTATCGGCATGGTGATTGGCTTGGGGATTTTTCTCTACGGTCAACGACACCTGCATGGCCATGCCGAACCAGCAGCCCCCCTATTCTTGCAGCAAAAAATATTACCCGGCATCAATCGCGAATGGAGCATTTATCTCTGCGCCTTCGCTGCCCTGCTTGGGCTGTGGCAGTTAATCCAGGTAAGCGATTGGGTGAAGTATTCACTCAATGGCCTGGCCTTCGTCGTGGTCGCAGGACTGCTGTGGTTTATGCTGGCGCGCTGCAACACTGTAGAGCGCGGCCGCATGACAGCATTGATGGTGCTGACATTTGCATCAGTTGTGTTCTGGGCTCTGTTTGAGCAAACAGCTGCTTCCATGACGCTTTACGCCGATCGCGTGGTGGACAGAACTCTGCTCGGCGCGGAGTTTAACGCCTCACAATTTGGTGCCCTGAACCCGCTATTCATCATGCTGCTGGCGCCACTGTTTGCAATGCTCTGGACCGGCCTGGCAAAACGAAAACTGGAGCCATCGACACCGGTGAAATTCTCCCTTGGTATTATTCAGGCGGGTCTTGGCTTTGGCGCGCTGGTATTGGGTGCCAACTTTCCCGATGCCAGTGGCAAGGTCGCCGCCCTATGGCTGGTGCTGGCCTACCTGCTGCACACGACTGGTGAACTGTGCCTGTCCCCAGTTGGACTGTCAGCCGTAACCAAATTGGCTGTGCCGCGGGTTGTTGGGCTCATGATGGGAAGCTGGTTTCTTGCTACGGCCTACTCAGAGTTCCTCGCAGCACAAATTGCCAAATTGGCGCATATAGAACGACCGAGCGGTGAAGTAGTGGATACCGCCAGTGCACTGACTGGATATACCGGATTATTCGCTGATTTACTAATGGTTGGCTGCGGCGCAGGCGTCTTGCTACTTCTTCTCAGCCCACTGATAAAACGCCAGATGCATGGCATTCACTGATCTGAATCAATTTAATCATCTACTGCTAAAAAGCTAAACTGACGGCCCAAGAAACAGGACAAAAAAACATGTACGACTTAACCCTGTTGGTCATCGTGTGGATAGGTGTATTTGCCGCCTCCTATGCGGCCCATCACACGCGACTGACACCCGTGCTCTGGTACCTGTTTTTCGGTGCGGCCATGGTCAACCTTGGCTGGTTGCCACAGGTCATGCCGGTATTTATCACTGATTTTTCCGAACTCGGCATTATCCTCATCATGTTCGCACTCGGCTTTGAGGAAAACACCGGCAATTTTCTCAACAGCATAAAGCGCAGCTGGGGGATTGCCCTGTTTGGCGCCATTGCCCCCTTTGCAGTGGCCTATGCTGCCGCCCTCTATTTCTGGGGGGATAACAATATGGCCCTGCTCTGTGGGCTGGCAATGACGGCCACAGCGGTGTCGCTGACCATGGTGTCTCTAAAAACTGAGGGGCTGAGCAACACACCTGCCGCCACTGGCATCATGACTTCAGCTGTACTCGACGATATCGCTTCGCTGGCGCTGGTAGCCATTCTTGTGCCCATGGCCACCGGTGAGGCCAGCTTATCAGTAGCGGGCATCGGTCTGGTGATGGGCAAAGCAGTACTGTTTTTCCTGTTCGTTACCTTCATCGGTGGCTGGTTGTTTCCCGCAAGCTCAGGCTGGATAGCCAGGATTCCCATTATCGGCCCCTTCAGCCTTCGCCAGTTACTGGCCATGGGCCGTGGAGAATACACCGTACTGGCCCTGCTGACGGTAGCCCTGCTGGTAGCAATCCTGGCCCATGAGTTCGGCTTCCACCCAGCTGTGGGTGCCTATATGGCGGGTCTGGTGATCAAACGGGAGTACTTCATTTTTCATGAACAGAGAAATATAGATTTTTACGAGCATGCCAAACAGATTATCGACAATGTCGCCTTCTCCTGGATTGGGCCAGTATTTTTTGTCACGCTGGGCACCAAGCTGGTTTTTGATAGCACGATATTTTTTGCCGTGCTGCCACTAAGCCTAATGCTGTTTGTTGGGTTGTTTGCAGGCCAGGTGCTATCAGCGGCGCTGGCAGCGCATTACACCGGGCATTTTGACTGGCCTGCAAGCTGGATGATCGGCTTCGGTATGTTAGGGCGAGCGGAGTTGGCTTTTGTGGTAATGGATATCGCCTACGTACAGCATCAGATTATCTCTATAGAGGCGTTTTATACGTTAATGCTCTCAGCCTTTCTCCTGAATATGTCCGTTCCCCTCAGCATCCGCTGGTGGAAGCAACGATTCAGTGTTGGCTAACCACCAGGGTAATCTGGTTCTCAGGTTTCGCTTTGGCTACCGGTTTCAAGATTGTTATTGGTTTCTTCAACAGCGCTGGAGCGTTTGATCAAACCTGATAACGTCGCACAGATATAAAGAAATGATACAACCAGGTAACTCACGATGATTGGCTGGGCGCCGCGAAGAAAACTCATCTCTGATGTTCCAGTCAAGCCCTCGAAAAGGCTGACAAACCAGGCTGGCGCCATATAGCCCATGTCTGGATAGGCTTTGATGGGGACAAGCATGATAGCTGCGAGCAGGAGTAACAACTGATTGCGAAAATGCCTTCCCGGCAGCAACTCACGAAAGCGCCACAAGAACAGTAGTACCAACGTGCAACCAGCGTAATAGGCGACGATGCCCCAAAGATAATTCTCGTCCGAATACATAATTTTTTCCTCAGTAGTCCTTTACAAAAGAATGGGGTACGGACCTTTTTACAAGATGCCCACAGCCACAACGCAGAATACTACCACACCAAAGTCAAAAAACCACCAGTGGTTGTTAGCATGTGATTCTAATCAAAGTAGTCAGTCTACCCAGTAAACGATTCGCTCCTCCAGGTCTTCGGCTGCAACTGACTGCTCCGAAATAACACGACCAGACACCGACATACCAGCTCGATGAATACTCTCTCTATCACCCGATTCCAGGTGATGCCAGGAGGGCAATGGTTGACCATCAGACAGCAATCGATATGCACAGGTAGCGGGTAACCAGTTAAAGCTGTCGATCTGACCAGCAGTTAATCTGAGACAGTCGGGTACCTGTAGCAGGCGATTGCTGTAATCAGAACAGCGGCAATCATTCAAATCCAGCAGATGACAAGCGACATCTGTATAAAAAACCTCACCGCTATCTTCATCCTCCAACTTGTTCAGGCAGCACTTACCACAACCATCACAGAGCAGCTCCCACTGCTCAGGAGACAATTCGGAGAGGGTCTTTTCCTCCCAGAAACGTTCTTTCAACGAGTTGTCCACCTAAAGTTTGTCATTCTTGTCACGCATTTCTTGCATGTATTGTTCCGGAGTCGGCGGCATTTGCAGGTAAAAACCTTGCTCAGCAATAGCCGCCAGCACTTTCACCACATCAGCTCTCACCAGCTTGCGCTCTGGTGAAAGTGCAATCGTCATGGCCAGCTCAGGTTTACCAAAGCGCTGTAGTAACACGTCGGGGATTCGGGTGAGATCTTCCATCCGATCCACATAAAGGTACATGCCTTCTTTTTTAGAACTACGATATATCTTACAAAGTTGTTTCGACATTGCTTTTTATCACTATCAGGTTTGGATATCAGCCACAGCCTTCAGCAGGGCTAACCCTACCACCTCATGTCGCCAGCCAGCTGCAAGGGAAGCTGGCAGTGCAGGGATGCCACCATCACACACAGAGCGCACCAGCTCCTCGACATCCCGCTTGCGGGCTAATATTTCGACCGGCAATTGCAACGCCTCCGCACGAAGAGAAACCACTTCTTTCAGGTGCTTACCGAGATCCCTGGATTCTTTCGGCAAAGGCGCATTCAACGGTTCAAGATGTGCCGAAGGAGAGCTATCTTCCGTGATTTGCAATAAAGACATCAGAATATCGCCATAACGACGCATCAGGCCCGGATGCATGCCTTCGATATCGGACAGCTCCAGCTTACTGGAGGGTTGGCTCGTCGCGAGATCCAATAACGTGCGCTCGGCCAATACACGATTGCGGGGTCGATTACAGTGCCTGGCCTCGGCCTCTCGCCACTGGCAAAGGCGTTGCAAAATCAAAAGCTCTTCAGGCGATAAGCGCCAGGCTCCTTTTACCTTGCGATAGTAGTCGCTGCCATCATCCCGGAGATTGGCACGCTCTGCCAGAAAAGCCATTTCCTCAGCCATCCAGTCAACTCGATCAAGGCGATCAAGATCGGCCACCAACTGTTCATAGACCGGCAACAAATGATAAACATCGGAGGCTGCATAACCCAGCTGGGCCTCGCGCAGCGGCCTTTGTAACCAATCAGAACGGGTTTCACCCTTGGGCACATGTACCCCAAGCATGTCGGAAACCAGCGCCGCATACCCTTTGGAAAATCCATATCCCGCCAAAGCTGCAGCAATCTGGGTATCAAACACCGGTGCCGGTATACAGCCCAGTTTGTGTTGTAACACTTCCAGGTCTTCGGAACAGGAATGAAACACTTTAATAATCAGAGGATCGTTGAACACTGCCACTAGCGGTTGCAAATCTTCAATGGCCACTGGATCAATTAACCAGCAGTGGCAACCATCATAAATCTGGATAAGTCCGAGTATCGGATAGAAGGTATCTGTGCGCATGAATTCAGTATCCACCGCCAGCGCCTCGCAGTGTTGTAGTGCTGCGACACATGTGTGTAGCGCTTCGTCATCGGCGACCAGTGTTGGGGGTGGCATTTGATCCGGCATGAATACCTCTTTCAGTGGTGTAACCCGGAGCTGGCCGGGCAATTACAGTAGTTTGCGGCTTGAGAATGCATGGGACAGTGTTCCACCATCCACATACTCCAATTCGCCACCCATGGGGACACCGTGAGCAATGCGGCTGACGGTCACATTTAACTGTCGTGCCCGCTCACTGATGTAATGGGCGGTCGTCTCCCCTTCCACTGTCAGGTTAGTGGCAAGAATCAATTCGTTAATATCCTCCTCCAGCAGTCTACTCATCAACTGATCTACGCCGATCGCCTCAGGCCCGATGCCATCAATGGGCGACAGATGGCCAAGTAAAACGAAGTACCGCCCCCGGTAGCTACCACTCTGCTCGATGGCAAACAGATCTGCTGGGGTTTCCACGACACATAGCTGATGAATATCCCTTCGGGGACTTGCACAGATTTCACAGACATCATGCTCTGTGAGTGTACGGCACAGCTGACAACGACCAACATGCTCAACGGCTTGCTCCAACGCCGCAACCAACCGTGTTGCACCCTGACGATTGCGTTCAAGCAGGTGCAATGCCATACGTTGTGCCGACTTGGGGCCAACTCCGGGCAAGCAGCGCAAGGCGTCAATCAGTTCATCAATCAGGGGACTGTACACAAGCGATTCCGGTTCAGAGAAAAAAGACGTCAGTCATTAGCATCAAAATGGCATCTGAAAACCTGGCGGCATCTGCATACCGCCAGTAAGTTTTTCCATCTGCTGCCGCTGAGTTTCCTCTACTTTGCGAACGGCATCATTCACTGCCGCAGCCAGCAGGTCTTCCAGAAACTCCTTATCTTCAGACAACACGCCCGGATCAATGGTGACCTTACGCACATCATGGCGACCATTCATGATCACCGTCACCATCCCGGCACCGGATTCCCCCGTTACCTCGGCCTTTGCTGCTTCAGCCTGCATTTTTTGCATTTTCTCTTGCATCTGCTGGGCTTGCTTCATCAATTCGTTAATATTCATATAATTACCATTAAATCTTAATCTATTGGCTTAATAGTTTTTTCCAGTAGTACACCGTTGAACATATCAGTTATACGGCGAACATAGGGGTCCTGCTTTAAGCTGCTCACGGCATCTTCCTGACGCTGCTGACGCATACGCTCCAAACTAACTTGAGGCGTCTCTGACGCAACCACCCCTACTTCTATAACAACAGAAACTGGCTTGCCGAAATAATCACCCAGGGCTTCGGCCAAGCGATGCTGATGCCCTTCTTCATAGAGCGTACTGTTATTGATGTCGAGGACAAATCGCAACTGCTGTTCAGAGACCTCGACAAGCGCCAAGTTGGCCGCTGTATTCTGTAACAAGCCACCAATATTTAAATCCTGGTAGAGCGCCAACCAGTTATCCGGCCCCAAAGCATCAAGGGATATTGCCCGGGTTTTGCGCTCAACATCCCCGGACGTGGTAGATACCTGAATGGCTATGGGTATCGCCGCGGACTCAGCTAGCTCTTGCTCCGGAGGCAACGTCATAGGAGCATGGTTACTGATAAGAGCATGGTTACTGTATGCCCGTGTTTCGCGCGAAAAGCTCAGTAATGTTTCTGTCGATATCAGATCAGGCTCCAGACCATCCTTATCTGTATCCGCAAAAGCTTCATAACATTCGATAGGCGGAGCGGGTATCTCCTCGTCCAAGGAGGCTTGCTGACTTCTTACCTCTTGATCTGCCTGAATAAGCGTTGAGCTAACAGGTTCTTCGCGGTGAACCTCAATGGCCACCGCAGGAGCAGATTCAGGCTTTTTTACCGGGGCGTCTCCCTCCCCAGCCAACGTATTTTCTGTTCCTGCCGTTACCGTGGGAGGGTCTATGCGGCCTTCAGCAACCGGACGGAAGGTCAGCGTGCGCAAAAGCGCCATTTCAAAGCCCAGTCGCGGCTCTGGTGCCAAAGGCAAATCGCGGCGACCTAGCAGCGCTATCTGGTAAAACAGCTGGACATCTTCACGACTCAGCGCTTTGGCCAACTCCTGTACCAGCTGATAGTCACCATAACGGTTGTCCAGCGCATCAGGCACCGTCTGGCAAATGGCAACTCGGTGCCAAACCGACAACAAATCGCCGAGTGCCACAGCGTAATCCGGCGCATGTTCTGCCATACGATCCACCACCGCCAGCACTTCCATACCGTCGCGATTAGCAAGTGCTCTAGCGATATCGGCAATAGCACTGAGATCAATGGTTCCGAGCATGCTGTTGACTTCAGCCTCGGTCAACTTTCCGGCACCGTGGGAAATTGCCTGATCGGTAAGGCTCAAGGCATCCCGCATACTGCCATCAGCGGCTCGGGCCAGCGCCCACAAACCGGCCTCTTCACAAGGGACCTGCTCTTCACCCAGAACAAATTGCAGGTGTTCAACGATGCGTTCGGGGCTGAGATTTTTCAGATTGAACTGCAAACAGCGCGACAGAATCGTCACCGGCAGTTTTTGTGGATCGGTCGTGGCCAACAGGAATTTGACGTGCGGCGGTGGCTCTTCGAGGGTTTTCAGCAGGGCATTGAAACTGTGCCCGGAAAGCATGTGCACTTCGTCGATCAGGTAGACCTTGAACCGGCCAACCGTGGGCGCGTACTGCACGTTGTCCAGCAGCTCCCGAGTATCTTCTACTTTGGTGCGGGAAGCCGCATCCACTTCAATCAGATCGACAAAACGTCCTTCAGCGATAGAGACACACGCGCTACACGTCCCGCAAGGGGTGGAACTGACACCCTGCTCACAATTCAGGCACTTGGCGAGGATACGGGCGATGGTGGTTTTGCCCACCCCGCGGGTACCCGTAAACAGATAGGCATGGTGCAGCCGGCTAGTATCCAGAGCGTTGATCAACGCCCTCAGGACATGCTCTTGCCCGACCATCTCGCTGAAATTGCGTGGGCGCCATTTTCGGGCCAGCACCTGATAACTCATGGAGCAATATCCGACAGAAGTAAGCGACCCATTATAGGGGCATCAGTTGGGCATCGAAAGGTAAGAGCCTTCAGCGAACAAAGAGCCCTCGGCGAATAAAGAGCCCTTTGTGGATAAAGCGCTTTCCGCGGAGAAAGAGCCATCAAGCTGACTCGCGCACGCCGTCGCCCTCACCTTCCCAAAGATTGACCATGCCAATACGGGATGGGCGTTCCAGCTTGAGATTAGCGAAATCAAACAATTCGGTATCGGCCAACTGGGATGGCGCCACACTCTTGATCGCGGCAAAAATGGTTTCCATACGACCAGGGTTCTGCTTTTCCCAACCCTGCAGCATTTCCTTGATCACCTGGCGCTGTAAATTGTCCTGGGAACCGCACAGGTTACAGGGAATGATCGGGAAAGCTTTCAATTCGGCGTAGTCCACCAGATCCTCTTCCTTGCAGTAGGCCAGAGGGCGAATAACCACATTCTGTTTGTCATCACTGAGCAGCTTCGGTGGCATGGCCTTGAGCTTGCCGCCATAGAACATATTGAGAAACAGGGTTTCGATAATGTCGTCCCGGTGGTGACCCAAGGCAATCTTGGTGGCGCCGATCTGCTGGGCAAAGCTGTACAGGGTGCCGCGGCGCAGCCGGGAGCATAGGCCACAATAGGTCTTGCCCTCAGGCACCAGTTCAGTGACCACGCTATAGGTGTCTTTTTCCAGGATATGGAACGGAACCCCCAGCCCGGTCAGATATCTGGGCAATACCTCCGGCGGAAAGCCCGGCTGTTTCTGATCCAGATTGACGGCTATGACCTCAAACGACACCGGGGCAGTTTTCTGCAAGTTGAGCAGAATATCCAGCATGCAATAGGAATCCTTGCCGCCGGACAGGCACACCATGATTTTGTCGCCGTCTTCGATCATGTTGTAGTCGGCGATGGCACTGCCTACGTTGCGGCGCAGGCGTTTTTGCAGCTTGTTGAATTCCAGCCGTTCTTTGCGGGTATCAAGTACAGTCATGGTGAGTCATTACAGGTTGTGGTTGCTATCGACAAAGGGGCGCCATTGTATCGTTTTTCACTCTGTCACCAAAGGGTTAGCGACGCGCTCAAGTGCTGGCGAGATAGCGTTGGCTGAGGGCCTGATAGAGCAAGTCCTTGAAGTCGGCACCACTGTGATCCAGTTCGGCAACCGCCTCCACCAGATGCTCGTTGTCTTCCTTGCCAGCCCATTGCTTGCGGTATGTGCCGTCCTGGTAACCGTGGTCCTGGCGGAAAAAATTCAGCACATTTTTACCGACATAGCGGATATAGAGCTCATCGAAACTGAGATCGATACCTGCCATCAGCGCGGCAAAGTCCGCCACGGCAAACTTGCGAGTCTGCAATGTGTGCAGGGTAAACGCCTCGAGATCCGCGCGGAAATCCCCGGATGGCCGGGCCTCGGCAAACTGCCGCCCCACCAATTCGGCAATGGCATCATGCCCTTCGGAGTCCAGCAACAGGATGCTGAGGCCAAAATGCCAGATATCCACCAACTCCAGTTTTACCTGGTCCGCATCCGGCGTCTGTTTTTTCCACCATTTCCAGCCGTAGTGATCCAACAGTTCCGCGCATTCGACCCAGATCGCCCGGTACCAGGCAAAGTCCTGTTCCGCCCAGTTGCTGTTGACCTTGCTGTTCATGGCATCCTGTAACTCCAGCATTGCCAATATCTGTTGTTTCATATGTGGTTTCCTCGACTCACGCAGTCCCTCAGGCCCGCACAAACATGTTGCTGTGTTTTTCGACGCCGATGGTGGTACCAGGGCCGTGACCGGTCACCACCGCTACATCATCGTCCAGGGCATAAAGACGCTGACGGATCGATTTGACAATCTGGTTGTAGTCACCACCGGGAAAGTCGGTGCGGCCGATGCCGCCGCGAAACAGGGTGTCGCCGGCAATCAATGTCTTGGCCGGTTCAAACCAGAAGCTGGTCGAGCCAGGCGTATGCCCTGGCGTATGAATGGCTACCCCTTCACAGCAGCCTAGATCATGCTCGTCTGTAAGGTAACCGTCCGGTTTCGGGAGAGAAATCTGCGGCACACCAAACATGACACACTGCTGTGCCACACCATCCCAGAGGAACATATCCTCTTTATGCAGGTGAATGGGCGCACCGGTAGCTTTCTTGATTTCACCAGCGGCTAGAATGTGATCAAGATGGGCATGAGTATGAATAATCGCGACCACTTTCAGCGCCAGCTCGGTAAGCTTCGACAGAATTAACTGGGCATCACCACCGGGATCAATCACCAGCGCTTTTTTGCTGACAGGATCACCAATGATGGTGCAATTGCACTGTAACGGACCAACGGGAAAGGTCACAACGATAGGGGAATTTTTATCGGCCATGGAGCTTAAATGATCAGCATTGTAGATCGGCCATGGTAGCACAACTGGCCCGGGACATTGCGTCGAGCACAGCTACAATGATCCAGCTTTAGACGAAGCACGTAACAGTCTAGGTACCTTTTGATAAACGACTTACCGGAACCATTGGTACAGAAAAGAATCACAACCACAAGCCAACTGTTCACCGGCTCAGGACAGCCCATATGTGTCATGCAGCCCTAAAGATCTTTTTGCTCTACTCGGGGACATAAAAAAGGGTTGCCAGAAAGGCGTAAAAACGCAAGCATGGCAGCCCATTGAAAAATGCCCGATATCACGAAGCTCACAATGGAGTTAGGCAATGAAACTATTATCAAAATTCTTGGCCACCCTGGCACTCGTCTCCCTACCGGCATTTGCTGAACCGCCTAAGGAATCGACTATCAACTGGCAGTCCCAAGATGAAATCGCCACCCTGATCGAATTCAAACTGGATGACGTCAACGGTGAAATCACCTACGGCCCCAATTTCGCCTTTTCTGATCAAATCCTCGCCAACAACTTTTCAGAAATCTATCTGGTACGTGCGATAGACCATGAGGGTGAGGATCAGTATGTCCTCTACATCACCGCCCAGTACAACGATAAGCAATGGCGTTCATTTAAAAATGCCAATATCAAGGACGGCGCCCAACAAG
Organism: uncultured Porticoccus sp.; assembly: GCA_947259505.1. Classification (GTDB taxonomy): domain Bacteria; phylum Pseudomonadota; class Gammaproteobacteria; order Pseudomonadales; family Porticoccaceae; genus Porticoccus. Next base: position 167,163 of record CAMYLT010000005.1, on the reverse strand, counting down.
CAAAGCTTGTGTCACTCTCCAAAAATGAGAATGTTTGCGCCGCGATTTCCTGCCGTTATGAGGAGCGCATGGCACTGCCACTCAGCTTCATTACCTTTTTTGATAGCGCCAATATGGGCATGAATCTGACCATCGACGGCAACAGTTCCTACAATATCGTTTTGCCAAGCAGCTACTTCAAAGCTATTTTGGATGCGTCACCAGAGGAAGCCCTCTATGACAAGCTACCTGGAAAGAGTCAGGGTATCTGATCAGGCAAAAATTGACGGGATACATAAAAGGGGCCACAAGGCCCCTTTTCTCTTTCTCAAACTGCTGTTACTTGGTTTGCTCAGCATACCGAGGAAAACCGTCCTCCATCCTAGCGCACAACTTTTTTGAGAATCACCGCGGTACGGATCGGATTTCGCCCAAAACGTGACATCTTCAAGAAGTCCTCGTGGGCGATGGGAAGATGCTGGCTGTCCAGGCCACTGGCACTCTGTTCGTCCGGATCAGGGTCGGAGTCATGCACATAAAGACAATCCTCATCGTAACCACTCATGGTCACCCAGTGAGGGGCTTTACGGCCATCCATGCGGTAGGTACTGATCAGGATAATGGGCAGGTTGCCTTTCTTGAATTCACTGATCAGATGCGTGTGGCGGAAATCGCCATAGCGTATTTTGATCTTCTCTTTATGTGCTTGGGCAACAAAGTCCTGATGGACTAACTCTATAACACGCTTTTTATTTTCGTCGCGCACACCGTCTACAAACAGTGTCGTATCCCGGTTGAGCCAGACCTTTACATCATAGCCCCGCTGGTGGGCGGCCAGAGCAAGACCAATGGGGTGACATCCACCATGACCTGACGTCATGAAAATGGTGGTTGCTTCCCGCCATATTTGCAGCTCTTCATGCTGTGTGGGCTGATAGTCTTTTGAGAGCGCGCGCATAGCCATCATCAGCGCCGCAGGACCACAAGTAAACGTGGTCGTCTGTTGAATCCAGGGAATAGCACGATTCTCAGCCACAGGTGGCACCGTGCGAATGCACTTCTGCATGCGCAGGGCATCGTTGTTGTCCTCGTAATAATTGCGGTAAATACCGAATGGCTGGTAGCCCATAGATTGGTAGAGACTAATACCTGCGGAGTTATCCACGCTCACTTCAAGCCGCAAGAACACCCTACCCGCCTCTTTGCTGATGGTCTCACCTTCAACCATCAATTTTCTGGCGAGACCGAGGCCACGGTAATCCGGATCAATGGCAATGGAGTACAGTCTTGCCAGAGTAGTGCCGCGAAAGAAAATAACCAGACTGTAACCCACTACCCGGTGATCGAGTTCGGCGACGATGAAGGCGCAGTTATCCGCATGAATCCAGTGGCGAAAACTTCGACGGCTGAGGCGGTCAGTGGAAAAACATTTATTCTCCAGCTTCAGCAACGGCTCCAAATCCATCGCCGACACGTTACGAATACCTACCTGGCTGATCACGATGCAGATACCCCTCGTAACGCCTGCTGCAATACCTGACGGGCTCTAAAAATGACCGCTTCTCGCCAGCTGTCGTCATCAGGATAGAAATGGGTACGCATGGCAGATGCCACCGCAGACCGCGTTAGACCTGATGAGCCTGTCTGTGCCCAGACACAGGCCTCATCAAGAAGAATTTCAAACAATGAATCGGTCCCCAATGTGCCGAATTCCAGAGTCACAAAGCAACTCTCTCCAGACATAATGTGGTGCCAGGCATAATCGAGCAACCCGAGTTTCGGTACAGAACTGGACGTACCCGCCAAGGGAAGTCCGCAACCAGGTCCATACCAGCTGAATGCCGTACTGACTGACGGACTGCCCGGCGGGTGGTCACAAATGACTTCACCATAACCGTAGGGACCTAATCCCGTGTGCACATCCACCACAGCCAATCGCCGCCCTGCCAAGGCATAATCACTAATCAGAGTTTCGATCACCTTGCGGCTGAAACCAAGTCCCTTCCCGCCATAGAAAGGCCCTTCCGGATCACTGTACTGACCACCACTGAAGGCAATTTCGAAATTACGTTGGCCAACTTGTATGGCGAAATCTGCTAGCGCCTGGCCTCGCGCTACTTTGTCAACAATCGACAACAGCGGCCTCATTTTTTCATAGCGCGGGTTATCAGGGAGCGGCTGGGAGAAATCAACAAAGTTGCGGTTGATATCTATTCCCTCCTCGTCGCAGCGCCGGCAGTTCATGTAGCCCCAGGGATTCAGCGCATTGATACACAACATCGCCGTGTCCCCGGGTAACGTTAACGCCCCGCTTGCCAACAGGTTAAACCAATCTACCTGCACTGCCGTCCCCGCAAAACCTTCCACACCGTGGGTTCCGCCGATCACCACCAACACCCTGTTTGCATCAACAGGACCCAGCCAGGCTGTCTGACAGACAAGACTGGCAGCGGCGCCATTGGCAAAGTCACGCCTGCTCACCTGGAGCGTCACATTGCTTAACGCTTCAGCCCAACGTTGGCATCCATCCTGATAACTCATCGGAAACACATGGCGAGAAAAGCACTGAAGGGCAGTAGAGGGGGGCATACGACAATCCTGAAAGATCCACTGATCATAGCCCTAATCGAAAAATCGGGTAAGTGGATAGCGTAGATAATGTTCGGATCATGAACACAGAAAAAATAGTGGTTGAACCCTGGCAAGGGTCCCCTGTCAAAAAGACACTGAGAAGACTAACTTATGTATTGGATGGTTCATCATGTTCGTCCGCGCTCTAATGCTAGCCCTGCTCTTACTGGCTTCGTCAAACATCATGGCCGCCACGGAAAAAGCGATTTTTGCTGGCGGCTGTTTTTGGTGTATGGAACCCCCTTTTGACAAACTGGAAGGGGTTATAACCACCGTCTCCGGATACACCGGAGGACAAAGGGAAAACCCTACTTACCGCGAAGTCTCTTCTGGCGGAACAGGTCACTTCGAAGTAGTCGAGGTTACCTATGACCCGGAAAAAGTAAGCTACGAGACACTGTTGCGAACCTTCTGGATCAATATCGACCCATTGAATGCCAAGGGACAGTTTTGTGATCGAGGCAGTCAATACTTAACCGCCATTTTTTATATGAATGAGGAGCAGATGAACGCGGCTCAAGCATCCAAAAAAGCATTGGCTGAAAGTGGTCTATTTGACAAAAACATCGTCACGCAAGTAATACCTGCCAGCACGTTTTATCCTGCGGAGGAATATCATCAGGATTACTACACCAAAAATCCCCTCAAATATCATTATTACCGCAATGGCTGCGGGCGAGACATCCGTCTAAAACAATTGTGGCGCAAAGTAGAACTACCGTTTTAGTGCTCGGGCTTGAACAACCGCAGAACCTGTCAGTTAACCACTAACACATCCCCCTGCAAGCGATGCAGGACTCGCTCTGAGGTGTTGCCTAACAAATGCCCGGAGAGGCCCTTACGTGCCATGCTGCCAATCACTAGCAAACCACCCTGCCCGACTTCCTCAACGATCATTTTCTCAGGTTTTCCCTCCAGAACCTGAAGCTCATCGGCTTCTATACCCAAGCTGTCCAGTGTCTGCTGAAGAATATCCATACTGTGCTGTTCAAGCTGGGCAAATAAATTCAGCGAATCAGGAACCCTTGCTTCGATAGCTATTTTCATACCAGATGCAGGCAGCACTGTGAGCACTTTAAGGGGGACATTGAACAGCTTGGCCATGGCTCGAGCATTATCAAGAACACGGGCCGTTAACTGGCGATGCATTTCACTGGTATCCAGACTGTCCACCGCAGCCACAACACTGTTGATTGGGTGTTCGTGAGGAGCCAGCACCATCACGGGACAGGATGCCCGACGCAGCAGGTTCCAGTCATCCGGTGTGTACACTAACCCCTCCAGTAAATGGTGAGCGCCCAGCTCCAACACAATACAGTCGGCACTGATATTCTCGGCCCAGTTAACAACCCCCTGGGAGGAGCGTTTACACCATTCCACACGACATTGCACATCATCCGCAAAATCGTATACGAACTGCTCCAGCTGCCGACGACGCTCCTTTACCAGCTCATCACGAATCTCTGAAAAATTGTCCAGGCCAACGTATTTATTGATTTCTTCAATGTTGTCGTACACAGCATGGTACAGATGTAACTGCCCATCCAAGGCAGCAGACAGTGCCCGCGCCCGAGCCAACAGGTAATGACTGACAGGAATTCTCTCGACAACCAACAACACATTTTTCATTTAGGCGCCCCCTTGTTCTATTGAGAACACATCTCTGTGCTCAGTATAGACCGCGTAAACAAAGCCCTAATTTGACCCATATCATATGGCCCAAAAGCAACGCAGGTTAGTGTTAATCCTGCCTAGCCAACCATTCTGGTTATTTTTTGACTATGTACGTTAACCCAACATCCAGCTCTGCTTTTCATGTCCACTCTCTGATAGAAGCCGAGTTTTTAAAGCCATTGGTGAACTGTCAACAGGAGATGCTCTTTCCCACAAAAAAAATCATTGCACCAATGGGGCTCAACCTGTTTTTTCCCGCCAACCCCGATCCCGACTATGCCGAGCTTATTAACCGGGAAATAAGCCTCTACGCTGAACGCTTTCAGCATCGTCGATTGACCAAGATCTGGTTCCGTGGTGTACCGCTGACAGGGATGAAGGCCGGCGAGCTGACCGAACTTGCCTTTCACACCAACATGCTTTTTTCACCTGAATTTGGCAGTACGGGGGAATATGGTTTCGAGTGTGAAACGTCAGATATCAACTCTGACAGCCTGGCTCTAATGAAGGGATTGCGCTTTAACCATATTCTGCTGTCAATCGATGCACAGATTCCTCCGGAAAAACAACACATATCCCATCTGCTTGACCTGATTGATGAATATCGTTTTCAGGAAAAGCGTTATCGATTGGATGTTATCAATGCAGACCCCGACACACTGACCTGCTGGCTGGAAGTGTTGATGCGCCATAAACCCAACATGCTGGAAATCCAGGGCCTGGAGGAAATGGATGAGTCTGTCCCATTAAGCAGTATTGCCAGTCAACTCCTGAACTATCAGTATCACCTCTTGGGTGACCGTTTTTTTGTCCCATCTGATCATGCCCTGATTGCAATGCGTAACCGGGGAAATCTACAGTACACCCCCTGGGGTCTTTGCCAACGACAACTGGGTGATTGGCTCGGTGTGGGTATTGATGCATTGGGTAAACTTGGCAACGGCTATTACCAGAACACTGATCAAGTAGAACGCTACAAATTGCTTGTCAGTACGGGCCAACTGCCAGTTTGTTTTAGTGGAACCTACCCGGAAGGGAAAGTGAAAACTCGCCCATGGCTGCTGATCGACCAACTCCTCTGCCAACATCGCATATTTGTGCAACCCGCCAAGACTGGCCTAACTCTATCACAACCAATACTAGGGGTAGTTGAAACGTCAGCCGCCAAGGGTTGGCTGCTCCAATCCACTGATTGTTTCGAGCTGACAGAAGCCGGTATCAACCACCTGCCAGAGCTCTGCCAGCAACTACAAGATTGCTAGAAAACCTCCTTTGGTGTAAGCAGGATGACCTGACCGGAGAACGCCGATATAATCTCTAGCCTTAATCGGCCGGGATTATTCCATGGAAGCAAAGTGCCCCCACAATTCTGAGGTGAACTGCGGTGACTGCCGCATGAACGCGCTATGTCTGCCACTTGCACTACAAGCCAAAGAAGTGGAACGCCTTGACGAAATCATCCAACGTGGTCGTCCCTTACAAAGAGAGAACCATATCTACCACGCTGGAGAGGAATTCCGTTCAGTTTACGCGGTGCGAAGCGGTTCCATTAAAAGTTATACCGTCAGTAACGATGGTGCTGAGCAAGTTACTGGCTTTCACTTACCAGGTGAAATTTTTGGCATGGATGGCATCGGTCAGAATCGTTATACCAACTCCGCAGTAGCGATGGAAACTGCCGCTGTGTGCGAAATCCCCTTCAATCGTTTGCAGGAACTCAGTCTTTCAATTCCCTCCCTGCAACGGCACTTCTTTCAGCTGATGAGCATGGAGATCACCAATGATCAACACCTCATCACCTTGCTCAGCAAAAACAGTGCAGAGGAACGTGTCGCGACATTACTAATCAGCATCTCCAATCGCAATCTACGCCGAAAACTCTCACCGACCCGTTTCCGTTTACCCATGTCCAGAGCCGATATTGGTAATTATCTGGGTCTGACCGTAGAGACCGTCAGCCGTGTATTCGGCCGATTCCAGAAACAGGACATTCTTCAAGTGGACAAAAAAGAGATCGAAGTACTGGATATCGACAAATTGCGTCAGTTGGCCAACTAAATAACCTGAAAATATATCCAATAAAAAAGCCGGGTTAATCACCCGGCTTTTTTATTACTGTCCTAACCGTAGATTAGAACTTGTAACCAATACCAACCATGTAAACCATTGGGTCGATGTCTACGTCTGTTTTAACAATATTCCCACTGACAGACTTAATCTTGGCTTCAGTGTCGATATCGAGATACCAGATGCTCGCATTAACCAACCAGTGCTCATTAATCATATAGTCCATGCCCACTTGGAAAGCGACACCCCAAGAATCATCCAGTTCAAGTGTTGAATGACCTCCCAAGGCAGCCTCCAGCTCGCTGTCGACGTCTTCCTCAAAAAAGTTGGTGTAGTTGATACCGGCACCCACATAGGGCTGGAACCGGGAATCTGCAGCCATCGGGAAGTATTGCAGGGTCAAAGTCGGCGGTAGATGCTTGGTAGAGCCAGCATCTAGCTTGGTTCCATTTCCCAAGTCCGCTTCGATGTCGTGATCGAAAGGCGTCGCAGCCAACAATCCCACACCCCAATGCTCTTTGAGCATGTAGGTAAAAGTAATACCTAATTGGGTGTCATCATCCACTTCGGCTTCACTACCTGGCCATGTGCCAGCATTACCATTTAGTGCCAAGGCATCGCTATCGTCATTCGGATCAACATTGGCCGCACCGGCGCGAACAATAAAATCGCCTGCCTGATAAGCCATAGCACCGGACGCGCCCACCAATAAGGCTCCTGCCATGACTGCATTGATTGCCAGTGATAACGCTTTTTGTTTTTTCATTACTTTCTCCAAAGGGGTAGTACCTAAACACGGGAGTAGTAAACCAGTTTAGGTATTACCCGAACTTGATCTGGATTAAGTAATTAGCACTGCTTAATTGCGTTAGATCAATTGACAGTAATGGTCACAGGCTCAGAGAGAACTGGCGGATTGTGGGGGACATGATGATGATCGCCCAACAACAATTGCAGGGTATGCTGGCCTGGGGCCAACTCAACTGTCACTTCCGTCTGGCCACCGCCGAAATGACGGTGATGTTCGTCTGATGGGATGGGGCTGTTCATATCGGGCAGTTCCTTGACATCAATCAGCAGGTGGTGATGACCGGTTTTTTCTTTCTCCGTGCCAGCCGGGGCAACACCAATGCCACTCAGACCAAACTGAACCGTCACAGGACTGGTCACCGTGGCGCCATCTGCCGGAGAAATAATATAGGCCTTGGCACCTTCTGGAGCAGGCGTTTCACCGGCCCACAGCAGCGGAGTAAACGCCAGTACGGCTGTCGCCATCATCGCTTTAGCAAATTTCATTTTTCACCTCATTATCTCAATTGTTGATTATTGTTGAATACCGGCGTGCCACTTGGGTTCATCACCGGCATTGGGGGTAATGTTTTTTGGATTATTTACTACCACCCATACAGTTGGGTGAAGCTGGAACAGACCGGTCAACGCCCCACTCATCCGAGGCATAGGTATGCATGGCCAAGGCATGAACACCATGCTCGCGCTCATCATTTAAAAGGCTGTAGACCAACTGGTGGCGCTGTACCGGGCGCTTGCCCCGAAATACATCTGAGACAATGACCAGTTTAAAGTGCGTTTCGGAATTGGGTGGAACTGAGTGCATATGGCTCTCATTGATCACTTCAAGGTGTGATGGCGAGAGAGCCTCACGCAACTTGTTTTCTATGCTCTGTTGTACACTCACATCTATCTCCAATTCGGGGTTAGCCTCCAACGAGGCTGATCATAACACCAGCAGCCACCGCAGAACCGATAACACCTGCTACGTTTGGCCCCATGGCATGCATCAACAAGTAGTTGTGCGGATCAGACATAAGTCCCATTTTATTGGACACTCGCGCCGCCATCGGTACGGCAGAAACCCCCGCCGAACCAATTAAAGGATTGATCGGGTGCTTACTCAGCATATTCATCAGTTTTGCCATCAGTACCCCAGCGGCCGTGCCAATCGCAAAAGCAATGACACCCAGCAGTAAAATACCCAGAGTTTCAGCATTGAGGAATTTATCTGCACTCATTTTTGACCCGACGCCCAGTCCCAGGAAAATGGTTACAGTATTAATCAGCGCATTCTGCGTTGTGTCACTAAGCCGAGCCACCACGCCACATTCACGCATCAGATTACCGAGGCAGAACATGCCGAGCAATGGCGCAGCCGTGGGGAGCAGCAGCGCCACCAGCATGAGTAAAGTCAGGGGAAAAATGATTTTTTCAGTTTTTGATACTGGGCGCAGTTGCTCCATGCGGATCATCCGCTCTTTCTCAGTAGTCAGCAGTTTCATAATCGGTGGCTGGATAATCGGCACCAAGGCCATATAGGAATACGCCGCTACGGCAATGGCACCCAGCAGATCTGGCGATAACAGGCCGGTGACGTAGATGGCTGTAGGGCCATCGGCGCCACCTATGATGCCAATGGATGCCGCATCTCGAATACTGAAGTCGAGAACGCCGAAATAACTCAGACCAATGGCCCCAAATACCGTAGCGAAAATGCCAAATTGGGCAGCTGCACCCAGAAACAGGGTCTTTGGATTGCCCAGCATGGGACCAAAATCTGTCATGGCCCCAACGCCCATAAAAATCAATAGCGGGAAGATTCCGGTGGCGATACCCACTTCATAGATGTAATACATCAGGCCACCGGGCTGCTGAAGATGGCCGAGTGCATCATAAATGGGCGCTGCGTCAAAACCGGCTCCCGGAATATTAACCAGCACAGTGCCGAATCCAATTGGCACCAATAAAAGCGGCTCGAAGCCACGACGTATCGCCAGGTAGAGCAGCACCAAACCGACTGCCATCATGATGGCCTGACCAGATGCCATCTGACTGAGACCGGAGTCGAGCCACAAGCCAATCAGCTTTTCCATACTGATATCTCCTGTCGACCATCCAAACTACTGACGCTATAGAGCATGGGTAGAGTCCCTTAGTTAATTGTCAGCAGGCTTTCGCCAATCGCGACGTTATCGCCCGCTTTGACAAAAATATCTGCAATATGCCCTGCGCTGATCGCACTGACAGCCGTTTCCATCTTCATGGCCTCCAGTATCAATAATGGCTCGCCGCTGACCACCTGCTGCCCAGGTTTAACTAAAAGACGGACAATCGTGCCCGCCAGTGGTGCTTTGATCGATTCTTTCCGACTTTCGTCTGTATCCGTTGTCTGCGTCTTCACTGGGGCAACCCCGGTGATATCGCCACCGTTGGCTACGGTGACGGTGTAACTTTTGCCTTCCACAGTAACCGTATAAATTTCGTCGCCATTTGGGGTAAGGGATGCTGGTGTCGAGCTAGCCTCACCGAGTGACTCAAATGCAGTGGGGTTGCCGCGATTCTGTAGAAATTTTAAGCCCGCCTGGGGAAACAGCGCATAAATCAGCACGTCCTCGACCAACCCTTCTTCATCTGCCAGGGAGATATTTTTCTCGTTAGCCAAGGTGGCCAATTCATTGGTAAGTTGCACCAATTCTGCTTCCAGTAGATCTGCCGGTCGACAGGTAATGGGTTCAACACCTTCCAGCACTTGCTGTTGCAGTTGCGCATCCACAGGAGCCGGTGTCGCGCCATACTCTCCGCGGAGCACACCACAGGTCTCCTTGGAAATCGTTTTGTAGCGTTCGCCGCTCAGCACATTGATCACCGCCTGACTGCCAACAATCTGTGAGGTTGGCGTGACCAGGGGGATATAACCGAGGTCTTTTCGCACTTTCGGTATTTCCTCAAGCACCTCGTCAAACAAATCTTCAGCGCCCTGCTCCCGCAATTGGCTTTCCATATTGGTCAGCATGCCACCAGGCACCTGAGCCAGTAGAATCCTCGAATCCACGCCTCTCAGGGATCCCTCGTAAGAGGCGTATTTTTTACGCACTTCACGAAAGTAAGTGGCGATTTCTTCAAGCAGGTGGATATCCAGTCCGGTCTGGCGACGTGTGCCGTTGAAAATCTCAATAATGGATTCCGTTGGAGAGTGGCCGTATGTCATCGACATGGAAGAAATAGCGGTATCCACATTGTCCACCCCCGCTTCCACACATTTAACGATAGTGGCCGTGGACATACCTGTTGTAGCGTGGCAATGCAGGTGAATGGGGATATCACAGGCATCCTTCAATCGGGTCACCAACTGCAATCCCACATAGGGCTTTAGCAGCCCGGCCATATCCTTGATACAGATGGAATCTGCACCCATATCCTCAATAGCTCGACCCATGTCTACCCAACGGTCGATGGTGTGCACCGGGCTGACCGTATAGGAAATAGCGCCCTGAGCATGGCAACCGTGCTTTTTAGCCGCGTGCAGCGCCGTTTCCATATTCCGGAGGTCGTTCATAGCATCGAAAATACGAAATACATCAATGCCGTTGATGGCAGCCCGTTCAACGAATTTTTCCACCACATCATCGGCATAGTGGCGATAACCAAGGATATTTTGCCCACGAAACAACATCTGCTGTGGGGTTTTAGGCATCGCTTTTTTCAATTCCCTAAGACGGTCCCAAGGGTCCTCGCCAAGATAGCGGATGCACGCATCAAAAGTCGCGCCACCCCATGTTTCCAAAGACCAGTACCCTACCTCGTCCAGCTTGGCAGCAATTGGCAGCATATCGTCGAGGCGTAGGCGCGTTGCAAACAGCGACTGGTGTGCATCGCGTAAAACAACTTCTGTGATCCCCAACGGTTTAGTTTGCTCAGACATGGATAACATTGTCTCTCTGTTGTATTAGCTCAAACGCTAGAGCACAGATTTAGTGCTTCCGACGATGCTGATCGATTGCAGCCTGTAAAATAGCCAATAAATGCTCGTCGATCTGTCCTGCCAATTTTTCCTGTGTATCTGGTTGCGGCTCTGCTACTATCGGCAGAAAGCGAGAGATCAACGCTGACATCAGCGCAGTGATGGCTACCAATAGTGCCAAGAATAGAAATACGGTACCCATACCGTAAATCATCAAATCCAGGCCTTGTTGCAGTAATGGATTGGTCATAAATCACCTATGTGTTTGGCGACGACCCCGACAGAATCAAAAATGAAGGTGGTGTGCTAACTGACTATAGTGGCCACACCCGCATCCATCAATATCTGCTCAGCACTGGCTTTTTACGCTTGGCAGACTACAATCCCGCTTTCTTTATCAATAATCGCGCCCTATCCACCTATGAGTATCAAAGCCCTGCTAGAACAACGGGTCCTGGCCGCTATGGCAGCTACGGGAATCCCGCAAGACTGTCCCGCCCATATCACAGCCAGCACCCGCCCCGAATTTGGTGATTTCCAGGCCAATGGTGCCATGGCGGCAGCCAAGCAATTGAAAAGCAACCCCCGCGAGCTGGCTGGGCGCATCATCGAACATCTGGACCTGTCCGATATGGCCAGCAATATCGAAATTGCCGGGCCGGGCTTTATCAATATCAAACTCTCTGATGCCTTTGTGGCTCAGCAGTTACTGGCCCTGAGCGGCGACGAGAAACTGGGTGCTGAACTGCCCTCCTCGCAAACAGTGGTGGTGGATTACTCCTCGCCCAACCTCGCGAAGGAAATGCACGTCGGGCACCTGAGAAGCACTATTATCGGCGATGCGGTGGCACGCACCCTGGAATTCCTCGGCCATGATGTCATTCGCCAGAATCATATGGGCGACTGGGGCACTCAATTCGGCATGCTGATTGCCGAATTAGAAGAACACCTCGGTGAAGGGGAGCGTCCGGAATTGGCCCTCGGCGATCTGGAAATCTTTTATCAGCAAGCCAAAAAACATTTTGATGAAGATGCCGCTTTTGCCGAAAAAGCACGCCATTATGTGGTGAAACTGCAATCTGGCGATGAGCACTGCCGCAAACTGTGGCAGCAGTTTATCGACACGTCAGTGGCCCACAGTGAAGCGGTTTATCTCAATCTGAATGTCACCCTGAAACACAGCGATATTCACCCGGAAAGCGCCTATAACGACGATTTGGCCAATGTCATCCAGGATCTCCAGCGACAACAACTGGCGGTGGAAGATCAGGGCGCACGAGTCGTTTTCCTGCAAGAACTGGCCGACAAACAGGGCAATCCCAGTCCGGTGATCGTGCAGAAATCCGGCGGTGGATATCTCTATGCCACCACTGACCTTGCCGCCCTGCGTTACCGTAGCAAACAGTTAAATGCCGACCGGATTCTCTATTTCATTGATGCCAGACAATCACTACACATGAAGCAGGTGTTCACCCTGGCCAAAAAAGCAGGCTTTGTCCGCGAGCAGATTTCTCTGGAACACCACCCCTTTGGCACCATGATGGGTAAAGACGGCAAACCCTTCAAAACCCGCAGCGGCGGTACCGTCAAACTGACTGACCTGCTCCAGGAAGCAGTAGAACGCGCCTGCGCGCTGGTGCAGGGCAAAAACCCGGAACTCGATATTGATGAAGTGGCCATCATTGGCCGGAAAGTCGGTATCGGCGCAGTTAAATATGCAGACCTCAGCAAAACACGCACCAACGATTACATCTTTGACTGGGAGTCCATGCTGAGCTTTGAAGGTAACACCGCACCCTACCTGCAATACGCCTATACACGTATTCGCAGTATTTTCCGCCGCGCTGGGATCAACTTCGAGGCACCTGTTGGCGCTATTCTAATTGAATCGTCACAGGAAAAAGCTCTGGCCATGCAGTTATTGCAATTTGGCCAGGTCCTCGATCAACTGGCTCGAGAAGCCTGCCCTCATGTGTTGTGCAATTACCTGTACGATCTGGCCAGCCATTTCATGTCGTTCTACGAACATTGCCCGATTCTGAAAGAAGACGTGTCCGAGGGTACCCGTGACAGCCGTCTTGGCATTTCCTGCCTGACGGCCAATGTCCTCGCCAAGGGCCTGGATTTGCTGGGAATCGAAGTCATGGAGCAAATGTAGTCTGACCAAGCGGAGGGAAAACGTTCGCTAAACGGGTTTTGACTCTGTTAAGAGGCAGTCTACTCTTAAGACCATGAGCACAAAGACGGGTACATCTCTCAAAACAACGGGAAAGGAACACCACTATTCCAGCAGCGATTTCTGGATCAAGCTAAAACATGCTGCCTTTGCGGCTGGCAAGGAGCTTGTGGAGAAAAGCCTGTGGCTCTACTACGCCTCCCGAAAACCCAACACACCTGCTTGGGCCAAAGCCGCTGTATATAGCGCCCTCGCCTACTTTATTCTTCCAACTGATACCATTCCCGACTTTATTCCGGGATCCGGTTACACCGATGATCTGGCTGCCATTCTGGCAGCGGTGGCCACAATTTCCAGCTACATAGATGATGATGTCAAGACGCGCGCCAGTGAACGGCTTTCCCACTGGTTTAAGTCTGCCAAGACAGACTGACAGCGATCAGCTCTCCCCAAGAACATGATGTTTGATCAACTGATCGAACTCTTCACCACTAAGAATATTTTGCTCCAGCAATACCTGGCGAATGGTCAGATTGTGCTTCTGGGCATACTTGGCAATGTCCGCAGCTTTGTCATAACCCAACTGTGGCGTCAGCGCCGTGACGATCATCAGGGAACGCTCTACATTATCAGTCAACTTGTCCCGATTGCATTCCAGACCTGCAACACAATGCTTTACAAAATGTTCTGTACCGGCCGATAACAAGGCTATCGCGGCCAGTACATTTTGAACGATCAAGGGCTTGAATACGTTCAGTTGCAGGTGGCCCTGGGAACAGGCCGCAGCAATAGCCGCATCGTAGCCGATGACCTGAACGGCAATCATGGTAATCGACTCAATTTGGGTAGGATTCACCTTGCCGGGCATGATGGAGCTGCCCGGCTCATTGGCCGGTAACTGGATTTCCCCCAAGCCCGCCCGCGGACCACTGGCCAGCATCCGCAAATTGTTACCCATTACCAGCAGGTCGGAAGCGAGCTGACGCAATGCGCCACTGGCCGCCAATAGCGGGCCGTGACTGGATAAAGCTGCAAATTTATTCGAGGCAGAAGTGAGCGGCAAGCCAGTTAATGAACACAACTGAGCTATCACAGCAGTCTGCCAACCCGCCGGGGTATTCAATCCGGTGCCAACAGCGGTACCGCCTATTGCCAAAGGATAGAGTCCCTCCATGACGAGGTGTAATTGACCGATAGTGATATCCAGCTGAGCAACGTAGCCACTAAATTCCTGTCCCAGTGTCATGGGTGCAGCGTCCATCAAATGAGTTCTACCCACTTTCCACATGTTAGCAAAGGTACATGTTTTGCCCTGTAAAGCGTCCCTTAGCTGCACAATTGCAGGGAGCAGCTGTTGCTCCAGAGCCACCAACACCGCCAGGTGCATCGCAGTAGGAAATACGTCGTTAGAAGATTGTGAGCGATTGACATGATCATTGGGGTGAACCGGCTGCTTGTCGCCACGCTGGCCACCGGCAATTTCATTGGCGCGGTTGGCAATCACCTCGTTCACATTCATGTTGCTCTGAGTACCGCTGCCACTTTGCCAAACCGGTAATGGGAACTGGTCGTCATGCCGACGAGCCAGTATTTCATCACAAGCCTGGACAATGAGATTTTTCAGAGCTGCATCCAACTCACCCAAGTCCGCATTGGCCATAGCCGCGGCCTTTTTGATCGTTACGAGGGCTTCGATGACTCCCCAGGGCATGCTGTAACCCAGATGGGGGAAATTTTCGCTGGCGCGCTGGGTCTGGGCTCCCCATAGGGCTTTATCCGGTACTTTTACGGTTCCCAGGG
The DNA here is from genome assembly GCA_947259505.1 of uncultured Porticoccus sp. Classification (GTDB taxonomy): domain Bacteria; phylum Pseudomonadota; class Gammaproteobacteria; order Pseudomonadales; family Porticoccaceae; genus Porticoccus. Next base: position 152,083 of record CAMYLT010000005.1, on the reverse strand, counting down.
AATCATTTTCACTGCGGTATTTCATGGCATTCACCTATCCGAATGTAGAGGCATGTCTTTTCGATTCCTCTTTATAGTTGTAGGCCATGCCAAGCGTATTGCTGGAGTTTCGAAAAATAAAAGGGGAAGAGAATTCGCGAACTCCACTTCCCCTGATCTGTAGTTTTCAGCGGCTTTTCAGGTAATTCAGCATGGTATCTGCATCTGACACGTCAAAGGGGTCGGCTGGACAATTGTCCTCAAACCCTGGCTCAACAAAGAGCTTCTGGATTTCGCCATCTTCAACATACATTGAATACCGCCAGCTGCGCTGACCAAAGCCAAGGTTGTGTTTATCCACCAACATACCCATTTTACGGGTGAACTCCGCGTTGCCGTCCGGTAACAGGAACACATTCTTGGCATTTTGGCTTTTGCCCCATTGGAACATCACAAACGCATCGTTCACTGACACGCAGACCACCGCATCGACCCCCTGCGCCTTGAATTCCCCGTAGAGTTCTTCATAACGAGGCAGGTGCGAAGTAGAACAGGTTGGGGTAAACGCACCCGGCAATGAGAACACCACGACATTTTTGCCTTTAAAAATGTCATCGCTACTCAGGTCTTTCCACTCATAGGGATTCGGGCCGCCCAGTGCTTCATTGCGGACACGCGTTTTGAAAACGACGTGGGGAACACGGTTTTGCATATCATCTCTCCATAAATGACCCAATGGGCCTTGCTCTATTGTGGTGTGCTACAACCTGTTGATTTGTTGAAGTGAATCTTAACCCAGACCAATCGATTGTAAGAATTAATTATAAATATCGAATAGATAGTTTTTTGTGTTGTCTTTTGACTGAAAGCTGCCAATAAAGATTATCTACAACCCAGTTGGCATCTGGCCATTTGAAACTGTCAGGCTCTACATGCCGCGATCACCCTAGCAGCTAGGGAGAATTCAGATAACGTTGGTAACCTTCTGCCATTGACTGGTCACAGCAACAAAAGATCACCCGCTGAAGAGTACAATTTTTTTCCAGCGCGCTCTTCACCTCTTCAATAGCAACAGGAACAGCCAACTCTGGAGGATAGCCGTAGATGCCGCAACTGATCGCCGGAAAGGCAATACTGGCCACATTCAGCTCCCCTGCCAATGACATGGCCTGGCGATAACAACTGGCTAATAACGCAGGCTCACCGCGCTGCCCGCCATACCATACTGGTCCCACGGCATGGAAAATATATTTCGCTGACAAGTTAAAGGCGGGGGTAACTTTGACCTGCCCGGTAGGGCAACCACCCAGCTGTCGGCAAGCATTCTGAAGCTGTTGGTGACCGGCTGCCCGGTGAATGGCGCCATCGACACCGCCACCTCCAGCCAGCTGGCTATTGGCGGCATTGACCACCACATCGACGGAGAGCCCCGTAATGTCACCAATTAGAACCTCAATACGCCCCACCGCGACCTACCCTAACTTAGCCTTGATGACGTCCAGCCTTGATATGTACATCCCGCTGCGGGAAGGGAATAGTGATACCTTCACGATCAAAGGCCAATTTGAGGTTTTCCATAGTACCGAAATAGACCTCCCAGAAATTCTTCGTCTCACACCAAGGACGCACCAACAGGTTAATGGAACTGTCACCGTGGGCACTGACAAAAATATCTGCTGCTGGCGTGTCTAACACTTTAGGATCTGCATCCAGCACCTGCCGAATAACCTGCTTGGCCTTCAGGATGTCGTCCTCATAACTAATGCCAAATGTCATGTCCACTCGGCGTGTCGACTCGGAAAAAATATTTTTCAGACAACCATTAGAGAGAATGCCGTTGGGAATGACCACCACCTCGTTGTCACGGGTTTTGAGGATGGTGTTAAAAATCTGAATTTCTTCTACTACGCCCCGATACCCTTGTGCCTCGATCTCATCACCCGCCTTAAAGGGCTTGAAGAACAGAATCAAAACGCCACCGGCAAAATTGGCCAGACTGCCTTGCAGCGCCAGCCCTACAGCCAACCCAGCTGCACCGAGCAAGGCTATCAGTGAGGCCGTTTCAACACCGATCATGGAGGCCACAATGACGAGCAACACGCCTTTCAACAAAATAGTTGTAAAACTATGCAAGAACCTGCGCAGGGTTTTCTCTGCCTGACTCTTGGCCAGCGCCCTATCCAGAAAATAGAGCGCTTTGCCGATCATCCACCAACCGCCCAACAGTACAACCACTGCCAGTAACAGCTGGCCTCCATAGGCCATCATTAGAGCCGTGGCGGCATCGGTAAGAGTCTGGTAATTATCCATTTGTAGATCCTCTATTTTTAAACTTTCTTGTTATAGGCATCTAATGCGAGCTTGTTGTTTTTTATTGTGCACGCACAGACGCTACTACCCAATCAAAATTCTTTACCACTGCCAAAGTTGGTGGTGCAGTTGAAAGACTGACCACCACAATCGCCGCAATTGAAAAGAAGAATCCAGGAACCAACTCGTATAGGTCATACCAGCCTCCCGTGAGTTGCTTCCAGATGACCACGGTCATTCCCCCAATGAGAACACCTGCCAACGCTCCCTGCCAATTCATACGTCGCCAATACAGACTCAACAGCATCACCGGCCCCAGTGCTGCGCCAAGCCCACCCCAGGCGTAAGCGACTACTTCCAGCACTTTACTGTTCTGCTCCATTGCCACGGTGGTGGCTATCCCCGCAATCACGGCTACCGACCATCTACCCGCGGTTATGCGCCCCCCTTCAGACAAAGAGTGGCCTGTAACCAAGGGATACAAATCTTCTGCCAGGGTGGAAGAACTGGCCAATAGCTGGGAGTCGACTGTACTCATGATCGCCGCAAGAATAGCGGCCAGCAGAAATCCAGCCAGTAGTGGATGAAACAGCATCTGAACCAACACCATGAACACATGTTCAGAATCGACAAGGGGCGATTCGATCAGCGCTATGCCAGTTAAACCCACGGCAATAGAGGTGCAATAAACCATTACTGACCAGCTGATACCGATAGCTGCCGCTGTTTTCAATTGATGAGGGGAATGAACTGCTTTAAAACGGGCCAGGATGTGTGGCTGCCCAAAATAGGCGAGTCCCCAGCCAAGGAGGCTGGCTATCATCAGGCCACTAAGAGGCTGTCCCTGTCGGTCGGTAAAAAAGGACATCAATGCGGGATTGGGTCCTTCAACCTTAGCGACAAGTACTGTGTAACCACCCAAAACTGTCAACGCGATCACTGGGACCAGTAGCAGAGCCAGCGTCATCAGTAGCGCCTGAAAAACATCCGTCCAGGAAACCGCCAAAAACCCTCCAAATAAGGTATAAAAAATGATGATGCCTGCACCCAACAACACAGAAAAGTCATAGTCAAAATCGAAGACAGCCACAAACAACTTACCTGCGCCTATCAGACCAGAACTCACATAAAACAGAAAAAACAACAGGATAAATACCGAAGAAAGCAGCTTGAGCCAGGGACCAGGGCATTGAAAACGACGATGAAGGTAACAGGGCAGTGTCACAGCATCTTCAAGATAAAAGCTGAACACTCGTAATCGCTTAGCCATCAACAACCAGTTAAGTGATACGCCGACACACAGACCTAACGCTATCCAGCCAGCTTCAATACCCGCCAAATAGGCATAACCGGGTAATCCAAGTAATACCCAGCCGCTCATATCAGACGCTCCAGCACTGAGCGCTGCGACACCGGATGAAAGCTTCCGGCCACCGAGGAAGTAGTCCGATGCTGTTCGCGTCTTGCTCCAGGCAACCAAACCAATAACCAGCACCACTATCAAATAGCAGATAAAGGTCAGCGCTATGGGCAGATTGAACTCGGTCAACCTACTTCCCCTTTATTTGATTACTTATGCATTATTTCCCAGATTTAGTCTTTGCGCATCCCTGGTCGACTCATCGACAATACCGACACTGATCAATAAATAGCCATTCGTTATGATCGGCATGCTAAAGTTACCAATTATTTATAACTTTTAATTGAATATATATTTATAACCTGCTAATAATGAAAGAAATTATAAGACCCTAATAGCAACGTTGAATCAATTCGGGAGCTGAATCATGATTTTTACTGCTGGGGATTTGCGCCACTTGGTTATCCGCGAAACACTAAACTACCTGAATGAATGGTCAATGGCAGCGGAAAATTTGCTGATGGGAACAGCCGCCCATGAGTCCGGGCTGGGGGGTTGGCATGAAGGTAGGCGAGTTGGGTTATTCCACATCACACCAATCATGCATCGGGCAGTATGGGATAAGTACCTGATCCATCATCCGGAGTTGGCCAGTGATATACGTGGCATCGCCGGACAGCACAGTTTCCTCAAGGACCCCCACGGCGAGCTGGTAACCAACCTGAAGTATGCTACAGCCATTGCCTGGATGATCTATCGACGGGCAGAACAGCCCTTGCCAAATCCGGCCAACCTTTCTGCCTTGGCTACCTATTGGCATCGCCATTTTCGCCCTAGAGTAGAAGGCACTGCGAGAGACTTTATTACCAGCTACCAGTTGCTTATCCGCGACGAGAAACTCGTCGCTGCCTGAGGGATGGTTGTCGCGTTTTTAGAATAGCCTGGACTATCTTTTCTTGACGTGTTTCATCAGACGGCGTTTCTTGGATGCCTGTCTTGCAGTCAACTTATTCTTCTTGCCCGCATAGGGATTGTCACTCGAACGGTACTCAATCTTTACCGGGGTACCGTGCAGATCCAACACCTTGCGGAAGACTTTTTCAAGGTATCGTGAATAATGACTAGGCACGTCATCTGTCTGATTGCCGTGGATAACGATGACGGGTGGGTTTTTGCCCCCAGCATGGGCATAGCGCAATTTGATGCGTCGCCCCCGCACCATAGGTGGCTGGTGTTCGGTGACAGCATCTTGCAATATCCGCGTGAGGCGGTTGGTGCTCAATTTGTCCGTTGCTGAAGCATACGCTTTTTCAATGGACTCATAGAGATGCCCCACACCGGTACCATGCAGTGCCGATATAAAGTGAACATCGGCGAAATCAACAAATCTCAAACGTCGCTCGAGTTCAGACTTGATACGACTTTTGTTATCCGCATCCAGGCCATCCCATTTATTCACTGCCAGCACTAACGCCCTACCCGCTTCAATTGCGGTACCCATAAGGTGTAGGTCCTGATCAACGATGCCCTCTTGTGCATCAATCAGTAAGACGACGACATTGGCATCGTCAATTGCCTGCAAGGTTTTCACAATGGAAAACTTCTCCACTGCCATCGAAACGTTTTTTCTACGACGGATACCTGCCGTGTCGATTAAGGTATATTCTTTCCCATCACGTTCGTAATCGATATAGATGCTGTCCCTGGTGGTGCCCGGCAAGTCAAATACGATTACCCGCTCTTCTCCGAGCAGCCGGTTGACCAGGGTGGACTTGCCCACATTGGGGCGGCCGATCACGGCAATTTTGATCCCACGCTCGGGAACATCTTCTTCAATCGGCTCCGGCGGCTCTTCAGGGAAAGGCGCCAACACCGCTTCCATCAACTGCCTAACACCACGACCGTGAGTCGCTGTAGTCGGATAAATTTCTGAAATGCCTAGCTCGAAAAAATCGGCCATGGCCACATCAGGGTTGATCCCATCAATCTTGTTGGCCACCAAGTAAACTTGACGACCTTTCTGGCGCAGGTACTCGGCCAGACGACGATCAACCGGCGTAAGGCCATCCCGACTGTCCACGACCAGCATCACCGCATCGGCCTCTTCAATGGCCTGCATGGACTGGGCGGCCATCGCTGAATCGATACCCTCTTCCTCACCGGTAATACCACCGGTATCAATCAGCATGTAGCGACGGCCGAGATATGCGCCCTCTCCATACTTGCGGTCGCGGGTAAGCCCGGGATAGTTAGCTACCAGTGCGTCATGGGACTTCGTCAATCTGTTAAATAACGTCGATTTACCCACATTTGGGCGGCCGACCAATGCTATTACTGGGATCATTTCACCGTACTCGACAACTTGTCTGTGGGATTTTGTGCGTTTTTACACGCGGCACAGTCCTCTGGAGGCACTGCTTCAGTTTAATCCCGAAAAATACAAATGCCGCCCTTTGCGCAAAGGGCGGCATTAAAAGCGTCCATCACTATCAATTACTCAAAGCTGTAGGCTGTGAGTTTACCGCTATTGTCCTGGACATAGAGAAAGTCACCATCAACTAATATGGGGGCAGCAATCCCGCTACCAACTTTCACTCTCCCCACAAAGCGACCATCTGTCTGTGATAATACATGCAGATAACCTTCAGCATCACCCACTACGAGATTGCCGGCAACCACAGTCGGGCTACTCAGCTTTCGGTATGTAAGTTGTTCATTTATCCAGATTTGCTGTCCGCTGCTAGAGCGTAGAGCCTTCACTGCGTCATTTTTCTGAACCAGATAAAGTTGCGCCAGGCCGTATGCTAAATCATGGGTTGTCGAAGCATCCTGAAACCATATGCCACGGCCGGAGGCAATTGCCAATGCGCCGATTCGGCCCTGATAGCTTGCCACATATAGCACATCGCCCACCTGTACAGGTCGACCGTCTATATCAACCATACGCTCAAGTTCAGTCCGGCCTTGGGGTACAGCTATCCTGCTTTCCCATACCTGCGATCCTGTTTCAGGCGAGATCGCATACACTTTACCATTGGCAAAGCTGACGACACAGAGATCCTCATTCATCATGGGCGGACTGGTACCACGCAAGCTCAGCACAGGAACGTCTTCTTTAAATTGCCAGCGCTTTTCTCCGTCGGCAAGGCTCAGACCAACAACCCGGCCATCCTGGCTCTGCACGACAGCAATGTCGCCACTAACCGCGGGGGCTGCCAATACCTCGCTGGTGGCATATACGTGCCAGCGCTGTTCACCGGTCTCCGCCTCTAATGCAAAAACGTCACCCTCGATACCGCCAACTAATACTGTGTTGCTGCCAACACCAACGGCTCCACCCAGAGCTGTATCGAGCTCAACCTTCCACTTCTTCTCTCCGGTTACGGCATCAACAGCAGCTACGTTGCCTTCACTATCAGCAAGATAAATAACGCCTGACTGAACAGCAGGACGAATACCACCATTCACAGAAAGGTTTTTGCCCACAACATTCGTTGACCAAAGTTTTTTGAGATTAACTTCGGACTGGAAATCTACTAGCGGAGCCGGAGCAATTTTTTCACCGTCATCATCGGTCTTGGATTTTCCCAACTTGCTGGTGATAGAACTACAGCCTGAAAGCAACAGGCACATTACCAAGAACCAAGAAAGGCGCTTCATGAGGCATCCTCCTCTTTCTGTTGCTCTACTGCTGTCTCTGCAGCTTCAGCGACAGGCGCCACATGGTTAAGTTTTAGTTCAATAATGGTACGAGTCTGGTTGTCATTGAGCACCAGACTCTGCAAGGCTTCTTTATAAGCCTTGTAGGCGGCCTGTTTATCGCCCTTCATCTGCTGGAAATCACCGATGGCTTCTGCATAAGCCGAAGCCATCGTTTTGGCTTCAACTCCAGCAAGCATATCGATGGCCTGATCAAGGTTGCCACGCGCTGCTTCCAAGCGGGCCTGGCGCAACTTGATGATCAGAGAAAGGCCTTCATCAGCACCATCCTCAGCCCATTGCAACTCGTCTAGAGCAGCTTCAAGGTCGTTGTTTTCCACGTCCAGCTTCGCCAGCAACATAGCCGCATAACGAGCATACTGGCTGCCTGAATAGTCATCTTTCAGTTGCTCAGCCAAGACCGTTACCTGCTCACGATGGGCTATGTCCAACAACTCGCCGGGTTTGACGAACGCTGCTTCCATCATTTGCTGGTAGAGAATGGCCGAAGCCTCAGCCTGTGCCTGGCGATGCCCCTTCCACAAATCCCAACCAAAATACCCACCCACGGCAAGTACGAGCACAATCACGGTAGAAAGACCATTCTCTTTCAACCAGCGTTTGAAACTCTCCAGCTGTTCCTCTTCGCTGAGATGTTCTGCCACTCTTAATCCTCGTCTTCACTTAAAATTTGTTGGTTTAGCAAGACCACGGCCTCGGCAATAGTCATGCTTTGCTGTGGTTTGTCCTGGCGCAGGAACTTAACCGATATCTGACCGCTAGCTGCCTCATCCTCGCCAAGGAGCAGCGCAACTTGCGCACCACATCGATCAGCTTTTTTCATTTGGCTCTTGAAACTGCCACCACCGCAATGGTTCAAAATACGCAATTGTGGGCACTGGCTACGCAGGGTTTCCCCCAGACGCAATGCCTCTACCTGGACATTCCCGGCGGCCAAAAGGTAGACATCCACTTGCCGGCCGATACTATCCGGTACCACACCAGCGACGTCAAGCAACAATACCAGGCGCTCAATGCCCATGGCGAAGCCCACTGCTGGCGTGTGCTTACCGCCCAATTGTTCAACCAATCCGTCATAACGACCACCGGCACAGACTGTACCTTGTGCCCCCAACGCATCAGTCACCCACTCGAAAACTGTCTTGCCATAGTAATCCAGCCCCCGTACCAGGCGATTATTTACCTGATAAGGAATGCCTACCCCATCCAGAAGAGCACACAATTGGCTGAAGTGATCTCTTGATTCATCCTCGAGGAAATCTTCAAGGCGCGGCGCTTCGTTCAGAAGTGCCTGTGTATCAGCACTTTTACTGTCCAGAATACGCATGGGATTGCTATAGAGGCGGCGCTGGCTATCTTCATCCAGCTGCTCCTTGCGCTGTTCCAGATAGGTCACCAGTGCTTCACGATAGCGACCACGGGACTCGCTGGTACCTAGTGAGTTCACTTGCAGCGTCACCAACTTGTCGATACCCAGTTGCTGCCAGAGACGCCAGATCATCGCCAATAATTCGGCATCAACATCCGGTCCGTCCAGACCAAACACCTCCACACCGATCTGGTGAAATTGACGCAGCCGCCCTTTTTGAGGACGTTCATAGCGAAACATCGGCCCTTGGTACCAAAGACGTTGTGTCTGATTAAACGTCAAACCATGTTGCTCACAGGCACGAACACAGCCTGCAGTGCCTTCTGGCCGAAGGGTAACACTCTCCCCGTTGCGGTCGTCGAAGGTGTACATCTCTTTCTCGACAATATCGGTCACTTCACCAATAGTGCGTTTGAACAATTCTGTGGGTTCGAGAATAGGAAACCGAATTTCTCGGTAACCGTAACGACCCAGCAGTTGAGCGACTGTTTTTTCCAGATACTGCCAAACGGGAGATTCCTCGGGAAGAAGATCATTCATCCCCCGAATGGATTGAATTTTTTTCATCAGGACTTCGCTATCAGGTTTTCTTGTTGTGCGACCTTCTGGTTCGCTTTATTGCGGATCAATCTCTCCAGCTCATCCACCAGATTTTCCTGGCCGAGTTTTTGGCTGGGCTGACCATCGATATAGACCAAATTGTTGGGTGTACCACCCGTCAGCCCTAGGTCGACCTCTTTTGCTTCACCAGGACCGTTGACGATACAGCCGATCACCGCCACATCCATGGGAACGGTGATGTCTTCCAGGCGGGTTTCCAGCTCATTCATGGTCTTGACCACGTCAAAATTCTGCCGTGAACAACTGGGACAGGCGATAAAGTTAATACCTTTGCTGCGCAGCTTGAGACTTCGCAGCATATCCCAGCCAACCTTTACTTCCTCAACGGGGTCGGCAGCCAAAGAGACGCGTATGGTGTCTCCTATACCATCCATCAACAGCAGTCCAAGTCCGATGGAAGATTTGACAGTACCGCCTCGCAATCCACCCGCTTCTGTAATACCCAAATGCAGTGGATTATCGATCAGGGTGGAGATCTTGCGATAGGCCGCCACGGCCATAAAGATATCAGAGGCCTTCAAGCTCAACTTGAAATTGTGAAAATCAAAGCTATCGAGAATCTCCACATGGCGCATGGCGGATTCCACTAGCGCATCGGGAGTTGGCTCACCATATTTTTTTTGCAGGTCTTTCTCAAGCGAGCCGGCATTGACGCCAATTCGAATCGGAATATTCAGGTCACGGGCTTTCTCCACCACCGCCTGAATGCGTTTTTCCCTTCCAATATTACCTGGGTTGATACGCAGGCAATCTACGCCCAGATCTGCAACCCGCAAGGCAATACGGTAATCAAAATGGATGTCTGCTACTAGCGGAACCGTGACTTGCTTCTTGATAGCACCAAAAGCCTCGGCGGCCTCCATGGTGGGGACAGAAACACGTACGATGTCAGCACCGGCAGCCACCAATTTGTTAATTTGTCGTACGGTGGCCGCCACATCAGTCGTTTCGGTGTTGGTCATGCTCTGGACAGAAATAGGCGCATCACCACCTACCGGTACATTGCCCACCATGATCTGACGAGACTTCCTGCGAACTATGGGTGATTCAAAATGCATGGATTAACTAACGCTCCTCAGCGTACTCATCACCAATGTGCAAAGTCGCAGTATTGTCACTGGAAATTGCTCTCACTGGCACTGGCTGACCGGAAAAAGTTAGCTGAACACCAGGAGCATAACCCAGCGTCACACTGAAAGGTGCAAGTCCGGTGATTTCCAGATTGGTTCCAGAAGGTTTGATATCGGCCACTAACATATCACCATTGGCATCAAACACTTCAACCCAACTCTGCTGAATAATGTGGACAGCCAAAGTGCGCATACCATCATCACCCGCCTCATTCATGGCTTGCAGTCTAGGCTCTGGCTCGCTGAAATTCTGTTCATTGTCATTATCGTTTTCACTGGTCAGGGCACTCATTTCAACCGCAGGTTGAAATGTAGTCTGGGGCTTGTCTATAGAAGACAAACTGATGCTTTCCGAAGATTGCATTGCCCACACAAGGGCTGCCGCTGCCACCAACAACATCACGATCAATGGTATAAGGATTAATACCGGTCGTATTTTCTTTTTTGGAGCCATAGGCAACCTAAGGGCTAAGGCATGATCCTCTATCCCCTTGTGAGTCAATTGCTGGTCGACCATCTCCAAGACAGGTACTTCCGATATACCAAGCAGGGCGCAATAACGCCTCACGTAACCCCGCACATACATCGGGGCTGGGAGGCGTTCGTAGTCATCGTCTTCCAGCGCCCTCAGTACACGACATGGCAATCCGAGGTGGGGAGCCACCTCATCAAGACTAAACCCCTTATCTTTTCGAGTATGTCGCAGTAACTCCCCTGGAGAAGGCACTGGAGTCTGTACGGCATCTTTGTCCTGATTTTCATTTTTAGCGATGTTTTTCATCATTCAGCCAGTTTTGATATTCCTGGTTTTCGCGGGAATTGGGGAACAAGTTCCTCAACGCCAAACCCTGGCTCGCTTCCGCATCCTTGTTGCCAAGTTGATTTTCCAGTCTTACCCCCAGCCAAAGCCCCCTGGGAGTCGGTCTGCGCCGACTTTGATTGTATTTTTCCAGCACCAGTTTCGCTCGCTGGTAATCGCCTCGTTGATAGGCAATATCAGCCAATTCAAGATAAGGTTGTGAAAGCTGTGGCTCCAGCACCACAGCCTTTTGCAAGGCCTCTTCTGCCTCGGCCAGTTTATTGAGTTTTACCGCCGTCATTCCTGCCTTAAGAAAAATCTCACCACGTTTTGGGTAGGCCAGATCCTCAGAGCCTTTAACAAACTGCTGGTAGGCTTCCTCATAACGTTCCTGACGCAACAAAAACATACCATAATTGTTCCGTCCACGAGTAAATGTAGGATCGTAGCTCAAGGCTTTTTGATAATGAGCCTCGGCTTCCGTAAACTCCATTTCCTGCTGGTATAGCAACGCCCAGACATCGTGTACTTCAGGTGAACGGCTGTCTATTTCCATCGCCTTATCGAGATGCTGCCGAGCCTTTTCCCGATCTCCCTGAGCCATATAACCTAGGGCAAGCTGAAGGCGGTTTTCAAGTGCTTTGTCTTTATCCACAGTAGCACTGGCAACACCATTAGTCGTGGTTGTACTGGTACAACCAGCTATCATCACGACTGAAAACAACAAGGCAATGAGACCTGGAGCTAACCGCTGTTTCATTCTTCCTTCTCCGTTGGTGTAGCTGTGTCAACTATTAACTCACGAACCTGATGGGCGTTTCCTCAGCCTGACGCTGGTAACGTTCGCTGCGACGTGTTTTGTCATTCACTGTGCCCGCCAGTTGTCCACAGGCCGCGGCGATATCGTCACCACGAGTGGTGCGGACAGTAACGGTATAACCTTCTCTGTGGAGAATATCCCGAAAACGCTGCAAGGCGGTGTTAGTCACCCGTCGATAATCTGACTGGGCAAACGGGTTGAATGGAATCAGGTTAATCTTACAAGGAATATCTTTGAGTAACTTAGCCAGTTCTCGAGCATGTTCATCACGGTCATTGACCTGATCCATCAGCGTGTATTCGACGGTGATTTTACGATGGGTATCAGGCATTTTATCTAAATAGCGACGGGCGGAATCAAGCAACATAGCAATCGGATATTTACGGTTGATGGGTACAAGCTCATCCCGCAATCTATCATTCGGCGCATGCAGTGAAATGGCCAATGAAACATCCGACACATCCCCCAATCGATCCAGCGCTGGCACCACACCTGAAGTACTTAGCGTCACCCTGCGCTTGGATAAACCATAGGCGCAGTCGTGCAACATTAATGACATGGCATCGACCACGTTGTCAAAATTCAACAACGGTTCACCCATGCCCATCATCACTACATTGCTGACAACTCTTTCGGCACCCACACCCAGGGAATCAAAGGATTTGGCGGCAATCCATACCTGACCGATAATTTCTGCTGCCGTCAAATCACGATTAAAACCCTGCTTACCCGTTGCACAGAAACTACAGTCCAGAGAGCAGCCTACCTGTGATGAAACACAAAGTGTGCCGCGATCTTTCTCCGGGATGAAGACCGTTTCAATACAACTTCCGCCGGTTACCCTGATTATCCATTTGCGAGTGCCATCTGCTGAGTCGTGTCGGGACACAACCTCGGGCGCCCTGATTTCAGCCTTTTCCTTTAGCTTCTGACGCAAAGCTTTAGATAGATTGGTCATCTGCTCGAAATCGTCCACACCGAGCTGATGTATCCACTTCAATAATTGGGTGGCACGAAATGGCTTTTCGCCCAGTGCGGCAAAAAACTCGACCAGTTTTTCAGCAGAAAGCCCCAGCAGGTTTACTTTCTCCTGCTGGGGCTCCACTGCCTGATTGATGTCAGCATTGACTGATGTCATCAGTTATCCTGCCTCACGGCATTTTTCTTCGGCATGGTTAGCGGGGGCAGATTTCATCTTCAGCGAAGAAATAGGCCACTTCACGTGCGGCAGAAGTTGTGGAATCAGAACCATGGACCGCATTTGCGTCAATTGATTCAGCAAAATCTGCACGAATTGTTCCCGCAGCAGCTTCCTTGGGATTGGTGGCACCCATCAGATCGCGGTTGACGGTAACGGCATTTTCACCTTCCAATACCTGAACCATAACTGGACCAGAAGTCATGAAGCCCACCAGGTCGCCATAAAACGGACGTTCTTGGTGTTCTGCGTAAAAACCGCCGGCCTTCTCATCGGAGAGGTGCAGCATTTTTGCCGCCACAATTTTCAGCCCGGCTTCTTCAAAACGGTTGTAAATTTTACCGATAACATTTTTAGCAACTGCGTCGGGCTTGATGATAGAAAGGGTACGTTCGATAGCCATTAATGGTCTCCAGAGGGGGTATGTGTACAACCCGGCAAGCCACGCCTCCATTCAGCCCGGCCACCGCATCAAAAGGGGGGCATTTTACGCTCCGATACAATGGGTTACAAGGAATAGCCGAAGCCATTTCCGCTAATACCTTCCGACTAGGCAGCCAGCAATTTGGTAAAGCGCTCACAGGGTACCGGCATACTGAAATGCGCACCCTGGTATGAATGACAGCCAAGCTCACGGAGAATATCCAGGGCTTCCTGGTTTTCTACACCTTCCGCAGTCACCTTTAAACCATACTGTTTTGATACGGCCATAATGGCCTCGACAATGCCCCTGCTCTCTGAGTCTCGATGAATATTGCGGATAAATTCACGGTCAATTTTGAGCTGATCGAAAGGCAGCCGCTTCAGATAAATCATGGAGGAGTAACCAATACCAAAATCGTCGATAGAGAACATTGAACCCAAAGCCTTAATGGCCTCCATTTTCTTGATCGCCTCTTCCACATCTTCAATCACCAGACTTTCTGTCACTTCAAAATTCAGGAATCTGGGATCGATGTTGTAGCTGCTCATGCTGTGCTGAACGATGTCCAGTAACTGCGGATCTCGGAACTGACGCGGGCTAATATTGATACCCAAGCGCATATGGTCCTGCCAGATACCCATGTCAATAAAGTTGCGAATGTACTCACAGGACGTTCTAATCACCCAACGACCGACATCCACAATCAAACCGGACGACTCCAGTACCGGAATAAACTCTGAAGGCATATTGTTAATCTTGTCCGAGTTCATCCAACGCAACAGCGCTTCCCCACCAAGCAACTGGCCGGTTTCCACAGATATCTGCGGCTGGATATACAATACAAATTCGTGGTTATCCATGGCCTTGCGCAGTCGGGTATTCATGCCGATCTGACGTTGTGCCTTTTCGGTAATACTCGGGTCAAAAAAAGCAATGCTATTACGACCCTTGCGCTTTGCTTCGTACATAGCCGTGTCGGCATACTGCAGCAGCCGATCCGCAGTAAGTGTGGCGTCAGTGAGTAGAGCTATACCAATACTGGCAGTAAGAATCACTTCGTGCCCATCCAGAAAGACCGGACTCGCTACTGCCTCACCTAGTTTCTCGGCAATGGCTTGAGCATCCCAGGCAGCTTTAGACGTATCCCCAGACAGTTCGGGGATGAATAGAACGAATTCATCACCACTCATTCTCGCCAGCATATTCTCACCACCAACCAAACTGGACAGAGCTTGCCCTATTTTTTTGATGACCTGATCACCAACAGTGTGTCCCCAGGAATCATTGATATCCTTGAAATGATCCAGATCCAGCATCATCACCGCTGCACAGACCGGCTGCCCAGCATGCTCTTCGAGAAATTCGTTAAGAGATTCCGCCAACATCTGACGATTAGGGAGGCTGGTTAAACCATCAAAATAATGATCAGAACCCTTGTTGAGTCGCCGATCAGATACGCGGCGCTCGGAAACAATCTGTCCGTCATCTATGACAATGACTTCATCACTACTTGGCGATTCGCGCCGCATAGACGGGTTACGTTGGCGCCGTTGATTTTTATCAGTGGGGACAACTTCGTCAGCATGCGCTGAAGTATCCACTTGATGCCTTGAATCTGTCGGAGCAGTTGAAGAGACACCTCCCCCGGCAAGCTGGCTGTTGAGCGTAACGACCAGCTCCTTGCCATCATCGGAGACATATACCACCGCAACGTCAATCGGGCCATCATAGCCATCACCGGGGTACGTCCAACTGATGTGCTCACGGCGATCCCGTAGAGCTTTTTTGAGTTGCAGCTTCAGGTCTACCAGTGCAGTGGATTCATCACCGGTAATACTATCTAGGGATGCACCTATCAGCTGCTTCAGGTCACAGCCAAGTAGTTTTAGGGCGTTTTGGTTGGCGTCGACGCAGACGCCGTAGGCAAAGAAAAGAGTGCCGTAGGGTACTGATTCAACCAGCACTTTATAAAGCTCTTCTTTAGAGCTCATCCATACCCCTTAGCCAACATTTATTCTGCGCACTATTCTAATCGAGTTCTTCAATCCATGCCATCTGGATAGCCTCGAGGATTTTTTCTCCACATCGTTGTGGATCATCATCAAAATCCTCTAATGCCAGCACCCAATTGCGCAAATCAACAAAATTCACGTAATGGGGATCCACATCCGGATGAGTCTCTGATAACTCAATCGCAAGATCCAACACATCGGTCCATTTGAGAGTCATGGTCATATTCCGATCAATGTTTTTCAGACACCATATTGATGGTGTATTTGGGTATTTCAACAACCAGGTCTTCATCGGCAACAACTGCCTGGCAACTCAGGCGCGAATCAGGATCTACTCCCCAAGCTTTATCCAGGTAGTCTTCCTCCAACTCATCGGCCTCTTCGAGAGAAGCAAACCCTTCACGAATGTAGACATGGCAAGTGGTACAGGCACAGGACATTTCACAGGCATGCTCAATATCAATGTCATTACGCAGAGCCACTTCACAAATGCTCTCACCCGACTCTACTTCAATCACAGCCCCTTCCGGACAAATAGTTTCGTGGGGCAGAAAGACGATTTTGGGCATATCAAATGTCCCTATCGAGCTCGTCGAGGCTGTGCCCTGCCAAAGCTTTTTTAATACTGGCATTCATTCGCCTGGCAGCAAATTCCTCACTGGTTTTCGAGACCATTTCGATGTGCCGGGCAATTTCCCGATGGCTGGTGCTATCGCGCACCTGCTTGAGGTCCGCCAACGCCACTTCCAGGCAGTGGTATTCTTTATCATTGAGCAATGTCCGGCCGTCTTGGGACATAGCCGAACTAAGGTCTTCATACAAACGATCAGCCTCGACCTGCTGTTCTCTCAGGGCCCGCAATTGCATGTCATCGCGCGCATGAGTATAGGATTCCCGCAACATTCGAGTAACTTCCTCATCGTTCAGACCATAAGATGGCTTCACCTCAATATGCGCTTCCACACCACTGTTCAGCTCCTTTGCGGACACATTGAGTAGACCATCCGCATCCACCTGAAACTTGACACGAATTTTTGCCGCACCGGCAACCATCGGCGGAATTCCGCGCAGTTCAAAACGTGCCAGGGAGCGACAATCGGAAATCAATTCTCGCTCACCCTGTAAAACGTGGATGGCCATTGCTGTCTGCCCATCCTTGTAAGTGGTGAAATCCTGCGCCTTGGCAACTGGAATAGTGGTATTGCGATGAATAATTTTTTCCATCAGGCCGCCCATGGTTTCAAGTCCCAAAGACAGCGGAATGACATCCAACAGCAGCATTTCGTCGCCGGGTTTATTGCCCACCAGCACATCAGCCTGAATTGCCGCACCTATCGCGACAACACAGTCCGGATCAATATCAACCATGGGCTCACGAGAGAACGTCTCGGCGACAACTTCTCTGACGCGCAGCATGCGAGTAGACCCGCCCACCATCACCACAGCGCTAATGTCTTTGGGCGTGAGTTCAGCATCTCGAAGGGTGCGCCTACAAGCTCGCAGGGTTTTCTCGATCAACGGATCAGCAAGCCTGTTCAGAGTTTCCCTATCCAGCCGACCCTGCCAGCCAGAAACAGTAATACCAATCTCCACTTGATCAGCCAGTGTCTCTTTAGCCTGGCGGGCAACCGCCATCAATTGGCGCTGTTGTCCGGGATCTAAATTTGTACCCAGGCCTGCCTGCTCACAACACCACTCGGCGATGGCGTGATCAAAATCATCCCCGCCCAGTGCTGAATCACCACCCGTTGCCAGCACTTCAAACACCCCGTGAGACAATCGCAAAATGGATATATCAAACGTGCCACCACCCAGGTCATAAACGGCGATAATGCCCTCCCCGCCTTGGTCCAGACCATAGGCAACTGCTGCTGCGGTCGGCTCGTTGAGCAAACGCAATACTTTAATCCCGGCCAGGGTGGCAGCATCTTTGGTGGCCTGACGCTGAGCCTCGTCAAAATAGGCAGGCACAGTGATAACAGCGCCATCAAGAGGACCATCAAGTGCAGATTCGGCTCGGTCAGCCAGCACCCGCAAAATTTCAGCTGACGCTGCAACTGGGCTGACATGACCTGCAACTGTCCGAAAATTAGGCATTCCACTGTCGCCGGCAACCAACTCATAGGGCAACTGACTGCCCAGCATTTTCACATCAGCCGTGCCACGACCCATAAAACGCTTGATTGAGGCAAGGGTATTCAACGTATCTTCTGTTGCCCTTGACTGAGCGTCATGACCTACCGTAACAGTGCCATCGGCGGCATAGTGAACAACTGAGGGCAACAGATGACAGTCTTTATCGTCCGGCAGCGTTTCTGGCGTACCACTTCTGACCGTGGCCACCAGAGAATTAGTTGTTCCGAGGTCAATTCCTACTGCTCGGCGACGCTGGTGAGGTTCCGGTGACTGGCCCGGCTCGGAGATCTGCAATAAAACCACTAGGACTTACCACCCATCATTCGTCTAACTCATGTTCAAGCGCCGTTACTTCTTTCAGGAGCTTGCTGTAAAACTGCATTTTAGCCACTGTTTCCAGCGCATCTTGTATCTCATCTGACTTCATATATCCCGTGAATCGCTTTTGCAGCCCTAGGTAATGACCTGATGCATCATCAGCAATCTGCGCCAAGGCTTCAAAGGGATCAGCAGCATCCCGCACCTCTGAGAGTGCTTCCCGCAATGCCATTTGCTCCATCAAAAAGGATGGATCGCGAGTAATTGTCGCATCCCCAGCCGCATCAACCCCCTTCAAGTGAAGCAGATACTGCGCTCGTTGCAGAGGTGACTTTAATTCACTGTAGGCTTGATTGAGGATGGAGGCATACTGCTCAGCGAGACGCTGCTCACGGGCAGGCTTATCCGCATATTTGTCCGGATGAAACTGGCGCTGAAGGCCACGATAACGTTCTGCCAGCAGGTCTAGATCGACCTCATAACCAATGGGCAAACCGAATATTTCAAAATAATTACTGGTGATATCCACGGAAAACTGCTCCGTCTAAGGGCGGTTGACCCAGAAGCAGGCTCGACCTGCAGACACAAAGCGTTAGATGTGAAAACTCTCGCCACAGCCACACTCTTCCTTCACGTTAGGATTGTTAAATTGGAAACCCTCATTAAGGCCTTCTTTAACAAAATCCAGTTCAGTGCCATTCAGGTAGGCCAGGCTTTTTGGATCAATAAACAACTTGGCATCACCGCAGTTGAACACCTCATCCTCGGGGTTCTTATCATCGACGAACTCGAGCACATAGGACAAACCGGAACAGCCTGTTGTTTTGACACCGAGGCGAATACCAATACCGTGTCCCCGATGCGCAAGATGCCTGAGAATATGCTGCTCGGCGGCTTGGGTCATGGTGATTGCCATTATTTCTCTCCTGATTTCGTCTCGTTCAGTATTCGTTTCAATCGCTCTGCTCACCACGCTTGTGACGAACATCTCGAACTGCAGCCTTAATTGCATCTTCCGCCAACACGGAACAGTGGATCTTCACCGGTGGCAGTGCCAGCTCTTCGGCAATCTCGGTATTCTTAATCTGGGAGGCCTGCTCCAATGTTTTACCTTTAACCCACTCGGTCAGTAGTGAGCTGGAAGCAATGGCGGAGCCACAGCCATAGGTTTTGAACTTGGCGTCTTCAATAATTCCCTGATCATTGACTTGAATTTGCAGGCGCATCACATCGCCACAGGCGGGTGCTCCTACCATTCCAGTACCGACATTGTTGGACTTGTCATCCAGCTTGCCGACGTTGCGGGGGTGTTCATAATGCTCGAGCACTTTCTCACTGTAAGACATAACTCAATTCCTCAACCTTAGTGGGCGGCCCATTCGACTTGACTGATGTCGACGCCGTCTTTGTACATATCCCACAACGGGGACAACTCACGCAGCTTAGTCACCGCTTCATGCACCCGTGCAATGGCATAGTCAATCTCCTCAGCAGTGGTAAAACGGCCAATGGAGAAGCGTATGGAACTGTGTGCAAGTTCATCGTCCAGCCCCAACGCCCTCAACACATAGGAAGGTTCCAGGCTGGCTGAAGTACAGGCGGAACCAGACGATACCGCCAGATCTTTCAGTGCCATGATCAGCGACTCACCTTCAACGTAGGCGAAACTGACATTCAGATTGCCTGCTACACGCTGCGTCAAGGAACCGTTGAGGTGCACCGCCTCCATGTCGGAAAGACCACTCCACAGACGATTGCGCAGTGCCAATACCCGCTGATTCTCTTCTGCCATTTCCTCCCGAGCTATACGGAAGGCTTCACCCATGCCAACAATCTGATGGGTGGGCAGCGTACCGGAACGCATACCGCGCTCGTGACCACCACCATGCATCTGCGCCTCGATACGCACCCGGGGCTTACGGCGCACATAGAGCGCACCGATGCCCTTCGGGCCATAAATTTTATGGGCTGACAGCGACATCATGTCCACCTTCATCACATCCAGATCAATCTCGACCTTGCCGGCACTTTGGGCCGCATCCACATGGAAAAAGACTTTACGGTCGCGACAGATTTCACCAATGGCAGCGATGTCATTAATGGTGCCGATCTCGTTGTTGACGTGCATCAGAGACACCAGTGTGGTGTCCTCACGAATGGCGTCGGCAACGGCTTGGGGCTGAATTAAACCATCAGTATCCGGGACCAAATAGGTCACCTCAAAGCCCTCCCGCTCCAACTGGCGGCAAGTATCCAGCACTGCTTTGTGCTCGATTTTTGAGGTTATAATGTGTTGGCCTTTCTTCTGGTTGAAGTGCGCGCAGCCCTTGATTGCCAGGTTATCTGCTTCAGTGGCACCTGATGTCCAAACAATTTCTCGGGGATCAGCATTCAGAAGTGCAGCTACTTGCTCGCGGGCGTCTTCCGCAGCCGCTTCAGCACGCCAACCAAAAACGTGTGAACGGGATGCGGGATTACCGAAATTGCCATCTGTTGTCAGACATTCCGCCATTTTGGCAGCGACCCGGGGATCAACAGGGGTCGTTGCAGAATAGTCCAGATAAATCGGCAGTTTCATTCAGTTACTCCTAGTCAATCTCTTCAATGTCTAACTAATTTCACTTTCTTCGGCCTGGCGCAAAACCACCAGACGCACTTCCTGTTGATGCACCAGACTGTCCAACGAAATGCCACTGAGAAAACGGTGAATCTGCTGGCTAAGGTCATCCCACAGGTGATGGGTAAGACACACACCACCGCTCTGACAGTTTCCCTTGCCACTACAACTGGTCGCATCGATGGATTCATTAACTGCATCAATGATTTCAGCAACGTTGATAGATTCGCCCGAGCGGGCCAGACGATAACCACCACCGGGCCCACGCACACTGCTCACCAACTCGTTCTGACGCAACTTGGCAAACAATTGCTCCAAATAGGACAGAGATATCTCTTGGCGCTGGGATATATCGGCCAGGCTAATCGGCCCATCGGCACCATGAAGCGCCAAGTCCAGCATGGCTGTGACCGCATAACGACCTCGAGTTGTCAGGCGCATAACGTTACTCTCACCGTGTTTTATTAATCAAAAAACTCGAAGGTATTATGCAAAGACCAACCATTTTAGTCAAGTAAATAACATACTTATTTAGTAGGTTTTAACCGGCTTCGGTCACTTGTTTTCCGACGAACCAGTAAGCTTCTTCATCTTGAAAGCAAAATTCTGAATAGCCGTTAGAACACCACGCAAAATAGATAGCTCCATTTCGTCCAAGCGGATACGGCTGTATAAACGCCTCAATCTGGCCATGGTCTGACGTGGATTATCTCGATCATGAAAACCGATATCCACCAAGGCCTGCTCCAGATGCTGAAAATACATTTCAAGGTCCTCTGCACGGGCTGGAGGGACATCCCATTCCGTCAAGGCTGGAATCAGTCCTTCGGCATCAACCAATGAGGCCATACGAACTTCATAGCAAAGCACTTGCACAGCAGCCGCCAAGTTCAGTGAGCTGTACTCAGGATTGGAGGGGATATGTACATGATAGGTACATTTGTGCAGCTCATCGTTAGTCAGCCCGCGATCCTCGCGTCCAAATATAATCGCCACGTCATGACTGGCGGATTCCTGCCAGACACGCTCACCACATTCACGAGGATTTAATAGCGGCCAAGGAATACGACGATCCCTGGCGCTTGTACCCACCACCAAAGCACATCCACCAATCGCTTCATCCAGGGTCTCAACCACCACCGCATTATCAAGCACATCCAATGCGTTAGCCGCTCGCCAGACAGCGCGGTCAGCGGGATACTCCTTGGGAGAAACCAGGTAAAGACGAGACAGCCCCATATTCTTTATGGCTCGTGCAGCCCCACCGATATTGCCCGGGTGGGAAGTGTTGACTAGTACTATACGAATGTTTTCAAACACGACGTTCTCACGTATCAGATTGGCGACGGGCTGGGATCACATGCTGCCCAACACACACGCACAAAGCAGAAGCTTGTGGAAAAAGCTCAAATGGCCACCTCGGACTAATATGGGGGCCATTAACCAGTGCTTTAAAGGGCCCGAATTCTATCAGGAAGAACAGCTGAAATCATGGTTTTCCACTCCCATCAAACTCCCCCACTCTGCTACAATGCCGCGCTTTCGCCACAGTGGAACAACTCGCAATGGAACCAATGGTCAATATCGCACTTCGTGCCGCCCGCAAAGCCGGGGAAATGATTGCTCGAGCCACTGAGCGAAGTGACCTGATCAAGGTAGATGAAAAAGGTCGCAACGATTTCGTGACAGAAACCGACCGCGCCGCTGAGAAGGAAATCATCTACCACCTACGCAAAGCTTATCCTGATCACACGATCATCGGCGAGGAGTCCGGTCTCCTTGAAGGGGAAAATAACGACTACCAGTGGATCATTGACCCGCTGGATGGCACGACCAATTTCATCCATGGTATCCCACACTTTGCTGTATCCATCGGCTGCCGCTTCAAAGGCAGATTAGAGCATGCAGTGGTGTTCGACCCAATGCGTCGAGAAGAGTTTACTGCCAGTCGCGGGCGTGGTGCCTATCTCAACGGCCACCGTATACGCGTCTCTGGCCATATAGGGCTACCCGGTGCTGTCATCGCCACAGGCATCCCCTTTAACAGCCCCTCAATCGAGCACATGGAACCTTATCTGTCATGCCTGACAGACCTGGCGAAACAGTCGTCAGGCATTCGCCGCCTGGGCGTTGCATCACTAGACCTCGCCTATATGGCTGCCGGTCGTTTTGATGCCTTCTGGGAAATGAACCTGAAACCTTGGGATATTGCTGCCGGGGTGCTGCTAGTAAAAGAAGCTGGCGGGCTTGTCAGTGACTTCAGTGGCGGGGAAGACTACATGGACAGCGGAAACATTGTCTGCGCCACCCCAAAACTGTTCAAACCCACCCTCCAGGTGGTACAAAAACACCTTGGTTTTATAGAAAAGGCCAGCAGCTAGTCGGTCAACTTTCGTCGAACAGAATATGGCCATCCAAGCCCTGTTTCTTCAAGATGGCCCTGAGTCGACGCAACGCCTCAACTTGAATCTGCCGAACGCGTTCCCGAGTCAGGTCAATCTCCCGCCCCACCTCTTCCAGGGTGGCGACATCATGGCCATGTAGCCCAAAACGGCGGGCTATTACCTCCTGCTGTTTGTCGGTAAGCTCAGACAACCAGTCCTCCACTGCGGCGTTCATATCCGCGTCCTCAACCAACTCCTCAGGATCATTGGGGTGTTCATCCACCAGCGTATCTACTAGCATGCGGTCGCCATCCTTGCCCATCGGAACATCCACAGAGCTCACTCTCTCGTTGAGGCGCAGCATGCGGGATACATCAGAGACCGTTTTATCCAAAGATAAAGCGATTTCTTCAGCGGTTGGATCGTGATCCAGCTCTTGGGCAAGACGTCGAGAAGCTTTGAGGTAGATATTGAGTTCTTTCACCACATGGATTGGCAGGCGGATAGTACGAGTCTGATTCATCAGCGCACGTTCCACAGACTGCCTTATCCACCAGGTAGCATAGGTGGAAAACCGGTAGCCCAGTTCGGGGTCAAATTTTTCCACCGCCCGCATCAGGCCAAGATTACCTTCTTCGATTAAATCCAGCAGGGAAAGGCCTCGATTCACATAACGACGGGCTATCTTAACTACCAATCGCAAGTTACTTTCGATCATCCGCTTACGTGCGGCCTCATCACCCTTCTGAATTTTACGGGCGAAGAAAACCTCTTCTTCAGCAGTAAGCAGTGGCGCATAACCAATCTCTTTCAAATAGAGGCTGGCAGCATCAAGCACTTTCTCCTGTTTTGACTCTTTTATAGACTCTTCAGGTTCCTCAATCTCCGCGGATGCATCCTCGGCTGCTAACTGAAGTTGTTCATCATTATCATTATTGTCAAAGTCGTCGGCATCATCTGACATAGAGGTCCTTCCATATCTACAAACAGAAACATCAACCGTGAGGGAGCAACATGTTCGAGCTTATTTTTGCACCAATACCATTAGCAATGTAACACCAAATTTTTCCCTATGTAAGCATTGCTACTGCCGCACGAAGCACAAGAGCAGAGCTGCCATACCTGCTTGTCGCTTAACGCCGCGGCAGTATGCTCAAGGGATTTGTTGGCTTGCCATCCTTGCGTATTTCAAAGTACAGCCTTTTGGTATTCGCTGGATCACCGCCCACCTCGGCTACCTTTTCGCCTCCCTTCAACATCTGACCCTCGCGGACAAAAATCTTGCGGCAATGCGCGTAGGCACTGAGGTAAACCTCGCTGTGTTTGATAATAATTAATTGCCCATAACCCCTCAGGCCGTCGCCGGCATAGACAACAACCCCTGGCGCTGCAGCGACCACCGGTTGCCCCGGATGGCTTTCAATATCCACACCCTTGAACAGCTGATCGCTGTTATAGGTTTTGGTTACCCTACCTTCTGACGGCCATTGCCAGTGCCAATTTGACGGCAACGATGCCGTCGATTTTGGGGGCGGTTTGGTTACTTTGACTGGGGACTGAACGGCCGGCTTGGCAGGTCGGCTAACCACAGGCGGACTGACTACAGATGTAGCCGTTCTGTGTACTGTTGGAAGATAGGTGGTATCCAGGGTAAGACGCTGGCCACTAAAAATGGTGTAAGGCCGAGTCAGCCGGTTGGCTCGGGCCAACTTATCCACGTCCTTTTCGTAGCGCCAAGCAATAGCAAACAGGGTTTCACCACGAGAAACGATATGATAATTAATTTTTTCACTCGGTGGTGGAGGTCGTTGGTCGATAGGTGCAGGTGGTGGACTTTGGCATGCAGCGAGAAATGTCAGCCCGACGCACAGGACAACCCATCGCAATACGCATCCCCGGCATAGCTGTTCTGACAAAAAGTCACTCCCCTTCCCGCGTTACCCCTGTCGTCAGAGTTTCCGGCGCTGCCCGCCAAGATATTCCAGACCAAGCACTAGAATCAAGCCAATCGCCATACAGCTGGTCGCCAGCAACGTCCGGGGATCAAGCCCCGTAACACGACCAAATTCAGCTGGCAGTAACAATCGGGAAGACAACACGACTTCGCGGCCATGGCTGTCAATCATCACCTCCAAGGTTTCGCGCCAAGGCCATACAATCAATAATGACCCCACCAAAAAGCCCGTGAGCAGGGCAATCGTCACGGAGTGATAGCGGTGCAGCAGCCAGGACAGAAAGCGTGCAAACATCATCAACCCTGATGCGCAGCCGAGAAGAAACATTAGCAACAATTGCCAGTGGAACTCACCCACCGCTTCAATAATCACCGGATACATCCCCAGCAACAGAAGAATAAAACTACCGGAGACACCCGGCAGTATCATGGCACAGATAGCAACAACTCCTGACAGATACACCGCAAGTAAACCCTCGGAACCTTGGGCGGGTGAGGCAAAGGAAATGGCCAATGCGATAGAAGTACCAATACCCAGAGCCAGCCACTCCTGCCAACGCAAATGTGGCAGCTGACGAAAAATGTAAATGATGGACGCGACAATCAAGCCAAAAAAGAAAGACCAGATCAAAATTGGCTGAGACAGCAGCAGCAGACTGACCAGCTTGGCTAGCGAGGCGATGCTCAACAAGATGCCGGAAAACAACACTAACAGGAAATTGCCGTTGATGACCCGCCAGAAGACACGCGGGCCGTGGCTTATCAACAGTTTTAAAGAGCGTATATTGATGGAGCGTATGGAATCCAGTAGTTCCTCATAGATGCCACTGATGAACGCAATTGTTCCCCCGGAAACGCCTGGCACCACATCTGCGGCGCCCATTGCCACACCCTTGAGAAATAACAACAGCCAGCGTTTTACAACATCCATGAAGCAACCGCTGCGCAATTAACGAGTAACGCCACTGAGCAAGGGGACAAACCGCACCTGTTCAGCCACGTGCTCTTCAAAGTTGTAACTATCACCCTGACGGGTAATGACACGCAATTCCTGAACATCTCCAGGCCCCACGGGAATTACCAGAATACCGTCCGGAGCCAACTGGTGGAGCAATTCCTCAGGCACCTCATTAGGCGCTGCAGCGCTGAGAATACCATCATAGGGCGCACTGTCCGGCAAACCAAAGCCACCATCACTGTGGGAAAACCGCACATTTCGCAAGCCCAATAACCGCAAACGCTCCCGTGACTTATCGATCAAAGGCTTGATTCGCTCAACGCTGTACACCTGACCCACCAGTTGCGCCAGGATGGCAGACTGATAGCCGGAACCGGAACCGATTTCGAGTACTTTCTTGCGAGGTCCCTGCGACAACAATATCTCTGTCATCAGCGCGACGATATAAGGCTGGGAAAGTGTCTGGCCGTAGCCAATCGGAAGCGCGGTATCTTCATAGGCCCGATGGGAAAGGGCTTCATCCAGAAACAGATGACGGGGGGTCACCCGCATCACATCCAGCACTCGCTGACTGCTAATACCCTGGTCTTTAAGACGTTGGATGAGACGTTCACGGGTTCGCTGGGAGGTCATACCAATACCACCAAGCTCAATCGAATTCACCCTTGCAGACCCCCACTGTCAACCGAAAAACGAACTATACCACAGCCCCTTCATTCCGCCACGAGCCACGGTTGCTGTAGCTTAGCCACTTCCCGCAATAGCGCAGTGGCAAAACACCCGGTCGGCAATGAAAACGACAATTCCAGATCAGTTTGATCCATGCCTGCTTCATTCAGCCACGTCCAGCTAAAGTCACCAGGCATGAGCAACAGCGGTCTACGTTCTTGGGACAGGCCACTGAACTCCATGCCATGACACCAATCCTGCCACGGTTGCAGCACCAGAGACTCCAGCTCCCTAACCTGTTCAGGAGCCTGGCTTCTACCCCGCCCCCACATCGGCCCACTGGGACCAGCCTCACCTTCCATCGACAGGTTCCAGTTTCCTTGGCGAACACGCTCCGCCAGCACCAGATTAAACAGATAGGCGCGGGCAGCGGACAGATACATCCCACCCCTGCTGGCAGGCTGACGGGATTTGCGCCTTCTCTGTTGACTCTCGGCAGCCCTGGACTGGAGTTGCCGATCCGCCTCCAGCAAATTGCCTCCCTCCCGGCCGAATCGTTGCTCACCGAAATAATTGGGGACACCTTGAGCAGCGATATCCACAAGGCGCTGTTCAATGGCTCGCACTTCACCCTCAATTTGTCGCAGACGGATCACAAAATGATTGTCGGCATGCATACCCCTGCGCAATTTTTTATGATGTCGCGTCATAGTCAGGATTCTGCAACCGGGCAATTCTGCTTCGCTGGCAGCAGGGTCCTCCTGAGTGCCGGGAAGGTGAACACTAAACCATTGTCGCGTCACCGCATGGCGATCCTTCATACCACAATAACTTACGGCCATTTCATCAACACCGAAATGAGCCGCCAACATGCCAGCTACCCAGCGGGTATTCTGGCCACGTTTTTCCACGTAAAGACAAAGATGTTCGCCTTCACCAGACAGCTCAAAACCAAGTCGCTCAGTCACCTGAAAGTCTTCTGGATGTTGACGAAATAAAGCACTACCGGCTGGCTCGCCCAGCGCAAGGGGAAAATCGAGAGTAAATTGCCTGCTGTTCATAAATTCCTTAGGATTTGCCAAGGCGCGCAAGTTTACGGACACTGCCGTGAAACGGAAAGCAGCACGGTACGCATCCCATCATTTAGGCGTTGTTATGCACATTCACTACCTACAACATGTTCCATTCGAAGGGCTCGGCAGCATGGAACGCTGGTTCCAGCAGCGCGGCTACAACATTAGCGCAACCCATCTATACCGAAACGAATCGTTACCGGCGTTAGATAACATCGATTGGCTAATCGTCATGGGTGGCCCGATGGGGGTCAGCGATGAAGGACAGTATTCATGGCTGTCTGAAGAAAAGGCCTTTATTGGCCGTGCCATCGAAGAGGACAAAACGGTATTGGGCATTTGCCTTGGTGCACAACTGATTGCCGACGTATTAGGTGCACCTGTCACGAAAAATCCGCACAGAGAAATCGGCTGGTTTCCCCTGACTATTTCCGAGCAGGCCAAAAACACCACCATTGGAAAGGCCCTCCAAGCTGGATCAGAGGTATTTCACTGGCATGGCGATACCTTTTCCATACCAGCCGGAGCCTTGCCCCTGGCCAGCAGTGACGCCTGTAAAAACCAGGGATTCATCTATAACCATCGCGTCGTCGGCTTCCAGTTTCACCTTGAAACCACTTATCAGTCTGCCCGGGATTTAACCACTCATTGTGCAGATGAACTGGATGGCAGTCTGTACGTGCAGAGTGCGCAACAGATACTGGAAAAATCCGATCGGTTCGACCAGGTTAACCAGGTAATGAGTAATGTCCTCGGATGCCTGGAGCGGATATGCACCGCAACAGACTAGCGCCTCAACTCCAGCAATACCGCTGACTGACAGGCAATCCCTTCACCCCGCCCCTCGAAGCCGAGTTTCTCGGTCGTGGTTGCCTTAATATTGAGTTGTCCAATGTCACAGGCTAGATCCTCTGCGAGGTTTATCTGCATTTTTTCAATATAGGGTGACATTTTTGGCGCTTGTGCAATGACAGTGATATCGGCATTCACCAAGCGGTAACCTTTGCCGTCAAGTAAGGCTTTAACCTGTCGTAGCAAACACCGGCTATCCACATCTTTGTAGGCGGCGTCGGTATCCGGAAAGTGGCGACCTATATCCCCCAACGCCGCAGCGCCCAACAAGGCATCGCAAAGGGCATGGATCAGCACGTCACCGTCAGAGTGTGCCACCAGCCCCCGAGCATAGGGAATTTTCACTCCGCCAAGAGTGATGTGCTCTCCTTCACCAAAGGCATGCACATCGTAACCTTGACCAATTCTCATCACATTTTACCTGTGGGTTGATACCCGATTTGGCCATGGCCAGTTTCTGCTTCGTGCTGGTAACGGAGGATTGCTTCGGCAATAACCAAATCCTCACGACGAGTAATTTTAATATTGTCACGGCTCCCTTCTATCACCTGAGGCACATGCCCCAACCGCTCCACAGCGGCCGATTCATCGGTCGGCAGCCATTGCTGGCGGGCAGCCATTTTCAGGCTCCAGCTCAACAGGCCATAGCGGAACATTTGTGGTGTCTGGGCCAACCATAGACGTGAGCGGTCTTCCGTCGCAGCGATATTCGCTCCGTTGTCCACCCGTTTGACGGTATCGCTGATAGGTACCGCCAAGACACCGCCTACCTTGTGATGCCCCAACGCACTGATCAGGTGACGAATCTCCAATGCCCTGACACAGGGTCTGGCCACATCGTGGACCAGCACCCAATCATCCGCGTGAGCTTCCCGTGACAAACATTCAAGTGCTAGACGCACTGAATCTGCACGCTCTTTTCCGCCATGGACCGTGCGGATTCGCGGGTGATCGAAGACAGGCAGACGTGGCCAATGGGTGTCTTCCGGATGCACTGCTACCACCACGATGGCTTCGTTGACCGACAGCAAACGTTCTAGGGTGTGTTCAATCACTGTCTTGCCGGCGAGGGACTGATACTGCTTGGGAATCATTCCGCCAAAACGACGACCGGTGCCAGCTGCGGGAACAATAATCCAACTATCCACCATCGAAAATACCCCACAGACACATCACATGAATCAGTGTGTGCAGACGCAGAAAACACAAGATGTCGCTCATTGGTCCTCAGGCTCCACGACCATGTAAAAGGTTTCACCTTCCTTGATCATACCCAGGTCCTTTCTGGCACGCTCTTCAATGCTTTCTTGACCTTCTTTAAGGTCCACCACTTCGCTAACCAAAATCTGGTTACGCTGCTCTAAGACTTCATTCTGTTGTTGCTGTTCGGTG
Source organism: uncultured Porticoccus sp. (assembly GCA_947259505.1). Classification (GTDB taxonomy): domain Bacteria; phylum Pseudomonadota; class Gammaproteobacteria; order Pseudomonadales; family Porticoccaceae; genus Porticoccus. The sequence goes on along the minus strand of CAMYLT010000005.1, from coordinate 121,988 downwards.
ACTTCTCGCTCCAGTGTCAGCTTTTTCGCCAGGCCGCCCTCCCCCAACCAGAGTTGGTACTGGAGAAGAATAAGCAACAACGAAAGAACGATCAGCAACCAGCGCATGGGAGGATTCTACAGAACTCAATAATCGCCGTCAGAAGAACATAAGACAACAAACAGCATATACGCCAAGGGCGACCAATGGTCGCCCCTGCTGTAACAATAAATGTCCCTTATCAGGACTTGAACTCTGCCCTGCCACGGTAGGGTGCCAGACCACCAAGCTCCGCTTCAATACGCAACAAACGGTTGTACTTGGCAACCCGATCGGAACGGCACAAAGAACCTGTTTTGATCTGACCCGCAGCAGTAGCCACTGCCAAATCAGCAATAGTGGTATCTTCCGTTTCCCCAGAGCGATGCGAAATCACCGCAGAGTAACCAGCATCCTTGGCCATCTTGATGGCATCAAGGGTTTCTGACAGGGTACCGATCTGATTGAACTTGATCAGGATGGAATTGGCCACACCCATCTCAATCCCCTTCTTGAGGATTTTGGTATTCGTGACAAACAGATCATCCCCCACCAACTGAACAAGATGCCCGAGTTTTTCTGTCTGGTACTTCCAACCATCCCAGTCGGACTCATCCTGACCGTCCTCAATAGAAATGATGGGATACTGATCACACAGCTCTGCCAAAAAATCACTGAAACCTTCAGAACTATAAATTTTTCCTTCTCCGGCCAGATTGTATTGGCCATCTTTGTAGAATTCGGAAGACGCGCAATCCAGCGCCAGGGTGACATCTTCACCCAGTGTGTAACCAGCAGCCTCAACAGCTTCCTTAATCACAGCCAATGCTTCGGCATTGGAAGACAGATTAGGGGCAAAGCCGCCCTCATCACCTACAGCCGTGTTGAGTCCTTTGCTGCTCAGAACTTTCTTCAGGGAGTGAAAAATTTCCGCACCCATACGCAACGCTTCGGCAAAGGACTTAGCAGACACCGGCTGGACCATAAACTCCTGAATATCAACATTATTGTCAGCATGTTCACCGCCATTCAGGATGTTCATCATCGGCACCGGCATACTGTAGCGGCCTAGAGTACCGTTGATATCAGCAATATGCGCGTAGAGCGGTATGCCACGGGAAATTGCCGCCGCTTTGGCCGCCGCCAGAGAAACAGCCAGGATGGCATTGGCGCCAAACTTGGATTTGTTCTCGGTGCCATCCGCTTCAATCATCAAGCGATCCAGTTCACGTTGATCAGCCACATCCTTGCCCAACAACAGAGAACGGATATCAGTATTGATGTTTTCAACCGCCTTCAGTACACCCTTGCCCAAATAGCGAGATTTGTCGCCATCGCGTAATTCGAGCGCCTCACGGGAACCCGTGGAAGCACCAGACGGCGCACAGGCTGTGCCAATGCTGCCATCTTCCAGAATCACATCTGCTTCGACAGTGGGGTTACCCCGGGAATCCAGTACTTCATAGGCACGGATGTCGGTAATTTTAGTCATCTAGTTCTCCATCAAACTTTCACCGCTGCGATCTGCCACGGCTGCTGCATTTAATAAAATGGTTACCCAAACCTAGCGAATTTCTAACTCCGACTGGGACTTGATCAGATCGTCAATCGCTTTGACCTGCGCCAGAAATGGCTCCAGCACATCCAGCGGCAGGGCACTGGGGCCGTCGCATTTCGCCCTATCAGGATCAGGGTGAGCCTCCAGGAAAAGACCCGCAAGTCCGACGGCCATACCAGCTCGGGCCAATTCTGCCACCTGATGGCGTCGCCCACCTGAAGCAGCACCCATCGGATCACGACACTGCAGGGCATGGGTCACATCGAAAATTAATGGCAAGCCGCCGCTAATTTCTTTCATGGTACGAAACCCAAGCATATCTACCACCAGGTTGTCGTAACCAAACGTGGCGCCGCGTTCACAAAGCATGATCTTGCCATTCCCGCACTCGCGGAACTTATCGACAATATTGCCCATCTGTGACGGACTGAGAAATTGCGGTTTCTTCACATTGATAACAGCACCGGTCTCCGCCATCGCCTTGACCAGATCAGTCTGACGGGCGAGGAACGCCGGTAACTGAATAATGTCGCAAACCTCGGCCACTGGCCTAGCCTGATGTACTTCATGGACATCCGTAATAACCGGCACACCAAAAGTACTTTTGATTTCCTCGAAAATTTTTAAACCAGTGTCCATGCCCGGGCCACGATAGGAATGGATGGAGGAACGGTTCGCTTTATCAAAGGACGCCTTGAACACATAAGGAATGCCCAACCGGCTGGTCACATTCACATAGTGTTCAGCCACCTGCATAGCAAGATCGCGAGATTCCAGTACGTTCATGCCACCAAACAGGACAAAGGGGCGATCATTGGCTACATCAATACCATTGACGTCAATAGTCACGCTGGACGATGCCATAAATCAAATCTCTCCAGCGTGTTGCAGCGCCGCCTTAACAAAACTGCTAAACAACGGATGGCCATTGCGAGGAGTGGATGTAAATTCCGGGTGGAACTGACACGCGAAAAACCAAGGGTGTCCTGGAATTTCGATGGTCTCCACAAGTGTTTTACTTTCAGACCACCCCCCGACACTCATACCCGCCTGTTGCAGCTGGGGAACATATTTGTTGTTCACTTCGTAGCGGTGTCGGTGGCGTTCGAGAATAACATCAGAGCCATAGATTTCATGTGCCATGGTGCCGTCGACAAGGTAGCTGTTCTGAGCACCCAATCGCATGGTTCCACCAAGATCAGAATGCTCAGAGCGAGTTTCAACACTGCCGTCAATATCGACCCATTCGGTAATCAATCCGATCACCGGAAATGGTGTGGCTTGATCAAACTCAGTGCTATTGGCACCCTCCATGCCACAAACATTGCGTGCAAACTCAATCATCGCCACTTGCATCCCCAGACAAATACCCAGGTAGGGAATATTATTGGTGCGGGCATAGTTAACGGCCTTGATCTTGCCCTCCACACCGCGCACGCCGAAACCGCCGGGCACCAGAATGGCGTTGACACCGGTCAATAGAGACATGTCCGTATCCAGATCTTCAGAGTCAATATAGCGCACATTGACTTTGGTCTGGTTGCGGATGCCGGCATGAATCAATGCCTCATTGAGTGACTTGTACGCATCCAGCAGTTCCATGTACTTGCCCACCATGGCAATGGTGACCTGATGCTGAGGATTAAGCTGGTTATCAACCACCCAATCCCAGGCGCTGAGGTCCACCTCGCTGTAATCGAGGTGGAGTTTTTCCATGACGATCTTGTCGAGCTCACGCTTCTGCAGATCCCGGGGAATGGCGTAGATGGTGCGGGCGTCGAGCAACGGCACCACAGCACGCTCTTCAACGTTGGTAAACAGGGCAATTTTCTTACGCTGCCCCTCGTCCAGTTCCACTTCGGAACGGCACAGCAGGATATCCGGCATTAGGCCGATAGAGCGCAATTCCTTGACCGAATGCTGGGTCGGTTTGGTTTTGGTCTCGCCCGCGGTGGCAATGTAGGGCACCAGGGTCAAATGTATAAGAATGGAGCGACTGGAACCCAGCTCCAGCTTCAGCTGGCGCACCGCTTCCAGAAAGGGCTGGGATTCGATGTCACCCACCGTACCACCGATTTCCACGATGGCCACATCGTAACCACCGCCACCGGCCAGTACCCGACGTTTGATTTCATCGGTTACATGGGGGATGACCTGCACGGTACCACCCAGATAATCGCCACGGCGCTCTTTGCGCAAAATGGTTTCGTAAATCTTGCCGCTGGTGAAATTATTGAGCTTGGTCATCTTGGACGAGAGGAAGCGCTCGTAATGGCCAAGATCGAGATCCGTTTCAGCCCCGTCTTCTGTCACAAAAACTTCACCATGCTGAAAAGGACTCATGGTGCCTGGATCAACGTTTAGATAAGGATCCAGTTTGAGGATGGTGACACTCAATCCATGGGACTCAAGAATGGAACCCAGTGATGCCGAAGCGATACCCTTCCCCAGAGAAGATACTACACCGCCCGTAACAAAAATATAACGTGTCATCTAGACCCTTCCGCACACATTGAAAACAACTTTGAAAAAATGCCGAACCCACACCTGAAATCAGGTATGTTTTTGATAAATAACTAAAATGTGGCTATGGGTTAGGATTACTTCAGACCAGCGCCCATCCACTTCAAGATGGGACGTCAGACTACCAGAAAGCCTCTGTTCGCTCAATGTGAATTACTCGGGAAATGACCACTCAATGACTGCCCCGGACTGCTCTGGCAAAGCCGAAAAACCTTCACAAACCCACAAATCGGCCACAGCGGCCAATACACCATCCACGTAAATCAAGGGTACGCGGTTACGCAACCAAGGCTCTAAGCCATATTCCAAAAACAACTTTTTCAGGGTATTGGAGCCACTCCGACCTTGGGGTTTACAGCGCTCTCCTCCTTGTCGATACCGGATTTCCACCGCTGCATTATCTGGAATCACCAACCCCCTACCCGGCACAATACTAACCTCCAGTCGACTGTTGTCCGGCAGAACCAGACAATCGAGAGGCTGCCAGGAAATCGTCGCAGCAATTTCCCCAGGAAAGTCAGCACCCAGCGGCAATAGATACAAGCGTCGCTGAAATCGGCGCATCTGAACACCAGCCCAGCTCACCAATGGCTCAGCATCTTCTCTGGCAGGTAACAATTCATGCAGAATGGCGTCCACAGCCCGGTGTCCCGGTAGTGGAAGTTGGTGTTGGCCGGACCAGTGCCTTAACAGATTGGCCCGACGCAGATTATCCAGATTCTGCAGTGCATTCCCACTCACACTCCAACCCAGGCGCTCAGGACGTTCATGGACGGCAATCAAGTCTTGCGCTGCAAGCATCGCCACCAGTTCGTCATTATCTCTACAGAGTGAGGCACTGTGAGCAATTCTGCTGGCGTAATCAGGCCAGCGTTTGGCCATCGGAGGAACTAAATGATGGCGAATGAAATTTCGGTCAAATATTGTTTCATCATTACTCTCATCGTCCACCCAAACCAATTCATGTTGCTCAGCATAGGCCTGTAATTCTCCGCGAGTAACATTCAACAAGGGACGCAGCAATTCACCTGAACCGAGTGCTCGACTAATAGGCATACCGGCCAGACCACGAGGTCCGCTCCCGCGCAACAAGCGGTAGAGCACTGTTTCTACTTGATCATCAGCATGATGGGCCAGCAGCAGCAATGATGATGGATCAAGGTATTTTGCGAACACGGCATAACGGGCTGCCCGAGCGGCATCTTCCAGCCCCTGCCCCTCGGACTTAACCATCACTTTTTCCACGAGCAGCTCAACACCCAAATCGAAACAACGCTCCTCACAATGTTGTTGCCATCGATCCGCATTGAGAGACAATTGATGATTGACATGAATGGCGCTCACAACCTGCGGGCCAAGAAATGTCACCAGCGCATGGAGTAGTACATGTGAGTCCAGGCCTCCGCTGTACCCGACATAACAACGACGAGCGCGGTGCAAATTGGTGCTAAAAGAGGCCAGATAATCGGAAGTGAACGTCATAAACACCAAGAGGGAAAAGTTCGCCGTTTAAGGTATCGATTAACACTGTTTAAGGCAAGAAACAGCCTCAAACACAAAAATCGCGTGGACTTTCCCAATACATAACTGATCGATACCGCTCATCCGCGCTCGCGAGGCATTTGCCAAAAGGTCTTCGACCCCAAAAAACAATAACTTTCCGTCACTTACTCGGAATTTGAGTGTCTATACTTTTAGCAATGGGGCAAAGCTGTAGTACACTGGTTAGTCAATGCAGATACGTGTTGCCGGTGACATAATAGAGACGATATAAGACCGGAGATCTCAATGCCCACGAAGAAACCCGACACGGTGGAAAGCACGCCCCCTATAAGGGGTGCTCTTACTCTTGAAGGACTTCAAGAGGAGAACGATTTTTACCGGGGAAAAGGCGGCATCAGTGAAGAAAATCGTGCATACGGTTTCAAGCCAGCTTTCTACGATATGGAAACAGGTACGTCTTACGCTTCCCAATTTGCCAATGGCCATGAAGCTCCCATGCATGTGATGGATGGGCTACCCGATGATGTAGTCTTGACGCGTCACATAGACGGCAAGGTCGCGGCTGTCCGCCCCGGCATCATTTCCGGCTTTGTTCAACGTGGCCACTTTTACACGCGCGAACAGGCTGCGCTGGCTACCGCGCAATTACGCGACCGCACCCAGATGCTCAGCAATCCTCATCAACATAACAAGCTGCTGGCCGCTTGGGAAAAGTTTCTCGTGGACGAAGAATACCCGGGGGACTTTATCCGGCCAGTGGTAGGTGATTCCTGGCGTCGGTGTTACCAATCCCAGATTGACCCCGAACTGCAATATGCACCGATCATTTCGGACTCGGATCAACTGGAACAACGCCGCGTTCTCCAGGCAGATTTACTCAAAGCTGCAAATCCAATCATGCAGCGGGCATCACAGATCTTATTTCGCACGGACAGTCTGATCCTGCTGGCTGATGCGGAAGGGTTGATTCTGGATGTCAAAGCGGATGAACGAGTCCTCAGTCAAGCCACCGATATCAACCTTGTAGAAGGTGGGGTCTGGGATGAAAAAACCGCAGGCACCAATGCTATCGGTACCGCATTGGCAGCGGCGGAGCCAGTCCAACTCTACGGAGCAGAACATTTCTGTGCCGGCATCAAACACTGGACCTGCTCAGCGGATGTGATCCGCGATCCTCACGACGGGAGAGTGCTCGGGGCAGTTGACTTATCAGGACTCACAGAGACCTACCAAAGCAATGCGCTGGATTTTGCCATCATGGCAGCCAGATTGATTGAATCCAACCTGGCCAAGGATTATTTCCGCTCTCGCCAGGAGGTCATTGAAGCGACACGAACCATGTTCATGGGCTGGAAAACGGAAGGCCTTCTGGCCTTCGACCGCCGAGGGAGACTAGTGCGCGCAAATCAACATGCTCACCAGACGCTGAAGCTACTGGGCGCAGATCTGGTATTGAGTCCGCAGTGTCGACTACCAGCACTGGATCTGGAACTACCCCTCGCCATGGCCAATGCACCAGTCTGGCTTGAAAAGCAGTTGTTGCTACCCATTGAGCGTCAACATGAACGGGTGGGAACACTGGTGGTATTGTCCGCTCAGCACTAAGAAAAAAGGCGCCATAAAGGCGCCCGGAATCAATTTGATATTCTCAAGAATTGCCGTAATCCATCAAGCGCTGGTAGCGCTTCTCTATCAGTTCATCAAGGGGTATCGCCTGCAACTGATCCAGTTGTATAGAGAGCCGCTCTCGCAACGTATCCGCCATGGCTTCGATATCCCGATGGGCGCCACCAAGGGGTTCAGGAATAGTCTCATCGATGATACCCAAGTCCTGAAGAACCGATGACGTCACACCCATAGCTTCAGCCGCTTCCGGCGCTTTCTCTGTGGTCTTCCAAATGATGTTGGCACAACCCTCAGGTGAAATGACAAAGTAGGTGGAGTACTGCAACATATTCAGGTAGTCACCCACGCCAATTGCCAATGCGCCACCAGAACTTCCTTCCCCGATCACCGTACAGATGATGGGTGTCCTGAGACGGGACATTACGGCCAAATTCTGGGCAATCGCTTCACTGATACCGCGCTCCTCCGAATCAATCCCCGGATAGGCTCCAGGGGTATCAATCAAAGTCAACACTGGCATTTTGAAACGCTCAGCCATTTCCATCAGACGCATAGCTTTGCGGTAACCCTCTGGTTTGGGCATACCGAAATTACGGAATACTTTTTCGTTAACGCCCCGGCCTTTTTCTTCGCCGATCACCATCACCGGCTTGCCGTTTAGACGTGCAACTCCGCCGACGATGGCCTTGTCATCACCAAAATGGCGATCACCGTGAAGCTCTTCGAAGTCGCTAAAAACACGACAGATATAATCAACGGAATAGGGACGCTGGGGATGGCGAGCAATCTGGACGACCTGCCAAGGAGTCAGGTCCGCATAAATCTTTTCCGTGAGCTTTTGGCTCTTGTCCCTAAGTTTTGCCACCTCGTCAGTAATATTCAGCTCATTATCATTACCGACCAATTGCAGTTCTTCGATTTTGGCTTCGAGTTCTGCTATGGGTTGCTCAAAATCGAGATAATTCAGATTCATAGGGCCCGTTTTTCCATGGTAACCAATAAAAATTAGACTCCGTTCTGGAGTTCTCTTAATTGTACTGACAGCGCAGGGTAATTCCTACCCGGATTAAAATCTGAGCTGCACGCTGCTGTGCCCAAACAAGTCACGTAATTTGTGCAGCAGATCGTCCTCGGGGACCACGGTCCATTGCTCACCCAGGGCAATCTCGCCCATCGCCAGATCTGAATGAAAATGAATTCGCACCGGACAGCTACCCTGACTATAAGGGGACATAATATCTGCCAACTGCTCGAGACAGGCACCGCTCAACCTGTCTCGGTACAACTCAATAGCAATACCCTTGAGATAATTAGCCCGAGCATCAATAAGGCTTCGCACTGATTCAGCCCGCATTTTAAGACCACCAGTATAGTCGTCCTCAGACAGCTGACCTTCCACCACCAACAGGGCATCCTTCTCGATTTTTTCCCGGTGGGCACGAAAAACATCTGCAAAAACCGCCACTTCTATACGACCACTGCGGTCATCAAGCGTCATGACAGCCATATTGTCACCTCGCTTGGTTTTGATGATTCGCATCCCGACCACTAATCCAGCCACCAATTGCTGCTTTTTGTCCGGTTTCAGATCAGCGATACGACCGCCTACAAAATGCTTAAGCTCATCCAGATACTCGTCCACAGGGTGGCCCGTGAGGTAAAGACCCAAAGTGTCCTTTTCACCACCCAGCCGCTCTTTCGATGTCAGGCTGCGCTGCAGGTGAAATGCCTGATAACCAATTTCGGGAGCACTCTCCTGCGGTGTGGCGCCAAACAAATCTGACATGCCACTATCCGTATTGCGCGAGTGCTGTTCCGCCATTTTCACCGCTTCTTCCATACCAGCGAGCATAACGGCGCGGCGATAACCGATCTCACCCTCTGGGCCAATGGTGTCCAGTGCCCCAGCACGAATGAGCGCTTCCAGCCCGCGCTTGTTAATCCGGTGGCCATCTACTCGGGCGCAGAAATCAAACAAGTCCTTGAATGAACCACCCTCCTCTCTGGCCGCGATAATGCTGCTAACCGGCCCCTCGCCCAGGCCTTTGATCGCACCGAGGCCATATATCACCTCACCGTCGTCGGATACGGTGAACATGAAGCGTCCGCGATTCACATCCGGGGGGAGCATGGTCAGCTTCATTGAACGGCACTCCTCGATCAACGTGACCACTTTGTCGGTATTCTGCATATCTGCCGACAACACTGCAGCCATAAACTCAGCCGGGTGGTGTTGTTTGAGCCAGGCCGTCTGATACGCCAACAAGGCATAAGCAGCAGAGTGAGATTTGTTAAAGCCATACCCGGCAAATTTTTCCACCAGGTCAAAAATTTTAATCGCAAGATCCGGATCAATACCCTGTTTTCTGGCACCCTCTTCAAATATTTCTCGCTGTTTGGCCATTTCTTCAGGCTTTTTCTTGCCCATGGCCCGACGCAGCATATCCGCGCCACCGAGGGTGTAGCCTGCCAGTACTTGGGCGATTTGCATCACCTGTTCCTGGTAGACAATGACACCATAAGTCGGCTCCAGCACCGGTTTCAGGCTCTGGTGTTGAAACTTGGAATCAGGGTAAGCCACTTCTGCCCGACCATGTTTTCGATTGATGAAATCATCAACCATACCGGACTGAAGGGGGCCAGGGCGAAACAGCGCCACCAGTGCCACAATATCTTCAAAGCAACTCGGCTCAACCCGCTTAATCAGGTCTTTCATGCCCCGAGATTCCAATTGGAATACTGCTGTGGTTTCTGCCCGCTGCATCAAACCATAGGTGGGCCGATCATCCAGAGGAATTGACTCAATGACTACAGGGGCTTCTCCAGCGGCCTTCAGACGCTGGTTCACCATTTTCACAGCCCAATCAATGATGGTGAGCGTGCGCAAGCCCAGGAAGTCGAATTTCACTAGCCCTGCCTGCTCCACATCATCCTTGTCAAACTGAGTAACAAGCCCGGCCCCCGTTTCGTCGCAATAGAGTGGCGCGAAATCGGTGAGGGTAGTAGGTGCGATTACCACACCACCAGCATGTTTGCCGACGTTGCGGGTAATCCCCTCTAACTGCAGAGCCATTTCCCAGATGTCCTGTGCTTCTTCATCATTGTCGAGGAATTCTTTCAAAACCTCTTCCTGAGCAACGGCCTTTTCCAACGTCATGCCAATGTCCATCGGAATCATTTTTGACAATTTGTCTGCCAATCCATAGGACTTTCCCTGTACCCGGGCTACATCCCTGACGACTGCCTTGGCAGCCATGGTGCCAAACGTGATGATCTGGGACACAGCATCGCGTCCATAACGGTCAGCCACATAAGCAATGACTCGGTCACGGTTATCCATGCAGAAGTCGATATCAAAATCTGGCATCGATACCCGTTCAGGATTCAGAAACCGTTCGAACAGCAGGTCATACTCAAGTGGGTCTAGATCGGTAATACCCAACGAATAGGCCACCAGCGAACCCGCGCCTGAACCCCGCCCGGGGCCTACGGGAATATCGTTCTCCTTAGCCCAACGGATGAAATCCATCACGATCAGAAAGTACCCCGGGAAGCCCATCTGAATAATAATATCCAGCTCAAATCGCAAGCGGTCCAGGTAGGTCTGTCGTCGTGTCTGGTAATCAGCAGTACTACTGTCGAGCAAGGTATCTAGTCGCTTTTCCAGCCCCTCCCAAGATACCTTTTCAAAGTAACCATCAGTGGTCATCCCCTCGGGAATGGGGTATTCGGGGAGGAAATACTCCCCAAGCTTCAATTCAAGGTTGCAGCGTCGTGCAATTTCTACAGTGTTTTCTAAGGCTTCAGGCAAGTCACTAAACAGTTCTGCCATCTCCGAAGGGGAGCGAAGATACTGCTGTTCGCTGTAGCGTCGCTCCCGACGAGGATCAGTCAGCACCCTTCCCTCTCCGATGCAGACCCGTGCTTCGTGAGCTTCAAAGTGCTCACCGTGTAAAAAGCGCACATCATTGGTTGCCACCACAGGGCAGTCAGAAGTGGCAGCTAATGCCACAGCCTGATGCAGATAATCTTCCTCGCCCGCACGACCGGTACGCGTCAATTCCAGGTAGAACCGATCTGGGAATTCATGCTGCCATTCACTCAACAATTGTCTGGCGCACTCGCCCTTCCCGCTTTGAAGTGCCTGCCCCACATTGCCGAATCGACCACTCAATACAATCAAGCCTTCTGCAGCTTCGCCAATCCACTGGCGCTGTACAAAGGGTTTTCCCTGCTGTTGACCTTCCTGAAAAGCACGGGAGATAAGGCGGGTAAGATTGCGGTAGCCTTGTTGATTCATCACCAAGAGCGTGACACTGAAAGAAGGCGCATCCGCCACCGCGCTGAGCACCTGTAAGTCGGCGCCGCAGATAGGTTTAACGCCTACCCCTTGCGCGGCCTTGTAGAACTTAACCAAACCGTAAAAATTACAGGCATCGGTCAGAGCAACGGCCGGCATTCCCATTTCGGCCACACTTTTTACCAGTGGTTTGAACCGCACGATGCCGTCCACCAGTGAATATTCGCTGTGCAGCCGGAGGTGAACGAACGTCGGTTCCATAAATTCTGTAATCTCTAAACGTATCAATCCCGGCAGCAGGAATACTGCCGCGAGTTATTCAGGCACGGTTGGTTATTTTATGCTTTTCCAGCCGTTTGAGGTCGCCCACGGCTTGCACTCGGCGTGCGCTTTGCCGTCCGGGGTATTCGAACCTTGTGAATGACTTCTCCCTCTTCGCCTTCGCATTGATTAGAGGCGGCACATTTTAACTCGCTAAAAGATCGTTCCCAGCACTCTTCCATGAACTCTGGATCCGGCAACACATCTCGATCAGACTGGAATGAAATACTGATACGACCGTTGTAGCTCACCGAATTGAACATCAGTGTCAAACCTTCCACAAGCGGGGCCAGCGCCGACACATATACCAGCTTGGCACCTCGCATATAAAGTGGGATTTGGGGTCCAGGCACATTGGTCAACACACAGTTGCCGATGGCTGCCAGCGTCTTGCGCGACAGATGGCTATGAGTGGCCATGCCAATACCCAGAGCCATGGTAAACGACGGCATATGCTTGGTGATGTCCGTCATATCTTTGGCACCGTGTGCATTTTCCAGCGCGGCGCTGGTGGAGGTGTCCCATTGAATGGCCTCAAGGCGCTCCAATGGATCCGCCACTTGAGTGTGCAGGGGTGGCGTCATCAGCGCCAACGTTTCTGCCTGAGTCTTGCCATTGGTATTCTGGCGAACAGGAACAATGGCACGCAGTGAGTGATAAGGTAATTCTTCCTTATCCTGCAGGTAATAGCGCAAAGCGCCACCACATAGCGCCAACAATACATCGTTGATGGTCGCACCTCGCACTGCATTTTTGATCGCTTTGATCTCATCCAGACTCCACTCAACACCACCAAAAACGCGATGAGGTGAAACATGGTCATGGTTAAAACGGGTTTCCGGTCTAACGACTGTTTCCTCCGATTGCATATCCCGCTTTCGGGCCTTCTTTAACAACATTTTACCAACCGTAGGAACGGCATTAATAATGTCAAAACCTGTTTCGAAACTGTGCTTTACATTATTCAACAGGGTGTTAACCACCAAATTCTTTACCGGTGGCTTGGGGTTGGGGATCCAACTTTGTTCCTGTAACGCGGCATCCGGCTCTGCACTCTTATCGTGAAAGAGGCTTGCCAGATCAATGGCAGCGGCACCGTCGATGGCACAATGGTGCACCTTGGTATATATGGCGAATGAGCCTTTAGGTAACCAGGGGATATTGTCCAGCCCTTCAATGACATACATCTCCCAAAGGGGTTTTGACATATCCAGAGGCCGGGAATGGAGCCGTGATACCAGGATGGAAAACTGACGCCAATCTCCAGGCTTTGGCAAGGCTAGGTGGCGTACATGATATTCCAAGTCAAAATTTTCATCGTCAATCCAATAAGGATGGTCGACGTCAAAGGGCATCCGCATAAGCTTGGAACGAAACACATGGGAAATGTGTAACCGCTCCCGAATATGGTCCAAAATACTTTTGAAGCGAACCCTACTTTGAGGAGCGGTGGATTGATCGTAAACGTAGAGCAGACCGAGATGCCCTGGAGTGGAAGGTGTCTCGGCATAAAGGTAGACAGCATCGTGACCGTTAAGCTGTTTCATGGAGATTCCTTGATTGAGCTAGCAAAACCTCACGCCGCTGGTCAGTGATCAAACGGCCTGGAACCAACAGATATAAAATTATCCTATACAAAAAGATAAGAGCACTTTTACGCATCTATCGACGGTAGCGCATCAGCACAAAACCCATCTTGCAGGGCGTGCTCGCATATCTGCAACGCCAGCCTAGCATAGCAAACTATCGCACGAAAAATACCTTGCGCAGGCCAAAAGGCTATTTCATATCAGGTGCGCTGGAGCTGGCCGGCTTCCAGCATACTCCGAACAGGCTCGAAGGATCTGCGGTGGATTGGGGAAGGACCCAGTTGCTCTATCGCCTCCCGGTGCCGGCGAGTGCCATACCCCTTGTGCGCAGCGAAATCATAGCCCGGATACTGTTCATCAAACTGGCGCATTTCAGCGTCTCGACAAACCTTGGCTATGATGGAAGCTGCACTGATAGCAGGGACCAACGCATCCCCCTTAATGACCGTTTCACCCACATATTGCCAACGAGGCATTCGATTACCATCAACTGCCACATACTCAGGCTTAATGGCCAAGCCATCCACTGCGCGGGACATTGCCATCATCGTCGCCTGCAAAATGTTATAGGTATCTATTTCACTGACTGATGCCCTGGCGATGTGCCAACACAATGCTTTCTCTCTAATTTCCTCGGCTAACTGCTCGCGACGGCTTTCGGAAAGTTTTTTTGAATCAGCTAACCCTTGAATGGGTTGCCCTGGATCGAGGATGACCGCTGCCGTCACCACGTCACCGGCCAGTGGGCCGCGGCCCACTTCATCTACGCCGGCCAACAACTCACCTCGGTAAGCCAGCAGGTAGCCCGCCATTACTCCGCTTCCATTATCAGAGCACAGAGGGCTGCGGCAGCCGCATCGCTACCGCCATGCCGCAATGACTGATGCAGCTCACCAAAACGCTGGGTAAGCCTCGACACATGTTCAGGTGACAGAAACAGTTTTTTCACGGCCTCGACAAGATTATCGACAGTCGCCTGATCCTGCAGCAATTCAGGAACCAGCGCTTCTTCGGCCAACAAATTGGGTAACGACACCCAGTCAACTTTTAACATTCTGGAGATCAGAGCATAGGTCCACTTACCGACTCGGTAACTGACGACCATCGGCTTTTTCAACAGCATCGCTTCAAGCGCAGACGTACCCGAAGACAACAAGACAACATCGGATGCACTCATGGCAAGGTGAGATTGACCACTGAGCAATAGGCAATTCAAATCTGGATAGCCATCTAACAGCAGCTCCAGCTGCTTTTTGCGCTCATCATTAGCCGCCGGAATAAGCAGCTGCAAACCCGCCACTGACTCTTGGCAGCGGTTGGCTGTGTCCAGAAAGAGTCGGCCAAGCGCATCCACTTCCGAAGCACGACTGCCGGGCATCAGTGTAAGAATTCTGGCATCGGGGCCGATACCAAGCTGTTCACGAGCCTTCTGGCAATCGGGCTGAAGCGGTATTTCCTCCGCCAGCGGATGGCCAACATAGGTCACGGGAACCCCGTGCTGGCGATAAAAATCTGCCTCGAACGGGAACAACGTGATCATCAGATCAACCGCACGCGCGATTTTCTTTATGCGGCCCTGACGCCAGGCCCACACGGAAGGGCTGACATAATGGGCCGTCTTGACACCCTGTTTGCGAAGCCTCAGCTCCAAACCAAGATTGAAGTCCGGTGAATCAATCCCGACCACAAGATCGAAATGATTGTTGAGAAAATGTTGGTACAGGGTCCTGCGGATTCTGATTAATTCGGGTAGGCGCTTGAGGGGTTCAACCAAACCCATCACGGAGAGCCGATCTATTGGAAACAACGTATGAAAACCCCGCTCCAACATTTTCGAACCGCCGATCCCTTCGAACAAGGCATCAGGGTAGCGAGAGCGCAAGGCTTTAATCAGGCCAGCTCCGAGCTGATCCCCGGAAGCCTCACCGGCAACCACTCCAATTTTAATTTGCCTGGGCACGGCGATGTACGGACTAGCGTAACAGTCCGCGGGATGACATGCGGACAGTATCAATCATTAATTGTACTGCCGGTTCGTCAGCGGCCAGCAATGCCATTTTTTCCAATGCTTCTTCCAACGGCAGCCCCTGCCGATAAAGAATTTTGTAGGCTTGCTTTATGGCAGCAATTTGATCTTTATCAAAACCCCTGCGACGCAACCCCTCGCTATTAATCGTCTTTGGCTGACTAGGTGTGCCTGCTGCCATTACATAGGCGGGAATATCCTGAGTCAGATAAGCACCGGCACCAATAAAGCTATGGGCACCAATGGAGACATATTGATGAATCAGGGCATAGCCAGAAATGATCGCCCAGTCACCGACCTGAACATGACCTGCCAGAGATGCGTTATTCACTAAAATACAGTTGTTGCCGATATTGCAGTCGTGACCAACATGGACATAAGCCATCAGCAGGTTGTTATCACCGATGGATGTCAGACTTTTGTCCTGAATGGTGCCCCGATGAATGGTTACCCCTTCCCGGATAGTGTTGTTATCACCTATTTCCAGACGAGTGGGTTCGCCCCGATATTTCAGATCCGGGGTGTCTTCACCGATAGAGGAGAACTGGTAGATACAGTTGTTCTTGCCAATAGTGGTCAATGCCCTGATGACCACGTGGGAGTGAATAACAGAGCCATCACCGATCTTGACGTCTGGACCAATCATCGTCCAGGGACCTATTACAACACCTTCCCCCAGCTCGGCACTGGGGTCAATAATCGCGCGGGGATCAATTTGGGACATAAAATCAAGAAACTTTCAGTGCACAAAGAATGGTCGCTTCACACGCCAACTCACCATCTACAGTTGCTCGACACTTAAAACGCCAGATTGAACGCTTTACAGAATCAATCTCCGCCTCGAGCATCAGCCTGTCACCAGGAATCACTTGACGCTTGAAGCGCACCCCATCCACACCGGCAAACAGGTAGAGGGCATTATCATCGGCATATTTATCTTCGGTGACGAAGCCCAGCACACCAGCGGCCTGAGCCATCGCCTCAATAATCATCACCCCAGGAAAAATAGGCGTGTTGGGGAAATGACCGTTAAAAACATCTTCATTTGCTGTAATGTTTTTATAGGCGAGAATACGTTTACCCGGATCCAGTTCAACAACGCGGTCGACCAGTAAAAAAGGGTAACGGTGCGGCAAGCGCTGTTTAATCTCAGTAATATCCATCGGCTTTTCTCAAATCCAGCAAAGTTCAAAACAGCTTTGGTTACAATTTTTTTTCAAGTTTCCTGATCCGACTGGCCAACTCATCAAGTTGGTTAAAACGAACAGCACTTTTCTTCCAATCCTTGGTTTTGCTGAACATAGTACCTGACGAATAGGATCCAGGCTCTTTCAATGATTTAGTCAGCACAGCTGCAGCCGTCAAATGGACACCATCACACAGGGTTACATGCCCAACAGAGCCAGCTCTAGCAGCAAAAATACAATTCTTGCCAACCACGGTACTACCGGCAACACCGGCATAGCTCGCCATGGCTGTATTTTCCCCAATCTGCACGTTATGGGCGATCTGGACATGATTATCCAGAATGACCCCATCTTCTATAACAGTGTTACCAAGAGCACCACGGTCTACCGTCGTACAGGCACCAATCTCTACATGATTGCCAATCACAACTGAACCTAGCTGGTGAATCTTTACCCAACGGCCCTCATGCTGGGCAAAACCAAAGCCATCTGCACCAATCACAGCACCGCTGTGAATGGTGACACCATCGCCGATGACGATTCCGTGGGAGATACTAACATTGGCAGCTATATGGCAGTCGGCCCCGATGGTACTGTCATCACCGATAACGGCACCTGCCCCAATACAACTCCCTGCGCCAATAACAACTCTCTCACCGACAACCGCTAAAGGACCGATGGAGGCAGTGCCATCAATTTTTGCACTCACCGCCACGACAGAACTTGGATGAACACCCGTCGGCAAGATAGGCGCACAATCGAACAGCGGCGTTGCCCGTGCATATCCCAAATATGGATTGTCGGTTATAAGGGCATTGCCAGCATAATCATCAGCAAAACTTGGATGCAGAATAACAGCAGTCGCAGAGGTGCTATCGAGATATTGCCTATAGGCGGGGTTTGCCAGGAAGCTTAGCTCCCCCGCACGGGCTTCTCGCAAAGTGTTCAACCCTGTCACTGTGCATGCTGCATCACCGCGCACGTTAGCGCCTATCCGATCAGCAACTTCTGCCAGCGTGTAATTAATCACCACCTTTTATCCGATCCAACCCGAAATCACTGGGTTTTCTTGTTCAGACGATCAGTCAACTTTGCGGTTACATCCAGGCTGGGTGCTGCAGTCACTACAGCTTCAGCACTGATCAACAGCACAATACCCTCTTCATCAATCAGTTCCTGCAAAGCTTCACCCGCCTTGGGACGCAGTTCCTGAACGATGCTGTTCTGAAGGGCTTGCTGATCCGTTTGGATTTTACGGGTAATCAACTCTAAGTCAGCTCGTAAGAATTCCATTTTTTTCTGCGCTTCGGCAGCCTGATCTGTAGACCAAGTCATACCTTTGGTATCCATTTCCTGTTTTAGCGCCTTCATCTCAGCAACAGTGGACTCATATTTTGCCTGCAAGGCCGCAAAACTTGACTCGCCCTTCTTTTGCTTCAGGCGAGTTTTGGCTACTTCTGTGCCAAAAATAGCCTTACCAAAGTCGACGACGGCTATATTACCCTCTGCCTGGCGCTCAGCTGCCACCAAGGATGAGGTAAAGCTGACGGCCAGAGTAATCAACAACAATTTCGCTATACGCACACTAGGTCTCCGTTCGGTTTAACTGATGATCTAAAAGTTCTGTCCCAACTGGAACTGAAATACTTCTTCCTCGTCTTCATCGCCAGCATTCAATGGCTTGGCAAAACTGACGGTAATAGGACCAAAGCCACTTATCCAGGTTCCGCCTATACCGAGCGAATAGCGAAGCTCGCCCATATCGGGCTCTTGACAGAGGGCTTCGTCTTTACTGCCGCAGTCGGTATCAAACACATTGCCGGCATCCAGAAAAACGGCAAACTGCATACTTTTCTGATCTCGTATAAATGGCAGAGGGAACAATACTTCTACACTACCCTCAACCAACATATTTCCACCGAAAGGATCAGCATCATTATCGTAGGGGTTGGCGAGATCGGGTGTTTCTCTTGGACCAAGGGTGTTTTTCTTGAACCCACGCACAGAGCCCCAACCACCACCAAAGAAGTTCTTGAAAAACGGCAAGCGATCACCGGAACCATAACTTTCCCCGTAGCCCAAATCAGACCTCAGGCGGAGGGTGAAGCTATCGTTTAGAGGGCGGAAATATTGCCCTGCGTACGATGTTTTAAAATACTCCAGGTCGCTTCCGGGCACAGCAACTTCCATGCTGACACGGTGTGACACACCAGCTGTAGCCATTCTCCCCCTATTGAGGGTGGAATAGCCCCAGTTGACACTGGCCGCAAGCGTCGTGAAATCTTCGCCATTTTCAGCCACAAAATCGAGAATTTCTTGTGAAGGATACGTGCCGACATCAAGCGAGAGGCTTTCCAGCCCCACTCCCATACCGATACTGGAAAATTCAGTGAGCGGATAAGCAAACGTAAGTGAGCCGCCCATACTATCCGTGCTGTAGTTGGAGATGTTTACTTCTTCATAATCGGTGCTGCGGGCAAAAACAGAAAATCCCGCACTGATGCCATCCCGGGTGAAATAGGGGTCAGTGGCACTCAGTGAGACATTAGTTGTATACGCACTGCGATTAACAGCAACACCAACGTTATTGCCCGTGCCAAGAAAATTCTGCTCCTGAACATTCGCACCCACCGTCAAACCATAGGTTTGCGCAAAACCAATACTGGCACCGATACTTCCCGAAGGCTGTTCTTCGACGGTGTAAATCACGTCCACCTGGTCATTGGTACCCGGTACCTGCTGGGTATCCACTTCCACATCCTTGAAATATCCCAAACGATTGAGACGGTTTTTCGAGTGTTCAATTTTCGCGGTGGAAGCGGATGCACCTTCCATCTGGCGCATTTCACGGCGCAACACCTCATCCATCGTTTTAGTGTTGCCACGGAACTCGATGCGACGCACATAGGCCCGCTTGCCCGGGTTCACAAAGAAGGTCACCTTGGCAGTCTTATCTTCTTCGTTTACCTCGGGAATACCCTTTACCTCGGCAAAGGTATAGCCCTCATTTCCAAGGCGCTGCGTAATCAGTTCGGAAGTATTTGTCATTAATAATTGGGAGAAAGTCTGCTCTTCCTTGAGAACGACAAACCGACGGATTTCCCCTTCAGAAACAATGAGATCGCCCGCCAACTCAATTTGATCGACCGTGTAGACATCACCCTCATTCAAGTTCACTGTGACGAATACTGCCTGACGATCAGGGCTAACGGCTACCTGTGTAGACTCAATAGAAAACTTAAGGTAACCACGGTTCAGGTAAAACGATTCAATTCGCTCCAGGTCACCGGATAGCTTTTCCTTGGAGTACTTGTCGTCATTGAATACCCAAGACAGCAAACCAGTGGTTTTCAATTCAAACAACGATAATATTTCACCGCGCTCAAAGGCGTGGTTACCCACCACATTGATGTGTTTGATAGAGGCTACCTCACCCTCATCCACGACAATATGAACAGCCACCCGGTTACGGGGTAATTCTTCAATGTTTGCAGTTACTGTCGCACCATAACGCCCTTGGGCCACATACTGGCGTTCCAGCTCCTGGGACATCCCCTCCAAAATAGATTGGCGAAAAATCTGCCCTTCGGCCAAGCCATTGTCTCTTAGGGCCTTGAGGAGATCTTCTTCGGGTATTGCCTTATTCCCCTCTAGGGTAATTTCTGCCACGGCCGGGCGTTCTTTGACAGTGACGATAAGAACACCCTCGTCACGGGATATACGAATATCGGCAAAATAGCCGGTGCGGAACAATGCTCGAGTCGCTCGTCGAACAGTATCCTCATCAATAAGGTCCCCAACGCTTAGCGGCATAGAGGCGAATACCGTACCGGAAGAAACACGCTGCAGGCCATCGATGCGAATATCCTCGACCTGAAACACTTCCGCTCGGGCGGTTAAAGCAACTACAAAAAGGCACAACAACAGATAAAAGTGTTTCATTGGAGACCGGTATTCTCTCGATTCTTGTTCGTTGTGGCAGCTACAGCCGCGACAAATCATTGTATAGGGCGAGCAACATCAACCCAATCACCAAAAACATCCCTATCCGAAAACCCACCATCTGGATCTTTTCGGATACGGGCCTGCCTTTTAAAGCCTCGATGATGTAATACATCAGGTGGCCCCCATCCAGAACGGGGATGGGCAGCAAATTCAAAACGCCTAGACTGACACTCAAAAAGGCCAGAAATCCCAAATAGGCCGTCAATCCGTATTGAGCAGAAGCGCCCGCCACTTTAGCAATGGTGATGGGTCCACTCAAGTGTTTTGCGGAAATCAGCCCCATCAGCATCTTCTTGACAGAATCGAGTATCAACAAGGAGGTATTCCAGGTCTGTGAAACCCCCTGACCAAGCGCCTCGAACAAATTGTAATTAGATTGACGGATCATCTCTTCAGGCCATTTTGGTATCCGCACACCCATCCCAACCTGACCAATTTCTGTTCCGTCCTCCGCTATCGCAGTTTTCGGTGTCACTGACGTCTCAATGTGTTGATCATCACGCTTGACCAGCAACTCGATGGTTTGTCCTGGCCGGGCACGCACGTAATTAACCCAGGCAGACCAGTCAGCCATTGCTTCCCCATTGGCCGTCAAGATCTGATCGCCAGGCAGCAACCCGGCCCGATCAGCCGGATCCCCAGGAACAACCTCTTCAGCGACAGGTAAAATTTCCGGTGAATAGAGAACAATACCGAGACCGGCAACGGGATTTTGTTCCGCTGCATCATTCAACCAATCATGCAGCTCACCCGTATATTCGCTTTGCAGGGTATCCTGAAGCTGTTTGACCGTGAAGGTAATGGGCCCCGTTTCGCCTATACGCCGCACCAATTGCTCATTAAGGGCCTGCCACGTAGGGGTTGGCTCACCATCGATGGCAACGATCTCCTGCCCGGCTTCCAATCCCGCCTGCTCAGCCACTGAGTCGGGGATCAAAGACCCGATTACCGGAGCGATGCCCGTAACGCCCATGGCATAAACAATCCAATACAGCAGCACCGCCAGTAAAAAATTTGCCAGGGGTCCCGCGACCACGACAGCCATGCGTTGCCAGACTGATTTACGAGTAAACGCATAGGGCAAATCTTCTTCAGAGACATTGCCCTCACGCTCGTCAACCATTCGCACATAACCGCCCAGCGGCAATAGAGCCACAACGAATTCTGTGCCCAGTTTGTCACGCCAGCGAAACAGTGGCGTGCCAAAACCCACGGAAAAACGAAGCACTTTTATTCCACAACGACGCGCCACCCAGAAGTGCCCGAACTCGTGGAAAGTCACCAGAACGCCCAGCGCTACCAGCGTGAAAAATATTGTCTGCAATAACTCCATTAACCTTTCCCGGTCAGCTGTTCAATAACATCTTCAGCGCTATGGCGCGCCAATTGATCGCACGATTGGACAGCCTCTAGCGAATCCGGTTCAGTGATCTCCAAGCGATTGAGCACCCTTGCTACCACTTCGGCAATTCCGGTAAACGGTAATCGTCCGCCAAGGAATCCTGCCACAGCCACTTCGTTGGCGGCATTCAGTATTGCCGGAGCACTGCCACCGCGACGGGCAGCCTCCATGGCTAATTTCAGACAGGGAAAACGCTGCAGATCGGGGGACTCAAAATCCAGGCGGGCTGTCTGAATAATATCGAGACTTGCGACACCCGAAGTTACTCTCTCCGGCCAGGCCATGGCATGAGCGATGGGTGTTCGCATATCGGGGTTACCCAGCTGGGCGAGGATTGACCCATCCACATACTCCACCATGGAATGGATGACACTCTGAGGATGAATCACCACGTCTATTTCTTCGGGGTGCAAATCGAATAGCCAGCAGGCTTCGATCAGTTCCAACCCCTTATTCATCATGGTCGCTGAATCGACCGAAATTTTTCTGCCCATTTGCCAGTTGGGGTGTGCACAGGCTTGATCCGGCGTCATGGCAGAGAGACTTTCCAGTGGAGCACTGCGAAAGGGGCCGCCGGAACCCGTTAACAAGACCTTGCGCACACCGCCCCGCTGCCCCAAGCCATAGTTGGCAGGCAAACATTGGAAAATGGCATTGTGCTCACTGTCTATAGGCAGCAATGTCGCTTCGGCACGGCGTACCGCGTCCATGAACAAGCCCCCGGCCATTACCAACGATTCCTTGTTGGCCAGCAACACCTTTTTACCTGCCAGTACAGCAGCTAACGTCGGCCGCAAACCTACCGCACCGACAATCGCCGCCATCACCATATCAACCTCAGGTGCTGACGCAACATCACAGAGGCCTTGTTGACCAACAACAATTTCTGTTGCGGGACTGAGAGCGCGCAAAGGTTCTGCCAGTATGGCAGCAGACTGCTGGTCGGCAACTGCCACGAAGCCGGGCTTGAATTGGCCACACTGGCGGGCGAGTTTGTCCAGCTGACTATAACCACTCAGGGCGAAAATACGGAAGCGATCAGGGTGTCTCGCTACCACATCCAGAGTACTTTCTCCGATGGAGCCAGTCGCCCCTAAAACGGTCAGATATTGCATGATTTAAAACTGCAGCCCGCTAGAGAAAAAAATAAGGGCAAAAACAGGTAGTGCAGCTGTCAGGCTATCTATCCGATCTAGCACCCCGCCATGTCCAGGCAAGATATTTCCGCTATCTTTGATGCCTCTGTGCCGCTTGACCATACTCTCAAGTAAATCACCCAGCACCGACACCAATGTGGTGACCATCACCACACAACCAAACAGTGCCCATTGACGAACAGGAAGCTGCAACCAGAGGCCCAGAATCACCACCAATGCCACATTGGCTAGCACGCCACCGAGCAACCCTTCCAGCGTTTTTTTCGGACTGACACTCGACGCCAGGCTGTGACGACCAAATCGGCGCCCGCTAAAGTAAGCACCGATATCCGCCAGAGCAACAATCGCCACCACCAGCAAAATCATCCAGGAACCATTGTCACCATGAATCAAGAGTACGGCGGCCACCCATGTGGGTATTAAAACCAACATGCCCATGACAGCGCGCACAGTGCGAGAACCCCACAAAATGGCACTGGAGGGGTAACCCTGAACCCAGAGCAACGCCACAGCCCACCACGGGGCGGTTGCAACCAATAGAGAATGCCCTTGATCTGACAATGGCTTGGCATTCGCCGAGAACCCTAAATAAAGTGCTGCCGCCAGCAGTAATCCCGCTACTGCAACAACATACCCCAGCCTCAGTAACGGTTGAGATAACCCGGACAGGTCAGACCACTCCCAGGCGGCATAGACCACAACCAGCCCCATCACCAGCGAAAAGCCAAATGGACTGAGTAGAAATAGCGCGGCCAGAAACAACGCCACCATGATCAGCGCTGTAATAATTCGTTCTCTAAGCACGTCGGCTGCGCTCCTCGAGTTGCTTCGCACGCATACCAAAGCGACGCTGGCGCTGGCAATAGTTCTCTATAGCCAGATCAAAGGCTGCGCCATCAAAATCTGGCCAGTAACAGTCAGCGAAGTAAAACTCTGTGTATGCCATATGCCACAGTAGAAAATTGCTGATGCGCTGTTCGCCCGCTGTACGAATACAGAGATCCGGTGGAGGCAAATCCTTGAGACACATTTGCTGCTGCATCAGTTGTTCGGTGATTTCTTCCGGACGGAGGCGACCTATCTGTACCTGACGCGCAAGATTGCGTGCCGCTTCGGTAATCTCCCAGCGGCCGCCGTAGTCCACTGCCAAAACGAGGGTATGCTGGCCACCTGCCGTGGCAGCCTCACTATCGACGATCAGCGCTTTCAATTTGTCACTAAAATGATCACGACGACCAATGAATTTTAGGCTGATGCGCCGCTCTACCAACTGGGGGACTTCCTTACGCAAGTACGAGCCAAGCAATGACATCAGAGCCCTGACTTCCAGCTCCGGACGCTTCCAATTCTCGCTGCTGAACGCAAAAAGAGTGATGACCTCAATATTGTGCCGCTGGCAGGCGTCAAGTATATCCCTGACCCGCTCCACACCAACTTCATGGCCTGCAGTACCAGAAAGGCCACGTTCAGTAGCCCAGCGGTTGTTGCCATCCATGATGATAGCCACATGACGCAGTGGATGGGGTTGCGCAGGTTCGTCCGGTGATTGGCTCATGGTATTGCGACTTTCCAACAAACGGGATCAGATCTCCATCAAATCCACTTCTTTGACGGACAGCGCTTTATCAACCTGCTGAATGTACTTGTCGGTAATTTTCTGGATATTTTCCCCGGCGCGACGCTCGTCATCCTCACTGATTTCCTTTTCCTTAAGTAGATCTTTGATGTCCGAAAGTACATCACGGCGGATGTTACGGATAGCAATGCGGGCATTTTCCGCTTCTGACTTGGCTTGTTTGATAAAGCCCTTGCGAGTCTCTTCAGTTAGAGCCGGCATTGGCACACGGATCAATTCGCCCGTCGTTACAGGATTCAAACCGAGGTCAGACTTCATGATGGCCTTCTCAACCTCAGGCACCATGCTCTTTTCCCACACCGAAATGGACAGTGTGCGGGCATCCAGCACATTGACATTTCCTACTTGGTTGAGAGGCATATCCGAGCCGTAATAAGAAACCATCAGACCATCCAGCAAACTGGGATGGGCCCTGCCTGTACGAATTTTGTTAAAGGCGTGTCCGAGTGCTTCAATGCTCTTGGCCATGCGCTGTTCTGCATCTTGTTTTAGGTCTTCAATCATCAAAACTCTCCTCGATCAGGGTACCCTCATCTCCGCCAACCACAATATTGAGCAGGGCTCCGGGCTTCGACATACGAAACACCCTTAACGGCATGTCGTGCTCACGACACAGGCAGATAGCTGTCAAATCCATAACCCCCAGCTTTTGCTGTAGGGCATCATCGTAAGTCAGCCTCGAATACATTGTCGCATTAGGATCTTTCATCGGGTCGGCAGAGTATACACCGTCAACTTTAGTCGCCTTCAGGACGATCTCAGCCCCCACCTCAATACCTCTCAGACAGGCGGCGGAATCCGTAGTAAAAAAGGGATTGCCCGTTCCGGCGGAGAAGATCACCACGTCACCAGCAGCCAGATAGCGAACAGCCGTGCGGCGATCATAGTGTTCCACCACACCGCTCATGGGAATCGCTGACATGACCCGCGCTGAGATATTATTTCGATCCAAAGCATCGCGCATGGCCAAGCCATTCATCATGGTCGCCAACATGCCCATGTGGTCACCAGTGACCCGCTCCATACCGACAGCATGTAGTGCGGCACCGCGAAACAAGTTGCCGCCACCTATAACCAACCCCACCTGAACACCGATACCAACCAACTGACCAATCTCAAGCGCCATGCGGTCAAGTACTTTGGGGTCGATACCAAAGCCCTCTTCACCCATTAACTCTTCGCCGCTTAACTTGAGCAGAATCCGTTTGTACTTTTTATCTTTTATACCTGGCATGTAATAGGTACTCCGGAGGGGGAAATAATTTCGGTGTATATAATAACGGGGGCCGCAGCCCCCGTCTTCTGGTCATTTGGCTGCGCCGACCTGAGCCGCCACCTCAGCGGCAAAATCTACTTCTTCTTTCTCAATACCCTCGCCCACTTCAAAGCGGATGAATGACAACACGTCGGCACCGGCATTCTTGACCAGCTTACCCACTTTGATTTCTGGGTCCTTAACGAACGGTTGAGCAACCAGACTGGACTCGGCCAGGAATTTGTTGATACGACCGTCGATCATTTTCTCAATGATTTCTTCTGGCTTGCCACTTTCGCGGGCCTGCACAGAGAAAATCTCGCGCTCTTTGATCAACAGTTCTTCCGGCATATCTTCAGGGTTAACCACTTGAGGGTTAACTGCCGCCACATGCATGGCAACATCTTTGGCCAATTCGGCATCGCCAGCGGTCAGTGCAGTGAGTACAGCAATACGGTTATTGCTATGTACGTAGCTACCCACCATCGGCGCTTCTACCAGTACTACACGGCGCACAGTAATATTCTCACCAATTTTTTGTACCAGTGCCTGGCGAGCTTCTTCCATGTCAGCAGCCAGGGCCGCAGAATCGGACTGCTTCTCGTTAAAGGCTTTTTCTACCACGGCATTCACAAACGCCATGAAGCCATCATCCCGAGCCACAAAATCAGTTTCACTGTTCACTTCCACCAGCACACCGTAGTTATTGTCCGCGGCCACTTTAACTGCGACCACGCCTTCAGCAGCGATGCGACCAGCTTTTTTCGCGGCCTTCAGACCACTGGATTTGCGCAGATCATCAATCGCTTTTTCGATGTCGCCATCAGACTCAACCAAGGCCTTCTTGCATTCCATCATGCCGAGGCCGGTGCGGTCGCGCAGTTCTTTTACCAGAGATGCAGAGATTGCTGCCATCTGTGAATTCCTCTCGATCGTTCTGTTTAGCTGGAAAAAAGGGGGCATCGCCCCCTTTTGACTTCAATGACACCCACAGAGATGTGCTGTGGATGGTTACTCGGCTGCAGCTTCGCTGTCGCCTTCTACCACCTCAACAAATTCATCTTTGTTCGGGGTAGTACCGGACTGTGACTTGCCCTCAAGAATGGCATCAGCAATGGCTGTGGTATACAGCTTGATAGCGCGAATCGCATCGTCATTACCCGGGATAACATAGTCAACACCCTCGGGGTTGCTATTGGTATCCACAACACCGATCACAGGAATACCAAGCTTGTTAGCTTCCTGAATGGCGATACGCTCGTGATCCACGTCGATAACAAACAGCATATCAGGCAGGCCGCCCATATCTTTGATACCACCGATGGAGCGGTCGAGCTTCTCCATCAGACGAGCTCTCATCAATGCTTCTTTTTTAGTCAGTTTTTCAAACGTACCGTCCTGGCTTTGGGTTTCCAGCTCGCGATAGCGGCGGATTGAAGCGCGGATGGTTTTGTAATTGGTCAGCATGCCGCCGAGCCAACGATGACTCACAAAGGGCATACCAGCGCGTTGCGCCTGTTCAGCAATCGCCTTCTGAGCAGCACGCTTGGTGCCAACCATCAAGACTTTGTTGCCATTGGCGGCTACCTGGCGAACGATTTCCAGCGCATCATTGAATGCGGGAACGGTGTATTCCAGGTTGAGAATATGGATTTTGTTACGAGCCCCAAAAATGTATTGATCCATTTTGGGATTCCAGAAGCGGGTCTGGTGACCGAAATGCACACCAGCCGACAACATGTCACGCATGCTTACACTTGCCATTTTGATTTCCTCATTAAGGGTTAAACCTCCACATACCCCACCCATCAACCCGCTATGGGGCACCCAGACAAGTGTGACGGTACGTGTGTGTCGTTAAATTTACGTATTGCTATGTGGCGGACCGCCTCAAAGCGGTGCGCTTTATACCACACCAGCAGCTTTTATTGAAGTGAAAATCACTCCTTGGCGACGGATGCCACTACCTCTGACAATCCGTTACAATGGCCCGTTTTTACCCTTGTAGTTGGAACCAACACTATGGCAGTCAACATCAAAACCGCAGCCGAAATTGAAAAAATGCGCATTGCCGGCAGGCTGGCGGCCGACGTACTTGAAATGATAGCCCCTTATGTCGTCCCAGGTGTGACCACCGGGGAACTCGACAAGATCTGCCACGACTACATGGTCAACGAACAGCAGTGCATCCCGGCGCCGCTCAATTACCGCGGATTCCCGAAATCCATCTGCAGCTCGGTCAATCAGGTGGTCTGTCACGGCATTCCCTCTGAAAAAAAGAAATTGAAAGATGGCGATATTGTTAACCTCGACATTACCGTAATCAAGGATGGCTATTATGGGGACACTAGCCAGATGTTCTGTGTTGGCAATGCGCCGGAGCACGCCCAGCGACTGTGTCAGGTCGCCCAGGAATGCCTCTACAAAGGCATAAGCGTTGTTCGCCCTGGCGCACGCCTGGGCGACATCGGTCATATCATCCAGCAACACGCAGAAAGCCACTTTTACAGTGTCGTACGAGACTACTGTGGCCACGGCATAGGAACAGAATTCCATCAGGATCCACAGGTACTCCATTTTGGCAAACCCGACACCGGCCTGGTTCTAAAAGAAGGCATGACCTTCACCATTGAGCCCATGATAAATGCCGGCAAATACCACACCAAACTCAAAAAAGACGGCTGGACTGTCGAAACAAAAGATGGTCGCCTCTCAGCACAGTGGGAACACACCCTGGCCGTGACAGCAGACGGCGTCGAAGTGCTTACCGCCCGTAAGGATGAACAATTTTGATAAACGAAGAGGCAAAACCCCTGCTGTTCTTTGACGAGCGCCGCTTCCGCGAAGATTTGGCGACCCGCAACCCCATTCACGTGTTCAAGAACGCCATTGGTGCGGCAAATCTGCACTTTAACGCGCGTTTTCACGAAGGCGAGCAGACCGCCAATATCATCCACGATCGCGCCCTGTTCATGGATATGATGTTGCGTCACGCCTGGAATCGCTTCAGTTGGAGCAAAAATATCTGCCTGCTGGCTGTTGGCGGCTATGGTCGCGGCGAACTGCACCCTCAATCCGACATCGACCTGATGCTGTTGATTCGCTGGGGCAACCCTCGCCGTCACCAGAAAAATATTGAGGCATTCCTGACCTTCCTTTGGGATATTCAGCTAAAAATTGGCCACAGTGTCCGCACGCTGTCTCAGTGCGTGGCCGAGGCAAAAATCGACATCACCGTGGTCACCAACCTGATGGAGACTCGCACCATTGCAGGCGATGAGCGTCTACGTCAGGCAATGATCAAGAAAACCGGACCCAAAAAGATCTGGTCGGATAAGGCTTTTTTTCGCGCCAAGCTAGACGAACAAATCGAGCGACACCAGAAACACGGCAACACCGAATACAACCTGGAACCCAACGTCAAGGAAGCCCCCGGCGGTTTGCGCGATATCCAGATGATCAATTGGGTCGCAAAGCGTCACTTTAATGTTGAATCCATTGATCAGCTGGTGGGCAAGGAATTTCTGAATGCCGAAGAATTTTTGCAACTGAAGCGTGGCGAGGCATTTCTGTGGAAAGTGCGCTACGGGTTGCATCTTCTAGCTGAGCGACCCGAAGAACGCATGATGTTTGACTACCAGCGCAAACTGGCAACCATGTTCGGTTACCACGACAGCGAAGAACGCCTGGGCGTCGAAAAATTCATGCAACATTACTATCAGGTCGTTCTCTCAATGAGAGAACTAAACGATGTCATGCTGCAATACCTGGATGAGGTAATCCTCAGAAAGGACAAAGCGAAAAACGTCTATGCACTCAATGAGCGCTTCCAGGTACGAGACAAGCACATCGAAACTGTGGGCGAATATGTTTTTGCCAAACACCCATCTGCCCTGCTGGAAATTTTTTGCTTGCTGGGCGAAAACGAAAAACTTGTGGGTATTCGCGCCGCCACCATTCGCCAGATTCGCCAACACCGTAAACTGATCGGCGACGACTTTCGCAACGAACCCCAAAATAAAGCGCTGTTTCTACGCCTGTTACGCTGCCCTCACAATATGAGCACCCAACTGCAGCGGATGACCCGTTACGGCATTCTTGGCCGTTACCTGCCGGAATTCGGACGTATCATCGGCCAGACACAGCACGACCTGTTCCACCGCTATCCGGTAGATGCTCACACGCTACAATTAATCAAGAACATGCGGGTACTCGACCGCCCGGAAATGGCTGACAGGTATCCGCTCTGCTCGCACATTTATAAAAACCTGCCCAAACCGGAACTGGTTTTTGTTGCAGGCCTTTATCACGATATCGCCAAGGGTAGAGGTGGTGATCACTCAGCACTGGGGGCGCACGATGCCGAGGACTTTTGCCGACGCCATGGGTTCAGCATTGAAGAAACGCGCCTGATATCCTGGCTGGTAGAACACCATTTGATCATGTCCAATACCTCGCAGCGCGCCGATATTGCAGACCCCGACGTGATCTACAAGTTTGCCAAACTGATAGGCAATCAGTTGCATCTGGACTATCTGTTTGTCTTGACGGTAGCCGATATTACCGCGACGAATCCCACTCTGTGGAACAGCTGGAAAGCATCCCTGATGCGCCAGCTTTATTCCGAAACCAAGCGTGCGCTGCAACGTGGTCTTGAAAACCCCTTCGACAGGAATGCCTGGGTAGAGAGCACCAAACTGGCTGCCCTTGAAACACTGGCTCGTTACGGCATTACCCAGCCCAGGGCCTTGGAAATATGGGGCAACGTGGACGATGAATTTTTCCTGCGTGAAAAAGCCGAAGACATTGCCACCTATACTGCAGCCATCGCTAAACGGGGCGATAACAGTGATCCGGTGATTTTGATCCAGAATGCCGGCGTTGAAATACCCATCGCTACCCAGATATTCATTCACACCAAGGGCATCGACAACGTATTCCCAACCACTGCAGCGACCCTCGATCACCTGCAAATGAATATTATGGATGCACGCCTTCACCGCGACACCGAAGGCCACACGTTTGATACGTTCTATGTTCTGGATGAAAACAACCAGCCCTTTGGCCACAACACCGAGATGCTGGCGAAAATTCAACGCACCCTGTCAGATGCCTTGAAAAATCCCTCCCCGGACATGTTCAAGGTACAACGTCGTACTCCTCGCCACCTCAAACAGTTCACTCTGCGCACCATTGCCCGTATCAGCAACGACATAGAGAAGAGCGCCACCATTCTCGAAGTCATTACACCTGATCGCCCTGGACTGCTGGCACATCTTGGACGAATTTTTATGCGCTTCGAACTACGTCTGTTGAGTGCCAAAATTGCCACGCTTGGCGAGCGGGTTGAAGACGTTTTCTATCTGGTCGACATGAATTACCGACCACTTAGCGATGCCGCTTTCTGTGAGGAATTGCGTGACACGATCTGCAAGGAACTGGATGCACGCAACAAAGAGGATGTCGAAGGTGCGCCGCTACAACGCATGAAACTCTGGCAATAGACCTGAGGACAAAACGCTTTTGTCCCCAAAAAAGATAGCGAATGCAATGAACACAGACCTCGACAAACTGCACCCCTACCCATTTGAAAAGCTCAACGCCCTGAAAAATGGGCTTGTGCCGCCCGAGCACTTGAGCCATATCGCGCTGTCCATCGGCGAACCCAAACACCCAGCCCCGCCGTTTGTGAAGCAAGTGTTGATGGCGTCGCTGGAAAAGTTGTCTGCCTACCCGTTAACCAAAGGTATTCCTGAGCTGAGAAAAGCCATTTCCGACTGGCTGTGCCAACGCTTCAAGTTGACAGCCGTGGATGCGGAGACCCAGGTTCTGCCAGTAAATGGCACTCGTGAAGCATTGTTTGCCTTTGCGCAGGCTGTGGTCAATCGCACCAACGATCCATTGGTATTGAGCCCCAATCCCTTCTACCAAATATATGAAGGGGCAGCATTGCTTGCCGGTGCGGAGTTACAGTTTCTCAACTGTACCGAGGAAACGGACTTTGCTCCCGACTTTGCCGCGGTGTCGGAAGAGACCTGGCAGCGCTGCCAATTGCTCTATCTGTGCAGCCCCGGCAACCCGACGGGCGCAGTCGCGGACATCCCCACTCTACAGGCGCTGATCGCCTTGGCAGATCGCTACGATTTCATCATTGCCAGCGACGAATGTTACTCAGAAATCTACCCAGATGAAGCCAACCCACCCCCAGGACTGCTGCAGGCCTGTGCCGAACTGGGGCGCAATGACTATCGCCGCTGTGTGGTATTTCACAGCCTGTCCAAACGTTCCAACCTGCCGGGACTGCGCTCCGGTTTTGTCGCAGGAGATGCGGAGATCCTCAACTCTTTTCTGCGTTATCGCACCTATCACGGCTGCGCCATGCCAGTCCCCACCCAGCTAGCGAGTATCGCCGCCTGGAATGATGAGCCGCATGTGCGGGAAAACCGCGAGTTGTACCGAGAGAAATTCCAAATATTCCAGGAAATTCTTGGCGATATATTACCGCTGCAAATGCCAGATGCAGGATTTTATTTCTGGGCAGATATCCGTCCCGCCAAGGTTGGCAATGATGAAGATTTTGCCCGGGAGCTATTTGCCCAACAAAATATTACTGTGCTGCCAGGGCGCTACCTTGCCCGCAATTCTGATGGTATCAACCCTGGCGAAAACCGGGTACGCATGGCGCTAGTGGCTCCGCAGGAAGAATGCCGCGATGCAGCACTACGCATCCGTGAATTTATTCAAACTGCTCTCAGACAACGCTGAAGTCATGCTGAAAAAAGAACGGGCTGACTACATTCGTCAACGGCTCAAGGAGCTGTACCCGGATCCCCCGATACCGCTGATCCACAAAGATGCCTATACACTGCTGGTAGCGGTATTGCTCTCCGCACAGTGCACCGACGAGCGGGTCAACCAGGTCACGCCCAAATTGTTTGCCCTGGCGAACAATGCTTTCGACATGAGCAGGGTCGCCGAACAGCAGGTATACGACATCATTCGCCCCTGCGGCCTGGCACCGCAAAAATCGAAGGCGATTGTCAGACTCTCTCAGATTCTGATGGAACAGTACGATGGCGAAGTACCTGAGGATATGGCTGCGCTGGAAACACTTCCCGGTGTCGGTCATAAAACCGCCAGCGTTGTGATGTCACAGGCCTTTGGTCGGCCCGCTTTCCCCGTAGATACACATATCCACCGGCTGGCACAGCGCTGGGGGCTAAGCAATGGCAACAGCGTGACGCAAACAGAGAAGGATCTAAAACGCCTGTTTCCCAAGGAAAGCTGGAATGCCTTGCATCTGCAAATCATCTACTACGGTCGTGAATTCTGTTCGGCACGCAATTGTGACGGCTTGAGCTGCGAGATATGTCGAACCTGCTTTCCCAACCGTAAAAATCCGATAAAAACCCGCAAGGCTTGAGCCATGCGGCGACAGCAATCAACCTGCCGTTTTCCTCCAGCGCCGCTCAAACCAGTTCACATAGGCGTCGGGGCTTCTCCAGAACAGCCCCTTGGCCAGCGAAGGTCTCCACGACTGCGTTCATTCCTCCACCGATTTCGGTGGTCAATCAGCTCCCAAAGAAATTGTCTTGCCGGTCACGCTTTTCGGAAAGTCGAAATAGACTAATCCTGCCATACCAGCCCCCAGATCATTCCAGTTATTGATATGCAGGTGCATCAACACCACGCCGCAGGTGGGAATCTTCTCAATTTGCGACAACGTCAGGAAATTCACCAGGTCTGTCATAGCCGGATTATGGCAAATCACCGCAAATTTATCGGCAGCAGTATCCAGTGAGCGCAGCCAGGCCAATATGTCCTCATAATTAAACGTATAGAGAGCAGGAACCACCCCCAGATTCCCTGCGCCCAGCCCAAGATTAGGCATTAACCATTCAGCCGTCTCCGTGGCCCTGACAGCGGGGCTGGAAAACACTTGTTTCAGAGAAACCGGTTGCTCCTGCAAGCGCCGCCCCATGACGGGAGCATCCACTCGGCCTCGTCTGTTCAAAGGACGATCCAAGTCTGGAAGGGTCGCATCTTTCCAGCTCGATTTGGCGTGACGGATCAGCGCAATTGTCTTCATGACAGTCTCCCGTGAATGCAAGGCGCAAGTTTGTTATCCTTCGCCGCTGCTTAAATCTAATTATGCGTTTTGGTGGTTAATACCGCCAATTTGAGGCAAACACGTGACAATGCTATGACCGACGTCATTCTCTACGGCATCAAAAACTGCGACACCGTCAAAAAAGCCCGCCGCTGGCTGGATGAACATCAGGTGAATTATCGTTTTCACGATGTCCGCACCGATGGTCTCAACATGGCGATTGTCGACCATTGGATAGCCGCCATCGGCTGGGAAAAAGTGCTCAACAAAGCAGGCACCACCTGGCGAAAACTGGATCCGGCGACCCAGAAGGCAGTCTCAGCCGACAACGTCGCAGCACTATTATTAGAACACCCCGCCATGATCAAACGTCCGGTGCTGGACCAACAAGGCAACATCACCATCGGCTTTAAGCCGGAACTCTATGCATCACGCTTTCATTGTTAATTTTTGGAGATTCATCGAAAAATGACCGCACTCTACAGCTTTGGCCTGGGCATCGGCACCCAGAATAAAAACGGCGACTGGCTGGAGGTTTTCTACCCCAAACCGTTGCTGACACCCAGCGATGCTGTGCTCAAGGCAGTACAATCAGTCCTCGGCTATCAGGGTGGCAACCAGGCTGTTGCCCTCAACGCAGAACAACTGGATAAACTCGCAGCAGCACTTGCCAATGCAGGAGCGCCGGAACAAGCAGCCATCGCCGTTCAGTTCAAAGAATGTGCGCGCCCTGCTGTCTTAACACTGCTGGCCGGTGACGACGCTCCAGGTTCCGTTCCCGAGGGTTACCTAAAATTGCACCTGCTTTCGCATCGACTGGTGAAGCCCAACAGTATCAATCTCACGGGACTGTTTGGCGTTCTGAGGAATGTGGCCTGGACCAGCGAAGGCGCAATTGATCTGGAAGAACTCCCCGCTCGACAGCTACAAGCACGATTGAGCAACAAGGCCCTGTCAGTGGACAGCGTAGACAAATTCCCCAAAATGGTGGATTACGTGGTTCCGGCAGGCGTGCGCATTGCCGACACCGCCCGAGTTCGTCTTGGCGCCTACATCGGCGAAGGTACCACAATCATGCATGAGGGCTTTGTGAACTTTAATGCAGGCACCGAAAGCACCAGTATGGTGGAAGGACGAATTTCCCAGGGAGTATTTGTCAAAGCGGGTTCCGATTTAGGCGGCGGTAGTTCCACCATGGGCACCCTCTCTGGCGGCGGCAATATCATCATCACTCTCGGCAACCAGTGTCTGCTGGGTGCAAATTCTGGCCTTGGTATTCCCCTCGGTGATCGCTGTACTGTGGAAGCTGGACTGTATATCACCGCCGGCACCAAGGTGGCCCTACTGGATGACCAGAATCAGGTTGTGGGGCAGACGAAGGCCCGGGAACTGGCTGGCAAGGATGACCTGCTGTTCCGTCGCAACTCCACTACCGGTGCCGTGGAGTGCCTAACAAACAAGTCCGCCGTTGAGCTCAACGAAGCCCTGCACGCCTCCAACTAGGACACTGTGCTGACGTTCGGGCCAATGGCCGGGCTTTTTTGTTTCCGGGTTTGGCCGTTGCCCACTGCGTCTGGCTATCGCCCCTATTTCACTTATCAACTTCTGGTTAAGCTGACCAAGCGCTAATATTGACGCCATCCGGCAGATGACAGGAGAACATATGAACTATGCGGAATACGGCCCACTGGCCAGCATCATCGGCACCTGGAAAGGCGACAGCGGTATGGATGTCGCCCCTGAATCCGATGGTATCGAGCAAAACCCCTATTATGAAACCCTGATTTGCGAGGCGGCCGGCGATGTCAAAAATGCTGAAACCCAACAACTCTGGGTCGTCCGTTACCGGCAAGAAGTGCGCCGCAAATCCAACGATGAGGTATTCCACGACCAGGTGGGTTACTGGATGTGGGACGCTGCCGAACAACAAGTTATTCAATCTCTGACCATTCCCCGCGCAGTCTGTGTGCTGGCAGGTGGTACGGCGACCACCACAGCCGAAGGTGTCACGCATATCAACGTCAGCGCCAGTCTGGACAATCCACACTGGAATATACTGCAATCCCCTTTTATGGCGAAAAATGCCAAAACCACCCGCTACAGCCACAGCATTACGGTCAAAGGTGACGTCATGGAGTACACCGAGTCGACCTTGCTCGATATCTATGGCCGGGAATTCGATCACACCGATGGCGATACGCTGTATCGAATTGCCTAATCCACTAGGGGCTGCCCATAGCGGTAGCCTATCCCCCGACAGCTCGCTAAACTTACGCCCTCACTTCGAGGGCGTTTATCCATGACCACTGTTTCCCCCACGCTGGACCTGACCTGTGAACTGATCAGACGCCGCTCAGTCACGCCGGCGGATGATGGCTGTCAGGAACTAATGATCGAGCGGCTACAGGCCCTGGGGTTTTGTGTCGTCAGGCTGCCCTTTGGCAACGTGGACAATTTTTGGGCAGTGCGCGGGGAAAGCGGCCCGACCCTGTGCTTTGCCGGTCATACAGATGTGGTTCCCACCGGGCCAGAGGGCGACTGGCAACGACCCCCCTTTGAGCCGCACATCGAAGATGGCATTCTTTACGGCCGCGGTGCCGCTGACATGAAAGGTTCTCTGGCGGCCATGATCACAGCGGTGGAACAGTTCGTCACCGAACACCCGGACCATCATGGCCAGATCGCTTTCCTGATCACCAGTGATGAGGAAGGCATTGCCGTCGACGGCACGATCAAGGTGGTGGAGTGGCTGCGTGAGCGCGATGCCATCCCCGAGTGGTGTCTGGTGGGCGAGCCTTCCAGCTCAAAACACGTAGGCGATGTCATCAAAAACGGTCGCCGCGGTTCGCTGGGTGCCGAGCTGGTCGTCAAGGGTATACAGGGGCACGTGGCCTACCCTCATCTGGCAGATAACCCCATCCACCGTATTGCCCCGGTACTGGCTGAACTGGCCGAAGAGTGCTGGGATAACGGCAATGATTTTTTCCCGGCCACCAGTTTCCAGGTCTCAAACATTCAGGGCGGCACCGGCGCGACCAATGTCATTCCCGGCACCGTCAAGGTAGTGTTCAATTTCCGCTTCTCTACCGAGGTCACGGCTGAGCAACTAAAAGCTCGAACCAAAGCAATTCTCGACAAGCACAGACTCAACTACGAAATCCAGTGGAACCTCAGTGGCCAGCCATTCCTGACCGCCGAAGGACCGCTGGTGGACGCCACCGTCGCCAGTATCCGCGAGCTCACCGGACGACAAACGGAGCTATCCACTGCTGGCGGCACGTCCGATGGGCGGTTCATCGCCCCCTACGGCTGCCAGGTGGTGGAACTCGGCCCGGTCAATGCCACCATCCACAAGGTGGACGAGTGCGTCAGCGTGGCAGACATCGAGCAGCTCAGCGTCATCTACCAGCGCATACTTGAAAAGCTGCTGAGCTAGCAGAATCGCCATAAGGAACCCTGTGGACATCCCCATCTACCAGATTGATGCCTTCAGCGATCAGCTGTTTTCAGGTAACCCGGCAGCGGTCTGCCCCCTGCAAGCCTGGTTGCCAGATGACAAGCTCCAGGCTATTGCAGCAGAGAACAATCTGTCCGAGACTGCCTTTTTTGTCCCCCTGAACAATACCGAGAATACTTATCAGCTGCGCTGGTTTACACCGGCTACAGAAGTTGACCTCTGCGGTCACGCCACCCTCGCCAGTGCCTACGTGCTGTTTGAATTGCTGGGAATCAAGGCCGACCGCATCTGCTTTCACAGCCGCAGTGGCCCCCTCTATGTGATGAAAACCCCTCGGGGCCTGACCATGGATTTCCCCGCCGCGCCCCTGACAGCGGTCGCTATCCCCGAGCATATCGAACAGGGACTGGGGCAAACGCCCATTGCAGCCTTTGCCGCCACCGATCTGATGCTGGTGTTTGCCTCGGAACAGCAGATTATCGATCTGGCGCCGGATTTCAGATGGCTGGCACAGCTGCCCTATCGCGGTATTATCGCCACCGCACCCGGTACAGAATGCGACTTCGTCAGCCGTTTCTTCGCGCCTGCCTGCGGCATTGATGAAGACCCTGTCACTGGATCGGCACACTGTGCCCTCACACCTTATTGGGCAGCTCAACTGGGAAAACAACAGCTTTCGGCTCGACAGCTTTCCCGACGCGGGGGTTCTCTTCTCTGTGAGCTGGCCGAGAATCGGGTATTGCTCTCTGGAACCGCCGTCTGCTACCTGAGCGGCCACATCCACTGCTAATTTTCCACCGTTCGCCTTTTCGGGTAGAAATTCTTCGCTGTCTTTTGTAGGGTCACCCCCCTCGATTAAAAGGAGGCACTCATGAGCTGGAAGCATTTTTTACCAACCGTGTTAGCGGTTTTCCTCACCTCTTTCGCCAGCCATCCGCTACTGGCTGGCACAATCACATTAACCAATGGCGATGTTATCCATGGTGAATTGCAGGCCGTCGATAAAACGCATGTACTGTGGAAATCCGACGTTCTCGGTGTACTCAATATCGAGAAAAACCAAGTGAGCCAGTTTTCATCCAATACGGTTATGCCGAAAGTCAAATCGCAGGCGGGAACAGCTCGAGACTGCTCCCTTAAAATGACTGAAGAGGTAGAGAGAAGCTGCGCAGCAGGACTGCACGACAGCCAACCCCTGGCCACTCTGGTGGCCATGAAGCCTCTACCACCCTTCAGCGGTGATGCGCGCTTCGGCTTCAATCGCAAGGATGGTAATACAGACTCCGCGGACCTGGACTTTGCCGTTAATGCACAATGGCTAAAAGAGCAATTACGCCACGAAGTAGAGCTGCTGGTGGAATCAGAAGAAGCTGATGGTGTGGTCGTCGATGAGCGCTATGAAGCCAATTACCAGCTCAACTACGATTTCCGTGAACAGTGGTTTAGTTATACACGACTGGGCTATGAAAAAGATCGCTTTAATGCCATCGACGAACAGTACGAACTGGGTGGCGGTATCGGGCACCGTCTCAACCTCGATAACCAGATGCGCTTAAATCTGCAATTGGGTGCCGCCTATCTGATCTCGCACCAGCCACAAGACGGCACGGACAATGACTTGGCCGGCCGCTGGGCCTTCAAGCTCGATTGGCCAATACCCAACAGCAAATTGACCCTTTTCCACCACCACGAATTGCTGTGGACTGCGGAAGATATCAATAACAATCAGGTTGAAAGCAGCACTGGCGTGAAGGTGCCCCTAATGGGCAGGCTGTTCAGTGAGCTGCGCTATGACTTCGATTATGTCAGTGAGCCTAGTGATGATCAGCGGCATGCCGACGAAGAGTGGGTGATAGCAATCGGGTACGAGTGGTAATGCTCTGCTAACCGATACGCCTTGGAGTATCGGTTTAGGGCAGTTTTTTTAACGTGTACACATCGAAACGGGTGGACTTGCCCTTCAACGAGTAGCCGGGTTCCCGGCCATCCAGATGTGGAGCATGGGCAGGCCTCTTGACCACAACCCGATAGCGGGCGTGTGCCAGGGCCAATGGCAACAAGCTATCTGCATCGTCCGCCTCTGTCCCCACCAGTTGGTGAAATAGCTGCATCTCCTTTTTAACTTTGCCGGATTTTTCCCGGGGCGGAAACATGGGATCAAGATAAATGACATCTGGCAGTTGGGATGCCTCAAGGCAACTTAGGTAGTCCGCAGCGCTGCTCCCTACGGCTTTCAATCGCTCCAAGATACTTTGTAGTTCTGGTTCAGCTAAGGCCTGCTCACGAGCTCTTTCCAACCCATCTGCCAGCAGAGTAAACACCACCGGGTGGCGTTCAACCATCACCACTACCGCACCCAAGCTAGCCAGTACAAAACTGTCTCGACCAAGCCCTGCTGTCAAGTCCAGCAATCTGGGTCTGAATCCTTTATGCCCCAGGCCAACAGCCTTGGCGATATCTTGCCCCTTGCCACCACCATAGAGCCTGCGATGGCGAATGGAACCGCCGACAAAATCACAATAGACAGGACCCGGTGGCTTGGGACCCAGAAGCTGGAGTCCGACGCCATCCCGATCGACAACCAGAGCCAGACCAACGTACCGATCAGCCAGATTCTGATCTATCTGGGCAATACCAAGTTCGCCAGATAGTAAACCGGCCCGCTGTTCAAAGCCGGGCCGGGCAAGAATGACAAGCTGCTCTGTCATGTTACTGGATGGGAACAAGTTCCAGTTCTACCCTTCTGTTAGCCTGACGACCATATTCAGTGCCATTATCAGCAATCGCATAGCGCTCACCATAACCAGTTGTCCAGACACGTCCACTGGGGATGCCATAGCTGACCAACAACTGCCCCACGCTGGCAGCTCGACGCTCACTCAGGGTCTGGTTGTAATCAGAACTACCCGTTGAGTCTGTATGACCGGCAATGCGGATATTGGTCTTGTTAAATTCCTTCAGAACAATCGCAACAGATTCCAACGTACTGTAGAAATCTGGCCGCACTTCATAGCGATCAACACCAAAGGTGATATTGCTGGGCATCACCAGGCGGATGTTATCCCCCTCGCGAACTACCCTGACACCGGTGCCTTCCAGCTTGGCACGGAGCGCAGCCTCTTGGCGATCCATGTAATAACCAATACCACCGCCTACGGCTGCACCGGCTACAGCGCCAGTGATAACACCTTTCTTGCGATCATCACTACTGGAGGTCGCCGCACCGATGACAGCACCTGCCACAGCGCCAATACCCGCTCCCTTGGCCGTATTGCTGGTTTTTTGCTGGCCTGTATAAGGGTCAGTGGACATACAAGCGGTCAATGTCACCACCAGAACAGCTAACAGAAGTTTTTTCATGGTTATTCCTCATTCATGAACATAAAATCCCGGGTTTTAATCCCCACATCTAAAAATTGCCTTATCCTTATTGTGATAAAAGCAAAAACCTTTTCAATCGGCTCACCCGCTACTCACAAAACTGGTTCACAGCTTTATGAAAAAATTAGCCCTATTGATTACGACGCTCTTCACTATCATCTTGGTCGGCTGCGAGAATTACACTTACACTTTCAACGAGCAACCGGTTTTTACCCCTCCGGGATTGTTCACTGAATACCAAGTATCAGACCAAGGGCTCGCAGGTTGCCTCAATCAAGCCATTCTCGATCAGAAAGCCAGTAAAGCCCGCGACCTCACTCAACTCAATTGCTCCAATGCTGGCATCACCAGTTTGTCAGGGCTGGAAATTTTCACCGGCCTTACCCAGGTTAATTTGGGCAATAATCTACTCAGTGATATCAAGCCTCTCCTGTTTCTCCCGCACCTCAACACAGTGTTACTGGGCGGTAATGAGAAACTAGACTGTCGCGATGGCAAACAGTTGCTTAACCAGGCAAGCGGTACTGTCAGTCTACCCACACACTGTTCCAAGTAAACGAAGAAAACACAAAATGGTTGACAAGGCTTCTCTGTAAGCCCCCAAAAGTTACCCACAAAATCTGTGGATAACTTTGTGCATTACTTTCGCAAAACTAACCCAACTCCACGGAAATTGGGCAACAAGAACAAACTGGTTATTTTTTAACCATATCAATTTCTTTATATTTATCAACACGTTATGAAATTTAA
Source organism: uncultured Porticoccus sp. (assembly GCA_947259505.1). Taxonomy (GTDB): domain Bacteria; phylum Pseudomonadota; class Gammaproteobacteria; order Pseudomonadales; family Porticoccaceae; genus Porticoccus. The sequence goes on along the minus strand of CAMYLT010000005.1, from coordinate 80,184 downwards.
AAGCGGATATCAATGACTTAGGGGTGGTTCCGAAGAATTCTGTAAACTTATTAATGTAATTGTGGACAACGGGTTATTTAAAAACCTTCATAACTGCACAAATGCGCAGCAACCTGAAGAGACTTCAATCAATTTCAACCATGACTGACTAGGAAAGCTGTAACCAATCAAACCCCTGCTCCTGGCTGGCATAGTGTACCGATGCAACGCGTTTCTCTATGCCTGTCATCACTTGGCGAACAATACTCACAGCATTGTTTTGCTGGCTGATATGACCCAAAACCAGATGTTGGATCTGCTGGAGTTCAATACTGTCCAGTAGCGCCAAAGATTGCTGATTATTGAGATGTCCCCAACTGCTCGAAATACGCCGTTTCAATGCATGGGGATAGCTCCCATTCTTCAGCATGTCCAAGTCGTGATTGCATTCGAGCAACAAGCCATCACAGCGCGAAAATTGCTCAATCACATGAGAGGTAACGCTTCCGAGATCCGTGAGGACACCAAGCGTTAGTCCTGTACTCCTAAAAACGTACTGAACTGGCTCTCTGGCATCATGGGGAACGGAGACGGGGGTAACCTCAACACCATCCTGAACGAAGGGAGAATGGCTCTCAATCACTTTCAGATGGACTTTTACTTCAGGTTGTACAACTTTGCTCGTACCCGCGGTCATCACGACCGGCAAACTGTACTTTTTTGCGAGAGGTAACACACCGCGCAGATGGTCGGAATGCTCGTGAGTGACAAAGATGGCGTTGAGGTCACTACCGAGCAGCCCTAGCTGCGCTAAGCGCCTCTCCGTCTCCCGAATAGAAAACCCACAATCGACAAGAAATCGGGCAGAGCCGCAATCGACAACGGTGGCGTTGCCCTTGCTGCCACTGCCCAGAGAGGCAAAGCGCATGATTTAGCTGAGATTACCTCGGATGACTTTGAGCAGTTTCATCGCTACAGCGCGGTCAAGCGTTTTTTCAGCATTATCCAAAACCCTTACTTCAATCGTCTGTTCCAGCTGGGAAAGGGTGACCTGATACTTAACAGGGAGGACTTCTTTTGTCTTGTGTCCAAAATTCAGAACAAGATCCACTAATGTACTTTCTTCCTCGTCAGGGATAATTTCCTTGAACTCAACCATCACCTTGCCAGCAGATCGATTCTGATCAACGATGGAGAACCCGCCCTTTGACAGAGAATTAATGACCGAACTCCAAGCACGCTCATAACCGAGCTTCATCATCATGTAAGGAGCAATTTCTTCATCCCCAACTACCTGCACCCTATCATCGCCACCGATATTTTGTGCAAGCAAGGAAACACTGCCACTATTGATGTCAGCAGCGAGGGCGTCAGTGGTAATCTGGATAAATTCTTGCTCCCGTTCATCACTGACTGAAATGTCCGGCCAACCGGAAATTTCCGGCTCTTTGCCCAGTGCCGAGGCCATTTCCAGAATGCTCACCTCCGTGCTATTCACCCCCACACCCGGCCTGATCGTGAAGCGGAAACGGTGGCTATTAACATTGTCGTCCCTGAACTGAAGCCAGGCTGTTTCAATTTCACCAGCGGTGGCATCAACCCGCGGGGTTGGCACCTGACTGCGTGACAGGATATTGCGGATCCGCGGCCAAACTTCTGCTGGGGGCTTATTAATGGCAATCCAGCGCTTACCCTCAAAATTCATGATTTTGACTGTATCTTCAAACAGATTTTCTGAAAGAGGCTGAGGCCTAGGAAGACTAAAACGCGTAACGGCAGTCGCGGTATCAGGGATTTCCGGTATGTCGTAAAGCTGGCCAATAGCGGCGCTGCTTTTTTCCTCGGGTACGGTTAAAGGGGGAATTTCTTCGGACAGCAAATAATCGCTTCTCCGGTCTCTTATTCCATTATTACCGCAGCCCGTCATCACTACGATCAATGACACAACTGTAACCAGCTTAAGGCTAAGCTTCATTCAGGACTCCGCTTTCATTTCATTGCTGTTGAGCAAACCTGCCTGCTGCAGGGCTGCCAACACTTTCTGGTGGTGTTCCGCAGACAGTTCCGTGAGCGGTAAACGAATGCCGTGCTGCATCAATCCCATCTCGGCAACGGCCCACTTCACCGGAATAGGGTTGGATTCAACAAACAGGGCCTGGTGGACGGGCTGCAACAATTGGTTGATCGCCCGAGCCTCGTCTGCCTGACCCGCCAGGGCCAGACGACACATTTCTGACATTAATTTTGGGGCTACGTTCGCTGTCACAGAAATATCTCCGTGACCACCCATTAAAATAAGTTCGACGGCCGTCAAGTCATCGCCCGAATAAATGGCAAAATCAGGCGGGCAAATATCAACGAGCTGCCGCCCCCTTTCCAGGTCGCCAGTAGCATCCTTAATGCCCACAATACCGGGGATTTCGGCCAGTCTGGCCACGGTGTCGGGGAGCATATCACAGGCGGTTCGACCCGGCACATTGTAGAGAATCTGCGGTATATCCACCGCTTCAGCGATGGCCTTATGGTGTAAGTACAAACCCTGCTGAGTGGGTTTGTTGTAATAGGGCGTCACCAGCAGACAGGCATCAGCCCCTGCCTGTTGGGCACGTTGAGTCCACTCAATGGCTTCTCGTGTGCTATTTGCACCTGTCCCGGCAATAACGGGTATGCGGCCATCGGCACCCTCGACAATGGCAGCAATTGTGGCCATGTGCTCCTGCACATCAAGGGTCGGCGACTCACCGGTGGTGCCCACGGCAACAATGGCATCAGTGCCCTGCTCAATATGCCATTCCACCAGACGTTTAAGCCCATCCCAGTCTACTTCCAGGTTATTGCGAATCATGGGAGTGACCAGGGCAACAATACTTCCGGTGATCATCAAGGGCCTCAAAAGTCTGTGGAAAAATCAAAGGCGTAATGGTACTGACCCACTTGAGGGGGCACAAGCACTTGCAGAAGATTTAAATTGTCCACGGAAACGCTAACTGAGCGACCTTATTTACTCTTGGGATAGGGGCGCAACTCCCCCGGGGGCCGAGTCTTAAAACGACGATGAATCCACATGTACTGATCGGGCTGTGCGGAAATAAACTCCTCTATCTTGCGATTGACGATTTCCGCATCAGCCACATCATCACCCACTGGAAAATTTTCCAACGGCGGGTAAATTTTTACTCGATAGCCCTGATTGCCGGGCAGCCTAACCTGGGAAAAGGGCAACACCGCCGCATTACCTGTTTTGGCGAAGCGCGCGGTAGCGGTAACCGAGGCAGCGGGAACACCAAAAAAGTTAGCGAAGACGCTCTGCTTACGCCCGTAGTCCTGATCTGGGGCATACCAAATAACACGTCCCTGTCGTAGCGCCTTGAAGACACCCCGCACATCTTCTCTGGGATAAACTCTGCCTTCTGGGTCGCGGGTACGACGCCCGCGGCTTTGCACATAATCGTACACAGGATTTTTATGCGGGCGATACATGCCATCGATGGAATAGCGCGCAGACAACGCCGATGCGCCAACTTCCAGGGTGGTGTAATGAATGGCCATTAACAGCGCGCCCTGCCCCTGCAGCTGATCGAGATTCTCCAGCCCTTCCAGTTGGACCAGCTTATTCAAGCGCTTGGTAGGCCACCACCAGGCCATACCAATTTCAAAGAACGCGATCCCGTAATTGGTGAAATTGTCCCGCAGCAATTTTTCCCGCTGCTGCTGGCTCATATCCGGGAAACAAAGTTCGAGATTGACTGCAGCCACTGTGCGTCGGTAGCCGCCCAACCGGTACATTATCGCCCCGAGCCTGGCCCCCAGCCAGGTAATCACCGGATATGGAAATTGCACTAACAACCACCAGCATGCAATCCCCAACCAGGTAAGCCAGTAACGAGGGTGCAGAAATTGCCTTTGGAAAGGTTGATTGTTATTCATGGAGTATCCGATCTTCGCGGGGCGGGCATTATAAAGGTAAAGCCGAGAAGCGGCGACGCGGAAATCAGATGAGAAAATTATTCCCTGAGAAGAGCATTTAATTGATCAACCTGTTCGGCCCAATCGGAGTCATCCATTATGGCTTCCATAAGAAAGGTTCGTTGTGCCTCACTCCAGAACTCTGCTTCGTGCAACAGCATCTCATCCGGCAGAGGCTTGTGCGTCGCAACGAATTGCTCCACCGCCCTATGGGTAGAAGGCAACCCCAATTGGTCAAACAGATCTGAAAGGGTATGAATATCTATGTCCATAGACCTTATATAGAAGTCAGTGGTGGGTTTATCAATGGGTAATGAATCTTTTTTAGCTGTCAGCTAATGTCCAGTGCTCTTCTCCGAAGGCCCAATGAAGATCAATACATTTCCTGATGCGGCCCTCTTTCTCCAACTTCAACAAGTGCGCCCACAGAGAAAGCCGGGCCATAGCGAGCAGATCAGGATTGATATCGCTGTAGACCTCGGGCAACAGCCGATCAAGGCCAGATTCGCCCAGATCAATCAACGATTGCAGCACCCTATGCTCTCGAGCCAGTCGGTGCGCCACAATCTGCTGTAAGACAGTTTGCGGTTCGTCAAGTAACTCGCCATGGCCCGGGGCGATCACCTGAATGGGGTAATTCATTAATGTTTCCGTGGAGCAGATATAGTCGGACATATCGCCACTGGGCGGGATGATGACGACCGAGGAGCCCTGCATGATATGGTCCCCCGAAAACAACACCCCCTCCCCCCGCAGCAGGTAGCAGAACTGATTGGCCACATGGCCGGGAGTATGGATTGCCTCAAGGGTAAATTCCGGCGTTTCCAGCAACTGGCCGTGATAGAGGTTTTCTTCCACCTGAAAAGTACGGTCCTGATGACCATCGTCCGACATCACACAACCGATCAATCGCGCACCCGTGCGATCGGCAATGCGCCTAGCTGCCGGGGAGTGATCGGGGTGGGTGTGGGTCACCAGAATCCAGCACAGGCGATCGCCACAAGCGGATAGGAGCTGCTCTATATGGGAATCAATCACCGGACCTGGGTCGATCAAAGCGAGCTTTTCGCTTCCCAACAAGTAACTGTTAGTCCCGGGACCCGTCATCAGATTGCCGTTGGGTGCCGTGAGGCACCGCACCAACGGGGACAATTGTTTCAAGACAACTGCCCCGCACTGACTTCCGGCAGGTATTTCACCTGGTGTTAAACCATGTTGTTGATAGGAACCACCGGATTGACATCTGCTTCATAATCGACACCGTCAATATCAAAGCCAAACAGCTTCAGGAAGTCATGCTGGTAACCCTTGAAATCGGTCAGCTCGGGAATGTTCTCGGTGGTAATGCGCGACCAGTCATCGGCCACTCGTTGCTGGATTTCCGGACGCAGCTCCAGTTCATCCACGCGAATACGACCCTCACTATCCAGACGCGGGCTGTCGCTATACAGGCACTCGGTATAGAGGCGGTACAATTGTTCGATACACCCCTCGTGACTGCCGTCTTCCTTCATCGCTTTAAACAGTAAGGACAGGTACAAAGGCATGATCGGAATCGCCGAACTGGCCTGAGTGACAACAGCCTTCAACACGGCCACGCGGGCATCACCGCCAATGGCAGACAGTTTTTCCCGAATACCGATGACCCGCTTGTCCAAGTCCTTCTTAGCCTGACCGATGGTGCCGTCCCAGTACAGATCCCAGGTAACTTTTTCACCCACGTAGGTAAAGGCTGCTGTTTTGGCGCCTTCAGCCAATACCCCGGCGTCATTGAGTGCAGCCATCCACATCTGCCAGTCTTCACCACCCATCACTGCCACTGTATTGGCAATCTCTTCCTCGGTAGCCGCTTCCAGGGAAAACTCCTGGATTTCCTGTTTATCCGTATTGATGCCGCGCAGAGTAACGTCTTTACCTACCGGCTTAAGAGTGGAGTTGAATACCTCACCAGTTTTGGGGTGCTGACGACGTGGTGATGCCAGGCTATAAATGACCAGATCGACCTGTCCCAGATCTGCCTTGATGGTATCAATGGTCTTCTGCTTGATTTCATCGGAAAATGCATCGCCATTGATACTTTTGGCATAAAGACCTTCGGCTTCGGCGAACTTGTGGAATGCAGCGGAGTTATACCAACCGGCAGTGCCAGGCTTCTTCTCCGCCCCTTCCTTCTCAAAGAAAATACCCAACGTATCTGCGCCACAACCGAAAGCAGCAGTAATTCTGGCAGCCAGACCATAGCCAGTAGACGCGCCGATCACCAGCACTCGCTTTGGACCATCGATGGCCCCTTTGCTTTTGACATAGTCAATCTGCTGTTTCACGTTGGCTTCACAGCCCACTGGGTGGGTTGTAATACACATAAAGCCACGGACTCTCGGTTTGATAATCATTGCCAGTCTCCGCTAGTTGCCCTCATCGGGCGTCGATTCAAAATACGGGCGCCATCATACCTTGAAGGCTGAAACTGACCAAGAAACTGGCACCAATGGATGTCAAAGCGCAATTGCCACTGCTACTATCCACTTGCTATTTATTATTTGGCACCCAGAGGGAGACAACGAATCATGACCTACTACCAATCACTGGCAACCCTGATTCTGCGCCTAGGCTTAGGCATCCTGGTGATGCTGCATGGCATCTCCAAAATTCTGCACCCGGGCTCATTAGATTTTATTGCAGGAAAACTGGGCAACTTTGGTCTGCCCGGCGAATTGGCCTATCTGGTCTATGTCGGAGAAATACTAGGGCCTTTGATGATTATCTTTGGCTATTTCAACCGATTGGGCGCCATCTTTATTGTCATCAATATGGTTACCGCCATTCTGTTAGTGCACACTGCAGAGCTGTTCAAGCTCACATCAAACGGTGGCTGGGCGCTGGAATTACAGGGCCTATACTTGCTTGGTGCGGTAGCAGTAGCCCTGCTCGGCACCGGTAAATACGCCCTTCGTCCCGACTGAACAGAAATTCACCACATTTGTGGCGCTACATCTGGCGCCACAACACTGATCTGATAAAATCCTCGCCCTTTGGCAACCCGACATGACCACTTGTGCCGGATTGAATAACAGGTGAACACAGGGCAATCGGCTTAACCGTTTATCCACCGATTTGAACCCTGCTGAAGACAGGACACACCGCCATGAATCTTGCTGACACAGTACTGGCCGTCAACAACGACCTGCCCATTCGCACCCACGCCCCGGTTCACAGCGGCAAGGTACGTTCCGTCTACTGGCTCACCGAGGCTGATAGCCGCCGTCTGATCGAGGAACGCGGCTACGACGTCGCTGCTGATGCCCCACTGGCCATCATGGTGATCAGTGATCGCATTTCTGCCTTTGACTGCATCTGGCACGGCGAAGGTGGCATGAATGGCGTGCCCGGCAAGGGCGCGGCGCTGAATGCCATCTCAAACCACTGGTTCCGGCTGTTCCGGAAAAAGGGTCTGGCGGACAGCCATATCCTGGACATCCCTCACCCGCTGGTGTGGATTGTGCAAAAAGCGGAACCGGTGATGATTGAGGCCATCTGTCGCCAGTACATCACCGGCTCCATGTGGCGCGCCTACCTGAAGGGCGAGCGTGATTTCTGCGGCATTCAGTTGCCCGACGGCCTGGAGAAAGACCAGAAATTGCCGGAACTACTGATCACCCCGTCAACCAAGGGCATTATGACCGGCCTGCCCGGCATCCCCGAAGCGGACGATGTGAATATCTCCCGCGCGGATATTGAGAACAACTACCAGGCCTTTAACTTCGGCAGCCTTGGCGACATTGACCGCTATGAAACCCTGCTCAAGGAAGGCTTTGAGGTGATCAGCGATGCCTTGGCGGCAATCGACCAGATCTTCGTGGACACCAAGTTTGAGTTTGGCTACGTCACCGACAGCAGCGGCCAGCGCAAACTGATCTATATGGATGAGGTGGGCACCCCGGACTCATCGCGCATCTGGGACGGCCCCAGCTACCGGGACGGCAAGGTGGTGGAGAATTCCAAGGAGAGCTTCCGGCAACTGCTGCTCAACCATTTCCCTGATCCTGACATCCTGCTCAACAAGGATCGCATGGAAGAGCGCAAGGCGTTGGCCCAATACAATGACCTGCCCCCATCCGTACTAATGGAAGTGTCCAACACCTATGTGAGTATCGCCGAGCGCATCATCGGCGAGAAACTACATCTGCCGGACAACCCCAAAGCTGAAATCATCGACATTCTGCGCGACCAGTACGGTCTGATTGACTGATGCAAGCCGCAGTGGGTGCTAAGAGTCCGCTCTGCCCACCGCACTTCTCCCCAGCCCTACCCCTCAGGTTTCTCAACTGGATTGGACGGTCGATCCAGCGTCCCGATATCGAGAATCGGCGATGCATCAATGTGCTGCGCATCCATCATCTCCGCAACCCGCTGCAGAGAGGATAAAATCATACTCTGCTCCCACTCCTGTAGTGCTTCAAACTGCCGGGCGAAGTGTTCCTGCAGCGGCATCGGCGCATGCTGCAATACCCCCACAGCCTGATCTGTCAAAAATGCATGCACCTTGCGCTTATCGCTGGTAGATCGCTCACGGTAAACCAATCCCCGTTTTTCCAGACGGTCAATAATGGTCGTTACCGTGGCTTGACTGAGGCTGATTTCGTCGGCTAATTCTCCGATGGTCACCTGGCCGCGGTCACGAATCGCCTGCAACAGTAGAATCTGCGGCGCCGTCAAACCACTGGTCTTCGCCAAATGCTTTGAGTACAAATCTGTTGCCCTGATGACCCTGCGCAAAGCGATCAGGACCTGCTCGATAGATTCCAAGTTTTCCCCTCAGCCAAATGGACGGCTCAGTATAGCCAAAGGCATACAGGCTCGCCCATACACCTGCATTTGGAGTGAAAGTGAATTTTCTGTATAATACTTAGATGTCTAAATATTTAAAATTGAAAAAACAAACAAAATCCACACTACTCATTGATAGAACAACAGATACTTTCCATAAACAGCCAAAATAGTCATTTGAGCTGTATCAATTTAATCGAGAAACCAAGCACCATGAGCCACACAATAACGCTTCGTCCGCCACAGGCAGAGGATGGCGTACAGGTATATCAACTAATTTCCCAATGCCCACCCCTGGATCAGAACTCCGTCTACTGCAACCTTCTGCAATGCACGCATTTTCAGAATACTTCGGTCGCTGCTGAACTGGGCAATACACTGACAGGCTTTATTTCCGGGTACCTGCTGCCTTCCCAACCAAACACCTTGTTTATTTGGCAAGTGGCCGTCCACGAACGTGCCAGGGGGCTAGGCCTGGCCAGCCGCATGTTACTGGACATACTCAACAGGCCCCAGTGCCGCGAGGTCACTTATTTGGAAACGACCATCACTGCGTCTAACCAAGGGTCATGGGCGCTATTCCGACGACTGGCTGATCGTCTCGGTGCGGCCCTCGAAAGCACCACATTGTTTGATCAAGACAAACACTTCCAAGGACAGCACGACACCGAGACTCTGGTCAGAATCGGTCCCTTTACTGCGTCACAGGTCAGTGAGGCCTCATTACTTACTCATGGAGAGGACATAGCATCATGAAAATTTTTGAAGAAATCGAATCTGAAGTACAGAGTTACGCCCGCTCTTTTCCCCGCGTCTTTAACAAAGCACAGGGTGAGTTTCTCTACGACGAAGAAGGTAATCAGTACCTGGACTTTCTCGCCGGTGCCGGCACCTTGAACTATGGGCACAACAACCCGGTGTTCAAGGAAAAGTTATTGGACTATATCCATCAGGACGGCATCACCCATGGCCTCGACCTGCACACCCGAGCCAAAGGTGAATTCCTGGAGAGCTTTAACGAAAAAATCCTAAAGCCCCGCAATCTCGAATACGTTATGCAGTTCACCGGTCCTACGGGTACCAATGCGGTAGAGGCAGCGCTGAAACTGGCACGCAATATCACAGGGCGAGAGAACATCATCGCCTTTACCAACGGTTTTCACGGCGTCAGCCTGGGTTCACTGGCTGCCACAGGCAACTCCCATCATCGTGGCGCCGCAGGGGTCAGCCTCAGTGGCACCAGTCGTATGCCCTATGACGGCTATCTGGGCGACCATATTGATACCACCTTGTACCTGGACAAGGTGCTGACTGACTCCAGCAGCGGCATCGACAAACCCGCCGCCGTGATCGTGGAAACGGTTCAGGGTGAGGGTGGCATTAATGCTGCCAGTTTCGAGTGGTTGCAGAATCTGGAAAAGGTCTGTCGCAAACACGAGGTACTGTTGATTGTCGACGATATCCAGGCAGGCTGTGGCCGCACTGGCACCTACTTCAGTTTTGAGGAAGCCGGCATCTACCCGGACATCGTTACCATGTCGAAATCCCTTGGAGGCTATGGCCTTCCCTTCGCCGTGGTACTCATCCGCCCAGATCTTGATCACTGGAAACCTGGCGAACACAACGGCACCTTCCGCGGCAACAACTTTGCCTTTGTTACCGCCAAAGCCGCCATCGACCATTATTGGTCAGACACCCAGTTCTCCGAGATGGTGAAAAAGAAAGGGGAATACGTTTCTCAGCGACTCAACACTATTGTCGACCAATACGGCGACGGTAACTTCACAACCCGTGGACGCGGCATGTTTCAGGGCATCAACTGTGTCAACGGTGAACTGGCCGGAAAAATTACCCACGAAGCCTTTAAACAAGGGCTCATCATTGAAACCAGTGGCGCTGACGACCAGGTCGTAAAGCTGCTCTGCCCTCTGGTTATCCGCGATGACAACCTGGAACGGGGTATCGACATTCTCGAAACGGCCATCCGTGAAGTCTGTGCGGGAGAAAACAGCATTCCGGCCCAGAAAAAGTATTTCAACATTAAGCGACTGGCTGGCTAAGCCACCGCACTCATCTAGATAGGCCCCGTGGTGACAACTGCGGGCGCCCACAACCTTTTTAACTACTCTTCGAGGTCAAGATGATCGTTAGACAACTGCAACAAGCCGAACAAAGCGACCGCCGCATCGTCTCTCCCGATGGCAACTGGGAAAGCACTCGTATGCTGCTGAAAGATGACAGCATGGGCTTTTCCTTCCATATCACCACCATTTATGCCGGTGCTGATTTCCGCATGCACTACCAGAACCATCTGGAATCGGTGTTCTGCATGTCCGGTGAAGGCGAGGTCGAAACCCTCGATGACGGCAAGAAATACCCTATCACCCCCGGCACCCTTTACATTCTCGACAAACACGACCGGCATATCCTGAGAGCCTTTTCAGAGATGAAAATGGCCTGCGTGTTCAACCCGCCACTGAACGGCACAGAGGTCCACAACGCCGAAGGCGCCTATGAGCTGGATGCAGAGACCATCGGCGCTTAAGCGCGGGTCAGGGAAAGCATTAGGACCGAGACCAGCTCAAGATAAGGAGACATTTTTTAATGGGTTTTCACAGTGTGGAAAAAATTGGCGGCACGTCCATGAGCAACTACGCCGCCGTCAGGGACAACGTTATCAAGCGTCCAGCAAGAGACAGTCTTTATCAGCGGATCTTTGTGGTCTCGGCCTACAGTGGTATCACCGACCAGCTGCTGGAGCACAAGAAAACAGGCAATCCGGGAGTATTCGCATCGTTTGCCAACGGTGTCCAAGACGACAGCTGGCAAGATTTACTGGGCGAACTGAAAGCACGCATGTTTGCCATTAACAGCGAGCTGTTTCCTGAACCACAACTACTGGCCAGCGCCAACCAGTTCATTGGCTGTCGCCTGGAAGAAGCGGAACGCTGTCTCGCCGACCTCAAGAAGCTCTGCCAGCACGGTCATTTTGCGCTGGAGGTGCACTTGGCTACCGTGCGGGAAATGCTCGCCAGCATCGGAGAAGCCCACAGTGCCTGGAATACCGCAAAGCTCTTGCAGCGGGATGGTATCAACGCCTGTTTCATGGACCTCACCGGCTGGAAAACCAGTCGACACATGCCTCTCGACGAGCGCATTGCAGCCGCCTTTGAAACGCTGGACCTCTCCACACAACTACCCATCGTAACCGGCTATGCGCACACTGATGACGGATTAATGTCCAGTTTTGACCGAGGCTACAGTGAAATGACCTTCAGTCGCCTGGCGGTCATTACCGGTGCAGAGGAAGCCGTCATTCATAAAGAATTCCACCTCAGTAGCGCAGACCCGCGCGTGGTCGGCGACCAAAATGCAGTGCCCATTGGTCGCACTAACTACGATGTGGCAGATCAGCTCGCCAATCTTGGCATGGAGGCAATTCATCCCAAAGCAGCCAAGGGCTTGCGCCAGAATCACATTCGCCTGCGAGTAAAAAACACCTTTGAGCCGGAACACAGCGGCACGCTGATTACCAGTGACTATGTCAGCGATACTCCCTGCGTAGAAATCATCGCCGGCTGCCGCGGGGTGTTTGCCATTGAGTTGTTCGACCAGGATATGGCCGGCAATTACACCCAGTGCGACACTGCCATATTAGACGTCATACAGCGCTTCCGCGCCCATGTCGTGTCTAAAGACATCAACGCTAATACCATCACCCACTACCTCTCCACCAACCTGAAAACAGTGAAGCGTATCTGCCGGGTACTGGAGGAAACCTTCCCCGAGGCTGAAATCAACCAACAGGAAGTAGCTATTGTCTCTGCCATCGGCAGCGATATGCAGGTGCCGGGTCTCCTGGCAAAAACAGTGGGCGCGTTGGCAGAAAAAAATATCAGCGTGTTAGCCATGCACCAATCCATGCGTCAGGTGGATATGCAGTTTGTGATCAATGAGGAACATTGGGAGGATGCCATCAAGAGCCTGCACCAGTGCCTGGTAGAAGTGCACAATCACGGTCGCGCCATCTGCATGGCGGTGTAACGCGATGAATCGCCTTGCAGAATCCCTCAAATATCTGTCCACCCATATTCTCGGACAGGTACTCCACGGGAAGACTCCCGATTGATCGTCTCATTTATCGGTTTCCTGCTGATGTTTACCCTGATCGGACTGCTGTCCGCCAGGAAGAGTCGCGGCACCAAACAGGATTACTACCTCGCCAGCAACAGCGTGCAACCCTGGCTGGTGGGGCTGTCCGCCGTGGCCACCAACAACAGCGGCTACATGTTTATCGGTGTGATCGGCTACACCTACACAGCCGGTCTCTCCTCCGTGTGGCTGATGTTGGGCTGGATTGCCGGCGACTTACTGGCCTCACAATTTGTGCACCAGCGCCTGCGTGAACAGGCACCAAAAACGGCAGAAGTCAGCTATGCGGGGGTCCTCAGCAACTGGTATGGCGGTAACCATAATGGCTTGCAACGCAGCATGGGCATCATTTCGCTGGTCTTTCTGCTGGCCTACGCCAGCGCCCAATTGGTGGCCGGCAGCAAAGCGTTACAGGTTCTGTTCCAGTGGCCTGCCTGGGCTGGAGCAGTCCTCTCAGCCAGCCTGGTGACACTGTATTGCTTTGCTGGTGGAATCCGCGCCTCCATTTGGACCGATGCCGCCCAATCCATGGTGATGCTGTTTGCCATGGGCCTGCTGCTCATCTCCGCCACGTCCGCACTGGGAGGCAGTGCAGGAGCCTACGAGGCGATGTCGAGCGTACAAGGCTTTCTCAACTGGTTTCCCTCCGACCTTGCCCTGCCAGGCTTGGCCGGTGGACTGTTATTTGCCGCCAGCTGGATGTTCGCCGGCTTGTCGGTGATAGGCCAACCTCACATTATGATCCGCTTCATGAGCCTGAAGGACAGCACGCAGATGAACCAGGCGCGGTGCTGGTACTACCTCTGGTATTTACTGTTCTACGCCATGGCCACCGCCGTCGGCATGCTGTCCCGGGTTTACCTGAGTGATAGCGGCAGTTTCGACGCCGAGCTGGCACTGCCCACCATGGCTCAAGCGCTGTTCCCTCCGGTGTTGGTGGGACTGGTGCTGGCGGGCATCTTCGCCGCCACCATGTCCACCGCCGACTCGCTGGTACTGAGCTGTTCGGCAGCCATCACTCACGACCTGCTGCCTCACCGGATTGAGCACACTGGCTTCATGAAAATCGTTACTGTGCTGGTGACACTGGTGGCACTGTTATGGGCCTTGGGCAATAGTCAAAGTGTATTCAGTCTGGTGGTGTTGGCTTGGTCAGGACTGGCCAGTGCGTTTGCGCCGCTGCTGTTAGCGCTTTGTGTCGGCGCCAGGCCCTCGCCACGACTGAGTCTGGCGGCAATAACGGCTGGCCTGGCCAGCGCCCTGCTGTGGCGTGAACTCGGTTGGCACCATGCCGTGTACGAAGGCATGGCGGGTATTCTGGCAGGCTTGCTGATCCTGACGGCGGGGCTCCAGCTGGGTTTTCGCCAGAGACGGCAGGAAAGTTATTGAATAAAAAAATTACTCAGAATAACTACGTGGCACTCGTCGGGGCATACGGGCCAGCAATTCATAACTGATCGTCCCGGCGCTGGTGGCCACTTCGTTGACCGACAACCCATTACCCCACAGCACCACTTCATCCCCCACCGCCACATCAGATAGATGGGTCACATCCACAGTGATCATATCCATCGATACCCTGCCCACCAGCGAACAACGCTGTCCCTTGACCAGTACAGGGGTACCATCCGGGGCATGCACGGGATATCCATCTCCGTAACCAATTGCCACCGTGGCGATGCGGCTAGGACGGCTGGCATGCCAACGAGCGGCATAGCCTACCGATTCACCAACGGGCACTTCGCGAAGGGCAATGACCGAGGATGTCAGAGTCATCACAGGCAGCAATTTCTCTGCTTGAGGATGGTGTACCGAAAAGGGTGAACTGCCATAGAGCATAATGCCGGGGCGATTCCAGTCGGCACGGCACTCCGGCCAGGCCATCAGCGCGGCGGAATTGGCCAGACTGAGTGACACCCTGGGCTGTTCTGGCAGCCCAGCCATGCCCGTTTTGAGACGCAATAGCTGCTGGTGGGTGAATTCGTTTTTCAGCTCATCGGCACAGGCAAAATGGGTCGCCAACACAACACAATCCGCGACATTGCCCGTAGTGCTCAGCGCGGCATAGCTGTCAACTACCTCTTCTGGCCGGATGCCCAGGCGATGCATACCGCTGTCCACCCACAGCCAGGCCTTGACCGGTCGGTTGAGTCTGGCTGCGAGCAGCACCTGCAACTGCTCACGGCTGACCACCGACAGCCAGAAATCGTGCTCTGCCGCGGCGACAATTTCATCGGAACAGAAAGCCCCTTCGAGCAGGCAGATGGGTTTCGTGATACCCGCCTCCCGCAGCTCCAGCGCCTCCTCAATACAGGCAACACCGAACGCCGGCACCATATCCTCGATCGCCCGCGCCACCGGCACCACGCCGTGGCCGTAGGCATTGGCCTTGACGATGGCCATGGTGCCGGAATGGGGGGAAAGGCCTTTGGCCAACGCGACGTTGTGGCGCAAGGCATTAAGATCAATCAGAGCTTTCGCTGGTCTGGACATATAAGATTTCGTTGTTGTTCCCTGTGACGTATCAGTAGTCGTACTTGCCGGCGGAATAAATTTGCTGGGCCATCAGCCATACATCGCCGATCTCGCCATTGCCGATGGCTTTGCCATCCACCGCAATCACCGGAACCACCTCCTTGGAGGAACTGGTCACCCAGACCTCGTCTGCGTTATACACTTCGTCTTTGGTCACCACCCGCTCTTCCACAGGGATACGACCATCCTTGCGCAGCAGATCCAGCAGAATATAGCGAGTAATACCCGGTAGCTTGTGGTTATCCAGCGGCGGCGTAATCACCACGCCATTCTTGACGATATAGGCATTACAGGCGCTGGCCTCGGTGAGTTCGTCCCGCTCATTGAACAACAGGGTTTCATCGGCACCTTGCTGGTAGCCCTGCTGAAAATGCAGCACGTTGCCCAGCAACGCTGTGGATTTGATATGGCAACGCTCCCAGCGCAAATCCCGGTCAGTCACCACCCGATAGGCCACGCGGGACTTGTCGGCGACCGGCTCCGCAGGAATTTCAAAGGTAAAGGCAAACACCGTAGGCGTAACGTTCTCCGGGTAAGCGTGAAAACGGCGCGTGTCTGCACCGCGACTGACCTGCAGGTACAGTGCGAGATTACCGCCACCATTGGCATTGATCAGGGTGTCACACAGTTCCCGCCAGCGGGCATTATCCCAGCCCAGCTCTATGCCAATGGATGCCATTCCATTGTTCATGCGCGTCATATGCAGGTCAAAACCGATCATTTTGCCTTGGTATGAGGGCAGCACCTCGTAGATGCCATCACCGAACAGAAACCCACGGTCCATGGGTGAGATACGGGCTTCCTCCATGGGCAGATAATCACCGTTCAAA
The DNA here is from genome assembly GCA_947259505.1 of uncultured Porticoccus sp. GTDB lineage: Bacteria > Pseudomonadota > Gammaproteobacteria > Pseudomonadales > Porticoccaceae > Porticoccus. Next base: position 63,895 of record CAMYLT010000005.1, on the reverse strand, counting down.
AATACTGTGCTCATCGTTCACTCTGCTCTCTAAGCTTGCTAACCATGGTTACCTGACCCGGGAAAAGCGGCTGATCTTAGCAGCGGCTCCGGAGGCAGGCAAAGATAAATCCTGTCGTTTTAATGGGCCGATCTAGCCTCAGCTACCAGTTGCTGCAAGGCCGCAACCAATAGCTTGCCACTCTCACTGGGCAACCCGTCCTCAGAGAGGGTATTTTCACGAGTAACACCATCAACACTGCCTCGGGCAGCCAAATATTCGAGCACGGCACGATTATCCCAGTCGCCCAGATAGTCAGTACCTGACCAGTAACTGAGCATCGCCACCAAGCCATGAGCGGCCCAATTGGAGACATCGGCAATCACTAACTCGTCACAACGGGTAGCCGAAGGAACGATGTCCAGCTCAGCAAGGCGATCGATAACATTACCCATGCCAATCTCATTGCCACCGTCGCCGATGGCAATAGACAGGCAATTCGCCATGGACAGAAAATCATCGAAGCAAAAGGTATTGTTGCTGATATCTTCACCTCGCATATTGTAATACCGCCCGTCAGCAGCCCTACCGGGTAACTCGATACTGATAATAAGCTCCGGAGCAATGCGTTCCACTCTACTACGCACCACCTCCTTGAGACCGGTCGGTTGTCCCAATGGCATGGGTTCCACCCGATAATCCTCCGAGAGAGCTGCAGCCAGAGGTTCATTACAGACCAATACAGGCTCCGCACCCAGGTCGGACAGCACTCGATAGAGGGCAATAGCACCAGCAGGGCCATCCGTTTCGAATGTATCCAGCACGGGAAATCCTGTGCCGATCAATACCGGGCCACGGCAATTCCACAGCATCTGCGCCGCCCGGAGGCAATAACCAGGCTGCAAATGTGTCCGCAAACCCGCCATGCCACGCAGGTTGCGCTCAACCAGCAGTGCTTCAATACGCTGGCTGAGTTGCAGGTCGGCTTCGTCATTCATTTTTCTGACACTCCACCTTGAAAGCACCGCATCAGCATGGCTCCGGCACAACTTGCTGAAACTGACGGGTTGCCGAGAGCCTGATTTGCCGGGCCTCTGCTGCCGTGATTGCGGTAAAAGACACGGTGCCACCGGGAGATAACTGGGCCAACTGGGCCAGATCTACCGATATTACTGACCCCAGCTTGGGATACCCGCCAATGGTTTGCCGATCGCACATTAATATAATGGGTTGCCCGTCCGGAGGGACTTGAATAGCCCCCAGAGATATACCCTCGGACAGCATTTCAGGCAGATCGCAATCGAGGGTTGGGCCTTCGAGTCGATAACCCATTCTGTCGCATTGTTTTGAGACCTGATATTCCGCTGAAAAAAACCGCTGGCGTTGTGCTGCATCAAAAGCGTCGTACTGGTAGCCGACGACCACCCTTAGCAGAACCCGTTTGCTATACATCGGGCGATACCCGGCGGGCACCATCAGGCAGTCGATTTCCTGGGAGTCACCGCAAGGCAACAGATCACCCGCCTCCAGTTTGCGACCGTCAAGTCCACCCAGTGCTTCCCGCACCACAGTCGACGTGCTGCCGAGGATGGGCAGAATAGCCAATCCACCCACCACGGCCAGATAGGCACGCACTCCGGAGCGGGCATACCCCACGGATATCCGGTCGCCAGCATTGACGTGATAACTGCGCCAGGCGTCCATCACCACCCCATTGATGCTCATAGGCATATCTGCACCACAGATGGCGACACGGGTAGATCGTTCACAAGACAACACCAAGCCGCCAACCGTGATTTCCAGGGCTGTTGTTCCCGGCTCATTTCCACACAAGCGATTGGCCCAATCAAAAGCAAATGGGTCTGCTGGCCCCCCAGTCGTCAGTCCTAATCGGTGGTGGCCAATACGCCCGGCATCCTGAATGAGAGTCATCACGCCTGCGCGCTCCACAACAAAACCGGCACCATTCATAACTTACCTCCCATTGCGAGGAAATCATCACGATCAATGGACCAAAAACGCACCCTGTCACCCACTTCAACCGGCATGGGAGGGTCGGCATAAAGACTAAACATTCGCGATGGACAGCATCCGATCAGATTCCAGCCTCCTGGAGATTGGGCGGGATAAACGGCTGTCTGTCGCCCGGCGATACCGACACTGCCTCGAGGCACCTGTGCTCTGGGCGTCGCCAATCTGGGCGCGACAATCTGCTCGTCGACCTCACCGAGATAGGCAAAACCCGGTGCAAAACCAATTGCATACACCCGGTACTCCCGGGACTGATGCAACGCCACCACTTCGTCGATACTGAGGCCGGCGCGCTGAGCCAGTGCCTCCAGATCTGGGCCGGTCTCCAGACTGTAGTACACCGGCAACTCCACCAGCTTCCCAGAGGCAACACCACTCTGCGATGGATACTCCAACAGGTTTGTGATTTGTCTGGATAGGGTATCCATGTCTATGCGATAGAGATCGTAAATAACCAGTAACGAGGCGTAGGAGGGAACAAGGTCTATCAGTAGATTGCCGAGAGATTGTTCCAACAATGTCACAGCCTGATGGACCCGCTCTGATACCTGGGGACTGAGCTGGTCCGCAAAATAAATCATCAGGGCATTTTCTCCAGCGGCAACAATCTTCATTGCTCGACCAACTCCCTGATCTGACGAATGACAGCGATGCTATCTGTGTTGTCTCCGTGAACGCAGAGAGAATCTGGTGTGAGTATCAACCTCTTACCGCCCAGCGTCGTCACGGTGCCCTCCTCTTTCAGCTGCGCAACCTGATCCAGGGTTTGTTCTCGGCCGTGCACAGCACCCGGCATTGCTCGTGGCACGAGTAAACCGCTGTCGTCATAGCCGCGATCAGCAAAGGCCTCAAACCAGAGGTCAATACCGGCCTCGACCGCCTCGCGGCGATGCTCCTCAGCTTGAGGGGTCGCCTGAATCATCAACCGCAGCGGGTAGTAAAAACTTGCCACCGCTTCCATCACCGCGCGCCGAATGGTCTCATTGGCCATCATGTCGTTGTAGAGCGCGCCGTGGGGTTTGACATAATCGAGAGACTGCCCCAAGGAGCGCGCCATACCATCTAGCGCAGCTATCTGGTAGTGAAGTAGGGCCACAACTTCTTCTGACGTATGTGGTATAGAACGACGGCCAAAGTTTTCCAAGTCACGGTAACTTGGGTGAGCACCGATCATCACGCCATATTTTCCAGCCAATTTGAGGGTGTTCTGCATGATCACCTGATCACCTGCATGGAACCCGCAGGCGATATTGGCCTGGTGAATATGAGGCATGACTGCCTCGTCAACGCCTCCCGCGTCGACACCAACACCTTCACCGAGATCAGCATTTAACATCAATGGCATAGATCACTCCTGAAGCCAGGTTGGTCAAATTACCGCCAGCTTGCTGTTGGGTAAATCCGTCACCAACATGCAACCCGGGCTATGGGTAATACAAAATGGCGGCTTCGCCTGCTCCAATGCCACCTGAGGGGTTACCCCACAAGCCCAGAACACTGGCAACTCACCCGGAAGAATGGCAACGGCATCGCCAAAATTCGGGCGAGCTATATCTTTGACACCAATCAGCGACGGATCTCCCAAGTGTACCGGCGCACCATGCACCGAGGGGAAACGGCTGCAAATCTGAATGGCGCGAATAGCATCTGCAGCCAGCATTGGTCGCATGCTAACAACCATATTGCCACTGAAGCGACCGGCAGATTGGCATGGGATGCTGGTTCGGTACATGGGTACATTGACCCCTTCGCTGAGATTGCGTATCTCAAGGCCATCCGCCAACAACGCCTCCTCGAAAGAGAAAGAGCAGCCGAGTACGAACGTCACCAAATCATCCCGCCAATAGTTGGCAATATCCCGCACCTCGGAAGCTAATTCACCGTGATGGAAAATACGGTAACGGGGAATATCGGTGCGAATGTCCAGGTCATCCCCCAAGTCCGGCAAACAATACTCGCCAGGTTGCGACATACCGATCAATGGGCAAGGGCGAGGATTGAACTGGCAAAATTGCAGGAATTCCATCGCCCAATCGCCAGGCAAGATGACCACATTGCCCTGCACGTATCCGGGACACTGACCGGATGTGTTGCCGTCGTATTCGCCATAACGAATACGGGCACGCAATTGCTGAGGGGTAAAGACGACTGACATCAAGCTCTCCATACAAAATCAGTTTGCATCTTCATTCAACCATTGATGAACCTTCCATGGCCATACCCGAATGGAGGAAGCAACTATTAGCGGGCAAGCAAGTTACGCCCAGGCTACAAGAGGACATAACTCGGCAATAGCAATCTAGAAGGTAGACAAAGAACGGGGGAATGGGAATGGGGACCATTCCCCCCTGGTGGCAAGCGAGCCGGACGGAAACTACCCGTCCTCGGGAGGTGCCCAAAGACAAGGTTTCTCGCCCTGCCCGCCGCGCAGGCAACTGATCGGCGCAGGCCACGCGTTGGCCATGAGCCTGGCAAAATCTTTATGGCTAATATGTAGCAGGTGACTGTGATCACCCCCTTCTATATAGACATCCATATCATCATCTAGCAGTGCGTTGTCTACCATCACATCCATATGGAACGCTTCGCCAAGACCGGGAATAGCCCCTTCATCGCAATCGGGGAACAACTGGCGAAGTTCCTCTTCATTGGCGATTTCGTAACCGTGTTGGCGTCCGTACTCCACCCATTCCAACACCAGCTGGTGGCTGGCAGGTATGACACACATGGCATAACGGTCATCCTGTCGAACAATCACCGCCTTGGCCAATTTTTCCGGGGGCACATGAGCCTCCCTGGCAGTCGCCAGGGAACTACCGGTCTGCGCGTGCTTCAGTATTTCGTAATCAATATGTTTCTGGCTGAGATAGTCAGCCAATGCGAGTGAGACACCCATGACTCAATACCTCTCACTACCTCAGATTAGGTCAACTTTAAGTATAGTCGGTCATCTGATAGAGCCTATACGCGATTCAATAATGATTCGGTCTATCAGCGATTGCCATAAATGACTGTTTTTACCCACCTCACCTCATTACAGCCATAAAAAAACCGCCATTCTCTGCCTGGTTCGCAGGGAATGGCGGTCATAACAAATCCAGTTTCAATACAGTAAGAACCGGCAGCCCTTAGCGGGTCTACATCCTTACTGACCCAGGCTCTCCACGTAGAGATAGTCGTAACCAAACCAGATAAAGACACTACACAACACCAGTGTGAGCAGCATTGCTGGTGTGCCTTTGCGGAACCACAAGCCAGGCGTAATTGCCAATGCCGGGTTACCGGTCTGTTTGGCCAGTCGCTCGGAGATAGTCACGATATACACATTCGCAGTAGAGCCTATATGGGAACCGTTACCTCCCATGCCCACACCCATGGCCAAAGCCCACCACATCACACTGACATTAATGCCCTGGTGTTGCAGGCCTGCGAGAACGGGAATCATTGCTGCCGTAAAGGGAATGTTATCGATGAGCGCTGACAGGATAGCCGCCACCCAAAGGAGCAGCAGTGCCGCACCGAGGGGATGTTCAATAATGATCGGTTTGAACTGCTCACCAATCAGCTCCAACAGACCACTTTTTTCAACACCGCCAATCAAAATGAAAAGTGCGATAAAGAACATTAAAAGGGGTGTTTCCAAGTGGCCTGTGACCTTGTCCAGATCCACTTTACGGGACAGAAATACCAGAATGGTCAAGGCGAACGCCGCTACCATCCATGGCTCCCAGCCGAGCTTGGTGTGATAGACAAACAAGACAACCATCAATCCCATGACCACCAGGGATTTTTGCCACAAACGTTTGTTTTTATAACGCGCTACCGACTCGAACTTACCACACGGCATGGCAAGTTCCTTGGGAAACAGGAACTTCATTGCCATCAAAATGGCAAACCAGGCGAGGGCCACTGGCGGGCCCATGTGGATAAAGAAGGTATTGAAGTCGATACCCGCTGCAGAACCAATCATCAGGTTCGGAGGGTCACCCACCAAGGTCGCCACACCGCCGGTATCAGACAACAGCGCTGCCGCCAGTAGGTAAGGAATAGGCGATACGCCCATGCTGTGACAGATAAGGATAATCAATGGGCCAAAAATGATCACCGTGGTCACGTTATCAAGTAACAATGAGATAACGGTCACCGCAGTACCCAGGAATATCAGCAACCGCAATTGTGACCCTCCGCTCTGGTTGGCCAGGTACTCGGCCATGTGCTCGAAGCCACCGGTACTGATCATAATTGACACCACGATCATCATGATCGCGAGCAGAAATACCACGTTCCAGTCGATGGCATGCAACGCCAGCTCTGGAGAGTAAAAACCAAACATCTGCCCAGCGATAATGATCGCGCCGGCCCCAGCCATGGCAAATTTGGCACGGTTATAACCGTGTACATGCTCGGTGAAAATACCCAGGAAAGTTAACACTAGAATCGACCCTGCCACGATCATCGGGTCTGTCAGTTCATGCATGCGAAAATCTCCATCTAGATAGAGGTTGTTGGGGGGTAGAAATTGTTGACTATTGTGTCCAGCGGACAGCCGCACCTTTCAATGTATCGAAACCTAAAAACAAGCCTGACAACCACACTTGGACGAGCAAACACGGAACGATCATAGGAGGGATCGTCGGAGGGATTCGCCGAGCAGTTACAGATGTCGAGAGTACATTGGGGGAATGGGTGTCAGGTATGAAGCGTAGAAGTAACGATCATTCTGCACCTTGACGGGAATCAAGCAGGAGGCGCACGAATACCATTCGGTTGATAAAAACCCCTCAGTGATAAACAGGGATTCCTTTCTGCAGAATTGTTGACGATCAGACACGATGAAACGCGCATTTCGTCTATCGAAGAGATCAGAGGCTCTTCGTTATCGTCAATACTAAATTGAACTATGGGGTTGTGAAATTCAGAAGACGGCTGATCATCCAAAAATATGCCCGGCAATGCTTGGCCACTCGTCAGGGAAACGACTGTGACCAGAACGGCAAAGATCAGCGAATAAAGCAACGAGGGCGCCCCGCGAGGAAAATGTCTATCGGATCTGCTCTGGCTTGTGAAATGACAGCAGCCGTCTCCGGACGCGAATTGTAACAAAAACCGATACACGAAAGCCCATGCAATAAAATTATTTCCTCCCTTTTTTGCCTTTAAGGGTTTCTTAAGTATTGCCAGCTAATCTGCTAAGCAATACACGAGTTAAAGGGCATATAAATGACTCCCAACGTAGCGGTGAACAGTGAATTCCCCATAATTCCTGACAACGCATTCCGCAGCCTTCGACAACTTCTTCGCCCGGGTCCACAGCTGTCCCTTCATGGAGAATATTCGCTCGACAGAAACACTGTAGAAAACTACGTGGCCAAACAATTTGAGGCAGCGTATGGGGCGAAGGTCTCAATGTTTATGCCCCTGTTTCTGAGTCTCAGCTGCCACACTCAGCTCAGCGCAGTTACCGGTATCAATCCCGCAGACAGAGGCCCCCTCTTTCTTGAGCAATACCTCGACAAGGCCATTGAGGATGCGATTGGAACTGCCTTCAACACCACTGCAGATCGCCATGGCATAGCCGAAATAGGCAACCTAGCCGCCACTCAGAGAGGTTCCAGTCAATTACTGTTTGTGCTACTCGCTGCCACATTACACCGCAGTGGTTTTCGTTGGCTGTCCTTCACTGCCACACCACAAGTGAGAAAAACCATCTGCAGATTGGGCTTTGAACTCCGCGTTGTCGGTGAAGCCAGTCTGGAACGCTTAAGTAACGATACCGCTGATGCCTGGGGGAGCTATTACCAAAGCCGCCCAATGGTGGTGGTTGGTGATCTGGACCATGCCATGGACGTCATCGCATCAAAACGCATTCTTAGCGGCATCCTGGCACTCTACTGCAACCGTATCGACACACTGGCCACACAGATCCAATACGGAGTACATCATGCCGAACATTATTTCGCAGCTTGAGCAGCTCTGTGAACCCGGTCAGGTAGTCGCATGCAACAGTACCGGGAATATAACCGGCGAGATGCTGGTCACTGCCTGCCGAGAACTGGCCGATAAACTCAATGCTCTGAACATAAGGCAATTGGCCCTGCATGCCGACAATGGCCTGGATTGGGTCATCGTGGACCTGGCCTGCCAACTGGCGGATATCTGCCTGCTGCCATTGCCAACGTTTTTCTCTATTGGCCAATTGAAACATGCCTTTAAAGAAACGCCCATCGACGCCATCATCAGCGACAATCCAGCGATTGCAAACATCCTCGATGACATTGTCAGTACCGAGAGCCTCCCTGGAAACGAGCAGCTACAGCTCATCAAGGTCAATCCGAGCCACCCCCAGGCACTACTACCCCACTGTACCGGCAAAATCACGTATACCTCTGGCTCCACCGGCACACCCAAGGGCGTCTGCCTCAGCAACTATCAATTGCTGGAACAAGCCGCCGTTCTGGCCAATGCCGTGGCGCTGAAGAAACCAAGACACTTATGCCTGCTCCCTCTAAGCACCCTGTTAGAAAATATTGCCGGCATCTATACGCCATTACTGGCGGGTGGTGAAGTCATTGTTCCATCGTTGCGGGAGCTGGGTTTTTGCGGCAGCTCATCTGTCAACGCCAGTACCATGACCGCCACTATTAGCCATTACCAGCCAACCAGTTTGATCCTCACCCCACAGCTACTGCTACTACTCGTGGTCGCCGCCGAAAGTGGGTGGTCAGTGCCAGAATCGTTGAAGTTTGTAGCCGTCGGGGGAAGCCGGGTTTCAGAAGAGCTGCTGAAGCGTGCCTGGCAATTGGGTATACCAGCTTACGAGGGCTATGGGTTATCGGAATGCGCTTCCGTTGTCAGTCTTAACAGCCCTCGTCACCACCAACCCGGTAGCTGTGGCATGCCATTGCCTCACCTCGGTGTCAGGATTATCGATAACGAAGTGGTGGTCACCGGCAACCCCATGCTTGGCTATGTCAACGAACCATCAAGCTGGGGCAATCAGGCCATTCACACTGGGGACCTCGGTTATCTGGATGATAAAGGCTTTCTCCACATTAGCGGTCGCCGTAAAAATCTGCTTATTTCAAGCTATGGACGCAACATTAATCCTGAGTGGATAGAATCCGAATTTCTGTCCAATCCAACTTTCGCGGAGTTCGTCGTTTTCGGCGACGCAAGACCCTGCTGTGTAGCTCTACTGACTCCCCGACAGAACAACATCAGCGTGCAATTGATACAAAAAGCCATTGATGAGATTAACCAGCGCCTCCCGGATTACGCACAAATACAACATTGGGCCCGTTTCCCGGCACCACTCACTGCCAACCCCGCACTCATCACCGACAACGGCAGACCGCGACGCAATACTATCGCCGATACATACTCCGCTCTAATTTCAGGACTCTATAACGCTGACTTGAAGGAACAGAGCGCATGACCCATATGCCAACGTCAGCGCTGGATTTGAAAAATGCCGTTTCGAAAAACGATGCTGCTCGCGAATCGACCGTTGCGCTCTCTTTTTCGCGAAAGTATGACCGCGACCATGCTGAGCAATACTATCTCAAACACCAGGAGACCCTGAGCAGGAGACTTTCGAACTGGCGCGAAGTTGAGTTGGCCCGCCAGTCTTTGGCAGATGCCGGCAATCCGGAAACTATTTTGGATTTGCCCTGCGGCGCGGGAAGATTCTGGCCGATGCTGGCAGAAAACAGTCAGCGCCTCATCTATGCAGCCGACAATTCAGCAGACATGCTGCAGGTCGCGATGACCAGCCAACCCGAATACATCACTGATCGGGTGGTGCCTTTCAAGACATCAGCCTTCGCCATTGACATGGAAAACGCCTCCGTAGACAGCATTTTCTGCATGCGCCTGATGCACCACATTGCCGACCACGAACACCGTCTAGCCATGCTGAAAGAATTTTACCGTGTCACCCGGGGTACAGTCGTCCTGTCACTCTGGGTGGATGGCAACGTCAAGGCCTGGCGCCGTAAACGTCTGGAAGAAAAACGCGCTGCCTTAAATGGGCACACAGCCAACCAAAACCGTTTCGTGGTCACCCGTCAACAAATAGAAACGGAATTCCGGGAAGCCCATTTCAGTGTCATCAATTACAGGGACTTTATACCGGGTTATGCTATGTGGCGAATCTACACATTGCGAAAGGAACATAATAATGACAAACCTTTCAACACCCCATGACATATCCCGCATATCCCTCTCATTTGATGACTGGTGGCAACTAGACGGCGACTGGGTAGAAGAACCCAACCAACGCCGTGGTGGCGAAAGCGGCGTTATGCGCTGCCACCTAGAGGGGAAAATTTATTATGTCAAAAAACAGGTGGGCCACATTTGTCGCACCCTGAGATATCCGCTCGGCTGCCCCACCATAGAGCGTGAAGCCCACCGGCTGGGGATATGCCACCAATTAGGCATATCGGTACCGGAAATTGTTTTTTGCCAGGTTCGGCGTGGTAAGGGCAAACCCAGGTCACTTCTGGTTACCCACGATCTGTCCGGCTACCGTTCCGTGGATGAGTGGTATGCCACGGAACCTGATAGCCCGACGAAGCAACAAATGTTAAGCCGGATTTATGCCAGATTGGGGGAACCTTTGGCCCGCCTGCACAACAATCGCTGGCAGCACGGTTGTCTCTATGACAAACATATTTTTTTCAAATCCACGGAAGGAAATGACAGTGACGTGGAGATCGCACTGATCGACCTGGAAAAATGCCGCCGTAAGTTAACGGTCGCTCGGGCTTCAGAGCGCGATGTATTGCAATTATGTCGTCATATGCCCGACTTAAATGAGGCCAACTGGCGAACATTTGTCGATCACTACACTCAGCATTTAAACCTATCGCCAACACGAGAGAAAAAATGGCTTTCTTTGAACAACTGACCGAAGCAACCACCACTGAGCGACAACACCTGCTAAGTGCGCCGATTATTCATAAGGCACTGGCTGGCGATATCACCCTGGACGATTATGTCGCCTTCCTTGAACAGGCTTACCACCACGTCAAACACACCACCCCACTGCTGATGGCCGTGGGCTCTCGGTTACCCGAAGACAAGGAATGGTTGCGAAACGCCGTGGCGGAATACATCGAAGAAGAAGTGGGCCATCAGGAATGGATTCTCAACGACATTGCCGCCTGTGGTTATGACAAAGAAATCGTGCGCCACAGCACTCCTCACCCGGAAACTGAGCTGATGGTTGCCTACGCCTACGACACGATCAACCGCGTCAATCCGATCGGCTTTTTCGGCATGGTGCAGGTACTGGAAGGCACCAGTGTGAGTATTGCCGAAAATGCCGCCGACAAGATTCGCGCGACCCTGAATTTGCCAACAAAAGCCTTCTCCTATATGTATTCCCATGGCTCGCTGGATCAAGAACACATCAAGTTCTTCGAGAACTTGATGGATCGTATCGACTCTCCGGCAGAGCAGGACCAGATCATTCACTCAGCAAAAATGTTTTACCGCCTCTACGGAGATATCTTTCGCTCTCTACACAGCGACCACGGTATTCGAAAGGTAGCCTGATGGAAGTGTTTAGATGAATCTGAAAAACAGCACAATTGTTTTGACTGGCGCCTCAGGTGGTATTGGTACTGCGGTTGCCCGTGCCCTTGCACAACAAGGCGCCATGCTTCTGCTGGTGGGCCGTCACGCCGAGAGTTTAGATGCTCTGGCGGCTCAATTACCGGGAAAACACCAACCGGTGGTTGCGGATATTGCCAGCGATAGTGGCCGACGAGTGATTGAGCAGCAATGTGCCCAGCATGGAGAGATCGATCTGTTGGTGAATCTGGCGGGAACACTCGATTTCCAGCTTTTTGAACAACAACCGGACACAGTGATTGAACAGATCATCAACACCAATTTACTGTCACCCATGCTGCTAACCCGCCGCCTGATTCCCCTGCTGAAAACCAGACCGGAGGCAGCCATCGTCAATGTCGGTTCCACCTTCGGCAGCATTGGCCACCCCGGCTTTACCAGCTACTGTGCCAGCAAATTCGGTCTGCGCGGCTTTACTGAAGCGTTGCGCCGAGAGTTGGCGGATACACCCATCAGAGTCTTTTATCTGGCACCGCGAGCCACGGCAACCAACCTGAATTCAGATGCCGTGACGGCCCTTAACAAAGCGCTAGGCAATAAAACAGACTCGCCTCAGCAGGTAGCCAACGCACTGCTGCAGCTGGTTAATTCTAACCGCCACCAACATTTTATGGGATGGCCAGAGAAACTGTTTGTGCGCATCAATGCCCTGTTTCCCGGCATTGTGCACAGCGCCCTGGCAAAAAAAGTCCCCTTAATTAAACAGTATGCCGAGCATCGGCTCGACGAGAAATGAAACTATTTATGATGGAGAACATCACGATGAATCGACGGTTATCCGCTGTACTGACAGCCGCAGCCACCCTGTTCGCCCTGTCTGCCAACAACCTGTGGGCAGACGTAGAGGAAGATATCAGTGTCCTGCAACACCGCTGGGCGGAGGTAAATTACCAACTACAGGGCAAGGCCCAAATAGCCGCCTTTGAAACACTCACCACTGATGCAGACAAGGTAGTCTCTGCTTATCCCAAGAGCGCAGCACCCCTGATATGGCGAGGGATTATTAAATCCACCCATGCCGGTGCCAAAGGCGGCCTCGGCGCGCTGGGACTGGCCAAAGCATCGAAGGCAGACCTGGAAGCAGCCATGCAGATAGATCCCAATGCCTTGGACGGCTCCGCCTATACCAGCCTCGGCACCCTGTACTTTAATGTTCCCGGATGGCCGATAGGCTTTGGCGATGACAAACAAGCCGAGAAACTGTTGCGTAAAGCACTTACCATTAATCCCAATGGTATTGATAGCAACTACTTTTTCAGTGACTATCTGATCAAGAAGAAACGTTACGCCGAGGCAAAAACCTATCTCCTCAAAGCCAAGAGCGCGCCCCCCCGCCTCAATCGTCCATTAGCAGATGCGGGAAGACAGAAAGAAATCAGTGAAGCCCTCGCGACTGTCGAGAAAAAACTTAAAGACTGAAGACAGCTGATGCAAATATTGCTGGTTGAAGATGACAGGCCTTTAGCTACGGGCCTCCAGACAGCCCTGCGCAAGCAGGGCTATTCTGTTAATCATGTGGAAACGGGCGATGCCTGTCTTCATGTGGTGGGCATTGAACCCCCGGACATCATCATTCTCGATCTGGGACTCCCTGACATGGACGGCCTTAAAGTTCTACAGAAAATTCGCGAGAAACTGGCAACACTGCCGGTCCTGCTGCTGACTGCACGCGACTCCGTGGACGACAAAGTGGCCGGACTCGACTCAGGGGCCGACGACTATCTGGCCAAGCCGTTTGAAATGACAGAATTGCTGGCTCGCCTGCGTGTGCTTGAACGGCGTCTGGGTACCGTAAAATCTACTTGCATCTCTATTGGTGAGGTGTCGTTGGACACCACCAGTCAAGCTGTATTCTATCGGGAAGAATTACAGGAGTTGTCACGCAAAGAATATATGCTGCTGAAAAGCTTGATGGAAAACGCGGGCAAGGTGCTAACAAGAAGTACTCTGGAAGCCCGACTTTATAGCTGGGATGAAGAAGTATGCAGTAATGCCCTGGAAGTCCATATCCATCATCTCCGGAAAAAACTCGGCGCCGACTTTATCAAAACCGTCAGAGGGGTTGGTTACAAGGTCAATCGCTTGTGAGGTCTATTCGTTTTTTCCTGATCGCCTCTATTCTGGCGGTAATAACCCTCTGTAATTTTGTGGCCGCCCTGCAGGGTTACCGCGCCAGCCTGGAAGAAGCGGAGCAACTCTTTGACCGCCAGCTCTATCAAACCGTCGAGCTGATCACCAACCTCCATACCGGCCATTTCGAATCAAGGCTGCCTCATCAAGGTGATCTCGCCTACCAGGTCTGGCACAACGATAAATTGGTGGCGCTGTCTTCTGCTTCTCTAACGACACCGATTACCGATTTTTCCCCTGGCTTTGGGCACGCTAATTTTGATGGCTACCGTTGGCGCACCCTCGTTCATTACGACAATACTCACGACAACTGGGTCATAGCTGCCGAACGAACCGATCTACGCTATATGCTGGCAGAAAGTGTGATTACCCAAGCGGTGCTGCCAATCCTGTTGGGCATTCCTCTGGCGGGCTTGTTAATCTGGTTGATTGTCAGTCGCGGCCTGAAGCCGCTGCGCGATCTGTCGGGACAGTTAAAAAATAAACAGGCGAATGATCTGACCCCGGTAGAAATTCCTGAGTTAAAAAGTGAGCTGGCACAGGTATACCACTCAATCAATGCTCTAATGCGACGGCTGGGAACTGCTCTGGATAGAGAAAAACGCTTCACTGCAGATGCCGCACATGAGCTGCGCACACCTATCAGCGCCCTCAAGGTACAGCTACACAATCTGCGTGAAGAGCTGCCTGCAGAGAACCAGGCATTCGCCGAACTGGAAGCAGGTGTTGAACGCATGCAGCACTTGGTAGAGCAATTACTGTCCCTGTACCGGTCCACGCCCGAAGAGTTTTCACGTAATTTTACCCACCTTAACCTGTACCAATTGGCACAGGATGTCATCGCGACTCAACATGATGATTTTGAGAAAAAACAGCAAGTTCTGGAACTGGAAGGGGAGGAATGCTTGGTGGAGGGTGATCCTTTTGCCTTGGCAACACTGCTGCAAAACTTGCTCAGCAACGCCAATAAATATACGCCGGAAGGAGGAAGTGTACGTGTCACGGCGGAACCTGTCGGCAATCACGTGTGCCTAAAAGTGGAAGATTCTGGGCCCGGTATCGCTCCAACGGATTACGGCAAAGTGTTCGAACGTTTTCAGCGTCTTAACCGCAAGCGGGAAGTGGCTGCGACCCAAGGCTGCGGATTGGGACTGACCATTGTCCGGCATATTGCAGATCTCCATCACGCCCGCGCCAGTATCGCGCCTTCCAGCTTTGACAGTGGCGCAGCTTTTATCATTTTGTTTAAGAAGGCAGAGGAAAATGAGCATCGTTAACATGCTGCGAAACAAGCCTCTCCTCATGATCATAGGTGTCTGTGCACTCTGGGCAAATGCCAGTGCGGCGGGAACGCCTGTGATAGAAATCAGAATCAAGGATCACTTGTTCTTCCCGGAAACGGTGCAGATTCCCGTCAACACCAAAGTGAAGCTGATGGTTATTAATGAGGATGCTACGCCGGAAGAATTTGAAAGCTATGAACTGAACAGGGAAAAAGTCATCCCTGGAAATCACAAAGCAGTGATTTTTGTCGGGCCATTACCTCCCGGAGAATACCCCTTCTTCGGGGAGTTTTACCCCAAAACGGCCCAGGGAAAAGTGGTGGTTAAGCCATGAAGAGGAAAGGATCACCCACATGCTGCTGAATTCTGTTGTACTCATTCTTCAAGAAATTCTTGAAGCAGCCCTGCTGGTCAGCGTCTTGATGGCTTTTACTCGCGTCATCAACTTGCGTGTTTACTGGTTGGCGGGGGGGATTGGGTTGGGGTGTATCGGTTCCTTGATACTGTCCCTGAATATGGTGACTATTTCAGAATGGTTTGACTATGTAGGGCAGGAAGTGGTGAATGCTTCGCTACAGTTTGCTATCACACTAGTGTTGGCCCTGCTCACGCTGCTCTACAGCCTGAAAACACCTGCCACCCTCAAATGGCTGCCCTTCTGTATGACACTGGCGGTGGCCTGTTCTCTGACCCGGGAAGGCTCAGAGATTTTTATCTATATTGAGGGCGTGCTCAGCCAGCCACCGCATATTCGCCCTACCCTGACAGGATCTGGTATCGGCGCGGGAATCGGAATCAGTGTGGGCGTGCTGCTCTACTACGGATTACTTGGCCTGCCCCAGCACTGGA
Organism: uncultured Porticoccus sp.; assembly: GCA_947259505.1. Taxonomy (GTDB): domain Bacteria; phylum Pseudomonadota; class Gammaproteobacteria; order Pseudomonadales; family Porticoccaceae; genus Porticoccus. Next base: position 47,984 of record CAMYLT010000005.1, on the reverse strand, counting down.
TTATCTACAGCTGCCTGCTTTTGTTAGCCATCATCGCCGGCAACATGTCTGCACAAGCAGCGGTGTTATTGATCCAGGCAGACTGGCTATCTTCCTCGATAGTGCTCTGGAACAGCTCCAACTGGTTGCCGGAAAACTCCATCCCGGGCCATCTACTTTATGCCCTGATTGGTTATGAAGCGACGCCCTCACTTCTACAAGGGCTAGCTTATGGCGCCGGAATATTGAGCGTCCTCATGGCCTGGAGCCTTGGGCGCATATGCAATAAGGCAACCCCCTAACCAAGATTATCGAATCGAAACTGACAATACATCATGGAATTGAATACTTCACTTAGACTGTTATGTCGCTACTTGTTCGCCACCAGCTGCCTGATGGCCAGTGTCACGATTCAGGCTGACGGAAACTCTGTGGATAAAATCTATCACCCCTACGTCTATGCACTGGAACGTGAGCTCGAATGGCGTGCTATTTATCAGGATAATCAGCCCAACCAGCAAGACCACCGCCAGTTACATCGATTTGCATATGGACAAACCATTAACGAACGCTGGTTCGGTGAAATCTACCTGACAGGGGAAAAAACAGACAATAGCGGCTTCACTCTTGAAGGCTACGAGTTGGAAGCAAAATGGCAACTAACTGAACAGGGCGAGTACTGGGCCGATTGGGGCATGCTCTTTGAACTGGAAAAAGAGGCTCACCAAGATATCTGGGAATATTCCACGGGTGTACTAGTAGAAAAAGAATGGGGACGATGGAGTGGCACAGCCAACTTTTTAATCTCCCGCGAATGGGGTTCTGATATTCGAGATGAACTTGAATCCTCATTGGGCGTACAGGCCCGCTACCGATTGTCTCCATGGCTTGAGCCAAGTATTGAACTCTACAGCAGTGATGAAACGCTCGCCCTGGGTCCCGTCCTGTTAGGTGACATCAAAACAGGTGTCAGGCAAAAACTGCACTGGGAGCTGGGTTTCCTGTTTGGACTGGAGAAAAAAAGTGCCAACAACACGCTGCGGGCATTGATCGAATACGAATTCTGAGAAGTTAAGCGCTGAACAGTCTCAGCTGTCTGACAGTAATTCTATTTTGTAACCATCAGGATCTTCCACAAAGGCCAGCACAGTGGAACCATGCTGCATCGGACCGGGCTCCCGAATGACTTTACCGCCTGAGTCGCGGATACAGTCACAAGCGGCATAGACATCCTCTACGCCAATGGCAATATGGCCATAGCCTTCACCAAGATCATAGCGCTCTGTATCCCAATTATGAGTGAGTTCCAATACCGTATTTTCGGATTCCGGTCCGTAGCCCAGGAAAGCCAGCGTAAAGCGACCATCCGGATAATCATTGCGACGTAACAGCTGCATACCCAGCACTTCGGTATAAAAAGTAATGGATGCGTCCAGGTTTCCCACCCGCAACATGGTATGTAAAAGTCGCATAGTATTTCCTCTACATTCAGAATGTTTCTGAGACAATATTGACACGATGCCCCTTAATTAAAGGTCTTGTTCTTTATATTCTTTAGCCAAACCACCTGGCAAACGCTTAACTGACGAAGGCACCTCCCATCCGATAATCACGCCACTATCCCATCAGCTATCTTCCGGGTCATGGTTGGAACCAGAGGCCACATAACCACCACATCCATCTTCAACAACCACTTTTCACCAGTCTAATAGGTTCAAATTACACCGGTATGAAGGTTGTCATTACGCCCAGATACCAGTTCGTTTGTGACAAAAAAACCGGGCATAGCCCGGCTTTTTAAACATCTTTTTAATTAGTTGGTAAACACCGGCGCAGCCACGTATTCCCAAAGCAAAACGGTAGCTACCAGCACAACGACCACATAGACCAGCGCCATGGCGAACACTGCACTGGCATAGAGGAAACCCTGATCTTCTGGAACGTTCATCACATCAGGAATACCTAAATACATGAGGCGGATAGCGTAACCACAGGCAGCCGTCGCCAGTAACAAATCCAGCCACCAAATTGGATAGACTGCGAAAATCCCGGCCAAAAATATCGGACTGCAACACAGCCCCATAAACACAAAGCCTTTGAAAGAAGTAGCAGTTGACTGGTAGGTCTTGGACATCCAGCCAATCATCCCGCCAATAAAGATCAGTGCGCCCATCAGTGCGCAGTAGAACAACACCATCAGCGGGATGGCACTGGCCTCGGTAATACGAGTGGGTTCGTCTCCAATAATGGTCCAACCAAATTGGGTGGTACCAATATAGAAGCCAATGGCTGGCAACATACCCAAGAAAATGAAATAAATACTCATTCGCTTAAGTGCTTCATCAGATAAAGCGCCAATTTTCTTCCACTCGGACTGTGGATCGTAGAGCAACCCAACAATGTGACCTAACATAACATCCCCGTTTTTTTGTTGTTTAATTGAATCAGCTGATCCAGTCAGCTTTTTTCTTAGCCTTTGGTATCAGTTTTTATACTTCTGAAGTCAAACCGATGACTTGATCAAAGTCAACTAAGGACCCGAGAAAAGTGATATTGACCGATATCAATGGTTCATATGCCGATGGATATCACCACCGACCTCACTGGAAGATGAAGAAGAGGTTGCCGCGCTCTGATGGTGCATGTGGGCAAATGCACTCCACAGTGTCCAGGCGCCAAAGAGTATCAACACCAGAGCCATGACCGTTCTGAGGAGTCTACCCTGTAGCCACTGCTTCAACTGGCTGGAAAAAACGCCACCTGCCAGCATGGCGGGCAAGGTGCCAAGCCCAAACGCGGCCATGGCCAAGGCGCCAGACACGGGTTCCGCCGTTGCGGCCGCATAAGCAAGCGCGGAATAAACAAGCCCACAGGGTAACCAACCCCAGATCATGCCAAACAGGAATCCCCGGCCCGCACTGCGAACCTGAAACAACCCCTTGCCCAAAGGCTGGATACGTCTCCAGAGGTATTGACCACCTCTTTCGAACCAGGTGAGCAGACGCCACCAATTAGCCAAATACAATCCCATCAGGATCAGCAGTATTCCGGCAAAAGCGCGCAACCAAGGACCAAGTGACAAAAACTCACGCCCAAACAAACCAAGCAGCCCTACCAGCCCCCCGGCGATAGCATAGGAGCTAATACGACCCAAATTGTAACTGAGCAAAATAGGCCAGCGATTGGTTTCCTTGTCGGCGGCAAACCCCAGAGCCGCCACGATTCCTCCACACATACCAACACAGTGCCCGGCGCCCATCAGGCCAATGACAAACATGGCCAGTACTGACATTCCCGCAGTGTCCCCCATCCTTAGGTATCCTTGTGTTCGCTGTGATCTATTGCAGATGGTCCGCTTTGCTGACCACTTTTTGAAGACAAATCATCATCATCCTCCTCAAAGAGAATTCGATCCGCCTCACCCTCGAGGTCATCATACTGACCATTATTCACTGCCCAGAAAAAAATCCAGATGGCCAAAGCACAAAAGATCAGTGAGACCGGTATAAGCAGATATAAACTTGCCATGATTCAGTGACCTGAGCTTGTTATAAAAAAAGTTACACCGCGGGCTGCGCAATAACATCAACGGAATGGGTGTTTTCCCGGACACGACTCAGGCGCAACGCATTCACCACTACCAACAATGAACTGGCCGACATGCCAATTGCCGCCGCCCAGGGTGGAATTAAGCCCGCAGCTGCCAATGGCAATGCCAACAAATTATAGATCAGCGCCCAAGCCAGATTCTGGCGAATGACCATGCGAGTGCGCCGGGCCATGGAAATAGCCTCAGGCAAAGTGCACAGATTGCCTGACAGTAAGATGCTGTCTGCATGAATGCGTGCGAAATCACTGGCATCCCCCAGCGCCACAGAAGCATCGGCACCGCTCAGCACGGGCACATCGTTAATGCCATCACCGACCATGACCACATGATGACCCTGTTGTTGCTGACCATTAACCCAGGTCAGTTTCTGCTGGGGTGTCTGCGCACCATGCCATTGGTCAATACCCAACTTGGCAGCCATATCGGCCACCGACGCGACCCGATCACCACTCAATAAAACGACGTCGACTGACAGCTGCCGCAATTGAGCCAATGCTTCACGTGCGCCCGGTCGCAACTGATCCTGTAACAAAATCCAGCCAAGAGGCCGCGATTGTTCCCCCAGTAATAGAGGCAACTGGCCCGGCTCAAGAGCAGGCAATGCCGGGCTTACAAACCCCAGTCGCTCAGCCACAAAATGAGGCTCACCGATCACATATCCGCGGCCATTCATTTTGGCGCACACTCCTGCACCAACCTGTTGGACGATATCACTGAGACCTTGTTTGGGCTTGATGTCGGCAAAGGCTTTGGCTATCGGATGCCGAGAACCCCTCTCCAGCGCTGCAGCCAAACTTAACAACTCCGGTGTCTGCTGCTCTGCCAATGGAATCACCGCGGCAACATTCATATTTCCCAAGGTCAGTGTGCCGGTTTTATCAAACACCACTTGATCAGCTGTCGACAACACATCCAGCACCTGACCACGGCTAACCAAAAATCCACACTTTCGCAATTCCCCGGTGGCAACAGCAATAGCAGCCGGCGTGGCGAGAGATAAGGCACAGGGGCAGGTCACCACCAATACGGATAACACCACCCATAATGCTTCCTGGGGTTCATGTTGCCACCACCACAATCCTACCCCAGCGGCGATCAGCAACACTGCGGCAACAAAATAACCAGCCACACGATCTGCTACCGCCACCTGAACCGGCTTTTCACTGCGTGCTTTTTCAACAAGCCTCAAAATGGCGGAGAGACGGGTACTGTTACCCACCGCAGACACACGAATCACCAAAGGATTTTCACTATTCACCGTGCCCGCGCTGACACTGTCACCCACACCCTTGCCAACCGGCATCTGCTCACCAGTCAGCACTGCTTCAATAACACTGCTGGCACCCTGCTCGATCTCGCCATCGCAGGGAATAGTATCCCCAGCCGAGACTCGTATCAGATCACCAACCTGTAGTGCCTTGACCGGCACACTGGACTCATAATCCCCATCAAGTCGACAGGTCGTGACCGGCAACAACTGTGCGAGCGCTTCAGCCTGCATGTCGTTGCGGTGGCGCACCCGCATTTCCAAGTATCGGCCCAACAGCAAAAAGAAGGTAAACATGGAAACTGAATCGAAATAGACTTCTCCTGTACGCGTGCCCGTTGCCCAGCAGCTGGCAGAAAACGCCAGGATAATGGCCAGCGACACGGGCACATCCATGGTCAGATGAAGCTGTTTCAAACTACGCCAGGCAGCCTGATAGAAGGGAAAGGCCGAAAATAGCACCACCGGGAGAGCGATGATCAGACTGACCCAGCGCAGATAATTTTCCCACACCGGTTCCATGTCTTGAAATGCCCCAGCATAAAGCCCAACGGCCACCATACCCGCCTGCATCATGCCCAATCCGGCAATACCCAGACGTTGCAAGAAGCGGCGATTTTCCTTTTGACGCAACTGACGCACCGCTTCATCTGTCACTGGACGCGGGTCATAGCCGATATCGAATAATGCACTTAGCAACTGACTCAGCTTTAACTGGGCAGGGTTCCAGCTCACCATCGCCCGGTGACTGGTGACATTGACCTGGACATCGGAGATGCCAGGAATTTTCTTAAGATGTTTTTCTATCAACCAGGCGCAGGCACTACAACTGATCCCCCCAACCAGCAGCTGGATCTGCTTGTCACCATTATCCAGTTGCTCCAGATAGTCGCACTGCACATCAGGTAAGTCGTAAGCGGACAGCAAGTCCTCTCGAATCACCTCGGGGCGGTCGGCATTACGGGTGCGGTACTGGTAAAAGCGTGCCAAACCGCCATCACAAATAGCGCTGGCCACTGCCAAGCATCCCGGACAGCACATCGCCCGGGGCTGACCGTCGATTTCAAGGGAGAAGTCTGTGGCCGGCGGAACCGGCAGGCCACAGTGGTAACAGAGTAACGGCGTCATTGTGCCGACAGCATCACCTGATTCATGGAAGAGAAGTCGAGCTCACCCACCAAGCGCCACTCTTTTTGTGGTTCTGGAAACAAACGCAGGTAGTAACGGTATTGCAGCTGCTGATCAAGGTCGGTGCGATAGTGTCCCGCCGTGATGGGAGACAGCAACAATGTCCGGTCACGACTTTCATCGGTGGGGTGTAACAACAGCAATGTGACTTGTTCCGGCGGGGTGTCTATGCCGTTTAGAGTGACAAACAATTCACCACTCTCAGCATCCAGCCGAATCTCGGCCGTCACGCCCAACCGGGCGGCAAGTTTATCCTGCTCCAGCACTTGATTAATGGCCAATCCCTTTCGGTAATAGCTATCCACTACCAGGGTATCCGCATTCTTGAAGGCGATGTAAACCGTGAACAAACTGGCAACCACCACGGTGCCTGGCAGGGCAATCAGGAACCATAGCCAGGACTGGCGGTACCAGGGTTGCTTGTCCAGGCCATCGGGGCCCGCATGACGGGACTGCTGCAAAATGATTACCTCACGGGTGGCTTATAAGATCCTGCCAAGATAATTTTTTCGGCGGGAAAGTGGATGCAAGAATACACAAAACACCCCTGCCTCACACGCACTAAGGCAGGGGTCTTGTCCGATTTAACGTCGTAGGCGTGGACCGATAAAGCGATTTTCTTCAATGGCGTGAATGGCCGGGTCATCCACGGATTCGACGATAAAGGTTACATCGGCATTAGGGTTTTTCATAAGGCCCGGATCGAGTTCTACCCGTACCGGCATGCTCAACACCTCGCCTTCAGCCACATTTACCTCGGTACTACCGAGATAATTGAACGGGTAATCCCCTTCCACGTGGATGCGGTAGGTATGGTTGCGTGTATCCATGTTGTTAATTTTCAGGGTATAGATATTTTCTGACAAACCCTGAGCATTCTCCCGATACAGCACATTGCGATCGCGGATAATGTCTACCACAAGTGGCATACGGGTAAAGATGGTGTAGCCAAAGGCACTCACCATCAATGTCAATGCAACGGCGTAGCCAATAAAGCGTGGCCGCAGGATATGGGTTTCCCCATGCTCCATAGCGTGCTCGGTGGTAAAGCGGATCAGTCCTGGGTCGTAACCCATCTTGTCCATCACCGTATTACAGGCATCGATACACAAACCACAGTCGATGCACTCGTATTGCAGACCATGACGGATATCAATACCGGTAGGGCAAACCTGCACACAGAGTGAACAGTCGACGCAATCGCCCTTCCCTTCAGCACGGTGATCCACCCCTTTTTTACGGGCGCCGCGAGGCTCCCCACGCGCCACATCATAGGACACGATCAACGTATCCGGATCGAACATCACTGACTGGAAACGCGCATAGGGGCACATGTATTTGCACACCTGTTCGCGCAGGAATCCGGCATTCATAAAGGTCATGGCAGCGAAGAAGAAGGTCCAGAATACCGCTGCAGGATGCGCTGTAAAGGTGAACAGCTCAGGTACAAGATCACGGATCGGGTTGTAGTAGCCCACAAAGGTCAACCCTGTGAGAAACCCCACCAGCCCCCAAAGCAGGAACTTGCTTCCACGACGCCGGATTTTATTGCCATCCCAAGGGGCCTTATCCAGTTTGATCCGCTGGTTGCGATCCCCCTCACACCAATCCTCGATGTACATGAAAATCATCGTCCAGACGGTTTGCGGACAGGAAAATCCACACCAGACACGGCCCACCAACACGGTGACCGTAAACAGTGCAAAAGCGGAGATTATCAGCGCCCAGGCCAACAGCATGAAATCCTGCGGCCAGAACGTGATCCAGAAAATGTGGAACTTGCGCGCCGGCAGGTCAAACCATACCGCCTGACGCCCATCCATATTGATCCAGGGAATCAGGAAGTAGGCGACGATCATGGGCATCCATGTCCAACGCTGCAAGCTTCTGAAAAACCCGGGAAGCTGACGAGTCTGGATTTTTTCCCTGGCCTGGTATAGATCCAGAACCTTGATGACTTCTTCGTGAGACTCATCCCGGGACTGTGTCCCGGGTTTGTTTTCCTCAGTCATGCCAGCTTCTCGCTCCTGTGAGAATTACCTCGTCAATTACTGATTTTTGGACAGGTTGTACACATAGGCAGCTAACAGGTGAATCTTTTCCGCTTTCAGCTTATCTGCCTGAGCTGGCATATTGCCATTTCTGCCGTTGCGAATGGAGTGACGCACCAGTGACGGAGAGCCACCGTACAGCCAAACGCCATCGGTCAGATCAGGGGCGCCAAGCATCGTCATACCCTTACCATCAGCACCGTGACAAGCCGCGCAGTAGGTAGCAAAGGTCTGTGTACCGGCAGTGGCTTTGGCTTCGTCGTGCTCACGGCCACTTAGCTTGAAGACATACTCTGCAACGGTGTCGACACCCTCTTCACCAATCACAGCACCCCATGCAGGCATGGCACCCTTACGTCCGTGGGTAATGGAAGTCTTGATCTGATCCGCAGTACCGCCGTAGAGCCAATCACTGTCCGCCAGGTTGGGGAAGCCGTAGCTACCACGACCATCAGAACCGTGACAGACGGAACAGTTATTGTTGAATAGGCGACGACTCATCTTCATGGCTTCCGGCTGGGTGATTAACTCTTCCACCGGCATTTCGCTGTACTGGGCATAAATCGGCGCATATTTCATTTCAGCCTCTGCCACTTCTTCCTGCCACTGACCCACTTGGGTCCAACCCAGCACGCCGGGAAAGCTGCCAAAGCCGGGATACAGTATCAGGTACCCGATAGCAAAGATGACGGTGCCCACAAACATCTTGAACCACCAACCTGGCAGAGGGTTATCGTATTCCTCAATGCCATCGTAGACATGTCCGGTTTTTGGGGCTTCCCCATCTTCGGTCTCTTTGGTGACCTCAACCTTGCGAGTGGCAAACAGCAACCACGTACATCCCGCGATGGTCACTACCACCATGAAGATAATCCAGATACTCCAGAAGGTACTCATATAAGGTCCTACCTCTATTTGTCTTTTTGCTGAGACGGTGGCTGCGCATCTTCCTGCGATGGCAACTGCTCATCGGCAAATGGCAGTTTTGACGCCTCTTCAAAACCTTTCTTGTTGCGGGCGCTGTACGCCCACCAACAAACACCCAGAAAGGCAATCATGGTCAGAACGGTACCAATGCCTTGTAATGTTCCCTGGTCCATTAGCGTTTCTGCGTCAGGAGTGTGCCGAGCTGCTGCAGGTAAACCACCAGCGCATCGATTTCTTTCACATCACTACTGGTAAAAGGCTTAGCAGCGTTGGCGATGTCTTCATCCGTGTAGGGCACACCAACTGTGCGCAAGGCCGCCATCTTGGCTGCGGTATCCTTGCCGGTCACCTTGTTCTCAAACAGCCAGGGAAAAGCCGGCATATTGGATTCAGGGACCACATCACGCGGGTTATAGAGGTGGGCACGGTGCCAATCGTCACTATAGCGAGCACCTACCCGGGCCAAATCTGGACCGGTACGCTTAGAGCCCCAAAGGAACGGATGCTCGTAAACTTGTTCACCGGCGACCGAGTAGTGACCATAACGTTCGGTCTCCGCTCTGAACGGGCGAACCATCTGGGTGTGACAAACGTGACAACCTTCCCGGATGTAGATGTCGCGACCCTCCAGGGCAACGGCACCGAGAGGTTTGAGACCTTCAACGGGTTCTGTGGTGTCCGCCTGCCAAAACAGGGGAACGATTTGGGCCAATCCACCGAAGCTGATTGCAACCACAATCAGCACAATCATCAGGCCGATATTTTTTTCAACAATGTCGTGTTTCACTTTCGTTCTCCCCTATCAAGCGGCCTGGACTTCAGCGGATACAGCTTTCTGCTCTTGCACATCGCCGCGAACAGTCCGCCAGACGTTGTAGGCCATGATCAACATGCCACAGAGGAAGATCACACCACCCAGGAATCGAACATAGTAACCGGGGTAGCTAGCTTCAATAGACTCAGCAAAACTGTAGGTCAGCGTGCCATCAGTGTTAAAGGCGCGCCACATCAGACCTTGCGCAATACCGTTCACCCACATTGAAGCGATGTAGAGCACAGTGCCGATGGTGGACATCCAGAAGTGCAGATTGATCAAACTAACGCTGTACATCTGCGCACGCTTGTAAAGCACCGGAATCAGGTTATAGAGCATGCCGATGGAGACCATCGCCACCCAACCCAAAGCACCTGAATGCACATGGCCAATAGTCCAGTCGGTGTTGTGCGACAGAGCGTTCACCGTCTTGATAGACATCATCGGCCCTTCAAAAGTGGACATACCGTAGAAGGACAGAGATACCACCAGGAAGCGCAACGTAGGGTCATCGCGCAGTTTGTGCCAGGCACCTGACAGGGTCATCATGCCGTTGATCATGCCGCCCCACGAAGGTGCCAGTAGGATCAGGGACATCACCATGCCCAGGCTCTGCGCCCAATCAGGCAGTGCTGAGTACATCAGGTGGTGAGGACCCGCCCAAATGTAGACAGCAATCAGCGCCCAGAAGTGCACGATAGACAAACGGTAGGAGTAGACAGGACGGCCTGCCTGCTTCGGAACGAAGTAGTACATCATGCCGAGGAAGCCAGCGGTCAGGAAGAAGCCCACCGCATTGTGGCCATACCACCACTGCACCATCGCATCAATGGTACCGGCGTAGGCAGAGTAGGACTTGGTAGCAGTCACCGGGATCGCAGCACTGTTACCCAAATGCAACACGGCAATCGTGATAATAAAGGCACCAAAGAACCAGTTTGCCACATAGATGTGTTTGGTTCGGCGTTTCATGATGGTGCCAAAAAAGACCACCGCGAAGGATACCCACACCAGGGTAATGGCGATATCAATGGGCCATTCCAGTTCAGCATATTCTTTTGCGGTCGTCATGCCCAAAGGCAGAGTGATGGCAGCGGCGACGATGATGAGCTGCCATCCCCAGAAAGTGAACGCAGCAAGCGGACCACCAAACAGGGACGCCTGACATGTTCGCTGAACCACATGATAAACAGAGGTAAACAGCGCACAGCCACCAAACGCAAAAACTACCGCGTTGGTATGCAGGGGTCTCAAGCGACCGAAATGCAGCCATGGTAGGTTGAAGTTGATGTCTGGCCATATCAGCTCGGCGGCAATAATGACGCCAACCAGCATGCCGACAATACCCCAAACCACAGTCATGATGGCAAATTGCTTTACCACCTTGGTGTTGTATACCGGCTGATCACCGGCAGTCGTGACATTGCTACTCATTTGATTTTCTCGTAGTTCGTCCGTTTTAGTTGGAGCTTGGGGGTAGAGTTACGCTCCCCGCTTCTACCCCGCTCGTATTATTCCCTAGGTGTCAGACGCCGGTATTGATTTGCGTCAAGTTTGACCAGCCAGAGAGCTAACCCAACTGCCGGTTCTTGTTGGCAGCAATCCTCAAGCGTAGCGCGTTAAGCTTGATAAAGCCTTCCGCGTCCTTCTGATCATATGCTCCGGCATCATCTTCAAAGGTGGCGATCTTCTCGTCAAACAAACTGTCTTCTGACTGACGGCCCGCCACGGTGACATTCCCCTTGTAGAGTTTCACTCTAACCTTGCCGTTTACCACCTGCTGGCTATCATCAATCATCCCCTGCAACAGCTTGCGTTCGGGAGACCACCAGTATCCGTTATAGACCATTTCTGCGTATTTGGGCATTAATGCATCTTTTAAGTGGGCTACTTCACGGTCCAATGTCAGGGACTCGATGGCACGGTGAGCGCGCAACATGATGGTGCCGCCGGGGGTTTCATAACAGCCTCGGGATTTCATGCCGACATAGCGGTTTTCTACCAGATCCAGTCGTCCAATGCCGTTCGCGCCACCCAATTTGTTCAGGTGGGCCAGCACAGTGGCCGGGGACATGGGCTGATCATCAATAGCCACAATATCGCCTTTTTCGTAGGTCAACTCAATGTAAGTAGGCTGGTCGGGTGCCGCTTCCGGCGCCACACTCCAGCGCCACATATCTTCTTCCGGCTCCCACCAGGGATCTTCCAGATTGCCACCTTCATAGGAAATGTGCAGCAGATTGGCATCCATGGAATAAGGGGATTTTTTCTTCTTGTTGGAAAAGTCCACCGGGATACTGTGCTGCTCACAGTAGGACATCAACTTTTCGCGAGAGGTGAGGTCCCACTCACGCCAAGGCGCAATCACCTTGATGCCGGGCTTCAGTGCATAAGCGCCCAGTTCAAAGCGCACCTGGTCGTTACCTTTACCCGTGGCGCCATGAGAAATGGCATCAGCACCGGTTTCGTTGGCAATCTCAATCAACCGCTTGGCAATCAGTGGACGCGCTATGGAAGTACCCAGCAGGTATTCACCCTCATAAATGGTGTTGGCTCGAAACATCGGGAACACGTAATCACGCACGAACTCTTCGCGCAGGTCATCCACATAAATTTCCTTGACACCCAGACCTGCCGCCTTGGCGCGGGCCGGCTCTACTTCTTCGCCCTGTCCGATATCTGCGGTGAAGGTAACCACTTCACACTGATAGGTCTCCTGCAACCACCGAACGATCACCGAGGTATCAAGCCCCCCGGAATAGGCGAGAACTACTTTTTTGATGTCAGACACCACATGACTCCTGCTTGGAAAATTGAGAGATGAAAAGTGGCTGCTATTCTAATGGCTCAGCCGCCAGTTTCACAGTAAATGGCACGCGGATTGGCAGCTCATGCTCCAAGCAGCCCGGTATTACCTGTTAAGCAACCCATGATTCCGGTAGCATTCACGCTTTAATCCGTTGCTGAAGTAACCCATGACCCGAATAACCCTGACTCGCCCTGATGACTGGCATGTCCACCTTCGCGATGGCGATGCCCTGCCCTTCACTGTACCGGACGCCGCCCGCTACTTTGGACGCTCCATCGTCATGCCAAACCTCATGCCACCGGTGCTCAATACCGAGCAAGCCCTCGCCTACCGCGAGCGCATCATGGAGCAGCGCCCGACAGAGAGCCTTTGGCAGCCACTGATGGTGCTCTACCTTACCGACAATACCGATCCGGAAGAAATTACCCGCGCCAAGCGCTCAGGCCTGGTCTTTGCGTGCAAATACTATCCGGCAGGCGCTACCACCAATTCCGATTCCGGCGTCACCGATCTGGACAATATCTACCCGGTGCTGGCGCGCATGGAGCAGGAGGGGTTGCCCCTGCTGCTGCACGGCGAAGTCACTGACAGCGACGTCGATATTTTTGACCGCGAAGCGGTATTTATTGATCGACACCTCGGCAAACTAACCTCCAGCTTCCCCGACCTGAAAGTTGTGCTGGAACACATTACCACCCACGAAGGTGCCCAGTTTGTCAGTGAAGCATCCACCCATGTGGCGGCTACCATCACCCCACAACATTTGCTGTTTAACCGCAACCAGATGCTGGCGGGTGGCATCAAACCCCACTACTACTGCCTGCCGATCCTCAAACGACAGCAGCATCAACAAGCACTGATCGCCGCAGCCACCAGTGGTAGCCCGAAGTTTTTTCTGGGCACCGACTCTGCCCCCCACGCCACCCATCGCAAGGAAAATGCCTGCGGATGTGCCGGATGCTATTCAAACCACGCCGCCATCGAATTGTACGCGGAAGCTTTTGAACAGGCGGGCGCACTGGACAAGCTGGAAGGTTTCGCCAGCCACTTTGGTGCAGACTTCTATGGACTGCCCCGCAACCCGGACACCATTACCCTCGAAAAATCTCCTTGGCAGAGCCCGGCCTTCTTGGCCTTTGCCGACGACACCCTTACCCCGCTGGGCGGCGGCGAATTCCGCCAATGGCGGGTCCTCTGATGGATCACCCACCAATTTCCTACCGTTTTCGAGGGTTTCTGCCGGTTGTCATCGACGTAGAAACCGGCGGGTTCAACTCCAACACAGATGCTCTGCTGGAAGTAGCTGCCGTGACCCTCACCATGGATGAGGACGGACTGTTAATGCCCTTCGAAACTATCAGTCATGCTGTTATCCCGTTCGAAGGTTCCAATATTGAGCAGGCCGCACTGAATATTACCGGCATCGACCTGGATGACCCCTACCGCATGGCACTGGAAGAAGATGAAGCGCTCCGTCAATTGTTTCAGCCCATCCGAAATGCCGTAAAAGATGCCCATTGCAGCCGTGCCGTTATGGTCGCCCATAACGCCCACTTCGATCTGGGCTTTATCAATGCGGCGGCTGAACGCAACAGCATCAAGCGCAACCCATTCCACCCATTCTCCTGTTTTGACACTGCCACGCTGGGAGGTTTGGCCTACGGACAAACAGTACTGGCCAAAGCCTGTGAGGCAGCAGAAATAGAATTCAGCAATGGCAAGGCACACTCAGCGGCCTACGACGCGGAAAAGACCGCTGAATTGTTCTGTGGTATCGTCAATCGCTGGAGAGATCTCGGCGGCTGGCGCTGACTGGAGTACGTCCGAACGCCGACAAACGAGTGCCCACTTCATACCAAGGAGAGACAGCATGAGCGGCAAAGGCAAGGCAATTCTCGCCCACATTACCCTGATCGGCTGGATTATTGCGCTGATCCTGAACATGCAAAACCGTGACGGCTTTGCGTCCTACTACATTCGCCAGTATCTGGGCATCATGCTGTGTGGATTTGTAGGAAATATCATCTTCATGTCCTTACATAACGGACTGGCAATGATTTGGGGAGTGGTCATTCTGGTCGCCTGGCTGATCAGCTTGGTAGGCGCCTGCACGGACAAGAAAAACGAACTGCCCTATGTTGGCAGGTATTTTCAGGAGTGGTTCAAGGGGCTGTAACAGCCCCAGGCAGGATTCAGTACTGGGAGGGCGGCAACCTGACCACCAGGCCATCCAACTCTTCAGTGACCTTGATTTGACAACTGAGACGACTGGTGGGCTCTGGCTCGACAACCATTTCCAGCATCATTTTCTCTGCGCCCTGGGGTTCGCCAACCCGCTCATACCAAGCCTCATCCACATAGCAGTGGCAAGTGGCACAACTGCACACACCACCGCACTCGGCCAGAATGCCGTCGATCATATTATCCACGGCACCCTGCATCACCGTATGGCCTACCGGCACATCGATTTCATATTCCGCCCCATTCGGCTCGATATAATGAATAATTGGCATTAAGTATTCCTTACAACTCTTTAATTTTTCTATATTTTTAAAATCAGCTTCGGATCAAGAGATTCATCCGCCAGACGCTCCACAGACACCGGCAGCGCGCCGGCCAGCAACTGCTTGGCAACCATAAACTCTTTGGGGCGATTGATGCAATCCGCCGCCAACAGCTTGTCGCCGCAGACATACCAAGCCACAAAACTGCGGCCGGCATCGGCATCACCGCGCAATATCACCCTATCGTAGCCTTCACTCAGGCCGGCAATCTGTAATTTCAGGTCGTACTGATCGGACCAGAACCAAGGGTAAGCATCGTAACACTGCTGTCGCCCACAGATACTCGCCGCAGCTGATTTAGCCTGCTCCATGGCATTGGGCACCGACTCCAGCCGCACACGCCGTCCAAGCAACCGATTGGGGTGATTGGTACAATCTCCCGCAGCATAGATATCAGAGTCATCCGTGCTAGCAAACTCATCCACCCAAATACCGTTATCCACTTTCAGGCCACATTGGCTGGCGAGCTCCACATTCGGGATCACTCCGATACCGACGATCACCATATCAGCCGGCAAACGCCGCCCATCCGCACCAACGACGCCCGTCACTCTGTCCTCGCCCTCAATAGCCACCACAGACCAGCCAGTATGGATAACCACACCCGCTTCAGCATGAATTCGCTGGTAAAATGCCGACACTTGGGGTGCCGTGACCCGCGCTAACAGCCGCGACTGAACTTCCAGCACAGACACCTCGACACCACATTTGCGCAGTGCCGCGGCCGACTCCAAACCGATATAGCCACCACCCACAATGACCACACGACACCCCGGCACCAAACGTGTGCGGATAGCATCCACATCAGCGAGCGTCCGCAGGTAGTGCACGCCAGGCAGATCCGCACCGGGCACTTCCAGCTGTCGCACCCTCGCGCCGGTACACAGCGCCAGCTTGTGGTAATCGAAACTTTTTCCGTCTTCCATCAGAACTCGTTTCGCTGTGCGATCCACCGACCTCACACATCGGCCCGGCAGTAGTTCAACGCCATGCCGGATGTACATTTCAGCCGGGCGAATCAAGAGCTCATCTGCATTTTTTTCGCCACGCAGATACTCTTTGGATAGCGGCGGGCGCTGATAGGGAGCAAAGGGCTCCTCACCAATCATCAGGATTTGACCCTGCCAACCTTCCTGGCGCAGGCTAGAGGCAAGCTGGGCACCCGCATGACTGGCACCCACAATAACTACTCGCTTATTCATGCTCCCCTCCCCAGCCTGTCAACTGAACATTATCAGGACTCCGACAAATCAATGGCAAGCACCGCCCTCGAAACAGCTGGCATGAGTAATTTTCAACCACAAAACACTCAAGGTGCACCGACTCAAAATCCACTAATATGTAGAAATACTAGATACTGCGATAACCCACAAAAAACTCATTATTACTTGTTATTAAAGACTATATTTTTTTAAACGGATCAGATACCAGTTTAATCCTTCATTCGAAAATACGAAAACACCCTTGATATACAAAATTTATGTAATTACACTACAACACCTTTCAACCCCACTGGCCCTCGCAAAACGCATGGCAATCACGCCGCTATTGGCGTTAGAATAGCCGCCCTGCCTAGCTGACCAGACAACTACTATTTTATTAAACCGAGAAAGAAATGGCTGATTCATTTAAAGAAAGCGCCCTCTATTACCATACTCATCCCGTTCCAGGAAAAATTGAAATCCGCCCGACCAAACCACTGGCCAACAAGCGGGATCTGTCTCAAGCCTATTCTCCCGGTGTGGCCTACGCCTGCGGGGCGATTGTCAAAAATCCAACAGAAGTCGCAAATGTCACAGCTCGAGGCAATCTGGTCGCGGTCATAACGAATGGTACAGCAGTGCTCGGTTTGGGTGATATCGGCCCACTGGCAGCCAAACCAGTTATGGAAGGCAAAGCAGTATTGTTCAAAAAATTCGCCAACATTGATGTGTTCGATATCGAGATTAATGAAACCGATGTCGACAAACTGGTTGATACCATCGCCTCACTGGAACCTACCTTTGGCGGCATCAATCTGGAAGACATCAAGGCACCGGAGTGCTTCCTGGTAGAGCGAAAATTGAGGGAGCGGATGAACATCCCGGTCTTTCACGACGACCAGCATGGTACCGCCATCGTCTCCGCCGCTGCCGTCTATAACGGCCTTCGTGTAGTCAACAAGAATATCGAGGACATCAAACTCGTAGTGACCGGCGCCGGCGCTGCCAGTATTGCCTGTGTAGACCTGCTGGTTAGCATGGGTCTCAAGAAATCAAACATTCGCATGATCGACCGCAGCGGTGTGATTTATGCCGGCCGCAAGGAAGGCATGAACCCCTGGAAAGAAAGCTATGCGGTAGAAACGGAAGATCGCACACTAGATGATGCTATTGACGGTGCCGATCTGTTCCTGGGTCTGTCCGGCCCCGGCGTCCTCAAGGCTGAGATGGTCAAGAAAATGGCCGCCAACCCGCTGATTCTGGCCATGTCCAATCCGACTCCGGAAATCATGCCCGAAGTCGCCAAGGCTGCACGTCCGGACGCGATTCTCGCCACCGGCCGCTCAGACTACCCGAACCAGGTCAACAACGTACTCTGCTTCCCCTTCATTTTCCGCGGCGCACTCGACTGCGGCGCAACGGTTATTAATGACGCTATGAAGCAGGCCTGCGTGAAGGCCATCGCCGACCTGGTACATCGCGAACCGTCTGAAGCCGTCGCCGAAGCCTACGCGGACGAAGTATTGAAGTTTGGGCCCGATTACCTTATCCCGAAACCTTTTGATCCACGCCTGATTGAAGAAGTCCCCATCGCCGTCGTAAAAGCGGCCATGGAAAGTGGTGTCGCCACCCGCCCTATCGAAGACATGGAAGCCTACCGCAACAAACTGCACTCCTATGTGAGCCGCAGCCGCCTGTTTATGCAACCCATGATTGAACAGGCTCGCCGCAATCCATCACGCATTGCCTATGCCGAAGGGGAGAATGACGACGTACTGCGCGCCATGCAGGGCGTAGTGGATGAAAAAGTGGCCAAACCGATCCTGATCGGTCGTCCAACTGTCATCAAGCGTAAAATCACCGAAATGGGCCTGCGTATCCAGCCCGGAGTTGATATTGAAATCTTCAACCCCGAAGAAGGCGACCACCACGAAAACTACTGGCAGTTCTACCACCAGCGTGTAGGCCGCTCAGGCGTCTCCGTTGAGGCAGCTCAAAACGCCGTGCGAACCAATAACACGGTTTTAGCCGCCATCATGGTATCGCTGGGGGATGCAGATGGCTTTATCTGCGGCAAGGTGGGTCGTTTCGACAAACATCTGAAGGATATTAAAGTTATCCTGCCTCAGAGCAGCCACACCCAAATGTCATCCGTATGCGTACTGCTGATGGAAGACGGCCCACTGTTCCTGGCCGACCCTTTTGTCAACGTGGACCCCACGGAAGAGCAGGTAGTTGCCACCACTCTCAACACCATTAACTTTGTCAAAAGTTTTGGTATTGAGCCCAAAGTCGCACTGCTGTCGCACTCCAACTTCGGCACCTACGACAACCACTCTGCCCACAAAATGAAACGGGCCGCAGAACAACTGCGCAACCAGTTGCCAGATATGCAGATCGAGGGTGAAATGCACGCCATGTCGGCCATGAATGAAACCCTGCGCGGCAAAATCTACCAGAATTCCAATCTACAGGGTCGCGCCAATGTGCTGATCATGCCAAATATGGATGCTGCGAGTATCACTCTTGGGCTGCTGCGGTCATTAACCAACGCTCGCCTGGTCGGTCCCTTCCTGTTTGGATTCGACAAACCTGCCCATATTCTGATCCCATCCGTCTCCGGGCGTGGCATTCTGAATATGACGGCACTGATCGGGGCAGATATCACTTCAAAATCTGAGTAATCATTTTCAGCATAAAAAAACGCGGCAAATGCCGCGTTTTTTATGCCTAAAGGTTAATAGTGCGGCGGTCGCTCGTCATCGTCACCACCCATATCATCCGGAAACCTGTCAGCAAGATCCTTTACCCGGGAACCCAACAGCTCATAACGGGCCACCAATCGATCCAGCAACTCCTGCTGACGACAGATCACATCATTCAACCGCTCAATGGTGTCCTCCTGAAAAGCCAGTCGCATCTCTATATCAACCAGTCGCTCTTCGTCCACCTCTGCACTCCTTTTTCAAAATACCTGCACACAAAAAAACCGCAGGGCATGCCCTGCGGTTTTTTCGAAGAACAATTTTACAGAGCGTCTGCGTTTGCAGCCAGGTAATCTGCCACGCCTTTCGGAGAAGCGTCCATACCCTTATCACCCTCTTTCCAACCAGCCGGGCACACTTCGCCGTGTGTTTGGTGGAAAGTCAGTGCATCTACCATGCGCAGCATTTCATCAATGTTGCGACCCAGTGGCAGATCATTCACGACCTGGTGACGTACAACGCCATCCTCATCAATCAGGAATGAACCGCGGAAAGCAACGCCCGCTGCGTCAAACTCCACGTCATAGGCCTGACAGATCTCATGCTTCACATCAGCAACCAGAGGGTATTTAACCGCGCCAATACCACCTTCATTCACAGGCGTATTGCGCCATGCGTTGTGGGTGAACACTGAATCGATGGAAACACCGATGACTTCAACGCCACGCTTCTGGAACTCGGCATAGCGGTGATCAAATGCGATCAGCTCGGAAGGACATACAAAGGTAAAGTCCAGCGGATAGAAAAAGATAACCGCTTTTTTGCCTTTGATGGCGTCAGACAGCTTGTAACCGTCAACGATCTCGCCATTACCCAGTACTGCACCAGCGGTGAAATCCGGTGCTGGTTTACCAACTAAAACTCCCATGGTCTAACTCCTTTATCGAATCAGTTATTTTTAAGGAAAGTCATGACTGCACAAGACAGCACAAATTCAAAACTATAGGATTTATATTACACAATGAGTTTTTCATGTCTCATTGTTATTCGCTATAACCGTAATAAGCTGGATCAAACAAGTCTAGTGCAATACTGAGACAACGTTATCCTTCTTTCTGAGCGGCTTCTTTAACCAACGAAGCCAACTCACCATTCTGGTGCATTTCAGTGATGATATCGCAGCCGCCGACCAGCTCACCGTTAACCCACAACTGGGGGAATGTAGGCCAGTTGGCATATTTTGGCATGTTGGCGCGGATATCGGGATTGGTCAGCACATCTACATAGGCAAAACGCTCACCGCAGGCCATCAGCGCTTCTACCGTACGTGCAGAAAAACCACACTGGGGAGCATTCGGAGAGCCTTTCATATAAAGAATGACCGGGTTACCTTCAACCTGCTCGCGAATGGTTTCCATAATATCCATGATATTCATACCTCTTGAAAATTAGAGCAATAGCCCACTATTAAGGTCAACTATTCTACTCCACTCCTCCGGCGACGGACACTCCCTCAAAGAAAATTCTTTACCGATTCTCGACCACTGCCAATACAAATGGGAATCGTTTGCATTTGATAATGGTTCTCGTTATAGTTCGCGCCGTTAATTTAAAAAAAAACATTATAGCTATCGGAGAATGCAGTATGCACAAGAAAACCCTACTGGCACTCGCCGGGTTGAGTCTGGCCACAGTCACCCAGGCGGCGTCACCAAGTCTTGAAGAAATGTGGGCACTGGTACAACAACAACAGGCTGAAATCGCCCAGCTAAAATCTCAGTTGAACGCCACCGAACAACGGGTTGCGGAGACGGAAGAGAAAACCGAGGCAACTTTTGCCGCAGTGGAAGAAGTGACCAGCGGACCTGTTTCCAAATTGGCAGAATGGGCCGACAAAACCACCGTTGGCGGTTATGGCGAAGTCCATTACAACAACCTGACATCAGACAACTCAAACAACTCCAAAGATGAATTCGACCTGCACCGCTTTGTGCTGTTCTTCGGCCATCAGTTCAACGACAAGTTGCGCATGTATTCCGAGCTGGAAGTGGAACACAACATCGCCGGCGAGGGCCAAAATGGTGAGGTTGAAGTAGAACAGGCCTATATCGAATACGATTACGCCCAGAATCACCGCGCCAAAGCCGGTGTTTTCCTGATGCCGGTGGGCATTATCAATGAGACCCATGAACCCGACGCCTTCTACGGGGTCGAGCGCAACTCTGTCGAGAAAGACATTCTGCCCGCCACCTGGTGGGAAGGTGGTGTCATGTTCAGCGGAGAACTCGCGGAAGGTGTTAGCTACGATGCGGGAATGCATTCGGGTCTGTATATTGACCCCACGGTTAGCGATTGGAAAATCCGCGATGGCCGCCAGAAAGTCAGTGAAGCCAAAGGGGATGATCTCGCCTATACCGGTCGCCTGAAATACACCGGCGTACCGGGGCTGGAACTGGCCACCACAATCCAGTATCAATCTGATCTCTGGCAAGGCGAGACTTTCGCTGGCGAAGATGAAGTGGATGCCACCCTCTGGGAAGCACACGCCATCTATAACCGCGGCCCCTTCGGCATGCGTGCTCTGTATGCCCACTGGGATATCGATAATGCTATCGAAACCATCAAGGCCGGTGCCGATGAACAAGAAGGTTTTTATGTAGAACCGTCTTATCGCCTGACAGAAAAACTGGGGCTCTTCGCACGCTACAGCGAGTGGGACAACCAGGCAGGAAGCAACAACGATTCAGAAAAACAACAGTATGACGTTGGTGTAAACTACTGGCTTGACGAGCATGTGGTGCTGAAAGCAGATTACATGCGCCAGGAAGTAGAATCTGGCGATGAACTGCGCGGCTTTAATCTGGGGGTAGGTTGGAGTTTCTAATCAAACATCGAGTCCAATCACCAAGGAGAGCTGCCATGGCAGCTCTCCTTTTTGTCGTGACCCTGACCCTCAGTAATGGCACCTTTGCCAAAGGGGTGTATCAAACAGGTCCGGAATTTATCGCGGAAGTCTTTGGCAACGATACCCCTAAAGCTAAGTCGCTGTTGCTGACACCACAACTGAAAGAAACCGCCAGTCAAATCATGAATCGCCAAGTGCGCGGATTGAGGATGCGTTACTGGCAATCTGACTCAAACACCGCCTGGATCATGGAGGAGATCGGCAAGGAACTCCCTATTACCATCGGCGTGGTCATTCGCGAGAATCAGATTGTCCAAATCAAAATACTCGCTTTTCGCGAAAGCCGTGGCTGGGAAGTGCGTTACCCCGCGTTTACCAAGCAATACCAGGGTGTCAAAATAACGACTGAGTTAGCATTAGATAAACATATTGACGGTATTACCGGCGCTACGCTATCGGTACGAGCCGTCAATAAAGTGGCCACACTCGCCCTGTATTTTCATCAACAAATCGCCCTGAAAGCAGAACAAGAGAGCAGTACCCTTGCCCCAAAAACTCCGTAAGACGTTAATCTTCAATCAGAAGTGGCACCGTAGAATCGGCCTGGGAATCACTGTCATGGTGCTGTTCCTCGCCGGTACCGGACTGCTGCTCAATCACTCCCCTGCCCTGGATCTTGCCAAAAAAGACCTGAGGTCAAACTGGTTGCTGGATTGGTATGGATTGAAAAACACAGCGCCAACCGGCATCCAACTCAACGGTCAGTGGCTCAGCCATCCCGGCGGACAAAACTTATTTCTGAATGACAAGCCCGTTGCCGATTGCCAGCCCCCGCTGCTCGGCGCAGCGCAACTAGCCACAATGCTACTGGCACTGTGTCAGGATGGTTTGGTGATGTTGACTGCGGATGGCGAACTGATCGAGAAACTGAGCAGGCTTCAGGGTCTTCCCGAAGACGCCGACCGGTTGCAGGTTGCTGAAGGGAACGTCCTGCTGGGCAGCCCATGGCAAACCTACACCATTGATCTCGACACACTGGAGCTGACAGGGCAAACCTTTCAAGAAGAAGGTTGGAGTATATTAGGCCCCGTGCCATCAGCACTTTCAATACAGCTAACATCCCGAGAAGACTTGCCCGGCATTTCCCTGGAAACACTGATCCTCGATCTACACAGTGGCCGCTTTTTTGGCACCGCGGGTGTCCTGTTTGTCGACCTGATCGGTATTTTACTGTGCGTATTGGCAATTACAGGACTGTGCGCCTGGAACAGTCGTCGCAAGCTCAATGGCGGGCGGTAACGCCGCTTGTTCCTGGCAATAATTGCCATTCAATAAAATTCCCGATAGTATTCCGCATCTTGGGCAGCGCAGCGGCGACTGCCTTTTTTCGTTTTGGAAGGTTGCCATGACCAGCGATGCATTGATGAATAATTACGGCACACGGAAAATCACCCTCACCAAGGGACAAGGCTGCTGGGTTTGGGATGACCAGGGTAAACGTTATCTCGACGCCATTTCTGGAATTGCCGTCTGCGGTCTTGGCCACGCGCACCCTGCTGTCGCCAAGGCGATTGCCGACCAGGCTGCCACGCTGACCCACTGTTCCAACCTCTACAATATTCCCGGCCAGGAAGCACTGGCAGAAAAACTGCGCGAGCTTTCCGGGCTGGACAAGATGTTCTTCTGTAACTCCGGGGCGGAAGCGAACGAAGCGGCCATCAAATTGGCGCGATTGTTTGGACACAGCAAGGGCATCGCCGAGCCGACCATCATTGTGCTGGAAAATGCCTTTCACGGCCGCACCATGGCCACACTGACTGCCACCGGCAACCGCAAAGTTCAGGCCGGCTTTGAACCGCTGGTCAGCGGCTTTGTACGGGCGCCCTACAACGACCTCAAATCCTTGCAGAACATCGCCAAAAACAACCGCAATGTGGTGGCCGTTTTGATGGAGCCGATCCAGGGTGAAGGCGGTATCCGCACCCCTGCAGCCGATTATCTGCCCGGTCTGCGGCAGCTTTGCGACGAACAGAACTGGCTGCTGATGCTGGATGAGATCCAAACCGGCAACGGTCGCACCGGCAAATACTTCAATTACCAGCATTTCGGCATTCTGCCGGATGTGGTCACAACCGCCAAAGGCCTCGGCAACGGTATGCCTATCGGCGCCTGCCTGACAGGCCCCAAGGCTTCCGAACTGATGCAGCCAGGCAGCCATGGCTCCACGTTTGGTGGCAACCCTCTGGCTTGCGCTGCAGCGCTGGCAACAGTCAACGTCATCATCGAACAACAGCTCTGCGACAAGGCCGCCACCATGGGTGACTACCTGAAGCAGCAACTGGCTGAAAATCTGGCACAGAATAGTGACGTACTGGAGGTTCGCGGACAGGGGCTAATGCTGGCAATAGAAATGAAACAGCCCTGTGCTGAACTGGTAGATAAAGCTGCTGCCAAGGGTTTGCTTATTAATGTGACGGCCCAGTCTGTTATCCGGCTGCTGCCACCCCTGACTATCAGCCATAAAGAAGCCGACCAACTTGTCCAGATACTGGGCGAGCTGCTCACACAGGAGTAACAAACTATGGCATTGAGACACTTCCTGACTCTGCAGGACCTATCAAAGGCGGAATTGGAAACACTACTGCAAAGGGCGGTCCAGCTCAAAAATCAGCACCGAGATGGCATTGACTCCCGACCCTGTGAGGGCAAAGTCATGGCCATGATCTTTGAAAAGTCCTCCACCCGCACTCGGGTTTCCTTTGAAACCGGAATGGCCCAACTCGGTGGAAGCGCTCTGTTCCTGTCGCCTAACGACACTCAGCTCGGCCGTGGCGAACCAGTGGAAGACTCGGCCAGAGTCATTTCGCGCATGGTGGACATCATCATGATTCGCACCTTTGGTCACGATCGCATCACCACCTTCGCCGAATACTCCAGCGTACCCGTCATCAATGCCCTTACTGATGAGTTCCACCCCTGTCAGTTGCTGGCCGACATGCAAACCTATCTGGAACACCGCGGCAGCATCCGCGGTAAAAAAGTGGCCTGGGTCGGCGATGGCAACAATATGTGCCAGTCCTACATGAATGCGGCGGACATGCTCGACTTTGAACTGGTGATCGCCTGTCCGGAAGGCTATGAGCCATCACAAGCGCTGCTAGATAAATTCAGCAATCGGGTTACCGTTGTGCGCAATCCAGCCGCGGCTCTGGAAGGTGCCGACCTCGTGGTCACCGATACCTGGGCCTCAATGGGCCAGGAAGAAGAGAAGAAGCTGCGTGAAAAGGCTTTCGCCGGTTTTCAGGTTAACGAAGCAATAATGGAACTTGCTGCCCCGGATGCCCTGTTCATGCATTGCCTGCCCGCCTATCGCGGGCTGGAAATCAGCGACACCATGCTGGAGTCAAAGTGGTCAGTAGTGTGGGATGAAGCCGAGAATCGCCTGCATGCACAGAAAGCGCTAGTGGAGTTTTTGCTGGCGGAAATGGCGAAGTAAACGCCCCGCTACCGCAGCAAGCGCCAAGGCAACTCTGCCAGATTGGTCAGCGCCTCGCTGGTGCGGTATTTGGCAAAGCCGCCACCCGTCAGGGCACGGCGCCATAAATCAGTAATCTGCTCACTGTTGCTGATGCCAGTCTTGCACCAAGTGGCAAAGTGTTCGCAATTGTTGAACACCAGATCGAAGGCAAACTCCCCCAGCCGGCTCTCGGCACGCTGGATCACCGCATCTGGCGAGAAATCCAGCTCCTCAACCTTCAACCCTCTCAGACTGTCCATCAACTTATTGAGACCGAGGCTGGTACGATCAAGCAAATCACCTTTCTTCAGGGTTTCATAGAAACGCTCATAGTCACGCACCAGAATTTCATCGCCGCGGGCAAACTTTTCCAAGCTGGTACGTCTTACCACACGGGGCGTCACCCAATGACTACTGGTGTAGTGAATCACCGTACCGTCGCCCGCATCAATGCCATGGTGTGCGTAGGTGCCACCAAAACGACGTACGTAGATGTGATCGCCACGAGCCATAAGCAGGGTCCAAATTCCTTTCAGAATACCGCCAAAACAATGGGTAGATGATAGCAGTTAAACGGCCATCTTTTACCACTCATCAGTGAAAGCCTGGTAATGACTAAATCGCTCCGCCAGCTAGGCAGGAAACCCATCCCACTTCGGTATATCATCCAATATCTGATCCCAGCCACACCTATTTGCCATAAAAATATGGGCAGTTGGCGCTATGGGAACAGGATCGTCCAGGGAGCCGGCCGGCACCACGAGCAACTCGCCCTGCCCTTGCAGGTTTGGCAGTGCAGAGCCACAGTTCAAACAAAAGCTTTTCATATGGCGTGTTGAGGGCAGCTGATACACCTTGACTCTATCCTGCCCCGCCAGCCAATGTAATGTTGCTGTCGTCGAAAACAGATTAGACGCATGTGCCGAGCCGGTGTCTTTACGACAGTACTGACAATGACACAAATAGAAACTTTCGAAATCGCCATCGATTTCAAAGCGCACCTCAGCACAGAGACAGGAACCCTTAATCCGCATTTGTGAACACCTCGAAAACTGTAGTGCTTCTGTTGGCCTTTCTAAAACTGCTGAATTATCGCCTGCGGGCCCCATAAATGGTGGATCTGTTTTTGGAAGTACTCCAGAGGTCCATTACTCCAGAATTCCACTCCTCCAACCCGTGATTTATTTAACTCCGGCCCTATATCTTCAAGCCGCCGTTGTACCTCTTTGGCAACAGCCGCTTCTGTACTCACAATCAACACATCTGGCCCCGCGACTGATGCAATAACCGGCGCCAGATGAACATAGTGCGTGCATCCCAGCACAATAGTATCTGCGCCTTTTGCCAGCAGTGGCCGTACATATTGTTCTACCAGCCCCACCGCTTCGTGGTAATTAAGCTTTAAACTCTCTATTTGTGCGACAAAATCAGGACAGGCCATAATTTCTACTCTGACATTTCCCGAAACGCGATGAGCCAGCTCCGCAAACGAATCCGTCACCAATGTCTTCTGCGTCGCCAAAATGCCGATCACACCACTCCGGCTATTGAGGACTGCCGGCTTGATTCCCGGCTCGACACCAATAAATGGTACTGAGTATCGGGCTCGTAGCGATGTAATACATGTGGTCGTGGCGGTATTGCAGGCCACAACTACCGCTTTAACATTGCGCGAGAGGAGGAAATCAGTGACGACAAAAGACCTTTCCAGTATGTATTGATCCGACTTGTCACCATAAGGCGCATAACGAGTGTCGGCCACATAGAGGATATCCTCAGCGGGCAGCAGTTCTCTGATTTTTCTGGCGATCGACACGCCGCCAATCCCTGAGTCAAACACCCCGATAGGGCCGCCATCAACCATAGAGCCGAAAACCATCCCATTTAACCAAAAC
Source organism: uncultured Porticoccus sp. (assembly GCA_947259505.1). Taxonomy (GTDB): domain Bacteria; phylum Pseudomonadota; class Gammaproteobacteria; order Pseudomonadales; family Porticoccaceae; genus Porticoccus. The sequence continues at coordinate 20,551 of CAMYLT010000005.1, read as the reverse complement.
TGTACTTTGAAGCAGTACGAACACAACACGCAAATAATGAGGTGACGACAGTAACAGGCTTATCTACAACTGTTGTAAAAACGCCCTATAGGTTTCGCTTGAAACAATAGCCCTGAACTCCTCACGCTGACTGATCAACGCGAGAATCTGAGGTGTTTTAACCGCCTCAGCTTTGGCAAATTCCACGAAGCCTTCTGCATCTTTTGCCAAGGCATAATTCCGGAAAATTCTGTATTGAGAGCCGAAATCTGTCGCATCAAGTTCATAGGCTTTTTTAAATGCAGAAATTGCTTCAGAGTGCTTTTTCAGCTCTTCGAGACAGCTCCCATACTGGAACCATCTTGAAGGCATACTCGGGTCGCTCTCGACCATTTCCTGAATGATCGGCAATGCCTTCTGCCATTCACCGCTGGAAGCATGGGCGTAATACTGATCAATGGGTTTTAGTGTGGTTGATTCAGCGTAGGCAAAGCCGCAAATAAGCAGCGAAACAACTGACACAACCAGCTTATTCATTATCCAGTCCACAAACACTCCAAATCGATTAGCGTTAATTATTATATTTATACGTCTACCCCGCCCAAAATAGCTGGGCAAACCTACCAAATATCTCAGTAACCTTAGGAGCTTGCTGATTTTTGTCGTGAATCAAGAAAAGCCAGCAACCCGTAAAGTACGCCACCTATCAGACACAGCCAAATCGGCACAGCAAGAAAAATCAGGCCCGCCGTTGAAGAGCGGTCAGTGGAGACAATGATATGGGCATCTACATACAGATATATGGATAAAACCGTCAACAGCAATGAAATGACAAAGCCGGTCACCTGATACTTGTTCGCCAGCCCTTTTCCTGAGACTTTCTTGCCGAGGACAGCAAGCATGATAAAAGGTGAAACGACAACCCCACCCATAACGACAAGGCTAAAGGCGGTCAATAAAACGTCCTGCAATACCAACCCATCACTCAGGTTGGCAAGAAAGGCCTTTTTTGCGCCCAAGCTTAGAATATAGAGGGCGACGGCCATGCCGATGATCAATACCGAAAGCTCAAGCCTTCTCAACACTTCTGCACTGCTGTTATGAAGGGGCATCACTCAAACCTCAGGGAGATTGAGGCTCCATTGTGAACGAAACACCGGCTGGCTCATACCGCCCTCAAATGACAGTGTGGTGGGATAGTCAGTTATCGCAGAGACGCTGCGCTTCGGCAACATCCAAAGTGCCTTCATAGATGGCGCGACCGGTGATAGCGCCAAGAATGCCCTTATCTGCTACGGCATTGAGCGCCACGATGTCATCCATATTGGTGATACCACCGGAAGCGATAACCGGAATAGAAGACGCCTGCGCCATGTTCACGGTGGCTTCGACATTGACGCCCTGCATCATGCCGTCGCGGTCGATGTCGGTGTAGACGATGGCGCTGACGCCATCGGCTTCAAAACGCTTGGCCAGGTCTGTTGCGCGCACTTCGGTAACTTCGGCCCAACCGTCGGTGGCCACCAGGCCTTTCTTGGCGTCGATACCAACGATGATATGACCGGGGAACTGCTTGCACATCTCGGTGACAAATTCGGGCTCTTTCACCGCCTTGGTGCCGATAATCACATACTCCACCCCGGCCTTCAGATAGGCCTCGATGGTTTCTGCATTGCGGATACCACCACCAATCTGGATCGGCAGTTTCGGGTAGGCTTTGGCGATGGCATTGACCACTTCCCCATTGACAGGCTCACCGGCAAAGGCGCCGTTGAGATCGACCAGGTGCAAACGACGGGCACCGGCATCCACCCAGCGGGCGGCCATATCCACAGGGTCGCCAGAGAATACGGTGGAATCTTCCATGCGGCCCTGGCGCAGGCGCACACACTGGCCATCTTTCAAATCAATTGCGGGAATAATCAGCACTGCTCGTTTCCTGTCTGTTCGGGGTAGGTCATTATGATTATTGGTCGGTCACCGTAGCGGGATTATTCGCCCATCCAGGAGACAAAGTTGCTCAGCAACTGCAAACCGGCGGTGTGGCTTTTTTCCGGGTGAAATTGCACCGCGAATAAATTGTCGCGCACAACGGCAGCGGCAAAGCGCACGGAATAGTCACAGGTGCCCGCTACCAGTTCCGGACGACTCTCGTCCACGTAATAGCTGTGCACGAAGTAGAAGCGCGTATCCTGCTCAATGTTATGCCACATAGGGTGATCGATGCTCTGGTGCACCTGATTCCAGCCCATATGCGGTACTTTCAGTTTGGCACCATCGGCATCGTGGAGGTTGCGGCCAAAAAAGCGCACCTGGCCGGGCAGAATACTCAGGCAGTCAACACCGTTGTTTTCCTCGCTGTGTTCCAGCAATGCCTGCATACCGACGCAAATGCCCAGCACCGGTTTGCCCTGGTTCACCGCTTTGGTGACGATGCGATCAAAACCGAGGCGGCGAATTTCGCCCATGCAATCGCGAATGGCGCCGACACCGGGGAAGACCACCCGATCAGCGTCTTCTACTTCAGCGGCATCAGAGGTAATGATCACCTCGGCACGCGGGGCCACATGCTCCAGCGCCTTGGCCACGGAATGCAGGTTGCCCATGCCATAGTCCAGCACAGCGATACGGGTACGAAAATCTGTCATAGGAATTACTGCTTAACGACTTAACTGCTTAAAGAGTACCCTTGGTCGACGGCATAACGCCGGCCATTCTCGGGTCCAGTTCCACGGCCATCCTCACTGCGCGGCCAAAGGCCTTGAAGATGGTTTCAATCTGGTGGTGGGTGTTGCTGCCACGCAGGTTATCAATGTGCAGGGTCACCCCGGCGTGATTGACGAACCCCTGGAAAAACTCGTAAGTCAGGTCGACATCAAACCCACCAACGCGGGCGCGGGTGAAATCCACGAACATTTCCAGGCCAGGCCGACCAGAGAAGTCCACCACCACACGGGACAACGCTTCGTCCAGCGGCACATAAGCATGGCCGTAGCGGCGCAGACCTTTCTTGTCACCTAGCGCCTGCTGGAATGCCTGCCCCAGCGTGATACCGATGTCTTCCACGGTGTGGTGATCATCGATATGTGTATCGCCTTCGGCGCGGACACTAATATCAATCAGACCATGGCGGGCAATCTGGTCCAGCATGTGATCCAGAAAGGGCACGCCGGTTTCGAAGCTGGACTCACCAGTACCATCGAGGTTGATCTCAACGGTAATCCGGGTTTCCAGAGTGTCGCGACTGACCGCCGCCTTACGTTGCGCCATGGGTGTCTCCAAATCCAGCCCGAGTGTCGGGACGCCGTATTATAAGGCCCCCATCCCCACCCTTCCATAAGCAGTGTGAAGTCATTACACTGAGAAACTTCATTTTCTGGTTATCTGCGGCAATATGCGGTTGCGAAGCCCACATATAGTTCTCGTCTGCCTGCTGGCACTCACCACCCTGTGGTTGAGTGAAACGGCGGCTTCGCATATTCACCTGGATAATGACAATCCCAGTTGTGAAATTTGCCACAGTGCCAACGGCAATGATGCTGCGCTGGAAAGTCGGCCAGCCAGCCTAACTCTGCTCACCGTCGCAAATGACTCGCAGTTTGCCACAATCTCTACCCCCGTCAGCCACACTGTTGCCCCTCGCAATAGCCGCGCCCCGCCTTCCCTGATCTGAACTGACATATCAAAAAAATCTTTTGAATCTCATTTCTAATTAGGGATCTTTGACCATGAAAAAATTATTCGTGGCAGCGCTGGCACTGACCAGCCTGCCTGGCGTTCTGTCCGCCCAAGACCAACACAGCACCGAATTGAATGAAGTTATCGTTTCCGCCTCGCCGCTGGAGGAAGATTCCGCCGGTATCAACCAGGCCGTCAGCGTGCTCAGCGGTGAAGAATTACTCAAAAAGGCTGCGGCCACCATCGGCGAATCGCTGAAAGACGAACCCGGCGTAACCAATTCCGGTTTTGGTCCGGGGGTCGGCAAGCCTGTGATTCGTGGCCAAACCGATGGCCGCGTCAAAGTCATGCAGGACAGCCTCGGCACCCTGGACGCCTCCACGTCCAGTGGCGATCACGGTATCGCTATCGAGGCACTGGTGGCTGAACGCATCGAAGTGTTGCGCGGCCCAGCCACCCTTCGCTATGGCAACGGTGCCATCGGCGGTGTCGTCAATGTCATCGACAATCGTATTCCCGACGAAGTGCCGGAAAAACTGCGCGGCGCCGTGGAGTATCGCCACAACACCGCCAATGACCAGAACAGCAATGTCTTCCTGCTGGAGGGTGGTCAGGGAAACTGGGCCTGGCATCTGGATGGTATGTACCGTGACAGTAACGACCTGGAGATCGAAGGATTCGCGCAAAAGCCGGAAGCGGGGGAAGACCCCAGCGACCACGAAACCACCCATGGCTTTATCGCCAACACTGACACTCAGGCCCACAGTATCACCAGCGGTCTATCTTGGGTGGGCGACGACGGCTTTGTCGGCCTCGCTGTCAGCCGCCTGGAAAACGTCTACGGCATTCCTCCCGCCGTTCACCACCATGAAGATGAAGAGGATGAAGAGCCGGAACTGGTTCGCATCGATATGGAGCAGACCCGGGTGGACCTGAAAGGCGAATGGGCAAATGTGCTGCCCGGTTTTGAACTGGGGCGCTTCCGCATCGGCTACAACGATTACGAGCACGTGGAAATTGAAGGCGGCACCAAGGGCACCAAGTTCACCAATGAAGCATTTGAAGGCCGTATTGAACTGGTCCACGAGGAAATTGCAGGCTGGACCGGCGCCATCGGTACCCAACTCGAGGATCGCCAGTTTGCCGCCATCGGTGAAGAGGCTTTTATTCCCAAGTCGGACATTCGTCAGGGCGGCATCTTCTGGACCGGAGAAACCCATATGGACGACTGGAGCTATGAGCTGGGGCTGCGCCTGGATCGCCAGACCATCGACCCGCAGGGGGATTCGGACATCAGCCACAACACCCAAAGCCTATCCGCCGCCGCGCTCTGGCAAGTCAGCGACGAGCACTCATTGAGCTTCTCATTGACCCGTGCCCAGCGGGCTCCGGCGGTTGAAGAGCTATTGTCCAACGGGCCACACCACGCCAGTGAATCTTTTGATCTGGGGGATAGCGATCTGGACGAGGAAACCAGCCACAACCTGGAACTGGGCTACCGCTACGAAGGTCCGGTGGAACTGAACCTCAACCTGTTCTACAACGCCATCGACGATTTTATCTTCAAGAAAAATACCGGCGCCGTGGACCTCGATGAGGAGTTACCCATCTTCCAGTTTCAACAGGAAGACGCCACCTTCCGCGGTATTGAAGCGTCACTGGGCATTCCCGTAGGCGAACGCTGGCAGGTCGAACTGTTCAGTGACTACGTGCGCGCCAAGCTGGATAACAGTGGCGATGTGCCCCGCATTCCACCTCTGCGCTACGGGGTTGCGCTCGATTACACCGCCTACAGCTGGAATAGCGGATTGCGGATGACCCAGGCCAACGAACAGAGTCACGCCGGCGAATATGAAAACGACACCGACCGCTATACCCGGCTGGATGCCCACATCCACTACCATATCGACACCGCCCGTGGCGAATGGCTGTTATTTGTAAAAGGTAACAACCTGCTGGATGAGGAAATCCGCAATTCCACCTCCTATCTGCGCAATACCGCGCCGGAATCAGCCATGAGTCTGGAACTGGGCGCACGCTTCAGCTTCTAACCCCTATGCCTGCACCATAAGCAGGTAAACAAAGTCAGTCATTACGCGTAACATAAACCGCGCAATGACTGATTCACTCGCAGGGGAAAGGAGACAGATTCATGAAGTTCTTGAAAATTGTATTGCTGACAGCCGTCGTACTGGTGCTGGTGATTGTCGGCGGCGTCGCTTTCTTACTGGTCGGCGTCGATCCAAACAGCTACAAACCGGAACTCGAAAAACTCGCCCGTGACAACGGCATTGAACTGCGCATGGAAGGGGATCTGGGCTGGTCATTCTTCCCCAATCTGGCCGTGCACGCTGGCACCACCTCCCTGGCGGGTATTGATGATAGCGTCGGCATTCCCGATGTACGCTTTAACGAAGCCAACTTTATCCTCGATTGGAAAGCCCTACTCTCCCGCAAGGTAAGGTTAGCGGCCATTGCAGTGGATGGCGCTGATATTCGCGCCAAAACTGCCGCTGAGGCCGTCAGTGTCGCCGCCCTGCCCGGTGCCGCTGCGACCACCCAGAAAAGCGAGTCGAGCGAGCTGCCCTTTGAAGTAGCCATCGACAAAATGTCGCTGACCAACAGTCGCATTACCCTGGTCACCCCCGGCGCGCCGGATCAAGTGTTTGATCAGCTCAATTTCACCAGCGATGGGCTGAACCTCGATAACAGGCCCTTCTCTCTAAGTTTGAACGTTTCCACCCAACTGCCCGATCAACCCAATCCGTTCGCCCTGTCGCTGACATCAGATGCAACGCTACAACTGGAGCCCCAACAGGTCGGCCTCACTAATACCAAACTGACACTCAAGGGCATCGATAAACTGCCCGTCAGCATCAGCTTCAACGCCCATTACGACGGGACCAGCGACAGCGTCAATATCAGTGAACTACTCGGCAGCATCGGCTCTGCAAAACTCAGTGGCGCTGTGACCGGCGAGAAAATTCAGACTGCTCCGGCCCTCAAGGGCGAGCTATCCCTGCAAAACCTGTTGCTGAAAGAACTGCCCATTGAGCCACCAGAAGGATTCAGCAAGGTCAATCTCAGCACCCGTTTTGCCGCTTCGGAAAAGGCCGTCTCGCTGGACAACCTGAAACTGGCTCTCGATGATTTCAATCTCACCGGCAAACTGGCGATGCAACTGACTGCGCCCAAACAGCTGGACATGAATCTGACTGGCAATGATCTGGTTCTGCCCGCCAGTGAAAGCTCCACCACCGAAGAACAGGCTTTATTGTTCACGCCACTGCTGGCCCCGCTGGCATTGCTGGAGGGCGGCAAAGGCCATGTGGAGATCAATCTGGCCAGCGTAACCGCTGACAATATCCGTATCGACAAACTGCACCTGAACCTGTTTACCAACGGCAAGGTGGTACAGATTCCGGATTTGTCCGGCGCTGTGTTCGGCGGCAATTTCAAGGTCAATGCCAAAGCGGATTTGCGCGGCAAAACCCCCGCCGTCACCTTCGCCAAGCAACTCACCAATATTGACCTCAATCAGACGCTCTCCACCCTCGCCGAACAGAAAGACATCCACGGCCACCTGACCATGGATTTCAGCGGCAGCAGTCAAGGAGATACCAGCGATGCACTGATGGCCAATATGAACGGTAACGGCAAGTTCAGCTTTGCCGATTTGCAGGTGGACAATATCAACGTTGAGAAGAGCTACTGTGAAATGGCCTCGCTGGTGGAGGGCAAAACCCTCACCGGTCGTACCTGGCCCAACTACACCCAGTTGCAAGCCATGCAGGGCACCATCAAATGGCAGGATCAACAGATCACCCTGCCCGGTTTTAGCACCGGCATTGGCAATCTGGCAGTGTCTGGAAACGGTTCCGCCCATCTCGCCAAAGAAACCTACGACATGCTGATCAGTGCCAAACTCCAGGGCGACACCACCTCGGAAACCGGCTGCACCATCAAAAGCAAGACCGTGCAGAACAAGGCCATTCCATTCCGCTGCACCGGTTCCTTTGCGGAAAATGGCGGCGGCAAGTGCCTGCCGGACAAACAATTCATCAATCAGCTGATACAAGGAAAAATTCAGGAAAAGCTGTTCGACAAATTCCTCAAGCAGCCTGAAAAAGCCCCGGCGACCGATGGCACGACCACCGAAGAAACAACCCCGGCAGAACCGGTTGACCCCAAACAACAACTGATGGAAGGCCTGCTGAAAGGACTGTTCAACTAGTGTCTGACGGATTTGCCAAACAACTGCTGCAATGGTTTGACCAAAACGGCCGCAAGGATCTGCCCTGGCAGCATGACATTACGCCCTACCGGGTGTGGGTGTCGGAAATCATGCTGCAACAGACCCAAGTGAGCACGGTCATTCCCTACTTCGAGTGTTTTATGGCCAGCTTCCCCTCAGTCCAGTCCCTGGCAGAGGCGGACCTCGACCGGGTGCTGCACCACTGGACTGGGCTCGGTTATTACGCCCGCGCCCGCAACCTGCACAAAGCGGCCCAGATGGTAGTGGCAGACTTCAATGGCGTGTTTCCCAGCACCGTGGATGCCCTGCAAACACTACCGGGAATCGGCCGTTCCACCGCCGGGGCCATCTGCGCCATTGCCCACCGCAAACGGGCAGCTATCCTCGATGGTAACGTCAAACGGGTATTGGCCCGCGTCCATGCCATCCGAGGCTGGCCGGGGCAGAGGGACGTTGCAGAACAGCTTTGGCAATTGGCGGAACAACACACCCCGGAGCAACGGGTAGCCGATTACACCCAGGCCATCATGGATCTCGGAGCCACCCTCTGCACCCGCAGCAAACCGGACTGTGAAAGCTGTCCGATGAAAGAAGGTTGCCAGGCAAATTCACTGGGTAATCCCACCGACTTTCCCGGCAAAAAACCCCGACGTGAGCAGCCGATTCGCCAGTGCCTGTTTCTGGTGATTCGCAATCCCAACGGGGAAATCCTGCTGGAACAGCGGCCGGCCAGCGGCCTGTGGGGCGGACTGTGGGTTTTCCCCCAGTGTGACGATGAGTCAGACATCAAAACCACTTGCTCCCGACTCGGCTGCAACGCTGAAAGCTGGCAGCTAATGCCACAGCAGCGCCACACCTTTAGCCACTTCCATCTTGACTACCAACCAGCCCTGATTGAAGCCCGACACAACAGCACAGTCATGGATAGTCAGGGCCTAGTCTGGTATAACCCTGCTTCATCACTGGAGGTTGGCACCGCCCAGCCGGTCAGGAAACTCCTGCAACAACTGATGTAATAAATAAGGTATTCCGATGGCACGTATGGTTCACTGCAAAAAGCTCAATCAAGAACTCGAAGGACTGGATGCCCCGCCCTTCCCCGGCCCCAAAGGGCAAGATATCTACGACAACATCTCCAAACAGGCCTGGCTGGAGTGGCTGGAGCACCAGACCCGCCTGATCAATGAAAAACACCTCAATATGATGGACCTGACCGCCCGCACTTACCTCAATGAACAGCGGGACAGATTCCTCTCCGGTCAGGCAATCGACGAAGCGGAAGGCTTCGTACCTCCTGCGGAATAAATTCCACAGCGGCCCTTGACGATGCATAAGTGAGAAGGTTTAATACGCGCCTTCTGAGACGCCAAGCGCTTATCAGAACAATGCCCAGATAGCTCAGTCGGTAGAGCAGAGGATTGAAAATCCTCGTGTCGGTGGTTCGATTCCGCCTCTGGGCACCACCATTCTAAAGGCCCGCGACAAGTCGCGGGCCTTTTTCATTTCTGGACTGTGCCAAAATTGTGCCCTGGACGTTTCCGGCCGCGCCGTGCAGATGCTCGCCCGCCAAATGTGCGTAACGAAGCACCATGTCATAGCTCGACCAACCACCCAGTTCCAGTAACTCCTGGAGCGAGGTTCCCTTCTGTACGTGCCAAGACGCCCAGGTATGCCGCAAATCATGCCAGCGGAAATTCTGGATGCCTGCACGCCTAAGTGCATTCTGCCAGGCCTTGGTTGACGTACGATCTACAGGCGCATCGTTATAAGTAAACACGTAGGTATCATGCCTACCCAGGCGGCTGCGCAGTATCGTCACCGCATCCGCATTTAACGGTACGGCAAAGGCCTTGCGAGACTTGGATTGATCCGCATAAATCCACGCTATGCGGCGCTCCAGACTCAATTGATCCCAGCGCAGGTAGCTGACGTTGCGTTGCCGCAATCCGGTTGCCAGGGTAAAGGCGGCCATATCCGCCAAATGCTCAGGCAACTCGCGCAGCAAAATCGCCGCTTCCTGTTCTGTGAGCCAACGCACTCGTTTTTTCGGTTCCCGAAAGAGACGCACTCGGGGCGCCCGCTCGATCCACTCCCACTCGTCCCTAGCGGCCCGCAGAATCGCACGGATCAATGCCAGATAACGATTGGCTGTAGACGCACTGGCGGTTGCCTTCTTGACCGCAGCAATCTCGTCAATCACATCACGAGACACCTGATCCAAGTACAACCGGCCCAGATACTGATCGAGCCAGCGCAGCTTTCCCACATCCTTTTGATGGTCAGCCTTGTCATCTCTTTCGTTCAACCAGCGGACGACCGCTTCCTGCCACGTCCGCCTTGGCTTCTCGCCGAGCCAGTGAACTCGCCACTGCTCAACTTTAAGCCTGTCATGGTATTCCCTGGCCTGTTCCGGGTCGCTAGTCCCAGTCGAGCGGCGTATTCGCCGTCCATTGGGTGCAGTGAAACTGGCCCACCAGACATCACCGCGTTTGTAGAGTGCCATAAGGTATCCTCCTTACAGTCACTTAGCGGCGCTTGCCCAGGGCCAGAATAAAGGGAGTGCAGATAAGAGACAAGATCGTCCTCCAGAAACACCCAACGCTTGCCTGGCTTGGCAGCACGAATCTGCCCCTCGCGGGCTTTGCGGCAAAGCACCGCAGGAGACATATGAAGCAGCGTCGCAGCCTCCTCCAAGGTGAAAGTCTGCATTGCTCATCCCTCCTCCTTGCCTTTCTTATACGCCTTAGCTCTCGCCTCTCGATTGGCTGGATCACGTAGCTGATTGTATTTGCGGGACTTGAGTTTCACCTTCTCCTTCACATAGCCCGTCAATGTCTTCTTAGAGCGCTGGCTTCGAGAAAGATGGTAAGCATGTGCGGCCTCGGAAAAGCGGCGAAAGCCCTCCTCCAGGTCGTGGATGCCCTCTCTCGCCATAAAGGACGTCACAGAGCCTAGACCATGCACAAATAAGCGCTCATCCGTGGGCACCCGTGACTTGCTCACACGAAACAACGGCTGTAGGGGATAACGGTGCCATCGCTCATCCTGTAACTTCACCCACATGGAATGGGTTTCCCAACGGGACTGGTTGGTATCGGCATCCGGCACAGTTAAACGCAGCCAGTTCATCGCATATTTCCAGAGGCCTTCCAAGTTGGTTGGCAGATCAAGGTCATCCTTGATACCCAACTCTTTGAGTACCACCCGTCGGAACTGGAACTCAAGACGCCAAACCGTAACGTCACCAGGCCAACCCGCCTCACGCCAATAGTCATACAAGTAGGTCTTTTTGGATTTCTCGATTTCCAGGGTCTTGTTATACAGGCGACACATCAGATCCCCGCCCTGACCGAAAGTACAACCGGAATACTGGCCCTGATCCCAATACTGCTGGTGATTGTGGGCACGCGTTACCCAGGCAGACCGAGGAATATTTTCCAGGCAATGCAGCGTCTCGAAATCCATACACAAATCTGCACGGCTGATAGAAACCGGATATTGAATATGACCAAGTGAGGCGACCAATTGGCGAGCAGCACTGATAGCCAGGGAAACACCCGAACGGGTCAGCAGTTCACTGGAAATCTGCACCATCACCATTGGCAGCATTTTGGAGGTGGGTCGCGACAACTGAAGATGAAACCAGTTATCCACCAGAACGAAGGGGTAACGACCTCGACCCGTGGGTTTTACCTCAAAACAGTGGTTTCCCGCCTCAAACACAGCTTGAGCGGTATCCTCAGGCTCCGAGCTCTGAGCTAGCGTCTTGAGGCGTTCTAGCTGTTCGGCTACCGAGGCATTGATCTGTCCACGGAAACTCAAATACAAACTATCTACGCCAAAACGAAGGATGCGGGTGCCGCCGACAGATTCCAGGTAATTTGCAGGTGCTGTGTTACTGGGTAGCGCACCTGTTTCGACACAACTGCCACTTCCGCGCGTGTCAGTCGGGCCGGCATTGCCTGGCCCCGACTCAACACGCTGCTCAGCGGCCAAGGGTTTTTGAGAGGATTTTCTAGCCATATCTTTCGCTCCTTTGAGCTGTTGAACATGGCTAAGGCATTATTAGAAGATTTTTTAAGAAGGCGACGACATGAAATCGCCAGGTCGTGTCGCATTCTCTGAAATCCAACGCTCTACCAAGCGCTTCAGGCTCCTAGCTGGGTCAGCGCCAGAGGTAGGATAAAGCTTCAGGTCAATGCAAAAAAGCTGATATAAATCTTCAGTAGAGAGATGAGAGAGTTGTCCCATTTCATAAAGCGTCAAAATCATGTAACGAAGTGGGCCATGAGATTGGGTATATTTTAGAGGCGTGGACTTTATCGCCTTAGAAAGCCTGAGAAAAAATTGCTTATCCTGTTGCAGTCCAGCCTTCGCAATACGACTCGCTATTTCGGAGTTGCCAACAGCCGAATGATCTAGCTTCACGATATCGAATAAAGCCTTTTCATCTCCACTTCTAAACCTAGCTAGAAGGCCATTGAGTGAGCAACCATAGATCTCAATCGACTCGATGGACTTTAACAGGGCTATAGAGAGGGCTGTGAAAACATATTCGGAAACCTCCTTCCCATCACCCATATCGCGGATGTCTGGCTCAAGAACCTTAAAAGTATCCAAGAGATATTGCTGCGGATCTTCTTCCTTCAGCGCCGTATGGAGCTCTTCGTTCAGCCCCCCGACATAAAGCATAAAAGCAACCATTTCGACAATGGTTAGGCTGTAGTAATCAGCCCAGGAGAAATCACGAGGGGACTCTTTTAAAAACCCTTTCAGATCCTCTTTTGCTCTAGCAGTCAGATCCTTTCGTTGTGGCTTAAGGTCCGCAAGGTCGACGACCAACTCTTTAAGTTGGTCGAGAGATAATTTTCCGAATTCCTTTTCTTTCACAACAAGTCTTCTAATCAGAGGTTAACGCTTAGCACTGGGGCGCAGCGTAGCTGCGTCCAAGCCAGCTGCTACTTGTTATATGTTAAAACCTGGGTTCGACCCAGCTGCGGACCTCGCCATCCATAAAAGTGATGTGGCCGCCGCGCGGATACCTCCATGTGGCAACCTTGCCGCCGTCTAGTCTTTCTGGTTCGCCCAATATTGCTCTTACTTGCTTAGGCGTCATGCCTACTGCCAGAACCCGCCACTTGGCCTTAAGCTCTACATCTTCTTGGTCATCATTACCAGCTTGATCAGCGTTTCCCGCCACGCCTATTAATAGAACTGCGATCATAGTCTCGATGCGTGAAACTGATTCTTCTAGACTCGTGATCCTTCGCTCAAGCTCATCAATTCGATCACTTTCCTGCGCATAGCAAGAACTGCCGACTAAAAGAAATACAAGGAAGTAAAAGGAGATATGTCGCTTCATTGTGCTTATCCAAACATATAACGCCGCGTTCACCGGCTTGTCCGGTGCAACGCTTTGTTATGCTATTACCTAGTCATGGTATCAGCAAGGCAATGGATAATTTCCTTGCCATCTTCATACGCCTGTACCACTTCTCTGTATGTAGTAGTTGAATTAATCTTACCTTCATGTGCGAAATCATTTCGCCAAGTTATTAAGTTCGAATATGAACTCTTCAAATCTCTTCTATTTGCAGCAAGGTAAGATTTGGATGTCTGTTCAAGTTTTTTCTTAAACCTCTTTTGGTATTTATCACCAAACTTTGATATGTATTCGTCATGGATCACTTTAATCTTTATTTTTCCATTTATCCTATGGAAATAGGCCTCCGTAAAGTTTCCCAGAACCTTGTGCTTTCTTCTTGAAAAATCAACAAAAATTTCTTTAACAGCTTGCTCATAAACCGTAACAGCGGCGACTGATACGAAACCCACGTATTTTGCTTGGAGTAGAGGATCGGCAATAGTTGGCATCACTGTATTTAGGTGAGCAATCACATCATCAGCGTGCTGAAAATGATTAACGTAACTCATTCACCCACCAAAAAAGACGCTCTTAACGCGCTCCATTCTACTGTTAACTGTTTTGGTATCAGTAGTATTCACAGTTGTATCTTCCAAAAATTCATCATCAACAACAAGATTCGCATATCTATCAGAAAGACTTATCTTAGAAAGTTTTGATTGATTTTCTATCAACACAGCCATGACAGAATCTAGGGCGGATACATTAATCGGGCCTCGTAAGTTGAATGGCTTTTCACCAAGTTCAGAAATTACATACTCTGTGACTTTTGGAAATACCTTCAAAAAACTAGTAACTTTTTTAGTATTACCGCTTTGATGCTTTTTCATTGCCTTATTAAGATATTCCTTCATTGGCTTTTCGTATCCTTTATCTGAGCCAACTAGTGAAAATATTCTTAATAAAAGCTCTACGTCCTTTTGGTGCTTATCTAGGTTTGGCCTACCAAGAATTAGTCGCCAATTAGGGTCGCTGTTTGCATCTTTCAGGAGCTTGCTAAACTCGCCACGAAAAACGCAATTCCGAATTTCCTGTGGCTTCAAGGGAGTGCCACCTGTATTTAGCCGCTCAAATATGTGATAAGCGCTAGTGCTCTCTCCAACAGGGTTTAGTTGCCTTATATTAATCGCTCTTAAAACTGCCTGCTTCAGTTTTCGCTGCTCAGATTCACCCAAATCTTCAAACTTTTTACCATTGTAAGGATTACGCTCTCCAAGTCCCGTCAGTCTAAAAACCTGCTTCTTTCCATGCGTACTCTCCTTCCCAAAGTATCCTTCCATAAAGAAAACGATACTTAGAATCCTCTGCTGCCCATCGATAACAAGGTTTTTGTTTTCATCGTCAATATAGAAAAAGACAGGTGGCACTGGAAGACCGGTTAAAAATGAATCTACTAGAAGTGATGATTGTTTTATTCCCCAGACAAATTCACGCTGATAGTCTGGTATTTCAATATCACCATCTTTCCACATTTGGGAAATTCCAGACAATGTATAGTCAGATGGATAGCTTGCGATGTCATATTGAACAGCAACTTCATCCTCTTCGTTTTCCACCTCGATGTTTACATCATCTTCTGCAAACTTTAGGTTCATATTTATTCCTTAAATTTTTTGGCTAACTTCTGGAGCATAACGCCGCGGTTTGAGGCTGACATGGAGCGCCAGCGGAACGGCAGTCCCAGCCGAAGGCGACAACACCGCCTTGTTGTGTGATTGATGCACTTAGGTCGATAGGTGTCCTGCAACGATCCCGACTCCTGTAGCCCATAAACTTTCAACTACCGAGCTAATAAAAATACGAGTACGAGCTTTTAATGTTTTAACCATAGACCCCTCCTTAATGCTGTCTCGATCCGATGGAATCAATCTAATACTTACGTAACGCAACAAAAACAACAGCAGGGCTAAAGAAATTACAATCGTCATAGGGATTGTCAGTCCCCCACCTATTACCCCTATCGGCCTAAATACACCATCAACCTTCACTCTCATAACAGTAAATTCAAAAGCCTATGACTTTATAGTACATTAGCCTTATAACACAGGAACACTCAACCCCATGACTCGACTAAAAGCCTTTAGCCACAAGTGGTTTTGTGTGTTTTGATAGGGTTTGCGTCGGGGAAAAAACAAGCAACATCCTGTGTTGAAAGACAAATCCTTTGGCCCATTGAATATAACCCATCAGATATAAGAATCAATGGGTTAGCGTGATCCCAAACATGTTATAAAGCCCGTGGCTTCTGAAAAGGGGGCTGAGGTGGCAACTTGAAATACTGGCAAACTACTCTGCAATACATAATTAGATTGGCAAGAACACCGTAAGTGACTAATTTAATTAAATAAAGTTAAATATATCAGTCATATTGAAAATCCTCGTGTCGGTGGTTCGATTCCGCCTCTGGGCACCATCTTAAAAAGGCCAGCTTAATAGCTGGCCTTTTTTATTTCCCTGCTACGCCAAATGACACAGGCGTATTACCCGCCGCTCCGTACAAGCTCTATCCGCCAGGTTGTTCAATTGGTTTGCTTGGTGCCGGGTGACATAGACGTGTATTACAAACCCGCAGCGCTCAAACACGACTCAAGTACCATTGCGCCTCAGCAACAGCCACCTAAACTTGAAGGGAAACAGAATACGGGAACTGTGTTATGACAGGCCTTTCATCCATCCGCTGGTTTCTTTGGCCCTGCGTCTTGCTACTGTTGTTCACCTGCCTCGCGGCAAACCAACCCGTTTGGGCTGGCGATGGGTTTCCGCTTGGAAACAAGTCTATCTACCTAAAGGATAACGCCGGAGAAGAGCACCCTATTGGTACAGTAGTATTTACCCCGGCAGCAGATGAAACGATCACCTACAACCTGAATATCGAAACAGAAAGGTTCAAAGATTTCTTTCTGTCGATGAAGGAAATGAAATGCCTGGAAGGCAAGGAAATCTGGTGTGTTATCCCCTACCCCTACCAACACCCCGAGTCAGTGTCTGCAAATGATTTGCGCTGGCTGGAGCACGACCTGCTGTTCATGTTCAAAGCTCCAAACGAATTTGGTGCCAACCTCTGGAACGGCATTTACTACGACATGACAGTTGAGAATGGCGTGATTCGCGGCACCGCGCGGGCGGTTGATCTCAATTACATTGCATCGCCGCCAGATGACCTGCCGACACCACCATACGGCAAATTTGAAATTGATGACCTGGAGCCCTCGACGCGCTGGCTACCCTATATTGAGATAAGGTAGGCTCACCTGCAGCTTGATGCGTTCCATAAATTCAGCGGTAACTTGTGTGATTCCCTGTGCTTTTAAGGCGCTTTTTCCAGCGTAGCCAAGGCTTCAGTGTCCCGCTGGAATTCACTCCCGCTCATATTCCATCCCTCACTCTGTGGGATCGGCTTTCGTCTGTTTGCTCTGCGCTAATAGAACGAGCGCGTTGACTCCCTGCCTACGCATTCAAAGGACAAGTTCTTTGATCAACGACACAGTCAGGTACCACAAAAGGTTCGGGCGACGCGCTGCTCGGGTGTCGCGGGCATGGCGTAGTCTCTGTTCGCCGGATCGAACTCAAACGGCGTGGCCAATACCTCCACCAGCCGGTGGAAGGGCTCAAAATCACCGCTGTTGCCAGCATCAATCGCCTGTTCTACCTGGTGATTGCGCGGAATAAACACCGGGTTGCAGGCGAGCATAGCCGCGCGAATGGCGGCGATCTCCTGCTCCCCAAGTGGGGCTTTTTCCTCAGTGTGACCAATGCCCAGAAACTGTTGCCAATCTCGCAACCAGCCCTGGAAGACTGTCGGCAACGGGTAGAGACTGTTGGCGGCAATCGACTCGGCACTATTACGCTCGTTACTGCCCGGCTCTCCGTCCTGCCTTCCATCCCAGACCAGCCAATCCGCCAGCACCCGGAAGCCCAAAGTGAAATCCACACGGTGATCCGCCATCAGCGACAGCAACGCCGAGACCAGTTCATTGGCGGCAGCATCGACCCGGGTTACACCGATCTTGGCGCACATGCGCCGCTGATAGTTTTCCTGATACTGATCGCTGAACTTATCCAGTGCCGCCTGCGCCAATTTGACCGCTGTCGCTTCGTCATCATCCATCAGCGGCAACAGCGATTGTGCCAGCCAAGCGAGATTCCACTGGGCGATGGCGGGCTGATTGCGGTAGGCATAGCGACCGCCGCTATCAATGGAACTGAACACCGTCGCCGGATTGTAGTTCTCCATAAAGGCGCAAGGGCCGTAGTCGACGGTCTCGCCGCTAATCAGCATATTATCGGTGTTCATGACGCCGTGAATGAAACCGATGGACTGCCAGTGGGCAACCAGCCCCGCCTGGGCGGAGATGACTTGTGTCAGTAACGACAAGTAGGGATTATCGGCTCGGCCGGCCTCGGGGTAGTGACGTTCTATAACATGGTCGGCCAACTGCTTGAGGGATTCGAAGTCCTCTCTTGCGGCCAGATATTGGAAGGTGCCAATCCGAATATGACTGCGCGCCACCCGAGTCAGAATGGCTCCAGGATGGAATTCATCGCGAACCACCCTCTCCCCGGTGGTCACCGCCGCCAGACTGCGGGTGGTCGGCACCCCCAGCGCGGCCATGGCTTCACTGACGATATATTCGCGCAACACCGGTCCCAGCGGCGAGCGGCCATCGCCCATCCGTGAAAAGGGCGTAATACCGGCGCCTTTCAGTTGCAGATCATAGCGACAGCCGTCCTTGCCGATTACTTCGCCGAGCAGAATTGCCCGGCCATCCCCCAGCTGCGGATTCCAGCCGCCAAACTGGTGGCCAGCGTAGACGGTGGCAATCGGCTCCGCCCCCTCGGGGATCAGATTGCCCGCCAACACCGCGATACCCTCTTCACTGGCCAACTGCTGCGGGTCAGTCGATAGCGCCCCCGCCAATGCCTCGTTGATGCGAATTAGCCCCGGCTGTTTGACCGGGGTCGGCAATTGGTGTGCAAACAGGGCTTCGGCCACATGCAGGTAGCTATTATCAAAAGGAATTTTCACTAATTGGTTCATCTCTGGCATCGTACCCATCGGGTTGTGGGTCACAAACAATACTACCGATTATAGGGTAGACCCCGATAAAAAAGTCCCGTTCGGGTGAACTCAACAGAGATCGGCCCAATCCTTTGCCCACAGGAGGGCGCTGGCTGTGGCACCCTCAAGGCAGTGCCCTGTTCCGCCCCGACTATGACGTGAAGCCCGGATAGCTGTTTGACAACAGAAAGCAGCCTATACAGCGCCTTAAAATGTTGCGCCATAACGTTTAGCCCTTCACACATACATACACCGAGTTGGTGGAGTCACGCCCCTGAAACGGGTTGTAAAAAGAAACAACATGGGAATAGACACGCTCAAACACCGTTTTCAGCAACGCTTCAAAACGTTCGTCCGGCAGGTTTTGCGACCACATGGCAAACACGCCCCCGAGTTTAAGCTGCTCGGCCATCAGCGCCAGATTTGCGGTGGTATAAAAGCTGGCGTTGGCTGAGTTCAGGAATTCGCTGGGGGAATGATCGATATCTAAAAGAATGGCATCAAACTTTTTGCCTTCGCTGTTTGGGTCAAAGCCCGCACCGGGGTCTGAGGCCAGGTCGAAGAAGCTGCCGAGTACGTAGCGATTTCGTGTATCTGCATTGAGTACTTTTCCCAGCGGGACCAGCTCATCTTTATGCCAACCTATAACGGTATCTAGGGCCTCGACCACCAGCAGCTCCGCAATCCTGTCATCTTGTAATGCTGCCACGGCGGTGTAACCCAATCCCAACCCCCCCACGACAACACTGAGCTTATCGCCCTGCACGGCAGCCAGGCCAAGGGTAGACAGGGCCTCTTCAGCCTCAACAAACATACTCGACATTAAAAACTCGTCGCCAAGTTTGACTTCATAGATATCCCGGTCACCAAACACCGGCATACGTCGCCTGCGCAGGGATATCTCACCTAACGGCGAGGACTGGCTATCAATTTCTTCAAATAATGCGGGCATGGTGGGTGTGTCCTAACCGGGTAAGGGTGTTATTAACGTACTGATACATTCCGGAATCAGCATAACACTGGCCTAGCATAATATTGGCAAGCGGCAGTGCATGCTCTGCCCGGTAGAGGGCACCTATCGCTACGAGGCTTGATGCCCCCTCGATGGCATTTCTTTTACGGCGTGATGTTATCGCTCAGCAAGGGCCATGAGACTCCGTTGCCGCCAACTCATTCGGGGTCAGCGGCCTGCTCTGGCCCACCTCAAGTCCCTCCAAGGAGATAGGCCCCACAGAAACCCGATGCAGTGACAACACTTCATTTTGAAAAAAGCCAAACATCCGTTTAACTTGATGGTACTTGCCCTCAATCAGCGACAGTCTGGCGCTGTTCTCGGAGAGTATCTCTAACTGTGCGGGCCGGGTTGTGATGTTTTCATAAGCAAAATGGATACCCTCTCGAAACGCGGCAATATACTCATCGTTTAACGGCTTGGACAAAGTCACCTCATACGTCTTGGCGAGCTTTGTCTCGGGCAAACTGATCCTGCGCGACCATGCCCCATCGTTGGTCAATAACACCAATCCCGTGGTATTGAAGTCCAGCCGTCCGACAATGTGCAGCTCGTCCTTCTGAGGGTGCTGAATCAAATCCAGCACAGTAGTGTGTTTAGGGTCTTTGGTCGCGCTAACCACCCCCCTGGGTTTATTCAGCATCAGATAAACGGGGCTGAGATCCTTCAAGCAGTTGCCATCCAATACAACACGAGTGAATTTCGTCACCTTCTGCTGAATGGAATGCGCCACACGGCCATCCAGCAGAATCCGTTTTTGCGCAATAAGAAGACGGGTGTCTGCAATCGAATAATCAGTATTCTGACTAATAAAACGATCGAGCCGGCTGGTTTCAAGCTTCATGAAGTAATTGTAATTCCGGTATGAAACAAGCTGTCAGAGATAGGGTAAGCCTGTTTTTTATGCGTGCCATGGTAAGCACCGCCATATAGGTCAATCTAACTATACAGAGTGTCTACAAGTCGTGGGTAGCTCGGACACATAACGCCCGCGTAATAGGCGCGAGCTTGCGAGTGTGATCTTCCCCCGATAAAATGGACACCGTGTTTTCTATCCAGACTGTTGTTCATATTTCATCGGCGATAAATACTCCAGGCTGGAGTGTAACCGTACCGCGTTGTAAAACTTGTTGATGTAATCCG
>CAMYLT010000004.1 GCA_947259505.1 uncultured Porticoccus sp. | reverse complement strand
GACAACATCCAGATGGTTGTGACGTTGATCGCACCGATTGCGATGGAAGATGGTCTGCGTTTTGCGATCCGCGAAGGCGGTCGTACAGTAGGCGCTGGCGTTGTGGCCAAAGTTATCGAGTAATCGATGATCGCTATCTGAAAATGAAAAAGGCCGTTCCATGGAGCGGCTTTTTTTGTGGGCGTGGTAAACGTAATGGTTGAGTTCTATGTCGCCGGGAGCTGGCCATATGCGTGGCGGCCGGTGCTTTTCGAATAAAGAAGTATGCAGATAATAAAAAAGCCCGGTGATTTCTCGCCGGGCTTTTTTGTGAAGAGAGCCAGAAATTATTTCTTGGCTTCTTCTTTTCTGGCTTTCGCTTCTACGATGACCTTCTCGGCAATTTGCTGAGGGCAGGGCAGGTAGTGAGAGAACTCCATGGAGAACTGGCCGCGGCCAGATGTCATGGTGCGCAGGTGGCCAATATAGCCGAACATTTCTGACAGCGGCACTTCAGCCTTAACGCGAACACCAGTGGCACCGGGTTCCTGGTCCTTGATCATGCCGCGACGACGGTTCAGGTCACCAATGACGTCGCCCACATGGTCTTCAGGTGTGAACACGTCCACTTTCATGATCGGTTCCAGCAGCTGCGGACCCGCTTTCGGCATGGACTGACGATAGGCACCCTTGGCCGCGATTTCAAAGGCGATGGCCGATGAATCCACGGCATGGTATGCACCATCGAACAGTTCCACTTCGACGTCGAGCATAGGGTAGCCGGCCAATGGGCCTTCCATCATCATCGACTTGAAGCCCTTCTCGATGGCGGGGAAGAATTCCTTGGGTACGTTACCGCCCACAACGGAAGACGTAAACGTGAAGCCGGAGTTCGCTTCGCCAGGACGGATGCGGTAGTCGATCTTACCGTACTGACCAGAACCACCAGACTGCTTCTTGTGAGTGTAGCTGTCTTCGATCGGCTGGGTGATCGTTTCGCGGTAGGCTACCTGGGGTTTGCCCACTTCCAGCTCAACACCGTAGGTGCGCTTCAGGATGTCGACTTTAATATCCAGGTGAAGTTCGCCCATACCCTTGAGAATGGTTTCGCCGGAGTCTTCGTCGGTTTCTACCTGGAAGGAGGGGTCTTCTGCAACCAGTTTGCCGATGGCAATGCCCATTTTTTCGGCGCCCGCTTTTTCTTTGGGCTTGACGGCGATAGAAATTACCGGCTCCGGGAACACCATGGCTTCCAGTGTGCAAGGGTGGTCGGTATCACACAGGGTGTGGCCGGTTTTGACATTCTTCATGCCGATGATGGCAATGATATCGCCCGCCTGGGCGCGATCGAGCTCGTTGCGGTCGTTGGCGTGCATTTCAACCATGCGGCCGATACGCTCTGTTTTGCCGGTGGCGGAGTTGAGGATTGTCATACCCTTTTCCAGTACACCAGAGTAGATGCGGACAAAGGTCAGCGCACCAAAGCGGTCATCCATGATTTTAAAGGCCAGCGCACGGAAGGGCTCTTCGATAGACACAGTGGCTTTTTCGCCAGTGGCGTTGCCTTCTTCGTCGGTGAGATCCTGTGGATCGACTTCGGTGGGGCAGGGCAGGTAATCAACCACTGCGTCCAGCACCAATTGCATGCCCTTGTTTTTGAAGGCGGAGCCGCAAAGGGTGGGGAAGAAATCCAGTTTGATGGTGCCCTTGCGAATACACCGTTTCAGGTCTTCGATGGAAGGCTCTTCACCTTCCATGTAGGCCATCATTAAGTCGTCGTCCTGCTCAACGGCGGTTTCGACGAGTTCTTGGTGATACTGATCAACTTCGTCAACCATGTCTGCAGGAACATCGGTGATTTCAAAGTTTTCAGGCAAGCCGGAATCATCCCATATATAGGCTTTCTTGGTGAGTACGTCGACCACGCCTTTGAATTCGTCTTCACGGCCAATGGGCAGAGTCATCACCAGCGGGTTGGCGCCGAGGACTTTCTTGATCTGGCCAACAACGCGCAGGAAGTCAGCGCCCATGCGGTCCAGTTTGTTGACGAAGATGATTCGCGCAACTTCAGACTCGTTAGCGTAGCGCCAGTTTGTTTCAGACTGGGGTTCTACGCCGCCGGAGCCGCAGAATACGCCAACGCCGCCATCCAGCACCTTCAGGGAGCGATAAACTTCAACAGTGAAGTCGACGTGCCCGGGGGTGTCGATAATGTTGAAACGGTGATCCTTCCAAAAGCAGGTCGTCGCTGCAGATTGGATGGTGATACCCCGCTCTTGCTCCTGTGCCATAAAGTCAGTGGTGGCCGCGCCATCATGAACCTCACCGGTCTTATGGATTTTGCCGGTCAGCTTGAGAATACGTTCGGTAGTGGTGGTCTTGCCCGCATCTACGTGGGCGAAGATGCCGATGTTTCTGTAATGGGATAAGTCAGTCATTTTAGTGCTCGATATCAATGGGCCAATAAAACGCGCGCGATTATACCGAAAATAAAGACAAAAATGAGAGGGAAAGTGGCAACTAGCCTGAAATAGATTGAAAAAGACAGAAAATTTCCTATCTAAAGACGGTTGCGGACGTTGACAGCGACGAAATGGCGTATAAGATTGCCCGCTGTGCAAATTTTGCTGGCAGGTTCCTGGCGTGTTAGGGGAAGTGAGTGGTCAGCGAACTTAACCGGTTATTAAGTTAAGGGGCATCCCCGTGGCAAAAGAAAAATTTGAACGTAATAAGCCCCATGTCAATGTGGGCACCATCGGTCACGTTGACCATGGCAAAACCACGCTGACTGCGGCATTGACTCGCGTGTGCGCAGAGGTTTGGGGTGGTACGGCAGTGGCGTTTGACGGTATCGACAATGCGCCGGAAGAGCGTGAGCGCGGCATTACCATCGCCACCTCTCATGTGGAATACGATTCGCCTGCGCGACACTATGCGCATGTTGACTGCCCTGGTCACGCCGACTACGTCAAAAACATGATTACTGGTGCTGCCCAGATGGATGGCGCGATTCTGGTGTGTTCTGCTGCGGATGGCCCTATGCCACAAACCCGCGAGCATATTCTGTTGTCCCGTCAGGTTGGCGTGCCCTATATCGTCGTGTTCCTGAACAAGGCTGACATGGTTGACGATGCGGAATTGCTTGAGTTGGTTGAAATGGAGGTTCGCGAACTGCTTGATCAGTACGACTTCCCGGGTGATGACACCCCGATCATTGTCGGCTCAGCATTGATGGCGCTGAATGGCCAGGATGATAACGGTATGGGTACGAGTGCCGTGAAGAAGTTGGTTGAAACGCTGGATGAATATATTCCTGAGCCGGAGCGTGCGATCGATCTGGCATTCCTGATGCCAATTGAAGACGTGTTTTCCATCTCAGGTCGCGGCACGGTTGTAACTGGTCGTGTTGAGCGCGGCATCATCAAGGTGGGCGAGTCCATTGAGATTGTCGGTATTCGCGATACCCAGACTACTACCTGTACCGGTGTGGAAATGTTTCGCAAGCTGCTGGACGAAGGTCGTGCTGGTGAGAACGTGGGCGTACTGCTGCGTGGCACCAAGCGTGACGACGTAGAGAGAGGGCAGGTGCTGTGTAAACCGGGGTCCATCAAGCCGCACACTAAGTTCGAGGCGGAGATCTATGTGCTGTCCAAGAACGAGGGTGGGCGTCACACGCCGTTCTTTAATGGCTATCGTCCGCAGTTCTACTTCCGTACCACTGATGTGACTGGCGCCTGTGAGCTGCCGGAAGGCGTTGAGATGGTAATGCCGGGTGACAACGTGCAGATGGAAGTGACCTTGATTGCGCCGATTGCGATGGAAGACGGTCTGCGTTTTGCGATCCGCGAAGGCGGTCGTACAGTGGGCGCAGGTGTAGTTGCGAAGATTCTTGAGTAAAGCACTGTCTTTATTCTGTGTGAAGGGGGCTTGTTGAGCCCCCTTTTCATCGCCGTTGTGTATGCCTTTGGCAAGCAAGATGGCGAAAGAAAAATCATTAAGTAGTGCAAGGATTTTTCCTTGACAGGGGTTGGGGGCGGACTTAGAATCTCGCCTCCGTTTTTCCGGGTCCCGATGAGCGGGATTCGATGGCTCTTTAGACAGTTGGAGTTTGATTCCATGCAGGATCAACGCATACGAATTCGCCTGAAAGCATTTGATCACAAGCTGATTGATGCCTCTACACAGGAAATCGTTGAGACGGCCAAGCGTACCGGTGCCCAAATTCGTGGCCCGATTCCGCTGCCGACTCGCAAAGAACGCTTTACTGTATTGATTTCCCCGCACGTCAATAAAGACGCGCGCGATCAGTACGAGATCCGCACCCACAAACGGATGCTGGATATTGTTGAGCCGACAGAAAAAACTGTCGATGCATTGATGAAGCTGGATCTGGCTGCTGGTGTTGAGGTTCAAATCAGCCTGACATAAGCAGCATCGCAACAAAACCCAGGCCGGGCCAACGCCAGGTGGGTGTAACGCTCTGAAATGGGCGGCCATAGCGGGTAACAGCCCCGTACACTATGAGGTTATACAAATGAATATTGGTATTGTCGGCCGCAAATGTGGCATGACTCGCGTATTTACCGACGAAGGTGTCTCCATCCCGGTCACAGTGATCGAGGCGGAACCGAATCGCATTACCCAGATTAAAGGTGGTGAAACTGACGGCTATACGGCTGTGCAGGTGACTACTGGTGCTCGTCGTGCCTCACGTGTAAGCAAGTCTCAAGCAGGGCATTTTGCCAAGGCGGGCGTAGAAGCCGGTCGTGGTTGCTGGGAGCTTCGTGTTGATGGTGTCCAGGATGACCTTCAGGTCGGTGGCGCCATTACTGTCGAGCAGTTTGAGGCTGGTCAAAAAATTGATGTGACTGGTACTTCTAAGGGTAAAGGTTTTCAGGGTGTCATCAAGCGCTGGAATTTCAGCATGCAAGATGCAACCCATGGTAACTCCCTGTCCCACCGGGCGCCTGGCTCTATCGGTCAGTGTCAAACTCCCGGTCGTGTATTTAAGGGCAAGAAGATGTGCGGTCACATGGGTGCTGAGCGTGTAACCACGCAAAACCTCGAAGTTGTCCGTGTTGATGCCGAGCGTAACCTGCTTCTCGTCAAGGGTGCAGTGCCTGGTGCGCCAGGTGGTGACGTGATCATTCGTGCTGCAGTGAAGGGCTGAGGGGATCATCGATGGAATTGAATATTGCTACACCACAAGGTAATGCGGGAACGGTAGAAGTTTCTGATCTTGCCTTTGGTAAAGAGTTTAATCAGGATCTGGTGCATCAGGCTGTAACAGCCTATATGGCTGGTGCTCGTCAGGGTACTCGCGCACAGAAAACGCGCTCAGAAGTAAGCGGCGGCGGTAAGAAGCCTTGGCGTCAAAAGGGCACAGGTCGTGCTCGTGCAGGCACCATTCGCTCTCCCATTTGGCGGACTGGTGGTGTGACCTTTGCAGCTAAGCCGCAAGATCATTCGCAGAAGCTGAACCGTAAAATGTATCGCGCTGCGCTGCGCTCAATTCTCTCTGAGCTGGCGCGCCAAGAGCGCTTGGTTGTGGTTGAGTCTTTCGAGTTGGAAGCACCCAAAACTAAGTCGCTGATACAGAAGCTGGGTGAATACAACGTACAAGATGTGCTGATCGTGACGGAAGAAGTTACTGAGAATCTTTACCTGTCTTCTCGCAATCTCCACAAAGTGGATGTGCGCGATGCGGTCGGTGTTGATCCGGTCAGCCTGATTCGTTTTGAAAAAGTGCTGATCACTGTGCCTGCTCTGAAAAAGATTGAGGAGATGCTGGTATGAAACAAGAGCGCATCTTCAAAGTGCTGCTGAGGCCGCATATTACTGAAAAAACTGCCAGTGTTGCCGACGGTCAGAACCAGATTGTGTTCAAGGTGGCTGTCGATGCAACTAAGCCTGAGGTGAAGGTTGCGGTAGAGAAGTTGTTTAACGTCAAAGTGGCTGATGTTCGAGTCACTAACGTCAAGGGTAAAACCAAGCGCACCAAAGTGGGCCTCGGTAAGCGCTCTGACTGGAAAAAGGCGTACGTCCGCCTGGAGCAGGGTCAAGAGATTGACTTTGCGGTAGCTGAATAAGGGGTTATCGAGATGCCTGTTGTTAAGAGAAAACCAACGTCTCCCGGTCGCCGCTTTGTTGTCAGCGTCGTTAATCCGGATCTGCATAAAGGTGCACCCTATGCGCCTTTGTTGGAAAAGAAAAGTAAGTCTGGCGGTCGGAATAATAATGGCCGTATCACTACCCGTCACGTGGGTGGTGGGCACAAGCAGCATTACCGTCTAATTGACTTTAAGCGTCAAAAAGATGGTGTTGTCGCCAAGGTAGAGCGTTTGGAGTATGACCCGAACCGCACACCTTATATTGCGCTGGTTTGTTATAGCGACGGAGAGCGCCGTTATATTATTGCGCCGAAAGGTCTGAAGGCGGGTGATAGCATTCAGTCTGGTGTGGACGCTCCGATCAAGGCTGGCAATACACTGCCGCTGAGAAACATTCCGGTGGGTACAGTCATTCACTGTATTGAAATGAAGCCTGGTAAGGGTGCGCAGTTGGCTCGAAGTGCAGGTGCTGCGGTGCAGTTGATCGCCCGTGAAGGGCAGTATGCCACTCTGCGTTTACGCAGTGGTGAAATGCGTAAGGTGCCTGTAGATTGTCGGGCAACCATTGGTGAGGTCTCGAACAGTGAGCACAATTTGCGCTCTCTGGGTAAGGCTGGTGCCACTCGCTGGCGTGGTGTTCGTCCTACCGTTCGCGGTGTGGTAATGAACCCTGTAGATCACCCGCACGGTGGTGGTGAAGGTCGCACTTCTGGTGGTCGTCATCCCGTTACTCCCTGGGGTATCCCCACCAAGGGTTACAAAACTCGCAAGAACAAGCGCACTGACAATATGATTGTGCGCCGTCGCGATAAGTAATTGATAGAGAAGAGGAAACAATAGTGCCACGCTCTCTCAAGAAAGGCCCGTTCATTGATCTGCACCTTGTTAAAAAGGTTGATGAAGCGCTTGAAAAAAATGACAGACGTCCGATCAAAACCTGGTCGCGTCGTTCCATGATCAGCCCTGATATGGTTGGTCTGACAATCGCCGTACACAACGGACGTCAACATGTCCCGGTGGTGGTGAACGAAGAAATGGTTGGGCATAAACTCGGTGAGTTTGCCCCGACGCGCACCTTCCGCGGTCATGTCGCGGACAAAAAGGCCAAGCGCTAAGCGTTGGTTTAAGAGGTAGATGACTGTGGAAGTAGCAGCAAAATTACGAGGAGCCAGACTGTCGGCGCAGAAAGCTCGCCTGGTTGCCGATCAAGTTCGCGGCAAGCCGGTTGAAGAAGCGCTGGACATTTTGGCCTTCAGTCCGAAGAAGGGCGCCGCCATTCTTAAGAAGGTGCTTGAGTCTGCGATTGCAAACGCTGAGCACAATGAAGGTGCAGATGTGGATGAGCTGCGCGTATCGACCATTTTTGTGGACGAAGGTGCAACCATGAAGCGTATTAAGCCACGTGCAAAAGGGCGCGCTGACCGGATATTTAAACGCTCTTGTCACATTACCGTGAAAGTTGCCGACGAGGAGACAGTTTAATGGGTCAGAAAGTACATCCAACTGGCATTCGTCTGGGTATTGTTAAAAAGCATACCTCAATCTGGTATGCCGGCCAGAAAGACTACGCAGACAAGCTGAATGCTGACCTGAAAGTGCGTGCTTTTATTAGCAAAAAATTAGCTCACGCTTCAGTTAGTCGAATCGAGATTGAGCGCCCTGCACAAACAGCGCGCATTACCATCCACACTGCCCGTCCAGGCATCGTGATTGGTAAGAAAGGTGAAGATGTGGAAGCGCTGCGCAATGAAGTCTCTGCACAGATGGGCGTTCCGGTTCACATCAACATTGAGGAAGTGCGCAAGCCTGATCTTGATGCAACCCTGGTTGCTCAGAACGTGGCTCAGCAGTTGGAGCGTCGTGTAATGTTTCGTCGCGCTATGAAGCGTGCGGTACAGAACGCTATGCGCCAAGGCGCAAAAGGTATCAAGATCCAGGTAAGTGGCCGTCTCGGTGGTGCCGAGATTGCGCGCACTGAATGGTATCGGGAAGGTCGTGTACCCCTGCACACCCTCCGTGCCGATATTGATTACGGCACAGCGGAAGGTTCAACTACTTACGGCATCATTGGTGTCAAAGTGTGGATCTTTAAGGGCGAAATTATTGGTGGTGAAGAGGCGGCGCAAGCGCCAGCCAAGAAAGCACCGTCTAAAAAGAAGTAAGTTTGCGAGTTAAGGGTCAAGCGAGATGCTGCAACCGAAACGTACAAAATTCCGTAAGCAACATAAAGGTCGCAACCGCGGTCTGGCGCTGCGCGGTAGCAAAATAAGCTTTGGCGAGTTTGGCCTGAAGGCCACCGCGCGCGGTCGTATTACTGCGCGTCAGATTGAATCTGCTCGTCGTGCAATGACTCGCCACATTAAGCGAGGCGGAAAAATCTGGATTCGGGTCTTCCCCGACAAGCCGATTTCCAAGAAGCCTCTCGAAGTGCGGATGGGTAAAGGTAAAGGTAATGTCGAATACTGGGTCGCTCAGATTCAGCCCGGCAAAGTACTTTACGAAATGGAAGGTGTGTCTGAAGAGCTGGCCCGCGAAGCCTTTGCGCTTGCGGCGGCCAAGCTTCCGATACAAACCACCTTTGTTATACGGTCGGTGATGTAATGAAAGCCAACGAATTGCGTGAAAAGTCAGTTGAAGAACTGACCGAGGAGCTGGCAAAGCAGCAGGAGCAGCAGTTCAAACTGCGTATGCAAGCTTCTACTGGTCAGCTGGGACAAAGCCACAAGATCAAAGAGGCGCGCACTAATGTTGCTCGCATCAAGACTGTGCTGAATGAGAAAGCGGGTAACTGAGATGAGTGAAGCAGATAAAAACGCTCGCACACTGTCTGGCCGTGTTGTCAGCGACAAGATGGACAAGTCCGTCACCGTGCTGATCGAACGCCGCGTAAAGCACCCGGTGTACGGAAAGATCGTCAATAAGTCCACGAAGATCAAGGCTCATGACGAAGAAAATCAGTGCCGTGCAGGTGATCAAGTGACAATTGCGGAAACTCGTCCACTGTCCAAGACAAAATCCTGGACGCTGGTCAACATTGATGAGCGTGCTGCCGAAATTTAATCGGTAAGCAGCAGTAACGGGTTCGGAGAGATACGATGATTCAGACAGAAAGCTATCTGGATGTGGCCGACAACAGTGGTGCGCGTCGCGTGATGTGTATCAAAGTGTTGGGTGGTTCGCATCGCCGCTATGCTGGCGTTGGTGACATTATCAAGGTCACTGTTAAGGAAGCGATTCCGCGCGGCAAAGTAAAAAAAGGTCAGGTGATGAATGCGGTTGTTGTTCGCACCAAGAAAGGGGTGCGTCGTCAGGATGGCAGCCTGATCAAGTTCGATGACAATGCCGCGGTTCTTCTGAATACGCAGCTTGCGCCGATCGGTACCCGTATTTTCGGTCCCGTTACTCGTGAGCTACGCAGTGAACGGTTTATGAAAATTATCTCTCTGGCACCTGAAGTGCTCTAAGCCGGAGGAGAGGAATAGGGTTATGCTCAAGCTCAAACGTGATGATGAAATCATCGTGATCGCCGGTAAAGACAAAGGCAAGCGCGGCAAAGTGCTTAAAGTACAGGCCGATGGACGTCTGGTCATTTCTGGGATCAACATGATCAAGAAACACCAGAAGCCGAATCCGCAAATGAATATTTCCGGCGGCATTATTGAAAAGGAAGCGCCTATCCAGGCTTCCAACGTGGCTATCTTCAACGGCGGCACACAGAAAGCTGACCGGGTTGGTTTTAAAGTACTTGAAGACGGCAAAAAGATCCGCGTTTTCAAATCCAACGGCGAAGCCGTTGACGCCTAATTTGACAGGAAACTGACATGGCAAGGCTGAAAGAAGTTTACAAAAAAGAAATTGCTCCCAAACTGAGAGAAGAGCTTGGTCTGGCGAACGTTATGGAAGTGCCGAAAATCACTAAAATCACACTGAATATGGGTGTGGGTGAGGCTTTGGCTGATAAGAAAGCACTCGAGGGTGCGGTCGCTGACATGGCGTTGATCTCTGGTCAAAGACCAGTGGTGACAAAAGCGCGCAAATCTATCGCTGGCTTCAAAGTGCGGGAAGATTGGCCCATCGGCTGCAAAGTGACCCTTCGCAGTGAGCGTATGTACGAATTTTTGGAGCGCTTGATCTCTATTGCGATCCCGCGTATTCGTGATTTCCGCGGTGTGAGTTCAAAGTCGTTTGACGGTCGCGGTAACTTCTCGATGGGTGTGACTGAGCAGATCATTTTCCCTGAAATTGATTACGATAAAGTGGATACCTTGCGTGGCATGGATATCACAATTACTACAACAGCTCGCAACGACGATGAAGGTCGTGCACTGCTCCGCGCATTCAGCTTCCCGCTGAAAGGATGAGGTGAGATAAATGGCTAAGACATCCATGATTGAGCGCGAGAAAAAGCGCGCCCATACCGTTGCTAAATTTGCTGAAAAGCGCGCTGCGCTGAAGGCCGTGATCAGCAGTGCTTCAAGCACTGAAGAAGAGCGCTGGGAAGCTCAGCTCAAGCTGCAGCAATTGCCCCGTGACTCCAGTCCGGTTCGTCAACATAGCCGTTGTCGTGTGACTGGACGTCCCCATGGCGTTTATCGGAAGTTTGGTCTGTGTCGTAACAAGTTGCGTGAAGCCGCTATGCGCGGTGATGTACCTGGCTTGGTCAAGGCGAGCTGGTAAGCCGCGGTTAATTGAGGAATTGAACTGATGAGCATGCAAGATTCATTGGCAGACATGCTGACTCGCATCCGCAATGCGCAGATGGCGGGTAAGAAAACTGTCTCCATGCCTTCCGCCAAGCTGAAAGTGGCCGTTGCCCAGGTGCTTAAAGAAGAAGGTTATATTAACGATATAAGTGTTGTTGAGGGTGCCAAGCCCGAACTGACGCTGACCCTGAAATATTTTGAGGGCAAGCCGGTCATTGAAGTGATTTCTCGCTACAGTCGTCCTGGGTTGCGCCAATATGCTGGTGCCGATGAGCTGCCAAATGTTCGTGGTGGTCTGGGTGTATCTATCGTCTCCACCAGCAAAGGTGTGATGACTGATCGTGCAGCCCGTGCGGCCGGGGTTGGCGGCGAGGTTCTCTGCACAGTTTTCTAACGGGATACTTGAGATGTCTAGAGTTGCAAAAAGTCCGGTTACATTGCCGGCCGGTGTTGAAGTCAAACTCAGCCCCAGTGAAATTACTGTCAAGGGTGGCAATAGCTCACTCTCTCTGGCGGTAAGCAGCAATGTTGAAATCGCACAAGATGACAATGTGCTGACCTTTGCTGCCAAAGATGGTAGCAAGCAAGCCAATGCCATGGCTGGCACTACGCGTGCGCTGGTCAACAATATGGTTGTTGGTGTTAGCGAAGGTTTTCAAAAGAAGTTGCAGTTGATTGGCGTTGGTTACCGTGCCCAGACCCAGGGTAATAAAATCAACTTGACGTTAGGTTTCTCTCACCCGGTCGAGTATCTGTTGCCAGAAGGTGTAACTGCAGAAAGCCCGAGCCAGACAGAAATTTTACTGAAAGCCGCGGACAAGCAACTGCTCGGTCAAGTGGCATCGGAAATCCGCGCCTTCCGTCCGCCGGAGCCATACAAGGGCAAGGGCGTTCGCTATGCGGATGAACAAGTACATCGTAAAGAAGCGAAGAAGAAATAGGTCAGGATTATGAGCGACAAGAAACTATCACGTTTGCGTCGTGCACGCCGTGCCCGCTGCAAGATTCGCGAATTAGGCGCCAACCGTCTGTGTGTAAATCGCACCCCGCGTCATATTTATGCGCAAGTGATTTCTCCGGATGGTGGTCGTGTGCTGGCCAGTGCATCTACTTTGGATAAGACGCTGCGCGCCGGTCAAACCGGTAATGTCGACGCGGCTAAAACAGTTGGTGCGTTGATAGCAGAGCGTGCCAAGGAAGCGGGTGTAACGCAGGTTGCATTTGACCGCAGTGGTTTTAAATATCACGGTCGAGTTAAGGCGTTGGCGGATGCCGCCCGTGAAGCCGGACTAGAATTCTAAAGGTTTAGCGTTATGTCGAGAGATCAAAGAGATACAGCAGCAGCGGATGAAGGCCTGCAAGAAAAGTTGGTACAGGTAAATCGTGTTGCCAAAACCGTAAAAGGTGGCCGCATTTTTGCCTTTACTGCTTTGACCGTGGTCGGTGACGGCAACGGAAAAGTGGGTTTCGGCCGCGGTAAAGCGCGCGAAGTACCCCAGGCGATCCAGAAAGCCATGGAGGCTGCCCGCCGCAACATGATTCAGGTTGACCTTAAGGGTACTACTATCCAGTACCCTACCAAGGCTAACCATGGTGCCTCCAAGGTTTATATGCAGCCGGCCTCTGAAGGTACTGGTGTTATTGCCGGTGGTGCCATGCGAGCTGTACTTGAGATCGCAGGTGTTCAAAACGTATTGGCCAAGTGTTATGGCTCCACCAATCCGGTAAACGTGGTTCGTGCTACTTTCAAGGCATTGAAATCCATGCGATCTCCCGATGAAGTGGCGGCAAAACGCGGCAAAAGCGTAGAAGAAATTCTGAATTAAGGCTGCGGCTGATGCCGAGCGAAGTACAACGGAAGCTTTAGCATGACGAACGTTAAGAAAATCAAGGTTACCCTGTTGCGCAGCATTCACGGTCGTCTGGCATCACACAAAGCCTGTGTTGCCGGCCTAGGCCTGCGTCGCATCAATCATACTGTAGAGGTTGAAGATACTCCCTCAGTGCGCGGTATGATTAATAAAGTTCACTATATGGTTAAGGTTGAGGGAGAATAATCATGCGTCTCAATACGCTAAGTCCCGCACCCGGCAGAATTAAAGAAGGCAAACGCGTCGGTCGTGGTATCGGTAGCGGCCTGGGTAAGACTGCTGGCCGTGGCCACAAAGGGCAGAAAGCTCGTTCCGGCGGAAGCGTTCGTCCAGGTTTTGAAGGTGGTCAGATGCCTTTGCAAAAACGCCTGCCGAAATATGGCTTCACTTCACGAATTTCTCGCATCACTGCAGAAATTCGATTGAGTGAGCTGAACAGCATTTCCGGCGATGTGGTTGATATCGAATCATTGCGCTCTGCTGGGCTGATCAATGGATCTATTCGTCGCGCCAAAGTGTTTTTGTCCGGTGAGCTGACTAAGGCTGTTACCGTCAAGGGCCTACGTGTTACTAAAGGTGCGCAAGCTGCTATTGAAGCCGCTGGCGGCAAGGTAGAAGAGTAACGCCAGATGGCTAAACCCGGGAACATGCCGCAAGGCAACATAAAAGGTTTGGGCGAGCTGTGGGCTCGCCTTCGCTTTTTATTCATTGCCTTGGTGATTTACCGTATCGGTACTCATATTCCAGTTCCAGGAATTGATCCCGATCGGCTTGCTGATCTGTTCAATCAGAATCAGGGCACGATCATTGGCATGTTTAACATGTTTTCCGGTGGTGCTCTTGAGCGTATGAGCATCATGGCGCTTGGTATCATGCCCTACATCTCCGCATCTATTATTATGCAGCTGATGACGGCAGTAACCCCATCTCTGGAACAGTTGAAGAAAGAGGGTGATGCCGGTAGGCGCAAGATTAACCAGTACACTCGCTACGGCACTGTTCTTCTGGCTACGGTTCAAGCAATTGGTATGTCAGTTGGCTTGGCGGGTCAGGGTTTGGCGTTCACGCCAGACTTCAGTTTCTATTTTATAGCGGTTATCTCGCTGGTAACTGGTGCAGTTTTCATGATGTGGCTGGGCGAGCAGATAACAGAACGTGGCGTCGGTAACGGTATCTCAATGCTGATCTTCGCCGGTATTGTTGCAGGGATTCCTTCAGCTATTGGGCAGGCATTTGAATCTTCTCGTCAAGGAGACCTGCATATTTTGGCGCTGTTGTTCGTCGGCGTGCTGGCGGTTGCTGTGGTCTATTTTGTGGTGTTTGTCGAGCGTGGCCAGCGCCGTATCACGGTCAACTATGCTCAGCGTCAACCTGGTAGAGGCCCTGCTCAGACAAGTCATTTACCGTTGAAAGTAAATATGGCGGGTGTTATTCCAGCGATCTTTGCTAGCAGCATCTTGCTTTTCCCTGCATCGATAGCTCAGTGGTTTGGTCAAGGTGCCGATAGTCCTGATTGGCTTCAAGATATTGCGTTGCTAATCGGACCGGGCCAGCCGCTACACGTATTGCTGTTCGCAGCATTGATTATCTTCTTCTGTTTCTTTTATTCGGCGCTGATGTTCAACCCGAGAGAGATGGCAGATAACCTAAAACGCGGCGGCGCATTCCTCCCGGGGATTCGTCCAGGGGAACAAACTGCAAAGTATATTGATGGTGTGATGTCAAAATTGACGTTGATCGGCGGTTTGTATATGACGTTCGTTTGTTTGCTACCGCAGTTTTTGAATGTTTATTTTAATGTGCCTTTCTATCTGGGCGGCACATCACTGTTGATTGCAGTAGTAGTAACCATGGATTTTATGGCGCAGGTCCAGTCTCATTTGATGTCGCATCAGTATGATTCATTGATGAAAAAATCAAATTTGAAAGGCTACGGCAGCGGAATCCGTTAGTAGAAGTTGAGGTGACGAAATGAAAGTACGTGCTTCTGTAAAAAAAATGTGCCGCAACTGTAAAGTTGTGAAGCGTAAAAGTGTTGTAAGAGTAATTTGCAGTGCTGAACCCCGCCATAAGCAGCGTCAGGGTTAATTGCACGGAGTTATTGATTTTTATTGTCTTCAAAGCTATTCTCTTGCGCCTTTTTGGTCAGCCTTGTGTTCTGGCCATGCAAAAATTAGCCAGACAACAGTTAAACATTAAAGTGGAGTGTAGTGATGGCCCGTATTGCCGGTGTCAACATCCCTGATAATAAACATGCGGTGATCTCGCTTACCTATGTTTTTGGGGTAGGTCGTACCACTGCCAAGGCCATTTGTGCCCAGGTTGGTATCGCTGAAGACGTTAAAATTGCCGATCTGAACGACGAGCAGATGGATGCCGTGCGCAATGCTGTAGGCGAACGCACTGTAGAAGGTGACCTGCGTCGTGAGGTCAGCATGAACATTAAGCGGTTGATGGATCTCGGTTGTTACCGTGGACTCCGCCACCGCCGTGGCCTGCCTTTGCGTGGCCAGCGCACTAAAACCAATGCGCGCACTCGTAAAGGCCCTCGCAAGCCCATCAAGCGATAGGAAAGTATACAAATGGCAAAGCCTGGACAAAAAACTGTTCGTAAGAAGGTCAAAAAGACTGTTGTTGATGGTGTGGCACATATTCATGCTTCATTCAACAATACTATTGTGACCATTACCGATCGTCAGGGTAACACCCTGAGTTGGGCAACTTCTGGTGGCTCTGGCTTTCGGGGTTCTCGAAAAAGTACTCCATTTGCGGCACAGGTAGCTGCAGAGCGAGCTGGACTAGCAGCTCAGGAATACGGCCTGAAAAACCTGGATGTACAGGTAAAAGGTCCGGGTCCTGGCCGCGAATCTGCAGTACGCGCCCTGAACAACACCGGTTATAAAATTACCAATATCACCGACGTGACGCCGATCCCCCACAATGGATGTCGTCCGCCGAAGAAACGTCGGGTATAACGAGGATAGTGAACTAATGGCAAGATATCTCGGACCGACTTGTAAACTCTCCCGTCGTGAAGGTACAGACCTTTTCCTGAAGAGTGGTATTCGCCCGCTGGAGTCCAAATGCCGCGCTGAAAGCGCCCCTGGGCAACATGGACAGCGTCGTGGTCGTCTTTCTGACTATGGTGTTCAGTTGCGCGAAAAGCAAAAAGTGCGTCGTCTTTACGGTGTGCTTGAGAAGCAATTCCGCAATTACTACAAAGAAGCTGCTCGCCTGAAAGGCGCGACTGGCGAGAATTTGCTGCAATTGCTCGAGCGCAGGCTCGATAATGTTGTTTATCGTATGGGCTTTGGCGCTACACGTGCAGAATCTCGTCAGCTGGTTTCACACAGCTCCATTTTGGTTAATGGCAAAAAGGTGAATATCCCTTCTTACTGTGTGGCCGATGGCGATGTGATTAGCATTCGTGAAAAATCCAAAAACCAACTGCGTATTCAATCTGCTATGCAAATTGCAACTCAGCGCGGACTGGTTGAATGGATGGAAGTGGATGCCAATAAACTGGAAGGTGTTTTCAAGCGTGGTCCAGAGCGCTCTGATCTTCCTGCCGAAATCAATGAAAACCTCATTGTGGAGCTCTACTCCAAGTAACGCACTGTTGTAGTTAGAGAGACAGTTAAGCGACGCCATCGAGCAGGAACAGATATGCAAACATCAGTAAACGAATTTTTGACACCACGAAACATTGATGTAACCGAGTTTGGTCCGACTCGCGCCAAAGTTGTGCTTGAGCCTCTTGAGCGCGGATTTGGCCATACTTTGGGTAATGCCCTGCGCCGTATTTTACTTTCATCAATGGCCGGTGCGGCTATTGTCGAAGTTGAAATCAATGGCGTACTGCACGAGTACAGCAGTATCGAGGGCGTTCAGGAAGATGTGATCGAAATCCTTCTGAACCTGAAGGATGTCGCTATCGTTCTGCATGAGAAGGACGAGGTTACCCTCACTCTCAATAAAAAAGGTAAGGGTGTCGTTACTGCTGGCGATATTCAACTGGATAATGCGACAGAAATCAAAAACCCAGACCATGTCATCGCCAACATTACTGGTGATACTTCACTGGAAATGACACTTCACGTCGTTCGTGGTCGTGGCTACCAGCCAGCTGATAGTCGCACTGGTGATGAGGAAGAGACCCGTTCTATTGGTCGTCTCCAGCTCGACGCCACTTTCAGCCCGGTTCGCCGCGTTGCTTATGTAGTTGAAAGCGCTCGTGTAGAACAGCGTACCAATTTGGATAAGCTGGTGCTGGATCTAGAAACCAACGGCACCATCGATCCTGAAGAAGCAATTCGCCGTGCTGCAACAATCCTACAGCAGCAATTGGCAGTCTTTGTCGATCTCGAGAGTGAAAGTCTGTCCGAGCCGGTTGAGAAAGAAGAAGAAGTCGATCCGATTCTACTGCGTCCGGTTGATGACCTGGAACTGACAGTTCGCTCTGCAAACTGTCTGAAGGCCGAAAGTATTTACTATATCGGTGACCTGATTCAGCGTACTGAAGTTGAGCTGCTGAAAACCCCTAATTTGGGTAAAAAGTCACTCACTGAAATCAAGGATGTGTTGGCCTCACGCGGCCTGTCATTGGGTATGCGACTTGAAAATTGGCCGCCTACCAGCCTGCGTACTGAGAGCGACCATATCTAATTGAGGGTGTCCAGTGTGACTGGCACCTGTTGAACCAAGTTTATTGCTGAGATAGCAACACTTTAAAGGAAGTAGAACCATGCGTCATCGTTTAAGTGGCCGCAAACTGAGCCGTACTGGAGCGCACCGTCGCTCTATGTTCCGTAACATGACAGCCTCATTGGTTGAGCATGAGCTGATTAAAACTACCTTGCCCAAAGCGAAGGAGCTGCGTCGCTTTGCTGAGCCGCTGATCACTCTGGCCAAGCAAGATAGCGTTGCTAACCGTCGTTTGGCGTTTAGCCGTCTGCGTTGTAAGTCTGCCGTAGGTAAACTCTTTGCTGAGCTT
The DNA here is from genome assembly GCA_947259505.1 of uncultured Porticoccus sp. Taxonomy (GTDB): domain Bacteria; phylum Pseudomonadota; class Gammaproteobacteria; order Pseudomonadales; family Porticoccaceae; genus Porticoccus. The sequence goes on along the minus strand of CAMYLT010000004.1, from coordinate 146,602 downwards.
GGCCCACGTTACGAGGGACGTCCTGGTGGCTACATCCGTATTTTGAAATGTGGTTTGCGCTCTGGCGACGCTGCGCCAATGGCCTATGTTGAGCTGGTTGATCGTCCGGAAGTAGAGGCGGTTGAGCTGAGCGACAACGACGAATAAGGCCCTTAGTCTCGTCGTAATAAGCCGGACATGTTGTCCGGCTTTTTTTTGCCTGCTGTTCCATATTTCAATGACCAGCCTATGGGATAATACGTTGAGTAATTTATTCATGAGGAGTCCAAGCACATGAAAGTGTTGGTTACCGGTGGTGCTGGGTATATTGGCAATCATGCCTGTGTGGCGCTTCTTAATGCTGGGTACGATGTTGTTGTCCTCGATAATTTTTCCAATAGTTCAAGCCTGTCGCTGGAGCGCGTCAAGCAGATCACATCACGCGAATTCACGCTGGTAGAAGCGGATGTCTGCGATAGAGCGGTCCTGGATAATTTATTTAGTTTCCATACGGTAGATGCCGTCATGCACTTTGCTGGCTTCAAGGCCGTTGGGGAGTCCTGTGCCGATCCTGCTCTGTATTATCGCAACAACGTGGCTGGTTCGTTGACGCTGTTGGAGGCGATGCAGGCCGCCGGCATTGGAACATTTATTTTCAGTTCGTCTGCAACTGTTTATGGCGACCCTGTAACGACACCCATTACAGAAGACTTTCCATTACAGACCACAAACCCATACGGACGGTCGAAGTTAATGGTTGAGGATATCTTGCGTGATCTATCGGCGGCAGACAAAGTCACTGGCCATCCTTTTTGGAAAATCGCACTGCTGCGCTATTTTAACCCTGTTGGGGCTCACCCTAGTGGCCTCATTGGTGAAGATCCCAGAGGTATTCCCAACAATCTATTGCCCTATATCACCCAGGTTGCAGTTGGGAAATTGCGAGAGTTATCTGTTTATGGAGGTGATTACCCCACTCGTGATGGCACGGGGATAAGGGATTATCTCCACGTCATGGATCTGGCAGAGGGGCACGTGCACGCTCTGGAAAAACTTCTGGAGAAGGATTCTTCGCCTGGCTGCCGCGCTTGGAATCTGGGTACGGGCTCTGGTTATTCCGTTTTGGAAATGATCCGCGCATTCGAGTCCGTTTCAGGCTCTGTGATTCCTTTTCAGATAGTGGGACGTCGTGCCGGTGATGTGGCGGAGTGTTGGTCAGATGCCTCTAGAGCGGAGTATGAGCTGGGTTGGAAGGCAGGCCGCACCCTGGAAGACATGATGCGCGATAGCTGGCGCTGGCAGCGTCAAAATCCCAATGGTTATGACGATCCCGCTGAATAAATCAGCGGGATTGGATTTCAGGATAGTGGCAGTTGAATGTGGAAGGTTGTGCCCACATTCACATCCGATGTGACTGCCAGTTGACCGCGATGCTGTTCAGTAATGATGAAGTGTGAAAAGGACAATCGTTTGCCTGCATCATAATCTTCAGCTTGGCCGGTTGTTTGCGTAAAAAAAGGTTCGAAAAGATATTGTTGCTCTTGGTAGCTAATGCCGGTGCCATTGTGCTGAACCTTTATCCACAGCATATCGTAGCAAACCATTACCTGTATTCTGACTATTGGCGTGTGCCCAGCCTTATGCACCTGCCCCAGTGCGTGGCAGGCGTGCCTGAACAAGCTCAGGAAGACTTGCTGCAGCTCTGCAACATAACAGGGGATTTGTGGCAGTGATTGACTGTAATGACGCTCGATGGAGATCTCGCGAAAACGCAGACCCGAAGGGACCGACAGAACATCGTTAGCCAGTTGTATGCTGCGTTCTATGATATCAATGACGTCCGCGAGGCGCTTTTCCCCTCCTCGACTTTGGGCAAATTCAAGTAAATTCTGAATGATAGCCAAGGCTTGTTCACCTTGTTGGCTGGTTTCATCCATTAGCGTGGAGATTGTCTGTTGGGTTTCAGCTGGCAGATTTGCTGCGTGCAAAGTGCTCCTGAACTTGTGCATATCATCCAGTATCTGCTGCAATGGTGGATTGATATCGTGCGCCATGGTGGCTGCCAGCTCGCCCATTGAGGACATCTTGTCCCGCTGGATGAGCATATTTGCAGCCAGTATATGTTGGGTGACGTCATCAATTAGAATGACCGCACCGCTTTCACCTTGTGCTTTAAGTGGGTAGATCGTGATGTCAAAGTGGTACTGGCCTCGTTGACTGTGTTTGATGGTTAAGGACTTTTTCTGTTCAAGGGCCTCTTTAACCTGCGCTTTACTGAGGGTGATGGTCGGATAGATTTGCCAGAGATTATTGCCTAATGCCTTTGCCGTAGAAATTCCGGTAATCTCTTCTGCTCTTCTGTTCCATTGAGTGATACTCCCATCTTCGGTTAGACCGATCAGCATCAGGGGCATCGAACTCAGAATGTCGCGGATATAGGACTCCGACGAGCTTAAGCGATTAGATGTTTCTTTGTGCTGAGCGATCTCACCCTGTAGCAACTGGTTTGCTTCAAGTAACAGCCGGTTAGATTCATCAAGTGTCGCCGTGCGATCCATGACACGCTGCTCAAGATCCTGCCGTATGGCTTCAAGAGCTTTGTTCGCCCTGTGAGCCTGTAGTCGGCTAAACAATAAGGTAATGACCGTGACGGAGAGCAATAGAATCAGGATGCCGCTAGACCAGTTGGCGACATACTGCCAGTTGGTGTGGCCATCCTCGGTGCGAAAATAATTGCCGACGCCAGCATAAAGAGGATGGCTGACTAAAAATAGCAACAGGGACCACAGGTGTTTTTTCATAGAAGAATGTGCTTTTTCAGCGGTCTGATAATGAAATCGGTTGAAAGAATACCGAGTGAAGTTAAAGAAGGCTTGTAAATAAACAATCTCGTCAAAGCTTGGTTCAGTTACAGGTATCGTCAATTTTAACGGTACAAGTGGTCAAAGTGACAGTGCCCGATACAGTTTCTTTATGGTGGCGGCAATCTAACATAACAAGGTCTGTGCCAGACACCTTTGGGCGTATTGTAGAGCCATTCCTGTCACGATTTGAGGCGCAGGCCGCGGCTCCGTTGGAGTCCTGTGTGCTAAGTCGAAGCATCCATCAGCCCACTAAAAAATAAACACCATGGCCAGCCCGTATAGCAGACCAGTCCACAATAGCGCCACGGTGCAATAACCCATAATGTCGCGAATTCCGAGCCGCGCGATACCGAGTAAGGGTAATGCCCAGAAGGGCTGCACCATGTTAGTCCAGGCGTCGCCGAAGGCAATGGCCATAGCGGCCTGGTTCAGCGGGATACCGAGAGACGCCGCAGCGGGGATAACAATCGGGGCTTGAATCGCCCACTGTCCGCCGCCGGAGGGGACAAAAAAATTGACGACACCGGCGCTGAGAAAGGTGAACAAATTGAAGGTGTCAACTGTGGATATGTCGATAAACCAGGCGGAGACCGATGCCGCCAGCCCGGACTGGGCCATCATTCCCATGATGCCGGCATAGAGCGGAAACTGCAGTACGATGCCGGAGAGGCCTCTTACAGCCTCATTGACAGCGAAGAGGTAACTGGTAGTTGATCGGTGCAGCAACAGGCCGGAAACAAGAAAAATCAGGTTTAAGGTGTTCAGGCCGACACTGCCGCCATTAAGAAAGAACTCCATCAGGTAATAACCCCCCAAGAGGCCCAGTAGCAATGTTGGTAGGCGGCTGTGTTCAATCCTATCCGACGGGGTGTTGGTTCGAATGGATACATGCTCCTCCTCCCCCAGCTGATGAGAATCTACTTCCTGTATTTCTTCAGGCGGTGGCATCATCATGCGGAAGATGATGGGCAGGGTGACGAGTACCAGTGCGCAGGTCAGCAGTACTTGCCAGCTAAAAATCGTTTCGCTGAGGGGAATGGTGACCCCATTCATCAGCTTGCTGAGTACATCGCCATCGGAGACGGCAATTTTCAGAGGAATGGAGCCGGATAAACCCGCATGCCATATCACCATGCCGGAATAGGCAGAGGCTACCAACAGTGGGTAATGCACTCCCTTGACATGGCGGGCAATTTCTCGGGCCATCAGGGCGCTGGCAATCAAGCCAAAAGCCCAACTTATCCAGCCGCATATCAGCGAAATAAAGGTCATTAGCAGGATGGCCTGGCTGGGATTGCTGGCCAGTGATGCCAGGGAGCGGAGCACTCTTTTCACCGCTGTGGTCTGTGCCAGAACGCTACCGGTTACTAGGCTGATGGTGACCTGCATTGAAAATACCAACAGATTCCAAACGCCATCTCCCCAGAATTGCACCATTTTAGAGGGCGATTGGTTTTCACCCAGCATGCCAGCAAGGAAGACGATAAAGGTCAGGATGATGGCGAAGATAAAGGCGTCAGGAAGCCAGCGTTGCATGATGGTGGTAAAAAAATTTGAAAGAGTACGAACCACGTGCAGCACCTTTTTTATAGGTTATCAGTTGATGGCAAATTCTCAGGCCATTCTATCGGCTTCAAGGCGTATCTCAAACCCGGTGGGTCACAGCGGCTGTTGGTGGTGATAGTCGCCGGTGTCGAGATTCATTAACCGCAACGGCCCACCCCAGACACAGCCGGTGTCGAGAGGAAAGAGCTGTGATCCGCAGAATTTGCCCTGTAGCGCGGCCCAGTGCCCGAAAATGATATTGCTGGTTTTGGTTAATCTGCCAGTATGACTATACCAAGGAGCGAAACCTGGAGGAGGCTGGTGGGGTTGAGATTTGCTGGAGAGCTCAAGCTTACCCTCAGGTGAGCAGAAGCGCATGCGAGTGAAATAGTTGGTTATTAGTCGCCAGCGCAGTGGGGGTGTAATACTTTGCGCCCAGCAATCTGGCTCATTGCCGTACATGACATGGAAAAATTCACGGGCCATTGCATCATCAGACAGCACTTGATGCATCTCTGTCGCCAGTTCCATGGCCTGCTCTCTGGACCATTGCGGAGGAATCCCTGCATGCACAATCAGATATTCATCTGATGCCATTAACAGTGGTTGCCCCTGTAGCCAGTGTAGCAGTTCGTCCCGATCAGTGGCGTTGAGTATATCGTCGAGGGTATCAGAGCGGTGAGGCGGGCGAACGCCTTGGGCTATGGCCAATAGATGCAGGTCGTGATTGCCGAGCACCATGCGAAATCGGTTCCCGAGGCCATGGCAAAACCGCAGTGTTTCCAGTGATTGGGGCCCCCGGTTAACGATGTCGCCTACAGACCAGAGTTGATCGGCAGAACTAAAGGCAACGTCGTCCAGCAATTGTTGCAGGGGCTGGAGGCACCCTTGAATATCGCCAACCACATAGGTGGTCAATGCACTGCTCCGGGGACGGACAGCAGAAAAGGTGGAATTTCAGCGTCAAAGGATTCACCGTCGTCGCTAATCATCTGATAGCTGCCTTCCATGGTGCCAACCTCGGTGTCTAGCACCACGCTACTGCTGTACTGGTGAGTCTCGCCGGGTTCAAGGCGGGGTGTTTCACCTACGACACCTGGTCCGCGGACTTCTTGTACTCGTGAATTGCCGTCTGTGATGATCCAGTGGCGACTGAGTAGTCGGGCAGCCTGGCTACCTCGATTCACAATTTGTATATGATAGGCAAAGGCATGCTTTCCCTGGGATGGATCAGACTGCCTTGGCAAGTACTCAGTCGTGACGAGGACGGCGATATGATTCAAGAGAACGCCTCCATTTGATTACTGAGCCGGACGAAGTCAGCAACGCTGAGTGTTTCCGGGCGCAGCGTTAAATCAATATCCAACCCGGCCAATTGTTGTTCGGTCATCAGGTGTTTGAGCGTGTTTCGAATAGTCTTGCGCCGTTGCTGGAAGCAGGCGTTGACCAGTTTTGATAAAAGGCCAATATCTGTTGCCGGGTAGGGCGGTTCAGCATAGGGAACAATTCTTACGATGGCCGACTCCACCTTTGGTGCGGGTCTGAAGGCCCCGGGTGGGACGCGAAATAATGGCTGCACCTGGCTGTGGTATTGCACCATCACGCTGAGCCTGCCGTAGTGCTTATCGCCGGGCATTGCCGCCAGGCGATCGACTACTTCCTTTTGCAGCATAAAATGCATATCCCGGACCATTCCGCTATAGGTGAGCAGATGGAACAGCAGTGGTGTAGAGATGTTGTAGGGCAAATTGCCAATAATACGCAGCGGTCTACCTGTTTCATAAAAGCGGCTGAAGTCAGTACACAGGGCGTCACCCTGATGGATTTGCAAATCCGGGTAACCTTGAAATTGTGCTTGTAGTAATGGGATCAGGTCGCGATCAAGTTCCACCACGTTCAAGGTTGGGCAGCGAGACAGTATGGGGGCTGTGATGGCGCCCTGCCCAGGGCCAATTTCAACAATGTTGTCTCCGGGCTTTGGGGCCACGGCCGCAACAATTTTGCTGATGGTGTGGGGGTCGACCAGGAAGTTCTGGCCAAAGCGTTTGCGTGCTTGGTGACCGCCGTGAGACTTGTGGCTACTCATAGTGTGGACTCTACCATAGCCTGAGCATACTCAATGGCCGTCGCCAGGCTGCCAGTATTCGCCAGGCCGGTGCCGGCGAGTTCGAGGGCCGTACCATGATCTACCGAGGTACGGATGATGGGTAATCCCAGCGTGATGTTTACTGCAGCACCAAAACCTTTGTATTTCAAAACAGGAAGACCCTGATCGTGGTACATGGCGAGTACAGCATCACAGCGGGCCAGATATTTGGGCGTAAACAGGGTATCAGCTGGTAATGGGCCCTCAAGCAGCATGCCGGAATGGCGCAGTTTTTCCAGCACAGGACCGATGATCTTTATTTCCTCCATACCCAAGTGGCCACCTTCTCCTGCATGGGGGTTGAGGCCGCATACAAGAATACGCGGCGCTGTAATGCCAAATTTGCATTGCAAATCATGGTGAAGAATAGTGATGACTTCCGTCAGTGATGATTGTGTGATGCTGGCGGGAACCTGCGCCAGGGGCAAATGCGTGGTAGCCAGTGCAACTCGCAAGCCTTCAGTGGCCAGCATCATCACCACCCTTGGTGTGCCAGTCAGGTCGGCCAGAAATTCAGTATGGCCACTGAAGGCAACCCCGGACTCATTGATCACACCCTTGTGCACGGGTCCCGTGACCATGGCGGCACAGCGCCCGCGCTGGCAGTCAGATACTGCTGCTGTCAGTGTTTCTAGGACATAGGCTGCATTGTCAGGACTAACTTTTCCAGGGTGAACATGGTGTTTAAGTTTGATCGGATGAACCGCTAACTCGCCCGCCAGCAGAGGGCGGGGCGGGTTATCGTTGATATGGCGGAGACGAAGAGGCAATTTCAGTTGTTGTGCTCGGTTGAGCAGCAGTTCCGGGTCTGCATACGCCACTAACTCACAGCGTTGTGGTTGCTGAACCAATTGCACGACCAGATCCGGGCCAATGCCCGCGGGCTCTCCCGGGGTAATGGCCAGTCTTATCACAATTTGATTTCTACAAATGCCTCGTCGCGGATTTCCTGCAGCCAGATTTGCAGCTCTTCCTCGTACTTGCGGTGTCTTAGTATGCTTTCTGCCTGTTGGCGGCGGAGATCTTCACTGAAGTCCTGTTGACGGCGTTCGGTGACTTGCAGGATATGCCAGCCAAACTGGCTGCGAAAAGGTTCGCTAATCTCGTTAAGTGACAGTTTGGCCATCACGTCTTCGAATTCAGGAACAAACTGTCCTGGAAGGGACCAGCCGACATCCCCGCCGGCTAAGGAGGAGGCAATGTCCTCGGAATTTTCCTTGGCAAGCTCGGCAAAGTCAGCACCATTGATGATGTCTGCTCGTATACCTTCAAGCATCGCCTTGGTTTCTTCTTCAGTGCGAATTTCATTGGGTTTAATCAGAATGTGTCGGGCGTGGTGTTGAACGACAATTTTTTCACCTCCACCCCGGCGGTCGTAAAGTTTGAGCAGGTGATAGCCTGCATCACTGCGGATGGGTACGCTATTTTCTCCAGGAGAGAGCTTTTCAACGGCAGTAATAAAAATGCTGGGTAGTTGAGCGGTTTTGCGCCATCCCAAATCGCCACCCTTGAGTGCATTTGGTCCGGCAGAGTTGGCGATGGCCAGACTTTTGAAATCTGTGCCAGATTGCAGTTGCTCGTACAGGTCGCGCGCTTTTTGTTCCACCGCGGCCACCTCATCTCGGGGCGCACCTGATGAAAGGGCCAGGATGATATGCCCCAAATTGACGTCAGGAGATGACCATTTCTCACCTTCTTCAGACTTTAAGAAGTTGTCGATTTCTTGTTCTGAAATATTAATGCGGCGATTGACGAAGCCATCTTGAACACGTTTGATGGTCATTTCGTTGCGCAATTGTTCGCGCAATTTGTTGAGGCTGACGCCGCTTTGATGAGCGTGTTCCATCATCTCATCCATGCTCAAGTTTCGGCTTTTGGCCATTCGCTCAATAGCCTGGTTGAGCTCTTCATCGCTGATGTGAACACCCGCGCGCTGTCCTCTGCTGAGTTGCAGTTGTTCAAGAATGAGTCGTTCCAGTACTTGGGGTACAAGGACATTCTGCGGGGGGATCTCTGTGCCACTGTCTTTCAGGCGAAGATAGATTTCCTTGACGCGTTCTTCCAGTTCACTGGACATCACAACGTCTTCATTGACGACAGCGACGATATGATCCAGGGGGGTTTCTTCAGAGAAAGCGGGTGCGGCAATTGTGCCAAGCAGCGTTAACGTGCTGAAAACCGATAGAAAGTGACTGCGAAAACTCATGATTAAACCTGTGCGAATTTAGTTGGTGGGCGGTACATAGCCGTAAATGCCATCTTCAAGGATGGAGTCAACTCCGCTGCCGCTACCAGCAAGTCCTTTAAACTGAATCTGGAAAAAGACGCCACTGTCTTCGGTCAGATCCTCGTCAGGAATCAGGATGTAGTCATTTCTGTCCAGCCAGCGGCGTGCCACTAAGCTAAAGCGCCAGCAACAGCTTTCATATTGGAATCCCGCAAACGTTTCCAGATCACGACTGTTGGTCAGGTCGTAGTTATGTCGACCAATCAGGCTAAAGTTGCGGCTGATTGGAAACATGGTAGAAAAGTCTGCTTGCTCAATATCGGTGTCGAATAATTGACCGCCGATCACTTGTGGGATTTTGCGGTTGAACCGGTAGCCCAGATTGAAAATGCGATTATTCCGGTCGTTGTAACGCAGGTTGGCAGAGCCCCTATCAAATTTCCCTTCTTTCTCATCGTAGAGAATGTCAGATTGCAGTTTGAAGTTTTCGCTAAGCCGTAGGGCGAACTCCGCTGCAAGGGCTGACTCCTCACGCATCAAATCAGCCGCAATATCGCGGAGGGTCGGTGACAGAGTGTCCGGATCATTTGCCTTCAGGAATGACTTGCTGAGCCTGGGGTCTAGAGAAATGTAGCGATCATCCAGGTAGAAGATCTGGCCGATACTGGCTCGCAGCCACTCTGTGCTGCTGGATTGCTCTAGCAGACGACTGGTCAGTCCGATAGAAATTTGCTTGGTGTCGCCAATACGGTCTCCGCCAATGAACCTGTCATCTCGAAACAGCTGGTTGTAACTGAAAGTCATCGGAGACGTATCGAAGTCCGGCAGATCGCTTTGATCTTCATACTTGGTGTGAACCATGTACAGGCGCGGCTCAAATGTTTGGGTGTAACCAGAGAGCCAGGTGGTATTGCGCTCGAGGTAGATACCGGTATCGATAATTCCGGTGGGCACCGTGATGGAGGGGCTGTCGTCTGACTGGTTCAGTAGTGGGTCGTCCAGACTGTAGGTCAGGTTTCTGACTTTAAACGTTGGCTTGAAATAACCCCAAGCCCACTGTTTGTCCCAGCTGACGCCATAATCCAGGCGCAAGCGGTGGCCGGTGACGAACGTTCCCTGATCATCCTCCAAAAAAGTTGTTCCCTGACGGTCGGCGGGAAGAAAGTCATTGTCATCTTTGTGGTCAAACCATGTGTATTGGTTTTCCAGATCAAAAACAAAATCGCCGAATCGGTAGTTGCCGTTGGCGTCTACCCGCGGCAGCATCTTGTACTGATCAATACTGTTGACATCATCATTGATGGTCTGGTATTGCTGGCCTTTGACACTTAACCGCCAATTGTCTGCGCGATAGCTGGTGGATGCGAGTTGCCGCAGATAAGTTTGGCTATTCACTTCGATCGTAGCGTTGCCCATATCGCGGAAGTAGTCGCTATCACTGACCTTGGTGTAGTCAACGCGTGTTTCCCAGCGTTTGCCGATGCCACCCAAGTGATCCATGCTGAGTAGCCAGCGATCATCGCCTTCATGATCCCGTTTGCCGGTGAGGGTATTAGGGTCTTCATCGCTGTCATCGCCACCATCATCGCTGGGAAGGAAAGCACTGCTGGCGATGGTGTTCGTCAATTTTGACATATGACGCAGTTCAATTTCAGCCATTGAGCCGCGCTCTTGAATATACCGGGGTGTAATTGTGGCATCATAATTTGGTGCCAGATTCAGGTAGATGGGCTGAGCAAAATCAAAGCCGTTATCATCGCCAAATGTGAATGTTGGGAACAGGAGTCCCGATGCGCGGCGTTCGTCGATCGGGAAGCGCAGCCAGGGGGCATATAGAACTGGAATGTCCTTCACTTCAAGACGGACGTGCTTGGCATGCGCGATGCCGGTTTCCGGGTTGATATCCACTTGCGAGCTGACCAGGCGCCAAGCATTGCTCCCCGGCTCACAAGTTGTGTAGGTGGCGTTGTCTATATAGAACACATCACCACTGCGGTTCATGCGGTCGGCAGTGCCTCGCACATTGGATTCGTGCAGGAGGTAGTTGGCGTTGTCGACAGTAACGTCTTTGGTGTCCATGTTGATCTGAGCATGATCGCCGGTGAGCAGCAGGCCCGGTTCGCGGAACTGAACATCGCCATCGAGATCTACGGTACGAGCATTCTGGTCTACGGTGGCATTTTGACTGCGCACCTGTCGGAAACCTTGGGTCAGCTGTACCTTGCCCCGTAGGTGGGCGATATTTTCCTGCTCCACTTCGGTCGTTTCAGAGGCTACCCGCATGGGCGCATCAGAAGGATCCATGTCCCCTTCCGGATAGTCGCGCGGTGGCTCGATATAGGCGCCACAACAGCCGCGGGCCTTTTTCTCCTGCTCTTTATCGCTGAGGGCTTCTTCCTCGACCCAATCCAGATTGCGAGCCAGTTTCACTTGCGGGCCATCATCCTCTGGGATCGCTTCAATGGGTTCTGGGCGGGGCGGACGCGGAAAGACCCTGCCCGGCATTACTCTTTCACCACAGGCCCATGCGCCATTGGCCTCGGCGCGGCACTCCCACTGGACATGACTATCTGTATTTTCCGCCGAGGCGGGGCCGGCAATCAGCAATCCAGAGAGAAGAAGGGTGGTAGTTTGTACATACTGAGAACGCACAGCTTTAAAGAGCCTGGTGCGAATATGACTCGGTTTTGTTGGCATTCTTATAGTCCGTGATCTCTCGGGGAGTGCAGTGGCTTTAACGCGACGGTACATTTTACCCATTCTGCGACATCATGCGAGGGTTTGGGGTAGAATGACCAGCCTTTTTTCCATGTGTTCCTCAAAATATGCCTGTCGACCCGAGCCTCGCTGAATGGGTGGAGAGATTCCTCCCCGATCGATACCAGACTAATGCTCCCCGGTCGTTATCACCCCTCAACGGCGATGCCGGCTTTCGTTGCTATTTTCGGGTGAATTGCGAACCCAGTTTGCTGGCGGTTTCTGCACCGCCAGAGCATGAAAACAACAAAGCTTTTGTCGACATAGCCTTATTGCTGAAGAGGCGAGGGGTGCATACGCCCGTCATTTACGCAGTGGATTATCAGCAGGGGTACTTATTGCTGGAAGATTTTGGAGACCAGTTGCTGCTGCCCCAGCTGAATTCGCAATCAGTTGAGGATCTCTACCAGCGGGCAGAGTCAGTGCTGTTGGCTATCCAGCAGGTGCCGGATGCGGAGGCCGTGATTCCCCACTATGATCGGCACAAATTGCTGGATGAAATGCGCTTGTTTCCCGAATGGTTTGCCGGTCAGTTACTGGGCTTGGAAATCAGTGAGTCCGAGCAGCAATTATTGGATCAGACCTTTGAGCAATTACTCGACAGCGCTCTGTCACAGCCGACGGTGATGGTGCACCGGGATTTTCACTCCCGAAATCTGATGTTGTTGGGTAATGGCGACATTGGCGTGATCGATTTTCAGGATGCGGTCACAGGTCCGTTGACATATGACTTGGTGTCGCTGCTGCGTGACTGCTATATTCGATGGCCCGTCGCAGATGTTTCCCGATGGGCGCTGAATTATTACCGGCGTGCAGTGGCTGCCGGCATCGCTACCCCGGTGTCCGATAAGCAGTTTCTTCGCTGGTTTGACCTGATGGGGTTACAGCGGCATATCAAGGTATTAGGTATCTTCGCACGCCTGTTTCTTCGCGATGGCAAAGTGGGCTACCTTAATGACCTGCCACTGGTTATCCGTTATACCCTGGAACAGCTAGACTCCTATCCGGAGCTGCACAACTTCAAATACTGGTTTGAGCAGCGGGTGTTGCCCGCAGCACACAAGCAGTCTTGGTATCAGCCTTGGCAGCAGGCCGGTGACTCGCAAAGGGAATCACTATGAAAGCTATGATTTTGGCCGCCGGATTTGGCGAACGCCTCCGTCCCCTCACCAATGACACCCCCAAGCCGTTGTTAAAAATTGCCAACAAACCTTTAATCCAGTACCACGTCGAAAGACTGGTTGATGCCGGTATACGCGATTTGGTGATTAATACTTCGTGGTTGGGTGACCAGATTGAGTCCTTTCTCGGTGATGGCTCTCGTTTTGGTGTTCACATTCAGTGGTCAAGAGAGAGCGAGCCGCTGGAAACTGGGGGTGGTATTCGCCGTGCCCTGCCCCTCCTGGGAGGCGAGCCCTTCCTGCTGATCAATGGAGATGTCTGGAGCGATTACCCTTTAGAGTCTCTGGTTAACCGGGAATGGACGGAAGAGATGGACGCCCATCTGGTGTTGGTCCCCAACCCGCACCACCATCCAGTGGGTGATTTCGCATTGGATGCGCAGCAATGTGTACGTTACCCCTCAGGAGACCAAGCTACATTTACCTTCAGTGGTATTAGTGTGATGCGTCCCGAGATATTTGCCTTGTTTGCCTCCGCCAGTGAGCGCTTCCCGATTCGTGATGTATTGGCTAGCGGTATCCGCGATGGCTATGTCACTGGAGAAGCTTACCGGGGTACCTGGTGGGATGTGGGAACGCTGGAACGCTTGGAGGCGCTTAACGCACTGGTTTCCGGAAAGGAGTTTGTCCTGGAAAAAAAGCCGGTTCTTAAGGCGAGCTAATCCTCGCCGTCTTCCTTGGGGTGCGCAGGCTTCTCGTCAGTCTGCTCACCCGATTGTTCTTGCGCAGCGACAAAGTGTAGCGCCATTTCAAATGCCTGATCGGTAAAAGCCAATACTTTTTTAAACCCTTCATCGGACAGTTTTCTGGCTGTATCCCGATTGCGGTAGATCTTTAACAACTGCACTTCCCGTTCTGCTGTGATCGCCAGTCGGTCGATGCCAATTTTCTCCAGTAGTTCAGATATTCGTGGGCTGTAGGTGCGCACATATTTCAGAATAAAGGGAAGCGGATCGTTGCGTGAGTAGAAAGAGGCCAGCCGCAGGATGATTTCAAAGGGCAGCGCGGCCTTGCCTTCCTCCACAGATTTCAGCAAATCTGTGTCTTTAAGATCGATGGCTTGGGCCAGTTCGTTGGTGGTGAGTCCGGCTACTTCTCGCAGATCCCGAAGTGATCGGCCTGCCTTGCCCATTCGCTCCATCTGCTCCGGCGTCTGTTTGATGACTTTGGCCGCCTGGTCGCGGGTTTTTTCCGCGGCATACTTCAGGGCCGAGGTGGAGAGTTCCTTCCAGCCATCAATGAGTACACCGAGTCCCTCTATTGCGCTGACTTCTTCGCGATCTTTGTCGTTATCTGATTGGTCCGTCATGTGAAGGCCTCAGGCAAGAGTGGGTCAATATACTGGGAGTATAAACAAACTGTGGTGTGATGCGGTGCTGTAATATGAGTGCAGAACCTGCAGGCTAGTACCTGTTTTCCGAAAACGAGAAGGTGTTGATATTGGTGAATGAGAGAAACAGAGTGGTTCAACGTTTCTGGCGATGGTGTTTTGTCGGTAGTTTATGTGTAGTGCTTTTGGTGATGTTGTTGCCGCCTTCCGGTGCCCAGATGTTGCCGGGACAAGATAAGCTGCTCCATGGCATCACGTTTATACTGCTGTACCTGATGGGCTCTCGAGCATTTCCTGAACCGACAAACCGCATAAAGCTGTTTGGTGGTCTGTTTGGCTATGGCGTGACTATTGAATTGTTGCAGGGGCTTACCGGTTATCGCTCCATGGAATTGTTGGATGCGGCAGCTGATCTGGCCGGTCTCGTGGCAGGGCTGCTTTGGTCGTTGCGAAAACGTGGTGCCGGCAGCTGCTGCGGCTAATTCTTTAAAGCCTGTCGCAAATTGGCGGGTGCCAATACGGGGTTGCCACAAAACATCAGTGTCAGCGTGCACAAATCATCCCATGGATTGGCGGTACGCATCCCTTTGATGGCACGGTCAATGCCTCCTGCCAATCGTAGCATCTGCTGTAACTGATTCGCTGGCAGGCGCTTTAGTGCCATTTTCACCAGGCTTTTACGTTTCTCCCAGACCGCCAGGTTTTTCAGCACCCAGTCAAGGTGATCGCCTGCTGCCAACGCCTCTTTCGCTTTGATCAGTGTGCGCAGTTCCCGTGCCAGTGCCCACAGAATGACTGTCGCCTCGGCGCCTTCATCCCGCAGACCTCTCAGGGTGCGGCAGGCGGCCTGCGCATCACCCTCCAGTGATTTGTCCACTAGGGAAAAAACATTAAATCGTGCACTATCGGCAACGACGGTGGACATGGTGACTGCGTCCACTTCATCTTCCGGTAACAGCAACTTCAGTTTTTCGATTTCCTGAACGGCAGCCAGCAGATTGCCCTCCACTCGATCCGCCAGAATATCAACGGCCTGTCGACTCGCTTGAATACCCGCCTGTTGCAGTCGCTTGCCAATCCAGACTGGCAGTTGTTCCGGGGTGACCGGCCATACCTGGATAAATACGCCCGCCGTTTCAATGGCTTTTACCCACTTGCTGCGGGTGGCGGCGCTTTCCAGTTTGGGGGTGATGACGAGCAGTAAATTGTCCTGGCTGGGTTTTGACGCATATTCCTGCAAAACCTTGGAGCCTTTGTCGCCCGGTTTGCCGTTGGGGATGCGCAATTCAATTATTTTCTTTGCGGCGAACAGCGAGAGGCTATTGGCTTCGGTGAGTACCGTATCCCAGTCGAAACCGGACTCTGCGTGCAGCAACTCCCGCTCACTAAAGCCCAAGTTGCGGGCCGCGATGCGGATCGCATCGGCAGCCTCTTGGGCCAGCAGCGGCTCGTCACCGCTGATCAGATAGACAGGGGCTAGCTGCCCCTGCGATAGGTGTGTTGTGAGTTGCTCAGTTCGTAGCCGCATCGTGCTCCGCCGGAGCTACTGCCGTTGCGGGACGATTCGCGACACTGTTGAGTCTGGAGACGACCTGTCGAATCAGGTCATCGCGCATTTCACGTTTTAACAGATTGGCTTCATCTTCTTTTGACTGGACATCGTTTTCGTCAAAGTCAAATACCCGTTCAGAGCTAAACGTCGTGCGAGACAGCAGTGGTTTCCCGTCTGAGGCAAGTATCATAATCGTCACCTCTTCTGTCAGCTGGTACTCCGAAACGCGTGCACTGACACTTACGGATGCGGTTCGGCGTTCGCTTTTTTGGCCGAGGATGACAATGTTGTATTGGGCATCAGTAGCATTTTGTACAACGTCAATCTTATTAGCCTTTAGTGATCTGCTAAGGCTGTTGTAGAAATCGTTGTACCGTTGCTCAGCACTGATGTGCACACTGGAAATATTGTTGACCTGCATGGTGCCGCGCAGGTGCCAGCCACATCCTGTAATGGCGGTGGTGGCCAAAAACATAGCGATAACCAGGCAGCTCAATTTTTTCATCGGTATTCCTTAAAGTGTGTTGCTTGGCATGTGGTTGCAGGCATCAGTTGGCAACAATATTGACCAGCTTGTTGGGGACGACGATTACTTTACGGATGGTTTGTCCCTCCGTAAAGCGCATAACGTTCTCGTGTGACACGGCGGCCTGTTCAATGGTATCCCGATCTGCGCCCACTGCGACATCAATTTGTGCTCGCAGTTTCCCATTTACCTGCACAACCATCTGAATGGTGCTTTTCGTCAGAGCAGTTTTGTCGGCGTTTGGCCAGGACGCATCAAGCAGGTTTTCAGTTTTTCCCAGGACCAACCACAATTGGTGACAGATATGTGGCACGATGGGTGCGAGTAGCATAACCACTGCGTTGAGCGCTTCTCTCTCCACAGCGAGTCCGTCGCCAGATTCTCTATCGGCATGTCGGCCCAGCTCGTTAAGCAGCTCCATAACGGCGGCGATGGCGGTATTAAATGTCTGTCGGCGACCGAAGTCATCGCTGACCTTGGTGATGGTTTCATGGGTCTTGCGACGCAGATCCCGCTGGGTCTCATCAAGTGCTTCGGCATCGAGACTTGATGGGGTGCCCGCTTGCAGGTGAGCGTGGACCATTTTCCAGAGTTTGCGCAGAAAACGGTGGGCGCCTTCAACACCGCTGTCGTTCCACTCCAGGGACTGTTCCGGGGGGGCGGCAAACATGGTGAACAGCCGCACAGTATCGGCGCCGTATTGCTCAATCAGCTGTTGCGGATCAACGGTATTGCCCTTTGATTTAGACATCTTGGTGCCGTCTTTCAACACCATGCCTTGGCACAGTAGACGGGTAAAGGGTTCGTCGGAATTGAGCAGGCCTTCATCGCGCATCAGCTTGTGGAAGAAGCGGGCATACAGCAGGTGCAGAATGGCATGCTCAATGCCACCTACATACTGGTCCACCGGCAACCAATAGTTAGCGGCGCGACTATCCAGCATGCCATCTGCGTAATCGGGGCAGGTGTAGCGGGCGTAATACCAGCTCGATTCCATAAACGTATCAAACGTGTCGGTCTCATGCTCGACCGCCATACCGTTCAGTTCGGCGATGCGCCACTGGGGATCGGCCTTGATAGGAGACTGTACGCCATCCATTTCCACATCTTCTGGTAACAATACCGGCAATCGCTCAGCAGGCACGGGAATCTCGCCGCCGTCAGGCAGATTGAACATGGGGATGGGGGTGCCCCAGTAGCGCTGGCGGGATACGCCCCAGTCGCGCAAGCGGTAGTTGGTTTTGATTTCGCCGCAGCCCAGTTCAGTCAGTTTGGTCGCGATAGCGTCGAAACCCTGGTGTGGCGTCAGACCGTCAAATTCACGGGAATTGACCATGACCACATTGTCTGTTTTGGATGCGTACCATTCCTGCCATGTGTCGCTATCAAAGAGATTGCTGGTGGCATCAACGAGCTGGAACACCTGTTTGATCGGCAGGTCGTGTTTGTTTGCAAATTCAAAATCGCGCTCATCGTGGGCGGGCACGGCCATGATGGCACCGGTACCGTAATCCATCAGCACATAGTTGGCGACCCACACCGGCACCAGTTCGCCGGTAATGGGATGGAGCGCGGAGAGACCTGTGGCCATGCCCTTCTTCTCCATGGTGGCCATATCGGCTTCGGCCACGGACTGAACCTTGCAAGACTGAATAAAGGCGGCGAGCTCCGGATTGCTTTTCGCAAGTGCCAAGGCTATGGGATGTTCGGCGGCTATACTGGCGTAGGTGACCCCCATCAACGTGTCGGGGCGAGTGGTATACACATCAAAGGTGTCGATGCCTTCGACAGATTCGTTGAGCTGGAAACGGAATTGCACCCCTTGGCTCTTGCCGATCCAGTTGCGCTGCATGGTGCGCACCTGTTCTGGCCAGCCATCGAGTTTGTCAAGGTCGTTGAGCAATTCTTCGGCATAATCAGTGATTTTGATAAACCACTGTGGGATTTCCTTGCGCTCCACCTGGGTATCACAGCGCCAGCAACATCCGTCGATCACCTGCTCATTGGCCAGTACGGTCTGGTCATTGGGGCACCAGTTGACGGCGGCTGTTTTCTTGTAAACAAGTCCCTTCTCGTACAGGCGGGTGAAGAACCACTGCTCCCAGCGGTAATAATCCGGTTTGCAGGTGGCCAGTTCTTTTGACCAATCGTAACCAAAGCCGAGGCGTTTAAGCTGGGCTTTCATGTAGTCGATATTTTCGTAGGTCCATTTGGCTGGGGCCGTGTGATGCTTGATGGCGGCATTCTCGGCCGGTAGGCCGAAGGCATCCCAGCCCATGGGCTGCAGTACATTCTTGCCGAGCATCCGCTGGTAGCGGGCGATCACGTCGGCAATAGTGTAGTTGCGGACGTGCCCCATGTGCAGTTTCCCGCTGGGGTAGGGGAACATGGCCAGGCAATAATATTTTTCCCGATCCGGTTGTACGGTGACGGTAAAGACCTGGTTTTCCTGCCAGTATTGCTGGGCGGCCGTTTCAACTTCTGCGGGGTAGTATTGTTCTTTCATCTGCCATCTTGATTAGGGTTGCGGTGCGGAACCGGAAAGGCGGCCAATTATAGGCTAAAGGTGTCGGCAGACACAGCCCGGAAATTTCGGTATGACTTGAAATAATGGCGGTGCTACCGGGAGTCAACGACGCTGGTCTTTGCGGGGCTGGTACCAGAAAAGTCCGACCACTAGCAGTAGTGAGAGGCAGAGAATGGGCAGGGAACCCCATTCCCCAAAGGGTGTTTTGCCACCATGGGGAGTGAGGTAGCCACTCAGTACTTCTCTTGAAAAAGAGGGAATCGTCGTGACAACCTGGCCGCGGTAGTTGATGAGGGCGGTAATGCCGTCGTTAGTGGCCCTGATCAGTGGTTTGCGGTTTTCCATGGCACGCATGCGGGCCATTTGAAAATGCTGCTGAGGTCCAATTGAATGACCAAACCAGGTGTCATTGCTGACGGTGAGCAACAGATTGGCTTCGTTGGCGGAGCGGGCGACCAGGTCCGGGAAAACAATTTCATAGCAGATGGCTGTGGCAATAGCGATGCTGTTAGCCGTAATGGGGGATTGGTTTGTCGCCCCAGGGCTGAAGGCGGACATGGGTAGATCGAAGAAGGTGATCATTCCCCTTAACCACTGCTCAAAGGGAACATATTCGCCGAAGGGCACCAGATGTTGTTTGTGGTAGCTGCCGCTGGCTCTGCCGAGGCCGATAACGGAGTTGTAATAGTGCCGGTCGCGTCCGTTACGGGTGGGAATGCCGGTGATGAGCGCTGTGTCATGGTCGAGGGCTATTGCCGAGATGGATGACAGAAAGGGTTGAACCTGATCGGCAAAGGTGGGGATGGCCGATTCCGGCCAGATCAGTAGATCACTGCCCATCAGCGGCGCTGAATCTTCCTGATAGAGTTCAAGAATATGCTCTAACTGGGCACTGTCCCACTTGGTGGAGAGTGGCAGGGCGGGTTGAATAATACCGATGCTGAGTGGCTCTCCCTCCGGCTTGGTCCAGGGCAGAGATTGCAGGTACCAGCCGCCAATCCATAACAGTATTGCCAGTAGAGCCGTGTTGCTGAAGGTGAATTTTTGTCGGGGCAGGATGGCAATGCCCAGCAGGGCGCCAGAAAAGGCTGTAATCCAGCTGATTCCCAAGACGCCGCCCAGCGGTGCCCAACCGGATAGCCAAGTATCGACATGGGCATAGCCGAGGTAGAGCCAGGGAAAGCCGCTAAAGATCCAGCCGCGCCACCATTCCCCCAAGACCCAGATGGCAGGGAAAGCCAGCACCATGGTGCCCGCAGTACGGTTTAGTCCAGCCCCGTAGAGGGAAAATGGCAGAGCAAAAATCAGCGCCAGGGCTATGACAAACAGGGATGTGAGCAGAGCCGCCAATGGTATGGAGGCTTGCCCGTGGTCGTGGATGCTGACAAAGACCCAGGATACCCCGGCGCCAAATAGTCCCAAACCAAACCAGAAACTGCGCCAGAAACAGCTGCGGGGGCTGAGTTCTCGAAGGAGGACGACCAGTCCTGCCGTGGACAGGAGGCTTAGCGGCCACCAGTTCCAGGGAGCAAACGCCAAGGGCAATACTGCGCCAAACAGCAGCGCATAGAAGTGACCTTTGATGTCCGGTGACTGTTTGATAGATGGTCCCATGAAGGCAAGGTCGTCTGTGTGGGTTAAGAATGGGTCAGCTTGCGATGTGCATTTCCAGCAATTTCACCTGTCGGTTGTCTCCCTCGGCTACCCGAAAAATAAAATTATCGACTCTGACGGATTCATCTACTTTGGGCATACGGCCAAAGGCCTGCACGATAATCCCGCCAATGGTGTCAAATTCCTCATCGCTAATGCCGGTATCGAAATGCTCGTTAAAGTCTTCGATGGGGGTCAGTGCATCCACTAGGTAACTGTTGTCCTCTTGGGGGCGGATCATGGCGCCCTCGTCCTCATCGGTCTCATCCTCAATGTCGCCGACGATTTCTTCTAGAATGTCTTCAATCGTGATCAGGCCCGCGATACCGCCATATTCGTCGACCACAATAGCCATGTGGTAGCGCTGCTCACGGAATTCTCGCAACAGCACATTTAGGCGTTTACTCTCCGGGATAATGGTAGCGGGACGAACGACATTTGCTATGTCGAAATTCTCACGACCAGTGAGAACCAGTGGTAATAATTCTTTCGCCAGCAGAATGCCGGTAATGTCATCGGCGTTTTCGCCGATCACCGGGAAGCGGGAATGGCTCGATTCAATGACCAGCTTGAGGATATCCTCAAGGCTGGCGTTATGCTGGATGACCACCATCTGTGAGCGGGGAATCATGATTTCACGGACCTGCTGGTCGGTGACATGCAATGCCCCTTCGATAATTTCCAGGGCATCGTGATCGATGATCTTATTGTCGTATGCAGCGCGAAGTGTGCTGGCCAGCTCTTCGCGGGTCTGTGGCTCGCCGGAAAAAGCGTGGGCTAATTTGCCCAGCCAGGATTTTTCCTGCGGGCTACTTGAGTCGTCTTCTGTCATGGGGTGTCAGTTGCTCTCGGATAGAGTCTCTTGGTATGGAGGGGGAAATCCTAGGCCGACCAGTATATTGGTTTCAAGTGTTTCCATCACGTCGGCCTCGTCATCAGCAATGTGGTCGTAACCGATCAGGTGCAGGCAGCCGTGTACGACCATGTGCGCCCAGTGGGCTAAGGCGCTTTTGGACTGCTCAGTGGCTTCTCTCTCCACCACTGGTGCACAAATCACCAAGTCTCCCAACAGTGGGAGGTTGAGGTCTTCCGGCAGGTCGGCTGGAAAAGACAGCACATTGGTGGGCCCCTGTTTATGGCGATATTGCTGATTGAGCTCGGCGCTTTCATCTGCATCAACAATCCTCACGCTCAGCTCAACATCATGGCCAAGCTCTTGCAGTGCGGCCGAAGCCCATTGATAGACTTGTTTGTATGCTGGCGCTTGCTGGCAGGAAGAGGCATTTTCCATATCTAGGGTCAGTTGTGTCACTTGGGTTCGTCGCCCTGAGCCTGTTCGTGGCTGTCGTAGGCATCCACAATCTGTTGGACCAGCGAATGGCGTACCACATCCTTGGAGCCAAAGAAGGTGAAGCTGATGTCTTCTACGTCTTTCAGTACCTGGCAGACATGCAGCAATCCGGACTGGCTGCGACGGGGCAGGTCAATCTGGGTGGTGTCACCTGTAATCACGGCGGTGGAGCCAAAGCCTATCCGGGTGAGGAACATTTTCATTTGCTCCTTGGTGGTGTTCTGGCTCTCGTCGAGAATAATGTAAGAGTTACTCAGTGTGCGACCGCGCATATAGGCGAGGGGTGCTACTTCAATGACGTTGCGATCAATCAATTTGGCAACGGTCTCAACGCCGAGCATTTCGTAAAGGGCGTCATAAAGTGGTCGCAGATAGGGGTCCACTTTCTGGCTCAGATCTCCGGGGAGAAAGCCCAGTTTTTCTCCGGCCTCCACCGCCGGGCGTACTAACAGAATACGCTCCACCTCATCCCGCAACAGCGATTCCACCGCACAAGCCACGGCCAGGTAGGTCTTTCCCGTGCCCGCAGGGCCAACGCCGAAGTTGATGTCGTGGGTTTGAATGGCGCGGACATATTTTTGCTGGCTCGCGCCCCTCGGCTTGATGTTGCCTTTCTTGGTGCGGATAACGGTAAAGCTCTCCACATTTTCTCCGCTTGAGGGATTTATTGGGGCGGTATTGGCGGCGTAATGTTCCATAGGCATCTCGGTATTGGATTGCTGGATGGCAAGGTGCACCTGGTCAGGTGTCAGATCGCCTTTGCAAGTGGTTTCCTGATAGAGATTTTGCAGTAATTGTCCGGCCGCCTGAGCCGTGGCGTTGTCACCGTAGAGCGCAAACACGTTACCGCGGT
The DNA here is from genome assembly GCA_947259505.1 of uncultured Porticoccus sp. Lineage (GTDB taxonomy): Bacteria > Pseudomonadota > Gammaproteobacteria > Pseudomonadales > Porticoccaceae > Porticoccus. Next base: position 124,111 of record CAMYLT010000004.1, on the reverse strand, counting down.
TGCGAATTTCGATATTCAGGCGTTGTTCAATTTGCTTTAGGTGTTCGTCGAACTGTCCGCAGAGTGTTGCAAGTCGTCGAGTATCGCTGGGCTCGAGAGTGATGGTATGTGTTGCTGTTTGCTGATTCAAATTGTCCAAATAGGCCGCCCTCTGCGGCAATGATGTCTCTTTAGCATATCCGCTTTGGGTGGGACTGAAAATACTTTTAATAGCGGTTTATATACAAAAATGGGGCTTTTTTCCTTTTTGTATATGGCATGAAGCTATTAAATGTTCAGCTGAGTTGGCCGCGAAGCGAGTTTGGTAGGGCTTCTGTGATGGTCAGTTGAAGAAAGCTGCCGACCAGTGCCCGGTCATTACAGGAGAAATTAACCACCCGGTTGTTTTCAGTGCGTCCCTGTAATTGGCCAGGATCCTTCTTGGAGATGCCGGTGACCAGCACGGTTTGCTGAGTGCCCACCATGGCTTCGCTGATGCGCATGGCATTCTGTTGAATGCGGTTTTGCAGAATCTGTAAGCGCTGTTTCTTCAGATCTTCCGGTGTGTCATCGGGCAGATCCGCCGCGGGGGTGCCGGGGCGGGCGCTGTAAACAAAGCTGAAGCTGTGGTCAAAGCCGATGTCCTCGATTAGCCTCATGGTGTTCTCAAAGTCTTTTTCCGTTTCTCCGGGAAAGCCGACGATAAAATCCGAGGAAATGCTGATATCCGGGCGAATCTGACGGAGTTTACGAATTTTCGACTTGTACTCCAGCGTGGTGTGGCCGCGTTTCATGGCCGCCAGCACGCGGTCGGAGCCGCTTTGTACGGGCAGGTGCAAATGGCTCACCAGTTCCGGCACTTGAGCGTAGACGGCAATCAGGCTGTCGGAGAATTCCATTGGGTGTGAGGTGGTAAAACGGATGCGGTCGATACCTTCAATTTCTGCCACATAGGTAATCAATTCCGCCAGGTCACAGATATGGTTGTCGGGCATCTCGCCGCGATAGGCGTTAACGTTCTGCCCCAGCAGGTTGATTTCACGTACACCTTGGCCTGCCAGGTGAGCTACCTCCGCCAGGATGTCCGCTGCGGGACGACTGACTTCTTCGCCGCGGGTATAGGGCACCACGCAGAATGTGCAGTACTTGGAGCAGCCCTCCATGATGGACACAAAGGCGCTGACCCCGTCGGCGTCTGGTTGTGGTAGGCGATCGAATTTTTCGATTTCCGGAAAGCTGATATCGACGATGGTGGTGCCGTCCCCCTGCTTGCGTTCGGCGATCATCTCCGGCAGGCGGTGCAATGTCTGGGGACCGAACACCAGGTCCACGTAGGGCGCCCGTTTGGCGATAGCATCGCCCTCCTGGCTGGCAACACAACCGCCCACGCCGATCAGCAGATCGGGGTTGCGCTCCTTCAGGTGGCGCCAGCGGCCCAGCTGGTGAAACACCTTGTCCTGGGCTTTTTCCCGGATCGAACAGGTATTGAGCAGCAGCACGTCGGCCTCTTCCGGATTTTCCGTAGTGACCATCTGGTAGCTGTCTCCCAGCAGGTCGCGCATGCGGGATGAATCGTATTCGTTCATCTGGCAACCGTGGGTGACGATATGCAGCTTCTTTACCTTTTGTTCGGACATGGTTTCTGACGCAGTTGGTTGATTTGTGAGCAATTGATCGGGCTGCGCATTATAGCGGTCGGCGTCAGGGAAGCCCATACGCATGTGATCGGATTGGATGAGATTTGCCCAAATTGTGGTATTCTCTCGCCCCCTTGATGAATCGGTGGACAGGCAAATTCTATGGCGTTAGCCCCAATTTATAAAATCATGTTCCTCAACCAGGGCGAGATGTATGAAGTCTATGCCCGCCAAGTCTACCAGAGCGACCTGTGGGGTTTTCTGGAAGTCGAGGAATTTGTATTCGGTGAGCGCACCCAGATGATTGTCGATCCCGCCGAAGAAAAGTTAAAAAACGAGTTTTCCTCGGTCAAGCGCAGCTTTATTCCCTTGCACTCGGTAGTGCGAATTGATGAGGTGGAAAAAGAGGGCGCCTGTAAGGTTAGAGAAGTTAAAGGTAGCAGTAATGTTACGCCTTTCCCCTACCCGAATGTGGTGCCGAGACCCAAAGGTGAATGAGGCCTTAAAGGCCGATCGATATAAAAAAGGGCAGCTTAGGCTGCCCTTTTTTATTGGCCGGTAAAGGTTAGCGCTTAAGGCGTTGGCTCACAGAGGCCAGTTTCACGGCATTACAAAATACTGCCATAGCCTTGTCGATATCTTTCACCGTGGGGAAAGACGGTGCCAGGCGAATATTGCGGTCCTCGGGGTCTTTTCCGTAGGGGAATGTGGCCCCTGCCGGCGTCAATTTGACCCCTGCCTCGGCGGCTAATTTCACAACCTCGCTGGCCAGTCCGGGGCGGGTATCGAAAGAAATGAAGTAACCACCGGTAGGTGTGCTCCATTGGCCCAGGTCAGAGGAGCCAAAACTGTCTTGTAGATGTTTCAGTACACAGTCAAAGCGGGGACACAACAATTCGGCATGCTTCATCATGTGAGCGCGCAGCTGATCCATGCTGGCGATCACCCTGAGATGACGCAATTGGTTGACCTTGTCAGGACCAATGGTGGCAATACCCAAGTGATTTTTCAGGGCCTTCAGATTGTTGGCAGAGCAGGCCATGAACGCAACGCCTGCACCGGCAAAGGTGACTTTTGAGGTGGACCCGAATTGCAGCACGGAATCTTCTGTGCCGTGTTGGCGGCAGTAATCCATGATGTTGGGTAGCTCGGCCGGGGTGTCGGTCAGGTCATGAACCACATACGCATTGTCGTAAAAGACGCGGAAGTTAGCTGAGGCAATGTTGCCGAGCTTCGCCAAGCGCTCCACGGTATCTGCGCTGTATATGCAGCCGGTGGGGTTGGAGTACTTCGGCACGCACCAGATGCCTTTGATGGACTGGTCGTCGCGGATCAGTGCTTCTACCGCGTCCATATCCGGGCCGTTGTCATCCATCGGCACATTGATCATCTCGATGCCGAACTCTTCGCAGATGGCAAAGTGACGGTCGTAGCCGGGCACCGGGCAGAGGAATTTGACGGCAGGCTCGTCGCGCCAGGCGGAGCCGGGACCGTTGAGGCCAAACTGCCAGGCAAACAGGATGGAGAAATACATCAGTGTCAGACTGCTGTTGCCGCCAATCAGTACCTCTTCGGGCTTGCTGCCGAGAATCTCCGCAGCCAGTTTCTTCATGCCCGGCAGGCCGTCAATGCCGCCGTAATTGCGGGTGTCGGTGCCGTCGTCAGAGAGGAAGTTGCCGCCGAGGGCGCCGTCCAGTTCATTGGCCAGCGACAGCTGGCTGGCCGAGGGTTTGCCCCGGGTGAGGTCGAGATTGAGGCCGCCTACGACAAATGACTGGTGTTTGGCGGTAAGTTCTTCGTACCATTGTTGCAGCTGTTTGGAGGTTGCTTGTTCGACGTGCACTTTGGTTCCTCGTATGCGAAAAATGATGTTTATCAAGATATCAGTTTTTAATGGCGGCGTTGTTAGTCCTACCTTTCTTTGTGTCAAACCCAGAATTGCCAAGGAAACTTGCCGGTCTTTTTGTCTTTTCCTCTTCGCCCCGGGTTTTGGCGGCGGTCTTTTTTGCCGGGTTCGTAACGAACTGCCGCCCTCCTGTCATTATAAGAGCGTCGTTCCTTTTTTCGGGTATCAGGCCCGGTATATTTTTCAGAAGAAACTGATCCGTCAAAGTCATCAACGCTGAGAGACTCTTCTTTAACTTGGGAATCCATTGGTGTTAGAGAAAGCTCCGGTGCGACCGGGGGGGAGGTATATGGCTGTGGATCAATTATTTTTTTTTTAAGTTCACCCTGATGCTCTGTCGTGAGCTTGCTTGCTTCATATATATCAGGGACAGTGAAGTCGAGTTCTGAGGGTAACTCTCTTGAAGTCAGTTGTTCTTGATCGATCTCTGAGAGAACAATTTTTGCATCGTTTATCCCTATTTGGTGAAGCTCTTCAACGCAGCCATGGAGAAACAGTCGGCTGCAAATCATGTTGATTCTTCTAGGAATTCCTTGACTTACCTTGTGAATCACGGGGTAAACAGCTTCGCTAATCGCAGGATCGTTTTGCCAGCCTACTTGGCAGAGTCTGTGCTTGATGTAAGATTTGGTTTCATCTTCTGTAAGTGATGCGAGGTGGCATGCGGCCACAAGTCTCTGGTGGACTTGTTCCATGTTTGGCTGTTGCACGATATTTCGAAGTTCTTCTTGTCCGAGAAGGAAAATTTGAAGAAGAGGTTCCCTGTTTATTTGCAAATTCGTTAAAAGACGCAGCTCTTCTAGTGCACCAGTGGATAGATCCTGTGCTTCGTCGATGATTAATAATGCCCGTTTACCTGATTTGTAGCCATTGACGAAAAGTTTGGTGAGCTGTTGTAAAAGCTGTGATTTGTGCTCCGTATTTGATGGAAGACCAAAAGTATCAGCGACCATTCTTAAGAGATCGTCAGCACCTAGCTGAGTGCAGACCAACATTCCCACTGTAACCTGATCTTGGCGAAGGCTTTCAATGAGATCGCTTACCAGTGTGGTTTTGCCAGTTCCAGGCCTGCCTGTAATCATGACAAATCCTTCGGCGCGCTGGAAAGCATACTGCATGTATGCTTTTGCTTTTGCATAGCTCTTGTGGTTAAAGCAAAATCTATGATCGGGACTCAAGCGGAAGGGTTCGGCCTTGAGGTCGTAAAATTGTTCGTACATATTTATCCGGGCCGAGGTTTATCAATATGTTGGCGGTCAATGCAGTATAAATTGAGCAAGTAAAATCAGCAACTTAATGGATTTTCTTTTGTGGAAAGTTCTTGCCGTAAATGGTTATGATAAACACTAATGGCAGCTTGAACTCTAAGTGAATTTAGAAGGGAGAGGTTAGTGAAATTTGTATCGATTGTATCGAGTCTGGTTGGTTATGCAGGGGTGTTGCTTTGCGTTCTGTCTACGTTTGTTCGTCTGAGCGGCAATTACTATTTTCTTGGTTTTGAGATATTGACACTCTTTAATGCAGGGTTGGCGGTGATGATTTTCGGCTGTTTCATTAAATTAGATGTTCTCAGCAGGACGTTGAATAAGCTTCATATCTCCTAGTTTCATCGTGACTTAAGAAATTTACGTGTCGGGCTTGATGGCTTTCCGTAAAAGATGGGGTATCAAAAGCTTCAACGGCATACGCAGATAATGGGATCTAACAAACAAAATAAACTGGGTTAGTCCTAATAGGCGAGGTTTGTTTCCAATGTAGTTTGGCGTCATGGCCTTCAGTAATAGTTTGTCCATGATAAGCCTGGTGAGTGCTGGGGGGGCGATCTTATAAGAGCGGAGCTCGCAGTCTTCTAGGGCTATTGGTGTGCCTAGAAGCAACTTGCAATAGCGAAGCCCGTAATAGAGTGGTCGAGATAACTCTAGCAACTCAGCTCTTGCCATAAGTTCTTGCCAAAAGTTCGGAATTTTCTGTGAGCCTTCCCTTAGCAAGGCATCCAGGTCGACGATATCACGAAGTCCTTGGTCAAAACTTCCTTCATGAAACAGGTGAGTTGCACTGTGCAATACCATGTCAATGGGCGATAAAACATACATGCCTGGATAGCCGGGTATGGGTTCTGAAGATTGCCAGATTTTGTGAATATCCGGTTTGATAGTGGCGGTTGGTGGCAAAATTGTATGGTGTACATCTAAATCTGTTTGTCTTTTTAGATTCTTCAGGGGGGGGAGTTCATGCATCCATGTGCGGTAGTATTTCTGATCGTAAGGATCTATCTTCGTGCCAAACCAGCCGTGTTTTATAAGGGCTCTTTCCGCTTCCTTTAAGTGTTCTTTTCTGACAAGAATATCAACATCTCCAAATAAGCGACCATGTGATGCTTCGCTTTGTCTCATCACGTAAGCTGCGCCTTTGAGTAATGCAAAGGGGATTTTTGATTCACTTAACGCCTTATAAATTTGTATGACTTCCCACTTTACTGAGCGCAAGTTGGTGCTTGCTAGGAGTTCGGCACTTATTAAGTGCTCCCTGAGTCTTTCGGGAAGGTAACCTAAAAGCTTTTTTTGTTTGGTCAGGTAAGCAATTCGACATAACAAATTGGTACGACGCGACTCGCGAAAGAGTAGCTGCCATTCGTTTAAGGAAAAGTTGGGAGCTTCATCGTCAGGATTTCTGAGGAAGCGGGTTAGGCAGTTTTGTTGGATCGGCTCATGCATTGATAAGATTGCCTAGTGTGCTGTATGCCTCATCCAGGTTTTGATAAGTGAAGTTGAAGCATTGACACTGTTCGACCAGATTGGTTAATACATTGAAACCCATAGACCCTAATATATGATAGTTGAAACTGTTTTCAGCCAGTTTAAGAAATGTCCGACCTTTGCTCAATGTTGATAGTTCAGTGTGCGCTCCCTTGCGGTACTTGGGAAAAATTACGGCAGCAGGAGTGGCTTGTACATCGTTTTTTTCGACGCTGCTTTGTGGTGGTCGCATATGTGCTACATCGCCTTTTGCCGTGTCGTGAATAGGCTTCCCAACGTAAAGTTCATTCGATAAAGACTTCACAATTTCAATTGACTCATTTTTTAAGCTAATGGGTCTTGGGATAGGTGTGATTAAGCCTGTTGTGATTGAGACTAGAGCCATTTCATCGGATAGCAGCCTCCATCCTTGGCTGACGAGTCCAGCGCAAAGGGTGCTTTTACCGCTGCCGGGAGTTCCTGGAAATATAAATGCCTTGCCGTTTTTTTCAACGACGGCAGAGTGTATCACTAGATATTGATGAGCATTATTTGCAACGCACCAGTTTAATCCCCACTCAAACATAGCAAAGGATTGCCTCTGAGGGAGGGGCTTGAAGGGAAGGTGTCCGTCAAATGAGAAGGTTGCCTGTGGCCGGATCCAGCGCCTTATGGCTGAAGGTGCTTTTAACTGGATATAAAAATCAATAAGTTCTGTAGAAGATTGAATGGGGTAGGCGCCATAAAGGTGAAAAAGATTGTCTGCTACGCCGGGAAGTGTAGAGGTTAAATTTATATGGAATGGTCCAATTTTTAAATTTACTCCTTCCCCTGCCAGTTGATCAGAAAGTTGTTGATGTGGCGTGGCTGAAAGCAACAAGATGCTATTCCCTTACTGTGGTAACCAAGTCGATATTTTGAAGCTCTTGCAGTGTATTGGTAAGGTAATCATTTATCTCGCTTTCGGATGTTTCTTGGTATGTGGCTGTTAATAGTACTTTTAATTGCTCAAAGCATGTTGGTGCTGCAGCGATGGTGAGTAATATTTCAGCAGCTGCCGCCTCCATCAAGTGGGTTTCTCCAGAAACGGGCAGGTAAATGACAGATTCATCGCCCCACTGGTGGCAGAGAATATCTGTTTCGTGTGAAATAAAAAAAGTATCGACACTGTTCATCGTGCCGATACTTTAAAACAAAGAAATATAGATGGCGACTGTTTGTGAATTCTGCTGATAAAAGTAAACAGTATGCGCTCTTCCTATACTACACCCAAGTAGAGTCGAGGAATGATCCTATATTTCCCGTGTAGGGTTCCGGTATTTTTGATGGGTCATTATAAATTTCAACAAGCTGTGCCGGCGTTAAAACGTAGGTTATTCCGCTGTGTGAGGCATTTAGCAGTGCAGCCACAAAGTGACCGGCAAAATTACCAGTGCTTCCCCCGGTATTTTCGTTAAGGATATCTACCAAGCTATAGCCAGACAAGCTGAGAAGTGCTCCGGGCACAGCCAGTCCATAGAAGCCAAGTGCTTGTGCAAGCGTTGTTCCGCCAGCATAGCACTCATGTTCATTCCGCTTGTTGGTTCCGCAAACTTGCTGAGTACCATTTTGCTTGGTATAGCTTCTAGTCGGATCGTAGGTGCCATATACAAATGGTGTGCTATTCCAGTCCGGCTCGCTGCCACCAGGATTTTTCCAGCCGCCCGGACTCCAGCCGAAGCTGCACTCACCCCTATCCTGATATAAATGCCCCGACATCATGTTGGACAAGCAGGGCGCACCCAGTACAGATGGACTAGCTAGTGACATCAGAATGGGTGTAGCTGCACCAAGCCTTGAGAAGTTGCGACGAGATATATTTACAGCCTTGGGCTGAGTAGTCGTATCTGCCATGATTCTTTGATCTTGTGGTTCGTGTTCCATTGTTTCAAACCCGCAATTTGTCTGCTTTAGCCTGCCTTAAAGTTAAGCAAAAAACAGGCCAGTATTAATATATTCTTTGTTTTTCAGTGTGATATCATTCACGTGGCCAGAAGATTGCTGTAAAGATAAGCTGTTATCTGGCGTGCATGTTAAAAAAACTGACATGCGCAATTATAGAGCCATCTTTCGTCTTGTTGGTGTCCACCGGTCTGTTATAGGCGCCAGATATCGGCTTTGCCATCCTTGCATAGGTCGCGATCAAGCACTGCTTTTACATCCATGATTATGGAGTTTTCAGTCATTATGCTGGTTATTTGTACAGGCGACAGCTGTTTGTAGGCACTATGGGCAACGGCGAGAATTACAGCCACTGCATTTCCTAGTTCATCCCAAGGGGTCAGTTCTACGCCATACTCTTTCATGGCTTCATCTGGATCTGCCATCGGATCATGGACGCGTATATTGCATTGATATTCGCGTAATTCACGAATGATGTCCTCCACCTTGGAATTTCTAAGGTCCGGGCAGTCTTCTTTGAATGTGAGCCCTAAAATGACTACATTTGCGCCGTTGATTGCATGGCCTCGCTTTGCCAGTTGTTTGACAGTTTGTTCGGCGATGTATTTGCCCATACCGTCATTAGTCTTTCTCCCCGCCAATATTACCTGTGGATGGTGGCCTTCTGCTTCTGCTTTATAGGTCAGGTAGTATGGGTCTACGCCAATGCAGTGTCCGCCCACGAGTCCGGGCCGAAAAGGTAAAAAGTTCCATTTTGTTCCGGCTGTTTCCAGCACCTCAAGTGTGTCAATGTCCATTTTGTGAAAGATGAGTGCGAGTTCATTCATTAGGGCAATATTCAGATCCCGCTGGGTATTTTCGATTACTTTTGCGGCTTCCGCTACTTTCACGCTGCTGGCGCGGTATACGCCAGCGGTGATGATGCTAGCGTAAGCATCGGCGACTCTGTCCAGTGTCTGAGGGGTGTCTCCGGAAACAACTTTGGTAATGCTTTCAAGTCGACGTTCCTTGTCGCCAGGGTTTATCCTCTCTGGAGAGTAGCCGATGTAGAACCCCTGTGTTCCGGGCTCTGCTGGAGCATCTGCCCTGCCCAGCCAATTCAGCCCGGAAATCTGTTCGAGAAGGGGGGCGCACACCTCTTCTGTGCAACCGGGATAGACAGTTGATTCAAAGACGACCGTCGCGCCAGGTGAAAGGTTTGCTGCGATGGTCCGACACGCTCCTTGAAGTGCGCGAAGATCTGGCCTGTGGGCGTCATCAATAGGCGTGGGCACAGCCACCACGATCATGCTTGCGCTCTTTAGGTCAGCAGGATTGCTGGAAAAGCTAAGTCTGTCCGCGGCAGCAAGATTCCCTGGCTCTACTTCGCCGCTTGGGTCATATCCATTGCGATAATTGGCCAGTTTCTTTTCGTCGAGATCAAACCCGATCGTGCAGTACTTTTTGCTAAAAGCAACTGCCAGAGGCAATCCCACGTATCCTAGGCCTACAACAGCGATTGTTTCCACGATCTTCCCTTATGTTGCGATTATGTTTAGTAGCCTTCTTTGGAGCTAAACCATTCAATTGTTTCCCTCAGTCCCTGAAGGGCGCTATGGGATGGGTGGTATCCTAACAAATGTGCTGCTTTGCTTATATCGGCAAGCGAATGTCTGACATCGCCAGGTCGGAATTCTCTATAGGTAGGTGCTATGCCAGCTATGCTGGGGTGCTGCTCGGCCAATATGTCGCGAATGCTGTAAAACAATTCGTTCAGTGTCGTTCTCTCTCCAAACGCGACGTTGAAGACTTGATTCAGAGCGGCTTCATTGTCGGTGCATGCGGCCAAAATATTGGCTTGAACGGCATTGCTTACAAAACAAAAGTCTCGTGATGTTTCTCCGTCGCCGTTGATGTGGCATGGCTGCTCTGATAACAGTTGGGCAACCCATTTGGGTATCACTGCCGCGTAGGCGCCGTTGGGGTCTTGCCTGGGGCCGAATACGTTGAAATACCTTAGCCCTATGCTTTGAAGCCCATAGGTGCTGCCAAATACATCTGCATAGAGTTCATTTACGTATTTGGTTATGGCGTAGGGGGAAAGAGGGCGCCCTATTTGATTTTCCACTTTTGGTAGCCCGGGGTGATCGCCGTAGGTTGAGGAGGATGCCGCATACACAAAACGCTTGACGTTTGAATCCCTTGCGGCAACTAGCATGTTTAGGAAGCCGTCAATATTGGAGCGATTGGTTGAGATAGGATCTTCAATAGATCTTGGTACGCTTCCAAGTGCTGCCTGATGAAGCACAATGTCAACACCCTGGCACACCTTAAGGCATTGCTCCAGATCGCAGATGTCGCCATGAGAAAATGTAAAGCTTTCCCACATCGAGCCAGTTTTACCCTTGACGATGTCCAGGTTTGTTTGGTGTCCGGTGGCAAAATTGTCTATGCCTACAACTCTTTGCCCGAGGTTTAATAGCGCTTCAAGTAAGTTGGAGCCGATAAACCCGGCGACGCCTGTAATTAACCAGGTTTTTGGTTCTCGTCCTAGGCGATCTTTTATGGCTTTGTATGATGACACTGGGGTTGCCTTGTATTAACAAATCTATTGTTGGGTGGGTCTCGCTATGATAGAGGTGCTGGAATCAGCTTGTATGTGATAAGAAATGCATTTATTGCGTGATACTCTTCACGAAAAAAGTAATCAGGCCCATGATAAATATGCTGCTGTCCTTGGCTCAAGCGTGTTGAGAGTATAGTGACAATGGTGTCATTGATCTAGGGTGAGGTATGTTGGGCAGTATGGTCGTGGATGAAAATGGTAGTGGAGACGGGTTGGTGAAAAATCAACTTCGCAGCCTTTGCGTGGATGCTAAATGAATATTGGGATATTGAGCTATCTGGCCGCGTTTGTTGCCTATCTGGTGCTGACGACATTGATTGTTTTTTCCTGGAGGGGGCGCGCCCAAGGGGTCTTGCTGCTATTTGCTTGTGCTGGATCTACTCTTTGGGCTGGGGTTGTGGTGCTGGGAGAGCTTGGATTCCAAGTATCATTTGAGGTCATGCAATTGGCGGAGCTAATCAGGAGTTTGTCTTGGTGCTTGTTCCTGTTGAGTGCAATGGATAAAAAGGCCGGAAATAGTTCTCATAGATCGCATTTTTTCTGGCTTGCCGTGGCATTCTCGCTACTTTTAATCTTGCTGGGAGCGCTGGTTGCTATTCCGTTTATTTCAAGGTCTTTAGTCGCTGGCGGTACGGTACTGCGTGACCCTGTTTTGATTCTCTGGGTCGTGCTGTCTATCGCGGGTCTGACACTGGTAGAGCAAATCTTTAGAAATTCCAATGTGGCGCAGCGTTGGTCAGCCAAGTTTTTGTGTTTAGGTGTTGGTAGTTTCTTTGCGTACGATTTTTTTATGTATTCCGATGCGCTGTTGTTTAAGAGGATTAGTTTAAATCTCTGGGAAGGCCGTGGATTAGTAAATGCTATGGCTGCACCCCTTATTGCAATTGCTGTGGCTCGAAACCCTAAGTTTGAAGTGGATATCCACGTCTCGAGACGTGTGGTGTTTCATACAGCGACCATTATGGGGGCAGGGGTGTATCTGTTGGTGATGGCCGTTGTTGGCTATTTCATCCGATTTTATGGTGGGACTTGGGGCAATGTCCTACAGATTGTGTTCTTCTTTGGGGCTGGGATTTTATTACTTACACTGTTGTTCTCTGACAAAATCAGGGCCAAATTCCGCGTTTTTTTGAGCAAGCATTTTTTTTCCTATAAGCATGATTATCGTGAAGAGTGGCTTAAATTTACCCGAAACCTTGCGGAAAGTGCGGAAAGTGTGCCTGAAAGGGTTATCCAGTCTATTGCCAAATTAACTGAAAGTCCTGGGGGTATTCTGTGGGGGAAAAATGAAACAGGCCGTTATGCATTGCTAGCCAGATGGCATATGCCCGAGCCTGATGGGATGGACTTGGATTCACTCGATTCTCTCTTGAATTTTATGGCTCGTACCCACTGGGTCGTTGACTGTGATGAATATATTCGAGATAGGGGGATATACGGTGATCTTGTGTTGCCGGAGTGGTTGCTTGCTATCCCTAACATCTGGTTAATTGTTCCTTTGATTTTGAAAGAGGACTGCTTAGGATTTTTGCTGGTACGGCGTTCTGACCTTCAGCAAACAATCAATTGGGAAGATCGCGACCTTCTGAAGATGGCGGGCCAGCAAGCTGCAAGTCACTTGGCTCAGTATCAAGCAGATCAGGCATTGATTCGTTCAAGGCAGTTCGAGGCTTTTAACCGTCTGTCCGCATACATTGTTCATGACTTGAAAAACATACTTGCTCAGCAATCCCTTATTGTAGCCAATGCGGAAAAGCATAAGCATAAGCCAGAGTTTGTGGATGACGTTGTTTCCACTGTTAAAAATTCGGTCTCTCGGATGACTCGCTTGATGGAGCAAATGAGGAGTGGTGTGCGAGGCCAGTCTCTTGAGAATGTTGATCTTGGGGGGCTGCTTGAGAGGGTGGTCAGTGCGGCAGCAGTGCGTGAGCCTGCTCCCGAGTTGGAGTTATGTGTCGAAGATGCTGTTGTAACTGCGGATCGAGAGCAGCTGGCGACTGTTTTTGGCCATATTATTCAAAATGCTCAGGATGCCACTCCTAAGACCGGGAGGGTTTCTGTAAAAGTTGAAGCGATGCCAGGGAAAGTGTGTGTTTCCGTTGCTGATACGGGTGTCGGTATGGATAGGGAGTTTATGAGAGATCGTCTTTTCAAGCCATTTGATTCAACCAAGGGGCTGACTGGAATGGGTGTTGGTGCATTCGAAAGTCGCGAGTACATTCGTTCCCTTGGTGGAGATATAGCCGTAACAAGTGAGGTTGGTCAAGGAGCGGTATTTAGGATTTTTCTTCCCTGCTTGTCGGGGTGTGTGTCGTCGCATAATGAGCTGGATGGTAAAGGAGTCTGATGTGAAGGATTCAAAGAGGCGATTGCTGATTGTTGAGGATGATGCTGGCCTGCAGAGTCAGCTTCGTTGGTGTTTTGACGGTTATGATGTGGTGGTGGCGGGAGATAGGGAAAATGCGATCGCGCAGCTACGTCGTCATAATCCTGGGGTCGCCTTGCTTGATCTAGGTTTGCCCCCAGATCCAGGTGGGGTCTCAGAAGGATTGGCGACTCTGACTGAAATTTTGTCCATGTCTCCCGAAACTAAAATCATTGTTGTGACCGGAGATGATGACAGGGCCAATGCTGTAAAGGCGATAGGGCTGGGTGCCTATGATTTCTATCAGAAGCCGGTGGACCCTGAGATTCTCACTTTAATTGTGGAGCGCGCATATAAAGTGTGCGAGCTTGAGTTGGAGAATCGGCGGTTGCAGGAGAAGGGGGAGGGTTCCTCTCTGAGGGGGGTGATAGCTGCAAGCCCAGAAATGTTGAAGGTTTGTCGAACCGTGGAAAAGGTTGCACCTTCTGATATAACCACATTGCTTTTGGGGGCGAGTGGAACAGGGAAGGAGATTGTTGCACGTGCGTTGCATGAGTTAAGTCCAAGGGCTAGCCAGAAAATGGTCGCTATCAACTGTGCCGCAATTCCAGAGAACCTCTTGGAGAGTGAGTTATTTGGCTACGAAAAAGGAGCGTTTACCGGCGCAGTGAAGCAGACTCAAGGGAAGATCGAATATGCGCACGGGGGTACGCTATTTCTTGATGAGATTGGAGATCTGCCCCTTGAGTTGCAGGCAAAACTATTACGTTTTCTTCAGGAAAGGGTTATAGAGCGAGTCGGGGGGAGGGTTGAGATCCCTATAGATGCTCGCATTATTTGTGCAACACACCAGGATCTCACTAAATTTATCGAAGAGGGGCGGTTCAGAGAAGACCTCTACTACAGGATCAGTGAAATTACTATCCAGATACCCTCATTGAAAGAGAGAAAGGACGATGCGTTGTTGTTGGCAAAGGTTTTTCTGGCGCGATTCAACAAAGAGTTTGGCAAGTCTATAAAAGGGTTTGACAAGCAATCTGTCCGGGCCATAGAGGCTTATGATTGGCCGGGAAATGTCAGGGAGCTAGAAAGTCGGATAAAGCGAGCCATTATCATGGCGGACAATGTATATATTACTTTGGGGGATCTTGAGCTGTCGGCGGCAGATGATGAGGTTGCACCCTTTAATCTTCGGCAAGTCAGAGAGAGCGCTGAAAAACAGGCTATTCAACGGGCTATGCTGAATGCAGACGATAATGTTTCTGAAGCGGCAAAACTACTGGGCGTCACTCGGCCAACGCTTTATAACTTCCTCGAAAAATACAAAATACGATCTTGACAGACTTTGTTCGTAAAGTACCAAGTTAGCGTCCTTTGCCGAACAAAACAACTTCGACTGTACGAATGAGGATGTTTAGGTCAAGTAGAAAGCTGCGATGCTTTATGTAATACAGGTCGTATTTGAGTTTTTCCAGGGAATCCTCTTCAGTCGCACCGTAAGGATATTTTAATTGCGCCCAGCCGGTGAGTCCAGGTTTTACGTTATGTCGCTCGTTGTAATAAGGTATTGCCCTAATTAGGTCTTGCACGAATTCCGGTCTTTCTGGTCTGGGCCCTACAAAGCCCATCTCACCTTTCAATACATTGTAGATTTGAGGTAATTCGTCAATCCGGTACTTGCGTATAAAGTTACCGATTCGTGTTGTTCGCTTGTCGTTTAAAGATGCCCATACTGCGCCATTAGTCTCTGCGTCGGTGCGCATGCTGCGGAATTTGACGATGCTGAAAATTCTGCCATCAAGCCCTACTCTTTCCTGGTAATAGAAAATTGGCGCATTAATGCCATCTTCTATTTTGATGATGAGCGCGGTTATTAGCATGATTGGCCACAAAAATAACATCATGGTTACCGCCATTGCCGCATTGAACAGCCAGTCTAGAGCATTGCGAAGGTAGTGGATTGATGCGAATCCATTTGAGTAGATTACCCAGCTGGGATAAATGAGGTTTACAGCAATCTGCCCCGTTTCTCTCTCAATAAAGTCGAGAATATCGATAATGTTAATGCCGCGTATTTTGCAGGCAAAAAGCTCGTCAACCGGGAGGTTGTTTCGTCTTTCATCGCAGGCTACAACTATCTCATCGATGTTGTTTTCCAGTACATAAGATAGAAGTGCACCATTTTCTATTGAGATGCGTTTTTCTCTTTTTATACCCTCGCTGGAATCTCCTGACATAACGACAAACCCTTTGAGGGTGAAGCCGTGTCGATCAACTTTTCGGCGCATTCTGCGTTCAATGATAGAGGCTCTTTCTCCAGAGCCAAGTACGAGCACATGTGCCTTGTTAAAGCCGAGAAGGTCAAGTTGCATGATGGTGAACCGGACCAGGCTGGTCAGGATGAGCCCAATCAAGGCGGCAGTCATCATGACTTCTGTGGTGAATGGCTGCGTGTTGATGGCTATCAGCATAAGAAGGATAAATTCTGCTGACCCCATGACGATGGCAATTACCAGTCTGCGGAAAATGCTGCGGTAATTTTCGCGCATTCTGGGGTTGTAAAGGCCCAAGGATAACGATGTCAGCAAGATTAGGAGAGAAAAGATAATGGCGTAAATGGCCCTAATGTTAGCGGGCATCGGTTCTTGTGCTGGCCATCCGAGCTTTTCATTGGCGAAGAGCGAAAGGAACATAGCGCCTATATAAAGGCAGAGTTCGACTATTACCAATATCTTGTAACCGGTGGAGAGGTCTCGGAAATCTGTTTTAGTCATTTTCTGAATTCAACCTTTTCCGTTGCGTGGTTGCCATCTGAGCCTGCTGGTATGCAGGTGTCCTTTAGGTGCCTTTTTGGGAGGTCTTCGGATGTTGGTGCAGCTAAATATTATTTATTTTCAACCGGCTTGGGATCGCGTTGTGCTGGGGGACTCTAGAACTCCGAAGTGCGGTTTATATTTTGCTCCTAACTAGACGCAATCATTTCTGAGGCATCATACCAGTAAAAATGTTTTTCAGAGAGGTCGTTTTGTCCTTCTTTGGAATAAGCGGGCAATCTTTGGGAGTGAGCGGCGTAAAAAATAGAGGTAATACTGCTAGAATCGACGTTGGTTTGGGGCTGATTTCGTGTTTTTCGGCTGCTGGTCAATGGTTTTGGGCGCGTGTTACACTCGCCGACGATTTGTACTCGAAGCACTCAAGGGAGGAGCTGAATCGTGTCTGGTTTTATTTCTGTGTTTTCTAAAAGTTGTTGCGCAATTACTGCTGGCGTGGCTGTTTTGGTCCTTTCTGGTTGTGCTTCGTCAGCCCCTCCTCAGGTTCCTGAGGATCAGCGCAATATGCAGGTTGATTATACCTACGTTATTGGGCCAGGGGACAGCATGGAGGTGTTCGTCTGGGGTAATGAAGAGTTAACTATTGACGGTGTCAAAGTTCGTCCTGACGGTAAAATTAGCACGAGGCTTGTCGAGAATATTGAGGCTAGCGGCAAGACGCCTTCTGAGCTTGCTCGTGATATTGAGGCTGCCTATTCGGAATATGTAAAGAGCGCAGTTGTTAGTGTGATTGTCGATGATTTCCAAGGTGTTCCTACTCAGCAGGTGAGGGTGGTTGGTGAGGCTGCCGAGGCGACCAATATCCCTTACAGGAAACACATGACCTTGCTTGATTTGATGGTTGAGGTGGGTGGTTTGACGGAATTTGCCGATGGTAACAAGGCTGTGTTAGTGCGCAACTTTGGTGGAGACCAAAACACTTACGGTTTGAGACTGGAGGACTTGCTTAAAGACGGCCAGATATCTGCGAATATTGCTTTATTCCCTGGCGATATCATCATCATTCCGGAAGCTTGGTTTTAAGTCGATCAATCTATTCTTAACTTGTATTTAAGGACGAATCGACTATGCAAGAGATGCTGGCTCACCTTTTTGGCTACCTTTCTGGTATGTGGCGCTTCAGATGGGCCGGCTTGGTAGTTGCTTGGTTGGTTGCTATCTGTGGTTGGTTTTGGGCTTCACAGGTGCCTGATCAGTTTGTGGCGACTGCTCGTATACATGTCGATACCAATAGTATCTTGCGTCCTCTTTTGAGAGGGTTGGCCATTCAGCCTGATATTAATCAGCGAGTGGAGCTGCTCAGTAGGACGTTGCTGAGTAGGCCCAACCTAGAAAAGCTGATGCGAATGACTGATATGGATTTACGTGCGCAGACAGAGGCTCAAAAGGAGGCCCTTTCATCAAGCCTAAGGAAGGCTATCAATTTGTCTGGGGATAGGCGTAACTCTTCTTTGTATTCGGTCTCCTTCTATCACAAGGATCGTGAACTTGCCAAAAAGGTTGTGCAGGCGCTTATAACGGTATTTGTTGAAAGTGCTGTTGGTGAAAAAAGAGGGGATTCCAGTAGTGCCCAGACTTTTCTCGATAAACAGATTGCTGAGTATGAAAGGCGCTTGACCGAGGCTGAAGCCGCACTGGCCAGTTTCAAGCAGAAGCATGCAGGCGTTCTGCCTGGTGAGGGGGGGGGCTATTATCAGCGACTGGTTGCAGCTAAGCAGCAATTGAGTGAGGCTAGCCTGCAGCTTAGAGAAATGCAGAATCGGCGAGATGAGTTGAAGCGTCAGTTATCTGGAGAGCAGCCAGTTTTCCTGGCTAGTGGTGGCCCCCAAGGAGAGTCGGCCATTGACGGTAGAATTAATTCCCTTAAAGCAAAAATGGATGAATTGCTCTCGAAGTATACTGATCGTCACCCTGAGGTTGTGCAAATAAAAAACCTTATTGCGGAGCTGGATCAAGAGAGGAAGGCGGCAATTGAAGAGGCTATGTCAGGTGATACGTCCGATTTGTCTGGGTTGAATGCCAGCCCGGTCTATCAGCAGATGCGCGCAATGCTTGCAGAGTCGGAGGCAAATGTTGCCGAGTTGCGAGTGAGGGTAACGGAATACCAACGCCGTGCAGATGAGCTTGATAATATGGTGGATAAAATTCCGGTCATAGAGGCTGAATTGGTGCAACTTAATCGTGACTACGAGGTGGTCTCACAGCAGCATACCGAGCTACTTGAGCGCCGGGAGTCTGCCTATATATCTGAAGATGTAGAGCAACAGGCGAATGACCTGGTGTTCAAGGTGGTTGATCCTCCGTTTGTTCCCCTTCGTCCAAACAAGCCAAATAAATTGCTCCTCAACTCTGGCGTGCTTGCTGCTTCATTGATGATCGGTGTTGGTATATCGCTTCTGCTTTCCTTGCTTAAACCGGTTGTATCAGATCGCCGTCGCCTTGGTGGCATTACGGGCTTGCCGGTTTTGGGTTGTGTCATGTATATCCCCACTCCGGTACAGCGACGAGCGACTTTGATCAACAGATTGCAGTTTTTAGGATTGTTTTTCTTTCTCCTTGCTGCTTATGCAGGGGTTAACCTAACCCAGCAATGGGGGTTGGTATGATTGCATCAGGTGTATTTGGGTTGTTAGTGGATGGGCTTTGTCTCATATGTGGCTCACTATGAGCACGATAGAAAAAGCTGTAGAAAAACTGGCGGTAAAAGAGCCTGCAGAGGGTAAGTCTTCAGTACCTGAAACATCTGCGATAAGTGTATCGGGCTCGGTGTCTTCTCGCAAAGGGCCGCCTCTAGGCTATTCTGCAGGTTTGCCGAGAGAGGCGGCCTGTGACTTGCCGCCAGATATAATTTTGCCCTTTTCCCGGCTGGATGAAATGGGCTTTGTTTCGCCGGAAAAGCCCCGCAGCAGTATTGCGGAAGAATATCGAGCGATCAAACGACCTTTGTTGAAAAATATTGATGGCAATGTTGCGGATGAGGCAGAGAATGCCAATTTGATAATGGTAACCAGCTCATTTGAGGGCGAGGGAAAGACGTTCTCCGCTATCAATCTCATGTTGAGTATCTCCCTGGAAAAAAACAAGACAGTACTGTTTGTCGATGCAGACATTGCTAAATCAAGCGCAGGTAGGTTGCTAGGAATCCCTGATAACAAGCTAGGACTGGTTGATTTGCTGGAACGAGATGATCTGGGTGTCGAGGACGTTTTGCTGAGAACCAATTTGCCTAACGTGCGAATTATTCCGGCAGGTATTCCCCATGAGCGTTCTACAGAGTTGCTTGCTAGTGAGCGTATGCATCTCCTCATGGCGGAGCTGTCATTACGTTATTCTGATCGGGTCATTATTTTCGATTCTCCTCCTTTTTTGCAAACAAGTGAGGCGGGTGTCTTGGCCGGTTTCATGGGGCAGGTAATGTTTGTTGTTGAGGCGGAGAAGACAGCACCTGAGATGGTTAAGCAAGCTGTTTCTCAGATTAGTGACGACAAGATCATCGGGCTGGTGTTGAATAAGGCCAGAAAATATCCATGGGATCAATATACCCATGGGTACGGTTATGGTTATGGTTATGGTTACGGCTCAGATAGAACCCGAGCGGGTGGTGTCTAGAATGGGTGCTTTTTTATGGATGTTTTCCCAGCGTAGTGGCAAGGCGGTAGTTGTTGTGTTGTTGGCGCTCTATGCTTCATCGGGTAATGCTGGGGAGTGGAAAGCCAAGAGTAATGTCGTTTTTAGTGAGATCTACACAGATAATATAAAACTACAAGAAAGTGGTGAAGACAGTGATTTTATCAGTGTAATAAGACCTGGTTTTGATGTTGAAGGTAAAGGGCGACGTGCCAATATGTCCATGAGGGCTGCGTTCGAGTTCAATGATTTGGGTGGAGGTGCGGATGCATTGAACCCCAGAATTCGTGGTGATGGTAGTGTTGAGTTGCTTGAAGATTTCTTCTTTTTAGAAGGAGATATCTACTCAAATCAGTCTCAGATAGACCCCTTTGGTGCTGCGGGTAACAGCTCCCTAAATAAAACCGAAAACACTACCACGACGTACGACTATAGTGTGAGTCCTTTTGTTGTTCATCGCTTTGCCCAATTTGCCGATCTCAAATTGCGTTACACCTTTGATGATCAGATAAACAAGAGTGATGAATTATCCGATAGCACCCAAAATTCGGTAGTCCTCACGTTGAACAGCGGCCCAGAGTTCGGTCGCATCAACTGGGGCTTGACTAGTGACTATAAAAAAACCAAGTTTGATGGCGGCGGGTATCTCAATCAGAATGCAGACAGTGAGCGTTATTCAAGCAGTATTAAAGTTGGGTATCGGTTTGATCGAAAATGGCAGCTAAGCGGTACGCTTGGGCAAGAGTGGAACGATTACCAAACCTATAATAACGAAGACACGGATGACCAGTTCTGGGATGTGGGTGTTTTGTGGACTCCCAACAAGCGTGCATCTGTTGATTTAGGCTACGGACAGCATTTTTACAGTACGACACCCAGGTTAAAGTTAACTTATCAAGTTAGGCATTCTGTGGTTTCTGTGAGCTATTCTCGTACATTAACAGATACTCGTTCTGAACGACGTAACGCCGATTTTTTTGCTAATCAAGACGTGTTTGGTGATTTGGTTGATCCCATAACAGGCGAGCCTCTTTTTTTAACCGACAATGTTACCTTTAGGGATCAAGGAATTTTTACCAATGAGCTGTTTGATAGCTCGTGGACATTGAAAGGCCGCCGCACCAGCTTGACGCTCTTCTTTAAGGAGTCAAAACAGATTCGTGAAGATGTTGATGGCGATCAAACTTTTACTACAACCGGGATCAGGTTGAGTCGAGACCTGTCGTCGAAGCTTTCTGCGACATCTCGTATAACCTGGGATGAGAGGGAAAGTACTGCTGGAGATCAGGCTGACACCTCTAGATTTTATTTGAGCCTTGATCGACAGCTGACCCCAAAAACTTCAGTGGGGCTGGCTTATAGTTTCTCAGATCGTGATTCGGAGCTTCCCAGCGATAATTACAAAGAAAATCGGGTGAGTGTGAACCTATCCATCGACTTTTAGGGCATATTGTTTATGGCTAGGTTACCCAAGTCAGCGGAGATTCTCTGTGTTGTAGGAGCTCGGCCAAATTTCATGAAAATAGCCCCGATTATGCGGGCTTTAAACCATGGTAAATCGGGTCTTTCGGGTAAATTGCTCCACACAGGGCAACATTACGATGTTGCTATGAAAGCCTCCTTTTTTGATCAATTAAACATCCCGGAACCTGATGTAGACCTAGGCGTTGGTTCTGGCTCTCATGCGGTTCAAACTGCAGAAATCATGAGGCGTTTTGAGCCGGTACTTGATGATTATCAGCCTGATGCCATATTAGTGGTAGGGGATGTTAATTCCACGATAGCTTGTGCTCTCGTGGCAGTCAAAAAAGGAATTCCGGTCATTCATGTCGAGGCGGGCTTGCGTAGTGGTGATCGCTCAATGCCGGAGGAGATCAATCGTGTTCTAACAGATCAGATCTCTGATTTGTTGTTTACCACAGAGTATTCAGCTGCTTCCAATCTCAAGAAGGAGGGTATCGATGATGGGTGTATCCATTTCGTTGGTAATGTCATGATTGACACTCTCCGGTTTAATTTATCTGATGCAGTTCCCGCAGCCACAACAATTAGTGCTCATGTGGAGAGCAAGTTCGGTATCGATTTTTCCAGAGGGTATGGCTTGGTAACGTTGCACCGCCCAGCCAATGTTGATCACCAAAAAGTTTTAGAAAAACTCTTGCGTGTATTAGCAGAAATAAGTACGGATATTCCACTGATTTTTCCTGTTCATCCGAGAACGCGTCAGCGAATACTTGAAACAGGGTTGGACTCGTTGCTTGACGGCACTGCTTTTCAAATGGTCTCACCTCTAAGCTATCTGGAAATGCTCGGCATGATGAAAGAAGCTAGATTGGTACTAACAGATTCGGGTGGTATTCAGGAAGAAACAACCGCCTTAGGAGTACCATGTATCACATTGCGCGAAAATACCGAGAGACCAATTACCGTGGATCAAGGTACCAATACAATTGTGGGCACTGATCCAAAGAAGATACGTCAATGTGTTAGGAATATAATGGCAACCGGTGGAAAGTCGGGCCGCGTACCTGATCTTTGGGATGGCTGTGCTGCTGAACGAATTGTCGAAACCATCCGAGTTTGGTTTCAGAGTCGAGAGCAATGATTGGGTCAACGCGCTCTGTTTGTAATGCCATGACGGTGGATGTGGAAGATTATTTTCAGGTTTCTGCATTCGAGAATTGCGTGGATAAGTCTCAGTGGGATGTAATTCCCTGTCGGGTCGAAGCCAATGTAGAAAGAATCCTGGAGCTGTTCGAGAGAAAAAATATCAAGGCAACCTTCTTTACTCTTGGGTGGATTGCCGAACGCTATAAAAGCATGGTAAGGGGAATTGTCGATCAGGGCCATGAATTAGCCAGCCATGGATGGGAGCATGTTCGGGTTTGTCAGCAGGATCGGCAAACTTTCAAGGCAGATATCACTGCTACTCGGCACTTGCTTGAGGATATCTCTGGAGTCCCTGTATTGGGGTATCGTGCTGCGAGTTATTCCATTTCTAGTGGTAATCTTTGGGCGCTTGATTGCTTGGCTGATGCTGGTTATCAATATAGCTCCAGTATCGTGCCAATCAAGCATGACCTGTACGGAATCCCTGATGCTCCCCGATTTGCTTTTCGAGCTGCTGAGAGCCGGTTGCTGGAAATTCCGATTACAACTATCCCCATCGTCGGTAGGAATATTAATTGCGGAGGCGGTGGCTGGTTCCGCCTTTTCCCATACCGCTTTACCCGCTGGGCTCTATCTCGGGTAAACAAAGAGGATGGTGAGCCTTGTATCTTCTATTTTCACCCCTGGGAGATTGATCCTGAGCAGCCCCGTGTTGAGGGGGCTAGTGGTAAGGCTAAATTCCGTCATTATCTTAATCTAGAGAAAATGTATCACCGATTGGAGCGTCTAACAGACGATTTCCACTGGGGGCGGGTAGATGAGATATTTTTGGCAAACAGTAAAAATGGGGTGAGGGAAAACCAATGGGGACGGCATGACGCTCACAATAAAACAGCTTACTGATAAAGACTACGTTCGTTGGGATGAATATGTTCTGAACTCCCCGTCGGGGAATTTTTTTCATCGTGCCGGATGGCGCACCGTGTTAAGTAACGCCTTTGGCCACAAGACATTTTTTTTATTTGCAGAAAGAAATGGCCAAATAGAGGGAGTTTTACCTCTTGCACAGAATAAGAGTTTGTTATTTGGCAATAATCTGGTATCAGCCCCTTTTTGTGTTTATGGCGGTATCGTGTCGGACAATGAGGAAGTCGCTGCGGCACTTAGAGATGCTGCTTGCCGTCTAGCTCAAACGTTGGGAGTCGATGCACTTGAGCTACGCAATCAGGCTGAATCAGGTCAGGGTTGGCCGACCAAGAATCTCTACTCGACATTTCGTCGCAGCATTTCCCCTGATCCTGATATAAACATGCAAGCGATACCGAGTAAGCAGCGAACCATGGTGCGCAAAGGTATTAAAAATGGTTTGGTGAGTGAGCCTGGAGACCACTGGGATCGTGTCTACCGTATTTACTCCGAGAGTGTCAGAAATCTAGGAACACCAGTTTTTTCAAAAAAATATTTTTCTCTTTTACAGCAAGTTTTTGGCAAGGATTGCGGCGTACTAATGATTAGCCATGAAGGCCGAGATGTGGCTGGAGTTGTCAGTTTTCATTTTCGAAATGAAGTGTTGCCCTACTATGGAGGGAGCATTGCTGATGCACGGTATATCAAAGGAGTGAATGACTTCATGTATTGGGAATTAATGCGCCGTTCTGCTGAGCAAGGAATCGAAGTTTTTGACTTTGGACGCAGCAAAAATGATAGCGGGCCTTACCACTTTAAAAAACACTGGGGCTTTACCCCCGAGCCGCTCTATTATGAATACCACTTGGTGAGGTCGACATCTGTGCCGGACATTAATCCGCTAAATCCCAAGTACCAGTTGTTTATTCGAGCATGGAAAAAATTACCTTTGGCCGTGGCCAACAGAATTGGCCCCTACTTGGCTAAAAGCCTGGGGTAATGAAAAAGCCCATGAAACCGGCTCTACTATTTCTATCCCACCGTATCCCCTTTCCTCCTAATAAGGGCGATAAGATCCGCTCCTATCAGTTATTAAAATATTTAAGTGAGCATTATCGTGTTTATTTGGGAACCTTTATAGATGATCCCGAAGATTGGCAGTATCAAGCACAGGTGCGTGCCTTTTGTGAGGAATGCTGCTTTGTAAGGCTCAATCAGCGAAACGCTAAAATAAAAAGCCTGACGGGGCTGATGTCCGGTGTAGCCTTAACGCTGCCCTATTTCTTCAGTAAAGAGCTTGCCTGCTGGGTTAACGAGCAATTGAACCGGCACAATATCCAGCGAGCAGTTATCTACTCTTCTGCGATGGCCCAGTATATTTCAGGCGAGGCATGGCACGGTGAACGAAAAATTATCGACTTTGTCGATATCGATTCGGACAAATGGCGCCAATATTCTACTAAGAAGACTTTTCCGCTTAGCTGGATTTATCGTCGTGAAGCAAAAAAATTGCTGGCGTATGAAAAAATAGTTGCAGAAGAGTTTGATGCAAGCCTATTTGTTTCTTTAGCAGAGGCGGACCTTTTTAAGTCTTTATCTCCAGAGATTGCAGGAAAAGTTGGTTTTTATAACAACGGGGTGGATACGAGTTATTTCTCCCCAGATATTCAGCTCGCTACCCCTTATGATGCACATGAAAAACCTCTGGTTTTTACTGGAGCCATGGATTATTGGCCGAATGTAGAAGCTGTCAGCTGGTTTGCTAAGGAAGTTTTCCCCATTCTACGGATGTCTAATAACAAACTTCGGTTTTATATCGTGGGCAGCAATCCTGTCGAGACAGTTAGCCAGTTGGCAAAAATTCCTGGTGTCATTGTCACCGGTAGAGTGCCAGATGTTCGTCCCTACCTGAAATATGCCAAAGCCGCAGTGGTGCCAATTCGGGTTGCCAGGGGTATCCAAAATAAGGTGCTGGAAGCCATGGCCATGGCGAAAACAGTAATTGTTTCTCCCCAAGCTCTTGAGGGAATTGACGCTGAGCACCGTAAGCATGTATTGCTTTGCGATGATAAAAGTGCCTGGGTTAACCAGATTCAGCTGGTCCTAGAGGAGAATTCTGAAGAAATGGGTCGCTTGGCACGACATAAAGTCATGATTGACTTCAGTTGGGAAGATAATCTCCCGACAGTTAAGCGGTGGTTGGAATCAGGCCACTGTCCTGGGGGCCCCAGTGTCCACAATGGATGATCAAAAAGCAACTCTATTCGATGACAACGTCGAACCCGACAATCCGGGATTGTTACTGGTTCCTTTGTGCTCCCTGTTTCTGCTGGTCGCATTCTTGGGTCTGTTTCATCAGACGGCTTGGCGTATGGTTGAAACGTGGATTCGCTCCGAAACTTATGCGCACGGGATGGTTATTGTGCCGATGGTTGCCTGGTTAATCTGGCGCAGACGGAGCTTCTGGATGCACTTTTGTCCGGAGACGTTTTATCCCGCCTTGTTTCCTCTGACCATTGCAGGTTTTGTCTGGCTGTTAGGCAATCTTGTGGATGTGCTTGTGGTTCAGCAGTTGGCTCTGGTTGCCATGATAGTTTCGGCATTCGTGCTGGTCATGGGAGCAACTATTTCTCGGACTTTAATGTTCCCCTTATCGTTCTTGTTTCTTGCAGTGCCTATGGGAGAGGAGTTGGTTCCTTCGTTGATGGAATACACGGCATCTGTAACAACCCTATTAGTCAAACTGACCGGTATCCCCGTTTATAGGGATGGCATGTTTATTTCGCTGCCGAGTGGTAATTGGTCTGTAGTGGAAGCTTGTAGTGGTATCCGTTACTTGATTGCATCACTGACACTGGGCTGCCTGTTTGCATATATCAATTACACAAACAATTGGAAAAGGTTGGCGTTTATTCTTGTATCCGCCATTGTGCCTATCATCGCTAACGGCCTCAGGGCTTACATGATAGTGATGATTGGGCATTTCAGCGACATGAAGTTAGCGGTTGGTGTGGATCATTTGATTTATGGGTGGGTCTTTTTCGGTCTGATAATGTTCCTACTTTTTTTGATAGGCTCACGCTGGCGCGATCCCGACGAGGTCCCTGATGAACATATTGTAGTCGCTCAGAGCCCAGCTGGGCGTGTAAATAGGAATGCAGCAAAGTTGATTTCATCGCTCATTCTGGCGCTTGTAGTCGGGGTCCTATGGCCGGCTTGGGGCTACGGAATAAACCACGCTTACCAAGCAGGATCTTTTGGGGAGCTAGCTTCTCCAGATAGCCTTGAACATTGGCAGCTGACAGGGAATCGAGGCTGGGACTGGTACCCCTCTTCACATGGGGCAGATGGCCATATTAACCAGTTTTACACCTACGAGGATGATGGAAAAAGGAAGCCTCAAGTAAGTCTCAGTGTCGCCCATTACCATGAGCAGAAGCAGGGTGCAGAGGTCGTCAACGCTAGGAACCGGTTATTCAACAGCGATGTTCGATACTGGCGGGTTGCCTCTAAAGAGCAGGCAACAGGATTGCAGGATAATGCACTACCTACTGACGTTACACAGGCAGTATTAAAGGGACCCGGTCAGGCATTATTGGTGTGGCAATGGTATCGGGTAGGCAGTTATTACACGGATAATAAGTACATGGCCAAAATCTGGGAGGTGATGAGCTTATTGCTTGATGGTCGGCGTGATGCGGCAATTATCACCGTCTCCGCGCCTATTCCTTCTGGTGATGCCCAACTGGGAAAACACGCCGCTGCTTTAGTGTTGGATGATTTTGTGACAAATATGCTCCCACAACTTGAGTCATTATTGGATGAAGGACTGGTTGAGGCCAGGAGTCGATGAGCCAGCCACCACTCGTCGCTCACATCATTTACGCTTTGGGTACTGGTGGGTTAGAAAATGGTTTGATTAATATCATCAACCGCGCTCCAGCAGATCGCTACCGCCACGCAATTATCTGCCTTACCGGTGCCGATGATTTCGCCAGTAGAATAATTGTACCTGGCGTAGAAGTGATTGAGCTACACAAGCAGCCCGGCCAAGATTTTGGGGTATACCGACGGTTATGGAAAGTGCTTCGTCGGCTTCGTCCCGCACTAGTTCATACTCGCAATCTTGCCAGCCTGGAAATGCAGTTGGTGACATTACCTATTGCGGGTCTTAAGCGGGTTCACGGTGAGCATGGGCGGGATATTCAGGATCTTGATGGTACAAATAAAAAATATAACCTTTTGCGAAAGGCATTAAAACCATTTATCCATCGTTATATTGCTGTAAGCAAAGACCTCCAGTCTTGGCTAAAGCATACCATTAATGTGCCGGATCATAAGTTGAGGCAGATCTACAATGGTGTGGACACCAAGAAATTTAAACCATGTCAGTTAATACTAGAAAATAGTTGCCTGCCCTCCTCAAGTTTTCTCTCTCCGAAAACAGTTGTGGTGGGTACTGTGGGTCGGCTTGCTGAGGTTAAAAATCAGGGCATGCTAATCGAAGCATTTAATCATCTGTTAACGGCCACGCCGCAGTTAAGGGAGACCTTGAGACTGATTCTGGTAGGAGATGGGCCATTGTTCCAGTCGTTGTCTGATCGTGTTCGGGATATGGGGTTGTCCGAATTGGTCTGGATGACTGGTGATCGGGAAGATATTCCAGAGTTGTTACAGTTGATGGACATCTTTGTATTGCCATCACTGGCAGAGGGTATTTCCAATACAGTGCTTGAGGCAATGGCCACTGGCTTGCCTGTGGTAGCTACACGAGTGGGCGGAAACCCAGAGCTGATTATGGAAAATCACAATGGTCGGTTGGTCTCTGTCAATCATGCCGCAGAACTTGCAGGAGTTATTGCTCAACTTTTGGCCGATGATGAATTACGCCAAAGTATGGGGCGACGAGGACTTGAGCTAGTCCGGGAAACTTTTAACTGGGATAGAGCGGTGGCTGAGTACCTGAGTGTCTACGATGAAGTGCTCGGTATTCGCCAGCATGAAACTACCGATAACAGAGTCCAGGGCAATTAATACATGTGTGGTATAGCAGGAATTTTTGATTTAACCGGTCGTCGGGAACTGGATGGTGACTTGCTTGGTGCCATGAACCAGTCACAATTCCATCGTGGTCCCGATGAGGGCGGGCAACACCTAGAGCCTGGTATTGCCTTGGCACATAGACGATTGTCCATTATCGATCTGTCATCTGGCCAGCAGCCGATGCATAGTGAGGATGGCAATCTTTGTGTGGTCTTTAATGGCGAAATTTACAACTTTAGAACTCTGTCCAAACAGCTTATAGAAAAGGGTTATCGGTTTCGCACCCGCTGCGATACAGAGGTGATCCTTTATGCCTGGCAGGAATGGGGCGAGCATTGTGTAGATCATTTTCGGGGTATGTTTGCATTTGCCCTGTATGATCGTCGTGAACAAACCCTGTTCCTTGCCAGAGATCGGTTTGGGATTAAGCCGTTGTTCTATGCGGTGTTACCTGATAATCAGTTGGTGTTTGGCTCAGAGCTGAAAGTATTGAAAGCGCATCCTCTCCTTCCTCGTGCGCTTAATCCTCAAGCTGTAGAAGATTACTTTGCACTGGGTTATATCCCTGAGCCAAAGACAATCTATAGAGATGTCTATAAGTTACCTCCAGGGCATACGCTTTTGATAAAACGCGGGCAACCTGTTCCTCGCTCTGTGGAATATTGGGATATCCCTTTCTCCCCAGTCCAGACAGGCTCGGAGGAGGATACCTGCAGAGAGTTACTTGAGCGCATGCGGGAAGCGGTGGATGTCCGGATGGTGGCAGAGGTTCCTTTGGGTGCTTTCCTGTCTGGCGGCGTAGATTCAAGTGCCGTGGTCGCCATGATGGCGGGTCTGCAACCGGATCCAGTTAATACCTGCGCGATAGGCTTTGATGTTAAGCAGTTTAACGAGACAGAATTTGCCCGCATGGTGGCCGAGCGCTACCACACCAATCATTTCGAGCAAACGGTAGACAGTGATGATTTTGACCTGCTGGATATCCTTGCCAGCCTTTATGACGAGCCTTATGCAGATAGTTCCGCGATACCAACATATCGTGTTTGCCAGTTGGCGAAGCAAAGGGTGACAGTGGCACTGTCTGGTGATGGTGGTGATGAGAGCTTTGCCGGGTACCGGCGCTACCGCTGGCATATGAATGAAGAAAAATTACGCTCATCTCTGCCCTTGGGCCTACGGAAGCCGGTATTCGGCGCGCTGGGTCGTGTGTACCCGAAGGCTGATTGGGCACCCAAGGTTTTTCGTGCTAAAAGTACCTTTCAGTCCCTTGCCAGAAATTCTGTTGAAGCCTATCTCCATTCGGTATCTCTGGCGAAAGACGATCAACGGCAGCGCCTTTTTAGTGATGGATTGAAGAAAGAGATACAGGGCTATCAGGCTATAGAGGTGTTTAAGTATTACGCTGATCGTTCACCCACTGATGACCCTCTTTCATTGATACAATATCTGGATATGAAAACCTATTTGGTTGGAGATATTCTGACCAAAGTAGATCGAGCCAGCATGGCTCACGCTCTCGAAGTGCGAGTACCTCTGTTGGATCATAAATTGATGGAATGGGTATCGGGGTTGCCTTCTGGTATTAAACTGAAGGGTGGAGAAGGTAAATACGTTCTAAAGAAAACTCTGGAACCTCATTTGCCTAATGATGTGCTCTATAGGCCAAAAATGGGTTTTGGTGTGCCGTTGGCAAACTGGTTCCGTGGACCACTCAAAAGCCGACTGCGTAGTTCTATCACTGAAGGGGGGCTGGCGGAGACAGGTCTGTTTAATCAGTCTTATCTTGAGCAGTTGGTGGGGCAGCATTTGTCGGGGCGGCGTGACCACAGTGCCGTGTTATGGTCTCTATTGATGTTCGAGGCTACTACTAAAAACGATCACTTTGGACTCTAGTTGGCTATGCGTATTCTACATATCCTTGATCATTCAATACCGCTGCAAAGCGGTTATACCTTTCGTACCCGCAATATTCTGAGGCACCAGCGTGCCCTGGGCTGGGATACCGTACATGTTACGGGCCTGAAACATATTGATGCCCAAGCTGCTCTTGAAGAGGTCGATGGCCTCCGCTTCTATCGAACGCCGGACCAACCGAGCCTGACTTCCAGGTTGCCTGTTTTGAATCAGTGGCATGTAGTACAAACATTGGCCAAACGCATTGCTGAGGTAATCGAGCTCGAAAAGCCGGATATCTTGCATGCACACTCTCCGGCGCTGAACGGGCTTGCTGCATTACAGGCCAACAAAAAATATGGGCTTCCAGTGGTTTATGAGTGCCGTGCGTTCTGGGAAGATGCCGCTGTAGATCATGGTACCAGTAAGGAATTTGGATTGCGCTATCGGCTGACTCGGGCAATGGAAAGTCGAGTATTTAGCAAGGCTGATGCGGTAACAACGATTTGCGAAGGACTGCGCTTGGATATTGTTGATCGAGGAATTCCGGGGTCGAAGGTGACCGTCATCCCAAATGCCGTGGACATCGAACATTTCAGTACGGGTAGGGCAGTAGATCCACAATTGATGAGTTCGCTCAGCCTGGATGGCAAAATAGTGCTTGGTTTTATCGGCTCATTTTATGCCTACGAGGGCATCCCGCTCTTGCTTGATGCAATGCCGGAAATGCTGAGAAGTTGTCCTGATTTACGTTTATTACTAGTGGGTGGTGGCCCTCAGGAAACGTTGATTAAATTGAAAATTGCCGAACTTAACCTTGACGACTACGTCATGATGACGGGGCGGGTGCCTCACACAGAAGTTCAAGATTACTATGACTTGGTGGAGATATTCATCTACCCACGTCTTTCTATGAGGCTTACAGATTTAGTGACTCCGCTGAAACCCCTTGAAGCAATGGCCCAGGGAAAGCTTGTATTGGCCTCTGATGTTGGCGGGCACAAGGAATTGATCCGTCATGGTGAGAATGGTTGTCTATTCCGTGCAGATAGCGCTGGCGATCTGGCTGGTGCTGTGGTTGAAATGTTGCAGAATAAACAGTCATGGCCTGAAATGCGTCAGAATGGTCGGGACTACGTTGAGCAGGATAGAAATTGGTCAAACAGCGTGAGCCATTATAAGGGTGTATACGGCAATTTGTTGTCATGAGACGCCGTTCCTCTGAGGAGAAACCCTTGTGTCTTGGGGTGGTTGGGCCACTTCCACCTCCAGCCGGTGGTATGGCTACCCAGACCCGACAGTTGGTTAACCTTCTCCGTGAAGAGCAGCTGAATGTCTTCTTAGTTCAGACAAATAGACCTTATCGCCCCAAGTTTGTCGAAAAGTTACGGGGTGTGAGGGCTCTTTTCCGCTTGGTTCCTTACCTATGGTCAGTTTGGAAGTTGGCCGGTCAAGTAGATGTGATCCACCTGATGGCCAATTCAGGTTGGTCATGGCAATTATTTTCAGCTCCGGTTGTTTGGTTAGGTTACCTGAGAAAAACGCCGGTAATTGTGAACTACCGAGGTGGGGAGGCCGAAAAATACTTCAAACAATCGTTTGATCATGTCAAACCTACCCTCAATCGTGCAAGTCGGATAGTTGTACCCTCCGATTATCTGAAAAATATCTTTGCCGATTTTGGTATTGATACGACTGTTATTCCAAACATTATAAATCTGCAGCGATTTTCTCCTATTCAGGCTGTTGATGATGGTGAGCTTGACGCTGAGCGTCCTTTTCGACTGATTATTACTAGAAACCTTGAGCCGATCTACGGTATCCGTATGGCTATTGAGGCCGTGGCGTTAGCTCGTAGGCAGATACCGAAAATTCAGTTATCCATTGCCGGTTCGGGTCCTCAAAAGACCGAGCTCGAACAGCTGGTCAAGGATCTGGCATTAGAGGACTGCGTTAAATTTACAGGACGCCTGGATGCCAAGAAAATTGTCGATTTTTATCACGCTGCAGATGTCATGGTTAACCCGACTACTGTAGACAATATGCCTAATTCGGTGTTGGAGTCTCTCGCTTGCGGTGTGCCCGTCATCACAACCAATGTGGGCGGAATTCCGTATATTGTTGAGCATGGCAGTACAGCATTGATGGTGCCATCGGGTGATGCGGCGGCCATGGCCGAGGAGATCGTGCGCTTATCCCGGGAAGAGGCGCTTCGTAGCACATTGATCAATAATGGTCTGGAGGCCGTCAGGCCTTATGCTTGGCCAGAGGTCAAGCAGCAATGGCTGGCAATGTATGACTTGGTAAGGTCTGGTGCATGAGTTTTTACACAACGTTGGTGTCGGGAGTCCTGTTTCCCGTTCATGAAAAACTAAAAAAGCACTCTACAGTTCGGGTGCGTCGGGATATGGAGCGGTCCCAG
The DNA here is from genome assembly GCA_947259505.1 of uncultured Porticoccus sp. GTDB lineage: Bacteria > Pseudomonadota > Gammaproteobacteria > Pseudomonadales > Porticoccaceae > Porticoccus. The sequence goes on along the minus strand of CAMYLT010000004.1, from coordinate 91,611 downwards.
TGGTTGAGTGCCGCCGAACTCGAAGCGAATCAGGTCAGCCGGTTAAGGGGTTTCCTACTGGATATTGAACAACATGTTCCCTACTACAAAAAATTATTTAAGACACTTGATTTCAAACCGCAAAGCGTTAGCTCGACACAGGAATTACAGCGTCTGCCATTGATGGGTAAACCAGAAATTCGTGCTAATACTGAACAGATGAAAGCCGATGATAGTCGGGGACTGGCGCGTTTCAATACCGGTGGTTCCAGCGGTGAACCGTTGATTTTCTTTATTGGTAGCCAGAGGGTCAGTCACGATGTGGCCGCCAAATGGCGGGCCACCCGCTGGTGGGACGTGGATATCGGTGATCCGGAAATCGTGGTCTGGGGGTCCCCCATTGAGCTGGGTGCCCAGGATCGGGTCAAGCAGTGGCGGGATAAGCTGTTCCGCACCCAATTACTGCCGGCTTTCGAGATGTCAGAGACGAAGCTGGATCAATTCGTGGATACCATCTGTCGGGTAAAACCCGCCATGTTGTTTGGATATCCATCGGCCCTGGCACATATTGCGGAACACGGCCACAAGCGTGGCATTGATCTGGCCGGTCTCGGTATCCGGGTGGCATTTGTCACCTCAGAGCGGTTATACGATCACCAGCGGGAAAAGATTGAGCAGGTGTTTGGCTGCCCGGTAGCCAATGGTTATGGTGGTCGGGATGCCGGTTTTATCGCCCATCAGTGTCCGTCCGGCAGTATGCATATCACGGCCGAGGACATTATCGTTGAAATTATCGATGCCGATGGGAATGTGCTACCCCCGGGGCAATCTGGTGAAATTGTTGTCACCCACCTGGCCACCCGCGACTACCCGTTTGTCCGCTACCGCACCGGTGACGTGGGAACTCTAAGTACAAGCGGTTGCGCTTGTGGCCGCGGCCTACCGGTGTTGCACGATATTCAGGGGCGCTCCACCGATTTCCTGGTGGGGCAGGATGGTACGGTCATGCACGGCCTGGCACTGATTTATATTCTGCGCGACCTGCCGGGCATCGCCTCATTCAAAATCACCCAGGAATCCCTGGAGCTGACCCGAGTGGATATCGTGCGCGGGGAGGGGTTTGTTACTACCAATGAGCAGGCCATTGAGGATGTCTTCAAGCAACGGCTGGGCCAGGGTGTCACGGTGGAATTCAATTATTGTGACGAGATCAAGCCTGAGAAATCCGGGAAGTTCCGCTATGTCATCAGCAAGGTGGCCTGAAATGGGAAGTTGTCTCCACAGGGAGGGCAGACGGACGCCATGAGGGATATTCTGGTTACCTTGATGATCTTCGGTAGTCTGCCGTTTATTCTGCGGCATGCCTATATTGGTGTACTGGTGTGGTCGTGGATCAGCTACATGAATCCCCACCGCCTCACTTGGGGGTTTGCCTATAACATGCCCTTTGCCATGATTGTGGCGGTAACATTGTTTATCTCGCTTCTATTTTGTAAGGACAGACAGAAGGTTCCATTAAATCTTACAGTCGTCATCTGGATAATGTTTATTATCTGGATGGCGATTACCACGTTTAATGCGCTCAATCCCGAAGCCGCCATGACCATGTACACCGAAATTATAAAGGTACAGGTTATGACGCTTATTACCATGATCCTGATAACCGACGAGAAAAAGCTCAATCTGCTGATTTGGGTGATTGTGGGTTCCATTGGCTTTTTTAGTGTGAAAGGGGGAGTTTTTACTCTGTTGACGGGTGGGTCATTTCGTGTATATGGACCACCGTCGAGTAATATTGAGGAAAACAACGCGTTGGCTGTGGCCGTACTAATGGTTATCCCCTTGATGGTTTACCTGTATCGCATCTCGACCAACCGATGGATTCGGTATGGCCTTTTATTCAGCATTGTCATGAGTTTGGTGGCGGTGGTAGGGTCTCAGTCCCGCGGCGCCCTTCTGGCTATGTTGGCTGTGGGGGGATTTTTCTGGCTGAAGACAAAGACCAAGATAGTCAGCGGTGTCGCCATTGTTTTACTTCTGGCCCTGCTGGCGGCATTTATGCCCGAAAGCTGGCACGAGCGGATGGATAGCATCAAAAACTATCAGCAGGATATTTCTTCTCTTCAGCGGTTAAACTCGTGGCAATACAGTATTAATGTGGCAGATGACCGACTTACGGGTGGGGGCTTGCAATCATGGTCCAAGTCCAGTTTCGCCATGTATGCACCCAATCCCGATTGGGTGTTTGTGGCCCACAGTATTTATTTTTCCGTGCTGGCTGACCACGGTTGGCCCGGGCTTATCCTTTTCCTGTCGGTGCTGGGTTTGACATGGCGGAACCTTTCGCAGGTGATCAGGCGCACGAAGGACAATCCTTCCTCGCCACCCAATGTGTTGGCGCGCATGCTTCAGGTGAGCCTGATTGCTTACTTGGCTGGTGGAGCATTTTTGAGCCTTTCCTATTTCGATCTGCCCTGGCATTTAATCGCGATCGCGGTACTGCTGAACTACCGGTACCAGAATATGTGGCAGTTGAAAGACGGGAGCGAACACCAGACCCCCTCATCACCTGAAGTCCTGCCTGCTCAAAATTATCACGCTGATAGCCCGGCTGCTAAGCCGTAAAAAAGAACGGATAACTTATATGTCAGTGAGCCAACCATTGTTTTCAATTGTCGTGCCGACCCGCAACCGGGTCGATTGGCTGCGTCGCTGCCTGGATGGTATAGCTGAACAGACATTTAGTGCATATGAAGTCATAGTCGTTGATGATGGATCATCATCGGAAGTGATTGATCGTTATCGGCAGATGATTGGTGAATTTGGCGAACAATACAGATTGCTGGAAGTCAATGGTCGGGACGGACGGCGGCTCGGCCCGTCGGTGATTAGAAACCTGGGTATCCAGGCAGCCCAGGGAGACTATATTGCATTCTGTGATGATGATGATTACTGGTGCAGGCCAGACTATTTGTCTATGGCGGCTGAGGCATTGCTGAAAACAGGTGCGGAGCTGCACTTCGCCAACCAGCGAATTTTGAGCGGGGATACTGTCGTTGCCGAAAGTAGTTTTATCAGCGTGGAAGCTACTCTCAAGCCTGAGTATCGTGTGGATGATCTCCCTGTTTATCGGGTAAAGCTGGGGCAAATATTGAGCTTTCCGGACTATGCCCACCTGAATATCACAATCGCCCGCAAAAAATTGTTGGAACAAATTGGGGGGTTCTGGGAAGAAACCAGGTATGCAGAAGATGTCGATCTGTTTGTGCGCCTGTGCGATCAGGCACAGGGTATTCTGTTCCGCCCGCATGTCTGCTCAACCCATAATGCGCCTATCAAGCATGACCGTGAATCGGCGTCGAAGGCGGTGGGTGATATGAACAGGCGTTTACTCGAGAGTTCGGTGTACTGGCATCTGTTAGCTTGTTGTCGTGAAGAGCATGCAATTCGATATGCAGCCCGTTCATTATCCTCAAATACCAAAATGCTTACTCAGGAAGTAAGCCGCCAGACTTCAAAGCGTGCGGCAGGGGTGCTGGCACGGGTCGCTTGGGGTGCGTATCCCAGCCTAAAATGGGGGCTCTATTCAATGTGGTTATCTGTCAAAAATGCCCTCAATCGTTGATACATCGGTTTGAGCAACTTTGTTCGGTAGTCGATTCACTACAATGACACTATGACCATCATTCGACATGAAGACAGAAATTCACTAGAACGTTGCCTGTCAATCTGTATGCCTTTGACAAAGGCAGTGTTGGTTATTTGCCTTTTTTTCTGCACTCTGCAGTCTGTCGCCGATGATGCATTATGGGAAAAATATAAAGCATTGCGTTTGAAGTCTCAGTCACCGCCACAAAGTGTATCCTGCGATGCCAACCCTGAGGGCTGCCAGGGGAGTTCTCTTGCCCACACTGTTGAGAAACCCAAAATAAAACCGCCAGCTACACCCGAGCCGTTTTCACTCGTCTATACCCGAGTCCCGCGAACCGTCGGTAAGCACTCAGTTACCTTGAGAGATGGATCTTTGTATACATCCGAAAAATGGGATTTTCTGGATAGCCTTCCCGAGGTTGCCAGGCAGCTCAGTGGTTTTAATGCGCCGGGGCAACTGGTGCTGCGTAAACCGGATGGTGCAGAGACGATTATTTATGACTGCCTCAAAGCCAGGAGGCCCTGTGTACCTCTGGATCCCATGCCGTCGCTGGATGGCGAAAAAATTGCTTTCTCTGTGTACTCCGCAGATTGTCTTCAGCATCCCTGGCCTCAAGCTGCGAAGTACCCATCGATAAAACTGTGTAATCGGGGTTCTGAGGCACAAATCTATTTATATGACATCGCAAAAGCGTCTTTAACTCCATGGCCACATTACAGTGGTATTCACGATATCAGCCCGATATGGCTGCCGGATGGCCGAATCATGTTTGGCTCTGACCGGGGAGGGTTCTTTGCCCCATTTCTGAACAAAATCGGCACTTCGAAAGCGCCTGAACCGAGGCTGTATATCGCCGCGGCTGACGGCAGCAAGGCAGTGGACATTACTCCCCACGAGGTTACGGCGGCACTGCACCCATACCTGCTTAATAGCGGCCGGGTGGCCTACAGCTCCCAGTGGCTGAGTCATAATCTCCCCTACAACACGACTAACGGCGGCATCAATTGGCCGGGCACTACCAGTAATTTCTGGTCTATTTTGGATATGGATTACCGAGGCGGCGACATGACTGCCCTGCTGGGGGCCCACCGCACAAGGCTGACCGGTTCTAACCCTCGCAGTGAGACGGTTAAGGCATTGCATTTTCTCGGGCAGAGAGCCAACCACGATATTTGTACAGTTAACTACTACCGTGGCAATAACTTGGGGTTAGGGGATGTAATCTGTTGGCCCCCCGAGCCGGTTGGAGTAGAGGGGGGTGTACCCAACTTTGTACCGCGCGGACTTTATAGTGTGGCGACCTGGTCTACCTCTGAAGACGCAGCATCCCGATTGGGCAAGGACGGAAAATACCTGGGGAAAGTAGGGTGGCCAGAGGGGGGCAGTGACAACCAGTTGATCCTCACTGTGGGGCGAGGTTACTGCACTCAGGTGACCTACACCGTACCGGGGACCACCGACCAACTGGATGTAAAAGAGCGGAAAGGCTGCAATGTGGGTCTATATAAAACCACTGTGATTCCCAGCCGCTCTCCAGAAGACCTGCAAAAAATTGTGGATGATCCCGCTTGGCATGAGTTTGGCGCGCGGGTTATTCGCCTGAGGGAGGTAAAAACTCCCGATTTTGTTAACAGTGGTGACGGTACCTGCCAGATAGCCAGCTCGGATGCGGGTAGCACCGATTCCCACAATTATACTGGTTACCGGTTTAACAACAATTACCATGCCAGCGCCAACAATGGTGGAGAGATTGATGGCCTGCCTCACAGTGAGTTGGCGGCCATACGCTTTTATCAATTGCTTCCCAATACCAGTAAAACTGCCGGTTTCAGAAATAGTGTCGGCAACCGTGTGAAACTGTTGGGCGATGCACCGTTGCTGGCCGACAATTCCTTTAAAGCCCAGCTACCCTGTGAGATGCCATACATCATGGCGGGGGTTGATCAAGACGGACGAATAATCAAGCGGGATCAGGTGCCGCAATCATTGCGTCCGGGGGAGAAGCGCGTATGCACGGGCTGCCACCTTCACAGTAAGGTCGGGCGGCCCTATGAGCAATCAATGGCATTTACTGCTAACGCCGTGCCGCTGCTGAAGGCTACGCCCGTGCCCTCCTACGAGCGGGATATTAAGCCGACCTTTGAAGCCAGGTGTTCCAGTTGTCACGCTAGTGACGTCCCGTTATTTCAATACGACAAGTTGGTGTGGGATTACTTTCAGCAGGCTGTGCCGGTGGAGAAACGCATACAGGTCAGCGATGCCGATAAGGAAAAGCGTCGCTATGGCCTGCAGCGCCCTTATACCAGTAAATATGTCAACAGCATGTATGCCAGAGAGAGCCTGCTGTACTGGAAAGCCGCTAACCGTCGCACCGATGGCCGCACTGATGATACTTACTCTAACGATATTGATTTTGGATCGGATCATCCGACGGACATAACCACCGTTGAGCTGAAGGCAATTGGCGACTGGTTGGATAGTGGCGCAACCCAATAGGTCGTGTGCAGGCAGCTATCGATTATCTTGGCCCTTTGCCAGAGTATTGGCTATTGGCTCAGGTAGCTCTGCTCTTGAAGATACTGTTTGACGAATGTCATGGTGCGACTGCGCCATGGCTCTCTATTGAAAAAGCCGTGTTTCTGCCCCGGAACAATTTCTGTTCGTGTATCCACTCCTGCAGCCTCCACCATGCGACTAAACTGTTCCCCTTGCTGGGTCAGGGGGTCGCGATCACCAAAAATAAGCAGGCTCGGTGGTGTGCGGCTATCTACAAGCTGGTTCGGTGAGATAGCGGCCACGGTTTCTGAGGGCATCATGGCAATCAGTTCCAGTTCCCGGGGGCTGAATTCCAGTTCGGGGGTGGCGTTGGTCAGGTCCAGCACCGGATTGAACAGCACCAGCAGGGCTGGTCGCTCCTCGGGTGTTTTTGCCCCCCGGGGTGGTGTGCAGAGAGCAAGGCAGGCCGCGATATGGCCGCCGGCCGAACTGCCTGAGGAAATAACTCTTTTAGGATCAACCCCAAAACGGTTGGCGTTTTCAAGCAGCCAGCTAAAGGCATCAAACCCGTCGGCTACCGCTGCATCCGGGGTTGTGTGGTGGCGGCTGTCTACCCGGTAATCCACCAGTGCGGCCACCATACCTTCACGTGCCAGAACGTCAGCCTGCCATTTGAAATGATCAATTCCACCGCTGATCCAACCGCCGCCAAAAAAGAACAGGATAGCCGGGCGCTGGTTGTGTGGTGCCCAGTCGATGGGGAGGAATAGCCTGATCGCCAGGTTAGCCTGGGGTGTCTGTTTGTAAATAAATTCTCTTACGACCGGTTTCCCCGGTGCAATCATCCAGTAAAACAGCCAGAGCAGGGCGGCCATCCCCGCCAAGCTAACCAGCCAGGGCAGGAAATCTCTGCCCCAGGTCATAATGCCCGCTCCGGGTGAGCCGCTTGATCGGCAGGGATCAACGTTTTCATCCCCTCGATGCATCGGGCCACTTGCTGGTACGTCGAGCGGTAAACCGGCTCGGGTTGGTTGTAGGGATCGGCTATTTCTACAGCTTCCTCTCCTATGGTCAACCCCCCCAACAGGTAGGCTTTTTCTGCCACCTGTGCAGAGAGTGTTTCCAGGCGGCTGATATGGGTGGCCTCCATCACAAAGATAAGGTCGGCCCAGTTAGCCAGTTCCTGAGTCAGGGTGGTAGAGCGGAAACTGTTCATTGAAATGCCGTGATCGGAGGCGATGGCTACCATCCTGGAGTCCGCTGGCCGATTCTCCTCCGGGTGGAAGCCGGCGGAGCGAAAGGTCAGTCCATCAGTTCCAATCATCTCGTCCGCCAGCACGTGGGCGATGGCGCTGCGGTTGATATTGCCGTAGCAGAGAAACAGGATGTTATTCGCGCTCGCTATTTTTTGGGCCAAGGCTTGGTGGTGGCTGCGCTTAATGATTTTTTTTCGAAATGCGCGCTCACGGAAAAGACCGGTAATACGCTCGACGTAGCTTCTGACAATATGGCCGATGTCCACCAGTCCCGGTTTGATGTCGCCGAGCGATTGCACATCAAAGTAGTGTTTGAGTGAAAATACTTTCAGCCAGTCCTTGAGGGCGCTGCCAGTGCTGGGGATTGTGACCAGCCGGGTGTCGGCATCCTTGCGGATCACCGCCTCAAGCCAGGCCAGGTCACTGGCGAGTTTGCGGCAATAGACTTCGCGGCGGTACGGTTGGAGAGCCGAGACAGTCCCGCTGGTGTAGAGCTGATAGAGCTGGTAGGGGAAATCGGCTCCCGCGGCGGTTGCCAGGGGCAGGGACCCCCAGAACCGGCCATTGATTTCAATGAGAATAAACTCCCCGGTCTGCGGGTTTTTTTTGAATTCCACCATGGCCACGCCGTGCCAGCTCAGTCGGGCTATCAGGCGGCGGCTGGCTTCCAGCAACTCCGGGTCAATTTCCACACTCTTACGATAACTGCTACCCCCGCCGGTAAGCGGCATCTCGTGAATGCGCTGGTGCTGAAAGGCATAAAGAATTTCTCCCTTGTCGGAAATGAGTTCCATGCCCAAGCCAATGCCGGTGAAGTACTCCTGTAGTACCAGGTGCACGTGACCCAGTAATTCATGTCCCAGTTTGCGCAGCTCTTCCCCGGAGTGGGCGTAACGGACTGTCAGCGGAACACGAACTTCGTTGTCGGAAATAGATCGCCCCGGTTTGACGACCACCGGGTAATGGAGCTGGTCTTCGAGATCATTCAACTCTGACAGTTGGCTGATGGTCCAGCTCGCGGGTTGGGGGACATCGCAATCAATGGCCAGCTGTCCGGTTTTTGCCTTGTCCAGCACTGTTTCCAAGGCGTCCAGTGCCGGCATGGTGATGCAGTCAGCTCGGGGGTGGCTCTGGAAGTGGCGAGCAATGGGAACCAGGGTCCGTTCGGTGGCGGGAATGATCAGGCGGTATCGGTTACTGGCCAGTTGTTGTTCTAGCCAGGTTAAAAATTGATCGGTTGACTCCAGTGGGTGCGGATAAAGGTGTGCCTTGTGGGTGTACCTGGAGTATCCGCTGATGGAGTTGGCCTGATGGGAGGCAATGTCTACGGGGACTCCCTGGCGGCCGAGAGAGCGGATGATATCCAGCGCCGGAACGGTATCTCCATCAAGGACAAGAATAGTTCCCATTGGCGGTGCTTCATTCATAACAACCCCAGGGACTCTGCATCCTTTCGTAGCTTAACCAGTTGTGCCTGCATGTGGTCCAGATGGTTCTGAATAGTCTGTTCGCTACTGTTGTAGGCTTTTCTATCGAGTAGGAGTTTCTTGAGTTGTCCTTTGGCAACCCGCACTTTTGCCTTATTCAGCAGCTTCTTGGCGATGCTGGCATGCTCGTTGCTGTATATCGAAATTAAATTTTCCGGTTCATAGGAAATGCCTACAGAGGCACACCAGTCATGCCATTTGAACGCATTGATATGGGGCATGGAGTTAATGGGCCTCCAGGGAATGCCGTAGGCATCGGCGATAATGGCACCGTGCAGTGATTCCGTAATCACATACTCTGATGCGATCAGCTGTTGTATCACGGCTATGGGGTCGGTGCTCCTGGGGTCAATGTAATGGATTCCCAATTCAGCGGCCACCTGCTCCCAGTAACCACTTTTTGCTGTATCGCAATGCATCATCAATGACACCTGATGTTCGGCGGGGGCAGGTGGCAGAAACTCGCGTAACAAAATGGCTGGGTCGGTGATGGAGAGAGAGGTATCAATACCGAGTTTTGCTGCGGACTTTGGTCCCCTTACAAAGTATATATGGTACTTGTCATCGATTTTTGGTGGGGAAAAATAGCCGACACCCGAGCCGGCAATAAACTTGATCGGTGCCGGCGGAATGCGGTGATCAAGGACTGTTCCGATGCCATAAAAAAGTGCGTCTTCCCGGTTGTTATCCTCATAGAACTCCTGACCATGTTGGCAGGTGCCGCCAAAAAAATCAGGTAAGACTTTTGGCCAAAGCCAGGCGTTCAAATCGTCGCCAAAGTTTCCCTCGGTGTCGTGGAAGTAGCAGAGTTTCATGGTTCATTCCGTGTTGGTTGGCCGTTGTTCCATCCCAACCGATTCATATTCTCCTCGTAAAAGGGGATGCGCTCGGAAAAGAAGTGACGAATTGTTGGCTCACAGTGCTTCCAGACTTTGCGTAAAAGAAAGTCTCTGTCTATTTCATCGATAAAAGCGGCCTTGTCGGGCTCGGCATTGGAATGGGCAACCTTAATCAATGAGCTTTTGATCTTCAGAAAGTCAGCAATTTTAGATGTTTCATCCGAGATATGGTCAGTGGTAACGAAAAGCCTGCGGTCTTCGGGGAGGTTTGCCAGTGCCAGTTGGTAGTGTTCTGCGTATTGCTTCAGGTAGACGTCGAGAGAGGCAAGGCCATGCTCTTCCAGAGAGCTTTCCTCTTTTGCATATACCTTGGTGCGGTCCATCCAGAAATACTGCCGGTATTCCTCCCACTCTTCAGGGTGTTTCTTAAAGTGGAAATTAATTCTCGACCTTATCCAGCTTAGGGGCTCACGAACGGTGACAACAAATTTTGCCGACGGGAAAAGCTCGGCCAGCTCTCTGGAGATGTAGATCAGTGAGTGGGTAGACTCCATTTCCAGCTTGAACCGCTTATCCCTTGCAACGATGTAATCCCTTATAGCTCTCGCCGAGATGCGCCCTTCCAAATAATTGATGACATGGTGATTTGTCGACTCAATATCCGGTTCGTGGCATGTGTCAAAGTTATTTTTGAACATCGAAGATACGGACGTAGTGGCCGTCTTTGCTGCGCCAATACAATAACAGTGTAATCTTCTAGGTAGAATCCTGTGGGTTCTGATCCGCAACTCATTATAAATATTCATGATTAATATCGCGTTCTTCAGCGGTTCTCAGTTTCTTGGGAAAGTTGCCGAGAAAAAAAAGGCTTTAATTCGATGTAAAATGCGTGATTGGTGATCTTTATTCCAACGAGCCAGCCAATGAATGCACATGCCATCAGCGTAGCAAATATAATAATGCTGTTATTCTCTGTGTCGTGCATAAATAACTTTACTACCACTGTTGGTAATATGGTGCAGGCAAGAGGGATAAGTGCTTGCCGGGCTAGGGCAAGAAGCTGCGTGAGCCTTATTCCCAGTACTTTTCGTGTGAAGATAATGGCAATAATGCATTTCACCCAGAATGAGGCAGCCAATGCTATGCAAACAGCTTCCAGGCTGATCGAGCAACCTATAGCAACCATTGTTATTTTTACTATGTTTGAAGTCAGTTGTATTCTCAGACTGATGTCAGGGCGTCCATATGCTATGAATAGGTTTTCGGTAAAAAGGATCATGGGCATAACGACGCCTGCACCGCAGAGAATTTTTACCAGCGGGATAGCGATGTCCCACTGGTGTCCATAAAGTGACCGGATGACTTCGGTAGTGTATAAAAATAGAAACGCAAAGAAAGGCCAGGCAAAGATAAAAGAGTATGCAATGGCTTTCATGTAATTCGCTGCCAACTTGTCCAGATCATGATTGTCACGAGAAAACAGCGGTAAGATGGTTGGTCGAATACTGCTGACAAAGATATTATCAAACAGTGAAAAAGTGCCAAATGCCCTCGAAAAAAAACCTAGGGAGCTGATTCCCAGTATGCGGGCTACGAGTGCATCCGTTGCACTCGTAGAGAACTGTGTTGTGATATTCCCAATCCCGACAAGGGATCCAAAACGAAAAATTCTTTTAGCCCCCTCCAGTGAAGGTGATAGTTTTACTCCCTTTGGTCTGAAAAAATAGGAGAACACTACGGTAAAGGTCGTTTCAGTGATGGCACCATAGGCTAGGCAGAGGTAGCGGGAGCCAGTGTATGCAGTCCAAATGGCAACAATTATTCCGAGTAGTGTTGCGATGAAGGAAATGCTCTCTGTAACATGAAACTTCAGGTTTTTCCTCAATAGAGCCAGGGTTATCGATCCAAAAGGGATTATAAAAAAATTAAATGCCAATATATGTATGAGCTCTTCAACCCCAGGCTCTTTAAAAAACTCTGCCACGAATCCCGAGGATAGAAAGAGGAGGGCGCCAAGCGTCCATGCAATGATCAAGCTGAGTGTAAAGGTTGTGCGTATCTTCATTTCATCCAGGGACTTTTCCTGAATGACGTATTGGTTCAAACCAAAGTCCCTGAACAGGTGAGCAAGTGCCACGATGGAGAAGCCGGCGCTGTATATGCCTATATCCTCAGGCGTCAGAAGGCGTGCTAGCACCATGGTGGATACAAATTGAAGAGAGAGCGTCAAATAACGACCGATGATACTGAATGTAACTGCCGAGCGGGTGGTAATGGCCATGGGTCGGACTTCTCTCCCTGATGGAGTGTTTGCTCGTATTTGCGTGGCGCCAAGTGTAGCGTAATTCCTCTAGGATTGGAGGTCGTCAGGCCCTTCTTCGGTACGAGTAGACTATTCTTGTCGGCTATCTTGTATGGATGATGCTGTTTGGTTCTCCATTTAAAAATCTTCTTGGCAATGACTCGGGAAAAAGCGTAAAAATTATCGACAGTTGTTAGTGTGCACCGTCACTGGCAAAATCACTTCAACAAAGTTGTTGGGGTGGGTCATATGAAACATCTGCTGCATGGTGCAGTTGCGAAGACTCTGCCTACTGTGCTTCAGACCAGAAAAAAGCAGCGCCTGTCTATCCTCACCTATCATGGAATACTCCCGGGCCATGATTACATGCGGCCACTCGAGCCCACCTTAGCCACATTTGACTGGCACATGGAATTGCTTTCACGCTATTTCAATCCTCTTTCCTTGTCGGAAGCTTTGTCCAGGATGCGCTATGGTGAATTGCCAGAGCGTGCTGTATGCATCACTTTCGATGATGGCTACGCCAATAATGTCGTGCAGGCTCTCCCGGTATTAAAGCGTTGGCGCGTGCCTGCTACAGTCTTTATTGCTACCAACTTCCTTAATGGTGGCCGTATGTGGAATGATTCTGTGTTAGAAGCATTGCGTGTGGTGGATGACACCAAGTTCGACCTCCAGGAGCTTGGTCTTGACGTTTATGATATTGATGGATTGCACAAGCGTCGGGTGGCAGCTGAGGCTATCATTCGTGAAATCAAGCACTGGCCCCCAGAAAAAAGATCGCAAGCTGTGGAAATGATTGAGTCCAGAGTGGGGAGTTTGCCATGTGATCTGATGATGACGGACCAGCAGGTCCGTGAGTTGAGTGAAAATGGGGTGGAGATTGGTGCTCACACTAAAAGCCATCCTATTCTGTCAACGCTTAGCCAAGACGAGTCCAAGCAGGAGATTTTGGGTTCAAAAACCTATCTTGAGGCTCTGCTGGGACAAAAGGTCCGACATTTTGCATACCCTAATGGAAGGCCGGGCATCGATTACAGTATTGAGCATAGAGATATGGTCGAGGCAGCTGGATTTGAGTCGGCAGTGTCTACCCATTGGGGGGTGGCAAGCAAAACTAGCGATCGTTGGCAATTGCCTAGGTTTACCCCTTGGGATCAGGTGCCATTGAGCTTCATGGTGCGGCTTTTAATGAACTATCAGAACCCTGCATGATATTGTGGCGGAAATAAGAGAGGTCAGTTCCATTGGCCCGCGGCTTTTAGCTTATCCCTCAAGCCGGGTAGAGGGAATCCCCGACCGTATAATTTGTCAGCATAGTCTTTAGCTTCGGAATAGCGCTTCAACTCAACTAATAATAGGGCAAGGTTGTATTTTGCCTGCACATTGTTTGGGTCGAGTTCACATGCTCTTTCATATTCTTTCAATGCCTGCTCTCTACGACCGGTCCTCTGGAGCAGGATGCCGTAAAGCATATGTACTGTCGTATCTTTGGAGCTGAACCTCATCGCTCTTTGAAGATAGCATTCAGCAGGGGGGTAGCGCAGATGAGTGTTCTGCTTGAATGTGTTGATACGATGTTGAATAACGCTGTAGAGTGCTCGATGGTGGTTTGGCCAAGCTCTCAATGTGTAATCGAGATCACCTAGAGGAGAGTCTCCGGTTTTTCCTCTGATCAGTTGTTCGACTTCGGGGGTAAAGTGATAGCTTTCCACAATATTCAATTGCCCCTGTAGTGATTGCCGTTGTAGGTAATCAAAGGGTCCAAAGTTTTCATTTTCTCCTAGGCAGGGAGCCCCCTTTAGGCTTTCTCCCACCCACGGAGCATGCCCTATAGGGCTGGCAATGGATGGTGTAGTAACATTGGCCAGAAGGTAAATAAGCAAAAAGGGTTTTATATTTAAACGGATTCGCATTTTTAACCTGTAGTAAAGGCAGGGGCAATCGCTAATTAGAATACCTAACTATATAACAAAATGAGATAGGCCCTATATTTTCGAGATTGTTATCTGGATAACGCATATTTTAGTCGAGGATTACCATTCAACCAACTTAGGGTGTGGTGAGATCGTTGAAGGTTGCGATTATCTTTTACAGTTTATCGGAATGCCCATACAAGGAAAATCAAATTATGAGCAGGATTCTGCTAAGAGGTTGCAACCTTGATATAGAGGGGGACAAAGTTCGTGTTACTGCTGACGTTTCGGGGTTTCAAGCCATCTGGTTTGAATTGGATAGCAAGTATGAATGGATGGTAGATACTGAGTCTGTCGACGCTTTTTTTGTTCTCTACACTTGGGTGGCGATGGAGGTAGGAATGTCCCTGGTCGTAGAGGGCCCGGTTTCAGAACAACTTTCTACCTCTGTGGTGGGTGAAGTCAAGAGTATGTTTTTGACCCTGTGTCCGCGATTGAAAGATGTTGCAATAAAGGTGTTGAATCCGGTTTCTTCTTGGGCCAGCGAAGGAGAAGTGGCAGCCACGGGTTTCAGTGGAGGGGTCGATAGCTGGTACACAGCATTAGCTGCAGCGGAGAACAATAGTCCGTACGATTACTATATATTTGCCAACACGGGACAGCATGGCATATATGATGTGAATGAAGTTTTCAGCCAGCGTGCAGTCTTGGCAGGTGAGGCGCTATCGACTATGGCACGTCCGCTGATCGTTGTTAACAGCAATATAGATGAAGTGCTTAGGGAGCGATTCCAGCAAAGAGATGTAATTGGGAATATTTCATGCGTTCTGCTTCTTCAGGCTGCCATTTCCAGGTATGCCTATTCATCATCCTATTCTCCTGAAGAATCGGGAATTATTGAATATTATGATATGGCGATTATGGATCCGTTCATTTTGCCAGCGCTAAATACTGAAAGAGTAGTATTTGAATCCATTGGTATTGGTGCTACACGCATTGAAAAGTTGCGTTACATTGTTGGTAAGCCAGGTTTTAGTAACAAGATTTATGTCTGTATTGAAAAAGACCTCCCCATACGCAACTGTGGGTTGTGTTTTAAATGTCGCAGGACGCAGTTGGCTTTGGAAAGCATTCACCTTCAGGCTTTAATTGCGGAGAGTTTTGATTATCAGCTTTACCAGAAGAAGCGAGCTGCTTTGTTGGTAGGGCTATATGCAAGTGCCAAGAAAGACAGTCTGGATTTGGAAGTAGTTGATGAATTGAACAAAAGATACGGCTTAAAGGTGTTGCCATATCGTTTGTTGGCATCGATCTGGTGTGCGGCCAGAAAATATCTTCCGGCTGGGGTGAAATGGCGGATAGAAGCGAAGGCACCGTATCTGTTTTAGGAAGCCTGTCAGTTGACTAATCAGGAGGAAAAATGGGAAGTCAGCCTTTTGTAATTCGTGATATCAGCGTCAAGATGGATGGCGACTTTAATGTATTAAGCGCCTACCTGGATGACAGTTATATTTTCTTCAAGGCGCCCGAAAAATTTCCTCTTTTTTTGAATGCGGAATGGTTCATAGCTATAGCGCTTCTGGATGCAATGGTCTCCGGAAGAAATATAGAAGTCGATGACCGGGTGCCGGTGTCAAAAGCATTTTTGGATCGCTTTGGTGAGCTACAGGCAATTTTCTCCTGCTGGAACCCAAGGCTGAAGAAGGTTGAATTAAAGAGCCAAGTCAGCGATCGAGACCAGGGCTTTGATCAAGTAGGCAGTTTTTTCTCGGCGGGAGTTGACAGCTCGCATACCCTGATTCGCAAACATGAGGAAATCACCCATCTCATTATGTTGCGGGTTTTTGATATGGGGGATGACGATGACTCTTGGGCGAGGCGCATAGAACGGCAGACAGAGTTTGCTGCCGGTCTGGGCAAGATATTGATTCCGGTTGAAACCAATGCCAGGGACTGGACGGATGACAAGGGTATCGCCTGGGGCTTTGCCCATGGTTTGCTGATCTCTTCTGCGGGCGGAAATTTGGGCATGAAACGACTTTATGTCCCGTCATCCCATACCTATGACCACCTGTTTCCCTGGGGGTCACACCCGTTGACAGATCCTATGTGGAGTACGGAATCCACGAGGGTTATTCATCACGGCTCGGCTGCCAGGCGCACCCAAAAAACCAGAGTGATTCTCGACAATCCTGCGGTCGCCAATAATCTCCAGGTTTGCTGGAATAATATTGATCGAAATTGTGGGAACTGTTCTAAATGTGTCAGAAGCATGACGGCAGTTTATCTGTTAGGGACGCAGGTTGATTCATTGCCGCCGTTAACAGACCTGGGTCAGCTGAAGCTGTTAAGGCCCATGACGGCCAGTGCCGCAAGTTCTGTTGAGGATTTGATTTTTCTGGCTAAAGAGGTTGGGAACGAAAAAGTTTATAAAATGCTCAAGAAGCAGTACCGGAAATACCAACGCAGTCTGCTGACCTCAATGATGGATAAGAGTCTGTTGGACGGGCGGCTGAGACGTCTGTATCGGAGACTGAAAAAGCCCAAGTGGCTGGAGCTCAGGGTAACGTTATTGAGCCCCGAGCGGGGTGACTTGTAGTCCTCGCGCTCAGCAATGTTTGGTTAACCACATCTCCAGCACGGTCAGAATCCAGATCAGCTCCCCGTAGTACGCGGAGTGCTGGTTTCGGTGCATATCGATGGTGTTGTCGATGAAGGCGCTGTTGAAATAGGGACGCTTTTTCAGTTCCAGGAGGTGGTCATAGGCCATGTCCTGCAATGGCTTGTGGGTTTCCATCCATACGCCGAAGGGCAGGCCAAACCCCTGTTTCTTTTTGTTGATGGTTCCTTCGTGTAGCCAGCCCTTCAGGGAATCTTTATAGAAGTGGCGCAGGTTGCCGTTTTTGATTTTCCAGTCGCTGGGCACCTGGCAGCACAGTGACAGCAAGTCATCGTCCAGCATGGGATAGGTGACATCAATCCCGGCCAGCGAACACATGTGACTGACCTTCCTCAGGTCGTTATCGGCCAGCGTATATTGCCAATCGAGGTACAGCATGCGGTTGAGGCTGCTGGCCTCCTTGGG
This sequence comes from uncultured Porticoccus sp., assembly GCA_947259505.1. GTDB lineage: Bacteria > Pseudomonadota > Gammaproteobacteria > Pseudomonadales > Porticoccaceae > Porticoccus. The sequence goes on along the minus strand of CAMYLT010000004.1, from coordinate 74,599 downwards.
TCGATGGTAGATATTTCGTTGGAGTTCCAGAGGTAATTGGGTGTCCACCTGGGTCAGGAATTCGTTGGTAAAAATTTCATTGGCCGCATGGCGATGCAGGAAATTATAGGTTTGCATCCGGTCCGGCAGCGGGACATTGGCCTGTTCAATGTAGCTTCTGGCTTTGCCGGAAAGAGGAATGGAGCCAGGCATGTGATTGACGATGGGCTCAATCAGTCCGCGGCGCAGGGCGCCGGGAATCTTGCCGTAATACTCGAAAACGGTTTGCTTGGCATAGCGTTCGTTGCCGCCGAACAGTTCATCTCCACCGTCCCCGGCCAGCAGGCATTGCACGCCGTCCTCTGCGGCCAGTTTGGCGCAAAAATATGCGGGAAGCGCCGAGGAGTTGCCAAAGGGCTCATCGTAGCTGGCGGCCACCAGTGGCAGGGCATTCACCACATCTTCTGGCGTCACGTAGTACTCGTGGAGCTGAATGCCGAAGTGCTTGGCGGTCAACCGCGCAAATTCCATTTCATCGTAGCCCTTGGCGGAAAAACCGATGGAATAGGCATGGGCATTACCGGGCTGGATCTCCGCCAGCATGCCAGCGACGGTTGAGCTGTCCAGTCCTCCGCTGAGGAAGGCGCCCACTCGGCTGTCGGTGGGAATGGCTCTTGCTACGGCGGTTTTCAGGCTGTTTTTCAGGTCATTGCCAAGTGATGCAGCGTCTTTTGGCGGATGCTCCTCAAAGCGTGGCACATAGTAGGGGGTGACCTGAAGTTGCTCGTTGGTCTGAACCAGGCGGTGCCCGGCGGGCAATTTGTCCAGCCCCTCAAAAATAGCGTGGGGGCTTGGCACCATGTGGAAGTACACATAGTTATACAGGCCCTGTGGCTGGATGCGTCGTTCGATATGTTCGTGGGCTAGCACAATGGATGCGGATGAACCGAGTACCAGTGTACCGTTCTGCCTGGCGTAGTAGAGGGGGTGTTGTCCCAGCCGGTCGGTGGCGGCGAGGGTGATGCCGGCATTGTTATCGAAAAGGAGTAGTGAAAATGCGCCTTCCAGGTAATTGAGTAACTTCGTGCCAAACAGTGTATAGGCGGTTGCCAGGGCAGCAGACTGGCCTTCGTTCTTGGCTGTTTCCTCTAACATGGGGGCGCTCCAGCGGGGGTGACCGGTGATGGCACAGCTGATGTTATCTCGTTGGAACAGGCTGTCACTGCTGAGACAAACGGTATTGTCGAGGTTGGTGTGGTGGCTGGGTTGAGTGCTGTTCGCCGCGCGAATCATGGCTTCGAGGCAGACCTCTTCCTGGCAAGTCCGGCCGCTCTCGCACCTCCAGCCACCGAGTGTGTGGCTGCGCATTGTGGCGGTTGTTGGCGTCATGGCTAATCCCTTGTTTTCCATATCTCGGAGAGTATTTTTAACTCATCAAAACGATGCTGGCTCCGCTTGAGGTTGAGACCGCTCAGTCGTGTGATCAAGAAGCCATTGCTCGGTTTCAGTAAATAGCTGACGGCGCCATTCTGGTCTGGAAAAGGTGTGGTCCGCATCTGTCATCTCATTGAATACGATGCGTGTGTTGAGATCGGAGTTTTTCCAGAGTGGCGAGCTGGCGATAAAGTCGTTGAATTCCTGCGCTATATAGTCAAAACCGCTCGTCAGGATATAGATCTTGCCACCGAAGCATTGCAGGCTCTTGGTCAGTCGCTCCGGTAGTGGCAGGGCAGAGAGGTCATCTTCTTGCTGGGCTTTGGCGGCAGTAGTTTTATCTTGGCGTGCATTTGAAAGAAGTTGGAGCCAGGATTTCACGGAGCGTGCCAGAGAAAATTTGCCCGATCTGATTTTTTTCCAGAATTCGGGATCTTTCAGCCGATTCCAGTAATAGTGTTTCAAATAGGTTTTTGCCTGGCCGGCCTCGGTGCGAATCCAGGGATTAACCATGAAGACACCGCTAACGCGGTGGTCCGCAGGGGCATAAAACGCTGCCGCTGAGGCGGACTCGCATTCGCCCCAAAGCATTACCTGCTTTATGTTCGGGAAACGCGTGCACAGGTTATCTATGGCCGTTCGAATATCGTCGCTCATATCCATGAAACCACGGTATTCGCCTCCGCTGTCTCCGGTACCGCGGTGGTCAAAACGCAACACCGGGATTCCCTTTTTCGCCAGCTGGCGGCTTAGTATTACAAACTGGCGGTGGGCACCTACCCGGTATTGCGGTCCTCCGGCGACAATGATGATCAGTCCTGTATCCACGGGCTCGGAGGGGGCGTGAAGGATGCCCAGTAGCGGGTCATTTCCGCAGTCAAACACGAGGGCATGTTCATTCATGGTTTAGCTCCCCTGCCAGATGTGCCGCTGTGGCGGTTATAAGGCCGGGTGCCAGCGTGCGCTCGTGAGCCTGCCAGAATGCCGGACCAATTACCGTTTGGTGGGACACTTGGGCACCGTTCTCGCGCCACTTCTCTATCACCTGAATGTCGCCCCGCGGGGTCTTGCGCTCTTCACTGGCCAGTACGGTAAACCAGTGGATTGGAGTGCCGGTCAGGGACAAGTGATTGTTCAAATGAGCAGACTGGATGCCGTAATAAAGTCCGGATGAAACGTCGTAACCGGCCACTTCTATACTGTTGCCCCCGGCCAGCTGTTCCTCGAACTGAGCGGTTGTCCCCGCTTCCTCCTCGCGGCCAATTGAGGCGGCAATCTTGATGCGAAGGAACTGGTTGAGGGCAACTTTACCGCTGGTGACAGGCTGCCAGAAGATTAGCTGTTGGAGGTGATCGCGTTTTTCTGCTGCGGCGGCTGCCAGCAGGGCGCCGAGCCTGATGCCCAGCATGGACTGTTGGTTATAGCCGAGCCGGGTGGCGAAGTCGCAGGCGGAAACGGTGTCATCAATCCATTGTTCCCAGCTGGCTTGCTCGAACTCGCCCTCACTGTCACCGGTGCCAAAGGGATCCACAGCCAACAGTGCGATGCCCTGTGCGGTGATGGCTTGGGCCAGCAGGGTTTGCATGTAGCGGCAGCGGTTCATTTCCTCTGCAAAGGAGGGAACGACAATCACGCACGGGGTCTGCTCCGTGCGAGTGACCGGTTCGTAATGCAGGGCGAACAGCGCCCCCTTGCTACCGCTGATGTAGCTCGGATCGAGCTTGTAGGGGTTGCTCATTCGTCAAGTTTTTGCTGGACAACGCTGGTTAGGCTCCCGACGGTGGCAAAGACATCGGCATTCAGTTCGTCATCATCAAATGTGCAACCAAATTCTTCCTCGAGAGCGGTAACCAGTGAAACCACAGCAATGGAGTCGAATTCGGGGATAGCACCCAGTAAGCCCGTATCACCATCAAAATCATCAGTGTTTCCGTCTAGCATAAGTACATCGTTGATGATGTCGATTATTTCCTTCTGCAAGCTCATAGGTGTGGTTCCATTTGTTGGTCAGTTGGAGCTGTTTGGCTGCAATGCATTGTGCCAGCTCTGATAGGAATTATGTAGAGAGACGAGAGTTCTTGTCAGGCGAGCTAAGATTCAGATCATATTTGTTAACGGTTTTATGGCGACGACTACACCAGTACCTCGACGGGTGCAGGGTGGCTGAGAAAATGGTGTGGGCTGGCCGTAAAGCCATAGGCCCCTGACTGGAATACGACAATCAAATCCCCGACGCGTACGTCTGGTAGTTCATATTTGTCGGCCAGGATATCCAGTGGTGTACAGAGTGGGCCCACGACATTGATGGGCGATTTGTCGTCACCGCAGACGCGATTGCCGATACATACAGGGTAATTCTTGCGAATGACTTGGCCGAAGTTTCCCGAGGCCGCCAGGTGATGGTGAAGGCCGCCATTGGTAATGGCATAGGTGGTACCGCGGGAGGTTTTCACATCCACGACTTTGCAGACGTATACCCCGGCTTCTCCCACTAGATAGCGCCCTAGTTCAATAACGATTTCGGTATTGGGGAAGGCAGGTCTGTATTGGGATAGCAGTTTGTTCAGATTGTCTGTCACCGGGTTCAGGTCGAGGTGTTGCTCCCCCGGGAAATAGGGGATGCCAAAGCCGCCGCCGATATTGAGCCAGCGAACCGGCGACGGGGCGGAATCCGCCAGCTGTCGCGCCAGTTGGAAGGTGTTGGTCTGTGCTTCGATAAGTGCCTCGGCCTTGAGATTCTGGGAGCCGCTGAAGATATGAAATCCCTGGAAATTCAGTTCGAGCTCGCCCAGCCGTTTCAGCATCGCGGGCACACGCTCGGCATCAACTCCGAAAGGCTTTGGTCCGCCTGCCATTTTCATTCCAGAGGTTTTTAATTCAAAGTCGGGATTAACGCGAATTGCCACGTTGGGGCTGAGCCCGGTTTGCTGGCAAATGTTCGCTAGCCGCTCCATTTCTCCTTCTGATTCCAGGTTGATGATGATGCCTGCAGCTGCCGCGGCCCTGAGCTCAGTATTACTCTTGCCAGGGCCAGCAAAACTGATACACAGCGGATCAATACCCGTATCCAGTGCGACGCGCAATTCTTCCAGAGATGCTACATCCAGGCCATCGGTAAGTCCGGCGAGGTGCTGAACCACAGCGGGCATGGGGTTGGCCTTGATGGCATAGTGTAGGTGAATATCTGCAGGAAGCTGTGATTTCAGTTCTGCAACCCTCCGGGACATAATCCCTCTATCGTAGGCATAAAAAGGTGTTTGTCCGATCCTGTCAGCTAACTGGCTCAAGGCAATATCACCCACTAGCAGCTGATTTTCTCTGACTGGGAACTGATCCATAGATACATGCTGTGGACGCTCGTTGCTCACGATTGAGGCTCCTTGAACAGGTCAATGTACTCCGTTGAGAGTCGTTTACGATCAATTTTCCCATTTTGATTATGGGGCATATGCGTAACTAGAATTACCTTCTGCGGCACCATGAAATTGGGTAGTTCTTTTTTGCAGTGAGTCGAAATCGCATCTGAAGTAATCGTTTCATCGCCATGCGCAACCAGTAGAATGGCCTGCCCAAGGACGGGATGGGGTAGGCCGAGAGCAGCGGCCTCTTTGATGCCGGGAATGTTGTAGACGACTTCTTCTACTTCGGAAGGGCTGACCCGGTAACCTGATGTTTTAATCATCTCATCAAGTCGGCTGATAAAATACAAGTAGCCTTCCTCATCTTTGCGGACGTGGTCTCCCGACCATACGGCGATTTCCTGTAGCGGAATTCCCTTTGGTTTGTTGGGGCTTGGTTTGAATCTTTCCGCCGTTTTAGTTGCATCATTCCAGTAGCCCATGGCCACTAATGAGCCTCGGTGAACCAGCTCGCCTGGTTCTCCTGGATCACATTCGGAGCCATCTTGCCGCACTACAAGTATCTCTGCGTTCGGGATAGCTTTGCCGATAGAGTCGGGTCGAAGGTCGATTTGATCTGGTGGCAAATACGTGGAGCGAAATGCTTCTGTGAGACCGTACATCAGGAATACTTGGGTCTCGGGTAGAGAAGCCCTAAGTTTTGCTGTGGTGGCTTGGGGCATGGCGCCGCCACTATTGGTTATGTAGCGTAAATGTTTTCGGGTCTCTTCAGACCATTCTAATTGCGCCAGCTGGTTCCAGAGGGGGGGGACTGCTGCGAGACCGGTAATTTTATAACGCTGAACTCCACGGATAATATCTCGAGGTAATAGGTAATCTATCAATGCCACAGATGCCCCCACTGAAAAAGCAGTGGTTAGTTGACTCAGGCCGTAATCAAAGCTGAATGGAAGTGCCGCCAGTAGCCGGTCCTCAGGATGGTTATTTAAGTAGGAGGCGACGCTCTTTGCTCCGGTGACCATGTTTTTGTGGGAAAGCACCACACCCTTTGGATTGCCTGTACTACCGGATGTGTAGAGGATGGCAGCCATGTCTCCATCGATATGGGGGTGGGGCGAGCCATCAATAACGTTATTAAGAAAATATTCCCAGCCTAGCAGTACGCAATGGTTGGAGAGCAATGCTGATGGCGATTCGTTGTCCGTGACGATAATAGCTTCAAGGTCAGGGCAATCTCTTAAAGAGGGTGCCAGTTGTTTTAGTCTTTGTGAAGATGTGACCAGCACCCTTACGTTACAGTCGCGGAGAATATAGGCAACCTGATTCGGTTTTAAGAGTGGATTTACTGGAACAAATACACCGCCGGCATGTGCTGCCCCGAACATGCTGAATACATTTTCAGCCGTTTTCGGTAAGTAGGTGGCTACTCTTTCGCCCCGTTTCAGCCCCAGAGTGAGGAAGCCTTTTGATACGGCTTCAATTGCCTGATTTAAAAAAGAATAACTGTATTCTGTATCCTTGATATGCAAGGCAATAGCATTAGGGGTGCGGTTGGCTTGACTGCTGATTAGCTGGTGAAGGAGATCTGACATCGACTGTTTGGTCCAGGTTGGGTTGGGAATTCCATGTTCGATAGCGGTGGCAGCGCTCGATTATAGCGATTTTTTTTAAATGCACGTAACCTGCGCATAATAAGTTAGGGCTGGCTTGGGGAGACGAGGCATGAGGCTGTTATCTAGGTACGCGTTTATAGCAGCTATTCTGTATCCATTCAGCTTCGGCGCTCTGGGTGCATTGCCAGATACCATTGAGAAAATAAAAGCCAGTGTGGTGGGGGTTGGCACAGTTTTTCCCGTTAATAGGTTAAAGGTCTCGGATGCATCTCCAGCATTCCTTGGTACTGGCTTTGTTGTTGGGAACGGCCGTCAGGTAGTCACAAACTACCATGTCGTTCAAAAGCCGCTTGATGACGAGAAGCATGAACGACTGGTGGTGTTCGCTGGAGAGGGCAAGGCGGCAAGGGTTTATATGGCGAAGATTGTTAGAACGGATTCTGTGCATGACCTAGCCCTTCTGGAGTTCTCTGGTCCAAAGCTTCCAGCAATGGCGCTTAATGTTTCTCGACAGTTGCGGGAAGGCGAGAATATTGCCTTCACTGGGTTTCCTATCGGCTTAGTGTTGGGTTTGCAGCCAGTCACTCATCAGGGAATGGTTTCCGCTATAACTCCTTATGTTATGCCGGCCTTCTCCTCAAAACTGCTTACAGCAGAAAAGATCAAACGTGCACGTCAGCCATTTAATGTTTATCAACTGGATGCTACAGCTTATCCCGGCAATAGTGGCAGCCCGGTTTATGATATGGAAACAGGTGAGGTCCTGGCGGTGATTAATAGCGTCTTCGTCAAAGAATCAAAGGAAGCTATGCTGACTAACCCCTCTGACATCAGTTACGCGATTCCCGTGAGCTATGTCAAAGAATTGGTATCAGGTGTCGAAGCAGAACACAGTCAATAATTTCTTAACTGTACATCTAGGGCTGTGGGTAATTTGTCTCTGGCTTAACTTAATAGGACGCCTTGGCACTGTCTTTTCTGCTGGTAGAAGATAGTCCGTAATCGTAGATCGATCAACGGCTATGCCTGTAAATGGGGCTAATGGAACTTGTATCAAAAGAGGTATTGTTGTGATGACGCATGAGTTCAGTTTAACCCAAGGCCTATCGGCCTCGGGAAAAATTCTGGGGGTCGCGTTATTACTCCTGACAATTTACCCCTTTTTCTCATTCCCTGCTGTGGGAACCTGGTTACTGTTGCTAGCAGCTATTTATCTTCTGTTGTTATTTTTTGTCCCTTGTGTGTGGTTGTTGGTATTGCCAGTGGCCACAGTATCGCTTGATTTGGCAACCTATACGGGACGGTTTCTATTTAACGAACTGGATTTGTTGTTTCTGGTCACAATAGGTTTTTCACTGCTTTCAGGCCATTTTGATATTGAATTGCAGCACCGAAAGAAGGGTGCCTTTCTGATTGGGGCATATTGCTTGGTGATTTTGTTCAGTTACGGCGCATGGTCAGTTTTTCTGTCACCCCCAGGCAGCATAGAGAGCAATCCTTATTACTTGCCGGAATATGGTTACAAGGTCGTCAAGGGGACGCTATGGGCCTTGCTGCTCACACCATTTTGGATCAATTTGATAAAGCAGGATCGTCAAAGAACGATCAACTGGCTATTGATTGGTCAATGTACTGCCGCATTGGTGCTGGGTGTCATTATCCTTTGGGAACGGGGCACTCTCGGAGTGATATTGTCTGGCAGCGCATGGTATCACGTTGTGAATTCATTGCTTGATCTCGCATCCGCTTATCGTACAACAGGCATATTTTCTGATATGCATACGGGTGGTGAAGTAATTGATGGCGTTGTGCTGCTCCTACTGCCGATAACACTCTATGGGTTATTCCAGGGTGAAAAGAGATTTTTACGGGTGTATTCCCTTGCGGCTTTTTGCTCGGTCGCATATTGCGCAATGGTTGGTTTTACTCGTGCAACCTATATGAGCTTTTTTCTAGGTTGTGGCGCGTTTATGTTGCTCTCTCTGGCTTACCGTTGGCGATCGGGGTTCCGTTTGGATAGCTTTCCCTCCTTGCTGATGGCTGGAGTCTTCGGTACGGGCGTACTTGCAGCGTATCTCTCCTTTTCTCGAGGTGGCAGTTATGCATTAGCTGCCTGGATTGGGCTGGCGGTGTTTGCGTTGGCGGGAGCCCGGCTATTTGGTGCCAGTCGGGTTCTGGCTCTCATTGTCTGGCCGGTTACAGCCATTGCTATGATTGTGATCGCTGTTAATGCGCATTTTGACAGTCGCTGGATTGATCATTCAATGGATTCTGCTGTTGTTATTGGCCTAGTACAACTGGTTTTTTTCCTCTTGACTGCCCTGCTGTTTGTCCGACTTCGAAAGCAGTCTGGTTTTAACCAATTTCTGATGTTGGTTTTGTTGGTGATATTGCCGAGTGTGTTCGCTGTGGCTTTAGGCGGGTACAAATTTAATGAGCGGATGGGTACAGTTTCTGAAGACCTTAATACCCGTATGACTCATTGGAATAATGTGATTAAAAGCTCCGGTACTGGGGTAGTGTCGAGGATGCTGGGAAATGGATCTGGCTCCTTTCCAGCTAATTTTGCCTATCATTTCCCTGAGGTGGTGACGGCAGTAGGTAGTTTTTCCATTGGCAATGAAGCAGGTAATGAATACCTAAAACTGGGTGCTGGAGAAGATCTTGCTTTTGGACAGCGAGTGGCCATTAAACCTTCGACGTTATACACGCTGAGTCTCAGTGTAAGGGCTGAAGAGTCTGCCAAATTAGCGGTATTTGTCTGCGAAAGAAATCTGATTTTTGCAAGTAATTTTCAAGCAAATTGCCAGTCTTCATCGACCCGAATTAACCCATCAGGAGGCAAATTTGTCAGGGTTGCGCTAGAAGTTAATTCTTCCATAGCAGGTCAACGGGGACCCCTTTTTCGATGGCCTACGATAGTGTATGTGAAAAATTTTTCTAAGGGAGTTCTAGTTGAAATAGATGATGTTGTTTTTAGCTCAGGGTCGGAGAATCTATTAGTCAATGGGGAATTCGCTGGTGGGTTGGATCATTGGTTTTTTTATAATGATTTTGCTCACCTGCCATGGCATGTCAAAAATATTTATGTGCAGTCATGGTATGACAATGGCTGGATAGGGCTTGCCCTCTTTCTTGCATTGGGTCTATCGGTTTTATTTGTGCCATTTTCTCGAGATTGTACATCTTCCCTTTACGTGGCATTTTCAACAGCAGTGGTGGCAATAGCTGTTTTTGGTTTGTTCGGTTCTCCTCTGGACTCAGCTAGGGTGAGCTGGATGTTTTTCTTTTATCTTTTCATCTCGTTACTGAGGCCAAAGGATTCATTAACCCAAACACCTCATGGCGCAGAAAAGTGAAACGCATCGCTGTCTTAATGGTATGCCGACACAACATCTGTCGCTCTCCCTTAGCGGAAGGAATACTGCTACATATTCTTGAGCAGAATGGAATGGCGCGACTGGTCAGAGTTGATTCGGCTGGCACGCATGTGGTTTCTCCCGGGCATAGGGTGGACGAGCGTGCAAGAAAAGTGGCGCTTGCTATGGGGGTGGAGCTGAAGAAAAGGCGTTCTCGGCAAGTTAAATCGGCAGATTTTCAAAGATTTGACTTCATTTTTGCTATGGATCAAGACAATTTCAGAGATTTGCTGGCAATTTGCCCTGAAGAGCAGGCCAATAAATTGGCATTGATTTCAAGTTTTATCGACAAGCCAGAATTAACGGATATACCCGACCCATACTATGGGAGCTTTAGGGGATTTGAGCGGGTTTATGATTTGCTTGAAGAAGGTGTGAGTGGGTTGGTTGAGCAGCTTAGGATAAAGATGGGGATATAACTAGAAGCCGGTAAAGAGATTCGACTTGTTACTCTGGCGTGATACAGTTCTCAAAAAAACATTGAAGTGGCTAAAAGATAGAAGTCTACTTCTCAAATGTTTACGTAAACCAGCAAAAAGGTGCCTACGTCACATTTCATGGTGCCATGCTGTGTCAGTGTGAGGAAGATTGTTCCCCACAATAAAAGGAACCTGTTGGCTGATATGGCCGACCTGTATCACAAGAGAAGGCCATGACAGTTACCACAATTTCATTGACGGACAGCTTTCGGCGCTACTTCACTGTGAATTTGGCGGTGACACCAGAACAAAGAAATGCTGTATACACTATTCGATACCGGGTTTATTGCGAAGAGTTTGGTTATGAGTCTCTGGAGAATTTTCCTGAAGGGCTGGAACATGACCGCTTTGATGACTCGTCGCTTCATTGCTTGGTGACGCATAAAGGTACGGGTCGACCTGCGGGTTGCGTACGATTGGTGATTGCCGATGACGGCGGATTAGATAGCTTGCCAATGGAGCTATTTTGTTCTGATAGCCTAGACAGGGCATTACTCGAGAGTTTGAGCTTAAAGCGAAATACCATTTGTGAAGTATCTCGATTGGCTGTTGACGGATCCTTCAGAAGGCGAGCGGGAGAAGCCAGAACTCGTTTTGGTGATGTGGAGGCAATCGATTGTTCCTATCATGAAAGACGTACATTCTCTCTGATATCTGTTGCCTCTTTCCTGGCGGCCACTGCACTAACAGATTTGACCGGCCGCACAAATGTTTTTGCGATGATGGAACCGTTTCTTCCCAAACTTTTACAACGTTCTGGCATAACGTTTCAGAAAGTGGGCAAGGCTATTGACTATCACGGTATGCGGGCACCTTATTTTACAACCTCATCAGCTGCTGTGTTTGGTATGTTGCCTGACTTGCGGAAGCTATATGATGCTATCTATAGCGATATTGAAGGTGATTATCAGAAATTTGTAGAGGGTACTGCCGGTACGGTTGCTCAAAAATTGTCTAAGTGAGGTTGGTTCTCTGATGCAAGGGTTTCAATCGAATCTAAGCTGAAGTTATTTGAGTTATAGTGTTTTGGTCGAAAAATAAGGATTAGTATTTCTTAAAGGCGCTAAGAAGGAGCACAGCATTTCTTTTTCGGTGGGCAGTTTTAATTATCAGGAGGCTTTTTCACGCAACCTTGGGTGGGTTACCACTGAAGAGCAGGACGTGTTGTCTACCAAATGTGTGGCGATAGCAGGACTTGGCGGAGTTGGAGGAAGCCATTTATTGTCTTTGGTCCGTTTGGGTATTCAAAATTTTCATGTGGCCGACTTAGACATATTTGAGTTGGCTAATTTCAATCGCCAGGCTGGGGCTAGTATGCCCCATCTTGGTCGCCCCAAGGTTGAAGTTTTGTCTGAGCTGGCAACAGCGATTAACCCTGAATTGGTATTACAAAAATTTTCTTCTGGGGTAACGAAAGATAATCTTGATACCTTCCTCTCGGGTGTTGACCTATATGTGGATGGGCTCGATTTTTTTGCTCTTGATATCCGGCAAGCAGTGTTCGCAGCTTGTGCAGAAAAAGGTATTCCGGCTATCACCGCAGCTCCCTTGGGTATGGGGGCTGCTCTTTTGTGTTTTATGCCGGGGGGTATGAGCTTTGAGCAGTATTTCAGAATGAAAGGGCATTCAGAAGAAGAGCAGCTATTACGTTTTCTGCTCGGGCTATCCCCGGCTATGTTCCAGTCTGCGTATTTGGTGGATGACACAGCAGTGGATTTTAAGGCTCACAAGGGGCCATCTACTAATATGGCCTGTGAGCTATGCGCTGGTGTTGTCGCCACCCATGCTCTGAAGATATTGTTGAAACGAGGTCCGGTACTGGCCGCGCCTTTTGGGTTACATTTTGATGCTTATCGCAATTGTTATAAGAAAACTTGGCGCCCTTGGGGTAATGCCAACCCTATTCAAAAGTTGGGCCTGGCCATCGCAAGAAAACAACTGGGTAGTGATTACCGTTAAGCTCCTAACAGATATTGCCTGGCGCATCTTCCGAATTAGGGGCGGTGAGGTCCGTAAAAATTGCTTCTATTGGCAATCGCATAGATTGCGGCGGTGCTTCCCGTTTGGGGTATCCAAGTCTTAGGAGCATTTGCAGGCGTTCCCCCTCCGCCAGATTAAACAATGCTGCACATTCACTTTTTAGCGTGTTTGCTTGCCTTATAAGTGATGTTGGAACAGATTTCGTCTCAAGCCTGACCAGTTGGTCTGTGATGACGTAGTAAGGATGAGCCGCGATCTGCTCACTATTTATATATATCCATCCCCTATTCAAAAGCCGTCCTGCTGAAACGATATCATCTGCCCCCGAAGGTGAAATGATGGCCATCAAGGCCGGAGCAGAACTCACCGGCGCGGCATCGATTCGTGACAACACTTTATAGAGGCCAAAGCGGTTCAGAAATGACATTCGCTTCCAGCTACGAATGAATCTAAGAAGTAGAGTGCCTCCTGGGGGCAAGCCCAATGTGCGCACATCAAGACCGTCGGAATTTCTTACACCCTTCTCGGAAAAGCGTAAACTTTCTCCCAGCCATTCGTGAACCTCCCTGGTTTGGAAGCGAATTTCCGATGCCTTTCGAACTATGTCGCCAATTTTTTTGATTTCTTCTCGGCCATCAATGATAACAAGCCGGGCGTGATTTTCGTTAAGTTGTCGTAAAGGGACCAAGGTAGAAGCGGGAAGGCGGGTCTTGTGATAGGGGAAGCGGTTTGTATGACGACACGGAGCCTCATCCACATTCGTCGTTGCGGAGTTAATAGGAGAGTCCGCTTTTTTGAAACGTATGTCAGCATAATAACTTATATCTGAAACGCCCCTAGGCCACCAAGTTATATCTGTACTCAAGTTGAGTTGATGAGCCTTATTATAAATATTTTCAACGGCAGCACCGACAGAAAGGATTGTGGCGGGATTGTCGGCAGGGAAGGTCCGCCCTTCCACCCTTGTCTCGTCGTATCGGATGGAGAGTACTTCTCCATCCCAAATAAAATGTAGAGGCTGGGAGTTGTCAGCAGAGGGGGCTTTATGGGCAGCTGAAACGAGGGATAAAAGATCGGCTTGATTCATCATCAGAGAATTATGGTCAGCTTGTTCTGTGCGGTCAAAAATAAAAGCAACATTGGCTTCAGGCACGCTAAAAAACTAGTCTTGTTCATTAGAGCAGATGTGCTGTCAGATTTTTTTACATCAGTGGCAGTGGAGCTGTGTGATCGGTGGTCTTAGAAAAGCGCGGAAATAATAAAGTTGTTATAGATCAGTGTGTTGAGATTTTTTTTGCGAATGGTCCGTCGGTTGGCACGATTGGTGCTTTACTACAGGGTGTAGATAAATCAAGTTGAGTCTGCATTACTGGATACAACGTGTAGTCGTCATTGCGAACACAAACAATGGAACTGTTACAGTTCTGGAAGGAGAAAGTAAATGAAAGCATATAAATTTATTAAAAAGCTGGCTGTCGGTGCGGGCCTTGCCTCCGCCTTGGTGGCTTCGGCAGCTATGGCAGACCCCATTGCCTCCTTTGATTACACCCAAGAGTTTGAGTGGGTTGAGCCCATTGCTCCTGCAGGGGTTGTTAAAGAAGGTGCGACAGCAGGTGTGACTGACGTTGATGGTTATACCAAGCTGAGTTGGGGTACTGCCTCAAACACTTTTAACAAAGTGAGTAGTCTGGTTATCAATCCTACAGGGGGTGATTCAACCACGCCTAGCAATACGCTGGTTCAGGGTAACATTGTCACCTCTACTGACCTGAATGCTGTTACTTTTGGTTTGGGCCCCGTGGTCGTGCACAATAACTTCGTTATCACAGGCACTTCTTTGGATAGCACTACTGCTCAGGATTATGTGGTTCTGTCTCCATTTGGTGGTGGCACTGATCATACGCAGCAAATTACTTTTGGCATTGATTTCCAAGAAACAACTAACAATATAGGTTCTCCTGCTTCTTGCCCTGAGGGTGTTGCTTATAGTGCCGAGTTTGGATGTGGCGATATTTTCGCACTTTCCGGTGGTTTGTTGGGTCTCCCCACGATTCTTAACGGATCAATTGTTGCCTTCTTGATCGACAGCTTTATCGATGATATCTACACCTACGATGTTTACATCACTGCACCTGGTCTGGGTGTCCTGAGTGATGCGGCGTGTGCGGCTGTAGGTGCTGGCGCTGATTGTATTGGCTTTACTACCTTTGAAAATCAGGCCAATGCATTCGCGCTGGCATTTGCGATTGTTGCAACTGAGAACTTCATTCCTGAGCCTGCAACTCTTGCCTTGTTGGCTGGTAGCTTGTTGCTGATGGGTTTGGTTCGTCGCAGAAAAACGCAAGCGGGTCTTTCTGCTTGATCTGATTAGCGTTTAAGCGTTAAAGAAAGCGGCGACCATATGGTCGCCGTTTTTTTTGCTGATTTTTTAATATGAAAGTTTTGGGGATGAACAGCGATTGTTCCATACTGTTATCAAATTTGTTTGATTGGTAGGTTTGCTTTGTATGCTCCCTACCTTTTACTATCGAGGTTCATTTTTAGTCATGTTGTATAACGTCTTCTCTTAAATCTAAAACGAAGTGTTTGGCGGTCGCAAAGGGATTTTTTTATGAGTATGTGCATTCGAAGCGGTTTACTTGTGTTGATAGCAGGGCTGTTGCTTGCCTGTAGTGGTGATATGACAGGCAGTAAGGAGGTAGACCAAGCAAAGATGTATTTGTCTGAGGGAAAGCAGAAGGCCGCAGTCATTGAATTAAAGAATGCCCTCCAAAAAAATGGAAATAACCAGCAGGCCCGCTGGATGCTCGGTAAGCTTTATTTTGAGAGAGGGGGCTACCCTGATGCCGTCAAAGAATTAGTGAAGGCGCATGAACTTGGCCAATCGGACAAGGATGTCTTTCCTCTACTGGCGCAGTCATACCTTGCTCTCAATGATATCAAGTCGTTGGACTCCTTGAATGTCGACGGTCTTTCTGGAGAGGCTCAGGCTACTGTGCTTGCAGCGCAGGGGCTGAGCAAGTTAGTGCGTGGTAATGTTAAAGAAGCTGAAAAATTGATCGAAAAAGCTTTGGTCGCAACACCTGAGTCACCTTTTGTAATGTTAGCTCAGGCTAAATTACAGGGCATTGTGTCAAATGGGAATTGGGCTGGTGTCAGGCCGTTGATTGGAAGAGTAATAGAGATTGCACCGGACTATGCTCCGGCTTGGAGCCTGTTGGGTGATATTGAACTACACGATCTGAATCCAAAAGCTGCGGAAGAGGCCTATAGTCGAGCACTGGAAAGTGATGATACTCGTCTTGATGATTATTATAAGAGAGGGTTGGTAAGACTGCAGAATGAAAATCTAAGTGGTGCAAAAGAAGACGCAGCGGTACTGCTAAAACGGGCTCCAAAAAGTCCGGGGGGGCAGTATTTAAACGGTATTCTATTGTTTCGTGAGGGAAACATGAAGGATGCTGTCACTGCTTTTGACATAGCCCAGATAGATGAAAATCGCTACCCCATGGCGTTGTTTTATCTTGCCGTCGCGCACAATAACTTGGGAAATACCGCTCAGGCAGAAGACTACTCATACCGTTATCTTTCCATCGCGCCCAATAGTGTTCCGGGGCGTAAATTGTTGGCGTCCATGAAGTTGCAAGAAGGTAACTTCTCTGAGGCAGAGGAGTTGATTCGCCCGGTAGTGGATGCAAATGCCGGGGATGTTGATGCTTTGAATACTCTCGCGGGCGTTTTGTTGCGACAAGGCAAAACCAAGGAAAGTCTTGATCTTTTGGCAAGGGTCGTCGCACTACATCCAGATTCCCCTGCAGCGCATAGCCGTTTAGGTGCAGGATTCTTGGTTAGTGGGGATGTGGCGGCTAGTCTTGAGCATATTGAAACTGCTTTGAGATTGGATCCGGAGTTTGAGGAAGCTGATTTACTGTTGGTCTCGGCACACCTAAGACAAGGTGATATCAAGGCGGCGCTAAATGCGGTAGATGCCTATCGAACAAAAAATCCTGGTAGCGTGGCTCCCTATAATTTACGTGGTGAAATTTACCTTTCACAAGATAATCTGGTTGATGCACGCCTTGCTTATAACAAAGCGCTTGAGATTGCAGAGGATGATCCGACCGCAAATGAAAAATTAGCCTTTTTGTCTATTCGGGAGGAAAAGTTCAATGATGCTCGCATTCACTACGAAGCCATCCTTAAAACCCACCCTGATCATTTGCCAACGCTGTTAAAGCAGGCAGCCTTGTCAGAGTTACAAAAAGATTATAAGGGCATGGAGAGCCAGCTGAAAAAGGCAATGGAAATACATCCCAAGGAAGTTGAGCCAAGAGTGATGCTGGCCCGTTTATATC
The DNA here is from genome assembly GCA_947259505.1 of uncultured Porticoccus sp. Lineage (GTDB taxonomy): Bacteria > Pseudomonadota > Gammaproteobacteria > Pseudomonadales > Porticoccaceae > Porticoccus. Next base: position 57,981 of record CAMYLT010000004.1, on the reverse strand, counting down.
TGGCTAAGGGGCAGCCTGAGCAAGTTCCCGTAGTTCTCGGCCCACTTGATCAATCCATGCAAGACCTTCCCGACGTATTGAATGTGGCTGGCATGTCATTTCTTGATAGAAAAGAGTATCAGGATGCCAGGGCGACGTTTGAGAAGCTGGCAAATATGAGACCACATGCACCACAGCCACATTATCATCTAGGTATGACTTATCGAGGTCTAGGTGAGAGGGATAGGGAGCGAGCAGAGTTTGAAAAGGCAATTGAAATGTCTCCAGCTTACCTGGAACCTCGCATTGAGCTGACTCGTATGCTGTTTAGCCAAAACGAAAAGGATCTTGCCGATGAGAACTTGGCGGCATTAAAAAAATTGGCACCGGAGCACCCGGAAGTTCTACAACTCGGTGCAGTTCAAGCAATGCGTGATGGGGAAGCAGAAAAGGCGTTATCTTTGTCTGCTCAGGCATTTGAAAAGTCGCCAACCTCGAGAAATATGTTAGTTCTATCTCAGCAGCACTGGATTATGGGCGATCGAAGTGGTTCTCAGGAAATGATGGAAAATTGGCTGAAGCAGCACCCCCAAGACACTTCCGTGCGACTTGAATTGGCAACGCTTTATATGGGCAAAGGTGAAAATGACCGGGCAGTAGATGAATACATGGCTATTCTGAAAATAGCCCCTCAGCACTACCTTGCGTTGAATAATCTTGCATGGTTGCTTCAGGATTTAGACCCCAAAAAGGCATTGCTGTATGTGGAGAAAGCAGTTGAATTCGGTGGCCAGACTGCTGAAACACTGGATACCTTGGCAGTAGTCCTGTTGAAAAATGGTGAGACTGTGCGGGCGCAGCGAACCATAGAGCGCGCTGTGTCTCAAAGTAAGGGGGATGCCTCAATTCTTTATCACAGTGCCATGATTAATAGTGCCGCAGGTAATGATGAGGCGGCTATCAACACGCTGAAATCCTTGTTAGTTGATGCTAAAAGCTTTGCAAACCGAGCCGAGGCCGAGCAGTTGCTGAAGACGCTCACCTCAAAAAACTGAACTTTAAACTCGCTTTCTATAGACCACGGTCAGTAGTGCGGGGAGTAGTAGTAAGTCAAAAACCAGGGCCGTGAGCAGCCCAACACTTGTCAGCGCCCCGAAATGCCCCATCGGCACAAAAGCGCTCGCAAGTAGCAGGGAGAATTGGGCACATAAAATGACGGATGTGGTCATAACGGCCCGTCCGGCTTGTCCGTATGTTCGCACGAGGGCAAGTGTTGGGTTGTGGCCTTTTCTGACGCGATAAATGAAGCCATGGAAAATGTGAATGGTATCGTCGATGGCGATGCCCACAGCAACGCTGGCGATCATAGCCGTTGCCATGTCCAGCCAGATGCCTAGAAAGCCCATGATGATAAAAATCAGCAAAATGGGTGAAATGTTTGGAATCATGCAGACAGCGGTATCCCGCAGAGATCTCCAGAGCCACAGCATCAGCAAAAATATTAATAGTAGTGCACCGCCCAGACTGTAGATTTGGCCCTTAATGAGTAGACGTTCCTGATCGGCAAATAACCTGCCTGCTCCGGAAATCTCCCATTGCGTGCCTGTTACAGGGTGAGCTTGCAAAAACTGTTCAATTCGTTGCATCAAATGATTTATCTGATTAGCGCCATGGACGTTGGCGTTGAGAGCCACTCGGGTTATGCGAAAATCTTCATCAATAAAGTCGAAAAGATCGGTGCCATCATAGATAAAAAGGTACTGGCTGATTAAGTCAGGATCGTCCGGGATGCGACGAAACGTGTTGTTTTCTGCATGAAAGCCCCAGTTCATCTCCTCCACAAAGTCGACAATAGAGATATCTTTGTCAACTTCTGACTGATCACCTAGCCAAAGTTGAAACTGCTTAATATCGTTAAGTGTTTTAGGTTGAATGAGCGATGATGATGGGTCGGCACTGAAAATCACTTCAAGAGGGGTTGTGCCCACCAGTTTCTCTTCAATCTCAGTGGTTGCAATACGCAGAGGGTGGCTGGGTGAAAAAAATTCAAGAATATTGGTTTCGACGTTTACTTTTAAAATTTGCGGAATACCTGCCAGCAAAGCGAGGAAAGTGATACTTAATACCCATATAGGGTAACGGATTCCGAGATGAAACAGTTTTCTGACCAGGACATCTATTAAGGCGAGTCCTGCTTTACGAGTAGGCCATTGTTGGTAGTCGAAGCGAGCAAAGATAGGTGGCAGGATATATATCACGATCAGGTAAATAAGAAAGACGCCAACGGCGGAGGTCAAGCCAAATGTGCTGATCGGTGGAATGGGGCTCAGCCCCAATGATGCCAAACCCGCCGATGTTGTCAGTGCACTGAACAGCGCAGGTCGCCTGATTTCCTTGAGAGCAGATTGCACTCTCTCTTTTCCCGCAAGGCCTCGTTTGGATGCATAGTGAAGGGCATTGAAAAAGTGTACTAATGATGCAATCGTCAGCGCGGATAGCAGGGGGGGGATAATGCCGGCAATGGAGTTAAATGGTTGTTGAAAGAGAACGTAGAAGGCGATAGTTGAACTCACTACCGCGCTTGTTACGACCCCTGTCACGATGACAGCGATCCAACGGTGGAATAACCACCAAATTAGAAGAAGTCCAACAGCGACGGTGGCGGGAATAAATATCATGTTGTCATGGAGAATGGCGCGCATTTGCGCCACATCTGTAGCTATTTCCCCGGCCATAGCAGTTAGGTAGCCACCTAGCTGGTGCTTGTACACCATTTGGGTGATTTCTTCTTCCAAGGCCAAGTGTCGGATACTGTCATCCAGAGATTGGGGGATTATCACCAGCGCAATGGCGGAACCGTCTTCTGCTACCAATGAGCTTTTGGCAAACCGGTCTGACAAGGCGTGTTTAAGACGATCTTTCGGTTTTGAATCATCGAGGTATTTCAGGTTGAGCAAGGGTTCTACAAGAAAGCCATCCTCTGAGCCGCTGATATGGTCCTGGCGTGTGATGGCGATAACATCATTGATGAGAGGGTGGTTCTGTAGCTCTTCTGCTAATTCATCGTAAGCATTCAGAAATCCATCAGAAAAGAGTGCCACGCCCTCAAAGAGCAATACGATGACCTCATCATCAGGAAAGAATTCTCGTACTCGTGCGTCAATTAATACTGACGGAGCGTCATCCGGAAGATAAGTCTTGGGTGCATTGTTGATATTCAGGTTAGGCAGTAGGAGATTGGGTAGTACTGTCACCAGAATTAAGCATAAAAAACTGAGGTAGAGTTTCCATGGCAGGCGCAATAAACGCTTATGAAATTTCAGGTCATCTTCTGTTAGTAGCTGTAACTCAATGACGTCTTCTCCATCAATACGCCGTCGGTAGGCATGCAGAGTGGCTTTTTTGGAAGACCCATTTTTTAGTTGCAGTATAACTTGCACTTGCGGGGTGTCGGTTTCATGATACTCGGTCAGGCTGGCCTTCAGGAGATAGTCCCGGATCTCCTCTTTACGAAGGCCGCTCAATAGGTCAAGTAGGGGAGTCGCCTCCAGCTCGTCCGCTGAGTCATAGCCCAGGCGCCTGGAAAAAGCATCATTGGCAAATAGGATGATACCTTCATGAAGTACTGCTAAGGCGTTGCGTTCGTTCGCAAGCCGATGGCGGTAGAGATGTGATTCAGTGTTGATACTAGTCATTCACAGAAATCAGGTTCAAAAGCTCTTCCTCCAGCCTAGAGTCAGGATGTTATTGTCTTCATAAAATCCTCCTGGTGTACCCTTGTCTCCATCAAAAAAATGGAATTCCAAGTAGACTTCTTGGGCCTCCCAGCCAGTGAAAGCAATTTCAGGATTTAAGTAGGTATCTTTCTCATCAAGCCCTGTGTTGAAGCGCATTTTTGCACGCCACCGGTTTTCTGAAAAAGGGACCTCTAAGGAGCCGTTAAATGAGTAGAGTTCGTCTCGGTCCATGACAGAGGGTGCACCAAAAAGTTTAATGCTCGTCAGCTGCAGGTTGAGGCGAGTATCTCCATCTCCCGGGAATAACTCCAGTGCTACTCCCCAGTTGACACTTTCGACAGTGGTATATCTGCCATCTTTGCGCGTTACAGGTGTGTCGCTTAGCCAGCTGGCTTCAAATTTTAGAGTGCCACCAAGCGCTTCTGTACCAAAGTCGCCGCCGATTATCCAGGTTCTTGGGTATCGGCCCTCAATGATATTTTCATTGGGGTTGTAGCTGAAGTAGGGAACAGTTTGATGGCCCTTCTGCACAGTTATTGCGTAATCAAAGCCGGAGCTGAGGCTGCTGAATCGAAGGCCAAAGCCACCGTCTGAATTTGGCGCATGTTCAGCTACAGATGTGGTTTTAACAATGGCTTCAGCGGTGTCGGTAGTGTCTAGCCCCAGTATTTCTCCAGTTTCTTTATTGACCGGATACCAAATACTGTCTTTGTCAGCTAATTGGGCTTCTCGAAAGTGTGGATAGTAAACCAGATCGATTTTCTTATTATTAAAAAAATGTTCCATACGGATAGCAGGAGAAGCAAGGCGACGGTCTGACAGATCGTCAAGTACAAAACGCCGAAAATCCTGTGTGCTGAGCCGGTCTGTAGGAGGGAACTCGTCAATCCGGCCCCAAAGTACTTTTTGTGAGCCAAGGGTAAATATGGAATTGTCGGTCCTGAACCGAATATAAATTTCATCGTAATCTAACTGGAGATCATCCCAATCATTGCTACCTGACTCAGAATATCCATCAGCTCGAATGGATGCATGGAATTCCCATTTGCTGGAGGGTTTCCACTCCGCTGTTGCCATGGAATTCAAGTAACCTTGGTGATTTTTACTGGCGGAATTTTTGGTAAACTGGCCATATTCAACCCAGAGTTTGTCGACTTTTACGGTGAGAGGTTGTGAGTGCGTTCCCATCGTACTCTGGTCTGTTTGCGACAGTGGGGCGAACGCAGGATCTTCCCTGTCCCCGTCAATAAGCAACGCATCGTCATTCACGTCGTCCAGGACAAGTATTTCCTCCTGCTCGGCAGTGCTTTCTTCAGCAGATGTCATTGCCTCATCAATGATTAGAAATTCGCCTTCCTCGTTATCAAGAATGAGTGTATCCAATTCTTCTGCATGAGAGCAGATCGGGCTGACTGCAGCCAGCAGAGTGACGATCAGTAATGAAGAAAGGTTCTCAGTTGGTTTCATATGCGTTTCCTTTGCTGGCGGCTCCATCAGGACGGAACGGGATCTCCCTACTATCATCTGAAAGTCCATGCTGACTGAAAAGACTGTCGGGAATACCTTGATCATACTGGATGTCCAGAGTGAATAACTTTGTGCTGCTCCCCGTTTTGAGGTTGTACATCGTGCTGTCGAAGACAGTCCAGTAGCCTTGAACCCGCTTTATTTTTCTCGCTTGCAATCGTTTACTGGGGGCATCCTGGTTGTTTTCGTAGTAATCAATTCTCAGAGGGATGAGAATTTTGGAGTGAATGCAGCTGGTTCGTTTGCTATAAACAGAGTTTTTTTTGTCTACCGGAATGCTTTCGAGCAAGGTGCATTTTACGCCGCCAACGGTATCCTGACCAATAATCCTGTGGTGATCCATGGCCACATCTCTGTCTGAAAGATCCTCGTAGTAGAAATCAGACCCAACGAAGCGGCCCCCTTTTCTGGATGAGGCAATGCGGCGAACTCGGTCAAGGGCTGGTAGATACAACCATTGGTTGCTATCGTTATCAGCAAAATCCATCGTTAGCAGCCCTGTTCTGGCAACATCATTTGGCTTAATAAAGCGAAGCAGTGTCGAGCGTTCGCCGTTTCCTTTGTCGGCTGCATAGCTATAGAGAATACGTTGTTTTGTCGAGCCCTTGCCCTCGATGCTCATGAGAACCTTTGAGCTGGCATCTTGACCGTTGGGGTTATCGTAGACAGCTTGTGCTAACTGGTTAGCCTTGTTGGGAGCAGAGGAGATTGATTCCCCCAAAGAGCTGAAGGAAGGAAGCAAAAAAAGAGTAAGCAGAAACCATTGATGTATTCTGGTGATATTGCTCACTTGTCCCCCGGACTGTTGTTTCCGCCATTCTAACGAGCAATGAGGTCCACGGGAACACTGTATTACCGTCAGCGGCTGACGAAGCGGTAGCGTAATGAGCGCCTCATTGCTGTAGGGATTCTGCTCTATCACTGTTTAGGCTTCGCGCATCTTCTTTGCTTTAGAGTCGTAAGAAGAATAGGTGTGCATTATTCGTTATAAAACTATTATGAGCCTTACCTTGTAAACTGACTTTACGACCCAATATAAAATAAAGCTGGTAATGTTTGCCCGCCCCTGCCAAAGGCTAGTTTAAATGCCGTTTCAAAATAATGATTCAACGACCCAATGGGGCTCTCGCCCTCAAACGCCTCCCGATCTCGAACAGATCCTTGAGCGAGCCATCGACAGATTAAAAGGAATGTTTTCCGGCGGTGGATCCGGGGGGAAGGATGGCAGTGGCTCCAAGGGAGTGTTCGCATTTTTTGCTCTGTTCTTTATTGGTATATCCCTGTGGTCTGCCTACTACACCGTTCCCAGTGATTCGGTTGCCGTGGTGCAACGTTTTGGCATGTACCTCAAAGAGGTGCCTCCTGGGCTGCATTTCAAGTTGCCACTGGGTATCGATAAAACCACCGTTGTGCCAGTTAAGCGGCAGCTAAAGCAGGAATTTGGTTTCGCCACGCCAGGCGCCCGAGACCCCTATCAGGGCGCGCGTAATGGTTCCAGGGAAACCCAGATGGTCACCGGCGACTTGAACGCCGCCTTGGTAGAGTGGGTGGTTCAATACCGCATTTCAGACCCGGTCAAATTCTTGTTTGAAGTCCGTGAGCCAGGTGACACTCTGCGTTCTGTATCGGAATCCGTGATGCGCGAAGTTGTCGGCGACAGAACTGTGGATGAGGTCATTACCATTGGTCGCCAGGAAATTGAGGTAGAGGCCCTGGTCAAGATGCAGGAGCTGTCCACCAAGTATGTGATGGGCATCAGTATCGATCAGGTACAGCTAAAAAATATTAACCCGCCCAAGCCGGTGCAGGAATCGTTTAACGAAGTGAACCAGGCGCAACAGTCCAAAGAAAAACTGATTAATGAGGCGCGACGGGAATACAACAAGGTGATTCCTTTGGCCGAGGGCGAAAAAGACCAGCGCATTCGTGAAGCCGATGGCTATCGCCTCAAACGCATTAACGAAGCCGAGGGCGATGTGGCGCGCTTCAATGCGCTGTTTGCTGAATACACCAAGGCACCTGAAGTCACTCGCCGCCGTATCTACATCGAAACGATGCAGGAAGTGATGCCGAACATTGAATCAAAAATTCTGGTGGACGATGGGATGCGCGGTATCCTGCCCCTGCTTAACCTGGATGGGAAAAAGGGGCAACAACAATGAAAAACGTGAAAACAGTCATTGTGGTGTTGGTTGCGCTTGTCGGCGCGTTTGTGCTGGCAAGTTCCATTTATACCGTCGATGAGGTCGAGCAAGTCATCATCACCCAGTTTGGCAAGCCAGTTGGTCAGCCGGTCACAGAAGCGGGCCTGAAGTTCAAAGTGCCATTTGTACAAGAGGTCAATCCCATTGATAAGCGTGTACTGGAATGGGATGGAGCCCCTTCCGACATGCCGACCAAAGACAAACTGTACATTTCTGTGGATCTGTTTGCCCGCTGGCGAATCGTCGAGCCACTACAGTATTTCTTGCGCTTGCGTGATGAGCGCAGCGCACAGTCCAGACTGGACGATATTCTCGGCAGCGAAACCCGCAATGCCGTGGCCAAACACGAATTAATTGAAATTATTCGCACGACTAAAGACCGCGTGCCCTTACGGGATGCTGTTTTGGCCTCCACAGAACAGGGTGCCAATATGGGTGAACTGGTGCCCATTGAAAAAGGGCGCAAGTTGGTTGAAGAGGAAATATTTTCAGCGGCGGCCGAAAAGGTTGGCGTGTTCGGCATCGAGCTGTTGGATATTCGTTTCAAGCGTATTAATTACAACGAGAGCGTGCGACCTAAAATTTACGATCGCATGATCAGTGAGCGCAGGCAGATCGCCGAACGTTTTCTATCAGAGGGCAATGGCGAGGCTGCCAGAATCCGGGGCAACCGGGTGCGGGATTTAAACAAAATCCAATCTGAAGCTTACCGCCAGGTAGAAGAAATACGCGGCCTGGCCGATGCCAAGGCCACTGAAATTTATGCCCAGGCCTATAATCAAAGTCCGCAAGCCGTGGAGTTCTATGAGTTTACACGCACCATGGCTTCCTACCCCTCGATTATTGGCGACAGCACCACGATCGTGCTCTCCACCGACAGTGACCTGTTCAAATTCCTCAAGGGTATGAGTGTCGGGGCGGACTAATTCAACCAACAAGTGGATATACAGATGGGAAAGGAACGTAAAAGTAACAAGGAAGCAAAGAAGCAGCCAGCCATGACCCAGAAAGAAAAAAAAGCTGCTAAAAAGTCAAAAGCCACTGATAAAAGCAATCATATGGGCTCACTCTAGAGGCAGTTTTTCTGGAGGATGTCTCATAGCGTCATGACAGCTGGGTGTCGTGGTGTGGCTAACAAACAACCCCGGACACGGGGTTGTCTAACCCTGTCAATTAGTTGAGGCGCAGCGAGTAATTCTCTTGCTGCGCCAAAACATTTCTTAAGTCCGATCATTGGCCATTCGATGACCCCGGCGAGCTACTGGCGTCATTAACTTTATTGTTTGTCTTGAACGGTTTGAAAACCAGAATCAATTTTGGCAGTAGCGTCATAGATGCCAGCAGTGCCGTCAACATGGCCATCCCCGTGAGCAACCCAAAATACACTGATGGAATAAAGTTTGACAACATCAGAACAGAGAAGCCTACGATAATGATAACGGTGGTATAGAGCAGTGCCCTTCCAATGCTGGCGTGTGCTCTATGCATGCTGGCAATGTAATCCTGGTCAATAGACAGCTCATGTTTGAAGCGGGTGATGTAATGGATCTCATGATCGACTCCAATCCCCACGGTGATGGCTGCGATGGTAATAGTCATCATATCAAGGGGAATGCCGGCAAGGCCCATTCCGCCAAGTACAACACCTGCCGCTAAGAGATTGGGGAAAATAGCGATCAGCGCCACAGAAAGTGAGCGGAATAGCACTAGAAACATGGCCATAATACAGAGGAACACCATTCCCATTGTCAGTATCTGGGAGCGGAAAAGACTCTGTAGCATGTTGTTATACAGCACCATCAGTCCGGTAAAGTGAACCTGGTCTTCCTTAAAACCTGCTTCATCAATGGCGAAGTGATGGATCTTGTCCAGTAATTGATTGCGGTTTAAGTCGCCGAGGGTGTCTTTAACGCGCAGGGTAATCCTCGATTGATTTTGAAGTTCATCAACGTAAGGTGTGAGGAGCAGTGCGGTATTTTCGGGAGACATCATCAGAGACAGTAAGGACAATTCAAAATCACTGATTTTGCGATTCACCAAATCCGAATATATGTCCGTCGTCATAACCAAAGAACTGACTTTGCCGACTTCGGGCAAGGATTCGAGATAGTCCTGAAGTTTTTTCAAATCGTCAATACCGGGACGAGTAAACCAATAGCTGTCTTCAATCAGATCAACCTCGTCTAATCCTTCCTCTGCAAAATAAAGTTCATCCTCTGCACTGAGTCCAGAACCATCATCAACTGATGGAGGGGCATCCAGGATGATATCCAGGGGCATGGTGCCCCCTAATTTGTTATCTATGAGCCAAAGCCCTTGATAAATTTCACTGTCGGCGTGGAAGTAGTCGATAAAATGATTTTCTACCTTTAATCGGGATATTCCCCATACGCTGGCTATCGCCGCGAGTAATGCCAGTCCCAGTACCAAGCCACCATAATGCTCTGTAAAGCGGGAAAAGTTGAGAGTTAGCGCGCTCGAAGTGTCATCCGTCTCATTGGTCAAGCCCTTTCCGAAAATCATCATTCCGGCAGGGATCATGACAAAGGTAATGATTAGCGCCAGCACCAGTCCGATGGTCATCATCCAGCCAAAATCAATAACCGGGCGAATATCACTGAGCACTAGCGAAGAGAAGGCAGCCACGGTCGTTAGCATGGTGTATAAACAGGGGCGAGCCATGCTCCTCACCGTGTCTCGTACTAAAGCAACTTGTTCTTTATCGGGGGATTCAAGGCACAGCTCGCGGTAGCGCACAATCAGGTGAATCGTTAGTGCCAGCGTGATAATTAATAATAGGGCTACAAAATTGGAAGAGACAACGGTCATGCGCCAATCGAGCCAGCCAAGGTAGCCGAGTATGATTTCAACACAGAGGATACAGGTAGCCAGTGGCAGTATGACCCAGCGAATCTGACGGAAAATAATCGCTAGTACAGCAATGATAAAGAGCAGGATACCCGTGCCGAATATAACTAAATCGCTCTTAATATAGTCAACCATGTCGGCGGTTATCATACTTAGGCCGCCAAGGAATATCTGGGCATTTGCTTTGAACGGGGCCATCTTCTCCCGAATTTCTGCGACACGTACTTGTTCTTCGGCAGCGCGCAGGGTGCGTTGATCCAGAAAATCCTGGCTAACTGACGCAAGTTCGCTAGCCTCATCCGGAGATAAACCTACCGTGTCACGTTTGATGCGCAGAGTATCCATACTTTTGACCAGCGCCTGATATTTTTCATCTAGCGTCATTTCCGCCAGAATAATAGTTGTTTGTGCGTCTTCGCTGAGGATCAGGTCGTGATAGATCGGGCTTTCTAGAAACTCTTTGCGAGCCAGGTCTCGATCAACATCCGGTTGGAGCAGAGTTCGAGACGGTTCCTTTAATTGTTCAACAGAAATTTTGGGGCTATACAGCAATGGGACATCCAGCATTGACGTAACTTTTGCAATACCTTTAATGCCTCTTAGCTCGTCGCAAAGTTCCTTGAGGGTCAGTAAGTTGTTATCGTCAAACAGATCGCCTTTCAAAGGCTTATAGGTGACGACCAGAAAATCACTGTTGCCGTAACGTTGTATCGATTGCCTATAGTAGGCGAGGGTGTTGTCGTTCTCTAGCGTGAGGGAGTCGAGAGACGCATCCAGTTTGAGATTTGGCAAACCAAAGGCCATACCGATAGCAATTAACATGATAGCGAGCATTGCGATAATCGGGCGGCGTAAAATGAGAGTTTCGTAGATCCCTGCCAACTTGTTGTTTTTCATAATTATTAACCAGGAGATGAAATCTAGGGTGTTATGTGGGTACTAGGTATACTCGCAAACTGTCCTCTTCATCACAAGAGGAAATGGAGCCGTACTTTAAGCCGGGCGACTTCATCGCAGTTGATCTGCATCTCGTTTGTCGGCGCGTTTGCTCCGTATTTTTGAAGGGCAGATTGCTGTGGGCTGCGATTGGTGGGATATGGGGTAAAGGTTTTTTGGGAGAGGGCGCGTGCGGGTAGCCCCAACAAAAAAAGCCTAGCACTGATTTCGCTAAGCCTTTGATTGTATGGTAGCTACGGGTGGACTTGAACCACCGACCCCAGCATTATGAATGCTGTGCTCTAACCAGCTGAGCTACGTAGCCACTGCTCAAATATTGAGGGCGCGAATTCTCTCGATTTTACCAAGTATTGTCAAGGCGTTTTCGGCTGTTGACTCAGGGGGCTATTGGTCCCTTTCCGGCAATTTCGTGATCCCGGTAGTGGGGATCCAGCCAGCACTGGGGTAGCGGTTCTCCTGAGGGGAAAATCAGGGTTTCCTTGCCGATTTTCTCCGGTTCCTGTGCTTCTTCACCATAGTGGTAACAGCCGGAAATCCAGTTCTGGAAGGGATCAAACAGCCCCTGCAGCGCCAGCACTTCCACCAGGTGATTGGTGCCTATCTTTTTGAGAAACATGGTTTAGCCCTCGGTATCCCCTATTTATATAGCACGCGATAGATCGCTCCGGTGTAATCGTCGGACAGATAAATGCTGCCATCCGCACCTTCTGCAATGTCCACTGGCCTGCCAATAACCTGTCCGCCAGGTTGCAGGAAGCCACTGACGAAGTCTTCGCTGCTAATGACATCGTTCTGATCCCAGTGCAGGGCAATCACTTTGTAACCATCAGGTTCGCTGCGGTTCCAGGAGCCGTGCAGCGCCACCAGTGCGGTTCGCTGGTAGTGCGGGTGATCCTGATGTTTAAGGAAATAAATGCCGAGTGGTGCATTGTGGGCGCGAAAGCCAAAAGCGGGAGAAATGCTGGTGGTTAAGCGTTTCTCCTGCCCCTGACCGTAATCCGGATCCAGCACCCCGAACCCGTTGATATAGGGCCAGCCGTAAAAGCCGCCCTGCTGGATCAGGTTGAGCTCACAGGGTGGGAAGTCATCTCCCAGTAGGTCGCGACCGTTGTCGGTGGCATACAGTTGGTTGTTCCAATGTGTCCAGTCAAAGCCGACGCTGTTCCGCAGTCCTGTGGCGAATATTTCCTCACCAGTGCCATCGGGTCGATAGCGCAGCATGACAGCTCGGCGGGGGTCTCTTTCCTCGCAGACATTGCAGCTGGAGCCTACCGTCATATAAAGCAAGCCATCGGAACCAAAATGGATGGTACGGCTCCAGTGGTTGCCTCCGGTGGGTAACTCTCGAATCAGGTGATGGTATTCTCCGAGCGTTTTGCCCTTTGTCCAGTCCATTGCAACGCGGCCCACCGCATCGGTTTCGGCGATGTACAGCCAGCTGTTATCGCCATCATTGAGTATGTCGATACCGTGGGGTCGCTTCAGTCCGGTCAATAACGGTTGTTGGGTATCGGCCCGCCCATCGGCATTGGTGTCAGATAGCAGGTAGATCGAGCCGGTGCGCGGAGAGCTAACCAATAATTGTCCCGCAGGTGTGATTTTCAGAAAGCGGGCATTGGGTAGTTTTTCAGCAAACAGGGTCAGTTCGAAGCCTGAGGGTGTAGTGAGTGCGGTGAGGGTATCGTTGGAGGGGGTGGCGTTGCCGCTGCCAGTCACTGTGTTGAAGAGTACGCGGTAACTACTGACTTGCAAGCCCTTGTAGTAGTGGTTGAGCAGCAAGACTGCCAGTACACATAGCAGCAGAAGCAGACAAAAAGCTTTTAGTAACCTGACCATGTTCCACAGTATAGGCCAGGGCTGGGGGAGGGAAGACGGCAGAGGGAAAAGCTCATGCCGTCAACCGAGTGGCTCAGACGTTAAAGCGGAAGTGAACAACATCGCCGTCGTGTACTACATATTCTTTGCCTTCCAGGCGCCATTTGCCGGCATCTTTGGCACCCTGCTCACCATTGCAGGCAATAAAGTCGTTGTAGGCAATCACCTCGGCGCGAATAAAGCCTTTTTCAAAGTCGGTATGAATTTTACCGGCAGCCTGCGGCGCAGTGGCGCCAATCGGAATGGTCCAGGCGCGCACTTCTTTGACGCCGGCAGTAAAGTAGGTCTGCAATCCCAGCAATGCATAACCGGCGCGGATTACCCGATTCAGGCCCGGTTCTTCCATGCCCATTTCCTGCAGGAACTCGAGTTTTTCGTCATCTTCCAGCTCGGCAATTTCTGATTCCAGCTTGTTGCATATGGGCACCACTACGGCATTTTCCGCCTCAGCAATGGCGCGGACTTGGTCTAGATAAGGATTGTTTTCAAAGCCACTTTCATCGACATTGGCGATGTACATGGTGGGTTTCAGGGTCAACAGGTTAAGGGGGCGGATAGTTTTCAATTCATCCTTGTCCAGGCCTAGAGCACGTAACGGCATAGCCTGGTTTAAGTGTGGCAGGATTTTCTCTAGCACTTCTTTCAGCGCAATGGCGTCTTTATCCTGACCTTTGGCTAGCTTGCTCGCACGATGGAGGGACTTTTCGACAGTTTCCAGATCGGCCAGTGCGAGTTCGGTGTTGATCACGTCAATATCTGAAGCAGGGTTGATCTTGCCTTCCACATGGATGACGTTCTCATCGTCAAAACAGCGTACCACATGGGCGATAGCATCAGTTTCACGGATGTTGGCCAGGAACTGGTTGCCAAGGCCTTCGCCTTTTGATGCGCCAGCCACCAGTCCCGCAATATCTACGAACTCCATGGTGGTGGGTAAAATTCGCTCCGGCTTGACGATAGCCGCCAGCCTGTCTTGTCTGGGATCGGGAATGGGAACGATGCCCGTGTTTGGTTCGATGGTACAGAAGGGGAAGTTCGCCGCATCAATACCCGCTTGGGTTAGCGCATTAAAGAGTGTGGACTTGCCGACGTTGGGCAGGCCGACGATACCGCAATTAAATCCCATTATAGTGTTCCCAAAGAGGTGGTTTTTGTTGAGTGCCGGGAATTAGTCGTTTGTGTGCAAAGCTTTCATGGCATTGTTCCAGTGCCCGGTGACAGTCTCACCGATTACACGGATGGCATTTTCAATACCTTGGTCGATGAGTTGCTGTTCATCCACTGGGGCGCGGCGCAATACGTAATTGACTACTTCGCTGGCGTGGCCGGGGTGCCCGATACCCAGTCGTAGCCGGGCAAAATCACGATTGTTGCCCAACGCCTGAATGGTGTCCCGGAGACCATTGTGTCCGCCATGCCCCCCACCCAGCTTAAACCGAGCAGTGCCGGGGCTGAGATCTAACTCATCGTGGGCGACCAGAATTGCTGCCGGGGGAATACGGTAGAAGCCAGCCAAGGCGGCGATGGCCTTTCCGCTACGGTTCATGAAAGTATCCGGGATCAGCAGCCAGACCGGTTTGCCCTCTATGATGACCTTGGCCGTGCCACCAAAGAATTTACTTTCTTGCTTGAGTTCGGCACCGCAGTGCTTTGCCAATGCGGTAACGAAATCGGCCCCGGCATTGTGACGGGTCCTATCATATTGTGGGCCGGGATTTCCCAATCCCACAATAAGCTGAACGGACGTATCCAATGTCGGGGCCTATCGGTCTCTATAAAAAGGACCAGCAGTGCGCAGTTATTCTGCTTCTGCCTCTTCTTCGCCTTCTTCGCCTTCAGCAGTGTCTTCTGCAGAACCTTTGGGCTTGCTCACAGTGAAGATGGGCAGGTCGTGATCTTCGCCGTGACTCAGGGCAACGCTCTCCACGCCAGAAGGCAGCGTGATGTCAGAAATGTGCAGAATCTGGCCAATTTCTACTGCGGAAACATCTACCTCAATGTACTCGGGCAGATCAGCAGGCAAACAGGAGATATCCAGTTCGGTCATGCTGTGAGAGATCAAGCCGCCACCTGTTTTGACGCCGGCACAGATATCTTCATTGATAAAGTGCAAGGGTACTTTGGTGTGCAGTTTGTGGGTCTTGCTGACGCGCAAAAAGTCAGCATGCAAGACCACTGGCTTGGCAGGGTGGCGTTGTACGTCTTTCAGGATGACTTCCTGACTAGAGCCATCAACATTAATCGTAATAATGTGTGAATAGAACGCTTCATTCTGCAGCGCATGGGCCAGTTCGTTGTGGGTGATGCTGATGTTTTGGGGTTCCTGTGAACCACCGTAAACAATAGCTGGTACCAGATTGGCCTCACGACGCAGGCGGCGGCTCGCACCTTTCCCCATGTCGTTGCGGACCATGGCATTCAATTGAAAATCATTGGACATTGCCTTGACTCCTGATTGTTCCCAAATCAATCCGCGACCAGAACTGAAACGGGGAGTAAAAAACCCTTGCGGGCGTTTAGGTAAATAGCGCCATGTTTAGTCGAACATGGCGCTAATGGATTCTTCATTGCTGACCCGGCGCATGGCTTCTGCCAGCATGGGTGCCAAGCTCAGTGTTCTGATGCTCGCACAGTTACGGGCGGCTTGACTCAGGGGGATACTGTTGGTGACGACCAATGTATCCAGCGAGGAGCTCTCAATATTTTCAATGGCCTTGCCGGACAGTACCGGGTGGGTGCAGTAGGCAACTACCTTCTTGGCACCTTGGTCTTTCAGTGCGTCGGCGGCTTTGCACAGGGTTCCTGCAGTGTCGACGATATCGTCCACCAGCAGGCAGGTGCGGCCTTCGACTTCACCGATGATGTTCATGACCTGGGCCTGGTTGGCTTCCGGACGACGCTTGTCGATGATGGCCAGGTCAGTGTTGAGCTGCTTGGCCATGGCGCGAGCGCGGACCACGCCACCGATATCCGGGGATACCACCGTCAGGTCTTCATAATTCTGGCGTTCTACATCAGTCAGCAAAACAGGTAGGCCGTAGACGTTGTCCACTGCGCAATCAAAAAAGCCCTGAATCTGCTCGGCGTGCAGGTCCACCGTCATGACCCGGTCGACGCCAACATTGGTCAGCATGTCCGCTACAACTTTTGCACTGATAGGCACCCGGATAGAACGCACGCGACGATCTTGGCGAGCGTAGCCGAAGTAAGGCAGCACGGCAGTGATGCGACCAGCCGAGGAACGGCGCAGGGCATCAATGACAAGCATCAATTCCATCAGGTTCTTGTGGGTGGGCACGCAGGTGGGTTGTACGACAAAGACATCGCGGCCGCGGACATTTTCTCGGATCTCGACATTGATTTCGCCGTCGGAAAACTGGGACACCAGAGCGTCGCCCAGATTGAGACCGAGATAACGGGCGATTTCATTTGTCAGCTCCGGGTTGGCGTTCCCGGAGAAAACCATCATATTAGCCACGGCTTTTCTTCCTGATCTGGGCGTTAGTTAAACCAGCCCTGAGGAATATGGCTGGGGTGGGAGGACTCGAACCTCCGAATGACGGGATCAAAACCCGTTGCCTTAGCCACTTGGCGACACCCCAGTAGTCAGTCATCGAACGGTAGTTGCTTCAGCAGTGGGGATTCGTTGATCCCCTTAGCAACAAAGCCCTGCCAGGGTGCCGGCATTTGTTCCAGTACTGATCTGGCATCAGCTTCTGAAGCAAAGCGGGCAAAAAGGCAGGCGCCGGTTCCCGTTAGTCGAGCTTCGGCAAATTGCGCGAGCCAGAGGCGCGCTTTTTTTACCTGGGGATACAGTGCTTCTACCACTGTCTGGCAGTCGTTCCGGCCACCCCGCTCGAGAAAGGCGCGTATTTTGATCGGATGCGTGTTCCTTGTCAAACCCTGATGGTTGAAAATTTTTGCTGTGGAAATCTGCACGCCCGGGGCCAAAACCAGGTACCACTCCGCGGGGATCGCCACTGCACTCAATTGCTCACCAACTCCCTCTGCCCAGGCGCTGTGCCCGAAAATAAACACCGGCACATCCGCACCGAGTTGCTGGCCGATGGTCATTAACTGTTTCCGCGATAACTGCAATCGCCAAAGGCTGTTCAAGGCAAGCAGGGTGGTGGCAGCATCGCTGCTGCCGCCGCCCAAGCCGCCACCCATGGGTAGTCGCTTGTGCAGATGGATACTGGCTCCCAGGGTGCAGCCGGTTGTTTGCTGTAATAAAGTGGCTGCCTTATAGATCAGGTTATCTTCTGGCGGCACATCTGTCAGCGCCGGGACAACCTCAATGGCACCACTGGCATTGATCTCGAAGTCCAGTCGGTCACCGTAATCGAGCAGTTGAAACAGGGTTTGCAGGTTGTGGTATCCGTCGGGACGACGGCCGGTAATGTGCAGGAACAGGTTGAGCTTTGCGGGCGCGGGCAGGGACAGCATCAGTCGGCCACCGGATTGGGCCGCCAGTTTTTGATTACCAGCGTAAAGCTGTATTCGCCATTATTGCCGCGGATGCGGCTGGGCAGTATCCAATGCTCGACTTGCTGGTAGCCTGAAAATTCCAGTTGCCACTGAGCCTGATCGAGTCTGGCCAGCGTGCCATCAGGGTTGTGATGACTTTCCGCTAAAGGGGTATCTGGGGCGGGGATGCCTCTGACCCAGAACTGTAGTTGATCAACAGGCCACTGCCAGCCAAACAACTGTTCTGTCAATGCAGTTGGGGAGGGGGCGTAAATGGTTTCCTTGCCGCTGCGCTGGAGTTCGGCATAGTTGTCATCACCGAGAATGTGCGTGGCGCCGGCGCCAAAGGGGCCGTTGAGTTGCAATTTGAAGTGCTCTGCAGATTGCTGCCAGTTGACCCAGGCGCTGCCACCATCCCTGCTGTCGCGATAACCCAGCTTGCCTTCCAGTCGCCACGATTGCAGTTGTTGCAGCTGCTGTTGATGTTGATCCCAGTCGGTCACGGTGGGGGCGGGCTGGGGGCTGTGCAGGGCACAGGCGCCGAGTGTCAGCATGGTCAACAAGAGAGTGGCCAGACGCATGGGTTAGTTCGCCTGAAGGCGCTCCATGGTTTGTAGGATGTTGGAATTGTCTGGATCTTGGTCGAGGATGATTTGCCACACGGCATTTGCCTCTTCTCGCTGCCCATTGGCCCACAATGCCTCGCCTAGATGAGCTGCTATCTCGGGATCGGGCAGATTCGCCATGGCTTCCCGCAGATGGCGAATAGCCGCTTCATAATCGCCCTGTTGATAGAGTACCCAGCCTAGGCTATCGATAATTGCCGGGTCACCTGGGTTGAGCTCCAGTGCCCGGAGAATTAACTGGTGGGCCTCCTCATAACGATCTGTGTGTACGGTGAGCGTATATCCCAGGGCATTCAGAGCCATGGAGTTGTCGGCATCCTGGTCGAGGATGGCACGCAGATCCTGCTCGGAGCTGGCAAAGTCATTTTGTCGTTCGCTGAGGAGGGAGCGACTGTAGAGAAGTGAAATATTGTCAGGAAATCGTTCCAGCGCCTCGCTGAGGAGGAGGTGGGCGTCACTTAACAGCTGCATGTCGATGAGTAATTCTGATTCGATCTGATACAGCGGGGCCGAATACTGGGGATGATGCAGGCGCAATTTGCTGAGATACATTTGTGCGCTGTCGAGTTGGTCATGCCGTGCCATAAATTGGCTGAGTTTCACCGCAGCCGGCAAAAGTTTTGGCCCATTCTGAACTCGTTTATAGTGGAGCAGAACCCCTTCAGCATCCCCTTCCGCTTCTGCCAGCATGCCGAGTTCAAAGTGTGCCGACGAGGCCATGTTTGGGTTGCGAGCCAGTTCGCCAAACAGCTGCTTTGCCTCTTCGTTACGGTCCAGTCCTTTGCACACCAGAGCCAAGGTATAGGCCAACTCGCCATCTCGTGGGTACTGCTCCATGAGAATGGACAATTGTTGGTAAGCGGCTTCCAGATCGTCGTCTGCCAGGAAGCGGGCATATTGCAGTCTTAATCGTTTGCTGTCAGCGATATCCTGCAGGGCGACTCCCAGAAACGTCGTTGCCTCCTTCTTCCTGTTGAGTTGGTGCAACAGCTGGGCTTTGAGCATGATGGCGCTCTCTTTGCGTGGAGCCTGCTTTAACAAGGTGTCCACTGTAGCCAAAGATTGTGTAAATTCACCCTGTTGACGCAGCAGCATGGACTTGGTGAGGAGCAAAGCATCATTGTCGGGCATGCGTTCAAGCAGTGACGGGTATTCCGCTAGCAAGGCTTGTCGCTGCTCCTGGCGCACCCCTCCAGCGGCGACTGCCAGGGTCATGATAGGTTCCTGATCCCCTTTGCCGAGTGAATATTCTGCATGTTGCAGCGCCTCAATCAGGCGGCCTTCCCTCGCCAGGGAAATTGTCGCTACGCTGTGTGCGTCCAGGTTGTCTGGCTCAATGTCAGCCCAGAGCAGCGACATCTCAAGCAGGGCAGGGTGATTTTCAGTGTAAGCGGCGATGCGGGCAGCCCGTGAGACGATGCCGGGATCTCTGGTCGCCTGCGCCTGGACGAGATACTTGTTGAGAGCCAGGTTTAGATTGTTTTGCATGCCCGCCAGTTCGGCCACCATCAGATCGTAAAGGGTCTCTTCCGGGAATGGGCGAACGGGATATTCTTGGGCAGCCAGGGGTTGTTCGGCCTGGGCATCATCGGCAGCGATAGCTGTGGCATCAAGCGCACCAGCCTCGTTACCCGCTGTGTTGGATGGTGAATGGGTGCAACCATAGAGCAGAGCGATGCCGAACACTAAAGCGGGCAGTGCGTAGCGGGGTTTTTTCATACAGATTTTTTCGTTATGACGCTCTTTCAAAGGTAGCTGCCGGAATAGCCGGTCGGTGGTCGATCATTGTTGGTTGCGAGTAAGTGGCCACATTGTAGCCAATAACTCAGACAATAAGGAAAGGACTTTATTGCAAGGCAGACGAATTTCGATACCGCTTGTCTTTGTATGTTCAGAATCGGACAATTGCCGGCTCACTGCCAAGCACTGTTTTAATGACCATTTTTGCTCTGGGAATCAACCATCGCACCGCCTCCCTCGATATTCGGGAGAGGGTTGCCTTTGCGCCGGAGCAGGCGTCTGAGGCGTTACAACAGCTCGCTGGGGATCTGGGGCTAGAAGAAGTGGCGATTCTGTCCACCTGTAACCGCACAGAAATCTATGGTTATGGCGGGGAGCCGGAGCAAGTGCTGGAATGGTTGTCTTTGCAGCGGCGAATTTCGCTACCCCATCTGGAGCGTTGTCACTACCTATACCGGGACTTGGATGCAGTGCGCCATGTCATGAAGGTGGCCTGCGGCCTCGACTCTATGGTGCTCGGTGAGCCACAGATTCTCGGCCAACTGAAGTCATGTTTTGCGGTAGCAAGGGAAGCAGGCAAGGTTTCCACCCAGCTCAATCAATTTTTCCAGCAGGCTTTCAGTATTGCCAAACGGGTGCGTACGGAAACCGCGATTGGGCAGAATCCCGTGTCGGTGGCTTATGCCGCGGTCAGCTTGTCCCAGCAAATTTTTTCCGACCTGCGGGATGTGAGTGCGTTGCTGATCGGTGCCGGTGAAACCATTGAGTTGGTCGCTCGGCATTTGAAGGACAAGGGCGTGAAAGATATTACGGTGGCCAACCGCACACTCAGCCGGGCTCAGGATTTGGCTGTGCAGTTTGGTGCGCAGGGTATTCTGCTCTCGGAAATCCCTGATTTTCTACCGCGAGCGGACATGGTGATTTCCTCCACCGCCAGCCAGCTGCCGATTCTTGGCAAGGGCGCGGTGGAATCTGCCCTGAAGTTGCGTAAGCACAAACCTATTTTTATGGTCGATATTGCCGTCCCCAGGGATATTGAGCCGGAAGTGGCCAAATTGCAGGATGTGTACCTCTATACCGTGGACGACCTGCATGCGGTGATTGATGAAAATATCCGCTCCCGCCAGAGTGCCGCCAACAAGGCGGAACAGATTGTCGAGGAGGGAGTGGCCGCTTGGCAGAGCCAGCTGCGTGCGCTGGATGTTGTAGACACTATTCGCGCTTTTCGCAGCAGTGCCGAGGAGTCCCGGGATCAGGAGTTGGCCAAGGCGCTTGCTTCGCTGCAAGCTGGTCAGGATCCAGAGCTGGTGTTGAAGAGTCTGGCGCGAAACCTTACTAACAAGTTGATGCATACCCCTACCACCCGGCTCAAGCAGGCTGGAGAGCAGGGGCTTACCGAGCATATTGATCTGGCACATCACCTGTTTGGCCTGAAAAAGCCTGGCGATAATGAGCCGGGACATGAATAACCCCGTCGTTAACTGACCACTTAAAGAGCATTGATGAAAGCATCCATTCTGGAAAAATTGCAGCACCTGGCAGATCGCTATGAAGAAGCGGGCGCACTGTTGAGCGATCCCGAGGTCATCGGTAACCAGAGCCGCTTCCGCGATCTGTCCCGGGAATATGCGGAGCTGGAGCCGGTGGTAAAGAGCTATACGGATTATCAGCGGGTTCAGGGAAACATTGCCGAGGCCAACCTGTTGCTGAAAGACGCCGATGCCGATATGCGCGAAATGGCTCAGGAGGAGTTGAAGGAAAATACTGCTCATCTTGAAGAGCTGGAAATCGACTTGCAGAAATTGTTATTGCCAAAAGACCCCAACGACGAGAAAAACGTCTTCCTGGAAATTCGCGCCGGTACCGGCGGCGATGAGGCGGCCATTTTCTCTGGCGATCTGTTTCGCATGTACAGCAAATATGCCGAGCAACAGCGCTGGAAGGTCGAGGTGATCAGTGAAAGCCAAGGTGAACATGGTGGCTACAAGGAGATCATCAGCCGCATTGTCGGCCAAGGGGTGTACTCGCGACTGAAATTCGAGTCCGGTGCCCACCGGGTGCAACGGGTGCCGGAGACTGAATCCCAGGGGCGTATCCATACTTCAGCCTGTACCGTGGCGGTAATGGCGGAGGCCGACGAGCTGGAAGAGGTCAATATCAATAAAAATGATCTGCGCGTCGACACCTTTCGCGCCTCCGGTGCCGGTGGTCAGCACGTCAACAAGACCGATTCCGCCATTCGCCTTACTCACTTGCCAACCGGTATCGTCGTAGAGTGCCAAGATGAGCGCTCCCAGCACAAGAATAAGTCCAAAGCTATGTCGCTGTTGGCGGCCAAGTTGAAAAGTGCCCAGGAAGAGAGCGCAGCAAAGAATATCGCCGATGAGCGACGTTTGCTGGTGGGCAGTGGTGACCGCTCCGAGCGAATCCGCACCTATAACTATCCTCAGGGCCGGGTAACAGACCACCGCATCAACCTGACCCTCTATAAGCTCGACGAAGTCATGGAAGGCCAGCTGGAGGATGTGCTGCAACCGCTGATCAATGAATACCAGGCGGAGCAGCTGGCCGCGCTGTCCGGCTAAGCCGTGTCCGCTGATATTGCCAGTCTGCTGAAGCGCAGCGTCGAGTTGCTGCCGGTCAGCGACAGCCCGCGGTTGGACGCCGAATTGTTACTCTGCCATGTGCTGGGAAAATCCCGCACCTTCCTGTTTACCTGGCCAGAGTATCAATTGGTTGAGGCCGAGCAGGTCGAATTCGAAGCGCTGTTCGCCCGCCGCCTGCTTGGTGAGCCGGTGGCTCATATCATCGGCAGCCGTGAATTCTGGTCGCTGTCCCTGGCCGTGTCGCCTGTTACCCTGATTCCCCGTCCCGATACCGAATTGCTGGTGGAACTGGCATTGCAGCTGCCATTACCTGAGCGTGCGGCGGTGGTTGATCTTGGCACCGGTACTGGAGCTATCGCCTTGGCATTGGCCAGCGAGCGGCCTAATTGGCGGATCGTTGCAGTGGATGCTGCTGAGGGCGCGGTAGCGCTGGCAGAGACCAATCGACAGCAGTTCGGTTTTGCCAATGTGCTGGTTCTCCAGAGCGATTGGTTTCAACAGCTCACCGGACAAACATTCGATCTGGTGATCAGCAATCCCCCCTATATTGAGGCAGATGACCGCCACCTGAGCGAGGGCGATGTGCGTTTTGAACCGGCTTCGGCATTGGTGTCAGGTGATAGCGGTTTAGTGGATCTGGCGAGGATCATCTGCGAAGCCCCCCGGCATTTACACCCTGGAGGCTGGCTATTGCTGGAGCATGGCTGGCAGCAGGGTGAAAAGGTGCGTCAGTTAATGCTCGTGGCGGGATTTGTTGAGGTGGCGACCCATACCGACTTGGCTGACCGAGAGCGTGCCACGCTGGGGCGTTGGCCCATATCGGGGTAGTCAGGGTTATTTCAGGGTGCGGTACTGACCACCGTGAAAAATCAGCGGCTCTAGTGGTTCGTTACTAAAATCCAGCACTCGTCCCACCAGAATAATGTGATCGCCACCGGGATGGCGGTGCTCTACCTGACACTGGAAAATACAGGAGCAGTCATCGAGTAAGGGAACCCCGTTGAGACCTGGATGCCAGACCACATGATCAAATTTGTTTTGTTCATTGCCGGCAAAAAGCTGGGATGTCTCTGTTTGGCCGCTGTGCAAAATATTGACGGCGAAATGGTCCACCTGATGGAACAATTCGAAGAGGCGAGATTCCTTCCCCACACACCAGGAAATTAATGCCGGATCCAGCGATACGGATGAAAAACTATTGGCGGTCATACCCCTTGGTTTGCCCTCCTGGTCCACAGTGGTGATGACTGTGATACCGGTGGCAAAGTTGCCCATGGCATTGCGTAAGGCACGGGTTTGGTCATGGTTCATTATTATTGTCTCGGGGCCAAGGTGTAACAGTCTACAGGGTAACTCAAGTGAAAAAGGCCATACAGACTAAAAGTGGCTATTCATCAAAACTGATCGCCTGGTAGCGCCAGGCTTTGAGTTTTTCGGGGCTGATATCCTGGGGGATACCAGCCTTGAGTTTAAGCTGGGAGAGAAACTGCTGTTTATCCGGCAGGCTGGACCAGACACTGGGCAGGAACGTGGCACGATGGGGGCCAGCTTCAATAATCAGCCCGTCTTCACCGACGGTTAGTTGCTCGAGCAGTTGTTGTTCTGAAGAGAATGTCAGGGGTGTTGGCGTGCTAAGGACGGAGATGTCGATAGCGATTTCTGCTTCCTCGTCGAGGGTGAGGGGTGGAAAACGGGGGTCATCCATTGCCGCAGCTGCAGCGTGGTGAACGACATCCATGACAAGAGGCTGCCGGGCCTCCAGAGCGCCAATACAGCCGCGCAGTTTGCCGCGAATTTTCAGGGTGACAAAACTGGCTGCCAGTTGCCGTAGGGCGGGGCTGAAAACTGTCTCATCAATGGTTAGATCGCGATCAAACAGTAGCCGCACACGAATACTTTCCCGTGCCAGGGAAAGCAGGGTTTGTTGGTCATCCCGGCTGAGTTCAATAAAGGGCATAGGCGCCGTATCCTACCACGCGATTCCGGTCACCCGCAGTATCCCCGGAATTTCTCACGTCCAGTGTTGTTATTGTCAGTTGTTTTTCTTTCGCCAGAGACATCAGCCCATTAATGCCTTTGTAGCCACAGGCCTGCTCGCCAGCGAGATGATCGTTAAAAGATTCAATCATGGCAGTGGTGTGGCGATCTAGCCGCTGTGCCTCTGTGTAGCTGTGATAGTGACTGAGATCGGAACTGATCACAATGAGAGTTTCATTGCCTCCCCAGCAGGCGCGCAATACCGCTGCCACCAAGGTGGCACTGGCATCCCCCACCACCAGTGGCAACAACTGAAAATTACCCAGTGTCCTTTGCAGGAACGGCAGTTGAACTTCCAGACTATGTTCCAATTGATGGGCATCCTCCCGAATGATGACCAATGATTGTTGTACCAGTCTGTCGATGCTCTCGCTATCAATGACAATGTCACCGAGGGGGGTGCGAAATAGTTGTTCCGGGGGCGCTGCCAGCCCACGCAGTGCTACTCGATGGGAGGGTCCGAGCAACACCACGTGGCTGATTTGCCCTGCGATTGGTTTAAGTAAACGGTAAGCGCTGGCAGCAGTTGGGCCAGAATAGATATAGCCAGCATGGGGCACAATCAGCACCTTGGGTCGCAAGGTAGGGCTGTTCTCGCTAGCGAGCATATCGTCTACCTGACGTTGCAGCAGCATTGGATTTTCCGGATAGAACATTCCCGCCACGGCGGGCTGACGTACCAACATCTTTACAGCCCCTCTTCTTCATGGTGGCCAATAGGCGTTAAAGAACCTGCTATATATTAGTTATAGAAAATTTTTTATGTGTTGGGCAAGATAATGGCTACTGAAACCCCACCACCGCCTGTGACATTCCCTACTCGCTATTGGCATGCCCTTGAGGACGGTCGATTGCAGTGTGATGTCTGTCCCCGGGAGTGTCGTTTACATGAGGGTCAACGTGGACTCTGTTATGTGCGGGGCCGAGAAGGTGACGAGGTTGTCCTCTACACCTATGGCCGCTCCAGTGGTTTCTGTATTGACCCCATCGAGAAAAAGCCTCTCAATCATTTCCTGCCGGGTAGTTCCGTGTTGTCTTTTGGCACTGCCGGCTGCAACCTGGCCTGCAAGTTTTGTCAGAATTGGGACATGAGCAAGTCCCGGGAGATGGATACCCTGGCGGATGCGGCGATGCCTGAACGGTTGGCGGAAACGGCTGTAGAGTTGGGCTGCCGCAGTATCGCGTTTACCTACAATGATCCGGTTATTTTTTTGGAGTATGCCATCGACGTAGCCAAGGCCTGCCGTCCACTGGGGGTGAAAACGGTCGCTGTCAGTGCTGGTTATATCAATGATGAGCCGCGGCGGGAATTTTTCCCCTATATGGATGCCGCTAATATTGACCTGAAAGCATTCAGTGAATCCTTTTATCACAAAGTCTGCGGTGGTCATTTGCAGAATATCCTGGAAACACTGGAATACATTGCCCATGAAACAGATGTCTGGTTGGAACTGACGACCCTGTTGATCCCGGGCGAGAACGACTCGGACAATGAGCTGGATGCCATGACACGCTGGGTTGTGGAGAAGCTGGGTGCCGATGTGCCAATGCATTTCACGGCGTTTCACCCCGACTGGAAAATGCAGGATAACCTGCCCACCCCTCCGGAGACCTTAACCCGCGCACGCCAGATAGCCATGGGAAATGGCGTGCGCTACGCCTACACCGGCAATGTCCACGACGTCACGGGCGGCAGTACCTTTTGTCCTGGATGCCATGAAATGGTCATAGAACGCGACTGGTACCAGCTTGGCTTTTGGGGCGTGACGCCAGCAGGTTGCTGTCATGCCTGTGGTGCTAATATTGCGGGCGTTTTTGAAGCTGAACCGGGCAGTTGGGGGCCGAGGCGGGTGCCAGTGCGGCTGTTACGGTGATTTTTTGCACCTGGCGGGTTTAACCCTTCGGAGAGTTTAGCGCTTTCTTCCATGAATAATATCCTGTCAATCTCGTCACCATTTGACGACTGGTGAGTCGATCCCGTCGTCAAGCCAGACGTTACGTTATTGGCCGTGGTACAATCTGGCTCCTTTCATGTACACGGCCGCATGCGGCTACTTTTCTTTTGGCAGTAATATGAGTGAACAAAACCAACCCCCCTCTGGTGACCACCAGCCATCCCAGTCCGGTCAGCGCAGCCGTCGGCGTCGCAGTGGCCGAGGCAGAAAGCCTGCGGATACCACCAGTTGGGACGTTTCCCAGTTCGATGTTCCGCCGGAACCCGGCAAACTGCGTTTCCACGACTTGGGTTTACCTCAGTCTGTGATGCATGGCATCGCCGACCTAGGCTTCAAGTATTGCTCTCCGATCCAGGCCCGCTCTTTACCCTTCAGCTTGCGGGCGCATGACGTGGTGGGCAAGGCGCAGACGGGCACCGGTAAAACGGCAGCTTTTCTGGTCACGATCATTACCGAGTTGCTCAATCATCCGGTAGACGATGAGCGCTATGCCGGTGAAGCCCGATCTCTGATTATTGCCCCAACTCGTGAGTTGGTGATGCAGATTGCTGACGATGCTCGAGCACTCTGCAAGCACACAGGTCTTCATGTGCACACCCTGGTAGGGGGCATGGATTACGACAAGCAGAAGCGCCACCTGACTGAAAGCATGTGCGATATTCTGGTGGCCACGCCCGGCCGCCTGCTGGACTTCGCCGGTAGCCGAGATGTTTATCTGGACCGGGTGGAAATCCTGGTGCTGGATGAGGCGGACCGTATGCTGGACATGGGGTTTATCCCCCAGGTGCGCCGTATCGTGCGGTTGACCCCCAGTCGTGACCATCGACAGACGCTATTCTTCTCCGCCACCTTCACGCCGGAAGTGATCAACTTGGCGGAGCAGTGGACGATCGATGCGGTAAGTGTCGAAATCGAACCTGAAAATGTTGCTACCGATTCTGTGGATCAAAAGGTCTACATTACGTCGGCGAAGGATAAATTCCGATTGCTCTACCACATCATCCGTCAGGAAGAAGTGGAAAGCGTTATCGTGTTTGCCAACCGCCGCGACCAGTGTCGCCGGTTGCAGGAAAAACTCAAAACTAAGGGCTTCAGTGTGGGCTTGTTGTCAGGGGATGTGCCCCAGAACAAGCGCGTTAAAACCCTGGACGACTTCAAGTCCGGCAAGATCAAAATACTGGTGGCCACAGATGTGGCGGGTCGTGGTATCCACATTGATGGCATCAGCCACGTGGTCAATTACACTCTGCCTGAGGAATCGGAAGACTATGTGCACCGCATTGGCCGCACCGGTCGGGCAGGCAAGCTGGGCACGTCGATCAGCTTTGCCTGTGAAGATGATGCCTTCCTGCTGGAACCGATTCAGAAGCTGCTCGGTAGAAAATTGCATTGCGAGCAACCCACTGCCGAGCTGTTAGGCGAATCCTGATTTAATTCATCTAGTCTGACTGGGGCGCATTTCCGATGCGTTCCAGCCAGAAGCTGGTGGCGCCTATCACTGAAGCCGGCATGGCAAACAGGTTCAGCCCAGGAATTGTCGTGGCGATTAGCACGCTCCCTCCGAAGCTGAATGACACGAAACGTTTCCCCCCCAGTATTTCCCGTAACTCACGAAAATCAACCTGGTGATTATCTGCCGGGTAGTCCAGGTATTGCAGCGCAAGCGACCAGGCACCCCAGAGAAAGGCGATAGTTGGCCCCAGCAGATTCAGTATGGGGATAAAAGACAGCCCCAAAGTCAGTAACAACACGCCGACAATCCGCGGTAAAAAATAGCCCAGTTTGATGAATTCCCGTTTCATGGAGTTAGCTGCCAGGGCCATCATCTGTCGGGCAGACATCTGATTACCAATACGAGTGCCACTAAGCACCTCTTCTACCCGTTCGGACAGTGGCCCGTAAAAAGGTGATGCCAGCAGGTTGCCGAGAATGGCAAAGCTGTAGCCGTACACCAGTAGTAGAAAGCCGCCAAACAGCACCCAGAAAATCCAAGCCAGAAAATCCAGCCAAGCGGGGATTTTTGCCATCAACATATCAAGCCATTGCCCGAACTGAGCGTAGGCAAACCAGGTGAGTCCGACAAATAACAATAAATTGATTAGCAGGGGACCGAGTACAAACCAGCGCAGTTGTGGGTGTGTCAGGAGCTGCAGGCCTTGAAGCAGGTAGCCTGGACCGGTGTGACGAGGGTTGGGCATCGGGTATCCTTGGGGCGGCAGTTGTGAATTGATCATAGTATTGTAAGATTTCAGGCTCATGATCTACAGGCAGGGAAAAGGAGAATAATGATGAAAACCCTTGTGAAAGTTGTCGCCGTATTGTTTGTGGTGGTATTACTGGTGGTGGTATTTGCCATTCTTAATCTGGATAAGGGCATTAAAGCCGCAGTTGAAAACATTGGTCCAAAACTGACCCAGTCTTCCGTGACACTGGACGATGTGGAGTTGTCCCTGGCATCAGGGGAAGGCAGCCTGCGCGGTCTGGTGGTGGGTAACCCCTCTGGCTTTAAAAGCCCCAGCGCGTTTTCTCTCGGTGAAATTTTCCTGTCTGTGGATCCGGAATCCGTGACTACGGATACCATTGTCCTCAACAGTATTCGTATTGTGGCGCCGGCGATTACCTATGAATCTGCCAATGGCACCACCAATCTGGCTCAGTTGCAAAAGAATGTGGAACAGGCAACTGGCGGCAGCAGTAGCGACGCGACGGAAGAGAAAGGTGAGGGGGCGGAGAAAAAACTGATTATCCGCGATTTGCAGATCACTGCTGGCACGCTGAGCTACAGCAACCCCCTGTTGGGTGACAAGACGGTGGCGCTGGCGCTCCCGGATATACGCCTGACCGGCATTGGTGAGAAATCCAATGGTGCGAGTGCGGCGGAAGTGGTCAACCAAGTGCTGGCGGCTATCAACAAAAGCGCGGCCGGGGCTGTTGCCAATGCCGGGGTGTTGAAAGATGCTGGCGACCAAATCAAGCAACAGGTTGAAGACAAGCTCGGTGGCTTCAAGAGTCTGCTTAAAAAAGATGAGTGATATCCATTGCTGAATGTTTGATTCATCTAAAAAAGCCCGGTATAGCCGGGCTTTTTTGTGGTGTGCAGGACGATGTAAACAACATTGCCAGCGCGGTGGCCTCGATTGGGTTAATGGCGGCGCGGCTCAGCCGTGGTTCAGGAGGCGGTTTCCACTTCTCCGGCAGGGGAGCTGGTGGCTGACCGAAGGCTACTCTGTCGGGGCTGTTTTTTGGCGCGCTTGCGTTCGTACATGCGGGCATCTGCGGTGGCGACCAGCTCGGAAAAGCTGGTGAGGCTGTTGTCGGCGGAAAAGGTAGCTTCACCCGCAGAATAACTGATGTGGTAAGGGCGCTTGCCTGCCTTGTTAATGGCATTGACGACGCGTTCCAGACGCTTCAGGGCAATCTGGGTGTCGCCGCTGCTGGAGACAACGGCAAATTCATCGCCCCCGAGTCTGGCAACCACGTCACTTTTTCGGAAATGATCGCGCAATAGTGTCGCAACGTGTTTCAGCAGATCGGAGCCAATATCATGTCCCAGCGTGTCATTGATAGCCTTTAAACCATCGAGATCCAAAAACAGCACCGTGATGGTTCTTCCATCTCGATGTGCTTCAAACAGCATGTGTTCGCCCAACATAAAAAAGCCGCGGCGGTTGTTGATTTTGGTCAGGTCATCCACCAATGAAATGTCCCGGAGTTCTGCTTCCATCCCATTGATTTTTCTGGACAGCCATACCAGCACTACAAACAGGCTGCCGGCACTGAGGGATGCGGTCAGCGCTGAGGCGAGGGCGGGGGACATGCCTTTGCCTTGGGAGAGCCAAACGCTGCAGCTGATGATCAAGAAAGGCAGCGATACCGCCAGGGGAAGTACTGCTCGGGAGATTTCGCTGCCAATGCCTATGCCGGCAAGGATAGCGAAATAGCCCTGCTGCATGCGGGTTATCAGCAGACTTGTCGCCAGCAACACCATGGAAACCAGTGTCTGTGGTGAGGTGCGGATATCAGAGCCTTGCCCAAATAGCGTAGATGCACCGAACAGATAGCCTGCTGCAACCACGAATACCAGCGTCACCAGTAGTGAGCAGACCAGATCGCGTATGAGGGAACAGGTCGGATCATCTTTGCCCTCACAAATACAGGCGAAGCCCAGCATCACAAAAAACAGGGATGTCTGAATCGACATGCGGCCGGGTGCGAGGGATTGATGGTCACTCGCCAGCAGGGTCTCCAAATAAAAAGGTTCTCTTGTGGCATGGCCCAGCAGGGCGGTACCGGCGATGAGCAGTACGATGCCCACAATAACTTGGCCGGCCAATATGCGGGCCGGGTTGGTCTGGTAATAACTGATAGCCATGGCGCAAAGACTGAGAAGTGTACAGGCGGCCGTATTGGCCTTCATGAGGTCCCAGCCATCGGGCAGAAATGTTTGCACATTGGAACTGAACCAGCCCAGCAGCACTGTTAGGGCAATGAGTGCGGACAGCGCCATAAGTCCGAGCTGTAGTTGTTTTAGTCGATAGAGAAGCTTGGGATTCAGGTGCGGAACAGTTTTGGTCATGAAGTCATTGCTTGGTCTGCCGCGGCAATAGCCTGCGTATTGGAATTATCGTTCAACAATCGCATAGGTGGATGGTGGTTATCAACGTTTTTATACACATCCTGGTTGTAGGGGGTGGTGGTTGTAAGGATGAATAGCCTTAGACTTGTTCTGGGTATGCTGTTATAGTGCGCCACTCATGGTACCCATCGGTCGGTACCTGATGTGTCCCCGGTTTTTCCTCTTTGGTTTTCCCCGACACCCCCCTAAGCAAATGTTTCCCGCCTAAGACCGTTTCTGTGCCCTGTGCATGGATAGGCTGGTCCCGGAGTTAAAATTTATATGTTGTTTTCTGAACTCGGCCTGTCGGCCGAATTGTTGCGTGCTGTTTCCGATCAAGGCTACAGCGAACCCACCCCCATTCAGTCTCAGGCGATCCCCGTGGTATTGACCGGGCGCGATGTATTGGCGGGCGCCCAGACGGGCACCGGTAAAACCGCCGGCTTTACCCTGCCGCTGTTGCAACTGCTGAGCGCGCGCAAGCCCGTTGAGGGACGCCGCCCGGTGCGGGCGCTGGTGCTGACACCGACCCGCGAGTTGGCCGCCCAGGTGGGTGAGAGTGTCAATACTTACGGCAAACACCTGCCGATCAAGTCCGGCATTATTTTTGGCGGAGTGAACATAAACCCGCAAATTTCCATGTTGCGCCGTGGCATCGATATCCTGGTGGCGACACCGGGTCGCCTGCTGGATCATGTCAACCAGCGCACGCTGGATCTTTCCCAGGTGGAAATTCTGGTGCTGGATGAAGCGGATCGCATGCTCGACATGGGCTTCATCCACGATATCCGCAAGGTGCTGGCGCTATTGCCCAAGCAGCGTCAGAACCTGTTGTTTTCGGCCACTTTTTCCAACGAGATCAAGCAGCTGTCGGATGGCCTGTTGAACAAGCCCGTTTTGATCGAAGTCGCGCGCCGCAATACCGCTTCCGAGCGGGTTGAGCAGGTGGTTCACCTGGTGGACAAAAACCGCAAGCGCGAATTGCTTTCCTACCTGATTGGTGACGGCGACTGGCGTCAAGTATTGGTGTTTACCCGCACCAAGCACGGCGCCAATCGATTGGCTCAGCAATTGGAACAAGATGGTCTCACCGCGGCGGCGATTCACGGCAACAAGAGTCAGGGTGCTCGCACCAAGGCACTGGCAGATTTCAAGAAAGGTTCGGTTCGTGTGCTGGTGGCGACGGATATCGCCGCCCGCGGTCTCGACATCGACCAGTTGCCCCACGTGGTCAACTTTGAGCTGCCCAATGTGCCCGAAGACTATGTGCATCGCATCGGTCGTACCGGTCGTGCCGGTAATGAGGGTGAAGCGATATCCCTGGTCTGCGTCGATGAGCACAAATTGTTGCGAGACATTGAGCGTGTTCTGAATAAGGAAGTGCCCAAGGTCAGAGTGAAAGGTTTTGAGCCGGATCCGAGCGTCCGTGCGGAACCCATTCAGAATGGCCGAGGCAATGGCGGTGCCCGTCGTACTTCAAGTCCCTCCGGACAGCGTCGCAGTGATGGTGCGCGCAGTGGCCGCCCCGGCGGCAACCGCGATAGCCGTCCCGGTGCTGGCAGAGATAGTCGCCCCAGTGGTCAGCGCGATGGTCGTCCTAGCAGTAGTCGGGATGGTCGTCCGAGCGGCAACCGCGATAGTGCTGCTAGCGGTAATAGGGATAGCCGTCCAGCTGCTGGTCGAGACAGCCGTCCCGGTTCGAGCAGAGACGGTCGCCCCGCCGCAGGCAGAGATAGCCGTCCCGGCAGTGGCCGTGACAGCCGTCCGCAGGGGCAAGCGCCTCGTCGCTCCGGCAGTGGTGATAAAGCCCGCAGTAACTCATCCCGTTCCCATTGGGGCACCATGGGATAACATGAGGTAAAACAGACGGCCCGGACGCTCCATCCGGGCCGTTTTGCTATTTCAGGTGGCGATAAATCGCTGACTCGAAATCGACAAATCCAGGGTATGAGGCGATATCCTGAAACGGCAGTATCTGTGAGGCCCACATCCCGCCGATACCATTTTGCCGGTCGATCCAGTAAAACAGGTTGGCCAGGCCGGCCCACATTAATTGTCCCGCCGGTCGCCCGGAAGGCGTGGCTTCCTCGTTGACCTGAAAGGTATAAGCCCAGGATTTCTTCAAGCCGGGAAAGAATTCCCCGTCATTTGACAGCGCCGGGATGGAGCTATTCCAGCCGCCGCTCTGCAGGCCATCGAGTCCGTTTCGGGCCATCATCGCCACTGTTTCCGCCTTCAGCACTCTGTCGTGGGCGCCTTTGCCATCGTTCAGCAACATACGGATAAATTTCATGTAATCACCTACCGTGGCATAGAGGCCGTGGCCGCCCATGTCCATCTCCGGGGGCTGTGGCAGGATCAGGTCCCAGGGTGCCAGTTGGCCATCTTCGGCGCGGGTGTGCAGGCTGGCCAGCCGCGATTGCATGGCGGGGGTGATTTCAAATGCGCTGTTTTGCATCTCTAGTGGCGCAAAGATACGCTCCTGCATCACCTGTCCCAGGCGCTTCCCTCGCACCGCTTCCACCACCTTGCCGATCCAGTCGATGTTGACGCCATAGGCCCAGCGTTCGCCGGGTTCGAACAGCAGCACAGTTTTGATGCCGTCAAAGGTGCTCGATACCACTGTGGGGGTTTCCATGGCGGTGCGGAAAGCCAGGTCGTCATGGCTGAAAAATTCGTAGGAAAATCCGGCGGTGTGCAGCATCAACTGGTTTAGTGTGATGTCGGATTTCGGTGGCCGCAGCCTGGGTTGACCGCTGCTGTCGAAGCCGTCCAGTACCTGGATGTCGGCAATTTCCGGCACATAGTCCCTGGCGGGGTCGTCCAGGCTGACCAGCCCTTCTTCCACCAGTTGCATCAATGTGGTGCCGGTCAACGCTTTGGTACAGGAGAAAATGGCAAACACGGAATCCGTGGTCATGGGCTGTTCACTGCCCATTTCCCTGACCCCGGTGGCACCTTCGTAGATATTGCCCTGCCGGTCTGTGACCATGGCCACCACCCCGGGCACACCGCCCGCCTGGTGAACGGCATTGTGCAGCACAGTATCCGCCGCATGGCGCAGTGAATCACTCATGGTTATCCCCTCTGGTTATGTGTTTGCCGACCCTTGTCATTATTTTCTACGGGTCGGGCAATGGGTGTGGTTTTTTTATTGTGGTTCCTGGCTTTTGTGGGCCAGGGTGTGGGCGTGCTGTTCCCAGTTCTGCCCGTCGAAGTGGACTATGGTTATGGATTTTGGCTGTTCATTCAAGCAGCGCAGGTTGACGTCCACGCCATCCGGGTTGGAGCGGGGGATGTAAAACGGCTTGATGCCACAAATACGGCAAAAGGTATGTTTGGCCACGCCACTGTTAAAGGTGTAAGTCTGCAGCTGCTCCTCGCCACTCAACAGTCTGAAGTTCTTCTTTGGCACGATCAGGTGCAGGTAACCGGACTTGGCACAGATGGAACAGTTACAGTCTTCGACTTCAACCTGTTCCGGTGCATCCACTTCAAAGGTGACGGCGCCGCAATGGCAGCTCCCTGAATAACGCATATTATTGCCTCTCCCTATCGTTCTATGTTGAGAGCAGGCTAGAACCATAACAGACGTTAGAGATTGGCCAAACAATAGCCTGGGTTGATAGCGCTAGAAGCCGGGTTAACGTTGATAGTGCAGGATTTGCCCTGAGAAAGGTTGTGGAAGGTAATGGCAGTGGTCGGGTTTGGCTTGGCTATGGCTGTATCCCAATCGCACCATTTTTTTACTGAATGGTGCATGGTGACCACGTCCTGGGTCGACGATGACTACTTCGCAGTGAGGCTGGGCGTGCAGCTCAATGAACTCGGACAAAAGTTCTACATGTTCTCGCTCGTACAATACGTCGCTGCCGATAATGAGATCAAATAGCCCGAGGTCTTTATCCTCATCGGCCCAGCCTGTGCGCACAAAGGGGATGTCTTCGCCTTCGTTGAGCCGCACGTTCTCTTCCAGAAACTTGCCTGCCTCCGGATGATAATCGGTAGCCGTAATATCAGCATCGCGGTGATTTAGCACCAGACTGGCGAGCCCGATACCGCAACCTAATTCCAGGATGCGTTTATCGCCAATTTCGTAATCGAACATGTGATGTGCGAGCACCTTGCCAGAGTCCCATACAATGCCAAAGAGGGGCCAGCTGGCTGAGGAGATGCCTAGTTTTGCTGCGGCACCCTCAGAGTCTTCAAACTCTTGATTGTCTCTTAAAGTGCGAACATGGATGTCCACGTCGCCAAACTCAATGGTTTGGTAGCATACTCGTAGCGATGACATAAATTCTCCAGTAAAGGGAAAGATCGACACGCAGTATGGCTTTCTTGGGGCCAGGTGCTACGCCAGCTGGCCCTTGCTCAGTTGTTTGCTGAGATTAGCCCTCAGGGTAAAGCACCAGTAGAGTACAACCGGTTTCTGATTGTGGAATATGGGAGGAATTTTTGGGTTGGTGGACAAAGTCACCTTCGTGATAGTCCTCCTTGCCACCACCAAAAACGCCCGAGATGACAAAAATCTGTTCTGGCCCCTTGTCGTGCAGATCAATGCCGGGAAACTTGGCACCGGGAGCCAGTTCATATACAGCAGCCCAGCTACCATTCTCTCCAGCCCAGAGTTTCCTCTCAAAAATACCTGGGCAGACTTCTACGGCCTCGGCATCTTTCCAGTTGATGCGAGTGACACCTTCAAAATTCAAGTCTGTGCTCACGGGGACCTCCTGCGATCTTTTTATACGTTATTAGCAGAATAGACAGTTAATAAAAAAGGGCAAGGTATTAGATACCTTGCCCTTTTATGTATTCCTTCCACCGAAGCGGAAGAACATCGTTTATCAGATGACGACGATGTTTTCAGCCTGGGGGCCTTTCTGACCCTGTGTAACAGTAAACTGAACACGTTGGCCTTCAATCAGGGTTTTGAATCCTGAGCTGGAAATGGCGCTGAAGTGTGCGAACACATCTGGGCCGCCTTCGCGCTCAATAAAGCCAAAACCTTTTGATTCGTTAAACCATTTTACGGTGCCGGTAACAGTAGACATAACTCTATCCTGTAAAAATTTGTATTTGAAGATTTGCCTTTTTAAAGGCGGTGTCGCTGGAAGTATTACTAGTAGTTATGGAAACAGGACGAGGTTCTAAAGACGACGAAGTGGTGTACATAAAGATAGGGCTTACTTTCTAGCTGTGGCCACTATAGATGGTTTACCACTCAAGGGAAAGCAAAATATTAGTTATTTTCAGAGGTGTTTATGCTTAATGGTGGTCTTTAACTGTGGTGTTGGCGTGAATCGGCGCGGGAGAGTCAATGCGGGCGTGGCAGGTGCGGCGGAAGTCTCCGATGGTGTCATTAAGCTGATCCTCCTGTACGCCCAGACTTGTTAGGGCCATGCGAGCGAGTTCGAGACTTGCCTCGATATTCTCTGAAACCACACCCGTGGCACCCAGCTGGCTGAGGAGTTGGCATTGAGTGAGGCTGTGGCCTCGAGCGTAAACATGTTTATCCGGGTAGGTTTGTCGCAGAGATGCCACAATTTCTTCGGTGGCCTCCGGATCATTGATGGTGACAATGATGACTTTGGCATTACTGGCGCCGGCAGATTTCAGAACTTCAGGTTTGCGCACATCGCCAAAATAAACTGGATGGCCGTTGGCTCGCTCACGGTTGACGTTGGCTGCGTTGCTGTCCAGTGC
Source organism: uncultured Porticoccus sp. (assembly GCA_947259505.1). Classification (GTDB taxonomy): domain Bacteria; phylum Pseudomonadota; class Gammaproteobacteria; order Pseudomonadales; family Porticoccaceae; genus Porticoccus. Next base: position 21,085 of record CAMYLT010000004.1, on the reverse strand, counting down.
CACAAAAGGCTTGTCTGAGCGAGCCAGTATTTCGCCAATGCTATGGCCTACGCGCCCAAAGCCAGCCAAGACTATTGGCGCTTCATGGATATCCTGGTCGGTGGCATCTGCTCTTTTGTCTGTTGCTTTGGCAAGTTGTTCTGCCCAGCGAGCCAGAAGTGGGGTGATCAGCATACTCAGTAGCACCACTAGCAACAATTGTTGGAATAGCTCGGTAGGTAGCAGCCCTGACTGATGCGCGAGAGAAAATAGCACCAGTGAAAATTCGCCGCTTTGTGCCAGTATCAGTGAAACAGCAAGACTACTTTTGATTTTCAGTCCAAACAGAAAGCCGGTCGGAAACAGCGCAGCAACCTTCACGGCGATCAACAGGACTAGCAGTGCCAGGGTGAGCAAGGGCATGTCGAGTAGCAACTGAATATTCAGTGACATGCCCATAGACATGAAGAACATGCCGAGCAGGAGGCCGCGAAAGGGCTGGATCTCGGCAATAACCTGATGGCGGTAAAAAGAGTCGGATATCAACATGCCGGCCAGAAAGGCTCCCATGGCCATGGACAGCCCTGCATGCTCAGTCGCTAATGCTGTGCCCATTACTATCAGCACAGCCGAAGCTGTAAATACTTCGGGGCTGCCTGAGAGTGCGACCCGGTGCAAGATCGGGTGTAAGAAATAGCGTCCCAGAAAAACGACCATGGTGACGATCGCAACTGATTCTATCAAGGTGAGCCATATATCTTCGTTGACCGTTAATTCTGTTGCCGACAACAGCGGCACCAGTGCCAACAACGGCACTACTGCGAGATCTTGCATCAGCAATACGGCAATGGAAGAACGACCGTAGCTGGAGGTGAGCAGTTTTTGCCCGGCGATCAGTTGCACCACAAAGGCGGTCGAGGACAAAGCCAGTGTTGGCCCAATCAGAATTGCGGCATTGACGGGAATGTTAAATACGAAGTAAGCGAGGGCGCTAAACAATAGGCCGGTAAAAATTACCTGCAAGGACCCTAAACCAAAAACCAGTCGCCGCATCTGCCACAGCATGGAGGGTTTCATCTCAATGCCGATGATAAACAACAGGAACACAACGCCGATTTCTGACAGGTGGCTTATGTCGTCGATGTTGCTGATTAACCCCAAGCCCGAAGGCCCAACAATTACACCTGCGAGTAAAAAGCCGGGCACGGCACCGAGTCTCAAAGCCTGTGCTAGTGGAACAGCAACTACGGCAGCTACGAGGAGGGCAATAATGTCCGCGAGATAGGAGGTTGGCATGAAAAGGAGGTATCCAAGGTGTCGGGCAGGAAACGGGTACCATACCGTAGTGCAGCGGGGTAGCCAATTGCCAGCTTGGTTACCCCGGGGATATATGGGGTGGGCTAGGTCACTGCATCAAGAGCTTGGGCAATATCGCTGATGATATCGTCGATATTCTCGATGCCGACTGAAATGCGGACCAAATCAGCACTGACGCCCGCTTTTGCCAGTTCTTCCTCATTGAGCTGGCGGTGGGTCGTGGTGGCGGGATGGCAGGCCAGTGATTTGGCATCACCGATATTCACCAGCCGCAGGATCATTTGCAGTGCATCGATAAACTGGGCGCCGGCTTCGCGGCCACCGTTGATGCCGAAACTGAGAATGCCGGAGGCTTTGCCGCCGGTGATTTTCTGGCAGGTGGCGTGGTAGGGGCTGTCCGGCAGGGTGGCGTAATTGACCCAGCTGACCTTGGGGTGTGCCTGCAGATAGCGGGCGGCCTGCTCGGCATTGGCGCAGTGGCGCTCCATGCGCAGCCCCAGGGTTTCCAGCCCCTGCAGAATCAGGAAGGTATTCATGGGTGATAGCGCGGCACCGGTATTGCGCAGCGGCACTACCCGACAGCGGCCGATATAGGCCGCCGGCCCCAGCGCCTCGGTGTAGACCACCCCGTGGTAGGAGGGATCCGGCTGACTGAAAATGGGAAAGCGTTCCTTGTGGGCTGCCCAGTCGAATTTGCCGGAATCGATAATAATGCCGCCGATGGAGGTGCCGTGCCCGCCAATATATTTGGTCAGGGAGTGCACCACGATGTCCGCTCCCAATTCAATCGGGCGACACAGGAAGGGGGTCGCCACGGTGTTATCCACAATCAAGGGAACACCTGCGCGCTGGGCAATATCTGCCAGCCGTACAATATCGACGATATTGCCCGCCGGGTTACCGATGGACTCGCAGAAAATAGCTTTGGTTTTGCTGTCGATGCTCTTTTCAAAGCCCTCGAAATCATCGTGGGCCAGCATGCGGACTTCAATACCCTGGTTGGGCAGAGAGTGTGCAAACAGGTTGTAGGTGCCACCGTAGAGCTGGCTGGTACTGAGGATGTTGTCGCCCACGGTACAGAGGCACTGGATCGCGTAGGTGATCGCGGCCATTCCCGAGGCCACGGCCAGAGCGCCAATACCACCCTCCATTGCCGCGAGTCGTTGCTCTAGCACGGCGGTGGTGGGATTCATGATACGGGTGTAGATGTTGCCCTGTACCTTGAGGTCAAACAAGTCGGCACCGTGCTGGGTGTTATCGAAGGTATAGGAGGTGGTCTGGTAGATGGGTACCGCCGCCGCCTTGGTGGTGGGTTCAGAGTCGTAGCCGCAGTGCAGCGCCAGTGATTCGAGTTTCATCGCGTCATCCCTGTGTCGGAATTATTAGGAATAGCTGTGGAGTGGGTCACTATAGCGCCCGCCGGAGCGGGTGCAAAGTGGTGGCCAACAACTTCAAGCAGCCTCATTGGCGATGCGGATCAGACGTTTGCCCAGGTTGTCGCCACGGTACAGGCTGGCAATGGCATCAGGCGCTTTGTCGATGCCGTCCAGGATGTCCTCCCGATAACTAATGTTGTTGTCGCGAATCCAGGGGGTCAGTGCTGCAATGGCTTCACCGTAGCGCTCGGCGTAATCAAAGACCAGGAAGCCCTGCATGCGGGCGCGGTTCACCAGCAGTTGTCTCTGTACGCGGGGGCCGAGAGGGATCGGGTCCCAATTGGTAATGGAGGCTGTGCCACAAAGGGTAATGCGTGCGCCCACATTGATCTGTTTCATCACGGCGTCGCTGATAGGGCCGCAGGTATTATCAAAATACACATCCACGCCATTCGGACAGGCTTTTGCCAGTGCCTCGTCGAGATTGTCATGACGGTAGTCGATAGCGGCATCGTATTGAAACTCCTCCTGGCACAGGCGGACTTTTTCAGTTCCCCCGGTAATGCCGACGGTGCGGCAGCCATGCAATTTGGCCAGTTGACCGACACAGGAACCCACGGCACCGGCTGCAGTGGACACCACCACAGTATCCCCTGGTTTTGGTTGAGCTATATCGAGTAGCCCGAAATAAGCCGTTACACCGTTGATGCCCAGCACGCCAAGGGCGGTTGAGATCGGCAGGCCGTTGTCCTCGACTTTGCGCTGTACGGTGTTGCCGGCAATGGCTGCGTAGTCCTGCCAGCCAAACATGCCGGTGACGATATCGCCGCATTGATAGTCAGGGTGGCGGGACTCAAGCACCTTGCCCACTGTCAGGGAACGCATCACGCCACCCAAGGCAACGGGCTCGGAATAATTGGCCACGGCGCTGACCCAACCGCGCATGGCGGGCTCGACCGACAGGTAGAGATTGCGCACGAGAACCTGGCCTTCTGTAATCGCAGGTACGGCGGTTTCAATGATATCGAAGTGTTCTGCCTGAGGGATGTCGGTGGGACGTGACGTGAGAATCACTTGTCGGTTGATCTGAGTACTCATGGTAACCCCCTATGTGTCTGTCTGGTGTTGTTATAGGTATTTGTCAGAAATTGATGAAGAATTATTTTGCCAGTTTAATGGTCAGTGCAGTGGCTATGCCCCATACCCAGTTAAAAAACAGTACCAGCAGAGGCGTCAGCAGACCCAGTTCCAGTCCGGCTATTCCCTTGTGCGCTTTGAAGGGGAAGATGATGAACAGTTGCACTGCTGTTGGCAGAAGGCTGAGCAGGGTGCCTTTCCAGAACAGTCGCGATTGCAACATGGGCAGGGCAAACAGCAGTCCCCACAGTCCTCCCCAGACAAGCCTCGGGTAAAGCCACTGGGGCGAAAGGCCTGGAGCGATGGCGACACCTAAGGTTGCCGAGATGCCAGAGTCGCCAAACAACCAGACGGTAAGGCTGTTGGCCAGTGCGCCGACACAGCCGGCGGCGAAAACAATCAGCAATTTTTTCATGGTATTTGCCCAAGGCCTGGAAAGGAGTGGGATCAGTTTACACATTGATAGCGCAAAGCAAAGCGGGGGGTGAGCGGTGGTTCTGTGAATCAGTTGGCAGTGTGAGCTGGCGACAGCTGCACAGCTATTCGCCGAAAGGGGTGAGTGATAGACTGGCGCCGCTCTGGCCATCCTGGCCGTTATGCCGGTTCCGGCAATTTTTTGGACTTTCTGTCTATGCGACGTCACCTGTGGATTCTTGCCGCCAGCCTGTTGCTGTCGGCCTGTGCCCCCTCGGTCAATGGTTGGCAGCAGCTTGCCCGGGACAAACTGCAGCAGAGTGTTGCGGCAGAATTCGGTCGCCAGCTGGGGCGGGGAATCGGCACCGTTGTCACGGCGCTGGGGGCTGAGGGGGGCTACCTGGATGACCCGCTGATACGAATATTGTTGCCACCCCCGCTGGGCCTGGTGATCGGCGTGGCGCGAGACCTGCAGGCCAATCCGGAGGCCGCGGCGCTGGAGATTCTCATGAACCGGGCGGCTGAACAGGCAATTCCCGGTGCGGGTCCAGTGTTGCAGGAGCTGGTGGCTGGATTAGATTCGCGGGAGATGGCGATTTTGTTGGAAGGCGATGGTGCGGCAGCGACAGATTACCTGCGCAGTCGTGCGGAGGGCGCAGTGCTGGCCGCCGTATTGCCGGAGGTGGATAGAAAGCTGGAAGAAAGTGGTGCGGTGGCTGCTTACCGCGACCTTATCGAACTGGAGAAAGAGGTCGAGACGCTCAAGGGGCAAGGTGAAGAGCTTGCTGGCTTGGTGGCAAGCGATGAATTAGGCGCCTATGTGGCGGGTAAAGCGGTGGACGGGCTGTTCAAACACCTTGGCAGGGAGGAGCAAGCCATTCGTGAGGTCCTCTCCCGACCTGATTTGTCAGCCATTGGTGTGTCCAAACACTGAGTGGCACAAACTGTAAGGAAAATGACAATCTCAGCATCTTGACCGTGGACTTACCGGGATGCAGCGTTGGGCAGATCTGACGAAAAGATATCACCCACATTGAGTATTGCAGGTTAAGCGTAGGAAAAGATCCTTGACCCGGAAGATCCAGGTCAAGGGATATCTCAGAAGTTATTAGGCGCTTGCTTTAACCTCTTTGGTGGTGCCCTGTGATTTCGCCTGTGTGATGGCATTTTCCAGAAGTTGTGCGTTGGAGTACTTCTGGCTTGTGCCAAGAATGTCATGTTTGGCGGTTTGGAGATTAAAGAAATGTTCTCCGTTCGCCTCTACACGTTCGTAGAAGTCTTCATATCCACAGTTATTGCGAATGGTGGTGATATCGCTCATGGCAGACCCTTTGGAAAAATAAGGTTTGCTTACCAAAAGCGTTTCGCCATTCTCCGCTTTCAGTGAAAAGCGAAACTTCCCATCGTCACTTTTGTTTAGTTCAAAACAACTAGCCATACCCATCTCCTCTTGTTTTTCAAATATGGCGATGCCTGAGGCATCAAATCATAATTTTTATGGCTAACGTCCGCACAGCGGGCTGTTAGTTACCCCGAGCCAACTGTGTGAGCGCCAGCATGTCTCAGCACGCTTGGTCTCAGTGTTGCGAAAGCAACCCTTTTCACAGCTTGTAGCCAGAGAAAACATAAACAGCCTGACCAGCCAGAGTTAGGTGTCAGAGTATCTAGTCGAGGTAATAATTAATTCAATGTTGATCGGGGTGTTTTTTTGACCAAATTCAACATGTTTGTCATATTTTATCTTCTGTATTGATGTGTAACCGATCTGTTTTTATTGGAATTTTGTGCTTTTTTTGGGGTGTTAAAAACCACCCTTATTTCGTCTCTAATATCGTTCTATCTGTATGTTTTATGGTGAGAAATATTGGTGTTTCGGTGAATTTAAATGAATCTGGTGTCAGTTGTTTTTGTCAATTCTCGTACTAGATATTCTTTGGTGGTAAAAACCTCATAGAAAATAATTTTTTATGAAATAAAAAGCGTAAAAAATACAATTTAAAGATAATTATATATTTCTATATGATAATAACATGTTAATAAAATGGGATGAGTGTTGCCGGAGTCACCATTTGGGGGTATAGCCATGATCTGCTGTCCGTTCCATATCAATATGGTTGGGTGGTTTGGCGGCATGTTTAGGTTGGACATGGCTGTTCGATTGGTTGGCGGTTTTTTGCTTTCACGCAGATGGCCAAGTCAAATTATTTTCTGATCGGATTCCGGCCATAAGGTGCTTACGACATCCTGGCACAGAGTGGCCAGTAGCAGTCCATAAACGGCACTTCAACGATTGTGCTGCGCTGCCTTCCCGTCCCCAGTTATTTTCTTTGATCCCGCGCTCAGGGTTTCAGGTACACGTAACCTTCTTCCCTCGGTAGATCGGGATGGCGGTGATTTCTACTGGTGAGTTTTGGGTGTAGTCTTGGATGTTCATGGGCGGACCCTTCTTGAGAGGCAACCATATATTATGGTTATAGAGGTGCGGATGCGGTTCTGCACGCCCTATTTGATTATTGTCGGGGGACCGCTTCTGAAACCTCCGCTGCACAATGAGAAAAAAGTGGGGTTTTGAGCAGTTCGTGCTGGACGGGCTCTTTGCTTTGATGTAATTATAAAAATCATAAGAATGGTTGGAAGTTCATGAAAAAACGTGAGTTTTTCCGTCGTATCAGCCTTGGTCTGATTTGTTTGCCTCTATTGCTACTTAATGGTTGTGGCAGCTCCTTGCCAAAAGGCGAAGCCAAAACCCAATCCCAATGGCAAACATTTGAGGAGGCCAAGTCTGCGTACGACAGTATCGTGTTGTTCGAGACGACCACTGAAGATCTGCGGGCACTGGGATTTGATCCCTATAGTGCACCCAATGTGAAAATTCTTTCCTATCTCGATGTCATTCAGGTGTTCAGCCCCAACGACTCTGTCAAGCCGGAAGATCTGCCACCCAGTGTCCACTCCTGTATCAAATCTCGTGAGCTCTGCCTGGCCTATGAGGCGACCCCCAGCGTCAGTTCCAGTAAACGGGTTGGCAATGTGGTGCTGGATTTATTGAAGTTTAAACGCGAACGCATTCGCACCGGCTGGAACTTTAATGCGTTGGTGGTCATTGATCACGACATTGTCGTCTATAAAATCTGGAGTGGCATGCCCATCATTGATGAGTTGGAGACGCGCAAAAATCCACTCGGTCCGATTCAGGACTCCGTGGGCACCTCCATACAGAGTGGGATGTGAGTGATCTGGTTTGCAGCGTCTGGCTGGTTGCTGCTATAGACCCTCTTGAACCAGATGCTCCAGGCATTTCAGTGCATCTTCGCGTTTTGCGGTTAACGGTTCGGCAAAACTGAGGCGCAGGTAATTCCGGTAGCGCTTTTGTGCGCTGAACAAGGGTCCCGGGGTGATGGTAATACCCTGCTGCTGGGCCTGCGGATACAATTTGATGGTATCAATACCGGCGGGCAGTTCTGCCCAGAGCGCCAGTCCGCCTTGTGGACTGCTGCAGGACTGTATCGATGGGAAATGTTGTTTGATGGCGTTCTGCCACTGTATCAGCTGACTCTCCAGTTCGCGCCGTCTTTTCTTCAGGTAGCGTTCGTAACTGCCCTGTGCCAGGTAGAGCGCCACACCCTTCTGTATGGTGGTGCCAATAGCGATGGCGGTGACAACCTTGAGTTGCTTGGTTTTCTGGATGTATTTGCCCGGCAGCATCCAGCCTATGCGCAGATCCCGGGAGAGGGATTTTGAAAAGGATGAGCACAAAATGACGGTGCCCGTCGTGTCAAAAGAATAAAGGGTGCGGGGTTTGCTTGGCCCGAAATAGAGATCACCGTAGACATCGTCCTCAATGATGGTCACCTGATGGGTGATACAGATGTCCAGCAATGCTTTCTTGGCAGCATCCGGCATGCAGGCACCCGTGGGGGTGGCGTAATTGGTGGAGACAATCAGTGCCACAATGTCCCATTGGCTGATAGCCTGCGCAAATGCTTCGACATCAATGCCGGTGGTGGGAGAGCTGGGCAGCTCAATAACCTGAATGTTCAGTGTTTCCAGTAACTGGATAGCACCGTAAAAGCCTGGCGATTCCATGGCGACAATATCCCCCGGCTTTGCGACTGCCATCAGTGCCAGCAACAGGGCGTGTTGGCAGCCATGGGTGATTACCACCTCGTCGGCGTCAATCTCCCGTTGACCGTGATGGATACGCTGGGCGAGCTGTTTCCGCAGAGAAAGGTGTCCAAGGGGTTCATCGTAGTAGTGCTGTTCAGTCAGACCCTGCCGACGTTGCGCCCGGGAGAGACATTGTCGCAGTTCCGTATTGCCATCCTGCTGGTCAATTTCCGGCAGCAGGTCGAAGGATGCGGCTTTTTCCATGATGTCCACGATCACCTGGCCGCTGGAAACACTAAAAGGTTTTACGTTGGGCCGACTTTGCTGCGGGGCCTGTAGCGGCTGTTGGCGGTGACGCTGCTGGGCGCGAACAAAAAAACCGGATTTGGGTCGGGACTCGATCAGCTCCATGGCCTCGAGCCGGTTGTAAGCGGTGATCACCGTGGTTTTGGACACCTGACAGGCTGTCGCCAGCTTGCGGATGGACGGCATCCTGTCACCGGGCCGGAGGCTGCCCTGGGCGATGTCGTGGGCAAACTGTGTGACCAGTTTTTGGTATTGGTAGGTGCTCATGCTCGCGGGCTGTGCAGGGGGAAACCTAACTGTACCCTAATTTTTAATTTTTCTGTATCTGTACACTTTGGTTGCCAGATACTAGAGTGCACCCTGAAACCGTTCTTGAGGAGGATGGAAGATGACGACCAAAGAGGAGCAAAAAGCCCAGCAGCAAACGCTCGACTACGACGCTCATCCGGTGTTCAAAACCGTTCCGGAAGAGACCAACAGGAAAAACCTGGGATTCCTGGAGATGATCGCCCAGGCGTTCTGCCTGGTGTTTCAATTGCAGCGCGGCAAGGGCCTGAAAAGGGCGACAGACCTACTGGAAACCAACCCGAAGTCGATCATCGCCGCCGGCTTTATTTCCATGATCATCTTTTTTACCATTTGCTTTACCGCCTCTCAGTTGGCGATCAAATATTCGGGGCATTAACCAGCATTCCCTGGCGTCAACCCGCCAAGTGTTTGTCGGTGACATGCGTGGGTCTGCTCCATTCAAGCACTTTCAAAGATGAGCAGCGTTTAGACGTTGTGTCTCAACGCTTGGTGGAGTAGCCCAGAGGTTCGCCGTGTATTTGGTTGAGAGCACAGCCGCCACTTGGGCTGGAGGTGAGAATAATTAGTCGGAAGTCAAAATGCCGAGTAGTTTCTGTGTGTGCTCTACGGTCTCAAACCCTAGGTCTGTCAGGTATCCCCCATCCTTTTGCGTAATCAACCCTTTTTGATACAGGCGTTCTGCTGCTGATACCACTTCAGGAGATGCTTCTTGGCTATGAACCTTGATGCCTTCCTGCAAAGAGGGTGACTTAAACAATGACAATAAATTCAGTTCTGCGAGATGTTCGGGTGAAAAGGGCATAGTGGAACCTCTTATTGTTGTGGTGGTGTGTTGCAGATAGCGGGCTTTTTTTGTCTGAAAGTCGGTCAGTCACCAGACGCTTACCCGTTTCCGGCAAAACGCAGCTATCCGCTTCGTGCTGTTTGTTATGTGTCCATATAGCCTTGAGCCTATGGGTAATGTCAACACGAAAACGATCATGTAATTTCAAGCCGTCGTATCGTATGTAATTAGTGCATGGCTAGCGGGTTAGTGTGCTACATGAGCGTTCGTTGGTTTTTATGAAAATGATACCCCGACAGTAGCGGTTGCCGGGTTAGGCGGCATACCAGAGCACCGTGAAGTAGTGAAAGGCGGTTCCGGCGATCACACAGAGATGCCAGATTAAATGCGAATACTTCAGTCGCGAGTCGAGAATAAAAAAGGCGACTCCTGCTGTGTAAGACAGGCCGCCCGCCAATAGCAGCAGCAATCCCTGCTGCGGAACCCGGTTTAGCAGCGGATCGATTGCGATCAGGATCACCCAGCCCATCAGCAAATACAGGCCGGTAAAGAGCATGGGCCGGGACGCCTGGTAGTGTAGTTTCAGTGCCACGCCGACGATGGCCAATCCCCATATAATCCCGAAAAGTGACCAGCCCCAGACCCCGTCGAGAATCCCCAGAGTGAATGGCGTGTAGGTGCCGGCGATCAGGAAGAAAATCGCCGAATGCTCAATCAGTCGAAAAATATGCTTGGCCCGGCCAATCGGCAGGGCGTGATAGATGGTGGAGGTCAGGTAGAGAAAAATGATGGTCGCGGCAAAAACACCGCTGCCAACCAGAAAGGGAATACTTTGCTGTTGCAGGGCCTGGCGAATCAGCAGTGGGGTGCCGGCGAGAGCCGCAAGCAGGCCGAGGCCATGGCTGATGCTGTTGGCCATTTCTTCTGCGGCGGATTGTTCGCGATAGGGGACTGGATGCCAAATGCGCATATTCGTTCTCTACGTTGAAAGTCGACGATGTGGCGGTGCGAGGGCAGCGGATATCAGCAGGCTCGCTCCATGTTCGGCAGGGCGCTCAGCCTAGGGCGGCTTTGCGGATTTGGGACATGTCGACGCTGCCTCTACTGCACAAGCATAGGCCTTAGTTGCCCAGCTGAACATCTCATCGGGATCATCAAGGGTCTCTTCCGGCGCCTGGTAATAGCATAGCTGGCACGGTTTGTTCTGCCTGATGTAGGTAAACGCATCCAGGCCCCGCTGTAGGAAATGCCCCTGTGTCTCGGTATCGGCTTTCAGGTAAAGCGCGCCATCCTTGATCAGTGCAAACATGAGCCCGTTAAGAAAGAGGCCATAGCCACCGAACATCCGTTTGGCCCTCACTGGGCCTATCACTTGCAACAGGTCGACCACATAGGTGACATATGCTTGTTCGGCCCGTGACGATGACATACGGTTATTTGGCACTTCCCCAGGGGGATGGCTTGTCAAAGGTCGAGACATACAGGCTCTCGACTTTGTCTCTCGCCCATTGGGTTTTGCGCAAAAACTTCAGGGATGACTTGATGGACGGGTCGCTTTTAAAGCAATTGATATTGATTCGTTCGGCCAGGCCCTCCCAGCCATAGTGGTCGACCAGCTTTGTGACGACCTGTTCCAGGGTGACGCCATGCAACGGATTATTGGGTTGTGTCTTTTTCATCGATATTTGGGAATATGTCCTGGTGCGTTTACAGCTGATTGAGGCAGGCAGTAATAGATTGAGTGCTGTAGGTCACGATGACCAATTGCAGTTTATCGTAACAGTGGCTGAGTGCTAGCCTGGCGTTTGACGGTGCTGTGTAGTCTGGAAGTCTCCCGGCTTTGCCTACGCTGTGATGTCAGAGTCCTGTCCGGTGTTTTCAGGCGCCAACCAATAAACTCAAGCCGGATTGTTGGGGTGGTGGGCAGGGGGTGGCACAGAGTCGTTCCGCATGTGAGGCGAAGCTGGGGCTGAGATAGACAGATACACTACAGAACAGGCTGGCGGTAGTCTCGTGTCGGAAATAAGCCACCATTTCTGTGGGCTTGCCCGCCTGTTCATAAATCTCGGTTAACTGAATTTTCAGGTCATCAAAATCCGGACCCGCTAACAGAGCGTCACCCAAATCAATGGCATACCAACTGTTCATGAAGACGAGTACTCAATTCATTCATCAAGGGGGCATTATAGCGCTTAGCGCATGATACGGATCAGCTCCGTACTTTTTGCCGACACACGGCCGCGCCGGTGTACTCAAACATTGATGGTTGCGAAAACAGCCGGGGAAGTAGCTGGTTTTCGCAACCCGGGGTTGTTAGTGATGGGATCCAGACTTAAATCCTGATTTCGCTGATCTGGATTTGCGGCTGCACATTGGTGAAATTGGGCAAGTCCCCGAGAATCTCTGCGGCGTGTGGCCCGAATGACTGCTGGAATGATTCCACGGAATCAAAGGTGAGATGTCCCATCGCAATAAAGGCAGGGGCCTCTCCAGGTGCACCGCCAGCCAGACCATGGTCTACAGCACCGCCTTTTAACGCATCGCCGAGTAGCGAAACCACCATGGGGACATGGGTATTACAGTAATAATCAATGTCGAAGGTGGCTTCGGAACTGTTTGGGTACATCACGCTGACTTTGATCATTTTATGTGCTCCTCGAGGAATAGTTAGCTCGCTAACGTAGAGCTTTTTTCCCGTGACGATCTATGTAGAGAACTTCATACCGCACCGGTTAGATAACCGAACAACACCATCACCCCATAGGACTAAAGCTAATCTGTGATCGGGTTGGAAGCAAATATTCGTGAGAGCGACCTGAATAGAACCGGCACTCCAACCACCGCACAAACTGACTAGACTAAAGATATCCCGGTTAAGAGCGTAGTCTTATGTACCAAGCGCTGCTGTCGCAATTGCAGGGTTCTATCGTCAAGCGTGGCCTGTTGCCCGAGCCCGATCCGCTGACCCGCTTCCCGATGGGATCACCCTATGACATGTTGGATGATATTGGCCGACGCCTGCCGCAACTGCTCACCCAGCCCGGTGCCCGCGAGTATCTGAAGGGCTGCCATTTTCCCGAATTTGACGCCGCTGACTGCCAGGCAGCAGACGCCGAACTGCGCCTCTACTATGTACGTCTGGGCTTTATCGCCTCTGGCTATATCAACCAGATCGGCCAGCCGCCCTGTCATTCATTGCCTGCCAATATCGCCGTGCCGCTGGTGAAGGCCTGTGAACGGCTGGATCGACCACCGATTCTCTCCTACGATGGCTACGCCCTCTACAACTGGTACCGGCTTGACCCCCATGGCCCCATCGCTCTGGGCAATATCGACACATTGCAGAACTTTGTCGAACTCTACGATGAGCACTGGTTTATTCTCGTGCATGTGGAAATCGAAGTGCTGGCCGCGGAAATCTTCCGGGCGCTGGTGCTAATGCTGGAGCATTGGTGCGCAGAGAGCATCAATGCCGCGCTGTGGCAGATCGCCGATTGTCTGGAAAAGCAGTTACAGGTGTTGCGGCGCATACCGGAGCATATGTCCCCTGAACTCTACTTCCGCGCCTTTCGCCCCTATATCCGCTTCTTTGAGGATGTGAGTTACGAAGGCGTTAACCAGGTACCCCTCAGTCAACGTGGTGAAACTGGGGCGCAGAGTTCCATCATTCCCAGCCTGGTGGCGCTGCTGAAAATCCCCCACAAGCCCAGCGCGCTGACCAACCATCTACGCGATATGCGCCACTATATGCCCGCAGGGCACAGACTGATCATCGAAGAACTGGAGCGCCTGACGCCGCTCAACAGCCTAGCCGAACCAGAACCCTTTAACGCCGTGTTGGAAAACCTGGCGCTGTTCCGCGAGCAGCACCTGCACTGGGCCGAGAGCTATATCAATGCCCACGTCAGCGACCACCGCGGCACCGGCGGCACGCCCTATATGCAGTGGTTGCAGCAGTTGATTGATGAAACGCGCGCTTATCAGAGGTAGCGTCGGCAGGATTTACTCAGATAGTTGCGTGATCTGCGTCGGGTAACTGCCGACCCAACCGCCAAGCGTGGTAACGCTGGAAACATTGTCGAGCGCGGGCCCGGAGGGCTATTCCTGACGCGGGGTTTCAGTCCGCTGTAGGTAGGGTTCCAGAATCCGCGCCATGCCTTTCAGAACTTGGGCCGGCAGGGCAGAGGTGAATTTGAATTCCTTCGCATCGCTGCCGGGCACAAACGCGGTCAGGGTGCCGAAATGGTCGTCGCCGAGGTAGAACACCAGGGTGGCGGTTCGGCTGAGGGAGCGGGATTTAACCTTCTGGCCGCCCGTCATGGTCACCAGTCGGTTATCGCCAGTGCCGGTCTTTCCCCCCACCTCCAGGGCCGAACCATCGGTGTGGTGGAATACCCCCTGCAAGCGCCGGGCGGTGCCTTTTTTGACTACCTCCGCCAACGCCAGCTTGAGTGCCTGTGCCACCTCCGGGTACATTACCTGTTCGGGTTCTTGCAGCGTCACGACCAGGCTGATTTCGTAGGGCGTATCGGTCGCAAATGCCAGCCGGTTGATGCGGTGAACCGGCATGCGCTGGCCGTCGTTAAGGATGATGCCCATCAGTTCTGCCAACGCGGCGGGACGATCGCCAGAACTGCCCAAGGCGCTGGCCAAGGATGGCACCAAATAGTTGAAGGGATAGCCCAGTTGTTTCCAGCGCCGCTGTAGCTCAGAGAATGCCTCCAGTTCCAGCATGGTACGGACACGGCTGTCGCGGGCGTTTTTGGCTTTGGTGCGCAACAGCCAATTGTAGACCTGTCGGCGCTGTTCTCTGCTCGCTTCCAGCGCGCTGTTGAAGCTGGCTTCGCCGCTGCGCTCCAGATAGCCCAGCAACCAGAGTTCCAGTGGATGCAGCCGGGCCAGGTAGCCCTGGTCCTGCAGGTTGAAGGCGTCCGGGGCGTATTGTTTGAACAGCGAATGGACGGTCTTTGCTGGCACCGACTGCTGCGGCATCCGCTCCTTCAGAAACGCGGCAAGATCAGCTTCATCTCTCTCGGGGAACAGGTAGCGATACACCACCGCCAGCCGTACCGGGGTGGGTTTGAAGCCGCTCAGCAAAATATCCAGTCGATTCGCCGAGGTCTTGTTCTGGTATTTCGTCCAAAACCGCTGCAGGAATACGGCGCCTTCGCGGTCGATAAAGCGGGCCAGCACTTCCTGGCGGCGATCATCGCTGTCATCTTTCAGAACCCGGTCCACATCACTCCATTGCAGGTAGGTGATGTAGCTGATGACATCCCGCAGGATGCGTACAAACGGCAGATTGATGGACTCCCGCAGGGCTTCACGGACACTGGGAACACGGCCGTTGTCCTCGGGCTTGAAGTTACCAAAAGTGTGGCGGCCACCACCGGTGAAGAACCCTTCCGCCGGGCTGGCGGAATAGCGGCGGTCGAGGGCGCGCTGCAACAGGTCCGTCAGGCTCAGGTCGGGCGTTGCGATCAGCTGTTCCAGCACCCAGCGCGATAGAGGGTCCCGCGCCGGGTCACGCAATGACGCCAGGTCGTCCACCGGTATGGCGGCGAAGCGTTGGTGCAGTTCCGCCATGATGCCCAGGTAGCTGGCCAGTACCCGCAGCTTGGCGGTGGAACCCAGTTCCAGTTTGCTGCCTTCGTTGATATCGAAGGGAATATTGGTGTTGTCGGTCTGTACCCGCACCTGGTTGCCGCCCGCGGTGCGTTCGAACAGGGTGAAGCTGTAGTGCAGACTCCCGCTCTGGCCCGGTCGCAGCAGGTATTCTCCTACCAGACCGTTCTGCTGTGCCACCGCTTCGTCCCGCAGACTGCGCAAGTGGCTGGTCACCTGTTCCTGTAGCGCATTGTTCAGGGAGGTATGGGCGATAAGATCGAATCGGTCTAGGTCGTAGAGGGTGGTGTTCAGTAGGGATACCAGACGATTGCGAACGACGTTCGCCCCCTTGTTGGTTGTGTTCACCTGTACCGCCGGGGACTGGCGAAATTCGCGGAACGACAGTTGCTGGCCCAATGCAGCCTCCATCATGTCGTGCCCGATTGCGCCGTTGCGCCCTAGCAGGCGCAGGTAGGAATCGGTCAGTCGTGCCAGAACCTCACGGTTCTGAAGCAAATAATGGGAAGGTCTCCGGTGAGCGATCATCAGGGCGGTCACCTGTCGCAGAGCCAGGCCCTGCTCATTGAGCAGGGCCCCTTCTGGCTGAACCTGCGACAACAATTCGTTGGCCCGGTCGAAATCGGCACCAAACCACACGTAAAGCCCGTCACCGATACCATTTACCTCGCCGTAGCCTGGCGCAGCCGCCAAGGGTACGGTATTGAGGTATTCCCTTATCAGGGCGCGCCGTGCAGGCAGGGTATCGGCACCTTGCTGGTAAATCCGTACACTGGCGGAGGCTATCTGGCGCAGCTTCTCCTCTATCGAAGCGGTCACGCCGTCCTCGGAATGGCGGTATTTCTCGATCTGGGTCGCGAGAGTGCTGCCGCCCATGGACGGGGTATCCACGTTGATGGCGTCGCCCACCTTGAACAATGCCGCCTTCAGAAATCGGCTCCAGTCCACAGCCGGGTTGGCGTGAATCTTCCGTTCATCCAGCAGGTCGCGGTTTTCAATGAACAGCAGCGCGTTCACCACCGGGTCGGGAATCTGTTTGAATTCTGCGTAGCCTCGACGGGGATAGCGAAAGCGGAACAAGGGCTGTTGCTCACTGTCGAGAATGGTCAAACCGACTTGGGACTTTTCCCTGTAGGGGGGATTGAAGCCCGCATCCGTGTAGCGCAGCAATTCCGGCGAGAAAACTGCTCTCTTTTCCACCTGCATACCATAGACCTGAAGCCTCGGGAGCAGCATTGGCAGCCGTACATAGCCCAAACGCTCGTCGAACGGACCCTGACGCGGATAGCGCACCGCATTAGTTAGACCTGGCTGCAGTTGGTAGGTGAGTCGCCCTGCATAGTCCGACAGTAATCGCGATTGCAGGGTAGATGTTTCGGCTTCGAACCAGGCCCCCAACACCAGTGCCAGCGGTACCAGGAGAAGAATGACCTTTAGCAGGCTGGGTCGATACCACGCGTTCTTCGGGCGTGCACCACGGCGGCCTCCGCGGGGTGTCGCGAGGGAATTTTTGAGTTTGCCTACACTCTTGTCGGGATGATCGTAACGGTTGGTCGGCACTGTCTGATCACCATTTTTCAGCATAGGCGTATCGTCGTGAGTCCACACATGGGCTGCATGCTTCACAATGACGGATGGGAATATGAAGAGGGGTGTTCAGATGCGTTGACCGGAACCAATCATGGGAAAATACATTAGCGAACAATGCCGCTGCCTGATTTAAAGTGAAAGAAATTGTACTAGAATCACTGTGGTAAAAGTAGCTAGATGGCGCTTGGGTTCTTCAATAGCAGAGAATTTTAACAGCAGAGAGTTTTGTGTGACATTTCGTTTCCCAGTTATGCTTTTTGCCTTGCTTCTGACGCTGGCCACCCACGCGCAAGCGCCGGCGACATTTGCACCAGTGGCCCACCCGGTGCTCCCCATGGACGATGGTGAATACCATGTTGTCAGTGGTGATACGCTCTGGAGTATCGCCCAGAGAGCCCGCCCAGCTGGTGCCAGCATGGCTCAGACCATATTGGCCATTAAACTGGCCAATCCCAGCGCATTTCTCCACAACAAAACTGATTTGCTAAAAAAGGGCGCTGTTCTCAGGCTTCCAGCGAGCAGTGGAACCAACACCCTCTCCAACTCGGGCGCAAGCAGTAACGTCGGGACTACAGGGAAAGGGCGTCTCAGATGGGCGACTCGCGACTCCTCTCGTCTGGAACTGGCGTCGGTAAATGCCATGGTCACCGATACCCTCACCGATGAAGTGCTGTATTCGCACAATGCTGATGCGGTGGTAGCCATCGCATCAATCAGCAAGCTGATGACGGCCATGGTGGTGCTGGACGCGAATCAGTCACTGGATGAAAAGATTTCGGTGCAGATAGACCAGACCCGGGAATTGAAAAACGTATTTTCACGCCTGCGTATCGGTAGCGTCGTTTCCCGGCGCGATATGCTGCTGATGACGTTGATGTCGTCGGAAAACCGCGCTGCCGCCTCTCTTGCCCATCACTATGCGGGTGGCTATGACGCCTTTATCGCCGCCATGAATACCAAGGCAAGGGCGCTGGGCATGGAGCACACCCGTTTTGTTGAACCCACCGGGCTGTCAGAACAGAATGTTTCCAGCGCCCAGGATTTAACCCTGATGGTGCAAGCCGCAGCGCGGTATGCGCTGATCAAAGAATTGAGCACGACCCAGAAAAAAGATATGCACTTCTCCAAGCCGCGCTATACCCTGGCGTTCTACAACACCAACCCCCTGTTACAGAATGACAGCTGGAATATCCAACTCACCAAGACTGGCTTCAACAATGAAGCGGGTCGTTGCCTCGTCATGTTCACCAACATCAACAACCGTCCTCTGGTCGTGGTGCTACTGGATTCTTTCGGCAAACGCTCCCCCGTTGGCGACGCCAGTCGCATCAGACAATGGCTGGAAACCGGCAATGGTACCCGGGTTCCTCCCGCTGCCAAGGCTTATCGCCAGCGCAAGGTCAGCGAGCTCGGCGGGTAATCCCCTCTGTAAGTCAAACAGGTAGCGTGGCGATAATCTGAATGATGGCGCCGTGATTGTTTGGGGGAGAATCATGCTGATAATTAATTCAAATCAAGTTGATAACTAACAGGATTTGCAACTCCTAATTCCTGCATCCATACTCAAAAAGCAGTGATTCTGTCTGTAAGTCTTTATATTTTCTTTGGGAAGGAGAGCTTCATGAAATTTTTAGTCAAGTTATTACCTGTTCTGGTTTTAGTGGCTGTCACAGGTTGTGCAAGCAATTCATCGGTAGACGAGGTCAGGGCAATGGCCGAGGAAGCTCAGCGTTCTGCTGCCGAAGCGAATAAAGCTGCCGCCAATGCCCAGCGTACAGCTGATGCTGCAAATAAGGCTGCTGCCAATGCCCAAAGTACTGCTGATGCCGCACAAACATCAGCATACGAGGCCAATGAGAAAATTGATCGGGCCTTTAAAAAGGCAATGGAAAAGTAGCGTGCTTGCTCAATCATATCCGGTCAGTTTGAGCGGTCTGATCGGATATGGTTTCTGTAAAACTCAAAATCTGACAGTGAGTGTGGCTGTATCCCCACCAGCACGGGCACTCCTGTAGCATTTTTTATTGCACGGTCGACCCTGTTCCAGTCGATCAGGACTTCGGGCAGCTCCTCTAGTATCGACGTCAGCTTATCGACAACACCTGTTCGGTTTCCCTCCTGTACCACGCCATCAAGTTCCAGCGGGTGATGTACTTCCAGATAAAGCATTTCGTCTTTCCAGCCGAATTTATAGGGCTGATTGACGATGGTGACAGGCGTGTTAACCGACACGAGGTTATAGAGTTCTTCAATATGTTCGGGGTACATGCGAATACAGCCATGGGTGACCTGCATGCCGATGCCAAAGCGTTTGTTGGTGCCGTGGATTAAATAACTGGGAATAGCCAATGCCAGCAAATAATCACCCAAGGGGTTGTCTGGGCCAGCGGGAACGATTTTAGGCAGCACATCACCTCGGGCGGCGTGTTCCGCACGTATGCTTTCGGGGGGATACCAGGGCGGGTGCTCAATGCGCAGGGTAACGCGTGTTTCAGTCAGTGGTGTCGCCCAGTCCCTGCGACCCACGCTGATGGGGTAAACCGTCACAGTGTTGTAATTCTGTTCATCCTTGCGGTAAAAATAAAGGCGCATTTCCGCCGTATTGATGACGATCCCTTTCCGTGGGGCATCCGGCAAAATAACATTGAACGGCAATAACGCTCTGCTCCCGTCATCAGGCAGCCAGGCATCAATACCCGGGTTTGCTGAGCGGATCATGTTGTACCCCAACTGATATCTTACCGCGACATCAATCAGCGTCTCCTCTCTTGATACGTAGGTACTGCTGTTGCGACCAACCAGATCAGTGTTGATCTCTGATGTCAGGATATGCCGGTTCTGGGCCAGGCAGGGTAGGCAACAAAGACCCAATAACAGAAGACCAAAGACGCTAACTCTTTTCATGGTTGCCTGAATTGGCCGCCAGGCTGCCATTAGGGAAGAATATCAATGGGTGTCCCCGGCTTAATGGCCGACCAAATTTCGTCCATGTCCTCATTGGTCAGGGCAATACAGCCATCGGTCCAGTTGAACTTCTGAATCAGCTCGTGAGGTATCGTCGTGTTATTGGGCATGCCATGAATCATGATCGACCCTCCGGGGGTGGCTCCAATGTCTAAAGCCCGCTTAATGTCCTGCTCATTAGGATAGGAAATATGGATAGCCTTGTAAAAATCACTTTTTTCAGCCTTAAAATCCAGAATATAACGTCCCTCGGGCGTCCGCTCATCGCCAGTATGCAATTTGTGGCCACGCGGTCTGGGCCCCAACGCGATGGAATACTCTCGGAACTTCACCCCATCCCGAAGCAAGAAGAGCTTTCTCTCTGACTTGTCGACCAGCACGCTGTCCGCAAGAAAGTGCTCGCCAGACATTGCCAGCTGACAGATCAGCAAGCCGACGATTAATAAAACTTTGTACATGATGCGTTGTGTCGCTCCAGGTCATTGTCATGCGGGGGAGGGCTGGCCTCCGATAAGAGCTTAATTCAAAAAGGCTAGAGCCTACTATTTTATTCAAGAAAGGTCGAAAAGGAGGTGGGTTTGGAGGGCTAAGAAAATACCCGGCTACTGCCGGATTGCTGTCTACAAGTCGTGAGTACCTCGGCCCGATAACGCTCAAAGCAGGGGCGCGCGTTAGTGCGTCCAGCCCGCAGGGCGATGCTGCCTTTACTTGTTATACGTTTGATGTTTGTTTTAAGCACCATGACTCTTTTTCTTTGGAATTTCTTTTTATAGCCCTGCTCTTGCTGCACACTTGGGCTACGCGTGACACATCTAATTCAGTGCCAGCTGATATTGCCTCTGTACTGCGAAACTTGTAGCTATCTTTAGAATCTTTAAAGAACTGCAAGATTGCACTCTCGTCCATTTTGAATTTCAGTAGATTATGAAGCCAAACCTTAACTCCCAAAATGACTGCTACCGCCACAGCAATAGAAACTCCAATAATGATCTCTTGCTTCATTGCTTAGACCTTGTGACGTATAACGTCTGGTTCAGCGGCGCGTTAGCGGTGATCTTCCCCCGATAAAATGGACACCGTGTTTTCTATCCAGACTGTTGTTCATATTTCATCGGCGATAAATACTCCAGGCTGGAGTGTAACCGTACCGCGTTGTAAAACTTGTTGATGTAATCCG
>CAMYLT010000003.1 GCA_947259505.1 uncultured Porticoccus sp. | reverse complement strand
TGTAGATCCCCCGTTTTAGTGGACACCTTCTGATAATTCAGGAGGTGGCGACATGCCGAAATACACACAGCCAAGAAAGACCTGGCAGTACACAACAGATTTCAAAATCAAGGCAGTCAAACTTAGCCAGCAGGATGGGTTGCAAGTAAAACAGGTCGCCGAAGGGCTGGATATTCACCCCTTTATGCTGTCCCGCTGGCGTAAGGAATACCGGGAAGGCAAACTACAAGGGGATGGCCAAAGGCGTGTCGGTGTGGTGAATAAGAAACGAACAGTCAGCAATGCAGAGGTAACCGAAAATGCCCGGTTGCGAAAAGAGAATGAGCGATTGAAGAAGGAGAATGATCTCCTAAAAAAGTGGCAACGGTATCTGGCGGAACGCCATCAGAGCGATTTGGATTCGTGCAAAGATACCGAGAACTAGGGGTTAGTCGCCTGTGTCGCTGGCTTGATATTTCCACCAGTGGTTTCTATGCCTGGGAGAAACGGGAAGCCTCAAACCGAGTCAAGGAGGATCGTCAGTTAATGGAAAAGATTACTCGCATCTTTTGGCACAGTCAGGGTCGCTATGGTAGCCCCAGAGTTCACCAGGTGCTGCAATCTCTGGGCATTCGTGTGGGCCGCAAGCGTGTTGAACGCCTGATGAGAGAATCGGAATTGAAGGGGCGCGTGGTTCGAGTCACTCGCCGTCAACCGGGCTTGAAGCGCTTCAAGGGCAGAGGCGTCAATCTGCTCAAAAAGCTGGATGCGCCAACACAAATCAACCTGGTATGGGTGGGGGATGTAACGTATCTTAAGCTGAACGGTCAATGGCAGTACCTGGCCACGGTGATGGATTATTATTCACGCCGTATTCTCGGATGGTCATTGTCCAGCACGAGAACGACAGCGCTCACCAAGGCAGCGTTGGGGTATGCCCTGAAGAAACGGCAACCGGCGCCCGGATTGATATTCCACACCGACAGGGGTATTGAATATACCGGCGGTGAATTCCAAAAAATGCTGCACAACAATGGGTTCAGACACAGTGTTAATCGGCCTGGTAAGTGCACTGACAATGCGCGGATGGAGTCTTTCTTCCACAGTTTGAAAGCAGAGCTAATTCGAGGAACGCATTTTGGCAATGCGAAAGCACTGCGCCGATCTCTGTCGGATTACATCAACAAGTTTTACAACGCGGTACGGTTACACTCCAGCCTGGAGTATTTATCGCCGATGAAATATGAACAACAGTCTGGATAGAAAACACGGTGTCCATTTTATCGGGGGAAGATCAACACAGCAAGACCAATATCCCCATTCGCTGGAAACAGTTTCTGGTCACCTGGTCGGCGATCTTCCCGCTGGTGACCATCCTTCCCCCACTGCTACTTCCCCTGCTGCGGGCCATCGGACTCCCTGCAAACCACTATCTGGATATGCTGATTGTCACCGGCACGGTGGTCTCTTTGATGGTCTACCTGGTGATGCCTCACTACACGCGGCTGATTCAGCACTGGTTGTTCAAGTGAGATGGTCTAGTCTTTACAGACAAAGGGAGTGACAACCCGGGAAAGCCCCCGGTTGTGATCTCCCGTCTCACAGGGGTGCTCGTCATGCAACAAGAACAAAAACTTCGGTACCTGAAAGTGGCCCTGATGGTGCTTGGCATTATTTTCATTGTCGGCATACCGGCCATGATGATGTGGATATGGCCCTCCGGCTGGAGCTGGACGCCGCGGCAACCGGAATACGAGTAGATGATTATGGGAGTCTACGCCACCCTCGGGGTGTTCCTGATACTCGCAGCCAAAAATCCCCTGGCCCACACCAGCCTGATCTGGTTCACCATCTGGTCGAGCATCGTTCACGGCGGCATCATGCTGGTTCAGGCCATTGCCGATGAGACTGAACGGGCTAACCTGCTGGGCGATATTCCGGCACTGTTTCTGGTGGCCTTGGTTCTGTGGTATCTAATGCCAAGAAGCACTCGGTCTTGATGACAAAAACGACGAGCAAGACAAACTACTACACGCTATTCTTGTCTGCCACTTGGCGTGGTGGCGAAACCACCTGCCACCCAGGTATCGAACAGGAACTGCATGCTTCACCTAGCCTTACATTTTCTAGTGCCCGCCGTCGTCATCGCGTTGTTTTATCGACAAAACTGGAAAATGGCTTATTTCCTGATGATGGCAACGATGCTGGTGGATATCGATCATTTGTTGGCCAACCCGATATACGATCCGGGCCGCTGCAGCATTGGTTTTCATCCGCTGCATGAATTGTGGTTTATCGCCCTTTATGTCGCACTCTGCTTTATACCGAAGTCACGGCTTATAGGCATCGGTCTGGTTATTCACATGGCGCTGGATGCGATAGATTGCCAGGTAACGAATGGGATGTGGATGAATTGAACCGCACTGAAAGCCATTATTCATACGTTCACGGGCAATTCTTCCCACCTAATCATCCTGCACAGACAACCCGTGAACCCTCTTAACTGATAGGTTACTATCAGCCTTTCGAATCACCACCAAGGAGGTTGGTCACCGTGAAACTCCGATACTCTCTGATGCTCTTGGCACTGTTTGGCTTTTGCCAAGCCAATGCACAAAAGCTGGATCTAGCAGACACCCAACCCCCGGCGGATCTGGATAACATCCATGTGGTGAAGCTCAACAGTGACAAGCACGCCTCTGACTTTATTGTGTTCGTGAAAAAGTTTGTACCTCTGCACAAACACGTCTTCCACACCGAAACCCTTTTTATCCTGGAAGGCACTGGCCTGATGCAACTGGGTGATGAGGAGTTTGCAGTAGGCCCCGGCGACTACATCAAGGTACCGGAAGGCACACCCCATGGCGTCAAAACCACCTCTACCGTACCGCTGAAAGCTCTCTCTGTGCAGGCACCGGAGTTTTTTGGCAAGGACCGGGTTCGGGTGGAATAACCTACCGGGTGCTGTGCCCAGTATCTGAGGATGGCACCCAAAAACCCCGTGTTGGCTTATATCACCAAGCTAGCTTTATAATCCCCTGACATAAAAAATAATTACCAAGAGATAGGGGAATAGAGTGGGCAACAAGACCCGGCACCTTCGTGCACGCGATAAACAATCCACCCACCTGCGCACAACAGCCGTCGCGCTCTTGATGACCGGCATTACCACACCTGCCTTGGCGGAGCTGAAGCTGCAACACAGTGATGATTTGTGGATTTCAGTCGGTGGCGGGATCAAATTCGAGCAGACCAGTCGACAGAGTGATACGGATGACAGCAACGAGTTTAACATCGCCAGTATGCGGACATACTGGGCCGGCCAGCTCAATGAATATCTGAAGTGGAGCATCAATACCGAAAAGTATGAAGGCGATTCGGTGATGATGATTGACGCCATTGCCCAATTCGACGTGGACCCGGCCTTTCGCCTGTGGGTGGGTCGCACGCTGATACCCACCGACCGCCCCTCACTCAATGGCCCCTACTCATCCCTGAGCTGGAACCAATACCGCCAGCCCTTGTTTCCAGCAGCCTATGATGGCCCCGCTGGTCGCCTCGGCCGCAGTGAAGGCGCTGTAGCCTTTGGTACTCTGGACCGGGTGCAATATACCGTCGGTATTTTCGAAGGTGCCCATGGAGAGAACAATGATGACAACAACCTGCTCTACGCCGGCAGACTTGCCTACAACTTCCTGAATGTGGAATCGCTATGGGGTTATTACACCGGGGGAACCTATTTCGGCAAACAGGGTAATATCCTCACAGCGGCGGTAACACTGCAGTCACAAAAGGACGCCACTGGCAGTGAGCAAAATCCCGGTGACTTCCTTGGCTATGCCTTTGATATTTTTTCCGAGACGGTGTTGGATAACAACGGCGTGACGACTTTTGAAGCGGGTTATAAAAACCTGGATAGCGACTACACGCTGGTTTCACCACCCCAGGACGGACTGGCAGACTGTTTCTGTCTGTTCGAGGGAAAATCCTACTATGCCACGGCAGGTTATTTGTTCCCGCAGAAAATGGGCCCCGGCCAGTTCCAACCCTACATGCGTTATACCAAAAATGATCCCGACGATGCCGACAGCAGCGACACCACAGAATGGGGTGTCAATTACGTGATTAATGGCAACAAGGCCACGGTCAACCTGCATTATGTGACCGGGGACGCCAATGCCAGCGGCTACGCTGGTGGCGATACGGATGTCGTGTCTCTGGGCCTACAGTTGCAGTACTACTGAACTAAGCACACGGGGTTGGGCTATCGCGCCAACCCCCATGCCTGAGCAACCAGATTAGTGCTCGTGACCACCCGGCCCATGAACATGGCCGTGCTTGCGTTCTTCTTCGGTTGATTCGCGCACATCAACAATTTCGACATCGAAAGTCAGGGTTTTACCCGCCAGCGGGTGATTGATATCGATGTCAGCATTGAACTTGCCCACTTTGACCACAGTCACCGGACGCAGTCCCTCCTTGGTTCTGAGGGGCACCATCATGCCAGGCTCAAGCTTGCCTTCGTATTGCAGGTTCTTAAGACCAACACGCATCAAGTTATCGTTCAGGAGACGACCGTAGGCTAGTTCCGGCGGCAGGGTTATGGTGTAGGTATCACCCACTTCCTTGCCCAACATCGAACCCTCAAGGGATTCGATCATGTTGCGGTATCCGAACAGAAAGGTGGCGGCTTCGCCATCGCGTGAGGTTTCAGCTACCTCACCGTCCTGGTCGGTCATTGTGTAGTGGAAAGCTACCACGGCATTATCTTGTACTTTCATGGCTCAATAATCCTGGGTCGGCAAAACGGCGCATTATGGTGACCTTGGCCTAAGCTGGCAAGACCTGGTAGAAACCGTTCGAGACACTGACCACCAATGGCATGGTGAAAAGTTCGGACAATGCAGTGTCCGTGAGCATCTGCTCTTTGGGGCCATCTGCCACTACCCGGCCATCGGCAATAAATACTACCCGTTTGATTTCTGGCGGAATTTCGTGGATATGGTGAGTGGCCAGCAAAATCGTTTTACCCCGCTGCAACAACTCACGGATACCGTGCAGGTAATGATAGGTGGCATGCAGATCAAGGCCGCTGGTGGGCTCGTCGAGAATCAGGTGATCCGGATCGTGAATCAACGCACGGCCTAATAGACAGCGGCGCTGCTGGCCGGTGGACATCTGCCGGTAAGGACGATTCTCCAATTCGGTGATACCCAATTCCTCCAGTACAGTCCTGCCCCTTGCCAATTGCTCCTCGGTGACATCCTGGTGGTGGAAGAGACCGATAGAGTTATGCAGCCCGGACACCACTACGCCCAATCCGCTGACATCGGGCACGAAGCCCTGTTGCAGATCTGCGGAGACCAGGCCAATCTTCTCTCGGAGTTTCCACAACACGGGCCGGTCCTGGCCGAGGATACGCACATGAGAATCCTCGCGCACCACCGGATACAGTTCCCGGGTGAGCAGTTTCAGCAGAGTGCTTTTACCGGCACCGTTAGGGCCAATAATGGCAGTGCTTTCACCCGGCTCCACTGCCAGCGAAAACCCATCAAACACTTTCTTGTTGTCGCGATAGACGGTGGCGTTATGAATATCGAGAAGCCTGGGATTTTGCATTTATTCTGTTCCAGTGCGGAAAGACAACAAGCGAGTGGTTATTGAACCAGTTCGCCCTTTGCCTGTTTATCCGCGTGATAGGAGGAGCGCACCAGCGGGCCAGAAGCCACTTGACTGAAACCGATGCTACGGCCGTATTCGGCGTATTCGGCAAACTCGTCCGGGTGCACGAAGCGATCCACGGGCAGGTGGTTCCTGGAAGGTTGCAGATACTGGCCCACGGTAAGCATATCCACATCGTGGGCGCGTAAATCATCCAGCGTACGCATCAACTCATCCTTGGTTTCACCCAGACCTACCATCAACCCTGATTTGCTGGGCACGTTGGGGTTGAGACGTTTGTATTCCTGCAACAGTTTCAGCGACCACTGGTAATTGGCGCCAGGGCGGGCCTCGCGATAGAGGCGCGGCACGGTTTCCATATTGTGGTTGAAGACATCCGGCGGCGTCGCGGTGAGTATTTCAAGGGCGGGTTCCATACGGCCACGGAAATCCGGAACCAGAATTTCCAATTGAACATTGGGGCTAAGCAGGCGGGATTCACGAATACAGTCCGCAAAGTGTTGAGCGCCACCGTCACGCAAATCATCGCGATCTACTGAGGTAATCACCACATAGCGCAGCTGCATTTCCTGAATGGCCTGGGCCAGATGGGCAGGCTCCTCCGGGTCGAGCGGATTCGGTTTGCCGTGCCCCACATCGCAGAAGGGGCAGCGACGGGTGCATATCTCACCCATGATCATAAACGTGGCGGTACCGTGGCTGAAACACTCGCTCAGATTAGGGCAAGCGGCCTCTTCGCAGACGGTCGCCAGCTTGTTCTTACGCAGAATGCTCTTGATTTCCTGCACCCTTGGGGAAGACGACACACGAATGCGCATCCACTCAGGCTTACGCTGGACTTCCTCGGTGGGAATGACCTTGACTGGAATCCGCTCCACCTTATCGGCACTGCGCAACTTTTCTCCCTGCTGGATGCGGCGGGTGCGCTGGGGTGGAACTACCTTGCTATCGGTCATAGGAGATATTCTCAAACAGAAACAATGAGGGTGCCGGAGATTACTTTTGCATCAGCAAGGGATGGTCTCCCTCTACCAGGTGGCCATTATACCCCAGCTTACTGGTCAAAATATCGGCAAGGTATTCCGCCACGTCACTGAGTGCTACCGGCTGATCCAACAGGTCATTCATCTGGGTCATGGGCACCCCCAAACCACAGGGATTGATACGAGACCAAGGGCTGAGGTCCATGTCGACATTGAAATTGAGACCGTGATAACTGCAACCACGGCGCACCCGCAACCCCAGGGAACCGATCTTGGCGCCATTGTCCACGTAGACGCCGGGGGCATCGGGACGGGGTGAGGCAGTGATTCCCCAGTGGGCCAGGGTTTCCACCAGTGCTTCTTCGATCAGAGTAACCAGATCCCGCACACCGATACCCCGCCGCTTGAGATCAATTAACAGGTAACCGGTAATCTGCCCAGGGCCGTGGTAGGTGACATGTCCGCCGCGATCGCTCTGTACCACCGGAATATCACCGGGCATGAGGATGTATTCCTGCTTACCCGCCTGTCCTTGGGTAAACACCGGCTGGTGTTCCAACAGCCAGATTTCATCTGGTGTTCCGGTGTCGCGAGTAGCGGTGATGGTCTTCATCGCCTCGAAGGTATCGGCATAGGCGCGACACCCCAAGTAGCGAACGATCAATGGCAATTCAGATATGGATGACATGGTTCGGCAACAATGCAGCGCCGTGATGGCTCAGAGCACCATCTGCACCAGAGGATTGTCTTTCAGATCGGCGAAGATCGCCATGAGCTGAGGCTCCCCGGTGGCAGTGATGGTGACGGTAATGGATTGAAAACTGCCCTTGCTGCTGTCCCGAACAGTAATCGATGCCTGATCGAATCCCGGGGCATGCCGCTCCATGACATCTAGTACCAGAGTATGGAGTTCAGCACCGGCGCGTCCCATCACCTTGATGGGATAAGCGCAGGGAAATTCAATTTTCGGTGCTTCGGGCGTTGTCATCAGGAAAACAGACTTTTGAAGAACAGGGTGATTGCATCCCACATACGCGAGAAAATACCCGCTTCTTCTACGGAGCGATCCGCCACCAGGGGTGTATCCAGCAACTGTTCGCCCTCAAAACTGACGGTCAAGCGACCGAGAGGCTGGCTGTCTAGAAGCGGTGCCTCAATGGTTTCATCCACCAGAATATTAGCCTCAAGCTGATCCTTGGAACCGCGGGGGATAGTCAGGTAGACATCCTCGGGCGACACCAGGTTGACGGTATCCTCGACGCCATACCAAACGCGGGTATTTTCCTGCAGCACATCACCTTTGGAATATACCTTGCCGGTTTCATAGTAGCGGAAGCCAAATGCCAGCAGTTTTTGGGACTCGCGCGCCCGCGCCTCCTCACCACTGGTGCCCATTACCACGGAAATAAGCCGCATACCATTGCGCACAGCCGAGGCCACCAAGCAGTAGCCCGCCTCCTCGGTGTGGCCTGTTTTCAGTCCATCTACCGAGCTGTCTCGCCACAACAGGCGGTTGCGGTTGGGTTGCTTGATATTGTTGTACTCGAAGTATTTTTCGGCATAAATGCCGTAGTGCTCGGGATAGTCCTGAATCAGCGCCCGGGCCAGCAAGGACAGGTCTCTGGCCGTTGTCAGATGCCCGTCGGATGGCCAACCAGTGGCATTATGGAAAGTAGAGTTTTTCATGCCGAGCAGCTTCGCCTGCTGATTCATGACATCGGCAAAGGCCCCTTCACCCCCTGCCAGGTATTCAGCCAGTGCCACCGAGGCATCATTGCCTGACTGAATAACGACTCCGCGCAACAGATCAATCAAAGGCACCTGCGTACCTTCACGCACGTACATTTTGGAGCCGCCCATTTTCCATGCAGTAACACTGATGGGGACCATGTCCTGTTCCTTGATCTTGCCATTGTGCAACTCACTGGCAACGATATAGCTGGTCATCATTTTTGTGAGGCTGGCAGGAGGAAGTTGCTGGTCAGCATTGTGTTCCACCAGCACCTTGCCGGTATTGGCATCCACAAGTATCCAGGCAGAGGCCGACAATTCAGGTGGTGCCGGAATCAGCACCTTGGCTTGTACCACACCCGTAAAAAGAACCAACAACAATCCGGCGGAAACAATCTTTTTCAGCATAATTAATAGAATTTCAAGTTTGTAGTGAGTGAAGGGTGAATAGAGCAGGCAGGCTCAGATTCTACCATGAGCCCACACCGCCATTCAGGTAAACTTATTCGTAGACCACAAAGGGGCTGATATTCTCCCGTTGTTTGAGCAGGTTACGCAAATCAAGCAACTTCACATTATCGCTCACCGGCCCCACCAACACTTTATAGACGATATTCGACTGGCCCTGCTGACGCACAATCACCGGGTAATCTGTGATGCCCTGGACTCGCTGCGATAAACTGCTGGCGGCCAACTGTGTACTGAACGCCCCCACCTGCAGGAATGTATCTTTGGGCATTGAAGCATCATCAGCACTGGCCACTGGCTGGGCGGAAGGAATAACGCTGGGCTGACGATAAATCTGCGGCTCTTCAATCGAATTGTTCTGGTACTTGAGGGGGTCAATGGCCTCAACCGCCACCTTTGCCGTGCCCCTATCGGAATAGCCCAGCTTCTTGGCTGCCACATAGGACAGATCGATGATACGGTCGCCATGGAATGGCCCACGATCATTCACACGAACGATCACACTTCTACCATTTTCCAAATTAGTAACTCGCACATAACAAGGAATCGGCAGAGTTTTATGGGCTGCGGTCATCTCGTACATGCTGTACGCCTCACCATTGGACGTATTCCGGCCGTGAAACTTATTACCGTACCAGGATGCAGTTCCCTGCTGCCGAAAGCCGTGGCTGCTTGGCAGCACCTCATAGGTTTTGCCAAATACCTCATAGGGGCTTTTATTGCCAGCCTTGGTAATAAGCTCAACCTTTGGCACTGCATCGGGAATATTGGCAACATCCACATCCTTGGGTGGAGGGCCATCACCATAGCCATAGCCTCCACCGCTGCTGCTTTTACCACTGGTGCCACCGCAGCCCTGGAACGAGGCCGCCACGATGGTCAGTGCCAGTAACGCCAGTAGGCGATTAGAGATTGTCTGCACCGACTCGCTCCAAAATCAGCTGGCTCAGCTGGTGCACAGCCATGGCGTACATGTTGCTGTGGTTATAACGGGTGATGACATAGAAATTATTGAGTCCCAGCCAATACTGCATACCTTCATCTGCCTCCAGCTTAACTGGCATCCCCTTGCCGCCCATAGGGACAGACTCCAGGGGGGTAAAACCAAGGGCAGACAGTTCTGCGACGGTTTTTTCCAGTTTCATCTGGTTCAATAATTGCTGGTCAAAATCATTGCTGGTTTTTGCCCGACTCACTACCGGCTCACCCATCGCCCAACCATGCTTGGCAAAATAGTTAGCCACACTACCAATGGCATCGGTGCTATTGTCCCAGATATCGGCAAAGCCGTCTCCGTCGAAATCTACGGCAAAACTGCGGTAACTACTGGGAATAAACTGCCCGTAGCCCATCGCCCCGGCGTAGGAGCCGGTCAATGTCAGGGGGTCATGGCGTTGCTCACGGGCCAACAACAAGAACTCTTCCAACTGTCTGGTGAAGAAGGCGCTCCGTGGCGGATAGTCGAAGGACAATGTCGCCAAGGCGTCGATCACCCGGAAACTACCCTTAATACGTCCGTAAAAAGTCTCGACACCGATAATCGCGACGATCACTTCCGGAGCCACCTGAAATTGTTCTGACGCCTGCTTCAGCGCCTCGCGATTGTTTCGCCAGAAATCTACACCTTCGTCGATGCGCTTCTCTGTGATGAATATCTTGCGATAGTCTTTCCAGGGCTTAACTTTTTCCGCTGGACGTTGCATGGCATCAATGATGGATTGTTTTTTCTCTGCCGCGGCCAACAGAGCGTTAACTTCGGCGCGGTCAAAACCGTGCTCGGAAACCATCCTGTCAGCAAAGGCTTTTGCTTCAGTTGAATCCAGGTATCCCGCATGAATAGACAGCGATATCAACAACCCTGCAGCGGTCACTAATATTCTTTTCATAGACTCTGTGCTCCAGGCAATTTGCCCTTTCTTATCGGCTCTGACTAGCTCGATCTTTTTTTCTCTGTGCTGACTGACGTCAGCATACCAAACCCCAGCATCAGGGTCACAATGGACGTCCCGCCATAACTGACCAAGGGCAAGGGCACCCCCACGACAGGAAGAATACCCGACACCATTCCCATGTTCACAAATACGTAGACAAAGAAAGTGAGCGTAATACTCCCTGCTAACAGGCGTCCAAACATGCTCTGCGCCCTCAGGCAGATGATGATACAACGGACCATAATCAGCAGATATAGTCCCATCAGCAATGTCACACCAATCAGACCAAATTCTTCCGCCAGTACAGCAATAATAAAATCTGTGTGGCTCTCAGGCAGAAAGTCCAATTGAGACTGCGTGCCCAGCATCCAGCCCTTGCCTTGGGTGCCGCCCGAACCAATGGCGATAGTGGATTGGATAATGTTCCAGCCCGACCCGAGCTTATCAGCCTGCGGATCAAACATCGTCAGAATCCGCTGTCGCTGGTAGTCGTGCAGAACGTAGTACCACATCAGCGGCAATACAGCTGTTGCCGCTAACACTGCTGAGAACAAGTAACGTTTACCCAATCCGGAAAGAAACAGCACAAAGAATCCGGATGCAGCAATAAGAATCGCCGTGCCCAAATCCGGTTGTAAAATCACCAACACTGGTGGAATTGCAATAAATACCAATGCGGACAGCACATGTTTGAAGCGAGGTGGTAACGAGCGCTGCCCCAGATAGCTGGCCAGCATCAACGGCACTGCTGCTTTGAGAATTTCTGATGGCTGGAAACGGAACCCGCCCACCTCAAGCCAGCGCTGGGCACCTTTTGCACCAACGCCAAACAACAGAACAGCCACCAACAACAGCACACCACCGCAATAGGGGAGAAAGGCCCAGCGATCCAATAAACGCGGTGGCAGCTGCGCAGTGGCGATCATCACCGAAAAGCCCACCCCATAATTGACCAACTGATGATTGACGTAATAGAGGCTTTGACCACTTGCGCTGTACAGGATGAACAACCCTACGCCCGCCAACACTAGCAGCAACAGCAGTAATGGCAAATCCAGGTGTAACCGTTGCCACTGATTGGGCGCGCCGTAGATAGCGGACCCGCCCGACCCCATACGCCGGACAAAATCACCTTGACTCATCGGGGGACTCCACAGGCAGGCTTTCCGGATAGTACTCCATATAGGCGTCTATCAGCTTGCGAGCCAACGGCGCAGCAGTACTGCTGCCGTGCTCACCATTTTCCACGAGAACCGAGACGGCAATACGTGGATTTTCTACCGGGGCAAAAGCGATAAACAGCGCGTGGTCACGATTGCGTTTGGCCACCAACGCCGCATCATATTCCTCATCCTGCTTGATGCCGATCACTTGGGCCGTGCCCGTCTTGCCCGCGATGTGGTAGGCCAATCCTTTGTTAATGACCTTGGCTGTGCCACGGAGGCCGTGCACCACCTCCTGCATCGCCTGGTGTACATAATTCCAATTGTTCTCGGATACCTTGATGATGCCTGCGGGTGGTGGCACACCATGCTGCTTGCGCACCAGTTGCGGCACACGAATTTCACCCCTGCTAGCTATCCTTGAAGTTGCCACCGCCAGTTGAATCGGTGTAGCGAGGGTAAATCCCTGCCCGATGCTGGTGTTAACGGTATCACCCGGGTACCAGGCCACACCCTTGGCCGCCCGTTTCCATGCTCTTGAGGGCATGATTCC
The DNA here is from genome assembly GCA_947259505.1 of uncultured Porticoccus sp. Lineage (GTDB taxonomy): Bacteria > Pseudomonadota > Gammaproteobacteria > Pseudomonadales > Porticoccaceae > Porticoccus. The sequence continues at coordinate 312,305 of CAMYLT010000003.1, read as the reverse complement.
GGCACGTTCCGAGGGCATATCGAGTCCGGTTTTCTGGCCGAGACCAAAACGAGTGCCATACAACGACAGCGTATCAACTGTCATTTTGACGCCCACATCGTAAAAGAAGGTGTCACAGGACTGAATAATGGCGTCCTGCAAATAAATCTTGCTGCCGTGCCCGCCTTTCTTCCAGTCACGGTATTTTCGCTTATCATTCTTCAGTCGGTAAAAACCGGGATCATAGATTCGGTAATCCTGGCTGATCGTGCCACTCTGTAGCGCGGCAATGCCATAGATGGGTTTCACTGTGGAGCCGGGCGGGTATTGCCCTTGCAATACCCGGTCAAACAGCGGTCGATCCGGGGAATTAAGCAGCGCATTGTAACTGTCGGTACCAATACCGGTAACAAATTCGTTGGCATCAAAACTTGGGGCGCTGGCCATGGCTAATACGCCCCCGGTAGCCACCTCAATAGCGACCACTGCGCCACGCTCGCCCCCAAGGCTTTCATACGCAACATGTTGCAGACGGCTGTCCAAATAGAGCTGGAGATCCTGCCCAGGCGAGGGGTCAGTTCTATCCAGCTGGCGCATCACACGACCGCGAGCGTTGGTTTCTACAGTCTGGTAGCCCACTTCTCCCAACAATTGATCTTCGTAGTATTTTTCCAGGCCTGTTTTGCCTACCACCAGTGTGCCGCTGTAACGAACCGGGTCCAGCTCCTGAATTTCCTGATCATTAATACGCCCCACATAGCCCAACACATGAGCCAGCTCGGGACCGAAAGGGTAGTAACGCAACAGCTGGACGGTGACATCCATCCCGGAGAGGCGGTATTCATTCACCGCTAGGATGCCTTGTTCTCTCTCATCCAGATTGAGTTTTAGGGGTACCGGTTCATAGGGGCGACGGCGTCGCGCCAACTGCTTGAAGAAGCGCTCTTTCTCAGCGTCGGTAATGCCAATCAGCTTATCCAGTTCAGCCAATAGGCCATCGATATCGCCAGCGCGCTCCTTAACGATAGACAGGTTAAAACTGGGACGGTTATCGGCCAACAACACGCCATTCCGGTCATAGATCAACCCCCGAGTTGGTGGTAGCGGTTCTACCAAGACCCGGTTGCGGTCGGACAGCGTTACAAAGTTCTCGTGACTCACCACCTGCAAGTGGTAATAACGCCAGAGCAGAACCCCAGCCATGATCAGCACTACCAGAAAGGTAAACAGCAATCTTCCTGCATAGAGTCGGAACTCCAGCTGGGGATTCTTGATGGTGCGATCTTCATTCATGGACTGGGATTGTACCCGTAAGCCGGTGTCTATCGGCAACTGCAATGTATCGTCGTCAATGGAGAGGTTAAGCAGGGTAATCGCAAACAAAAAAAGCGGGACCGAAGCCCCGCTTTTCTGTCAACCAACCTGAAGTTACTGCTCGGTAGACTGGGGGGCTTCAACAGCTGGTGCTGCTGGAGCGTCGACGGCAGTTTCACTGCCACCCTCTTCTTCAAGCACTTCCTTCATGGACAGTTTGATACGACCGCGAGCGTCCACATCAAGTACCTTGACGCGAACCTGCTGACCTTCTTTGAGGTAGTCGGAAACATTTTCCACACGCTCTTTAGCGATTTGGGAAATGTGCAGCAGACCGTCTGTTCCAGGCATGATGGTCACAAAAGCACCGAAGTCGACGATGCGAGCCACAGTACCCTCATAGATCTTGCCCACTTCCGCTTCGGCAGTGATTTCCTCAATGCGGAAAATTGCATTGCTCAGGCCTTCATTGTCGTCGCTGTAAATGCGGATAGAGCCATCATCAGAAATATCGATAGTAGCGCCAGTTTCCTCGGTCAGTGCGCGGATAGTCGCACCGCCTTTACCGATCACATCGCGGATCTTGTCCGGATCAATCTTCATGGTATGGAAACGGGGAGCGGACTCGGCCACTTCGGCGCGAGACTTGTCGATCACCTTGTTCATTTCACCAAGAATATGCAGACGTGCCTGCAGGGCTTGGCCCAGGGCGATGTCCATAATTTCTTCAGTGATACCCTCGATCTTGATGTCCATTTGCAGTGCGGTAACACCTTGAGCGGTACCGGCCACTTTAAAGTCCATATCACCGAGGTGATCTTCGTCACCCAGGATGTCCGTCAACACGGCAAAGCCATCGGGTTCTTTCACCAGCCCCATGGCAATACCGGCCACTGGCGCTTTCAAAGGAACGCCGGCATCCATCAGCGCCAAGCTGGCACCACAAACAGAAGCCATGGAGCTGGAACCGTTGGATTCAGTAATTTCCGATACCACGCGGATGGAGTATGGGAAATCGGCAGTGTTCGGCAACACTGCGGCAATACCACGACGAGCCAGACGGCCGTGTCCAATTTCACGACGCCCAGTTGCGCCCATACGACCGCACTCACCTACAGAATAGGGAGGAAAGTTGTAGTGCAACATGAAGGGATCTTCGCGACGGCCTTCCAGTGAATCGATCATCTGGGCATCACGCATGGAGCCGAGGGTAGCTGCAACCAAAGCCTGGGTTTCACCGCGGGTAAACAGAGCAGTACCGTGAGCACGGGCCAATACGCCCACCTCAACATCGATAGCGCGCACAGTCTTGCCATCACGACCATCGATACGTGGCTCACCACGAATAATACGGCCGCGCACAATTTTCTTCTCGAGCTTTTTGAAGGCGTCGCGCACATCATCTTCACTGGCACCGGTGCTCTCACCGGCTAGTGAAGCAATGGCTTCGTTGCGAAGACTATCGAGCTGCGCAACCCGTTGCTGCTTGTTAGTCGTCCGATAGGCGGCATCCAAGCCTTCACCCACTTTAGCCTTGAGTGCGTCAGCCAATACTTCGTTAATCACCGCAGGCTGATAGTCCCAACGGGGCTTGCCCACTTCTTTAACCAGCTCGTCAATCACTTGGATCACGGCCTGCATTTCCTGATGACCAAACAGCACCGCACCGAGCATGATATCTTCAGGCAGTTCACGGGCTTCGGATTCCACCATCAGTACAGCATCGCGGGTACCGGCAACGACCATGTCCAGCTCGGACTCAGCCAAGTCGGAATAGGTCGGGTTCAACAGGTAGCCCTGATCGCGGGTATAACCTACACGAGCACCACCGATGGGGCCGTTGAAGGGGATACCAGAAATCGCCAATGCGGCAGAGGTGCCGATCATGGCGACGATATCGGGATCGATATTTTTCTCGGCTGACATCACGGTACAGATCACCTGCACCTCATTCTTGTAGCCGTCGGGGAATAGCGGACGGATCGGGCGATCGATCAGACGGGAAGTCAGTGTTTCTTTTTCACTGGGACGAGCTTCGCGCTTGAAAAAACCACCGGGGATCTTGCCGGCTGCGTAGGTTTTTTCCTGATAGTGCACGCTGAGGGGGAAGAAATCCTGACCCTCTTTGGCAGTTTTGGCGCCGACCACAGTACAAAGTACCGCCGTCTTATCCATGGTACACATCACCGAGCCAGTGGCCTGTCGCGCAATACGACCGGTCTCCAGCGTTACGGTGTGGTTACCGTATTGAAACGATTTAATTACGGGATTCACAATTGTCACCTATATCCTTACGCGTGAACGGCTCCCGAGGGAGCCGTCAGCAATTCTATTAACGACGCAGTCCGAGCTTTCCAATGAGCTGTGTATAGCGGCTTGCATCCTTACCTTTGAGGTAGTCCAGCAGTTTGCGACGCTGGTTTACCATCCGGATCAAACCACGGCGAGAGTGGTGATCCTTTTTGTGGTCACCAAAGTGACCTTGCAGTTTGTTGATGTTGGCAGTCAATAGCGCCACCTGTACTTCCGGCGAACCGGTATCGCCCTCAGCCTGGGCGTGTTCTTTAACGATGACGTCTTTTTCAGCTGCAGTTAACATAGTTTTTCTCCAATATGCGGGTTAAGGTTCAGGGTACCCGCGCATATTTACAGGGACCCTATTAAAGGGCAGACCCAGCGACTCGCTGTATCCTGCCCACTGATTGCCCCTATGGGACAAATTCTTTTTCCACGCTCAATAAAGCGCAAAAATTAAAACACCACCAGACGTTTCGGCGCCACGCGCCCATCGTCGGTCACTTCGGCCACCCCCAAAAACAATAAAGAAGGCGTACGCTCGGAGGTCTCCCCCCGATTTTCAAAGACGCGCACTATATCGCCTTCTTCGCTCAGTTGATAGACCTGCGGCACCATCACAGACTGTCCCTGGCGGAAGTAATGGGCCGTATCTTCGGACAATTCCACCACAGTTAAATGGGTGATCCCAGCATCCATCGGCAGCAACAATTCATCCAGGGCTTCAGCAGACTGGCTTTCACGCAAGGACTGCAATGCAGACAAACTGACGGTCTGACTCTCATCAAAAGGCCCCGCTGCAGAGCGGTGCAACTTCGACACATAAGCACCGCAACCCAGACGCTTGCCGACATCCTCAGCGAGGGTTCTCACGTAGGTACCCTTACTGCAGTGAATGTCTACATCCACTTCGGGAAACTCTCCAGCCCTGAATGCCATTATGTCCAAAGAAAAAATAGTTACCGGACGGGCTTCCCGCTCAATTTCCACTCCCTCACGAGCCAACTTGTATAAAGGTTGCCCCTGATGCTTAAGAGCAGAGAACATGGAGGGAATCTGGGTAATGTCACCGCGAAACTCAGGTAGCACCTGTTCCAGCTGCTTTTCCGTCAGCTGTGGCGCACCGTCTTCACTGAGGATTTCGCCATCCGCATCACCGCTGGCGGTAGCAATTCCAAAACGGAAAGTTGCCCGATAGCGTTTATCCGCATCCAGCAAAAACTGCGTGAATTTTGTCGCCTCACCCAGACAAACCGGCAACACACCAGTAGCTAGTGGATCGAGACTGCCGGTGTGGCCACCCTTGGCTGCGCCGAATAAGTGGCGTACCCGCTGCAATGCACTGTTAGAAGATAACCCCAGCGGTTTGTCCAGCAAAAGAATGCCGTTGACCGGCCGGCCCTTACGACTGCGCCCCAAGATCAGCCTTCCTCGGAAGGATCTGGATCGTGGTGGCGTTCTTTATCCCGATTGACGGCATATTCGATCAGCGCAGACAGCTCCTGTCCACGCTTACCGCTCAAGTCGTAGATAAAGCGCAATCTAGGCGTGATGCGCAACTGCATGCGTTTGGCCAAATGGGTCCGGAGGAAACCGGCAGCACCATTCAGAAGTTCTGCTGCCTTTTCACTCTGTTCCGCGGAGTCTGCCCCCACCAGGTTGACAAACACCTTGGCGCTGGAAAGATCGCGAACGACTTCCACGGCGGTAATGTTAACCATCCCCAGCCGTGGATCGCGCACTTCATCGCGAATCAGCTGTGCCAACTCGCGCTGCAGTGCATCGGCGACCCTGTCATTACGGGTAAATTCTCTAGGCATAAATATAATCGTCGGCTGTCAATATCATCACAGCTGTCGCGCCACTTCCTTGATGTCGAAGACCTCAATCTGGTCGCCATTTTTAATATCGTTGTAATCTTTCACACCGATACCGCACTCCATGCCATTGCGCACTTCATTGACGTCATCTTTAAAGCGACGCAAGGATTCCAGCTCGCCCTCATAAATGACCACGTTGTCGCGCAGCACCCGAATCGGCTTGTTGCGGTGGACCGTGCCTTCGATGACCATACAACCAGCCACCGCACCAAATTTCGGGGAACGGAATACATCGCGCACTTCGGCAATACCAATGATTTCCTCGCGCCGTTCCGGAGCCAACAAACCACTGAGAGCCTGCTTAACATCATCCAGCAGATGGTAGATCACACTGTAATAACGCAAATCAACCTGTTCATTCTCTGCTAACTGACGGGCGGCATTATCAGCACGCACATTGAAGCCGATCACTGCAGCACCCGTCGTAATGGCCAGATTGATATCGGACTCATTGATGCCACCTACGCCGGAACCGACCAGTGTGACTTCCACTTCATCGGTACCGATGTCGCTGATGGCGGACAAAATCGCTTCCAGGGAGCCGCGCACGTCGGCCTTGACCAGCACCGGCAGCACACCCTTCTCCTGACCTTCAAAGGTGGCAAACATATTTTCCAGCTTGGCCGCCTGTTGCCGAGAGACCTTCTCCTGACGCGCTTTTTCCTGGCGCATCTCGGCTATGCCGCGGGCCTTGCGCTCGTCTTCAACCACCAGGAACTCTTCGCCAGCAGCTGGCGGCACATCCAGGCCGAGAATTTCCACTGGAATGGAAGGGCCAGCCTCTGTGGTGGGGCGCCCAGCTTCATCATTCATTGCACGAATCTTGCCGACACTTTCACCCGCCAGCACCAGGTCACCCTTGCGCAGGATACCAGCCTGAACCAGTGCAGTTGCCACCGCGCCACGACCTTTCTCCATCCGCGATTCAACGATCACACCTTTGGCGGGGACATTGCGCGGCGCCTGCAATTCCAGTAGTTCCGCCTGCAACAACACTGCATCCAGCAGATCATCGACACCTTCACCGGTATGAGCAGACACTTTCACAAACTGCACATCACCACCCCACTCTTCGGGGATGACATTTTTGGCAGCCAGCTCACTGGTCACACGGTCAGGGTCGGCAGACTCTTTATCAATTTTGTTGATGGCGACCACGATCGGTACACCCGCGGCGCGTGCGTGCTGAATGGCTTCTTCTGTTTGAGGCATCACGCCATCATCAGCGGCCACCACCAGGATCACAACATCGGTACTCTTCGCACCCCGTGCGCGCATAGCAGTAAATGCAGCGTGCCCGGGCGTATCAAGGAACGTCACCATCCCCTTCGGCGTATCAACGTGGTAAGCCCCAATATGCTGCGTAATACCACCCGCTTCCCCGGAAGCCACACGGCTTGCGCGGATATGGTCCAGCAGGGACGTTTTACCGTGGTCGACGTGACCCATGACGGTCACCACCGGAGCGCGAGGCTCCAGGTTCTCTTCCACCGAGCTTTGCAGCGCCTGAATCAGTTTCAATTCTATTTCTTCATCAGACACCGGCACCGGCTTGTGGCCCAATTCTTCCACCACGAGGATGGCCGTATCCTGATCGATAGGCTGGTTGATGGATGCCATGGTGCCCATCTTCATGAGCTCCTTGATCACCACCGCGGCCTTCACGGACATACGCTGGGCCAGCTCACCGACAGATATCTCTACCGGCACTTCCACTTCGTGAATAATCTTGTCAGTGGGCTTCTTGAACTTGTGCCTGTTCTCAACTTTGATCGGAGCAGGAATGCCTGAACGCAAACGCGGTTTCTTCTCTTCGGAGACGTCCTCGACCTCTTCGACAACGGCCTTCAGCAAATCTTCTTTCTTGCGTTTAGGATCCTTGATGGCACCACGTTTTTTCGCCTTTTTCGGCGCGTCTTCGCTGTCATCGGAGGCATCGTCATCTTTAACGTGCTTTTTAATGTGCTTGTGGACATCCGCTACAACCGGGTCTGCCGCAGGTGCTGTGACCACTGGGGTCGGCTGTTCTTCGGCCGTTGCAACTGGTTCAGCTTCTTCTGCTTTCTGGGCGGCCTCTTCCTCTGCTTTAACCCGAGCTTCTTCTTCCGCTTTACGGCGAGCTTCAATAGCCGCCTGACGCTTCAGTTCCACATCATCCACCATGGAACCGGGCTGGGCTTCTTCAACAGGAGTCCCTTCCTGAAGCTGCTCAACGTCCACGCCTGGCTCTGCCATTTCATCGGCGCTACGTTTGATGTAGGTGCGCTTTTTACGCACCTCCACATTGACGGTCTTGCGGCCAGCACCCGTTTTCAATGTGCTGACAGTCTTGCGTTGCAACGTAATTTTTTTAGGATCGCGCGTCTGCTCTCCATGCAAACCTTTCAGGTATGCCAACAGTTTCTGCTTTTCCTCATCGCTGACCGTCGCGTCAGCAGATTTATGGGACAGACCAGCTTCCTGCATTTGACTGAGCAGACGGTCGACGGATGCTCCGACAACCTTGGCAAGTTCGCTTACAGTGACTTCAGCCATCAGTTTTCCTCGATTTTCCGCCTTGTCGTTTAATTATCGCCCTGATCGGCGAACCAGGGTGCCCGCGCTGTCATGATCAACTCAGCAGCACGCGCTTCATCCATGTTTGCAATATCCAGCAAATCTTCCACGGCCTGTTCGGCCAGATCTTCCATCGTGACGATACCGTTAGCTGCCAGGGTGTGGGCCAACTCTTCGTCCATGCCATCCATGGTCAACAAATCTTCAGCAGGCTCGGAAATACCCTCTTCAGAGGCTAGCGCCATGGTCAGCAGCGCATCTTTGGCACGTGCGCGCAACTCCTCGGCAATATCTTCATCGAAACCTTCGATACCTGCCAGCTCCTCCAGAGGAACATAGGCCACTTCTTCAACAGAGGTAAAGCCTTCTTCCACCAGCACCGCGGCCACGTCTTCATCCACATCAAGGCGATCCATAAAAGTGGATACCAGAGAACTGGACTCTTCTTCCTGTTTGCTCACGGCTTCTTCAACCGTCATGACGTTGATTTTCCAGCCGGTCAACTCGGAAGCCAGACGCACATTCTGACCATTGCGCCCAATGGCCATGGCCAGTGTATCTGCGGCTACTGCTACGTCCATGGAACGAGCATCTTCATCAACAATGATGGACTCCACTTCTGCCGGGGCCATCGCATTAATGACCAGCTGTGCCGGATTGTCATCCCACAACACAATGTCAATGCGCTCACCGTCCAGCTCATTGGATACCGCTTGCACGCGCGCTCCACGCATGCCAACACAGGCACCCACTGGATCAATCCGACCGTCGTTTGTTTTCACTGCTATTTTCGCACGAGACCCAGGATCACGAGCGGCACCGCGGATCTCAATTACCTCTTCGGCCACTTCCGGCACCTCAATGCGGAATAGCTCAGTGAGCATCTCCTTACACTTTCGGCTCAGGAAAAGCTGAGGCCCACGGCTTTCAGAATTGATTTCCTTGAGAATGGCACGCACGCGGTCGTTGATACGGAAAACTTCGCGTCCCACCAATTCTTCGCGGGGCAACACAGCCTCAGCGTTATTGCCCAGGTCAACGATAATATTTTCTCGAGTCACTTTTTTGACGGCGCCACTGATCAGCTCACCCACCTGGTCGCGATACTGATCAACCACCAGAGCACGCTCGGCATCGCGCACTTTCTGCACAATAACCTGCTTGGCGGTCTGAGCAGCGATACGGCCGAAGCCAATATTTTCCACCTGCTCCTCGAAAATATCGCCCACCTTCAACGAGGGATCTTTCTCGTGAGCTTCTTCCAATGTGAACTGGGTGCCTAGCTCGGCGAGGGTGTCATCATCCATCACTTCCCACCAGCGGAATGTCTCGTATTCGCCGGTAGCGCGATTGATCACAACACGGATGTGCGCGTCTTCGTCATAACGCTTCTTGGTCGCCGTGGCCAGGGCCTGTTCGATGGCCTGGAAAATCACTTCCTTGGAAACGCCTTTTTCGTTGGAAACGGCTTCCGCCACCATCAAGATTTCTTTGTTCATTCAGTCAGCCTCGCAATCGCCCTCAAAATCGGGGAACGACATTCGCCTTTTCAATGCTATCCACAGGAAACAGATATTCGTGATCTTCCACGATCAACAAAATATCCTCGCCTTCAACACCATTCAGGCGGCCCTTGAAATTCCGCCTTCCTTCGTAGGGAAAGCGCAGCCTGATGGCGACATCTTCCCCAACATACCGAAGAAACTGGTTCAGCGTATAAAGCGGCCGCTCCAGTCCCGGCGAAGACACCTCCAGGGTATATTCACCCCCGATCGGGTCTTCCACATCCATCAGGCTGCTTACCTGACGGCTGACCTTTTCACAGTCCTCAACCGTCACGCCTGTTTCATCGCGATCAATGTAAATCCGCAGCAGAGCATTGCGTCCGGAGGACAGATATTCCAACCCCCAAAAATCACAGCCCAGGGCTTCCACCACAGGGGCTATCATCGCTCTGAGCGTTTCCTCTTTTGTCGCCACTGCAACCTCTTGGTTCTACAATGAAAAAATGGGCTCTCGGCCCACTTCAAACTACTTTTTTGGCACCTAGCAAAAGGCCCCTGAAAAGGGGCCTTTCGACTGCGCCTTGTACCGGCGCGCGATATCAGATGGCACTGATATCCGAATTTGGTAGCGGGGGCAGGATTTGAACCTACGACCTTCGGGTTATGAGCCCGACGAGCTACCAGGCTGCTCCACCCCGCATCAAACTTCTGCATTGGCCTTTCGACCGAGAGACTGAGCACGTCTCCTGCACCCACCGGTCATAACCTCCGGCTTCGCCCAAAAACAGCTGATTAAGTGGCTGCTTCAAGGGCCGTGAATTATAGGTATGCCCCCCTCCCCGGTCAAGGGTAATTAGCAGCTAATTATCTTTATATCTGGCGACTGGACTCAACCTGCCTGCTTCGCCTTAAAAAGGCGTCATATTCCTTTCATGTATACATGGGTACACTCTGCCCCACTTAATAATAACAACGACCACATTATGAGCTTCCGCTTACCAGGCCTACGTTGGCAGCAACCAGAACATACCCACAGAACTAAGCCGGAGCGGCTTATGTGCCTCTCCCTGGTTATGTTGAGCGTCGCTATCCTGATACTACTTGAACCGCAAAGTACTCGCGCCTATCCCGCTGCAACAGTCAACGGATTCGACTTAGACGGATATCGACTGCGCGGGAACCCAATAGTACTCAAGGGCATTCCCGACAATGCCTCCGGTTTAACCTACAACCCGGAGACCGACAGCCTGTTTGCGGTGACCAACAATCCAGAGCAACTGTTCGAGATCAGTCTGGATGGGCGTATTCTGCGAACAATTCCGCTGCACGGTTTTGAAGATACCGAAGATGTTACCTATCTCGGAAATGGCCAGCTCGCCATTCTGGAAGAGCGGCGACGCACGATTGTCATTATCGATCTGCCAATGGATACCAACAGCCTTACACTGGCGCACCAAAGGCAATTGCGGCTGCCTGGCGAAGGCACTGAAAATAATGGCTTCGAAGGATTGACCATCAATCCACTGACAAAACAGCTCTATATTGTGAACGAGAAAAATCCCCGCCAGCTATGGCTGGTTGACGGTTTTGTTGACAACACGGGTTCCATTTCCATATCCAACCCTGTGGATCTCGAACAAAAAGCCTACGGCAATACTGATTTATCGGGGGTTTTCTTTGATACGCACTCCGACAACCTGTTGCTGCTCAGCCACGAATCAAAACAGCTCACCTCCATCAACATGCTGGGGCAAGTTTCCAGTCAATTAAGGCTTAAACGTGGCTATGCTGGACTGACGGAGGATATTGCCCAGCCGGAAGGGGTCACCATCGATAGCCACAACACGCTTCACATATTGGGCGAACCCAATCTCCTCTATCAATTCCGATATACCCTGACACCCTGACCTGTCACCGCAATCACATCAATTGACCGATGCCACCGGGTAGACACCAACCTTAATATGCACCCTTAAGCCCCCCTTAAGAAACGACTGTTATCCTGCGGAACAATATTAGAATAACAGGCCATTTCGATGCTCCGTTTCTCTCAAAAACATCCCCTGTTATGGGCCTATCTGTTTGCAGCCTATTTTTCTCTGAGCTATCACATCCCCATCTATGCCAATGGCATGTCGGGTTCGATCGGGCTTCGTGATTCCCTGCTCATGAGTTTTGCCTGGCTAATCCCCATCTTGCTACTGCCCCAACACGCAAAAAAATGGCTGGCGTTCGCAGGAATGCTGATGTGGCCAGCGGCTCTGATTTCATTATTTTATTTCATCGTTTACGGGCAAGAATTCTCGCAAAGCGCCATTTTTATCGCGTTTGAATCAAATGTCGCCGAAAGCAGTGAATTCATTCAGTCCTATTGGCAATGGTGGTTCCTGCCATTGACCCTGGTATTTAGTGCCATCCCGGCATGGCTATGGAGTCAGGCCAAGCCACTGCAATTAGGTTTGTCCCGACGCCTTGGCTATGCATCCGTTTTCAGCTTGATAGCCTTCTGGCCCTTTATCGGGTCCGCATTATTTGAACCGCAGAAAAGCATCAATGATGCTCTGTACCATCAAATGGTCAGAATGGAGCCAGCAGCCCCCTGGAATCTGGTCATGGGATACACCAAATACCAGCAACAAATGGCCGACATGCAACAACTCCTGACACAAAACCGCCAGGTAAAGCCGCTGCAAAACCTGGTCACGGACAATGCCTCCATGCCGGACACCGTCGTTCTGGTCATCGGCGAATCCACCAATCGCCAACGCATGAGCCTCTATGGCTACGAGCGCCCCACCACACCTAATCTGGACAAACTAAACCAGCAAGGCGAGCTGGTCGTATTTAATAATGTGGTCACGCCACGCCCTTACACCATCGAAGCACTGCAGCAGGTGCTGTCTTTTGCGGATTCCAAACATCCCGAGCGTTTTTTCAGCGAACCCACCCTGATCAATATGATGAAACAGGCGGGATACGACATCACCTGGATTACCAATCAGCAAACACAAACCCGCCGCAACACCATGCTGACAACATTTTCACAGATGGCCGACCATCAGGTTTATCTGAACAATAATCGCCAGCAAAATGCCAACCAGTACGATGGCGTCGTGCTGCCGCCTTTCGCTGAGGCACTGGACACAAATGCCCCGCGTAAATTCATCGTTGTTCACCTGCTCGGCACCCACCGTGCCTACGATTGTCGCTACCCCGAAGACTTCGCTTATTTCAGCGGCAAAACTGACGTGCCAGATTGGGTTTCAGCGGACCTGCTGGACGAATACAACAGCTATGACGACGCTATTCGCTACAACGACATGGTCGTCTCCAATCTTATCAACGAAACTCGCAGAGCAAAGGGCAAGAGCCTGCTACTGTATCTCTCAGACCACGGTGAGGAAGTGTTCGACAACCCGGACGATCTGTTTACCGGGCGCAATGAGGGTGCGCCCACTTCGGCCATGTACACCGTACCCTTCATTGCCTGGGGGTCGGAAGATTTCCAGCGCAACAGGGATATGACACCGTGGAAAGCGGCCGCAGACCGCCCCTATTCCAGTGCTAACTTTATCTACGCATTTGCCGATATGGTCGGCCTGAGCTTTGATGAAATGGACTACAGCGCCAGCTTGGTGTCAAAAGCATTCAAACCCTCACAGCGCTGGATTGGTGACCCGCTCAACCCCGCCTCCATCAAAGACTACAGCACGGTGGAAGCGACTGAGGCAAAGCTCAATATTGTCCGACATGACAACGCCCAAGAAACCATAAAAGTGCTTTGAAACACTGACTTCCCGCCACAACAGCCATCCCGACAAAATGGGATGGCTGCTTATACGACCAAACAAACATCATCCCAAACACTGATGACTCATCATCGTCCGCCACACGCCACTTCCGCTTAAGACAGTACCGGCTTGCAACTATTATTATGTCTATATCCCTGCAAGCAGGTGATATGCACCTGCGCGCCAACGAATATGATAAATTGCCGCTTTTTCAATATAGGATTAAACCCCGTGATGACTAAACAGACTGTGCGCCTGCCTGCCGAATGGGAACCTCAGGATGCCATCCAGCTTACCTGGCCCCATAAGGACACAGACTGGCTACCACTGTTAGGCGAAGTCATCCCAATTTACGAGCGCTTAGTGCAACTACTGGTGAGCAAAGGGCACGTGATCATCGGCGCTCCCGCAGCAGAAGTAGACACAATCAAGCAACGTCTGACCAAATTGGCTGTCCCACCAGACAAGCTGCATATCTACCCCGTTGAGTCTGATGACACCTGGGCACGAGACCACGGTCCCATCTCGGTCAAAACATCCACCGGTCTCTCTCTGCTCAATTACCAGTTCAACGGCTGGGGCAATAAATACGCCAGCACACAAGACAACCAGGTCACATCAACGCTCTATCACCAGGGCGCATACCCCGGCGCGACAATTCAACATCGCGAGCTAATCCTGGAAGGCGGCGCGATTGAAAGTGACGGCAAAGGCACCCTACTGACGACAGCACAATGCCTACTTAACACCAACCGCAATCCAGCACTAAACCAAACGGAGATTGAGAATCAGCTCCGTCAGGATTTGGGGGTAGAGAAAATCAACTGGATCCACCACGGTGCAATGGAAGGAGACGACACGGACAGCCATATCGACACCCTGGCAAGGTTCTGCCCCGATGACGTCATCGCCTATCAGGCCTGTGATGACGAGACCGACAGTCACTATCGTGAGTTGCAACTCATGGCCGAAGAACTGGGCAACATCACCAGCAGCACCGGCAAGCATTACCAACTTGTGCCACTTCCCTGGCCCTCACCAAAATATGACGAGGATGGACATCGACTACCGGCCACCTACGCCAACTTCCTGATTTTTAACGGTCTGGTGATCGTTCCCACCTACCGCGATGTCCAAGATAAAGAGGCCCTCGCACAAATTGCTGCGGCCTTTCCCGGCTATCAGATTGAAGGGCTTGATTGCCTGCCCATTATCCACCAGCATGGCAGCCTGCACTGTATTACCATGCAACTGCCCCAAGGCACCCTTGCGGACGTTAACGCCAGGGGCTAACGCCATCGCACCAGATTCGAGGTATTTTTTATGGCTGAACTCACGATTGGTATTGTCCAGTATGCCTGCGGCGCCGATGTCGATGCCAACCTGCAAAAAACCATGCAAGGCATCCGCACCACAGCAAGCAAGGGCGCTCGGTTAGTGGTATTACAGGAACTGCACCGCAGCCTCTATTTCTGCCAACAAGAAAACACCGATGAGTTTGACTTGGCCGAAACCATTCCGGGCCCCACTACCGACCAACTGGGCGCACTGGCCAAAGAGCTGGGCGTGGTCATCGTGGCTTCATTATTTGAACGCCGTGCGGCGGGCCTCTACCACAATACCGCCGTGGTATTGGAGAGCGACGGCAGTATCGCCGGCATCTATCGCAAAATGCATATTCCCGACGATCCCGGCTACTACGAGAAATTCTACTTCACCCCCGGCGATCTCGGTTTCAAACCCATCCAGACCTCGGTGGGCAAACTGGGTGTACTGGTGTGCTGGGACCAGTGGTTTCCAGAAGGGGCTCGACTGATGGCCATGGCCGGTGCCGATATGCTGATCTACCCCACCGCCATCGGCTGGCATCCCGACGATGAAGCCGCCGAACAACAGCGTCAGCGAGACGCCTGGATCACCATCCAGCGCTCACATGCCGTCGCCAATGGCCTTCCGGTCATCAGCGTCAACCGCATTGGCCATGAAGCGGACCCCGGTGAGGGTCCCGGCGCATTATTCTGGGGATCAAGTTTTGTTGCCGGACCTCAGGGCGAAATCCTCTGGCAGGCGGACACCCAAACCGAAACCTTCGCCGTAGCGCAGATTGATCTGGATCGCAGTGAAGCCGTACGTCGCATCTGGCCCTACCTGCGCGACCGCCGCATCGATCACTACAGTGACCTGACCAAGCTGTATCGGGACTGAGCACAAACCAAAAGGTTGGGAAAACGCTGTCGCAGCCGTTATAGCGTGGAGCCAATCTCAGCCTCGGCCTGCACCACGACAATGTAATAGATATACAGCGAAATAAGCGCGGCGAAAAAACACCAGACGGAGATAAACGCCAGTTTGAACATCGCCGCCGTCAAAATCGCGGCGAGCAGCATCAGCAGCCCGAGAAAGCGATACGCGAGCCGCACCGATAACAACAGCGGCAGCAACACAACCAGCGTGTAGGCAACGGTCACCACAGGCCGGGGCAGCACCGCGTCATAGAGCAGCGTCGTCCGGTAGACAAGCGAGTGATGGACTTCAGATACAACCAACCAGCCAGGGTTCAGCAGCAACGGCGTATAGGTGCTGAGAGCAAAGACTGCACCGAGCAGAGTCATCAGCAAAAACAACCCCTTATGTTTGTGCAGCGGCTCCGCCAGATAACAGGAAAACGGGATGGCGAACGGCCAGATCACATGGGAAAAAAACAGGAACCCCAAAGCCGACATTCGCAAAATCTCGGGGTCATGAGTGCCCAGCGACCACCAGACAACCCCCTCAATCCCCTGCTGTATGCCAAACAACAACGGCAACAGCGGAAATACCCCGTTTGACGGGTTAAAACTCCCCATCCTTTTCAGACAGGCGAGTCCGCCACCCGTCAGCACCACAGCACTGGTAAAACTCACTGCGGTTGAATAGCACATTGGTCTGCCACGCGGGTTGGGGGGTACTGTTTGAGTATAGATTGGATGCGTTGTGAGAGAGGAAACTGATACAAACAAAAAGGCCCCAACCGAAGTTGGAGCCTTTTCTTTAGATGGTGCCCAAGGCCGGACTTGAACCGGCACGGCTTACGCCACTACCCCCTCAAGATAGCGTGTCTACCAATTCCACCACTTGGGCATTAAACGGTTGTTACTCTGTACCTGTCGACTCGGGGATCTCCGCCGCAGGTGCCGAGGGAATATCGTCTTCAGCAGCAGGAATATCCGAGGCCTGCATATCTTCCTGCAGCACTTGCTGTATGGCTTCCAGCTCCGGCAACACTTTGTCACCGACTCTCGCATTGTCTTTCGCCATCACTGCCAGTGTAAAACTGGTGACGAAGAATACGGTTGCCATGATGGCGGTAGCTTTAGTGAAGAAACCCCAGCCGCCAGCACTACCGAAAACGGTTTGTGAAGCTCCGGAACCGAAGGAAGCACCCGCTTCGGCACCCTTGCCCTGTTGAACCAGAATCAGCCCGATAATGGACAGCGCGGTCAACAGGTGAACGATCAGTATAAATTTTTCCATTTTCCCACTTCGTATTTGTGGTTATGCCAGTTTACAAATCTCGCCGAATTCGGCGCTGTCCAGGGAGGCTCCGCCCACCAACGCACCGTCAATGTCGGGTTGTGCAAACAGCTCTGCCGCATTGGCGGCCTTCACACTACCGCCATAGATCAGTCTGGTTCTCTCGGCAACCGCACCAAGCCTCTGGCGAATGGCCTGATGCACTTCTTGAGCCTGATCTGCCGTGGCCGTTTTACCGGTACCAATGGCCCAGACCGGCTCGTAGGCTAGCACTGCCTTGCAAACTGCTTCAATACCGGCAACTGCTGTCACGGCATCGAGCTGTCTGGCGATGACAGCAAGTGTTTCGTCTTGTTCACGCTGAGCCAGTGTCTCACCAACACAAAGTATTGGTACCAACCCGACCGACTGGGCAGCAATAAACTTGTCTGCCACCTGCTGATCACTCTCCCCGTAGAGGGTACGTCGCTCCGAGTGACCAACAATCACATAGTGACAGCCAATGTCTTTCAACATATCAGCAGAGATTTCGCCGGTATAGGCGCCCTGCCGCTGTTCAGAAACATTCTGTGCACCCACCCCAACGGTGGTATCGGCCAATGCCTTGATCACCTGCTGGAGGTACACATAGGGTGGAAAAACTGCCACATCCACAACAGAGTTAATCTGTAGCAAGCCTGAAACAAGGGATGCAATCGATTCGCGTGAACCGTGCATTTTCCAGTTTCCTGCTACCAGGGGACGACGCATAACTAAGGTTTTCCCGGCCCTGAAAAGGGGCGCAATCTTAACGAAGTTGTCGTCAACATACAACTGATGGGCCCGGCAATTTGCCGCTCCGCTTCAACAACAGAAAGGCTGCCGCAGGCTGGGGACATCAGCCCACTTCCTCAGTCACAACTGCTGCGACTTTTTTTACCAGACTGTCCACCAGCTCTGCATCCTCACCTTCCACCATGACGCGCACCAGTGGCTCGGTACCGGAGGGTCTTAACAATACACGCCCAGTTCCAGCCAGCTGCTTTTCAGCTTCGCGCACTGCATTCTCTATAGCAGGAAATTCAGATAAATTAAATTTTTGCTTGATGCGGACATTGATCATTTTTTGAGGATACTTTTTCATACCCTTCTTCAAATGATTAAGTGGCGCACCTATTTCTTGCATAGCCCGCAGCACTTGCAACGCTGCGACCACACCGTCACCCGTAGTTGTCAAGTCACTACAAATAATATGACCAGAGCTCTCTCCGCCCAACTGCCATTTTCGTTCTTTCATGGCTTCAATCACATAGCGATCACCCACTTGAGCCCGATAAAATGGAATGCCCAACTCCTTGAGCGATAACTCCATACCGAAGTTACTCATCAGGGTACCTGCCACACCACTGCACTCACCTTGAAAATGGCGATGTTTGGCGATCACAAAAAGTAGCTCATCACCATCTACCATGTGCCCCTTGTGATCCACAAACAACACCCTGTCACCATCACCATCGAAAGCAATACCCATATCGGAACCGGTGTTGAGCACAGCCTCCTGAAGTAAGACCGGGTTAGTGGAGCCACAGTTTTCATTAATGTTGAAGCCGTCCGGCTCCACAGCCATTTCCACCACTTCGGCACCGAGCTCCCTGAAAACATTAGGGGCAATATGGTAGGTAGCACCGTTGGCACAATCGACCACGATTTTCAGTCCTTGAAGATGACTACCTGATGGGAGTGTTCCCTTGCAGAATTCAATATAGCGACCCACAGCATCTGCCACACGATGTGCTTTTCCTAACTTATCAGATGTTTCTGTGACTAAATCCTTTTGCAAGTAGCTCTCTATTGCAAGCTCTATATCGTCTGAAAGTTTGAAGCCATCCCCACCAAAAAATTTAATACCATTATCGTAGTAGGGGTTGTGAGATGCGCTGATCACAATACCGGCCTGGGCCCGAAAAGTACGCGTCAGATACGCTATACCTGGGGTCGGCATTGGCCCAAGCAGCTCAACATCCACTCCAGCAGCTATCAAGCCTGCCTGCAAAGCTGACTCAAACATATAGCCCGAGACTCTCGTATCTTTTCCCATAATGATCAGTTTGCGTCCTTTTGACTGCTCACTGAACACTTTACCCGCGGCCCAGCCCAATTTCAGAACAAAGTCTGCTGTAATTGGCGGCTCACCTACTCTCCCCCTAATCCCATCCGTACCAAAAAATTTCCTTCCCACGATTTTATCCTTCTATCATGTTCCTAATCCTAAACGCATCGGCAGTTGCCGATACATCGTGTACACGGAGGATCGCCACCCCACGCTGGGCTGCCAACATCGCCATAGCGACACTACCCACCATTCTCTGTGACACCGGTTTATCCAGAATGGCTCCGATCATGGATTTGCGTGATACGCCTATGAGCAACGGCCTGCCCAGTTTCTGTAATTCGGGTAAATTCCGAAACAGTTCCAAATTGTGTGCGAGGGTTTTACCAAACCCAAAGCCCGGATCAATCAGTATTCGCTCACTGGGGATACCGGCTGCGTCACAAGCTGCGATACGCTCCAGCAGGAAGGCTCTGACGTCATCAATGATATTGCGGTATTCCGGGTTATCCTGCATGCCTTCTGGCTCTCCGGCCATATGCATCAGGCACACGGGCAAACCCGTATTCGCTACCGCCTCCAGTGCCCCGGGGCGACGCAAGGCGCGCACATCATTAATCAGACTGGCGCCAGCGTCCGCCGCCGCCTGTATCACTTGTGCCGTGCTGGTATCCACTGACACCGGGACATCAAAACGGTGGGCAATCGCCGCAACGACAGGCACTACCCGTCGTAATTCCTCATCCTCCGCTACCGCAGTCGCACCTGGGCGAGTGGATTCGCCACCCACATCAATGATGTCCGCGCCCTCCTCCAGCATGGTTTCAACCCGCTGTAACACCCGAGATATCTCTAGCCGTCCATCTCTTGTATGCAGGGAGCCTCCGTCAGAGAAGGAATCGGGCGTGGTATTGAGCACCCCCATGATTTTAGGGGTGTTCAGGTCGAGCAGAAAACGACCAAACTGCATCAAAGAGACCCTGTCAACGAACGAGCTGACCACCGATCACGACAATGGATTGCTTTAGACATGGGCAAATGGATCGACAAAAAAAGGGAGAGGGGATATCCCCGGCCCTCTCAGGCCGGGGAGCAAATCAGTGTTCCTTGGCAGGGCCACCCACGGAGCCGCGATCATCAGAATCATCGGCTTTCGGGGTGCCGCCATCCGGCCCGGGACGACCACCAAAATCCTGGTCGTGCCAGTCATGCGGAGGGCGCACCGGCTTGCGAGCCATCAGATCATCAACCTGCTCCAGGTCAATGGTCTCGTACTCCATCAAAGCGTCCTTCATGGCGTGCAGCACATCGATATTATCTTCGAGGATTTTCTTGGCGCGGGCGTAAGATTCATCCAGCACCCGGCGCACTTCGACATCGATTTCACGTGCGGTGTCCTCAGAATAGGTAGCTCTACCACCGCCGGGCACCTGTGATTCTTCTTCGCCATACAGTAACGGACCCATTTTATCTGACAGGCCCCAACGCACCACCATGTTGCGCGCCATCTGCGTCGCACGTTCAATATCATTGGAAGCACCGGTAGTAACACCGTCGGCACCATGAACCAGCTCCTCAGCAATACGGCCACCAAACAGGCTGCACAACTGGCCCACTAGTTGACGACGACTCATGCTGTACTTGTCTTCCTCCGGAAGGAACTGGGTAACACCCAGTGCGCGGCCACGGGGAATAATGCTCACCTTATGGATCGGATCATGCTCGGGCATCAAGCGGCCAACAATGGCATGGCCCGCCTCATGATAGGCAGTATTTTCCTTCTCTTTTTCTGACATCACCATGGAGCGGCGCTCCGCGCCCATCATGATTTTGTCACGGGCTTTTTCAAACTCTTCCATGGTCACGATGCGCTTGTTGGCGCGTGCGGCGAAGAGGGACGCCTCATTCACCAGGTTGGCCAGGTCAGCGCCAGAAAAGCCGGGGGTCCCGCGGGCAACAATACCGAGATCCGCATGTTCATCCAGCGGCACCTTGCGGGCATGAACCTTGAGAATTTGCTCACGACCACGGATGTCTGGCAGTCCCACAAACACCTGGCGGTCAAAACGACCAGGGCGCAGCAGTGCCTTGTCGAGCACATCAGGACGGTTGGTGGCAGCGATGACGATGACACCCTCATTACCCTCAAAACCATCCATTTCCACCAGCAACTGGTTCAGTGTCTGCTCACGCTCGTCGTGACCACCGCCATAACCACCACCGCGGTGACGACCGACGGCATCGATCTCATCGATAAAAATGATACAGGGCGCCTGCTTCTTCGCCTGTTCGAACATATCCCGCACACGTGAAGCGCCCACACCCACAAACATCTCCACGAAGTCGGAACCGGAGATGGAAAAGAACGGCACCTTGGCTTCACCGGCAATGGCTTTGGCCAACAGGGTTTTACCGGTACCGGGCGGACCCACCATCAGCACACCCTGAGGAATACGACCACCGAGGCGCTGGAAGCGGGACGGATCGCGCAGAAAGTCCACCAGTTCGTGAACATCTTCCTTCGCTTCATCGACACCGGCCACATCGGCAAAGGTGGTTTTAATCTGATCTTCACCCAGCAGGCGCGCTTTGCTTTTACCAAAGGCCATTGGACCGCCCTTGCCACCGGCACCGCCCTGCATCTGCCGCATGAAAAACATGAAAATAGCGAGAATCAGCAGAATCGGGAATGAAGCCACGAGTAGCTGGCTCCACAGACTCTGTTGCTCCGGCTCACGACCCTCAACGCTGACGTTGTTGTTGAGCAGGTCGCCCATCAAGCCGGAATCCGGCACATTGGGCCGAATGGTTTTGAAAGTAGTGCCATCGGCACGCTTGCCTTCGACGGTCAGCCCTTCAATCACCACATTGGTGACACGACCGGACTGCACTTCTTCAATAAAAGAGGAGTAACTGATTGCATTCTCTTTGGCGGGGGGGCTAAAGCTCTGGAATACCGACAGCAATACTGCTGCGATAATCAGCCACAGCACAAGATTCTTGGCCATATCGTTCAACTGGACTTCCTCGTATTAATGCTGCCGACCTCTGCCGCGCAGCAACACTGGGGTCTGTAAAAACAGAAGCCCCGCTTATTCAACCTATCCCTGTTCCTTTAGACCTCGCGCCACCAGATAAACTTCCCTGGAGCGGGATCGAGAGGCATCAGGCTTGCGGGCAACCACCCGCTGAAAACGGCGCTTCACTTCCAGCATGAAACTATCAAAACCTTCGCCGTGAAACACTTTGGCAACAAAAACGCCCTCAGGTTTCAATACCTGGCAGGCCATTTCCATAGCCAGTTCCACCAAATACATGGCACGTGGCTGGTCAACGGCCTTCATACCACTCATATTGGGGGCCATATCCGATATTACAAGGTCTGCCGGTTCATCGCCCAACAATTGCAGGATTTCGTTGAGGACCGCTTCTTCTGTAAAGTCACCCAGGACGAAATCAACCCCGGCCAGGCTATCCATGGGCAGAATATCGGAGGCAATGATGCGCCCATTATCTCCCACCAGATTGGCCGCCACTTGGGACCACCCGCCAGGTGCTGCGCCCAGGTCAAGCACTGTCATGCCTAGTCTAAACAGCCGATCCCTCTCGTTCAATTCCAGCAATTTATAGCTGGCACGGGAACGGTAACCCTCCTTTATGGAGCGTTTCACGTAGTGGTCGTTTCTGTGTTCCTGCAACCATCGCTGGCTACTTTTTGAGCGTCCCATATCAACCTGATAGTAGTTCGGCTAGAATACGCGCCGTTTAAAAGGACAGCTATTCTATGACACTTTCCAACGAGGACAAAAAGCATCTGCGCCGCCTGGGTCACAATCTCAATCCAGTGGTGACCGTTGCGGGCAATGGTCTGAGCGAATCAGTACTGGCGGAGCTTGACCGAGCGCTGAATGACCACGAACTTATCAAGGTCAAACTGGCGGTGGGCGACAAAGAAGCCAAACAGCTTGTCATTGCGGAGATTGCTGAAAAATTGGGTGCTGAGGCGGTGCAAACCATCGGCCATATTGTGCTGCTGTTGCGGCGTGCTGACAAACCCAACCCGCATCTCTCAAACCTGCTACGCTAAAAAACCGTTGCCGCTGACACAACCAACTGACCCTCTACACTACGCCCCCAAATGCTGGGTGAACCATTCAACTGCCGGCCCAGAAGCAGCCTCGAAGTCATTTACGTAGGCATCAAAATGGCCTCCAGCAAGCGTTACCAGTCGTTTGGGGCCCAGCGCTTCCTCGTAGGCTTCCAGCGCCAGGTCAGACACAGTCAGCACATCACTGAGCGCCACAATCATCATAAATGGGGTTGGGCTGATATATCGGGCGTAACTGATCGGCTCATACTCGGTGAACATTTCCACCGAGCGTAAGGTCACTTCATTATGCCATGATGGTGCCCGGGCCTTACCCGTCTCGGTAAACCAGGACCAGCTGTCAGGGGTTGGCAATGCTGAAGGGGCTGCCGGGTCCTCGGAGACGACAGGAATCATCGCTGGGGCTCCGCCTTTCATGCGCGCACGGCGGTCTTGGTCAAACATTGCACGCACCGAAGCAAGATAGTCTGATCGGATGAGCCGCCGTACATTGCGGTGGCCGCTGGCCAACGGTACTTGGGACACGACACACTTCACTCTCCGGTCCAATGCGCCCACAACCATGACATGCCCGCCGCTATAACTGGACCCCCATATTCCAATTCGATCAACATCAGTTTCAGGAAGCGTTTCCGCGTAGGTGATCGCATCACGGTAGTCGCGCACCTGCTGCCAGGGATCAATTTCGTAACGAGGTTCTCCATCACTAGCCCCGAAATTTCGGTTATCGAACACTATCGATGCCAGCCCAGCCTTGGCAAAGGACTCCGCAAAACGATCAAGGTACATTTCTTTTACTGCCGAGAAACCATGCGCCATCACAATGGTTGGCACCTCCCCCTGAATATCCTTAGGCACATAATGCCAACCGCGAAGTGTTACCCCATCTTCCGTATTGAACTCAACATCCCGACGCATTGTTCACACCCCTCTTCTTATTTTTAAACCGCATACTGGCATAAAAGCATATAGGCGTCGACGGGGCACAGGCCTGCAGAGTAAGACCGAGGGTGACGGCCCCCTCAGCGGCTGCGATCAACACCAGTGTTTTATCTGTAGAGTGGATGACTTGCGGGAGGCCTATTGCCTAACGATGACAATATGGCTATATCGCGCTATTAGACCAGTTGGTTTTTTTGCAACGCTGAGTAGACTTTTTGGCTGCAGCGCCCCAGCCGATTCAGGTCACCCAGGCTGGGCACAGCACCATCATCAAGACATGACTGCCAACGAGCGAGTTCATCCTCAAGATAATTCAGCAGCTTTTTTGGACACCCGACACAAAGACCACCACACACCTGTGCGACCGGCATATCAAAAGGTATGGTCTTTCGTACATCACGGATCAGCTGCCGCATGGCCTTGCTGACATCTGGCTTCATTCATTGCTCCCTGACAAATAGAACTTTAGTTTAAATCCGCAAGGCACAACACTTCAGCTGTATTGACGGGGTACACCGCCGATTCAAAAGCGGTACATATCACTACCTCCGGGAGGGGAGTCCAAACAGCCAAGTGCACTGTCCGCCATAAAAAAAGAGGCCAAATGGCCTCTTTTTAGTGTCTTCACTGGAATATTCAGATGTGTTTCACATCGTCAATCTCATATTCCACATCCCCGCCGGGCGTTTTGACCACGACGATATCTCCCACCTCTTTGCCAATCAACGCGCGGGCAATCGGTGACTGGTAGGAAATCTTGTTAAGTTTTACATCGGACTCATCATCACCGACGATGGTGTAGGTCACGGTTCCATCCGTCTCCAGATTGATGATGTCCACCGTGCTGCCGAAAATAACCTTGTCGCCCTGAGGAATCTTGGTAATGTCGATAATTTGGGCATTACCCAGCTTGCCTTCGATTTCCTGGATGCGCCCTTCGGCAAAACTCTGCTGTTCACGGGCGGCATGATATTCGGCATTTTCCTTCAGGTCCCCGTGTGCACGGGCCTCGGCAATAGCCGCCACGATACGCGGACGCTCAACTTTCTTAAGGTTATCCAGCTCCTTGCGCAACTTTTCTGCGCCTTCGACAGTCATCGGATTTTTTTGCATCAGAGGTTCCTCTCATGGAGATCTTGCAGGCGGCGAACCTTAATTTCCCCAGTCTGTTCCAGCGCCATGCAGACAGCTTGGCCACCGGCGAGGGTTGTCGTGTAGTACACCCCATGCTGTTCTGCACTGGAGCGTATAGTGGAGGAATCCGCAATCGCCTGGCGCCCCTCGGTAGTGTTCACAATCAAATCAATTTGATCATTTTTGATCATATCGACGATATGCGGACGACCTTGTTTGACCTTGAAGACCCGTTCGACTGGCAAACCGGCATCCTCTATCACTTGGGCAGTGCCCGCGGTGGCTACCAGTTTGAAACCGCTATTGATCAGGCTTCGAGCCACACTGGCAATTCCTGCTTTGTCCGGTTCGCGCACGCTCAGGAAGGCCGTACCGGAGGTAGGAATAGGATCGCTAGCCCCCAACTCAGCCTTGGCATAGGCCTCAGCAAAGGTGTCGCCGACGCCCATCACTTCACCGGTGGATTTCATTTCCGGCCCAAGAATCGGGTCAATACCGGGGAATTTATTGAAGGGCAGCACAGCTTCTTTAACGCTGAAGAAGCGGGGAATAATTTCGCTGGTGAAGTTCTGATCTACCAACGTAGTGCCGACCATGCAACGTGCGGCGATTTTTGCCAGCGACGTACCGATACACTTGGAAACGAAGGGTACGGTACGAGAGGCGCGAGGGTTGACCTCAATGACGTAGATTTTCTCATCCTGCCAGGCCAGCTGCACGTTCATCAAACCCTTCACTTTCAGCTCAATGGCCATGGCTTTAACCACCTGGCGCATTTCATCCTGCACGTCTTCCGGCAGGCTGTAGGGTGGCAGCGCACAGGCGGAGTCACCGGAGTGAATGCCCGCCTGCTCAATGTGTTGCATGATGGCGCCGATCACCACTTGTTCGCCATCGGAGACGGCATCAATATCCACCTCAATGGCCGATGACAGGAAGTAATCCAACAGTACCGGCGCATCTTCAGAGACCTGTACCGCATCACGCATATAGCGCTGCAGTTCTTCCTCGCGGTAGACAATCTCCATGGCACGGCCACCAAGTACGTAGGACGGACGCACCACCAGCGGATAACCGATGCCCGCAGCGGCAGCTACGGCTTCCTCTGCTGACCGCACAATGGCATTCGGCGGTTGTAGCAGTTTCAGCTTGTGAATCATCTGCTGGAAGCGCTCGCGGTCTTCCGCCATATCAATGGCATCCGGAGTCGTGCCGACAATCGGCACACCTTCTGCTTCCAGGGCACGGGCCAGTTTCAGGGGTGTCTGCCCACCGAACTGCACAATAACGCCCACAGGTTTTTCTATCCGAACAATCTCCAGCACATCCTCAAGCGTAACCGGCTCAAAGTAGAGGCGGTCAGAAGTATCGTAATCCGTGGAAACGGTTTCGGGGTTACAGTTGACCATGATAGTTTCGTAGCCATCTTCGCGCATGGCGAGGGCTGCGTGCACACAGCAGTAGTCAAACTCAATACCCTGACCAATGCGGTTTGGACCGCCACCGAGCACCAGGATTTTGTCGCAGCCAGAAGGCTGCGACTCGCACTCTTCCTCATAGCTGGAATACATATAAGCGGTGGCGGTAGAAAATTCTGCCGCACAGGTATCCACTCGCTTGTAGACAGGGTGAATACCGAGACCATAGCGATGCTCACGCACTGCCTTTTCAGAAGTCTGTAACAACGCAGCAAGGCGTTTGTCGGAGAACCCTTTTCTCTTCAGAGCATACAGCTTGCGGGCATCCAGTGCCGCCAGAGCGTCGCCCTGCAACGCCATCTCCTGCTTGATGAGATCTTCGATCTGCACCAGGAACCAGGGGTCAATGGCGGAATAGCTGAACACTTCTTCCACGGTCATGCCCGCACGGAAGGCATCACCCACAAACCAAATGCGCTCGGCCCCGGGATTGCTCAACTGCTCAAGCAATTCGGTTCGACCCTCTTCGGTAGCGGCATCAACCTTGGACTCAAAGCCGGATGAACCCACCTCAAGGCCGCGCAAGGCTTTTTGCAGGGATTCCTGGAAGGTGCGACCGATCGCCATCACCTCGCCCACAGATTTCATCTGGGTGGTGAGTTTAGCGTTGGCTTGGTTGAATTTTTCAAAGGCGAAACGGGGAATTTTGGTCACGACGTAGTCGATGCTCGGCTCGAAAGAAGCCGGGGTAGCACCGTCAGTAATATCATTCTGCAACTCGTCCAGGGTGTAACCCACCGCCAATTTGGCGGCCACCTTGGCAATCGGGAAGCCAGTGGCCTTGGAGGCCAGCGCCGAGGAACGGGATACTCGCGGATTCATCTCGATCACGACCAGTCTGCCGTCCTCGGGATTAACGGCGAATTGCACGTTGGAACCGCCAGTCTCGACACCAATCTCGCGCAACACCGCAATCGAGGCATTACGCATGATCTGGTATTCTTTATCGGTCAACGTCTGGGCAGGTGCCACGGTGATGGAGTCGCCGGTATGCACGCCCATCGGGTCAAAGTTTTCGATGGAACAGATGATGATGCAGTTGTCATTTTTGTCGCGCACCACCTCCATCTCGTACTCTTTCCAACCGATCAGCGATTCATCGATCAACAATTCGTTGGTGGGCGACAAATCGAGGCCACGGCGGCAGATTTCCACGAATTCTTCGCGGTTGTAGGCAATACCACCACCGGAACCGCCCATGGTGAAGGACGGGCGAATAATACACGGATAACCGAAACGATCCGGCACCTGCAACGCCTCTTCCAAGCTGTGCACGATGACCGCGTTGGGCGTATCCAGGCCGATGGCTTTCATGGCCTTATCAAAGCGATCGCGATCCTCTGCCTTGTCGATGGCATCAGCATCCGCACCGATCATATCGACGCCAAATTCTTCCAGCACACCTTCGCGAGCCAGGTCGAGAGCGCAATTCAGGGCAGTCTGGCCACCCATGGTGGGCAACAGTGCATCCGGGCGCTCTTTTTCGATAATTTTGGCAACCGTGCGCCATTCCACAGGCTCGATGTAGGTCGCGTCGGCCATGGACGGATCAGTCATGATGGTCGCCGGATTGGAATTCACCAGGATCACCCGGTAACCCTCTTCCCGCAGCGCCTTGCAGGCCTGGGCGCCGGAGTAATCGAACTCACAGGCCTGGCCGATGACAATGGGACCCGCCCCAAGGATCAGGATACTTTTGATGTCGGTTCTTTTTGGCATAAGTCGATGTCAGTTAGGCAGTTGCCGTTAACGTGTGTCGCCTGAAAACAGGCCTCTGTTTTGCCCAGCCCCCAGCGGGGTTACCCAAAGGGCTGGCGGGAAAGACTTGCCGTGAACGGCTGTCAGCCTTTCTTCTGGTGTGCCAGCATCAGTTCGAAAAAATGATCGAACAGTGGCGCCGCATCATGGGGTCCGGGACTGGCTTCCGGATGCCCCTGGAAACTGAAAGCCGCTTTATCAGTGCGATGAATACCCTGCAAGGAACCATCAAACAGCGAACTGTGCGTAGTCCGCAGATTAGCTGGCAGGCTGGCTTCATCCACCGCAAAACCGTGGTTCTGGCTGGTGATCATCACCGAATCATTATCCAGGTCTTTAACCGGGTGGTTGGCACCATGATGGCCAAACTTCATTTTGACAGTCTTGGCACCACTGGCCAGCGCCAACAACTGGTGTCCCAGGCAAATTCCGAAGATAGGGATATCGGTCTCCAAGATGTCCTGAATCGCCTGGATGGCGTAATCGCAGGGCTCTGGATCACCCGGTCCGTTGGACAGGAACACCCCGTCGGGATTCATGGCCAGCACCTCTGCTGCGGGGGTCTTGGCCGGCACCACCGTAAGGTCTGCGCCGCGATCCACCAACATACGCAAAATGTTGCGCTTGGCACCAAAATCATAGGCGACCACTTTGAAGGGTGTGCTGTCCGGACGGGTGAAACCCTGCCCCAGCTGCCAGCTACCCTCTGACCAGACATAGGATTTGTCTGTGGTAACTTCTTTGGCCAGATCCATCCCTTTCAATCCGGCAAAGGCCCGCGCCGCGGCCAACGCTTCATCCCGATCCACGCGCCCTGCCATCAGGCAACCACTCTGGGCGCCTTTCTCTCGCAGAATGCGTGTCAATTTGCGGGTATCAATGTCAGCAATACCGAGGATATTGTTAGCCTTGAGGTACTCGTCAAGGGCTTGCTCGGAGCGGAAGTTACTTACCAGCAGGGGCAAGTCGCGAATCACCAGACCTGCGGCCCAGATGCGATGAGACTCCTGATCTTCCTGATTAATGCCGGTATTGCCGATATGGGGGTAAGTCAGGGTGACAATCTGGCGGGCGTAAGATGGATCAGTGAGAATTTCCTGATATCCGGTCAACGCCGTATTGAATACCACTTCACCACTGGAGAGACCATCTGCACCTATGGCAATGCCCTCAAAAACAGTGCCATCCTCAAGCGCGAGAATAGCGGACCGATGGCTATCGGTATTCAATGCAACCTCCTCAATCGTATAGGGGATAAGACTTGCTACAACCCGTCCTGTCAGCCATTTTCTGGCCACGAGGCCTGCCAACTTCGGGCTGTAAAAAAGCGAGATGAAACCGTACGTCTCACCTCGCTTTCGAATTCTTCAACCGAGTCTCCCACCTGTGTTTGCAGGACTTTCTCTAACTGCGGAAACTAACGGCGCATTCTAGGGGAAGCTCTCCAGCCTGTCCAGCCGATATACGACTGGGAACAGGAAAAATCAGCCTCTACCCGGTACTCTGAAGAGTCCGATAACCAACACTAGCCGTTAACGTAAATCCAGCACATCCTGCATATCGTAAAGGCCTTTCTCCTGCCCCTGCAACCAGGCAGCGGCGCGCACGGCACCGCGGGCAAAAGACATGCGACTGGAAGCCTTATGAGTAATTTCCACACGCTCGCCCTCGCTAGCAAACATCACGGTGTGATCACCAACAATATCTCCGGCACGGACGGTAGCAAAACCAATGGTCTCGCGTTCCCGTGCACCGGTCTGGCCCTCACGACCATAAACAGCCACTTCACGCAGATCTCTACCAAGGGCTTTGGCCACCACTTCACCCATGCTCAGGGCCGTACCAGAAGGTGCATCCACCTTGTGACGGTGGTGGGCTTCGTAAATCTCAATATCCACATCATCGCCCAGCACTTTGGCCGCCATTTCCAGCAATTTGAAGCACAGATTTACACCGGTGCTGAAGTTGGATGCCATACAGAGCCCTGTGAGTTCGGCAACCGACAACAGTTGGACTTTCTGCTCCGCCGTAAAACCGGTAGTACCCACCACCAGCTTCTTACCTGCGGCCCTACATATTTCAGCATTGGCGAGGGTCGCCTGAGGCGCAGTAAAATCAATGAGCACGTCGAACTGATCCACCACCTGCCCAATATCTCCGACCACAGCCACACCGAGCTTGCCGATACCTGCCAACTCACCGGCATCGGCGCCAATCAATGAGCTTTCGGGGCGTTCAATCGCGGCAGCCAGCGTGGTCTGGGGATTCAGGGAAACCGCTTCAATCAGGGTTTTGCCCATGCGACCAGCGGCACCGGTAACAGCAATTCGAGTCATAGCGTTTTCTCGTTATTATCAGAGTGATGGTTGCGCCTGATTAAAGGGCAAAGCCATCAAAGAATTTTTTCACACCCTCAAACCAGGAGGTTCTCCGTGGGGAATGTTTGCCGCCCTCCAAGCTCTCCTGCAACTGTTGCAGCAATTCTTTTTGGTCATTGTTGAGATTGACCGGCGTCTCCAGTATGACACGACACAGCAGGTCACCCTGACCACCACCACGCACACTAGTAACGCCCTTACCTCGCAAACGGAACAGTCGGCCGGTCTGGGTTTCTGCAGGGATTTTCAGTTTAACGCGACCATCCAGGGTAGGAACCTCAATTTCACCCCCCAGGGTCGCATCGACGATGCTGATCGGCACCTCACAGTAGAGATCCCGGCCTTCACGCTGAAACAAAGCATGTTCACGCACCCGCACCTGTACATAAAGGTCGCCGGCTGGACCACCTTCCGGTCCCGCTTCACCCTCACCCGACAGACGAATGCGATCACCGGTATCAACCCCCGCCGGCACTTTTACAGACAGGGTTTTGGTTTCTTGAATACGTCCCTGACCATGACAAGAACCACAGGGATCCTGGATGACCTGACCACGGCCACGGCACTTGGGACAGGTCTGCTGAACCGCGATAAACCCTTGGGACATCCGCACCTGACCATGTCCACCACAGGTGGGACAGGTGACAGGAGAACTACCCTTCTTGGCGCCCGAGCCGTCACAGACTTTACAGGCAGCCAGAGTTGGCACTTTGATCTGGATCGTTTTACCCCGAACAGCATCCTCAAGGTCCAGATCCAGGTCATAGCGCAGATCGGAGCCGCGACGGGGGCCGCCCCGACCCCGCCCACCGGCACCACCAAAGATGTCGCCGAAGACGTCACCGAAAATATCGCTGAAACCGCCAAAGCCGGCGCCACCTGGACCACCACCAAACCCGGCATTGGGATCTACCCCGGCATGACCATATTGGTCATAAGCCGCTTTCTTCTCCTTGTCGGAGAGTACTTCGTAAGCCTCGGTGGCTTCTTTGAAGACATCTTCTGCCTCCTTATTATCCGGGTTGCGATCCGGGTGGTTTTTCATCGCAATCCGACGGTAGGCCTTTTTGATTTCCTCCGGAGAGGAATTTTTGGCTACACCGAGAATTTCGTAGTAATCGCGTTTGGCCATGGTGTATCAACTTCTATTGTCAGGTTGGCGGCCCGAAGGCAGCATAAAATTTTCCAGAGCCTCGACAGTTATGCACCTGTCAGACGTAGCAAAGCGCGGACTTAATCCGCGCCTGCTTCCGGCTGTGGAAGCCGGGGACAACAAACCAGTCAGTTGACCTTACTTGTTGTCTTCCTTCACTTCCTCAAACTCGGCATCAAGCGCGTCATCCTGAGAGCCTTCTCCAGCGGATGCGCCCTCTTCAGCTTGCCCCTGTGCCGCCTGCTCAGCGTACAGTTTCTGAGCGAGGTTGGCTGATGCTTCAGAAAGCTTATTGGCAGCGGCATCAATGGCTTCTTTGTCATCACCTTTGACCGCTTCTTCTACTTCCTTGATGGCAGCCTCAATCGCTTCCTTCTCTTCAGCGGTTGCCTTATCACCTGCTTCATCAAGGGTTTTCTTCGCCGCATGGGCCAAACCATCAGCCGCATTGCGAGCGTGAGCCAGCTCTTCGAACTTTTTGTCCTCGGCCGCATTGGCTTCGGCATCCTTAACCATTTTCTCGACTTCTTCATCGGAGAGACCGGAGGACGCCTTAATCACAATGGATTGCTCCTTGCCGGTAGCTTTGTCCTTGGCGCCCACATTGAGGATACCGTTGGCATCGATATCGAAGGTGACTTCGATCTGCGGCATGCCGCGGGGAGCTGGCGGGATGTCAGCCAGGTCAAAACGACCCAAGGATTTGTTGCCAGCCGCCTGTTTGCGCTCACCCTGTACCACATGCACGGTAACCGCAGTCTGGTTGTCATCTGCCGTGGAGAAGATCTGCGATTTTTTGGTAGGAATCGTCGTGTTCTTCTCGATCAGCGGAGTCGCTACGCCGCCCATGGTTTCAATACCCAGGGTCAGCGGGGTCACGTCGAGCAGCAATACATCTTTCACATCACCGGACAGCACCGCTGCCTGAATGGCTGCACCCACAGCAACAGCTTCATCGGGATTCACATCCTTGCGCGGCTCCTTGCCAAAGAATTCGGTGACATATTTTTGTACCAGCGGCATACGGGTCTGGCCGCCCACCAGGATCACATCATCAATCTCGGATGCAGACTTACCGGCATCTTTCAGCGCCATTTTCACTGGCTCCATGGCGCGCACAACCAGCTCTTCCACCAGCGACTCAAGCTTGGAGCGAGTCAGCTTGACCACCAAGTGCTTGGGACCGGTCGCATCTGCAGTGATATAGGGCAAGTTCACTTCGGTTTGCTGACTGGAAGAAAGCTCAATCTTGGCTTTTTCTGCAGCTTCTTTCAGACGCTGCAGGGCCAGCGGATCACTATGCAGATCAATACCGCTCTCTTTCTTGAACTCTGCGGCCAAATATTCGATCAACCGCATATCGAAGTCTTCACCACCGAGGAACGTGTCACCGTTGGTGGACAGCACTTCAAACTGGTGCTCACCGTCTACATCGGCGATCTCAATGATGGAAATATCGAAGGTACCGCCACCCAGGTCGTAGACCGCGATCACGTGATCTCCCGGGGTTTTGTCCATGCCGTAGGCCAACGCAGCCGCAGTGGGTTCGTTGATGATACGCTTTACTTCCAGACCGGCAATTCTGCCTGCATCCTTGGTAGCCTGACGCTGGGAGTCGTTAAAGTAAGCCGGCACAGTAATGACCGCCTCGGTGACTTTCTCACCCAGGTAATCTTCCGCTGTCTTCTTCATTTTCTTCAGCACTTCGGCAGAGATCTGCGGCGGCGCTTTCTTGTCACCTTTGACTTCTACCCAAGCATCACCGTTATCGGCCTTGACGATTTTGTAAGGCACCATTTTGATGTCTTTCTGAACCACATCATCTTCAAAACGGCGACCAATCAAACGTTTGACCGCAAACAGTGTGCTGTTGGGGTTCGTGACAGCTTGACGCTTGGCAGACTGGCCTACCAGCACTTCGCCTTCGTCGGAGAATGCAACGATGGACGGCGTTGTGCGCCCACCTTCTGCATTCTCAATAACCTTCGGCTTGCCGCCCTCGAGCACGGCCACACAGGAGTTGGTGGTACCGAGGTCAATTCCGATAATCTTGCCCATTATTTCGTTCTCCGGGTTTACTCAATTAGTTAAAAACTGGCTTCTGGTTCTGTATATTGGCCCGCTTTAGGGGATTTCAACCCTCGCCATCGTTATTTGGTGCAGGTTTGGCGACCACAACCATGGCTGGGCGTACCAGTCTGCCATTGAGTGTGTAGCCCTTCTGGAAGACGTCAACCACAGTATTCGGTTGCACTTCTTTTAACTCCAACAGGCTCATGGCCTGGTGCAACTCTGGATCAAAGAGCTCACCCTTGGGGTTCACTGCGGTCACCTTGAAACGATCCAGTACGTCGTGGAAACTCTTCAGGGTCAGCTCGATACCCTCGCCCACCGCCTTGAATTCGTCATTACTGTGATCAATGGCCTGAATAGAACGCTCTAGGTTATCCACAACCGGCAGCAACTCACCGACAAACTTTTCCAGCGCATACTTATGTGCGTTTTCCACATCCCGCTCCAACCGCCGACGCAGGTTTTGCATTTCCGCCTGGGTACGCATCACCTGTTCCCTGGCCGCGGCAAGATCAGTCAGCATCTGCTCCATATCCTGTTCCGGACTGGCTTCAGCCTGAGTGGTTTCCGGCTGCTCCGCAGCAGCCTGTACGCTCTCCGGAACTTGCTGTTCCGGTTCTTGCGGGCTATGTTCTTCTGTCGACACGTAACAATCCCCCTTCTGGACTTTGATTCATCCGCTATATTGGGCCATTACAACCAGTTTCAAGGGCAGACGCATCGAAAAAATCTGTATAACATGAGCCATCCAGCATTCAACCCGGTATCACCTTGTTAACCAGCCTGACAGTCAAGAATTTCACTCTGGTGGAGTCTCTCGAAGTGGACTTCAGCAACGGTATGACAGCCCTAACCGGGGAAACCGGCGCTGGCAAATCTCTGGTGCTTGACGCCCTGTCCATGGCCCTGGGAGATCGCGCCGATACCGACCGGATTCGCCAAGGACAGGATCGCGCAGAAGTCTCCGCCCTATTCGATATCGCACAAAGTGCTGCCGCTGCAGAATGGTTGACCGACAATGACTTTGCGCCCGATGGCAATGACTGTCTGATGCGCCGCATCCTGACGCGAGAAGGTCGTTCAAGGGGCTACATTAATGGTCAGCCCGCCACCATGCAGCAGTTGCGAGAACTCGGCGAAATGCTCATGGATATCCACAGCCAGCATGAGCACCAATCCCTGCTTCGCCGCGACAGTCACCGCCAGATGCTGGATGACTTTGCTGCGTGCACCACCTTGGCAAACACCCTCCGCGACACACATAAACAGTGGTCCAGCACCCATCAACAAGCCCAGAAATTGGCCAGTGCCAGCGATGAACTCGAGGCCCGCAAAGCCCTGCTGGGCTTCCAGCTCGAGGAGCTGGGTCAATTGGCTCTCATGGAAGGCGAGCTGCCACGCCTGGAGGAACAGCAACAGCTACTCTCGAATGCCGAAGCCATACTCCGCGACAGCCACGCTCTGATACAGCTGTGCAGAGATGGCGATGATTTTAACCTGCAGGATGGACTGGGCAGAGCAATGCACCTGCTGGGGAGCATGCCCAACAAACCTGTTGCACTTCAGGAGGTAGAAAAGCTACTCAACAGCGCGCTGATTGAGGTAGAAGAAGCCGGGCGGGAAATCCAGCATCATCTGGACAGCTTCGAACTGGACCCTGAACAACTCCAGCAAATAGAGGAACGACTCAGCGCCATCTACCAACTGGCACGCAAACACCGTATCAACCCGGAAGAGCTACTGGAAAAACAGCGCGCCCTACAGGCAGAGCTGGATCAACTCACTGGCGGCACCGATAACCTGGAGGCGCTGCAGCAGCGGGCCGATAAATTGCTGCTCGAATATCAAAACCAGGCTACTGAGCTCAGCCAAGTCCGCAACGAAGCGGCCAAACAATTATCAGTGCTGGTTGAGCAACAGTTTTCGTCCCTGTCTATGAAAGGCGCCCGTTTCGTCGTCAACCTCACGCCGATCGACCCGACCAATCCCTCAGCCCATGGCCTGGAAAATATCGAGTTTCTGATCGCCACTAATCCCGGTGAACCCCCTAAGCCGTTAGCCAGGATTGCCTCGGGCGGCGAACTGTCGCGCATCAGCCTTGCGATTCAAGTCATTGCAGCTCGTCACTCCACTATCGCAACCCTGGTCTTTGACGAAGTGGACGTAGGTATTGGTGGCGCCACAGCGGAAGTAGTGGGCCGATTGCTAAGGGAACTAGGCAGTGGAGGGCAAGTCATCTGCGTGACCCACCAACCCCAAGTGGCCGCCTGTGCCCACCATCAGCTGCGAGTCACCAAGCAAACCGGGGCAGACTCAGCCCACAGTGATATCCATCGGCTTCAGGAAGATGAGCGGATTGGCGAGATCGCTCGCATGCTGGGTGGCAGCACCATCACCGCAACCACCCTCAATCACGCCCGCGAGCTGCTGGAACTCGCCAACCAGCCCAATTGATCTGGATCAATAACCTTATTCAAACTCCCTCCTATTCTTGCACTTCCAATTATCGGAGGTAGATAAAAATGCTAGCAGAAGATACTGCAACCTTGGGCAGAGTGGGCAAGCTGGTCTTGCTAGGCGTCGGTGTGATGTTCGTGTTGATTGCTGTTGCTGTAGCCATTGCCTGACCGCTGGGTCCTGCTGGCTCCAGGGCCAGCAGGGATCACCCAACGACACCACGACAATTCTTCTCATTGCACTCGACGCCAGATGTCGGCTGCGCTACCCTAATGCCTCTATGTTTCACAATAGGAGCGTTTGTTTGATGATTGCTGAACTTCTCTCCGCCGGCTTCAACATCTCAATGCTTCCTGCCAGGCTGGCCATCCGCAACACCAAGAACACGGTACAGGCCATGCGAGACCTGCCCTACCTGATGAAAAATTTTTCGTCGGACATGCATCAATCTCGAGACGAGGCGCAAATGATGATGGGACAAATCATGTCCCGCATTGACAACGAGCTGGGAGGAGATCCGGCCAATTTGAGCAAGCAGGAACGAGAGATGATCGCCAACCGGGAACTGGCACTGGCGGAGCAGCACGTAGGACACGCGCTCATCAATTTGCTGACTGCCTGCCGTGTTTTAACTGCGCAGTCTTCACGGGTAATTGAGCACGGTCCCGCTGAGCGACTCGATTGAGGATGGCGCTAGTCAGTTATCCCGTTTGAAAAGGTAGTTTTTACGCCCCCCATCGCAAACTGCCACAACCTGATCCAGCTGCTCACAGTGGCTGGCTTCCAGATTGGCAATGTCAGGCAACCTTTCATTTACCGACATACGCTGTTTATCCTGCTTCAAAAACCCGAACATGGTTTCAAAACGCTCACTGAAGTCCAGCCCCCTTGCCGTCACATCATCGAACAAATAGATAAACTTTCTGAACGAAAAAGTAGACCCACCTAAACCGATTTCCAGCATTTTGGTCAGGTATTGACGGTATGCACGAGCGAGATAGGCAACCAGAACACGCCGATCACTGACACTATTCGGCGAAAAAGGGATGGCCATTTTATTGGCTCCATCTAGCGCCCCCGCTGACAAATGGCTATTGGCCTGATTGCCAACCAGTCGATAACGGCTATCGCCACAGTGAAGAATAATCCCTTTCAGCTGACAAGCTGCTTCAAAACCATCTCGCTCCGATGCCAGG
Source organism: uncultured Porticoccus sp. (assembly GCA_947259505.1). Lineage (GTDB taxonomy): Bacteria > Pseudomonadota > Gammaproteobacteria > Pseudomonadales > Porticoccaceae > Porticoccus. Next base: position 274,706 of record CAMYLT010000003.1, on the reverse strand, counting down.
GATGCCGTTGCGTTATCGGGAATAGAAGGCCGCGCAGCAACTGTTTGCTTGGGTATGAGTACGTTGATACCCACCCGCGCAGCTGGACGCTTCAGCAGTAGGGCCTGGGTCAGACTGTCATTGCGACGAAAATCCCGCAGCGGGGGCAAGTCCTGCCCCTGACCGAGAGCCTGCAATTCACAATACAACTGTTCATGGTAGTTCTCAGCCAACAGCAGGCAAAACTCATCTGCCTGACTGGAAGTTGATACCCCACCAACCAACCCGAGCAGTAACACGCATAGCACCTTGCGAACCATCACCACCTCCTTCCCTTTGCTGCCATCAATTCCAGCCGCACTACTCCGCTGATCGCTCCTGTCAGCAATACATCAGACCGACTCCAAGCAAATATTTACGCGGCCCGACCAACCACTTAGACTGTCCTCAACTCGATAATGAAGGCGTGCAGAAACAACCCGTTATGTCACAAGTCCTCATTCGCCTTCTTCCACTCCTCTTCTGCCTGTTGCTGGCATTACTGACCTACTGGCAGCTGCCCACACTAAAAGGACCTCAACTGTCACTGCTGGAACAGCTGCCTTTCATCGTATGCGGACTCGCAGCCTTTATGGCCATCCTCGCCAACCGCTCCAAGGATCTGGGCGCCGCCGCTACCATGCTGATCAGCTTCTGGATTATTAATCAGTTCCTCCAGGAACCGCTGGGAACAGAACCTGCCGGGCAGGTATTTGGCATCATATCCCTTTGCCTGCCGGTATTGTTAATGCTGTTTATTATCCTGCCGGATACCGGTTGGAGGCACCCAGCCTTCCTGGTACTGGTGGCCTTTATTTCCATTTTCGCGCTGATTGTCATCAGTCTGTTCCAGTGGCAACCACTATGGTTTGCTCAATTGATGCCTAACATGGGCGAATCAGATTTCCTCGGGCTAAGGATTTCTCCAACCGCAGGGCTATTATTCCTGATTGCCCTGCCCATGGGTGTCGCGTTACCGCTACTCCAGCATGAACAACTCGATACAAGTCTGCCAGGCTGTATTTTGTTTGGCTTTATTACCATGAGCTGGTTTGAGCTGGCTCATATCTCGGCCATCATGTTTTCCGCCGCGGGACTGCTGTTGATCATCAACCAGACCCACAGCCTGCTCAATATGGTTTACCGGGACGAACTCACCCAAATACCCAACCGCAGGGCTCTCATGCGCGACGTTCGCAGCATGGGCAGCCATTACGCGCTGGCCATAGCGGATGTGGATCACTTCAAAAGGGTTAATGACAACTACGGGCATGATGTCGGCGACCAGGTTCTGAAGGCTGTTGCGGCGAAGCTGCGCAGAGTGGCAGGTGGTGGCAAGGCCTACCGTTTCGGTGGAGAAGAATTTTGCCTGCTCTTTCGCGGCAGAAAATCAGAACAGGTACTCGACTTTCTGGAAGAGCTCCGCAGAGAAATTGCCAACTACGATATGACAGCTCGGGACAAGAAAAACCGTCCACGCATCCAGAAAAGTGGCGAAAAAAAGCGTGGCGCCTCACGCCGCGAAGGCAATATTCGAGTGACCATCAGCATGGGCGTAGCCGATTCTGAAGATGCCCTGCATTTTGAAGGTGTGTTAAAGGCAGCAGATAGTGCCTTGTATAGGGCGAAGGATGGCGGTAGAAACCAAATCCAGTGTTGCTAGACGTTGGTCACGCCCATCCCCAATGTCAAACAATAGCGATTACTTTTTCGACTTAACGTACAACACCAGGTTGTGGCCAACCAGCTCATAGCCATGCTTCTCGACGATCTGCCTTTGCAGCTCTTCGATTTCGGGACTGTGAAATTCAATCACCTTGCCAGTGTCCACATTGACCATATGATCGTGGTGCTCACCCCGGTCGATCTCATACACGGCGGAGCCACTGTCAAAATTGTGCCGAGTGATCAGCCCCGCACTCTCAAACTGGGTCAGAACCCTGTAGACCGTGGCGATACTTACATCGTCACCCGTCTCGAGCATCTGGCGGTAGACGTCCTCCGCACTCATGTGCCGATCGCCACTCTCTTCAAGAAGTTGCAGAATTTTCAGGCGGGGGACTGTTACCTTAAGTCCGGCCTTACGCAATTCACGGTTTTCATCGTTCATTCAGGTAACGCCCCTTCTATACACTGGATGGATTCGGTATTATCGCCGTTCGCTGAAATGACTGGAACCCCAAGATGCACTTTACTGCACGCCTGATTTGTTGCCTGGCTTTGTCGGTCGCCCTGACCGGGTGTTCCAGGATATCAATGCCCAGCTTCAGCATGCCCCACCTGCCAAGCATACACAAATTCGATATTCAGCAGGGTAACGTCATTACGCAGGAGATGATCGACCAGCTCAAACCTGGCATGACCAAGTCTCAAGTGCGCTTTATTATGGGAACACCCCTGGTCGCTGACACCTTTAACCAAAACCGCTGGGATTATTACTACAGTCTGGTACCTGGCGAAGGGGAAGAAGTCCGCGAGCAAGTCGCTATCTTCTTTGAAGATGACAAGCTGGTAGGTTTTCGGGGCGATTATATTCCCTCTGCTCTCGCACCACCTGCGGCGAGCACCGAAAGCGAAAACGCAGACACCGAATCAGAAACCCAGTAATCGTTCTGGTTCGGAAACCCTGAATACATTTCTCATCGACCTCTTTGGCTATTCTTTGGCCTTCTCTGCTCGACGCTTTCTCACTTCTTTCGGGTCGGCAATCAACGGACGATAAATTTCCACCCGATCCCCGGCCTGCAATACGTGTTCTTTCGGCGGTTTTAACCCCTTGGTACCCAGCGCCTGACCAAATATACCCATTTTGGCGTTGTCCAGATCGATCTCAGGAAACTGTTGAACAATACCTGACTGCTGAACGGCTTCGTACGCCGTCGTGCCAGGGGCCACCTGCAAGGTCGTCAACTGCTGACGTTGCGGTAACGCATAGGCCACTTCAACGGTAATCAACTCCACATCTTTCATTGACCATAAACCTCTTTTGCCCGTCGGGATAACGAATCCACCAGATTGTTGGCCACCGAGGCAAACAACCCGCCAGAAGCGAGCCCCACCGACAGGCTGTTAAATTCAAATTCCAGGTCTAGCATCACTTTGCAGGCCGACTCTGTCAGTGGTTTAAAGCTCCACTCGCCCGATAATTTTTTGAAAGGACCATCGTGGAGTCGCAGCCCTATACGTTCGGGCCGTAGCAGCGTGTTACACGTGGTAAAACTTTGACCCACTCCGCCTTTCTTCAAGTCGAGCCGGGCAATCATTGTCTCCTCACTTGCCTCCAGTACCACTGCCCCGACACAGCCTTCCATGTAGAGGGGATAACTAGCTACGTCATTAACCAGATCGAACATCTGCTCAACTGAATACATAACCAGCGCACTGCGTTTAATCGTTGTCAGCATCAGGAAAACGTCTTGTAGACACCCATTACAAAAACCACCAGAACGGCCGCAGGGGAAATATATCGCAATATCCAGCGCCAAGCGGTGAAGACCCCACTGGATTCATCCATAAGTTCACTGCGCACCGCCTCGGGCTTCATCAGCCAGCCCACGAAAAGAGCAATAAACAACCCTGTCAGGGGCAGCATCACGCTGGATGTCAAAAAGTCCATGAATTCAAAAAAGTTAAACCCTGCCAGCGTCACATCTGCCCACACATTAAAAGACAGAACGCTGCCCAGCCCCACCGACCAGGCAAGACCACCCAGCAAAAGGTTGGCGGTAATACGATTAAAGCCCTTAGACTCGATCAGGAAGGCGACAGCCGGTTCAATCAGTGAAATCGCCGAGCTCCAGGCCGCCAAAGTCACCAGCACAAAAAAGATACTGCCAAACAGCAAGCCGCCCGCCATGTTGCCAAAGGCAACCGGCAGGCTCACAAACATCAAGCCGGGGCCGGCGCCAGGTTCAATAGTCGGGTTGGCAAAGACAATTGGAAAAATTGCCAACCCTGCCAGCAATGCCACTAGGGTGTCGAGAAACCCCACCGCCAATACCGTGCGACCGATGCGGGCGTGATCCGGCATATAGGCACCGTAAGCCATGATCGCACCCATCCCCAGACTAAGCGTAAAGAAAGCATGCCCCATCGCCTCCAGCACACCAGCCCAGGTCAACGCTTCAAAATTGAAGCTGAACAGAAAACTGAAACCGCGTGCAAAATCTCCACGCTGAATAGAAAACCCTAACAATATCACCAGCAACACGAATAACAGCGGCATCAAAATACGCACGGCAACCCCTAAACCCCGGGTCACACCACCCACAACCACTGCCATCGTCAGCAGCATAAAAATGCTCTGCCAAAAGATTAATTCCTTGGGACTGGACAGCAATTGGCCGAACACCACACCGGCCTGATCAGCACTCGCGCCCTGAAAAGTTCCCGAAGCCATCTGACCTATGTAATAGAGCGCCCAGCCAGCAATCACTGCGTAGTACGAGAGGATCATCAACCCCGCCGTCACCCCCAGCCAACCGATAGCATTCCAGGCACCGTGCAGGCCAGCTTCTTGTGTCAGATAGCGCATAGCATTAATGGGACTCTGGCGACCACGACGACCCAGCATCACCTCAGCCACCATCACTGGCATGCCCACCAACAGAATGCAGATCAGATACACCAGCACAAAAGCCCCTCCGCCATTTTCGCCGGCGATATAAGGAAATTTCCAAATGTTGCCAAGTCCAACGGCAGAACCCGTCGCCGCCATGACAAATGTCCAACGACTGGACCATGCACCGTGGATGCCACGCTTGCCAGAGGCCTCATCTGAACTGGGCGCTGTCAGTTGTTCTTCCGCCATCGGCGTTACTCATACCTTGATGTGCTCGATTGTACCGGCAATCGGTGTCCGGCAAAACCAAACCGCCAGCGAGTCCCGTCACAAAACCATAGGCGCACCACAGCGCAATCCTTATAATGCCGCCCCATGGCAAAGAAACCACAAAAATCAAACCAAAGCTCCACCATCGCGCTCAACAAACGTGCTCGCCACGAATACCAGCTGGAAGAAAAGTTCGAGGCCGGTGTAGTGCTGAAAGGCTGGGAAGTCAAAAGTCTCAGGGCAGGCAAAGTCCAGATTACGGACAGCTATGTGCTGCTAAAAGACGGAGAAGCCTTTCTGCTGGGTGTGCACATTACGCCTCTCGCCACCGCCTCCACCCACTTCGTGACCGACCCCACTAGAACCCGCAAGCTGTTACTTCACGAACGGGAACTCAGTCGACTGTTCAATGGCGTGAACCAAAAAGGCTACACCTGTGTGGCTACTGCTCTTTACTGGAAAAAGCACTTGGTGAAATGCGAAATCGCCCTGGCCAAAGGCAAGAAAGAGCACGACAAACGCGAGACTGAAAAGAACCGCGACTGGGACCGCCAGAAACAGCGCCTGATGCGCCACAATCACTGACCGACATCAGCAATCTCAGGTTGCAGCTCCCTTGCACTGAACTTCCCCAATAGAAAAAGTCTAAGGAAAAGTCTTTCTTGTGATAGGATGCGTCGCCTCGGCCAAGGCCGGGATGCTAGAAAGATTTACCACCATTTTCAGGGGGCGATTTGGATTCGACGCCGGTTGCGAAACCCTGGGTGCATGCCGAGATGGCGACCAATCTCGTAAATCCAAAGTCGCAAATTATAGTTGCCAACGACGACAACTACGCACTCGCCGCCTAAGAAACGGTAGAATGCCATCTGACTGGAGCCGTGCTTGTGCGTCCAGCGCTTCAACTACCCTCGGGTAGTGGCGAAGCACTCAGGTGTCATACTCACAAGATCGCGATGAAGCTCGTCCGGGGTGGATTCGCTAAACACTTACCGGAATCGCTGTTTGCGCGCCCTGTCAGCCGGGCTGTAGACAGCTAAATATAATAGACTGAACTAAGCATGTAGATCCCTCGGCAGAGGACTGGCGGACGCGGGTTCAATTCCCGCCGCCTCCACCAATTCGACATCTAGCAACATCCAATGATGTCCACAAGGCCCCGAAATTCGGGGCTTTTTTATGCCTTCTTGTCTAGCATCACCCACCTCTGTACATTGCCACCTGTGGGCATATGGGGGTATTTCTGGGGGGATAACCCACCCACCCCCAGCCCTAGGAAAAGGCACAGAGAGAGCCAATCATGGCGGCTTTAAGCCCAATGCTTCACCCCCTATGAAAATGTCTATGGAGCTGATTGGTTATGAATCGACAAGTTGATAGAGAGGGCTTCATGTCAGAAATTACCCACCAATCTTGCGATTAAGCTATTGTTTGAAAGAAAAGCCATGTCACTTTGTTATGCAGACCTCAGATAGGGTACCAAAATTAGATAAGCGCCAGTGCCTTCATAATTAACTGATTGCGGAGAGTTCTATGGAACAAGAACCGTACCTAAGTGACGCCTACCCACCGCAGGAGATTGCCCGAAAAGTTGAGCGCCTCGGCGTTGCAAAGGCGCACGACGATACCATCACATTGCTCGTGCTAGCCATACTCGCCGGGGCTTTCATTTCGCTTGGCTCTCTGCTGTTCACTGTGACGGTAACGGAATCCAGCCTTGGCTTCGGCCCTACGCGCTTGCTTGGCGGCGTGAGCTTCTGTCTGGGCTTAGTTCTCGTCGTGGTGGCCGGCGCGGAGTTATTCACTGGGAACAACCTCATCGCAATGGCCTGGGCCAGTCGCCTGATCGGCACCCGGGAGATAATGAGGAACTGGCTTTTGGTCTATGTCGGCAACGTTATTGGTTGCCTTGGAACAGTACTCCTCGTCGTGTGGGCAGACATCGCCAGTCTGGGAGCTGGCTCCATAGGTGAGATGGCTGTACACATCGCTCGCGTCAAAGCTGATCTGACCCTGTCCGAGGCTTTCACGCGTGGCATCTTATGCAATGTGTTTGTCTGCCTTGCAGTATGGCTCGCGATAGGTGCACGTAGTGTGACCGACAAGATACTGGCAATCTTTTTCCCCATTACAGCCTTCGTTGCCATCGGCTTAGAGCATTCAATCGCAAACTGGTTTTTCCTGCCTTTTGGGCTCGCCATCGATGCGGGCGACACAATATCGATAATCGGTGCCAGCAGGAACATTATCGCGGTAACTGCTGGCAATCTCGTTGGCGGCACTCTTCTGGTGGCTGGCGTGTACTGGGTAGCCTATCTGCGAGCGGAGCGCATGCGGAAAGATAGATAATCATGAGTCGTGACTCAGATGCTTTTTTAAGGAGCCATCATGCGAAACCGAATATTCAAAGGCACTCCAGTACGACGATTCATTGTCTCCGTGGAGCTGGCGTCGTAACTCACTAAAGACTACTAACCTTCTAACTCACGCAAACACACTAAGGCGTCGATTACTTCTTTTTATTCGAATATGAAAGAACACTTTTTTCACTGTGGAAATCTTGAACTATCCTCTGACATAAAATTTAGCGCCAACAAACCAAATGCAAAATAAAGGTAAAAACCCTATAAAAAGATGGTGGTGTATACTCTGACGTCCAATAACAAGATTCATAACACACAGACATGATTGAACCGTCCAATAAAATTATCCTAGGTGCACTGGAATACTGTGACCTGCCAGACCTAGGTATATCTAATGTAGAGATGCGAGTTGACACAGGTGCAGCTACTTCTTCGTTGCATGTGGATAATATTGAAGAATTTATCAAGGAAGGAAAACGGTGGGTAAGCTTTGATATTCACCCAGACGTTCATAATGTTGAAAAGATTGTCCACACCGCAGTGCCATTGAGAGGCACAAAAGTAGTTAAAAGCTCCTCTGCTGATAAGGAAAAGCGCGTAGTCATCAGAACAGTCATCAAATTGGGAGGTGAGGAGTGGAAGATCAAGCTGACATTAACCGATCGATCGACGATGAACTATTTGATGCTATTAGGGCGTGAAGCCATGAAGGATAGAATTATGGTAGACCCTAGCCATGAGTTTATTTTCTCTAAAAATGAGAACCCTGTGTAGTTGGCGTCGAGGCCTATCTATTTTTAATCCAGCCTGCATATAAAGGAGAGGTCCTTTAACCCATTTAGGGTACACCTATAAAACTATTTATATGGTCTTATAGCGTTATTAATAAAACCTAGCAATAAGCACTGAACAATAAAACTAGGTTAATTCTATCTGCTTGACTCGTGCTGTGCAGAACGTTACAGGAGTAAACAATATGAAACTTGCCATTTTATCGTGTGGACCAAACGCATACAGCACACAACGTTTAAAAGAAGCCGCCCTGCAAAGAGGGCACGACGTTAGAGTATTAAATACACTTAAATTTGCTATTGACCTACAGCGAGGGGTTCCTGACCTTTATTATCGCCAAAAGTCATTAAGCACTTATGATGCCGTCCTACCGAGGATTGGCGCCTCCATAACTTATTACGGAACGGCTGTAGTCAGACAATTTCAAGAAATGGATGTATTTTGTGCTAATACCGCGCATGGAATTAGCAATTCTCGCGACAAACTCCGGAGTTTACAAATCCTTAGTCGCCACCATATTGGCATTCCAAGAACAACTTTTGTGCGCGATAAGAAAGATGTCTTGCCCGCTATTGAACGTGTGGGCGGAGCACCCGTTATCATTAAATTAATTGAGGGCACTCAAGGTATTGGTGTTCTACTGGCTGAATCTTTAAAGGCAGCAGAATCCATTATCGAATTACTACAAAGTCAAAAGCAGAATGTTTTAATTCAAAAATTTGTAGCGGAAAGCAAGGGAAAGGACATCAGAGCCTTTGTCGTTGGCGATCGCGTTGTGGCAGCTATGCGCCGCGTTGCTCAAGGGCAGGAATTTAGAAGTAACGTTCATCGCGGCGGCGTGGCTGAAGCTGTCGAACTTTCACCAGAATATGTAGAAACAGCCGTAAGAGCAGCACAAATTATGGGGTTGCGTGTCGCAGGCGTCGATATGTTAGAGGGCAAAGATGGCCCGCAGATCATGGAAGTCAATTCCTCCCCGGGCTTGGAGGGCATCGAAAAATGTACGGGGTTGGATGTAGCCGGTGCAGTTATCGAATATATTGCGGCACAGGTAGATTTCCCTGAAATTGATGTGCGACAGCGTCTCACCGTCAGCAAGGGCTACGGGGTTAGCGAGATATATATCCCTGAAGGATCAAAGTTTGTCGGCATCAGCATTCAAGACACCAAATTACGAGAGCAGGATATCAATGTGCTCACCCTGTACCGTGGCGCAAAAAGTATCCCAAACCCAAGGCCAGAGCGCATCCTGGAAGCAAAAGACAAACTACTCTGCTTTGGAAAACTTGATTCCATGCGCGGCATGGTGCCGGTAAAAACCAGACGTCGTCGTCAACCTCACATTGCTGATTTGCCATCGCCCCCATTGGAGGATACTGCGCAAGGTGATTCATAAGCCCAGCCCAAAATGCAGTTGTATATGGCCTATGCGGAATTCAAGATGGCTCACTATGATGTGGCCCGGGAAATGTGGCTACACATTACCGGGAAAGGTAGTGGGGAAGCCGCGTTATTCATCCAATAGGCATCCTGGTGCCCCGACCCGGTAGACGTGACACCGCTGCGTTTGGCGATGCTATCCAGCTATTCGGTGAACTGCGGCGAGGTATCACAGGGATAGATGGCCTTTTTGGAGAGCGTCTCCGCATTGACCCCATGCTCAGCACACAGTCTTAGTGCTGCTGTGCATCCTCCATATAACTGTGAATAGCAATAACCTCAATTCCAATCCCTGTGAAAGCACCACACCCGGATCATCGCTTACAGTAACCCTCAGCCGTCCCCTTCAAACCCTCAACACGCCTTGTAGTTGCTGCCCATACACTGCTTTGCCAGTTGCTGTGCTTTTGAAATATCTGCCGGTATCAGCGCTTGCGCCAAAGTGCCGCGTAATTTTTCCGCTTTGGGGTGATCATTGGCTGCGGCCAGGTCTGCCCACATGTAGGCAAGAACCGGGTCCAGGGAAACGCCCCGCCCAAGGTTATGCATCATGCCGAGGTTGAACTGCGCCTGCGCCAAGCCTTGTTCTGCAACCATGCGATACCACCTAGCCGCTTCCCGATAGTCCTGGTCGACGCCATCGCCCTGGTAGTACATCATGCCGACATTGAGCTGCGCGGGAGCCAGCCCCTGATCTGCCGCCAGGCGATACCATTTGACCGCTTCTTTGTGGTCCTGATCGAGACCATCTCCCTAGTAGTACATCACCCCAAGGGTAAACTGCGCATTGGCATGCCCTTGCCCTGCGGCCTGGTGAAAACTCTTGGCGGCCGACTTATAGTCGCCGAAAAGGTAGGAGGTCCTACCACGATAGAATTGCGATTGGGCCTTTTCCGCTACAGACAATGAACGGGATTGATCCGCCACTGAGGCAGTATTGTCACTGCTTCCAACATCAGGTGCTTCAGATTCCCCTGCATAGACATTGCCTGAAGCCCTGGAAAACAAAGACAATCCCAGAATTAATGGCTTGATCGCGTATTTCATTATGACCATCCGTTAAAACCAGCCCGCAACTACAACACACGCCCGTATGGCGAGCAACTGTAAGCAGGTACCGATCTGTGGCTCCAATCCAGAATAAAAAAAGCCCCACCATAAAGCGGGGCTTTTTTGTTATTTAAATTAACGCAGACTTTCGTTGATTGCTTCCAGTGCCTTACTGCCAGGGCAAAGTACTTCTTCGTCCTGGTCACGCAGTGGTTTTTCTACAGTACCGAGAATTTGATGCAGATCCTCGCAATCCGGGTCGAGGTATAAGAGACCTGTAAGGATCTCATTTTTTTCCTTGCACCGGTGGATGGCCTGAATGGCGCTCAAACGGTCATGTAAATCCAGGTCGCTATCGTTTTTGTAGAGGTGTATCACCGAGCCGTCGTGCAGGGTAACTTCCTGGGTAAAGCCCGGGTTATATTCCGCCATGATTTCCTTACGCACGGGAATAAAGTCGGTCTTGCCGGTGGCCGCAATATGGTCGCGAACAAACTCGTAACCTTTGGTGGAGTTTGGGTTGTTGTTGAATGTTACACAGGGCGACATCACATCGATCAGTGCGAAGCCGCAATGACTGATGGCAGCCTTGATTAATGGCACGAGCTGGTCTTTATCCCCGGAAAAACTGCGGGCGACAAATGTTGCGCCCAATTCCAGTGCCAGGGTACAGAGATCGATCGGCTCAAACAGGTTAGGCGTGCCCTTTTTGCCAATTGAACCGATATCTGATGTGGCTGAATCCTGACCTTTGGTCAAACCATAACAACCATTGTTTTCCACCAGATACAGCATATTGAGATTGCGGCGAACCGCGTGGGTAAACTGCCCCATACCAATTGAAGCAGTATCGCCGTCGCCGGAAACACCTATGTAAGTCAAATCACGGTTGGCGAGGTTGGCACCTGTGGCTACGGAAGGCATCCGCCCATGTACCGAGTTAAACCCGTGAGATTTGCCTAAAAAGTAGGTTGGCGTTTTGGATGAACAGCCAATGCCTGATATTTTTGCCACTTTGTGTGGCTCAATCGCCAACTCGAAACAGGCTTGAATAACCGCAGCGCTGATTGAGTCATGCCCACAGCCGGCACAGAGTGTTGATATGGCCCCTTCGTAGTCCTTTCTGGTATAGCCCAGGTCGTTAACGGGCAAATCGGGGTGACGGAATTCAGGTCGCATGTAAGTCATGCTTTAACCTCCCTGATAGCAAGCACCGGTCGGGTCGCTTTTCCGCCCCCCAGAACGTGATCAATAATCCAGCGGGCAGTTACCGGCATACCGTCAAAACAGCAAAGTGCTTTCAGTTTGTCAGGGGCTATCTCACATTCATTAATCAACAGGGTACGCAGTTGCCCATCTCTGTTCTGTTCTACCACATAGATCCGATCATGGTTTTCAAGAAAGGCATCGACATCTGCATTGAAAGGAAAACTTCTAATTCTCATTGCATCCAGATGAACACCCTGCTCGCTCAGGATATCCAGGGCCTCTTCCGCTGAAGCTTTGGTGGTGCCAAAGTAGATGATGCCATCGGTGGTCGCTTTAACCGCAGGCCGGAATTCGGGTTTCGGCACGTACCCTTTGGCCGTCTCCCACTTGACCAATAAGCGTTCCATATTATCCACGTATGCATCACTGCTTTCGGTGTAGACGGCATAGCGGTCGCGAGATGTGCCGCGCGTAAAGAACGCACCTTTGGTAGGGTGAGTGCCGGGATAGGTCCGATAACAGATGCCATCATTATCTACATCCAGATAACGACCGTAACGTTCCTTCATGTCTTCCAGATCGGTTTCTGATAGCACTTTGCCACGGTTGTAACAGGTCGCATCATCCCATTCCAACGGCTCAGAAAAGTGTTCATTCATCCCCAGGTCCAGGTCATTCATGATAATCACCGGGGTCTGCAATTGATCCGCCAACTCAAAACTGGCGGCACTCATCTCAAAACATTCTTTTGGCGTCGCGGGGAACAAGAGCACATGCTTGGTATCACCATGGGACGCATAGGCTGCCAATAAAACATCTGACTGCTGGGTTCGGGTGGGCATACCTGTGGAGGGGCCGGAACGCTGCACATCAATCAACACCGTCGGCACTTCGGCAAAATAGGCCAAACCCAAAAACTCATTCATCAGGGAAACACCCGGCCCCGACGTGGCGGTAAATGCCCTGGCACCATTCCAGGAGGCGCCGACGACCACGCCAATTGCCGCCAGTTCGTCTTCTGCCTGCACAATCGCGTAGTTACATTTTCCGGAACCAGGATCGACTCTCAGCCGCTTGGCATATTTTTCAAATTGCTCCACCACCGAGGTGGACGGTGTAATCGGATACCAGGCTGCGACAGTGGCACCACCATAGATGGCACCCAGCGCCAGGGCCTCGTTACCCTCCATCAAAATATGATTGTTAACCATAGCCCTGCGTTCTATGCGAATTCCCAGGGGACAATCGAAATTTTTCCGCGCGTACTGATAACCCAGCTCAAGGGCATGTATGTTGGGCGCGATCAGCTTTTCCTTGCCTTTGAACTGCTCGTGAATCAGGTTTTTCAGTATATCGAATTCCATATCCAGCAGTGCTGATAATGCACCGATATAAATTACATTTTTAAACAGTTGCCTTTGGCGCTGGTCGGTATATTCACGCCGGGAAATATCCGTCAACGGTATTCCCAACAGGTTGATATCATCCCGGCGAAGTCCCGCGTCCAGCGGTTTGGTACTGTCGTAGAGGAAATAGCCGCCGGGGCTCACCAACTTAATGTCTTGCGCGATGCTCTGGGGGTTGATCGCCACCATGAGATCAACACCACCCCGCCGACCCAAGTAGCCCTTGTCGTTTACCCGCACTTCATACCAGGTGGGTAAGCCCTGAATGTTAGAGGGAAAGACATTCTTGGGGCTGACGGGTATGCCCATGCGAAAAATTGATTTGGCAAACAAATTGTTGGCACTGGCTGAACCCGTACCATTGGTGTTGGCAAAACAAACCACAAAATCATTGACCGATGTTATTTTTTGCATGCTGACGCGGCCTTGGTCACCTGATAATAGAACTGCTGCATATCCCAGGCTGCTGTGGGACATCGTTCCGCACAAAGCCCACAGTGAAGACAAACGTCCTCATCCTTCACCATCACTTTCCCGGTTTTGAGCTCCCCGGATACATAGAGTGCCTGCTCCACATTAACGGCCTTCACACGGATATTTTGCCGAAGCTCTTCCTCTTCGGCATTCTCTATGAAGTTGATGCAGTCCATGGGACAGATGTCGACACAGGCATCGCATTCAATACATTTGTCATCGGTGAATACCGTCTGCACATCACAGTTCAGGCAACGTTGTGCTTCAACAAAGGCTGTCTGCACATCGAATCCCAGCTCCACTTCCAGAGAACGGTTCTGGAGGGCACTGGTCAGCTCAACTAAAGGGACAATTTTTCTGTCATCAGTGGTGATACCGTTATCGTAACTCCACTCGTGAATACCCATTTTCTGACTGACCAGATTAGTGCTGGGAGGCAGCCTTTCCTCTACCTTTTGTCCGTTGCAGAACAGGTCAATCGAGATGGCTGCCTGATGCCCCTGGGCAACGGCGGTAATAATATTTTTGGGCCCAAATGCCGCATCCCCGCCAAAGAAAACATTTGAAAGAGATGACTGATAAGTCTGCGGATTCAGTACCGGCATACCCCAATCGTCAAACTCGATGCCGATGTCGTTTTCGATCCAGGGAAAGGCATTCTCCTGACCAATTGCCACTAACACGGCATCACAGGGATACAGAACAGGTTCTTCACCCGTGGGCACCAGGGAACGCTTGCCATGGTCATCGTAGACAGCTTGAACTTTCTCAAAACGCATGCCCACCAACTTGCCCCCTTCATGGACAAACTCCAGGGGCACGTGATTTTCTATGATGGGAATACCCTCGTGGGTGGCATCTTCTTTTTCCCACGGGGAAGCTTTCATTTCTTCGTAGGGGCTGCGAACAATGACCTTCACGTCTTCTCCACCCAAACGACGGGCCGTTCTACAGCAGTCCATGGCGGTATTGCCACCGCCTAACACAACCACGCGTTTGCCGATTGTCTCGATGTGCTCAAAGGCCACGCTGGCCAGCCAATCAATGCCTATATGGATCGAATCGTCTGCTTCCTGGCGACCCGGCAGATTGGCCAGGTCCCGCCCACGAGGCGCGCCGGAACCCACAAAAACCGCATCATACTGCTGGCTCAATAAGTCCTGGAGACTGTCCACGTAGTTATTGAAGTGGGTCACGAGCCCCATATCGAGGATATAACCGACTTCTTCATCCAATACAGATTCAGGTAAGCGAAATGACGGTATCTGGCTGCGCATAAAGCCACCGCCCTTCTTCTGCTCGTCGTAAACATGAAGCTCATAGCCGAGGGGTGCCAAATCTCTCGCCACAGTCAATGAAGCCGGGCCCGCACCCACCAAAGCTATTTTTCGACCATTTTTAGTAGTCGGGATAACTGGCAAATGCGCTGAGATTTCATCTTTATGATCTGCCGCCACACGCTTTAAACGACAGATGGCAACCGGCTCTTCCTCAACTCGACCCCGACGGCAGGCTGGCTCACAGGGGCGATCACAGGTACGGCCCAGCACACCGGGAAACACATTGGATTCCCAGTTGATCATGTAGGCTTCTGTGTATCGCTGCTGCGCGATCAGGCGAATATATTCAGGAACAGGGGTATGAGCTGGGCAGGCAAACTGACAGTCGACGACCCGGTGGAAGTACTCTTTGTCTTTTATTATATCGGTTGGCTTCAAGTGGATTCCTCACCTAATACCAAACACTTTCAGGCAACAATACTCGCTGACATGGGCCTGTGCAACATATACAGCGACCCGAATGAGGCCAGCGTACCTAATTTAGTCTCTTGCCCTACCGGACAACTTCCTGAGATGTTCACTAGCACTTCTGGTCCAACTTGGCTCGTCCAGTCAAGCCAGAGAAGTCATATCAACAACCAGCCGACGTGGTACTTAACCCTCTTCCAGCCAACTAAAGTCCCAGTCATTGTGAATCCAATACGGGTCGGAGTGGCAGTCCCCTGAACATAGTATTTCAATCGCCACATCATCCCTAAACCGGTTGGAAGACATCTCCTACCTCTTTGGACTAAAGCACCGTGGCACTTTGGCAGGCAGGCTGTTTCAATGCTCTATAGTGAACCTATTGTCAGCCCGAGTAATTGCTATGTTTGCCAAGACCCGAATATTGCTGATCACATTACTGGTATCGCTCTGCGCACAGGCAGAGGTGGAACTGTCTGAAGAATTCCATGCCGCAGAACCAAAAATGCAGCTCTATCTGGCCTACGCGGAATTCAAGATGGCCCACTACGAGGTGGCCCGGGAGATGTGGCTGCACATTACCGGCAAAGGCAGCGGCGAGGCGGCATTCAATATGGGCATTTTGTACGAACAGGGCATGGGGGTTGAAAAAGACCTTCTCCAAGCCAGGGATTACTACCTGCAGGCCGCCGATAAGGGTAGTCGTGCAGGTGCCTATCAGGTGGGCCTCATGCATATGAACTACCCCGATCTGGTGAGCGCCGAAACAGCGACCCACTGGCTGACCATCGCCGCTCTGGACGGCGATGAGGACGCCTCCGAGATGCTGAAATCCATCAGCCTCGGAGGCAGTACATCAGATGACCCCATGCTGAAAGTCAGGCAGTTAATTGCAAAAGGCGAGGTGGATCAGGCCCGGGAACTATTGATCGAGATGGCGGAGGCCTCCCCGCCCGATTACGTCGCCATGACCCGTTTGGCCTGGCTCTACGAGACTGGGCTCGGAGTAGAACAAGACATCAATCGCGCCGGAGAATTATTTAAAATAGCGGCAGAAGGCGGAAATGCAGAGGCCCAGTACGCATTATCTGTCATGTATGAAACGGGTGTAGGCCAACTAAAAGATACTGACCTATCCCAATACTGGCTGCAACAGTCGGCAAAGCAGCATTATCAACCGGCCGTTGAAAAAGTGGGTGAAAACGGAGTAAGTTTGCCCTGAATCGTTATCGCTCCTCCGCATCTTACCTTTCCCCCAGGCAAGAACCATCCTCACCACACCACACCACACCACACCACACTGAGCAAGCCAGCACAGAAAGGCCGACATCATGAATCACTCCCAGCAACCAATGGCGCCACCACAAGGGAACATTTACACCGCCTTGTTGGCGGGTGGCGTCGTATTGCTGGTTGTCCATACCCTCGGCAGATTCGTCTACACGCCATTGCTACCCTATTTTATCAGCGACGGCATGCTGACAACGGAACAGGGCGCAGCCATCGCCACTTGGAATTACTTAGGTTACTTGTTGGGCGCACTGTTGGCCGTGCGCTGGCACAGTATTCCTCAGATACGAATCATTCTGCCCCTTGCCCTGCTCGCCCATTCCATTACCACGCTGGGGCAGACACAGCTGGAACAACCTGCTGTTCTCGGGATCACCCGCTGCCTGAACGGAATCGCTAACGGCATTGTATTTGTCCAGGCTCCGGCGCTGATTCTGGAATGGCTGGTGTCCCGCAATCGGGCTGCCCTGAGCGGCCTTGTGTATCTCGGCGTCGGTGTTGGATTGTTGCTGTCCAGCATCCTGGTGAGCACAACACGTGATTGGCTGGAAGGGCCCGCTCGTTGGTGGCCGGCGGCCCTTGCGTCTCTACCACTGGTTTGGTGGGGCGGCAGGCAGCTGGTAAGACTGGATATTCCCGACTCAGTACATACCAGTACCGATCGGAGTGCCGCAGGAAATGCTCTACTGACCCGGGCGAGCCTGCCACTGTTTCTCTCCTACGCTGGTGCCGGTCTGGGCTATATTCTACCGATGACCTTCCTGCCCCTGCTGGCCAGCTTGAGTCTGCCCAAGGGGCACTGGTTAACAGGCGGGTCCTGGTTGATTGTCGCACTCGCCACTATTCCCTCAGCCTGGCTCTGGAACTACTTGGGTTCAAAACTCGGCGACCTGCCAGCACTTCGACTCAACTTTATGGTGCAACTGACAGGAGTTCTTGCCGCTGTATTTCTTAATGGACCGGTCGGCATCATTTGTTGCGGCGTACTGGTGGGAGGGACCTTTCTAGGCACCGTATTACTCACCCAACGCATTGGCCGCGCCCTTCAGCCACATCAGGGGCCAAGACTCTCGGCAGCGCTAATCGCACTCTATGGCCTGGCACAAATCGCTGGTCCTTGGCTGACAAAGTATTGGTTATCCCGAGGGGGAACCCTCACCGAGGCATTTAGCATGGGTGCTGTTGCCCTCGCAGCCGGACTAGCGTTCAGTCTGATGACATCACGCCCCAAAAGTGGTTAATCCCAGAACGGATATTCCTCCGCTCTATAATTGTCGGTAGAAATGAAATAAACAGCCGCTAAAGCACCCAAAAAGCGCGCAGCACAACAAAAGGTTGCCATTTAACCTGCCGGGTAAGATCATTCTGCTCCATTCGCCTTACGCCAAAATCACATTAACCAGAGATTTCTATGCTTATCCCCGTACTAGCCGTTCTCACAGGACTTGTTATCCTCGTTTGGAGCGCAGATCAGTTCGTCGATGGTGCCGCCTCCACAGCCCGCTATTTCGGTATGCCGCCCTTGCTGATCGGCATGGTCATTGTGGGCTTTGGGACATCCGCACCGGAGATGGTGGTCTCTGCCCTAGCTGCTTCACAGGGCAATCCCGGCATAGCACTGGGTAACGCCTACGGCTCCAACATCACTAATATAGCCTTGGTACTCGGCGTCACGGCACTGATCAGCCCTATCGCCGTGCACTCCAAAGTACTGCGTAAAGAATTGCCCATTCTGATAATCCTTACCGCCCTGGCAGCCTTTCAACTCTGGGATGGCGAGGTATCGCGCACAGATGCCTGGGTGTTGCTCGCAGTATTCACCGTTCTAATGGGTTGGAGTATTCACCAAGGGCTACGCAACAAAGGAGATGTTCTTGGCAATGAAGTGGCCGAAGAGCTGGCAATCAGTGCCATGCCACTTCGTCAAGCCCTGTTGCGGCTGACCGGGGGGCTGATTCTGCTGGTTGCCAGCTCTCGTCTATTGGTATGGGGCGCAGTAGATATCGCTCAAGGACTGGGGGTCAGCGACCTTATCATCGGCCTGACCATCATCGCTGTGGGCACTTCATTGCCAGAGCTGGCCTCCTCACTGATCGCCACGCGCAAAGGTGAACACGATATCGCCCTCGGCAACGTGCTTGGCTCCAATATATTCAACACGCTGGCAGTTGTTGGTATCGCTGGTGCCATACACCCAATGGGGGTTGGCCCTGAAGTATTGACCCGTGACGTGTTGGTGATGGCAGGACTAACGCTATCCCTGTTTGTGTTCTGCTTCGGCTTTCGAGGACCCGGCCGCATCAATCGATTCGAAGGCGCAATCCTGCTGGCCGCTTACATTGGCTATAACAGTTACTTGGCAACCACTGTGTTCGGTCTGTGATACTAAAAGGGGCAAGAGGGGGACATCAACCCGGTAGAGATATCTAGTGGAGATGCACAAAGGGATGCACTGAGGGTTCCTTTACCTACATGGTGGGTCGTGCTGGATTGACTCAAAACAGTTTATAACTGTTTTGCCCCCCGGCCTCTCGGTCCAAACTCTTGACGGAGGCTGTCGAACCACACTTTAGCGAACAAGCCTGAAACAAATGACCAAACAAATAAAAAGGCCACCCCGATGGGGTGGCCTTTTTATTTGTTTGGTGGGTCGTGCTGGATTCGAACCAGCGACCAATTGGTTAAAAGCCAACTGCTCTACCAACTGAGCTAACGACCCTTGGAAGAGGCGCATATCTTACTTATGGGCGATCAAAAATCAAGTATTTATTTCGCTGAAATATAACGGGTTGGGTCGGTAATGCCCGCCTGATCAAACCCGGCCTTACGCAGTCGGCAGCTGTCGCACTTCCCGCAGGCCAAACCATCCTCTGTAGCCTGATAACAGGAAACCGTCTGCGCATAATCAACACCTGCTGCTATACCCTCCTGAATAATTTCAGCCTTGGTCAGGTGAATCAATGGCTTATTAATGCGCAGGTATTTACCCTCGACACCGGCCTTCGTGGCAAGATTTGCCATCTTTTCAAATGCCTCGATATATTCGGGACGGCAGTCCGGATAGCCAGAATAATCCACTGCGTTAACGCCGATAAAGATATCCTGAGCCTCGAGCACCTCTGCCCAGCCCAGCGCAATGGACAGAAAGACCGTATTGCGTGCGGGCACATAGGTAACGGGAATACCTGTCGTCTGCTCCTCAGGAACGTTGATGCTATCATCGGTCAGTGCTGAGCCACCAATGGTCCTCAGATCCAGTTTCACAACTTTGTGCTGCTCCGCACCTAATTGTGTTGAGCACTGACGGGCTGCCACCAGTTCTGCCTGGGCGCGTTGCCCGTAGTCAAAACTTAATGTAAAGCAACGAAAACCCTGTTGCCGCGCCATTGCCAGCACTGTAGTGGAATCCAGCCCACCGGATACCAGCACCACAGCTTTTTTGTCCATTTCACTCATCAACGGTCAATGTCCCGGTTGGTCTTTCCACAACAGTTTGTGCAATTGCAGCTGGAATCTGACAGGGAGCCTATCGGCCAGTATCCACTCAGCCAGCTCAGCAGCATTCAGTGTGCCATGACTTGGCGAGAAAAGGATTTCGCCCACTCGTCCAGGCAGCGATAGCTCATCGAGCTTGAGCCGCGCCCACTCATAATCCCTGCGATCACAGATGACAAACTTTAGCTGATCCTGATCCGTCAGGCAGGCGATATTGTCATAGAGGTTGCGGTGGGCCTCCCCCGACGCCGGCGTCTTCAAATCCATTACCTTCACTACTCTGGAGTCGACCTCCGCCACAGAAAGTGCGCCGGCTGTTTCCAGTGACACCGCATAACCCTGATCACAGAGTGTGGACAACAGTTCCAAGCAGGCTTTTTGGGCCAATGGCTCACCACCAGTGACACAAACACGAGGCATTTGAAATGCGTCGACCTCATTCAGGATCTGCTGCAGAGATTTTCGCTCTCCGCCGTAGAAAGCATATTCTGTGTCGCAATAATGGCAACGCAGTGGACAGCCGGTGAGACGCACAAACACAGTCGGTAAGCCGACTGTGGAGGACTCCCCTTGCAGGGAATAAAAAATTTCGGTGATTCGAAGGGACGTCTGTTCCATGGGGCAATGCTGCGCAGCACAAACCGCGCAGTTTAACGGAAAAATGCCTAAACTGTGAAACTGGCTTTAAAAGTTCTGCTGCAGAAAACGCTGAGCCAGTTTGGCAGCATTGTCATTACCAGCTGCCGCTTTTTCCAGCATGGCTTTAGCCTTCACATTATCGCCCATCATATGATAGACCTGCCCCAGCTTGAAGGTCGCATCAGCAGCTTTGCGGTGGGCCGGATAACTGTTAACTATGGTGCTGAATGCCTGGCGTGCGGGCTCTAACTTATTTTGCAAAAGATAAATTTCTCCCAGCCAGTAATGCGCATTTGCCGTGTAGGCACCGCTGGGGTAAAGGGCAATGTGTTCCTTAAACAGAGCTGTGGCTTCTGCAGTCTTGCCTGCCTTTAATTGGTTATAGGCATTTGTGTAATGGGCCGTTTCATCTCCTGCCGGAGTCACTGGCTCTACGGCAGAACTTGTTTGGTCAACACCTTGAGGGGAAGACGAAGATGCCGGTGCCCCGCCAGAGACCAGCCCGCTGACTCGACGATCCAAATCCATATAATCTTCAAGCTGCCGTGCCTTAAGCTGCCTGACTTCATTATTCAGCTCTTCGACCATGCCGCGCAAGGTACGCACCTCATCCTCGAGCATTTGCATCTGATAGTGTGCATCACCCGCAGGTGGGGCAGATTGTTGAGGGGGTGTCATCACCGGCACAGGTACCGGAATAGGTGAGGGAGTATAAGTTGGGGCACTACCGATTTCAGAAACTGGGGCCGCCGCATGAAGCGTTGGCAGCAGGAAAGTAAAAAGAAGAATACCGGCAATGGTTGCTCGCATGAGTCATACCCCTACTGAATTAAGCAGACCTTGTTCGACAAGTAGATCGTTGAGAAGTGCCCCCGAACCAGCACTGGTGGTTTGGAGACAGGCATAAAAGCCAAAACGCCCGACGTAACGTTCACGCCGGGCGCTGTTCATGTGGCCTTTAAGACCTTACTTCATCTCTACGCGACGGTTCAGTGACCAAGATGAGTCATTGCTACCCATGGCAGCAGGACTCTCTTCACCGTAACTGATCACTTCGATAACCGCACCATTCACGCCTTCCTGAACCAGGAAGTCACGAACAGAGTTGGCACGACGCTCACCCAACGCCATGTTGTATTCACGCGTACCGCGTTCATCAGCATGACCTTCCAGGCGGATATTGACACCAGAGTGGGCACGCAGCCATTCGCCATGAAGGCGTAAAGCAGCACGCGCTTCGGCATTCAACACAGCTTTGTCGAACTCGAAGTAGAATACGCGAGGAACCGCGCTATCAGTACCCAGCGTAGAACCGCTCACGTCGCCGGTGCTCACGCTACCAGTGGAAACAGATTGGCTCGGCATAGATGTAGCAGCAGACTCTTCATCGCTACCAGTGGTTGAACAGCCCGATAACAGCGCGGCTACGAAGGTAACCATCGCGCCATATTTGAGCAGTTGAGTATTCATTGTTTTCTCCTGTAACTTAGATGTAGCTTGTTTATTTTGGTGACCAGGCTGGCTCGCGGACATCCCCGAACCGTGCTGGCAATAAAAATTTCACACCCGCATCTAGCGAAACAGCCGCCAGTACTCCCTTGTCACCTTGTTTGGTAGCATAAAGTAGCATAGCACCATTGGGAGCGACAGTTGGGGACTCATCTAGATACGTTTGTGTTAAAACTCTCAGGTCGCCCGTGACCAGATCCTGTGTTGCGATATGAAAACTGCCATTATCGCGGTGTACCATAACTAAAGTACGCCCATCAGGAGCAAGCCGAGGTCTGGCGTTGTACGACCCCGCGAAGGTTAAACGTTCTACCCGTCCACTTGCAATGGCCAACTTGTAAATTTGTGGCGTACCGCCCCTGTCCGAGGTGAATATTAGTGACTTTCCATCGGGTGTCCAGTTTGGCTCTGTGTCAATGGCGAAGTGACTGGTCACTCGGGTGAACTGTCGAGTAGTGAGATCGTAGGTATAAATTTCCGGATTGCCGTCCTTGGATAGCACCAGAGCCAGCTTGCGCCCATCCGGCGACCAGGACGGCGCACCGTTCAAACCACGGAAATTCGTTAACTGCTCACGGGTACCACTAGCCAGCTGCTGGCGAAAAATCGCCGGTCGGCCAGTTTCAAAGGAAACATATACCAGCTCTCTGGCATCGGGTGACCATGCCGGGGACATAATTGGCTGTTTGGACTCCAGCAACATCCGCTCACGGAAACCATCTGCATCGGACACCATCAAACGGAAGTTCATACGACCATTAAGCGGGTATGCCGTCACATAGGCGACCCGTGTCGAAAATGCCCCGGGTATGCCGGTAATTGCCTCATAGACTTGATCGCTAATATGGTGGGACATATCACGAATCTGTGCGGGGGTGCCATCAACCACCTTGGTAAAAACATTACGCCCCCCGGTTACTTCCTGCAAACTGAAGGTAATCTGATAGCGACCACCGCGATCTATAACCTCCCCTACCACCAGATACTCAGCACCGAGAATGCGCCAGTCACGCAAATAAACATCCTTGAGTGTGGCCGGGAACGACAACATGTTCTGACGGGGAATGGAGCTGAACAGCCCGCTTCGCTCCAAATCGGCCGACACAATATTACTCACATCCTCAGAGAGCGCTCGACCGCCCTGCGTGATCGGCGAAATAGCAATACGCGTGGGGTTGTCCATTCCCTGGGTAATTTCAATAGTGAACTCGGCCACCGCCGGGGACAACCACAACAGCAGTATCATTGATAGCGAGATCAGTAACCCTTGCTTTCTTCTCACAACCTATAACCTCAAATCATCCGGTCTGAATACCAATGAGAGACGACGAAAATATTTTTCGAACACTCTCGGATCTTTAACTTCCTGCAACTTCTCAAAGCGACCCACCTTATACACCGCCTGCTCGGCAGATCGATCAAAAGCAGAATTACCGCTGGATCGCACCACGGTGACACTGATCACTTGACCGGTGGGCACTAACTGCACCAACAGCTCCACCTCCATATCCCTGCGGGCGCTGGGCGGACGACTCCAATTGGCAGCGATGCGTTCAAAAATGTAGTCATGATAACTGGTTGCCACTTCTTCATCATTGGCAGCTGCCAGAAACTCCTCTTCCTGAGCCAGGGCACTGGCCAATTCCTGCTGTAGCTGTTTTTTATCCAGCTGCGGCTTGGACACCGGTTTCGGCGTCGGCTTGGGCACTGGTTTGGCCACCGGTTTTGGGGTCGGCTTGGGTGCCGGTTTGACCACGGGCTTGGGTTTAGGCTTTGGCGAGGGCTTCGGCGCAGGCTTGGGAGCTGGCTTAGGCTTGGCCACCGGTTTTGGTTGTGGCTTGGCTTTTTGCTCAAGGGTCAGTAATTTTGCCTGCACATATTTTGGCTGCGCGATTTTGCGCTGCTTATGCTCTGGCTCCCAATGAAACACCATCAGCGTCACCACGCCGACGTGCAGCAACAGGCTGACCAAAATGGCCACTGTGTATGAAGAGGCTCTCCCCGAAAACACGGCTGTTAATTTCGTCCCGGTGGTTCAGTAACCAGTCCCACCGAAGGCGCACCCGCACCCTGGAGTTCGCTCATCAATTTCACCACTGTGCCGTAGTCCACCGACTTATCACCCCAGACCAGAACCGGTGTTTTCGGCTGTACCCCCATGACTTTGTTTACTTTCTCAATAATTACCTGCAGTGACTGCAGTTCATTCTTGCCATTACCTAAATCCAGGTAATAAGAACCATCCGCCTTGATCGACACAATCAACGGCTCGAGATCCTTGTCTTCCAATGGCGCAGACGGGGCTTGCGGCAGTTCCACCTTAACCCCCTGCATGAGCAATGGAGCCGTCACCATAAAGACAATCAGCAGCACCAGCATCACATCAATGTATGGCACCACATTGATTTCTGCGACCAGCCGATGTTTTTGCCGGGGTTTCTTCATACTCAATCACCGTGAACACGGCGATGGAGAATACTGGAAAACTCCTCGGCAAAGGTTTCATAACTGCTGTAAATACTGTCCGCAGATGCGGAGTAACGATTGTAAGCCAGCACCGCAGGGATCGCGGCAAACAGACCCATAGCCGTGGCAATCAGCGCCTCAGAGATACCCGGCGCCACGGTCGCCAGTGTCGCCTGCTGAACAGTGGCCAAACCGCGGAATGCATTCATGATGCCCCACACTGTACCGAACAACCCGATATAAGGGCTGACGGATGCGACGCTGGCAAGGAATGGCAGATTGCGATTTAGCCGTTCCTCCTCTCTGGAGAGCGCCACGCGCATGGAACGTTCTGCTCCGTCCATTACCGCATCGGGGTCAACACCACCCTGCTGCGTCATACGGTTAAATTCCCGATAACCTGCCCGAAAAATGCTGGACAGCCCTTCCACGGCACCCTGTGCACCAGAATCGTGATATAGCTGGTTGAGATCGATGCCGGACCAGAAGTTATCCTCAAACTCCCGCAACGTATTGGCCGCGTTCCTAAGGTAGAGACCACGCTGCACGATCATCACCCAGGAGATCATGGACGCGAAAAACAGCAACAGCATGACAAACTGCACCAGCAGCGTGGCATTGGCTATCAGGCTCCACAGGGATAAATGTTCGTTCACCAAAATACTCCCGTTACTCTGTTAAAGGGCAGCCTTGAGGGTCTGCATCATGTCTGAAGGAATGGCGACTGGCCGCTTGGATTGGTGATCTATACAAGCGGCCCGCACCACACCCTCCACTAAAACTTGTTCACCGCGCTTTACTGTCTGGGCGATGGTGAACGATGTTCTGGTCACTCCCACCAGCCGGGCGGTGGCAATAATTTCATCGTCCAGTAACGCCGGAACGCGGTATTTCAATTCCACTGAATGCACCACGAACTGCATCCCATTGAACAGCGCCGGCTTGTCATAGCCCAGTGACCGCATCAGTTCAGTGCGAGCCCGCTCCAGGTATTTCAGGTAATTGGCATAGTAGACAATGCCCCCCGCGTCGGTATCTTCTACGTAGACGCGAATGGGTAGACAGTATTCTTTGGTCATTTATCCGTTAAATCCAGTGGCCTGTTCACTTTTTCTGGGCTTTGCAAACCAAAATGCTCGTAGGCTAACCGTGTCACCATCCGCCCCCTGGGCGTCCTAGTCACGTAGCCCTGCTGGATCAGATAAGGCTCTAACACGTCCTCGATAGTGCCGCGCTCTTCACTGATCGCCGCGGCAAGGCTTTCTATGCCTACAGGGCCACCATCAAATCTCTCCATGATCGTCAGCAATAGCCTCCGGTCCATATGGTCGAAACCCTTGGCATCGACGTTTAGCATATTGAGCGCCAGATCTGCCACCTCGGCATTTATATCACCGTCTGCCTTCATTTCAGCAAAATCGCGCACCCTGCGTAACAAACGGTTTGCAATGCGAGGTGTTCCTCTGGAACGCCGGGCAATCTCAAAGGCTCCTTCTCGATCCATATTGACGCCGAGAATACCAGCGGAGCGATAGACGATATGGCTCAGCTCTTCCACAGAATAAAATTCCAACCGCTGCACAATACCGAAGCGATCCCGCAGTGGCGATGTCAACAATCCGGCTCTGGTCGTCGCCCCCACCAGGGTGAAAGGTGGTAAATCCAGTTTAATCGACCGCGCTGCGGGGCCTTCGCCAATCATGATATCAAGCTGGAAATCTTCCATCGCCGGGTAGATCACTTCTTCCACCACCGGGCTGAGACGATGAATTTCATCAATGAACAACACATCCCCAGGTTCCAGATTGGTCATCAGCGCCGCCAGATCGCCAGCCTTTTCCAACACCGGTCCGGATGTGGTTTTCAACGCCACACCAAGCTCATTGGCAATAATATGTGCCAACGTGGTTTTACCCAATCCAGGGGGACCGAATACCAGAGTGTGGTCCAGTGGCTCCCCACGCTTGCGGGCCGCGCCGATAAAAATCTCCAGCTGCTCCCGCACCGCCTGCTGGCCGACATAGTCGGCGAGACACAAGGGGCGAATTGCGCGGTCAAAACGATCTTCCTGGATGGAGGCTTCAGGGGAAATCAGTCGGTCGGTCTCGATCATGGTGGCCAGTATATATTGCTCCGCTTAGCTTTTAACCATGCTTTTCAGGGCCAGACGAATCAATTCCTGACTGGTTTGCCCTTCATTGGCTACAGCATTCACCATGCGCGCAGCTTCCTGGGGTTTGTAACCCAATGCCACCAGTGCACTCTCGGCTTCCTGAATATTGTCAGACAGATCTCTCTCCGGCGAGCGAGGCATCGTTTGGGGTGCACCAACGGCAAAATCTTTCAGACGATCGCGCATTTCCACGATCAGTCGTTCGGCTGTTTTCTTGCCCACCCCCGGCAACCTGACCAGGGTGGCCACATCATTGTCCTGTACCCTGCGCACAAATTCGGTGGCATTCATACCGGAGAGGATGGTAAGCGCCAATTTAGGACCGACACCACTGACTTTAATCAGATGACGAAAAAGCTCACGTTCGATTCGGTCGGCAAAACCATAGAGCTGCTGGGCATCCTCGCGCACCACAAAATGTGTATGGAGCACCACAGGTTCGCCCGGTGCCGGCAATTCAAA
Source organism: uncultured Porticoccus sp. (assembly GCA_947259505.1). Classification (GTDB taxonomy): domain Bacteria; phylum Pseudomonadota; class Gammaproteobacteria; order Pseudomonadales; family Porticoccaceae; genus Porticoccus. The sequence continues at coordinate 247,344 of CAMYLT010000003.1, read as the reverse complement.
AAAGGTAGTCAGTGACACCTGCACTTCATAACCCACTCCCTGCACATCTATCAACAGTTCGGGAGCTTGGCGCTCAACGAGAATGCCGTTAATTCTTCCAATCATTTAATGCCGCCCCCTTGCTTATCTTGACCGGCAGGCAGCGACTTCATGCGACCACGTGAATAATGGATACGTGTAGCCATATTGGCCGTCGTCACCAAGGTGCGCGCATGACACAGCGCCACAGCTAGTGCATCGGCTGCATCCTCTGCTGGTGCCGAGGGCAAATGGAGTAACCTGGTAACCATATATTGAACCTGTTCTTTGGTGGCGGCGCCGTTGCCCACCACAGACTGTTTGACGGAACGGGCAGCATATTCAGCCACGGCCAGCCCACCATTAACACCGGCGACAATAGCTGCCCCCCGTGCTTGGCCAAGCTTCAGCGCGGCCCGGGGATCGCGGGCAAAAAAGATATCTTCTACTGCCATGGAGACCGGATGGTATTGCTCAATTATGGTGGAGAGGCTGTCAAAAATAATCTTCAATCGTTCCGGCAGCGGACCCTCCGGCAGGCGGATAATGCCGCTGGTGATGTATTCTGTTTTGGCGCCAACTGAATCAATCAGTCCAAAGCCAGTCTTGCGAGAACCGGGGTCAATGCCAAGAATCAGAGTCATGCTTTTTCCCATCAATACTGTATATTGCTACAGTATATTACTGATACAAAAAAACAAGCCCTGAACGCTCTCCGCAGACCGGCGGGCATGAAAAAGGCGGCCACCCTGACCGCCTTTGTTACCCCACCGAACAGCGATTTCTACAGCATGTTTTCCTCTCCATAGAAATAACACACTGAGATTGAATCAGTCGAACTCAGCCATCACCTCCTCTGAGATATCTGCATTGGTGTAGACATTTTGCACATCATCCAGATCTTCCAGATGATCGACCAAGGCCAGCAGTTTTTCTGCAGCCTCTTTATCAAGCGATACTGTTGTGGATGCGAGCATGGTCACCTCAGCATTCTCCGATTCCAATTCCGCTGCTTCCAGCGCTTCTTTCACGGCAGAAAAATCTTCCCAAGCTGTAAGTACATCGAGGGAACCATCATCATGGATCAACACATCTTCGGCACCTGCATTCAGTGCGACTTCCAGGATCTTATCTTCGTCGGCGCCAGGGGGATAGCTTATCTGTCCCGTGCGCGCAAACAGGTACGCAACTGAGCCGTCGGTACCCAAATTGCCACCGCGCTTGCTGAAGGCATGGCGCACATCGGAAACCGTGCGGTTGCGATTGTCTGTCATGCACTCCACGAGTACTGCAATGCCACCAACACCGTAACCCTCATAGGTGATCTCTTCGTAATTCTCAGCATCATCGGCACCGGCACCGCGGGCGATCGCCTTATCGATGGTGTCGCGTTTCATGTTATTGGCGAGCGCCTTGTCGATCGCGGCGCGCAGACGGGGATTATCTTCCGGAACACCGCCGCCGGTCTTCGCGGCGACCACCAACTCCCTGATCAGTTTGGTAAAAATCTTGCCCCGTTTGGCGTCTTGGGCCGCCTTGCGGTGTTTGATGTTGGCCCATTTACTGTGACCTGCCATAAACAGAAACCTCCACTTTCAACTGCATCGGGCATCAGTGCGCCCGATTTATTATTCTGCCGTCTCTAAACGGTGACTGAGCCTCCCGGCTCAGCCCTCTTGTTGCGGTTTTTCGCGCAGACGAATATTGAGTTCGCGCAATTGTTTGTTATCCACCCCACCCGGGGCATTGGTCAAGAGACATGCCGCGGTCTGGGTTTTCGGGAAGGCGATCACATCGCGAATGGACTGGCTGCCGGTCATCAACATGATCAGGCGATCCAGGCCAAAGGCCAGGCCACCATGGGGTGGACAGCCAAATTTCAGGGCATCGACCAGGAAGCCGAACTTCTCATCCGCTTCCTCGTCACTGATACCCAATATCTTGAACACCGCTCGCTGCATATCCGGGTTGTGGATACGGATCGATCCGCCGCCCAACTCAGTGCCATTCAGCACCATGTCATAGGCGATGGACAGTGCTGCTTCGGGATCCGCCTGGAGTTCTTCCGGGGTGCAAGCAGGACGGGTAAAGGGGTGGTGCAGGGAGGTCCAGCCACCTTGATCATCTTCCTCGAACATCGGGAAATCCACCACCCACAACGGTGCCCAGGCACAGGTGTAAAGATTAAGATCCGCGCCCAACTTGCAACGCAGGGCACCCAAAGCCTCAGTAACGACTTTTCGGTTGTCTGCGCCGAAGAAAATCAAATCACCGTTTTCTGCAGCAGTGCGCTCCAGAATGCCAGCCCTAACGTCTAAGGGAAGGAACTTCACGATCGGCGATTGCAGCCCTTCTTCCAGGTCATCCTTGTTGTTCACCTTGATGTAGGCCAGCCCACGGGCACCATAGATGCCAACAAATTTGGTGTAGTCATCAATCTGCTTACGACTAATCTCATTACCACCGGGAACTTTCAGTGCGGTGACGCGGCCCTTGGGATCATTGGCGGGACCGGAGAAGACTTTAAATTCCACCCCGGCCATCAGATCCTTGATTTCGACCAGTTCCAGAGGAATACGCAGGTCAGGTTTGTCACTGCCGTAGCGCAGAATCGCCTCGCTGTGAGGCATACGCGGGAAGTGGCCCAAATCAATATCCAGAACTTCCTGAAACAGCGTGCGGATCATTTCCTCGTTGATGGCCATGATCTCTTCTTCGGTGGTAAAAGACAGCTCCACATCCACCTGAGTAAACTCTGGCTGACGATCTGCCCGCAGATCTTCATCCCGAAAACACTTAGCGACTTGGTAGTAACGGTCAATACCGGACACCATCAGCAACTGTTTAAATAGTTGAGGTGATTGGGGTAGCGCGAAGAATTTGCCATCGTGTGTACGACTGGGCACCAGATAATCGCGGGCACCTTCCGGTGTGGCACGGGTCAGGATGGGCGTTTCAATATCCAAAAAGCCGCGATCATCGAGAAAATTTCGGATCACGTTGGTTACCCGTGAACGAAAACGCATATTGTTGAGCATTTCCGGGCGGCGCAGATCAAGATAGCGGTAGCGGAGACGCACGTCCTCGCCCACTTTGTTGTGCTGATCCAGCGGGAAGGGTGGTGTTTCAGAACTGTTCAGGATTTCCACACCCAAGCCATAAACTTCGACCTGGCCAGTGGCCATATCCGGGTTCACAGTCTCCTGTGTACGCGCGCGCACACGTCCACGCACCTTTAAAACATACTCGCTACGCACCCTGTCAGCGACAGCAAAGTGTTCACCACAATCGGGATCGAACACCACCTGCACAATGCCTTCTCTGTCGCGCAAATCAACGAAGATAACACCCCCATGGTCCCGTCGACGGTCCACCCAGCCGCAGAGTGTCACTTCCTGGTCGATGTGTTCAGTGCCGAGCACACCGCAATAATTTGTACGCATTCTATTTTCCTGTATTAAATGGATGGAGCCGGGGCAGGATCCGGCATGGCCTCTTCAGGCATAGAGATCAAGCGCTGGGGCAAGAACCTGTTGTCTGGCAGGGTTTAGCCGCCTTACTTTCGGAAGACTGCTCCCCCGCCAGATTTTTCCGACCGCCCTTTTTGAAGTCCGTTTCATACCACCCGCTACCACTGAGCCTAAAGCCAGCAGCAGAAAGCTGCTTTTGGAGCGCAGCCTCATGACAGGCAGGACATTCAACTAAGGGACTGTCGCTGATCTTCTGCAAGGCCTCCATTTCGTGGCCGCAGGACTGACACTGGTAACCATAAATAGGCATAAACAACACCCCACTCAATAACCGGGCAAAATGCCCCCTGATAAAAGCGGCGCATTATACCCCAGTAAAACGGGGGCTAGAAGATTGAATCTGGGAGGAGTTCTGGCGAAAGCGTCGGCAAAGAGGCCTTCAGGCCAGAACTTTCTGACTAGTCGACATGATGAGCGAAATCGGGTCCCTCCAGTACGTTGGCAATCGCTTCAAGACGTTCATGCAACAAATTATTACTGTACTGGAGCGGCGGCAACACACCCCAAATAGGATTAGGCCAGGCACCGTCACACTTATAGCGAACCACGTGATGCATGTGTAATTGCGGCACCATATTGCCCAGGGTGGCAATATTGATCTTGTCAGGAGAAAACACATCCACCAGAGATTCTGCCAGCAGGCAGGACTCACGAATCAATTGCTGGCGATCATCCTCGGAAAGGTGGTAGATCTCGGTGATATCTTCGCGGCGGGGCACCAGAATAAACCAGGGATAATTTGCATCACGATGCAGTAGCAGACGACTGAGCGCAAAGTCGCCGACAATAATAGTATCAGCGGCGAGACGAGAATGGAGTTCAAACATTTGGCGACCTCTTATTCTGTACCCGAAGCGGGCAGCGCCGTAAAATAGCGCCTTTCCCTCTAACCTCCAAGGTAAAGAATAGACCATGCGAGCCAGTCAGTACCTGATAAGCACCCAGAAAGAAACACCGGCCGACGCCGAAGTCATCAGTCACCAGTTGATGATCCGCGCCGGAATGATCCGAAAACTGGCCGCGGGACTCTACAATTGGCTGCCTCTGGGCCTGCGGGTACTCCGCAAAGTGGAGGCCATCGTGCGGGAAGAGATGGACCGCGCCGGAGCCCAGGAAGTATTGATGCCCGTCACTCAGCCTGCCGAACTGTGGCAAGAATCAGGGCGCTGGGAACAGTATGGTCCGGAGCTACTGCGCATGAGCGACCGCCATGATCGCTCGTTCTGCCTCGGCCCTACCCACGAAGAAGTGATCACCGACCTGGTGCGCAACCAGATCCGTAGTTACAAGCAACTACCAGCCACCTTCTACCAGATCCAGACCAAATTTCGTGATGAAATTCGCCCTCGCTTTGGCATCATGCGCGCCCGTGAATTTCTCATGAAGGATGCCTACTCGTTCCACACCGACCAGGCCAGCCTGCAACAGACCTACGACGTGATGCATGCCGCCTACAGCGCCATTTTCACCCGTCTGGGATTGGATTTCCGTCCGGTACTGGCAGACACCGGTAGCATCGGGGGCAGCCACTCCCACGAATTTCACGTGCTGGCGACCTCTGGGGAAGACGACATCGCCTTCTCCACCGAAAGCGATTACGCCGCCAATGTGGAAATGGCTGAAGCCCTTGCCCCGGCCGGGCTGCGGCCCGCCCCCGAGGCCGATATGCAGGAAGTGGCCACCCCCGGTCAACACAGCATAGAACAAGTCAGTCAGTATCTGGACGTCGCTGCCAATCAGGTGGCCAAAACACTGATCGTGCTGGGCGATGACGAAGAGGCGCCGCTGGTCGCTCTGGTGCTACGTGGCGACCACGACCTCAACGAGATCAAAGCAGAAAAACTGCGTGGAGTCTTGGCACCACTGACCTTCGCCAGCGAGGAACAGGTAACACAGGCTCTAGGCTGTAGCGTCGGATCTATTGGCCCTGTTGGCCTGAAGATGCCAGTAATTGCCGACCGCAGCGCCGCACATTTGGCAGACTTTGTGTGCGGTGCCAACCGCGATGGCATCCATCTCACTGGGGTCAACTGGGAACGTGATTGCCCACTGGATGAAGTAGCCGACATCCGCAATGTATTACCTGGCGACCCCAGCCCAGATGGCAAAGGTACGCTGGAGATCAAACGCGGCATTGAAGTGGGCCATATTTTCCAGCTTGGCACCAAATACAGCGAAGCCATGAATGCCAAGGTGCTCAACGAAGAAGGCCGAGAGCAAGTCATGATCATGGGCTGCTACGGCATCGGTGTCAGCCGGGTCGTTGCCTCAGCTATTGAGCAGAATCATGATGACAAAGGCATTATCTGGCCTGATGCACTGGCACCTTTCCAGATTGCGCTGGTGCCAATCAATATGCACAAATCGGAACAAGTTCGTAAAACCTGTGAAAAACTGTATGCCGATCTTCAACAATCCGGTTTTGATGTGTTATTTATGGATGAAGAGAAGGCGCGCCTCGGGGTGATGCTGGCAGATATCGAATTGGTCGGCATTCCTCACCGCATCGTCGTAGGCGACCGGGGGCTCGAACAGGGAGAAGTGGAATACTGCCAGCGCCGGGACGGCGAGAACCAAAACATTCCTCTCAGCGAACTGGTCGCGTTTTTGTCAAAGGCCATCAGATGATCAAAGCGGCGGGAAAATGGTTTGTGACTGGAGGGCTAACCGCCCTCCTCGCCTGCCCTTTCCCCGCGCTGGCCGAACAGGAAATAGACCAAAATCTGGTGGCGCTGCTTAAATCCACCATTGCTCAGGCAGACAGCTTCGAAGACCGCTTTGATGCCGAAGTTTGGCTGATGGCAAAATCCAGCCAACTGGAAAAATACATCCACGAAGACCGAGAACGCCTGGAACTGCTGCGCAAGATCCACCGCGCTGCCACACGGGCAGGACTGTCTCCAGAAGTTGTCTTGGCCGTCATCCAGATCGAAAGCCGCTTCGATCCCTACGCAGTTTCCAGAGCTGGCGCCCAAGGATTAATGCAGGTCATGCCATTCTGGAAAAAGGAAATTGGTAGAGCGGAAGACAATCTCATTCAGGTGGAGACCAATTTGCGCTATGGCTGCACCATCCTGAAATATTATCTCGACATGGAAAACGGCAATCTGACGCCGGCACTGGCTCGCTACAACGGCAGTTATGGCAAAAACTGGTATCCGGAACTGGTACTGGTAGCATGGGACTACTGGCGTTGATGGCTGAGGGCAGCCCGCCGCCATTCAGAAAATAGAAAGTCCACGAATGACCTGAAATGGAAATCCGCTTTTGATGAGAAAAGAACAAAAAATGCCAGCTTAAGCTGGCATTTTTTTAGCTCACTGCCGTTAAAGCCTTAGGCAATAACGGTGACGTTTTGGGCCTGAGGGCCTTTCTGGCCTTGAGTGACCTCAAAAGAAACCTGCTGACCTTCAAACAGTGTGCGACGGCCAGTACCGTTGATAGCACTAAAATGAACAAATACATCCTTGCCGCCTTCCTGAGCCAAGAAGCCATATCCTTTTTCTTCGTTAAACCATTTAACGGTACCGGTAACTAAATCTGACATATCATCCTCGTAAACACTTTGTTGCCAACCCATCAGGTCAGCGGTAGAAATTACGGGCACTTCAGACACCCGCAAGAAGAACTTTAACAGCGGCCAGCCAAACCGCGCAAGCAAAAAAATCTGCTGTCAAGCTCTTAATGTCAGTATTAGTTAGTCACCATAAACCGCCTCAGGGCAGTCCATCAAACTCGTCACCCTCTTTTTCCGGCGGCAGCAGATCTTCTCTTTTCAGCCCCATCAATAACAACGTATTTGCCGCCACATAGACGGAAGAATAGGTACCGATGACGATCCCCACGATAAGGGCAATGGAAAAGTTATGGATCAACTCACCACCAAACACGAAAAGTGCTATTAACACTAGAATGGTGGTCAATGATGTGATCACTGTGCGGCCCAACGTCTGGGTAAGAGACTCATTGATCACGTCGACTAGTTCTGTCGCACGCAACAGGCGAATATTTTCTCGGATACGGTCCGCCACAACGATTGTATCGTTCAACGAATAGCCGATCACCGCTAGAACGGCAGCCAATACAGTCAAGTCAACCTCAAGACCCGTGACAGAAAAGAAGCCCAAGGTAATGATGACGTCGTGAATCAATGCCACCACCGCACCTATGGCAAATTTATACTGAAAGCGGATCGCTACATATAGCATCACCACTGCCAGTGCCGCCAACATCCCCAGACCGCCATCTTCACGCAGCTCATCACCCACTTGAGGGCCTACATAGTCCACGCGGCGGACTTCCAGTATTCCTTGGTCTTCAGGATCCAGCGATTTCAGAACAGCCTCGGCAACACCTTCATCAGGTTTACCCTGCATACGGACAAGCACATCACTTTCTGAGCCAAAGTAAACTACTACCGGGTTTTCGAAACCACTGCTACTCAGCTGGTTACGGACTACGGACAAATCTGCCGGAGAGGGGTACCCCACTTCAATCTGAGTGCCGCCAGTAAAATCCAGCCCAAAGACCAACCCTTTCGTGGCCAGGGAGAGAAACGAGCACAGGATCAGCGTCAGGGAGAAGGCAACAGCCAATTTGCGGCCACCCATAAAATTGAGAATACGTTGGGTCGTCATGGCCAGCTCCTAAATCCAGACTTTCTTGATGGCGCGACCGCCGTAGATCAGGTTGACCAACGCTCTGGTTCCCACGATAGCCGTAAACATTGATGTCAAAATCCCGATGGAGAGCGTGACAGCAAAACCTTGCACAGGCCCCGAGCCAATAGTGTAGAGAATAACCGCCACTATCAGGGTGGTCAGGTTAGCATCGAGAATTGATACAAACGCCCGGTCATAACCTGCGTTGATGGCCGACTGCGGCGGCATACCATTGGCCAATTCTTCTTTGATCCTCGAGAAAATGAGGACATTGGCATCTACCGCCATCCCCACCGTCAACACAATACCGGCGATACCCGGCAGGGTCAGCGTCGCACTGAGGATCGACATTGCCGCCACCAAAATCACCACATTCAAACCCAGGGCGATATTGGCGAAGATACCGAACACTCGGTAGTAAACCAGCATGAAAACTAATACCAGCGCCATCCCGATGGTGACAGACTTGATGCCAAGGGCAATATTTTCCGCACCCAAAGAAGGACCAATGGTCCGCTCCTCGACAAAGTACATCGGTGCAGCAAGGGCGCCAGCGCGCAGCAATAACGACAGCTCGGACGCCTCACGAGGATTATCCAGCCCTGTAATACGGAACGTGACGCCAAGAGCACTGCGGATGGTCGCCAGATTAATGATCTTTTTCTCGACATAGCGCTCGGGAATAGCGATCTGCTCACCATTTTCGTCGGTGGTGTAGTCCATACGGGTTTTGTACTCAATGAAGAGTACACCCAGACGTCTGCCAACATTTTTACGTGATGCACGGTGCATGCGGGCGCCACCATCACTGTCCAGGGTGATATTGACCTGAGGAAAACCGTTTTCGTCAAAAGAAGACGTAGCGTTTGATACATGATCACCCGTAATCACCACACTGCGCTCCAACCAAGCCTCACTGGGTCTGGAGTTGGGATCACGGAATTCAAATTTTTCGCGATTAGTAATCTTCCCCGGCTCTGCTTCAAGACGGAATTCCAGGTTCGCAGTCTTACCGATGATACGTTTAGCCTCTGCGGTATCCTGCACGCCAGGCAACTCAACAATTACCCTGTTGCGACCTTGGCGCTGAACAATCGGCTCTGATACGCCCAATTCGTTGACTCGATTGCGCAAGGTCGTCAGGTTCTGGTTAAGGGCATAGTCCTCAATCCCTCTGACCGCCGCCTCGGACAGGCTGGAACGAACCACATATTCGCCGTTCTCATCGCTCAGCTGGCGACCGAGGTCACGGAAATTCTGACGCAGAAGTTCACTGGCCTGATCTCGCTCCGCTTCCGTCTCAAATATGCTGACAATGGTTTTGCCATCTTCAACTTTGACTGAGCGATAGCGCAATTTTTCCTCACGCATGCTGCCGCGAACCTCGCGCAAGGTCGTTTCCATACGCTTGGCAATGGCCTCATCGGTATTTACTTCTAGCAGAAAGTGCACACCGCCGCTGAGGTCAAGACCCAACTTCATGGGATTTGCCCCCAGGGATGACAACCATGAGGGAGTGGTCGCAGCAAGGTTAAGCGCCACAATGTAGTCAGAACCCAACGCGCGCTGAATTACCCGTTTGGCGGGCAATTGCTGCTCACGATCCCGAAGACGAATCAGACCATTTTCACCTGTCGCTTCCTCGCCAAAATACTCAATGCCAGCCTCTTTGAGCGCAGTCTCAACCTGTGACAACACCTGTTCATCAATCACTGTGCCGCTATTTTGACCGGATATCTGTACCGCGGGATCAGGGACATAAAGGTTGGCGAGAGCATAGATCGTCCCAAAGGTAACGATGACGAGAATCAGCAGGTATTTCCATAATGGGTAGCGGTTCATATCACTATTCTTGTGTTGTGTCCCGGTTGATAAAGCGAGGCATTATAGGCTGAAACACCTGACCTTGCAGAACCTAGCGGAAATAAATGTTACCCAACCCTATATTGGGATGAATCCCGACAACTCAAGTCGGCTGGATCAAGCCCTGCTGCACGTAGAACTGCTCGGAAAACTCATCCAATCGCTGTTCTGCTATTGCCTGGCGTATTGAAGACATCAGGTTCTGGTAATAACGCAGATTGTGAATGGTGTTGAGCTGAGCACCCAATATTTCTCCGCACTTTTCCAGATGGTGCAGATAGGCGCGGCTGAAGTTCTGGCAAGTGTAGCAATCACAAAGAGGGTCTAGCGGCCCAGTGTCGTGACGGTGCGCCGCATTGCGGATCTTTACCACTCCTGAGCTGGTGAAAAGGTGACCATTGCGCGCATTGCGCGTGGGCATCACGCAATCAAACATATCGATACCCCTACGCACGGCTTCCAGAATGTCCTGGGGCTTGCCCACCCCCATCAGGTAACGAGGCTTATCCGGGGGCATATGTGGCGGCAGATGATCGAGAATCCTGATCATGTCTTCCTTCGGTTCTCCCACCGATAAACCGCCAATGGCATAGCCATCAAATCCGATGGACTCCAACCCTGCCAGCGATTCTTCCCTCAGGGATTCGTACATACCACCCTGGACGATACCAAACAACGCTGAACTACTTTCTCCGTGGGCATCCTTGCTACGTTGTGCCCAGCGCAGGGACAGCTCCATGGATGATTTGGCCTGCTGTTCCGTGGCCGGGTAGGGCGTACATTCATCAAAGATCATCACCACATCGGCTCCCAGCTCATGCTGCACCCGGATAGATGTTTCCGGGTCAAGAAACACCGGGCTACCATCAATGGGCGAACGGAATGACACGCCTTTTTCAGAGATCTTGCGAATCTCGCCGAGGCTAAATACCTGAAAACCGCCAGAATCCGTCAGGATCGGTCCGGGCCAGTGCATAAAGTCGTGCAAGGTACCCTTTTTGCCAGGCTCAGGGCTGTGTTCCATCACCACATCGGTGCCCGGACGCAGCATCAGGTGAAAGGTATTACCGAGGATAATCTGTGCACCAATGGCCTCAATATCACGCGGCAGCATACCCTTTACCGTGCCACAGGTACCCACCGGCATAAAGGCCGGAGTCTCGACCACACCGCGGGGAAAACGCATGCGGCCCCGGCGCGCTCGTCCATCGGTGGCATCCAGCTCAAAGGACATAAAACATTGGCGGCTCATTGGGGAATATCCTCTGCAGCTTGGGGGTTGCGAGTCAGGAACATGGCATCACCGTAACTAAAGAAACGGTAGCGCTCGATCACAGCCTCTTCATAGGCGGCCATGATCTTTGTATAGCCGGAGAAGGCGCTGACCAGCATCAACAACGTGGACTCTGGCAAATGGAAATTGGTAATCAGTGCGTCTACCACTTTGAACTGGTAGCCCGGGTAAATGAAAATCTCGGTATCGCCACTCATGGGCTGCAACACCCCGCTGGCAGCGGCACTTTCCAAGCAGCGCACACTGGTAGTGCCGACGGCAATCACCCGCCCCCCTCTAGCGCGGGTTTCGGCCACCTTGCGGCACACGTCCTCGGAAACCTCAATGACTTCCGAATGCATCTGGTGCTCATAAATATTGTCGACCCTGACCGGTTGAAATGTTCCTGCGCCCACATGTAAGGTTACATGAGCCATTTCCACACCAGCGGACTTCAATTGCTCCAGTAACGCTTGGTCAAAGTGCAGCCCGGCAGTCGGGGCGGCTACCGCGCCCGGCTTCTCGGCGTAGACCGTCTGGTAGCGCTCCCGATCCTCAAGACTGTCATCCCGGTCGATATAGGGCGGCAGAGGCATATGCCCATGGGATTCAAGAATGGCCAGCGCCGTTTGATCACCCAGAAAGCGCAGCCGAAACAGATCCCCGTCTCGCCCCTCAACCTCTGCTTGTGTCCCACCTTCAAAATCCACTCGTGTTCCAGGCTTGGGAGATTTACTTGCCCGCAGATGGGCCAGTACGGAATGATCATCCAGCAATCGTTCCACTAACATCTCTACTTTCCCGCCACTTTCCTTGTGCCCAAACAAACGGGCAGGAATGACACGGGTATTGTTAAACACCATCAGATCGCTGGGCCTGACCAATTCACCAATATCGGGAAACTGGCGGTGTGACAACTGGCCGCTGTTACCGTCGAGCACCAGCAATCGGCTACCACGGCGCTCAGCTGTTGGCTGGCGGGCAATCAGCTCATCGGGCAAATGGTAATGGAAATGTTCTCGGCGCATAGGTAGGTCAAAGTATGAAAGGGCGCAAGGGTAATAGAAATAAATCGACAGGGCCAGAATCTCATCTGCCAAGAGGCGTGTTGCTCTCTTGATTATGCGAGGGCCGCTGCCTATAATCGCGCCCCTGTGCCAGAGTGGTGAAATTGGTAGACACAGGGGATTCAAAATCCCCCGCCCTTAAAAGCGTGCCGGTTCGAGTCCGGCCTCTGGTACCACCTCAATCTGCAAGTTGCTTCAGCATTAAAAATCAGTTTGCTTCCACCCGCGGAAGCACGTCAAGTTACGTGCTTATCCAGGTATTTATTCACTTCCGATTCGATCATCCCCTTCAGGGCAGCCATTAAAAGGCCCAGCTTTACATCTACCTGCAGCGTCGTTTCATTAAAACTGACTTTGGCATCGACCCCACTGTACTTGTAGTGGACCATATCGCCTTCCCACTGATAATTCCCGCCGAACTTACTTTTCAGCTTTTCACCTAACTCCTGTGTCATGGCACGGACATGCTCCCGGTCCATGGTGTGGTAACGTTTTATACGAATCTGACTCATGTACTCCCACCCTTCATCTTTCTTATATGTGTCGGCATAGCGACCAACTGCGAGGCGGCCGATGCTAGCCTTGTTTTTCTCTCTGGTAAAGGTTGAGGCAGGCCTCCATGAACTGCAACTGCTGATCGCCCATGTAAGGCGCTAATAACGTCATGATCTGCAGAATGGCGCTCTGAATAAAATCGTGTTGGTCCAATTTGCGGTTACGCAGATTCTGAAACTGATACCAGTAAGTGAACAACAACATGATGCTATCCGTCAGCCGCTCAATCCGTTCTGCGGCCAAGTGTGGGTGGACAATCACGCCCTCTTCAAGCAAACCTGTCAGCAACTGACGCACCCAGCGGGACTGTTTCTCCATAAGACGTCGGAATCGTGGCTCTATACTTTGGTATTTCTGCAGCAGATCGGTAATGTTTCTGAAAAAAAACCTAAAGTTATGAATATGCTCAAGAATGACATAAAGATAGAGCCAATACTCCTCTAGTCCGGCTCCCGTCTCCATTCCATCCTGCAGCAAGAGTTCGAAGCCTGCCTCAAATTTCTCGTAAAGCTCGGAGACAATTTCTTCTTTGCCTTTGAAGTGGTAGTAGAGGTTACCGGGACTGATCTCAAGCTCGTTGGCGATATCGACTGCAGACAAATTCGCCTCACCTTCGCTGTTAAATAAAGCGAGGCTTACCACCAGAATATGTTCACGTCTTTTCATGAACACGCCCCATCAATCGCATAAAAAATTGCATGTTTTTAAAAAAACCCCGGTTTTAGTATGCGTTTTCTAAAATGTTTCTTTACTGTGAATGGCAGTTAAGAGCAAAAAGCTCAGTTTCAACTGCTACCGGAGATACTACTATGGCAGAGATTAAGAATGCTATTGACAAGACCGAAGAGCTGGCGCGAAAGATCTGGCTAGCCGGACTTGGCGCTTATGGTCATGGACTGAACAATATACATGAAGGCTACGACAAAATGAGCGACTCGACTCGTCGCTACTTTGAAGACCTTGTTGAGCGCGGCACTAAAATCGAAGCTGAGGCTAAAACCAAGCTAGACAAAACCGGTGACAAGCTGAAAGAAGCTGGTGAAAAGCTCAAAACCCAGAGCGAGAAACTGAAGGCTCAGGGTGAAAAGCTGAAAATTCAAGGCAAGAGCCTGAAGAAAGACGCGGTAAAGGCGAATATTACGGCTAAGGTTGATGAAATTCGCGGCAAGGTCTCTTCAAAACTGACTATGCCTTCCATGCCTTCCATGCCTTCCATCCCTTCTTTCGGCAAGGAAGAAAAACTGGCTGAACTGAGCAGCAAACTGGACGAGTTGATCGGTGCAGTATCTGCTCTGGTTTCCAAGGAAGTTGTCGAGGAAAAAGCAGCCCCTGCTCCCTCGCCGAAGAAAACGACCAGAAAACCCGCTGCTGAAAAAACAGCCGCTGCAAAACCAGCCGCTGTAAAACCAGCCGCTGAAAAGCCAACGACAGCAACCGAATAGGTTTACCCCCCCCTTGCTCGCAAGAGCAACTAGTGCCACAGGCCACCTCCCATAGGCCTGATTTTATAGGCTGCCTACCAAGGCAGCCTTTTTTTTGTCTGATCACATGACTCGGCACAGTCAATCCAAAATTCAAATAATCCATTATAATTTAGACAAGAAGCCGTCGAGCCGGTTACAAACTATTAGCAAAAACAGATAGTTGGTAAATGATGATATTCGAGCCGCGACAAGCTATATGTCGCAGAAGAGCGCATCCCATTTGTGCTCTAGGTTTGCTGTTTGTCGCTCAAACGTATTTACCCAGCAGCTTATCGGATGAGTTTTTGCATCCAAACACACTTTATCAAGGCGACAACCGCCAACATGCCAGCTTCAGCGATTTAAACAACGTTGAGCTCAACCAACGAGCAGAAGACATCCGTTCACAAGCGATGCCTGGCACTCACCGCAACCTTAATTATCAATGGCTCGAAGGCTATCAAAAGGATGAATTTGTCGAAGGCGACAAAGCATTGCAGACGTTCTTAAAAAGAGGACTCGAAGACTACTGGAATCGGCAACGCAAAGAACACTTTCACGATAGTAAGCGAATACCAGATATAGATGGCCGAGGTCGGATCACACGAGAAGTTGACTATGATCTCCGACTCAGCTCAGACGAGCTTAAAATAGGCCTGTCCTACGAATTCTGAAGACTGCAAAATTTTGCTAGAATCCACAGCCACAACTATGGCAGGAACACATTTTGACTTCTGAAGAACAAACATTCCTTCCCCCAGCAACACTCATCAGACGACTGATGGCCATGATCTACGATGGGTTTCTTTTGCTGGGAATCACCTTTGCCTACGGGGTTGTTATTTTCCTGCTGCGCAAACTCTTTGGGGATGACACCCTGCAAGCACCCCACGGGTTTCTACAAGTGCTCATTTTGGCAGGACTTTTATTCTGCTGGGCATTTTTTTACGTCTGGTGCTGGCGCCGTTCTGGACAAACCCTGGGTATGAAATCCTGGCGATTGCAGCTACAAGCAAAAGATGGGGGTGCCGTAACCTCGCAAAACTGTTGGTTGCGTTGCCTCTTGGCCCCTCTTTCACTGGCCGCCTTGGGCGCAGGTTACCTATGGTGCCTGATAGACCAACGTGGGGATTGCCTGCATGACAAGTGGAGCGAGACCCGCACCGTGCTGCTTCCCAAGCCACCCAAAAAGGGTAAATAAACGCACAGGGCACCTAAGCTGCTCGACGCAGCATCCACAAACCAATTAATGCACAGATCAACGCCGGGGTTATCACCGACAGCAACGGTGGAATCCCATACACAATGCTCGCAGGCCCCAATAGATCTTGCAGTGTACGAAACACCAATCCGACCAGAACACCGGCAAAGATGCGGTACCCCATGGTGACCTCTCGAAGCGGGCCAAACACAAATGAAATCGCTATCAACACCAAACTGATGATTGTGAGTGGCTGCAACGCCTTGCCCCAGAAAGCCAACTCGTATTTGGATGAGTCTTGCCCCTGCTCCTGAAGGTATTCGCTGTAATTATATAAACTGCCGATTGGCAGCGAGTCGGGCGGGAAAACAATAAGGTTAAGCAGTTCCGGTGAGAGATTCGTTTCCCACTCACGTGTCACGAATTCCGACACTTCCGTGCCTTCATCATGAAAATCCGTCACAACACCGCGCTCTTCGAGCCAATTTTCACCTTGAAAAGTAGCTCGTTCTGCAAAGCTGGACTGCAGCAACTTGTGGCTCTCATCAAAGCGAAAACGGGTTACCCCAAACAAAACACCACCGGGGTAAACGGCATTAAAATGCATGAAATCGTTGCCTTCCTTGTTCCAGAAGCCACTACCGCTTTCCTGAGCACTTTTTCCTCCTGACAACAACATCCGTCGACTGTCTGCATACTGGTCTGAATAAGGCACAACATACTCACCGAGCAATGCGCCAGCTAAAATCAGCCATAGTATGGGACGTATCACAAACCAGACGATGCGCAATACGGAAACACCGGCTGAGCGCATAACAACTAATTCTGAGTTGTTGGCCAATACGCCCAAGCCAATCAGGCAGCCAATCAGCGAAGCCATTGGGATATTTTCATAAATACGCCCCGGGATCGTTATCGCCACATAGATCATTACCTGAAGAAAGGTAAAATCATTTTCAATATCGCCCGTACCGTCCATCACAGCACCAATTGCATCCAGCGACACAATCACTAACAGCACCATGGCAATGGAACCCAGCACTGACGTCGTAACGTAGCGAGAAAGCTGCTTCATTGGCAGATAGTTACTCAACAAGGCCATCTGCCTCTACCTTTTCAAGTTTCCCCGAGTACATGTGCTGCTTAACCCACCCCAATATCCATGACCAATAGAACAGGACAAAGGCGATTAGCGTGAACAGCGCATGTACGCCCCACAAGCCGAGAAGCGGCGAAATTTTGTCATCCTCCGCCATTCCCCGTGCACCATTCAGCATCACCAAATAGACGATATAAAGTAGTACCGCTGGCAACATACGGGCAAAGCGACCCTGACGAGGGTCAGTCTTACTTAGCGGGATGGCGATTAGGCTGACAACCAGTACGAGAACCGGCACCGAAAGTCGCCATTGCAATGCCGCCCTTTTGGGTGACTGATCCGATCCAACAAGCTCTCCCGTAGGCAACGTATCAACTTTTTCTCGTCGACGTTGCGGATGCGGCTTGTCCAGCCTCTGCCCATACTCTTCAAAACGGGTTATTTGGTAATCTGCCTCGCCGGGCACACCCTGTATTCGGTATCCCTGCTCCAGCACCAAATAACTCGGTTCCTGTTCAGCGTGACGTTGATGACCTCTCTCTGCGACGACTAACACCAAATGGCGACCATCCTCCGCATCGGGATTATTCTCAGCCAAAAAAACATCTTTCATCTCGCCCTCCTTGGTCACCTCTTCTGTATAAGTGACCACTCTTCCTCCCTGAAGAGGATGAAAGTGTCTGGCCATAAGGCTTTCCAGATCGCCCCGCTCCTTCTGCGCAGCGAATAATGTTTCAGCCTTGTTCAAGCCCGCTGGCGTCACATCCAGACTCAACCAGGCGACTACCAGGGCAACGAACAATCCTGGAACCAATGTGTAAGCGGCCAGCCTGTGCTGAGACATACCGCAGGCTTCCATGATGGTCATTTCGCTCTGTACGTAGAGGCGACCATAAGACAGCAAAATCCCCAGAAAAAATGCCAGAGGCAGGATCAATTCCAAAAAACCGGGGATGCGATAACCTATCACCGCAAATAAAATTCCTGCATCCAGGTCTCCAGCAGCAGCCTCGGCTAAATACCCAACAAACCGTCCACTGACTATCACCAGCAACAATGCCAGAGACACACCAAAGGTCGTAGCCATCAGATCTCGGGCCAAATAGCGAAATATCAGCAAGTGGTTATCCCTGTTATGCTTGAACAATATTAAAAAGGGTTGTTGAGGCAATTATCCAGAATTAGACTCCCAATGTCTCGCACTCTGTACCACTCTCACAACCAATGGAAAGATCATGGAAGTAAACGCCCTCGTAGGTCAGCTGACCAGCAGAAAAACAGAATGTCTCGTCGTTGCCTTTGGAAATCAGGGTCTCGATAGCCCAAGCCTGAAATCTTTGGATGAAGCGACCAGCGGCCTTATCGGCAGGCTGGTCAAAAAGGGTGACATCAAGCAGACTGATGGCAACTTCCTACTACTCAGCGAGCCGCCCGGATTAGCGGCAGAGCGGTTGTTGATTGTTACTACCGGCAAAGACAACCTCAACGAACAAGCCTTCCTCAATCTGGTTGCCGGGTTGTCCGGGCAGCTAACAAAACTGCCCATCAAATCGGCCTGCGTTTCCCTGGAAGGAATAGAGGTCTCTGGTCGTGATGACGCATGGCAGGCCCAACAATTGGCAAGACTGTTGGGTGAAGCGGCCTATCTGTTTAATCCCTTCAAGTCGGCGGAGAAAAAACCCAGCACACTGAAAAAAGTGTCCCTGGTACTGCCTTACCGCAAGGGACTTGAAGCCGTTAAAACCTCCCTGGTATGCGGCACTGCCATCGCCAATGGCATCAACCACGCCCGGGAGCTGGGCGACCTGCCCGGCAATATCTGCACCCCCAGCTACCTGGCCAGCCAGGCCAGGGCACTGGCGGGCAAACACCCGAACTTGAGCTGCAAAGTGCTCACGGAAAAACAGATGCAAACGCTGGGCATGGGATCGCTGCTGTCGGTCACTGCCGGCACCGAACAACCCGCCAAGCTGATCGTACTCGAATATAAAGGCGGCAAGAGCGGCGACAAACCGGTTGTACTAGTGGGCAAAGGTGTGACCTTCGACTCCGGCGGCATCAGCCTGAAGCCGGGTGCCGGCATGGATGAAATGAAATACGACATGTGTGGTGCCGCCAGCGTACTCGGCACGCTGACAGCGGCAGCCGAATCCCAGCTGGCGCTCAATGTCGTCGGCATCATTCCTACCGTGGAAAATATGCCCGGCGGGCGCGCCACCAAGCCCGGTGACATTGTCACCAGCATGTCTGGCCAGACCATTGAAATTCTCAACACCGACGCCGAGGGACGACTGATACTCTGTGACGCCCTTACCTATGCCGGCCGTTTCAAGCCGGCAGCAGTAGTGGATATTGCCACCCTCACTGGAGCCTGTGTGACAGCACTGGGCAGTCACGCCAGCGGCTTGCTAAGTAATGACGATGAACTTGCAGGACAGCTCGAAGCTGCCGGCACCACCAGTGGCGACCGGGTCTGGCGTTTACCGCTGTGGACAGAATACGACAAACAGCTAAAAAGTAATTTTGCCGACATGGCCAATATCGGTGGCCGCGAGGCCGGCACGATCACTGCAGCCTGCTTCCTCAGCCGCTTCACCAAAAACTATCGCTGGGCTCACCTGGATATCGCTGGCACCGCCTGGAACAGCGGCGCCAACAAGGGTGCAACCGGCAGACCAGTCCCCTTACTGATGCAATTTCTCATGGAGCAAGTGGGCAAGTGACCCATATTAACTTTTACAAACTCTCGGGCAATTTTGATGCGGCCCTGGCGCTAGCCTGTCGCCTAACGGAAAAAGCTTATCAGCAAAGCCTGCCCGTGTTACTGCATACCCCGGATGAAGCAACCTCCCGACAGCTTGATGAACTTCTATGGTCGTTCAAAGCCAGTTCCTTTCTGCCACACGCTGTTGAATCTGTGCCCACATCTGCCATCGCCATAAGCCATACCGATGATCCTGGCGAACACCACGGCATTCTCATCAACCTGTCCCGTGGTGCTCCGGGTTGGTTCTCGCGTTTTGAGAAGGCCATTGAAATCGTCTACGATGATCAACAGGTAATCGATGAAAAGCGTGAGCGTTGGAGCTTTTTAAAAAGTCGAGGCTACCCCATGCAATACCACGACCTGTCCAAACCGGAGTAATCCAGTTGATACGGCTTTCACCAGACACATCCGCCCGCAGCGTGAGGTAGACACCTTGTCACAGGATGCCAGCGGCGGCGGACAAACCCGAAAAACCCTTATCGAGGAGCTCGATGAGCTGCACTTCGCGCTTCACGAGGGTCCGGAATTCCAACATGACATCCCCCTGCTCAATGAGCCCTACGCCATACCGGAAAACGATAACGATATCGATATCGATATCGATATTCCGATCCTTACAGACACCTGCGATGACCTGATAGAACACCACTCTTCAGCCCCCGTCGCCAGCGACGTCAATCTCGCTCCCGAGGAAATGACCGAGGCAACAACCGATGTCACAGAGTCTGCTGATTCAGACCTCGAGCGACTGCTGGATGAGATGGTGGCGGAACACCTGCCGAAGCTGGAACAGAAACTACGGCAGCGACTCCGGGAGATGATTGAGCAAGGCCAACTCGATCTACCAGACAACCACGTCGACGCAGACTGACCTGACCATTATAATTCCCGCCTTTATCTTTCCCGCCGCCCGAACATGGGCGTCAGCCAGTTATTGAACAAGCCCCGATGAGTAAACATGGAAAAGACCTTTAACCCCCAGGACATCGAAACCAAGTGGTACCAGACTTGGGAAAATAACGGCTATTTCCAGCCAAGCGGTGACAATACTGCAGATCCCTACTGCATCATGATTCCGCCGCCCAATGTCACCGGCAGCCTGCACATGGGTCACGGCTTCCAGGAAGCCATCATGGACGGTCTGATCCGCTATCACCGCATGCTCGGCAACAACACCCTGTGGCAAGTGGGCACCGACCACGCCGGCATCGCCACTCAGATGGTGGTGGAGCGGCTGCTCGATGCCGATGGCGTTTCCCGCCACGACCTGGGCCGGGAAAAATTCATCGAGAAAGTCTGGGAGTGGAAAGAACAGTCTGGTGGCACCATCACCCAACAGCTTCGTCGCCTCGGCGCCTCCCCGGACTGGTCCCGTGAGCGTTTCACCATGGATGACGGCTTCTACAAGGCTGTGCAGGAAGTGTTTATCCGCCTCTACCAGGACGGCCTGATCTACCGCGGTAAGCGGTTGGTGAACTGGGACCCGAAACTGCACACTGCCATCTCCGATCTGGAAGTGATTTCTGAGGAGGAAAACGGCAGCCTGTGGCATTTCAAATACCCACTAACAGACGGCAGCGGCTTCCTTGTGGTGGCCACCACCCGCCCGGAAACCATGCTCGGCGACACCGCCGTGGCGGTGAACCCTGAGGACGAGCGCTATGCGCATCTGGTGGGCAAGACCGTCACCCTGCCCCTCACCGATCGCGAGATTCCCATCATCGCCGACGACTACGTTGACCTGGAGTTCGGCACCGGCTGTGTGAAGATCACCCCAGCTCACGACTTCAATGACTATGAAGTAGGTCAGCGCCACAGCCTGCCGATGATCAACATCCTCGATCACAACGCCCACCTCAACCATCAAGTACCCGAAGCCTACCGTGGCATGGAGCGTTTCGAAGCACGCAAACAGATTGTCGCCGACCTGGAAAGTCTGGGGCTGCTGGAAAAGATCGACGACCACAAACTGAAAGTGCCCCGCGGCGACCGCTCCGGAGTGGTGATCGAGCCCTACCTGACTGACCAGTGGTATGTGAAAACCGCACCGCTGGCGGAAAAAGCCATCGCTGCCGTGGAAGACGGCAGTATCCAGTTCGTACCCAAGCAGTACGAGAACATGTACTTCTCCTGGATGCGCGACATCCAGGACTGGTGTATCTCCCGCCAGCTATGGTGGGGCCACCGCATCCCCGCCTGGTACGACGAAGAAGGCAATGTCTACGTGGGTCGCAGCGAGGAAGAGGTTCGCGCACACCACGACCTCGGCGATATCGCACTGACACAGGACGAAGACGTGCTGGACACCTGGTTCTCCTCCGGGCTGTGGACCTTCGGGACCCTGGGCTGGCCCAATGCCGGTGGTGATCCGAAAATTGCCGAATTACTGAAAGCCTTCCACCCCAGCAGCGTGCTGGTGACTGGCTTCGACATCATTTTCTTCTGGGTCGCCCGGATGATCATGATGACCTTGTATTTCATGGACGAGGTGCCGTTCCACACAGTCTATGTACACGGACTAGTGCGCGATGGCCAAGGCCAGAAAATGTCCAAGTCCAAGGGTAACGTGCTCGACCCCATCGACCTGATCGATGGTATCGACCTTGAATCACTGGTGAAGAAGCGCACGGCCGGACTGATGCGCCCGAAAGATGCCGCCAAGATCGAAAAACAGACCCGCAATGAATTCGCCAACGGCATTGAACCCTACGGCACCGATGCGCTGCGCTATACCTATTACTCTCTAGCTTCCACCGGTCGCGACATCAATTTCGACGTGGGCCGTATCGAAGGTTTTCGCAACTTCTGCAACAAGATCTGGAACGCCGCCCGTTATGTCTTGATGAATACCGAAGACCAGGACTGCGGCCAGAACGGCAGCGCCGATTACAAGCTGTCACTGGCAGACCGCTGGATCATCAGCCGCCTGCAACAGGCGGAGAAAACGGTGGCAGAAGCCATCGGCAGCTACCGCTTTGACCTGGCTTCGCAGGCCATCTACGAATTTATCTGGAATGAATACTGCGACTGGTATCTGGAGCTGTCCAAACCAGTACTGTGGGATGACAATGCCGATCCGGCCCTGCAAAAAGGCACCCGTCGCACATTGATCCGGGTGCTGGAAGCTACATTGCGTATGGCCCACCCACTGATGCCCTTTATCACCGAGGAAATCTGGCAGCAGGTCAAAGCTCTGGCCGGTGCCGAAGGCGACACCATCATGTTGCAACCCTATCCCCAGGCCGATGACAGTCGTATTGACGAAACCGCTATCGCGGACATCGAATGGCTGAAGAAAGTGATTATTGGCATCCGCAATATCCGCGGCGAGATGAACATTGCTCCCGGCAAACCCCTGCCCATCTATTTCAGCAACGGCAATGCCGAAGACCAGCGTCGCCTGGAGGGCAATCGTCAGTTTCTCGCCAAACTGGCCAACCTGGACACCATCCACTGGCTCAACGCTGGTGAAGAAGCACCCATGTCCGCCACTGCACTGGTGGGCAACATGGAAATTCGGGTGCCCATGGCGGGCTTAATCGACAAAAATGCCGAACTGGCGCGTCTCAACAAGGAAGTGGAAAAACTGCAAAAGGAACTGCAGCGGGTGCAGGGCAAACTCGGCAACGAGAGCTTTATCGGCAAGGCGCCGGCGGAAGTGGTGGCCAAGGAACGGGAAAAAATGGCCGAGATGGAAGCGGCGCTGGGCAAGTTACAGCAACAGCAACAGGCCATTGCGGCGCTCTAATTCAAACACTCACCGACAACCTGAAACTAGTAGAAGAGGCCCGACCATTCAGGTCGGGCCCAGTCGCTTACTCGGGGCGCATATGGGGAAACAACAACACATCCCGAATTGAAGGGGAATCGGTCAGCAGCATGACCAGTCGGTCGATGCCAATCCCTTCACCCGCCGTGGGCGGCAAACCGTATTCCAGGGCACGGATGTAATCTGCATCGTAGTGCATGGCCTCATCATCACCGGCATCTTTTTCCGCCACCTGTGCACGGAAGCGCGCCGCCTGATCTTCAGCGTCATTCAGCTCAGAGAAACCGTTGGCGATCTCGCGACCGCCGACAAAGAATTCGAAGCGGTCGGTAACAAACGGATTGCTATCGCTGCGACGGGCCAGCGGTGACACCTCAGTGGGGTATTCGGTGATAAAGGTCGGCTGATCGAGGCGGTGTTCAACCGTTTTCTCGAAGATCTCGATCTGCACCTTGCCCAACCCCCAGCTGTCCTTGAGGGGAATATCCAGATGTTCGGCGATTTCCCGCGCCCCCTCCGCATCGGCCAGGGCCGCCGCGGTGATGTCCGGGTTGAAATTCAGAATGGCATCGAACACTGATATGCGGCGGAACGGCTCGGCAAAGTCGTAGCGGGTCTCCTGCAAAACCTCGCCCTCGGCGTTTTTGATGGTGCTGACCACTTCGGTGGTGCCCAGCACTTCTTGGGCCATCTTGCGCAACATGTCCTCGGTGAGATCCATCAGGTCGCGATAGTCCGCATAGGCCTGATAGAACTCCAGCATGGTGAACTCGGGGTTGTGGCGGGTGGACAGGCCCTCATTGCGGAAGTTGCGATTGATCTCGTAGACCCGCTCGAAACCGCCCACCACCAGGCGCTTCAGATACAGCTCCGGGGCAATGCGCAGGTACATGTCGATATCCAGCGCATTGTGGAAGGTGACGAAGGGGCGCGCGGCGGCGCCGCCGGGAATCACCTGCAGCATGGGGGTTTCCACCTCCATAAACTGCTGGCCATTGAGGTAGCGGCGAATAAAGTCGATCACTTGGGAGCGCACCCGAAACAGCTCACGAATTTCCGGGTTGACGATCAGGTCCACGTAACGCTGGCGATAGCGCATTTCCTGGTCCGCCAGGCCATGGTACTTATCTGGCAGTGGTCGCAGGGACTTGGTCAAGAGTTGGAATTGCTCCATATTGACGTACAAATCACCTTTTCCGGATCGGTGCAGGGCACCACTGATACCGACGATATCGCCCAGATCAACGCTTTTGGCAAAGCTGCGAGCTTCTTTAGTGACGTAAAGCTGGATCGTGCTCGACATATCCTGCAGCACCATAAAAGAGCCACGGTTGCGGATCACCCGACCAGCCACACTGACTTGATGATTCAGCGCTTCCAGCTCATCCTTGGCGTGCTCAGCAAAGTCAGCCTGCAATCCGGCGGCCAGGTGCTTGCGGCGAAAATCATTAGGGAAGGCACTACCGCCCTCGGTTTCCGCCTGCTGGCGAATAACACCCAATTTGGCGCGACGCTCGGCAATCAGTTTGTTCTCTTCAGCCTGGTCTATGGTCGGTTTCTGAATATCAGTCATCTTTCCTGCAACTTTCCTGCAACATGAATTGGGCCGGGAAGAGGTAACTTACAACCCGGCTTTGAGTGAAGCTTCGATAAAGCGATCCAGATCACCGTCCAGTACTGCCTGGCAATTACTGGTCTGGACATGGGTACGCAAATCCTTGATACGCTGATCGTCCAGCACGTAGGAGCGAATCTGGCTGCCCCAACCAATGTCAGACTTGCTGTCCTCCACCGCCTGGGCAGCTTCGCTACGTTTCAGCATTTCCTGCTCGTACATTTTGGCACGCAACATTTTCCAGCACTTATCCCGGTTCTGGTGCTGAGAGCGCTCGCTCTGGCATGACACCACAATACCGGAAGGCACATGGGTCAGACGCACCGCCGAATCGGTCTTGTTAATGTGCTGACCACCGGCACCGCTGGCGCGGTAGGTGTCAGTGCGCACATCCGCCGGATTGATATCGATCTCGACATTGTCGTCGATTTCCGGGGAGACGAACACCGAACTGAACGAGGTGTGGCGACGGTTACCGGAATCAAACGGCGACTTGCGCACCAACCGGTGCACGCCCGTTTCCGTGCGCAGCCAGCCGAAGGCGTACTCGCCTTCGAAACGGATCGTGGCACTCTTGATGCCCGCCACTTCACCGGCGGAACACTCCTCCAGCGTAGTCTTAAAACCCTTGTCGTCGCCCCAGCGCAGGTACATGCGCAACAAGATTTCCGCCCAGTCCTGGGCCTCGGTGCCGCCGGAACCCGACTGAATATCCAAGTAGGCGTTGTTGGCGTCCATCTCCCCGGAGAACATGCGACGGAATTCCAGTTTTTCCAGCTGTGCAGTGAGCTGGGCGATTTCCACCTCGATGTCGGCTACCGCATCGACATCGTTGTCCTCTACGGCCATATCCAGCAGCATGCTGGCATCGGCAACACCGGCATCGAGATTTTCGATGGTTTCCACCACCAGCTCTAACGACGAGCGTTCGCGGCCCAATTCCTGGGCACGATCCGGATCATCCCAGACGGTCGGGTCGCCGAGTTCCAGCTCGACTTCGGTCAGGCGGTCTTTCTTGTTGGCGTAGTCAAAGATACCCCCTAAGCACGTCGGTGCGTGCCTGTAGGTCTTCTAAAGCATTCCGAATCGGATTGATTTCCATGAATAAAGTGGCCAAATAGGTGTGGCAAAACAGGGGCGGGATTCTAACGGATTCCGGCGTGGTTCTCTAGGGATGGCCGGTGGCTAGGGGAATTAAGCTGAGGAAACTTGGTGTTACTCTGGCAAGGTGGCCAGCTGTGTGGAAGTTTCGCGTGTTTAGCTGTTACTTTTCTTTGTTTGCCCAAAGAAAAGTAACCAAAAGAAAGGGCGCACCACAGGGGCTGTGGGTGCCATCCTGAAAGTTCGGCGCTATCGACAGGCTCGGCTAGTGGCACGATTTCCCCTCAGACCTGCCGAGCGAGAGAGCGGCACAGGGAGAATTGCACAGGACGTGCAATTCAGGCTTGCCCGGGGCATGGATACCCCGTCAAGCCGGCCCGTGGTGGTGGTCTCGCAGCAAGGGTAGCCCCCGGGGCCAGGTCTGTGGGGCGTGCTTTTTGGTGACTTTTTTGCACGAGCAAAAAGTCACAGAAAACAATCACCCGGAAATAATGGGATTATCTGCACCGCTACTTTCGGCACGCAAAGAAAAGTGACAAACCCATCTAAGAAAAATCGCTGACAGCCATCAACCATCTGTTAAACAGCCTCAACCAAACTGATTCAAAATCCACCCCACCACCAACACCTGCGGCAGGGAAATCAACGGCAGGAACAGGGCGATCTTCCAGGACTTGGTCAGATCGCGGATCACCATCACCTCGGTATAGTCGGTGGCCACCCCCGCCATCAGGAAAGCGAAACCGTTGCCCGGCGCGGCAGCGCGGGTAACGATATCCGCCGCGATGGGTGTGGAGCCCTCGGAGCAGACCTCGATAATGGTCGCCGCCACCATGGTCAGCAGCAATCCCATCAAAGTCGGCCCAAACAGGGTCTGATAAGTATCCATCGGCACAAAGGCGCGAATGGCGGTGGCCAGCACCAAGCCAAAGAACAGCCAGCGAAACACCATTTTGGAGTCGCGCAAACCATCCTTAAGCAAATGAAACAAACCACTGGGTGTCACCTTGATGGTTTTCATTGCGGCCAACAGCTGACTGCCCAGACGGGCACCATTGCCGTTCTGGCCATCAGTGTGGGGGTTGGCGGGCAACACCCCCCTGCTCACCAGCCGATCGAAGACCAGCCCAGTGACCACGCCAATGGCCATCGATAACAGAATAAATGCCAGCGTCCAGCCGAAGCCGATCAGCGCCACCAGAATGATGGTCAGCGACAGGGAATTCCACGGGCTGGCAATCAGAAAAGCCATCAACTGGCCGAGACTGGCGCCACGCTGGTAGAGTTTGGTCCCCACCATCAGGATGCCGTGACTGCACAGATCCAGCATCAAACCGGCCAACGTTGCCCGTGCAATCCCGCCCACCGTGCCGCCCTTCCCAAGGGCGGACATCACCAGATCACGGGGCACCCGGTCCAGCAAACCGACAAAGAACACTGCCGCCAGCAGGCCCCACCACATGCGGTTTATCAACTCATAGATACCGGAGGTCATCACCACCAGCCACTGGGGCAGATCCGGGTGACCATCCAGCAACCAGTAGAGCACATAACAGGCCAGCACTATGGTGCCGGAAATCCACAACAGATAATCCGGCCGTCCTTTTTCGCTGTGGCAGGAGTCGCCCTCTCCGCCCTGCACAGGCTTGGGACCACAACAGCCACCAGTCATTGCCGGTTTCGGCGGCGTCGGTTCGGGTTTGTCATGGTTACAGCAGTCACCCATAGGGTTTACTCCGAATCGGTAGCGAGTTTGTTGATAATGGCACAGTTAGAGCTGTCATCGCCCGGACACTGCGCGAGCAGTGTGCCAAGCATGTCTTTCATCTCATTCAGTTCGCGAATATGGCGGTCGATATCCCGCACCTTCTCAGCCACCAGTTGGTGCACTTCCGCGCTGCGGCGGTGGGGATTGGCCCACAGCGCCAGCAATAACCGACACTCGTCGATGGAAAAGCCGAACTGTCGGGCATGCCGTAAAAACCACAACTGGCGAATGTTCTTTTCACTGTAATCGCGGTAACCATTGTCCAGCCTCCGCGGTGAATCGACCAAACCAATGCTCTCGTAATAACGGATTGTCTTGGCATCAAGGCCCGTTTGACCGGCCACTTCACTGATTTTCATGGTCACCCCCACACCTTTTACCCAAGCATAAACCTTATACTTACTATAAGGTCAAGGCAGGGATGTTGATATCGGCCTCCTTTGCAACCCCTTGCCCTTCCAGAACAGATAGCAGGCCGGAATCACCAACAGTGTCAGCACCAGCGTGGTCAGCATACCGCCGATCATCGGCCCGGCGATGCGCTGCATCACCTCCGCGCCTGCGCCACCGCCCAGCATAATCGGCACCAGACCGGCTACGATGGCAGAAAAAGTCATCATAATGGGTCGCACCCGCTGCCGGGCACCATCAAATACCGCTGCTTCCAAATCCGCATAGCCAAACTCCCGGCCATCAGCAGTCAGCCCCTCGCGGCGACGCCGGCAGGACTGATTGATGTACACCAGCATCAGCACACCGATCTCCACGGCCACCCCCGCCAGAGCAATGAAGCCAACACCTACGGCCACGGACAGGTCGTAACCCAGCCAATACATCAGCCAGAAACCACCGAGCAGCGCGAAGGGAATCGTGCCCATAATCACCAGCACCTCAAACAGGCTGCGAAAATTGAGGTACAGCAGCCCCATAATGATCAGCAGTGTCAGCGGTACTACCGTTGCCAGGCGGTCCTTGGCCCTCAGCAGGTATTCATACTGACCAGACCAGTTGATGGAATACCCGGGCGGCAGCACCACCTGCTCACGCACCACCCGCTGGGCCTCGGCCACATAGGACCCCAGGTCGCGGTCGCTGATATCCACAAAGGTCCAGCCGTTGAGCCGGGCATTTTCACTCTTGATCGCCGGCGGTCCATCAGCCACATAGATCTTGGCCACGTCAGCCAGGGCAATGCGTTGGTTCATACCGGTCACCAATGGCAACAGCCGCAACTGTTCCACCGAACCCCGGTAGTTTTGCGGATAGCGCAAATTGACCGGATAGCGTTCCTGTCCCTCAACGGTCTCGGTAACATTCATGCCACCTACGGCGGTACGCACCACCCCCTGCACATCATCTATGTTGAGGCCATAGCGGGCCGCCTGCTGGCGGTCGATATCAATCTTGATGTAGCGGCCCCCAGCGACCCGCTCGGAATAAACCGACGCCGTGCCCGCCACCTGCGGCAACACCTGTTCCAATTGCTTGCCGATCCGTTCAATCTCCGCCAGATCCGGACCGGACACCTTCACCCCAACAGGGGTCTTGATACCGGTGGCCAGCATATCGATGCGGGTTTTGATGGGCATCACCCAGGCATTGGTCAGGCCGGGGAAGCTAATCAGGCTGTCCAGTTCCTGCCGCAGTGCTTCGGGAGTAAGTCCCGGCCGCCATTGCTCTCGGGGCTTTAATTTCACAAAGGTCTCGATCATGGTGAGCGGCGCCGGATCGGTGGCCGTCTCTGCCCTCCCCACCTTGCCAAACACCGTCTCCACCTCAGGCACCGTGCTAATCAGTTTGTCGGTCTGCTGCAACAATTGACGCGCCTTGCCGATGGAAATACCGGCATAGGTGGTGGGCATATACATCAGGTCGCCCTCATCTAGCGGTGGCATAAATTCGCTGCCGAGTCGGGTAACAGGCCACGCGCCGAGCATCAGTAGGATCAAGGCTCCGACCAATACCGTTTTGGTGTGCCCCAACACCCACTGAATCACCGGCCGATAGGCCGCTGCCAACACCCTGTTCAAGGGGTTGTGCTGCTCCGGCAAGACCCGCCCGCGTATCAGATAGCCCATCAACACCGGCACCAGCGTGATCGACAAACCCGCGGCGGCCGCCATGGCATAGGTCTTGGTAAATGCCAGCGGTGCAAACAGCCGCCCTTCCTGCGCTTCAAGGGTAAATACCGGCAGAAAACTAAGAGTAATCACCAATAACGAGAAGAATAGTGGCTTGCCGACTTCCATAGTGGCATTGCGCACCAGCTCCCAGCGGTCGGTATCCTCATCGCTCTGTTCCAGGTGTTTGTGGACATTCTCGATCATCACAATGGCGCCATCGACCATGGCACCGATGGCAATGGCGATGCCCCCCAGAGACATGATATTGGCGTTCAGCCCCTGCTGGTGCATCACCGTAAACGCCACCAGAATGCCCACCGGCAGGCTGAAAATCACCACCAGTGCCGAGCGAAAGTGATACAGGAACAGCGCACAGATCACCGTCACCGCGAGGAATTCCTCGAACAGTTTTTTATACAGGTTGTCGGTAGCCCGTTCGATCAGCGACGAGCGATCGTAGGTGGTGACAAACTCCACCCCTTCCGGCAGGCTGGCTTTCAACGATTCGAGCTTGCCCTTTACACCAGCGATGGTTTTCTGGGCGCTCTCGCCAAAACGCATCACCACAATACCGCCGACCACCTCACCCTCACCATTGAGGTCGGCCACGCCGCGGCGCAGTTGTGGTCCCACCGAAATATCCGCAACATCCCCCAGGGTCAGGGGCGTACCCCGGTCATTCAGGCCCAGGGGTATCTGCGCGATATCCTTCACGCCCTGTAAATAGCCACTGGCGCGCACCATATATTCCGCTTCCGCCATCTCCACCACCGACGCCCCCACCTCCTGATTGGCATGCTGGATGGCATTGCTGATATGGGACAGCGGCAGGTCGTAGGCACGCAGCTTGTTGGGGTCCACCACCACCTGATACTGCCGCACCATACCGCCTACGGTGGCGATCTCGGATACCCCCGGCACGGTCTGCAACTCATATTTGAGAAACCAATCCTGCAGACTGCGCAGCTGTGCCAGATCGTGCTTGCCGCTGCGATCCACCAGCGCATAGGCGTAGACCCAACCCACCCCGGTGGCGTCCGGTCCGAGCTGGGGTTTGACGCCCGCCGGCATATCCCCGGCAACCTGACTCAGGTATTCCAGCACCCGGGAGCGCGCCCAATAGAGGTCGGTGCCATCCTCGAAAATCACATAAACGTAGGAGTCACCAAAGAAGGAGTAGCCCCGCACCGTCACTGCCTTGGGCACTGACAACATGGCCGTGGTCAGGGGATAGGTCACCTGATCCTGCACCACTTGGGGTGCCTGCCCCGGAAAACGGGTCTTGATGATGACCTGTACATCGGACAAGTCGGGAATGGCATCCACTGGCGTGTGGCGCAGGGAATAAAGGCCAGCAACAGACAGTATTACCGCCATCAACAATACGAGGATCGGGTTCTGCAAGGACCAGCTGATAATGCGATTGATCATGATGGCCCCCTCAGTGCTGGTGAGAGTGGCTTTCACCACCTTCACCCATACGTTCCAGCTCGGCATCGATATTGGATTCGGAATCGATCAGGAACTGGCCGGAAACCACCACTTCATCGTTCTCATGGAGACCATCGAGAATTTCCACCCGACCGGCGCTCTCCATACCGGTATTGACCGGCACCGAACGATAAGTGCCCTCGGACATGCGCATTACCACGCGATCTTCCCGGCTGCCCCGGATGACCGCCTCTCGCGGCACGGACAACCGCGCCTGCCCATCGCCAGCCTGAATGTCCAATTGTGCGTACATGTTGGGCCGCAACCGCCAATCGGCATTATCAAAACGGATGCGCAACTGGGTGGTGCGGGTCATCTCATTCAGCTCCGGATAGATGTACTCCACCTGCCCGGACCAGACTTCACCGGGATAGCTCGCCAGTGTCATCACCACCGGCTGGCCCGGCGCCAGCCAGCCCGCCTGGCGCTCGAACACCTCGGCAATCACCCAAACACTGTCCAGTCGGCCAATGGCCATCATCTCCAGTGATGGGGTCACATACATACCCTCGCGCACATTGAGTCCGGTGAGGATGCCGCTGCGCGGGGCCGTAAACAAAAGCGTCTGTTGGGCACGACCACTTTTATCCAGCGCCGCGATATGTCCGGCATCCAGCCCCAGAGACAACAAGCGCTGGCGGGAGGCATCGATCAAAGCACGGCTTTTGCTGCGCAGCGCCGCCAGATAATCTTCCTGAACGTTGACCAGAGCCGGGGAGTACAACGCAAACAACGGATCACCCTGCTTAACCCGGTCGCCGACACTCGATACCGCCAGCCGCTCCACCCATCCCTCCACGCGGGTGTGCACGTGGCTAAGTTGTTCTTCATCCAACTGGATGTAACCCACCGTGAGAATTTGACGAGTCATCGGCTCCAGCCTCACCGGACTGGTTCGCACACCCATATTCTGTTCCACGGCAGGGTTGATGCGCACATCGCCCTCCGGCGCTTCGTAGACCGGCACCAGGTCCATACCCATCGGCGATTTACCGGGCTGATCCCTGCGAAAGTTGGGGTCCATGGGGGCGACCCAATAGAGCGGGGCTTGTTCAATGGCCGACTCAGCGACCGGCTCAGTTGACCGCATGTCCTGCTGGCCAAAGCCGCCGCCCAGCCAGTAACCAACCAGCACTGCCAGCACGGCAACAATCAACATCCATAGCTTATTCATAATGGGCATCCTCACCGACGGGGGACTGATCGGGCAGCAGGTAGTAAACCCCCGCCAGGGATTGGTAATAGCGCTGCAGTGTTTGCTGGTAGTCCAGTTCCAGCTCCAGCCGCACGCTGGAGGACTGCATCACATCGGCAAAATCGGCTGCATCGCTGCGGTAGGCCTGCAATGCGGCCTCGGCCTGTTGCTCCCCCAACTGCAATAGCTGTTCCCGGTAGAGCACGACACTGCGTTGCAATTCGCGCACTTGAGCAAGTCCACTGGCCAGGGAAGCATTCATTTCCGCGAGCAGATCAGCGCGACTCACCCGCAAGGCCGCAAGGCGGTGTTCTTCCGCACGGTACTGGCGATCCTGACGATTGGCGGTAAACAGCGGCAGGTCCACCGTGATGGCGGCAGAGAAAAAGTCCGGCAGACGATCTCCCGCCATATCATCCGCTTCACGGCGGGCATAGCTCAATTCCAGCCCCCAGTTGGGTTTGTAGCGTTCACCGGCCAAGTCCAGTTGTGCAGCCTGCTGGCGCACCCGGTAATCACTGGCCAATAATCGCGGATGGTCCGTTGCCACCGGCCCGGCTGTGGGCGCCACCCAATTCTCCGGCCAGCCACTGTCCAGTTCGCCGTAGGCCGCGTCACCGAGCCAGCGTGAAAACCAGGCCCGTTCCATGGCGATCTGCTTGTCCGCTGCCAAGAGGCGGTTATCCAATTGGCCCAACAACAATTTGGCACGCAGGTAGTCCTGCTGGTGTTTCTTGCCAACCTTGTAAAAAGACAGGGTGACATCCACCAACTGCTCAAACACTGGGCGGTAACCCGACAGCAATTGCCGACTGTGTATCCAGCCAGCCAGATTCAGCCAGTGCTGACGCACCTCCTGGCGCAGTTTTAGTGTGGCATCGCTGCGCTCGGCATCGACCTGGCTGGACTGAGCCGTCACTTTTTGCTGACGTAACGCACGGGTATCACCCGCCGGGAATTGCTGGCGGACACCGACCTTTAACTGGGTCATTGGCTCCTGATCGATATCCCAGGTGTCCACCGGCAAATTGGCCCCCGCAAGAATCAGTTGCGGATCGGGCAACTGGGCGGCAAAGGCCGATTCTTCCCGCAAGGCCGAGGATTGCTCAACCTGTGCTTGCAGCCCGAGGTCTTCGGACAGGGCCATCTGCTCGGCCTGATACAAGGTGAGCACCTGCGCAGCAACCGTCCACGAGGTCATGGAAGACAGAAAAAACAGACAAAATTGTTTCGTTAACCTGGACATAGTATTCGCTCAAAACAGTAGGGAAATCGGCCTGATAACAGACCAATCAAAGCGAGGAACTACAGGTTATTTAATCCAGCCAGACACAGTTTCGCTGGTGCAGGGGAGGCCCGGTGGGGGGAACCGGGGCGTAATAAACTTTCGGCGGTGGGGGTAAAACGGTCGCCAGCGAAAACAGCAGGAAACCGATAATGGCGAAGGCCAGCAGATCCATGAACGGGTAATGCACGGGCAGTTGATGACCTTGCAGCACATCGCAGCAGTGCGATGCATCGGCAGTATCCACCACCTCACCATGGTGCCCCGCCATCATGTGATGGCTAGCATGCTGGTCTACCATCGGATCAACCGGCTGGCTGTGCAGTAGTGGCATCAGACCGCACAACAACAGCCACCCCATCAACAGGAGGGCAACCGCTTTGCGATATTTGGAGGCGATCTTTTTCACGGGAATCACTATAAACCTTACACCGGGTGGAGGGTCAACCTTTTGCCCTTACATTTGAGTGTAGTCAATTACCGCGCCGAGGGTTGGGTTAGAGTCCTGACAACACCTGCAACGGTGGTCTGGTCACCGACTGCCGAGTGTAGAGCACGCCCAATGCTCCCACCAGCAGCGCACCGAGTAGTGGCCCGCAAGCCCACAATGCCCAGTGCAGTTCAAACGGGGCCTCGAACATTCTGCGCTGCAACAAAAACAACGCCAGTTCCGCACCGCTGGCCGCCAGCAGACCGGACAGCGCCCCCAGTGCGCCAAATTCCAGTGACTGAACGGCCAGAATACGCCGCCCGGTACTGCCCAAAGTTCTCAAAATGGCACTTTCCTGTAAGCGCTCACCCATGGACAGCTTCACCGCCGACAGCATCACCAGTACGCCGCAACCCAGAATGAGTAACGTCATCAACTCCAGTCCGTGGGTCACCTGTGACACCATGGTACGAATGCGGTCAATCACCATATCCAGTTCGATCACCAGCACCGTGGGGTATTCTCGGAGCAATTCATTAACGAAGGGTTTCTGGTCTTGAGGCAAATACAAACTGGTCATAAAAATGCGCGGAAATTTTTCCAGGTAACCCTCAGGAAACAGGATATAAAAGTTGGGCGTCATGGTGTCCCAGTTAAGGCTGCGAATACTGGTAACCAGTCCTTCAAAGGTAAGCCCCCCCACGTTAAAGGTAAGACGACTGCCCAAGGTCACGCCAATCTCTTCAGCCAGGTCCTGCTCAATGGAGACCGGTGCAACGTTTTCACCATAACGGCCAGAAAAATCACCCAGTTGATCCCACCACGCGCCCCACTCCACCACATTGCCCTCCGGCAACTGGCTGCTCCAGCTAAGGTTCAGCTCCCGACGCAGTGCCTCGTTGCTGTCCACCAGCTCCTCCGACGGTGGCTGTCCGTCTATCAGGGTAATGCGCCCACGCACCATGGCGTACCAGCCAACACTCTGGAGCTGGTTATCCGCCAGCAATTTTTCCACTCCAGCCAGCTCGTGGGGCGCCACATTGACCAGAAAATGATTCGGCGCATCCTCCGCCAGTTGCCAGCGCCACTCTTCCAGCAGGGAAGTGCGGATCATCACCAACGTCATCAGGATAGCCATGGCACTGGCAAACCCCGCCAGCAACACCAGACTCTGCACCCGCCGCCGCCACAAATTGCCAAGTGCCAGGCGCCAGACGCTGCCCGCCCGATTACCCAAATGGCGCAGCAGACGCAACAACAACCAGCCTGGCCCCATCACCGTTGCGGCAGTCAGGGCCAGACCGCCCAGCACCGCCAAGGTCATCGCGAGACTCTGGCTGTACCACAGCAACATGGCGGCGACCACGACGACACCAATCAGCAATCGCCGTATTGCCCCCACCAGTTGCACCGGCATATCCCTGCGCAATACCACCAGTGGCGACAGCGCCGGCAAATGCCAAAGTGCTGGCAGGGCAAAACCCAATAGACACAATAGTCCTGTGGCCAACCCCGTTAGCCAGGGCCGCCAACCGGGCGCGGGCAGATTGACCGGCAACAATTCCCGCACCAACACAATCAATACTTCGTGGATCACCCACCCCAACGCCAAACCTAACAGGGAACCGGCCAGCCCGAGCCACAGGGTTTGCTGCCAATACAACGCGCGCACCCGCCGGGCCGATACGCCCCAACTTTTCAACAGTGCTACCGTAGCGGTCTGTCCCACCGCGAAATGGCGGCTGGCCAATGCCAGTGCAATGCCTGCCAGCACCACGCCAAGGCTGCCCGCCAAGAGCAGAAAGCGTCGACCCTGAGCCAGCGTCTCCGTCAGTCCCGCCTGTGCCTCGTCTGGCGACAGCAGCCGGTCGTGCACGGCCAGCTGGGGTTCCAGCCAGGAGAGATAATCAGCCAGATCGTCATCGCCCGCCGCCAGCAGCAACCGATAATTGACCCGACTGCCCGGCTGAATCACCCCGGAAGCGGCAAGATCTTCCCAGTTCATCAGTACCCGTGCACCGAAGAGAGAAAAAGAGCCCCCGCGGTCTGGTTCCTCCACGATGACACGGGTGGCCCGCAGGCTGACTTCGCCCACATCCAAGCGATCACCGAGATTCATGTTAAGCAGCGGCAACAGGCGGCTATCCACCCACGCTTC
The DNA here is from genome assembly GCA_947259505.1 of uncultured Porticoccus sp. Taxonomy (GTDB): domain Bacteria; phylum Pseudomonadota; class Gammaproteobacteria; order Pseudomonadales; family Porticoccaceae; genus Porticoccus. Next base: position 210,912 of record CAMYLT010000003.1, on the reverse strand, counting down.
TCCGGGCGGCGGTCCGTGATCCACCTGCTGAAATTGTTCCGGTTTTGTTGCAAAGGGCGTTTCAGAGAGTGTCAGCACGCCGCGCAGGGGATAGTTATCCTGCACTGCTTTCACCGAAGCGAGGTGGTTATAGTCACCGCTGTAAACCATCGAGGCGAACAACGCCATTTCAGCCGTCATCACCCCCCGGTCATAGGCCTCCACAAGCCATTGCGATGGCATTTCCCGACTGCTGCGCACCTGTGCATCTGCCGCCAGAAAATTGCTGGACTCTTTCACCAGCGCCCGCTCCACGCGGTCTGCCAGCAATGCCACAGAGGTCACCACCACCACCGCCATCACCAGCGAGCCGAAGATCAGCCCCAACTGGCCGCCGCGCCAACTGCGCCACAACAGTTTCAGGGCCATCATCAGGAATTGACCGGCATCGCCGCCTCGCTGTGAACCAAACGGCCAGCCTGCAATTCCACCCGGCGGTGACAGCGACTTGCCAGCACCCGCTCATGGGTCACCAATATCAACGTGGTGCCCGCTTCCCGATTGAGCTGGAACAGCAAGTTATTGATGGTCTCGCCGGTGACCGTATCGAGATTGCCAGTGGGCTCATCGGCAAAGAGAATTTTTGGCTGGCTGGCAAACGCGCGGGCCAATGCTACCCGCTGCTGTTCACCGCCGGAGAGTTGCCGGGGATAGTGATGCCATCGGGCGTCCAGTCCTACGCGTTCCAGAAAGCGGCGAGCGGTCTCCAGCGCATGGGCATCGCCGCGCAATTCCAGTGGCAGGGCGACATTTTCCAGCGCAGTGAGACTGGGTAATAGCTGGAAGGACTGGAACACAAACCCCACATAGCGGGCACGCATAGCGGCGCGACCTTCCTCATCCATGGCGGTAATATCTTCACTGTTAATGCGAACCTGTCCCGCACTGGGTAAATCCAGACCGGCAAGAATCCCCAGCAGAGTGGATTTTCCCGAACCGGAAGGGCCGACAATAGCCAGCGCCTCCCCATCGTCGACCTTCAGATTGACATCATCCAGAATACGAAGAGTGCCTGCAGAAGTCGCAACCTCTTTGCTGATATGACTTGCTTCAATCATGACATGCGCCCTCCTTCCACCTCTTCCATTTACCCTGAAACTCCCTAGACTGTATCAGGCACTCACAACCATCAAGCCTTTTTCCCATGCCTACCATTCTGCGATCGTTCTTCGTCATCCTGATGTTGCTACCCCTAAGCGGTTTCAGCGCCACCCTGTTGGTGCTGGGCGACAGCATCAGTGCCGGTTACGGCATTGACCGCGGCAAGGGCTGGGTCGAGCTGCTGCAACAGCAACTGGGGGACGACCACCAGGTTATCAACGCCAGTATCAGCGGCGATACCACCGGTGGCGGATTATCTCGGCTGAAGACCCTGATCAAGGAGCACCAACCGCAATTTGTGCTCATCGAACTGGGGGGTAACGACGGTCTGCGCGGCTACCCTGTTCACCGCATGAAGCAAAACCTGCGAGCGATGATCGATCTCAGCCGCCAGCGCGACGTCCAGCCTATCCTGTTTGCCATGCGTATCCCGCCAAACTATGGCAAACGCTACAGCGATCAGTTCGCTGCGGCTTATACGGAGCTGGCCGAAGAAGAAAATGTACTCCTTCTACCCTTCCTGTTTGACGATATTGCCACCAACGGCAGCCTGTTGCAGGAAGATGGCATTCACCCCACCGAACAGGCACAACCATTGATTACCGAGCGAGCGATCAAACTGCTGGCCCCCATCCTCAACGGCGACAATCACTGATCTGTCTGATACCGCAAACGAATCTCTGCTAGAATCCGCGGCCTTTCCTACTCGCGTGACTAAACAATTCCATGAGCCTGATCCGCATCGACGACGTTTCCATCGAATTTGGCGATGTGCCATTGCTTACCCATGCCAATCTTACGGTCGAACCGGGGGAACGGATCTGCCTGATCGGGCGCAACGGTGCGGGCAAATCGACCCTGTTGAAGATCATCAGCGGCCAGATCAAGCCGGACAACGGCGAACTGCACTTCCGCCAGCACCTGCGCATCAGCCAGCTGGAGCAAGCACTGCCCGGTGGATTAGAGCGCAATGTCGCCGATGTGGTACGCGAAGGACTGGCGGATCAACAATCGCTGATCGACCAATTCAACCACCAGTCTCAGCAAACCCTCGACAAAGCGGGTATGAGAGTGCTGGAAGATTTGCAGTCCGCCATCGATGCCGGCGGCGGCTGGCAGGTCGACAAGCAGGTGGAAACCATCATCAGCCAATTGGAACTGCCCGCCCACAAAACCCTCGCGGAATTGTCCGGCGGCTGGCGCCGCAGGGTGTCGCTGGGCAAGGCGCTGGTCTCCAACCCGGACGTGCTGTTGTTGGACGAACCCACCAACCACCTGGATATCAGCACCATCGAATGGCTGGAACACCGGGTGCGCAGCTATCAGGGTGCCGTCATCTTTATTACCCACGACCGCAATTTCCTGCAGCGGCTCGCCACCCGTATTGTCGAGATTGATCGCGGCCACCTGGTCAGCTGGCCCGGCAACTACCAGAATTACTTGCACCTCAAAGAGCAGGCACTCGAAGAAGAAGAAACCCGCAACGCTCTGTTCGACAAAAAACTGGCGGAAGAAGAAGTCTGGATTCGCCAGGGCGTCAAGGCCAGACGCACCCGCAATGAAGGCCGGGTACGGGCATTGGAAGCCATGCGCGGCCAACGTGAACAGCGTCTTTCCCGTCAAGGCAAAGCGAAAATCAGCGTTGAAACTGCCGAAAATTCCGGCCGCAAGGTCATCGAAGCCCGCAGCCTCAGCCACAGCTATGGCGGCCAGACGCTCATCAACGACTTCAAAATCAAGATCATGCGCGGCGACCGCATCGGCCTGATCGGCAACAATGGCGTGGGCAAATCCACTCTGCTGAAAATTCTACTTGGTCAGATCGAACCGGAAGCAGGCTCCGTCAAGCTGGGCACCAATCTGGAAGTCGGCTACTTCGACCAGACCCACCGCGAGCTGGAAACGGACAAGACCATTGCCGAGAACGTCGGCGACGGCAAGGAATACATCAAGCTCAACGGCAAGGAGCGCCATATCATCGGCTACCTGCGCAACTTCCTGTTCTCGCCCAAGCGCGCCATGACCCCGGTCAGCGCCCTCTCCGGCGGCGAGTGCAACCGCGTGCTGCTGGCCAAACTGTTCACCCGCCCCACCAACCTGCTGGTGCTCGATGAACCCACCAACGACCTCGACGTGGAAATGCTCGAAGTGCTGGAAGAACAACTGGTGGAATACCAGGGCACCCTGATCATCGTTAGCCACGACCGGGAATTTCTCGACAACGTAGTCACCAGCGTACTGGTATTCGAGGAAGACGGCCGTATTGAAGAATATATCGGCGGCTTCAGCGATTGGGAAAAGCGCGGTAGGCACCTGAAAATTGCCGACACCCTCGATCACCCCTCCGGCCATCTGGTCGACCACGACACCACCAGCCAGGCAAAGAAAAAACCCGCGGGCAAGCTGAGCTACAAACTCCAGCGGGAACTGGACATGCTGCCCGACCTGATCGACCAGCTTGAAACTGACATCGCTGCTCTGGAAGAACAGAGCGCCGATCCCGACTTCTTCAACCTGCCCTTCAGCGAAACCCAGCCCATTCTGGATGCGCTGGGCGAAAAACAAATGGCGTTGGACAAGGCCGCCGAGCGCTGGGTGGAGCTGGAAGAAATGAAGAATTAATTTTGCGGAACAGATTCACAAAATAAATATTAATTTTTTTGTTCATAGCAAAAGTATTTTTTATCAATGTAATTATTTGAATTTATTATATTAACCATGCCGAAAAGTCATGCTTTTCAGCATGGTTTTTAGATAGCCCTTTCTAAAAAATCTCTCCATGATCAACTGAACGCTAATGCTAAAACCATTAGCAGCATTCGTCTTTAACGACTGATTTTTACGAGCTGGCGCCCATCGCGCTGCCGACAAATCACCTAACCGATGTACCAAATTCAGGCATTTCATATTCGCTGCGAGGAATGGACCATGCCAAAGTATCTGAATCATCTGTTAACCAAGGGTGTAGCGGTTGAAGTCACCGATCCCAAACACCCCCAGTCAGCCCATCCCTCCACGTTTCTGGGTCAGGTGTGCTACTGCCACGAAGATCATGTGCTGGTGAAGGACCCGGAGGAGCATACCTACGATGTTTATCTGGATGAAATTCTGTCCCTGATGAGCTACGAGAGCAGCACCACCGCTTACTGCCTGCGCATCAGCGAACACGGCTATGACGTGGTGTGCATATTACCCACCGGTATCGTAGAGACCCTGGCAACCACCCTGGACAAAACCACGGCTGTGCACCTGATCAACCTGTTATCTTCACCCGTCGGCCAGCAATCGATGGCGGCCTGAGACGCCTCACCGGAGTAGCGGCGGTTTTGGAACAACCAAGTCTACGCATCAACTCCGAGGACATACGTCGCCACAAAACGCCGGAGGATTTCCTGGGCAAACGGGGTGGGCTTTTCGCTCACCGCCGCCACCAGCTGCTCCGCCTCGTGGGGCGCGAAATAACCGTGGTTCCTGTAGACATCGATACGCAGCGCGAACTCCTCGGCATCGCCCTCCGGATGAAATTGCGTGGCGTAAACGTTTTCCCCGACACGAAACATCTGCACCGGGCAGGCACGCCCGGTCATCAAGAGGGTGGCTCCCGCCGGCGTCTCGTCGCAGGCCTCCTTGTGGCCGAGCAGCACATCTATCTGCGGCGGAAAACCCTGCAGTAATTTATCGTCCCGGCCCTCGGAGGTGATATCCAGTGTCACACAACCCACCGGCTCCCGGTAGCGGGATGAAATACCAGCACCGAGATAATGGCCCAGCAGGCCGTTGCCCGAGCAGGCACCGAGAAAGGGAAAATCCAATTCAATCACCTGTTGCAGCAAGCGCCGGAAATCTGCTTCCACCTTCACCTGCGCGGCGGACTTCTTCTCCGGCGGCGTGCTGATATCGAAGGGACTACCACCCACCAGAATCGCCGAATAATCATCTAGTCGCAGGTCGTCCGGGATGCCATGTTCTTCGATGCGAAACCGTTCTGTCGTGGCGGCCGACAACTGCCCGTATTTCAGGAAACAGGCGTACTCACTGTCGGCGATCCGGTCCTCGGGGCGCAATTGCAGTACCAGCAGGGGTTTGTTTGCGGTCATATTTAAAGGCCACCAGTGGCTAGAGGGGTTTATCACACAAGTATAAAAGAGCAGCCCGTATCAGGACTTGGGGCAGGTCAACTAGTCGAGCAGGCTGACTTCGGCGCGAAGTTTGGCGGAAAGATTAGTCAGTTCCTCGCTCATTATATCCAGCACATCCGAAAGGATTTCGTAGGGATAGTCCGGTCTAACCTTACCCAGTAAATCCCTGGCATTCTCTTCATTCAGCGTACGGGAAGCGAGATAGCCCAGCAGCACAGAGCAGAGTACCAGCAGGTGCTCAATCCGCTGTCCCAACCCGCCCAGCTGAATGGTCTGCCTTCGGGCCTCGTTCAGCTTGGCGTACACCACATCCAGATGCCGGACATCTTCCGCCTCAGGTTGTCTATCGAGCAGATAGCGGTAGCCGCCGCTATCAAGAAAGGCCGACAACTCATCCAGGCAGGAAATAAGACCAGCAGCCCGCTCACTCAAGGCTATTTTTGTGGCCATGCGCTGTAAGTCCCTGGCGGCCCGAGCGGAGTGGTAAGTTGCAAAGGCTGCGAATGCCGTGGCCAGCGTGGCCGCCAGCGGCAACACCACATGGGCAATGGCCGGGGGAACATCCTGCTGGAAGTTCAGGATCACCAGCACAACCAGGGCAACGGTCACCGGCACCGCAAAACAAACGGCGGCGAAGAAAGCGACTCTGAAGGCCAAAGGCAGTTTCATGGTGGATGCAGGGGAAACCCCATTTCCTGATGAACCTACATGCAGTTTAGTCAATCAGGGCGTGCTGTAACTGATACCTCTACCTAACAGCATGTGGCCGCTACCGGCTAAGGGCTTTCATCGCATTGATTAAAACGCTGGGCTTGTGGATGGAGTCGTAAACCGGCAGCACTTCTTTATCGGTGTCAAACAGACCATACACAGCGGTTTGCGCACAGCGCACGGAGTATTCCACGGTAAACACGCAATCCTTGGGCACTTCGGCAAACTGACCGAGAAAGGCAAAGTTAGTGGCACCCTCCGGCAATACGTCCGGGCGATCACCCCGAGCCCTAGGCATAAACAGGCTGTCGATAAAGGGCATGGCAACCGGAATGCAATTCACTTTGCCAGCAGCCACAATCGGCTTCATCAGGTCCTGAACCTTGAGTTGATACCACAGCTCTTCCAGTATTTCCTCGCCATTGCATTCCGACATTTTTTTCTTCACGTAATCGCCTTCGTTGTCGGGATACAGGGCATAGCCCCAGAACACTTTCACGTCTTTGGGCTGGTTGGGGAAGTGCGGCTGGCGGGCGATGACAATGGACATCAACCAGCTGGAGTCCGTCATGGTCACCAGGCCGCCGGTGCCACTTAAATTGCCGGAGAAATCTTCCATGTAATCGTGGAAGGTGTCGTCCTTGATGGTGGCGGTAAAGGAATACCACTTCTGCAAATCGATATGGTCACTGAACACACCGGGGTTGCCGAACGCCTTGTCCTTGCGGGCGATTTTTTCCCACAGTGTCCATGCCCCCGATGATGCCTTGTCTTTCAGTACTGGCGCCTTTGTCCATGAACCATAGTCGGTGCTCTCGGTAATAGAGCCGTTGGTGATAAACACATAATCGTTGTCGCCGAGTTCAATCTTCTCTTCGCTGCCGGTTTTATTGATGATGTGAATCGCCGTGGCGGTTTTCGCCTCGGCAGACAACTCGAAATCGATATCGACCACCTGCGTCCGCGTCTGAAAATGAACGCCGAGGCCCTCCAGGTAACGCATCAGCGGCAGCACCACCGAATGGTACTGATTGTATTTGGTGCGCATCACGCCACCCAGCCGGGGCATACCGTCCAGCAGGTGAATAAAGCGCTTCATATAGCGGCGCATCTCCGCCACGCTGCTCCACTGCTGGAAAGCAAACATCGAGGTCCAGAGGTACCAGTAATTGCTGGTGAAGAATGCGTCCCCAAACCAGTCCTGTATGCGGATGTTGTCCAGGGATTTCTCGGCAGAAAACATCAGCTTCAACAAGTCCGCCTGATCGGCTAACGACAAGCCAAAGGAGGAAACATCCATCCTTTCGCCGGCTTTCAGCAACCGCGCCTGGGCGTGAGAAACATAGCGGGCGTTGAATTCAAACGACTCGTCTTTAACGGAGACATTGGGGTCATCATTGGAAGGGATATTGGAGAGCAGATCCCAGTAGCAGACATAGTGCTCTTCATGCATCCGCCCGCCGCGGATGATAAAGCCGTTTTCCGCATCGCCGGCACCGTCGAGCGCACCACCGGGAATGTCATCCTGCTCGAGGATATGAATATTGCCACCGAGTAACCCGGCATCCTTGATCAGATAAACCGCACTGGCCAGAGAGGCAATGCCGCTGCCGACAAGGTAGGCCCTGGAGTCTTTGGGGTTGGTGTTCTTTGCTCGCTGCATCGCTTTACCCCACTGAGTATCGCTATCTATGACTAACCATCACTTGTTTTACTCGCAAGGTTAATTCGACAAGAAAATCACGCTTTCCTTACGGATCGCTGGACGTGTATTGCTATAAGTTCAGAATCAACAGCACCGAAAAGCAGACGGCGGCGAAGAAAGCAACTCTGAAGACCAGCGGTAGTTTCATGGTGGGTGCAGGGGCAGCCCCTGTTCCTTTGTGAACTTACATCCAGTTTAGTCAATTGAAGAGTACACCTATGCGACAGTTAGCAGGCGTCCCCTAAATTACGAGAGGGGTAAAAGTGGCAACCCAAGCTGTTTAAGGAACTCATTGTGATTTTTTGTGTTATCAACAATTCTCTGTTCAAGGCTTACCAGATCCGTGTTCACTGCTTTTAAGTCAACCTGCTCTTCAGATTTTGCCGTGCTCACATAGCGGGAAATATTCAGGTTATAATCGTTCTTCTCGATCTCCTCCATGGATACGCGGCGGGCGTAGCGCTCTTCTTCCTTACGGAACTGGTAGGTATCGACAATTTTGTCAATATGCTCCGGCAGCAGCTTGTTTTGCCGTTTGCCCTTTTCGAAGTTTTCACTGTCACTGGCATTGATGAACAGCACGTCATCCGGTTTTTTGCAGCGTTTCAACACCAAAATACAAATAGGTATTCCGGTGGAGAAAAACAGGTTGACGGGCAGACCGATCACTGTGTCGATATGACCGTCTTTCAGCAGTTTGGTGCGTATGCGGGCTTCCGCGCCGCCACGGAACAGCACGCCGTGCGGCAGGATGATCGCCATCACGCCGTCGTCACTTAGAAAGTGAAAACCGTGCAAGAGAAAGGCGAAATCGGCGGCGGATTTAGGAGCCAGGCCGTAGCTTTTAAAACGGAAATCATCGCCCAGTGTTTCGTTCGGTTCCCATCGGTAACTAAACGGCGGATTAGCGACCACGGCATCACATTGAAGCTTTTTGGCCGGGTTCATTTCATTCAGCAATTCCCAGTCATTCAGCAGTGAATCACCGTGATGAATCTCGAACTCGGTATCTTTCACTCCATGCAGCAGCATGTTCATGCGCGCCAAGTTGTAGGTAGTGATATTTTTTTCCTGGCCGTAGATCTTGCCGATTGTGCCACCCGCTTCTCGAAGCTGGTTCCGAACATTCAACAACAGCGAGCCGGAGCCACAGGCGAAATCGAGTACACGGTTAAGCTTTTTCCTTTTACCGGTGGCCGGTTCCTGTCCGTCCAGCGTGACAATGGCGGAAAGAATGCTGGAGATCTGTTGCGGGGTATAGAACTCGCCCGCCTTTTTACCGGATCCGGCGGCGAACTGACCGATCAGGTATTCATAGGCATCGCCCAGGATATCGGTATCGGTACTGAACTGTGAAATACCCTCGGCGATCTTCTGGATGATGGTACAGAGCTTGGCATTGCGGTCAGCGGGTTTCTTGCCCAGCTTTTCCGAATGCAGATTGATCTCGGAGAACAGACCCTGAAACGCGCTGGCAAACGATTTTTCTTCAATGTACTTGAAACCATTCCACAGCGTGATCAACAAATCGGCGTGCTGAGTTCGCGCCATTTCGGCGATACTGCTCCACAGGTATTGCGGTTCAATCACATAATGCACCTTGAGGCGCATCTGTTTTTCAAAGTCCGCGATATCCCCAGCATTGTCTTCATACCAGATCGCCAGCGGTGCACGCCGGTCGCCCTCTTCGGGCGTGGGATAGTCCCGGCCCAGCTCTTTTTGGGCCGCTGCTTCGTAGTTGTCCGAGAGGTAGCGCAAAAACAGAAACGACAGCATATAGTCGCGAAAGTCATCGGCATTCATCGCGCCGCGTAACTGATCGGCGATACCCCAGAGGGTTTTGCCAAGTTGGTTCAGTTCTTCTTTGGTCATGCTGTTGTCTCGGTTGTTGACTCGCCAAGGATTTCCGGTAGATCGAATTGGAATCGAGCAATAAAGTTGTTGAGTATTAGGCGGAAGAGGTTTTGGTTGTCTTCACCCATTGGAGTTGGTTCGTGAATGGCATATTTGCCGTGACTGAGGAGGTTGAGAGCTCGGTTAAAAAGCGCTCGATTTTCGTCGTCATCAAGAGCCTTGAGACAGAAAGAGATGTCAGAGTGGCCAAAGAAGGCGGCGGTCTTCTCCATGATGCTGCGCAGAGCGTTGAAGTGGAAAGTGTAAAGGATGCCGATGTTTGAATCGGCTGCTTTCTGCAGCTCGGCGAGAGTAGCGACGTGGTGGAAGAAGGGCGTGTCTTCAGTGGCGCGCAAAGTGTATTTACCCTCGCTGTTGGGACGATGGAGGAAATAACGTTTGTGTCTCACCGCGGGCTCCCCTTCCTTTGATCTGCCGATCTCGTTGCACATCACGTTGAAAAAGAGTGAATGATGGGAGGAGACGACAACCTTGATTGGATCAGGAGCATCGCTCTCATCTTTACGGTTGGCGGCTCGGCGGAGGATTTTGGCGAGGTCGCAAGCGACAGCAATGGCATTGTTGTCATCAAGGGAGGAAATCGGGTCATCGATGTAAAGGTATTTCACCCATCGATAAGATTCGTGGTCGTCCAGAACACGTTCGCAGATGGCCAAGAAGAGGCACCAGATAAAGACGTTTTCCTCCCCTCGTGAGATTTTGATGTTGTCTCGCCCCTCCTTACTAAAGCTTACAAAGTCAGGTTTAGAGAATGATTCTCCCTGTTGCTGAATTTCCTTGTATTCAAAATCAAAATCGAAGTCAGCATACCGATTGAGATATTCATTGATAGTTGGTTCAAGACCTAAGTTTGTGAACCCATCAAAGAATTTTGACAAATAGTTTACTTTCATCCCACGAACAGAGTCATTCTCGAGATCATTTTCCCATGTGAATAGGTCTTCGGTGTAAGCGTTGAAATAAAGGGTGTTAGGTTTACCTCCGTTATTTCGCTTCCCTCGATCTTTGAATTCCATAGACAACCTAGTCTTCCCTGTGCGATTGTAGGCATAAAGAAGAACCAATTCCTTATTATTTAGGTCGTCGCGCAACCGGGTGACCAAAGTTCTCAAGCTCTGGTAAGTGCGTAGTCCGCTCATGTCTTATTCAGTTCTGGCTTCGGGAAAAGTCGCTGCATCAGGCCTTTTTTATGAGCCTTGAGGTCGTCGATCTTTTGGGTTTTGGCGGTGATCAGCTCGTCGATGGAGGCGAGGCAATCAGTGATTTTTTGTTGTTCTTTTTTGGATGGTAATGAAACAGGTAAAAGTTTAATGATGTCTGCATTAAGATTTTGCACGCCACTGCCAGCAGCATTGTTTGTGAAATATGTTTGACTCGCTGAAGTCATCATTAAATAGTAGAGAAAGTCTCTATCAAGGCTTTTATCAATTTCAGAAACCGCTATCCATCCGTCATGGATACAAGTTTTTATTTCTAGAATGTATGGACGACCAAAGCTCATAGAGTTTGAAAGTATTAAATCTCCAGGATTGACTACTCGCGTTTTAGCCAAAGCGGATGGGATAACTTTTTCTTGTGTATTCGTGACAAACTTGGACTCCTTGTCAATGTCCCCTATTTTTAACCAATTAAGGCCATTAGCCTCATTGGTAAGGTATTCGTCAATTGGTCGAGGCGAACCGCCTCTTACAATTATTGCAAAATCCTCCAGTCGCTTTATTTCCCACTCACCCTTATCCCGAAACTCAGGAAAGCGTAGTTTGGGCAGGGTTCCGCCTTCGGCGGGGAAGAGTTGCTGCATCAGGCCTTTTTTATGGGCTTTGAGACCATCGAGTTTTTGGATCTGAAAGGTGACCAGCGCGTCGATGGAAGCGAGGCAATCGGCAATTTTTTGTTGTTCGTCCCGTTGGACTGGGATACCCATTGGTAGGTTTTTTAACTCGGCTAAACCAATGCGCTTTCTCGTTGAACCAGTTGCGGTCTTCTCCACCAGTGAACGGAATTGAACAGAATTAATTAATGAATAAACGAAGTATTTACTATATTTCTTCTCATCCACAACCAACCGTATACCGTCAGAGCACATAACATATCTGTTGTGTGCATTTGGTATTAGGCAGGCACGGCCAACTGGATCACCCATTTTGGACAGAATGATATCGCCAGGGTAAATATTGTTGCTCAGCAATTCATTAGCTTTTTCTTCGGATGTATATATCTTGTAGTCATCCAAAAACTCACCATCGCCAATGTTCTGCAGCTGAATAATGCGTATACCACTTTCAATATAATCTGATGACTTCAAATTCGAACCAAATGGACCACCGATAAAACTCCATTTCACTTTTTTATCTGCTGTGTCTATTAGCTTTTTCTTCTCCCATTCCCCCTTGCCCTGAAACTCAGGAAAACGTAAATCTGGCACCAAGCCCTTCTTCTTTCGCTTACTCATAGGCCTTCAACCCCGAAATCTCACGCCCTTCGGCCAGTTTTTGCAGATAGGGCAGCAGCTCTTCCATTAGCGCCAGCTCGGCCACGCGCCGCTGTTTCCAGTCCAGTTCCAGCGGCGCCAGCAGGTCGGTGAGCTGTTCGCCGTCAAAAACCATGCGGTACATGATGGCATCGACAAAGGCTTGCAGCGCCTGGGCTTGCAGCCCGTGTTTGATGGCGATTGCGTTTAATACCTCGGCAGCCTTTTGCGCCTTGAAGGCCTGATAGCCATCGTTGATTTCTTTTGTGCTTAATACTTCGCCGGTTTTCAGGCTGTTGATGTAGTCAATGATGTCGTCGCGTTCTTCCATCAGGTTGGCGTTGGAACTGATCATCTCGATCAGTTGCGTGCGGGTCATCTTCTGCTTGCCAGTTTTCTGTGTGGATTTGGCGATGAGCGCCATGATGTAATCGTAATCGATCACCGCCGATGAGAAGAGCACCAGATCGAACTCCAGTTGTTCCACCGCGTCTTCCGCGCCGTTGTCCTTGCCCTGTTTGCGCTTCAGCTCCAGCGCGGTGTCGAGATACATGGCCTTGAAGCCGCGCAGGACATCGGTGGGCAGTTTTTGTTCGATGGTCTGCTTGCTCTGGTCGTCAAGGTCGGTGTATTGCTCCAGTTGGGTCTTGAGTTTTTGCACCTCTTTGAAGTGGTTGATGAATTCCGCCTTGGAGGTGTCGCCCTTGAGGTTGACCACTTGCGAGGGCTCGCAGGCCAGCCCCTTGGTTTGCATGAAGGTTTGCAGTTTGCCCACGGCCTGCTGGTATTTTTCCACCACCTTGGGGGCGGGATCGACCAGCCAGATTTCCCGCGCCCTGTCCGCCGCAGCGCCGGAAAAGAGTTGGATGGCGGCATCGACTTCTGTTTCCTGATAGCGAAAGTCGAGGATATTGCCCCAGGGCTTGGTGTCGTTAAGTACGCGATTGGTACGCGAGAAGGCCTGAATCAGGCCGTGGTGTTTGAGGTTTTTATCCACGTACAGGGCGTTGAGGTATTTGGAGTCAAAGCCGGTGAGCAACATATCCACCACGATGGTGATGTCGATCTTGTTTTCGCGCGGGTAGTCGGCGTTGCTGTATTTGTGATCCTTGATGCGTTGCTGCACATCCTGATAGTAGAGGTCAAAATCGTTGATACTGTGGTTGCTGCCGTATTGCCGGTTGTAATCGTTGATGATGGCCATGAGCGCGGCCTTTTTCTTTTCCGGCTCGACCTGGTTGTCTGCCTTTTCCTGGGGCAGGTCGTCCTGTAGCTGCTTGATGTCTTTGACGTTTTTATCACTGTTATTGTCGTTGGCGACGGCCTGCGCCGGTGGCGAGAAGACACAGGCGATGTTCAGCGGCTCGTAGGTTTCATCGTCGGCCAATTTTTGCGCCTGAATGTGCTTGAACAGTTCGTAGAATTCTATGGCGTGGTTGATCGAGGCCGAGGCCATCAGGGCGTTGAAGCGGCGCTGGTTGGTGGCGCTGTCATGTTTATCCAGTATGGCGTTGATGACGGCTTCCGACGGCGGAGTCTGCCCCTTCTTCGGTTTCTTGTCGCCCTCTTTGCCAAAGTAATCAACGTGGAAGCTCAACACGTTTTTGTCTTCAATGGCGTGGGTGATGGTGTAGGCGTGCAGCTCTTTTTCAAAGATGTCTTTGGTGGTCTTGAAATAACCCACATTGCCGTCGAATTGTTTGTAGGAGGCATTGTCGTCAAAGATCGGCGTACCGGTGAAGCCAAACAGTTGCGCTTTTGGGAAAAACGCTTTGATGGCCTTATGGTTGTCGCCAAACTGGGAGCGGTGGCATTCGTCGAAGATGATTACCACGCGCTTGTCGCGCAGGGGTTCAAGCCGTTGCTTGTAGGTTTGCTTGCCTTTATTTTTGTGCTGCTGTGCCTTTTTGCTGTTTTCGTCCAGCGCCAGGCCGAGCTTCTGAATGGTGGTGACGATCACCTTGTCGGCGTAGTCCTCCGACAACATGCGGCGTACCAGGACTTCGGTATTGGTGTTTTGCTCGACACAGCCTTCCTGGAATTTGTTAAATTCCTCGCGGGTCTGGCGGTCGAGGTCTTTGCGGTCCACCACAAACAGGCATTTTTCAATATCGGGGTTGTCCTTCAGCAAGGTCGAGGCCTTGAAGGAGGTGAGGGTCTTGCCGCTGCCGGTGGTGTGCCAGATATAGCCGTTGCCACGATTCTGGTGGATGGCGTCGACAATGGCCTTGACCGCATAGATTTGGTAGGGGCGCATGATGAGCATCTTTTGCTCGCTTTGCACCAATACCATGTAGCGGCCGAGCAACTGCCCCAACGTGCATTTGGCGAGGAAGTCATCGGCAAAGTCGTGCAGGTGGGCAATTTTGTTGTTGTCTTTATCGGCGTGCTGATAGATGGGTAAAAAGCGCTCGTCGGCATTGAAGCTGAAATGCTGATGATGGTTGTTGGCGAAGTAACGGGTGTCGCTGCCATTGCTAACGATAAACAGCTGCATGAAACAGAGCAGCGAATTGGTATAGCCATTCCCAGGCTCGTTTTTGTATTCAACGATCTGCTCCATGGCGCGGCGCGGGCTGATTTGTAGCGTTTTCAGCTCGATCTGCACCACCGGCACACCGTTGATCAGGAGAATAACATCGTAGCGGTGGTGGCTGTTTTCAGTGTTGATGCGAAGCTGGTTGATGACTTCAAAGTCGTTTTTGCACCAGTCGCGGAGATTGACCAGGGTAAATTCAAGTGGAGTGCCGTCTTCGCGGGTGAATTTGCCTTTCTCGCGCAGGGCTTGTGCGGCGGTGAAGACATCGGCGGTGGTGATCTCATCGCGCAGACGGGCGAATTCGGCATCGGTGAGGCGGACGCGGTTTAGAGCCTCGAACTTCTGGCGGAAGTTCTGATCCAGCGTGGCCTTGTCGCAGATGTCGGAGCGATAGGTGTATTTGAGTTCGACCAGCTTGTCGATCAAGCCGTGTTCTATTTGGCTTTCTTTTATCATGCAACTGCCTTATCGCTGATTTGCCCGTATTGTTAATACCAACCACATCCAACCATATTTCAGATACGACTGAATGCTAATTAAACGCTCGGAGTATACCTGATCTATAAATCGAGCCTGATAGGAAAACTACGAAATCCACTCCACCATCAACTGCACCGACTCCCGGCCCTGCCACAGGTTGATATCCAGCTTGTAGACCAGACTTACCTTCTCCGCCGCCGGGTTGGGCCACTGCTCCGTATCTACGTTAAAGGCGATGGCATCGATTAGTTGCCGTTTTCCTTTATCCAGGGCCAGCACCAACTTGAGGTGTTTTTCGCCGACGATGCGCTGCTGGACGATGAAAAACTCGCCCTCGAACAACGGCTCGGGGAAGTGCTGGCCCCAGGGGCCGGATTCCCGCAGCAGCTGGGCGGTGTCGATATTGAGCTCACCAGGTTCTAGTATGCCGTCGGTAAGGATTTCCGCCTCAAGGTCCGCCGGGCTGAGTTGGCGGCGCACTTCGTCGTCGAAGGCAGCGACGAAATCCCAATAGCGCTCCCCGGGCAGGCTGAGACCTGCCGCCATGGCGTGGCCGCCAAATTTACTGATCAGCTCCGGATGACGGCTGGCCACGGCGTCCAGCGCGTCGCGGATATGTAATCCGGGAATGGACCGGGCAGAGCCTTTGAACTCGCCATTGCCGGCATCGGCAAAGGCGATCACCGGGCGGTGCACTCGGTCCTTGATGCGCGAGGCCAGCAGCCCCACCACCCCCTGGTGCCAGTCGGCATCGAACAGGCACAGCCCCCAGGGCAGTTGCTGTTCGTCCAGATGCAACTGATCCAGTGCCTCCAGCGCCTCCCGCTGCATGTCAGCTTCGATCACGCGGCGGTCGCGGTTCAGTTCGTCCAGTTGCACGGCGTATTCCCGCGCCAGGTAGGGGTCTGTTTCCAGCAGGCACTGGATGCCGATGGACATGTCGTCGAGCCGCCCGGCGGCATTGAGCCGCGGGCCAATGGCAAAGCCGAGGTCGGCGGATACCAGACGCTGGCGATCTCGGCCTGAGAGATCCAACAGTGCCTGAATACCCGGACGGGTTTTACCGGCACGAATGCGCTGCAAACCCTGGTGCACCAGAATGCGGTTGGTGGCATCCAGCGGCACCACGTCTGCCACAGTGCCCAGCGCCACCAGGTCGAGCCAGTCGGCCATATTGGGTTCCGGGATGTTGTTTTTGGCAAACCAGCCGCTGTCCCGCAGGCGGCTGCGCAGGGCACTCATCAGGTAAAACACCACCCCCACTCCAGCGAGATTCTTGCTGGGAAACTCGCAGCCGTGCTGGTTGGGGTTGACGATGGCGTCCGCCTCCGGCAACTGCGCGCCGGGCAGATGGTGGTCGGTAATCAGCACCTTAATACCCGCTGCTTTTGCCGCGGCCACCCCGCTGATGCTGGAGATGCCGTTATCGACGGTGATGATCAGATCGGGTTGGTAGTCTTTGCCCAGCTCGACGATTTCCGGGGTGAGGCCGTAGCCGTATTCAAAACGGTTGGGGACAATGAAATCCACCTGCTGAAAACCCATGGCTTGCAGTGCCAGCAGGGATACGGCGCTACTGGTGGCGCCATCGGCATCGAAATCGCCGACGATCAGTACCCGTTGCTGTTGGCGCAGTGCCTGTTCCAGCAGCTCCAGTGCGGCATCAAGCCCGCGCAGTGCCTGCGGGTGTGGCAGGCGGTTGAGGGTGCGCTCCAGCTCTATTTCGCTGGTCACACCGCGGGCCGCATAGATGCGTTGCAACAACGGTGGGGTTTGCGGTCCGAAATGGCTACCGGACAAGTCAAAGGCGCGCTGGAGTATGACGGGTTTACTCATGGTGGTATCTGTTGATCCCGTTTTGTGGCGGCAGGTATTAGCAATCCGCTATGATGAATCGACAATCCAACAGCTATTATCGAAAAATTAAAAATCAGGTCTGCATTGTAAAGCAGGTACAGCGGCTGGAGTACGGGAGTCTTATTTGCCCATGACCGAGAATATTGAATTGCGCCACTGGCAACTGAAACGGGATGCCGAAGACATTGCCTGGCTGGCGCTCGACCGTGAGGGAGAGAAGCTGAACTCCCTCAATGGCGAGGTGTTGCTGGAGCTGGATGCGGTACTGGCCAAGCTGGAAGAAAACCTGCCGCGAGGGCTGGTGATCTATTCCGCCAAGAAAAGTGGCTTTATTGCCGGGGCGGATATCCGCGAGTTCGACCAGCAGACCGACGCCGAACAAGCCAGACTCGGCATTGAGCAGGCCCATCAATTGTTTGCCCGACTGGAAGCGCTGCCCTGCTACACCGTCGCCTCCATCCACGGCTTTTGCCTCGGCGGTGGCCTGGAGTTGGCGCTGGCCTGCGATTACCGGGTGGCGCTGGACTCAGAGAGTACCCGCATCGGCTTTCCGGAAATCCAGCTCGGTATCTTCCCCGCCTTTGGCGGCACCGCCCGCAGCATCCGTCTACTGGGTGGCCGCAAGGCACTGGAGCTGATTCTCTCCGCTCGCAGCCTGAGGGCTCGGGCAGCCCGTTCCATTGGCTTGGTGGATAAAGTGGTGTCCGAACACGGCAGCCTGCACTGGGCAGCACGCAAAGCTATTGCCAAGCGCCGTAAGGGCCACTGCGCCAGCCGCATGGACAAACTCACCAGTAGCCCCGGCATGCGGCAGATCATCGCCAAGGCCATGGTTGCCGAGGTGCGCAAACGCGCCCGCAAAGATCACTATCCCGCCCCCTACGTGCTGATCGACCTGTGGCGCAAGGTGGGCGACAACTTTAATGGCATGTTGAAAGGTGAGGCGGAGAAGGCCAGCGAGCTGCTGATGGGCGAGGCATCTCGCAATCTGCGCCGGGTATTTCGCCTGCAAGAGCAGTTGAAGGAGCTGGGCAAGCCCGACGGGGCTACCAGCCAATGGCAACCGCGCCGGGTGCATGTGGTGGGCGCCGGGGTGATGGGTGGCGATATTGCTGCCTGGTGTGCCCTGCGCGGCCTGGAAGTGACCCTGCAGGACCGGGAAATGAAATACGTGGAACCGGCCCTGAAGCGCGCCGAGGCCCTGTTCAAAAAGAAACTGCGCTCCAACGCCAAGGTTTCCGCCGCCATGAGCCGTCTGATGGCCGATGTGTCGGGACAGGGTGTTGGCCGGGCGGACGTGATTATCGAGGCCATCTTCGAAAACCTGGAGGCCAAGCAACAGCTGTTCGCCGAGCTGGAGAAAAAGGCCAAACCAGACGCGCTGCTGGCCAGCAACACCTCGGCCATTCCGCTGGAGGAAATCGCCAGCGGCATGCAACAACCGCAGCGGCTGATCGGCCTGCACTTCTTCAATCCGGTGGCGAAAATGCCGCTGGTCGAAGTGGTGCGCGGCAATCAGTCCGATGCCACCGATATTAAAAAGGGCTATGTTTTCAGCAACCGCATTGGCAAGTTCCCACTGCCGGTGAACAGTGCTCCCGGCTTTCTGGTCAACCGGGTGCTGGCCCCTTATATGCTGGAAGCTATCAACTTGCTGGACGAGGGGCACAGCATGGCCACCATCGACGCCGCGGCGGAGATGTTCGGCATGCCCATGGGCCCCATTGAACTGGTGGATACTGTGGGACTGGATGTCGCCGCCAGTGTGGCGAAGAAACTGGCACCGGATAATCTGAAAGCGGTTGAGCCGCTACAGGCACTGATCGACGCAGGCAAGCTGGGAAAGAAATCCGGCGAGGGTTTTTACCGCTGGAAAAAAGGCCACCCCCAGAAAGAACGTGCCAGCGATATGGTAGCACTGGATATTCTCGGTGAGCGATTGGTGAAACCGCTGTTGGTAGAATGCCGTCGCTGCCTGGAAGAAGGCATTGTGGACAGTGCCGAACTGCTGGATGCCGGAGTGATCTTCGGCACTGGCTTTGCGCCGTTCCGCGGAGGTCCGCTCCACTATCTGGAACAATCCCAGCTGCTGCCGGAGGTGGCCCCATGAACCGCACTCAGACCATTCGCCCGGTGGCCATTGTCGGCGCCAGTCGCATTCCTTTTTGCCGAACGGGTACCGGCTATGCAGACCTCACCAATCTGGACATGCTGGTCAGTGCCCTGCAGGGACTGGTGGACAAATACAACCTGCACGGCATACAACTGGATGAGGTGGTGGCCGGTGCGGTGAGCAATCACCCCAAGGATTTCAACCTGGCGCGCGAAGCGCTGCTCGGTACCAGTCTGTCGCCACTGACCCCCGGCATCAGCCTGCAACAGGCCTGTGGCACCAGTTTGCAGGCCGCCTTCGGCATCGCTGCCAAGATTGCCTGCGGACAGATAGAATGCGGTATCGCCGCTGGTGCCGACAGCGCCAGCGACGCGCCGATTCTGTTCTCACGGCGTTTTTCCCAACGCCTGATTCAGCTTTCCAAGGCCAAAACCCCCAGACAAAAACTGGCTGCTCTGAAAGGCTTCAGCCCGTCGGAATTATCGCCAGTGGCACCGGCCATTGCCGAGCCGCGCACCGAACTGAGCATGGGCGAACACGCCGAGTTGATGGCCAAGCAGTGGCAGATCGGTCGCGCCGAACAGGATGAGCTGGCACTGGCCAGTCACCAGCGCGCCCAAGCCGCCTACTCCGGTTGTTTCTACGATGACCTGTTGAGTCCCTGCGCGGGCATGTTGCGGGATAACAATCTGCGCTATGACCTTAGCCTCGAACAATTATCGAAGTTGAAACCGGCTTTTGACCGCTCCGATGCGGGCACCCTTACCGCAGGCAACAGTACGCCGCTCACCGATGGTGCTGCCACGCTACTGCTGGCCAGCGAGGAATGGGCCGCTGCCCACAACCTGCCGGTGCTGGCGCGCCTTACCCATATGGAAACCGCCGCCGTCGACCATGTGGGCGGCGAAGGTCTGCTGATGGCGCCCACTGTGGCGGTGGCCAATATGCTGCGCAAGGCGGGGCTGTCACTGCAGGATTTCAGCCACTACGAAATTCATGAGGCGTTTGCCGCGCAGGTACTCTGCACCCTGAAGGCCTGGGAGTCCGAAGAATACTGCCGCGAACGGCTGGGGCTGAACGCACCGCTGGGCAGCATCGACCGCGACAAGCTCAATATCACTGGCGGCAGTCTGGCGCTGGGTCACCCGTTCGCCGCCACCGGCGCGCGCATTGTCGGCACGCTGGCGAAACTATTGAATGAAGCCGGACAGGGCCGCGGGTTGATTTCCATCTGCACCGCTGGAGGCATGGGGGTCGCGGCGATTTTGGAGAAATAGCACCTGATGCGGCGCTGATCCATCTGAGACGTTTTTAAGTTATCACTGAGAAATTTCTATACGTGCCTGATGTTCCTTTTCTTTGCATGCCCAAAGAAAAGGAACATCAGACTCATCAACCAAAAATCGGAAAGAAATTCATTAAATTCAAAAGAGAATTCTTATTTTTTCCGGTAATGCACCATCAGGTCATGGGTATTCCAGGGCAGCGCCTGCCCACGCTCGATACCCAGCACATCCACCAGCTCCAGTAATGCCGCTTCACTCTGGGCCTCGATTTCCAGAAATTCCGGAATGTGGGCCAACTCATCGAAATACTTGTCGAACACCAGGTGCTGGCCATGCAGGGAGAACTGCGCGCGCATTTTCCGCAATGCCAGCATCTCCCGGTAGCCCAGTGATGCCAGAATTGTGCGCATCACCTCGAAGTCCGCGACCGCCGTTTCGTGCTCATCCATGATTTTGGCGACACCGGTGCTGACCGTTTGCTTGAAGGTGAGCTTGACCCCGTCCTGCTCCTTGCGCAGCCGCAGCAGGTTGCCCGCCCCCCGAATGGAACCCGCGGCATCGTCAAACAAGATGGCAGAAAATTCCGCTTCAAATTCCTTTTCGCCGCCCAGCGCCAGAATTTTTTGTTCCAGCAAAGGCCGATCCACTTCCAGCACCTTGACCTCAATTTCAGTGATGTTTGCCATGACTTCAGCCTTATCCTATTGTCATATTAGTGTCACACAGTCGTGTCAAAAAACGCGTATTGTTGTCCACTATAAATTACCGCAGCGCCCTGATACTTTATGAAAAAATATCCCTATTTTCCAAAGGAATTAAGCTGGCTGGCATTCAATGAACGGGTAATCCAAGAGGCGCAAGACGCGGACAACCCGGTAATTGACCGCGTACACTTCCTCGGTATTTTCTCCAATAATCAGGATGAATTCTTCAAGGTGCGCGTGGCAGACGTGCGCCGCAAGGTATTGATTGAGCAGATCGCCGGCACGGCCAAGGAAAGCAAACAGTTACTCCGCGATATCAACAAAGGCATAAGTCGTCTTTCCGAACAGTTTGACATCGCCTTTCTGTCCATCCTCAAGGAATTAAAAAAACGCCGCATTCATTTCCTGATACCGGCTGACCTCTCCGCAAAACAGGGTGATTGGGTCAGGCGACATTTTCGCGAACAGGTACTGCCGCGCATCGTACCGATTCTGATCACTCCGGAAATCGATCTTTCGCGGGTATTGCAGGATGGGGCCAATTATCTGGTGGTGGAAATCAGAAAGGGTGAACAGGTCAACTTTGCCCTGTTGGAAGTTCCCGACACCAGCAGCCGCTTTCTGCGGCTGCCCAACGATGAGAAGAACCGTCACCGCTATTTTATGATTATCGACGAGGCGATTCGCTACTGTCTGGATCTGGTGCTGGCCGACTTCTTTGATTACGACCACCTGGATGCCTGGTCGATGAAGTTTTCCCGGGATGCGGAATATGTACTGGATGACGATATTGATCGCAGCCTGGTGGAGAAGATGTCCATAGGGCTTAAGCAACGCCTTCAGGCCAACCCGGTAAGACTGACCTTCGACCGGGAAATGCCCGCCGAAATGCTGGATATGCTGAAAAGCAAATTCGGCTTTTCCAAGGGCGACAGCATTATTCCCGGGGGCCGCTACCGCAATTTCAGGGACTTTATCGGCTTTACCAATCCGGGTGAAAAATATCTGGCTGACCAGCCTTTGCCACCACTTTCGATACGCAAATTTGATCGCGCCAGCAATGCTTTTCAGGCCCTCGACCAAGGGGATATTCTGCTCTACTACCCCTATCACAAGTTCAACTACTTTGTGGAGTTGCTGCGCCAGGCCGCGTTTGACCCCAAGGTGATTTCCATCAAGATCAATATTTACCGGGTGGCCAAGGACTCCCGGGTTTTGGAATCGCTGATGGATGCTGCCCGCAATGGCAAACAGGTGACGGTTAACGTGGAACTGAAGGCCCGGTTTGACGAAAAGCAGAATCTCGATTTATCCGAGAAATTATCCGAGGCAGGGATCAAAGTAATGCTGGGTATTCCCGGATTAAAAGTGCACTCGAAATTGTGCCTGATTAACCGCGCCTCTGCCGAGGGGGAAAAACTGTACGCCCATATCGGTACCGGCAATTTCAACGAAAAAACCGCTGAAATCTATACCGATTTTTCGCTGTTCACCTCTCACCCTGAAATCTGTAATGAAGTGCGCAATGTCTTCAATTTTATCGAATACAGCTTTAAACATTACGATTTCAAATACCTGCAAGTTTCGCCGCTCAATAATCGCTCAAAGATCAGGTCATTGATCAACCGGGAGATTACCGCAGCCAAGGCAGGAAGGCAGGCGGCGATAACCCTGAAGCTCAACAACCTGGTGGATGAAAGTATTGTCAAACTGCTTTACCAGGCGAGTCAGGCCGGGGTGAAAATCCGCATGATCGTGCGCGGCATGTGCTCGTTAAAACCGGGGATTGAAGGTTTGTCGGAAAACATTTCCATTATCAGTATTGTCGACCGTTTTCTGGAACACCCCCGCTGTCTGGTTTTTCACAATGGCGGCAATACTGAGGTCTATATTTCGTCAGCGGACTGGATGACCCGGAATCTGGACTATCGGCTGGAGGTGGGCCTGCCTATTCTGGACCCCAAATTGAAAAAGCAGGTGATCGATATTCTGGAAATTCAGTTTACCGACCGCAGCAAGGCCAGGGTAATCGACGCCGAGCAGAGTAATGCTTATGTGAAACGCGGCAACAAGAAAAAGATTCGCTCACAGATCGCGATTTACCACTACCTGAAGAAATTCGAGTAACAGCTGGCTTATTTTAAAACCAGTGCCTCACCGGAAAACTCAACACCCGGCCAGCCGTGTTCGATGAAATTGCGAATGTTCTGGTGGTCATCACCCTCTGGATTTTGCAGTACATCCACACGGTAATAATCACCAAAACACTGCAAGGTTTGCTGCTCGCTTAAATCATTCAGGCGACCAAAAGCAAAGATTTTGCAGGAACCATTATTCTGGCCTGCCGGGTTCTCGGTCTGGCCGTTGGTGAATGCCGTTTCCTCAAAGCGATAGTTTTCTTCGATGACGGCAATGCTGTCACTGAAGGAAACGGTTTCGGGTGCGGTTTTCAACGTTTCCAGAAAACGGTCGACGGACATTGTTCTACCCTACTTGCGAATATTGTCTTTCATGAACTGCTGCACGGCGGCAATGTCTTTCGGCTGCACGGCGTAGCGCTCTTCCCGCTCGAACAGATCCGCCATGTGGTGAGGCAGCGGCGGATCTTGCGGATAACCGGCCTTGCGCACGGCTTCCGGGAATTTCGCCGGATGGGCGGTGGCCAGACAGACCATGGGAATATCCTGACGGCGACGGGTTTTGCGAGCCGCCTCCACGCCGATGGCGGTGTGGGGATCGAGCAGGTATTCGGTGTGTTCCCAAACATCGGCAATCACACGGATCATTTGTTCGTCATCCAGGCGGTAACTGGTGAACAGTTCACGTGCCTTGGCCAGCGCAGTGTCACTGAGACTCAAATTGCCGCTGGCCTTGAAGTCTGCCATCAGTTTGGAGATAGCGGCGCCGTCGCGATCATAGAGATCAAACAGCATGCGCTCGAAATTGCTGGATACCATGATATCCATGGACGGCGACAGGCTGTGCACCAGTTGATGCAGACTGTGGTCGTTGGCGCTGATGCAGCGGTGCAGAATGTCATTGGCGTTGGTGCCGATCACCAGCTGGTCCACCGGCAAGCCCATGCGGCTGGCCAGATAACCGGCGAAGATATCGCCGAAGTTGCCGGTAGGAACAGAGAATGCCACCGGACGGTGGGGCGCACCCAGTGCCAGGCCGGCGTAGAAGTAGTAGACGATCTGGGCCATGATGCGCGCCCAGTTGATGGAGTTGACCGCCACCAGTTGGCGCCCTTCAGGCAGGAACGACTGGTCACCGAAACTGGCCTTGACCATGTTCTGGCAGTCGTCAAAATTGCCTTCCACAGCGATGTTGAAGACATTCTTCTCCAGCACGGTGGTCATCTGACGGCGCTGCACCTCGGACACCCGGTTGTGGGGGTGGAGGATGAAGATATCCACGTTGTCGCTGTGGCGGCAGCCCTCGATGGCGGCGGAACCGGTGTCGCCAGAGGTGGCGCCCATGATCACCACCCGCTGATCACGCTTCTTCAGCACATAGTCCAGCAGGTTGCCGAGGAATTGCAGGGCAAAGTCCTTGAATGCCAGGGTTGGCCCCTGAAACAGTTCGAGGATGAATTCATTGTGGGCAGTCTGCACCAGCGGCGCGATGGCATCGTGGCGGAAAGTGCTATAGGTGTTGGCGATCAGCTCACGCAGATCGTCATCGGGAATTTCGCCGTCCACAAACGGTGCCATCACCTTGAAAGCCAATTCCTGATAGGACAGTCCGGCCCAGGAAGCAATTTCCTCTTTGGAAAACTGTGGCAGAGTTTCCGGCAGGTAGAGGCCGCCATCGGTGGCGAGGCCCGCCAGAATGGCATCTTCAAAACTGAGTACGGGCGCCTGCCCGCGGGTGCTGATGTATTTCACGTTCGGTACCTGTTCTGTTGCGCCCTAGCCCAGTGATTCTACGCGGATACGTACCACGTCACCCTGGGTGGTGGAGAGAGACTGGATCTTGTCCACTGCTTCGTCGAGTTTCTGCTCGATGGCGCGGTCGGTCATGATGATCAGGGGCACGTATTCCTCGCCCTCTTCTCCTTCGTGCTGGATCACCGCCTCGATGCCGATATTCGCTTCACTGAGAATCAGGGTGATTTTCGACAGTACGCCGGGTACATCTCGCGCGGTGATACGCAAATAATAGGCTGTTTCCACCTTGTCGATGGGCAGCACTTCGAAGTCGTTGAGCTGGTCTGGTTGGAAGCCCATATGCGGCACCCGGTGCTCCGGGTCGGCAGTGAGTGTACGAGCCAGGTCGACGATATCGGCAATCACGGCGGAGGCGGTGGGTTCGGCACCCGCGCCTGGGCCGTAATAGAGAGTCGGACCAACTGCATCGCCTTTCACCAGCACAGCGTTCATCACCCCATCCACATTGGCGATCAGCCGCTTGCGGGGAATCAGGGTGGGGTGCACCCGCAGTTCGATGCCGCCGTTATTGCGGCGGGCAATACCCAGGTGCTTGATCTGGTAGCCCAGCTGCTGGGCATAGGCCACGTCCTGGGACTCCAGCTTGCTGATACCTTCGGTGAAAACCTTGTCAAACTGCAGTGGAATACCAAAGGCCAGCGAAGCCAGGATTACCAGCTTGTGGGCGGCGTCGATGCCCTCCACATCGAAGGTAGGGTCGGCTTCGGCGTAGCCCTTCTGCTGGGCTTCCACCAGCACGTCCTCAAAAGCACGACCCTTGTCGCGCATCTCGGTGAGGATGAAGTTGCCGGTGCCGTTGATAATACCGGCCAGCCACTGGATGCGGTTGGCGGAAAGGCCTTCGCGGATGGCCTTGATAATCGGGATGCCGCCAGCCACCGAGGCTTCGAAGGCCACGGTCACGCCCTTGTCTTTGGCCGCGGAAAAAATTTCGTTGCCGTGCTCGGCAATCAGCGCCTTGTTGGCGGTGACCACATGCTTGCCGTTTTCGATGGCCTTCAACACCAGATCGCGGGCCACGGTGGTACCGCCGATCAGCTCCACCAGAATGTCGATATCCGGGTTCGCCGCGACTTCAAAAATATCGCTGGTAACGGGAATATCGCCGAGGTCGCAGGCCGGGTTCGCGCGGCGC
This sequence comes from uncultured Porticoccus sp., assembly GCA_947259505.1. Taxonomy (GTDB): domain Bacteria; phylum Pseudomonadota; class Gammaproteobacteria; order Pseudomonadales; family Porticoccaceae; genus Porticoccus. The sequence goes on along the minus strand of CAMYLT010000003.1, from coordinate 184,766 downwards.
GCGCCCACCTGGGCAATTTCAATGGCACAACCTGCCCGAGCATTGATCACTTGAGCATTGCGTTGCAGTACGTTTACGGTGCCACTGGCTACCGTTCCCAGGCCACAGAGGCCGATTTTTACAGCGTTCAACGTATTCGCCTTGGTTAAACCGGTTTATTGAATGATGCGTACGGCAGCCGAATTGTGATTGTGCTGTTTACCGCCATCCGCGGCAGCAAAACATCGGCAATCCCTGCGGGCACAATGGGGAAATCTGGCTGACATAACAAAGGGATGGCAACCTTAAAGGGCGGCAACTCCGGTGTCAATCTGACGCGGGGACTGAGGGGCAGAAACAGCTGAAATGGGGTTAATTCAACCCCATCATTTTCAGCAGCTCGGGTGCCGGACGATAACCGGGCAACAGGGTGCCGTCTTCCAGCACCAACGCCGGGGTGCCGTTAACGCCCACCTGATGCCCCAGTTCAAACTGAGCTGCCACGGGATTATTGTCGCAGACATTTTCGGGGACAGGTTTACTGTTTTTCAAGTCTGTAAGTGCTGCCTGCGGGTCATCCGCACACCAGGCGGATGCGATTTTTTTGTATGAAGGCGAGCCTATCCCGGCACGCGGGTAAGCCAGATAACGGACCTCCACGCCAGCCATATTCAACTCCGGCACGGATTCCAGATGCAGTTTACGGCAGTAACCACAATCCACATCGGTGAAAACGTAGAGCGCGCCGCGGCGTTTATCAACGGCCGGGAAAATGATCATGTCTTTTGTCGCTACGGCGGACATCATCTTTTTGCGAATTTCTGCTGCGGCAAGATCTTTGACGGGTACAAACATGCCAGGACGAGACTGATACATCTCTCCGGCAACGATGTATTCCCCATCAGCACTGGCATAGAGAAACTGGGTTCCGTTGATGCGTACCACATAAAGGCCGTCAATGGGTGAGGACTCCACGGCACCAAATTGCATGTCGGGCCTCGCCGCTTTCAGCTTGGCGATGATGGCTGCGCTGACATCTGTCGGAACATCCGCCGCCTGGGTGGCAGACATCAGGAATATTGCCAAAGCCAGGCAGGCCATTTTTTTTAACATATCAACGTTTCTCATCAAAAGGGCGGTCCATCGCGGTAGGTAAGACATTGTTCGTCGCCTTGCCGCACTGTGTTTGAGTGTATGGGACACGAGACGTTCCCTCAACCTCTGGGGTGATGCTGGGCATGCAGTGATTTGATCCGCGTACTGGCAATATGGGTATAAATCTGGGTAGTGGAAAGATCGCTGTGACCCAGCAGTAGTTGCAATACGCGCAAATCGGCGCCGTGATTAAGTAAATGGGTGGCAAATGCATGGCGTAAGGTGTGGGGAGATAGCGGCTTTTCGATCCCCGCGCCTTTGGTATAGCGTTTAATGCTGTGCCAGAACGTTTGTCTGGTCATCTGTCTGGCTCGGTTGCTGGGAAACATCACATCACTTTGCACGACCCCAAGCAATAAGGGGCGCGCCTCACGAATGTAGCGCTCCAGCCAGCTGAGTGCTTCCTCCCCCATCGGGACTAGCCGCTCTTTGCCACCCTTGCCGAAGACACGTACCACGCCCTGACGCAGATTGACTTGATGCAGTGTTAAGCCAACCAGTTCGGAGACACGCAAACCCGTCGCATAGAGCACTTCCAGCATGGTGCGATCACGTAAACCCAACACGTCCTCTGTGTTGGGCTGACTCAACAAGGCTTCGACATCGGCTTCTGTCAGGCTTTTCGGTAGTGGTCGCCCCAGTTTGGGATTCTCCACCAGTGCCGTAGGGTCGCCTTGAATACGGTTTTCACGCAGTAAATAGCGGTAAAAGCCTCGCAGACAGGATAACTGGCGAGCAGCGGAGCGAGCGGAAATGCCCTGCTGGAAGCGATGGGCGAGATAGCGCTGTATATCGCTGCCGCCCACGGCAATGAGTAGCAAGCCTGACCGACCGGACCAATCAGCAAATGCGCCAAGATCGCGGCGGTAAGCATCCAGGGTATTCTGCCCGAGGCCTTTCTCCATCCACAGGACATCCAGAAAGGTATCGATGAGCTGCTGATCTACAGGGTTACAAGCCATGGCTCACTCTAACGACCTCAAAGCCACCGGGCAATTGAGTCGCCTGTTCAAAAACATAAAAAAAGGCACCAACCAGTGGTGCCTTCTTTTGATGCCGCAAAGAAAACTCAGTTGAGTTTTTCCTTGATACGGGCTGCCTTGCCGGACAGCTCGCGCAAGTAGTACAGCTTGGCTTGACGGACATCACCACGACGCTTCAGCTGAACGCTATCAACCAGCGGGCTGTAGGTTTGGAAGGTACGCTCTACACCAACACCATTAGAGATCTTGCGTACGGTAAAAGCAGAGTTCAGGCCGCGGTTACGCTTGCCGATCACCACGCCTTCGAAGGCCTGCAGACGCTCGCGAGTGCCTTCCTTTACCTTCACCTGAACAACCACGGTATCGCCTGGGGCGAACGGGGGCAGTTCTTTGTTCATTTGTTCCGCTTCAATAGCGGCGATAATCGGGTTTTTGTTACTCACGGTTTGCTCCTCAGCTTTTGTCAGTTGGTGGCATGCCACCTTTTTGAGTAGCGTCGTACAGAGAGGAGAACGAACTAGTCGCTCTCATCTGCCGACTCTTTGACGATCCTGTCCAGTAATTGCCGTTGCTCGTCACTGAGCGTCAGCTTGTCCAATAGATCCGGGCGTCTCTGCCAGGTTCTTTGCAATGACTGCATGAGCCGCCACTGCCGAATTCTTTCGTGGTTGCCCGACAATAGCACTTCGGGCACTTTGCTCTCTTCGTACTGCTCCGGACGGGTGAAGTGCGGACAATCCAGCAACCCTTCAGCAAAAGAATCCTGATCAGCAGAATCTTCATGCCCCAATGCTCCGGGCAATTGCCGAATCAATGCATCCAGCATCACCATGGCGGGCAACTCACCGCCACTGAGAACGTAGTCACCAATCGACCACTCCTCATCAACTTCCAATTCGATCAGCCGTTCATCGATGCCTTCATAGCGTCCTGCCAGCAGAATCAAATTGCCGCCGGCAGCCAAACTGTTGACTGCTGGCTGGTCCAGAACCATCCCCTGTGGTGACAAATACACCACTTTGGCCGGACCATCTATCCACTGCCGTGCTGCATGAATAGCCTGCCGCAACGGCTCAATCATCATCACCATGCCGGGACCGCCCCCATAGGGTCGGCTGTCCACTGTCTGGTGGCGGTCACTGGTGTATGTTCTGGGGTTAAAAAAACCCAGCTCCAGCAACCCCTGTTTTATCGCGCGACTGCTGATACCGTAGTCTGTCAGCGCGGCAAACATTTCGGGGAACAGGGTGACCAGGGCTATTTTCTTTGCCGCCATTGCCACACTGCTCCGCTGTTAATTACTCAGAAATCGGGGTCCCAATCGACCTTGATCTCTCTGGCATCAAGATCAACACCCAAAACAAACTGTTCCACGTAGGGAATCAGGCGTTCCTGTTGATCCAGGCTGTCTGCATCGCCTTCTACCACCAGTACGTCGTTGGCGCCGGTTTCCATCAACGAGGAGACCTTGCCAAGCTTAACGCCCTCAGTGGTTACTACCGTCAGGCCCTGAAGCTGGTGCCAGTAGTACTCCCCTGTCTCCAGAGACGGCAGATTGGCCCGCTCTACAGCGATATCCCGCTGACAGTATTGCCGGGCTTGGTCCCGATCATCCACCTTCACCAAGTGAACCATCAGCCCCTTGGCGGTAGCCCGGCACTGGTCGATTTCAATCATCTCCCAGCCATCAGTAGTCTTTAACCACCACGGCTGGTAGCCAACGATATTGTCTTCAGGCTGAGTAAACGAATGCACCTTTACCCAACCTTTGATGCCGTGAACGGTGGTTATCCGCCCGACAGTGACAGGATCGATGGGATCCATCGCGCTCAGGCAATCCGCTCTATGATATCAATCAGGCTTGCTTGGCCGCTTCTTTCACCAGTTGGCTAACGCGTGCAGACAATCCTGCACCTTGGCCAACCCAGTGTTGTACACGGTCAGTGTCCACGCGCAGACGCTCTTCCTGGCCGCGAGCAACCGGGTTGAAGAAGCCAATGCGCTCAATGTAATGACCTTCACGGGCAGTACGGCTGTCGGTGACATTAATGTGATAGAACGGACGTTTTTTGGAGCCGCCACGAGCCAAACGAATGGTTACCATGAAAATTCTCTTCTGTATTGAGTTACAAATTACCGGTTGCCAAGCCCAACGCTGGGCCATAGCACAATGCTCGGCAAAAGCCGGGCATCATTGAAAGGCGCGGGATTATAGCGAAAACATGTCGTTGTGTATACCTGAAAAACCCCTTTCCAGCCAACACCAAAGTGCTGGGAGATTAAGGGGTTAGCCGCGAGCCAATCCCGTCAGAACGGAAACTTCTTGCCTCCCGGCATCATGCCGCCAGGCGGCATGCCTCCGCCGGGGAAACCACCGGCTCCTGGTGGCAGATTGCCACCCATGCCGCGCATCATCTGCTGCATGCCCTTACCCTTCATCTTCTTCATCATCTTGCCCATCTGCTTATGTTGTTTAAGCAAACGGTTAAGGTCCTGAAGATTGGTGCCAGAGCCCTGAGTGATGCGGCGCTTGCGCGAACCGTTGAGAATATCCGGGTTGCGCCGCTCGGCGGGGGTCATAGAGTTGATGATGGCTTCCATTTTGCCGAACTGGCTGCCCATGTTGGCCTGCTCCACCATCTGAGACATATTGCCCATACCCGGCAACTTGTCCAACAGGCTGGAGAAACCACCCAGGTTTTTCATTTGCTGCAACTGATCGCGCAGGTCTTCCAAATCAAAACCCTTGCCTTTGGCAACCTTCTTCGCCAGCTTTTCAGCTTTCGCACGGTCAACCTTTTGCTCCACCTCCTCGATCAGGGACAGTACGTCGCCCATGCCGAGGATACGGGAAGCGATCCGCTCTGGGTGGAACGGCTCCAGGGCATCGGTCTTTTCGCCAACACCGAGAAATTTAATGGGTTTCCCGGTAATTTGGCGAACTGACAGTGCCGCACCACCACGGGCGTCACCATCCACTTTGGTCAGAATGATACCGGTGAGGGGCAACGCTTCGTTGAAGGCCTGGGCGGTGGCCACCGCATCCTGACCGATCATGGCGTCGATCACAAACAGGGTTTCTACCGGAGAAACGGCCTTATGTAGCTGCTGTATTTCCGCCATCAAGGCATCGTCAATATGCAGACGGCCAGCGGTATCCACCAGCAGCACGTCGACAAAACGCGTTTTCGCCGCCTGCAGTGCATTGCGAACGATATCTACCGGTTTCTGGTCGGCGCTACTGTGGAAGAATTCGGCCTCCACTTCGCCGGCCAATGTTTCAAGCTGTTTGATGGCTGCCGGACGGTAAACGTCGGCGCTGACCACCATGACTTTTTTCTTCTGACGTTCTTTGAGATATTTGGCCAGCTTGGCCACCGAGGTGGTCTTACCAGCACCCTGCAAACCGGCCATCAACACAACAGCTGGCGGCTGGGCGGCGAGGTTAAGCTCCTCGTTTTTATCGCCCATAACATGTTCGAGTTCGGTCTGAACAATTTTTAGAAACTGTTGACCGGGATTGAGGCTAGTGCCGACTTCCTGGCCCAACGCCCGCTGTTTGACACCGTCGACAAAGGTTTTTACCACCGGCAAGGCCACATCGGCCTCAAGCAACGCCATGCGCACTTCACGCAAGGTTTCCTGAATATTGTCTTCGGTCAAGCTGGCCTTGCCGGAAATTTTCTTCAGGCTGGCAGATAAACGGTCACTGAGATTTTCAAACATCGCCATGGCAGTTCTTTCGATAGATTCTCTAATTAGGGTGAAAGAGTATACCCGAAAGGTGACTGGGTTGGGGACGGACTCTTTTCGCTACCGGCTATCTGTGACACACTTTCGACCCACCGAGGATGACAACAACTTTATGTTTATCGCCACCACCGCTATTGCTGTCTATCTCTGCGCAACCATGTTCCAGGTATTGCAACTGCGCCAGCACCCAAGTCTGCGACTACTGCCGTTGCGGCTGGTCGCGGCATTGGCGATTGGACTGCACGGCTATGTCAGCATGGGTTGGGTCTTTACCGACCAGGGACTGGATTTCGGCCTGTTTTCGATGAGCACAACGATCAGCTTCACCATCAACCTGATCGTTCTGGCGAGCAGCTTCCGCAAGCCCGTACATAACCTGTTTTTACTGCTGTTCCCGCTGGCTGCCATCATCCTTGCCATCTCAATTCTGATGGGCAGTACCGGCACTCCCTGGAAAGCGGTTTCTGCACCCATCGGCATTCATATCTTTATTTCCATCCTCGCATACAGCCTGATGACCATCGCCGCCTTTCAGGCAATATTATTGGCACTTCAGAACTGGCGCCTGCGGCACAAACGACTCGGCAACTGGCTGCAAGTCGTCCCGCCCTTACAAACCATGGAAGCACTGCTGTTTGAGGTATTGTGGGCCGGGTTTATTCTACTGACCCTGTCGCTGATCACCGGCTTCCTGTTCTTCGAAGATTTCTTCGCCCAACATTTGGCGCACAAGTCCGTCTTTTCTATCTGCTCCTGGCTCTTTTACGCCATTCTTTTGTGGGGGCGCCACGTCAAGGGCTGGCGAGGCAACACGGCTATTCGCTGGACACTGATCGGCTTCAGCGCCATGGTACTGGCTTACTGGGGCAGTAAATTCGTGATTGAGGTAGTGCTCTCCTGACCGAGACTGCACCAACGCCATCCTGAAAGCCTCTCCCGGCAGCACATACAGGGGCTAGACGCCCTTCACGGAATGGTTGCCAATTACGGCAAACTTCTTCAACATTGGACGCCCTGCTCAAGCACGAGGTCTTTCCCCCTTTGGATGACGCCCCTCTCTGGCTGCTATTTAGTATTCTTGGCGGCCTACTACTACTTTCCGGTTTCTTTTCCGGCTCAGAAACGGCCATGATGTCACTCAACCGCTACCGGTTGAAGCACCTGCGAAAAAGGTATAGTGGCGCCCGCAAAGCCTATCGTTTATTAAAAAGACCCGACCGCCTGATCGGCATTATCCTGATCGGCAATAACATGGTGAATATTCTCGCCTCGGCGATTGCCACCGTCATCGCCCTGCGCCTCTATGGCGATGCGGGCATCGCCATCGCAACCATACTCCTCACGCTAGCCGTGCTGATTTTCTCTGAAGTGACACCCAAGACGCTAGCCGCTCTGCACCCGGAAGGCATCGCTTTTTCAACGAGCCACATTCTGAAGCCATTACTATTTGTGTTTTACCCCATGGTCTGGCTAGTCAATCACATGTCTAACGGTTTACTGCGCCTGTTCGGCGTGAACACCAACAGGGCTATAGATGTGAGCCTCAGCAAAGAGGAAATCCGAACGGTAGTGGATGTTTCCAGCCAAAATATCCCGGAACATCAAGATATGCTCATCAATGTCCTTGATCTGGAAACAGTGACGGTCAACGACATCATGGTGCCTCGCAATGATATCGTCGGCCTCAATCTCGAAGATGATATCGATACACTGCTGAGCACCATCATCAATTGCGGCTACACCCGCCTTCCTGTCTACAATGGCGATATCAGCCGTGTGGAGGGATTCCTGCACATGAAAAATGTTGCCAGATTGCTAAGAAGTGGTGGCGAAGGACTCACCAAGGAAAGTATCAAACGGTTTTCCCGAGAACCCTATTTTGTTCCTGAGAACACCCCTCTCAACAAACAACTGCTGAATTTTCAACAAGTACGGCGTCGCATCGGCTTGGTGGTTGATGAATATGGTGAGATTGAGGGACTCGTCACCATGGAAGACATCCTTGAAGAGATCGTTGGCGATTTCACCACCAATCGGGCAGAGGATGAGCAGGAGGATATCGTTGCTCTCGACAAAACCATGTATGACATTGAGGGCTCGGCCACTATCCGCGACATCAATAAAGCCAACCTCTGGGATCTGCCTACTGATGGGCCCAAAACCATTAACGGTCTTATTCTGGAGCAACTGGAAAGCATTCCCGATGGCAATGTCAGCTTTACCATCGGTCGCTATCGCTTCGAAACCCTGGAGCTCAGCGACAAAATGGTGGCAAAAGTACGTGTCAAACGGATGCTCACTGGCGCTCATAGATCAAGTGCCGATGAAGAGGACGAAGAAGAGGATTGATTAATGGTGCTTGGCTGCACTAGCGGTACAGCTCATTCTTTCAGGCAAATGGATTATTTTTACGACCACGCTCCGCCGCTTTCATGATGACATCCAGGCGCTCATCATCATCCATCAACAGCCAGTCGCGAATTTCCTTAGCGGTTCGATAACAACCAATACATACGTCCTCCTTGTCGAGCGCACAGATCGAAACACACGGGGAGGTAATGGTACCCGGAGTAAAAGCCATGTTGAATGTCGTCTCGGCAGTTTGTGGGGGGCGAATTATCGACGCTATCGCTTCGACCTTCAAGCGCCCACCCCTTTTCAGGCAGGGGGGCGAAGATTGATACGGTCAGGGTAGCGCAGGCGTATGCCCGCATCCAGTGTCAGATTAAGAAAGTCCACCAGCACTACCAGAGTGAAGCCCCAAATTCGGTAACCCTCGAAGATATAACAGGGCATATCCAGACTGTAGTCCTCACCCGAGAAGTGATCTATCGTAAGGTGGGCGGGGTCGAGGAAATAGCTCACCGGCACCTCGAATACCGCATCCAACTCCTCCGGATTAGCCACCAGTGGCAGTTGCGGCTCAATCAGACCCACATAGGGTTTGACCCTCAGCAAGTGTCGGGTCCGATTGATGGGCAAGCCGGCAAGCACCTTTATCTGCTCCGGCCATAAGGCAATCTCCTCACTGGTTTCCCGCAGGGCCGTCACCAACAAATCTGCGTCCTCCGGCTCCCATTTGCCACCGGGAAACGCCACCTCGCCACTGTGGGAATTGAGGTGTTCAGCCCGCTTGGTGAGAATGATCTTGGGGTCGCGAACCTCCCTGGTAAGCGGAATCAGGATGGCAGCTTCCACGCCCTCTTCACCAAGAGGCGGAATTCGATCCACTGGGATGGATTTGAGGCTGTCCGTAATCTGCTTCAACATAATGCTGTTATCATACCTTTCGTTATACTCTGCTCACACTAAGCTTACGCAATTCCTTCGGTATTCCATGAATTTTTGCAGTCACTGCGGTAAATCCACCTGTTTAAAAGTACCTGATGGAGATCATCGGGAACGCCACGTCTGCGATCACTGCAATACCATCCACTACCAGAATCCCCGCATTATCGCAGGCTGTATCCCGACATCGGGCGATCGCGTACTGCTGTGTAAAAGAGCCATTGAACCGCGGCGCGGATACTGGACCCTGCCCGCCGGTTTTCTGGAGAATGGTGAAACCACCATGGAGGGAGCGCTTCGGGAGTGCCAAGAAGAAGCCGGAGCACAGTTACACAACCCCTTGCTCTGTGGGATTTATGATATTCCCCATATCAGCCAAGTTTATGTTTTCTACCGGGGGCCTCTGATCAACGATACATTCAGTGTGGGTGATGAATCTCTAGAAGTAGAGCTTTTTCGGGAGCAGGAGGTTCCTTGGGCAGATCTGGCCTTCCCCGTCATATCCCGGGCGCTGGAACATTACTTTGCCGACCGCCAAGCAGAACTACGCGGCGTGCGCAGCGGCACCGTCATCAAACGGCTTTGTTGAACTTATGCCTACAGCGACTATATCTACAGATGTATTTCCGCCAAGCGCCAGACATCATAGGCCGGCTCTTCGTATGGGTGGGCACCCAGCAGTGCAATGACGGCCTCAGCAATCCGCCCATCTTCGCAAACCAATTCCACCCTATACTCATCCACCCGGGTCAGTTCATCCTGCTCGCCAACGTAGGGCGTACTACCAACCAGCGGCCTGAATTGCCCTGTTCCCAATACCTGCCAACAACAGTACTCATAGTTGCCAATTTTCCCTGCACCTGCTGCAAATACAGCCGCTTTCACTGCCTCCACATGATCTATAGGTACATAGAACACCAGTTTATACATTATTTCTCACTCCACCCCGCCAACGTCTGACAGCAGACCGCTACCATCAGGACACCATATCTTGCGCTCCCTGACACCCTGTCAGTTGAGTTACATCATGGCAATGATGACTATCCCCTATGATAAATACCCACAAACTGAAAGGTTTTTGCTCTTGCCTCTTTTCTTTCTATAATCGATAATCATTATCATTTAAAGCGCAAGAGCAATAATGGCAACACATGCCGGAAACTAACTGTATGCAATTTGACCAACTTCAGCCAGGAGACTCCGCCCGGGTGCGGGGTTTTAACGAAGTACCGGAAGCTTATCGCAACCGGTTGATGAGTCTTGGCCTGACACCCGGCACCGCCTTTACTGTCCAGTACCGAGCCCCCTTGGGCGACCCGATTGCAATTGTGGTACGGGGATTTCGACTCAGTTTGCGCAGTCATGAAGCTGCTGGCATGCAGGTAGAAAAACTATGAGTCGTGAATTCACCGTTGCGCTGGTAGGCAATCCCAACTGCGGAAAAACCACCCTGTTTAACGATCTCACCGGCACCCACCAAAAGGTGGGCAACTGGCCGGGGGTGACCGTCGAGCAGAAAACCGGTCATTTCCGCCACGCTGACACACTGTTCAATGTAGTCGATCTTCCCGGCACTTATTCACTACATATTTCCTGCCAGGAGGACTCTCTCGACCAGCAGATCGCCCAGCGTTTTGTGCTGGAAAAATCTGCCGACCTGCTGATCAATATTATTGATGCATCCAGTCTGGAGCGGGGCTTGTACCTCACCACCCAACTGATGGACGCAGGCGTACCCGTGGTCATCGCCCTCAATATGATGGATGTGGCGGACCAAAACGGCATCCATATTGATCCCTACGAGTTGTCCCGAAAGCTGGGCTTCCCGGTGGTATCACTGATAGCCAGCCGTGGCGAAGGTGTTGGCACACTGGTTGATGTGGTCAACCACCAGCTACATAAAGAACCGGAAATTACTCGCCCGATCACCATCTCTGAGCCGCTGGAACAGGCAAGTTTGCGCATCCTGGCGCTAATGTCCCAACAACAACCCAACCCTTCGCGACTTGAAGCCACCGCGGTGCTTGAGCGCGACGCATCAGTATTACAGTTGTTTAGTGAAGACCTGCAACAACAGATGCTGGGAGAAGTGGATGCTCTGGAAGCCGATCTGCAGAGCAGTGCTTCCGATGCACTGATTACTGAACGTTACCAGTGGATCAACCGGTCTATTGGCAGCGCCGTTCACTATGACGCCATCCAGCGCAAATCCATTTCAGACTATTTGGATACGGTATTACTGAACCGCTTTTTGGCTTTCCCCGCCTTTCTCGGGGTGATGTACCTGATGTTTATGGTGACCATCAACTTTGGTGGGGCCTTCATTGATTTTTTTGATATAGCTGCCGGCGCTTTGTTTGTCGAATTACCACGACAATTGCTCACCGCCATCCATTGTCCTGAATGGCTCACCGCCCTGATCGCTGATGGTGCCGGCGGAGGCATTCAGTTGGTGGCCAGTTTCGTACCTGTGATTGGTACGCTATTCCTGTTCCAGACTTTCCTGGAAGATTCCGGTTATATGGCGCGCGCCGCCTTTATTCTTGATCGACTCATGCGCAGCATTGGCCTTCCGGGAAAATCCTTCGTACCGTTAGTAGTTGGCTTTGGCTGTAATGTGCCTTCCGTAATGGCCAGTCGCGCCCTCGATACCCATCAGGATAGACTCCTCACCACTTTGATGGCGCCATTCATGTCCTGCGGCGCCAGACTAACCGTCTACACCCTGTTCGCTGCCGCGTTCTTTACCCACAATGGCCAAAATGTGGTGTTTGGACTCTATGTGATCGGCATCGTCCTGGCGGTGCTCACTGGTATGCTGGTACGGCGAAAAATGCTAAGCCGTGATGTCGCCCCATTCATTATGGAGCTGCCCAACTACCACATTCCCACTTTGCGTGGACTACTGATCCATAGCTGGCACCGTTTACGCGGTTTCATGTTGAGGGCGGGAAAAGCCATCGTGGCGGTGGTGATTATTCTTAATTTCGTCAACTCCATCGGCACCGATGGCAGTTTTAACAACCAAAATACCGAGCGCTCATTGCTTTCCAGCATCGGCAAAACCATTACGCCAATTTTTGAACCACTGGGGCTTAAGGAAGAAAACTGGCCAGCTACAGTAGGCATTTTCAGTGGCATTTTTGCCAAGGAAGTGGTGGTCGGCACCCTTGATGCACTCTACTCAGATATGGCCCGCACAGAAAATGGTCCGCAGGATAACGTTGCCCCCACCATAACCTCACTACTGGGCGAAGCCTTTGCCTCTATCCCGCAAAATCTGGCTAAGGTGAACAACATGTGGGGGGATCCGCTGGGACTCAGTGTAGGCGACCTGGAAGACCAGCAAGCTGCCGCAGAAGCTCAGGAAGTGCAGCTGACAACCATCGGTTTGATGCAGCAACTGTTTGAAACTCCACTTGCGGCCTTCAGCTACATCCTCTTCATTTTGCTGTATATGCCCTGCGTCGCCACGCTGGGGGCTATTTACAAAGAAGCCGGTGGCGCTTGGGCATTTTTCTCCGCCACCTGGAACACACTGCTGGCCTATGCCGTTGCGGTAACCACCTTTCAACTGGGAAGTTTCACCGCACACCCCCAACAATCCATGATCTGGACTGCTGCCATGCTGGCAATCATGGTGACGGGTTACCTGTTACTGATGCAGTACGGCAAACGACAGGTACGTCGCCAGAATCTGATTCCGGCAATCAACCTGCATGGGTAGAGGAAAAATTACCAGGCCGTTGATTAACGGCCTGTTTAGGCAAGCAAAATCTTAAGCGGATTTTTTTGTGGTTGCGGCAAATTTCCGAACCCCATTCAGCAACTGGCGACAGGTGATTTGCCCCACCAGCTTGCCATTCTCCACTACCGGACAGCGACGAAAGCCGCGTTTCAGCATCTCTTGAGCAATATCAATAATATCTGCCGTCGGGGTCACTGCGTAGACTTCTCGTGTCATCACACCCTGAACAGGACCCACACTGGTCTCCTGATTGTATCGGGCAGTCAGAATGGCTTTCAGGCAATCAACTTCTGACAGCACCCCGACCAGGTTGTTGTCATCATCGACAACACAAACACCAGAGATTTTGTTAGTAATGATCAGATCAATCGCCACAAACAGGTCGTCGTTCTGATTGACCTTCACGGGGTTATGTAGCATGTAATCCTTTAGTTCTACTGAGTTCAGCATAAACAGTAACCTTCAATTCCTAGTCTTTTACCTTAATCATAGATCCGCACAACGGAAGCTGCTTCTCACTACAAAATCAACTGCAATCGGTGTACTGCAGCAGCGCCCTCAAACAGGCCGACACTGCAAAACCCCACCAATTTGATCCCTATTTCTCAACCAAATGGGTGCCGCAACACAATGGTCTCAACCCGATCAGGACCAGTGGAAATGATATCCACTGGCGTCTTGAGAATTTCTTCAATCCGGGCGATATAGGCGCGCGCACTAGCCGGCAATTCCTCGAGGGATTTAGCCCCTATAGTGGACTCCTGCCAGCCAGACATCTCCTCATATACCGGCACCAGTTTTTCATAGTCGTCCGCATGACAGGGGGTCGCAACATCATTCCCCTCGACATCCCGATAACCAACGCAGAGTTTGATGACATCAAGGCCATCAAGGACGTCCAGCTTGGTAAGACAAATGCCAGACACAGAGTTGATGCGAATCGCCTGTTTCAGGGCCATGGCATCAAACCAACCACAGCGGCGCTCACGGCCAGTTGTGGCACCGAACTCATGACCCTTTTCACCCAAATGCTTGCCCACGGTATCAAATAATTCCGTGGGGAAAGGACCCGAACCCACTCGGGTGGTATAGGCCTTGGTGATACCTAATACATAGTCCAGGTAGAGAGGACCGAAGCCGCTACCCGTGGCGGTGCCGCCAGCAGTCGTATTGGAAGAGGTCACGAAGGGATAAGTACCATGGTCGATATCCAGCAGCGAACCCTGAGCACCTTCGAACATAATGTTCTGCCCCTGTTCACGGGCCTGATGCAACAAGCCTATTACATCCGCCACCATAGGCTTAAGTTCGTCCGCCCATTGACTGGTCAGAGCAAGGGTTTCCTCGTAGCTGACTGTCGCCTCCTGATAGTAATTGCTCAACATGAAGTTGTGATAGTCCATCAGCTCTTTCAACTTCGCGGCAAATCGCTCACGATCGAACATATCACCCAGGCGCAGGCCTCGGCGTGCAACCTTGTCTTCATATGCAGGGCCAATACCTCGACCAGTGGTGCCAATTTTGGCGCTGCCCCGAGCACGCTCACGGGCCTGATCCAACGCAATGTGAATAGGCAAAATCAAAGGACAAGCCGGTGACAAACGCAGGCGTTCGCGAACGGGAATACCCTTGTCTTCCAGCTCTGCTATCTCTTCAAAAAGGGCCTCGGGGGAAAGCACGACACCATTACCAATCAGGCAGGTCACTTTATCGCGCAGGATTCCAGAGGGGATGAGGTGCAAAACGGTCTTCTTGCCCTCGATAACAAGTGTATGGCCCGCATTATGCCCGCCCTGAAAGCGCGCCACGACGGAAGCCTGATCAGTGAGCAAGTCAACGATCTTGCCCTTGCCTTCGTCACCCCATTGGGTGCCCAGCACCACGACATTCTTACCCATGTGTATTCTCTAGCCCTGAACGATAAAGGTTAAACAGGTTTTATTTGATAGGTTCCATCCACCAGCAACAGCTGACGGTTACAGTGTAATTCTTCATAGTCCGGCTGCTGACCGGCGAATCCGCAGACCACACGTTCTCCGCGAAGTCGCAATTCAGTAATAATCTGACGCTGTTCAGTATCTTCCGATACAGGAGCAAAAATTCCTGGAACAATTTGCTGCCCGTCGACCAATTGAGCTAATGCCTGCAGGCTCATATTGAAGCCGGTGGCGGGGCGTGACCGACCAAAACCCTCACCCACATGGTCATATCGTCCGCCATTACCAATGGCCTGCCCCACACCTTGGGCATAGGCAGCAAAAACAATACCCGTATGGTAGTGATAGCCTCGCAACTCGCTCAAATCTAGATAGAGTTCTGCCTCAGGGTAATTGACCTGCAGCGCTTCAACCGTGGCCTGCAATTCATCAAGAGCCAACTCCACCTCAGCCGGCGCTTCTGCAAACAGCTCCCGGGCGCGATCAAGCACCTCGACACCACCGGCAAGATCAACCAGAGCGCGAATCATTTTCGCCATATTCTGATCCGCCAGATTGGCAATGACCCAATTATCCAGTTCCGGCACGGCCTTGCGCTGCAGCAGATCAAACAATACTGTCTCTTGGTCTGCAGAAAGCGCGGCATGCTCAAGCAAGCTGCCATACACACCAACGTGGCCAAGATCCAGCTGCGGCGTGTCCAACCCAGCAAGATGCATGGTTTCCACCATCAAGCTAATCACTTCAATGTCTGCTGCCAAACTTGCTTCACCATACAGCTCCACACCGATCTGTATAGGAGCGCGGCTTTCCAGAACATGGCGGGGTCGGGTATAAAGGACGGTGCTGGCATAGCACAGGCGACTGGGGCCCTTGCGCTGAAGGCTGTGGGCATCCATACGGCTGGTCTGCGGAGTGATATCGGCACGAATACCCATGGTGCGGCCACTGATCTGGTCCGTAACCTTAAACGTCATCAAGTCCAGATCTGAACCCGTGCCACTGAGCAGGGAATCCGTGAATTCCACCAGTGGTGGAATCACCAAATCGTATCCCCAGCTGTGGTATAGATCCAGTATTTGCCGCCGGAGTCGTTCTATCTGGAGTGCCCGATTTGGAAGGATTTCTTCAACCCCGTCTGGCAACAGCCACCGATCCGCCACAGTCATCGTCATTACCCGCTGATAAAGTAAAGTGCGCCGGCCCCGAGCAACATACTAAGCAAACCCATCACTCGCATACTGCGATCATCGACCTGAGCTAACAGGGCGGCCATATTGCGCCAACGGCCTGGGGCCAAGAAGGGCATAATTCCTTCCAGCACTAGCATCAAGCAAAATGCCTTGGCCAAATCCACCCACATACAAACACTCAGACAGCCATAAAAAAACCGGGGAGCCCCGGTTTCGGCATTCTACCACTGTCTCTCATCGCTTGCTGCACTTTTGTTGACACCAAAAGCCAACCCAATGCGCATCAAAACGGCGGGCTCTTGGAGCCCGCATTGTTTTATTTGCCTTGCTGCTTATCCAAATAGCGGAAGAAATCGCTATCTGGGTCGACCAGCATCACATCACCTTTATTGGCGAAAGCTTCTTTATAGGCTTTAAGACTACGCTGAAAAGCGTAGAACTCAGGGTCTTTGTTGTAAGCTCCGGCATAAATGGATGTCGCCGCTGCATCACCCTCACCCTTGGATTCCTCCGCTTCGCGGTAGGCGTTGGCCAGCAAAATCGTACGCTGCCGATCAGCATCAGCACGAATTTTTTCCGCTTCCTCCGCGCCCTTGGAACGCAATTCACGGGCTTCTTTTTCCCGTTCCGCCGTCATACGGCGGTAGACCTGATCACTCACCTCTGGAGGCAGGTCAATACGCTTGACCCTTACATCAACCACTTCGACACCTAATGACTGGCGCACAGTGGTATTCAGGTAGTCCTTGATTTGCTCCATCAGCAAATCACGCTCCCCGGAGACCACGTCATGCAAAGTGCGCTCGCCGAACTGGTTGCGCAGGCCATCATTAACCCGACTGGCCAGACGATCATGTGCGACGTCTTCACTACCACCAGTGGATTTATAATAAGTATCTACATCAGCAATGCGCCACTTTGAGAAAGCATCGACGATTACCCGCTTTTTCTCTACCGTAAAGAAACTGGCTGGCTCCGCATCTAATGTCAAAACCCGGGCATCAAACTTGCGCACTTTCTCTGCAAAGGGAATCTTGATATGTAAACCGGGAGTAATGTCGCCTTCAATAAGACGCCCGAAACGCAGCTTGACTGCTCTCTCGGTTTCCTGAACCACATACAACGATGAGCTAGCCAGTATGAGCACCAGCGCCAGGACCACCAATAAACCTGTTGAACGCGAAGTCATCAGCGCACCTCCCGCCGAGTCGAAGTAGTGGACTCTCGCTTCAAACGATTAACCACTTCATCCGCAATGCTTTTCACTTCTGTGCCACTCAATCCAGTTGACTGCTTGCTGGAGACGCCAGTATCAACGATTTTATCGAGAGGAAGATAGAGCATGTTATTACCACCCTTAACGTCCACCAGCACCTTGGAACTGTTGCTCATGACATCTTGCATCGCATCCAAATACAGCCTTTGGCGAGTGACCTCAGGTGCCTTTTTATACTCAAACAATAGCGCCTCAAAACGACTCGCTTCACCCTGGGCCTCAGCAACCACCTGTTCACGATAGCCGTGCGAATCTTCAATCATGCGCTGAGCTTTACCTCGCGCCTCCGGAATGACACCGTTGGAGTAGGACTGCGCCTCATTAATCAGACGCTCCCGATCCTCACGCGCCTTGATGACATCATCGTAGGCTGCTTTGACCTCGGTCGGCGGCTTCGCTTCCTGAATGTTGATCTTGCGCACCAAAATCCCGGTGCCGTAGTTATCCAGATACTGCTGCAGGCGCAGCTTCACTTCATCGGCAATTTTGCCGCGACCAGTGGAGACCACTTCATCCAGCTTGCTGCTACCGACGACGTGACGTAGCGCACTGTCAGTGGCGTGACGGAGACTCACTTCAGGATTCTTCACATTCAGGACAAATGCTTTTACATCACTGATGTTGTACTGCACGGTCAAGGGCAGTTCTACAATATTTTCATCCTCGGTCAACATCTGTCCGCGAGAAGAATATTGCCGCTCTTCTGTCACACGCACTTGGTAGACCCGGTCAATCAACATCGGCCTCCAATGCAATCCCGACCCGACTGTGTCCAGATATTTACCTAGGCGCAACACAACAGCCTTTTCTTTTTCGTCGACCTGGTAGAAGCCAAACAGCCCCCAACCAACAACAACCACTCCCAACACGATCGCTAGCAGACTGTTACCAGAACCACTCTTGCCGCCGCCGGAGCCGCCAAAAATCTTGTCAAAACGAGCACGCAGCTTGTTCAGCGCCTCATCCAAATCCGGAGGGCCGCCATTACCACTATTACCCCCCCAAGGGTCTTTGCCACCACCGGGCTCATTCCAAGCCATAGTTTTCTCCGAAATATAGCGCGTTGTAAAACGGCTGCTGATTGTACCAAGCCAGCCTGTAAATACTATGTTTTAAGTACCTTAATCGACTTAAACCGCCCCCTGAACACACCCAAAAACTGGTGCCTGACCGCGGCATCCTGAGGCAGCTAACAGACTAAGCAATTTTGCGATTTGAATCAGATAGTCTACGCAACTGCTCCATAGACAGATTCTCTGACTTCAGTATCTTTAGAAAGTCGGCCTTCTGCAGAGCAACCTCCATCATCAGATCGCCCTCATCGCCCGGGGATTCGGAAACAACCGCATTGTTGCTGTAAAGCAAGGCGCGCAGCCGTCCCATGTCAGGAGACAACAAAAATGTATCGTGAACCGTCTCATTGGCCAGCAGTTCGCTGATGGCCTGCAATAATAAATCACAGCCCTCACCCGTCTGGGCAGACAGCCACACAGCACAGGGACGCCCGTTACCATCGCGCTCCAGACGGGGAGCCGAATGTTCCAGCAAATCAATCTTGTTGAATACCGTCAGGGTGGGCAGTTCCAACGCCCCGATCTCAGACAACACCTCATTGACACGCGCGATGTTTATGGCTCGCTCATCATTGTGTGCATCGACCACATGGAGCAGCAATGACGCACTGGCCGCCTCCTCCAATGTGGCACGAAAAGCTTCTACCAATTTATGCGGCAAGTGACTAATGAAGCCCACTGTATCCGCCAATACTACCGGGCCGAGACCCTCGAGTTCGATACGCCGCATGGTGGGATCAAGGGTGGCAAACAATTGGTCGGCAGCGTAGACCTCAGCATCGGTGAGCCGATTAAACAATGAGGACTTTCCGGCATTGGTGTACCCCACCAGTGACAATGTGGGAAGGTCGGCACGGCGCCGGGATCGTCGACCCTGGTCCCGCTGACGGCGCACCTTTTCGAGGCGTTTCTGAATGGACTTGATGCGAGCACGCAACAGGCGGCGGTCCGTTTCCAGCTGGGTTTCACCCGGACCTCGAAGGCCAATCCCCCCTTTTTGTCGCTCCAAGTGGGTCCAGCCACGCACCAGTCGTGTCGACATGTGCTGCAACTGAGCCAATTCAACTTGCAACTTACCCTCATGGGTACGTGCACGCTGCGCAAAAATATCAAGAATCAGCCCGGTGCGGTCAAGCACCCGGCACTTCAGAACACTTTCAAGGTTCCGTTCCTGACTGGGGGAAAGATTGTGGTTGAAAATCACCAGTTCGGCGCAAGCTTCCTGCACCTGAGAGGACAACTCATCGAGTTTGCCGGTGCCCACAAAATATTTTGGGTGAGGCGCTCTACGGTGCCCTGAAATCAGGGCAACCGGATCGCCACCAGCGGAAAGCACCAGCTCTTCAAACTCCCGGGGATCTTCCGGTTCATCCTCACTGCCTAGGTTCATGTGAACCAATACGGCAATTTCACCGGACTCGGGGCGATCAAAAAACAATCAGTACCTCTTAATCTACTCGCCAGCGTCCATCATATCGTCCGGGCCACCGGGAGTCGCCATAGGCAGGCGTACAGGGCGGGAGGGAACGACAGTGGAGATGGCGTGTTTGTATACCATCTGGCTAACCGTATTTTTCAACAGCACCACAAACTGGTCAAAAGACTCAATTTGGCCCTGCAATTTAATACCGTTCACCAGAAAGATAGAGACAGGAATACGTTCTTTTCGCAAGACGTTTAGAAAAGGGTCTTGTAGATTATGCCCTTTCGACATTAGGGTTCTCCTCAATAAAGGAACAAAATAAACCGCCGTAAAAACAACCAATTACACATTCGTGTACGGCGAAGCTAGAAATCCATATAAGCCAGCAATAATACTCTCAGGCCTACACCTTGTATATGGGTTCATTTTCAAGAATTTTCAAGGTTTCTGCCTTAATGTCGAGCAAATTCATTGCCGGATGAGTCACATTATCAATAAAAAGTTCATACAGGTCTGGCCATCCGCGCAGCCAAGTTAGCTGGCGCTTCGCCAACTGGCGGGTAGCCGCGAGGGCCATCTCTACCATCTGCACGTAGTCAATCTGTCCTTCCAAATATTGCCACATCTGGCGGTAGCCCACCGCGCGAACGGAAGGAAGGTCGGCATGGAGATCTCCGCGACGATATAGCGCCCTCACCTCCTCGTCAAAACCCTCTTCCAGCATCAGCTTGAAACGCCTCTCAATACGCCGGTGCAACAAAGAGCGATCGTGCGGCAACAGGGCGAGCTGGACAACCTGATAGGCATTTCGGATCGGCCCTAGGCCGCTGCCGCCCTCGCCCTGCTCGCGCTTGAATTCTGACAACGGCTTGCCAGTGGTGCGGTAGACTTCTAATGCTCGCTGAATCCGCTGAGAATGATTGGGGTGCAACTCGGCAGCGGCCTCCGGATCGACCTCGGCTAATTGCCGATGCATCCAGGGCCACCCCTTTTCAGCTGCCTCCAGCTCAATCAACCTGCGCATCTCGGGATCGGCGGAGGGCATGTCTGCCAAACCATCCAGTAGCGCCTTGAAATACATCATGGTACCGCCCACCAACAGAGGGATTCTCCCAGAGGCGGTAATTTCCGTCATAGCCTGTCGCGCATCACGTACAAACTCGGCCGCAGAATAAGGTTCTGCGGGATCACGTATATTGATCAATCGATGTGGAACTGCCTCTAGCAGCTCTGCTGAAGGCTTGGCCGTGCCGATATCCATGTTCCGGTATACCAGGGCCGAATCAACGCTGATCAGCTCCACAGGCAAATGCTCGCGAAGGGCAACAGCCAAATCAGTCTTACCCGTGGCCGTGGGTCCCATCAGAAAAATGGCCGCAGGCAACGCCTCAGTTTTCATTATCTGATCCAAATGCGAAGGGTAGTGTTTGACGAATATCGTCCAGCTTCAAGCATTGCATTAGCAACCGATCCACTCCAAGCGCCACACCGGCACAAGACGGCAAGCCAACAGACATCGCCGCCAACAGTCGCTTATCGACTGGCATCTGATGCTTACCCGTGGCCATGCGCAAGGCCAGGTCGGCGTCAAAACGACTTTTTTGCTCAACAGGATCGGTTAACTCGAAATAGCCATTAGCCAGCTCCATGCGGTTGAGAAAGGCTTCAAAGCGTCGCGCCACCAAATTGCCATCGGCATCATGATCAAGTCGTGCCAGTGCGGCCTGGCAAGCCGGATAGTCATGCACCATGACCAAGCCGTCGGGCAATGATGGCTCCACCACCAGGCTAAAGATAAGGTCCAGACAGGTACTGCGGCTTTCCTCTTCAAATGAACGACCAGACAATTCACACGCCTTTTGCTGAACGGAATCTAGCGGGGCGTTGTGAGGATCCAGCCCGGTCACCTGCTGAAACAGCTTTCCATAGGCCACCTTATGAATGGCCCAGGCAGGTTGCAGACTGGCCAACAGCGATATCAACTCTTCCATCAAGCGGTGCTCATCCCAACCGGGGCGATACCACTCAAGCATAGTGAATTCGGGGTTGTGACGACGACCGGCCTCTCCATCACGAAAGGCCCGTCCGAGGTAGTAGATACTGCCGCTTCCCGCCGCCAACAGCCGTTTCATGTAATATTCCGGCGAGCTTTGCAGGTACTGGAGACGGCCATTGACCTGAACTTGCAGGCAGTCGATATGCGGATCGGTGACACCGGTATCCGCGAGCACGGGAACATCCACTTCCAGAATGCCGGCGGCATTAAAAAATGCACGAATATGGGCCAGCAAATGGGCGCGCTGAGCCAGGGTTTCCAAAGTCGCGGTTGGCTGCCAGTTTGTCATCGCAGTTCGTTCAATTCCCAGCCCGTCAAAATAAAAAGGGCGGCCTCAGCCACCCTCGCTATCCCAGCAGATTCCCGGAGGCACAGGAGTGCACAGAGGGAACTCAGGCTCGACTGAGATATTCTCCATTACGGGTATCAACTCGCACCTTGTCACCGATATTCAGAAACAGTGGCACCTTGACCACAGCACCCGTGGTCAGAGTAGCCGGTTTGGTACCACCTTGGGCGGTATCACCTTTCAAACCCGGATCAGTTTCAACAATTTCCAGCTCCACGTGATTTGGCGGTGTCACTGACAACGGCGCGCCGTTATAGAGGGTCACAATAACCGTGTCTTGCTCACTCAGCCAATGGGCGGCATCACCAACGATTTTGGCATCTGCCTGATGCTGTTCGAAAGTGTCCGGCTCCATAAAGTGCCAATACTCACCGTCGTTGTAGAGGTATTGCATATCGCGGTCAGTCACGTCGGCGCCTTCCAGAGAGTCGCCGGACTTGAAGGTACGCTCCCAGACACGACCTGATTTCAGGTTACGCAGGCGCACCCGGTTAAATGCCTGCCCCTTGCCGGGTTTGACAAACTCGTTCTCCACAATGGAGCAGGGATCGCCATCCAGCATGACTTTCAGACCGGAGCGAAATTCGTTGGTAGAATAGTTAGCCATTATTGCCTCAACACTCGGTAAATACTTCTTGAAAAAAGAGCGCGCTATGATAACCGGTTCTGCCACAACTGTGGATAGCCTGAGCTGGCAAGAACAACTTGCCACCAGCATTCGCGACCCCAGAGAACTACTTCAACTACTGGAACTCGATCCTGAATTGCTGGAAGGAGCGCTTGCAGGCCACGGGGATTTCCCGTTGCGGGTGCCTGCGGCTTACCTGCAGCGCATAGAAAAAGGCAATGCAAACGATCCACTACTGCGCCAGGTACTACCCCTCGGCACCGAATTACTGGACACCCCCGGATACAGCACAGACCCGCTTGAAGAGCAAAGCTCAAACCCGGCACCAGGGCTAATCCACAAATATCACGGTCGGGTGCTGCTGATTGTCAGCCCCAATTGCGCCATCAACTGCCGCTACTGCTTTCGCCGTCACTTTCCCTATGGAGACAACAAGCCAGGAAGAGGAGAGTGGCAACAGGCACTGGACTATATTGCGCAAGACAGCTCTATCACCGAGGTGATTTTCAGTGGTGGCGACCCACTGGCCGCCAGCGACCGACAACTGCAATGGTTGGTCGAGCAGCTCGAATCGATACCTCACCTAAAACGACTACGCATCCACACTCGCCTGCCGGTGGTGATTCCTGACCGAATTACCGACAACTGTTTGCAATGGTTGGGCGACAACCGCTTCCACACATCCATGGTGATTCACTCTAACCATCCCAACGAACTGGATGACAGTGTCGACGCTGCTTTACGGCGGCTCAAAAAAAGCAACGTCACGCTACTAAATCAGACCGTGCTACTGGCCGGGATTAATAACGCGCAAGACACCCTGGAACGACTATCGGAGCGATTGTTCGAATGCGGTGTTCTACCTTACTACTTGCACCAGCTTGACCGGATCAGCGGCGCCGCACACTTTGCCGTCTCTGACCAACAGGCCCGCCAGCTCCACCAGAATTTGATGACCTCCCTGCCAGGCTATCTGGTACCAAAATTGGTACGAGAAACCCCTTATGCACCTCACAAGGTGCCATTGTGATAGGTGTGGGGCGCGACCTGTTTTGTGATGCACCCCACAAAAGTTGTGCCCCGCCACCATACCCCAGCCCTTACCTGTCTACGCCATTGGCTGCCTGCTGTGATATAGCGTCATCATTACTCTATAATGGCCGATTATTAGGTCCGCACTATTGACCAGACATTGAGGAATCGATTCAAGATGGCATCAGACAACGCCCTGAAACTTCTACTGGTTCATGACAGCTTTGAAGAAGCCAATCGCATCGTAAGCCTGCTGCGAAATGCCAATTATCGGGCCGAGTCAAAACATGTGGATCAGGAGGATGTACTCTCCAAGCTCCTGCAGGACAAACCCTGGGACCTTATCATCGGCCAGGTAAGCAGCACCAAACTGCCCGCAAAAGCAATTTTTTCCCTGATACGCCGACTCAACACCGACACCCCGGTCATCCTGATTTCCGACGAACACAGCCCCCAGGACATCGTCGAGGGTTTACGCCTGGGCGCAGCGGATGTGATCCCCATGGACGAAGACCAACACCTATTGCTGGTGGTGGCCCGCACTCGCTACGATCTGGAACAACGCCGCCGACTGCGCAATTGCCGCCGCCGCTACGCTGAATCAGAGAGCCGTTGTGATCGACTGCTCAGTTCATCAGTAGATGCCATCGCCATTGTTCAGGAGGGCACCTATCTGTTTGTCAATGACAGTTATGCGCAACTGTTTGGGCATCTGGAAGGCGACAACATGTCCTGCCTACCCGTTATTGACACCATTGCCCACGAAGACCACCCCCGCCTCAAGGAATACCTGCGTCCTATTGAGGAAAACGAAGATATCTACGCAGAGCACCTGACGTTCACTGGCATCACCAACGACCGGATACCAGTACCGATAGAAGCACGTATTGCCAAGGTGGATTATCAGGGCGAACCGGCACTGGAATTCCTGATTAGCCGTGAATTTCTGGATGGAGTAACAAGCAGCCAGGAAGGAATGCTCATCGACGATGGCAATGCCATTAGCATTCAGCGGGACAAGGTGATTGAAACCATCAACATCGCCATCCGCCAGGCAGCACTAAAACATAACAGCTCCATCATGTTGTATGTCACGCTGGATAACTACCTCAACACACTGAGTGAACTTGGCATTCAAAATACTGAACAGCTGATTTCCCAGCTGGTTGAAAAAATCAACGACGAAAATCAGCAGGATTTTCCTTTCAAGCGCTTTAAAGAAGATACCTTTGTCATGCTCATGCAAAGTACGGGGGCAGACGCTGGCCTGCACTACGCCACACACCTGTGCGAAAGTATCGCTGCCAGTGTTTTTGAACTGGAAGACCGTACCTACACGCTAACTATGGGCATAGGCGCTACGGTCATCAGTGAGACAGTCACCACTGCAGAAGGCTGTATAGACCGAGCACTCTCTGCCCTCAATGAACTCTACCAGGCCAATGACGGTAGATTTGCAAATGGTGCAAAACTCTACGAGTCCGAGATCGGACACGAATTCTGTGAAGAAGACCTGACTGAATCTGTGAGAGCCATGCTCGAAGGCAAGCAATTCGAGTTGTTCTACCAGCCGGTGATTCCGCTGCAAGGCACAAAGGAAGAGTTCTACGAAGTGCTACTGCATACCAAAGAGGGGCCACAAACCGCGTCGCTTCCGGAAAACTTTATTGCCAAAGTCTTTAAAACCACTGTAGCGGCTGAGATTGATCGATGGGTTATTTTGGAGGCGCTCAAAAATCTGACAGAAACCCTTAAAAGAGCTCCGAATACCCGACTGTTTATCAACATCAGTAGCCAGACCATCTGCGATGAAGGCTTCATTTCCTGGTTGAAAGTCGCACTCAAGGCCTCCAACCTTTCACCCCGTCAGGTGATCTTTCAGCTGCGTGAAATCGATCTGGCCCGACAATTTAATCGCTCGGTCGAATTGATTAATGAGCTGAGCAAAATCAATGGTGATGTCGCTCTTTCCCACTTTGGACTGGCAATCGAACCCATGAAGTTACTACACAAACTGTCTGTCAATTACGTCAAATTCGACAGTGTCATCATCGAGAAGGCCTATCAGAGCGAAGAAAGCCTGGAGGAAGTGGAGAATCTGATCGGCCAGCTTAAAGGCGCCGAAGAAAAAATCATCGTGCCGTTTGTAGAGCGTGCCGACATGATCCCCACCTTGTGGACTTGCGGCGTCCACTACATTCAGGGGCATTTCCTGCAGCCACCCTCACGCCAAATGGACTACGACTTCAACGCCGACGACTGATTTGTAGACTGCCCCCGGAAACTCATTCCTGCCAAAACAGGGTGTCCCGGTCACTCAGCCCCATCAGATAGAGAATACCATCCAGTCCCAGTTTCGAAATGGACTGTTTGGCATTGGCCTTCACCAAGGGTTTAGCCCGAAAGGCAATGCCCAGGCCCGCGATGCTCAGCATGGGCAGGTCATTGGCACCGTCACCCACTGCGATCACCTGTTCAAGACAGATATTTTCCCGAGCGGCAATATCCCGCAACAACTGCGCCTTGCGCTGACCATCCACCACTTCACCCGTCACCCTGCCGGTAACCTTGCCGTCAATAATTTCCAACTGATTGGCATAGACATAATCAATGCCCAGTTTTTGCTGGATAAAACGTCCGAAGTAATCAAAACCACCTGACAGAATGGCAGTTTTGTACCCTAGGCGACGCAAGGTGGACATCAACAATTCCGCACCCTCAGTCAGTTTCAGACGGGCTGAAACACGCTCCAGAACCACTTCATCCAAGCCATTTAACAGTGCCATGCGACGGGCAAAACTTTCCTTGAAATCCAGCTCACCACGCATGGCCGCTTCCGTAATTGCAGCGACTTGTTCACCAACACCTGCTTCCATGGCCAGCTCATCAATCACTTCCGCCTCGATCAACGTGGAATCCATGTCGAAGACCACCAGACGACGATTGCGGCGGTAAATATTATCTTCCTGGTAGGCAACGTCGATATCGAGCTCAGAAGATAATTCCAGCAGCGAAGCACGCAACGCTGCCAGGTCACAAGGCACCCCGCGCAGGGAAAATTCCACACAAGCTTTGGTATTAGCCTCTATGTGTTCCAGGGGTACACGACCGGAAAGTCGAGTGATCTTGTCAATGTTCAACCCCTGCTCAACCGTAACTGCGGTCACCCGGGCAATATGGTGGGCGGCCACACGGCGGGCCAACAGGGTCACGATGTGTCGTGGCTTGCCCTGTTGGGCAACCCAGTGCTCGTAACTCTGCTCCGAAATAGGCTGAAAGCGCACCTTCATATCCATGGTATGCAGACTGAACAGAATTTCCTTTTGCACCTGCTCCGGAGATTGGCCTTCGGGGATCTTGACCAGGATGCCCAGATTGAGATTGTCATGAATCACTGCCTGGCCGATATCCAGAATATCGGCGCCATGCTCATCGAGTACGCGCGATACCGCACTGGTAATTCCGGGTTTGTCTTCGCCGGCAACATTGATCAGCAGAATTTCTCTCACAGGGGTTTCCATTGTCGGTGGCATCGGCCACGAGCATATCGGGGCGGGTATTATAGGAGAGCCGCGAATAAGATAGAATGCACCCGTCTTCACCAATTCACAGGGAAATGTCATCGAATGGGCAACCTCACCAGGTCCTACGCAAAATTACTACCTGCTATTGCCCTACTTTTCTCCCTTATCAGCGGGCTAGCTATTACGCTGTTGTTGCATTACCAGCTGGACACACTGGCCACACGGCAGGGCAATCAGCTAAGCCAAACCCTGGCATACCAACTCGCCAAATCCGTGCGTGACCCCCTCATTCACCGCGACAACCTCAGCCTGCAAGTGGAACTGGACGAATTACTGTCTATCAATGGTGTGCAGCGCGCAGCCATATTCGATGTGAACCAGCGGGTTATCGCTCAGGCACAGCGAGGACACGCCAACATCGAAGGCGAGTATGAGCAGCGCAGTCCAGTAAGCATTGAGGATGCCAAGGTAGGCTATACCTCTGTTGCCCTGGAACCGAGCTTTATGCGCAGCAGCTTTTCAGAACCACTTCTGGCCGTGCTCGCTATCTGGGCAGGCTGTTCAGCACTACTGATATTACTGGCCTATCGCTTGGGCGCGGCCCTCACCAATCGGATTGGGCAACTGATCCAACAATTGCCTGGCGGAGAAGAAAGCGGCCTGGATGAACTGGCCACACTGGAACAGCGTATGGAACCGCTGCTGGCCATCCCGGAAGGCAATCCGCCGCAACTGAGGCGACAACCGGTGGCACTGCTTGGCATTGCCTGTCGCAATCTGCCACGATTGGAGACGCTGCTCAACCGCGAACATTTTGAGTCTCTGATGGGTCGCTTTGATAAGCTCATCGACCGCACACTGATGCTCTACGGTGGGCAACGTCTGCACGGCGATCACTACAATATCTACCTGGAGTTCCAGGGTAGTGATGGTGAAGATGACCAGAGCATCAATGCCGCCTACTGCGCCACGGCCCTGCTGAGGCTTTCTACCACCCTTCTCGGTAACGACGGTGTCACCATGGAGTTGGCAGCCGCCGTATCACCCTCCATTCGCGAGCGTACCGGATCAACTCTGTTGAACGAACTGGAACAAGGGCAACACCTGAAGACGCTCAGAGAGTTGCTGGAAAAAGCTGACAACGGCGAAATCCTGCTCGACCAAGCTGCCTGCCAACATCCAACCGTTACCGAATTCGAACTGTCCCCACTGGCGGAGGGCAGCGCCCTGTGCCGTATCGTCAATCTGGGCGATGACGGTGAAAACTTGCTAACCCGCCAGATAGCGCTGCTTAGCCACCGCTAGACAACACCGGTTACACCGCTTTTCCCGTACTGTAATACCGTCATTTTTCACCGATAGATACTTTACGTTTACGTAAAGGTAATCTAACTTTAAAGAAGACCCTAACTCTAACCAGTCATTTTGCAACAGGCAGTCTATGACAGATTCGATGGCATTCAGCATTGGCGACCTTGCGCGGGAATTTGATATCACCACCCGCACCATCCGCCACTATGAGGATATCGGCTTGCTCAAGCCGCAGCGAAGCGGCCAGACACGCATATACAGCCCAGAGGATCGCACCCGACTGAGGTTGATCCTGCGGGGCAAGCGGCTCGGTTTCAGCCTGGAGGAGAGCCGCGCAATTGTCGACCTGTACGATCCGTCCCACGGTAATGTGGAACAGCTGCAGACCCTGACCGAACACATTCAGCAGCAGCGTGAAAAAGTTACCCGCCAGCTCCGGGACATCAACAAGATGATCAAGTCCCTGGATGAGGCCGAAGCCGCTTGCCGCAAGGCTTTGAAAAAAGCACGCAAAAACGCCCCTAAATCTGGGGGCAAAAAATCGGGCAAAAAATAATGGCGGGCACATCTCATGGTTAGCAATTACCCCACCCTCGATTTCCAACTCGGTGAAGATATCGACCTGCTGCGCCGCAGTGTGCAGCAGTTTGCCAGCCACGAACTGGCCCCTCGCGCAGCACAGATCGACCGCGATAATGAATTTCCCACAGACCTCTGGCGCAAACTGGGCGATCTCGGTCTGCTCGGTATCACCGTGCCTGATCAGTATGGCGGCAGCGGCATGGGCTTCCTGGCCCAGGTAGTTGTCATGGAGGAGCTGTCCCGCGCATCAGCTTCTGTGGGGCTCTCCTATGGAGCCCACTCCAATCTCTGTGTCAACCAGATCCACCGCCACGGCACCACTCAACAGAGGCGGTACTACCTGCCCAAACTGTGTAGCGGCGAACATGTCGGTGCGCTGGCCATGTCGGAACCCAACGCCGGCTCCGACGTATTAGCCATGGGCCTGAAGGCGGTAAAAAAGGACGATCACTTTTCGCTCAACGGCAACAAGATGTGGATCACCAACGGTCCCGATGCCGACACCTATGTGGTCTACGCCAAAACCGGCGGCAAGTCCGCAAAGAACAACCTCACAGCCTTTATCGTCGACCGCGATCTGCCCGGATTTTCCCGCCACCAGAAGCTGGACAAATTGGGCATGCGCGGATCCAACACTTGCGAACTGGTGTTTCAGGATTGCCCCATTCCCGTCGAGAACATACTCGGCGGCGAAGGCAACGGCGTGGCGGTACTGATGTCCGGCCTCGACACCGAGCGTGCGGTACTGGCCGGAGGCCCGGTGGGCATCATGCAAGCCTGCCTGGATGTGGTGCTGCCCTATGTGCATGACCGCCGCCAGTTCGGCCAAGCCATCGGCGAGTTCCAGCTGGTTCAGGGCAAGCTGGCGGATATGTACGCTGGGCTCAACGCCAGCCGCGCTTATCTGTACGCGGTGGCTGCCGCCTGTGATCGTGGCCACGAATCCCGAAAAGACGCCGCCGCAGTCATTCTGTTTACAGCCGAAATGGCCACCCGTATGGCACTGGATGCCATTCAGTTGCTGGGTGGCAACGGTTACATCAACGATTTTCCCACCGGTCGTCTGCTGCGCGACGCCAAGCTGTACGAAATAGGTGCCGGCACCAGTGAAATCCGTCGCATGTTGATCGGCAGGGAACTGTTCCGGGAGACCGCCTGAGCGGCCCCGTTTGGAGGCATATCAAGATGGCCATCCTCACGACAAAACTGGATACCCAGAGCACTGATTTCGCACAGAACACCCAGCATATGCAGGAATTGGTGGATCGCCTCAATGGCACCCTGGAGCAGGTACACCTCGGCGGCGAAGAACACGCTCGCAAACGCCATCAGGCACGCGGCAAGTTGCTACCTCGTGAACGCATCCAGCACCTACTTGATCCCGGCAGCACGTTCCTGGAACTCTCCCCACTGGCCGCTTGGCAGCTATATGAAGAGGATGTTCCCGCTGCGGGGCTGATCAGCGGCATCGGCAAGGTGTCCGGCCAGGATTGCCTGATCATTGCCAATGATGCCACCGTCAAGGGCGGCACCTATTACCCGCTGACGGTGAAAAAGCACCTGCGCGCCCAGCAGATCGCCGCCGACAACCACTTGCCCTGCATCTATCTGGTGGACTCCGGCGGTGCCAACTTGCCCCGCCAGGAAGAGGTATTCCCGGACCGAGAGCACTTCGGCCGGATCTTCTTCAACCAGGCCAACCTGTCGGCACAGAACATCCCACAAATCGCCGTGGTAATGGGTTCCTGTACAGCTGGCGGCGCTTATGTTCCGGCCATGTCCGACGAAACCATTATCGTACGGGAGCAGGGCACCATCTTTATCGGCGGTCCACCACTCGTGAAAGCCGCCACTGGCGAGGTGATCAGTGCCGAAGAACTGGGCGGGGCTGACCTGCACTGCCGCATCTCCGGTGTGGCGGACCATTTGGCTGATAACGACCAGCATGCTCTGGATCTGGCTCGCCGCTGCGTGGCCCGCCTGAACCGAACAAAGCCAACCCAAACAGATCTGGTCACACCCATGGAACCACAATATGACCCAGAGGAACTGTATGGGGTGATACCCAGGAAACGGCAGCTTAGTTACAACGTACACGAAGTGATCGCCCGGCTGGTGGACGGCTCCGAGTTCGACGAATTCAAGGCTCTCTATGGCCCTACACTAGTGTGCGGCTTTGCCCGCTGGCAGGGCTACCCGCTGGGCATCGTCGCCAACAACGGCATCCTGTTCAGCGAGTCTGCCCAGAAAGGCGCGCACTTTATCGAACTCTGTACCCAGCGCGGCATCCCGTTGCTGTTCCTGCAGAACATCACCGGCTTTATGGTGGGCCAGCGCTACGAAGCAGGCGGTATCGCCAAGCACGGCGCCAAACTGGTCATGGCGGTGGCCTGCGCCAGGGTGCCGAAGTTCACGGTGCTGATTGGCGGCTCCTACGGTGCTGGCAACTACGGCATGTGCGGCCGCGCCTACGACCCGCGCTTCCTGTTTATGTGGCCCAATGCACGCATTTCGGTAATGGGTGGCGAACAGGCCGCCGGCGTACTCGCTCAGGTAAAGCGGGAGCAACTGGAGCGTGAAAATAAATCCTGGAGCAGTGAAGAAGAACAGATCTTCAAGCAACCGATCATCGAGCGCTACGAGGCCCAGGGCAATCCCTACTATGCTTCGGCCCGACTGTGGGACGACGGCGTTATTGACCCTGCCCAAACCCGCGACGTGATCGGCCACTGTCTGGCCATCGCCACCAATCGCCCCATTGAAGAGACCCGCTTTGGCGTATTCCGCATGTAGGCACCCAACCCATAGGTGATTGTTATGAGCAAAACCAATGTCACCATCCAGACCAATCCACGCGGTATCGCAACCGTCACCCTGAATCGGCCGGAGCGGCACAACGCCTTTGACGAGCAGATAATCGCCGGACTGAGCGAGGCCTTTCAACTGGTGGCGAGC
Source organism: uncultured Porticoccus sp. (assembly GCA_947259505.1). Classification (GTDB taxonomy): domain Bacteria; phylum Pseudomonadota; class Gammaproteobacteria; order Pseudomonadales; family Porticoccaceae; genus Porticoccus. Next base: position 152,521 of record CAMYLT010000003.1, on the reverse strand, counting down.
GATCACAGGATTCGGGTGATGGTGCTGGCCGCCACTGGCAAGCACTTTTCCGCCGGAGCGGACCTGGAATGGATGCGGCGCATGGGCAATGCCAGTTACGACGACAACCTGGCGGACGCCGAGGCCCTGGCCAACATGCTACGCACCCTCAATGAATTGCCCATACCCAGTATCGCCCGGGTGCAGGGCAGTGCCTGGGGCGGCGCAGTGGGGTTGATCTGCTGTTGCGATATGGCGGTATCGGTGGCTAGCGCTCGCTTCTGTTTTAGCGAGGTTCAGCTGGGCTTGATTCCCGCCACCATCAGCCCCTATGTGATCGCCGCCATCGGCCCGCGTCCGGCAAAGCGTTACTTTCTGAGCGCTGAGCCCATTACCGCCAACACAGCAAAACAGTTGGGTATCCTCAGTGATACTGTGGATGAAGAACAACTGGATGAGGTAGTGGAAACCTGGATCGATAGACTGATGAAGAATGGCCCCCTGGCCATGGCGGAAGCGAAGCAATTGATCACTTACATCTCCGGCAAGCCCATCGACGATCAGCTGGCATGGCACACCAGTGAAACCATTGCCCGACTGAGGGTCTCTGATGAAGGCCGGGAGGGATTATCCGCATTTCTGGAAAAGCGTTCACCGAAATGGTGACCGGAAAAAAAGCAAACCATCACTGGTACAACGACCAACTGCTTGCAATAGCAACACGAATTCCTCAGAAATCGTGCCCGCCTTAATTAACCAGCTGTTATTACATCGCTGCCGATCGGCTCAGCAGCTAGCCCCTCATCACAACCGTCACTGGGAACAGCAACAAAAAAGGTAATCGCCGTATAAAAAGGGGTTTATTTAATCGTTTTTTGTCAGATAAATATACAAAAGCCCCCTCCAGAGAACCATAACTCATTGATTTTTATAAGATGGAATATAGATTGCTAGCGATTTAATAAAACAACATCAAAGTAAGGGTTTCACATGAAAGGGATTACAAAAGGTTCTTTATTGCTTTGTTTGCTGCTGGCATCTTTTCAGCTTCACGCTGGCACAAGCTATACCTTTGAAATTGATTACCTAAATTCCGATATTTACGACATCAGCCTCTCGGGCACGCTCGATCAGAGCCTGGATACAAATGATGTATACACATGGACTGCGGCTGCGACCGACACTATCAATCTAAACCTGTATTTTTTGGATAGTGAAATGGATATCGACATGCGAGCCGCTGATGAAAACGGCTACTTTGCGGGCGCGTTCTCAACCACAGACAATGAAATCATCAGCTTCGGAGCCATCCTCGGCAAAGATTATTTCGTTAACATTTATCGTTTTTCGGAAAACAGCACCGCCCCCTACATCACAGATGCCTATGAGGAAAACAACAGCCTTGAAACGGCCTACGACCTGGACAGACTCAATGACAACAACAATGTGCCCCTGCCGGCAACATTGTGGCTGTTTGGTTTGGGGCTGGCTGGCGTAGTCGGCTTTAACTGGCGCAACAAGAAAGCCTAGATCCACCTTTTTCCCCCTGAAAACCCCACGCAAGTGGGGTTTTTGTGTCCGCGATGACAACACACCTTCGAGCTATGTGCGAAAAAGGGCTTCAACAATCCCATTGTCGAGCGCTACGAGGACCTAGGCAATCCCTACCACGCCTCGACCAGGCTCTGTGACGTAACTCCTGCTATCCAGCCTCAGTAGTGACCGAGGAACACTTCCCCGCTAGCCAGTAACTGTGTGGGCTCATCTCCCGAGCCCTTGTAGACAGCCGCCACCTCGGCAAAATAACGGTTGCCGCGGCCACCGGAACAGGGTGGCAGGTAGGCGCCAGGCTCACCACGCCCCCCTTGGTGTGCCTGCTCCAGAAACATCCCCTTCGGCAGATCGAAGGACTCACCGGCCACAACAGGTATCTCGATGCTGTTATGCAACCTTCCTGTCCAGAGACCGATCATGCCATGGCCACCATGGTCCATCAGAAACCAGCTGCGATCACTAAAGGCAACAATTACGGCATTGGCTTCATCGGGAATACCACTCACTTTCAATAGCGGCGTCGCACCATGGCCACCAAATTTCTTGCACTGTTGCCCTTCGGGAATGTCATATCCGTCCCATGCCGGGTCCGCCAGGCTAACCTGTAACTCGGCCACCCTGTCGGCAAGCTGATATTCAAAGGTATCGCAACCGGAGAGCACCGACGCAAGAACGAGCAAAGCAGCCATAGGGATTATTTTCATGGGCATATTCCTTCGAATCAAAATGCGCCCATGCTAAATACAGATACTTAACAGACTATTAAGACAAAGCGCGCTCTTTAGGAAGAGTAAATGGAGCAGGGTGAGTGCAACTTAACGGCGTTCAAGAATAACCAGGGCGATTCCTCCCAACACCGCCAGGGAAGCCAGCACCAACCGTATACCCAGAGGCTCACCAAGCAACAACACGCCTCCAACAGCGGCAATAACCGGCACACTGAGCTGAACGGTGGCAGCGCTGGCCGCCTTCAAAAATGGCAGCGCGGTATACCATATGGCGTAGCCCATGCCGGAGGCAAAAGCACCAGAGGCCAGCGCGTAACCCGCACCGGCGGGGTCTATACTGGACTGCGAGGCCGTCAGCACACTCAACAACAGTGCAAACGGCACCGCGTAGCGGAAATTGCCGGCCGTCACCCGGGTGGCATCGCCGCCGCGACGACCGCGCAGGGAATAAAATCCCCAGGCCACCCCCGCCAGTATCATCAGCACAGCACCCAACGGGGGTGGGGCCGACACCCCCGGCAGCAGCAATCCCACCAGTCCGCCAATGGCCAGGCACACTCCCAGCCATTGCAACGACCGCAACCGCTCCCCAACCCACAGGCCATGGCCGATCATGGTCACCTGCACTGCGGCGAACAGCAGCAATGCACCGGTGGCCGCAGACAGGCTCAGGTAAGCAAAGGAAAAGGCGGCTGCATAGGCAAACAGCCAGAGGCCGGACAGCCAACTGCCCTGCCCCTCCCGCTCACTGCGGCGCAGGACGACAATCAGCCACAGCATCAGTGCGCCGGAAAGCAACCGCAAGCTGGTGAAGCTTGCGGCGTCAATGGCAGTGCCTTTCAAGGCCGCACGGCAAAGCAGGGAATTACCGGCGAATGCCACCATGGCCAAGCCGGTCAGCGAAAAGGCTCTCAAGGACAGGCCGCGCACGGTAGTGGACATCCTCAGGCTCCGACAGGGGAATGCTGATAACCATAACATTCCTCTGTCGGCGCACCCAGCCTGAAACGAACAGCCTGTCAGCGGCTGGCCAAATAGGCGCGCCAGCCCCCCAGCTGGGTGATATCGGTGGCACCCTCGACACCCCGCGGCTCACAGATAAACCCGGTCACCACGGAGCCATCCTCCACCATCACCTTGCCAATCCCCAGCGGCGCGGGAATACCCGCCACAAAGCTGCCGAATTCGGTGGCAGGTACCGACCAGATTTCCACCTCAATAGCGGCGCCGTCGCTTTCATCCACCACCAGTCCGGGACGGAACGGCGGCCCACCGGCCAGGGCGTACATGCGGTAGCAGGGTTTGGTACGGGTGCGACTTTTCAGCAGCGCGCCCCGCTCGGTGAGCTGCCAGTTGAGCGGCAGTCCTTCCAGGTGGGCGCCGCACACCAGCACATCAATACGCCGGTTATCCATCACCGGCTGCTTCATCTGCGGCAATCCCGCGGGCTCTGCGGCGGCGCACTCAATACCTACAGGCAGCGCCAGCCCCTGCTGGATGCGGTTGGCGATAGACAGCAACGCCCGGTCACTGAAGGCGTTGCCCACCAACGTGATACCAAAAGGGAGACCGCTGGCCGTAAACGCCGCGGGCACCGCCACCGAGGTCATATCCAGCAGGTTCATGAAGTTGGTGTAGTAGCCGAGCTGGCTGTTGTGGAGAATCGGCTCCGCCAGCATTTCGTCCACGCTGAACAGCCGTCCGGCGGTGGGAGTCAGCAGGCAGTCGAGCTGCTCCAGGGTCTCCACACAGACCTTTTTCAGGGCTTCAAGTCGATACTGGGCGCGGAACAGTGCAGTGGCTTTCGGCTCGCCACCCGGCTCCACAATGGCCCGGACTACCGGGTGCAGCGCCGCGGGGTTCTCCTCGATCAACGGTTGGCAGGCGATATAGCGCTCCGCCACCCAGGGGCCTTCGTAAAGCAATCGCGCCGCTTCATCAAAAGGACTGTAGTCCACTTCCACCAGCTCGAAACCCAATTCAGCGAGTTTTGCCAGGGTCGCGGCATAGGCGGCTTGATACTCGCTGTCGCCAAAGAACTGTAACTGCTGTTGCGGCAGCACCCCCACTTTCAACGGCCCCTGTCGGAAGCCGTAGTGGCGGCTGAGGTTGTCATAACCATTGCGGCGACTGTAGCCGTCCTCGGCATCGAAACCCTCGGCACAGGCCAGCACCGCGTTGGCGTCATCGCTGTTGAGGGCCATGATACTGATGCAGTCGAGGCTGCGGCAGGCCGGTACCATGCCCCGGGCGGACAGCAGTCCGCGGGTGGGTTTGACTCCCATCAGATTGTTGAAGCCAGCAGGCACTCTTCCGGAGCCGGCAGTGTCCGTGCCCAAACTGAAAGTGGCCAATCCCAGCGCCACGGATACAGCAGAACCGGCGCTGGAACCACCGCTGATGTAATCGGGGTCGAAGGCATTGCGGCACGGTCCCCAGGGGGAGCGGGTGCCGTTGAGGCCGGTGGCGAACTGGTCGAGATTGGTCTTGCCCACCGGAATGGCTCCTGCGTCCAGCAACTGCTGCACCACTGGCGCGGACACTGAAGGCGTATAGGCGAAAGCCTCACAGCCGGCGGTGGTGGGCACCCCTGCCAGATCGATATTGTCCTTGATGGCAAACGGAATACCCCACAGCGGGCACTGTTGCGGGTCTTTGTCTGCCAGGGCCGCTAGATAGGGTTGCTGTTCCTCTGCGCTGAGCAGGTGAATCCAGATATTGTGGTCGGCAAATTCTGCCGCCCTGGTGCGGATTTCCGCCATCACCCCGGAAGGGGTGAGAGTGCCGTCACGGTAGGCTTTGCCCAAGCTGGCTATTGTCATATCGCTGCTCATATCACTGACTCCTCATACAATCTCTTCCAACACCACGATGGCCTGCCCAGGCCGCACCCGCTGACCGGCACTCAATAGCAAGTGGCTGACCACCCCGTCTCTGGGCGCCTGGATGGGAATTTCCATCTTCATGGATTCCAGAATCACCAACGCCTGGCCAGCGCGGACGTGATCGCCCACCGCCACTTCGGTCTGCCAGACACTGCCGGATACCGGGCTATCCATCACGGTGCTGTCGTCAGGCCAGCTCACCTCATCCTCATCCTGTTGCTGCTCCTCGGCTTCGAAATTGAACTGGCCGGTGGCGTGCCACTGAGCCAGCTCCTCCAGAAAGGCGGCGTGACGTTTGGAGCGGAACTGTTCGATGTCGTCAGCTTGGTTGTCGATGAACTGCTGATAGTCGGCGAGGCTGAAGCTGGTCTCCTCGATTTTCAGGGGATAGTTGCCGCGGGGAAATTCCCGGCGGATCTCCTGCAACTCTTCCTGACTGACTTCGTAGAAGCGAATCTGGTCGAAAAAGCGCAGCAGCCAGGGTTTGGCAAATTCCGCCGTCTGCCGGTAGCGATTCCACATTTGCAGGGTGCGTCCGACAAACTGGTAGCCGCCCGGCCCCTCCATGCCGTAAACGCACAGGTAGGAGCCGCCGATGCCCACGGAATTTTCCGCGGTCCAGGTCCGCGCCGGATTGTACTTGGTGGTCACCAGCCGGTGGCGCGGGTCCACCGGGGTGGCCACCGGCGCCCCCAGGTACACATCACCCAAGCCCATTACCAGGTAGCTAGCCTCAAAGAGAATGTTTTTCACCTCGTCGATGCTGTCCAGGCCGTTGATGCGGCGGATGAACTCCAGGTTGCTGGGACACCAGGGGGCATTCTTGCGCACCGACTGGCTGTATTTCTCGATCGCCAAACGACAGGCCTCGTCGTCCCAGGACAGCGGGATATGGACGATACGCGACGGCACCGCCAGCTGTTCCAGGTTGCTCGCCAACGCCTCCTCGGCAGTGCGCAGGTGAGCTAACAGGCGGCGATGATTCAGTTGCTGGCTGTCGAAATGAATCTGCAGGGAACGAATGCCGGGTGTCAGTTCGCGGATGCCCGGCAGCGAATTTTTCTGCAACCATTGCATCAGCGCGTGGGCGCGAAAGCGCAGGCGAATATCCAGCACCTGATCGCCATATTCCACCAGCAGGAAGTGATCTCCAGCAACGCGGTAAACAATTTCGTCACCAAATTCATGGGCTTTCAGTCGCGCCAGTACCGGGGTATCCGGCGCCACTGGCTGCCAGGGCTGTTGCCGGGGTGAAAGGCTGTCGATCTGACTCTGCTGTGCCGCCTCCAATTCCACCGCCTGTTCGATGCCCACCGGCACAAAGCGTACCCCGTCTCCCGCATGAAGCTGGCCCAGTTTCCACAGATCGGCGCTGATCACCGTGGCCGGGCAGACAAAGCCCCCCAGGGACGGACCGTCCGGGCCCAGAATCACCGGCATGTCGCCGGTGAAATCCACTGTGCCAAAGGCGTAAGCATTGTCGTGGATGTTGGACGGGTGCAGTCCCGCCTCACCGCCGTCCTGCCGCGCCCAAGCCGGTTTCGGCCCGATCAGCCGCACCCCGGTGCGACTGGAGTTGTAATGTACTTCCCAATCGTGGGCGAAGAATGTCTCGATATCGCCATCGGTGAAAAAGTCCGGCGCGCCGTGGGGTCCGTAGATCACCCGCAGCTGCCAAGTTTTGCCGATCTGCGGCAGCAGTACCGGATCGAGCTGCGCCGGTGCAACCGGGGAAATCGTTTTGTCCAGATGCAGTACATCGCCGCTGCACAGGGCGCGACCACAATGGCCACCGAACTGCCCCAGGGTGAAGGTTGAACGGGAACCCAGGTAGGTCGGACACTGGATGCCGCCGCGTACCGCCAGGTACGCACGGGCACCGCCGTCGCGGATGCGTCCCAGGCTGAGCTGCTGACCGGCCTTGACGTCCACTACCTGCCACAGAGGCACGGGCCGCTGCTCGCCGGATTCGACGACTGTCAGGGTGGCGTCGATGGCGGCGCCGCCAATAACAATCTGGGTGTCGCAGGAGAAGGCCAGGGCCGGCCCCTGCAATGTAATCTCCAGGGCCGCTGCATCTGCCGGATTGCCGAGCAGACGATTGACCAGCCTGAAGGAGTAGCTGTCGAACGGACCGGAGGGCGGTACACCCACATCCCAGTGACCGCTGCGACCGGGGTAGTCCTGCACAGTGGTCTGGGTGCCGCCCTGCAACACGTCGATGCGGGCGGGCTGGAATTTGACGCTGTTCAGGTAGCGGGTGGTGACTTCGCCACGGGCCAGCACTGGATCGCGACTGAGGGTGCGCAGATAGTCCAAATTGGTTTCGCTGCCATACAGGACGGTGTTGTCCAGCGTCCATTGCAGTTTGGCCAGCGCATCCTCCCGATCGCTACCCTGAACAATGATCTTGGCCAGCATCGGGTCGAAGAACGGCGGCACATCGGTGCCCGCCTCGATCCAATGATCAATGCGAATGCCCTCCCCCCCCGGAAAAGTCACTTGGGTCAACAGGCCCGGGCAGGGCTGAAATCCCCGATAGGGATCCTCTGCGTAGACCCGCACCTGAATGGCATGGCCGCGGGTATGCAGCTGCTGGCGGCGGGTGTCCAAAGACAGCTCCTCCCCCGCCGCCAGCCGCAGCATCCATTCCACCAAATCTACCCCGTACACCTCTTCGGTAACACCGTGCTCCACCTGCAGCCGGGTGTTCACTTCCAGAAAGTAGAAATGGTCACTATCGGCATCGTAGATAAATTCCACGGTGCCGGCATTGCGATAGCTGACACTGGCCAGCAGGGATTCGGCTGTGCGGTGCAATTGCTCACGCACTTCGTCGGCCAGATTGGGAGCCGGGCACTCCTCGACCACCTTCTGGTTGCGACGCTGGCTGGAACAGTCCCGCTCCCCCAGAGCCAGTGCCTGACCGCAACCGTCGCCGAACACCTGTACCTCGATGTGGCGGGCGCGGGCGATGAATTTTTCCAGGAATACACCATCGTCGGCAAAGTTATTGGCACCCAGTCGCTTTACCGAATCGAAGGTACCACACAGCTCTTCTTCACTGTGGCAGAGCTGCATGCCGATGCCGCCGCCACCGGCCGTGCTCTTCAGCATCACCGGATAGCCGATCTGGGCTGCAGTATTTTTGGCCTCATCGAGATCCCGTAACAGCTCGGAACCGGGCAGCAAAGGCACATTGGCTTCCAGCGCCAGCTCTCTGGCCCGATGCTTGAGACCAAAAGCCTCCATCTGCGTTGCAGTAGGGCCAACGAAGACGATACCGGCTGCCTCACAGCGCCCCACAAAAGTAGTGTTCTCACTGAGGAAGCCGTAGCCGGGGTGAATGGCTTCGGCGCCGGATTCTGCGGCAATGGCCAGCAGCCGGTCCATGTTCAGATAGGTATCCGCGGCACCGCCTTCGCCGAGGCGATAGGCTTCGTCCGCCAGGCGCACATGCAGGCTATCGGCATCGCAGTTGGCGTACACCGCCACTGAGCCGATACCGAGCCGCTTCAGGGTGCGGATGATGCGGGTGGCAATGGCGCCCCGGTTGGCGATCAGGACTTTGTTGAACATCTTGCTAACCTCGACCGGGTCGTCCCGATTCTTATGGCGACTTCGATGGCCGTCCACCGAAGGGAGAGGGGTTGTGGGCTAGTGATCCCAGACCAGAATTTCCACTGGCGTGGGGTTGTAGCCGTTGCAGGGGTTATTGAGCTGCGGGCAGTTGGAGATCAACACCAGCACATCCATTTTGGCCGTCAGCTCTACGTATTTGCCCGGCGCGGAGATGCCGTCCTCGAAGGTCAACCCACCCTCTGCGGTGACTGGCACATTCATGAAGAAATTGATGTTGTGACTGATGCCCCGCTTGCCAATACCGAATTCCGGGTGCTCGGCGACTGCCAACATCCAGCTGTCACGACAGGCGTGCATGCAGCGCTTTTCCAGGTCGTAACGCACGGTGTTACTCTCGGTGGCACAGGCGCCGCCAATGGTGTCGTGGCGGCCACAGGTATCAGCGACGATTTCCAGCATAGGGCGGTTCTCGTTGGAGCGCAGCACCGAGCCGGTGGTCAGGTAGAGATTACCCTGCTCGCGAATAGTATCTGTGGCACTGTAATGCTCTGCCGGGTCGGCGGCGCTGTAAAACAGGGTATCCGCTGCCTGATTGCCCTCCAGATCGAGAATTCGCAGAGTCTGCCCGGCCTTGACCGTGCCCAGATAGTAATCCCCCGCATCGATCAGCTGCCGCAGGCAGGCATTTTCCGGTTGGCGTGAACTGCTGGTCAGCATGTTAGAGATCCTCCCCCAGCATGGGCACAAGCTCGGGGGCGGTGCCCAAGTAATAGAGTGCATTGTTGGCAAAGCCGCGGCGGTTTTCCGGGCAGTGGTTGCGGCAGACATCGTCCAGGCTGACCGGATCGGCAATCCCCAGCTCGATACGTACCGGGCGAGCTGGATAGTCGGCTGCGCGATTGAGGGGATGGGGGCAGCTGTGCAACAGCACCAGAGTGTCCATCTCGAAGCGCAGGCTCAGCTGGCTGCCGGCGGGACTGGCCCCTTCCACCAGCCGCAGATTGCCGTCGTCATCGGCAGCAACCTGGCTGAACCAGTTGACGTTGGCGGCAAGGTCGGCGCTGCCGAGACCGTATTTGGCCAGTTCCACCAGGAAGGCGTCGTGGCCGTTCTGGTGCCACTGGTTGCGGTCACCCTGGTAGTCGCGGCGTCCCCAGCGCACCGCTATTTGGTCGGCGCGGCTGTTGCCGCACACGGTTTCGTGCCAGCCAACGCTGTCCTCGACCACCGAGGCGAAGATGCGCCCCATGTCCGAATACAGGCAGTTGCCGCAGGTCAATTTGAAGGTGTGCTGACACTTGAGGGTGTCCGGCGCGTTGTAGCGCTCCAGCAGATTTTCCGGGTTGTAGAACAGCATACCGACGTTGGCGCCGCCCTCGAGGTCGGTGAGCCGCATCAGCGTGCCGCGGCGCAGTCGCAGCGACCAGTGGCCGCCGGGTGCGATGTCGGTGGTGTAGTGCATCTGTGTCATAGCGTTCCTTCCAGCCCGTCAACCGTCTGGCCAGTCACAATGGGCCTGAGACTGTCGTCGATTTCCTGGTAGAGACTGGCGTCCATCTGGCCAACGGACAAGTCATAGGTAATGGAGGCCCCGTAGGCGTTGGGGGCCTGGGGGTCGTGGCGCAGTTTGTCGAACACCCACAACCGGGTGCCCAGGTAAAAGCCTTCCTTCAAATCATGGGTGACCATGAAGACGGTGAGCTTGTACTGCCGCCATAAGTTCAGGATCAGATCGTGCATATCGGCGCGAATGCCCGGGTCCAGCGCACCGAACGGTTCATCCAGCAGTAGAATGCGCGGCTTCGCGAGCAGCGCCTGAGCAATGGCCAGCCGCTGTTTCATGCCGCCGGACAGTTCGTGGGGATAGCGATCCAGAGCATGGCTTAAGCCCACCTGCTGAAGGATGTCGCCAGCTTCCTTGCGCGCTGCAGCTTTAGCGCTGCCGAACAGGTAGCCGGTAATACCCCTGCGCTGGAAAGCCTTGGCAGCCACCACGTTTTCCAGCACCGTCATGTGGGGAAACACCGAATATTGCTGAAATACAATGCCACGGTCGGGACCAGGCTCGGTACTGATGGGTTTGCCGTCCAGCAGCAGCGTGCCACTGCTGGAAGATTCGGTACCCAACAGCATTTTCAGAAAGGTGCTCTTGCCACAACCGGAAGTGCCCACCATGGTGATGAACTCCCGCTCGGCCACCTGCAGATTAATCTGCTCGAGCACCACGTTGTCGCCATAGCGTTTCCAGAGGTTTTTCGCTTCAATCATCATGATCAGGACCCTCCCTGTGCGTGCCAGGGAAACAGCTTGCGACTGATCCAGGCCAGTGCCACGTCAAAGAAGAAAGCCAGCAAGGTGATCCACGCCACATAGGGCAGAATCACATCCATGGACATATAGCGACGCACCAGAAAGATTCGATAACCCAGTCCATCGGTGGAAGCAATAGCCTCGGCGGCAATCAGAAACAACCAGCCTGCGCCCAGAGACAGCCGTACTGCATCAATGAGTTTCGGCAGTAACTGGGGGAGTAATACGCGGATCAGAATCTGTGGCGTACTGGCTCCCAATGTCTGGGCCTTGACCAGTTGCTCTGCAGGAATTTCCCTTGCACGGCGCTGGATATCCCTGGCGATCACCGGTGTGATACCGATGGCCACCAACATCACCTTGGACAATTCACCGAGGCCAAAAACAATGAACAGTATCGGCAACAGCGCCAGCGGTGGCACCAGCGACACCACGGTCAACAGCGGAGAGACCCCCACATTTACCAACGGTAGCGCGCCGGTGAAGATACCGATCAGCAATCCTAAAGAAGCTGCAATCAACACCCCCAGCCCGAGGCGCGACAGGCTGCTGGCGGTATCCTGCCAGAACAGATATTCCCCGGTGCGCTTGCTGGGCTCAAAGGCCATTCGCTGAAGGGCATCACCGATCTGGGTAAAACTCGGCAGCAGCTTGTCGTTGGGGTTGGCTTCCAGTCGCACATCGGAAGCGGCCACGTAAACCAGCAGTATCATCACGAATGGCAGGATTGACAGCATGGCGCTGATGACCGGAGATGGCGTCAGATTAACAAGGCGTTTCATGACTCTTCCTCAGGGGGCCATGAGCGGCCCCCAGCAACGGTTAGTCTTAACTTCTAGAGTTCGCCATCAGCAGCCATTTTCATGTAGCTGGGATCAAATCGGAGTTTGACATTGGTGCTGCTACCGTAGAGTCCGGCAGGCGTTTCCACTCCGATAAAGCCAGCATCGGGAGCGCCATCACCCAGTATTCCATGGTCAAAGGAAAACTCGGCCACCGCCTTCATGGTGGCGGTGAGCTTGTCGCTCATGTTCAGTTCCAGGGCAGACGCCGGGGTGTAGAACATTTTGGTGGCCGCCAGCTGGGCGTCGTAACCCGCCAGATCGGTGCCGGAGGCTTGGGCCATGAAAGTGCGAGCGGCTTCGGCATCCTCACCCGTGCCGCTCATCAGCGCCATGATTTCATACCAGGCGCCGGTCAATGCCTTGCCCAGTTTAGGGTTTTCTTTCAGGGTTTCGGTATTGATCACCAGCAGGTCGATGATCTCGCCGGGAATCTGGGATGAGTCGAACACCTTGTGGCTATTGGGCATGGAGAGAATCTCGCTCACCAGCGGGTTCCAGGTGGTCACCGCAGTAACGCCATCGGTGCCGTACACGGCCACCATGTCCGCATCGGAGGTATTCACCACCTGCACGTCGGCTTCACTCATACCCACAGATTCGAGGCCCCGCGCCAACAAGTAGTGAGACACACTCAGTTCCACCAGATTGACCTTCTGGCCCTTGATGTCTGCCAGTGACTCCTTGCCTTTGAGGATCACCGCATCATTGCCATTGGAAAAATCGCCCACGATCAGGGCAGTGCTGTCCACGCCACCGGCAGCGGGGATAGTCAGCGCGTCCATGTTCGTCATGGTGCAGGCATCGAACTGGCCGGCGGTGTACTGGTTGATGGATTCCACGTAGTCGTTGATCTGTACCACGTCGATACTGATGTCATATTTATCGGCCCACTTCTTGACGATGCCGGATTCGGCACCATAAGCCCAGGGCATCCAGCCGACATAAATCGACCAGCAGATTTTGAAATCATCGCGCGCCATGGCGCCGGAGGAGAACAGCAGGGAAGCAAGCAGAATTGCGGCAGTTTTTTTCATGATAAACCTCTCAGTCGGTTTTCTTGTGTATCGGGTTACACCGGTGCAAGTGGAGTACTTTTGGCTCAACGCCAAACAAGTCTCCCGGGCTTTTGTCCCGCCGTGTAACCTCTGATACCACTGAGAGGTCGAGTGCTCTCGGACCAGTCATCCATCGATTTCATATCTCAACGGATCGGAACCCTAGCGCTCTATTTGCCAGATTGTCTTGAATCGTGTTGCCAAAAGTATGAACACTTGTGGAAACCTCATACAGGATACATGCCAATTTTTTTGGGCACCCCCCAAACACCCAGACTACGGGGCACCAGGGGAATGGGTGCCAGTTACAAACCTCATTCAGAGGATGACAGAATGGCTATTTTTAGTGCAGAAAAGCCTGTCGGCACCAAAACAGTGCACAAATGATCCCACCCATACCTGCAGGCATAGGCTTTTCTTTGCATTGGCGGCGGGAACTGTCATATTTCATCACAGCCCAACTTTTATGCTTTGCAACCCCGGGAACCGCGAAAAAAGGACGCTCAGACATGCAACTGAAAGCCATTGCCATCACCTTGCTGTTCGGGGTCTCCCCCTTACCGGCTGTGGCCGCACCACCGGTGCCAGTGTTTGTCAAAGCCGCGACAGTTGAACCCTTTGCCGAAACAATCGAAGCATTGGGCACCCTGCGCGCCAATGAAGCCGTAACACTCTCTGCCACGGTCACGGAAACCATTACTGCCATTCACTTTGATGACGGCAGGCGAGTCAAGGCGGGAGAGGTGCTGGTGGAAATGACCAGCGAGGAAGAACACGCACAGCTGGAGGAAGCGCGCTCCACCCTCCGGGAAGCAGAACGCCAATACCAGCGTATCAAGGGACTGGTGAAGACCAACCTCGCCAGCCAGTCGCTGCTGGATGAACGCCGTGCCGCCTATGAAACCGCCCAGGCGAAATTGCGCGCCACCCAATCGCGACTACAGGATCGACTGGTGGTCGCCCCCTTCGATGGCGTGGTGGGGCTGCGCAAAATCAGTGTCGGCGCCCTGGTAACCCCCGGCGAGGCCATTACCACACTGGACGACGACAGCGTCATGAAACTGGACATGTCGGTACCCGCCATTTTTCTCGGCAGTTTGCAGCCGGGATTGAAGATCGTCGCCGTGGCGGAAGAACTGAATGGCCAACCTTTTGAGGGCGAAATCGCCAGCCTGGATTCCCGGGTCGATCCGGTGACTCGCGCCATTGGCGTGCGGGTCCTGTTGTCCAACCCGCAGCGGCATCTCAAACCGGGCATGCTGATGACGGTGACCCTGCAAAAAGCGGCGGTGGACAGCCTGATGATTCCCGAGGAAGCCTTGGTACAGGAAGGCTTCAACCAGTACGCGTTTGTAGTCAATACCGGCACGCAACCGGCGACCGTCAGCAAACGCAAACTCAACATCGGTTCCCGGCGGCCTGGGGCCGTGGTGGTCACCCAGGGTATAAAGCCGGGAGAGCTGGTGGTGACCCACGGCGTGATGCGTCTCAACCAGGGCACGGCGGTCACCATCGCCGCCACCCAGCAGGGTGAAGAGACCCTGGAGCAACTGCTACAGCAATCCTCCCCAGCAGAGAGCGGGGCATATTAATCCTATGCTGCTCTCCGATATCAGCATCCGGCGACCGGTCTTCGCCTCGGTTATTTCTCTACTGTTAGTCGCATTCGGCGTCATCGCTTTCGATCGCCTGACCCTGAGGGAATATCCCGATATCGACCCCCCCATCGTCTCCATCGAAACCAAATATCCCGGTGCCGCGGCCAATGTGGTGGAAACCCGTATTACCCAACTATTGGAAGACCGTATTTCCGGACTCGAGGGGATCAAGTACATCGAATCCAACAGTTCGGACGGGGTTTCGAAAATCAATATCGAGTTCAACCTGTCACGGGATATAGAGGCCGCTGCCAACGATGTACGCGACCGGGTTTCCCGAGTCCTGGACGACCTCCCGGAAGAGGCCGAATTGCCGGTGGTGGAAAAGGTGGACACCAACGATGAGGTGATCATGTGGCTCAACCTCACCAGTGAGCGCCTCTCCGTACCGGAGCTGACCGATTATGCAGAGCGCTACCTAGTGGATCGCTTCTCGATTCTCGATGGCGTGGCACGGGTGCGAGTGGGTGGCGGCCAGAGCCTGGCCATGCGCATCTGGCTGGATCGAATCAAGCTCGCCGCCCACAACCTCACTGTCAGCGATGTGGAGGCGGCGCTGCGCTCGGAAAATGTCGAACTGCCCGCCGGCAAGATCGAATCCATCCAGCAGGAATTCACCGTACGGGTGAAACGGGTATTCCGTACCGCCGAGGATTTCAGCCAGTTGGTGTTGAGCCGCGGTGAAGATGGCTATCTGGTGCGGCTGGCCGATGTGGCCACGGTACAAAAGGGCACCGAGGAATACCGTACCCTGTTCAGGGGAAACGGTAAAACCATGGTCGGAGTGGGCATCACCAAGCAGTCCACCGCCAACACCATTGAAGTGTCCCGCGCCGCCAAGGTAGAGGCGGAACGACTCAATCAACTGCTCCCCGAGGGCATGCAGATTCACGAGAGCTACGACTCCTCGGTGTTTATTGAGCAAGCCATCCGCGAAGTCTACAAAACCCTGGCCATCAGTATCGCACTGGTGATTTTTGTTATTTACCTGTTTCTCGGCAGCGCCCGGGCCATGCTGGTCCCGGCTGTCACGGTGCCCATTTCGCTAATTGCCACCTTTATCGTGCTGATGGCGATGGACTTTACCGTCAACCTGCTAACGCTACTGGCACTGGTGCTGGCCATCGGGCTGGTGGTGGACGACGCCATCGTGGTACTGGAAAACATCCACCGCCGCATGGCGGAATATCGCGAGACAGCGCTGGTGGCTGCCTTTCGCGGCACCCGACAGGTGGGCTTTGCGGTGATCGCCACCACCCTGGTGCTGGTGGCCGTGTTCTCGCCCATCTCCATGCTGGAAGGCGATATGGGACGGCTTTTCTCAGAGTTCGCCCTCACCATGAGTGCCGCCGTGCTGTTTTCGAGCCTGGTGGCCCTGACCCTGTGCCCGGTGCTGGCGTCATTGTTGCTCCGCAAGCGCGTCGACAACGGCCTGACGGGCAACCGGGTTGATCGCCTCTTTAACCGCTTTAAAGGCCATTACAGCCGCTGGGTGGAAGCATCATTAAGGCGACCGGCACTGGTGGGACTGCTGTTTACACTCAGCATTGGCCTCTGTGTCTGGCTGGTGAACAGCATCCCCAACGAATATGTGCCGAAAGAGGATCGGGGTGCCTTTTTTATCATGGTGCAGGCACCCGAGGGGGCCAGCTACGAATACACCAGGCAATATATAGAGGTGATCGAACAACGCCTGTTGCCCCTGACTGACAGCGGCGATGCCGACCGTATTCTGGTGCGCGCCCCCAGGGACGCCTTCAGCACCGGGATGGTGATTATAATGCTCGAGGAATGGGGGTCACGCCGTTCAGCCTGGGACATCATGGCCGAGATTCGCTCCAAGACCGCTGACCTGGCCGGGGTGCGCATTCACCCGATCATGCGCCAGGGCATTGGCAACCGCACCGCCAAACCGGTGCAGTTTGTGGTTGCCGGCGGAACCTACGAGGAACTGGCAGCCTGGCGGGATATTCTGTTTGCCGAGATTGAGAAGCAAAATCCCGGGTTCACCGATATCGACAGCGACTACCGGGAAACCAGTCCCCAGGTACAGGTGCTGATTGACTACGACCGCGCTGCTGAACTCGGCGTATCGGTACAAAATATCGGCCGCACACTGGAGAGTATGCTCGCCTCCCGCCGGGTCACCACCTATATCGATGCCGGTGAAGAATACGATGTGATGATCGAAGGTGTGCGTGATCAACAAAACAGTCCCCACGACCTCACGAACATCTATGTGCGCTCCGAACGCTCCGGTCAGCTGATCCCCCTGTCCAATCTGGTGACGTTGCAGGAATACGCGGACTCCAAGACACTCAACCGCTACAACCGCAGCCGCGCCATCACCATTGAGGCCAACCTGGAAGACCGGCTGCCGCTGGGCGAGGGGCTGGCCCATCTGGAAAACCTGGTCAGGGCGCATTTGCCAGAACAGGCAGCGATCGACTACAAGGGCCGTTCCTTGGACTACAAAAAATCCGGCACCGCCAGCTATTTCGTTTTCGCCCTGGGCATTCTGGTGATGTTTCTGGTGCTGGCAGCCCAATTCGAGAGCTATGTCAGCCCCTTCATCATCATCCTCACGGTGCCACTGGCCATTGCCGGGGGACTATTGGGGCTCTGGGCCAGCGGCAATACCCTCAATCTCTATAGCCAGATCGGGCTGATCATGCTGATCGGCCTGGCGGCCAAGAACGGAATTCTCATTGTCGAATTCGCCAACCAGTTGCGGGATCAGGGCGACTCTGTGCACGACGCCATCATCGAGGCGGCTCAGGTGCGTTTGCGGCCCATTATTATGACCAGCATTACCACCATCGCTGGCTCGATACCGCTTATCCTGTCTTTTGGTGCTGGTGCTGAAACCCGCCAAGTGCTGGGCATTACGCTATTTTGCGGGGTGGCCTTTGCGACGGTACTAACACTGTTTGTGCTGCCGGCGGCCTACCAACTGCTGGGATGCTTTTCCCACGGACCACAACACGTCTCCCGCAAACTGGACCGACAACTGGATGAGTATCCACAACCCAAATGATGACAACCTCCATAAACTGAAACAGCCGGTGTCGAAAGATTAACTCAAAAATCCGGGACTGGTTCTGGGTTACCCCCCTTGCTACAGGCTCACCAACTGTCCATATAAGGTGGCTCCTTCACCTCAAAGGAACATGGCAGACGGTTTGTACGAGCGAAGAATTCGGCGCGTGAAGAAGCGTGGCAATATGACTAGACAGCCGCCAGGAACGAATGGACAGAAATGGCTGGCCACCAGCCTTGCCCACACCCACTGAAAACGGCAGAAAACATGTTCGACACCTCATCAGGGGTTGCGAACGAGCGGCACTCCGACCCGGCTTTGAAGTGGTGCACAGTGGGGTATAGAGAGGCATAAGGGCTGAGTTTCGGCTGGATCGCCGACAACTACCGCTCTGACGTACCTGTCAAGGTGGCAGTGGTCAAGGAGGACGACTTCGACAGCCGGCGGTACCTGGACTATGTGTTCAAGTTCTAAACACGTCCTCAGGCACCCCAGTATCTGACGGATCCGACATCCAGATGCACGAAATCACTTGAAGAATAAAGTCCCACACCCCCAGCATTCATGGCCCTGGCGGCGCGATACAGTTTGCCAACCTCAACACCGGGAATGCGGATATCAATGGCTTTCCCCTGCATATGCAGGCTTTTCTTGGCGACACCGCTGCTGTGCTGACCCAACTTGGCATTGGTCTCTGGTGAACGGTACCCGGAGATGACTTGCAACGGCTGGGAAGTCCCGAGTGTCTTCCTGAGGTCATCCAGCAGTACCAACAACTGGGGAGACATGTCGCACTCTTCACCGGTGCGATGGTCCCTCAGTACCCGGTTCACCTCGCTGAGGCTGTCCGGCAGAAAATGTTTACCCACACAAAATGTCGTATCCAGGGATTCGCCGGTATGCAAATTATAAAAAGAGAGTGAGCGCGCTTTCGGCAACGTTACCGGAACTTTGGCCAATGCAGAGGCAGAAACGGCCATGCCCGCAGTGAAGCCACCCATGATACGCAGGAACCTCCTGCGCGATGTTTTGAGGGAATCTTTTTCCATAAGGGGCACTATACCAATGCTTTCGTCGGGGTGACATTATGCTTTGGCAGCACCCATCTGTACAGAAAATGATCAGTTTGCCGCTACCTGGCGGGTTCCAGACTCCGCCAAAATGGCCTCATCGCGGCGATACAGATCATCGCCAAAATACAATGTTCCCGACTCATCCAGCCAGGCTGTCCAGTAGGTCACGTGCAACTCCACCGGGTTGTCGAAACGAATATGGTGGGTTTGTGTCGTTTCAAACAGTGCACTCAGCTCACGCGGCTCAACTGCATTTGCCAGCACCAATAATTGTTCTGCCAGCTCCAGTGGTTTTTCAAGACGGATACAGCCGGAACTGAAGCCCCTCCTGCCGACCGAGAATAATTGCCGACTCTGGGTGTCATGGAGATAGATACTGCCGCTATCAGAGACCTCAAATTTGACTCGACCAAGTGTATTGCCGGGACCGGGTGGCTGCCACAGTCGATAGTACTCGGCTCCCCGATACATCTTTGCCAGGTCAATGGCGCTGTTCGGTACCACCACCGAGGGCACCTGCCAACCAGACAGCACCTGCAGGTTCTGCTTGTCCAGATAACTGTTGTCCCTCTTCCACTTGGGCAAAATATCCTTCATGGCAATGCTTTTCGGGACACTCCAGGAGGGGTTGACCACCAGTGAGCGCAACACACTGCTGAATACCGGGGTCTGCCTGCTCTGCCGACCAACGATGGTTTTCATATCCAGCAACACTGTGCCGTCATCCACCAGTTTAAGTCGATATGCCGGGATATTGACCTGCACGTATCTGGGGCCAGCCCTCGCCCCGAACTGTTCCAGGCGATTGATATTCAACAAAATCTGGTCCGCCCTGATCCAGGGAGGCACATTCAGTAAGTTGCGTGTTTCGGGACCGAGGATACCATCCACCTTGGCAGCCCCGTGGCGTTCCTGAAAACGTAGCAACGCCTGCTGTAGCGGTTCATCAAAATACGTATCGCCCTTGGCGGGAGGCGCCTCCGGGCGATAATCCCCACTCCAACCCAGATGCTGCCGAAGTTGTCCAATTTGCTCATGACTGTCGTCGAGCTTCAGCAGCGGACCATAGCCAATGGCAGACCAATGCCCGGAATGAGCCAGCTCGTTGTAATAGACAAAGGCTTGTTCCAGAGAGGGGAACTGGGTTGCAGTGGGCGCGACGGCAAGAGTCGCTCGGGAGTGTTGGCCATCTGCCATAGGCACGGCCGCGCGGCTAACTGGCCACAGATCCCCCTTGCCCGCGTCGCCGCTGACAGTCAACGGCCCAGACAGGCAAATCGCCAAACATCCCGAGACGACAAACCGATAATTCATAAGGCACCCGATCCTGGGCGACCCACACTGGCGTCCACTGATAGCGCGGTCACCCGGAGATACAGTAAGTATAAGATTAGACCAGGAATCTGCCGCGGTAGCTCACAGATGACAACCGGCGTCATAAAATAGACAGGTGGATTGACGAGAGCCGCCAACCCTGTGGGGTTGAAGCGCGGGACTATCTTTGAACAATCACCTTGCCCACCGGCGCCAGCGTCAGCAGTGCCAACTTGAGGTGTTGCAGGGCAAAGGGAATACCGATAATGGTCAGGCACAGCGCCAGCGCCATGGTGATATGGCCGATGGCCAGCCAGAAACCCGCCAGGATAAACCAGATAATATTGCCCAATAAACCCAGGGCACCGGTGCCAAGGTCATCCCTGCCGGTAATCAGTTTACGATCCACCGCCTCGCGTCCGAAAGGCAGAAAAGTGAACTGACCAATGACGAAACAGGCTCGCCCCCAAGGGATGCCGATAATGGTGATAAAAGCCACCAGTCCGATCAACCACCACGCCAGCCCCATCACCAGTCCACCGAGAAGAAACCACAGGATGTTACCGATTGTTCTCAACATTCTCTTGGATCACCTTTCAGAATGTACTGTTTGTTTAAAAGAATACCTGCTTCCACAATTTGATTTTTTACATGAACCGCTATTACCAACACTTCATCTGACCATAATGATGGAAATTTTTCCTCTTTCTCGTTTCTATTTTTCTTATAGTGAAAACCAGAGAACCTTACTCCAACCCTATTACTTTCAAAATCCAAGGTAGTCATCCGCTGAATTAATTGGCGGTGTTTGACCGAATTTATAAAACCATCAACGTATTTGAATTCTATCGAATCAAGCAAATCGCCCAATAGTTGTTTTATCTCCCCATTTTCTAGGGCATTTCTCACTTTCTTAATGTCACACCGTTCTAGCGAAAGCTTGTCCTCCAGAATTAGACTATTAATCAATTGTGCGAAAATGTCATAGATAGAGCGGGTGGTATAAAGCAATGCAATTGTATTTGCTTCGTGTACCAAACTAGCTTTCTGGTAGTTTTTTTGTTCGGGAAAACTACCCAATACCAAGCGTACTGGATCGACTTTCGAATCTGGAGAAAAAAATTCTCTACGGATTCTCTGGCTTGCTCAAGATGATAAATAAAAATTCCGCCTAGCCGATCAATAGAATTTATTACTGAAATAATTTGATGGGAATTACTGGCTTTGTCTTTCACTAGAGCTCGGAGCTCTACCAAGCTCCAAACCTTTCCGCTGTTTTCTTCATTCCACTCAGTGGCAAGACAAGGGAAACTCACTTTCCCCTCATAAATAGTTTGTCCAATTCATCCAGAGAAATCTGGGTCCAGGTGGGCCGACCATGGTTGCACTGGCCACTGCGTTCAGTAGACTCCATGTCCCGCAACAGGGCATTCATTTCAGCGACGCTCAACTTGCGGTTGGCGCGCACCGAGCCATGACAGGCCATGGTGGCCATGATCTCGTTGAGGTGCTGACGAATGCGATCGCTGCTGCCATGGCTGGTCAGATCAGACAGTACATCGCGCACCAGTGGCTCCACATCAGCATCCCGCAGCATGGACGGCATCTGCCTTACCAGCAGGCTCTCTGGTCCGGCCCGCTGCAGTTGAAAGCCAAGCTCCTCAAACATCGCTGATTGCTCTTCGGCGAGATCTGCTTCCGCCTGACTGACGGCCAGTGATGTCGGCACCAGAAGCGGCTGGGAACGCAGACCCTCCGCCGAAAAAGCCTGTTTCATGCGCTCGTAGGTGATGCGCTCGTGGGCGGCGTGCATATCTACCAGCACCAGCCCAGCGGCATTTTCCGCCAGAATATAAATACCCTTTAGTTGAGCGATGGCAAACCCCAACGGCGGCAGTGTTTCATCCGTTTCGGGCAACGACTGAGACGCTAATTCATCTTGTCCGCGGTGCAATTCGCCATAAATGGAAATCTGTTCAGACACATTCTGAAAACCCGACTGACGGGCAGGGAAACTGATCGCTGCTTGTTCTACCGGCGTGCCATACGTCGTGATCGCTGGCGGTGTCATTGAATTACTTACGGCTGAAACCGTTTGGCTGCCGGGCCGTATATCCGCCACTGCCCGGTGCAAACTGCGGAATAAAAAGTCATGCACGGTACGGCTATCGCGGAAACGTACTTCATGCTTGGTAGGGTGGACGTTAACGTCCACATCCGCCGGGTTCAGTTCCAGATAGAGCACAAAGGCCGGATGGCGACCGTGGTACATCACATCCTGATAGGCCTGACGCACAGCGTGGGTGACCAGCTTGTCGCGGATGCTGCGCCCGTTGACATAAAAGTGTTGCAGGTCTGCCTGGCTGCGGGAAAAGGTCGGCAACCCCACCCAGCCCCACAGGCGCAAACCCGCAGCCGCCACATCCAGGTAGAGGGCATTTTCCATAAAAGCCGGGCCACAAATGGCAGCCACCCGCCGCTCTTGGGCAAGCTGACCATCGGCGGAACGAAACTGATGCACCACCTTACCGTTATTGCGCAGGGTGAAGTCGACATCAAAGTGACTCAACGCCAGTTTACGCAGCACTTCATCAATGCGTTTGTATTCAGTGCTTTCAGCACGCAGGAATTTGCGTCTGGCTGGCGTGTTAAAAAACAGGTCTCGCACTTCCACCGTAGTACCACGCGGGTGTGCTGCGGGCGCCAGATTAACGGCCATGTCGCGCCCTTCTGCCTCAGCCTTCCAGCCGGGACCCGTGTCATTTGCATTGGTGGCGATGGCAAGACGAGCTACAGAAGAAATACTGGCCAGAGCCTCCCCGCGAAAACCCAGTGTTGCCACAGCTTCCAGGTCGTCGAGCTGTTCAATCTTGCTGGTGGCGTGGCGACTCAACGCCAGTGGCAGGTCATCCTGACCAATGCCACAGCCGTTGTCCCGCACCCGTATTAGTTTCACACCACCATTTTCCACATCGATATCAATGCGACTGGCACCACTATCAATGCTGTTTTCCAGCAGTTCCTTGATGACAGAAGCGGGACGCTCTACCACTTCACCGGCGGCGATCTGGTTGGCTAACCGGGGACTGAGCAGGTGGATTTTAGGCATTCAACAGATTCTTCAGGACGTAGGAATTTTCAGGCGCTGTCCAACCCTGATGCGGGTGCTGGTCAGACCGTTATAGCGCAGCAAGTCGTCGACAGACACACTGTAACGCTCGGCAATGTCGGAGAGGGTATCACCGCTGGAAATAACATGAACACCACCACTCCCGGGTTTTCTGGCCGCCAGCTTGGTACCGGCTGGCGGTGCTTTCTCATAAAAACGGCTGACCCCGTTAAAAATAGCACGGGCCATTTTCTGCTGATAAGCGCGATTACTAAGCAGTTTGGCTTCACCGGGATTAGAAATAAAACCCGTTTCGACCAGAATAGAAGGTATATCCGGGGACTTGAGCACCATAAAACCTGCTTGTTCCACATGTCTCTTGTGCAGTTTGGCAATACCACCGATAGATCTCAGCACCTCGGCGCCCACATCAAGGCTGCTGCTGAGGGTAGCTGTCATGGAGAGGTCCAACAGTACACTGGCCAGCATATGATCCTTGTCATCCAGGCTGACACTGCCGGCACCACCGATGAGATCCGCCTGATTTTCCCGGCTGGCAAGATAGCGAGCGGTTTCACTGGTGGCACCCCGTCTGGACAGCGCAAACACTGAGGCTCCATGTGCCGATGATTTGGTGAATGCGTCTGCGTGAATGGAGATAAACATATCGGCGCGGTGCTGGCGGGCAATATGAGTGCGACCCCGCAGGGGAATATAGTAATCACCATCCCGCACCAACTTGGCCCGGAAGCCGGGAGTTTGATCCAGTAGCGTCTTTAGCTCACGACTGATAGCCAGTACCACCTGTTTTTCTCGAACACCTTTGGGACCCAGTGCGCCTGGGTCTTCACCACCATGTCCGGCATCAATGGCAATGATGATGTCACGATCGCCCTTTACTCCGGCTACGTCCTCTACCGTTTTCACGGTTTTCTGTTCATTGTCGTAGAGATCGACCACCAGGCGATGGCCGTATTGCTGGTTTTTCGCCAACACAAAACTGCGCGGATTGACCATGGAGTTCAGGTCAAAAACGATCCGCAGGTCGGTTTTATCCTTAACACCGCTACGCATGGCAGCAACTGGGGAATTGGAAAGATCAAGATTATCGGCGCTGGCATTTAGCGTGCTTTTTGCAATGTCCACCACTAGACGGGGGGGATTATCCAGCGGGAACACCTTATGGCTGACCGGCTCACTGAGGTCAAATACCAAGCGGGTATGGTCGGGAGCACGCCACAGCCGCACGCCGTCCACGGTGGCAGCCGCCAGCGGCCCACACAGGACCAGTAACAGCAAAGCCAAGCTACGAATGACGGCTGTTCTCAACAACAAGTCGTCCTCATCACTGAGCGTTCAACTCCCCTAGGATTTTTTGTCCATTTATAGTGCCAGCAAATATCGCGACACAGCGCGCATCATCCACAGCATTGATTGCCACCCTCAAATCGGGCTCTGGCAGCATGCCTTCGCCACGCTCAGGCCACTCTACGAGACAACAGCTGGCTTGGTTCAGATAATCGCGAATGCCGATAAATTCCAACTCCTCAGGATCACCAAGACGATACAGATCAAAATGATAAATCAGCCTTTCGCCCAACCTATAGGGTTCCACCAGAGTATACGTGGGGCTTTTAACCACCCCATGATGGCCGAAGGCTCCCAGAATACCGCGACTTAGGGTTGTTTTTCCGGCACCCAGATCACCTTCCAGAAAAATCAGACAGCCGTCTGGCAGCAGTTTGCCTAAACGGGAGCCAAAGTCCACCATGGCCTGCTCACCAAGCAACAGTATTTCAAAAAAGTTACTCACGGATTCACCAACCGCCGTAGCGGTCCAAACAGGTCAGTGGCCAACAAGCCCCGTTCGCCATCTACAGATGCCCGATCTGCGGCCTCGGCGTGTAAACCAACAGCAAGCGGCAACGCCTCTTCGCCGGGGATTCCCTGAGCTAGCAAGCCACCAATAATACCGCTTAGCACGTCACCCATACCACCGGAAGCCATGCCGGGATTACCGCCACAACACACTATGATTGGCTGATCATCCGCTGTACACACGAGCGAACCCGCGCCTTTGAGCAATACAGGGCAATGGAATTTCTGATGCAGTGCCCGCACGGCGGCAAAACGATCACGCTGGACCTCAGAAGTGGTGATTCCCAATAATCGCGCAGCCTCACCGGGGTGTGGCGTCATCACCCAATTGTCAGCGGGGGTGATATTAAGACGCTCATTGTTGAGTAAATTCAGTCCATCTGCATCCAACACGGTGGGCAGCCCAGTGGCCAGGGCCTGTTGCAACAACTGCTCGGACCAAGGGGTTTGCCCCAGGCCCGGTCCAATCACCAGCACTGTGGCGCTGTTTAACAACGGCTGCAATTGCCGACCCGAGGTCAGCCCCCTCACCATCAACTCCGGACGACGGGATAACAGCGTCGACACGTGTTCTGGACGGGTGGCCACAGTAACTAAACCGGCACCGGTTCGCAATGCTGCTTCCGCAGCCATTGCCACCGCACCGCCAAAACCAAGCTCTCCACCCACCACCAGCACATGGCCGAAATCGCCCTTATGAGCATCACGACGTCGTTCAGGAAGCGCCACAAGCAGCTCATCCAACTCCAATCGCATCCCACTGGGTTGCAGCTGTTGATAGAGGGTTTGCGGCACGCGAAGATCGCTGAACACCAACTCGCCGGCAAACACCCGTCCCTCACCGGTAAACAAACCCTGCTTCAAACCGATAAAGGTCACGGTCAATTCTGCACTGACCGTGGGATCGGCAGGCACACCGGTATCACAGGAAAGACCAGATGGAATATCCACCGCCACCACCGGCAAACCACTGCGATTGATCAGGCGAATCGCCTGTGCATAGGGTTCGCGCACCTGGCCGTTCAGACCGGTGCCCAATAAGGCATCCACCACCACACCGGCGTCCAGATTTGAACACTCACTAAACGGGCGCATCACAACCCCGGCCTGTTTGGCGTATTCATAGGCTTGTCGGGCATCGCCACTTAACTTGTCCGCAGACGCTACCTGCACCACACTCACCGACAATCTGCTCTCGGCGGCTAAGGCCGCCACGATATAGCCATCGCCGCCATTGTTGCCAGCCCCACAAAAAACGGTTATCGGCACGCCGGGCCAACGGCTGATCAACTGCTGGAACACGGCATAACCGGCCCTTTTCATCAGTTTGATGCCGGGAATACCCCAGTCCTGAATAGCAATACGATCCAGTTCGCGGACCTGTTGAGCGGTGTAAAGTGGAACGGGCAGATGCTGAAACATAAAGTTCCGATTATCCGGTAGATATCTGGCAAAATTATACGTTAACTATAGACGGCAGTTCGACCATGGCTTCTCCCCCTTCCGACATCGACTACCGACAACTGGCCTTAAAAATCAAGGACTGGGGGCGTGCCTTGGGCTTTCAGCAGGTCGCGATTACGGATACCGAACTGTCCGCCAGCGGTGAACGGCTGAACCAATGGCTGGCAAAGGGTTATCAGGGTGAGATGCGCTGGATGAGTGAGCATGGTCCCAAGCGCTATCATCCGGAGCAATTGCTGCCCGGAACCGTGCGTGTCATCAGCGTGCGCATGGATTACCTGCCTGAAGACAGCGACCTGATTGCCGTTCTTAAGACTGAAGATAAAGCCTATATCTCCCGCTATGCCCTGGGGCGGGATTACCACAAGTTGATCCGCAAACGTTTAACCACTTTGGCCAAAGACATTGAACAAGCGGTACCTGACTCTGTGATCCAGCGCCCTTTCGTGGACAGCGCACCCGTGATGGAAAAACCGTTAGCCGTTAAAGCGGGCCTTGGCTGGATGGGCAAGCACACTCTGGTCATCAATAGCGAAGTGGGCTCCTGGTTTTTTCTCGGTGAAATCTACACAAACCTGCCGCTGCCAGTGGATGAGCCCAGTGAGCAAGATCAGTGCGGTGACTGCCGCGCTTGCCTCAAGGTCTGTCCTACCGATGCCTTCCCGGAACCCTATGTACTGGATGCCCGGCGCTGTATTTCCTACCTTACTATCGAAAACAAAGGCAGCATCCCTTTGGAGTTCCGCGAACCCATGGGCAACCGGGTATTTGGCTGCGATGACTGTCAGGCTATCTGTCCCTGGAACAAAGCTGCACCATCATCAACAGAGAAAGATTTCTCCCCCCGCCACCAACTGGATAACCGGGATCTGGCGGAACTGTTTTTGTGGAGCGAGGCGGAGTTCCTCAAATATACCGAGGGCTCACCCATCCGCCGCATTGGCTACCAGGGTTGGTTGCGCAACCTGGCGGTGGGCCTCGGAAACGCGCCCACATCGGAACAGGTCTTACAGGCGCTGCAACGTCGCGAAGATCACCCCTCAGCACTTGTCAGAGAGCATGTGAGCTGGGCGCTACAGCAACACCGCGAGCCAAAACGACGCAAGCGGAAGATCGTCAACCCCGCATCTCAGCCAGATTTATGAATCGCTCACTGCTGTAGAGTCAGATAAACGAGGAGTTCCACTACCTGTTCAGGGGTCTGAGCCCAAGCCATGGCGCTGCCGTCCACCTCCTTGAGCGGGTGAACAATATCAGCGTCGTGCAGGGTGATATAAGGGGTGCCCAGCGCTGCGCAATAGCCCGCATCAAAAGCCGCATTCCACTGCTTGTACTTGTCACCGAAACGGATGATCGCAAGGTCACACTGTTCGATCAGGGTTTTGGTGCGAATCGCGTTAACTTTCGCAGACTTGTGATCACGCCAGAACGGGGAGGCCTCTTTGCCCAGGGAATCACCGGCGGCATCGCTGGCCTCGTGGTCAGTCACGGCGGAGCTGAACGTTACGGGCAAACCCTGCTGATCCGCACCACTGATAATCTGGTCCCGCCAGTCGGTATGAATTTCACCAGAGAGATACACTTGCCACATCAACTATCCGCCTCCATGACGAAAAATACCTCCCGGTAGTACTTAAGCTCGCTAATGGAATCCTTGATGTCGTCCATAGCCAGATGAGCACCTTTTTTAGTCAGCCCTTTTAGTAGCTCTGGTCTCCAGCGGCGGATGAGCTCTTTCACACTACTCACATCAAGATTCCGGTAGTGAAAAAAAGCCTCAAGTTTCGGCATTTGGCGAGCGAGAAAGCGGCGGTCCTGGCAAATGGAATTTCCGCAGATGGGCGATTGACCGGCTTCCAGAAACTGGCTCAAAAACTCAATCGTGACCAGCTCCGCTTCTGCCATGGTAATGGCACTATTACGCACCCGCTCAGTCAGCCCCGACCGCCCATGTTGACGAGTATTCCACTCATCCATGCCATCCAACAGTGCATCAGGCTGATGAATAGCCAGTACTGGTCCCTCTCCAAGAACATTCAGATCCTTGTCGGTAACGATTGTGGCGATCTCGATGATCACATCATTGTCAGTGTCGAGCCCCGTCATTTCCAGATCGATCCAGATCAGATTGAGCGGGTCTTTAATCAGTGCAATTTCATTCATTAGGGGTTTCTTTGGCTTTACGGATAATATTTTCCAGGCTCACAAGGCGCGCTTCACTTTGGTGAATATCGTTTTTCAGCGCTGAAGCTTCAGCCTCGTTTGCAGTGGCCTGCTGTTCTTTCAACGTTTTGATATTCGCTATGAGCGATTGCATTTCATCTTCGAGATTATGGATTTTCTCAGCGTGATCAGCCTTGTCAAAAATCAGTGACTCAGGCGCCAGTTCTGCAAGACTGCCCTCTTCTGACAATTTCGTGGGCGCCATGAATTTCTCGCCATCCTTGAACTGTCTCTGGTTCATAAAAGTAGGCGACACAATCTCAATACCAGCGCCGTGGAGCGCGTCGAGTACTGCTCTACGCAGCCGGGTGCGTGTGGTCAGCAAGTGCTTCACTTCCTGGTAGTACCCAGATATCCGGTAGCTGACAGAAAAATCGCCCAACGCACGAATTTGCATGAAAGGCTCCTCAAGGCCTGCAGCCAGTGCAGCCTCTTTCAAGAGTGGCTCCACCTCATAATGGGCAACGTCATAACCGAGAGAGAGATCACAGGAGACAATAGTCCCCGAAGAACGCACCACAGTGACCGGATTGGAAGCAAGAAAAAGATTCGGCAGCATAATCAGGTCGCGGTCTTCAGACTGAATTTCCGTATGGAATAGCCCCCGCTCAGTCACCCGGCCAAAGTACTCTCCCGCACGGATAAAATCCCCGTGGTGGAAGCTTTTCACTGCCCGGAGCATCAAGCCAGCCATGGCATTAGCCACGAAGGTCGTGGACGACAGGGCAATGACACCGGTTAACACCAGTCCCAACAGACTGAGCAAGTCACCACGAGTTGATTCACTGACCGGCAGCGCCAGGATAATGGCGACCAGTGCAATCGCAGTCAGCACCAGCATGGTGACCTGGCCGGGCAGACGGGATTCAGTGGTGAGGCTGGCGCGGCGCAACAACAACCAGTTGGCAAACCACAACCCCAACGCCATGACTGCAATGGTCGCAAGCAACGGAACAAAGGCCGATAGCGACTGGTAAACTCCTTCCAGCTTGGGCATTCCTGATTCCTGTCCCAGAGTGCTTATATGCTATATCCTTGCGTCCAACTAAGCCAGCCGATTGGGGTTGGACCGGGTTCACCTATAGGAAGGGCTTTTGAGCAAACGCCATCTGACCAAACAACAGCAGCGTCGAATAGAGCGCAATCAGACGAAAACTCAAGATGCTGTCGAACAGCGACAGATCGAGGACACGGCCGATGAACTCGGAGCGGACCAAAATGGGCGCGTCGTTGCCTGCTTCGGAAAAAAGGTTGATGTTGAGTCTGATCTAGACAATGAAAGCCTGACCAAACGCTGCCATTTACGTGCCAATTTACCGTCGATTGTGACCGGAGATAGAGTCATCTGGCAGGAGGGCGACCCTCAAGGCATCGTGGTTGCGGTAAAGCCCCGCAGCAGTGAATTATGCCGACCAGATAATCGCGGCAGGCTGCGGCCAGTGGCTGCAAATATCGATTGCATTGTCATTGTCATCGCACCCGTTCCAGAACCACACCGAAATCTGGTGGATCGCTACCTGGTCGCCTCGGAGCACCAGGGCATTACACCCATTCTGGTGATGAACAAAAGCGACCTTATGGATGACGACAATCGCGACACGCTCCTTGATATGTTGACTAGTTACGATGCGCTGGGCTACGACTGTTTTCAAGTCTCGGCATTCAGCGGGGATGGCATGGGCCTACTGACAGACCGCCTCGATAGAATCACCAGTGTGTTTGTTGGCCAGTCCGGTGTAGGAAAATCTTCACTACTGAACACCCTCGCCCCGGGAACGGACACTGCCGTGGGAGCTCTCTCCGAGGCAATTACCAAGGGCACCCATACCACCACCACCGCTCGGCTGTTCCACCTGCCCAATGGTGGTGAAGTCATTGACTCGCCTGGCATTCGAGAATTCGGCCTCTGGCACCTCGACCCTGCCGATGTCGTCAACGGCTTTGTGGAATTTCGCCCACTGTTGGGCAGCTGTAAATTCAGAGATTGTCAGCACATGGGCAACGAACCTGGCTGCGCGATTGAGGAAGCACTGACAAGAGGGGAATTAACTCGAGAGCGAGTCAGCAGCTTTCGGCATATCGTACAAAGCCTGGAAACTGTCCGTTAGTCCTAGCAAAACCCCGGAAAATCAGTGGTACAATCGCCGCCTGCTTTAAGTATGGGAGGCCACATGTCTGAGATACCAAAACTGCTCGAGCCGGCAGATCTTCAAAACCTGCTCAGCGAACCCAACATCCTGATTGTCGATCTTTGCAATGATGCTCTTTATAGCCGCAAACACATTCCTGGCGCGGAACACATATCAATCAAAGAACTCATGAACGGCGGCCAACCCTGGCCCAATAAATTGCCATCTCCCCCCCAGCTGTCTGGCCTGTTTAGCCGATTGGGACTCACTGATGACACGCATGTGGTCGTCTATGACGACGAAGGCGGCGGCTGGGCCGGTCGCTTTATCTGGACACTGGATGTGATCGGCCACCACAAATGGTCCTATCTCAATGGCGGCTTTGTGGCATGGCACAACGAAGGCTTCCCGATGACGGATGAGATCCCTGCACCAAGGGCCCGAGAGTATGAAGTCAAAGTCGATCTTGACGCCTTGGTGACCACGGAAGAGATCATGGCACACCTCGACGCCGGTGATTTGCAAATCTGGGACGCTCGCAGCCCAGCTGAATATAGTGGCGAAAAAGTTATGTCCGACAAAGCTGGGCATATTCCCGGGGCAATCAATTTCGAGTGGACCAGCCTGATCGATAACCGCCGTAACATGCGGATTCGGGAAGATGCTCTGGAGCGACTGAGTCAGCTCGGCATTCTCACCGATAAGCCGACAGTGACTCACTGCCAGTCACATCACCGATCAGGCTTTACCTATATGCTTGGTCAATTGCTTGGCTTTAAAAACATTCGCGCCTACGATGGCTCTTGGTGGGAATGGGGCAACCGTCCGGACACCCCGGTGGAGCTTTAATTTTGAATAAATACTGGGCTGAATGGTTCGTCGCCCTACAACGACTTGCCCCCCAACACGGACTATCCAGGCTGGGCGCTAAACTGGCAGACAGCCGTCATCCGGGAGTAAAAAACGCCCTGATACGCCAGTTTATTCGCACTTATAAGGTGAATATGGATGAGGCTGCCTCTGAGTCACTAGAAGACTATGCCTGTTTCAATGACTTTTTCACCCGTGCCCTCAAACCGAATGCCCGCCCTCTAGCCTCCGATGCGAACAGTATTGCCAGCCCAGCAGACGGCACCATCAGTCAACTGGGGAGGATCAGCACAGGCAACATCTTTCAGGCCAAAGGAAAATCATTTTCAGTGGAAGCTCTGTTGGGGGGCCGGGATGCGGACAGCAAGCGGTTTCACAACGGACAGTTTATTACCATTTATCTTTCACCTAGCGACTATCACCGCGTACACATGCCAGTGGCGGGCACGCTGGATTACTGTCGCTATATTCCAGGGAAACTGTTCTCTGTCAATGCTGCGACCACAGGTACGGTTGAAGGCCTGTTCGCGAAGAACGAACGGCTGGTCTGCCTCTTTGACACGCCTTTGGGGCGCTGCGCAGTTATTCTGGTAGGCGCGATGATGGTCGCCGGTATCGAGTCTGTATGGGAGACATGCTACCAGGCTGGAGAGCTGCGACTGGACAATTTTGATTCTGGTGAAATAAGTCTCACCAAAGGCGAGGAAATGGGGCGCTTCAAATTTGGCTCAACAGTCATTTTGTTATTTGAGCAAGATGCCATCAGGTGGGAGGAGGCCCTAACCCCCGGTTACACCACCCGGATGGGACAATGTCTAGCTAAATGCCTGCCTAGCTGACAGGCAATTATCACAATCTGAATCGATCGCGCAGATTGGACAGCAGACCACTTTTACCTTCTGGTCCATTCTCATTCTTATGAGCGTCAGATAGCGTGCTATCCAAAATTCGGCTGGTATTTTTCATGAAGATACTCGTCACTGCAGGAATATCGACATCGTAACCAGAAATTTCCAGATCCCTTGCAATCGCCAGTTTTGACACCGAACGCGCCTTAGGTACACCACAGTCTACCAGTGCATTGCGGGATTGCTCCTCATCCTTCAAATCCAGCAAAATGTAATCACCCGAGGCCTTTGCTTTCTTCTGGTTAAACACCGCCACCTTCGGCGTCAAGCGAGAGTTGGCATGCTGTTCAACTACCACACCCACATCTCCAGTAGTCAACTCCACCAACGTACCCGTGGGATAAAGACCAATAGACTGAATAAACTCTACCACCAAATCATCCTGAAATTTCTTATCCCGCATGTTATAGAGCAAGCTCACAGCCCGTGAAGGCGCAACGGGATCTTCAGATTCCTGAGGATTTGAAATGGCATCATAAGCTGTGGCGATGCCCGCAATACGAGCAAGCAGGGGTATTTTTCCGCCAACAATTCCCTCGGGAAAGCCACTGCCATCAAATCGTTCACAGTGATAGCGCACCACTGAAATAACACGAGGTTCGATGCTTTTCGAAGTTCGCAACATTTCAACGCCATATTCAACAAATTTCCGATATTCAGCATCCTCTTCGGGGGTACGCCTTTTTTTGCGCAACAACCCATTTTGGAGCTTCACCTTGCCAATATCTTTGAGGAGGGTACCCAAACAAAGCACTGACATATCCCCTTTGGGCATGCCGATGTAACGGGCAAACTGAACAGCCCATAGAGCCGCTCTCATACTGTGATCATGTGTGTGTTGGTCTTTCAAACGTAGACGCAGTAACCAAGTAAACGCATCCGGACAACGGACAACACTATTAACCATCTCTGCAACAGAATCTTTTAACTGCTGGTAATCAAAGTTTCGCCCTTTCGCAATTTGTTTGGCTGCCAAAGTGAATTGGCCGCGCAACTGTAATAATGCCTTTTCAGCGTGTTCAACCTCACTGCTAAGGGGCACAACTTCTGTGTAAATATTGCGCCTGACCTCTATCGGAGCCACTTCGCTTTTCTCCGCAATACCAACCTGAGTTTTTACCAGTGAGGATGTTAGTTTCTTTCCCTGGCCCACCTGAGAGCTGTAACTTTCAGTAGTATTCATGCCTAAGGGACTAGCGCCCTTAGTCACATCAATAAACACGTGATCGCAATAATGACGCAGCGAACCAATCTCCTTAGGACTCTTCACCAACAAACCCTGAATGGGGAAAGGCGTCTGACTCCAAGGGCGGTCAAGACAGGAAACGAACATCCCTATCGTGATGTCTTCTGCTCGAATTTTGGTCTGCTTGATGCTCATATCGTTCATGCCCCCCATACGTGGGGTTATGGTGAATTGGGTATCTGCGTAGAAAAAAGCACAGACTGACAAGCTAAGGATATGCTCGCTGAGGGCAATAGCAACTGACACAGGTTCACTGGTCAGATATAACGATAACCGGTTAGTTTACTTAGGTTTTTCTGTGGTACGTCGCGGAGTATTCGTGAACTGCATCAACAAATACACCGGCTTTTTCAGGGCTGATATCCGGGGTGATACCATGGCCCAAATTGAAGATATGACCTTCCCCTTCGCCATACTGTCGCAAAATAGCCGCTACCTCCTGACGAATACGCTGGGGTGATGCCCGCAGTATAGCGGGGTCCATATTACCTTGAAGCGCCACCTTCTGACCGACACGCTGCCTGGCGAGAGAGATATCCGTTGTCCAATCTAAACCAATACCATCGCAGCCGGAATCAGCAATCGATTCAAGCCACTGACCACCACCTTTGGTAAAGAGAATCACCGGCACAGGCCGCCCTTCACTCTCCTTGGTCAGACCAGCGACGATATTACGCATATAACTCAGGGAAAATTCACGATAAGCACCGTGGGAAAGGCTGCCTCCCCAGGTATCGAAAATCTGTACTGCCTGGGCACCAGCAGCTATTTGGGCATTCAGGTAGGCAATAACCGATCGGGCCAGCACATCCAACAGTTGGTGCATCAGCTCAGGCTGTTCATAAAGCATTGTTTTGCTACGTGCGAAGTCTCGGCTGGAACCACCCTCAATCATATAGGTAGCCAGCGTCCAGGGACTTCCAGAAAAACCGATAAGGGGTACCCGCCCATTCAATTCGCGGCGAATAGTCGTTACCGCATCGATCACATAGGACAATTCGTGTTTGGGATCAATCACTTCTAGCGCAGAAATATCGGCTTCAGTGCGCAGCGGCTTTCTGAACCTCGGACCCTCTCCCTCTTCAAAATACAAACCAAGGCCCATGGCGTCAGGGATAGTGAGAATATCAGAAAATAGAATGGCAGCATCCAGAGGATAGCGTTCAAGCGGCTGCAGAGTGACTTCACAGGCCAGCTCAGGATTCGTGCAAAGGCCCATAAAGTCCCCGGCCCTGGAGCGTGTCTGACGGTATTCAGGCAGGTAGCGGCCAGCCTGGCGCATCATCCATACCGGCGTCACATCGACAGGCTGACGCATCAGCGCCCGCAGGAAGCGGTCGTTCTTTAGTGCGGTCATCGGCAATCCTATACTTGCAGGTAATCGAGAATGCCTTCACCCGCCTGACGACCTTCCCAGATGGCAGTCACCACCAGGTCAGATCCACGCACCATGTCCCCACCGGCAAACACCTTGGGATTGCTGGTCTGGAACTTGAAGGGCTGATATTCCAATGCGACCACACCCTTCCAGCTATTAAGCTCAACGCCAATATCACTCAGCCAAGGAGCAGGACTGGGTTGGAAACCAAATGCAATCAATACCAAATCAGCGGGAATAATTTCTTCACTACCGGCAATTGGCACAGGGCGACGACGGCCCCTCTCATCTGGCTCACCGAGCTCGGTGGTAACCACCTTGACACCTTCCACACGCCCATTGCCAACAATTTCTATCGGCTGACGGTTAAACAGGAACTGTACACCTTCTTCCTTCGCATTTTGTACTTCACGGCGCGAGCCCGGCATGTTCTCTTCGTCACGGCGATAGGCGCAAACAACTGACTCCGCACTCTGACGAATAGAAGTCCGGTTACAATCCATGGCTGTATCACCACCGCCAAGCACGACGACACGCTGACCCGCGACATTAATAAAATCAGCAGGATTCTTCTCCCAACCCATGTTGCGATTCACATTGGCAACCAGGAACGGCAAGGCATCGTAGACACCCTGAAGCTCTTCACCGGGGAATCCGCCTTTCATGTAGGTATAAGTACCCATACCCAGAAAGACTGCATCAAACTCTTCCAGCAACCGGGCCATCTTCACATCGACGCCGACATCGGTATTGAGGCGGAACTCAACGCCCATCTCCTCAAAGATCTTGCGGCGGTTCTGCATCACAGATTTTTCCAGTTTGAATTCTGGAATACCGAACGTCAGCAGGCCACCAATCTCTGGATAGCGATCAAAGACCACCGGTTTGACACCACTTCGCACCAACACGTCCGCACAACCAAGTCCGGCCGGACCCGCTCCGATAATGGCGACCCGCTTTTCGGTCCATTTAACGCGAGACATATCCGGACGCCAGCCCATGGCAAATGCAGTATCGGTAATATATTTTTCCGCGCTACCAATGGTGACCGCACCAAAGTCCTCATTCAGTGTGCAAGCACCTTCACAGAGGCGATCCTGCGGGCAGACCCGACCGCATACTTCGGGCAACGTATTGGTCTGATGACTGAGTTCAGCCGCTTCGAGAATATTTCCTTCAGAGAGCAATTTTAGCCAGTTGGGAATGTAGTTGTGTACAGGGCACTTCCACTCACAGTAGGGATTGCCACAATCCAGACAGCGGTGCGCCTGGCTGGATGCCTGTTTTTGCTCAAAAGGTTCATAAATTTCAACAAATTCACGGGTACGACTGAGAGCCCCCTTCTTATGGGGTTCCTCACGACTAACCTGGACGAATTGAAAATTGTTGTTCAGCCTTTGGGTCATAAATACAAACCTTTACTCAGTTGCGCTATCTGCCTGTCACTGCGGTTCTGCACGGGTGTGCTCGAGCAAGGTCTGCAGGCTGGCTGCTTTCGGCTTGACCAACCAGAACCTGTTCACATAGTGCTCAAAGTTATCGAGGATCTTCTGCCCCCAAGCACTTCCGGTTTCCTGGACAAACTCCTGGATAATACTTTCCAGGTTGTGCCGGTAGGCTTCTGTGGCTTCACTGGTAATGCGTTGAATGTCGACCAGCTCCATATTGTAGCGATCGACAAAGTTTCTCTCTTCATCAAGCACATAGGCAAAACCGCCGGTCATACCTGCGCCGAAGTTATAGCCAGTGGAACCCAAGACCACAACCACACCGCCGGTCATGTACTCACAACAGTGGTGCCCAGCGCCTTCGACAACGGCCAAGGAGCCGGAATTTCTCACCGCGAACCGTTCGCCAGCTCGGCCGGCAGCAAACAATTTACCGCCCGTCGCACCGTAGAGACAGGTATTGCCCACGATGGGTGCCTCATTAGAGGCATATTGACTGTTTTCCGGCGGAGCAATCACAATCTTGCCACCGGCCATACCTTTACCCACATAATCGTTGGCATCGCCAATCAGGTAAATATCAAGACCGCCGGCGTTCCAAACACCCAGCGATTGTCCGGCAACGCCGCGCAAACTGAGCTTAACTGGCGCATCAGCCATGCCCTGGTTCCCATAGCGCTTAGCAATTTCCCCTGACAGGCGTGCACCGATCGAGCGGTCACAGTTACTGATGGTATATTTGTATTCACCGCCGCTTTTCGTTTCGATAGCTGGAAGAATATCCGAAACCATTTGTTCAGCGAGGTAGCCTTTGTCAAATGGCGTATTTCTCGGGACCTGACAGGTTTGCGGCTTGCTCTTCAGCAACTCGTCGGTATAAATAATCGGCGAGAGGTTGAGTTTATGATGCTTGTCAGTTTCACCTGATACTACTTCCAGCAGATCGACCCGGCCAACCAACTCGGCAAGCGTTCTCACACCCAAACGAGCCATCCACTCGCGGGTCTCTTCCGCCATGAAACGGAAGAAATTGCGCGCCATTTCAACGGTGCCACGGTAATACTCATCCCGCAACAACTTGTCTTGGGTAGCAATACCCGTTGCACAATTGTTGAGGTGGCAAATACGTAGATACTTGCAACCTAAAGCCACCATTGGCGCAGTGCCAAAACCAAAACTTTCCGCGCCCAGAATTGCGGCCTTGACGACATCAAGGCCGGTTTTCAGGCCACCATCCGTCTGCACACGAACCTTGTCACGCAAATCATTGGCGCAAAGAGTTTGATGTGTTTCCGCCAGACCCAGCTCCCAAGGAGAGCCGGCATAACGGATTGAAGTCAGAGGACTCGCCGCAGTACCGCCGTCATAACCGGAAATCGTAATCAAATCAGCGTAAGCCTTGGCCACACCAGCAGCGATCGTTCCGACACCGGGACGGGACACCAATTTGACAGATACCAATGCTTCCGGATTAACCTGTTTGAGGTCGAAGATCAGCTGGGCCAGATCTTCAATAGAATAGATATCATGGTGAGGCGGCGGCGAAATCAGTGTCACACCAGGAACGGAATAACGCAGCCGGGCGATGAGGTCATTGACCTTGCCGCCGGGCAGCTGACCACCTTCACCGGGCTTCGCACCTTGAGCAACTTTAATCTGAATCACTTCTGCACTGGACAAGTAGTGCGGTGTCACCCCAAAGCGTCCAGAAGCGACCTGCTTGATCTTGGAAACCTTGACGGTACCAAAGCGAGCGGGGTCTTCTCCACCCTCTCCTGAGTTGGAACGTCCACCAAGACTGTTCATGGCCTCGGCCAACGCCTCATGTGCCTCGGGAGACAGCGCGCCCAAGGACATGCCCGCCGAATCAAACCGCTTGATAATCTGCTCAATGGGCTCTATTTCGGACAGGGGCGCTGGCGTAATGTCACTCCTCACCTTGAGCAAATCACGCAGTGTCGCGACAGGCCTGTTATTGACCAAACCAGCGTAATCATGCCAAGCCGCGTAATCATTGTTCTGGACTGACCTGTGTAATGCGGTCACAACATCCGGGTTAAACGCGTGGTACTCCTGCCCGTGCACATATTTGAGCAAACCACCCGGGCTAACCAGCTTGCGCTCGCTCCAAGCCTCTGCGGCAAGCAGCTGCTGGTCACGCTGCAACTCGACGAAACTGGGCCCCTCAATTCTACTGGGTGTCTCTGCAAAACAGGTTGCTACGACATCGGAAGACAATCCAATAATTTCAAACAGTTGCGAGCCCCGATAGGAGCCAATCGTAGAGATACCCATTTTGGAGAGTATCTTCAGCAAGCCTTTGTTAATGCCTTTACGGTAGTTTTTGAAGGCTGTACCCAAGTCACTCAGAACCTCACCTGACTGAACCAGATCAGACAAGATGTGATAGCTCAGGTAGGGATAAACGGCAGATGCGCCGTACCCTATCAGGGCGGCAATGTGGTGAGAATCACGAGCTGAAGCAGTACTAACAATAATATTGGCGTTGCAGCGTTCGCCCACAGCTATTAGGTGGTGGTGTACGGCACCCACCGCCATCAACATCTGAATTGGCAACATATTCGGGGCGATATCTGAATCAGACAGGATGCAAAAGACAACGCCATCTTTAACTGCTTTCTCAACTTCCAAGCACAGATTCTGAATTGCTTCTTGCAAGCTGGTTTTTTGCGGGTCGTAATTGACGCCAAACTTTCTGACCGGATATTCTTTTTGGTCGACATTTTTAAGTGCGTAGTATTTTCGCGGGGACAACACGGGACTGTTCAGGTTGACCCTTTTTCCATGACCGGGAGTCTCGGAAAACAGACACTCTTCACGGCCTAGCTGAGTCGCGAGAGACATTACCAGCGACTCGCGCAGGGGATCGATTGGCGGATTGGTAACCTGAGCAAACTGCTGTCGAAAGTAATCGTATAGTGTCCTGTGCTTTCTGGACAAGACAGCCATTGGGGTATCATCACCCATGGAACCCACGGCTTCTTGGCCACCTTCAGCCAACGGCCTGAGCACCTGATCTCGCTCCTCCTGACTGGCGAGAAACATCTTCATGTAACGGCGAACCTCGTCGCGGCTCAACGCACCTTCCACTTCAATACTATCCTGCTCCATGGTGGACATGACTTTAACGCTGCCGTCACGGAGCCACTTTTGGTAGGGATTACCCGAAGCCAGCTGACTGTCCACATCCTCTGCGTTCAGAATTGTGCCGTTCAGGGTATCGATAGAAAGAATGTCGCCCGGCCCAAGACGACCTTTTGCAACCACATTCTCCGGTTGGTATTTGTAGACACCCACTTCGGAAGCAACAGCGATGATGTCATCATCTGTCAGCACCCAGCGGGAAGGTCGCAAGCCATTGCGGTCTAATGTACAAACAGCATATCGCCCATCGGTGATAACCAAACCTGCCGGACCATCCCAAGGCTCCATATGCATGGAGATATATTCAAAATAGGCTCTCTCACTGGGCCCGTAATCCTGAGTGTTATGCCAAGCTGGCGGCACTAACATGCGCACAGCTTTATGCAGATCCATGCCCCCCGCTACTAACACCTCAAGCATGTTATCAAGACTGGATGAGTCTGAGCCGGTACGGTTGACCAGCGGCGCGACCTCATGCAGCTCCGGCAACAGGGGAGTTTCAAATTTTGGTGTTCTCGCTACCGACCAGTTCCTGTTGCCAGTAATGGTATTAATTTCACCATTGTGCGCAAGCATCCTAAATGGTTGAGCCAAAGGCCAGCGAGGCATGGTATTGGTGGAAAAGCGCTGATGAAAAACACAGATGGCCGTTTCTAAACGGGGATCGTCGAGGTCCCGGTAGAATTTGGGTAAATCCACCGGCATCATCAACCCTTTATAACTGAGCACATTCGGAGACAAACTGGCGATGTAGAAAGAAGCGTCTTCTGCGAGCGCCTTTTCTGCTTTGCGCTTGGCGATAAACAACCGTGCATTAAACCCCTGTTCATCAAGCTGGCTGGCTGCCACAAACACCTGCTCGAAGACGGGCAGTGAACGCAATGCGATCTCACCCAAGCAGGCATTATCAGTTGGCACTTCTCGCCAACCGACGACTTCAAGGCCCTCATTCTCCACGGCTTCAGCAAGAAGCTTCCTGGCACGATCTCTTAAGCTTACATCCTGGCTCAACATGATCGAGCCAACTGCATAGAGAGGGGGCAGTTCTATAGAAAACAGTTCGCTGGCTACCTGACGCATAAACCCGTCGGGCTTTTGCATCAACAGACCACAGCCATCGCCTGTCTTCCCATCGGCAGCAATACCACCCCGGTGGGTCATACAGGTTAACGACTCAATGGCAGTTTCCAGAATACGGTGGCTAGCACGGCCTTTGGTATGAGCAATCAAACCAAAGCCACAGTTATCTTTAAATTCATCTAACCGATAAAGGCCTGTCGACATAATAAAACTCTAGACAGAAAACAAGTAAAAACAGCTGATTATATGGCCCAAGCAGAACGATAGCGCTTAAGGGCACAAAAGGAGAGACATTTTACATGGCAGAGGCCGACGCCACAAACTTCTCTCGAAAAAGAAGCGAGGACGCCGGAGAGCATACGCCGATGGGTTGATTGTGGTTTATTCTTTATCTGACAGCAACTGGGCAAGACATTTTGCGTCAAAATCTGAAGTCACCACGGCTTGTCCCAAGGATTTGAGTAAAACCAGCCGCAAGGAACCATCCAAAACTTTCTTGTCTACTGACATCAGCTCCATGAACGTTTCGCCATTAATCGTTTTCGGCGCCCAAATCGGCAACCGGCACTTTATCAACAACTGTTCAATGCGCTGCTTATCTTCACTGCTTATCCAGCCAAGCAATCTGGACAGCTCAGCGGCCATCACCATCCCCGCCGACACGGCTTCGCCATGTAACCAGTCACAATAGAACTGGGCAGTTTCAATAGCATGGCCAAAAGTGTGACCGAAATTCAGAATTGCCCTAACACCACCTTCGCGCTCATCCTGGCTAACGATCTTAGCCTTATTTTCACATGAACGTTTGATTGCGATCGCCAATGTATCAGGGTCTCGCGCCAGTAACGCATCGATATTTTCTTCTAGCCAATTGAAAAAATCGACATCGGCAATGACACCGTATTTGACCACCTCCGCCAACCCCGCACAGTATTCACGAACAGGTAACGTAGCAAGCGTAGACGTGTCTGCAAGCACACACTGCGGCTGATAAAATGCTCCAATCATATTCTTACCCTTCGGATGGTTCACCGCGGTCTTACCGCCAACCGAAGAGTCCACCTGCGCGAGCAGAGTGGTAGGAATTTGAATAAAATTGACTCCGCGCTGATAACAAGCTGCAGCAAATCCAACCATATCTCCCACTACTCCACCACCCAAAGCGATTAGAGTGGTAGTTCGATTGTGTCGTTTTTCAAGAAGACAATCGAATATCAAATTCAATGTATCGAGATTTTTGTATTTCTCGCCATCAGGCAGGATTAGGGTGTCTACCTGACACCCTACAAGCGCGTTCGTTAATAACTCGAGGTAGTATGGCGCAATAGTCTCATTCGACACCACCAACACCTGAGAACCATGGATATAAGGAACAAGCTGCCCTGGCGCTTGTAATAAACCCGCACCAATAATTATTGGGTAGCTTC
The DNA here is from genome assembly GCA_947259505.1 of uncultured Porticoccus sp. Classification (GTDB taxonomy): domain Bacteria; phylum Pseudomonadota; class Gammaproteobacteria; order Pseudomonadales; family Porticoccaceae; genus Porticoccus. The sequence continues at coordinate 110,173 of CAMYLT010000003.1, read as the reverse complement.
GCTCGCCCAACTCAACGGTGAGCTTAATGGAGGTAGACACTCTAGAAGAATCCCTGATACGAAAGGGTAGTGAATTTACCACATCAGGCTTGATGCTGGCGAACTTCTCTTGCCACCCATTCAGCTACAGCCTGGGGTTTTTTTCGCTCAGTTTCGACGATCAAATCCGCCACTTCTCTGTAGAACGGATCTCTCTCAGCAATCAGTCGCGTAAGTACAGACAAAGGGTCGTCAACCTGCAACAACGGCCGAGACCGATCATGGGCAGTTCTTTCCATCAACTGTGTCGCAGAAGCACAAAGGTAGACGACACAACCACGCTCTTTCAGAAACTCTCGATTCCGAGAATCCAATACAGCCCCACCCCCTGTAGCAAGAAGAATCCCCTCTAAATCCGTTAGCTCCTCAAGAAGCATGCTCTCCCGCTTCCTGAATCCAGCCTCCCCTTCCACATCAAAAATCCACGGGATATCAGCGCCGCAGCGTTTTTCAATCTCCGCATCCAGATCAACAAATTTAAGGGAAAGGTTTTTGGCCAAGAGACGACCGATGGTTGTCTTGCCGGCCCCCATGGGGCCGACAAGAAAAACGTTATTTGCTTTTATCATCAATCAAGAAGGGCTTCATTAAGAATTTTGGGAGTAATGAAAATCAGGATTTCCCTTTTCTCCAAACTATCTAAATCACGCCGGAACAATCTTCCCAGATAAGGAATATCTCCTAAGAGAGGCACCTTCTCTGAAGTATTGAAAGTCTCCATCTGGAAAAGTCCGCCCAGCACAAGAGTCTGCCCATCACCGACAATCGCTTTTGTCTCAACTTGGGTTACATCAATTGCTGGCTCACCCGTGGGCAGCAAGTCACCCACAGAGTCCTGATTCACGTTGATATCCATGACGATACGGCCATCAGGCGTGATTTGAGGCGTTACTTCCAGTTTCAGCACTGCCTCTTTGAATTGGACAGACGTCGCTCCACTAGATGTGGCATTCTGATAGGGAATTTCGGTACCAGTTTTTATCGAAGCTTTTTGTTTATCACTGGTCAGAACTTTGGGTTGAGAAACAATTTCACCAGTTCCTTCATCTTCCAGTGCACTCAACTCAAGATCGAGAAAGGTATTTTGGGTTAATAGCTCAAGCGCAAAACTACCATTGGGGTTGTTAACCCCAAGGTCTACGCCAAGACCGGCATCATTGACCAGTATAGTTCCTGCACCTCTATTAAAAATATTGATGGGGTTGTTCACTCCATCAAAATTTTCGAGAGAACCACCGAAGCCAAAATCGGAACTGTCCGGGGTTCTTGCACCCTGCAACCCAAGTCGTGCGCCAATTTCTTTTCTGAAATCGGTGTTCGCAATTACAATTCTAGCCTCGATTAATACCTGCCTGACAGGAATATCAATCTCATCAATAAGACTCATGAAATCCCTGATCTTATCGTCAGTATCGGTCAGGATGATCGTGTTAGTTCTGTCGTCAACGATAGCTGAACCACGGTTGGACAACATACTGTCTGTTGCATTTCTGCCACCACTACCACCGCCACCGCCACCACGGCGAACATCAAAAAGTTCGTACAACTCCCGAGCATCAGCATATTTAACCCGGATAAATTCAGTTCGCAGGGGAGCCAGCTCTTCCAACTGTTTATTAGCCTCTACTTGTAAACGCTCACGCTCAGCAATTTCGGCTGCAGGCGCCACCATTAACACGTTGCCATCTTGACGTTTATCAAGCCCTTTAGCCTTCAAAACAATATCCAGCGCCTGATCCCAAGGGACATTTTCCAAGCGAAGGGTGATGCTGCCAGAGACGGTATCACTGGCAACCAGATTCAATTCAGTAAAGTCTGCAATCAACTGCAATACCGACCTAACCTCAATGTCTTGGAAGTTGAGGGATAACTTATCACCTACATAGGCAAATCGAGATTTTTGCTGCTCAATTTCGTCATCCGTGAGCGGCTTAATGCTAACGATATACTGATCATCAGCCTGATAAGCCATGTAATCATATTCTCCTATGGTACTCACCATCACATTAGTGGTAGACCCATCTGAGGTAACGTCAACCTCTTTGACTGGCGTGGCGAAATCAACAACATCCAAACGGCGGTCAAGCTTTCCAGGAAGGCTGGTACGAAAAAAACTCAGCTTTATATCGCCACCAACCCGGGAAATATCCACGCTTACGGCCGGATCCGACAAACCGATTACCACCAAACCCTCGCCCTTTTCACCACGTCGAAAGTCAACAGCCTTTATACTGTAGGACTGAACGCCACCGGTTTTTGAAGCGGTCGCAGCAGCCATAACAGACTGTTTCTCCGCGCGAACAACACCTTCACCCGTACCGACCACCATGGTCATTACATTTCCGGAAACATGCGTCTCATAAGGCACAATCTCCTGCATATTCAGTATCAGGCGAGTGCGATCTGCCGTTGCGAGCAGAACTGCACTACGTGCATTTTCAAAAGAGAGCGAGTGTTTTCTCTCAAGGCTACTCGTCACACCCGGCAAGTCCAGAACAATTCTCGCAGGGTTATCAATGGTATAACCATCTGGAACTGGAGGCGCTTCAGAGAAGGACATCTTGACCTCAAACTTATCTCCAGGCAGGGTCGCGAAACTGATATCTTCCAGCGTCACCTGAGCCAATGCCTGTGATGACACCCCGAGGGATAACATACACCCAGCCAGTATCAACACACTCTTTTTCAGATACCCTTTCATCTCAGATTCCCCAAACATCGATTAGTCCTTCTCTCTCAGAGCCAGGGTCCGCGGACGCTCGACCCATTTCCCCTTCCCATCGGGAACTATTTCTAGCACGTCAACCTTGGACTCACTGATTGCTGCAATGCGACCATGGTTTTTACCCAAATAATTGCCCACCGTGACACGGTGAATGCCACCACTTCCATCGTCAATCAACGACCATATCTGCCCATCTTTCGACAAAATGCCGACCATCGCCATCGCGGCAAAATTATATGCTTCCAAGTATTCTCTCTTGCGAGAATCATCTGGAGCGTCAACAGTATTCTTGCCTGCCAATTTTTCACCAGCACCAACTAACAGAGGCGCCTCGAATGGGCTCCGCATGGCAATTGCACCATACCTGAAATTCTTATAAGCACGAAAAGTCGGAATAGGCTCTATTTCGCCCGCCGGCCTTGCTTTGACTTCCTTCATGAAATTTTGAAGGTCTTGATGCTCACCATCACCAGCGCATCCCGAAGCAAGGACACAGCTGACGACCACAAAAAACAAACCGAGGTATTTGGTCATTTTTTAGTCTTCCTGCGTCTTGTAGCGGTACGTTTTTGCTTCAATCTCCAACGCCAGAAGACCGCCATTTCCTCTCGACGACAAGCTGTAATTGTGCAAAGTCACAATACGAGGCAAACCTGCCACACCACTCACAAACGCACCAATATCATGGTATCCGCCCTGGGCGACAATCTTGATTGGCAGTTCGACATAAAATTCAGCCGCCCTTTCCGGCTGAAGAGTGATACTGACGATATTGAGACTGGCACCATTACCAAGCTCAGTAATATCCTCCAACAGACCCGGCACTTCTGTATCGCTCGGCAACTGAGCCAGCAACGCACCAAAAAGCTTCTCCATTTCCGCCATCTGCGCTCTGTAGGCCTCCAGATTAGCTGCCTGAAAGGCTTTCTGTTCAAAAGTCTGCTTGAGCTTCACCTCTTGCATCTGAACTCTGTCCAACTCAGCCCCAAGTTCCTTGACGTGAAAATAGTATGTGCCTCCCAATAGAGCACAGAAGACCAACACCAGCAAAATAACCCTAACCGGGAACGGCCAAACACCGATACTTTCAAAGTCCAGGTCTGAAATATCAAAATCTTTTAACTGCTGAAAGGAATCGCTTAGGGCCATCATGCTTCTCCTTCAGCCTTGGCCGCGGACTCATTGTCCACCGGCGCAGTGATCACTTTAACCCGCATTTCAAAACGACTACCATCCTCACCAAGTGTCTGATCTGCTTGCACCTTGGTTAAGTTCGGTTCTGCAAACTTGTAGGATGCATCCAGACGACGCATCAGTGCAGAAACACGGTTATTTGACTCTGCATAACCTACAAGTGAAATTTGCTTGCCTTTTAAAGTCATATTCGTCAAATAAACGCCATCTGGAACAGCCCTAACGAGCTCATCATAAAGCTTGACGATTTCCGGCCTGTTACCCTGAAGCTCCTGAATAACCTGCATCCGATCAAGTAAGTCTTGACGGCGTTTTTTCAGTTCTTTGATTTCAGCTACTTGCTTATCAAGCTTGGTAATTTCGCTTTTCAGTAGTTGATTTCGACTTTCCTGATTAGCAATCTGGGCATTAATCACACGGTCCCACCCAAATGCCACCACCACCGCCACAACCAGCACTACACAGATCAGCGTGATAAATTCCTTTTTCTTTTCAGCGCGAAATGCTTCACGCCATGGAAGGAGGTTAATCTTGGCCATATTATTCCAATCCCCTCAACGCCAAACCTGCTGCTATCAGCATGGCCGGAGCATCGTTACTCAAGGCAACCGCATTCACTTTCCCAGACACTTCCATATCCGCAAAAGGATTGGCAACCATGGTTGGCAGCCCCAGCTTTTCTTCGACCTCTTCCCGCAACCCCTCCATGGCGGACACCCCGCCAGCCATAATCAACTGATCAATATAGTTGTACTGGCTTGAAGAAAAGAAAAACTGTAATGAACGGGAAATCTGCTGAACAAGCGCATCTTTGAAGGGTTCAAGCACTTCGGTAACATAATCCTCAGGCAAACCGCCCTGCTTCTTCGCCTGACCAGCTTCCTCGAGAGACAAGCCGTATCGCCGCTGAATCTCTTCAGTCACCTGCTTGCCACCAAACAACTGCTCCCGGGTATAAACTGTTTTACCGTTGACCAGCACACTAAGCGTCAGCATCGTAGCGCCCACATCGGCAATAGCCACTACCTGCTCACCCAGCTCTTCCAGCTGTGTCGCCAGTAGCTCGAAAGCACGCTCTACCGCGAATACCTCCACGTCAACAACCCTGGGGTGAAGGCCCGCCATTTCGAGTGCCTCGGCCCTGGAATCAACATTCTCCCGACGACAAGCCGCCAGCAACACATCTACTTGTTCTGGATTATTTTGCGAAGGGCCAATGACTTCAAAATCAAGTGCGACTTCATCAAGAGGATAGGGAATATACTGATCGGCTTCGATAGCTATCTGGGTTTCCATTGCCTGGTCATTGAGATCGGCAGGCATCTCGATTACTTTCGTAATCACTGACGACCCCGATACCGCTACTGCCGTATCGCGAGCTTTGGCTTTTGCCTGAGACACGACCTTGCGAATCGTTTCCGCCAACGCCTCTACATTATTGATGTTTTTTTCAACAACAGTATTTGGCGGCAGCGGCCTCACCAGATAACTTTCTACCTTGAAGCGGCTACCATTTCGGCTGATCTCCAATAACTTCACAGCAGAAGAACTTATGTCCAGCCCCAATAAACTTTTGGGTTGCTGGTCTAGAAAACTGAAAATTCCCATTTTTGTTTTCTTTTCCCTAGGTTACGCAAAGCAACTAACAGAGAACTTTAACTATTTTCCGCAAGTTTGCAAGTAGTGTATCGCTGTTCCTTTAATCCTATAATATCACGCTGATTTCAAAACGGCCCCACCATGACCAAAGCAATATTCAAAATCGTTAGCATGATAGCCTGGCTCAGTCTTTGTGCCATGGGTGGCGCACTCATCGTCACAGGCAGTCTGTATTTATACCTTAGCCCCAAACTACCCCCGGTTGAAAGTCTAAGAGAGATAAAACTGCAAACTCCTTTGAGAGTTTATTCACAAGATTTACAACTAATTCGTGAATTTGGGGAAATGCGCCGCAACCCCATTACTTTTGAGCAACTCCCCAAACAATACATACAGGCGCTGCTTTCTGCCGAAGATGATCATTTTTATCAACATTCTGGTGTCGATATTGCCGGACTATTACGCGCCGCTTCTCAGCTCCTGACCTCCGGGGAAATCAAAACCGGCGGAAGCACGATCACCATGCAGGTGGCACGGAATTTTTTCCTGACGCACAAACAAACGTTTACACGAAAATTTAACGAAATATTACTTGCACTAAGAATTGAAGACGAACTCACCAAAGATGAAATACTTACCCTCTACGCCAATAAGATTTACCAGGGAAACAGAGCGTATGGCATTGAAGCGGCGGCCCAGGTGTACTACGGAAAGCACATTAGCGAATTAAATCTCCCCCAGCTGGCAATGCTAGCCGGACTACCCAAAGCACCTTCAGCCTTTAATCCTATCGCCAACCCCAACAGGGCACTGATTCGCCGCAACTGGATTCTGAAGCGCATGCTGGATTTGGGCAATATAGACAATGAAACCTATCTTGCCGCTGTGAGCCAACCCGTCACTGCAAGTTATCACGGCTACACCACCGAATTGGACGCGCCGTATGTCGCAGAAATGGCCCGCCTGGAAATCCTCAACATGGTGGGCACCACAGCGTACACTGATGGTTACCGCATCTTTACCACCATCAACAGCCAACTGCAGAAAAGCGCTCAAAAGGCCGTGCAAGACGGCTTGATCGCGTATGACCAACGTCATGGCTATCGCGGACCAGAAAAGAACATCACTGATGAAGAGCAGTGGGCCTCACTGCTGCAAGAAACACCCGTATTGGGCGGACTGACGCCCGCTATTGTCACTGAAGCGACGGATCAATCCCTGAAAATTTTGCTTCCTGCCGGGAAGGAGGCTGAAATTACCTGGGAAAACGGACTGAAAGGACTACGTCGCTTTAATAGCCCCAACAGCCGATCTGCCCCCATAAAGAAAGCACAAGAACTCTTCGCTAAGGGAGATGTGATTAGAGTCCAACAACGTGAAGAAGCCTGGCACCTCAGCCAACTACCGAAAGCTCAAGCTGCTTTAGCAGCCCTGAAGCCCGAAAATGGGGCAATTCAAGCATTGGTCGGCGGCTTTGACTTCCGACAAAGCAACTTCAATCGCGTCACACAAGCGGAGCGTCAACCAGGGTCTAACTTCAAACCCTTTATCTATACCATCGCACTGGAAAACGGTTTCACCCCGGCCAGCATGATCAACGATGCACCCGTTGTCTTCGAGGACAATTTGCTTGAAAGCAGTTGGAGACCAGAGAATGACAGTGGCAAGTTCTATGGGCCAACTCGACTGCGCGAAGCCCTGTACCTATCCCGGAACCTGATATCCATCCGTATCCTGCGGACACTAGGCGTCAACAAGGCCATTGCCGGACTAGGCCGCTTTGGCTTTGATGAATCCACACTGCCGCACAATCTGTCACTCGCATTGGGAAGCCATGCCGTCACCCCCCTCCAAATCGCCACAGGCTACACCAGCTTTGCCAATGGCGGGTTTCGTGTCGAGCCATATCTGATTGAGCGCATAGAGGACAGTAGCGGCAAGGTACTCTATCAAGCCGCCCCCTTAACCGTATGCCACCTCTGCGATGAAGACATATTGGAAGAACAGACTGAGCGAAACCCAGAGGTAGTCTCAACTCAAGAAACTAACAATGCCGCCCCTGCGGATGAAAAAGGGTTCCCCCTTGTAGCGATGCCAGAACCACCCCGCGCACCCAGAATTATTGATGAAAGAACGGCCTATATCATCGATTCCATTCTCAAAGACGTGATTCGCAAAGGAACCGGCAGGAAAGCCCTCGTACTCAAACGTGCCGATATTGCCGGCAAAACTGGCACCACTAATGGTCCGCGTGATGCGTGGTTTTCTGGTTACAGCACACACATGGTCACAACCACCTGGGTGGGGTTCGACGAAAACCTGATGCTGGGTAGATCTGAATACGGCGGCTCAGCGGCACTGCCCATCTGGATTGATTTCATGCGCACTGCCTTGGCAGGAAGGCCACAGGTTGCACGACCGCAACCCGAGGGTATTGTGATGGCAAAGATCGACCCGGAAACAGGTCTAAGCGTGCGCCCAGAACAGAGCAATGGCATTTTTGAGATTTTCAGGAAGGAAGATGTGCCGCCAATGGCGACCTCCTCCACATCAGGAGAAAGCCCCTTATCACCAGGGGAGCCACGGCCGGAGGATTTATTCTAGATCTTGTGGCATGAATGGCAGGATAGCGTCCCATCCATACCCTTTGTCACCCATGCTGTAAAAATAAGGGTTCAGCAATGACTCCCGGGTATTGTAGGAGAGTGGCTGCCGGTTCATGGTGACCACCTCCCCTCCTGCGGCCTCAACGATAGTCTGCCCCGCAGCAGTATCCCACTGGGAAGTCGGCCAAAAGTGCGGATAGAGGTCGGCTGCACCTTCGGCGATCAAACATAACTTAAGGGAGCTACCAACCAGTCGCACGACCACATCACCAAACTGTGGGGACAACCGACTCTGCAACTGGGCAACCTGTTCACCCCCATGTCGGCGACTAGCGACCACAACCAAGGGTAACCCTTCCGCCTGGCGCTCGACCATGGTCCTCACATGTATCGCGTTATACCGCCCGCCGGTATACTGATAAGCCCCTTTTCCCGACAAACCGGCATAGCCGATCCCTGTTGTCGGCACATAAACCACACCCAGCACCGGACAACCATCCTCTATTAACGCAACATTGACAGTGAACTCTCCGTTGCCCGATAAAAATTCACGGGTGCCGTCCAGAGGGTCAACCAGCCAATAACGATGCCAGGAGGATCTCACCTCGTAGGGAGGAACAGTGGATTCTTCAGACAAGACCGGCACATCTAGCAAGGTCGGCAATTGCGATACCAGCAGCCGATTTGCTGCCAAATCCGCCGCCGTGACAGGCGACTGATCCACTTTGGTGTCGACTTTTAAGTCCTCAATATCGGCATAAAAGGACATAATCACCTTACCTGCCGATTCCGCCAACAGCATAACCTGCTTCAGCAGGCCAAAATCTACCTGCCTGACTTCAGTCTCCGCCATGATTGCTATCGCCACTGCGCTCTGCCGCACTAACACGGGCTGCCAGCAAATCACGAACCAGATAAAGCGCAGCCACTGAACGACCTTCCGTAAAATCATCCCTGGCCATCAATGCCGCCAAATCCTGAATCGCCCATGGAACCACCTCGAGAGGTTCCGGCTCATCACCAGGCAAACGCTTTTCGTAGAGATTCTCTGCCAACACCACATTTATATCGTGCTCCATATAGGCTGGAGACAGACTGAGAGTCTTAATCAACTGCAGCCGTCTGGCACCATAACCCACCTCTTCCATCAGTTCCCGATTGGCCGTCTGGAGCACATCTTCACCGGGGTCCATCGCGCCCTTGGGCAGTGCCAACTGATAATCTTCCACCCCAGCGCCATATTCCCGTACGAGCAATACGGTTTCGCTGTCGAGCATGGGCACGATCAGTACCGCTCCCGATCCAGGCCGCTTGAGACGCTCGTAAGTACGACGCACGCCATTGGAGAACTCCAAGTCCAGCTGCTCCACCTGAAACAGACGGGTTTTGGCCAGAGGTCGGCGCTTCAATATCTGAGGTTTTGTCGGCATACTGAGACTACTTTTATCTGTGGTTCAACATTATAGCTGTGAAGATTAACTGGAATACCATCGACACTGTGCTGCTGGACATGGACGGCACCCTGTTAGACCTGCACTTTGATAACTACTTCTGGCTGACGCACCTGCCCAGGCGCTACGCCGAACATCATGGTCTCTGCCCAGATCAGGCTACCATTGATCTACACAAGCGCTTTAATGAAAAACGCGGCACCCTCGATTGGTACTGCCTGGAGTATTGGTCAAAGGAACTGTCGGTCAATATTTGCGAACTCAAAGAAGAACTTAATCACCTGATCCAGGAACGGCCATTTGTGCAGGAATTTCTGACCCAGCTTGGCGAAGAAGGCAAACAGCGTGTCCTCATCACCAATGCTCACCCCCACAGCCTTGAACTCAAACTCTCGGTGACAGGCATTGGCCCCTTATTGGATCATATTTACAGTTCGCACCAATTTGGCCACCCAAAAGAAACACCGGCTTTCTGGCAAGCCCTTGAAGAAGAACAGCATTTTATTGCCGCCAGGACTCTCTTTATAGACGACTCCATAGAGGTCCTCCGCGCTGCGGAAAACTATGGAGTCGGTCACCTGCTGGGGATTAGCCAACCCGATAGCAAACAAGCAGCCAAACTCCTTGACGGTTTTCCTACCATTATTCACTTTAGCGAAATATTACCCCATGACTGATCAGCCCACGCAAAAAGTCAGACTGGACAAGTGGCTCTGGGCAGCGCGTTTCTTCAAGACCCGCGCCTTGGCCAAAACTGCCATTGAAGGTGGAAAAGTGCATATTGATGGGCAACGGGCCAAACCAAGCAAAGAAATCACGACTGGAATAGAACTCACCATACGGCAGGGATGGGATGAAAAGACCGTAGTCGTCAACAACCTCTCGGATCAGCGACGAGGGGCCAATGAGGCTGCACTGCTCTATACCGAGACAGAAGCCAGTATTGAACTGCGAACAAAAAGGGCCGAAGAGCGCAAAGCCGTCAACCAAAGCGCCTCATTTCAAGACCACAGGCCAAGTAAAAAGGAACGACGGCAAATTCATCGATTCAAGGAACAGAACCTGTGATACGCACCATCCTCTTTATTGCCTGGCTATTGCCTACGGCGGTCCCATGTCATGGGGAGATCTACCGCTGGATCGACGACCAGGGTAAGACACACTTCTCGGACAAGAAACCTGAAGCAGACCATGCTGCCGAGGATATTTCCAAACAGCTGCGCCCCCTGAATAGCGATGCCAGTGCATCTGAAACAGAGAAATTACAGCAGGTTTTCCAAGGGGAAACAGCCGAGGAAAAAGCTTACCATCAACAACAGCAGTCCCGACAACGGCAACAGGACAACACCCGCCAGCAAGCCTGCCTGCAAGCGAAAAATCAATTATCGATACTGCGAGGTCGCGTCGCTTTCCACGACCCGGATGGCAAAGAAATTGTCGTCACCGAGGATGAAAGAGCACGTCGTGCTGACCAGCTCGAGCAGGAAATTCGTCAACACTGCTCCTAATGCCCCATGAATTGCCTTCCCAAACTAACCCAGCAGCCCACTGGACAAAGCTGACAAAGAGCTCTAAATTCGCCGCCTTCCCGAGGAACCTTCACCATGAGTCACGCCGATCAGCTGCAGCGCTTTATTTTTGAGCATTCAGACATTAGGGGAGAGATACTAACCTTGGAAGAGAGCTTCCAGCAGGTGTTATCCAACGCCAAGTACCCGGCACCCATTCAGGCGCTGCTGGGACAATTCATGGCAGCGGCGGGACTACTCAGCGCCACCCTGAAATTCGATGGTGTTTTGACGCTCCAGGCTCAGGGCAGCGGCCCTCTCTCGACCATCATGGCTGATTGCACCCGACACCATCACCTGCGTGCCATCGCCCATTTCGACGAAGACTTTAATTATGCCCCCGGCCAACACCTGCAAGAATTGATTGGTGCAGGAACACTCAGTCTCACCATCAATCCCAACAGGGGTGAGCGCTATCAGGGTATCGTCCCCCTGGAGTCCGATACGCTAGCTGGCTGCCTGGAAAACTATTTCGCCCAGTCTGAGCAGCTCGCCACTCGCATCTGGCTTAGCGCTGCCCCTGAAATGGACTCACCCCGGGCGGCTGGCTTGCTGTTACAGGCTCTACCCAACCAAAAAGAAGCCGATCCCGAAGCAAATCAGCAACTGTGGGAACACGCCACACAACTGGCGGCAACCATCACACCAGAAGAACAGTTGCTACTTGAACATGAACAACAACTCTACCGACTGTTTCATCAGGACGAACTGCGCATTTTTGAGGCAAACCCCGTGCAATTTTCCTGCAGTTGCTCCGAAGATAGGATCTCTAGCGCCCTGGTATCATTAGGCCAGAAAGAGCTCCAAGGCATCCTGGACGAACAGGGCTCCATAGACATTCATTGCGAGTTCTGCCATCAGCATTACGCTTTTCACCAAGGTGACATCGACGACTTGTTCGACGAAAGTCCACCGGTGCTCCACTAGTCCATTTTTTTCTGGCATAATTGCCGACCTTTTAGCCCGGCAGGGCTTTTAACTTGACCTGAATTTACCCAACAGGACCAATACTGATGACGCAAATCGAAGATTCTGCGGTGAATGTTTACACCGATCTGTGCGAGGCCGAACTGATTGAACTGGCGCTTCAACGTGGCGAGGGGCGCCTCACTGATACCGGAGCGCTGCTTGCAGTCACCGGTCAACGCACTGGACGTTCACCCGCCGACCGGTTCATCGTAGAAGAACCGAGCAGCCAAGATGATATCGGCTGGGGCTCTGTCAACCGCCCCATCCCGCAGGACAAGTTCAACGCCCTGTGGGACCGCGTAGAGACTCATCTGGCAGATCGCGATCGCTTTGTCTCTCACCTCCATGTTGGCCAGGACACCGAACACTACCTGCCCGTCAAGGTCACCACTGAAACTGCATGGCACAACCTGTTCGGTCGCAACATGTTTATTCGCCCCGAACGCTACAACCCCTCCAATAAAGAGCCCTGGAAAATTCTCCACGCCGCCAATTTTGTCTGCGACCCCGAGCGCGATGGCACCAACAGTGAAGCTGTTGGCATCATCAACTTCGGCCAACGCAAGGTGCTGATTGCAGGCTTGAAATATGCCGGCGAAATGAAAAAAGCCATGTTCTCAGTACAAAATTTCCTGCTCCCCGAAAAAGATGTCATGCCTATGCACTGCGCAGCCAATGTGGGACAGGAGGGCGACGTCTGCCTATTCTTCGGACTCTCCGGCACTGGCAAAACCACTCTTTCCGCCGACCCAGTCCGCTACCTGATCGGTGATGACGAGCACGGCTGGAGCAAAGGTTCCGTCTTCAACATGGAAGGCGGCTGCTATGCCAAGACCATTAACCTCAGCAAGAAAAATGAGCCGGTCATCTGGGACGCCATCTGTTTCGGCGCTATCGTGGAAAACGTAGTCGTCAATGAAAACCGTACTGCCGACTATGATGACACCAGCCTGACGGAGAATGGGCGTTGCAGCTACCCGCTGGAACACGTAGAAATGCGTTGCGAGGAAAACCGCGCCGGTGAACCCAAGAATGTTATCTTCCTGACCTGCGACGTCTCTGGTGTACTGCCTCCGGTTTCTATCCTGTCAAAAGAAGCTGCTGCCTACCATTTCCTGAGTGGCTATACAGCCCGCGTAGGCTCTACAGAAATGGGCGGTGCCGCAGGCATCCAACCGACGTTCTCCACTTGCTTTGGCGCACCGTTCATGCCACGTCCGGCGAACGTATATGCTGAATTGTTGATGAAACGTATTGAAGACTTTGACAGCCGTGTCTACCTGGTGAATACAGGCTGGACTGGCGGCGCTGGTGGCGCTGAAGGCAATGGCTCTCGCTTCCCTATCCCGGTTACCCGCGGCATCATCGCCGCCATCCAAAATGGCGACCTGGAAAATGTTGAAACCGTGAAACTGCCAATCATCAACCTGGAAATTCCCACCTCTGTTCCAGGCGTAGATGGAAGCTACCTGAATCCACGCGAAACTTGGGCAGACAAGTCAGCCTACGACGAGCAAGCGACCAAACTTGCCAGCCTGTTTGTTGAAAACATCAAACGCTTTGACGTCACAGAAAGTGTACTGAGCGCCGGCCCGCAGCTCTAAGCATCCGGGCTGAGGCAATAAAAAGGCACTGTATGGTGCCTTTTTATTGCCTGTTATTTCGAGTACCAGCTCATCGCACAGGTGTTAATCCTGTGCTCAGTGTGAGTCCCTGCTGGTAATAATGAGCACTCTTCTCATGTTCACCCAGCTGCCCCATCAATTGAGCCAATTCTGCATACGCTTCCGGTTGAACCTTGAACGCCAGGGAACTCTCAAAATAGTCCCGCGCCTTGCCCCATAACTGATTTTTCATGCTCAAACGCCCGAGCGCCAGCATCAGAACAGGGTCATTCGGTCTCTCGCGCAACCAACCTTCGGCCACCAACAGCTGTTTCTTGATATCACCGCCATCGACGAGACCGTAAAGCCTGACAAGCTCATCATCCCAACTGGACTTAAGAGCCTTGCGCAACAAGCCTTCAACCTGCCCGGCTTCACCCAGTTTAAACAGATTTTGTATATACGCGTCCTGCACTCGTTTCTGGCTACGGGCATCCTTTGGCAGATCCTGCCAGAGTTTGACCAATTTCTGTGTATCCTCAGTAGACCCCGAGCGTTTAGCCCGCACCGCAAGATCACTCATCAATGCGACATAGACATCCACTGAAAGCTGCTCCAGCGATAGTTTGTCATACACCTTGAAGCGCCGCAGATCGGGCAGCAGCTTTTCCAGGCTCTGCCAGTCCTGCAAGCCGCGATGCGCATTAGCCAACATTCTCAGCACCAACGGATGATCTGGAGCACTAGTATGGAGGCGTCGCAGAATGGCCAGTGCTTCTTCGTAATGCTGATCTCGCAGGTGCATACGCGCCTGCACCAATCCAATCGCCAGCTCACCGCCTGCAGCGCTTTCTTCGGCTTTTACCAGTAGTCGGTTGACCTCTTCCTGATCGCCTGATTCAAAGGCACAGTTGGCCGCCGCCAAATAATTCAGCAGCGGCATGTCCGCGTGCTTAGCGGCACGCGTCAGGTTTCGCTGCGCCTGATCCCACCTACCCTCAATAAACTGCAGCAAGCCCCGATCAGTACGATTACGGTTTCGGGTTTTACGCCCAGACAGACTCTCCTTAACCAGTTTCTTCCCAGGCTCAACCATCACACGGAACAAATACGCCAACAAGCGCAACAACGCCCACAGCAACAGCAGCAGCAGCAACAGGGTCCACAGGCTCATTTCAACAGTGTGGTTACCTAACGCTATCAATACATATCCGCTGGTTTCCGACATTTTCCAAGCCAGCAAGCCACCCAGTGAGGCGACCAGCACTATCCACAACAGCAGTTTTTTCACTAGCCCTCGCCTCCGTCCCGCTCAACCTGGCGCCGATTGTGCCAACTGTCGATATAATCCCGTAAAGCATTTAGACCTTCGGAAATGTCCGGACGAACCTGAATGATTTGCTGCCCTTCCAGAACTCGCAATTGTTCAACCAGGGACTCGGCTTGCTGGTCATTCACCTCAAAATAGGTCGAAAGTAGTTCTCGTGCTTTTGACAGACCAGCCTCGTATATCTGCTGCTCTTCCCTCAGCAGGGCCAATTGCGATTCCTCAAGCACTGCACCCAATTGCAATCTCAACAACTTCTCCTGCTCGGGAGTCAACAAAGGATCAACAGGGTCACTGCGATGACGAACCAGAATGAGTTTTTCCGCTTCATTCAGCACTATGCGGCCCACCCTAACCACCGGAGAATACCAAGCCGCTTCTGTCTCATCAGAGAGAACTGGCAAAGGTTTTTCCTGATCAGCCACAGACATTTTAGGTGGCAGAATGGGCAGTTTGATCACTTGCTCAGACAGGGCCTTTAATTGCAGGAATAGCCCCTCTCGATCAACCAGAGGCTGACTTTTCAGCGCCACAATATTCTTGGCCAACGCCTCACGCACCGGGATTAATTGCACCTCATTCAGCTTACGCAAGATCTCATCGGCAGATTCTAATAACGCCAGGGCATTGCCACTATCACGCTCAGTCAACAGGCGTTGATTGGCCAGATGCATCAGGTATTCAGCTTCCGCCAACACCCAATCAGTGCGGGATGAGCCAGACAATTCTCGCAACCGATCAGCTTGTGCATTGAGCGCCAACTGCTGCTCAACGTTGTTTTTTTTCACTTCGGCTGTGAGAGCCATGCGAGCATCGGTTTCGGCTGACAATGCCTGCTTAAGCTGGGCCAGGTCATCTTGCAATTCAGCCTGCGGACTGACCATTTCATTTTTTGGTTGGAGGTGTTGTCCATAAAACCACCACCAGGCAGAGACACCTCCAGCAACCAGCAGGAGTATCAGAATAAACAGCCATCCTTTGCTACCCGATGACTTTGAAGAAGACTTGGCGGGTGGCTTAGCGTTACCCGTAGAAGAAGGTTTAGCGGCCTTCTCTTCAGGTTTCGTAGCGACATCGGGAGTTTGACTGCTCTCGACCTTTCCTTTTTCGTCGACCGCTGGCGTCGGCATGTCGTTATCCGGTGCTATGGGTTTGTCATTATTCACTGACGCGGTTCCTTCAGATACATTCCACGGTGGTCAAAACCACCCCCATCTACTGTATACACTGCCCTGCTGCAAGGCGGCGATCATCCATTGTCACTGTACCATTCAAGAATTGCCGAAACCATGTCCGAAGGCAAGGCAGAATTGGCAATAATTAGCTTTCGGAAACCCTGCTCTACAGCCAGTTCCGCCACCCGTTTACCCGGAACCAGAAGTGGCAGTGACAACAGTTTTTGATGATATCCTGCCGCGACCACAGCAAGGAGGCATAACAGTAGCTCGCCGCTGTGGGCCACCACCACATCCACTTCGTCATTGGAAAGCAGGGCTTGAATGTTCAGCGCATATTTCGCTGTCACACAGCGTTCATAGAGGTCACAACGATGTACTGAGGCGCCCCGCTGCCCAAGTGTATCTTCCAACAACCTGCGTCCGCCCTTTCCGGCAAAGATTAGCACCTCTTTACCCGTTACATTTTGCAACGACGGCAGGTTTAACAACCCCTCACTGTCATAAGAGTTCAGCGGCGTTTCCACAGGAATATGGTTTTGTTGCAGCACCCATGCTGTGCTTTTGCCTACCGCATAAAAACGAACGCCCTTCGGCACTACCGGCCAAGCACTTTTCAGCCAATTCAGCCCTAAATAGGCAGCCTTGCGACTGATAAATATGGCAATTTGATAACTGGCAAAGTTATGTATGGAGGATTTGATGGCCTCGACTTGCAGCTGCTCCGCCAGTGGCACTATTTCCATCACAGGGCAGTGGTAAAGCTCGACAGGCTTTCCAGCCAATCCAGCGATAAATTCGTCATCCTGTTGCCGCGGCCTTACCAACAACACACGCATGGGATCCTGGATAGGCACCATCAGTGGCTTCCGTACACCTCGCGAAGAATGTCGCCAGCCCCCTGCGCCAATAGGGTTTCCGCAAGCAGGACACCAATGGCTTCAGGATCATCAACGCTGCCGGTAACCTCACTTCGCAACACTCTGGTTCCATCTGGGGATCCAACTAAACCGCGCAGCCACAGCTGCCTGTTTTCTACATGAACCGCATACCCGGCGATCGGCACCTGACAACCACCTTCAAGTCGGCGGTTCATGGCGCGCTCAGCCCTTACACACTCGGCGGTTTCCTGATGATGCAGGGGTTGTAGAAGAGCCTGCAACTCCGTATCGTCGGTGCGACATTCAATACCTACCGCCCCTTGGCCACCGGCAGGCAAAAAAACCTCCGGCGCAATGCGTTGACAGATACGGTCTTCCATTTCCAACCTGACCAGACCAGCTGTTGCCAGAATAATGGCATCAAACTCACCGGCATCCAGCTTGCCAAGCCTGGTTTGCACATTTCCTCTCAAATCCCCGACAGTAAGGCTAGGAAACCTTTCCAGCAATTGGGTCTGACGCCTCAAGCTGGAAGTGCCCACATGACTACCCGGCGGCAATTCTTCTAAAGAAGCAAAGCAATTGGACACAAATGCATCCCGAGGATCTTCCCGCTCACAAATAACACTCAGACCCAACCCCTCCGGGAATTCCATCGGCACGTCTTTCATGGAGTGCACAGCGATATCGGCGTGCCCTTCTAGCATCGCCACCTCCAACTCCTTAACGAACAGACCTTTCCCCCCCACTTTCGCCAGTGGCGTGTCCAGTATCTTGTCACCCTTGGTCGTGAAGGTGATGAGCGACACCTGAAGATCAGGGTGGAGATGCTGAAGTCGCGCTTTGACATATTCTGCTTGCCATAGCGCCAGAGGGCTTTTACGGGTTGCGATGCGAAGGTATTTGGTAGTCATGGAAACGGCCATTAGTACGGTGGGCCACATGATAGCAGAATGATAGGCATGATCCTGCCCCGGAAAAGCGTATGAGTTTGATAGGGCCGCAGGGCCTCAAATAGCTATATCTGTTCCAACAGTTTACGCAGTGGCGCCACATGCCGGCGACTCACCTGCGGTCGAATATCCATCCCCTGTAATCGAACAAAAAACTGACCGTCTATGTTGCGCTCAAGACCTTCTATATGCGGTATCGAAACCAGGGCGTTTCGATGAATACGCACAAAACGCCCCTCAAACTCGTCCTCCAGTTCCTTGAGCGTTTCATCCAACAAGGACTCACCATCCATATGGTAAGCAGTGACATATTTGTGGTCGGCCTGAAAAAGACGAATGTCGGCAACGGCTACCAAATCAATACCGCGGCGGTTTTTGGCGGCGATATGACTCCGACCTTCTGCCTGGAAAAATGGAGAATCCTGCAACTCTGACAGCTGGGCCTTGTTAATACGCTTGGTGCGCATGATGGCATTTTCCAGCTCCGCCTGTTTAATAGGCTTGAGCAGATAGCCAATAGCCTGGGAAGAAAAGGCTTCCACGGCATAATCATCATAGGCGGTACAAAAAATTACCGCAGGTGGCGGGTTGAGATTGGCTAGGTATTGAGCGGCTGCAAGCCCATCCATACCGGGCATTCTGACATCCATGAACACCACATCCGGACTCAGCTCCTCAGCAGCAGACAGCGCCTGCTCACCGCTACCGGCTTCACCTACGACCATACAGCCACCAATAGATGACAACATCCTTTTCAAGCGGTCGCGAGCCAGAGGCTCATCATCAACGATCAACACTTTCATCTGCCAGACCCTACCATCCTATGGGGTAGCTAATGCGAGTAATATAGCAACTTTCATTGGGTTCCGCAGTTACCTTGGCCAGGTTGCCAAAATGAGCCTTGAGGCGCTGGCGTACATTATGGAGCGCCATCTTGTTACCCCGGTGCTGCTGCAGTGCTCGGTGCAGGGGGTTGGAAACCACAATCTCAAGACGGTCATTAACCCGTTTCACCGAAATAGAAATTTCACCCCCTTCCTGCAACAGCTGGATACCGTGATAAATGGCATTTTCCAGAACCGGTTGCAGCGTCAAACAGGGAATGTGCACCCCCTCACCATAATCGCCGATTTCCCAGCGCGCGGTCAGCCGATCACCCAGACGAAGTTTCTCTAATGAGAGATAACGTCGGCACAGTGAGAGCTCCTCTCGCAAAGGCACCAAGGTATGAGAATCCGTCAGAGCATAGCGGAATAGATCAGACATATCCTCTACGACCCTTTCAGCCTTTTCAGGATCTGAGCCGATCAGGCTGGCAATCATATTCATACTATTAAACAGGAAGTGGGGACGAATTCGGGACTGCAGCGCCTGGATGCGCGCTTCCAGTTCGGCCCGCTGTTGCAAACGCAGTTGCTGTTGCAGGAAAAGGTAGCGCAACAGGATGCCGGCTGGAATAGCAGCCAGCAACAAGTATTCGGCGATATTCCAGACATTGTAGTGGCGTGTCTCCAGCGGTGATGAGTACCAGGACATCACGCCTTCCGCAATGGCACCGCACAACAGCGTCACCAGCAGAATCAATAAAAAGGATACCACGGCCGCCGTCACCAACCGGGCCCCGGATAGCAGTCGATTGGATAGACACAACACTGCCGCACTGAGCAGAGCAATCCACAGTGACAACAGTGAAATTTTGGCAAACTCGACCCAATCAAATTGCTGCAAGCCGTTATTGGCCACCGCTACCAGCAATGCCAGCAACTCGGAAATCACCACAACTGAGAGCAGACCCTGCCCGCGACACAGATCCGGAAGGAAGTGATCCCCCCCACTGAACACCAATCTCGCCGGCTTGATACCACCCGCTTTCCATTTGGCCCACAAACTCATGTGTACTTTTCCATGCTGATCATTCGCGAGCTTCCCCTCTTTGCTATAATCCCGCCCTCGCCAGACTCCGGCGATACTTTATCCTTCGCCACTCTAGTTATAAAGGGCACGTTTAGCCATGAGCGATTCCAAAGATACCAACCTCTCCTGGGGCGGACGCTTCAGCGAAGCCACCGATGCCTTCGTTGCCCGCTTCACCGCCTCGGTCAATTTTGACCAGCGGATGGCCCTACAAGATATTCAGGGCTCCATCGCCCACGCCACCATGCTAACTAGCGTCGGCGTGCTAACGGAAGAAGAACTCCAGTCTATCAGGACTGGCCTGACCGAAATTGTGACCGACATTGAAAATGGCACATTTCAGTGGAGCCTGGCTCTTGAAGACGTGCACATGAATGTTGAGGCGGCACTGACCTCACAGATTGGCATCACCGGTAAAAAGCTGCACACCGGCCGTTCCCGCAACGATCAGGTTGCCACCGACATTCGCCTCTGGCTGCGCAAAGAAATCGACATCATCGCCAACGAGCTAACTCGCTTACAGCAAGGCATCCTCGAACTGGCTGGTCGCGAAACCGACACCATTATGCCCGGCTTTACCCACCTGCAGACGGCACAACCGGTCACCTTCGGTCATCATCTGATGGCCTGGTTTGAAATGATGGAGCGCGACCACAGCCGTCTGCTGGACTGCCGCAAGCGACTCAACCAGTCTCCTTTGGGCGCGGCAGCCTTGGCAGGTACTACCTATCCAATCAATCGTCATATGACAGCCGATCTGCTTGGCTTTGACGCGCCAACCCGCAACTCCCTGGATTCGGTCAGTGATCGCGACTTCGCCATCGAATTTTGTGCTTTTGCCAGCATACTGCTGACCCACCTGTCTCGCGCTTCAGAAGAACTGGTTCTGTGGACTTCCGCCCTGTTCAACTTTATTGAGCTGCCTGACCGCTTCTGTACCGGCTCGTCGATCATGCCCCAGAAGAAAAATCCCGATGTACCGGAGTTGGTACGCGGCAAAAGCGGTCGAGTCTACGGCCACTTGGTGGCACTGCTGACACTGATGAAATCCCAGCCCCTGGCATACAACAAAGATAACCAGGAAGACAAGGAGCCACTGTTCGATACGGTGGACACCGTCAAGGACTGCCTGCGCGCTTTTGCCGATATGGTGCCGGCCATTCAGGCGAAAAAAGAGAATATGCGTGAAGCGGCCCGCCGTGGCTTTTCCACCGCCACCGATCTGGCCGACTACCTGGTGCGCAAGGGCATTCCCTTTAGGGACTCCCATGAGATCGTCGGCAAGTCCGTGGCCTACGGCATCGCCAGCAACAAAGACTTATCCGAGATGAGTCTTGAGGAACTGAAACAATTCTCACCAGTCATCGAACAGGATGTGTTTGAGGTGCTCACCCTGGAAGGCTCAGTGGCCGCCCGCAACCATATTGGCGGCACAGCCCCCGAGCAGGTGCGCAGTGCCATCGCCCTGGCAAAGGAACACCTTAACGCCAGAGACTAACTATATAGTTAGGCGCAACAAAAAGCCGGGGGTGTAACCCCCGGCTTTTTTGATCGTCTGTTTAAAAGACCTGCGCCCCATCTACTTAAATACCTCCAGAAATCACCCCCATTTCCTACTTCTGCACCCCACCAGACTTTCGTCATATTCATGTTTGTGGAGAAGCTGCTATATATTTTCCGTTTGGGCTACTATTGGCATAGCTATTGCTAATTTTGTCACTAGAGGACCATGATAAAAATGGTGCCAATAGTCACAACGGGAGGTGTGTGACAACACATGAATAATAGATGGAAAGACTACGATTCGAGTTCGTTTTTTGACGAACTGTTAACCTCCAATGGCAATCCCCGAATGGCAGCTCGGGGTATCGTGAAATTTCTAAAAGACCTGTCAGAAGATGAATTAGATGAACGGCGAGCCGCTGCTGAACTCGCTATCCGCGATATGGGGATTTCATTTACCGTCTACACGGAAGGCGGGAATATCGACAGGAACTGGCCCTTTGACATCATCCCGAGAGCCATTACTGCAAAGGAATGGAGCAGAGTAAGCACCGGATTAAAACAGCGCAGTCGCGCTCTAAATTGCTTCATTGACGATGTCTACAACAAGCAAAAAATACTTGCCGCGGGCATCGTCCCGGCTGATGTAGTACTCGAATCTACAAACTACAAACCCCAATGCAAAGGGGTTTCGCCCCGTTATGGTGCATGGGCGCACATCTGCGGTTCCGACCTGGTGCGCAACAAGGACGGGAAATTCTATGTACTGGAAGATAACCTCCGCGTTCCATCAGGCGTTTCCTATATGCTCGAAAACAGGGAGCTGACCAAACGGGTATTGCCAGAATTATTCGAGAACTACAGCATCTTGCCTGTTGATGATTACCCCTCTCAGCTTTACAAAACGCTGGCATCGCTCTCCCCGCAGCTGAAGCGCAAACCCTGTATTGCCGTACTGACCCCGGGCATCTACAACTCAGCCTATTTTGAACACGCCTTTCTGGCCCAAAGCATGGGCGCAGAACTGGTGGAGGGCAGCGACCTGTTCACAGACGATGACGACTGCGTTTATATGCGCACCGTTGACGGCCCCGTTAAAATGGATGTGATCTATCGTCGTATCGACGAGGACTTTATTGACCCTGAAGCCTTCCGAGCAGACTCCATGCTCGGGGTTCCCGGCATCATGCGTGCCTGGAAAGCAGGCAATCTGGCGATTGCCAATGCCCCCGGCAGCGGCGTCGCGGACGACAAAGTCATCTACGCCTTTGTGCCCGACATGATTCGCTACTACCTAAAAGAAGAGCCTATCATGGAGAGCGTCAAGACCTACCTGTGTATGATCGACAAGGATCGGGAATATGTGCTCGCCAACCTCGATAAGCTGGTGGTCAAACCGGCCAACGAGTCCGGGGGCTATGGCATGATGGTCGGACCACACGCCACCCCGGAAAAACGTCAGGAGTTCGCCGAACTCATTGAGAAAAACCCGCGCAATTATATTGCCCAGCCCACCTTGTCCCTCTCCACGGCACCGACCTATATAGATCACTCAGTAGAAGGAAGACATCTGGATTTAAGGCCTTTCATTCTACAGGGCAAGGATGTCTGGGTGACGCCTGGCGGCCTTACCCGGGTAGCCATGGTGAAAGGTTCTCTTGTGGTGAATTCATCGCAGGGCGGCGGCAGTAAAGATACCTGGATTGTGGAGAGCAACAAATGACTATGCTTTCTAGTGTTGCCGAACGCCTTTACTGGATGGCGCGCTACCTTGAACGTGCGGAGAATACCGCTCGCCTCACCAGCGCCTATACCCACATGATCCTGGATCTGCCCAGAGGGGCGGAGCTGGGCTGGCAGCTTTTGGTAGACATCTTTGACGCTGACCCCGTATTCAGAAAACACTATCGCGCCTTTAACGAGCAGAATGTACTCAGATTTTTGATCGCTGATATGAACAACTTTTCCAGTATCAATTATGCGATCAAGGCTGCCAGGGAAAATGTTCGCACCACGCGAGACGTGTTACCGGAGGAAACCTGGGAACATGTCAACGAACTCCACATACATTGTAAGGATGTCGCGGAAAAGTCCATCGGCAGGCGTCACCGCTATGAATTCCTGGAGCAGATCATCTCCCGCTGCCAAATGATTAACGGCTTATTAATGACGACACTCTGCCGGGATCACCCGCATCGCTTTATCAAGCTGGGCCACCTGCTGGAGCGGGCAGACATGACCACCCGAATCATAGATGTGGGTGCCGGCGCCATTCTCGGGCGAGAAAACAACAATCCGGCCGCGGATACCTTGCTGTGGAGCAGTATGTTGCAGTCCATGTCAGCCATTAGTGCCTACCGGAAGAAAATTGGACCGATAGTTGAACCAGACTCTGCCGTGAACTTTATCTTCAAGGAAAATACCCTACCGAGAACAGTCACATATTGCCTGAACGGTATTCTCGAGGAACTGGAACCCCTGAAAAACAACGAGACTGCCAGGGAGATTGCCGAATCGGCATTGCGCAAGCTAAACCGATTTGACGCCCAAAAAATGACTTTTGAGCAGATGCACCATTTTATCGACCAGTTCCAGCTCTACATCGGCGACCTGGATGAGTCTATTACCAATACCTGGTTTTTACCGATGCCGACCACATCGTCGGAATAACACGGGCAACATGACACATCACCCATCGCTGCTATTTGGCAGCGGTGGAAATATATCGATCTACGAAGCCTGTGATACAAGGTTAGCTTGAGCTAATCAGACCTCTCCCCCAAAAACCAGGGAAAGCGAAGGCAGCTCATTGAATGCCTTACGGATATTCTCATCCCAACTCTGGCGCAGCTTGACCAGATAGGGATCGTTCTCTTCGAACTTGCAGTACTTTGAAGAATTGGACAAGCTGTCAGTTTCATAAAACAGCAACTCAATAGGCGGGCCTACAGTAGCGTTACTGCGCATCGTTGAATCCAGTGAAACGAGGGCACAGCGCATGGCCGTCTCATGAGGCGTGCCGGGCCTGATAATGCGATCAAGAATGGGTTTGCCATACTTGGTCTCACCTATCTGGAGAAATGGATACTGCTCCGATGCGGTGATGTGATTACCCTCAGGGTAAATCATATACAGCTCAGTCTCCCCGCCTTTGATCTGCCCCCCCAGGATAAAAGTCGCCTCAGCATTAAAACCCGCATTGGGGCCATCAGTGCGATACTTTCCCTGCGCCCTAAGGCTAAGCACACCGACGTAATCCGCAATATCAGAGACGTAACTGGCCTTGCGCAAATTAAACTCAGCATCCTCTTTCAGATCGCGTTCAATCTGCGCCACCACAGCCTGACTGGTAGCAAGATTGCCTGCCGTCATCATCATTAACTGGCGATCGCTGTGGATAGAAAACCGGTGCAGCTTGCTGTAGGTACTGACACGGTCGGGGCCGGCATTAGTCCTGGAATCAGAACAGAAAACCAGACCTTCATTCAATTTTATGGCAACACAGTAAGTCATAGGGGCAACGCTACTAGCGGAGATGCTTTCAGGGGAAGACAAGCATAAATCCTAGCCCTTACAAAAGCTATACACCGCCTGCGAGAGAGGGTCTGCGAAAGCCGAAGACCTACCTCCATACCAGCTCAATGCACAAGCCCCACCAATGAACATTTAAGCACCATATGCGAGCAATCACCCAGGCACAGCCCCAGACAATCGCAGCCAAATGGTGCACACAAGTTAGCACACCCGAAACGCAAAAAATAAACCATATAAAAATCATAATGTTAAATCGCACCAAATTATGGCGCGATAATTGCTTTAAGTGCGCATCGTTCACTTTATCGCTCACATGACAACACTACGCATTAATCTGTTTGATTTTAGAGACCCTAAAATCAGAACACTTCACCTGACCTGGTTCGCATTTTTTCTCACTTTCGTCGTCTGGTTTAGCCACGCCCCGTTAAAACCACTGATTATGGAAGCGTTTGACCTGACAACTGCCCAGTGGAAAACGCTGCTCACACTTAATGTGGCCCTGACCATCCCAGCCAGAATCATTATTGGCATGCTGGTCGACCGATTCGGCCCACGCCTGATTTATTCCAGCCTACTTCTGCTATCCGGTGTACTTTGCACCTGCTTTGCCTTATCACAAACCTACGAACAACTGGCATTAACCCGACTGCTGCTGGGATTTGTTGGCGCCGGGTTTGTCATCGGTATCCGCATGGTCGGGGAATGGTTTCCCGCCAAATCCGTCGGTCTCGCCCAGGGTATTTACGGCGGCTGGGGCAACTTTGGTTCCTCAGCGGCGGCATTCACCCTGCCTACCATCGCCATCACCGTTTTTGGCGGAGAAGATGGATGGCGCTACGCCATTGGCCTGACCGGGGTTCTGGCGTCCATCTACGGCGTAATTTATGGCCTGCGTGCACGCAATACACCTAAGGGTTCAACCTATTTCAAACCGAAAAAATCCGGCGGCCTGGAAGTCACCAGCAAAAAGGACTTCTGGCTATACATCTGCATGAACATCCCGATGTACCTGATTCTCTCTGTGCTGGTATGGAAAGTTTCCCCCGCGGGCACCAACCTGATCCCCCACACCGCAGCCCAAATTCTTTACGCCCTGTTTGTACTGTTATTCGCCTACCAGGTTTTTCATATCTATCAGGTCAACAAGGAGATGCTGAAGCACGGCGCCCCGGAAAGTGATAAATATGAATTCAAACAAGTCGCTATCCTGGACTGGGCCTACTTTGTCACGTTTGGTTCCGAGCTGGCTGTCGTCTCCATGCTGCCGGGCTATTTCCTTGATACCTTTGAAGGGCTTAGCCTGGCCGCCGCTGGCGCCCTGGCCAGCGCCTATGCGTTCATGAATCTGGTCGCACGCCCCAGCGGTGGTTGGTTCAGCGACCGTTTTGGTCGCCGCAAGGCACTGTCCATATTGATTATCGGGTTGGGCATAGGCTATGTGGTGCTATCTCAAATCAACGGCAGCTGGCCTATTATCCTGGCAGTCGCTGCAGTGATGTGCTGCTCCTTCTTTGTACAGGCTGGAGAAGGTGCCGTTTTCGCCATTGTGCCCCTGATCAAACGCCGTATGACCGGACAAATAGCAGGTATGGCAGGCGCCTTTGGCAATGTGGGCGCGGTAACCTACCTGACCGCTTATACCTTTGTTGACGCGCATACCTTCTTCCTGATTATCGCCGCTTCCGCCATTGCGGTATTCTTGCTTGCGCAGATGCTCACAGAACCCAGCGGACATACAACCGAAGTCCTTCCCGATGGGACCGTGCAGCTTATCGAGGTCAGCTAAGCTTAGGAATACGATGCCAGAGATAGCGCTTTCACACTTAGTCCGGCGGCTGGATATTCAGGTAGGGCAACACACTACCGCCGGCATCAAACCGGAAAATGACGACGCTGTCGGCATTCGTATTCCTGAGGGAACCACCCTCACCACAAAAGGTGCGGTCGCCGTGATTGCCGACGGCGTCAGCACCGCAGAGGCGGGCAAGGAGGCCAGCCAGATTGCGGTCACATCGTTTCTGACGGACTACTATTCAACCCATGACAGCTGGTCAATTCAGACCAGCGGCCTCAAAGTTCTGGTGGCTCTTAATCGATGGCTGTACGGGCTTGGGCAATCCTACACTTCGGCCGAAAAAGGCTTTATCACCACATTTAGTGGACTCATCTTAAAGTCTGCTGGTGCCTACATCTTTCATGTAGGCGACAGTAGAATTTATCGACTTCGGGATGGTGATTTCGAACTGCTGACCCGAGACCATGCCATCCCCGCCGGGAATGGACATCGCTATCTGAGCAGAGCGCTTGGTATCGATGTCAGCCTTGAAATTGATTTTCATCATCTTAATTTGCTGCCTGGCGATCGCTTCCTGCTCACCACAGACGGCATACACGACTGGCTGCCCAACGACCGACTCAAGCATCACCTTTCACAAAGCAGCGATCACAATCTAAGCTGCAAAAATATAACCGAAGAGGCCCTGAAGCTTGGCAGCGACGACAATCTCAGCGTGCAAATTGTCTGCATTGAGGATACCGGCGAGCCGGAGCGTGAGGACGCGCTTGCGCACCTGCGCACCCTGCCGTGCCCCCCGCCACTGGACAAGGGCCACATTCTGGATAACTGGCGGGTAGTGCGCGAGGTCCACGTGAATACCCGCAGCGAAGTCTATCTGGTAGAAGATATAACTGATGGCAAAAAGGCCATCCTCAAGGCGCCCTCCTCTCTGCACCAGGAAGACCCTGCCTACCTGGAGCGATTTGTTCTTGAAGAGTGGATCGGTTCGCGTATTCAAAACGCCAATGTGGTGAAAGTACTGCGCTCGTCGAGCCAACGCAAATTCCTCTACTACCTGACGGAATACGTGTCCGGCCCCACCCTCGCGCAACTACTGAAAGAGAGAACCAGGCTGTCCGTGGTAGATGCCCGCAACATTATCACCCAGGTAGCATCCGGACTCAGAGCCTTTCACCGCAAAGACACCCTGCACCAGGACATCAAACCCGAAAACATCATTTACACGGACACCGGTGTCAAGATTATCGATTTTGGCTCCACTCATATTGCCGGCATCCATGAAATACACTTCAGCATTGCTCGCACCAACTTACTTGGCACCCGGGATTACTCGGCACCGGAGTACCAACTTGGCCACACCGCCACCACCCGCAGTGATCAGTTCTCACTGGCGATCCTTCTCTACGAACTACTCACCGGCAAACTGCCCTACGGCCCCCAATACCATAAGGCGGAAACCCCCAAGGACTTTGACCTCCTGCAGTACACCCCCAGTTATGACCACAACCCACTGGTACCGGTCTGGATGGATATGGCTGTTCAAAAAGCCGCTTCACTTAAGGCGGATGCACGCTACCCCGCACTTTCCGAATTCATCGCCGACCTCAAAAATGCCAACCCCGCGTTCACCACCCAGCGCAAACTGCCCCTGCTGGAGCGCAATCCGCTTCGCTTCTGGAAGGTGGCCACCTGCCTGCTCTTGTTGAGCAACCTGTTACTACTCACCCTTTTAACGCACAAACTGATCTAGCGCTCAACAATAAGGCATCAATTTCACCATGTTGGTGCACAAAAACCCTCTACCTGACACCCAACCCACAGCAACTTATTGAAAAATATGGATCACCTGATTTTGGCGCGATGCTTGCATGAAATGCACTAATAGTTTGCACAACGAGGTGCATGTCAGAAACCCCTGACGTCAGCAACCTCTCGGTAGCTGGATGTCAGTTAACTGAGAGAAATGCAATATGTCACTCATCAATGTCGTCGTCATCGGAAACGGAATGGTAGGCCACCACTATGTGGACCAGCTGGCCGGTTCCGGCGTTGCTGCGAAGATCACTGTAATTGGGGCTGAACCCCGTCCTGCCTACGATCGGGTCCACTTGTCAGAGTTCTTTGCCGGTCGCAAACCAGAAGAACTGGCCCTGACCACCCGTGAGCACTATAAAAAACTGGGTGTAAACGCCCACTTTGGCGATGCCGTGGTAGCCATCGACCGCGATGCCAAGGTCGTCACCACCGAAGGTGGCCGCACCTTCCGCTATGACAAACTGGTCATGGCCACCGGCTCCTACCCTTTTGTTCCGCCAATTCCCGGCGCCAACCTCTCCAACTGTCTGGTGTACCGCACCATCGATGACCTGGGCATGATCCAGGCCAAGAGCAAAAACGCCAAAATCGGCGTGGTGGTCGGCGGCGGCCTGCTCGGCTTGGAGGCAGCCAATGCCCTGCAGAACCTCGGCCTGCAAACCCACGTGGTGGAGTTTGCCCCCGGCCTGATGGGTGTACAACTGGATGGCGGCGGTAGCACCATGCTACGCCGCAAGATTGAGGCACTGGGTGTGCAGGTGCACACCAGCAAGGCCACCCAGACCATTGAGGAAACTCACGGCAAGGGCAACACCCGCCTGGTGATGAACTTTGCCGACGGCGAAACGTTAGCCACCGACGTGATCGTATTCTCTGCCGGTATCCGCCCCAGCGACCAGCTGGCGAAGGATTGCGGCCTGGAAGTAGGTCCGCGAGGCGGCATCAACATCGACTACCACTGCCGCACCAGCGACTCCGATATTTTCGCCATCGGTGAATGCGCCCTCTACGGCGGCATGATCTTCGGCCTGGTGGCCCCCGGCTACCGCATGGCAGAAGTGGCGGTGAGTCAGCTGTCCGGCGAGCACAACTCCTTTAAAGGCGCCGACATGAGCACCAAGCTAAAACTGCTGGGTGTGGATGTGGGCTCCATCGGCGATTCCCACGGCAAAACCGACGGCGCCATTTCCTACACCTTCAGCGATGAGCGCGAGGAAGTGTACAAGCGCTTGATCGTCAGCGCGGATGGCAAGACCGCCCTCGGCGCAGTGCTGGTGGGCGACTGCTCCGACTACGATACCCTGCTGCAGTATTACCTGAACGGTATCGAGCTGCCCGCCAACCCGGAAGCCATGATCCTGCCGGCCAGTGAAGGCGGCGCGCCACTGCTGGGCGCGGCAGCCCTGCCTGCCACGGCCACCATCTGCTCCTGTCACAACGTCAGTAAGGGCGACATCATCAGTGCCATCGACGGCGGCGGCTGCTCCCTGGCGGACGTGAAGTCCTGCACCGCGGCCAGCACCGGCTGCGGCGGCTGTGCGGCGCTGCTGAAGAATGTCGTCGACGACGAGATGGCCGCCCGCGGCATGGAAGTGAACACCGCCATCTGCGAGCACTTCAACTTCACCCGCCAGGAGCTGTTCCACATCGCCAAGGTGGAGTCGATCAAGTCCTTCGAAGACCTGATCAAGCATCACGGTACGGGTCGCGGCTGCGAGATCTGCAAACCGGCGGTGGGATCCATCCTCGCCTCCCTGTGGAATGACTACATTCTCGAAGAGAAGCACGTGGGTCTACAGGACACCAATGACACCTTCCTCGCCAATATGCAGAAAAATGGCACCTACTCTATCGTGCCCCGGATACCGGGCGGCGAGATCACCCCGGACAAACTGATTGTCCTGGGGGAAGTGGGTAAGAAGTACAACCTCTACACCAAAATCACCGGCGGCCAGCGCATCGACCTGTTTGGCGCCCGCGTAGAGCAACTCCCGGACATTTGGAAAGAACTGATCGATGCCGGCTTTGAAACCGGTCACGCTTACGGCAAGGCACTGCGCACCGTGAAATCCTGTGTCGGCAGCACCTGGTGCCGCTACGGGGTGCAGGACAGCGTCAGCATGGCAATCTATGTCGAGGATCGCTACAAGGGCCTACGCTCCCCCCACAAACTCAAGTCGGCAGTGTCCGGTTGTACCCGTGAGTGCGCCGAGGCCCAGTCCAAGGACTTTGGCGTGATCGCCACCGAGCACGGCTGGAACTTGTACCTGTGCGGCAACGGCGGCATGAAGCCCCGCCACGCCGATCTGTTCGCCACCGACCTCGATGACGAAACCCTGATCAAATACATCGACCGCTTCCTGATGTTCTACGTACGCACCGCCGACCGGCTGCAGCGCACCTCGGTGTGGCTCGACAACCTGGAGGGCGGTCTCGACTACCTGAAGGAAGTCATTATCGACGACAAGCTGGGCATCTGCACCGAACTGGAAGCACAGATGAACAGCATTGTCGGCACCTACCAGTGCGAGTGGAAAACCACCATTGAGGATCCTGAAAAACTGAAGCGCTTCCGCCAGTTCGTCAACTCTGACGCGGCGGATAAACGGGTCGTCTTTGTGCAGGAGCGCGGCCAGCCGCGTCCGGCCACCGAAGAAGAGACCGACCAACTGTTAGCCAAGTCAGCGTAGGAGGTTTTAGCTGATGAGTACTGCCGAGAACATTCAATCAAACGAAACACAGGTGATCTGCCAACGCAATGACCTGATCGCCAACTCCGGTATCTGTGCGCTGATCGACGGCCAACAAGTAGCGGTTTTTTACCTGCCAGAGGAGGAGCCTCCGGTCTACGCCATCGGCAACTGGGATCCCCTCGGCAAAGCCAATGTGCTGTCTCGGGGGATCGTCGGGGACATCCAGGGGCAACTAGTGGTGGCCTCACCGCTGTACAAACAACACTTTGACCTGATCACCGGCCAGTGCGTTGAACAGGACGAGATCAAGGTCCCGGCATACAACGTCGAACTCATCGGCGAGCAGGTGATACTCGCCAACAGGAATAGCTGAGCACGTATCCCGACCGAGAATAAACCATGTTGTTTGGACGCAAGAAACGTAAGCCCATCCTGATTCCAGCTAAAAAGGTCAAGGAGTGGAAGTACACCACCTGTAATTACTGCTCTACCGGTTGCGCCATTGAAATCGGACTCGACGATGACGGCAAGATTGTCACCAGTCGCGGCCATGCTCGCGCCGACGTCAACCGCGGCAAGCTCTGCATCAAGGGTATTCTGGAACACGACCTGTTCCACTCACCCGGGCGTGGCTCACAGCCGCTGATGCGCGCAACTAAACAGGAAAAGTTTCAACCGGCAAGCTGGGATCAGGCGCTGGATACCAGTGCCGCCAAGATCCGTGAGATTCAGGAAAAATACGGACGCGACTCTTTCGCTGTCGTCTCCACCGGCCAACTGCTGACGGAGGAGTTCTACACCCTCGGCAAGCTGGTACGCGGCTGTATCGGCACCAACAACTACGACGGCAACACCACCCTGTGTATGGCCTCGGCGGTATCCGGCTACAAGCGCTCGTTCGGCTCCGACGGCCCGCCCGGCTGTTACGATGACTTTGAACACACCGAGTGCCTGATGGCCTTCGGCTCCAACCTGCCGGAACAGCATCCGATCATCTACTGGCGCCTCAAGGAAGCCCGTGAAAAACGCCATTTCCCGATGATCGTGATCGACCCAAGAGTCACTATGCTGGCCCAGTTTGCCGATATTCACCTGCCCATCACCCCCGGTACCGACTGTGTGCTGATCAATGCCATGCTGTATGTGATGTTTGACGAGGGCTTGCAGGATCAAGCCTACATCGACGCCCACACCAACGGCTTCGAAGAGTTGAAAGTCACTGTGGCGGACTACGACCCCATCCAGGCACAGCATATCTGCGGCATCGATGAGGACATGATCCGCCATGTGGCCCGGCTTTACGCCAAAGCCGGCTGCGCCATGTCCATCTGGACCATGGGCATCAACCAGAGCACCCACGGCTCCGACGGCGTAGCCAACATCAACAACCTCAATCTGGTCACCGGCAATATCGGCAAGCCCGGCGGCACTAGCCTCTCCATCACCGGCCAGTGCAACGCCATGGGTACCCGCGAATGGTCGTCCTGCTCCGGCTTGCCCGGTTACCGGGCGCTGAAAAACACCCGGCACCGCCAGGAAATCGCCAATTTTTGGGGCGTCGATGAATCCTTCTTCCCGGAAAAACGCGGCCTCACCCAGACCGACATTTTCCCCGCCATTGAAAGCGGAGAGATCCGCGGCCTGTGGCTGGTAGCCACCAATCCGCTGACTTCCATGGCCAACCAGCCACGCATCCGCAAGATGTTCGAGAAGCTCGATTTCCTGATTGTGCAGGATGTCTACGAGGACGTGGAAACCAACGAATACGCCGATGTGTTCCTGCCCGCCGCGGTGTGGGCCGAGAAAGAGGGCTGCCACACCAACACCGAGCGGCGCGTCAACCTGACCCGCAATGTGATCGCCCCCTATGGCGATTCAAAACCGGACTTCTGGATTTTCAACCAGATGGCCAAGCGCTTCGAGAATGGTAACAAGATCTACTTTCCGGAAACTCCGGAAGGTGCTTTCGAGGAAATGAAGCATCTCTCCATCGGTGCCGGTCGCACCCTGGATATTTCCGGCATGAGCTACGACAAAATCGAGCAGGCCAAGGGCATTCAATGGCCATACAGTCAGGGAGACGACAGCTTAAAAGGCAGCCCCCGCCTTTACACAGACGGCCAATATCAGACGCCCGACGGCCGCACCAACCTGATCTCGGTGAAATTCCGCGACAACAACGAAAAACCCGACGAAAAATACCCGTTCTGGTGCAACAGCGGCCGCGTGGTGGAACATTTCCACACCCGCACCCGCACCGGCAAGATCGGCAACTGCAACAAGTTCAGCCCCACGCCCTATATGGAAATCAATCCCGATGCGGCCGAGGCGCTGGGCGTTGAGCACCAGACCTATGTGCGACTGGTATCTCGCCGCGGCGACGCCGTGGTGCTGGCACAGCTGACCCACCGGGTACCCCGGGACATGGTATTTATTCCGTTTCACTTCCACGATTGCGTCAACCGCCTGACCCTGGGACTGCTGGATCCCTATTCACGACAGCCGGCATTCAAACAGTGCGCCGTGCGCATTGAGCAGGTGGATCAAGTCGAAGCCGCACAATTGAACCTTGAACGACGCAGTTTTTAAGGGCAGAGGGTACCGTTCAGATGAATAGCGAAGTAAAAGAGCTAACGGCCAAGCCGGAGATGATTGAAATCCAGCAAGCCGATGGCAGCACCTTGTGGGAAGTCCGCACCCAGGAACAGCCCTATGCCTTTCTATCCGACAAGGCGATCCTGGACACCAATCGCTACGGCCAGAAGATCGACCTGCTGGACCTGACCGGAGGGCAGCTGCCGAAAGAGCGCCCGCTGTTCATCAACGACAATCCGGAAGTCGGCTGCAACCCTAATCGCAACAAGCAGCACGCCTTCTTCTTTACCGCCGATAATTGCATCGGCTGTCACGCCTGCGAGTCCGCCTGCGCCGAGAAAAATGAAACCCCGGCGCATCTGGCCTTCCGCTCGGTGGGCTATGTCGAGGGCGGCAGCTATCCGGACTACCAGCGTCTCAATATCTCCATGGCCTGCAATCATTGCGACGACCCAGTGTGCCTGAAGGGCTGCCCGACTCGCGCCTACACCAAGCACGCGGAATACGGTGCGGTGCTACAGGACCCGGATACCTGCTTCGGCTGTGGCTACTGTACCTGGGTGTGTCCTTACAACGCCCCTCAGCTGGACCCGGTTGAAGGACAGGTATCCAAGTGCAACATGTGTGTGGATCGCCTGGAAGTCGGCCTGAAGCCCGCCTGCGTATCCGCCTGTGTCGGCAACGCGCTGGACTTCGGGGTGGTGGAAAACATCCCGGAAAACCGCGAACAGGCTAAAATTTCGATTCCCGGTTTCCCCGACCCCAGCATTACTCGCCCAAATATTCGCTTCCAGCAGACCCGCGAACTGCCGGAGGAAATGAAACGCACCGACTCAGCACCGGTGAAGTACCACAAGGCCGCAGACGGTAACTACAAACCGGTGGTGGACAGGAAGCAGGGCACCAGTCGCGCCTGGAACCTGACACGTCTCAGTTCCCGTGAAAACCCGCTGGTGCTGTTTACCCTGATGTCACAAGCGGCCATCGGTGCCTTCGCCATCGCCTTTTTCGGTGCCCAGGCGGGTATTCCAGCACTGCAATGGTTTGGCGGCCAAACCCTGTACGTCCCGTTGTTGGCACTGAGTCTGGGACTGGTGGCACTGGGCCT
Source organism: uncultured Porticoccus sp. (assembly GCA_947259505.1). Taxonomy (GTDB): domain Bacteria; phylum Pseudomonadota; class Gammaproteobacteria; order Pseudomonadales; family Porticoccaceae; genus Porticoccus. The sequence continues at coordinate 75,119 of CAMYLT010000003.1, read as the reverse complement.
GTATCTGTCCACCACTCACCTCGGCAAACCGCTGCGCTTCTTTCGCGGCTTCAACAACCTGAGACACTCACCGGTCTGCCGCGAGGGACTGGGCATCGCCCTGTTCATGGCCTTCCTCGGCCTCCACCTGCTGTGCAAGCTGCCGGCCAACGCCCTGTTTGCCAGCCTCTGGCAGAGCCTATTCGGCATGCCAGTCAGCGAACTGATCCAACCCGACACCTTGGCGACACCGGCGGCCACCTTCGGCTACCTTGCCATCGTTTCCGGTGCTGTCGGCCTCTACTACATGAACCGTTGTTACCGTATTCCGGCGCGGCCGTTCTGGAACCACTGGCAAGTCGCCACCAGTTTTTATGGCAACGCCCTGTCCCTCGGCACCATCGCTCTTGGGGTACTGTTACTGCCGACTCTGTTGCTGACCGGGCTTGACAGCGCACCGGCCACTCGCCTGCTTGCCGCGCTTATTGCAGCAGGTGCCGCCATCGAAGCCATTGGTCTGTGGTGCCACAACCTGGATATGACAGCAGCGGAACACGAAGGCGCCGCCTCTCACTACGTCCAACGCACCACCTTTGGCAACAGCTATTGGCTGAGAAATGGCCTGCTAGGACTCGGAATACTCTCTGGAGTTGGATTAACGGCGTTTGACATGGGGCCGACTGTCGGGCTCATCGGTTTGACAATGCTGGCGCTGGCGCTAGTTGCCAGCAGCCTGATGGGACGCGCACTATTCTACGTACTGGTGATCCCCACCACCATGCCCGGCGCTTTCTTCTGGCGCAACAAGGGCTTTGAACAGCACGCAAGGGATATTGGTCTGGCTGATATGCCACAGGTCGGAGTCGCACCGTTGCGGCACTGAGTGACATAACCTCTACAGGCGTCGGCGTAAGACTTAATCCTGCGTCAACGCCCTAGAAATGCAATATCACAGACTCGCCGGACTGCTCACTGCACACCCGACTTATCAGTTCCGGTAGCGATTCGGCCGTGGTGGAGCACCGCCATTGTCCGTTGCTGTGGTTAAAGTGGAATCCGCCAGATTTCGCGGCCACCCAAATCTGGGCCATTACCGGTTGGCGGGAAATGATTACCTTCGAGCCATCCGCCTCTATCGTCAGGCTCATCACTCCGGCAGAGATTTCATAGTCAATGTCGTTACCACTTTCATCAATAGCCTCTTCGATCGCCAACATCAACTCATCAGCAAGGTCATTGAATTCAGACTCATTCACGGCAACAGGACTCCAAAACAGCATAAGAAAGTGGTTCGCAGGAGTATACGCGATTGAGTGTAACGGGCTACAGCCGGTATACTCGTCTGCTTATCAAAATTCAAACGACGGGTTTTTCCATGCAACGAGTTTTTGCATTGGTGCTGCTGGCGGCGCTATCCACTATTGGTCTGTCCGGATGCGGTAACAAGGGGCCTTTGTACCTGCCACCCGAGCCAGTTGAAGAAGTTCCTGCGGTTCCGGAAGCACCCGCCGACGCTGAACAGTCCTGACCGCCAGCTAACAGATCCCAGACACCATGACACACTTTACCTACTGCAACGGCGAGCTCTGCGCCGAAGGGGTGGCATTGACCACCATTGCTGAACGCTACGGCACGCCCACCTACGTCTATAGCCGGGCGGCATTGACCGATCACTTCATGGGCTACAAAAATGCTCTCAGCGACTGCAGTCATTTGATCTGTTATGCCGTCAAAGCCAACTCCAATCTCGGTGTACTCAACGTACTAGCCAGACTGGGGGCGGGCTTCGACATTGTCTCTGTGGGCGAACTGGAACGCGTACTCGCCGCCGGTGGCAGTGCCGAAAAAGTGATCTTTTCCGGTGTCGGTAAACTGCCAGAGGAAATGGCTCGCGCATTGGAGGCAGGCATTCATTGTTTCAATGTGGAATCCGAAGCCGAGCTGGAGGTGTTGAACCAAGTGGCCGGAGACTGTGGCAAGGTGGCCAATATCTCCCTGCGGGTCAATCCCGATGTGGATGCCAATACCCACCCTTACATCTCTACCGGTCTCAAGCAGAACAAGTTCGGTATCGATATCCATCGCGCCCCAGAGGTTTACCTGCGGGCCATGGATCTGACCAACCTGAATATCATCGGCGTAGACTGCCACATCGGCTCACAACTGACGGACACGGCGCCCTTTATTGACGCCCTGCACCGAGTGCTGGCGCTGGTGGATGAACTTGCTGCATCAGGAATCTCCCTGAAACACATAGATCTCGGCGGTGGACTGGGTGTGCGCTACAAGAATGAACAACCGCCTCACCCCGCCGACTATATTGCCGCTTTACGCCATGAACTCGGTGATAGAAACCTGACCCTGGTGCTTGAACCAGGCCGCTCCATTGCGGCCAATGCTGGCGTGCTGCTCACCCGAGTCCAATATCTGAAGCCAGGTGACGAGAAAAACTTTGCCATTGTCGATGCTGCCATGAATGACATGATCCGACCGGCTCTCTACCAGGCATGGCTCAATATCGACCCGGTAAAACCCAGGCCTGATAACACGACATTAAACTGGGATATCGTCGGACCTGTTTGTGAAACCGGCGACTTTCTGGGAAAAGATCGGGCGTTGGCGATTGAATCCGGCGACCTGCTGTGTGTCGCCTCTTCTGGCGCCTACGGGTTTTCCATGAGTTCCAATTACAACAGCCGCGGACGGGCTGCGGAAATCATGGTGGATGGCGAGCAGGCCTTCGAAGTGAGACAGCGAGAGACAGTAGAGGATCTGATTCGCGGCGAGACCATTCTTCCTGTATAACCCACAAGGAATACCTGAGAACAGGTGTAATGAGAACACAGGAATATAAGCACAACCGCATGTTACTACGCTTCACCAAAATGCACGGTTTGGGCAATGATTTTGTCGTCATCGACGGTGTTTCACAAGAAGTCGAGATGACCCCAGACCTGGCTCGCAGACTGGGCGATCGTCGTTTCGGCATCGGTTGCGACCAAATTCTTCTGGTTGAACCTCCCACCAGGCACGATGTGGACTTTCGCTACCGGATTTTCAATCAGGATGGCAGCGAAGTAGAGCAGTGTGGCAACGGTGCACGATGCTTTGCCAAATTCGTGCGAGACCGGCATCTCACCGGCAAAAGCGATATCCGGGTGGAGACAGCCACCGGCATCATTACCCTGCACGTGCAACGCAATAACCTGATCGAAGTGAACATGGGGGTACCGGTACTCGAGCCCGCCCAAATTCCCTTTCAGGCTGAAACAAAGGCCATCCGTTATCCGATTGAAGCCCTCGGCCAACAATTGACCATTAGCGCCGTATCAATGGGTAATCCCCACGCGGTACTGGTAGTGGATGATGTGAATAGCGCACCAGTTGACAGTCTTGGACCAGCGCTGGAATGCCACCAACGTTTCCCCAAAAGGGTCAATGTCGGTTTTATGCAGATTGTCAGTCGCCATGAGATTAATCTGCGCGTCTATGAACGAGGTGCCGGGGAAACACTGGCCTGTGGCACCGGAGCCTGTGCTGCGGTAGTAGCCGGTCAATTACAAGACCTGATAGACTCCCCAGTAACCGTGAATCTCCCCGGTGGGAGCCTGAAAATCCAGTGGTCTGGCGAAGACCACCCGGTAATCATGACTGGAAACGCCACCACGGTGTTCCATGGGCGGATAAGAATATGACCACGCAACAACAAGCTCCCTGCACACTGACCGAACTGCTTCCTGAACAGGTTAAAGCCTACCTTCAGCAACACCCGGGTTTCTTTGAAGACCACCCGGAACTGCTGGAGATGATTAGTCTGCCCCATGAAAGCGGTGCTGCAATCTCACTTATTGAGCGTCAGGTTTCAGTACTGCGCGAGCGCAATCTGGAGATGCGTCAACGTCTCAATGGTGTGCTGGACTCTGCCAAGGCCAACGACAAGCTGTTTGAAAAAACCAAACGGCTGATCCTGACCCTGCTTGAAACTGGCAATAAGGCCAACGTACTGGACGCCGTTTCGACCAGTCTCGATACCGACTTCCAGGTTGAATTTTACAGTCTCATCCTCATCGGCGATCATCCATTCAAGCTTAGATCTGCTCACACTCGCATTGTCAGCCAAGATGAAGCCAATCATCACATAGGCACCCTCCTCCGTAACAACCGCGCCATCTGCGGTATTCTCGGTACCGAAGAGTTGGCGTTTCTTTTCGGGGATGACGCCAATCGAGTGGGTTCTGTCGCTGCGGTTCCCCTCACGCAAGGGAGCGTTTTCGGTATTCTCGCCATCGGCAACAGTGATCCTAATTTTTATCGCAGCAGTATGGGCACTCTCTTCTTGAGCTATATTGCCGAAGTACTGAGCCGGATTATTCCCCGGCTTGATAGCTAATCGCCACTTCTGCTGATGAGCAGCCAGCTCGCTGATCAGATTGCCCAGTTCAAGGAGCATCTGAGAAGTGAACGCAGACTCTCTCACCACACCGTAAACAGTTACATTCGCGATCTGAATAAACTGTCTGACTGGTGTACGCAGCAACAGATCCCAAGTGCCTCGATGCTCACCAGCCAGCACGTTCGGCTCTGCATGTCACAGCTTCACCATCGCGGTCTCGGCGGGCGCAGCCTGCAACGCTGGCTGTCCTCCCTGCGCACCTTTTTCAACTATGCCCTGAAACACCAGTGGGTCAGATCCAACCCATCTGCTGGCATTTCTGCGCCCAAGGCGCCCAAAAAACTGCCACACACACTGGATGTCGATCAGGCCAGCCAGTTTGTGTCCACCCGCGGCGATAGCTGGGTGGAATGCCGTGACAGAGCCATGATCGAGTTGTTTTACTCATCCGGCCTGCGCCTGTCCGAGCTGACATCCCTCAACCTGACCGATCTCGATTTCGCCGATCAACTGGTGCGGGTCACCGGCAAAGGTGGCAAGACGCGACAGGTGCCGGTGGGCAGTCACGCGCTCAAAGCCCTATTACATTGGCTGAAAAGGCGAAACGAAAAGGCAGCAACAGATCAGACAGCTATCTTTATTTCCTCCAGAGGCAGTCGCATTTCGCCCCGCACTGTTCAGGAAAGGCTGCGGCTGATTAGCCTGGAGCAGGGTATGCAAGGCAAAGTGCATCCCCATATGCTGCGTCATTCCTTTGCTAGCCACCTGTTAGAATCCAGCGGTGATTTGCGCGCCATACAAGAATTGCTTGGTCACGCCAATCTCTCTACCACGCAGATATACACTCATCTCGACTTCCAACACCTGTCAAAAATCTACGACCAGGCACATCCTCGCGCAAAGCGAAAAAACAACACCGATTGAGCACCCCCATCGCCATCCATTAGCCTTCCCTGGCAGAACAACCCGTGCTCCTGACACTGGGCCCAAAATAGTCTGTTTTCTTGAAAACTTTTTTGACGCTCAAGACTCTAACGTCCTCCGTTCTGCACCACACATGGAGTCTCACTGTGCGCAATATTCTTCTGTTTTGCTTGCTGACTTTCTCACTCGCAGCCCTGGCTGACGACGACACCAACCGCCGTCTGCTCTCCACTAATGGTCATGGCGAGGTAAGGGCCAGTGCAGACACCGCCATTATTGATCTCAGCGTCCGGGCCACCCGAAAGTCAGGGGAGGAGGCCAAAAGGGACGTCGATGACCGTCTTAACCGGTTCCTCGACCAGCTCAAAGAGATGAAGATTGATCAGAAGGATGTAGTGGCATCCTCACTTCGCGTCTATCCACGCTATGAACACACTGATGGCAGCCGCCATTTCAGCGGCTATGAAGCAGTCAGAACGCTGTCAGTGACCCTGCACAGACTCGAACAACTCACGCATGTTATAGATCAGGCGCTGTCACAACGACTCGAGGGAATCGACAATCTTCGCTACGAAAACAGCAATGCCGACGAGCATCAACTGAACGCCCACCAGCTCGCCATCGCTGACTCAAAATTGAAAGCATCGGCTCTGGCCAAAGCCTACGGTGCCGAGCTGGGCCAGATTGTCCGCATCGATTATCACAGCAACACCCCCCTATACAGTCCCAAGACGCAAGATGCTGGCATTGAATCGGCACAATTATTGCGTTCCTCTGCCTCAAGGCCGGGAACTTATTTACCAGATCAATTGGTTTATCAGGACAACATTCAGGTTGTTTTCGACCTGATCATTAACCCATAACGAAATAGACCAGAACATGACTGATCTCTCTGCTATTCACATGACCATGCATCGGGAAAGCCAACCCAAAGTGGGTATCAGCGCCTGCCTGACGGGCCAGGAAGTGCGCTATGACGGCGACCACAAATACCACGAGCTGATTATGCAAGAACTTGAGCCGTGGCTTGATCTGAAAATATTCTGCCCTGAAGTGGATGCGGGGCTAGGAGTGCCGAGGCCACCTATTCATCTGGTTAGCCAACCGGATGGACAGGTCTCGGCCATCGGCCTAGAGACACCACACCTAGATGCGACAGAGTCTCTCAATCACAGTGCGCACCAATTTGCCGCCCGGCAGGCACCGGAGCTGTGCGCTTACATCGTGAAATCCCGCTCTCCCAGCTGTGGAGCAGGTTCGACACCAATCAAAAATAACCAAGATGCAACAAGCTGGAATGGGGATGGACTACTGGTAAGCGCCATGAAAGCAGCTTGCCCAGATTTGTTGATTGTGGAAGAGCGCGAGCTTGATTCCGTAGAAAAATGTCGCGCTTTTTTGGAACGCTGTTACCTGCTGAGCGAACGCTGAGTTAACTCAGCGCCCGACTTAGATTGCATCACTGCCGGTTTCACCGGTGCGAATACGAATAACTTCTTCCAATTCAGAAATAAAGATCTTTCCATCACCAATTTTACCGGTCTGGGCCGATTTGGTAATTGCCTCGACGACTGTGTCTGTGTGGTTGTCATCTACCGCAATTTCCAGTTTCACCTTTGGCAGAAAATCGACTACGTATTCAGCACCACGATACAGTTCAGTGTGACCCTTCTGACGGCCAAAACCCTTAACTTCCGTTACGGTAATGCCCTGAACGCCCACTTCTGCCAGCGCTTCGCGTACATCATCCAGTTTGAAGGGTTTAACAATGGCTGTAATAAGCTTCATATGAGTTTACCTTGTGCTTTTTTCGTTGTTATAGAGATAGAAAAAGATACACGTTCCTACGGAAAATTGCACCTTTTGCTCGGGTAATCAACACCCATAAAAAAGCAGGGGATTGGCCTCATCAGCCAACCCCCCGCAACCGAGAAAGGATTACTTAGCGCTACCAGTAAATTCCGGATAGGCTTCAATGCCACATTCAGACATATCCACACCTTCGTATTCTTCCTGCTCACCCACACGGATACCCATAGTGGCTTTGAGGATAGCCCAAACAATCAGGCTGGTTACAAAGGTCCAAGCAAAAATAACACCGATACCTGTCAACTGACCAACCAGTGTCGCGTCCTCATTGCCAGAGAAGCAAACGGCAATCAGTCCCCAGATGCCCACTACGCCGTGCACAGAAATCGCACCGACCGGGTCATCTATCTTCAGTTTATCAATGCCGAGAACAGCGAATACCACCAGTATGCCGCCGGCAGCACCAATAACGGTGGCACCGATACCACCCCAATTCAGGGGTTCAGCAGTGATCGCCACAAGGCCAGCCAGTGCGCCGTTGACGGCCATGGTCAAGTCAGCCTTGCCGAACACAAGGTGTGCAACAATCAATGCAGCAATCAAACCACCGCAAGCAGCCGCGTTGGTGTTTACAAACACATCTGCAACGGCATTGGCTTCACCAATATCAGATACTTTTAGCTCGGAACCACCATTGAAGCCGAACCAGCCCATCCAAAGGATGAACATACCCAGCGCCGCCAATGGCATGTTGGAGCCAGGAATCGCATTGATACGACCATCGGCGGTGTATTTGCCTTTACGAGGACCGAGCAACAAGACACCGGCCAACGCAGCAGTAGCACCGCAAAGGTGAACCACACCGGAACCCGCGAAATCCTGGAAGCCTGCGGCGTCAAGGAAGCCACCACCCCATTTCCACATACCCTGCATCGGGTAGATAAAGCCAGTCATGGCAACTGCGAACACCAGGAAGGCCCAGAGCTTCATCCGCTCAGCAACGGCACCGGAAACAATTGACATGGCTGTTGCCACAAAGACAACCTGGAAGAAGAAATCGGAAGCACCGGAGTAATAAATATCTCCATTACTGGCTAACACTTCTTCAGCCGTGGCATTGGCAATACCATTACCAAACCAAGCATCAGGCAGAATACCGCCAGCACTACCACCATACATAATGGTGTAACCCATCAGCAGATACATGGTGCAGGCAATGGCAAACAAGGCCACGTTCTTGGTGAGAATTTCTGTGGTGTTTTTAGCGCGAACCAAGCCGGCTTCCAACATGGCAAAACCTGCCGCCATCCACATAACAAACGCACCGGTTATCAGAAAGTAAAACGTATCCAGCGCGTATTTAACTTCAATAATATCAGGACTCATTGTTCTAATCTCCCGTCTCTTTAGACCGCTTCCACGCCGGTTTCACCGGTGCGGATTCGAATGACTTCCTGCAAATCTGTAATAAAGATTTTGCCATCACCAATCTTGCCGGTCTGGGCGGCGGAAGTGATCGCCTCAATAGCACCGTCGACCATGTCATCCGCAAGGGCCAGTTCGAGTTTTACTTTCGGCAGAAAATCCACCACATATTCGGCACCGCGATAGAGCTCGGTGTGCCCCTTTTGACGGCCGAAGCCTTTTACTTCTGTGACGGTCACACCCTGCACACCGATGGCAGCCAGTGCTTCACGCACATCATCGAGTTTGAAGGGCTTGACAACTGCTGTAATCATTTTCATCGCATTGCTCCTCAGGGATAGCGGCGCTCCCGTTACCGGGGGCGCCGCCGGTCAATTACATGCTTTTGCTGACAGAGAAAACTACAGAGCTGTCACACCAGTCGGTGCCCCAGCACTCATCTTCATCCAAGTCGGTATCAATCCAGCTCAGAGCGAAGTCCAGACCCAAATAGGATTTGCTCAGGCTAATGGAGTAATCGGAATAACTGTCTTCGCCATCACCCAGGAAAGCCTCACTTGCATCTTCTAGATCACTGTCATCAGAAGCGAATTCGAAGTCGTTATAGCCGTAGTGCAGGCCCAGGCCAAAACCGCCGGGCAGCTCAAAGCCATAATCGGCATACACGTAATAAAACTCGCCGGTCTCCAACCAATAGTCATCGGAGTAGGCAAAACCAACAGTCAAATCATTGAAGGACATGCTGGCGTAGATTTCCTGGTAATCCAGATCACGATTACCGAAGCCAAAATTACTTTCGTTTGAAGTTGGGTAGTCGTAGTAGATATAACCAAGGTCATAGCTCAGTGATTCGTTGATCTCACCACCGAAACCGAAGTAGTAATCAAGCTCCATGTCCGCGTCGGAGCCATCAGGGTCTTGAAAGTCAACCACGGAACCCCAGGTTCCAGCATAGAGACCGTTATCAAAGGCCACATCGAAACCACCCTGAACAGCAGGGCTAGTATCAGTTTGCGAAATACCACGGAACTTATAGTCGGTGGTCAATGTTACGTTGGCAGATGTTTCAAACGCCTGGGCAACATTCGCAACAACCGGCAAGGTCAATGCAATAGAAGTTGCAATCAGGGATTTTTTGAACGTGTTCATATGCTTCTCCAAAAATATAAACAACAGCAATTTAAATTTAACGAGCGCGACATCATTGATTGGCGGTCGCACGCTTAAGGTTTATGCATGCCCCATGCCAACCTGCTCACCCCCGAGATAACCACGACAAAACCACCTTTTTTCAGAAAAACGCACCTTATTGGTGCTTAAAATATAGGGCAAGGCATCAATAGGCACCAAAAAGGGACTAAAAATATTTCCCGCTACTTATGCCCGCACCTGTACACCGAAGACAATGCCTCTAAAATAGCCCTTTCTCGCACAGTGGACTTTTACGCCATGAAACCCGACGAATTACTCAATCTGTTTCTACAGCAACTGAACGGTGTCATCACCCCGGGGGCTGAGTTGCTTGGCAGCGAACTGCAGCAGAAGATCAAGGCTGCGGCCCAAGCCACCTTTGACAAGCTGGATCTCGTCACCCGCGATGAGTTTGATGCCCAACGGGCAGTCCTTGCCCGCAGCAGGGAAAAACTTGAGCAACTGGAAAAACAGCTGGCTGAAATGGAAGCACGCATTGCCGATCAGCAGGATTGAACAATCCGATTCATCCGCGCATCGGGATGATGCACCACTAATGAGCAATACCAAGGAGGGTATACATGGCACTCGCCATTGTTCACAGCAGAGCCAAGGTGGGCATTGACGCCCCACCTGTCACAGTAGAAGTCCACCTATCCAATGGGCTGCCAGGACTCACCATCGTCGGCATGCCAGAGACTGCCGTCAGGGAAAGCAAGGATCGCGTCCGCAGCGCCCTGCTCAATGCCCATTTTGAGTTTCCCGCCCGGCGTATCACCATCAATCTTGCCCCTGCCGACCTCCCCAAGGAAGGTGGTCGATTTGACCTGGCCATTGCCCTCGGCATCCTCGCCGCGTCTGAACAGCTTCCCCTTGACGCACTGGAGCAAGTTGAGGCGGTAGGAGAACTGGCCTTATCCGGCAAATTGAGGCCCATTGATGGCGTTTTACCCACCGCCCTGGCCTGCGCAAGAGCTGGACGCAAGTTAATCGTTCCCAGGGGCAATGCCGATGAAGCTGCTCTCAGCCAAGACACCACCGTCTATCCGGCAAGTCATCTCCTGGAAGTGTGCGCCCACCTCAACGGCAATCAATTAATTAGCCCCCACGAACTGCCTGTATGCAACGCTGTACAGGCAGACACCCCAGACCTGCGTGACATTGTCGGCCAGCACCAAGCAAAACGAGCATTGGAAATTGCCGCAGCAGGAGGTCACAACCTGCTCTTTAGCGGTCCACCAGGCACCGGGAAAACCATGTTGGCTATGCGGCTGCCAGCTATCCTGCCACCTCTTCAGGCCAACCAAATGTTGGAGGTTGCCGCCATTCATTCTGTAGCGGGGCTTGGCCTGCGCGGGGCGCTATCACAACCTCCATTTCGAGCACCTCACCACACCGCCTCCGCAACCGCACTGGTGGGCGGAGGCGGTATCCCAAGGCCCGGAGAGATTTCATTAGCTCACCACGGGGTGCTGTTTCTGGATGAACTGCCGGAATTTCCCCGCAAAGTCCTGGAAGTTCTACGTGAACCACTGGAATCCGGCGAAATACTGATTTCCCGGGTACAGGCACAAACCCGCTACCCTGCCAATTTTCAGTTAATTGCCGCCATGAACCCCTGCCCGTGTGGGTATCTTGGCAGTGAGCGCTGTCGTTGCACCCCAGATCAGGTTCGCCGCTACCGGGAAAAAATCTCCGGCCCGTTACTGGATCGTATTGACCTACTGGTAGAAGTTCCTAGCCTACTCAGCGGCCAGCTTCTGGAGTCACCCTCTGATGAAGGAGATGGCAACAAAGAAGTACTGCAGCGGGTAATTAATGCCCGAGCGAGGCAATATCATCGTTCCGGGCAACTGAACACTAAACTGAGCAATCAGCAACTTCGCAGTCACTGCATACTGGACGACACCCAGAAAACACTTATTCAACGGGCCACTGAACAGCTGGGGCTGTCAGCGAGAGGGGTGCACCGGATATTAAAAGTGGCCAGAACCATTGCCGATTTGGACCAATGTGAAAACATTTCCATCAATCACCTCACAGAAGCATTAAGCTACCGCATTAAATTCAGCCGTTGATTTCTACCCTGACACAATGGCAATCTTCATCACATCGTCACGGAACCGGTATAGGTTCAATGACACAGTCCGTTCAAATCGAGGATTATTGAGTGACCGAAAAACCGGATAGAACGATTTCCAAGGTGATCGATGAACTGGACAACCTGATTACCGAAATTCCCCGCCTAAACGATAAGACTGTCGACAAAATTGATACCCGCCTGCGAGCCATCATCGGCAAAGCCTCTCAGGGGCTATCGCCGATCCAGATGATCCTGGCCTACACAGACTGGCTAGCACACCTGTCTATCGCCCCGGCTCGTCGCCTCAAGTTAATGCAGAGCTTTAGCGAAAAAGTGCTGCAACTGTCCACCTATACTGCACGCACCATCGCTGAAAAAACCGAGGAGCCACCCCTCCCAACCTCCTCATTTTTCAAGCATGCTCTTTGGAAAAAGCTACCCTTTAACGTTTTGGCCCGCGGGCATGGCATGGCCCTAGAGTGGCTGCGTGAAGCAGATGCCGATGTCCCCGGGATGGACCCGCTCAGCGTCGAGCTGGTTAACTTCATGAACGAACAGGTATTGGATATTGCCTCCCCCTCCAACTTTCTGGCCACCAACCCGGAAGCCCTCAAGGTCACTTGGGACAACAAAGGCAAAAACCTGCTGGAAGGTATCGGCAATGCACAACGGGATATCCAGAAAAAACTGCTGAAGGACAATCGCCCGGAAATGGGTGACTACAAGGTAGGGGAAAATCTCGGTATTACCCCCGGCCAAGTGATTTTCCAGAACCACCTGATTGAAGTGATCCAGTACAGTCCCGCCACCGAGACAGTGGCCAAAGAGCCACTGCTGATCGTGCCGGCCTGGATCATGAAGTACTACATCCTTGATCTACTGCCGGAAAACTCGATGGTCAATTATCTGGTCGGCCAAGGTAAAACCGTCTTCATGATCTCCTGGAAAAATCCGGGGAAAGAGGACCGTGAACTGGATCTGGATGACTACCTGAAAGCCGGATTCCTGGCCGCCATGGACGCGGTAAAGGCGGTGGTGCCCGACACGAAAATCAATACAATGGGATACTGTATTGGCGGCACACTGCTGTCCATCGGCGCCGCCTATCTGGCAAGGGAAGGCGATGACAGTATCAACAGTGTGACGCTGCTGGCCGCCCAAGCAGACTTCACCGAAGCCGGAGAAATAACCCGCTTCATCGGCGCCAGCCAACTGGCTTTTCTGGACAGCATGATGTGGACCGATGGCTACCTCGAAGCGGCCAATATGAGTGGCGCTTTCAAAGCCTTGCGCTCCCAGGACATGATCTGGAACCCCGCCGTAGAACGCTACTATATGGGCCGGGAATCCAAACCCATTCCCCTGATGGCATGGAATGCCGATGGCACCCGGATGCCGGCAGCCATGCACAGTCGCTATCTCCACGAACTGTTTGTGGAAAACCGTCTCGCGGAATGCAAATTCCTGGTAGACGGCAGACCCGTTGCCATTCAAGACATCCGCGCACCGTTTTTCATCGTAGGTACCACTGCCGACCACGTGGCACCCTGGAAATCCGTGTACAAGCTGCACCGCATTGCCCGCAGCGATATCACCTTCCTGCTCACTAGTGGTGGACACAATGCGGGCATTGCCTGCGGCCCCGAACACCCCCGCCGCAGCTATCAGGTGGCCTTCCAGGAACCGATGGACCTCTATATCGACCCGGACAGGTGGACCGCAAGCCAGGAGACCCACACCGGCTCCTGGTGGCCAGTGCTAGACCTTTGGTTAGATCAGCAGTGCAGCGAAACAGTCGAGCCGCCGCCAATGGGCGCGCCCGAGAGTGGTTATGAAGTACTTTGGCCGGCACCCGGAAAATATGTGTTCGGATAACGGCCAAGTTCCGGTGGCATTCTGATGCCCGGTTGCTACAATCCGCCGCCCATTGAAACCGCCATCGGCAGACAGGCTTGAACAAACTTAATCCGCAACAACGCGCCGCCGTCCACTATATCGATGGCCCCCTGCTGGTGCTGGCCGGCGCCGGCAGCGGCAAGACCAGTGTGATCACCCGCAAGATCGCCTATCTGATTCAGCAGTGCGGCATCAGTGCCCGCCACATCGCCGCCGTCACCTTTACCAACAAGGCGGCACGGGAGATGAAAGCGCGGGCGGGAAAACTGGTCAGTGGCCGTGAAGCCAGCGGCCTGACGGTGTCCACTTTCCACAATCTTGGCCTCAATATCATCCGCCGGGAGATCAAGCAACTCGGCTTCAAGCCGGGCTTTTCCATCTTCGATGCCGAGGATGGCAAAAGCCTGCTGCGCGAACTGATGATGAAGAACTCGGATCTGGACTCGGATCACCTCGATCTTGTGCAGCACCAGATTTCCAACTGGAAAAATGATCTACTGTCCCCGGCGGAGGCGCTGTCAAAAGCCGCGAGTGGCGGCGAGCAGGCCATCGCCTTGGTCTACAAACGCTACAGTGAAGCGTTGCGCGCCTACAACGCAGTGGATTTTGACGACCTGATACTGATACCCACCCTGCTGTTCCTGCAATCTCCAGAAGTACTGGAAAAGTGGCAAAATCGAATCCGCTATCTGCTGGTAGACGAATACCAGGACACCAACTTCGCCCAATACCAATTGGTCAAACTACTGGTTGGCGACAGACGAGCACTCACTGTCGTCGGTGATGATGACCAGTCTATTTATGCCTGGCGCGGAGCCAGACCGGAGAATCTTCAGCAGTTGCAGCAGGACTTCCCGGAACTGCACGTCATCAAGCTGGAGCAGAATTACCGCTCCACCGGTCGCATCCTGCGCGCCGCCAACCAACTGATCGACAACAACCCCCACCTGTTCAGTAAATCCCTCTGGAGTGAACTGGGTCCCGGCGACCATTTGCGACTCATTCGTACCGACAATGAGGATGCAGAAACCGAGCGGGTGGTGAACGAAATCATCAATCTGCGACTGCGCAAAAACGGCCACTTCCGCGACTTCGCGGTGCTCTACCGCGGTAATCACCAGGCGCGCCTGCTGGAACTGAAGCTGCAGGCGCAGGGCATTCCCTATCAACTCAGCGGTGGCACCTCGTTCTACGCCCGCAGCGAGATCAAGGACATCATGGCCTACCTGAAATTGATGGTGAATGGGGGCGACGATAACGCTTTCCTGCGCATCATCAATACCCCGCGCCGCCAGATAGGCACCTCTACCCTCGAGAAGCTCGGCAATTATGCTAATCAACGGCAGATTTCCATGATGGACGCCATCGACGAAATGGGCTTTCAGGCACAGCTGGCGCCCCACCATCTGGAACGACTGCAACGTTTCCGTCGCTGGATCGAAGGGGTGGCGAGCAACTGCACCAATGGCGATCCGGTAGCCGCCATTCGTGAAATGATCAATGATATCGATTACGAAGGCTGGCTCCACCAGAACGCCAGTAGTGGCGCGGTGGCAGAAAAGCGCATGGAAAACGTGCATTTCCTGGTAGAGCAAATCAAGAAGTTGCTGACCCATGACGACATGGAAATTGTCGCCGAAGACGACGATGGAGACACTGCCGTAGAGGACGCCATCGCCAAACTGATTCTGCGGGATATCCTTGATCGTCAGGAAGAGGATTCCGCCGACGACAAGGTGCAATTGATGACATTGCACGCCGCCAAGGGGCTGGAATTCCCCCATGTCTTTCTGATCGGCATGGAAGAAGGGTTGCTACCCCATCGCAACAGCATTGATGACGATAATATCGAAGAGGAACGACGCCTCGCCTATGTTGGTATTACCCGCGCCCGCCAAACCCTCACCATGACCATGGCGGCGCGACGCAAACTATTTGGGGAAATATCAGAAACCACCCCCAGTCGCTTCCTCGATGAGTTGCCCGAGGAAGACCTTGAGAAAGAAGGCATGGGGAACAGCGACCCCGTGGTGGCAAAAAAGAAAGGGCAGGACTCGCTGGATGCACTAAAAGGGCTGTTTGCCTAACTGAAAAGACAGCATATCAGTCCAATCGAAACGGCAGAGGACGATCAATAACAATTTCCTGTGGCGACAGCTTGCAGCCATAAGCCAGCACTTCCACCCCCACAGCCATTGCTTCGCGTAATGTCTTGCCGTACAGCGGATCAATCTCGCCAGCAGGACCAGCAGATACCGCACCGCTGTGCTGCACACAGAACACCAATACCGCCCTATGCCCCTGCTGCACCATGGTCATCAGTTCACGGAGATGCTTGGCACCCCGAGCCGTAACAGCATCGGGAAACAGCACGCGGCCATTCCCGACCCCTAATGTGGTGTTTTTCACCTCCACAAAACACTGGCTGTCACCCGTACTGAGCAACAGGTCAATACGGCTGTTTTCCTCTCCGTATTTCACTTCCGGGCGGATGGCGTCATAACCCCGCAACTCATCAATCACACCATTTTCAATCGCCTCTCGAACCAGCTTGTTGGGCCTTCCGGTATTCACGCCGGTGAGATGGCCGTCTGGGGTGGTGGTGATTTCCAGTGTACCGGGCAACTTGCGCTTCGGGTCATCAGAACGAGAAAACCAGCAGGGGGTTTCCGGCGCCCAGCAGTTTTTCATGGAGCCGGTATTGGGACAGTGCACCGTCATTTGCTCACCGCTGTCGAGGCGAATGTCGGCGAGAAAGCGCTTGTAGCGTTTGAGCAGAGTCGCCTGCTCAAGGTGGGGGTTAATGATCATTAAGTGAGAGCCTTCGTCAGTCGTTCTACGGCCAGCTGCAACCGCGGCAGAGATTCGGTATAGGCGAACCGTACATGTTGCCGCGCAAGGTGGTGACCAAAATCCGTGCCTGGGGTGCAGGCAATGCCATGTTCCCGCAATAGCCACCAGCAAAAGGCTTCACAATCGTCGGTAAGCGCTGACACATCGGCATAAACATAAAAGGCACCCTCCGGCGGGCGGCCGATGACGAATCCCAGCGCCTGCAAAGCGGGCACCAAATAATCCCGGCGCTGCCGAAATTCTTGTCGTCGCGTTTCAAGGATAGCGAGGGTTTCCGATTGGAATGCCGCCAATGCTGCATACTGAGCGATACTGGGGCTGGCGATGTAGAAGTTCTGCGCCATCACCGTCAGGGTATCCACCACCGACTCAGGCACCACCATCCAACCCAACCGCCAACCGGTCATACCAAAATACTTGGAAAAACTGTTGATCACCAGCGTGTCGTCAGTCAGCGACAAAATGGTGGGGGCTGGTGCGTCCCCGTATGTGAGGCCGTGATAAATTTCATCGACGATCAAGGCGCCCCCTTGGTCAGACACGGCGCGGTGCAATTCCCCCAGCTGTTCTCGACCAATCACGGTGCCGGTGGGATTACTCGGTGTTGCCACCATGGCCGCCACAGTATTGGTCTGCCAATGCTGAGCCACAAGCTCACCCGTCAGTTGGTAATTGTCTGCGGCATTCACCGGCACCAGCTGCGGCTCGGCATCCAGGCGGCGCACAAAGTTGGGATTGCAGGGGTAACCGGGGTCTGCCAACAGCAGACCATCACCGGGGTTCAACAACAGCTCGCAGACCATACCCAGCGCCGCACTGCTGCCCGTGGTAACGATCACCCGGCGCGGGTCAATATCCAAACCATGACAGCGTTGGTAGTGGTCAGCGATAGCCTGTCGGAGTTCGGGGATACCACAGGACGGTGTATATCCGGTACGCCCGTCTGTCAGCGCCTGACGGGCAGCCATGACAATAGGGTCAGCGGTGGGATAACGAGGCTCACCGATCTCCATATGAATAATGTCCCGCCCCTCTGCCTCCAGTGCCTGAGCAGCCTCCAAAAAATCGACCACTTTAAAGGAGGTAAGGTTGCGGGTTCGGTTTGCCAATCTCATTGCTATTGATCTCACTGTCGCCGGATCGCTGACTGTCCCTGCCCGGCAATTTAGCTGGGCATTATGGAGTGAATACCAGGTGATGCCTACAACCCCGGCACCCGCGATATGTCCGCAAAATGGCTAGCTGCATAGGAAGGCGATGAGATGAGGTAGTGAAAATAATCGTTTTTACTTGAAAATTTTTGCCACTGGCACTATAAACGCGGGTCTCGCAACTTACCGAGAACTGGAAAAGATGCCAAAAAAAGCAGAAACGGCCACTGTTGCCTCCCTCCACGGCTTTTCTCCCTATAAAGAGAAAAAGGGCGAGGAGTACATGAATGAGATTCAACGCGAACACTTCAAGAAAATCCTGCTGTCCTGGAAAAGAGAACTGATGGAAGAAGTCGACCGCACCGTCTCTCATATGAAAGACGAGGCCGCCAACTTCCCAGATCCCGCCGACCGGGCCACACAGGAAGAAGAGTTCAGTCTGGAACTACGCACCCGCGACCGTGAGCGCAAGCTCATCAAGAAAATCGACAGCACCATGGAGCGTATTGAAAGCGACGATTATGGTTTCTGCGATCAGTGCGGTGTCGAGATCGGCATCCGCCGCCTCGAAGCTCGACCCACCGCCAACCTTTGCGTGGACTGTAAAACCCTCGACGAAATCAGGGAAAAACAACTCACTGGTGGCTGATAACTGATGGAAGCGGCTATGCCGCTTCCTACTCCTCCGCATGGTTCCATCACCAGCAACCCCTTACACCGGGCGCTTTGCCCCCTCTCCAACCGGCCCCCTACATTTTGGTTCCCTGGCGACCGCCGTCGCCAGCTACCTTGATGCTCGCCACCATGAGGGGCGCTGGCTCGTGCGCATGGAAGACATCGACCCGCCGCGAGAAATGTCCGGCGCCGCCGACCGTATTCTCCAGCAACTGGAGGCACACGGCTTGTATTGGGACGACGCCGTGTTATACCAGAGCCAACGCAGTGAAGCCTATCAGGAGGTACTGCAACAGCTCCTGGAACAAGACATCGTCTACCCCTGTCACTGCAGCCGCCAACAGTTAAAAGAACGCGGTGGACTACATCTGCACCGCTGCACCCATGATGGTGATACTGATGGGCCACACGCACTGCGGTTAGGTGTGACAGAACAGAGCGAGATTGGCTTTGAGGATATCTTTCAGGGCAAGCAACAGCAGCACATCAAACAGACGGTGGGGGACTTCGTGTTACTCCGCAAGGATGGTCTGTTTGCCTACCAATTGGCGGTGGTAGTAGATGATGCCTTTCAGCAGATCAGTCATATTATCCGCGGCAGCGACCTGCTGAACTCTACTGCCAGGCAGATTTACCTCCAACAGGTGCTGGGCTTCTCCCAACTGCTCTACGGTCACTTACCGGTAGCCGTCGATTTGCAAGGCCACAAGCTCAGCAAGCAAAACCTGGCCAAGGCAGTAGATGAACATTCTCCCACTCTCAATCTGTGGACCGCTCTGCAATGGCTGAAGCTAACGCCACCAGAAGAGTTGCGCCACACCACGCCCGAGCAGTTACTCGCCTGGGGCGTCAATCACTGGCAGCGCGAAGCCATCCCGCACCTGATGCTTCAACCCGCCCCCATCTTCTAATTCAACGTTACAGAGTGCTCCCCCTGTTTTCTCCGGGGCACCAGAACAGTAAGCTCCGTCCTGTTATCCCCGGTAGTAGTTGTCCCCCGGGGTTGCATCCCGGTAACATCAAGGTAACACTATCAGCGGCTCGCACACTTTCCTTTGCAGTAGGCTTTCCATGGACTCCATCCTGATTGTCGAAGACGAAGACAGCATTCGCAGCTCCCTCAAGAAATTACTCAACGGTCAACACTTTTCAACCAGTGAGGCCCGCAGCATTCAGGATGCCCTCGACCAATTCGAGCTTTCCGATTTCTCATTAATCATCAGCGACCTGCGACTCCCCGGCGCCCCTGGCACAGACCTGATTCAACTGGCCGGGGATGTGCCGGTATTGATTATGACCAGCTACGCCAGCCTTAAGTCGGCAGTGGAAACCATGCGCATGGGCGCAGTCGATTACATCCCCAAGCCCTTCGATCCCAAGGAGTTGCTGGACGCGGTTCACCGCATCCTGGAAAACACCAAACCGGCTCGGCCCATGAAAGCGCCAGACTTATCAGGCCGTGGCATGATCGGCTCCAGCCAAGCCATGAAAGCGGTCTACAACATCATCCAGAAAGTGGCCAAAACCGATGCCACGGTCTTGATCCACGGCGAGACTGGCACCGGCAAGGAGTTGGCCGCCAGCGCCATTCACAATGAAAGCCCCCGAGCGCGCAAGCAGTTGATTTGTGTGAATTGCGCGGCCATTCCCGAAACCCTCATTGAGGCCGAATTATTCGGCCATGAGAAAGGCGCATTCACCGGCGCCACCGACGCGCGCAAAGGCTTGGTGGCTGCAGCGGATGGCGGCACCCTGTTTCTCGACGAGGTGGGAGAACTACCTCTGGAAGCACAAGCACGGCTACTGCGGGTATTACAGGAAAAAGAGGTGCGCCCCATCGGTTCGGTGAAATCCCGCAAGGTGGATGTACGCTTGGTAGCAGCCACCCACCGCAACCTCAAGAAACTCTGTGAGCAGGGCCGTTTCCGGGAAGACCTGTTTTACCGCATCAATGTCGTCAACCTCGATCTGCCGCCGCTGCGCGAACGCGGCAAGGACATACTCGAAATCGCCGATATGCTGTTAGCCAAACAATGCGAGAAACTCAACAAGCACGGCCTGAAACTGGCCCCGGATGCCATCCAGGCCATCACCACTTACCGCTGGCCCGGCAATATCCGCGAACTGGAAAATTCACTGGAACGAGCCACCATTCTCTGTGATGACAACGACCAGATCACTCACGACCTGCTGGGAATTGATCTGTCACTGGTGGAAATTGATGAGTCCACCTCTCGCACCACCCACAGCAGCATCCGCCACGTGAACACCGATCCGCCGGAGGGCCTCTCTCTGGAGGACTATTTCACCCAGTTTGTGCTGGAGCACCAGGAAGCGATGAGTGAAACCGACCTGGCCAGAAAGTTGGGCATCAGCCGAAAATGCCTGTGGGAACGTCGCCAAAAACTGGGTATTCCCCGCAAGTAAAACGACCGGGTAAACCCTCAACTCTCCAGTTCGTTACCTTTTTTAACACCGCATGTGTAGATAAGTAACATTCCACCCGCTCAAAAATCGCGAACCACGCAAAAAATAATTTAACTTATTGTATGATAAATAAATTTTATTTCTGGCATGCTTCCTGCTATATTAGAGACACAATAAAAACAGCTGATAATTAAAAAAATAAATAATAAAAATAAACAATTGGATGGATTGCTAACCGGTTGATTAAGGGGGGTAGACCCGTCGACCTACAGCCTATGGGATACAAGGGAAACCTCCGGGTTTCCCTTTTTTAATGTCTGCGGCCCAACCCCCACGACACCCCATGTTCCGCGAAAACAACCATTTTGCCACCCCTGTGCTAGAATGCGCCTTTCTCGATCCAGCGCACTAACATGCTAAAAAAGCTCGCAAAATACTTCCGCAAAAACCACCTTCCAGTCGTTTCCAGCGAACCACACATTGTTCCCTCCGGGGATCACCCGATCAGTGCCCGCCAAATTACCTCTGGCGCCAAAAAGGTGGTCGAACAGCTCGTCAGTGATGGTTACGAGGCCTATTTGGTAGGCGGTTGCGTGCGGGACCTGTTGCTCGGCATGCACCCCAAAGATTATGACGTCGCAACCGACGCCACCCCCGAACAGGTCAGCAACCTGTTTCGACGCGCCCGCATCATCGGCCGTCGCTTCCAAATCGTCCATGTGCGTATGGGACCTGAAATCATCGAGGTCACCACCTTTCGCGCTCAACACTCCAGTGAGCATAATGGCAAAGATCAATCACGCCGCTCCTCCAAGGGTATGTTGCTGCGCGACAATATCTTTGGCTCCATCGCCGAGGATGCCTGTCGCCGCGATTTCACCATGAACGCGCTCTACTACCACCCCCAGGACAATAGTGTTTTCGACTACGCCAATGGCCTGCGGGACATCAAGCAGCGACTGATACGGGTGATCGGCAATGCCGAGGAGCGCTATCGCGAAGACCCGGTGAGAATGCTGCGAGCTGTACGCTTTGCCGCCAAACTGGGTTTCAGCATAGAAGAGGACAGCGCACGCCCCATACACAAACAGGGCCACCTGCTGGCAGATATTCCGCCCGCCCGCCTGTTTGATGAATTACTCAAGCTACTGATGAACGGCCATGCACTGGCTACGTTCCACCTGCTGCGCGAATTCGGCCTGCTTCGCTTCTTGTTCCCCGCCACCGATGAAGCCCTGTCAAATGATCCGGGCTACTATCTCCCGTTTCTTGAACAGGCCATGACCAACACCGACAAACGCATCCGTGCGAACAAGCGGGTGACGCCTGCCTTCCTGCTCGGAGCACTGCTCTGGCCCGCTGTGCAGGAAGCACGTAAAAAGTTGGAACGCGATAACACCTCACCGATTTACACCCTGCAACAGGCAGCAGGAGACGTTATACATCGTGCCTGCCAGCGGATAGCCATTCCCCGCCGCTTCAGCATGCCGATGCGGGAGATATGGGAACTGCAACTGCGCCTACCCCGCCGCGCATGTACTCAAGCCCAGCGCTTAGTGGAAAATCCGCGTTTTCGTGCCGGCTACGACTTCCTGTTGCTCCGCGAGGATGCCGGAGAATTGGAATCCGGTCTGGGTGACTGGTGGACAAGGTATCAGGATGCGGACGAACACAAGCGTCATGAAATGGCCAGCAACCTCGACCAGCCGCGGGAACAGCGCAGCAGACGTCGTCGTCGGCCACGCAAGCCAGCCAGCAGCAACCAGACCACATGACGGAAGTTGTTTACATCGGACTTGGCAGTAACCTGGACGCCCCCCTCAAACAATTACAGCGTGCCGTCACAGAACTCGGCGAACTGCCCAAAACCCGTCTGACCACTTTGTCATGCTGGTATCGCAGTGCCCCCATGGGGCCGCAAGATCAACCCGACTACTACAATGGCGTTGCGCAATTGCAGACCGAGCTACCCCCGTTGGACCTGCTGCGCCAGTTACAGGCCATTGAGCAGCAACACCAGCGCATCCGCGGGCGCCACTGGGGACCGCGCACCCTCGATCTGGATATCCTGCTCTACGGCGATCAGTTCATCGACCTGCCCGACCTCCTGCAAATACCCCACCCCGGCTTATACCAGCGCAACTTTGTACTGCTGCCCCTTGCCGATATAGCACCGGCACTGGAATTTCCCGACGGCAGTCAGCTGGCAATGCGCTTGGAAAATTGCCCATCTGAAGGTATCGTTCGCCTCTCATCTGGAGATCTCTGTGGAACAACTGGCTAACGATCTGGACCTGGTACTGGAAGACTACCAACTACCCGGTTTCATTACCGTGGAAGGACCCATCGGCGTGGGCAAAACCACCCTAGCCAAACGGCTTGCCGGCAGTTTTAACTACGAAACCCTGCTGGAGCAGGCAGAACTGAACCCCTTCCTGGAACGTTTTTATCAGGATCAGCGCGCCAGTGCCCTGCCCACCCAACTGTATTTCCTGTTCCAGCGCGCCAAACAGATCCAGGAATTGCGCCAGGGCGATATTTTTCAGCAAGTACGGGTAGCGGATTTCCTGATAGACAAGGATCAGCTATTCGCCCAGGTCACGCTGGACGACGATGAGCTGAAGCTCTACCACACTGTCTACCAGCAACTGACTATTGATGCGCCCAAACCCGACTTGGTGATTTACCTCCAGGCCCCCACAGAAGTGCTACTGGATCGAATCCAGCGACGCGGTATAGAAGCAGAGAGAGCCATTGACTCCCGCTACCTGCAACAACTCAACGAAGCCTATACACGTTTCTTTTATTACTACGACGACGCCCCGCTGCTGATCGTCAACGCCACCGACATCGACCTGGCTGGCAGTGAGCAGGACTACCGCAATCTGGTGAGCTACATGCTCACCATCAAGTCCGGACGTCACTACTACAACCCCCAGGCCAGCCTCTAAAAATGTCTCCCATGGAACTGTTCTGCCCATGAAAACTGTCACGATTAACAGCCTGCACGACCTGAAAGCCCAAGGGAAAAAATTCCCCGTCATCACCGCCTACGACGCCTCCTTTGCAGGCCTGATCGAACAGGTGGGAATCGAAGTCGTATTAGTGGGTGACTCCCTGGGCAATGTCATTCAGGGGCAGGACAGCACCGTGCCGGTCACCATGGAACAGATGGCCTACCATGTCAGTGCCGTACGCCGAGGCAACAGCAAATCCCTGATCATTGCCGACCTGCCCTTTATGGCCTACGCCACCGAAGAGCAGGCCATGATGAATTCTGCGGAGTTGATGCAGGCCGGGGCGCACATGGTGAAACTGGAGGGCGGTGCCTGGTTGGAACTGACCGTACAACTACTGAGCGAACGCGGCATTCCCGTGTGTGGCCACCTCGGGCTGACCCCGCAATCCGTCAACAAGCTGGGCGGCTATCGGGTACAGGGCCGGGACGAGCAAGCCGCAGAAATTATGCTGAAAGATGCCAAGTTGCTGGAACAGGCAGGTATCGACCTGCTGGTACTGGAATGTGTGCCCGCGACTCTGGCGAAACAAATCACTGAGGAACTGTCCGTGCCGGTAATCGGCATTGGCGCCGGTATCGATACCGACGCCCAGGTGCTGGTGATTTACGACATGCTCGGCCTGTCACCCAAAGTGCCGAAATTTGCCAAGAACTTCCTGGCGGAAAGTGGCAGTCTCGAAGGCGCGCTCAAGGCCTATGCAGACGCAGTGCGCAATGGCAGCTTCCCGGAAGCGGAACACGGCTTCTGATTTAACAGGGAAAAGCCAGGAGGGATGCCCTCAGGCGGGAAAGACCGTCAGTGCATCGCCCTCTTGCCACACTTTATATTTCGCCATCACCCCGAGAAACAACTCGGATGCCAGCAGCGCTTCCATCCACGCCTGCAACTGCGGATACGGGGCGCCGTCAAACCAGTCCTTGTCCACCAGGGCGAACTGGCGGATAAACGGCAACAGTGCCACATCGGCAAAACCGAGGCTGTCTCCCAGCAGGAACCGGCTTTGCTGCAAGCGTACTTCCAGCCCCTTTAAAAATTGCTCCCCTTCAGTGCGGTAGTGCTCGGCGGGAAACGCCGGATAGCGGTCGGCATACTTGTAGCGATCCAGTACCGGCTTAAAGGCCAAATCATTCTGCTGCACTAACTGGTCAATCTGCCCGGCCAGCGCGTCATCCCACCAGTGATCCGGGTCGTTCCGAGCCAGCGCCCAGCGCATCACATCATAGCTTTCATCCAGAACCGAACCATCTGGCAGCACCAGCACCGGCACCGTGCCTTTCCCCGACGCGGACAACATGGCTTGCGGCTTGTCCTTTAACAGCACCTCACGCAATGCCACCGGCACGGCGGCGTAGTGCAGCGCCATACGCGCGCGAATGGCATAGGGGCAGCGGCGGAAGGAGTAGAGAATAGGAAACATTGGGTGTCGAATAGCTGAAAGGTCAGCGGCAGAGCATAACAAACCTGTATTCCATTACACCAATGGCACCACTCATAGAATCGTCAAGGGAGATCGTCTGCCGGTCTACAGAGTTGTAGTCACCGCACTCAACAGAAACACCAAAGCGGCGGACAACATGATGCGCTTCGGGTTGGGCCCGACCCTCACAACCCACAGGGCCGCTAGACCGGCAGCCAGGGTAAAGATAATTGCAGTAAAACGATCACCCGACCCAACCCAGCAGGCCGCCACTAGCAACAGCCATGTGGCCGAGAGCAGCCCACCGGCAACGCGGTAGGTGGTAATGGCACCATGACGAACTGCGAAGGAATGTTTGCCCGCCTGCCGGTCGCTGTCGATTTGTGGCGGCTGGTGGGAGAACAGCAGCGCCGTGGCGAAGGCGGCAAAGGCGGCCATGCCCGACAGCGCAGTGCCATCAAAGGGTTGCCCTGCCACGAACCACAGGCCGCCAAATACACCGGGGCCATAACAGAGCGCTGTGGCCCACTCTCCGGCCGCTGTGTAGGACAGCGGTCGCCGTCCGGCGTTATACAGCACACCCAGCAATACCAGTGGCAGCGCAAAACCGAGAATCCATAGCTGTCCGTGCAGCAACAACACCAGCAGCCCGAGAGCACCACCGGTGAACAAACTGATCAGGCCGTGATAAAAGGCGGTGCGGACACTGCCATGGTGGATGCGCACCCAGGAATCGTACTTGAAGGTGTCGGCGCCCAACTGCCAGTCCTTGGCGTCGTTGAGCAGATTGATGCCATGTTGCAGCAGCACCACGGCGAGGGTTGCCGGCCACAGTGCCCCGTGGCTGAAAGGCAGTTCCGCCAGCAGCCAGACCGCGACGCCGGGCAGTATCGACACCAAGTAGAGGGCAGGATTAAGTGCCTGCCACCACCTGATGGTGGGACTGTCCGTCAGTGCAATGCCCAAACAGTCTGTCAGGCCATCGCCCCGGTCTGGGGTGCACGGAAGTTATCCAGGGCCGCCTGAAACCAGTGGGCGTGCTGGCGCTCGGAATCGATTACTTTCTGGTAAACCTCCGCGGTATCGGCATCGTTCGCCGCCAGCGCCTGGTCGCGGAAATGGGGATAGATATCCTGATACTCGCGCTCTTCCACGCGAATCGCCACCGTCAACGCTTTTTCCACCACGCCGTCGGGGTTCAGGGCAATCAGCGCATCGCAGTTGGCACGAATGGCTTCCAGTGCGTCGATGGCGCGCTGGGTATCTTCACCCCGTTGCGGCACACCGATATCGCTGTACAGTGCCCGCAACCATACCGCGTGCAGTTTTTCCTCGCCCGCCACCTTGCGGAACAGCGTCGCCAACTCCGGGTAACCGGCCTTGCTCGCCCAGCGGGCAAACTCCGGATACATCACCCGGTTTTCGTACTCTTCCACATCCACAAACGATTCCGCTGTCCCAGCCATATCATCAGACTGGCAGGCAGCCGCAAAGCACTCGAAAATCATCTCTTCGCTAATTTCAACCTTTTCCATTCCCTATCTCCGTGAAAGTCATACAGTTTTTAATGGTGGTTTAACCAGAGCCGTTACATTAACTCGTAACAGCGAGCTACAAAACCCTTTGCATCATATTGTCCGTTAGTGACCGTTAAGTGTCATCGCCTCTAGTTACTTCAGGCCACAAAGGTCGGGGCATGACACACCGCCATGCGGATGCAGATGGCCCAGGAGCCAATGTGGAATGAAAAAAATGGGTGGATCTCAGAGCATACTAACGAGGGGCCAAAGGCAACAGACGGACGCAATGTCAGGTTTAACTAACTGATGAAACACCCTCAACTTGAACAACGCTTTTGGCTTCCGAACGCTCGATAATTTTGACAATGGCAGATTGAATAACCTCATCTTCCCGGGCATCACCAGCACTGGCCAAACGCTGCTCCTGTATTTCCGCACCCTCTTCCTGGCAGAACTTCACTGACACGCCGTTGGCACAATTTGAGTCCACGCCAAAATACTCGATGGTAATTTCCGGATAGCCCTGATGGCTCATTTTGACGCGCTTTGCGATGCGTTTTTTGGACTTTTCGAGATTCATAGAAATTACCTAATAAGTGATAACGCTACGCCTTTTAGCCGAGTGAAAAAGACCTGAAAGCATGGTTGCTAGATATGACACCGCCAACTCCCTCTGACGTTTGTAGATACTTATGACGACAAGCGAGCACCCCAAGCCTAGCACCGCTTTCGCCTGTATCACAGCCCTTGATAGACCCTATAATGGCCGTCCATCCATTCGTTTATTTTGAGGGCCTTCCATGAGTCTTTTGCCCTGTGTGGAGATCGAACCCGCACAACCCGCCACCGCCGCCGTGATCTGGCTGCACGGCCTCGGCGCCAACGGCCACGACTTTGAACCCGTCGTACCGGAGCTGCGCCTGCCCGCCGCTCTGCCGGTGCGCTTTGTGTTTCCCCATGCACCGCAACTGCCGGTGACCATCAACGGCGGCTACGTGATGCCCGCCTGGTACGACATTCTGGAAATGAGCCTGGACCGCAAGGTGGACGAGAAGCAGCTGCTGGCCTCCGCCCGCAACGTGCAGGACCTGATCGGCCGCGAGATCCAGCGCGGTATCGACAGCAATCGCATCGTGATTGCCGGATTTTCCCAGGGCGGTGCGGTGGGTTTTGAAGCGGCGCTGAGCTACCCGAAACCGTTGGCGGGACTGCTGGCACTGTCCACCTATTTCGCCACGGCCAACTCCATTGAGATCAATCCGGCCAATGCCAAGCTACCGGTGCAGATTTTCCACGGTAGTTACGATGATGTGGTGCCGGAATTCCACGGCCAGAACAGCGTGAAGATATTGCAGGAGCGGGGCTTTGAGCCGGGCTACCAGACCTTTCCCATGGACCACTCGGTGTGCATGGAAGAGATCGACGCCATTTCCGCCTGGCTGCAACAAGTGCTGGCATAACTGCTATCCACTACCCTTAAAACGTGCTGTTCGTCATAGCCACCCTATTTGTAGGAACCTCCAATGAGTAACAGGCCGCAGTACCCGTTCCCACAACCGCCTGAGCTGGGCAAGCCCCAACAGGTCGCCGAGGGCGTGTACTGGCTGCGCATGCCACTGCCGTTCCGGCTCGACCACATCAACCTGTGGCTGCTGGAAGAGGACGACGGCTGGACCATTGTCGACACCGGATTGGCCTCTGATGACACGGCAGAACTGTGGCTGAAACTGTGCCCACTGCTCAGCGACAGCAAACCGATCAAACGGCTGATCGCCACCCATATGCACCCGGACCATATCGGGCTGGCCGCCTGGCTGTGTCGTCACAGCGGCGCCGAGTTCTGGATGTCTCGCGGGGAATACATGCACTGCCGTATCCTGCTGGAAGACAGCACCCGGGAAGCACCGGAAGAAGCCATCGACTTCTACCAGGCCGCTGGCTTCAGCGAGGAACAGCTCAACTACTACCGCTCCCGGTTTGGCGGCTTCGGCAGCATGATCCGCGGCATGCCGAGCATCTATAACCGCCTGCGGGACGGCCAGACGTTCAGCATCAACGGCCGCGACTGGCATATTGTCATGGGCGAGGGACACTCACCGGAGCACGCCTGCCTGCACTGCCCGGAGCTGGGCGTGTTAATTTCCGGCGACCAGTTGTTGCCGACCATTTCCTCCAACGTCAGTGTCTGGCCCATCGAACCGGCGGGCAATCCGCTGCAGGACTGGATCGATTCCTGCCACAGGCTGCAATCACTGCTGCCGGAAGACACCCTGGTGCTGCCCTCCCACGGGCTGCCCTTTCGCGGTGCACTGCCGCGCCTGCAAAGCCTGATCGAGGAACATGAGAAAGATTTACAAATCGTGCTGGAGAATTGCGATGAACCGAAGCGAGTAGTGGATTTGTTCCCGCTGATTTTTAAATCACCGGTGGGCAATTCGATGCTGGTGCTGGCCACTGGCGAGAGCTATGCCCACCTGCACTGCCTAATGGCGCGCGACCAGCTGGCGATGGAAAAGGACGCCAACGGCGTCAACTGGTACCGGCGGGTATAAACCCGTTAGCGGTTAGTCACCAGCAGCATTTGCCGGTCGTGCCAGCGGCCCAGCAATAACTGCGCAACCATGGCACCGGTCAGGGCAAACATCATGTCCCACTGGGCATCCCACACATCCCCCTGGGTGCCGAGAAATTCCACCGAACCGTCACCGCCGATAACAGCAGTCCACCACTCGAGCAACTCATAGAAGGCACTGAAGGCCAGACAGAAGCAGGTGGCCAGAAAAAACAGCCAGCCACGTTTGACCACTGCCCCGCTGCGCCAGAGGATTTCCCGGGCCAGGATGGCTGGCACAAAGCCCTGGGCCAGGTGGCCGATGCGATCGTAGTGATTGCGGGAGAATTCAAACCAGTCCTGCATCCAGAAACCCAGCGGCACCCGCGCATAGGTGTAGTGGGCACCTACCACCAGAATCACGGCGTGGACAAAAACCAGGTAATAACTGAGACGGGTCAGCGGAAAAGTATTGCGCGTCCAGGCCAGCAGCGGCAGGGCCACCACTACTGGAATGGCTTCCAGCCACCAGGTGGCGCGATCAAACGGGCCGACCCAAGACCAAGCCATGATCGCCAGCAGCAGCGCCAGCAGCAGCAGTAATTCGCGGTTGGACGCCATCAACTACCCCAGCGCGGCAGTAGAGTCTGTTCGATGTCCAGGTGATCCAGGATGCGTGCCACCACGAAATCCACCAGATCCTCAATGGTGCGCGGATTCTGGTAAAAACCGGGCATGGCGGGTAACACCATCACCCCCAGCCGCGCCAGCTTGAGCATATTTTCCAGGTGAATCTCCGACAGCGGCGTTTCACGGGGCACCACGATCAACTGCTGCTTTTCCTTGATGGCCACATCCGCGGCGCGCTCAATCAGATTGTTACTGGCACCGCAGGCGATGGCAGACAGGGTGCCGCCGCTGGCGGGACAGATCACCATGGCAGACGGAGCAGAAGAACCGGAGGCCACCGGCGAAAACCAGTCGCGGGCGGTGTTCAGCACAATCTGACCCGGTTCCGCATCGAAATTGAGGGTCAGAAATTCTTCGAGATCATCGTCGTTGGGCAGCTCCAATTCCGTTTCCGTTTCCACCACAATACGCGCGGCCTCAGAAATCAGGAACTGCACCTGACAGTTGGCCTGTACCAGGCATTCCAGCAGGCGCAAACCATACTGCGCACCGGATGCGCCAGTCATTGCCAGGGTTATGGAACGATAGAACTCAGCCACGTTGCGCCTCCAGGGCATCTACCAGACGGCGGTGAAAACCGCTGAAACCACCATTACTCATGATGACCACATGACCGCCCGCCCCGGACGCATCCAGGGTGCGCGTTAGGAGTCGCTCAATACTGTCCGTCACTTCGGCGGGAACTGAACCCCGCGCGACCACCTCTTCGAGAGACCAGTCAATATTCTCCGGTTGGAACCAGAACACCTGATCAGCATCGCTGACGGATTCCGCCAGCTGGTTTTTGTGGATGCCGAGTTTCATGGTGTTGGAGCGAGGCTCAATCACGGCAATGATTTTCTCATCGCCGACCCGCTTGCGCAGACCCGCCAGGGTGGTGGCGATGGCGGTGGGGTGGTGGGCAAAGTCGTCGTAGACGCTGATGCCATTTACCTGTGCAATCTGCTCCATGCGGCGCTTAACTCCCTGGAATTCACACAGGGCCTCGCAGGCAATTTCCGGGGTCACGCCCACATGGTGGGCGGCAGCAATCGCTGCCAGGCCATTGTGCATATTGTGTTCGCCGGTCTGACCCCAGTTGACGGTGCCACGGGTTTTACCCTGGTAACTGACGCTGTAGCTGGAGCCATCTGCCTCCACTGGCTGGACATCCCAACTGCTGTAAACGCCCAATCGTTGATACTCGGACCAGCGCCCCATAGCCAGCACTTCTTGTAAATTCGCATCGCTAGCCGGGGCGACAATCAAACCGTGGCCGGGAATAGTGCGCACGAAGTGGTGGAACTGGGTCTGGATGGCATGCAGATCGGCAAAGATGTCCGCATGATCAAATTCCAGATTATTGAGAATGGCGGTGCGGGGCCGGTAGTGAACAAACTTGGATCGTTTATCAAAAAATGCACTGTCGTATTCGTCGGCTTCCACCACGAAAAAGGGTGTGCCACCAAGACGCGCCGACACACCGAAATTATTGGGCACACCACCAATCAAAAAACCTGGCTCCATGCCCGCGTATTCCAGAATCCAGGCTAGCATGCTGGATGTAGTGGTTTTGCCGTGGGTACCGGCCACTGCCAGTACCCAGCGATCGCGCAGGAAGAAGTCCCCCAGCCATTGCGGACCAGACGTATAGGGAATGCCGTTATCCAGCACATATTCCACCGCCGGATTGCCACGGGACAGCGCATTGCCAATCACCACCAAATCCGGTGGCGGATCGAGTTGCTCAGTGCCATAACCTTCGGTGAGTTCGATACCGGCGTTTTCGAGCTGGGTACTCATCGGCGGGTAGACATTGGCATCGCAGCCGGACACCTGGTGGCCAGAGGCCTTGGCCAACTGGGCCAGAGAGCCCATAAACGTACCGCAAATACCCAGAATATGAATATGCATACCGACTTACCAACCCCTCTTGATGATCACTTTGGCGGAATCCGCCCCTGCCGGGGACAACATAGCCTAATTTCCTGTCCGTGCAAATCCGACAAGCTGCACAGGCAGGAAATGTGCCATAAAAAATGAAATCCCTGTCGCTTTCCAGTATTATTCGCGGCTCCTGAAAAGGGCGGTCCAACGAGGGAATCCATGCCAAAGAAGAATGCGTTTTACGCCCAGTCCGGTGGCGTCACAGCAGTCATCAATGCCAGCGCCTGCGGAGTGATTGAAACCGCCCGTAAGCACAGCGATCAGATAGGGAAAGTCTACGCCGGGCACAACGGCATTATCGGTGCCCTGCGAGAAGACATGATCGACACCAGCCAGGAGTCCGCTGAGACCATCGCAGCCCTGCGCCACACCCCCGCCGGGGCATTTGGTTCCTGCCGCTATAAACTGAAGAGCCTGGAAGAAAACCGCGCCGAATACGAGCGTCTGATCGAGGTTTTCAAGGCACACGACATCGGCTACTTCTTCTACAACGGTGGCGGCGACTCTGCCGACACTTGCCTGAAAGTCTCGCAACTGTCAGAGAAAATGGGTTACCCGATCCAGGCCATCCATATCCCCAAGACCGTCGACAACGATCTACCGTTTACCGACAACTGCCCCGGCTTTGGTTCGGTGGCCAAATATGTTGCCGTGTCTACCAAGGAAGCCAGCCTCGACGTGGCCTCCATGTGCGAATCGTCCACCAAAGTCTTTATCCTTGAAGTGATGGGCCGCCACGCTGGCTGGATTGCTGCGGCCAGTGCCCTAGCCGCCGAAGAAGCCGGCGATCCGCCACATATCATTCTGTTCCCGGAAGTACCTTTCCACGAACAGGACTTCCTCGCCCGCGTTGAACAAACTGTAAAAGAACAGGGTTACTGTGTCATCGTCGCCTCTGAAGGAGCACAGAACCCGGATGGCGCGCTGATCGCCGGCTCTGTCACCACAGATGCGTTTGGTCATCAGCAACTGGGCGGTGTAGCGCCAACGTTGGCGGCATTGATCAAGCACGAGCTGGGCTACAAGTACCACTGGGCGCTGGCCGACTACCTGCAGCGCTCCGCCCGCCACATCGCCTCTGCCACGGATGTGGAGCAGGCCTATGCCGTGGGCAAAGCCGCCGTTGAATATGCCCTGGCAGGCAAAAACTCGGTGATGGTGACCATTGAGCGCTGTGCTGGTGAAGACTACCAGTGGAAACTGGGCGAAGCGCCCCTAGAGAAAGTAGCCAATATCGAAAAGAAAATGCCCAGCGATTTCATTACGCGCGACGGCTTTGGCATTACTCAGCTGGCCCGCGACTACCTGGCCCCGCTGATTGCCGGGGAGGACTATCCGCCCTACCGCAACGGTATTCCCCAATACGCCAAATTGAACAAAGTGGCCGTAGAGAAAACGTTAAACACCCCATTTGACATCTAAGTGTTGTAACGGACAATATTGACGGACTGGCGGTCTGTTGAAAACTCATCTGCCAGTTCATACCGATCTACACATGGATTGAAGGAGCCTTTTGTGTCTATCAGCAAACATTTTTTCCTCTTCGCCTGCACTGCCTTGGCGGCGGTAACCCTGACCAACCCAGCCCTGGCTGGCGACAAACCCTGTGTAGCCATCGCACCGCCCAAAGCCCAGCTGGGGCAAGGCGCTAGCGGACAGGATTTATCGGCACCAGTACAACACATGCTGGTTTCCTACCTCAGCGGCCCAATGCTCGAAGTGGTCACCCTGCAATCCCGACTGCCCGCCCAATTGGAAGCGGAAGCCAAGCAATCCGGCTGCGGCTACATGCTGTCCGCCAATGTGGAATATGAGAAGAAAAAAAGCTGGGGCAAAGCCATGTCCATCGGTGCTGGGGTGATCTCTTCCGCGCTGCCCTACGCGGGCGTGGGTGGCAGCATGGGCAGCTTTGTGGCCGCCACCACAGCGGCTAACGTAGCCAACACCGCCGCCAATGTACAAATGCAGCAGGAGGCCATGGAGTCCCTGACGGCAGCGCAGGGCACCATCCGCAAGGGCGACGCCATTGCCTTGGGCTATGAACTGAAGAACATTCAGAACGGCTCGAAACTGGCCGGCAATGATTTCAAAACTAAGGCGGAGCAGGATGGCCAAGATCTGTTGATTCCCATGATCGAGCAGACGGCCAGCGAAGTCTTCACCAAGGTTACTCAATAGACCTGGCGTTTGCCACAACACAGTGGGAGTCCTGCAACCGAACCGGTTGCAGGGTCCGGTGTTCGTCCATGACTACCCTTCCAGCAGAAATGTCACCGGCCCGTCATTGCACAGGCTGACCTGCATATCGGCACCGAAAATACCGGAGGCCACATCCGGGTAGAGGTGCTCCGCACGGGTGACAAAGTAATTGTAGAGCTTTTCCGCTTGCTCCGGCTGCGCCGCGCCGGAAAAGCCGGGGCGCAGTCCCTTGCGAGTATCCGCCGCCAGGGTAAATTGCGACACCACCAGCAGACCGCCACTAACCTGCTCCACATTGAGGTTCATCCGGCCATGCTCGTCGGGAAAAATGCGGTACTGCAACACCTTGTCCTGCAGTCGATCGACATTGGCTTCAGTGTCTCCCAACTGAATCCCCAACAGCAGCAAAATACCGGGGCCAATTTCACCCACCTTGTCGCCATTGACTTCGATGCTGGCGTAACTGACCCGCTGTATCAAGCCTAACATTAACTACTCTCTTTATTTTCCATTCACTACATTGACGGGGTTACCCACCAAAAACCCGCGCAAATTATCGGCCACTTGCTGAATCAAGCGCTGCCGGGACTCCCGCGCCACCCAAGCACTGTGAGGTGTGACGATGAGATTGGGTAACTCGGGGTTGAGCAGTGGGTTGCCGTTCACCGGCGGCTCCTCGGTCAGTACATCCACCCCCGCTCCGGCTATCTCGC
Organism: uncultured Porticoccus sp.; assembly: GCA_947259505.1. Classification (GTDB taxonomy): domain Bacteria; phylum Pseudomonadota; class Gammaproteobacteria; order Pseudomonadales; family Porticoccaceae; genus Porticoccus. Next base: position 40,277 of record CAMYLT010000003.1, on the reverse strand, counting down.
CATCTTCCAGTGCATCGGCCAAAGCCTGTTCATCCACCAGCCCGCCCCGGGCGCAGTTGATCAACAGTGCAGAGCTTTTCATCATCGCCAGCTGCCGGCGGCCAATCAAACCGCGAGTTTCCTCGGTAAGTGGGCAATGCAAACTCAGGACATCGACCTCCCGCAGTAATTTGTCTAACGGTACCCGATCCACTGCCTCGCCATGACGCCATGGCAGCGCTGCCACGTTAACAGTCATACCAAATGCCCGGCCTATTTCTGCTACCGCTTTTCCAAGCTGCCCGTAGCCGACAATGCCCAGGGTTTTTCCCGCCAGTTCAGCAACCGGAAAATCCATCAGACAAAAATGGCGACTGGCCGCCCAGCGGCCATCCAGAGCAGCTACGTTGTAGTCCGGCAGCCGCGTAGTGAGGGCCAGAATCAGGGCCCAGGTGTGCTGCGCCACGGAGCCGGTACCGTACCCGATGACATTGCTGACCAGTACGTTGCGCTCACTGGTCGCCTTCAGATCGATCACATTGGTGCCTGTGGCGAGTACGCCGATATAACGCAGCGCCGGCGCGGCTGCGAGTTCTGTTTCACCAATAGGCGCTTTGTTGGTCAAGACAATGTCAGCACCGGCAATTCGTTCCGCGACCTGATTCGCTTCGGTGTGGTCGTACACCGTCCACTGCAAGGGCAGGCCGGTAATTGGGGCAAGGCTGACATCGCCTGTACCCAGGGTGTCTGCATCGAGAATGATGGCTTTCATCTTTAGAGTTTGAAGGTTATCTTGGCCGATTATTTTATGTTCTCCGAGGAGTGTACCCGATGTCCCCGAAACCGCGTATTGCCATTGTCTATTGTCCTCGTTGCAACTGGCTGTTGCGCTCTGCCTGGTTGGCGCAGGAACTGCTGACCACCTTTATGGACGATCTGGCAGAAGTGGCTTTGCGTCCGGCAGAAACCGGCGGAGCATTTGAAATCTTCCTCAATGAACACTCCATCTGGGAGCGGGTCCGGGATGGTGGCTTTCCTGATGCCAAGACCCTGAAACAACGGGTTCGCGACCTGATTGACCCACAGCGACCACTGGGCCACAACGACCGCTAAAAAATCCGCTGGCTCTATCGCCCGCCAACCCAACAGTTCTGGCATAATACGGCGCTTTCGCCAACCTAATAGAATAAGAAGGAAATAGTCGGATGTCTGAGAGACTTCTGGGAATCTACGAGAAACTGGTTTTGCGCCACCCTCTGGCGGCAATTATCTTGGTCGTTCTGCTGGCCGTCGGCATGGCGTTCGGGTTGCCCAATTTCAAACTGGACGCTTCCGCAGACTCCCTGACCCTGGAGCACGACAACGCCCTCGATTACTTCCGCGAAACCCTTCAGCACTATGGCAGCAGCGATTTCCTGGTGGTGACCTACACCCCGAAAGAAGGCGACCTGTTTGATGACGCCGCGCTGAACACGCTGGCTCAGATGGGTGACGAGCTGAACACCATCAGTGGTGTCGCCAATATCACCTCGATTCTCGACGTACCCTTGCTCTACAGCCCCAAGGTCACCGTATCCCAACTCAAGGAAAAACCCCGCACGCTCAGGGACCCGGACACAGACCTGAACCTGGCGCGCAAGGAGTTTCTGGAAAGTCCCATCTATCGCAAACTGATTCTCAGCCCCGACGGTCAGACTACTGCGTTGATGGCCACTATGGAGCTGGACCGCCAGTACCTCACACTTGTGCGTCAGCGTGACTCCCTGCGCCTCAAGCGGGACACCGAAGGCCTCACCCCCAAAGAAGAAGTCGAACTGGAACGTGTCAGCAAGGAGTTCCTTGACTACCGTACTGCACGGGCTGTTGAAGAGCATCAGCGGGTAGCGGAAATCCGCGAGAAAATGGCCAAATTCAAAGATCGCGCGCAAATCTTCCTGGGCGGCCCCAGCATGATCACCGCCGATATGATCGAATTTATCAAAAGCGATCTGCGCGTGTTCGGCACCGGTATTGTGTTATTCATCATTGCCACCCTGGCCATTATTTTCCGCCAGCTGCGCTGGGTCGTTCTGCCCTTGCTGACCTGTATCCTGTCAGTGGAAATTATGCTGGGCTACCTGAGCTGGATCGATTGGCGTCTGACGGTCATCTCGTCGAATTTTGTCGCGCTGTTGCTGATCATCACGCTGGCGCTGACCATTCACCTGATCGTGCGCTACCGGGAGCTGCAGAAAGACAACCCGGAGCAAAGCCAGCTGGAACTGGTGCGCGGCACCGTGTCCTATATGGCTCGCCCCTGTCTGTATACCGTGCTCACAACGGGCGTTGCTTTTGTCTCACTGGTGGTCAGTGATATCCGCCCGGTGATCGACTTTGGCTGGATGATGACCATGGGCATTGTGCTGGCGCTGACCCTGGCATTTATCGTCATACCTGCCGGCATGATGCTGATTGGCAAGGGCAAAAATAACGACAAGGGCGACAACTCGGCTGCCTATACCATGATTTTTGCCCGCTTTACCGAGAACCACGGCAAGCTGGTGCTGGCGCTGGCATTGCTGGCCGCGATTATCAGCGGCTGGGGTATCTCCCAATTGCAGGTGGAAAACCGCTTTATCGATTACTTCCGCTCTGACACCGAAATCTATCAGGGTCTGTCCGTCATCGACGACAAGCTGGGCGGCACCACACCGCTGGACATTATCCTCGATGCGCCCAAAGCCCCGCCCATGCCTACCGTGACAGAGGAAAACCCGTTTGCGGAGGAAGACCCGTTCGCCGCCGATGATCCCTTTGCCTCTGACGACCCCTTTGGTGACGACAGCGAAAGCAATGACGACAAAGCCAACAGTTACTGGTTTACCGGTGTCGGTTTGCAGGATCTGGCCAAGATTCACAATTACCTGGACTCCCTGCCTGAGGTTGGCAAGGTGAGCTCGCTGGTCACCATTGCTGATGTTGCCGAAGACCTGATGGAACACCAGCTTAACGACCTGGAACTGGCTTTTGTACGCAGAAGTCTGTCCCCGGAAAATGCGGCGCTGTTATTTGAACCCTATATTGATGACCAGCTCAATCAGGCTCGCATCACCCTGCGTATCAAGGAAACCGGCAGTGAGCTGAAACGCCCTGAGCTGCTGGCCAACATTCGCAGTTATATCGTTGATGAGGTGGGGCTGCAGGATGATCAGGTGCATTTCACCAGCTTGCTGGTGCTCTACAATAATATGCTGCAGAGCCTGTTCCGCTCACAGATTCTCACCCTCGGCGCGGTATTCCTGGGCATCATGATTATGTTTATGGTGCTGTTCCGTTCTATCTCCATCTCCATAATTGCCATGCTACCCAATATGCTGGCGGCCACCGTGGTATTGGGTGGTATGGGGCTGGCGGGCATTCCGCTGGACATGATGACCATCACCATCGCCGCCATCACAGTGGGTATCGGCGTGGACAACTCCATTCACTACATCACCCGTTTCAAGCGGGAGTTTGTCGTGGACAGGGATTATCTGGCCGCCATGCACCGGGCTCATGGCAGCATTGGGCGGGCACTGTTCTATACCTGCATCACCATCATTGTGGGTTTCTCCATTCTGTCGCTGTCGAACTTCATCCCGTCGGTCTACTTCGGTCTGCTCACCGGCCTGGCCATGCTGACCGCCCTGCTGGGTTCCATGACACTGCTGCCGAAGCTGATCCTGATCTTCAAGCCGCTGGGCAAATAATCTTCTCCAGACTCGCCGGCGGCATTGTCGCCGGCGAGATCTGAAGTCAATTTCCAGCCACTGCCAACAGCGTATTCCTGCTACACTTTTCGTGATATCAACCTGCAGGGAGCAGTGATCGGCCAATGCAGCCAACCATGCATTTTGAACCCTGGGTACTGGTAGCCGGTCTCGGCCTGTTTCTGTTCGGTATGATGATGCTGGAGCAGGCGTTGCGCACCCTCGGCACCCGCTCCTTCCGGCACTTGCTTCGCGACCACACTAAAAGTCCGCTGCGCGGTGTGCTGATCGGCATTATCAGTACCGCTTGCCTGCAAAGCAGCTCTATGGTGGGCTTGATCGTGCTGGCTTTTGTGGGTGCGGGCATCCTCTCCATGAGCAACGCCCTAGGTGTCATCTTCGGCGTCAATCTGGGCACCACGTTCACCGGATGGATCGTCGCCACCATCGGTTTCAAGTTGAGCCTGACAGAATACGCCATGCCGTTGCTGGCCCTCGGCACTCTGGGGGTGGTGTTCCTCAATCCCGATTACCGCCGCCACAGCCAAGCACGGTTACTGCTGGGCATCGGCCTATTACTGATGGGCCTGGATTTCATGAAAACCAGCATGGAGTTCCTCTCCGAGCAACTCCCCGTGTCGATATTTAGCGACTACCCGATTCTGCTCTACGTGCTGGGCGGACTGGTGTTCACGGCGCTGATCCAGTCCAGCTCCGCCACCATCATGATCGTGCTCAGCGCTATCCACGCCGGGGTGCTGCCCATCACCACCGCGGCGGCCATTGTCATCGGCGCCAATCTGGGCACCACCAGTACGGTATTGATCGGCGGGGTGAAGGGCTCCGCGGACAAGCGCCGGGTAGCTCTATCTCACTTCATTTTCAATCTGGTGGTCAGCGGTGTGGCACTGGCACTGATGCACCCGCTATTGACGCTGATTACCGACAAACTGAACGTCACCGATCCAATGTATGTGCTGGTGCTGTTTCACTCCCTGTTCAACGGCCTCGGCATCCTGATTTTTCTACCCATTGTGTCGCCGTTTGCCCGCTGGTTGCAGGCCCGCTTTACCGACGACGACCTGATCGGCTGCCAGTACATCACCAAGGTTTCCCCCAGCATCGGCGATGCCGCCACCGAGGCAATCCGCCAGGAGGTCATCCGGCTGTTTTATAAGGTGCTGATCCTCAACTTGCGGGTGCTGCGCATCCGTCCGGAAGAATTGCTGCTCGGCTTCAAGGGGCTGGAGGTCTACGAGCAGATCAAACAGGCCAAATCCAGCTACGACGATCAGTATTCCGAGATCAAACACACCGAACAGCAAATATTGCAGTACGCCAATCGCATCCTCCGGGAAAAGTCCGCTGAACAGGAAACCGAGAACGTATCAAAACTGGTACATGCCGCCCGCGACCTGGTATACGGCGCCAAGAGTCTCAAGAATGTACGCCAGAATGTGGTGGAGTTGCGCATGCAATCCGACGACGAGGAGTTGATCGAAACGCTGCGCCACGACACCCGCAAGATCTACCGTCACTTGCTCACACTGCTGGAGCACACTGACCCGGTGTTGCTGGAAGAAAAAATCCCCCAGTTGCAGGAGGAAATCAACAGCTCCCACGACCGGTTGCACCAGTTGATCACCCGCTATGACAACAGCGACACCATCGGCATTCCCCTGTCGTCACTGCTCAACATCAACCGGGAGCTGCTGGTGTCCAACCAGATGTTGGGAAGTGCCGTCAGGGATCTGGTCACTGTCAAATAGCCTCTTTCTATGTAACAACCACCTGTGATTTACCGATTTGCCACCCTAGGGGCAACTGATTATAGTCATGCGCTGATATCAGCAGTCTCCATTGGAGGATAAGAAATGAAAACACGCGCGGCTGTCGCCTTCGGCGCAGGCAAACCACTGGAAGTGGTCGAAGTGGACTTGCAAGGACCAAGGGCCGGTGAGGTGCTTGTCGAAATCAAGGCCACTGGTGTCTGCCACACTGACGCGTTCACCCTCTCCGGAGACGACCCGGAAGGCGCTTTTCCTGCCATTCTGGGTCACGAAGGTGCTGGTGTGGTGGTAGAAGTAGGGCCAGGCGTCAAAAATCTCAAGCCCGGTGACCATGTCATTCCCCTCTACACCCCGGAGTGCCGCGAGTGTGACTATTGTCTGCATCCAAAGACTAATCTCTGCCAAGCCATCCGCAGCACCCAAGGCCAGGGCCTGATGCCCGATGGCACCAGCCGCTTCTCCCTGGACGGCCAGCCTATCCTTCACTACATGGGTTGTTCCACCTTTTCCAACTACACGGTGCTGCCGGAAATCGCCCTGGCCAAAGTGCGCGAGGATGCCCCGTTCGACAAGATTTGCTACATCGGCTGCGGCGTCACCACCGGTATCGGTGCCGTGGCTTTCACCATGAAAGTGGAGCCAGGCTCCACCGTGGCGGTGTTCGGACTCGGTGGCATCGGCCTCAACGTCATTCAGGGCGCCAAGATGGTCGGCGCTACCCGCATTATCGGTATCGATTTAAATCCCTCTAAAGTGGCGCTGGCCAAACAGTTCGGCATGACCGATTTCGTCAACCCGTCCGAAGTCGATGATGTGGTGGGCCATCTGGTCGAGATTACCGGTGGCGGCGTGGACTACAGCTTCGAGTGCATCGGCAACGTCAACGTCATGCGCCAAGCACTGGAGTGCTGCCACAAGGGCTGGGGCCAGAGCTGCATCATCGGCGTAGCCGGGGCCGGTCAGGAAATTTCCACCCGCCCATTCCAGCTGGTTACCGGCCGCTCCTGGCGCGGCAGCGCCTTCGGCGGCGCGCGGGGCCGTACCGATGTACCGAAAATCGTCGACTGGTACATGGACGGCAAGATCAATATCGACGACCTGATCACCCACACCATGCCATTGCAGGACATCAACCGCGCCTTCGACCTGATGCACGCCGGCAAGAGTATCCGCTCAGTGGTGCTCTATTGAGGGGAAATTGATGGAGCAGATCGACGCCCACCGCTGTTTTGGCGGCCAGCAACTGCGCTTCCGGCACCCCTCGGCGGTGCTTGGCTGCGACATGACCTTTTCCATCTACCTGCCGCCCCAAGCAGACAAGGGCCCGGTACCCGTACTATACTGGCTGTCCGGCCTCACCTGCACCGACGAGAACTTTGTCACCAAAGCGGGCGCCCAGCGCTACGCAGCCGAATACGGCATCGCCCTGGTGGCACCAGACACCAGCCCCCGCGGCGCAGGCGTGCCCGACGACCCGGAGGCCGCCTACGATTTCGGCCTCGGAGCCGGATTCTATGTGAATGCCAGCCAAGAACCCTGGGCACGTCATTACCGCATGTACGACTATGTGGTGGAGGAACTGCCGGCACTGATCAATGCACAGCTCCCGGTGGACGGCGACAGAAATGCCATCAGCGGCCACTCCATGGGTGGTCACGGGGCACTGACCATCGCCCTGAAAAACCCCGGTCTCTACCGCTCGGTATCCGCCTTTGCGCCGATTTGTTCCCCCATGCGCTGCCCCTGGGGCGAAAAAGCCCTCGCTGGCTACCTGGGGGACGACCGCAACACCTGGCGCGACTACGACAGCAGTGAGCTGATCCGCCGAGCCAATCAACACATTCCGATGCTGGTGGACCAGGGCGACGCCGACAACTTTCTGAGGGAACAGCTAAAACCGGAACTGCTGCAACAGGCGGCCAGCGCGGTGGGTTATCCACTGGAACTGCGCATTCAGCCGGGCTACGACCACAGCTATTTCTTTATCGCCAGCCTGATCGGCGATCACCTGCGTTTTCACGCCCAGCACCTGTAACCGGTCACCCAATGGATCTGCGACTATATTTCCTCAAAAAAAAAGCCAGAAAACTCGGCGTCAAAATCAATGACATAAGCTGTATTTCCCGCACGGCTACTATTCAAGCAGAATCACCATGCTCTCTTGGCAGCGCAGAGATAGTGAACAGGAAACCGAAAACAAGTCTGTTACTATTTAGCGCCCACAGCTATATCCGCAGCGGCACCCTGCACAATGTTTCCCGGATTGGTCGCTTTTGCTCATTCGGACAAAACGTCACCATAGGGCAACTGAAAAAAACCCACCCTATCGACTTCGCCTCCACCAGCAGAGAGCTGTGCCTCGAATATGAATACTCGGCACCTCCTGCCGAGGTTGGCCACGATGTCTGGATCGGGGACGGCGCTGTTATCATGGAAGGCGTAAAAATAGGGCATGGCGCGGTCATCGGAAAAAATGCCCTGGTTACCAAAGACGTCCTTCCCTACCAGATCGTCGGCGGCAACCCGGCCAAACCCATACGGTTCCGCTTTGAGACTTCGATTATCGAAGCATTGCTGGTAAGCGAATGGTGGAATCTCGATCTGGCCGAGCTGAGAAAACTCGATTATCAAAACGTCACACACTTTCTGGCGCAGGTAAAAGCTGTCCACAAACACGCGTACTACCAGCAGGTCAAAATTACTCGCCAACAGGTGTCGGGACACTCGCCATGAGCCGCCAACCGCCCAAGACACCCTCCGATCACATTGTCGGAGGCGGCCCGAAAAAGGTGCTCTACACCCTAAATACTGTCCGCAAAATAGGCTTGCTCAATTCTTCCAAGGCGCTGCGTGCCAACAATACCTGCAAGGCCTGTGGCCTCGGTATGGGCGGCCAGCGCGGCGGTATGACCAACGAACTGGGAGAATTTCCCGCCGTCTGCAACAAAAGCATCCAGGCACAATCCACCGATATCCAACCTGCGATTCCACCACAGATCTTTGACCACAACCTGGCGCAATTGCGGGAGCTGAGCGGCCGAGAACTGGAGCACCTGGGGCGACTCGGCAAGCCCATTTACAAAGGTGCCAATGATGATCGTTTCCGGGAAGTGAGCTGGGACTGGGCACTGGACTATGCCGCCGGCCGCTTTGCCGAAACCGCGTCGTCGCGCAGCTTCTTCTACTCCTCCGGGCGCAGTTCTAATGAAGCGGGATTTGTCTTGCAGTTGCTGGCGCGCCTCTACGGCACCAGCAACATCAACAACTGCTCCTACTACTGCCATCAAGCCACCAGCGAGGCGCTGGGTAGCAGCATCGGTACCGGCACCGCCACGGTGGAACTTGAGGACTTGGGCCGTTGCGACCTGCTATTCCTGATTGGCGCCAACCCCGCCTCCAATCACCCTCGATTGCTGCACCAGTTGCAGAGACTGCGGGAGCGCGGCGGCCAGGTGATCGTCATTAATCCGGCGAAAGAGCCGGGATTGGTGCGCTTTGCCGTGCCAAAAAGCGCCAAATCCATGGCCAGCGGTGGCACCTGGATTGCCAGTCAGTACCTGCAACCGGCCATCGGCAGCGATATCGCCCTGTTCAAGGGCATCGCCAAAGCACTGCTGGCGGAAGGCCATCAGGACAACGCCTATATCGAAAAGCACACCGAGGGCTTCGAGACATTTCTGGCGGATATCGAACAGACCGACTGGGACACCGTTGAACAAGACACCGGCCTTCCCCGCTCACAAATCGAACAGGCCGCCAATGCCTACGCGGCCTCCGAACACGCTGTCTTTGCCTGGGGCATGGGCATGACCCACCACCGCCACGGGGTGGAGAACATTGAGTACATCGCCAACCTGGCGCTGTTGCGCGGCATGGTCGGCAAGCCCGGCGCCGGATTGCTACCCCTGCGCGGCCACAGCAACGTACAAGGCATCGGCACCATCGGTGTTAAGCCCGTGCTCGCTACCGAGGTGTTCGAACGCCTGCAAACCGAGCTGGGCATCAGCCTGCCCAACGGGCCCGGCATGGACACCTTGGCCTGCATGAATGCCAGCCATCGCGGCGACATCGACGCGGCGCTGATTATGGGCGGCAACCTCTACGGGGCTAGTCCCAATTGGGGCCCCAACGCGGGCTGGGCGGCGCAGGCGCTGGATCGCATCGGCTTCAAGCTGTTCCTCACTACCACCCTGAACCTCGGGCATATTCACGGCTGCGACCACAGCGAGAGCCTGATCCTACCGGTCACCGCCCGGGATGAGGAGTGGCAACCCACCAGCCAGGAATCCATGTTCAACTTCGTACGCCTCAGCGACGGCGGCATTAAACGACATGCCCACACCCGCCCGGAGGTGGATATTCTGGTGTCGCTGGCGGAGCGGCTACTGGCCGATTCTCCGGTGGACTTTGAGCGCTTTCGCCAGCACCGTACGGTGCGGGAAGCCATCGCCCGGGTGATTCCCGGCATGGAGGAACTGGCGGATATCGACGTGGCACGAAAGGAATTTCATATTCGCGGGCGCCTGAAACACAGTCCGGAATTCAGCCGTGCCGGTGGGCGCGCTTGCTTTGCGGTTCACCCATTGCCCGGTGCAGTGGCAAATGAAGATTATCCGTTTACCCTGATGACAGTGCGCAGCGAAGGGCAATTCAACACCATCGTCTACGAGGAGCGGGACAGCTACCGTGACACTGATGACCGCTGGGCGGTGCTGATGCACCCGGCCACTATCGAACGGCTTGGCATTGACGGCAAGGTGGTGGATTTGGTTTCGGAACATGGCCGCATGGACCGGGTGCGGGTCTACCCCTTCGACCTGCCGGAACACAACCTGATGGCCTACTTTCCCGAGGCCAACGTGCTGGTGGGCACCGACAGCGACCCGCGCAGCAAGACTCCGGCCTTCAAGTCCGTAGCGGTACGTATCGAACTGCCCTGAACAGCCATGAGCGGCTATAAATAGCCCTGAGCGGATAACCAGATTACGGATTCAAAGCCTTCAAACTGCGGCGGCCCCAGACAAATACCTTTCCTGCTGCCGCCGTCATCAATTATGGGTCGAGCCTGGCACCACATTGGTGGAAGGCAGGATGGTGTCCTCCCCCGTACACCGGAACCGCATCTCAAAGGAGAAGCGATTGATCTTCACCGGGATGAAAAGTCGCCTCTCTTGCCAGGCCTTAAACCTGTCGACTTTAATGCTTCCCCCGCGTGTCGCACAGGAATTGCTGGCGGTCTCCCTGGCGACCTGTTCCGCTTCCCCCGGAGTGTCGGCCACAACCCACACGGAAAAAAGCTCCTGATCAAACCAGTAGCCCTCTTCATAGGTGCCATATATCTTGGTCTCAGGGGATGCACTCTTACTCGCGGCTACTGCCACAGGGGTGCCAACTGCGGTGACGACCGCAGCGGACTCAATTCCCCCAAAGCTCATCGCCGTACACCCGCTGAACAAGGGGGAAATCAACAGAAGCAAATAATGTGCGCGCAAGTTGATGGTCGCTGTAGTGAGCCTTCCAGCAGCATAGCATGCCCCCAACACGAGAAAGGATAACGAAAGCAAGGCTCCGTGCCGGTGCGTATCGAGAAGCCTTGAGCGGCCATGAACAGCCTTGAGTCACTATGAATAGTCCTGAGCGGCTTTGAAAAGCCAACCCTGACTTCAGAGAATTAAATGACCTGCTCAAAGCCTTCAAACTGCGGTGGCCCCAGATAGATATCCTTCCTGCTGCCGCCGGCATTGGCATGGGCCTTGCGAAAGGCCTCCGATTTGGTCCAGTCCTCAAATGCCTCGCGGGACTCCCACACGGAATGGGAGGCGAACAGCGTGTACTCCTCGGTGCTTGGCCCCCTGAGCAGATGGAATTCCTTAAAGCCGGGCACTGTATCCAGAAAGGTTTCCCGATTTTTCCAGATACTGACGAAATCGTCTTCGCTGCCCAGCGCGATTTTAAAACGGTTCATTGCGATAAACATGGATACCTCGGTAAATAGAATTTGCTGGCGTCTCTGACGAATGGCCTCGCCAGCGCAACGTCATTGATACGGGTTTTCTTCCCAGGAATGTTTTAGATCACGCTTCAGATTTCACCGGTGATGTTGCTCAGGCTTGCCTCAGCACTTTTGTATCCAAGCTCTATCATTTCAGCAGCACGATCAAACTCTACGGTTCCACAGGCATTCCTGGGTATCTCTATTACATAGTCGGCCGGATAAGCTGCCAACTTTTGCCTTGCGATGGCACTTTGCATCGTGTCAAAGGCCTGATTGGCGATATCATAAGCATCCCAGTCTTTGCCAACATGGCTTTCTGGCGAGCCCTTAACGCTTTTCACGAAAGCGGAAACCTTCTCCATCAGCGGCGACGCATTTTCCTCTGATGAATCATCACTTGCCGTTGCCTCGCTCTTTTTATCCACCTTCCCGCCAAGGTTAACGGCCACGGTTAAATCTGTCTGATCGTTAAAGGTGGGCGCGATCGGGACAGGGTTTAAGACACCGCCATCAATCAGATCGACCCCCATGTAATTAAAGGGAGTAAAAAGCAGCGGTAGCGAAATAGATGCCCGGATAGCATCAAACAACTTTCCGGAATTCATCCAAACTTCTTTTTCAACCGACACATCGGTGGCCACGGCGGTATAGGTAATCGGCAAGTCCACAATAGCCACATCGCCCACAAGCTCCCGCAGCCTATCGAACAGTTTATCTCCCTTCACAAGACCACTTTTATCCCATGAAAGATCAAGCAATTTAAAAACATCGACCTTGGTGATCTCCCGCACCCAGTTTTCAAAATCATCCAACTTTCCAGCGGCATAAATGCCACCCACCAGCGCCCCTATTGAACAACCGGAAATTGATTCTATTTTGAAATCATTTTTCTCAAGCCAAGCAATGACACCGATGTGAGCCAGACCTCGAGCACCGCCACTCCCCAGAACCAGGGATACCGTTTTTTGGGACTTTTCTGACGTCATTTCTTCATCGCCTTTCTACTAATCAGTCAGCCCTCTCAGCATTCACCCCCTGGGGTGAAGCGAAAGATGCACTGGCAAGAGCACAGCCATGCCAATACCCGGCAGTTGCTTTATCATCTTACAGAAGCCGGCAACGCAACCGCCACCTCTTCCATTGCCCGCTCGTCAAGCTCTCTGTAGACGGTCCATAAACGAAAGAACTGAAAACCAATGAGATACGTACAGGAAAAACAACCCATTCTGGATCAATGTTTATGTTTTCCCTCTTTAAAAAAGACCCCGCCAAAAAATTACAAAAAAGTTATGAAGCAAAGCTTGAACAAGCCATGCACGCCCAAAGAAATGGCGATATAGAGTCCTATTCAATGATATCGACCGAAGCCGAAACCATTAGACAGCAAATAGAAATGCTGGAAAATTCAAAAAAAGACTAACGCCCAAAGCGGCTACCGCAACCCCTTCGTCCATAACACGTTAAACCATCATTGGCATGTATCGCACGCTGCAGCGCCGACGCTGCAAGCAGTGTCGGCGCAATTCGATAATACACCCTCAGGCCGCTGCGGATTGTGCGCCAACCCGTTCCAACACCACCGGTACAGGCCGGCAGACGGTATTGCACACCGGCGAGTGGTTGCGGGCAAAGGCGAGCAGGTCGTCCAGTTCCTCGTCGCTGCAGTCCGCCTCGATGTGCATGCGGATGCGGATCTGCTCATAGCCCACTGGCACACTGTCATCCAGATCCAGCAGGCCCTGTACGTCGATATTGCCGTCCAGCTCAGTGGACAGGGATTTAATCTGTATGCCTCTGGCCGCCGCGTGCAGTACGGTGGTAGTGGTGACACAGCCGGCCAGCGCATGGAGCAGGAATTCCACCGGGTTGGCGCCCTCATTGCCGCCCAGCAGGACCGGCGGTTCGCCGTTGGTAAATTCAAACGGCTCACTGCGCGATTCATCCTCCATGCCCGCGCCATAAAACCCCTGGATGGTGGAGCGATTTTCACCCCCGTTCACCCAGTGGTTGCAGGCGCGAAATTCGAAATGGGCCAGCGAGGGGTTGTCTTTCAGGGCCGCAACGGTGTCGATCATCTGTTGCAGGTCCAGGCCATTCAATGTCTGTGTAATCCGGGTTTTCATGATATTCACCTCTGTCTGTTGGTTACGCTTTCCTACCTGTTCAATTTCAGCGTACGCCAAACATGACCACCCAATAAGATTGGTTTATGATAAAAACAGGGCATTTGTGCCAAAACTTGTGCTAATGACATGACCATCACCACCAAACAGCCGCTTAGAGTATTGATTGTCGCCGTACCAGAAACCTCTGGTTCCGCACTCTACGGCATGTTCGACGTGCTGAAGTCTGCGGGCACCATCTGGGAAGCACTGGTCCGCGCTGACGAGAGCCCCGCCCTGTTTCTGGTGAACATCATCTCCCCCGACGGCAAACCGTTCGCCTGCGGCAACGGCATTCCGGTGTCGCCAGATTACGCCGTGGCCGACGATCCTCCCGGAGATATTCTCATCCTGCCTGAGCTGTGGCTGGGACCAGACGACGACTTCCGCGACTGCCATCCACAGCTACTGGCGTGGATTCGCCAACGCCACGACGCAGGCACTCAAATTTACTCCGCCTGTTCGGGTGCCATCATGCTCGCCGCCACCGGCCTGCTGGACGGCTGCGAGGCCACCTCCCACTGGGCCTACCGGGACCTGTTCCAGCGCCAGTATCCGCAGGTTCACTTCAACCCCGCCCCAAGTCTGGTGTTTGCAGACCCTGAAGGCCACATCGTCACCGCTGGCGGCACTACCTCCTGGCACGATCTGGCCATTCATATCATCGCCCGCCACGCCAGCCCCGGCGAGGCACTGAAAATCGCCAAGGTCTACCTGCTGAAATGGCACGACGAGGGTCAACTGCCCTACGCCAGTCTGGTGCGCAATGCCCCCCACAACGACGGTGCAGTGCGTGGCTGCCAGCAGTGGCTGGCGGAGCACTACCGCAGTGCCGGGGCCATCGCCCGTGTTGTGGCGCAATCCGGCGTTCCCGAGCGCACCCTGAAGCGCCGCTTCCGTACCGCCACCGGCACCACCCTGATCGAATACCTGCAGAATCTGCGCGTCGAGGAAGCCAAGCGACAACTGGAATCTACCCACAATCCGGTGGACGACATCGGGGTGGCCGTAGGCTATGAGGACATGTCATTCTTCCGGCGACTGTTCAAACGCAGCACCGGGCTAACGCCTAGCCAGTACCGGCGGATGTTCCAACCGGTACTGGAAGACGCGCAAACAACACTGTTGCGAAGGAGGTAACAGCGTGGCGAAGATACTGATGCTATTGGGCGCCATCCTGCTGGCACTGGGAGCCTTGTGGTATTTCTTTCCCGGCGCGCTGAACTGGTTCGGCAAGCTGCCCGGCGACATAAACATTAAAACCGAGCACAGCCGAATTTTTATCCCCATCACGTCCATGTTGATCGTCAGCGTGGTGTTGAGTCTGCTGATGTATTTCTTCCGACGCTGATTATTTTCACGCCCGCCTTGAATACTGTTTATTTATACAGTATTTTGCCAGTATGAAAACCTCCCCCCTGAAACCGACTGCCGATGTGCGGCCCGATGCCCTGCCGCTGTTTGCTACGGCGGTGCGCGCCGGCTTTCCCAGCCCGGCGGACGACTTTGTGGAAACGCCGCTGGATATCCACGACTACCTGGTGAAACACCCGGCAGCCACCTTTTTTGCCCGCGCCGAGGGGGATTCCATGACCGGCTTCGGCATTTTCAACGGCGACCTGCTGATTGTGGATCGCGCCCTGCAACCCCGGCACGGCGATGTGGTGATCGCCGCCATCGACGGCGAGCTGACCTGCAAGGTGCTGGACCTGAACAACCAGTTGCTGCGGGCCGGCAACCGGCGCTATCCACCCATCGAACTGCACGACAACGCGGAGCTGCTGATTGAGGGGGTGGTGATCCACTCGGTGCGCCATCACCGATGTTCGCGCTAGTCGACTGCAACAGCTGTTACGCCAGCTGTGAGCAGATTTTCCGCCCCGAGCTGCGCGGCAAGCCGGTGGTGGTGCTGAGCAACAACGACGGCTGCGTGATCGCCCGCTCAAAAGAAGCCAAGGCCCTCGGCATTCCCGACCTGCACGCCTATTTCAAGATTCGCCCGCTGCTGGACCGCCACCGGGTAGCGGTGTTCTCCGGCAATTTCCGCCTCTACGGCGATATTTCCCGGCGGGTGATGGACTGCCTGCGCCACTTCAGTTCGGACATCGAAATCTACAGCATCGACGAAATGTTCCTCGACATGGATGGCATCCAGCAGCCCTTGCTGGAATACGGCGCGACTATCAAACAGGCCCTGTGGCAGCAGGTGCGGATGCCGGTGAGCGTCGGCATCGCCCCCAGCAAGACATTGGCGAAACTGGCCAACTACGCCGCCAAGAACATTCCCAGCCAGCACGGCGTCTGCCTGCTGGACAGTCCACACAAGTGGCAGTGGCTATTGCGGCGGGTACCGGCCACCAAGGTGTGGGGTATCGGCAAGCGCCTCGGAATACGGCTGGCGGATATGGGGATTCACAGTGCCTGGGAGCTGGCCAGCAGCGACCCGAAGACCATTCGCCGCCGCTTCAGTGTCTGCGTGGAGCGCACCATAGAAGAGCTGAACGGCAGCGCCTGCCTGGCGCTGGAAGAGGTACCGCCGGACAAGCAGCAGATTTACTGCACCCGCTCCTTTGGTCGGAAGCCCACCGAACTGCCGCCGCTGCTGCGGGCAGTGGCCCTGTACGCCAGCCGGGCGGCGGAAAAACTGCGCGCCCAGCACCACCTGGCGCTGACCATCCACGTCTTCATCAACACCTCGCCCCACCAGCCCAACTACTACAGCAACAGCGCGGTGGTGCAGCTGCCCTACCCCAGCGACGACAGCCGGGTGATCGCCGCCAGCGCGCAACAGGCGGTGCGCAGTATTTTCCGGCCGGGCCACGCCTACCTGAAGGCCGGGGTGGGATTGATCGAGCTGGTGTCGCGCCGCTTTCATCAGGCGGATATATTCCAGGCCAGCCAGCCAATCCGCTCAGATGTGCTGATGCAAACCCTGGATGGCATCAATCGGCGCTATGGGCGGGGGACAGCCTTTCTGGCCAGCGAGGGTGCGCAACGGGGCTGGCCGATGCGGCAGCAGCACTGCTCACCGGCCTACACCACCCGCTGGGAAGACATTCCCGTCATCAAGACCTGAGTCAAGCTACCAGCTGGACATTGAATTGGGTGGCGGGATATCGGACTCGGACCACAGCTGCTGGCTGAGGGTCTCGACACTGTCGACACAACCGCTGTAGATCCAGCGCGCCAGGGAGGCGGCTACATCGGGGTAGCAGGGCCGGGCCACTTCCGGTTCGCAGTCGAACCAGAACTCCAGTGCGCGCCGGTCGATGCGCTCCTCGACGGAGGCGTAACTCAACTGCTCCAGTGCCGCGGCGTTGGACAACTGCTCCAACTGACCGGCCAGGGGCTTGGCCATAATGCGCTTGCCCAGTTGCAGTGCCTCGCTGATCAGTTCGAAACCGGCATTGCAGATGACCCAGTTACTGTCCGCCAAATCGCGCCGGAAACCGTCGCGGCTCAGGGGGCGCGTATGGAGGTTGCCATCGTCCCGCCACTGGTGCACCGGCGCGTAGATATAAAACTGGTATTCGGGAAACTGCCGGAACAACGCCAGTAGCGGTGTCTGATCCTCGAAGGGCAGGTAGATCAGCACCTGGTTTTCACTGCCGTGGCCGGCCAGCGGTCCGTGATCGAGATCGACAATGGGCGGCAGGATCGGTTGCTCGAAGTGGTGCCAGTGCAGACCCACAGGAATGGTGACCGGTGCAAACTTACGCATGATGGCGCGCATCAGGGCGTTGCCGCCGCGCTCGGGCACGGTGTGGCAGAAGGCGTACTGGTGGCCGATACCGACGCAGGGCAGGCCCCGATGGCTCGCCGCCCGGGCAGTGATGGGCTCGTAATCGCTGATTACCAGGTCGTAGCCCGACAGATCCAAAGAGCGGATATCCCGGCGCAACTGCAACAAGTCCACATGGCGCAGGGTTTTCAGCGGCTGTACCCGTCCCGCCCTGGAGTGAAAAGTCAGCCCCCCGCGGCACTGGAAATCGCCGAACGTCTGCATGTCGAAGTACTGGTCACGGGGGCGCCCGGAAAACAGCCATGTCACGTCGACATCCGGGTATTGCGACAGAGCCCGGCACATGGCCCGGGCACGGGAGAGATGGCCATTGCCAGTTCCCTGAACACCGTAGAAAATTTTCAAGATAGACTCTCTTATACTGTGATCAGCTGAACCGCCCACCAACCGATACTGCTGCCGAGCAGGGCGCCCGCTACCGTATCCAGAGGGAAGTGAACCCCTAACACCACCCGTGACAGTGCCACCATAGAGGCCCAGCCATAGACGTAGCCGGCAACACCCATGGGCAACAGCAACACCAGTACCGTGGCCATCAGAAACGCCCCCGAGGTGTGACCCGAGGGAAAGCTGAACTCGTCGGAAGCGGTAATCACGCTCTGAAAACCGGGGATCACGTTAGGCGGCCGGTTGCGCTTGAAACTGTTTTTCAGCAGGTAGTAGCTGACCCGTTCGATGGCGAAGCCGGTCGCCAGCACCATCAGGGCCTGCCATGCCAGGGAGGGGGAGATCAGCACCAACGCCAATGGAATGGCCAGGTAAGGCCAGCCATCGGCACTGGTCGATACCAGTCGGGCCAGTCGGCACAGGCTGCGCCGGGTATTCCATTGGACGATGCGCGAGAAGGTGGCGACATCAAGTGAGTGCAGGGTTTGTAAGGCTTTTATCGTTGTCATAGTGGACACACTAGGACTGCTCTATGACAGCCGCGTGTACAAAACATGACCATTCTGTGAAGATTGCTTACGACACAACTTTGTCATCGCTGCAGTGTCGAAGCCTGTATGAAGATAACAACCGGAATTTTCAGCCATTAAAATGAAGCGGACAGCACTACTATTGATAGCCTTGGCCAGCGTGTCTGCCAGCGGCCAGACTGTCTACAAATCCGTCGATGCCAACGGCAATATCGTCTACAGCGATGAGCCCATGGCGGATACCCTGCTACTGGAAACCCTGTCCCTGCCATCCACCACTGGCGACGGCGACAATGACAAGGGCGCCCAACAGCAGTCGGATGCCAGCATTGAACAGATGGCCAATGCTACCGCGCGTTTAAAACAGGACCGAGAGGCTCGGGAGAGTGCACGCCGCGCCGAACAGGAGCGGGAACTGGCCAGACAGCGGGCTGCGACCCCACCGCTGATTTATCGGGAAGAGTACTATCACGGTTACTATCCCTACAGATATGATCGCTCCTATCGGGGCCGCTATCCCTACCGACCGAACCATCCAAAACCCACCCCTTACTCCCCTGGACTCAACAGTGATCACAACCTCAACAACGATGCCATTCTAGTGCCCCGCTCAAAGTTGCTGACACCCGGACACGACCGGTGAGACAATTCCCGCCATCGTTTTAGGCCGGAACCAGCCGGCCGCCTCCACTGGACAATCCATGACAACCACCACCCAGATACCCATTTTTCCACTGCTCCAGCCCCTGTTTCCCGGTACCCGCATCAACCTGCAGATTTTTGAACAGCGCTACCTGCGCATGATTACCGAGTGCCTGAAAAAACAGGGCACCTTCGGTGTCGTGCCCATCCTCGAAGGTGATGAAGTGGGCGCCGTGCCCCAGGTTCACCCCTGGGGAGTCACCGCCAAGATCATTGATTGGAACCAATTAGAGAACGGTCTATTGGGTATCGCCATTGAGGGCGAGCAGCGCTTCCAGCTACTGAGCAGCAACGCGGAAAAAGATGGCCTGGTGGTAGGGCAAGTGCAATTTTGTGTCGAGGAGAAGATTGTTCCGCTGGACCACACCAGTGAGGATTTGCAGGAACTACTCGCCGTATTGGCCGAAGAATACTACCCAGACAATTCTCACTGGCAAGCACCCCAGGATAGCAATGCACTGAGCTGGCAACTGGCACAGCTACTGCCAGTAGAACCTGTTTTGCCCATTAGCCTGCTGGAAGTGAATGACCCACTGCTACGACTTAAATGCATCCGGGACTGGCTCGACAATCTGAGCCAGTTTAGCTAGTTGCGATAACCTTTCAGCACCATCGCTAATGCAGGCAACAAAACATCACATGGCCACTCCAGCTTAAGTGCCAACATGTCGTCAGCACGGGTTTTACCCTGGTTGATCGCGACCATCGGCTTGCCCTGCTCCTGTGCCCAGCGACAGAATCGAAAGCCGGAATAGATCATCAGCGACGAACCCACGATCAGCATGGCATCTGCCTGCTGCAAGGCGTCAGCCGCCTGGGCCACCACGGCAGTGGGCACATTGCCACCAAAAAATACCGCATCAGGTTTCAGCACGCCGCCACAGCGCTCGCAATCGCAGACCTGTAAATTGCTGTAATCCAGATCATCCACATCCGCATCACCATCCGGTGCGATGGCGCCCGCCAGCCGGGCAAACGCCGGGTTGCGCTGTTCCAGCCACTGCTGGATCGTCTCCCGTGGGTACTCCGCCCCGCAGCCTTGGCAGCGCACTCGGTCAATACGACCATGCAGATCAATCACTCGACTGCTACCCGCCCGCTGGTGCAGGCCGTCCACGTTTTGAGTGACCAGATGCTGCACAACACCCTGCTGCTCCAGCTCGGCCAGAGCATAGTGGGAAGCACTGGGTTGGGCATCGCGCATAAAGCGCCAGCCCACCAGGTTCCTGGCCCAGAAGCGCTGCCGGGTAGTGTGTTCCGCCATAAAGTCTGCGTGCTGCACCGGCGGTTTCCGCTGCCACCGACCGTGGCTATCCCGGTATGTAGGTACCCCGGAAGAAGCGCTGATCCCGGCGCCGGTCAGCACCAGCAAGCGCGGGTGGCGCTGTACAAATTCAGTCAGTTGTTGCAGTGCTTTATCCGTTTCCATGGCCCGGGATTGTGCACCTTGGAACACGGTCGCGGCAACGTCCCCAGACCCGCGGCAGCCCATACCGATCGCGACTAAGATTATCTTTAGATAATCAGGACTTATCCGTATGGCGGCGATATAATCCCCGGTCCTGAAACGACAACACTCGAGTTACATGGAAATTAAGTCTTACATGCAACAGCTGGGGCAGCAGGCACGCGCCGCCGCCCGGCTGATCGCCGCCGCTGACAGCACTGCCAAGAATGCGGCGCTGCTGGCCATTGCCGATGCCATCGACAGCCGCCGAGACGAGTTGCTGGCAGCCAATGCCATCGATCTGGAAAATGGCCGCAGCAACGGCCTGGACGCGGCGCTGCTGGATCGATTGGAACTGAACGATGCGCGCGTCGATGCCATGATCGAAGGCCTGCACCAGGTGGCAGAATTACCGGACCCGGTGGGCGTCATCACTGACCGCCAGCTGCGCCCCAGCGGCATTGAAATTGCCAAAATGCGTGTGCCTCTGGGCGTGGTAGGGATCATTTACGAATCCCGCCCCAACGTCACTGTAGACGCCGCCAGTCTGTGCCTGAAATCCGGCAACGCCACTATTTTGCGCGGCGGCAGCGAGGCCATTCACTCCAACCGCGCTATTGCCGATTGCATCAAGCTAGGACTGGCTGTGGCCGGGTTACCGGAAGCCACCGTGCAGGTGATCGACACCACTGACCGCGCCGCGGTGGGTGAACTGATTACCATGACCGATTATGTGGATGTGATTGTGCCCCGCGGTGGAAAAAGCCTGATCGAGCGCATCAGTCGCGAGGCGCGGGTTCCGGTGATCAAACACCTGGACGGCATCTGTCATGTTTATATCGATGACAAAGCCGATCTTGAAATGGCTTTTAACATTGCCCTCAATGCCAAAACCCATCGTTATGGCGTGTGTAACGCCATGGAAACCCTGTTGGTGGCCGAAGGGGTGGCAGAGCAAATTCTGCCTCGCCTGGCGGAAGCCTACCGAGACAAAGGTGTGGAACTGCACGGTTGCGAAAAAACCCGCGCCATTATCGACTGCCTGCCCGCCAGTGAAGAGGACTGGCAAACCGAATATCTGGCGCCGGTACTGTCCATCCGTGTGGTGGCCGATATGGAAGAGGCCATGGATCATATTGCCCAGTACAGCTCTCACCACACCGAGGCTATCGTCACCGGTGACACGATCCGCAGCAACCGCTTCCTGGCGGAAGTAGATTCCAGCTCGGTGATGGTCAATGCTTCTACCCGCTTTGCCGATGGCTTTGAATACGGACTCGGGGCGGAAATCGGCATTTCCACCGATAAAATTCACGCCCGCGGCCCGGTAGGGCTGGAAGGCCTCACCTCCCAGAAATGGGTGGTGTACGGCCACGGCGAAATTCGCCAGTAGCCAACAGGGATGGACTAACCAGCGTGGCAATCGAACGTCCTCAACCCACCGGTATCGGCCTGTTTGGCGGCACCTTTGATCCGGTGCACATCGGCCATCTGCGCACGGCGCTGGAGCTGAAAAATGCTCTCCATCTTGCAGAAATGCGGCTGGTACCCAGTGCCCACCCCCCGCACCGGGCGCAGCCTGAGGTTTCAGCTGAGCACCGGCTGGCAATGCTGACATGCGGCGTCGACGCAGAACCGGGGCTGGTAGTGGACGAGAGAGAACTGCGCCGGGAGAGCCCGTCCTACACCCTCGACACCCTGGCGGAGATTCGCGCCGAGATTGGCCCGGACGCCCCCCTCTGCCTGTGTATTGGCATGGATTCACTGGTCAATTTAAACCAGTGGCATCGCTGGCAGGAATTGGTCGATTATGCCCACATTGTCGTGGCTGCAAGGCCGGGCTGGCATTTGCCCAAATCCGGGGAAGTGCTGGAATTTGTGCACCGTCACCGCGCCCACGACGTCGCAGAGCTAAAGACGACGCCCACAGGCAAGGTATTAATTGTCGAAATGACCCTATTACCCATCTCTGCCACCGGCATTCGCCAGGCATTGCAACGGGGTGAATCCATCCGTTATCTGGTACCGGACGGCGTCATTGATTACATTAACCAGAACCAGCTGTATTAAACATAGGTATTGAATGAGCAACCAACTGATCGACATCGTGATCGACGCCCTCGAGGGCATTAAAGGCAAAGACATCGTCGCCCTGGATGTCAGCGATCTCACCGATGTTATGGACCACATCGTGGTCGCCAGCGGCACCTCCAACCGTCAGGTCAAGGCACTGGCAGACAACGTGGTGGAAGAGGCCAAGAAAGCGGGGTTCCGCCCCATCGGCATCGAAGGTATGGACACCTCGGAATGGGTATTGGTGGACTACGGCGACATCGTGGTACACGTGATGCTGCCCGCCACCCGTGAGTTTTACGATCTGGAAAAACTCTGGTCCATGCGGCCGGACGACCTGAAGGCCAGCGGTCGCGAGGAATAATCGCCAATGCGGCTGAGAATTCTTGCGGTGGGCACCAAAATGCCCGACTGGGTGGAATCCGGCTGCAATGAGTACCTCAAGCGTCTTCCCCCAGAACTGAATGTGGACATTGTCGAACTGCCCCTCGGGCAGCGCGGCAAGGGCGCGGATATCAAGCGCGCCATTGCCCGTGAAGGCGAAGCCATGCTCAGGGCCATCGGTGAACAGGACCACGTGATTGCCCTCGATGTGCTGGGCAAGTCCTGGAGCACCCAGGATCTGGCGGGCAAACTGCAACAGTGGCAGCTGTCCGGCGACAACTTCAGCCTGCTAATTGGCGGCCCCGACGGTTTGGCGCCGGAATGCCTGGCCCGAGCCAACAGCCGCTGGTCACTCTCGGCGTTGACGCTGCCCCATCCGCTAGTGCGCATTCTGCTGGCGGAACAGCTTTACCGCGCCTGGAGCATCAATGCCGGGCATCCCTACCACCGGTAGTGGTCCACGCCAGTGAATAAATCGAACTGAATTAGAGCCTGCTCACACTCATTTGATGCCCCGCCCCCTAAAACGAAACCCCGATCAGCAACAGTGCCAGCAGGGAAATCAGCCCCCAAAAAATCACCATTTTTCCGCTGCCCCCGTGAGTCCGCAAGGCTGTCACCACCCCCAGTAGACTGACCAGCCCCATGGCTACCCCCGCCACCCTCGCGATACCCACAGCTACTTCACCGGCCCCGACCATGGCGTAGTAACCAACACAGGCCATCAGTGGCACCATCAGGATCACCGCCACCCGCAGCAAGGCTTCCAGCCAGGGGCGCCCACTCAAAGCGTTACTCCCTCAGCCGATTGCGCGGCCAATGCCAGCAGAATACTGGTAAGGGCTATACGCGTCATAGCTAGTGGCATCACCGGTGTTTCCGGCCACTGTGTTTGGGCCTGCACTGGCAGCGGAGGAATATGCACCAAACCACAGCGCACCCCCGCGCCGTTCTGCCGGGTCCAGTACAGCATTTGGTAGAGCAGCTGATTGCAGAGGTGGTTGCCACCATGGTTTGACAGCGCCGCAGGAATGCCTTGCTCATTGAGTCGCTCGACCATTTCCTGCTGTCCCGGCAAAGTACTCCGGAAAGCCGCCGGGCCAGCAGACTCGATCATCTCCCCGCGCGGCTGACAGCCGTCCACATCGGGGGAATCGAAGTCCTTCAGGTTGGTAGCCAGACGCTCCAAGTTGATCTTTTCACGCCCCCTGGCCTGCCCTGTCAACACACAAAACCGCGGCCGACAGGCCACTATCTGCGCCAATATCGCCCCACGCAGTTCGCGGCTGCTGAGGGGCAGAATGGCAAAGTGAAGTTGGGAACGGAGCGGCGACAGATCCGCCGGCAAGTCATCCCGCAGGGAGGTCACCAGAGCGGCGGAGGCATTGACATCGTCGCGGCCGGGATCAAATCCGGTGACCAGTATCGACATCTCAGCAGACCTGCTAATCAGCCAGGCGCGGGATTACGGCTCCTCGTCGGGAATAAACAACAGCGCATCGGAGTTGATGCAGTAACGCAATCCAGTGGGGGGCGGGCCGTCATTAAATACGTGCCCCAGGTGCTCGCCACAGGCGGACAGCACTTCAGTGCGCTTGCCCAGCCAGGACCAGTCATCCGCCAGCACGATATTGTCCTTGTCGGCCATGTCCCAAAAACTGGGCCAGCCGGTGCCGGATTTAAACTTCTGCTCCGAGCGAAACACTGGAATACGGCAGCCCGCCGTCACATAAGTGCCCTTCTGCTTAATGTTCAGCAACTCTCCAGTAAAAGGCCGCTCGGTGCCTTTGCGCCAGAGAATATTGTATTGCTCGGGCGTGAGAATCTGTTTCCAGACGGCTTTGGGAATTGTGTCCAGGTCACGACCTTCTTCAATCAGCTGACGAGCCTGCTCAACAGTCATTGCAGGGGCATCGGCAGCATAGGCACCTGAAGCATTGAATAACAGCAGCACCACAAACAGCGGGAAAATCATTTTCTTCATGACAGCACTCAACGGGTTAACCTGATGGTTTGACCACATTGAGGCGACGGTGTTCATGCACCGGCATTTTTTGTCGCAGGGTTTGCAGGTAAGCCAGATCAATCTCTGCCACCGCCACCCCGGGGCCTTCCGCCAGGGAGGTCAGCACCTTGCCCCAAGGATCGACAATGGTGGAGCCACCCCAGGTGGGCCGCTTCGTGTGGAAGCGATCCCCCATGTTGGCACCCACCACATAACAGAGATTTTCCACCGCCCTGGCGCGCAGTAGCAGCTCCCAGTGGGGCTCGCCAGTGGCCGCAGTAAAGGCGGAGGGCACCAGCAGGATTTGTGCACCCTGTTCCGCCAGGCTGCGATAGAGCTCGGGAAAGCGCAGGTCATAACAGACGGTCAGACCAAGTTTCCCAAACGGGGTGTCCACCACCACCGCCTCACCGCCGTGACAGTAATCATCCGACTCCCGATAACTGCCCTTGGCGTCCTCGACATCCACATCGAACAGGTGAATTTTGCGATAGCAGGCCACTTCTTCCCCGCGGGCATTCACCACAAAACAACTGGCCGCCGCCCTTTTGTCGTGCTCCACCGCCACGGGGATGGTGCCACCCACCAGCCAGATACCGTGCTGCCGTGCCTGTTCCGCCAGGAAGCGCCGGGCCGGGCCGCTGGTATCCCGCTCGGCAATGGCAATCGCGGCAACATCGCGGCAGCCGTGGTAGGCAAAATATTCCGGTAACACCAACAGCTCTGCACCCTGCTGAACAGCTTGTGCGATCAGTTCGGCAGCCTGTTTCAGGTTGGCCTGCAGGTTGCCGCCGCTAGTCATTTGAATGGCTGCGATACGGTGCACTATTTTCCCGCCCCATCACTGAAAATCTTCTGCACGTCCACCTCAGTGTCATCCCAGGGGCCGGTGATGTGGTAACTGATACTGGACAACTTATCCACCTGCTTCTCGAAGATCTTGCTGGTGATATAAACACCCGCGGCGGCTGGCAAACCGCCCACCAACGCCGCCACCCAGGGCAAATTGGTGCCCACCGGGAGGGTGGTCACCAGGATGGCATCAATATCCTCACGGATCAGGTTGGCCGTGCCCGTCATTTTGAAACGACCGGAGGGCATTTTTACAATCAGTGGCGGATCAAAGCTCATATCGCCTGCATCGAACAGCAGACCGCCACTCATTTCATCGTAGCTGACGCCCTTTTCAAACAGGTCGGAGAAATCGAGACTCAAGCGGCGCAGCCAGTTGTCAAAGTTAAACAGACCCACCAGGCGCAGCATGGCATTGGCGGCACCAGCCGGTGATTTGTAGAAGCGGCCCTTTTCCAGTTGCAGGGACATGGCGCCGGTCAGCGCGGGAGGGGTGAGTTCCCAGGGCTTGCCATACCAGCCCAGGTCAGCAAAAAAATGGGCCTTCTTGCTTTCCAGTGCAGCCGGTGTACCCCAGGCCTCCATCACCTTGCCCACATCCCCTGCCTGCAACATCCCGGAATACTGAGAGTGGTGGCGACCGTCTTCGAGCTCCCACAACAGCGTGGTGTCCTGGCCGTTACCGCCCAGCTGCAAACCGTTAAGGTTGGCATCAATGGCCGAGACCAATACCCCATGGGGCTGAGGCTCTGCCTGAAAACTGGCGGACCCCAAGTGCGACTCGCCTACCGCAAAATCCCGAATGTTCACCTGCATCAACGGGAAGGTAGCAGGGTCAATCTCTTCCTGTTCAGTGTCCGTCTCTGGCGGTGCTGGCAATACCAATCTCTCCAGATCCAATCTGATAGGCGTACCCAAATCGCTTGGCACCAACGCCTGACCGGCCGCCTGGCGACTGTCCACCACCACCTGCCAATCGCCGTCATGGTAGCGTCCACTGGCTACTGCCTGCTCCAATTCGAGACCCGCAACTTCCAGGTTATCAACATGGCCGTCGAACATCAGGTTCAACGCGTTTTCCGGGCCGCGGTCTTGCCCTGCCAGCTCTACAAAGTAGGGCATCCATTCAGTCAGTGAAAAGTGTGCCAACTCCCCAGTAATGCGGAATTGGCCTCGTCCCGGCAACTCTGCCTGATCGCTGTAAACGGCCAGCAAACTGCGCTGCAACGCACCATTTTGCAACTGAATATGCGCCCGCACACCGCCCTCGGCCTTGACGCGAATATCCTGGCCATCAGCCAGGTCCACATCTACCTGGACATCTCGTGGCACGGCCGCCGATTTGCCAAAGGGCACCGGCAGATCAATCACTACGCCCTGTAACTGACTGTTGACCTTCAGGTGAATTGGGCGGCTGCCAGCATCGATCAACGGCACAGTAAGACTAGCCTGCACGTCAGTCTTGCCCTGCAGAATGCGCTTGGAGTCCAGCTTGATGAACTGCGACAGAGCGGGCATGGCCAACCGGCCATTCACATCAATCTGCAAACTGTTTTTGCCGGTGCTGATACTGGCTACGGCTGGCTCACCCCAGAACTGCCCTTGCAGCCCTTCGGCATACAGCCCCCTGTCATTGCGGTAACCGAGACTGCCCTGCAGCTGGGTAAAGGCGATCTCACTATCCGGCAGCGCTAGGGCTCCACCCTTCAGGTCAGCTTTTACCCGATAGACTCCTTCGGTACCGTCCTGTGACAGAGGTATGGTGAGATCCAGATCAATCTGACTGCTGCCGGAAATTGCCCAGCCTGCAAGTCCGGCCACCCTGGATTTCAGCGGCGACTGCGCCAATACGGCTATGGCGTCGTCAGCATCGGCAGTCACGTCGGCATTGACCAACAGCTGATGACCACCAGCAGGGGTTGAACGCAACTGCACCTCAGCCCGTTTGACCCGGGCGTTGCCCACGGTGGCGCTCTGGACTTTCGCATCCAACTCCCCAGAATCCAATGTCAGGGTGGTATCAAGATGCTCCAGGGGCAGCCAGTCCGGCTGGAATTTCAAAGCTCCCTCATTGGCCTGTACATAGAGCTGAATAGAGCGCAGTCCACCTTCACCGCCAACTAGTGGGCCACGCCACACAAATCCCATTTCCTGTACAGAACTCTCCCCGAGTGCTTGATCAAGCCAACCCAATAAAGCAGGGTCCAGATTATTCGGGAGATAGCGCTGACGAAAACGAGAATGGGTATCCCTGACACCAACCATCAGATACATTTCAGGCTTACCGCCAGGCAGCGAGACCGGAATATTCAGGTGCAGGTAGGCCCGGCCAACGCCCTCTTCACCACCCATTTCCAGCCGACCGCTGGAAATCTTTAAGGCATGATTCGGTGCATCCCACAACCAGCGCAACTGACCTCGGAAAGCGCTGTGTTCCATATAGTCTTCGTATACCTGGGGATAAAGCAGGGCCAGCCCATCAGGGCTATTTATCTCCAACAAACCGGAAGCATTGGCCGTCTCCACATAGCCATTCAACTGACGTATCGCGGGCGCACCACGCCAGGAGGACAGGGCCACGTCGTCCAAATTGGCCCGCATTTTCACCTCGGGATTGTCGCCATCAAGGTTTAGATCCAAATGCACTGCACGCAAGGATCCAGTGGGTTGCAATTGCCCGATAGCATCCACCAGTTTGGGGGATGCGAGACCGGTCTGCGCCAGTAGATCATCCACCAGGTTGAGGTTGATCTGGCTTAGCGACAGCGCCCCCGATCCCCAGAGAGCACCCACTTTTTGCTGGTAGTTAACCGTGAGCGGCTCTATTTCCAGTTCACCCCAGTCAAAATCCAGGCCCTGTAGGCGCAATCCCCAGCTTTCGCCTGGTTTAAACCACCCGGTGAGATCGGTGTGCAACCGCGTGATTGGCGGCACCTCTGAAGCCCAGTTCAGCGGTACCTCCGCGGCGGACAGGCGACCCACCATGTGGGCTTCGCCCCCCTTGATCATGTCAAACCAGATTTCACTCTCAATATCCGTCTCGATATCACCAATGCGCTCCACCACACCCGGAAACCAGCCTTTGGCAAACGCGCTGAAGGAACCACTCAGGTCAATTCGATGGACCTTCAGATAACCAGACGCCTTGAAATGATCAATATCCCGACGGTTGCCCTTGGCCTCCACCACCAGACTGGCTACCTGCTCATGACCCACCAGACTGATACCCGCCATCAGGCGGTGGAAGTCACCGCTGTTTTCCAGCAGGATATCCCGGCCCTCCAATGCCGCTTCGGTACCGGAGAAAAATTTCATCTGTGCAGTAATCTTGTCCACGCCCAGGAGATCACTGTCAAACAGCATATTGAGCAGGGTGCTGTTATCTTGCTTCTCCGCTTCATCGCGCGGGGGCAGGCCACCGATAGCCCAGTGACCGTTGGCATCTTCCAACAGGGACAACTGCACCCCGCCAATCCATAATTCGCGCCAGACCAGTTGCCGGGCGAGCAGGCTCCGCAACAAATCCACTTCCAGGGTGATACGTTCCAGGCTGACTGCCGACCGTGTTTCGCCGGGAGCGCTGATGGTGATATTGAGTGCCGTGACTCGCGGCTTCAGGCGACGCCACTCACCCAGCAGTTGTTCACTATCGATCCGCAACCCCAGTTGTTCGGAGACGTAGTAATTGATTTCACTGCGATAGGTATCGAGGCTGACAATGGCCTCGCGCCCCAGGGACACCAGTAGCGCGAAACCGATCACTACTAGGGCCGCCAGCATCAGCAACCGCCTGACGAGGGATTTCAGCAATCGAGTTCCTTTCAAAACCGGCTCCTGACAAGGGCTCTTCTGTGGGGATAAATCACGTTGCTGCCAAACCCGTTGAAAGTAGCGTTTTCAGCTCATTGAAGTGACCTATGGCGGTCATCATACGCGAGCCATCCTTAAATAAAAAACCGTGCATAAGGCATGAAAATTCCCAGGGTTCAAAACACCGCTACACCGGAATAATGTCGTACTGGTCGCGGCTATACATTGACTCCACCCGGAACTGAATAGTTCGACCAACAAACCCCTCAAGATCTGCCACATAGGCAGAATCCTCATCCAGCAGGCGATCGATCACCACCGGTGCCGCCAGTACCAGAAACGCATCACATTCAAAGGTTCGTGCCTCGCGCAGAATCTCCCGCAGAATTTCATAACAGATCGTTTCCGCTGACTTCAAACTGCCTTTGCCATCACAGACCGAACATGCCTCACAGAGTATTTGCCCCAGGCTTTCACTGGTGCGCTTGCGCGTCATTTCCACCAACCCCAACTCGGAAACACTGGCAATGCTGGTTTTAGCTCGATCCCGGGACAATACTTTTTCTAGTGCCCGCAATAACTGACGGCGATGCTCGGGATCCTGCATGTCGATAAAGTCGATGATGATGATGCCGCCCAGATTGCGCAGCCGCAGCTGGCGGGCAATGGTGGATGCCGCTTCGAGATTGGTTTTGAAAATGGTTTCTTCGAGATTGCGGTGACCGACAAAGGCTCCGGTATTCACATCCACCGTGGTCATTGCCTCGGTCTGCTCAATGACCAGGTAACCCCCGGATTTGAGCGGCACCTTCTTCTCCAGGGCACGACTGATTTCATCTTCCACGCCGTACAGGTAGAACAGCGGGCGGTCTGCCGAGTAGCACTCGATCAGTGGCACCATGTCCGGGTTGAACTGAGCGGCAAAATCACAGAGCTTGCTGTAGGCCTCGCCGGAATCGACCCGCACCTTTTCCACCAACGGCTGAGCCATATCGCGCATCGCCCGCAGATAGAGAGGTAGATCCTCATAAATGGCTGCCGGGGCCGTGAGATGGCGGGCCGTTTCCTGAATATGCCCCCAGAGTCGCTGCAGGAACAGAACGTCCTTGGCCAGTTCCTCGCCTTCCACCCCCTCGGCGGCGGTGCGAATAATATAACCGCCCTTGCTTTCATTATCGGCCAGCGCCGCATCCAGTTCCCGGCGCAGGCGCTCCCGCTCTGCTTCATCCTCAATACGCTGGGAGATACCAATATGATCAACTTCCGGCATATAAACAAGAAAGCGCGATGAGACCGACAGCTGCGTGGACAACCGTGCACCCTTTGTGCTGATCGGGTCCTTGATCACTTGCACCACCACGGATTGCCCTTCGCGCAGATACTGCCTTATATCCCCCGGGTCACCGGGTTCGCAGTTAACCAGGGGCCTGAGAATATCATCCACATGGATAAAGCCAGCCTTCTCCAGACCAATATCCACGAAAGCTGCCTGCATACCGGGCAACACACGCACTACCTTGCCTTTATAGATATTGCCGACAATACCTCGATGCAACGTTCGCTCTACACCCACATCCTGCAGGACACCGTTCTCCACCAGTGCCACACGGGTTTCCATGGGGGTAATGTTGATCAGAATTTCCGAGCTCATGTCTTCATCCACCAAGACAGTCCAAAAGCTTTTAGCAACTCACAGGTCTCCACCAGCGGCAGACCCACCACGCCGGAGTAACTACCCTGAATAGATGAGATAAACACCGCGCCGTAACCCTGAATAGCATAGGCTCCCGCTTTGTCGACCGGCTCACCACTGTCCCAGTAGCGCAAACATTCGTCCACCTCAAGGGGCCTAAATGTGACAAGCGTTTCAGACAGTCGATGCTCACAGCGTGGCCCATCCCTCAGCGCCACGGCCGACAACACCCGGTGTGTTTTACCTGACAGCTGCTGCAACATCGCTAGCGCCTCATCACGATCGGCGGGTTTGCCGAAGATCCGTTCGCCGACCACCACCGTGGTATCTGCCCCCAATACCGGCAGCCCCTGCTGGCCATACGCCTGCCAGCCAGCAGCCGCTTTTTCCTCAGCCATACGCACGACATAAGAAACGGGCATCTCGCCCGCCAGCGGCGTTTCATCCACATCGACTGGTGCAACACGAAAACAGCAGCCGATCTGCTCCAGCAACTCTCGACGTCGCGGCGAAGCTGAAGCCAGAACAAATTGCTCCGGGGAAGACATCTTCGTCATGTATTTTCAGAACTCCCGCCACCGCCTGTCAGGATGAGGCAATTTCCTCATCTTCATAAGGCGTCGATTTACCAAACCAATCTAGCAACCAACACAGTAACGGCCATACCAGAAATGAAGAGAACGCAGGAGCCATCACCAAATCGCCCTGCCAGCCAGAACGCAGAAACAGGGTGATACTGTGGCTCAACAACTGGTGCAACAACACCAAGGGTAAGACCAGAACTAACTGGTGAAATATCCGCAAATACTGAAAGCGCTGTTGCATCAGTTGCAACAGGTACGCACAGAGGGCAAAGGACAGCGCATGGCGACCAATCAGCTCCCCCAACACCACGTCCTGAGCCAATCCACATAGCCAGGCAAAGACAATACCGTGCAGGGCCGGCGCACGAAACAACCAGTAAAAGGCAACTAACAATACAAACTGGGGGCGCCAATGGGCCAGGAATGCTGACAAGGGGACGATTTGCAGCAGCAAGACCAGCACCAGACTAAGCACACTCCAGACATAGATAAAGGGATCATTCTCCTCCAAGATCACCCGCTCCCAGAGTTTCCAGCGCTGAAAACAGCAACAGCAAATGGCGACTGCGATCTATACGCGCCGCGGGTGCCAGATTGACCTCAAGATAGGATTCACCAGAAATGGTCTGGACCGCCGTGACGGTGCCAACGGGATAACCCACCGGAAAGCGACCACCGAGACCTGAGCTGACCAGCTGATCACCCACCACAATATCCGTGGTAGGCGGCACATAACGGAGCGACAATTTGCCGAAATCACCCATGCCCTCAGCAATAGAACGGCCACCATTGCGCACTACCTGCACGGGTACGGCATGAGCACTGTCAGTGATCAATAGCACTTTGCTACTGCTGCGATAGACCTCAATCACCTGACCCATCAAGCCATCGGCATCCAGTACCGCCTGTCCGACGTAGACGCCCTGCTCTTCACCGCGATTGATGATAATGGTGTGACGAGAGGGATCAGGGGAAACCCCGACCAATTCAGCCACCAGCACCCGATCCTTGAGCATTTCGGTCGCATTCAACAGATTGCGCAGACGGACATTCTCGGCCACCACTTCCGTCATGCGTTGCATGCGGCCTTTGAGAATCAACAACTCAGTGCGCAGCTGCTCGTTTTCTTCCTCGAGCTGACGACGCCCCACCACCGACTCATCACCGTATTCGCTGAGACGGGACGGTAGACTGGTCAACCAGTAAAGGGGTACTGTCGCTTCCGCCATCCACTTGCGAGCGGGTTGCAACCAGGGCGTAAAACTGTCGAGGAAAAGCAGCAACAGCGCGGCAGCAACCAACAACAGCACTCGCCGCGCCGGAGAAGAACCCTTGGAAAAAAGGTTTTTGATAGCGCTACCCCGCCGTAATTAAACAGATTCCTGGGGCTGGAACAGACGTCGCGCCGTCAGGATGACATGACATCCATGCGACGTTTCTCCATCGTTTCCAGCGCCTTGCCGCCACCACGGGCAACACAGGTCAGCGGATCTTCCGCCACGATCACCGGCAAACCCGTTTCATGGGTCAGCAGCCGATCCAGATCGCGGAGCAGCGCACCACCACCCGTCAACACAATGCCGGTCTCGGCAATGTCCGAAGCCAGTTCGGGGGGCGATTGTTCCAGCACCCGCTTGACCGCCTGCACGATGGCCGCCAGAGGCTCCTGTAAAGCCTCGAGAATTTCATCACTGTTCAGCGTAAAGCTCTTTGGCACCCCTTCTGCCAAATTGCGACCGCGCACGTCGATCTCGCGCACTTCGCTGGCCGGATAGGCACTGCCAATTTCCATTTTGATGCGCTCGGCAGTGGTATCGCCGATCACGCTTCCGTATTTGCGGCGCACATAATTACTGATGGATTCGTCGAAGCGGTCGCCGCCAATACGTACCGAATCGGAGAACACCACACCGTTCAGGGACAGAATGGCAATCTCGGTAGTGCCGCCGCCGATATCCACCACCATGGAACCGCAGGCCTCATCCACCGGCATGCCGGCACCGATGGCCGCAGCCATCGGCTCTTCGATCAGGAATACTTCCCGCGCACCAGCGCTGTAGGCAGATTCACGAATGGCGCGTTTTTCCACTTCGGTGGCCATACAGGGTACGCAGATCAATACCCGCGGACTCGGTGGAATCAGACTGTGGGAATGCACTTTCTTGATAAAGTGCTGCAGCATTTTTTCGGTTACCTGAAAGTCGGCGATAACACCATCCTTCATCGGGCGAATGGCAGTGATATTGCCCGGGGTGCGGCCCAGCATGCGTTTCGCCTCCACCCCCACTGCCTCGACCACTTTCTGGCCGTGGTGATGGCGAATGGCCACCACGGATGGCTCATTCAGCACAATGCCCTTTTCACGCACGTAAATCAGTGTATTGGCGGTGCCCAAATCGATGGACAAGTCGTTGGAGAAAACACCGCGCAGTCTTTTCAGCATCTATCTTTTCCCTTGTTGGCCGGATGCAACAACGCACCCGCCCGATGGTTCCGAAAACCCGCGACTCTATCAATCGCAGGCGTTAAGGGCAAGGTTTAAGTCCTTGATCCCGTAGAAAAATCACAACTGGAATGCTGTTTCACAGTACCCCTGCCGAAACGGATGTGGTAACTTACGCACCTCATTTCGTCAGGCCGAAAATCAGGTTCTGGCCGTCTCTGTTCACAGCGCAGAAACTATACCATGACTATCGAACGTGCAGACATCGAAAAGCTCGCAGAACTGGCGCGCATCGAACTGAATGAAGCGACTATCGCCGAGACCACCCGCAGCATCGCCGACGTGCTGGCGCTGGTGGATCAATTGCAGGCCGCTGACACCGAAGGTGTCGAGCCCATGGCTCACCCCACCGACGCAGTGCAACGCCTGCGCCCGGACGTAGTGACCGAAACCAACCAGCGGGAGGCTTTCCAGGCGATCGCTCCCGCCACCGAAGCGGGCCTTTATCTGGTCCCGAAAGTGATCGAGTGAGGCAGCCGATCAATCATGCATAACAAAACCCTAGCCGACATTATTGCCGGACTGAACCGCGGCGATTTTTCCAGTGTGGAAATTACCCGCCACTTTCTGGACCGCATCCAGCAGTTGGACGGCCAGTACAACAGTTTCATCACCGTCACTGCTGAGGCAGCGCTGGCCAGCGCCGCAGCCGCCGATCAGCAGCGCGCCAACGGCAGCGTTCCACTGTTCTGCGGTGTGCCGATGGCTCACAAGGACATTTTCTGCACCAATGGCGTGCGCACCAGTTGCGGCTCGAAAATGCTCGACAACTTCGTGCCGCCCTACGACGCCACCGTGGTGGAAAACTTCGCCAACGCTGGCGCCGTAATATTGGGCAAGACCAATATGGATGAGTTCGCCATGGGCTCTTCCAACGAAACCAGTTATTACGGCCCGGTGAAAAATCCCTGGGACACTAACTGCGTGCCCGGCGGCTCCTCCGGCGGCTCCGCGGCAGCCATTGCCGCCCGGCTGACTCCGGCAGCTACGGCTACCGATACCGGTGGCTCCATCCGCCAACCGGCGGCGCTGTGCGGCATCACCGGCCTGAAGCCCACCTACGGACGGGTGTCGCGCTGGGGCATGATCGCCTTTGCATCCAGCCTCGACCAGGGTGGTCCGATGGCTCGCACTGCCGAGGACTGTGCGCTGATGCTGAACGTCATGGCCAGCTTCGATGGCAAGGACTCCACCTCCATTGATCGCCCGGTGCCGGATTACAGCAACTACCTGAACCAGCCTTTAAGTGGCCTGAAAATCGGCATCCCCAAGGAATACTTTGGCGAAGGCCTGAATCCCGGTACCGAACAGGCGGTCCGCGACGCCCTGGCCGAATATGAAAAGCTCGGAGCTACCCTGGTAGAAATCAGCCTGCCGCATTCCAATCTGGCGGTGCCTGCCTACTATGTGATCGCCCCGGCGGAAGCCTCCGCCAACCTGTCCCGTTTCGACGGCGTGCGCTACGGCTACCGCTGCGAGAATCCCAAGGATCTGCGCGACCTCTATATGCGTACCCGCGGCGAAGGGTTTGGCGAGGAAGTGAAACGCCGCATTCTGGTGGGCGCCTACTGTCTGTCCGCCGGTTACTACGATGCCTACTATCGCAAGGCACAACAGGCGCGTCGCCTGATCAAACAGGACTTCGTCGACGCCTTCCAGCAGGTGGACGTCATAATGGGGCCCACCTCGCCCTCGCCCGCCTTCGGCTTTGGTGCCAAAGGCAACGATCCGGTGGCGATGTACCTGGAAGACATTTACACCATCGCCACCAACCTGGCGGGACTGCCCGGCATGTCCGTGCCCTGCGGGCTGGTGGACAATAAACCCGTTGGCCTGCAGATCATCGGCGATTATTTCGACGAAGCGCTGATGCTGAATATGGCACACCAGTTTCAGCAGGCCACCGATTGGCACCAGCGCGCACCGGAGGGCCTTGCATAATGCAGTGGGAAACCGTTATCGGCCTTGAAGTGCACGTGCAGCTGGCCACCAAATCAAAAATCTTTTCCGGGGCCAGCACCGCCTTCGGTGCCGAGCCCAACACCCAGGCCTGTGCCATCGACCTCGCCATGCCCGGCACCTTGCCGGTGCCCAATGAGCAGGCATTTCGCGATGCCATCATGTTCGGCCTGGCCATTGACGCGGACATTGCCCGCACCTCAATGTTCGAGCGCAAAAACTATTTCTACCCGGATCTGCCCAAGGCCTACCAGACCACCCAACTCGAGAAGCCCATCGTCGGCCGCGGCCACGTGGAAATCGAACTGGCGGACGGCAGCAAGAAGTCCATCCGCATTCACCACGCCCATTTGGAAGAAGACGCCGGAAAATCCCTGCACGAAGACTTCCACGGCATGTCAGGCATCGACCTCAACCGTGCCGGCACACCGCTGATCGAGATCGTCTCCGAACCGGATATGCGCAGTTCCGAGGAAGCGGTGGCCTTTGCCCGCAAGCTGCACAGTATCGTCACCTCTCTCGGCATCTGTGACGGCAATATGTCCCAAGGCTCGATGCGTTTCGACGTCAACATTTCCGTGCGCCCGGTGGGCAGCGACACCTTCGGCACCCGCACCGAAACCAAAAACCTCAACTCCTTCAAGTTCATGGAAGATGCCATCGCCCTGGAAGTGGAACGGCAGATCGAGGTGATTGAGGACGGCGGCAAGATCATTCAGGAAACCCGCCTCTACAACGGCGATACCAAGAAAGCCCGCGCCATGCGCAGTAAGGAAGAAGCCAACGACTACCGCTACTTCCCCTGCCCTGATTTGCTGCCTATCGTCTTTAACGACGACTATATTGAACAGATTCGCGAAACCCTGCCGGAACTGCCGGACGCGCGCCGCGACCGCTTCCTGTCACAGTACGGATTATCCCACTACGACGCCAATATCCTCAGCGGCGACGCCAACGTGGCGCGCTACTTTGAAACCGCCGCTGGCGGCGATGCCAAACTGGCCGCCAACTGGATCATGGGTGAACTGTCCGCCCGGCTCAACGCTGAAGACATCGCCATCCAGGAGTGCCCCGTCAGCGCCGAACAACTGGCCGGCATGATCGCCCGCCTGGTGGACGGCACCATCTCCAGCAAAATGGCCAAGGAAGTGTTCGATGCCATGTGGAACGGCGAAGGCAGTGCGGATGACATCATCGAAGCCCGAGGCCTGAAACAGGTTTCCGACAGCGGCGCCATCGAAGCCCTGGTGGATGAGGTGATCGCCAACAGTCCCCAGCAGGTAGACAACTACCGCAGCGCCGATGAAGCCAAACGGCCCAAGATGCTCGGCTATTTTGTCGGCCAGATCATGAAAGCCTCCAAGGGCCAGGCCAACCCGCAGCAGGTGAATGAAGTTCTCCTCAGAAAACTCAACGACCTTCTTTAATCATTAACTTATTTATTGCAGCATTTTTTTATGGCACTGAAAAAAGACAAACAAAAAGTTCTCGGCGAAGTTTTTGACGACGAGCGCATCAAAAGCTTCCTGCAATACGAAGCACCAGAAGGCGTCAACCCCGACTTCCACATACTGGAAAAAGCCTATCGCGGCATGATGGCGGAGAACTTCGAAACCTTCATCAAATTCTTCCTGGAAGCCGGTCACGACATCAACGCCACCAACCCCGATGGCAACACCCTGTTCGCCATCGCCAGCCAGCACCGTCATGCGGAAGACTACGTCGACGTCCTCAAGGCCAACGGCGCGCAGTAATCCAATCCCGACAGCTTTAGCGAAGCCCCCTACAGGCAACTGAGGGGGCTTTTGCTATTTAACCTTTGGGACTTTAGCTTTCTTCACTCAAAGCACACCAACCACAACGCCAGGCTGTTGCGTGCTGTTTCAGACAGTGAAATACTCTATCTGGTATAGATACGCTTCAATGGTTCGCTGATGTAGTTACGAACCCGCATAAACGAAGCGATGGATTCAAGAAAAGGAGATTTCGCCATGCCAACCTCATCCATGAAGTCTGCTGTATACCCCATCGAGAACAGCAGCAAAATTAAAGAGGGCAAGCCCTCCTTAATTAGATGGCCCCGTCGAAACGAAAAATAACCACTTTATCTTCAGCATGTTAGAGAAAGCAGATTTCCTCTCTTCGAATTATGAGGAATGCACTCTAATAATTATTATGATGGCACAGCCATCATTAACAGACTGTTATACGACCCTATAAGGAACGTATAAGGAACGTACTATGTGTCGAGGTAAAAACGAATGCTCAGAACTAGGCGCCGACCCAGCCAAATGGGATAAAGATTGTCCTCTTCGTCCACCCGAATGGTTGAACGGAGAAATCACAAAGTTTGTTCAAGCATTAGAGCAATTCATCGCGGGCAATCAAGAAAATTGCATTAGTATTTTATCAACCATCAGAAACCATGAGATTACTGACTGGTACATCGAACACGGGCAAATGTCAGGCAAGCATCGTAAAAACCTCTTAGGCATACCGAAACCTGAACTAATTTCCGAAGATTTACGCGACCCACTAAGGGCACCCAAAAAATATCAAAACGAGGTTTTTACTCGCGACAATTATCACTGTCGTTACTGTGGGGCCAAGCTCATATCACAAAAGCTAATGAAAAGTTTCATCAAAGCTTTCGATTCAGAGCATTTCAAGAAAGGCCCAACCAATCTGGCTACGCACGGCGTCATTCATGCAGCCTGGCCTGTCGCTGACCATGTCGAGCCTTGGAACATCGGCGGCAGAACTAACCTAGAAAACCTTGTTGCATCCTGCGGCGCGTGCAACTACGGCAAAGATGGTTATACTTGCGAGCAAATGGGTATCACCAACCCCTTTAGTCGCCAACCAATTCAAGACGGCTGGGACGGTTTAGTTTCACTAGAAGCACGTGTCAAAAAAGTCGTATAACAAGCTGCAGCACAACCGCGCCTTTGGCGCTCGGACGTCAAACCGCTTCGCGGCTTTCCGCCCGTGTGCAGGACGTTAAGCGTATAACCATGATCCAATCGTATTTATCTGTATTTGAACATCGAGTAGCTAATGATTGGCTGCCAAGCTTTTGTGGCGCACCTCATCGCAACTATTCATCTAATGGCTTCAAAAAAGAATCAATCAAGAATCTTACGGAGCATGATGCCTATTGGTTTTTGAGGTCGATAGATTTAGGGCTCGTTGATGAATCAGAAGGATTTTTCGTTGCGCCACTGAGCAAAGCTAAAGAGCAAATATTCTGGCAAGGCGCTAAACATATAGAGCCAAGACCGATAACTCTATGGGTTGAGCCCGTCATTACTATAGGTGCCTTGGCCAAAATGGTTGAGATTTATGAATGGCCAATAGACAAGCTTGGAACACAATCTAAGACATGGGCATTTGATTTAGTGGTTTATGGAGAAAACTCTGACGATGAAATTTTGGCCTGCGAAGTAAAAAAAAGCGTCAAGGAAATCGAGGTTCTTATGGAATTAATGCAAGAGTATTGTCATGAAAACCTTGCAGAAGAACCTTCCGGCGGGAAGGAAAGGAATGCATACAAAAAAATACTTGGCATAAGAAGAACTTGGCCAAGTACATTTTGGGCTTTGGGTCCAGATGGTTATAGCAAAGTTTATGAAATAGTTCGGCAAGGTGATCATAAATTCGACCTCCTCGAAAGGAATGAGTCACTATTGCGAACGCCCACGCTTAACAAGTCAATGCAGCCGACCGTGTAGATCCCCCGTTTTAGTGGACACCTTCTGATAATTCAGGAGGTGGCGACATGCCGAAATACACACAGCCAAGAAAGACCTGGCAGTGTGTATTTCGGCATGTCGCCACCTCCTGAATTATCAGAAGGTGTCCACTAAAACGGGGGATCTACACGGTCGGCTGC
>CAMYLT010000002.1 GCA_947259505.1 uncultured Porticoccus sp. | reverse complement strand
TAGGTAGCTGTGCAGGGAGGAGTTGATCGCAAATAACACTCCGAACAGCAGCAATCCCGGCAGCAATACGAGGGTGGGGTGCCAGTCTATGGACAAGGACAGAGCAATCATCGCGGGAACCGTCATCAGGGGTGCTGCCCAGGCGAAAGCGCTGCTGCCATCCGGCAATTTGCCGTGGCGTTTGCCGGTGAGTAGAGGGGCTAGCGATTGCACTATTCCGTAACCAATCACCCACAGGGCCAGAAAACTGCCCACCTGCCAGTGGTTCCAACCAAGCGTCAGTGACAGATATACCGGCAGCGCCACCACAAACCACACATCCCGGGCGCCGAAAAGGCACAGTCGGGCAGCGGACAAATAATTGATCGGGCCACTGCGGGAAATCAGTTGGGAGAATTTGGGCTTTTGCCGTGCTTTGCCCAGCTCTACTTTCAGCACCAGTACGCTCAACAGCCAGACCACGGCCAGGCCCACTGCCATGCTGGCGACGGTGGTGCGAAAGCCAAGTAGTGCCAATAACGAGCCGCCGAGAAAAAATCCGGCTCCCTTTAATGCATTCTTCGAGCCGGTGAGCACTGCGATCCAGTGGTACAGGGTGCCTTGGGCCTCCCTGGGAACGAGCAGCTTGATGGCACTTTTGGCGCTCATCTTGTTGAGGTCCTTGGCGATACCGGACAAGGCTTGAGCCGCCATGACCCAAGGCACGGTGAGCAGTCCCGTCGGTACAAGCAGCATGGCCAGTGCCACAACCTGTATCAGCAGTCCGGTATTCATGGTGCGGTTGAGCCCCAGGTGGGCGCCCAGCCAGCCCCCCAGCAGGTTGGTGACGACGCCAAAGAACTCGTAAAACAGAAACAGCAGGGCGATTTCCAGCGGGCTGTAACCCAGTTCGTGGAAATGCAGCACCACCAGCATGCGCAGGGCGCCGTCGGTGAGGGTAAAGGCCCAGTAATTGCCGGTAACAATCAGGTACTGGCGAATTTCCGGGCTCAGCCTGGCGAGTGACTGCATGGCGGTTACTGGTCCTGTAGCCCGACCAGTCGCGCCAGTTCCACGGTTCGATTGGCGTAACCCCACTCGTTGTCATACCAGGCGTAGAGTTTCACTTGGGTGTTGTTGATCACCATGGTGGACAGGGCGTCAATCACGCTGGATCGGGGGTCGGTCTTGTAATCGATGGACACCAGCGGGCGCTCTTCGTAGCCGAGAATGCCCTGTAGCTCGCCCTCGGCGGCCGCTTTCAGCAGGCGGTTGACTTCCTCCGCGCTGGTGGCGCGTTCTACCTCGAACACACAGTCGGTCAGGGAGGCGTTGGCCAGCGGTACCCGCACGGCATGGCCGTTCAGGCGGCCTTTCAGCTCCGGAAAGATGTGGGTAATGGCGGTGGCGGAGCCGGTGGTGGTGGGGATCAGGCTCATGCCGCAGGCGCGGGCCCGGCGCAGATCCTTGTGGGGAGCGTCGAGAATGGTCTGGGTGTTGGTCAGGTCGTGGATGGTGGTCATGGAGCCGTGGCGGATGCCGAGATGCTCGTGAATCACCTTGACCACCGGAGCCAGACAGTTGGTGGTACAGGAAGCTGCAGTGACGATGGGGTGGCGCGTCTTGTCGTAGAGATGGTGGTTGACCCCCATGACTACGTTCAGCACCCCTTCTTCCTTGACGGGTGCGGTGACCACCACCCGTTTCACTCCTTGGTCGAGATAGGCTTGCAACACCTGACTGGATTTCATCTTACCGGAGGCTTCGATGACCAGGTCGCAGCCGGACCAGTCGGTGTCGCCGATGGTCTTGTTTTGTGTGCAGCGGATGCGGTGGTTGTCCACCACAATATCATTGCCGTCGGCGGCTGCCTCGAACTGCCAGCGACCGTGCACGGAGTCGAACGTCAGGAGGTGAGCCAGGGTGGTCGCGTCACCGGCGGGGTCGTTGATCTGTACAAATTCCAGATCATACTTGTCCCAAGCGGCGCGCAGGGCCAATCGCCCCATGCGGCCAAAACCGTTGATGCCTACTTTGATGGTCATGGTGATCTGTCCTCAATGGTAATGGATTCTGATAAGACGCTCTTCGGTACGATTCAACAGCAGGACTTGGCCCGTTCGGGACGGTCACCCATGCGGCAGAGATTGTTAAGGCTGTCTGCCAGGAAGTCACCGTTGGCGCGGGTGGCCTCATCGATCACAGTCCTGGCCCAGTCTGGCAGGGACGGGTTAAGGCGGTAGAACACCCAAAGTCCCTGGCGTCGATCCAGCAATAATCCGCACTGGCGCAGTTGTGCCAGATGGCGAGAAATTTTTGGCTGACTTTCCCCTAATGCTGCAGTGAGCTCGCAGACACAGAGTTCAGCCTCTCGTGCGATCAGCAGAAGGCTGCGCAAACGGGTTTCATCGGCGAGGCACTTGAAAAATTGCACTGGGTTCATGCTGTCGAGCCTGTATCCTGATGGTGTGCTGCAATTATATTTGTAAAACCATATATATGAAATAACAGATATATTGCCAGTTTATGACAAGGGGTGAATAAGCGGATTGGCTTATGTGTTAAAATTTAAATAAGCATTATTCAGTCAGTACCCCATCTATGAGTCAGTCAACCAAGCTCCATATCGCCAACGAATCCGACCACCGCGGGATCGTCGAAAATTACCTGAACCAGATGCACGACGAGCCTCGTTATACCCCGGAGGAAGAGGTCTATTACCGTGACCGGATCAAGCGGTTGTTGGTGGAGAAAAACGCCGTCATCGTCGCCCACTACTACACGGATGCCGTAATCCAGCAGTTGGCAGAAGAAACTGGCGGTTTTGTCTCGGACTCCCTGGAGATGGCGCGATTTGGCAGCACCCATCCCGCCTCAACCCTGGTGGTGGCGGGGGTCAAGTTTATGGGTGAGACCGCTAAGATACTGACCCCGGAGAAGACGGTATTGATGCCGACCCTGGAGGCGACCTGCTCTCTGGATATCGGCTGCCCGGCCGAGGATTTTGCCAAATTCTGTGACCATCATCCGGATCGCACCGTGGTGGTCTACGCCAACACCTCGGCGGCGGTGAAAGCCCGCGCCGACTGGGTGGTGACCTCCAGCATTGCGCTGGATGTGGTGGACTATCTGGACAGCCGCGGTGAAAAAATTCTCTGGGCCCCGGACAAATACCTGGGCAGCTACGTGCAGAAGAAAACCGGTGCCGACATGTTGCTGTGGGATGGCAGCTGTATTGTCCACGAAGAGTTTAAATCCCGTGGCGTTGCCAGCCTTAAAGAGCTGTACCCGGATGCGGCCATTCTGGTGCATCCCGAGTCCCCGGAGGC
Source organism: uncultured Porticoccus sp. (assembly GCA_947259505.1). Taxonomy (GTDB): domain Bacteria; phylum Pseudomonadota; class Gammaproteobacteria; order Pseudomonadales; family Porticoccaceae; genus Porticoccus. The sequence continues at coordinate 531,603 of CAMYLT010000002.1, read as the reverse complement.
AATGGTGGAGATCGCCGATGCGGTGGGTTCCACTTCCCAGTTAATCAAGGCCGCCCAGACCCTGCCCAACAAGCAGATGATTGTTGCCACCGACAGCGGCATCTTCTACAAGATGCAGCAGGCGGCGCCGGACAAGGAACTGATTATCGCGCCGACGGCTGGTGAAGGTGCTAACTGCCGCAGCTGCGCCCATTGTCCCTGGATGGCGATGAACCATCTGCAGAATTTGATGGAGTCACTCGAACAGGGAGCGAATGAGATTCATGTGGACCCGGAGGTTGGCAAGCAGGCGATGGTGTCATTGCAGCGGATGCTGGACTTCCGTGAGCAACAATTGGCGGCGGAACCGCGCTAGGGCCAGTTCTGCCCCGGCGTTGTTGTCGTTCGTTTTTTAGCCGAATCAAACCACGCTTATTCTGCTTAGCTGTAAGCAAAAATGACTTTCAGCAGTGGTGAACAAATTAGTATGAAGCGGCTCCGGTATTCCGGTTATCCCGGCGGTTACCGGGGTTTCTCAGAAGTTTTCCATTTTCTTTTCAAGGTCAGCCAGGTCTCGTAGCTGCTGGTCGATAATGGCGACTTCCTTGAAGTCGTGAACCAGCAGCTTACGAGCATAGCCCAACTGCTCCCGCACCTTGTCAAACACGCCGTTGAGTAGATAGTACTGGGCTCGGGCCTTGTGAACCCCGGCGATATTGCCTGCCAGTCCACTGACTTCTGCCAGCTGGAACCAGACATAGGCAGTATCCGGGTAATCTCGGGTCATTGCTCGGAGCAACTGTTCAGACTCGGTAAAGCGATTTGCTTTTAAATAGGTCTCTGCCAGAGACATCCGCAATGGATAGCTGTTGCCATGAAGGCGCAGCAATTGTTGATTCTTTTCGATGGCATTAACAAATTTGCCTTCCTGACGATCAAGGGTGATGTCTTCCAGTTGGTAGGTGAGGCTGTCGGGTGATTCTTTCAGCAGTATGGCCAGACCCTCGCGTGCTTTTTTCACTTCGCCCAGTTCAGCCTGTGCCAGGACAGTACCGTAACGGGAAGCTTCACGACTCAGAGTGTCACCATTCAGTTCGCTCTGGAAACGATTTAATGAGGCGGCTGGATTGCGATCAATTGCCAACATAGCCCGCGCCCGCATCAGGTGATATTCCAGATTGTCGGGATAGTGCTTCAGTGGATATTGAGCAATACGGCTGTTGGCATCCGCAACTCGGCTTTCCGTGAGGGGGTGGGTAAGCAGAAATTCTGGGGGTTTGCTGCCGGTATAGCGGGTGGCACGCAGCATTTCCTCAAACATGGCGCCCACGGCGCTGGGGTCCATGCCAGCCGCGTAGACAGTTTCAATTCCAAGGCGGTCCGCCTCCTGCTCATTCTGCCGACTGTATCGCAGGGAATTCTGCATGCTGGCTGCTTGTGTGGCGGTCATGGCCGCCATCCCGGCATCGCCGCCAACGGTGGCGGCCAGTACCAAGCTGGCAAGCATGCCTGCCATGGTGGCAACGGAGTTTTTGCGTTGCTCGGCAACGCGCCGGGCAAAATGGCGTTGACTCAGGTGAGCCAGTTCGTGTGCCAGCACTGAAGCCAGCTGATGTTCTGATTTGGCATAGCGGAACAGCCCCAGATGCACACCGATAATGCCACCGGGTACGGCAAACGCATTCATGGTGGGGTTGTTGATGGCCACCAGAGACAACCGGTGGTCATCCAGTTGACTATGGGAGGCCAGCTTGATCAGCAATTGTTCAAGGTAGCTGTGTAACAGCGGATCATTGTATTCAGGGATGCGGCTGCGGTAGGCGCGTAGCCAGGCTTGCCCCAGTTCGTATTCCTGCTGTTGGGAAATAATTGCAGACGTGGTATCCCCCAGTGATGGCAGTTCAATATTGCCTGCCTGGGATGGAACAGACAGCATGGCGAGCAGTATGACCGCGGTGTATAACTGAGTGAGGCGTCTGATGAGCACAGGGTAAAAGTCCGTAGATCCGTCTGAATAGTATTGTCTGTGGGGATGGTAACGTATCTCTATGACCAAATTCATGGGCATTCGTGCGGTTGGAAAAGAAAAACGTCCTGCCGTCTAAAAGGTTGGCCCCGCGCCTTGATGCGCATCGGGGTATTACGTAATCTGCCTTTTCTTTCAAATGAAGACAAATCTGTCGAGGTGTGGGTATGTGGAAAGTGCTCGGAAGCTGGGTTGACCGCTACTTCGGCGAAGAGGAGGCGGTACTGCTGGCCTTTATGCTGGCGGTGGCTCTGGTGGTGATGGTCACCATGGGTGAAATACTGGCTCCTTTTTTAGCGGCGATTATTTTTGCGTTTTTGCTACAGGGCAGTGTGAATCGGCTGGTGACTTGGAAGGTGCCTCGCTTACTGGCGGTTATTCTGGTGTTCCTGATGTTTGTGGGGCTGTTTCTGGCGATTTTGATCATTCTGTTGCCACTGATCGGTCGACAGGCTGCCAATTTGACCGGGGAAATTCCTGCCATGGTGAAGCATTGGCAGAGCGTGCTGATGCTGTTGCCGGAAAAATATCCGCATCTTATTTCTGAAGCGCAGCTCAAGGATCTGTTGGGCCAGGCCTCAAAGGAGGTGGCTGGCATGGCGGAGCGGCTGGTGACCTTTTCTTTTAGTACTTTTCCCAGTGTCGTCGTGATGATGGTGTATCTGGTGCTGGTGCCACTGTTGGTCTTTTTCATGCTCAAGGACAAGGAGGAATTGCTGGGGCTGATGGCATCGCTGTTGCCACAAGAGCGTCCGGTGATGTGGCGTATCTGGCATGAAATGAACCTACAGATGGCCAACTATGTGCGTGGCAAGGCGATCGAAATTCTGGTGGTGGGGGTGGTCAGTTATGTGGCCTTCCTGATCATGGGTTTGCAATATGCCGCCCTCTTGGGATTGCTGGTGGGACTTTCTGTGGTGATTCCCTATATCGGTGCTGTGGTGGTGACGTTCCCGGTATCGGTGGTGGCCTATTTTCAGTGGGGTTGGGGCGGAGACCTGTTCTGGCTAGTGATTATTTATGGAATTATTCAGGGACTGGATGGCAACGTATTGGTGCCATTGTTGTTTTCTGAAGCGGTAAACCTCCACCCCATCGCTATTATCCTGGCTGTCATCGTATTTGGCGGTCTCTGGGGTTTCTGGGGTGTGTTCTTTGCGATTCCGCTGGCTACTCTGGTGAAGGCGCTTTATAACGCCTGGCCGAGAACTGATGCCGATGAACCGCTGTCCGAGTAATTCATGTTTTAAACAGATTGACCTAATAAGACGGATTTCCATGAAAAGATTTGTTGTTGCCTTTGTTTGTTTCCTGTTTGTTGTTCCCGCGTTTAGTGGTGCACTGGCTGCGCAAGAGGGTATTGCCCGCAGTGCGAGCGACACATCAGCGTACCGCTATCTGGAACTACCCAACCAGTTACAGGTGTTGCTGATATCTGACCAGAAAGCGGACAAGGCCGCTGCGGCCCTGGATGTGTTTGTGGGTAGCTCCAGTGATCCGATACAACGCCAGGGGCTCGCTCATTTTCTGGAGCACATGCTGTTCCTCGGCACGGATAAATATCCTGAACCCGATGAATATCAGGCTTTTATCAGTGAGCACGGTGGGCAGCACAATGCCTACACTTCCTTCGAAAACACTAACTATTTCTTTGATATTAGCCCTGCCGATTTTGAATCGGCGCTGGATCGCTTTTCCCGCTTTTTTGTTGCGCCGCTGTTTAACAGTGAATATGTGGATCGGGAGAAAAATGCCGTCCACTCGGAATACAAGGCGCGGATTAAAAATGATTACCGTCGACAGATGGATGTGTTCAGTCAGGTGGTAAACCCGGAACATCCGGCTGCCAAGTTCAGCGTGGGCAATCTGGATACGCTGGCTGATCGTGATGGCAAGTTGCGGGAAGACCTGTTGGCCTTCTATAAGGCTCATTATTCGGCCAATCGCATGACGTTAGTGGTGTTGGCGCCGCGAACCCTTGATGAACTGGAGGCCGTCGTCCGTGCGCGCTTCGAAGAAGTGCCCAACTTCGACAGTGCGAAACCGGTGCATGGAAAGCCGCTGTTTAAAGCTGGCTCCCTGCCATTGCTGGTGACCATGCAGCCGGTTCGTGAGCTGCGTGAACTTTCCCTGACATTCCCGATGCCTGCGGTGTCGGATTTTGACCGGCAAAAACCGCTCGGCTACCTGGGAAATCTGATCGGTCATGAAGGCAAGGGCAGTTTGCTGGGCGTACTGAAATCCCAGGGTTGGGCAGAGAGCCTGCGCGCAGGAGAGGGCATTTCTGATCTCAGTGGCAGCAGCTTTGACATCACCATTGGTTTGACGCCTGCCGGCTATGAGCATTGGCAGCAGGTGCTGGCCCTGGTTTACAAAGAGATTGCACTGGTCGCCCAGCAGGGAGTAGCCCGCTGGAGATTTGATGAGCAAGGTGCGCTGGCCGACCAGCAATTCCGCTACATGGAATTAAAAGATCCGGTGAGCCGGGTCAGTGGGCTGGCTGCCAATCTGCAAGAGTACTCTTATGTCGATGTGATTCGCGGACCTTATCGCATGGATCTGTTTGATGAAATTCTGCTCCACAGGATGATTAGTTACCTGAAGCCAGACAACGCCATGGCGATGTTGATGGCGCCGGAGGTGGAAGCAGGCCGGGAAACCGAGAAGTACCAAGTGCCCTACAGCGTGTCAATGTTGCCTTCAGTAGAGACAGATATTGCGACTGCCGAAACACTTTCTCTGCCGGAAGCGAATCCCTATGTGCCGCAAAATCTTGCCCTGAAGTATCCCCAGAAAGGCGATGACCCTGCCAACCCCGTCGTGCTTGTCGATCAACCCGGATATCGGCTTTGGCACTTTGCCGATAATATTTATCAGGTGCCGAAGGCTCAGCTGTACATGGCAATCAAGACGCCAAGGGTGAGCGGATTGCGCGAGGCTGCCATGACGGATTTGTACCTGCGGCTGGTGGAGGAAACCCTCAACGAAACCAGTTACGAAGCTGCGTTGGCAGGATTGCGCTATGGCCTCAATCGTCGCGCCGACGGCGTTGGCCTGCTGTTCAGCGGCTTTGATGACAAGCTGCCATTACTGGTTGGGTCCGTAGTGGGTGGGTTGTTGAAGCCGGATATGTCTGGTGACCTGATCGAGCGATTGCGTCAGGAATTGATTCGACGTTGGCGCAATAGCGCCAAAGATACCCCCTACCTACAACTGATGCGGGAGCCCGGTTACCTGCTTGATGTTAATGCCTGGCAGCCAGTTAGGTTGGCGGAATCCCTTGAGTCATTTGACGCTGATGACTTTCGCCAATTTGTCGGTGATATGTATCTCGGCGCTTCAATGGAAATGCTGGCCAGTGGCAATTTGGATGCCGACAACGTGAAGGCGATGGCTGCCAATGCTGCCAGCCGCATCGTATCGGATAAGCCGGTAGCCTGGCTGGAACGGGGCATTACTGAGGTATTGCCCGGCGAGAAAATTGAGGTGCCGTTGTCTATCGAGCATCGGGACGCAGGTATCCTTCGCTATTACCAGGGACGCGGTGATTCTGTGGAGGAGGCCGCCCGCTTCATGTTCTTGAGGCAGCTTATCAAGGCGCCATTTTTCCACGAGTTGCGCACTCAGCAGCAGCTGGGCTATGTCGTCGCTGCGGTAGATCAGGGGCTAGACCGGGTGCCGGGTTTTGGATTGCTGGTGCAGTCACCTGTTGCCCCTGTGTCCAAGCTTGAGGTTGCTATTGATCAGTTTTTGGAGGGCTTCTCCGATGTGATGAAGGCCATGACCGAGGATGACTTTGAGCGTCACCGCGCTGCTATTCTGACGGGTTTACGGGAGAAGCCAAAGAGTCTGGCTGAGCAGTCTGCACGCTACTGGGGCAGTATCGATTTGCGGGATTATGATTTCAGTCGTCGCGAGCAGTTAATTGCGGCGGTGGAACAGATGAGCCGCACTGAAATGGCTGCAACCTATACCGAAGTTATGCGTGATGCCGGGTTTTCATTGCAGCTGGATAGCACGCCGGGCAGCTTCATGACAGGCCTTGGTTTTGAAGGGAAACGCAAAATATATCGGCTTCCTGCGAGTAATATGTAATAAAACTATTTTTTGTGTAAATACAAAAATATCTATAAATACAGTTACATAAAGTAATTTGTGAGGGCTTTCGGCCGATTAACCTTTGGGTGAATTGACGGTTGAAAGCCCTTTTTTATGTAGTTATACTACATTCCGTCGGCAAGCTAGCTGCGCCGTGAACTCATCAAGCGGGGGTGATCTATAGTGATAGAAACTACATTCCCGCTGCCAAGATAACTACAGAATAGAAAGGTGCTGGACATGCATGAAGATATGGATCCTGTCGAGACTCAGGAGTGGCTCGAATCACTGGATTCTGTATTAAAACACCAAGGGCCAGAGCGGGCGGCTTACCTGCTGCAAATACTACTGGCCCGGGCGACAGCCACCGGTGTTGGCATGCCCTCAGCTATTACTACTCCGTACCGCAATACCATCCCCGTCACTCGCGAAAAGCGCATGCCTGGCGACCTGTTTATGGAGCGACGTATCCGCTCGATGATTCGCTGGAATGCCCTGGCGATGGTAATGCGTGCCAACAAGAATCCAGATGAAGGTATCGGCGGCCATATCGCTTCCTTTGCATCCTCTGCCACGCTTTATGACATTGGTTTTAACTATTTCTTTCGGGGCAATGAGGGTGAAGAGCAGGGTGACCTGATCTACTTCCAGGGGCACAGTGCGCCAGGTATTTACGCGCGCTCTTTTCTGGAAGGGCGTTTCAGTGAAGAAGATTTGGATAATTTCCGTCGGGAAGTTGATGGCAAGGGTTTGTCATCCTACCCGCACCCCTGGCTGATGCCGGATTACTGGCAGTTCCCGACAGTTTCCATGGGGCTTGGTCCTCTGCAGGCTATCTATCAGGCCCACGTGATGCGCTACTTGTCGGCCAGAGGCCTGTCGCCACGAGGCGATCGCAAGGTGTGGGCTTTTCTGGGTGATGGTGAATGTGATGAGCCTGAAACCCTGGGCGCTATCTCGTTGGCTGGTCGCGAGGAACTGGAAAACCTGGTATTTGTGGTCAACTGTAACCTGCAGCGACTGGACGGCCCGGTGCGCGGTAACGGCAAGATCATTCAGGAGCTGGAAGGTGTATTCCGCGGTGCTGGCTGGAATGTGATCAAGGTGGTGTGGGGGCGTCATTGGGATCCACTGTTTGAAAAAGACGACGCAGGCCTGATGCAGAAGCGCATGGACGAAGCCTGTGATGGTGACTACCAGAATTACAAACACAATGGCGGTGCGTATACCCGCGAACATTTCTTTGGTGCCTATCCGGAACTGAAAGAAATGGTGGCCCATTTGAGCGATCGGGACATCATGTACCTGAACCGCGGTGGTCACGACCCCTATAAAGTGTACGCGGCCTATGCAGAAGCGATGGCCCACAAGGGACAGCCGACGGTGATTCTGGCCAAAACCGTGAAGGGATACGGTATGGGTGTGGGCGAGGCGGCCAACGATACCCACTCCATCAAGAAATTGGACTTTGAAGGCCTCAAGCATTTCCGTGACCGCTTCGGTATCCCGATTCCTGACGATGAACTGGAGAAGGTGCCGTATTACCGACCACCGGAAGACAGTCCGGAAATGGTCTACATGAAAAAACGCCGTGCTTCCCTAGGCGGCCCGGTACCGAGTCGCCGTGCGGATTTCGAGGCATTGCAAGTTCCGTCCCTGGATGGTTTCAGCAAATTGCTGGAAAGCAGTGGTGAACGCAAGATTTCCACCACCATGGCCTTTGTGCGCATGCTGGGGTCGCTGGTGAAAGACAAGGATATCGGCGAGCGAGTCGTGCCCATCGTGCCGGACGAGGCCCGCACCTTTGGCATGGAGGGCATGTTCCGCCAGCTGGGGATCTACTCTTCGGCGGGGCAGAAATACGTGCCCCAGGATCGCGACCAGATCATGTACTACAAGGAAGACAAGCGCGGCCAGATCCTTGAAGAAGGCATCAACGAAGCCGGTGCCATGTCCGCCTGGATAGCGCTGGCCACCGCGTACAGCCATTACGATTGTCCGATGATCCCGGTCTATGTGTACTACTCAATGTTCGGCTTCCAGCGCATTGGCGATTTTGCCTGGGCCGCAGGCGACATGCAGGCGCGCGGCTTCCTGATCGGTGCCACGTCCGGTCGCACCACATTGAACGGTGAAGGATTGCAGCATCAGGATGGCCACAGTCACCTGATGGCCAACACCATCCCCAATTGTCGCACCTATGATCCGGCCTATGGTTACGAAGTGGTGGTGATCATGCAGGATGGGTTGCGGGCGATGTTCCAGGACAAGGAAAACTGCTTCTACTACATCACGACGATGAACGAAAACTACCTGCAACCGGGCATGCCGGAGGGTGCAGAGCAAGGCATCATCAAAGGTATGTACCTGTTTGAAGACGGCGGTGATGCCAAGCTGAAGGTGCAGTTGATGGGTGCTGGCGCGATCCTTAATGAGGTGCGTGAGGCGGCAATCATTCTTCGTGAGCAGTTTGATGTGGATGCCGACATCTGGAGTTTGACCAGTGTTAACCAGTTAGCACGAGAAGGTCAGGCCATTCAGCGCTGGAACCTCCTGCACCCGGAATCCGATCCCAAAGTGCCCTTCATTACAGAACAACTGGCCGGACGTCAGGGCCCCGTGGTCGTGGCAACGGATTACGTGAAGAGCTACTCCGAACAACTGCGAGCCTTTATTCCGGCGAATTACTATGTGTTGGGTACGGATGGCTTTGGCCGCAGTGATAGTCGTGAAAAATTGCGTCACTTCTTTGAGGTGAACCGCTATTTTGTGGCTATTGCCGCGCTGAAGGCGCTGGCCGATGAGGGACAGATTGAAAAATCAGTAGTTGCCAAGGCGATTGCCGACTTCGGTCTCGACCCCGACAAAACCAACCCCCTGAGCTGCTGATAACGAGAAGAGACAGTGACTGCCGAAACAATCCTAGTACCTGATCTCGGTGGAGCCGAGACTGTAGAAGTGATCGAGCTTTGTGTGGCGCCTGGGGACCGGGTTGAGCTGGAGCAATCCCTGCTCGTGCTGGAGTCTGACAAGGCCACCATGGACGTTCCCAGTACCCGTGCCGGAATCATTAAACAGCTGCTGGTTAAGGTGGGCGACAAAGTCAGTGAGGGCTCTCCCATCGCAGAGCTTGATGTGGAAGCCGATAGTGCCGCAACAGCAGAGCCCGCTGCTCAGCCAGCAATGAAGGGTGAGACAGTGGCCCAAGCTGTCAGCACAGAGGCCGCTGCCAGCAATGTGCAGAGCGCACAAAGTGAGCAAACGGTTCGGGTACCGGATACCGGAACAGAAGAGCCGCTGGAAATTATTGAGTTATCAGTCGCAGTCGGTGACGAAATTGCCGAGGGCGATGGCATTGTCGTGGTCGAAACGGACAAGGCCACCATGGAAGTGCCCGCGTCGTTTGGCGGCCAGGTGAAAGAGTTGTTGGTCAAGGTCGGCGATAAAATTACCAGTGGTGATGCCATCGCTGTGCTAGTCACCTCCGGCGGCGCTGAGAGTCCAGCCCCTGTGAATGAGCCAACTGCGGCGGCTGAGACTGTGGTGGCAGAATCCTCTGCACCTGCGCCGACTGGAGCTGTTGTGGAGCAGGACGTGCTGGTGCCCGATACCGGTGGTGCCGACGCCGTAGAAGTGATTGAAATTGCGGCTGAATTGGGTGCCCAGTTAGCTGAAGGTGACGGCATTCTGGTGGTGGAAACCGACAAGGCCACCATGGAATTACCTGCGCCGTTTGATGGCGAATTGTTGGAAGTACTGGTTAAGGTAGGTGATAAAGTCTCCACCGGTGACCGCATCGCCCGTATGAAAACAACTGGTGCTGGAGAGGTTGAAGCCGTTCCCGCGGCGTCCTCCGCAGCCCAGACTCTGGTTCCTCAGACTCCGGCTCCTCAGACTCCGGCTCCTCAGGCCCCGACTAGTGTTGAGTCCAAGGTCGAGCCGGTATCTGCCGGGGATGTCTATGCCGGCCCCGCTTCAAGAGCGCTGGCTCGTGAGCTGGGTGTCGATCTGCGAAAGGTGAATGGCAGTGGACCACGCGGCCGAATTCTCAAAGAAGATCTGCACAATTATGTTAAGCAAGCGGTGGCGAAGGCGGAATCTGCAACTGCAGTTGCGGCAAGTGGCGCCGGTATTCCGTCGATTCCCGATGTGGATTTCAGAAAGTTTGGCGAGATAGAGCTGATCCCATTGCAGAAAATCCACAAACTCACCGCTGCCAATATGCAGCGCAGTTGGCTGAACGTGCCCCATGTCACCCAGTTTGATGATGCAGATATCACCGAATTGGAAGATTTCCGCAATTCACTCAAGAAAGAGGCAGAAAAGCGTGGCTCCAGATTGACGCCGATGCCCTTCCTGCTCAAGGCCTGTGCTCATGCCCTAGCGGCCAACCCGGAATTTAATCGCTCCATTACGGCCGATGGTGAAAACTTTGTACAGAAAAAGTACATCCATATTGGTCTGGCAGTGGATACCCCACGCGGACTGGTCGTTCCAGTCATCCGCAATGTGGATCAGAAGGGCTTGTGGCAATTGGCTGAAGAAGCAAATGAGCTGGCAGCCAAGGCCCGTGATGGCAAGCTCACCGCGGCAGAAATGCAGGGCGGTTGTTTCACCATTTCCAGTCTTGGGGCCATCGGTGGCAACGGTTTTACCCCCATCGTCAATGCCCCGGAAGTAGCGATACTCGGCGTCTCCAAATCCCAGATGAAACCCGTATGGAATGGCAGTGAGTTTGTGCCAAGGCTGATGCTGCCTTTAAGTGTTTCTTACGATCACCGCGTGATCAACGGTGCTGACTGCGGTCGCTTCTTCACCTTCCTGGTGTCGGTGTTAAGCGATGTTCGCCGGCTGGCGCTGTAACAACCAGTTACCCTCGTGATGACGACCCGGCTTCGGCCGGGCTTTTTTATGCACTTTCTCCTGTTTATTGTTCTCTAAATGCCCTGGTTGTTAATAGGATCTAACGTCTCCGGTTTCCATCGGCGTGCACTGGATACAGTGCACTTCTCATTCGAATTCGGCCTTATCCGTTCTGCAAGAATATGAATAATCCACTATAAGTAATTTGATATCGCCGAGAGCTGTAGTCGAAAGGATTGCTATGTTGTCGAGGGAACAAAACGGGTAGGCGCCAGAAAATTGCGGATTGAACTGATCCGACCAGGTGGGCATCCAAGTATAAGAGTATGTCTATTGGCCGGAAACAGAGCGAAGCGGGGTGGTTTGATGTCTTGTGAATATTTCGTGCGACATGTCGGACAGTACCTGCTGGTTCTCTTCGTAGCGTGCTTGTCACCATTGGCTCTGGCAGAAGAACCGTTGCCGGATGAGGATCGCCAAGCGGTTCAGTGGGTAATCAATAGCCAGATATCGGCGTTCCGGGCCGATGACTCTCAATCGGCCTATTCCTTTGCTGCACCCAATGTCAGGCAAGTTTTCCCTACAGAGGAAATATTTATTTCCATGGTGCAGCGCGACTATATGCCGCTTTACCGGCCAGTATCCTATAAGTTTGGTCGTAGCTCGCTGGAGGCGGGGGAGGTCTTGCAAGAGTTGCTGGTGACTGACGGCGAACGGCAATTGTGGCAAATCATCTACACCCTTGAGCAACAGGACGACCTGAGCTGGAAGGTTTCTAACGTGTTGATGTTACCTTACAAGGGGGTGTCTGCCTGAATGCATCAGTTGCTTGGTGCGAAAGGCAGAAAGTCCTGATTTTTAGCAGATATAAAAAACCGGGCGCTATGGCCCGGGTTTTTTATTGCATCAGTCTATTGACGCTTTTTTCTTGGTTTGTGGTCAGGGTCGAGCCGCGTGTCAGGTTTTGCCTTGGCAAAGGACTTGCCTTTTGCCGGGGCTTTAACCGGACGTTTTGACGGTGCTTTACCCTTGCCTGCGGGTGCAGCTTGGCCCGACTCGTCGCACTGTCGGCTCAACTTCATGGGATGCTGGCAGACGCGCACCTTGTTTTTCAGGTGGTCGAATAGCTCCTTGGGCATGCCATCCGGCAGATCCACTGTGCTGTAGTCATCATAGAGTTTGATCTGGCCGATATAGCGGCTTTCGATGTCGGCTTCGTTGGCGATGGCACCGACGATATCGCCAGGGGAAACACCCTGGTTTTTGCCCACTTCCATTCGATAGGTCACCATATCGAATTCGCCGAACTCATCCCGCTGCTTGCGACTTTCACTGCTGCGTTCCGGTCGTTCAGAACGTTTTTCCGAGCGCTCACGGGGTTCCCTCGCTTCGCGACTGCGGGGTTCTCTCGCCTCACGGCCGCGGGGCTCACGGGTTTCACGCTCGCGGAAAGGCTTTTCGCGTCCGCTGCTGCGCTCACGATCACCTGTCTCGATATGAGCCAGTTTTGGAAACAGTGGACGATCCTGTTGCATTTGCCAGGCCAGTGACGCAGCGATATCCGACATGGACAGTTCGCGGTCATGGGCCAGCTTTTCCAACAGCTCGCGGAACACATCAAGGTCTTCAGTTTCGATTTGTTGCAGAATGCGCTGCTGGAATTGTTCTACCCGCTGGCTGCTCACCTGAGCGCCAGTGGGCAAATCCATAGAGGAAATAGCCTGGCCGGTAGAGTGTTCAATGGAGCGCAGCAGGCGACGTTCTTTGGGTGCTACAAACAGAATGGCCTGGCCTTCACGTCCCGCTCGACCAGTGCGGCCAATACGGTGAACATAGGCCTCGTTGTCGTAGGGGATGTCGTAGTTAACCACGTGGCTGATACGTTCCACATCGAGTCCGCGGGCGGCTACGTCCGTCGCTACCACAATATCCACATCCCCTTTTTTCAGGCGGTTCACGGTGCGTTCACGCAATGCCTGGCTGAGGTCGCCGTTCAGTGCTGCGGCGGAAAATCCACGTGCTTCAAGCTTTTCTGCGACTTCTACAGTGGCGGACTTGGTGCGCACGAAAATAATCATGCCATCGAATTCTTCCACTTCGAGGATGCGGGTCAGAGCATCCATCTTGTGGCGGCCCTGTACCATCAGGTAGCGCTGGCTGATGCGCTCCACAGTACGGGTTTTTGAGGCAATGCTGACTTCTTTGGCATCACCGAGGTATTTCGATACAACCCGGCGGATGGCCGGCGGCATGGTGGCGGAGAACAGCGCCCGCTGACAGCTTTTGGGTGTCTCTGCGAGAATAGTTTCTACGTCGTCAATAAAGCCCATGCGCAACATTTCGTCGGCTTCGTCCAGCACCAGGGCACGCAGTTTACTGAGGTCCAGGCTGCGGCGACGCAGGTGATCGAGAATGCGTCCGGGGGTGCCGACAATAACCTGTGCGCCGCGCTGTAGGCCGCGCAATTGGCCGCGCATATCCTGACCGCCGTAGATGGGCAGTACATGGAAACCTTTAATGTGGCGAGCGTAAGTCTGAAAGGCTTCTGCTACCTGGATGGCCAGCTCCCGTGTTGGGGTGAGAACCAGAATTTGAGGTGTAGATTGCTTGGGGTCCAGATTACTCAGCAGTGGCAGAGCAAAGGCAGCGGTTTTGCCGGTACCAGTTTGGGCGACGCCGAGCAGGTTAGCGCCTTCCAGGAGTATTGGGATACTTTGCGCCTGGATGGGAGAGGGCTGTTCGTAACCGAGTTCCTGAACAGCTTGCAACACCGAGCTAGCAATGCCCAGTGATGAAAAATCGGGGGATGACATAGAGGAGCCTGTATGGCCGGAGGCCGGATCAAATGAGGGGCGCAAGTATACGCGTATCGCCCTGAAGGATAAAGGTTTTTTCTCCTTGCTGATTACTTTTTGCGCGCGGCCAGCAGGCGGTCGAGCGCATTGGCAAATTGCTGGCGTTCGACATTGCCCATGCTGGAGGGGCCGCCACGGACCTCACCCGTATTGCGCAATTCTTCCATCAGATTACGCATGGCCAGTCGCTGACGGATGTTGGCTGGCGTGAAATGCTCTCCTCGTGGGCTGATGACCTGCGCACCCTTTTCCACCACATCCGCCGCCAGGGGGATATCGCCGGTCACAACGATATCGCCGGCTGTTACCTGTTGGGCGATGTGATTGTCGGCGACATCAAACCCGCTCTCTACCTGACGAAACTTGATCAGCGGTGAGGGGGGGATCCGAATGGTATGGTTGGCCACCAGCGTCAGTGGTACCTGGCAGCGCTGGGCCGCCTTGAACAGGATGTCTTTGATCGGGTTTGGACAGGCGTCCGCGTCTACCCAGATATGCATATGGGGTTACTCCTCACGGCTTGATGTCAGGGAAAAACCCCAGCACCACGTGCAGTACCCCGCTGATCAGCAGAATACCGGTGATATTTAGCCAAAAGCCGGCACGTGCCATTTGTGGGATCCGAATCAGATTGGAGCCAAACACAATGGCGTTTGGCGGCGTTGCCACCGGCAGCATAAAGGCACAACTGGCGGCGATGGTGGCGGGGATGATGATAGGCAGGGGGTCGATGCCCAGTCCCTCCGCCATCACGGCAAAAATTGGCACCAGTGCCGTGGTGGTAGCGGTATTGCTGGTCAATTCTGTGAGAAAAATGATCAGCGCTACTACCAGCAGGGTCAACACCAGTGGCGGCACATCGGATGCGCCCGCTAATTGCACGGCCAGCAGCTCTCCCACGCCGGTGGAGCGAATGGCCCCCGCCAGGGCGAGCCCTCCACCAAATAGCAACAGGATGCCCCAGGGCAATTTCAGCGCTGTCTCCCAGTCAATCAGGAACTCGCGTTTTTTCAGATTTACCGGCAGGGTGAACAGCAGCAGAGCGGCAATGATGGCAATGCCGGTATCGCTGATGCCCCCCAGCAGAGGCAGTTTGATCAGCAATGGTCTGCCGATCCAGCAGGCCGCAGTGAGCAGGAAAATTGTCAGAGTCAGCTTGGCGCCCAGCGTCCACGGCTCTGAAGGTTCGTGCAGAAACTGATTGTCGATGGCTTCTTCGCCCGGTGGGTATATCCAGCGGGTCAATAGCCACCAGGCCAGGGGGACAAATAGAACTACCACCGGTATGCCAATGGTCATCCAGCGGACGAAGCTGATTTCAATTCCCAGCTCCCTCTGGATAAAGGACACGGTGAACATATTGGGCACGGTGCCGACAATGGTGCCGATACCGCCGATAGAGGCGGCGTAAGCTACCCCCAGTAGCAGGCAGAGGCTGAAGTTTTCGCGGTTGGGCGCATCCTTGTCGAGTAACTGGATAATGCTTAACAGGATGGGCAGCATGACCAGCGTTGTGGCGGTATTGGTGATCCACATGCTGAGTGATGCGGAAACGAACATGAACCCTCCCACCAGGGTGACAGGTTTGGTGCCCACCAATCTGAGTACGGCTAGTGCAAAACGGCGGTGCAGGTGCCATTTCTCAAGGGCCAGCGCCAGAATAAAGCCCCCCATAAACAGAAAAATCAGTGGGTGGGCATAGGCTTGGGATGTGGCGTTGATATCGCTGGCCCCACTCAACGGCAGCAAGGCGAGAGGCAGCAGCGCAGTAGCGTAGATGGACACGGCTTCAGTGAGCCACCACAACGCCATCCACAGCGCCAGTCCTGCCGTTAGTCTGCCGGGCACCCCCAAAACCACTTCGCTGTTATTCAGGCCGGGGGCATGATTGGGCAAAAGCCAGAAAACCAATGCGGCCAGCAGCGGCCCGCCGATCAGGGATAGCAGACGGAACTGGCGAATGACTTCTTGAAAGTGGGAGGAGTTCATTATTGTTATGGTCTGGAAAAACTCAGCTTAGCAGGGTTTTCTCCGCAGATTAACCGCGACAGTAGCGGGGTTGTACAAGCTTAACCGATGATTCTTTCTTTCAGGGCTCGTGCTAACGAGGCGGCCCGTTTGGTGCGACCGAATTGTTTATGTCTGGTTTTTAGCAATCCCTCGCTAAAGGCAGTGTGGCGGCTATAGTCGATGTGCACATCGACCAGTACGGGCTGATTCCGGGTCGCCAACGTCAGGGCGGTGTCAAGACCCGCCTCAATCTCCTGGTTGTCCTCAATGGCGACGTATTCACAGCCCATGGCGTGAGCAAAGGAAATCCAGTCAGCTTCACCCAGCTTGGTCATGGCACCGCGCTTATCTGGTCGCGGTTCACCGGACTGGGAAAGTTGGCCGTCATTGAACAGGCAGTAAATGACACCGAGGTGGTATTTGCTGGCGGTAATGGCTTCCATGCCACTCATCATCATGGCGCCGTCGCCGACAATGCCCACCACAGTTCTGTTTGGGTAGGCCAGTTTCAGGGCGTTAGTGGCTGGCACGCAGTAGCCGATGGCATTGAAGTCGCTGGGAGAGATAAATACTCCGCCAGAATGAAGCGGGAATAGTTCTGCGGCGAGGAACGTGTGGTTACCCTCATCGCAGATCAGCAAGGCATCATTTGGCAATTTTTTGCGCAGGGCTGCAAAAAAACGGCCCGGGTTGACGCGTGGTCCATGCAGTTTCTGCCAGCTGTCGAGGTAGTCCTGTTTGTCAAAGGCTATGCGGTTGGCCAGCACAGAACTGTCAACAGCCTGGGGCTTCAGCTCTTTCACTTTCTCCAGCAGGGCGACAGCAATGTCTGTGGCATCTCCCTGCAGGGTGAGGGTCGCCGGGTAATTGGCATTGAATACCTTCGGGTTGATGTCTGCGTGAATCAAGTTGTTGGGCGGGGTCAGCCTATAGTGGCCGGTGGCAATTTCAGAAAACCGTGTGGCGATAGCCAGCAGGCAATCGCAATCGGCAAAGGCATGCTGGGCCGCAGGAACCGCAGATGGGCCGAAGCCCATGCCGGTGTGCAGAGGGTGGTCGGCGGGAAAGACACTCAAGCCTTGCAGGGTAGTAGCCACTGGCGCGCCCAAGTGGGCAGAGAGTGACTGCAGGGCTTCGGTGGCATAGCGGGCACCCCAGCCTACAAATAGCCCCGGCTGTTTGGCATTCACCAGCATGCGGGCGGCTTCTTCAATGGCTGCCGTATCCAGTGGCGGTCGTGTAGGGTGGCCGCGGAACAGCGGCAGCGAACCTGATTCCACCACAGCCGTTTGTACGTCCACCGGTATTTCCACAAACACCGGCCCCGGTTCTCCCTCCACCGCAGTGCGATAAGCCTCGTAAAGAGTGGGGACAATATCGGCAGCGCTCTCGACCAGATAAGCTGCTTTGGTAATGGGTTCCAGCAGTGCTTGATGGTTAATATCCTGAAGCTGGAAAGCGTGTCTGCTTTGTCGCTCGATGCCTCCGGCAATGACCAGTAGGGGGATCCCGGCCAGGAACGCCTCCGCAATACCGCTGGCAGCGTGGCTGACACCTGCACCCGGTACGATCAGCAAGGTGCCGATTTGATCGGTAGTGCGACTGATGGCATCAGCCATAAAGGCCGCAGATACCTCATGGGTAACCAGATACGGAGTCATGCCGGGGAAGTGTTCCAGTTCCTGGTATATCTGCACGTTGTGCGTGCCAGGAATCCCGAAAACACGCCTGACACCAATCTGTTCGAGTGCGTAACAGGTGAGCCATGCCCCGGGTTTTTTCATCAATTTCTCAGTATGTCAGTTAGCAGCTATAGAGCCATGCTATTAAGCGGAACACGGCGAGTCAACGCCACTGTGATCAAACAGTGGCGTTGTAGTGGAAAGGCAGGACGGCTTTGTGATGCCGGTTCAGAATCAGCTGATGGCGCCGGTGGTGCGCACGCGTTTGGAGCCGCTGGTTACCGGTGCCTGTTTTGCTGCGCGGCGTGTTTCAATACGCTTGTCGATGATGTTTTTCAGGGCGATCAGCATGCCGGCGACCAGAAAGGCTCCCGGCGGCAGCACGGCGATCAGGAAGCCGTAACCTTCGCCGAACAGGTGTAGGGTCCAGTGTTCCGCCATGGGGCCAAACAGCAAATGCATGTTGGCGAAAAGGGTGCCATTGCCGAGGATTTCGCGGATGGTGCCGATCAGCAACAGCACCAGACCAAAACCGCTGCCCATCATGAAACCGTCCAGAGCCGAAGCAGCAACCTTATTCTTGCAGGCAAAGGCTTCGGCGCGGCCGAGAATGATGCAGTTGGTCACGATCAGCGGAATGAAAATGCCGAGGATGGTATACAGCTCATAGGTAAATGCCTGCATTAGCAACTCGGTGCAGGTGGTGAAAGACGCAATAATCATCACAAAGGCGGGAATTTTGACTGCCTCGGACACGTGGTTGCGGATCATCGATATTGCGGTGTTGGACGCCGTGAGGACCAACATGGTGGCGAGCCCAAGTCCCAACGCGTTCACGACCGACCCCGTTACCGCCAGCAGCGGACACAGACCCAGCAATTGCACCAGTGCCGGGTTGTTTTTCCACAGACCGTTGTGGGCAATTTCGCGGTAGCTGATATCAGCCATGATCGTTTTCCTCACTTGCCTGATGATGGATGGTGGGCCGCTGCCGAGCGGCCTTTAACAGGCGCGCGCGGTCTTCATTGTAGTACTTCAATGTCTTATAGACCTGCTGCACAACCGCACGAGGTGTAATGGTAGCGCCGGTAAATTGGTCGAATGCCCCCTTGTCCTTCTTCACTTTCCACAGTTCCGGCGCTGGGTTAGTCAGGGATTTTCCATTGAAACCGACTATCCAATTGCTTTTTTTAAGGTCTATCTTGTCGCCCAGCCCCGGTGTTTCATGGTGGGAAACAACCCGCACGCCAGCGAGCGAACCATCGATGTTGATGCCGATAATTAAGTTGATGTCACCATTGTAGCCATCAGGGGCTACCGCCGGGATGATGACGGCCACAGGCTCATCTCCCTGGCGGGCGATATTGACTTCGCCGCCATCATCATCAATACCAAGGGTATGCCAGTAGTTGGCCGGGATGGGTACTGTGTCCAATAACAGGTCATTGGTATGGCGATCCAGGGGTACGATTTCCAGCAGTGCGCGTTTGGCCACTTCCCGTTGGGCCGCGGCAATACGATCTTTGGTGCCCAGATAGGTGCTGGCGAGTACCGCTGCGGTGATCAGGGCAAAAAGTCCCAGCACCACACTATTAAAACCGATGGATTTTCCGAGCTTGGCCATGGTTATTCTTTTTTCTCCGTGGCGCGACGCGGCTTTTGATGACCGTAAGTGCGCGGCAGCGTGTAGTTATCAATCAGGGGGGCCGCGAAATTCATCAGCAATACTGAGAAGGCTACGGCATCCGGATAACTGCCCCAACTGCGAATAATAAAAATCAGGATGCCTATCAGGGCTCCATAGACCAGACGTCCGCGATTACTTGTCGCGGAGGTTACCGGGTCGGTAATGATAAAGAAGGCCCCCAGCATGGTGCCGCCGGAGAGTAGATGCATCAGCGGCGAACCGTGGCTGGCCGAGCTGCCGCTGTCGTAAAACAAGGCTGCACAGAGTGCCAGACTGGTTAACATCGCCACCGGCGCATGCCAGGTGAACACCCTGCGGACCAAGAGGAAGCAGCCTCCCGCCAGGAACCCGAGGTTGACCCACTCCCAGCCCAATCCGGCCAGACTGGCCCGGCTGAACAGCGGGTCTTTTTCATAGAGCTGCGCGACCAGCAAGCCACTGTTGTGTTTGAACGTATCCAGTGGTGTGGCCGCCGTGACAGCATCCACGTTATCCGGACTGAGTAGCGGAAAGACAACTTGCAGAGATTCCCAGAATCCCGGCGTAGCGACACCTTCGGGATACAGCAGCAGGGGCGCAGGCCAGGCAGTCATCTGTACCGGGAAGGAAATCAGCAACACCACATAGCCCACCATGGCCGGGTTGAAGGGGTTGTAACCCAGTCCGCCATAAAGATGTTTGGCAATCAGAATGGCAAAGCCGGTGCCGATGACCACCACCCACCAGGGTGCCAGGGGGGGTAGAGACAAGCCCAGTAAGACGGCAGTAACCAATGCACTGTAATCACTGAGATAGAACATCACCGGACGTGAGCGCAGGTTCATTACCAGCGCTTCGAGGCCCACCGCGACGGTGCCGGCAATAAGAATATTGATCAACGAACCCCAGCCGAAGAACGCCGTCAGCGCCAGTAGACCGGGGAGCGTGGCCAGCAGCACCAGACGCATCACCGCAGCCGTGTTCTGGGCCGCGTGGGCGTGGGGTGAAGTGAGTTTCATCAACGCCATGGGGGAGTCCGGTCAGGATTGGTACTCGGCCAGCTGCTGTTCAGCAGCGGCCAGTTTGGTTTGCAGTTTCTCTGCTGCCGTGCGCAGGACGTCCACATGTTCGGAGCCCTCTGCCTCGGCATCGCGCAATTTTACGCGGGCTTTTTTCAGCCGGGACTGAAGGGACGAGACGGTTTCCTGCAATTTGTCCTGCTCGGACATATTGGCCAACTCTGAGGCGCGCGCCTGGGCACGAGCGATGGCGGCTGAGGCGGCATCCTGGGGCTGCGGCTCAACTGCAGATTCCGCTGTCGACGGTTGTTGGGGGGCGCAGGGTGCCTGGGCTTGTCCTGCAAAGGCGGTGCACTTTTCCCGCTCAGACAGCAATTTCTGTTGCAGGCGGTCGAGGCCCGTTTGCAGGGCATCCACGTGTTCGGACTCACTGGCCTTCGCTTCGTCCAGTTTCGCCTTGGCCTTCTCAATGCGCCCTTCCAGGGAAATAATCGATTCCCGCAGTTTGTCTTCTTCAGACATATTGGACATGGAGGCGGCGCGAGCCTGGGCTCTGGCAATCGCAGCGGCGGCGGCATCGACCGTCGCGGCTGGTGCGGGACTCTCTGCCGCTGCCGGCGTTTCAGTCAGCTGTTGCTCGGCTTCCTGCAACTTGGCGAGCTGCTTATCCAGGCCGCTTTGCAGCGCCGTCTTGAGTCCTTCGTCATCAGCCTCAGCAATTTTTTGCTGTGTCAGGGCGATACGCTCCTTGAGACTGGCAATTTTCTTTTCCTGGGCTTCGCCCGGGCTGGCCTGTATCCGTGCCATGACGTTGCTGGCAGCGCTGTCTTGCACTGTGCCTAGTTCCGCCAGTTTTCGGCGGGCATCCTCAAGGCGCAATCGGGCATCCTCAACGGCGGCTTTGGCCTGCTCCAGATGTTGTTCGCTGTCTTCCTGTTGCGCCGTTTGCAGGCGATGTTCAACCGTTTGCAAATGGCTTTCTGCACGAGCGACACCCCGCTCCAGCCTGGCGCGTTGTTCTTCCGGAGAGGCCTTCTGCTGGGCAGCACGGGCCATGGCCGCCTTGACGATGTCATCAGGACCCGGTGCTGAACCGGGTTGCTCTGCTGCGAGAGCGCGCGCTTTTTCTGCGGCCAGTTTGCGGGCTTCGCGCTTGGCTACTTTTTCGGCTTCTTCTTTCTCTTTGCGCGCCTGTTGGAATTCAAAGCGGGCGCGGGCTCGGTCAGATTTGATCTTTTCCTGGTTCTGCCTGCGAATGTCGCCTTTAGCAGCGCGGTAGTACTGCACCAGTGGAATACTGCTGGGGCAGACATAGGAGCACGCGCCACATTCGATGCAGTCGAACAGGTTGTGGGCCTCGAGCCGCTCATAGTTCTGGGACTGGGCGTACCAGAACAGTTGCTGGGGCAGCAAGCTGGCCGGGCAGGCCTCGGCACATAAGCCGCAGCGTATACAGGGCTGGGCGGGGGGCGGAGCGGGCAGTTCTTCCGTGGACGGCGCCAGAATACAGTTGGTCGTCTTGATGACGGGTATGTCGGTGTCGGTGAGGGTGAAACCCATCATCGGACCACCCATGATCAGCCGGGCACAGTGATTGTGATCATAACCGTTGTGTTTCAACAGGTGACTGATCGGGGTGCCGATCAGTATCTGGTAATTGCGATTGATGGTGCAGGCCCGGCCCGTCACGGTGGTGACGCGGGAGATCAGCGGCTCACCGTGGCAAATGGCCCGCTGAATGGCATGGGTGGTGCCCACATTCTGGCAAACGATGCCAATGTCGGCGGGCAGGCCACCGCTGGGCACTTCTTTGCCAGTCAAAATCTGGATCAGCTGCTTCTCGCCACCGGAAGGGTAACGGGTGGGAAATTCCACCAGTTCAATGTTGCTTCCCGCCAGCAGCGGTTGCAGCGCTTCATAAGCTTCCGGCTTGTTATCCTCAATACCAATGAGGATCTCTTCAGGATTGCCGAGGAGATAGGCAAGAATTTTGATGCCCTCGACAATCTCTGCGGGATGTTCACGCATCAGCATATCGTCGGCAGTAATGTAGGGTTCGCACTCCGTGCCATTGATGATCAGAGTGCTGATCGGCTTGCGGGCGGACAGTTTGACGGCTGAGGGGAACCCCGCCCCGCCGAGACCGGCGATGCCTGCTTCGCGGATCATCTCCAGCAGTTTGGCTGGGCTGTAACTGAGGTAGTCCGCCACGCCACTGTGATCGATCCACTGGTCCAGCCGATCCGGAATCAACGTGATACAACGGGCCGACATGCCCGAGGGATGCGGAATAGGATAATCACTGATGCCGGTGATGGTGCCGGAAGTCGGCGCATGTACGCCGACGCTGACCATGCCGTTCGGTTCAGCCAGTGCCTGCCCCTTGAGGACATAGTCGCCTTCATTGACCAACACTTTGGGCGGTGCGCCAATGTGCTGATTGAGTGGAATGACCAGCTTTTCGGGCAATGGCAGGGTGCCAATGGATTGTTGCACCGACTGGTGTTTATTTTCGGGGGGGTGTACGCCGCCGATCAGGTCCCAGATTTTCCTCATGCGGCCCGCTCTCCGCGGTCGGTGGCAATAATGTCACTCGCACGCAAGGCCTTGAGCTGTTCAGCAGTCGGGGCTGGCATGTCCCATTTCCACTCGGCGATACCCTGAGGAACCGGAACCATATCAATACAATCCACCGGGCAGGGCTCCACACACAGGTCACAGCCGGTGCATTCACTGACGATGACCGTGTGCATTTGCTTGGCGGCGCCGAGAATGGCGTCTACCGGGCAGGCCTGAATGCATTTGGTACAGCCAATACATTCGTCTTCGCGGATGTAGGCGACTTTCTTGACGTCGCTCTCTACACCGTGTTCTTCGTCCAGAGTGGGGGCTTCCACATCCAGCAGGGCCGCCAGTGCATTGATAGTGGGCTGACCGCCGGGGGGGCATTTATTGATGGCATCCCCATTGGCGATAGCCTGGGCATAGGGGCGGCAACCGGGATAACCGCATTGACCACATTGTGTCTGGGGCAGCAGCTTGTCGATCTGATCGACGATGGGATCACCTTCCACATGGAATTTGATGGCGGCAAAACCCAGCACGGCGCCAAACACCAGGGCAAGTCCCACCAGTGCCACCAGGGCCGCTACCAACGGATGTTGAATCATTAATTCGTACACGTGGCAGCCCCTAGACCAGTCCGCTAAAGCCCATAAAGGCTAGTGACATTAGCCCGGCGGTAATCATGCCGATGGCTGCGCCTTTGAACGGTGTTGGCACATCGGCCACGGCCAATCGTTCACGCATGGCGGAAAACAGGATCAACACCAGCGAAAAGCCGGCAGCGGCACCAAAACCGTAGAGGGTGGATTCAAGCAGATTGTGGGCTTTGGCAGTATTTTGTAGCGCCACACCCAATACCGCGCAGTTGGTGGTAATCAGCGGCAGAAATACCCCCAGCACACGGTAGAGCAGCGGGCTGCTCTTTTCGATAAACATCTTGGTGAACTGCACCACTACGGCGATCACCAGAATAAAGGAGATGGTTTTCAGGTATTCGAGGTTCAGCGGCACCAGAATCCAGGTGTTGACCATATAGCTGGACAGGGCTGCCAAGGTCAGCACAAAGGTGGTGGCACCGGCCATGCCGATGGCGGTTTCCAGCTTGTTCGAGACACCCATAAACGGGCACAGGCCGAGGAACTGGACCAGAACAAAGTTGTTCACCAGTATGGCGCTGATCAGAATGACGGCGAATTCCTGCATATCGTCTGTCTCGTTTAGCCCGCTATTATAGCGACACAGCATTGCGGTCAATAAGTATAAAACCCTGGCCAGTTAGTTTATTTGGCCATAAGGCATAGCATTTAGTGATAAAGACTCAGTAAAGCACTCAGGTAATACGTTGACCAGGCTCGGCGCCACTGTCAGGAGACAGCAGGTAGATACCCTTGTCGTCGCCCGCGGCCAGTAACATGCCTTCCGACAGGCCAAATCGCATCTTGCGCGGCGCGAGATTGGCGACCATGACCGTCAAGCGGCCCTCCAGATCCTCGGCCTTGTATGCCGACTTGATACCGGAGAAGACATTGCGCGTTTCACCGCCGATATCCAGCGTCAGTTGCAACAGCTTGTCGGCACCCTCCACCGGCTGGGCCTTGACGATGCGCGCCACCCGCAGGTCCACCTTGATAAAGTCATCGAAACCAATTTCTGCTGCCAGTGGTTCATCCACCAGCGGGCCGCTAGCCGGTTGGCTGGTGGCCGTGGCCAGCGCTTCTTTACTGGCTTCCAGCATCGCGTCCACGTTGTCTTTCTCCACTCGCTGCATCAGCGGCTTGAATTCATTGATACGGTGATTCAGCAGCGGCTGAATGTCGCCCTGCCAGTGCAATTTGTCGTTGAGAAAGCTCTCGGCAGCCTCCGCCATGGCGGGCAGAATGGGCTTCAGGTAAATCATCAGCGCGCGGAACAGGTTAATGCCGAGTGAACAGATATCCTGCACCTCCTGCTCTCTTCCCGGCTCCTTGTTCAGTTTCCAGGGTTCCTTGGCGGCAATGTACTCGTTGGCGGCATCCGCCAGCGCCATAATATCCCGCACTGCCTTGCCAAACTCGCGGTTTTCGTAATGTTCCGCGATACCGTCGGCGGCTCCGGCTGCGCGCTGCCACAGGGCTTGATCGGCAATCGTGCCGGAGAGCACACCATCATTTCCCTTGCTGACAAACTTGGCGCAACGGCTGGCGATGTTCACCACCTTGCCCACCAGGTCACTGTTGACCCGCTGGATAAAGTCATCCAGGTTCAGGTCCAGGTCATCCACGGTGGCGGAGAGCTTGGCGGCAAAGTAGTAACGCAGGTATTCCGGATTGAGGTGGTCCAGGTAGCTGCGGGCGTTGATAAACGTGCCGCGTGACTTTGACATCTTCTTGCCGTTCACCGTCAGGAAGCCGTGTACGCAGACCTCGGAGGGCGTGCGGAATTTGGCGCTGGTGAGCATGGCGGGCCAGAACAAGGCGTGGAAATTGACGATGTCCTTGCCGATAAAGTGATACAGCTCGGTGTCGGAGTGCTCGCCCCAGAATTCGTCGAAGTCGAGGCCTTCCCGCTCACAGAGATTTTTGAAGCTGGCCATGTAGCCAATCGGCGCATCCAGCCACACGTAGAAATACTTGCCCGGTGCATCGGGAATTTCAAAGCCGAAGTAGGGCGCATCGCGACTGATGTCCCACTCGTGTAAACCCCCTTCCAGCCATTCGCCCAGCTTATTGGCCACTTCGGTCTGAACGTGACCAGCGCGGGTCCAGGCTTTCAGAAAGTCGGCGAATTCGGGCAGTTTGAAGAAATAGTGGGTAGAGGCTTTCTCTATCGGTGTGGCCCCAGAGATAGCCGATACCGGGTTGATCAGGTCGGTGGGCGCATAGGTGGCGCCGCAAGCTTCACAGTTGTCGCCGTACTGATCTTCGGTTTTGCACTTCGGACAGGTGCCCTTGATGTAGCGGTCTGCCAGGAATAGCTGCTTCTCCGGATCAAAGGCCTGGGTGATCTCGCGGGTGGCGATGTGGCCATTGTCCCGCAGCCGGGTGTAAATCAGCGACGCGAAGTAGCGGTTCTCCTCCGAATGGGTGGAGTGGTAATTGTCGAAAGTGATCAGGAAATCGCTGAAATCCTGCTGGTGTTCGGCGCGCACCTGGTCGATCAATGCCTCCGGGGTGATGCCGAGTTGTTCCGCCTTCAACATGATGGCAGTACCGTGAGCATCGTCGGCACAGACGTAGTAACATTCGTGCCCGCGCATTTTCTGGAAGCGCACCCAGATATCTGTCTGGATGTATTCCACCAGGTGCCCCATATGGATCGAGCCATTGGCGTAAGGCAGGGCACTGGTCACTAGAATTTTTCGGCGTTCAGTCATGGTTACAGCTGCTGTAGTTAAAGTTGGCATTGGACGTTGATAAAGGGGCGCAACTATACCGGTTTTCAACTGGTTTTTCATCTGTCGTCAAGAGGATAGCTCATGGCTGAAGCCGCAGTTCCCAACGGTCTGGATCAAGTTAAACAGATCATCGCAGTGGCCTCCGGTAAGGGTGGCGTGGGTAAATCCACCACCGCCGTCAATCTCGCCCTGGCACTCGCTGCCGAGGGCAGTCGTGTCGGCATTATCGATGCCGACATCTACGGCCCCAGTGTGCCGATGATGCTGGGTGTGCCAAAGGACACTCGCCCGCAGGTCAGGGCGGAAAAATATTTTCTGCCGGTGAAAGCCCACGGCCTGCAATCCATGTCCATGGGTTATCTGGTCACCGAGCAGACGCCGATGGTGTGGCGTGGCCCCATGGCGACGGGCGCCCTGATGCAGATTCTCAACCAGACCCTGTGGGATGAACTGGATTATCTGGTGGTGGATATGCCCCCCGGTACCGGTGATATTCAGCTAACGCTGGCGCAGCAGGCACGACTGGCAGGTGCCGTGATTGTCACCACACCCCAGGACATTGCCCTGCTGGATGCCCGCAAGGCCATCGAAATGTTTCACAAGGTGAAAATTCCCGTGCTGGGCATTGTCGAAAACATGGCCGTGCATCAGTGCAGCCAGTGCGGTCATCTGGAACACATCTTTGGTGAAGGCGGTGGCCAGAAAGTGGCGGAAGAATATAACACCGAGATGTTGGGGGCATTGCCGCTGGAGCGCAGCATCCGCGAGCAGGTAGACGGGGGCGTCCCCAGTGTCGTGTCCGATCCAGATGGTGTGATCGCCAACAGTTATCGTCAGATCGCCCGGCGCATCATGACACTGTTGCCCGCCGATGAGTCTGCGGCTGGCCCGGAAATCATCATCGAATAAACGGGTTTTTGCCCACCGGTTGGCGAGGCTTTGACGGGCCGGAGCAAACCGGTATCATTGCCCACTTTCATCCGCATTGACCCGGCGATAACCGCCGGGGCTGTTTAGCTTGAGTGTCAGACTATGAGTATCAAATCCGATAAGTGGATCACCCGCATGTCACTGGAACACGGCATGATCGAGCCGTTTCAAGACAGACAGGTTCGTCAACCCGACCCCAACGGTCAAAAGGTGATTTCCTACGGTGTGTCGAGCTACGGTTACGATGTGCGCTGCGCGGATGAATTCAAGATTTTCACCAACATCCACTCCAAAACGGTTGATCCGAAAAACTTCGATAACGATGCCTTTGTGGATATTAAGGGTGAGTACTGCATCATTCCGCCGAACTCCTTTGCCCTGGCCCGCACCATTGAGTACTTCCGCATCCCGCGCAACGTACTGACGGTATGTCTGGGCAAATCCACCTATGCCCGCTGCGGCATCATCGTCAACGTCACCCCGCTGGAACCGGAGTGGGAAGGCCACGTGACGCTGGAATTTTCCAACACCACCAGCCTGCCAGCGAAAATCTACGCCAACGAAGGTGTGGCGCAGATGCTGTTCTTCGAATCCGATGAAGTCTGTGAAGTCTCCTACGCCGACCGTGGCGGTAAATACCAGGGCCAGACCGGCGTTACCCTGCCGAAAGCCTGATTGCTCTCAAGCCTGAGAACATTCAAATCTCAGAACATTCCCGCCCTGGCTTACAGCCAGGGTGAGTGAGTGATCGCTACCGCGAAGATATAGCAGAACGTGGCAATAGAGAGCAGGCTGAAGAACATGCGGCTGCCCGCGGTCTTGCCGCGCTTGATCGCAAACGTTCCCAAACCGATATAGGCAAACAGTGCCAACAGCTTCGCCGTGAGCCAGCCCTCGGCAAACGGATACTGGCCACTGGCAATCATCAGATAAATCGCACAGGCCAGTAACAGCGTGTCGATCACATGGGGGGCAATCTTCGCCCATTTCTGTTGCAGCTTCGGCGATTCCACCACCGACCAGGTGGCACGCAAAACAAACAGCAAGATACTGATCAGGGCAAAGGTAACGTGAGCATTCTTGATAACGAGATACATAAGGTGATTCTTGTGGTTATTGAGTGACGGCAAGCATCTTAGCTTTTTAGCGGGTGTGAACCTAGTGTTCGGGGTGAGCAGTTGATTGGGAGGGTCAGGGAAAAAAGTGCTGAAGAGTGATTGTCCCCTCAAGTGTGGAGGCACTTGTCTGGAACCAGTTAAAAGCAGTGGGGAAGGTGGAGGGTAGAGGTGAGTGTTTCAGCTGTGTTTTCGATTAACGCCGCCAACACAGGCGGAGCGTCTGCGACGTCCAGCCCAAAGGGCGATTGTGCTTGGCCTTGTTACGTGTGCGCATCTTCGACTTCTTGCAGCCTGTCATACCAAGCCCAAAGCTCTTCAAAGCTTGCAGATTTTGGTAATGGATTGTTATCAATGAATTGCGCATTAAGAAACTGATTTATATATGCTTCACCTGTTCGTCTCGGGTGATTTGCTAGCCAAGAATTGTAAAAACTATTTTCAACTCGATAGTGGTGGCTATGAATGAACGGCGACCATGTTTCTCTGAGGTCATCTTCTTCTCTGACGTCAATAACCTCGAATTCTTCCATATTTCTGCTGTCTACACTGCCCCAAGCTTCTTTTAAGAGTGCAATTGCACTGGCGTCAGAAGTTGGCGCGCCATAACCAAATATGGACACCATATAAGTATGCTTTAAAAGGTCTGCTAAAGTTGCCCACTGGCGAGATATAAACTCGTCAAGATGGTAGTTTTTTTCACCAACAGGATATAGCAGTTTTGTGCGGAGCAATGGCTCTCCGCATTTATGACATCTAGTACCATTATTTCCCATCATATGCCCACTAGGGCAATAACCAACCTCGACGTTACCATGTAAAAATAATGTGCGTGGTAATTTAAAGCGAGCACTATTCCTTCGGATGGCCTGTACCAGAAATGGGTCCCAATTAAATGTAGCTATAAAATCTTTGTTTCGAAGCGATAGAACTAAATGGTCATAGATCGTTGGCTCGTCGGGCAACTCCATTCCTTGGAAGTAGTCATATACAGTATTCTCTAACTCTTCTCTTATATCTTCTAGCTCTGGTCTTTTATGTATTTCAGAGTAGATGTCTTCAAAGTTAGTAGACGAAAACGCCAAACCTGTACGAGAAATTAAACCCTCTATACCCAACGTTTCGACGAAATTATTCATTAAAGGTAGCTTGCGACCGTTTTTGTCGCCTTTCGGAAACGCTGCATAGCTCGCGCCTGCACCTAAAATAGCTACATGAGGCTTTCCCATTTCTATCTGTTTTATTTCTTCTTCTGCGGATACTTCCATAACTTTCCTAGTACATGTAACGCTCACCTTTTGGGTAGACAAAATAAGCGCAGCGTTTTTGACTGTCCCAGCCGCGCAGCGGCGACAACAGGTACTTGTTAGGCTTTTTACTTTTTGAGACTGGATGCAATAATTATTGCCCCTAGTACAATTGCCAAGCTAACTGGTAGTGCAGAAACAACCTGAAAAATTAGGTAAATTATGCCCCCGGCCAATAAAAATAGAGATACTTCTCTTGCCTGAAATGCGGCTACCAATAAAGCGAGGATAGCTGCCCACCAAAGGTTTTCTCTCTCGTTGATTATCCAGTATGCGCCGTACAACATGAAAATTGCTATTGGATAGCGGAAGTACCATTTATCATCATATTCTTCTTGCTTGCGGCACTCTTCAGCTTCTTGCTCACGGATTTTTTCTTGGGCCGCTGGCGTAAGTTGCTCAATATGGGTCGTGCTCCAAAATTTGAAAGATAAAAAAAGGCCAACTAAAAAGGAGGGGAGAAGCCAAAGCGTTTGAAGGCCGATTTGGTCTTGGAGCGATAGATATGCGAGAACCCATGTAGTTAAGCCAATAGTAACTACTAGCGTAATTATTGTTTTACGCAGCTGCTTTGATCTGGGTATTTCAATGAGTATGTGATCGTTATCTTCCATTTGTAAGCCTAACAGTCTGTTAATGATGGCTTTGCCATCATAATAATCATTGGAGTGCATTCCCCATAATTCGGAGAGAGGAAATATGTTTTATCTAACATTCTGAAGATAAAGTGGTTATTTTTCGTTTCGACGGGGCTGTCTAATTAAAGAGGGCTCGCCCTCTTTAATTTCTCTGAGATTTCTTGTGAGGTGTGAACAGATTTGAGAAATGAACTAGGCATGGGAAATTTCCTTTTCCTGCATCTTTTGTCTGGCTCTACGAGGGGTCGTGACAACTGGTGACAAACCGTTGAGCGCACATAAACCAAGGTAAATATTTCACAAGCTCTTGCGGAAAGCAACTTTGTTGAAGGCTCTGCTTTTTACACCTAAACAGGTGAGTAAGGTTGTGACTGAAAGGATTTCTGGTGTGCAGTAGAAACTGGATAAGCTGCATGTAAAAAGCCCCTTCAGTTTCCTGAAGGGGCTTTCTTTTTGGGGTTAATTTAAGCCGTTTAATTGATCACTGTTTCAGCAATGCTTCCCTGATGGCTTTTGCTTTTGCCTGCACGCGCTTGGTGTTTTCCGGCCCCATGCGGACAAGTTGTTTTTGCAGGGGTGGCAGTGCTTCCAGTGCAGGATCGGCAAATTTGAAATTGACGGATTCCTGGGTCAGGTAGATGGGCATCAGCGGGAACGGGGTGGCCAGTACCTGATCGAGGGCGGCGATAAAGGCTTTGTCCACTTTGTCACCGGGGTAACCGAGTTCGCCGTAGGCTTGCTCCAGCAGCGGACGCAGCATGTGGAACAGCTCTACCAGGCTGTTGGTATCGAGGGATTCCAGTGCATCGACCAGATAGTTGTAACGGGCGTAGTTGGACGGGTCGATGGCGATTTTGTCGCCGTCTCGGTTAACCAGAAATTTGCCTTCCGGCGTGGGGGCGTTGAGCATTTTGCGCAGCACGATGCCCCGTGACAGGCCGTCGACCAGTGTGATGCCACGACGAAGGATATAGTCGCCGGGTAACCACAGTTCCAGTTTCCCATCGGGGGAGAGTAGCGCCAGTTGCTCGCGGGCGAGTTTGTCGCTGTCATCCAGGCTGGGTAAGGTGACCTTTTTTTCCGTGGGTGCCGGTGCCAGAACGGGTATTTCTTCTTCCACCTCTGGGACGGTAGAGGGCGATGCCGGTGGAGTGGGCAGAGGCTCTGGCTGGAATTCCACGGCGGTGGTTTCTTCGGTGCTGGTGTCTTGATTGGCACTGAACAGGTAATAGGTGCCGCCGCCAATCAGGATGATGGCGAGGGTCAGGGCAATCCAGACAGTGGCCGAGGTGCGGCTTGGCATCATTTCGGGCCGCTCGTCTGGTCTGTCTTCCGGTCTTATTTCCATGGGTTACTCCTGTTCCAGTCGGGTATGGGTGCCGTCGCAGAGCGGGGCTGTTCCGGTGCGTTTACAGGTGCAGAATGCTGCTTTGCCCGTTTTGTTGGACTGCCAGGCCAAGGGTGTGAATTCGGTGCCTGCGTGGGAGCCATCACAGAACGGCTGGGTAGCGCTCCGGCCACAGGCGCACCACCAGTAGGTTTTGCCTTCGGTCACTTCTACGATCACAGGTGCTGTACCGCCAATCTCAGGTGTTGCCAAAGGTTTTATCTCCTAGGAGTGATTGTCACCATTCACAATCGGTTGATTGTTGACGGAGCCGGATTTGATGATCAGCTTGTGGTCATCGCCATCTTCGCGCTGCCAGAGCTGCACCAACAGGTAATTAAGGGATGGGGCAAACCACATGATGGTTTCTCGGTCGTCATCCTCGCGCACGCGGCGCACCTTGACGGTTTCAAATTGGCCGAGCGGCGTATCGAGGGTTTCCTTGCCGAGCAGCTCAAAGTTGTACTCTTTCAGCCTTCCCCGGGCGATAACCTGATAACGCAGCGGTGTTACACCGTTAATCAGGTCCCGCTGTAGCTGAACCTGAAAAGAGAGCTGGTTGAGGTAGCTGTCTTGCAGTTTGACCTGGCGTTTTTTCTTTTTGCTTTCGAAATTGGCGACACCGGTGTTGCGGTCATAGGACAGTTCTTCGGCCTTTTTTACCCCAATGATGTTGCGCTCATACTCATAACCATCGTCGACGATGGCGCCTGCTGCATCGATTTTGAAGGTGCCTTCTTCGGTAATGCTGCCGAGCATCCCTTTGGCGCTGGTTACCAGCTGGTAACGTTCACCTTCTTTTGTCAGTTCCCGTACGGCATTGATATCCATGCCATTAAAGGTTGCGGCATAGGACAGTTTGTACGGCGTCAGTGCGCCATCGGTGGCCGCATGGGATGACAGGGTAAAGAGGCTGGATACCAGCATCAGGCAGCCCATCAGGGTGGAAGATAATGAGCGGCGTGTCGGATAGAGCATGGAGTGTAAGTATCCCTGGGTATGTTTTACAGTGAGCTTAGATAGTCTTTTGTGACTATCGTTCACGGGCCACTGTGCTAAAGGGGTGTCCTGTTGGTGGCAGTGGTCGGCCAAACATGCAGGCGCGGTCGTTGATCAGTCCCAATCGGCCCTGGCAGAACCAGCGCACGGCCATGGGGTAGATCATGTGCTCCTGCTCAAAGACTCTCGCACCCAGTGTTTCAGCATCGTCCCCTTCTTCAATGGGCACTTGTGCCTGAATGATGGCCGGGCCGCCATCCAGTTCACTGGTGACAAAATGTACGGTGGCGCCCGCGACGGTATCGCCGGCATCAATGGCGCGCTGGTGGGTGTGCAGACCGGGGTATTTCGGCAGCAGGGAGGGATGAATATTCATCATCCGTCCTTTAAATTTTTCCACAAAGTCCGGGGTGAGAATGCGCATGAAACCGGCCAGCAAAATGAGGTTGGGACGGTAGCTTTCCACCACTTCAGCCAGCGCCGCGTCAAAATCTTCCCGTTCAGGGAAGTCGCGGTGATTGACCACCTGGGTGGGAATGCCGTGTTTTTCAGCGCGCTCCAGGCCCAATACCCCGGGATTGTTACTGATAACTGCGACGATTTCGGCGTCGATGACGCGCATCTGGATGGCATCAATAAAGGATTGCAGATTGCTGCCCTTGCCGGAAATCAGCACCACAATGCGGGGAAGATGTGTTGTTTGCATTTCTTATAAACCTGTCAGTTCTACTCGTTCGTCACCGGGTTCCGCGTGGGCGATATGGCCGATGATAAAGGCGTCTTCGCCTGCGATATGAAGGGTGTCGAGGGCCGTTTGTACGGCATTTTTCGGCACGCAGACAATCATGCCGACGCCGCAGTTAAAGGTGCGGTGCATTTCCACCAGGTCGACATTGCCCTGTTGTTGCAGCCACTGGAACACGGCTGGTGTTTCCCAGCTGTTGAGGTCGATCACCGCTTTGGCTGTTTCCGGCAGTACGCGCGGGATGTTTTCCAGCAAGCCACCGCCAGTGATGTGTGAAATGGCATGCACGGGCACATGGGCGTGTTCCACCAGACCAAGAATCGATTTGACGTAAATACGGGTAGGCGTCAGCAGCAGCTCGCCGAGGGGTTTGCCGTCGACCATTTCGGTGCGGGGATCGGCGCCGGAAACTTCGATGATTTTGCGGATCAGCGAGTAGCCGTTGGAGTGCGGGCCACTGGAGGCGATGCCGATCAGGGTGTCGCCCACATGGACGCCACTGCCATCAATGATGCCGTCTCGCTCGACGATGCCGACACAGAAGCCGGCCAGGTCGTAGTCTTCGCCTTCGTACATGCCGGGCATTTCGGCAGTTTCGCCGCCCACCAGTGAGCATCCCGCCTGACTACAGCCTTCACCGATACCGGCGACTACCGCTGCTGCGGTATCAACATTCAATTTGCCGGTGGCATAGTAATCGAGAAAGAACAGTGGCTCGGCACCGCAGACCACCAGGTCATTGACACACATGGCTACCAGGTCGATGCCGATGGTGTCGTGTATACCGAGATCCATCGCCAGCTTCAGTTTGGTGCCAACGCCATCGGTGCCGGATACCAGTACGGGTTCCTTGTAACCGCTAGGCAAACTGAACAGGGCGCCAAAACCGCCCAAGCCCGCCAGCACTTCCGGACGCCGGGTGCGTTTTGCTACCTGCTTGATGCGCTCCACCAGCGCATTACCTGCATCAATATCGACACCGGCGTCTTTGTAGCTGAGGGAGGGTTGCTTGGGATTACTCATAGGGGAGCCTTGCTTCTGGGATGGATTTAACAAAGGCTGGCTATTTTATATGAAAAGCAGAAATCTGGCAGTTGGATAATGGGTCTATTTGTCGGCTACTGGTACAATTGCCCCCATGAAAAGCTCCCTTTTGTCGAAAATCTTCGCCCTCTTGTGGGCAGCCTGTTTCAGTCTGGTCGTAAATGCGGCATCGGTGACCAATCTCTATGAGGCATTAGTGCCGGTAGCCGACCAAAGTGTGGCCGAGCGGAGTCGTGCATTGCGGGTGGGTTTGGGCACCGTATTGGTGAAGGTGACGGGCAATAGTGCGGTACTGGCCGACCCGGAAATTTTGCAGGCAATGGCCGGGGCGAAAGACTTCGTCACCGAATACGGCTATGTCAGTTACAGCGAGCCGGGTGAAAGTGATGCCAATGGGCTGGCGCTGAACATACATTTTGCCGAGACGTCGGTTGATCGACTGATGCGGCGCAAACAGTTGCAGGTTTGGCCAGCGGATCGTCCCGAGTTACTGGTGTGGATGGTGATAGACAGTTCCGAGGGCGGCAGGCAGTTTGTTTCCGCTGACGATCAGCCAGCGTTGATGGCCCTGCTGAATCACGCCATGAAGCAACGGGCTGCGCCGCTGCTGATGCCATTGCTGGACCTGAAGGACCGCATGACATTGACGGAGGAAGACGCCTGGAATTTCAATCTGGAAAAATTAACCGAGGCTTCCGCCCGCTATAACAGCCATGCCTGGATGGCAGTGCGCCTCTACCAGAGTGCTACCGGCCAGTGGCGCGGTGCGCGGCTGCTGAAGCTGGAAGGCAGCGATAATCTGCGCAGTCTGGTGGCGGATAGTCCCGCGTTGTTGGTCAATCAGTTGGTGGGCGAAACAGTGGACAGCTTGGCTAGCCGCTACGCCTTTGTTCCAAAGTCCACTGATCAGGAGCTGGTACTCAATGTGGACCATGTAGAGACTTACCAGTCTTTCAGTGATGTCACCAGCTACCTGGAGTCTCTGGAGCTGGTGAGCAGCGTCATTGTCGATTATGTCGACGAGGATCGTTTGGGACTGCGGTTGTCGATGGAAGGGGACGCCAGCTTGCTATTGGATACCTTGCGACGTGATGGTCGTATGACAGAAAAAGTGGCCAGTGTTGTTGATGGCGCTGTCCCCAATACCTATCTATTCAGCTGGGGCCGGCCCTAATGCCGGGAACAGAGCCCCGACAGCTCAGTCTGCAAATCAAGCTTAACGACGACGCCACCTTTGAGAACTTTCTGGTTCAGGAGGGCGACAGCAAGCAGTTTTTGATCGTGTTGTTGCGGGATCTCTGGCCCAAGGGTGATGAACCCATTATGTACTTGTGGGGCAGTCGTGGCAGCGGAGTGTCTCACCTGTTACAGGCCAGTTGCCACCAGGCCGCCGCGCAGGGGTTGCCGGTACAGTATCTGCCGCTGAGCGAATTGCTGGATTACCCTCCGGAAGACGTGCTGGCAGAACTGGAACAGTTGCCCCAGGTCGTGATTGATGATGTGCAGGCCATCGCTGGATTGCGTGATTGGGAAGAAGGATTGTTCAGCCTGTTTAATCGCATACGGGATGCGGGTACGCGTTTGTTGGTGGGCGGCACGGCCGCTCCCCGGGAGCTGCCGCTGGCATTGCCGGACCTGAAATCCCGCCTCGGCTGGGGACCGGTGTTCCATCTGGAGACACCGGATGATGCGCTGCGTGAACAGATTCTGAAGTATCGGGCAGCGCGCCGGGGCATGACCCTGGATGACGATGTGGCCCGTTATCTGGTCAATCGCGCCGCCAGGGACCTGCACGGCTTAATGGACTGTCTCGATCAGTTGGAAAAAGCCTCGCTGGAAGCCAAGCGCCGACTCAGTATCCCCTTCGTCAAACAGGTTTTTGGCTGGTAGCTGGCTGAGTATTCAGCCGCTGATGGCCTTGATTTCCAGATAATCCTCAAAACCCAGTTCTCCCCACTCACGACCGTTGCCGGATTGTTTATAGCCGCCAAAAGGCGCGTTGTAGCCGTGGGATGCCCCGTTGATTCTCACCATGCCGGCGTGCAGTTGCCGGGCGATGCGTCGGCCCCGCTCCACGTCGCCGGTCTGGATGTAGGCCGCCAGTCCATAGGGTGTGTCATTGGCGATTTGAATTGCTTCTGCTTCATCACGGTAGGGAATCAACACCAGCACCGGGCCGAAAACTTCCTCTCTGGCGATGGTCATCTGATTGGTTACATCGGCAAATACCGTGGGCCGCACAAAATAGCCGGATTCTAAGCCCTGAGGTTTGCCCAATCCCCCCGCCACCAGCCGCGCGCCTTCATCAAGCGCCGTTTGAATCAATTGTTGCACCTTATCGAATAGCTCCCGGCTGGCCAGCGGGCCGATATGCGGGCCTTCCTCGTGGGGCTGCCCCACGGTAATGGTTTCGGCCGCTTTTTCTGCCAGCGTCACCGCTTCCTGATAGCGGCTCTCGGGCACCAGCATACGAGTTGGGGCATTACAGGACTGGCCGGTGTTCTCCATACACATGGTTACACCCCAGGGAACGGCCTGCACGAAATCGGCATCGTCCAGCAGCAGGTTGGGGGATTTCCCGCCCAGTTCCTGGGCGACCCGTTTGACTGTATCGGCGGCGGCCTTGGCCACGGCAATGCCCGCGCGGGTGGAGCCGGTAAAGGACATCATGTCGATATCCGGATGTTCTGCCAGACCCTGGCCAATCACCGGGCCTGAGCCGTTGATCAGGTTGAATACCCCAGCGGGGAAACCGGCCTGATGAATCATGTCGGCAAACAGGTGGGCGCTGAGGGGCGCTATTTCACTGGGTTTCAGTACCATGGTGCAACCGGTGGCCAGCGCGGGGGCGACTTTGCAGGCGATCTGGTTGATTGGCCAGTTCCAGGGGGTGATCAGCCCACAGACGCCGATGGGTTCCCTGACGATACAGGTGCGCCCCATCATTTGTTCAAAGGGATAGTGGCGCAGGGCGTCGATCGCGCTTTTCAGGTGGCCGCGTCCGCAGTCTGCCTGGTCACTGCGCGCAAAGCTGATGGGGGCGCCCATTTCCAGAGAGATCGCTTCGGCCATCTCTTCATAACGTTCCATATAGATGGCGAGAAGTTTTTCCAGCAACGCCAGCCGCTCTTCGCGAGAGGTTTGTGAATAGGTGAGAAAGGCGCTGCGGGCAGCTGTTACCGCACGGTTGAGGTCGTCCCTGGAACCCTGGCTGATTACTGCGATCGGTTGTTCTGAGGCGGGGTTTTCTACCAACAGGTTGTCACCGACGAGGGGGTCAACCCACTGACCGGCGAGGTAAAATTGGCGGCAGTCGCGCATGATCGGGCTCTCTAATGGTTTTCTGACAACTGTTGCAGTACCGAAGCGAGTTTTTCTTCGTTCTGGGGGCCGAGTAATACTTGCCGGAAGTTGCCCTCACGGTCAATCACCAGGGTTTCCGGCAGCACGCCACTGGCTTTGACTGCAAATTGCTGGCGGGGATCGCTGGTGAGAACCGGGAATTGGATACCCAATTCTTTGGCTTGCTGTTTGAGAGCATCGCCGGTGACACCGTCAAAATTCACCGCCAGCAGTTGTACCTGATCACCGTGGGTCTGCTGAAAGGCGTTGAGTTCGGGAATTTCCTCACGGCAGGGTTTGCACCACACGGCCCAATAATTGATCAGTACCACTTTGCCGTGCAGTTCATCAAAATGCAGTTTGCTGCCATCTGTCAGCGAGTAACCGGGTTGAGTATCGGAACATCCCAGTAGCGGCAACAACAGTATTGCTGCGAGCAGGCTAATCGTTTTTATCAACAGTCGACTCCTGTTCGAACAATTCTGCCACGGTGGGTGAGAGGGTTTCCTGCAACTGGTTTTCAGAGTTGCGGAGTAACGCTGAGAGGCGCCCATACCAGGGGTAACCGGAAAGCGCTTCGTTGGCCTTACTGCCCGGTAGCGCGGTGATACTGCGACCACTCAAGTGGACGAGGTCGGACAGCTTTAATTGGTGGGGGTCGCGGGTCAGAATATAGCGGCCATTGCTGGTGACCACGATCAGGCGCTTGTCGATCAGTAGATCGCGCAATTGTCGCCAGTGCTGTTCTTCCAGTCCGCTGTTGATAATATCCCGGTCCGAGACAGACCCGCCCACTTGTTGTTTGCGCCAGCATTCCCACATCACCACGATGACTGCGATCAGCTCGGGATATTCATAGCCGCGCCACACCGTTCGGAAGGTTTCCATGGAGCGCACCAGCTCGGCGCCGCCCAGCACGATAATCCACATCAGGTAAATCCAGATCAGAAAAATCGGTACGATGGCGAACGCCCCATACACGGTGGTGTAGCTGGAATGGGCGATCAGGGCGCCAAAGGCCAGTTTGGCCAGTTCAAACAGCAAGGTGGTAATCAGCCCGCCGATCGTGGCGTAGCGACCGGAAACCTTGCAGTTGGGCACGGCAAGAAACAGCAGGGTAAAGGCCGCCCAGGTGAACAGCATCGGCAGATACTCGAAAATCAATGCAGTGATACCCAGTACATCTACCTCGTCAACCAGCAGTTGAAAGGAGACCAGGTAGGTGCGCATCATCAGTCCTACCCCCAGCAGCAAGGGCCCGAGGCTGAGAATGCCCCAGTAGAGCAGGAAGCTGGAGAGACCGCGCCGGGCACCGGCAGTGCCCCAGATGTTGTTGAAGGTGTGTTCAATGTTGGTGAGCATCAGGTAGGAGGTGATCACCAGAATAATGGCCCCCGCAGCGGAGAGGGTGCGGGCCTGGCTGGAAAACTCGCTCAGGTAGTCCTGGATTTCAGCGCCGCTCTGGGGGACAAAATTGCTGAAAATCAGCTGCTGTACCTGTTCGCCAAGTCCCTGAAATGCGGGGATCAGGGAGAACATTGAGTACATGAGTGTCATCAGCGGCACCACGGCAAACAGGCTCATATAGGTGAGTGCTGCGGCACTTTGACGGCAGCCGTCGCTGGCAAAGCGACTTCCCAGGTGGCGAAAAAACAGGCCGGTCATTTCCAGTCGTTCATTCAGCGTCATGGACGCACTCCTTCCTCGTCTGGCCCAGCTGGTCTATTTGCAGCTAGAATGCATTTTTCCATCAAGGGTATTCTACACAAAGATCATGATCAGCATTTACCATAATCCCCGTTGCAGCAAATCACGCCTGACCCTCGCCCTGCTCGAAGAGCAAGGTATTAATCCGGACGTTATTCTCTATCTGGAGACGCCACCGGATGAAAAAACCCTGGCTGAGGTTCTCGGCAAACTGGGCATTAGCGCCCGCCAATTGTTGCGCAAGGGCGAGGATGCCTACCGGGAAAATAATCTGGCGGATGAAAGCCTGACAGAGCAACAACTGATCAGCGCCATGGTGGCCCACCCCAAACTGATCGAGCGTCCTATTGTGGTCAATGGCGATAAAGCGGCCATTGGTCGCCCCCCCGAACTGGTGCTGGAAATTCTCTGATGTCGTATATCCTGATTCTTTATTACTCACGCTACGGGCACACGCGCTCCATGGCGGAAAAAATTGCCCAAGGCGTGGAGCAGGGTGGCTTTGAGGGTCGCCTGCGCACCGTGCCGGCCGTCTCTACTACCTGTGAGGCCACCGAGCCGGATGTGCCAGCAGAAGGTGCGATCTATTGCAGCAAGGAAGATTTGCGGGACTGCGCCGGGCTGGTGCTCGGCAGCCCAACCCGTTTCGGTAATATGGCGGCT
This sequence comes from uncultured Porticoccus sp., assembly GCA_947259505.1. GTDB lineage: Bacteria > Pseudomonadota > Gammaproteobacteria > Pseudomonadales > Porticoccaceae > Porticoccus. The sequence continues at coordinate 491,590 of CAMYLT010000002.1, read as the reverse complement.
CCCCTCAAGTATTTCCTCGATGGCACCGCTGATCTCTGGTTAAACGGTAACCTGATTGGTAAGCCCGCTTCCGTCTTTACCTCCACCGGCTCCTTGCATGGCGGTCAGGAAACCACACTGGTCAGCATGATGCTGCCACTGTTGCATCATGGCATGGTGATCGCCGGGTTGCCCTACAGTGAGCAGGCGCTGCATACCACGACTTCAGGGGGCACGCCTTACGGCGTTTCTCACCAGGCTGGTGGCGATGGCAGTCGGCCCCTGACAGCAGAAGAAATCACACTTTGTATCGCGCAGGGCAAACGCATGGCATCACTGGCGAAAAAACTGGCGGGTGGGCAATGATGAAGGTCATCCCGAACCTCTGCCAAAAACTGAATGTGGCCCGGCGTCTCACCTGGGGCTGTTACCTGTTATTGATGGCGGTCTTGCTGCTCAATGGCTTGCTTTCATCTACCCCCATCAGTTTGCTGGTGTTCACGATGGTACCGCTGCTGATATTTCTGCCGGGGTTGCGCAAAGAGCGTTACAAGACTATTTCCATGTTGTGTTTTGTCACCTTGCTGTATTTCATGGTGACTGTGACCAACCTGTTCGCGCCCAATGCCAATCCGCTGGATGCCGCGGAGCTGGTGTTGCTGGTGGTGTTGTTCGGCGCCGCCATGATGTTTAGCCGCTGGAAACAGTATTCTCTTTATCAGGAAGATAATTCATGAGTGACAAGCCCGGTCTGATACGACGCTTCTTTGGGTTCATCGGCAAGCTGGCCCACGGGATCCGGGTGCTGATCAATATCATTTTCGTGCTGGTGGTGGTCGCACTGGTGTTGAGTATGTTCCAGGAAGATGTGCAGCCCTTGCCGGATAGCGCGGCCCTGCGCATTGCGCCGGGCGGTTTTTTGGTAGAGCAGAAGACCTACTCGGACCCGCTGACGCAATTGATGCAGCAGAGTAGCCCGGCAGATGCGGAAACCCTGGTGCAGGATCTGGTCGAAGCCATCGATCGGGCTGCTGTTGATCCGCGTATTACCTCATTGGTGCTGGAACTCGATTACCTGCTCGGTGGCGGTCTCACCAAGCTGGAATACGTGGGGCAGGCTTTGAAGCGTTTCCGTGAGAGCGGCAAGCCCATTATCGCGGTGGGTGACAATTACACCCAGGAGCAGTATTACCTGGCCAGCTATGCGGATGAAATTCATCTCAACCCGATGGGTGCGGTGTTGATCACCGGTTATGGCAGCTACCACAACTACTTCAAAGATGCCCTGGATAAGCTGCGTATCAACGTGCACGTGTTCCGGGTCGGCACCTACAAGGATGCGATCGAGCCATTTACCCGTAATGACATGTCCGCGGCCTCGCGGGAACACAATAGTGCCTGGCTGAATGCTCTCTGGGCAGTCTTTACTCATCGTGTAGAAACCCAGCGCAACCTGCCCACTGATGCCATCAATGATTACGTCAATAATCTCGGTGCCAAGCTGGAGACTCACCGGGGCAATGCCGCGGAACTGGCCGTGGTCAGCGGGCTGGTGGATAAACTGTCGACACGACCGCAGATGTCTGAGCGCCTCCGGGAACTGGCGGGGGTTAATGACGAAGGTGGTTACCAGGGCATCGACATGAAGCGCTACCTGAGCCATACCCGCAGGTCACAGGCGTTGGAAACGCAACCAGATACAGGCAAGATCGGTTTGATTGTGGCCAAGGGAATGATTTTGGATGGCGAGCAGCCGGCCGGTACAGTGGGCGGTGACAGTCTGGCAAAGTTGCTCCAGCAAGCGCGTCGGAACGACCAGCTCAAGGCGTTGGTGCTGCGTATCGACAGTCCCGGTGGCAGTGCGTTTGCTTCTGAAGTGATCCGTCAGGAAGTGATCGCGACCCGCAAGGCCGGTCTCCCGGTGATTGTGTCCATGGGTACCGTTGCGGCGTCTGGAGGATACTGGATAGCGATGGGGGCCAATGAGGTTTGGGCAAGCCCCACTACTATTACCGGTTCCATTGGCGTGTTTGGCGTGGTGCCCACCTTTGAAGAAAGTCTGGCTGCACTGGGTGTCAGCAGCGACGGTATCGGCACCACCGAACTGGCCGATCTCTATCAGCTGGATCGGCCCATGTCAGATCAGGCAGCGCAAGTGATCCAGTCCGGCGTTAACCATATCTACGACCATTTCCTGGAGTTGGTGGCAGAGGCCAGGGGCAGTACGCCGGAACAGGTTCACCAAGTCGCTCAGGGCCGCGTCTGGACCGGAGTGAAGGCGCAAGAGCTGGGTCTGGTGGATCAGCTGGGCGATCTTCAGCAGGCTACTCAGGCGGCGGCCAAGTTGGCTGGGCTGGATCTGTATGAGGTGGAGGAAATCAGCAAGCCGCTGAATTTCCGTGAGCAATTGCTACAGGAGCTGACAAATGGTCAGGCGGGTGCGTGGCTGGCCATGTTACCTCGCAGTTGGACTCCCCAAGGTTGGCTGGCCAGTGTCTACGATCTGGGTCGCAAGCTGGAGCCATTGAACCACTTCAACGATCCTCGCGGGATGTACCTGGAGTGTTTTGAGTGTGATATACGCTGAGCCTGGTTGTGAGGGTTCTGGTATCAGCAGGACATAACACCAGGACACAAAAAAGGCGGCCAGTGGCCGCCTTTTTTAACAATGCGTGGAGGCTCAGCGCTCCAGGTATTGCAACTTGTCTGTTACACCATCCCACTCTTCTGCGTCGGGGAGGGAGTCTTTCTTCTCGGTAATGTTCGGCCACACGTCCGCCAGTTCGGAATTCAGTTCCAGATAAACCTGCTGGTTATCGGGCAGCTCGTCTTCCGAGAAGATGGCTTCGGCGGGGCACTCCGGCTCACAGAGGGCGCAGTCGATACACTCGTCCGGGTGGATGACCAGGAAATTCGGGCCTTCGTAGAAGCAGTCCACAGGGCAGACTTCTACACAGTCAGTGTATTTGCACTTAATACAGTTTTCGCCGACGACAAATGTCATTGGGTGTTCTCCGTGAAGCGGCTAATGGAACAGCGGCGCATTATACAGAAATAAAATCCGGTATTTAAACCACCGGAGGCTAATTTATAGGCACAGCTTGTGGCAAATCAACGTGACTTGCTCAGCTGTTTCAGTATGTAAAGCTGTTCCAGGGCCTGTTTGGGGCTGAGGTCGTCTGGATCCAGGCCAGCAAGGGCTTCCAGCAGTGCCGTGCCCACCGGGTCGGTAAACAGTTCCCGTTGCACCGGTTGTTCACCGCCGGACTTGATGGTCGCCGCAGCGTGGGCACCTGCCTCGAGGCTCGCCAGCTCCAGTCGGGCCAGGGCGATGACTTCCGCAGGAATACCTGCCAGCTTGGCCACCTGAATACCGTAGCTCTGACTGGCTGGGCCCTCCTGCACCGCGTGCAGGAACACGATATCGTCGTTGTACTCGGTGGCATCCAGATGCACGTTGGCAACGCCAGCCGTTTTTTCAGGCAGAGCGGTCAGCTCAAAGTAGTGGGTGGCAAACAGGGTGAAAGCTTTTACCTTTTCGGCCAGTTGTACGGCGCAGGCCCAGGCGAGCGACAGGCCATCAAAGGTACTGGTGCCGCGACCGATTTCATCCATCAGCACCAGGCTGCGTTCACTGGCATTGTGCAGGATGTTGGCGGTTTCAGTCATTTCCACCATAAAGGTGGATCGCCCACCGGCCAGGTCGTCGGAGGAGCCGATGCGGGTAAAGATACGGTCCACCAGGCCAATGGTGGCATGTTGGGCGGGCACGCAACTGCCAATATGGGCCAGCAGCACGATTAGTGCAGCCTGGCGCATATAGGTGGATTTACCACCCATGTTGGGGCCAGTGATCACCAGCATGCGGCGCTGTTCATTAAAGCTGAGGTCGTTGGCCACAAAGGGGCTGTCGAGTACCTGTTCCACCACCGGGTGGCGACCGCCCTGTACCTCGATACCGGGTTCCTCCACAAGAGAGGGTGGAATCATGCTGAGGCTGTCGGCTCGCTCTGCCAGGCACCCCAGCACGTCCAGTTCCGACACGGCGGCAGCACAGTCCTGCAATGGCAGCAGCTGTTCATTGAGGGTTTCCACCAGTTCTTCGTAGAGGGCTTTTTCCCTGCTCAATGCGCGGCTTTTCGCGCTGAGGGCTTTGTCCTCGAATGTTTTTAGCTCGGGGGTGATGTAGCGCTCGGCATTCTTGAGGGTCTGGCGGCGAATGTACTCCACCGGAGCCTGGCTGGACTGGCCGCGGGAGATTTCAATGTAATAGCCGTGCACCCGGTTGTAGCCCACCTTGAGGGTGCTGATACCGGTGCGCTGTTTTTCCCGCTCTTCCAGATCCACCAGAAATTGCCCGGCGTTGCTGCTGAGGTTGCGCAGCTCGTCCAGTTCGCTGTCGTAGCCTTCGGCAATGACCCCGCCATCGCGAATTACCACCGGTGGGTTTTCGGCAATGGCGCGCTCGAGTAGCGCTACCAGTTCGGGAAATTCGCCAGCCTGTTGTGAGAGTTGCTGTAAACGGTCGGCTTCGGTTGCTGAAAGCACTTGCTGAATGCCGGGCAGGGCGGCGAGGGACTGCCGCAGGCGAGTCAAGTCGCGGGGGCGGGCTGAGCGCAGGGCGACACGGCCGAGGATACGCTCCATATCGCCCACCTGTTTCAGATGCTCGGTCAGTGATTCATAGCGGTAGTCCTGCCGCAGTGCTGCCAATGCCTGCTGCCGCCCCTGAAGAATACCCAAATTGCGCAGTGGACGATTGATCCAGCGATTGAGCAGTCGACCACCCATGGCGGTGGCGGTGGTGTCCAGCACCGACAAGAGAGTGTTATCGGTTTCGCCGTTGAGGTTGACGCTCAGTTCCAGATTGCGGCGGGTGGCGGCATCGAGGATGACACTGTCATCGCGATTCTCGTGGCTGAGGGCACGAATATGTGGCAGTGCGGTGCGCTGGGTTTCCCGCGCGTATTGCATCAGACAGCCCGCAGCAGCCAGAGCCAGTGGCAGGTGGTCACAGCCAAAAGCGGCCAGATTCTTGGTGCCGAACTGGTCAATTAACTGGCGTCGTGCGGTGTCCACCTCGAATTCCCAAGGCTGGCGGTGGCGCACACCGCGGCGTTGCTGTAACAGCTCAGGGAAGGGGAAATCATCTCCCACCAGTAGTTCGGCGGGGTTCAGACGTTGCAGTTCGCCGAGCAGTCCTTCCGGACTGTCCACTTCCAGCACCAGAAAACGACCGCTGCCAATGTCCAGCGTGGCGACACCAAACTGACCCTTGTGATGGGCGATGGCGGCCAGCAGGTTATCGCGACGTTCATCGAGTAACGCCTCATCGCTGATGGTCCCGGGGGTGACGATGCGCATGACCTGCCGCTCGACCGGCCCCTTGCTGGTGGCGGGATCGCCGATCTGCTCGCAAATGGCCACCGACTCACCCAGTTTGACCAGTTTGGCGAGATAGCCCTCTGCCGCATGGTAGGGAACCCCCGCCATGGGGATAGGTTGTCCGGCAGACTTGCCACGGGCGGTCAGGGTGACATCCAGCAGGCGGGCTGCTTTTTTTGCGTCGTCGTAGAACAGTTCGTAGAAGTCGCCCATACGATAGAACACCAGCTCGTGCGGGTGTTGGGCTTTGATGCGCAGGTACTGCTGCATCATCGGGGTGTGCTGTTCGGGCATTGCCGCTGCAGTCATGATGGGGTTTTTCGAGTGAAACAAGGACAGGATTCTACGTGAATTGCCGGGGTAGCAAAACAGCAGTTGGATTGTTCTCCCAAAGACCTTCTTTGCGAAACGCTTGGTCTGTTTTGGCTAGCTTTAAGGCATACTATGCGCCATCTGATTTGTCATGATCTTTACGTCACTCAAAGCAAGGAAATCCATTGAAACCGAGAAAACATCATCCCAGAGCCCCTTCGAAAATGACCAACAGGAAGGTCTCCTTCACTATTGAGTCTATGGATGCCATGGGGCAAGGCGTGGCGCACATCGACGGCAAGCCCTGCTTTATTGCCAAGACTCTGCCGGGTGAAGAGGGTAAGGCGACTATCACCCGTGCCAGCAAGGGGGTGCTGTTTGCGCGTCTCGATACGTTGGAGAAAACGGCTGATAATCGTGAAGAGTCGGTTTGCCCCAATTTTGATAGTTGCCCGGGTTGTCACTTCCTGCACACCGATTACCAGAGTGAGTTGAGCTATAAGCTGGATGCCCTTTCAGGGCACCTGAAACGTCTGGATATTACGGTGCCTGATATTGAAGTGAAAGCTGCTGAGCAGCGCCTCGGTTATCGCAACCGTATCCAGTTGCACTATCGCCATAAGTACATCGGCATGATTGATCCAGTAGCGGATAGCGTGCAGGAGATCCCCGGCTGTCTGGCCATCGACGAGAAACTGCATGACACCTTTGAGGGACTTTATCAGGATCGCAGTTGGACGGCAGACCATCAGGGGCAGGGCCATTGCGAGCTGTATCTGGCCGATGAGGGTGTGAGTGTGCAGTGGGATAAACCCTACGCCCACGGCGGTTTTACTCAGGTCAACAGCGTGATGAACGAGGTGCTCCGGGAGGCCGTGCTGGAGCAGCTTGGGGAGATGCTGGTGGACAGCATGCTGGACCTGTTCTCCGGCGAAGGCAATCTCTCCGACCTGATTGTGGAGCAGTATCCGGAAGTTGAGCGGGTGATGGTGGATTATGCCCCTGACCGTGTCAAAAATGAGGAGCTGAGCTTCCTCCACTTGGATCTGTTTGCCGAGACGGCATTGAAGACCTTCAAGGCGCGCTGTAAAGCAGAGCGTTTCGATGTGTTATTGGTCGATCCTCCCCGTAAGGGCTTTACGCTGCTGCACCAGTGGGTCAAGGCTTTCAAACCCAAAAAACTGATTTATGTGAGTTGCAGCGCGGCGACTATGGTGCGTGATCTGCAGCAGCTTGGTAATAAAGCACGTATCGAGCACGTCAGCCTAATTGACCTGTTTCCCGGTACCTACCATTACGAGACTCTGGTGACAGTCACGTTTAAATAAGACTTTGAATCAATCTGTTGTGCCCGGTTAGTGCTTGCCGGGACAAGTGTTGCTGGCTTACCGTCTCGATATGGAAAACTCGATCCACATAATCGCTACCCGCCTTGGTGACCTGCTGTTGAGCAGCCATGCCACGGTCACCTGCGCTGAATCCTGCACCGGTGGCGGTATCGCCAACGCCATTACGGATATAGCCGGCAGCTCCAGCTGGTTCCAACTGGGGTTGATCACCTATGCCAACAGCGCCAAACAGCAATTGCTGGGTGTTTCCCCGCAAACACTGTCTGAACAGGGTGCTGTGAGCGAGGCGGTGGTGCGGGAGATGGCTCAAGGTGTACTCGACCTCGCTCAGGCAGATATTGCGGTGGCGGTGAGTGGCATTGCCGGACCAGATGGCGGTACAGCAGAGAGGCCGGTGGGTACCGTATGGTTTTGCTGGCTTCACCGCAACGGTGTTTCAGTGACGCGCTGTCTGCATTTTGAAGGCGACAGGCAGGCAGTGCGGGCGGCATCAGTGTTGCAGGCGTTAACCGGGTTGATCAATTTGCTCGAGAATTAAAACACTGTATGGCTATACAGTATTCTGCTGTTGGGGTAAGCTACCCCCATTCTGATTTAATGTAACGATTCAAGTAGCAATTTAAGTAGCAAAGAGGCATCGGTCATGGATCCAAACAAGGAAAAAGCACTTCAGGCAGCGCTGGGCCAAATTGAGCGCCAGTTTGGCAAGGGAACTGTCATGCGCATGGGTGATAGAGAGCACGTGGTTATGCCCTCTATTTCCACCGGCTCCCTTGGGCTGGATATCGCCTTGGGCATAGGCGGTTTGCCGAAAGGGCGCGTTGTTGAAATCTACGGCCCGGAATCTTCCGGTAAAACCACCCTGACGTTGCAGGTTATTGCTGAAGCTCAGAAGAAGGGCGGCACCTGTGCTTTTGTGGATGCGGAGCATGCGTTGGACCCTGACTATGCCGAGAAGCTGGGCGTCAATGTGGACGACCTGATCGTCTCCCAGCCGGATACCGGTGAGCAGGCGCTTGAGGTGACTGACATGCTGGTGCGCTCTGGTGCCATTGATGTGTTGGTGGTGGATTCCGTGGCAGCATTGACGCCTCGTGCCGAGATCGAAGGCGAGATGGGCGATCACCATGTCGGCCTGCAGGCGCGTTTGATGTCCCAGGCACTGCGCAAACTGACCAGCAACATCAAACAGGCCAATTGTCTGGTGATCTTCATCAACCAGATTCGCATGAAAATTGGTGTGATGTTTGGTAACCCCGAAACCACTACCGGTGGTAATGCCCTGAAGTTCTATTCCTCAGTGCGGTTGGATATACGCCGCATTGGTGCCGTCAAGGAAGGGGAAGAAGTGGTGGGCAACGAAACCCGGGTGAAGGTGGTCAAGAACAAGGTGTCACCACCCTTCAAACAGTGTGAATTCCAGATACTGTATGGCGAAGGCATTAACCACCTCGGCGAAGTGGTCGACCTGGGCGTTAAGTGTGGCCTGGTGGATAAGGCTGGTGCCTGGTATGCCTATAACGGCACTAAAATCGGCCAGGGCAAGGCTAATGCCTGTGAGTACTTGCGGGAAAATCCTGTTGTTGCCGCTGAAATCGAGCAGAAGATTCGTGAGCAATTGATGCCCGTGGCGAAGCCGCCAAAAGCCGGCGAAAAAGTTGATGTGGCAGAAATTGAAGAGGCAGACATCTAACACAACTTATCTGTCTCATGTCCCAAGACAAAAAACCGTGCCGTTAAACGCACGGTTTTTTTGTAATGATTGTTAAATTGTGGGGTCTGTAACAGGTAATGATGCAATGTGTTGGAGCGAAAACGGTGGTCTGCTCAATGACGACTCGCGGTGAAGCGTAATATGCCGGAACTGATTACCTACAAAACGATCATCGTGTTTGGGTTTTTATTACTGCTGTTTGTGGCAGAGCGGGCCTTGCCTGCGGTACCGGTTGTCACAGCTGTTGCCAATGGACGGCGGCTGTTCAGGAACCTGTCACTGTGGTTGTGTAATAGCCTGGCTTCTCTCCTGATTGTCTTGCCAGTTACGCTCTATGCCGCCAATCATGCGAGTTACTGGTGGTCCGCATGGGTGCCTCAGTGGTCCTGGCTGTTCGTTGACTTGCTGTTGCTGGATCTGTGGATTTACTGGTGGCATCGAGCGAATCATCGCATCAGTTGGTTGTGGCGTTTTCACCGGGTGCATCACCTGGATCAATGGCTGGATGTAACATCGGCAGTGCGTTTTCACTTTGGTGAAGTGATTTTGTCGGCATTGGTCAGGGCTGCCGTGATTTTCTGTTTTGCCCTGCCACTGTCCTCAGTGATCGTCTTCGAAGCTCTGATACTGATTTTTACAGGGTTTCATCACTCGAATGTCCGGTTGCCAGCAAAGCTGGAGCGTTATCTCTCACGGTTGATTATTACGCCCTCGATTCATTGGGTGCATCATCATGTAGAGCCGCGGGACACCAACAGTAACTATGGTGCGATATTCAGCTTTTGGGATCGGTTGTTTGGCAGCCGCTCCTCCACTGACCGAACGCCGGATATGGTGATTGGACTTGATAGCTCAGTTGATCAGGGGCTGATGCAATTGCTGGTGGCGCCATTTCGAGCACAGTCCGAACGTCGCGCTGACTGACTTGCCATAAGGCTGCGATAAAACGAACATAGTCTAAGAACTAGATAAAGGCTGGCTTCCGGTCGGCAGGAGCAAGTGATGGATAATTACCATGAGTTGATCAGTGTTATTGCGCTCACCATGGGTGTCGGCTGGGCTAGCGGGATCAACCTCTACGCGGCGGTGCTGGTACTGGGATTGGCAGGCGCAACCGGCAATGTGCAGTTGCCGGCGGAGTTGACGGTACTCCAGGACCCGCTGGTTATTGTTGCGGCGGGGGTCATGTATGCGGTGGAATTTTTTGCCGATAAAGTGCCCGGTGTGGACACGGGGTGGGATGCGCTACATACCTTTATCCGCATACCAGCAGGCGCGATGCTTGCCGTTGGCGCAGTGGGTGATGTCACCCCGGCGCTTGAAATTGCGGCAGGACTCTTGGGTGGCACCATGGCTGGGGCTAGTCACTTAACCAAGGCGTCAACGCGGGCATTAATCAACACTTCGCCAGAACCCTTTACCAACTGGGTGGCATCCATTAGTGAAGACTTGCTGGTGCTGGGCGGTCTGTGGGCAATGTTTAATCATCCGTTATTGTTCCTTTGTCTGATGATTCTATTCATCGCTTTGGTAATCTGGTTGTTGCCAAAATTGCTGCGACTGCTGATGCGTCTCCTCAGGAAAATAGGCCAGTGGCTGGGTATAGTTGAGAAGCCTCCGGAGGAACCCTCTGAGGCAACCCCACCAGCGCTAGAGGTCTCGGACGGCAGCCCTGAACCCGTGAGTAAGCAGCCTTGAGTCCAACACGAGTTTCGGGTCGTTAGCCCATGAGTCATGCCGAGGAAAAAGATCCGCGGGCACAATTGCGCTACCGGGCCATGGATCTGCTGGCCCGCCGTGAACACTCTGTCCACGAACTGCTGACTAAATTGACAGCACGGCTCCCCGAGCACAGCGAGTTGATACCTGAAGTACTGGCATCGTTGCAGCGGGACCAATTGCAATCGGATCAGCGCTTTGCCGAGGCGTTTGTCTCCTCGCGCATTCGCAAGGGGCAGGGTCCTTACCGCATCCGCCAGGAATTACAGCAGCGCGGTATACAGACAGCTATGGCGGAACAGGTGTTGACTGACTGTGGCGAGGACTGGTTTAAGCTTGCTGCTGATGTGGTGGGACGGAAATACGGGCAACAGCCCTGTGACAGTTTCCAGGAGCGCGCCCGCCGCAGTCGTTTTTTGCAGTACCGTGGCTTCAGCAGTGAGCAGATTCAGGCGTGTTTTGATGGTGATTGAATATCAATGACAGACAGCGATCACTCCAGCTCTCCAAACGGTAGTTTTCAATAAAACCACAATGCCCCCCAAATTTGGTGACCTCAACCTTCAGCGCCGCTGGCCTGTTGATGAGGGCGAGATCGGATACCGGCACAATTGGGTCATCTTCGCTGGTAATCAGGTAGGAGGGTACAGACAATGCGGTCAGTCTATCTTCGTAGAGCGCATAGTCGGCAAAATATTCTGCGGCGTGTTGAAAGGGGGTGAAGGTCGACACGAAATAGTCATTCAGTGCCGCCAGTGATTTAAAACGCGGTAGAGCGTTGTGTTCCAACAGCTCCGGAAAATAATGCAGTTTCTTCTTCAGAGAGCCACTCCACTTGTCCAGAAAATAATCCCGGTATATAGCTCCTTCCATGATCCGTTTCATGGCGTGGGCCGGGTCCACGGGTGGGCAGATGGCGGCCACTGCGGACAGGGAAAGCGCCTCCCCGGCATCAGCGGCAATACGCAGTGCAAAATTACCTCCCAGAGAATATCCCGCCAAGTAGCGATCGCGGTGGGGATGTCGGGCCAGAAAGTCGGCAATGGCCGTGGCAACCTCCTCCGAAAGGGTGGAGTTAAAGGTGGTGTCGTTAAGATGGAAACTCTCGCCGTGATCACGCAGGTTCAATCGCAGGATATTAAAACCTTGCCGATAGAGGTGGTTGGCTGCGGATAACAGGTAGGTGGACTCGATACTGCCCTCCCATCCGTGTAGCAAGATAGCCAGTCGTTGATTGCTGCGTTCGACCTGATCAAAGTGAGCCAGCAGTTTCACCAGCTTGCCCTGATGCTCTCCATTCAATACCAGAGGCTGGCTGCGAGCGGTCATGCCGGCACTGCGCCGGTTTACCTGCCAGGGGCGAGGCCCAAGGCTGTTAAGCATGCTCTGCAGATGGGCATTGCGCAGTCCGGTAGGTGGCGTGAAAGCTGGCAGTTCGGTATGCATGGCAAAGGGCGTGTTAAGGGGCGTTAGCAGTGAGCTATCATAGCATCCGAAAAATTAAATGCGCTGTTCGAGGAACGGATAGCCTGACGGATAATCTAATTCGACAGTTTCTGCGTTTGATTGAGGTGTGCAGTGCAGTCCCAAAAAATCCGGGTATTTCTTCTGACGGCTGTTTGCAGTCTGGTCGTGCCACTGCTATCTGCCAATAATGTTTATGCTTCCCCCCCCCACATTACTACGGCCGATATTGGAGACGCAGAGCCGACTTTGTGGGGTATCAAAAATGGTTGTCTTAGCAGTTCCCTGGTTCGCCACTTCTATGTGCTGGATTCTCGAGCCGCGGTCATTGAGCTGGTCGATGGGAAGCGGGTGCTGATGCGTTTTCGTGGTGACTGCCAAGGAGTAGAGCGGTATGGTTTTGTTCACACCGCCCGCAATAACGAGGTATGTGCCGATGCCAATGCCATCAGAGTGCTGCACACCGGTATTCACTGTGATGTAGAATCCTTAGAACCCTACCCTTCACCCTGATTGATAACTGACGAGATATCACATTGCTTCGTTCACTTGTATTTGCACTTCTCTGCCCGCTGTCATTTGTCGTCACGGCCCTTGAACTGTCCGGTCCGCTGGAACAGGGAGGGATGCTGATTGGCCGGGTGGCACCCGGCGAACGGATCGAGTTGATGGGGCGCCCAATCCGGGTAGAAAAAGATGGCGTGTTTGTGTTTGGGCTGGGCCGTGATGCGCCGTCTCAAATTGACCTGATTACCCGCAACGGTTCTGACGAGGCAAAACATCATCGTTTTGATGTTCAGCAAAGAACCTACCAGGAACAAAGGGTTAACGGCGTCCCTCAGAAAACTGTGACGCCGCCCAAAGAAGTGTTGGAGCGGATACGGCGAGAGGCCGCACTGGTGGCGAAGGCGCGTGCCGACGATGATTTGCGCCTGGACTTCCTGGCCGGTTTTCGCAAGCCGCTGGAAGGCCCGATTACCGGTGTCTACGGCAGTCGCCGGGTCTACAACGGTACACCTGGCAACCCCCACTATGGCCTGGATATCGCTGCTCCCACAGGTACCGATGTGTTTGCCCCTGCCCCCGGGGTCGTCAAACTTGCCTATGGGGATATGTTTTATTCCGGGGGCACATTGATTATCGATCATGGCCACGGTATCAGTTCCACCTTTATCCACCTTAGTGAAGTGCTAGTGAAAGCTGGCCAGACGATCGCGCCAGGCGACTTGATTGCTCGCGTCGGTGCCACCGGCAGGGCCACAGGGCCACACCTCGATTGGCGCATTAACTGGTTTGATGTGCGACTGGATCCTGCATTGGTACTGGAACATTTTCCCGCACGAAAAGCACTATCACGGTAGCTCCTTTCATCCCAGACGTGGCCACAACGTCGCCTTTCCCTTAAACTTCCCCCTCTGGAATCACTCTTCCGAAGGGCTGTGATGATTGACAAAAAACTGCTGAGTATTTTGGTGTGTCCGGTTAGCAAGGCCCCACTGGAATATGATAAGGAAAATGACGAGCTGATCTGCCGTGCCAGCGGTTTGGCCTACCCGATCCGCGATGGTATTCCGGTGATGTTGGAGACAGAGGCCCGTCAGCTGACTGTCGATGAAAAGCTCGGCAACGACCACTAATCAGAGGCCTTGACGACCATGTCCGAAGAAACCCTGTTTACCCGGATTATTAAGGGTGAGATCCCCGCGGATATCGTCTATGAGGACGAGCACTGCTTTGCCATTCGCGATATCGCACCGAAGGCGCCAACGCACCTGCTGGTGATTCCCCGCAAGCCGATTCCCCGTCTGGTGGATGCCACTGCCGAAGACAAGGCGATTCTGGGTCACCTGATGTTGATGGTGGGTGAGATTGCCCGCCAGGCCGGTGTCGATGAAGCATTTCGGGTGGTGATCAACAACGGTGCCGGTGTGGGGCAGACGGTGTTCCATCTCCATCTGCATATCCTCGGCAATAAAAAATTCTCCGAGGATAGCCTGGGATTTTGATTCCCAATCTAACTTTATTTTGCAAACGGACCTGGGTACAGGTCATGGAAATTGATTGTTTATGAAAAGTGCCGACATTCGCGATGCCTTCCTGAAGTATTTTGAAAGCCAGGGCCATGCCATTGTGCCCAGCAGCAGTCTGGTGCCGGGCAACGACCCGACCCTGCTGTTTACCAATGCGGGAATGGTGCAATTCAAGGATGTGTTCCTGGGGGCCGAAAAACGTCCCTATAGCCGCGCAGCATCTTCCCAACGCTGTGTGCGTGCCGGTGGCAAGCACAATGACCTGGAAAATGTCGGTTACACTGCCCGTCACCACACCTTTTTTGAAATGCTCGGCAATTTCAGTTTCGGCGATTACTTCAAGCGCGATGCTATCCGTTTTGCTTGGGAATTCCTCACCCAGGTATTGCAGCTGCCCGAAGAGCGGTTGTGGATTACCGTGCACATTTCCGATGATGAAGCGGCGGATATCTGGATTAAAGAACTCGGTGTTAGTCCTGAGCGCTTCTCAAGACTGGACGAAGACAACTTCTGGCAGATGGGTGATACCGGTCCTTGCGGTCCCAGTTCGGAGATTTTCTACGATCACGGCGCCGATGTGCCCGGCGGTCCCCCAGGCAGCGAAAACGATGACCTTGATCGCTACATCGAAATCTGGAACCTGGTGTTCATGCAATTCGAGCGCAGCGCCGATGGTTCCATGACGCCGCTGCCCAAGCCCTCCATTGATACTGGCATGGGACTGGAGCGTATTGCCGCGGTGATGCAGGGCGTACACAGCAACTACGAAATTGACTTGTTCCAGGCCTTACTGAAGGCCGCTGCGAACGTGACGGGTACGGATGACCTGGAACACAAATCCCTGCGGGTCATTGCCGACCATATCCGCTCCTGCAGCTTCTTGATCGTGGATGGTGTGTTGCCCTCCAATGAGGGCCGCGGCTATGTGCTGCGGCGCATTATCCGCCGGGCGATTCGTCACGGTCACAAACTTGGTCAGAATCAGGCCTTCTTTCACAAACTGGTGTCGGCACTGGTTGCGGAAATGGGCGCTGCCTATCCGGAATTGAAGACTGCCCAAGCCCAAGTGGAAAAGGTCTTGCTGGCCGAAGAGCAGCAATTCGCCAAAACCCTCGACAATGGCATGTCATTGCTCAATGTGGCCCTGGCCGATTTGCAGGGCGAGGTCATTCCCGGCGATGTGATTTTCACCCTCTACGACACCTACGGCTTCCCGGTTGACCTGACCAACGATATCGCCCGTGAGCGCGGACTATCCCTGGATATGGCTGGCTATGAAAGTGCCATGGCAGAACAACGCCAGCGCGCTCGCGCGGCAGGTGCTTTCAAAGTGGATTACACCCATCAACTGCAATTGGATGGGGCGACAACCTTTACCGGTTATGACGGTATTGACGGTCAGGGAGCAGTCATCGCGCTGCTAAAAGGCGGTGAGCAAGTCGACAGCCTCAACGCTGGAGATGAGGCCGTGGTGGTAATGGATCAGACCCCGTTTTATGCGGAGTCCGGTGGCCAGGCAGGTGATTGTGGCTACCTGCGCAGCGATGGTCTTGAGTTTGAAGTGCGCGATTGTCAGAAACAGGGCGCTCATTATTTACATATCGGCAAGGTGCTGTCCGGCACATTGAGTGTGGGACAGCCATTGAACGCCGAGGTCGACAGCACGGTGCGCACGGCCACGGCCCTTAATCACTCCGCTACCCACCTGTTGCACGCGACCTTGCGGGAAATTCTCGGCGACCACGTCGCCCAGAAGGGCTCGCTGGTGGACAGCAAGCGGCTGCGTTTTGACTTCAGTCATTTTGAAGCGGTAAAGCCGGAACAGTTAAAAGCCATTGAGCAGCGGGTCAACGGTGAGATTCGCCGCAATACCCCGGTGCAGACCGATGTCTGCGATATGGATGCCGCCCGTGAAAAGGGCGCCATGGCACTCTTCGGTGAAAAGTACGGTGACGAAGTGCGCGTGCTGACCATGGGCGAAGGTTTTTCCGTGGAGCTGTGTGGCGGTACGCATGCGTCCCGCACCGGTGACATTGGGCTAATGAAAATTGTCAGCGAAGCCGGCATCGCTTCCGGTGTGCGACGCATTGAGGCCGTCACTGGTGAGCAGGCGCTAGCCTATCTGGATAATCTGGAAGCGCAGCTCGACGATGTGGCAGGCGTACTGAAAACCAACGCCGACAATGTTGTACAGAAAGTGGCCGCTCTCTGGTCAGAGCTGAAAGAGTTGGAAAAACAGAACGCCCAGCTCAAGGGCAAGCTGGCCAGCAGTACAGGCAGCGATTTGGCTTCTCAAGCACAGGATATTTCTGGTGCCAAGGTGTTGGTGGCTAATCTGGAGGGGGCAGATCCTAAATCCTTGCGTGATACGGTGGATCAGCTCAAGAACAAACTGGGTTCGGCAGTGGTACTGCTGGCGGCCGGTGGGGATGGCAAGGTGGCTATGGTTGCAGGGGTGACCAATGACCTTACTGGCCGCATCAAGGCGGGCGAATTGATGCAGTTCGTTGCCAGTCAGGTCGGCGGAAAAGGTGGTGGTCGACCTGATATGGCCCAGGGTGGTGGAACCGACATGGCGGCATTGCCTGCTGCACTGAAAGCGGCTGGGGAATGGGTGTCTGACAAGTTATCGGACTAACGTCGAATCCCCATTGTTCTTAACTTTATCGGTTATTTGGTGTTTAATTGCCGCCCATTTCCGGCAGACAACTCTGTGTAAAAATTCATGAGCCTGATTGTTCAAAAATACGGTGGCACCTCCGTTGGTACCACTGAGCGAATCGAAGCAGTGGCCGAAAAAGTACAGGCCTTCCGCAACCGTGGTGATGACGTGGTCGTGGTGGTTTCCGCCATGAGTGGCGAGACCAACCGCCTGATCGCTCTGTCGAAGCAAATTGATGCTGACCCCAGTGCCCGCGAAATGGACGTACTGGTTTCCACCGGCGAACAGGTAACCATTGCGTTGCTGAGTATCGCGCTCCAAAAGCGTGGTTGTGATGCTCGCTCTTACACCGGTGGTCAGGTGCGCATTCTCACCGACAGTTCTCACTCTAAAGCACGCATTGAGGATATTGATGCCCATCGCATGCAAGAGGATCTGGCAGCAGGTCGGGTTGTGGTCGTGGCGGGATTCCAGGGTGTGGATGGAGACGGCAACATCACTACTTTGGGTCGCGGTGGTTCCGATACCACCGCTGTGGCGCTGGCAGCAGCACTGAAAGCGGATGAATGTCAGATTTATACCGACGTGGATGGTGTGTACACCACCGATCCCCGCGTCGTACAGGATGCCCGTCGCCTCGATAAAATCACTTTCGAGGAAATGCTGGAAATGGCCAGCCAGGGTTCGAAGGTCTTGCAGATTCGCTCGGTCGAGTTTGCCGGTAAATACAAAGTTCCACTGCGGGTGCTTTCCAGCTTTGAAGATGGCCCCGGTACCCTGATCACCCTTGAGGATGATGACGATATGGAAAAACCCGTTGTTTCTGGCATCGCCTTTAACCGCGACGAAGCCAAACTGACCATTCGCGGCATTCCCGACGTACCGGGCATTGCCTCCAAAGTGCTGGGTTCTATTGGTCGTGCCAATATTGAAGTGGATGTGATCGTTCAGAACGTGGCGCACGACAACACCGCGTCACTGACCTTCACTGTGCACCGCAACGAGCTGGCGAAAGCCAAAGACGTGCTGGATAAGGTGGCTGAAGAACTGGGTGCCTCTGCCGTGGACACCAACGCGGGTATTGCCAAGTTGGCCCTGGTCGGTGTGGGTATGCGTTCCCATGCAGGTGTGGCGGCTAAGATGTTTGAGGCCCTGGCCAAAGAGAATATCAACATCCAGATGATCAGTACCTCAGAGATCAAGATCACTGTCGTGATTGATGAGAAGTATCTGGAATTGGCGGTGCGTTCACTGCACAGCGCCTTCGAATTGCAAGAGAAGGATCGAGTAGAATAATTGCTGCCTATTTACGCGATTGTGGAATGATTGGTATAGTTTGACTGCCGACATGTTCGGTAAGGCCCTGAAAAGGGAACCCGGTAACAACAACAACAAAACCGGGTTTAAAAAGGAATCCAGTTAACAAACTGGAATACGGCAGTATATAGGAGCTATACCATGTTAATTCTTACCCGTAGAGTCGGCGAAACACTTATCATCGGTGATGAAGTCACCGTGACAGTGTTAGGCGTCAAGGGCAACCAGGTTCGCCTGGGCGTCAATGCACCAAAAGATGTGAGCGTCCACAGAGAAGAGATTTACCAGCGTATCCAACAAGAGAAGGGGAACCAGGAGTAACGCAATTCCTCTTTGATTTTCTCGATGATATGTTATCATGCCGCCACTTTTTTGAGGCGGTATGATACCTTCCTACAAGCCCCAAATAGATTAGTTATCAATTTCGAGCACTGACCGTCACAGGCAGTTATGTGCGCTTTCATTATTGGTAGAAAAAACTAATCAGAAAAGTTTTGGTGAGGTGGCCGAGCGGCTGACAAGTTGCAAAGCAGCTTGGGCGACCGAAGGTCGATCCCCTAAGGGACGAGGGCTGAAGGCCCTTCGCAACGCGCGACCGGGAGCGCCTCGCTGGAAAAGAAGCAAACGCAGTAAATTAAGAGTTTTAGGTGAGGTGGCCGAGCGGCTGAAGGCGCTCCCCTGCTAAGGGAGTATAGGCTAAACCCCTATCGAGGGTTCGAATCCCTCCCTCACCGCCATAAATAAAAAACCCGGCTAAAAAGCCGGGTTTTTTATTTGTCCGCGAAGGCTAGGGGCAACCCCGAGTCGCGCAGCAGTGGGGCGATTCCAAATGTAGTTCCTGTCCACCTTGATATGGTGTTGAGCCCGGAGTGATGAGGGCGTTATGTGGTTCCGGCACGAGATATGGTCTCGGACTCAATCCCCATCCTCATCGTCTTCATGGTCTTCATCGTCTTCATCGTCGAGTACCGGAACAATGGGGCAGTATCTCTCCACCCGGTCGCCGCAGTTGATCGCAGTCTGTGTTCCACCTGCTGATATAAGCCCGGTAAACCCCGCCAATCACCGGATATTCCAGCTCTCCCTTCTACAAACAGCTATCGACTTCTCTCTGGACGGTTACCTCACGAGAGTTAACCTCTTTCTCGATTACTATGTGGACAGCACAATTTCGGCCCTGATGTTTACCGCGATACAGTGCGTCATCCGCCAGTTTGATGATCTGATCAAGGCTTTCAATCCGGCTTCCCACAATGCTGACACAGCCCAGTGTGATGGTGACAGAGCGCGGATCGTCGGGCCCATAGGGAATATTGAGGGCATGTATACTGCGGCGGCAATCCTCAACCACCTTGCCAGCCCCTTTCGGGCCCGTACCCGGAAGAATAACGACGAACTCTTCTCCGCCAAAGCGTCCAACAACGTCAGCCGCTCTGTGGCAACAGGCGCGGATAGTCTCTGCCGCCAGAATAAGGCAGCGATCACCTGCCTGGTGGCCGTTGCTGTCGTTGTATAACTTGAAGTGATCAATGTCGCCGATAATGAATGACAGCCAGTCGCCATCGCGGTGGGTTCTGTTGACCTCATGCAAAAGAATATTCTCAATCGCGCGACGATTATAAATTCCGGTGAGGAAGTCTGTGTTTGATTCCCCCTTGACCTTGGCAAGCGATTCCTTGAGCTCTCGGGCTAACCCCCACATCATCCCTGTGGCTATCAGGCACAGCGAGGCAACACTTAGAAAACGGGCAAACTTCAGCAGGGTCGCGCTGTGTGGATTTTCAGGAATTAACTGATAAACATCGAGCAGATACAGGCCTGCAAGCACCAAGCCTACCGACCACAAGGATAGCCAGGCAGCACGGTTGCTGATAAGCAGCATGGCCGATAGGGGAATGAGTGGTGACAACAATACCACCGGGCCGCTAAAGCCCCCGGTATTCAAGCTGCCCAGAATCAAGCCCAATAGTAATAAGCCGACAAGTACAACGGCTGCTTTTTCAGCAGAACCTCTGCGCGACAGATAAATAGCATTGGCGACAAGCCCTGCCAGCAGGATAAACGCGGGAACGGGTGGCGGGTTTGCGCCCCCCACGATCATCTTCAGAATGGCCAGAAAAGTGATGAGTACAATAATCGCCAGATTCGTCGTTTTGACCATCCGTCGCCGGTTCACGGCTAAAATGAGATCAGTGGAAGTCATCATAAGCGGCTGTCGCTGTGAATAAAGGCTTTTATATCAGCAGGTTGTGCGATTGTTGTTTCATAAATCGCTACGCTGGAAGAATGAAGAGTTACATTCTATCTCATGGTTCAAAATCCAAAAAATAAATAAACAGTGGGGAAATAGAGTCTGAATATTTGCGGTGAGTCCACGTCTTTCCACTTCGTCTTTCTACCGTGTCAGGGTCAGCAGAATATCCGGGAACCAGGCGCAGTTCAGCCCCAGGGCTTCGTCGATTTGGGTATCCCGGGTCACATCCATGCGCGATGAGTGTATGCCCATCAATTTCCACGGCAGATCCCCTTCCAGTTGATCCGCACGCATCACCACGGCTGCGCCGCTGGTGCCCCTATGGGTGCGGGCATCGGTGAGAAAATAGCCCTGTCCCTGAAAGCGCAGGGCGAAGGATGAGGCGTTGATGGCATGGCGGGCTACCGGCAGGTGGTGCAGGGTGTCGTGGAAGCCCAGCGGAAAGCCGATAATCAGCATCGGGGTGCCAATGCCGATGGTTTCCAGTGTGTCGTATAGGTGTTTCGGCGTGAAAGCGGCGTAGACCGCTTCTTTGGGCAGAGCGGTTGGCTCGATCTTGATCACCGCGACATCAATCGCCCCCGCTGAGTCGGTGCCCTGTAGCCAGAGGGCGCGCTTGTCCTGGTAGAGAGGGATGGAATAGCGCACCGAACGTGTGGCATTGCTGTGATCAATGTGCAGTTCAATTTCGATACGGTCGGGAAAGTGGGCGCTGGGTTCATCGATGAAAACGTGTCGGCTGGTGACGATAAACAGGGAGCCATTATTCTCGAAAAAAAAGCCGCTGGCATTGGTCAGGGATCGACTCCCTGAAAAGGTGGTGATTGCGGTAGTGGTAAGCAGAATGTTTTCAATAGCCATGGCTTAGTTTAACTCGCTTCGAAGCCTGTAAAGCAATGAATACTGAGTGTAACCCTGAAAAGAACTCGTCTGCAGGCCAGGCGTTATTGGTTCTCCGGGTATTCAGGTGGCCGGTGTTGCCGCCCAATTAATGGCGTCCTCCAAACGGTCATTTCCCCAGAAGAGTTCATCGCCCACCAGAAAAGAAGGCGCGCCAAAAAGTCCTTTCTGGCGGGCAATATCCGTCTGTTTTCTGAGTAGCAATTTGTTCTCAGCCGACTCGGCTTCCTGAATGATATTCGTCGCTGATTCGCCAGCGCTACCAAGGCAATCCAAAATCACTTCCCGGCTGGAGATATCCCGATCCTCTGCAAAATTAGCCTGGTACACCCGCCGGATAAAGTCCGGCAGCCAGGCGGCATCGGCATAACGGCAGACTATTCGGGAAGCCAGTAAGCCATTTCGGGGGAACACGGATGGCCGTTGAAACGGAATGCCCTGTGCTGCACAGACACGTTCCATATCGCGCCACATATATGCACCCTTCGACGGGTAAATATTAAAGGGCGAATCATTCCAGCCCTGGTCATTGAAAATAGCCCCGAGCAAAAAAGCCCGCCAGACGATGGCAACGCCTTTTTCGGCGGCAAGGGATTCGATGCGCATGGCAGCGGGGTACGAATAAGTGCTGCCAAATTCCAACCAAAACTCGATTCTCATACTTCATGCTCTCTGGTATTGCCACCTGATCTCCGCTGGGGATGACGAAACAAGCGCGTCAGCGATACACAGGCAACCCCGCAGGATGTGTGAAGGTTCGAGCGTTACATTTTTTCGGCGGCAGAGCCACCACTCACGCATTAAAAAGGGGACGCTGTTGAAAGCGTCCCCTTGATCATTGGTCTATCGAATTGCGGTCTGGCACTCTGATTGTCTGTAGGAGGCGGCTCGCAGTGATCGAACTATCAAAGCTCGACGTTGTGGTAGACCTGCTGCACATCATCCAGTTCGTCCAGCATCCCCAAAAACTTCTCGAACAGGGCGACATCGTCTCCGCTCAGTGTCGTGTAGCTGTTGGGAATAAACTGGATTTCGTCCACCTCAAATTCGATGTTGCCCAGGCCATCCAGCAGCGCCTGTTTCGCTTTGAAGTAGTCGGTATGCGGGGTGAAAACAGAAATCTTGCCGTCTTCGCTTTCGATATCCGTGACATCGACGTCTGCCTCCATCAGGGCTTCCAGCACGGCGTCTTCATCGTCGTGGGGGAACACAAAAATTGCCGCATGTTCGAACATGTGGCTGACGGCACCCTGGGTGCCGATTTTGCATTTGGTCTTGGTGAATGCCAGACGCACATCTCCAAAGGTGCGGTTGGGGTTGTCGGTCAGACATTCGATGATCGCCATGCTGCCGCCGGGTCCGTAGCCTTCATAGCGCGCGGGTGAAAAATCTTCACCGGAACCGCCCTTGGCCTTGTCGATGGCCTTCTCGATGACATGGGCCGGCACCTGATCCCGCTTGGCGCGATCAATCAGACTGCGCAATGACAGGTTGCCGTTGGGGTCAATGCCCCCGGCCTTGGCGCTGACATAGATTTCCCGACCGTAGCGGCTGTAGACCTTGGCCTTCATATCCGAGGTTTTAGCCATCGAATCTTTGCGGTTTTGATACGCTCTGCCCATCTGGCACATGCTCCGTAAACATGAAAAAGGAGGCGATTTTACTGATAACTGTGGGAATAGGGAAAGGGGAATGGCATTGGTTATGTTATTGGCCGGTGCCGACTTGTCGCTGTGACCCCAATGGCGAACTCCCGGTGTTGACGGGCATCTGTGGCAATTACACCGTTGTGCTGCTCGAAGGCCTTGTTTTGGGGCGATATAACAGTAGTCCCATTGCCGCGAGCAGCGCGAAGGTGGCACCGGCCATAAAAGTGGCTGCGGGACCAAAGACACTCCACAGCCATCCAGCAATCACGCTCGCCAGCAACAGTGCGCCGCCGCTCACCAGATTGAATATGCCAAAGGCCGTGCCGCGCAGTGCTGCCGGTGCGGTATCGGCTACCAGCTTGGCCAGCAATCCCTGGGTGAGTGCCATGTGCAGGCCCCAGAATGCCGCGCCCGCGAACGCTACCCAAGGCGTTGTGGCCAGTGCCAGAACAACATCTGCCACCACCAGCGCCCCCAAGCCGATAACCAACAGGGTGCGCGCCCGCAGCCGGTCAGATGCCGCACCCGCTGCGTAGGCAAATCCGGCGTAGACAATGTTCATCACCACCATGATGGCGGGTACATAGGCGAGGCTGACGCCGATATCGGTAGCGCGCAGAATCAGAAATGCCTCACTGAAGCGGGCGAGGGTAAAGACTGCCCCCAGCGTCACCACCAGCCAGTAGCGCAATGGTAAATGCCTGGCCCCCGCCAGAATGGGACGCTTCTCGCCGCAAGAGTATTCGGGAGACTGTACCGGGGCCTCGGGTTCACGCACAGCCATGAACAACAGCGCCACCGCGACAAAGGCCGGAATCACCGCCACCCACAGCACGGCTTTGATGTCATTGGCGAGCCAGATCATTAAGGCCAGAGCCAGCAACGGCCCGAGAATGGCACCGACGGTATCGAGAGCCTGACGTAGGCCATAGGCGGCCCCGCGTATGGACGGCGGCGTAACATCGGCGATCAGGGCGTCGCGAGGGGCGCCGCGAATGCCCTTGCCGATGCGATCGACAAAGCGTGCACCAAACACCCAGCCGATGGTGGTCGCGAGGGGAAAGATCGGTTTAGCCAGCGCACCGAGGCCGTAGCCGAGTACGATCAGAAACTTGCGCTTCCGGAAATAGTCGCTGAGGGCACCGGAAAACACCTTGACCACAGCGGCGGTGGCTTCGGCGATACCCTCGATAATACCGATGGTGACCATGGATGCCCCGAGCACCGTGACCATGAAGATCGGCAACAGGCTGTGGACCAACTCGGAGGACATATCCATGAACAGCGAGCCGAATCCCAGCACCCAGATGGTTTTCGGCATCCTGTTCGAAAGGGTTCGGTAGGTGCGCGATGTGGGCGGTGGTTTAGTCTCTAGGTTCGGTGGTGAGGTCATGCACAGCGCTTCTCATGCTAGCTCAATAGATTAAGCATAGATCCAGCCTGGCTGCATCGGGGCGGAGAATGTGTGCAGTGGCTGAGGTCTAGCCTTCAAAAAGCGGGCTGCTAAAACCGCGCATATGCTTGGGCAGTTCATCCGAGATATCGACCACACGCTGCTCATAAAAAATATGGGCAGTGGCCGTTAATTCCTCCGGCAGTTGATGATCGTAATTCTTGGCAATCAGCAGCTGGGGCACCACGCGCCAGTCCACACAATTGGTATTGAAAAGCACTTCACCACAGTTACTGCAGAAATATTTCCGCATGCGCAATGTGGGGTGCTGGTAAACCGTGACGCTGTCTGCCCCTTTGACGATGACAGCATTGTCCTCCTCCCAGGCGGTGACCGGGGAAAATGGGCTGTTCAGTAATTCGCGGCAGTCAATGCAATGGCAATAGGCTTTGACTTTGGGTTCGCCGGAGAGGGTCAATTCGACGCTGTTGCAACTGCAGTGGAGGCTGTATGTGCTCATGGTTGATCCTTTCGATGTTGGCTAATGCCCCAAGCCGCTAACAAGTCGTTAAGGGGCTTGTCATTTCAGCGAAATCTGAATTTTCTCATCCATGAACTCGATGATATCGCCGGAAACAATTTTCTTTCTTTTGCGCGTTTCCACTTCACCGTTGACCAGCACCTGGCCGTCATCAATGACCGCTTTGGCTTCTCCGCCGCTGGCAACAATGCCTTCGAACTTGAGGATTTTATAGAGCTCAACCGGCTCCTTAGAAATTTCAACAACTCTCATTATCTGGTTTGCTCATTGTTATCTGTAAAGGTGACATGTGTAAGGGTGTCATGGCTGGGTTCAGCTGCGTTTCCACGGAGAACGTGGTGCCGCAGCTGGCGTCGGTTTCTGGGTGACCGGACTCGATTGTTGCGCCACCGGCACCGCACGGCCCATTGCCGCAAGTCGGCGAGACAGCCTGAACGCGTAGGACTCTACCACGCGCCAGTCCCACTCGGACGCCGCACCCAGTTCGGGATAGCGATTCTCGCGCGAGATGGCACGCGCCTCGGAATTGACCACAACTCTGCATTGCAGCGTGTTGGGGGGCGTGAAATACAGGTGCAGGTGGATGATGCCCCAGCCGCCCAGCGAATAGCAAAATGTCTTGCCATCGCGGGGCGGATCAAGGGTTACCTTGCGCTCGACAACCTGGCCCTTCATCGAGGGATACCAAAAGCCAAAGGCATAGTTGTGAATCCCGGCCTTGGCGCAATCAGCAGCCTTCGCCAGAATATCTGCGGGATTGGCAAAATGTTCTAACGGCTCGCCGAGATCGGATTCCGACGAGGTGACAACCGGCGTCTCCTGCTGAAATGCACTGTCAAGCAAGGCACTTAAGTCAGAGTTGGTAATGATTGTGGCAAGGGTCACTGAATATACTTTCCTAAAAATAGTGATGTTATTCAACAGGCTGTTAACAAGGCTCTCGGCCTCACCATGATGATTATCGGGGTAATCTGAGAAGATGCCAATAAACGGTTTTAGTTGGAAAACCGGGCGTCTCGCCCTCTGGTGCGTTTATTAGTTTTTGGCTATGAAAACCGCCGTCAGGATAAACGCCAATACGATGAGGCCAGTATAGAATATAAATTTATTGAAGACGTTGTATGAGCTTTGGTTTGCTTTTGCTTCGAACTGCACCATCTCTTCTTCGGTCAGGCCTGACGTGATCTCATGGTTTTCATCGGACAGGTAAGCGCAGGCATCTTGATATTGGGAATCGAGAATAGCCCACAACCCCACTTCAAATGCCCCGGTGATATACCCGGAAGTTGAGAAGGAATGTTTTGATGAAATATGAGTCAGTATTCCCCGCTGGCGCAATCGCATAGCGGCGTGTTCCGCTTCCATCAAATCCAGATATTTCCCAATGAGTTGCACTTGCTTGCCTTTAAACGTCGCAAATCAGCTGCCCATTTAGCGGGGGAGGGTTGTGGTATTAGCCACAAACGAAATACCGCGAAAATGGGTCGACTTAATTTGTCTTGCCAGGCTATTCACCTGAAACCGGTTCAGTAAATATCCTATAAGTGGTGTGCTATTTTTTTAGATAAGAAATCATGGTGTCAACATCACTACACTCAAAGGGGTCATCTGGGCAATCATCCATCATCCCGGCTTCAGTAAATAGTTTCTGTATTTCCCCATTAACGACATGGGCAGAATAACGCCATGACACTTCACTGAATTCCTTTTTAACCAACATCCCCATCAAGCGAGTAAACTCGCCCTGTCCATCAGGCAACATTTTTACATTCTTAATGCCTATATTTTTCGCCCACTGAAGCATGGTAAAGGGAGCACTAACGCTCAAGCAGTAAACTTCATCAACACCGAGTGATTTCAGTTCATCATACTTGGCATCATAGTCAGGCAAATGATTGGTAGAGCGCGTCTCGGTAAATGCAGCCGGCAGTGAAAATATAACGATATTTTTGCCCGAGAAGATCTCTGCTGATGGAATATCCACCCAACGAAATGGGTTTCTCCCGGCAACACCTTTTTCACCACGGATACGGTTTCTAAAGATAACCTCTGGTACTTTATTGCTCATCATTTCCTCTTATTCCTTAAAATAAAGTGCGACATTTTAAGGGGGGCTAACGCCTGAGGCTCCCCAGGAAGGAGCCGCGTAGCGGAGACGAATGGTCTTCCTCCGATAAAATGTGCACTTGCCTCTCAGGTCTCTCAGTATATCCCGGGAATCAACCGATAGGGCACGCGTCGTGCATAGTCCCGATAGCCCGGTAACTCTTCCTGTAACGCCTGGTCTTCAAGTGCGGTTCTAATCACCGCAATGATGGATGCCACCACCGCAGGAACCAATGTCCATACCGAGCCCAGGGCAAGCACAATTCCGAACAGTGCAGGAATGTTCCCGGCATAACCCGGATGCCGCACAAAGCGGTACGGGCCACTGTCACACACCACATGCCCTCGATCCGTCTGAATGCGCACTACGCTGGAGAAAAAGCGGTTCTCTGCCAATGCCCATGCCGCGAATGCGTATCCGAGCGAGATCAAAATGAAGCCAATCACGATGAGCCATAGGGGAAATTCGGCGGACCAGTTATAGCGGTGATCCAGCCCTGCAACGATGACCATGGGAAACCCGACACTTACCGCCATCAGTGGAGCAAGCACTTTGTCCCAGGCTTTTGCATTCTGGATATTTTCAATATTTTGTCGTTCGGCCAACAACCCGGGATGCCGCTGTTCCGCCCACATGCGCCCGCCAATACCAGCGGTAAGGATCAGCAGGGCATAGAGCCACGCCTGCCACCAACCGAGGTCCCCACCGCATACCAATAAAATTAGCGGGATAAGGAGGTACGCCACTACTAATCTGATCCACTGGCGAGGGGATGCTGTTTGTGTCATCTCGTTTGTAACCTTCTCCACTGACATATCACGCCCCAAAATAAAACGGATTTGAGTGTGTGTCTAACGCCTCAATAACCGGTGTAGATTTGCTGCGTCCGGCGCCGAAGGCGAGAAGTTAGTGGATTTGTTAAGTGATTAGCCACGAGATACCCACTCAGAGACTATTGTTTTTGCGAGATTAAACTCCGGTAGTTTAGTCTGCGCATGAATGACTTTGACAGCATCAGACAGAGTGGTTTCTTTAAATTTGCACCTATTAAAATAACTCTGAAGCTTTTGCTGGTGACGCTTAATCGGTCTATCGGCACCAGCCAATACCCAATATACAACATGAACCAAGGCGTCTTGATGCTTACTTTCAAGCCTTAGAATATTGGCCATTTCCTCGTGAACACTGGCATCTAGGGTAAGGGCTTGCCTAGCAGTAAAGCCTGATCGATTGGCATGCTGCATATAGAAAGATTTTTGTTCATGATACAAACCCCAAGCATCATCATGCTGATTGGCCTTAATAGCAGCTTTCGCTTTATGACCGGCTTCAGCGGCCTTTCCCAGAAAATCATTTTCTAGAAACTCAGTCATAACTTTCTCAGCAAAATCCTTGAACTCGAAATCAATCTTTGGTTTTTTCTTTCTGAAGAAGCTGAAGAATCCCATTCGATCACCTAACGCTTAAGTGTGGGGCGAAATGCGCAGTATTTTGTCCCACACCACTTTCTTGTTAGGCGTGAATTTCCTGTTTCTCAATATCCAGCCCTCCAAACTCTGTAAATATTAGCTTTCCGAAGTCTTCGATAGCGCGATTTGCGAGTTGTATCGTGGAAGATGCTTCCCATACAGGCCTAGGTAGGCTTTCTACCGATGCGTAATCGCCTTCTGCTAACTCAGCCTTCGGATGCACGACCAAATTGCGTAAATTAAAGACTTTTGCAACTGTTTGAAGTGGCCTGCAACCAAAATCGAGTTCAAGGTTTTGCTGCTCACCAATCAGCTTAATTTTTGCCATTGGGCTAAGTCCTTTTTCAATTTCACCCCAACACACGAAAAGTCTATCTCCTGCATAGTTGAGATATGCCTCAAGAGAAAATGCAGAATATAAGAGCGATGTTGTGCAATTAGGACAGTTATCATTTACAGCTTGTTCTAAATATCTTTTTGAAAGAGACCGCATTATATTGAAGTTATAGATTGCTGCTTCCATCACGAATGCCTAACAGTCTGTTAATGAGGCCTTTGGCCTCATAATCATTATTATCGGGGCAATAGTCGATAACGCTAATCCATTGTATTTTATAGAAAACAGATATAGCCCTAAGGCTTGTGCTCGCATTATCAGGGCGGTTTTATGCTTGCGCTGAAAAAAAAGCTGGGGAGTCCGATAAGAGAGCAGTTCAAGGTGGGGGCGCCAGGGCGTCTTCATAACCATTCCATCGGTTCGCAGCGAGATGTTGAGAGGCTAGACGTTAAGTCTATTCGCCCCTGGAATCAACCGGCCCATGGTAGTTATGGCGCCCGTTGCACGGGCGCACTCTGATGTTAGGCGCGCTTGGCGTTGAGTTCCTGGCTGGACAGGTATTCCTCGTAGGTGCCCTGAAAGTCGATCAGTTTGTGGTTTTTGATTTCCACGATGCGGGTGGCGAGGGAGGAGACGAACTCCCGGTCGTGGCTGACAAAGATCAGGGTGCCGGGGTAGTGTTCCAGTGCCAGGTTGAGCGCTTCGATGGCTTCCATGTCGAGGTGGTTAGTGGGCTCGTCCATGATCAGGATGTTGCAATCCATCATCATCAGTTTGCCGAACAGCAGGCGGTTTTTTTCGCCGCCGGAACAGACCTTGACCTTTTTCTTGTAGTCGTCGGCGGAGAACAGCAGACGGCCTAGGGTGGCGCGCACGATCTGGTCGTCGTGGCGGGGTTTGCGCCACTGACTCATCCAGTCAAACAGGTTGAGCTCGCAATTGAAATCGCTAGTGCTGTCCTGCGGGCAATAACCGAGGGTGGCGTTCTCGGCCCATTTGATGGTGCCGCTGTTGGGAGTGAGGTCGTTCACCAGGCAGCGCAGCAGGGTGGATTTGCCCGCACCGTTTTCCCCAATCACCGCCAAACGTGCACCGGCTTCCAGTAGCAGTTTGCCGCCGCTGAACAGTGTTTCATCGTAGCCGTGGCTGAGGTCCTTGAAGGTCAAAGCTTGACGGTGGAGTTTTTTCTCCTGATTAAAACGGATAAAGGGGCTGACCCGGCTGGAAGGTTTGATGTCCTCGAGTTTGATTTTCTCGATCTGCTTGGCGCGTGAAGTAGCCTGTTTGGCTTTGGATGCGTTGGCAGAAAAGCGGCTGACGAACTGTTGCAGTTCGGCGATCTGGGTTTTCTTCTTTTCATTTTCAGAAAACTGCAGTTCGCGGGCCTGGGTGGAGGCCATCATAAAGTCGTCGTAGTTGCCGGGGTAAATACGCAGCTCACCGTAGTCGATGTCGGCAATGTGGGTGCACACGGCATTCAGGAAGTGACGGTCGTGGGAAATGATCACCATGGTGCTTTTGTGCTGGTTCAGGATAGCTTCGAGCCAGCGGATAGTGTTGATGTCCAGGTTGTTGGTGGGTTCATCCAGCAGCAGAATATCCGGGTCTGAGAACAGGGCCTGTGCCAGCAGTACCCGCAATTTCCAACCCGGTGCGACGTCGCTCATGGGGCCAAAGTGCAGGTCTTCATCGATGCCGGCGCCGAGGAGAATTTCTCCGGCGCGGCTTTCGGCGCTGTAGCCATCCAGTTCGGCAAAACGGACTTCCAGTTCGGCCACCTTCATGCCGTCTTCTTCGGTCATCTCTGGCAGGGAGTAGATGCGCTCGCGCTCTTGCTTCACTTGCCAAAGTTCGCTGTGACCCATGATGACAGTGTCGACCACGCTGTATTGCTCGAAGGCAAACTGATCCTGATGTAGCTTGCCAACCCGCTCATTGGGCGAGATGGAGACATTGCCCGCGCTGGGCACCAGGCTGCCGTCCAGAATTTTCATAAAGGTGGATTTGCCGCAACCATTGGCACCAATTAAACCGTAGCGGTTGCCGTTGCCAAACTTGACGGAGATGTTTTCAAATAAGGGTTTGGCACCAAACTGCATGGTGATATTTGCTGTGGAAATCAATGGGTTAATCCTGAATGGTTGGGCTATAAATGGGGCGCTTCACGAGGCGCGTACTATAAGGGGTGGTAGCAGGTTCGTCGAGTCCAACTGTGGTCAATCCACCTCAATAGAGCTCGTTTTCGGACAAACGCTCTATGCGGTCTTCTTCTTCCTGCAATGCTGCCTTGATTTCCAGCAATACGCTGCTGACGTCGGCTTCATCGTCCGGATCATCAAAATGGCCACTGAGTGTGATCTCTGGGTGCAACTCACCCTGTTCAAACAGTGACCAGATTTCCTGTGCATAGCGGGTGCTGAGCAGCTCCGGCGCATACTGGCCGTAGTAGGTGGTCATGTTGTCGACATCCCGGGTGAGCATGGCCTGGGCATTATTGTTTGCCGCCGCATCCACTGCTTGGGGCAGGTCGATAATTACCGGGCCATAGGCATCAACCAGTACGTTGAATTCTGATAGGTCACCGTGTACCAGTCCTACACATAGCATGCGCACCACATAGTTCATCATGGTGGCGTGATCTTCCAGAGCCTGCTCGGCAGACATGGTCACATCATTCAGCCGGGGCGCGGCATCGCCTGACTCATCGGTAACCAGCTCCATCAATAGCACGCCGTCAAAGCAGCCGTAGGCGGTGGGTACCCGTACGCCGGCATTTGCCACCTTGTACAGCGCGTTGACTTCGGCATTCTGCCAGGTTTCTTCCTGTTGCCGACGGCCAAACTTGGTGCCTTTGCCCATGGCTCTGGCGCGGCGGCTGTTGCGATCTTTTCGGCCTTCCTGATATTGCACGGCTTTTTTGAAGCTGCGTTGGGCAGAATCCTTGTAAACCTTGGCGCAGCGAATGTCGTCGCCGCAACGCACGATATAGACGGTGGCTTCTTTGCCACTCATTAATTGGCAGATAACCTCATTTACCAGGCCAATATCGACCAGCGGTTGAATGCGTTTTGGAACTTTCATTACGTCCTTTAGTGTAAGTGGGCCAGGGCGAAAACATGCCCGTACAGCCTGATCAGGAACCGGCGCTAAGGCAATGGCTCGATACAAGGCGAGTAGTCAAACAGGTTTTTATAGGTAATGACACCTAGATACGATACTTATGGCAAATATTGCTATTTTTTAGCTGGCGTCAGAGGGACGGCGCCCCAGGAATGCTCACGGTGGGGCGTCGAAAAGGACTGGATGGCGAGTGCCGGTCCTGCCGCTCAGTTCATGGCCGGGGCGACGATATCTGCTTTGGTGGAATCAATAATGGCAAGCAGTTCCCGGGTTTCCTGTTCCGGTACGTTGTGTTTGGCCAGAACGCCCTTGAACAGGGTGACCATCTGATCCCATTCCGCGACAGTGATGTTCAGGTG
Source organism: uncultured Porticoccus sp. (assembly GCA_947259505.1). Taxonomy (GTDB): domain Bacteria; phylum Pseudomonadota; class Gammaproteobacteria; order Pseudomonadales; family Porticoccaceae; genus Porticoccus. Next base: position 459,530 of record CAMYLT010000002.1, on the reverse strand, counting down.
GGCGTGCGTTTCTTTCATGCCGCGACCCTGATACTGACATGGGCCACCAGTCACCTGACAGACCTGCGCCGTGACATGGTATTTCAGGTAGGGGGTGGGTACCCGTTTACGGGCGGCGTCAATGGCCGGGTTGGCATTGAGCATGGGGTCTGGCACCACAGCATCGAGAAAATCGCTAACCACGACGGAAATCGGCATGAGGCCGCCGAGCCGGTCATACAGCGAGGGCATTTTCGTGTCTGCCATGTCTTCAGCAAGAGCGGGTTGATAACCCATGATTAACATCATGGTGGTGGCCAGTGCGAGCCACCATTTATTGAGCGCGTGTGTCATGTCTCTCCTCCTGCCCGGATGAGGGGATGGACAACACAGCGGTCGGTGGGATCGTTGTCAGCCCCTTTTTTTGGGCGTTCACAACAGTACTTTTTCAGTATAGATAATGGAGCGGGACGAACCAGTCTTGCCGACGTACGGCCATGTTACTGAATAATTGCCACGGATTTGATTTGTGCCCAGATCGGTTTGCCGGGCGCCAGTTCCAGATGATGGGCGGAGCGCTGGGTGAGTCGAGCCACCAGTGGGGTGTTGCCGACGCGGAGTTTCACCAATGCCAGACCGGGGTGCTGCTCGGTAGAAATCTCTTCCACCACCGCGGGCAGGGAATTGACGATGCTGGTATCGCTGTGGTGTTGCAGGGAGAGACTGATGTCCCGGGCGAAGACCCGCACCCGCACCGGGCTGCCGATGGCGTGGCCACCATCCCGAAACCAGAGTTCACCACCGTCGAAGGCAGCCTTTGCCAGTAGCCATTCTGAGTCCCGTTCCACCACAGTGGCTTGCACCACCGAACCGACTTCCTCCCCCAGTTTGATGGGGAAGTCGAGGCGGGTGAGCGTGTTGTTCAAGGGGCCGCTGGCGACAATCTTGCCATCCTCCATGGCCACCAGGGTGTCTGCCAATCTGGCCACTTCGTCCGGGGAGTGGCTGACGTAAATGATCGGTACATCCAGGGAGGTTTTCAGGGTTTCCAGATAGGGCAGGATTTCTTGTTTGCGGGCCTGGTCGAGGGAGGCCAGCGGTTCGTCCATCAGCAACAGGCGCGGTTTGCTCAGCAGAGCTCGGGCGATGGCCACCCGCTGTCGTTCGCCGCCTGACAGCTGTGCCGGGGAGCGGTCCAGCAACGGGCCGATGCCGAGCAGGTCAATGACGTGATGCTGGTCAGCTTCGGTGACCACTTCGCCGGTACGCTTGATAGCAAATTCCAGATTGGCTTGCGCGCTCAGGTGTGGCAGCAGGCTCGCCTCCTGAAATACGTAGCCCAGGCGGCGCTGGTGAGTGGGGATGAACGTGTTGCTGTCTTGCCAAATATCGCCATTGAAACGCAAGGCGCCTTTTACTGATTGTTCCAGCCCGGCGATACAGCGCAGCAGCGAGGTTTTGCCGGAGCCGGAGTGGCCGAACAGGGCGATGACACCCTGACAGGGCAGTTGCAGATCCACGTCGAGGCTGAAGCCGGGGCGATCCAATTGAAAGCGGGCACTGAGGGTGGGCGTGGTCATGGCATCGGACTCACTTCAGCACCAACGGGCGTTTCCGGCTGTAGAGCACTGCCAGCACCGCAAAGGAGAACAGCACCATGGTGGCCGCCAGCCAATGGGCTTGTGCGTAGTCCATGGCTTCCACATGGTCGTAAATTTGCACCGAGATTACCCGGGTAGCGCCGGGAATGTTACCGCCAATCATCAACACTACGCCGAATTCCCCCAGGGTATGGGTAAAGCCGAGGATGGCGGCAGTGATAAAACCGGGCCGCGCCAGGGGCAGCACCACATTGAAAAAGGTATCCCGGGGGCTGGCGCCGAGGGTGGCGGCTACTTCCAGCGGGCGTTCGCCCACTGCCTCCATGGCGTTCTGAATGGGCTGTACCACAAACGGTAGTGAATAGAACACCGAGGCTACTACCAGTCCCCAGAAAGTAAAGGGCAGGGTGCCGATGCCCAGCGCTTGGGTGAGTTGGCCCACCGGGCCGTTTGGCCCCATGGCCAGCAGCAGGTAGAAGCCGAGCACCGTAGGCGGCAACACCAGTGGCAGGGCGATGATCGCGCTGATCACACCTTTCCAGCGGCAGCGGGTGCGGCATAGCCACCACGCTATGGGTGTGCCGATCAGTAATAGCAGCAGGGTGACGATGGCCGCCAATCGCAGGGTCAGCCAGATGGCTTGGAGGTCCGCCGCCGAAAATCCCACAGTCTAGTTCCTGTCCGGAAGGCCGTAGCCGTAATGTTGCATGATAGCGAGAGCCACGTCGGCGTGCAGGAACTCGATCAACGACCGGGCAGCGGGATTGTTGGCGCCGCTTTTCAGCAGTACCGCGTCCTGGCGAATCGGTTGGTACAGTTCGGTGGGTACCACCCAGTAGCGGCCGTCGGCACTATCGTCCCCGACAATCTGTGAGCGGGCAATAAAACCAAGTTCGGCATTACCGCTGCTGACGAACTGGTAGGTCTGGACGATGTTTTCCCCCAACACCAGTTTGGGGGTGGCGCTGTCGGTCAGTTGCAGTGCTTCCAATGTATTCATGGCCGCCGCGCCGTAGGGGGCGAGACGCGGATTGGCTAGCGCCAGCTTGCGGTAATCGCCGTTGCGCAGCAGCTCTTCGGGGTCGGTGTCCGCCGCAGACGCCAGTAGCACCAGCGTGCCCAGGGCGTAGGTAAAGCGGCTGCCGGTGACGGCCAGACCATCCTGCTCCAGGGCCGCGGGTTTGCTTTGGTCGGCAGAGAGGAACAGCTGGAACGGTGCGCCGTTGTGGATTTGTGCGTAGAGCTTGCCGGAGGAGCCGAACGCGAGAATCGCCTTGTGGCCGCTCTGTTGCTCGAAGGCGGCGGCGATCTCCCGCATTGGCGCGGTGAAGTTGGAGGCCACCGCCACGCTGACATCTTCGGCTAGGGACAGAAGCGGCATCAGGGCCAGGAGCAGGCTGTTAAAGTATTTCATGCGATGGCGTTGATTGCTTTCTATGGTTAGGTCGGCGGCATGTGTTGGTGAACGCTGTTGCGAGCAATGCTTTATATCTGTCAGGTCAATTTAGCATCCATGTATTTTTAAATATACAGTGAGCTGTTAGCGGATGCTGTCCGGTGGGTTAGCTGGAAATCAATGTTGGTGCCAGAATAAGAAGGTGGCCAGCATGAGCAAATCTAGAGGGAGTAAATAATGAAACGGGCGATCACAGGTTTTCATATGGACCGTTTTCAGGAATGGGTGGCAGATCTTGAATGTGGTCATAAGCTGAAGATGCGGCATAACCCCCCGTATATGGAGTGTCCCTGGATCGGAATCGGCAAGGGGCGTGAGGAGCATATCGGGGATAATGTCGAATGTGTGGACTGTGACATGCCGAAAATGCCTGAAGGCCTGAAACTTACCGAGACAAGTCCCACCTACGACCGTAACCATTTCCCGGACAGTATGGCGACCGACTTTGCTACGCCAGAGGGAGTCTGGGGCAAAGTGGTGGTGAAAGAGGGGATGTTGCAGTTTGTGGTCGAGCCAGGCGGCAATGCCAGCCGAGGTTTTCTTCTTGATCCACTGTTTGCCGGGGTGATGGCTCCTGAGCTGCCCCATAGTCTGAGTCCTGCCATGGGGGACGTGGCATTCTATGTTGAGTACTACTCAGCCTGACGAGGGTCGGGCTTTGACACCGGTCTGCATTTTTTCACACCAAAACAGCATCCTGACTATACTCCTTGAACGGTAATGGTCGTATCGCCTTAATCTGGGCTGCTGCGAGTATTGCGAACTGTATACCAAACCCCGGGTATATAGTGATTTGAAACAGGTGAATGATTTCCGGTCAGGTGTCCACCTTGGTTGTTCCATTTCACGAACTATGAAATTTTAATATAAAACAGATAGATAGAATTCATAGTTGAACTACATGTCTCTTGGCATGCATATTGCTTATTACTGATAGCTCTCTGAGGTGTGTTCGATCTGTCGGACGCGTTGCAGTGAAGTTTATAACCCAAATGAATCTAGGCTAGAAAGAAACTTAACTACTAAGGTAACTCGATATGGGAATGCTGATAAATATCGATAACGGCGGAACGCTGACAGATATCTGTTTGCTCAAGGACAATAACTCTTATAAGACTAAAACCCTGACAACGCCTTACGATCTGAGTAAGTGCTTCTTCGATGGTTTGCGTAAAATCTCCGAAGCAGTCTATGGGCAGGAGGATGTTGCCCGCCTGCTGGCAGAAGTGGATCACATCCGCTACTCCACCACCCAAGGTACCAACGCAATTGTGGAACGCAAAGGTCCACGCCTGGGTTTGGTGGTTAACAAAGGTTCTGACCTGCCTGCTCGCTTGCGTGGGCTGGATGTGGAACTTTACGACTTCTTTGTGGGTAACAGAGTTGCAGAAGTCGATCTGCACGCTCTTGACGATGAAGCCAAAGGAGCTGAAACCACTGCGGTAATTACGCGCCTGACGTCCATTGGCGCTAACCGTATCGTGGTTTGTTTTGAGAGTGACAAGGCCAGCGAATTCGAAGCGCAATTCAAGCGTCTGGCATTCGACAACTATCCCCGTCACCTGCTGGGTGCTGTGCCGATGTTGTTTGCAAGTGAACTGGTAGATGATGTGTCCACCGAGCGTCGCGCTTGGTCTGCGATGATCAACTCCTTCTTGCATCCGGCGATGGAAAGCTTCCTGTACAACGCAGAAAACCGTCTGCGTGAATATCGCACCAAGAACCCACTGTTGATCTTCCGCAACGACGGTGACGCATCCCGCGTGGCCAAGACTATCGCGTTGAAAACATACAGTTCCGGTCCCCGCGGTGGTATGGAAGGGGTGAAAACCTTTAGCAAGCAGTACAACCTGAAAAATGTTCTGTTCATGGATGTCGGTGGAACCACTACGGATATCGGACAGGTGGTTAATGGCAACGTTCAGGAAGATCGCCGCGGTCTGGTGGAAGGTGTGCCAATTTCCTTCGGTCTTTGTGAAATTGCCAGCCCTGGTGTGGGCGGAAGCTCCATTCTGGCAGTTAAAGACGGTGCTATTCAGGTAGGTCCTGAGAGTGTTGGCGCAGTACCCGGGCCGGCTTGTTTCGGTCGCGGTGGTAAAAACGCCACCATCACCGATGTGAACTTGCTGCTGGGTCTGCTTGATCCTACCACCTATTTCGGTGGCGGCTTGGCGCTGGATGCTGACCGTGCCCGCACAGCCATTGCAGACAATGTCGCTACTCCGCTGGGGATTTCCGTTGATGAAGCCCTGTTCAAGATGCGCGATGCGGTAGAGCAGAAAGTTGCAAATGAACTGCAAGCACACGGCACGATTGATGCGGATACTGTCCTGATGGCTTTCGGTGGCGCCGGCCCAATGAACGCCTGTGGTGCAGCGGACAAATCTGGTATTTCCACAGTATATGTACCGAAAATGGCGGCAGTCTTCAGTGCCTTCGGTATCGGTTCCTGTGACATCGGTCAGAGCTACTCAGTTGTTCTGAAAGGCGACCGTCAGGCTTCTCTGGAAGGTGCCTATGTGAATCTGATGGAGCGCGGTGAGCGTGACATGTTTGCGGAAGGCTACAGCAAGGGCGAATACGCTTTTGAGGCTCGTCTGATCGGTGAGAAAGACGGTGTTGAACTGTCTCACAAAATAGACGGTGCTGTTGCCATTCCTCAGGAAATGGCTAAAGCCGACGCGATCACTCTGGAAGTGTCCGTACGCAAGAACCTGAAAACCGAGAGCAACACCCATGCGGGTGTGAAGAAAGGTAATCCGGCCAAGGCGACTAAAAACCGTTCTCTCTTTATGGGTGATGCCGGTTGGCAAGATGTGCCCGTTTACGAAGTGAACTTCATGGAGCCCGGTGTTTATGGCGCTGGTCCTGCTGTAATCGAAGAAGAGTTCTTTACCTGTCTGGTTCACGAAGGTTGGGAATTCGTTGTAACTGAACTGGGCGATATCCGCCTGACGAAGGGGGAAAAATAATGAAAGTATTGATGACTGAGTATCTCCGCATCGATCTGGAGACGGAAAATTGGGAATGCCGTGTGTGTGACCACGTAGTTGGTTCTGCCCGTGGTAACTATAAAGAAGGTCTGCTGGTATATAACCGTGACCCTGCTGATATTCACCCATCCATCATTGACCCGGACAAATACCGTTTCACCTTCTGTCCTGACAGAGAGTGGGTAAACATCTACGAGTTCTACTGTCCGTCCTGCGGTACTCAAGTGGAGGTGGAATACACGTTCCCCAACCACGCACCGCTTTACGATATGGAAGTGGATGTGGATGCCCTGAAAGAGCAATGGAGCCAGCGGGAAGAAATTCTCGAGCCGATAAAAGGCCCCAACGTTCTGGTAGACCGCTGTCACACGCACAAGCACTGATATCTGCTTGTTGTCTGTGAATGAATTAGGACTGATTAGGAATATAAGGTTATGAAACGTATATCAGTAGATATCGGTGGTACTTTCACCGATTGCTTTACCGTGTGGGACGGCAAGTACATCGAAACCAAGGCACTGACCACTCACCACAACTTGGCGCTCGGTTTTAACGAAGCCGTTGAAAAGGCATACACTGAGTTGGGCATCACCATGGAAGAAATCCTGGGTGGTGTTGACTCCGTGCGTTACGCAACCACTTTGGGTACCAATGCCCTGATCGAACATAATGGTCCGCGTATCGGTATGCTCGTTACTGCCGGTTACGAGGCAATGGTTCCTCTGAGCCGTGGCCGTGGTTACGGTGAAGGTCTGGATGAGCTGGGCAAACAGAACCTGCCTGATGCGCAGCGTCCTGCCCCTCTTGTTCTGCCTCACATGATCGAAGGCATTCGTGAGCGTCTTGGTTATCAGGGCGAGCTGGTCATGCCGCTGGATGAGAAAGACGTTCGCAACAAGATCCGCTCTCTGGTGGATAAAGGTGCTCAGGCTATCGTAGTTTGTCTGGTTAACTCCGTGGTTAACCCCGATCACGAGAAGCGCATCGAGCAGATCCTGCTGGATGAGTACCCCTCTCACCTGTTAGGTTCTATCCCAACGATCCTGTCTCACCGTGTAGCGGGTCGTAAAGGCGAGTACGTTCGTGCAACTTCCGCGATTGTGGACGGTTATCTGCACTCCACCATGTACCACGCTATGAGCCAGTTGGAGCAGAACCTGCGCGCCAACTCTTACTCCAAGCCGATGCTGGTGATCCACAACTCCGGTGGTATGGCTCAGCTGAACTCAACTGATGCCCTGCAAACCATCCACTCTGGTCCGGTTTCCGGTATCAGTGCGGCGGAACACTTGGCGAAAGAAGCTGACCTGGGTAGCGTTGTTGCTACCGATATGGGCGGTACCTCTTACGACATCGGTATCGTGGTAGAAGGTGGTATCAAGCACTATGACTTCAACCCGGTTATTGACCGTTGGTTGGTTTCTGTGCCCATGGTTCACCTGGTAACCCTTGGTGCTGGTGGTGGTTCTATCGCTTCTTTTGACCGTATGTACAACGCTGTTGCTGTTGGTCCGAAGAGTGCCGGTTCTGATCCAGGCCCAGCCTGTTATGACCGTGGTGGTATGAATCCAACCGTGACCGATGCTGACTTGGTGTTAGGTTATCTGGATCCGAAGAACTACGCCGGTGGCCACATTCCTTTGAACCCCAAGCGTTCCGTGTTTGCTATCGAAGAAACTCTTTGTGATGACCTGGATTGTGAGCCGGTTGAAGCTGCGCTGCTGATCAAAGAGAAAGTGGACAGCAACATGGCGAATGGCCTGCACACCGAGTTGCGTGTACGTGGTTATGACCCTGAAGACTTCACCATGTTGGCTTACGGTGGTAACGGTCCGCTGCACTGCTGTGGTATCGCCAGCAACCTGAACATCGACAAGATTCTGGCTCCGCCGATGAGTTCCGTGTTCTCTGCGCTGGGTGCTGGCAACATGCACCAGATGCACATTCACGAAATGTCCCTGTTCCTGGTGCTGTACGATTCAAACACCCGTAAAGTGTTCGATGATTACAAGCGCTTCAACGATATCGTTGCTGAATTGAGTGAGCGCGGAAAAAATGACCTGCTGCGTCAGGGTGCTGATGCCTCTGCCATTAAGCACTCGCTGGAACTGGATATGCGCTACGGTAACCAGCTGGTACAAACCACTGTTGTTATTTCCAAGCACACTCTGAACACAGCCATTGATGTAATGAATATCCTGCAGCAATTCTCTTCTGACTATGGTCACCGCTTTGGTGAAGGTAGCCAGGCGCCGGAAGCAGGTATTCGTATCAATACCATCCGCGTTGCATCCTTTGTTGAGCATGACACTGTTCATTTCAAACATATCAAACCTGTTTCTGAGGGCGAGCGTATTGCTCCGCCGGCTCCGAATACCACACGTACCTGTTACTTTGTTAGCACTGGTTCAAAAGGTATCGAAACTCCGGTATGGCGCAAAAGCGACATTCCTCCAGGAACTGAGATTGTGGGGCCAGGTCTCGTGGCTTCCGACGTAACAACCTACTTGATCGAGCCGGGCTGGAAGTATGTCTCTGCTGAGCAGGGCGCTGTTTGGTTCTTCCGCGTCGATTCAAAGAATTAAGTAGATATAGGGGTATTTGATTATGAATAACGAAACAACCAACCAGGCTCTGGAAGATCAGGAGCTGATTGCAAAATTCCTCAAGGAAACCACCCTGTTTCTGGGTCCCGATCCGGATATCATGCGTGACCACAGCATCATGCCGCGTTCGGCTGATGAAGATCGCTGCATGGAAAAATTCACTGATCTTAACCAGATCGCTTCCATTCGTGAACGCTTGCAGTCCGCGTGTGAAGAAGGTTTTGAAATGGTTGAGCAGATGGGTGCAGCACCCGGTGCGAAGTGGGGTGACATCATCACCGGCATTTACTCTGCGTCAGGTGACCTGACCATTGGTAGTGCTGGCGGTGTACTGATCTTCTCTGCATTGGTTCACCACCCTATCAAGTTCATCATCAAGAACTGGATCGAAGAAAAAACGGTAGGTGTTAGCGAAGGTGACGGCTTCATCCACAACGACTCACGCTACGGTAACGTGCACAACACTGACCAGAGCATGATCGTGCCGGTATTCCACGAAGGCCAGCTGGTTTGCTGGGTGGCATCTACCGTACACGAAGGTGAGAACGGTGCAATTGAGCCGGGCGGCATGCCCTCCATGGCGGAAACCTCTTTTGACGAAGGCCTGAAAATGTCTCCGTTCAAAGTGGTGGAAAACTATGAGATCAAGAAAGACCTGCTGACCTTCCTGCAAAACTCTGTACGTGAGCCGAAGCTGCAGTACGAGGACATGAAGGTAAAACTGTTTGCCTGTATGCGTCTCGAAAAGCGTATCAAGGAAGTGCTGGCTGCTGATGGCCCTGATGCCCTGACTGCATGTCTGCGCTACACCAACGAGAGCGTGGTGACTGAAGTTCGTCGTCGTATCTCCGAGTGGCCTGACATGACTGTGCGCACTCAAACCATTATGGACAGCACCCTGCGTGAAAATGCCTTGCTGAAAATCAACCTGGCTGTGACCAAAAAAGGCAATCGTCTGATCTTTGACTTCACCGGTACCAGCCCGGAGTTGACCAACCGAGCCATCAATACCCAGTTGCCGGGTATGAAAGGCATGGTGGGCCAGGCGTTTATGAATCACATTTGGCCTGACCTGCCTCGTGGTCAAGCCGGTCTGTCTCCGGTTGAGTTTGTGACTCAGCAAGGCACATTGGTTGACTGTTCTTACGCAGCGCCAAACTCCCAGAGCTTGATGTCCATCTTCCACAGCTTCACTGTGGCTCAGCATGCGACGGCCAAGTTCCTGTACAGCTGTCCAGACAAGTACACACGTGTTCTTGCACCCTGGCACAACATGATCAACACCTTCATCTGGGGTGGTGTTAACCAGCATGGTGAAACTCTGGGTAACCTCTGTGCCGACTTGAACGGTATGGGTGGTGGTGCTCGTATGGACCGCGATGGTGAGCACGCGCTGTCTCCGATCTTTGCCACCATGGCGGATATCGGTGAGCAGGAAATGAACGAGGAAGAAGTACCATTCCTGCAGTTGGTTTCCAAGAAAATGACCACTAACACTCAAGCACCTGGAAAATACCGCGGTGGTATGGGTTACACCATGATCGCAGCGACTAAAGACAGTGATCAGTGGGGCTTTATGACCACCACCCAGGGTTCAAAAGTACCTACTATTCAGGGCCTTTTTGGTGGTTACGCGGGTGGTTCCTACCCACTGTGTAAGGTTCAGGGAATGGATGTTTATGACATCTTGCTGAAAACGCCTGAGATGTTTAAGCACAGCATCCACGAAATCATGAATGAGCAACCGTTCCCGGGTGCCAAGTACTCTACTCACCACATGGGTATGGGCTTCGACATCTCCAAGCGCGGTGAGCTGTACATGATCTCCCAGGGTTCTGGCGGCGGTTATGGTGACCCCCTCGAGCGTGATCCCACCTATGTGATCATGGATATTGAGGAAGGCCTGATCACGGCTGACTGGGCGAAGAAGTTGTACAAAGTGGAATTCAATGAACAAACCCTAGTGGTTGACGCTGAAGCCACTGAAAAGCTTCGTGCTGAATACCGTGCACTGCGCAAGAAGCAGGGTGTGCCTTATGCGGAATTCGTGAAGAGCCATGTCAAGGATACTCCTCCGGAAAACATCCCCTTCTATGGTTCATGGAACGATGACCTGGATAGCGTTTACGCGGGTAGTATCCACGACAAGCGCGATGCCAAAAACCCGGGTCCCATTTATGTGACTCATCCTAAAGATGTTAGAATCTCCGAGCTTGAAGCCGAGCTTGTTGAAGTGAGAAAACAAGCCGGCCTGCCTCCTGCAAACGAAAGGAAATAGTATGGCTGTTGATTTGACGTCCTATCTGGCAGCCGGGGGGGAACCCCCCCGGCTTTGGATTAATTTTAACGACTACACCAAGAAGCTGTTGTTGGGCAAGGATGAGAATCCCTGGACCACGCCGGCTTCCTATATGTCCTTTTACGGACAGGCACATGGCCTGGTGAAAGCTCAGGTTGTGGTTCTGGATGTATGGGACTTGTTTCAACACTGGATGAAAGAAGACGCAGATGCGCTTCCTTCCATGGCCGGTAAGCGTCGGGTGACCGTCGCCCTGAAAACCATGTTGGAAGCGTTTGCTCCTCGCGAATTGTTGGCTGAAGTCATCACTGCGCTGGGTAACAATTACGGTTCATCTACGCCGATGGTGCTGGTAATTCCGTCACCCCGTTCGCTGCTGGTAAAAGCTCACCAGGCAGCCAATGGTGAGGCGGCAGAGCCCGATGAAATGAACGTCGATACTGCCGCAATGTACATGGCAGACTTCCTGCGTTATTTCAGTGAAACTGATTTGTCCGGTGTGATGTTGGTTGAAGACCCTGAGTTAATGCCTGCCAATGGTGAGGAGCTCAGCTGGTACCAACCCATCTATAATGTGGCCAAGCACTACCGTTGGTCTGTTGGTGTGTATTTGCCATCGGCTGATACAGACTATGACGTTCCGGCTGATATCAATTTTGCGATCGCGCCTGCGGGTTCTCCTACCGCGGCCAAATCGAAAGGCATTGAGATCACTGATATGCTCTGGGGTGACAAGGCTGGCGAAGCACTGCCGGCAACAAATGGTTTTTACTATTTGACCATTCCTGCGGATGCCAAACCGGAAGAAGTGCTGGATACGTTAGCAACCATCAAAGGTTGAGCCTTAAAACGTTCGGTAGTAAGGAGACGATTATGCGTCTTGTCGACTTTCTTGATAATAGTCCGGCATTGTCGGGTGAAGCGGAGTTTGTTGATTTAGATAATGGCTTGTCTCTCAGTTACCGGCAGATGGTTAATGCCTCTGTTCAGATAGCAGAGGTGTTACGGCAGAAGGGGGTGAGGTCGCAGGATGTGGTCGCGACTTATGCCCCTAACTCCGTTGCTGCCTATTGCTGTATTTTTGCCATATCCCGATTGGGTGCCGTTTGGTTGCCGCTCAATGTTCGTAACACATTCGAAGCGAACCAGAAGCAGATTATCAAGTCCGGTGCCGTCAAATTTTTTGTAGATGACAGCATCGTCGCCTCCATGCCTCAGATTGCCGAGGTCTTCCCTGAAGAACAGTTGCTGAAGTTTGATGGCCGCCAAGTGGTGGGTGTCGAGCTCGTGGCGCTGGCCGATGAGTTGCCCGGTGAGCTTGCCATTGATGTCGTGCCTGAGGGGCCTGATCCCCTGCTCAATCTCTTTGCCACGGGAGGCACTACTGGTGATTCCAAGCTGGCTGAGTGGAGTAGCCGTAGTTGGAAAACACTGACATCCATCCAGAATGAGTTGATGCCGATACCAGATATCCCTGGTAGCTACCTTGTTTCTGCACCTATGACCCATGCGGCGGGTGTGGCATCGTTTGCCACCATTCGACAGGGGGCATCGGTGATTGTGATGGATGGCATGGTGCCGGAGAGGCTGCTCGAAACCATTGAGCGGTATCAGGTTACACATCTGTTCATGCCGCCGACGGCCATTTATATGCTGTTGGCCCACGAGTCGATCAAGTCTTATGATTACTCCAGCCTGCGCTACTTCTGGTACGCTGCGGCGCCGATGTCAGTGGAAAAACTCAAGGAAGCCATTGATGCCTTTGGGCCGGTCATGGTGCAGAGTTACGGCCAGGCGGAAGCGCCAATGATCTGCACGTTTTTATCTGCCACGGATCATGTCTATGCACTTGAGCATAATCGTCCGGAAATTCTGCGTTCCTGTGGCAAAGTCTCGCCTCATGTCGAGTTGGCCATCCTGGACGATGACTGGCAGCCATTGCCCATCGGAGCAGAGGGAGAGATCGCCGTTCGCGGTAACTTGCTGATGCGTAGTTACTATCGAAATCCAGAGGCCACTGCCGAGATTCGGAAAGATGGCTGGCAGCGCACCGGAGACATCGGTGTACTGGATAAAGATGGGTACCTGTCTATTGTTGATCGCAAGCGGGACATGATTATTTCGGGTGGTTTTAACGTCTATCCTAGTGAGATTGAACAACTGCTATGGGCGCATCCGGCCATCAATGATTGCGCAGTGGTCGGGATTCCTGACGAAAAATGGGGTGAACAGGTTACTGCTGTCGTTGAACTTAAGGCTAATATGAAACAGCCCGATGCACAGGAGATAATCCAGTACTGCAAAAACAAGCTTGGGAGTGTCAAAGCGCCCAAACAAGTATTTTTCTGGGATGAATTACCGCGAAGCCCTGTGGGCAAGGTATTGAAAAAAGAGATCCGGAAAGTCTTCTGGCAGGATGCCGGTCGTAATATCTGATGTAAGCGCTTCCCGCTTTCATCTCTATCTTTAACGTTTAACCACCCAAGCGAGGAATATGCCGTGAAGGTCAGTATTGTCGGTGCTTATAACACCCAATTTGGCGCTTTTGTGAAGCGCGATCGTGAAACCGGAGTGATAGAAGACCTCAAATCGTTCTACGAGTTGCTGGAAGAGGCTGGTGCAGGTGCGATCGCCGATGCCGGTCTCGAAGCCAAAGACATTGATGCCATATGGGTGGGCTCATGTTCACCTTCCATGTTTGTCAACCAAGAGCATGTTGGCCCTCTGGCGCTTGAGATAGATCCGGTCGGATTGCTGCTGAAGCCAACCACTCGTACAGAAGGCGCCTGCGCGACGTCATCGCTGGCAATCTATAATGCTGCTTATGCTGTGGCCTCTGGCCGTTTCAAGAATGTGCTGGCTATCGGTGTTGAGAAGATGAATACCCTGGATACTGCGGGTGTCACCCACGCACTGGCCTGCTGTTCATACTGGCCGGAAGAGGGCGCCCTGGGAATGACGTTCCCCGGTCTTTTTGCGGAATTGGGTAAAGCTTATCAAGCGACACATGAGCTGACAGATGAGCAACTGCGAATTATGCTGGCGCACGTTTCTGCACTGAATTACCGCAATGGTATTCAGAACCCTCTTGCCCATTTTGGCCCTGGTAGTATTCCGGACAAAAACCAGCTGATCACTCCGGAAGCAATTCTGAACCTGCCGGAATCAGGCAAGGGTAGCAATCCGATGATTGCGCCACCACTGCGTTTGCACGATTGTTCTTTGATCACAGATGGTGCGGCAGCGGTAGTGCTGACCTCTTCTGATAATGCGCAAGTAAATTTCAAGAATGCGGTTGAGTTGTCAGGTATTGGCCATGTGACTGACCGTATGAGCCTCAAGGCGCGCGCGGGGCGTTTGCATGAACTGCAGGCTACCCGTCATGCGGTAAAGCTTGCGCTGGATGAGGCGGGCGCTACGGTAGCTGATCTTGATCTGGCAGAAGTGCATGATTGCTTTACCGTCAATCAGATTCTCTGTACAGAGGCGATCGGTTTGTCTGAGACAGGTCGTGCTGGCTATGACTTTATGACAGGTAAATATGATGTGGACGGCGACTGTCCCATCAACCTTTCAGGCGGTCTGAAGTCCAAAGGACACCCGGTCGGTGCTACTGGGGCGTCCATGCACGCCTTAGCATATAAACAACTGATTGGTCAGCCAATCGGTGTTGCGGCAAAAGGTAATCCAGAAGTTGCTATGACGGTTAACATTGGTGGTTCTGGTGTCACTAACTGTGTGACGGTAATGCGCCGCCTCAAATAATAATCTGCTGTTTCAGACAGGGCGCAACAGGATTTCCTGTTGCGCCCTGTCTGCTTTATCCCCCTTCATTGCCCTACCATCTCATTTTTTTACTCACATTTTCCAGTTGTGGTGAATAGCATTTGTATTTTTCTCCGTGCTGGTATATCTATTAACCCATAAGAATAAAATTTGTGGCAGGTGTTTTTAAATTGTTCGCTAAAAGTCGAATTCACTACCGCATCTATAACATCTACTCTGAGAAAACTGAGTTGAAGGTATGTTCATTGTGATTCTGATTGTGGGATTGATAGGCGTCAGCAAGTGCAATGATGTGCAGTGTATTGGTAGTCAAATAAAGCAGGAGATGTAATATGTCTAAAGTGGCATTGGTAACTGGGGGAACAAGGGGTATTGGTGAGGCAATTGCTATCGAGCTGAAGGAGGCAGGTTACGATACGGTTGCAAACTATGGCGGTAATGATGAGCGTGCCAGAGAGTTCCATGAGCGCACGGGAATTCCTGTCTATAAATTTGATGTGTCAGACTTCGGGGTATGCCAAGAAGGGATTGAGCGCATTGAACGCGAAGTAGGGCCTATTTCAGTATTGATTAATAATGCGGGCATCACTCGTGACCGTACCATGCATAAGATGACTCATGACATGTGGCAGGATGTGCTCGACACAAACCTTGGCTCCTGTTTTAACATGTGCCGAAATGTGATTGAAGGTATGCGGGAGCGTAAATTTGGCCGCATTGTGAACGTGGGTTCATTAAATGGTCAGGCGGGTCAATATGGCCAGGTTAACTATGCCGCGGCTAAGTCGGGCATCCATGGCTTCACCAAGGCGCTAGCCCTGGAAAGTGCCGCTTTTGGTATTACTGTTAATGCCGTAGCGCCAGGCTATGTGGATACAGATATGGTGCGTAATGTGCCTACAGATGTATTGGAAAAGATTGTGGCTAAAATTCCTGTAGGGCGTTTGGGTACAGCTCATGACATTGCTCGGGGCATTTTATTCCTGGTGTCAGACGAGGGTGGCTTTATCACTGGCTCGACACTGTCTATTAATGGCGGCCAACACATGTATTAAGGCGCTCCCAGTACGCCTTTTCTCATTTCATTGTGTGGTGGGAGTATTGAAAGGTTTTAGTTTTCTAAGCCTTACTCGTAAAAAAGCCCCTGGATATCCAGGGGCTTTTTTGTTGTCAGATTATTTTTGTTTTCAGGTTACTGTGGCTTCTTCAGGCCATACTTCTTCATTTTCTGATAGAGCGTGCTTTTGGCAATGCCCAATTGTTTGGCGGCCTGGGTCATATTACCCTCGGACTGTTTGATGGCCGCTTCTATAGTGGCTTTTTCCGCAATGTCCAGATTGCCATGTGGTTGAGTCAGGACAGTATTATAGAATTCCGTTTGCAGGCTGCTCTCGCCGCGTCGATAACCGTCGGGCAGGTCATCAATTGTGAGTGTTTCGTTCGGAGACATAAAACACATGCACTCCACAACGTTTACCAGCTCGCGGATATTGCCAGGCCATTCACGCGTTTTTAAGGCGGTTAACAGAGCGGGGGAAAAGCGTCGTGCAGATATCTGACCATTGTTTTCCTCCCGAATGCGATCTAGAACAAGCTTGGCAATGCCTTCGATGTCGTCTTTTCTCCCGGAGAGGGGGTCAAGGCTGATGGTTACAGTAGATAGCCGGAAATAAAGGTCCTTGCGGAATAGCCCTTCATTGACGGCGCTTTTCAGGTCGCAGTTTGTTGCGGCAATTAAACGGAAGTCAACGGGGATGGGTTTGATGTCGCCCACTCGGTAGATTTTTTTCTCTTGGAGAACTCTCAGGAAGATGGGTTGTAATTCTAATGGCATTTCTCCGATTTCATCGAGAAACAATGTGCCGCCGTTAGCAGCCTCTATCTTGCCGATCAATCCACCTTTCTTCGACCCAGTAAAGGCTCCCTCCACGTGGCCAAACAGCTCGCTGCTAAGGATGTCTTTTGTAAAAGCGCCACAGTTAAGGTCTATAAAGGGGCCGTCAGCATAGTTGCTGCTGTCGTGAATTGCTTTTGCAAAGACTTCTTTGCCTACCCCGGTGTCACCCAGAATGAGTACGGGCAGCGGGGTGCTTGCAGCCCGGCGCGCTTTGTCGGCACTTGACTTGAATGAGGCGCTTTCTCCGTAGATTTCCTTGAAGGGGTCGAAGCCTGGTTTCAGAGGAGGAGTAGATTCTTGTGTGTGAGTCATTCGATGTGTGTTGATGCGACCAGCCGGGACCAACACCTGAAAGCCGATGAGTTCGTCGTTACGGCGAATGGGTTCCACCCAGTCTTCTGAGATCCACGAACCTTCGTCGTGGGGATAAACAATAGTTTCTCCCCCGAAACGCTCCATTGAAAGGCGGCGTTTAGAGTCAGGGTCGTAATCTATGCCGAGTGCATCCAAAGCGGCACTGGCGTTGGAGGAAAAATTGATCAGTCGGCCTTTCTTGTCGAGCAGCAGTTTTCCAGAGTTTCTAAACCGGCCAAAACTGCTGTTGCTGTGTTCAATGATAGAGCTCCATTGTTCGGAGGTTTTGCGAGCGAGTCCTGCTTGTATTTGGCTCGCCCAGGCAACCACCAAAGGAATGTGGAACTTGTCGTACATGCTGCAGAGGCCAGACAGGTCGATAACGCCCATCATCTGGTTATCGTAGGGGTCGGCAATAACGGCTGCAGTGCAAGTCCAGGGCTTGAATCCCTGGCAGTAGTGCTCTTCGCCATGAACCTGAGTTGGACGACGTGTCGCCATGGATGTGCCGACAGCATTGGAACCGGAGACCACCTCGTTCCAGCCGCTGCCTTCAACAAGACCAATGGTGTTTGCGTCATCCAGCGTGCGAGGATCGCCCACGATTTGCAGGTTGAGCCCTTGGTAGTCGGTGAGAAACAGGATGGTCTCAAGGTCTTGAAGAAATAGGCTGGCTTGCTGAATAACCGGGCGAGCGCAATCAATAAGGTCGGAATTTTTTAAGCGGAAGTTATATAGGTTGGATTCGGAGGCCAGCAGGGGCGCAGCTTTTTGCTCAGGATTTACTCCTTGGGACAGGCAGCGTTCCCATGAGCTGGCAATCACATCGCGGATAGGAAGTCCTTCGGCATGACCGCCCGTGCATAGGAACTTTTCCCATGCGTGATCAATCCCTTTTTGGGATGTGAGATCGGTATTCGAGCGCAAACTCAGCTTTTTAGGATCAGAGCCCCTCAACGTCCTATACCCCCTAATAATATGTCTCTCGCGATGAGTGTCTTGGTGAGCGAAACCTGTCTTTTATTATAGTTGTTATCGGTCCACCAAAATGCCGGTAAAACATCCAAGGCGAATCCTGGCCGATCATAACACGCGCGCTATAGGGCCCACAATCGACTCAACTTTGCCGGTGGCGGGTGTGTTGTTCCGGGGTTTTTGAGTGGTGGTAATATCCCGATGTCAAGCCAAAATGGGTGTAGAGTCGCACATGAGCGAGAGGGTTACGGGCCCTGTTTGGTAGGAGGATAGTAGGAAGATAAGGGTTGCTATGTTTTTTCTTTAATCATACGATTCACATGCGAAGCCGTACGATAATAAAACGGTCTTAACAAAAACCCATATGTCTAGAGAAGCGAAACAAGCTCAAATACAGTAGGAATTACCTAAAAACGGTCGTTTTTAGGTCGCTGGCATGGTGCTTGCGTAGCAAATCTGTTGTTGCCGTGGGGGTGTAAGCTGTTTATATTGCGCATTGCTGTGCTAAATGTGCGGCGGCAAAAATAAATATCCAACTATAAGTGGGAGAAGAAAATGGTGAAAAAAAATAACACCAGCATTAAGAAAGTTGGTGGCTTTCTGTTGGGGTTTGGGGGGCTTCTGGCCGCCAGCGCTCCGGCGTTAGCTGTAGACCTTAACTATGGTGACGGACCTGAATTTGAAATCCGCTACAGTGGTTATGCGCGTGCAACCATGGGCATGAGCCTACAGGATCACGATGAAACCCCTGCGGATGACAAATACCGCCTGACTCAAGCCAGGGCGACATTAAACATCGACTGGGATATCAAAACCGGACCGCTGAACTGGAAAGTAGTGACCCGTTTTGAGGAGGAAGCACAAACCGACTATCTGGACGACTTGGAAGAGCGCTCAGCTGATCTGTTGGGCGGTCCGAACCCGTTTGTTGGTAACTTCACTAACGGCGGTTCAGATGGGGGTGATTACATGAATCAGTACAACACCCTTGATGAGCCAATGGATATCATTCGTGAAATCTACTTTGACTACAACGTCACCGATCGCTTGTTTGTGCGTATTGGTCGTCAGCAGTTGGTGTGGGGTGAGTCTGACTTCTTCCAGGCAATGGACGTAGTACACGGTTATGACTACCGCGGTCGTCTGTTTTATGAGAACAACGAAGAATGGCGCAAGCCTTTGATGTTGTTCAACTTCAACCTGGATCTGGCTGAGTACGGCGGTTCATTGAACTGGTTTATCCGTCCGGGCTGGGATCGTGATGAAGATATGGGTAGCAGTTACAACATCGAAGGTGGTCGCTGGATTCCGCACCCCTATCGCGGTGTTGACTTTACCCAGTTTACTGATGCCTATGACACAGGCCATCGCAGCGCTGACTGGGATGATATGACCTACGGTATCCGCTGGAACGGCACCTGGGGTTCAGTGGGCTACTCTCTTGCCTACTTGAAAACCTTTAATGCCACACCAGTAATTAACCCGAATGGCGCAGCCCTAGGTGTCCCTGCTACAGGTGATTTGTTCCACCTGGACCAAGTCCAGGGATTCACTTCCTACGGTGGTGAAGCTGCGGATAGCGGTAAGTTGCTGGGCGACTGGATCTACCCGGAAATTGATGTCTTCGGTTTGACGGTCAACTACTTCAGCATGGCGATGGACTCTACCCTGAGTGCGGAAATTGCCTATGTGCCGAACAAGCCGTTCAACTATGGTCAGTTGCAATCTGATCTTCCTGGTTGGGCTGGCATTCGTGAAAAAGACGTATTGAACGTGATGCTGCGTATCGATAAAGAGTTCAAATGGATGGAAACACTGGGCACTCACCGTCCCTCGCTTTCCAGTATCCAGATTTTTGATACCATTATTCTCGGCTATGACGACGACGATGAAATCGTCGAGTTCGCGTCCTTCGCGTCCCCTAAGAAAGAACACACCGTCTACGTCACTCTGTTCACTCTGTTGAACTTCAATCGTGACACCATCAACCCGTCCTTTGTGATCGGTACCGATGCGACCAATGGCGGTGGCTTTGCTATCCCTGCAGTTGAGTTCGTTTGGGGTGATGACTGGCGTCTGAAGGTGGAAGCTGACCTGTGGTGGAACGAAGGCGATACCAAGAAGAACTGTCCGGCTGGTAGCGGCTGTTATGCTGCAGGAAACAGCGACGCATTTGGTTTGCTCGGTAAGAGAGAGCACAGTGCTGGTCTGATGGACTGGTTCGCTGAAGACAACCAGGTTGTTGTCAAACTGACTCGTCAGTTCTAAACAAACAGATAATAAGTATATTTGCGAAACTTTTAACTAATAAAAAAGTCGCAAATAAGACTCATTTTATTAACTGGGAGTATAACTATGTATAAGAAGTTATTGACTACGTCAGTAGTTTCAGTGGGGTTGCTGGTGGGGGCCCCGTTGACAGCTACAGCAGCCGACAAGGCTGAGGTCGATGCGCGTATTTACGCGACCGACCGCGATGCTGGCTATGTTCAGCCAACTGCATGGGGTGAGAAACCTAACCCCTTGTACTACGGAGATCCGCCGGCCGCCGGTCGTTGGGACGGAACACCTCAGCCAGTGGAAGCACTGCCTGCCGGTGTAACTGAAGCTCAGGTGATGAAGGAAGGCACAGTTATCAGTGCTGCCAACTTCGATCAGGTT
This sequence comes from uncultured Porticoccus sp., assembly GCA_947259505.1. Classification (GTDB taxonomy): domain Bacteria; phylum Pseudomonadota; class Gammaproteobacteria; order Pseudomonadales; family Porticoccaceae; genus Porticoccus. The sequence goes on along the minus strand of CAMYLT010000002.1, from coordinate 438,923 downwards.
AAAGACATGTATTTCGAAGGAAAGCGTGTTGGCGACATGATCACTGAAAACACTGAGTGGATGATTCGCGATAAAGGTCTGAAGATGAATATTCGTCATTCAGAGTTTATCGAGATGGATCCCAAGTACATGCAAGCTACACAAGATGGCAAGGGCAAAGTAACCTTTGATCCTGCTACTCGTGAAGTGGGCAACTGGACTGCAGGTATGTTCTTCGATCCGCAAGACATCCTGAAGACCATTGGTCCCGATGGCAAAAGTACTGATCCACATGCCGGTGACAAGCTGATCTGGAACCTGCGTTCACCTACCTACGGTGCGACCATGGATTTGCGTCACATCTCTTGGGTATTCCTCGATGCTGAGAAAGGTATTGAGCGTATCCAGCGTTGGTGGGCACGTCGTTACTACATGGAAGGCCGTCTTGACGGTGGTCCAGTGTCTGAAGGTGATGGCACTATTCTCCAGAAGACTGTACTGGTAGCGATTTATCCTCAGGATATTAAGGGTATTGGTATTTTCTCTACTCGTTACAACGACCCCAGTGCAAAAACGCCTGATGACGTTTGGGCCTACCTGAAGTCAGTACGTCGCGCGCGTCGTCTGTCTGGTAACGCCTGGATGGACCCCATCGGTGGTACTGTACAGTTGTATGATGACTGGGATATCTGGGATGCGGTACCAACCAAGTACAAAGACGTAACCCTGATCAACAAGCGCTGGATCTTCGCTATTGCTCACGCTCCTCTTATGACTGTAGACCTGCGCTACAAGAACACCAGAGAAGAGTTCCCTGCAGTAGATATGGATAATGCTCCACACTTCTTCCCTGCACCTCAGGTTCAGTGGGAGCCGCGTGAAGTATTCACCATTGAAGGTACTCCGCCTGACGAGCACCCCTACAGTAAGAAAGTCGTTTATATGGAAGTTGACTACCCCCGTCCTTACCAGGGTGAGGGATACGACAAAAACGGCAAGCTGTGGAAAGCCTTTATCTTCCAGAACCGTGCTGATATCGGTGATGACGGATACAAAGCTATCATGCCCGTTGTTGGTCACATCATTGACTGGAAAGCTGAGTTCTCCACCACTTGGTCTTCAAATATGAAGGCGAATCCAGAAGGTGTAGAAGAGACAGACGTTTCACTGAAAACGTTGATTGCTCTGGCTCGGTAATTTGCTAGATCCGTTCCTAGGCATGGCTGCCAGAAAAACAGTTTTGTTTTCTCTGGCAGCTTTGTCTTGGGATGTTTTAGAAAAATTATTAAATAAATAGAGCGTTTAGTATTTGGGTTGTAAAGGTGGCGCTTACTGCCATTTAGGATTCTTTGGGGGTTTTATGAACGTTGCTGGACAAAACCTTGCTGAAAACAATATGTCTGACTCTGCAGGCACGATAGAAAAAACAGCAAGTCAAAAATTTGTAGCTCTTGTTTTATCGATTATGCCTTGGGCCATCGTTGGCGTGCTTTTGTATGCAGGCCTTTTTATCAAGCCAACACCCGTAATTGAACAAGTAGTACCCCATGCGATTGACCGCAGGGACATCCTTCTTGGTGCTGCCCACGTAAACGATGACACCTACCTTGCCGCTGGCAATTACGGGAAAATCGTTATATCTGAAGATAAGGGACACACATGGGCCGTACAAGATTCAACTATCGAAACGCACATTCAGGATATTGATTCTTGGGACGAGCAACATGCTGTAGCAGTTGGTAATCTGGGCCGCGTGGTTGTGACGGCTGATGGCGGTGCAACTTGGAAAGAAGTTACAGCCCCTAAGTCTGACATCTCAAACAAACTTATTCGTGTTCATACGTACGCTGGCGGCGAAGCACTGGCTGTTGGCGAAATGGGTATGATTCTGCGTACTACTGATTACGGTAATACATGGGAGCGTCTTCGCGAAGAAGAAGATATTTTCATGAACGATATTGTACGTGTTGATGAAAATACCATCATGGTTTCTGCTGAAGCCCGAGAAGTGACTGAGTATGATGGCGAGATAGCTGGTGAAAATGAAGAAGTTTTAGATGCCACAACAGGCGCAAGAATTTCCGCGCGTATTTATAAGTCAGTTGATAATGGCCAAACTTGGGAAACAATCTACACAGACAGTCCTAACAGTTTTACCGCGATTAAATTTAGAAATGCACAAGATGGCGTAGCAGTCGGATTGGCTGGTGCTATTGTTGCTACTCGTGATGGCGGTAATACATGGACATTCTATGGAAGTAAAGTTTCTGGTATGACGGAACACTTGATGGATGTTGCTTGGTCTGAAGAGCTAAATGAGTGGGTCGGCATCGGTAATAAAGGTAAATGGATTACTTTTTCACCCGATATGAGTGATTTCGAAACCCAAAACCTCTCCACTAAAGACTTTACCTCTCACTCAGAAATGGCGCTCGTAGGAGATGGGTTTATCGCTGTTGGTGAGACAGAAGGTTATATGGATTTGAAAACAAAGACTTGGGCTCTGTTGCACGAATAGAAATAGACATAAAAAAGAACCAATCAACTATTAAAAAGTCGCCCATCCATACGATTACGGGTGGTTGGTGGAGGATAGAATGTTAGAAAATTTCGCACTTGGCTGCATTAAATTCAGAAAAATTGTTCTGGCTGTTGTTCTAGCGCTGACATGCGTTTTTGCATATTTTGCCCAGAACATTGAAGTTAAAACTGTATTTGATGATTTGATGCCCTCATCGCATCCTTATATTAAGATTCACAATGAATATAAGGAAACTTTTGGTGGTACCAACATTATCACCTTCATGATCAAGGCTGAGGAAGGTGATATCTTCCAGATGCCTGTGTTGGAGAAAATCCAGGATCTGACGCAAGGCCTTTATAAAATTGACGCTATTAACGAATTTCAAATTTACTCTATAGCGGGTAAAAAGCTGAAAGAGGTTCGCGCGTCAACTGAAGGTATCGAAAGCTTCCCCTACATGTGGCCAAACTTGCCAGAAAATCAGGCAGACATTGACTACCTCCGGGAAGCTATCCTGCGTAGTCCCTTGGTCTATGGTCCTTACGTATCAAAAGACCTGACAGCCACATTGGTGACTGTGGACTTCTTTGATAATCTGCTGGATTACAACTTGGCGTATGAGCAAGCCTATGCTCTGGCTGAGCGTCTGGACGACGATACTGTGGACATTAGCCTTAACGGCAACCCAATTCTGTATGGTTGGGTAAACCACTACCTGCCTGAAACCATGCGCTTGATTATGGTGGCCGCGCTGATCTTCCTCGTACTGTTGTTTCTCATCAACAGAACTTGGCGCGGTACGCTTCTCCCGATGCTAGCCGGTGGTATCAGCGCAACCTGGGCTTTGGGTGTTGCTCATCTTTGTGGTATCCACTTTGATCCACTGGTTGTCGTAGTGGCAATGCTGATCACAGCAAGAGCGGTCTCACACTCTGTACAGATGATCACGCGTTTCCACGAAGAAATCGACAAGATGGAAGAGGGTGTAGATCTTTGCTCTACTGAAGCTGCACGCTTGACCCTTAAAGATCTACTTCGCCCTGGACTGCTTGGTATTGGTACTGACGCTGGCTGTGTAACTGTGGTAGCCATCAGTCCTATCCCCCTGCTGCAAAAATTGGTTGTTCTCGCCGTGGTATGGGTAGGTACAGTTGCAGTAAGCTCTATTATCATTACCCCAGTGCTACTGTCTTGGGTAAGAAAACCCAAATCCTATGCACACCCGCTCAACCTCGACTTGCTGGTAATTCGTCCATTCCTGAACATGTGTGTTCATCTGGTTGATACCCGTGCTCGCTATGTTGTGGTGGGTATTGCTACAGCACTGTTTATTGTTTGTGGTTTCTACGCGGTTGATCTCAAGGTCGGTGATGCCAACCCAGGCTCACCCATTTTGTGGCCTGAAGCGCGTTATAACGAAGATTCTGCTGCGATTAACAAAGAGTTTCCCGGTGCAGACAGGATGTTCGTTGTGTTTGGAAACGAAACCCTTGATCAGGAAGGTTTGATCAAGGACGTTGATGTTCTTGATAGCATGTTGCGCTTCCAGCGTTATATGGAATCACAGGAGGAGATTGGTGGCAGTTTGTCGCTTGCTGACATTCTTCCATCTGTTAACCAAACACTGCGTGAAGGTAATTTTCGTTACGTTGAGCTGGGTGAAACCACTACCAATAACGCGGAATTGATCTACATGTTTGAACGTGCAGCGGAGCCGGGTGACTTGACTCGCTTTACTGACGTCAAACAAACCAATGCTTCTGTCACCCTCTTTTTCACCGACCGTCAGGGAGATACGATCTCAACAGCCGTCGCGCGTGTTAAAGAGTTTGCGAAAGGCATGAAAGTTGAAGGGCTCAACATTCACTTGGCTGGCGGTATTATTGGTGTTATTGCTGCGGTGAACGAAGTGATCCTTTCAGGTCAGATTCAGTCCATCGCGTTGGCACTGTTCATTCTAGTGATGATGTGTATCGTGGTTTACCGTTCCAGCATTGCAGGTATGTTCTTCATGGTGCCTGTGGTTCTGTCTAACCTGGTGACCTTCGCATTCATGTCATGGCAGAACATTGGTATGAACATCAACACGGTTCCTGTCGCGGCCCTGGGTATTGGCCTCGGTGTGGACTATGCGTTGTACATTTGTGACCGGATCCAAGGTGAGTACCGTCAAGGTAAGTCGCATCTGGAAGCTATCTCGGTATCCCTGCACTGTGCTGGTCGTGGTGTATTGGTTACTGCTCTGGTACTCACTGCAAGCGTCTGTGTTTGGCTGTTCTCGTCTCTTCGCTTCCAGGCAGAGATGGGCATGCTGATTGGTCTTTGGTTGGCAGTATCTGCACTGAGTGCACTGTTCCTGATGCCGGCATTGGCCTATATGTTTAAGCCAAGATTTATCTTTGGTGATGAATAAGTTACCTCTAGCAATTTAGTCTAACGATTACAAAAACAAGGCCCCTCGGGCCTTGTTTTTGTTTGTGTCACCACGTTGAAACGATTTTGAACAGAATCGTAACCTTCCCCCCACCATATCTGAACTCAGAGATAACTCATACCTAACAGATTCTTCACTGCAGGCCAGTGACATGAGTAAGATTTAACTGCGTAGATATGGGCCAATAGGTATATTTTTGTGTATTGCGGGGCATCAGCTATAGAGACTGCGGTAAATGTTGGCTGGGTAGCCTCATCATTAAGGCGTGGTATAACTGCTCATTCCGAGACGATAATTTTTTTAAACGACCCCGTATTTCTTTTGGGGAAAAGGTAAATCATGGTTATGGTCGTTTATTCAAAAAGTCCATTCTTCTGGTTGATGAGGTCATAAAGTTGTTTGGTTGAGGGGTCTAACTGACAACCTTTTTTGGGTTTTTCTGAAATTAAGCTTGAGGCAATGTGCTTACCGAGTTCTACACCCCATTGATCAAAGGAATTAATGTTCCATATAGACCCTTGAACAAAAACTTTGTGTTCATAGAGTGCGATCATCGACCCGAGATTGTGAGGGGTTAGTTCATCGATTAACAGGGTGTTGGAGGGCTTGTTGCCGGGGTAAATCTTATAGGGTGGCGTATTTTCTTCAGTCTGGCCGGCCATCAGTGCAGCGCCTTGCGCCAACATGCTGCCCAGTAAGAAACGATGGTGTTCTGTGGGACTGAGAGGATCTTTTACGATTGCGATGAAATCAGTGGGTACTAGATGAGAGCCTTGGTGCAATAATTGGAAAAAGGCATGTTGTCCATTAGTCCCTGTTTGCCCCCAGACGATGGGAGCGGTAGGGTATCCGAGTGATTCTCCCGAAATGGAAACACTCTTACCGTTACTTTCCATATCTAATTGCTGCAAGTAGGCGGGGAGAAGATTCAAGCGTTCACAGTATGGAATGATGGCAGTTGTTTCTGCGTGCAGAAAATTGTTGTACCAGATGCCTAATAGCCCGAGGATCACCGGCATATTTTTTTCGTAGGGCATGGTTTGGAAGTGCTGGTCCATCTTCCTGGCCCCGTCGAGCATGGCTTCGAAATTGCGCTGGCCGATACAGATGGCTATCGCCAAGCCTATGCTTGACCATAGCGAATAGCGCCCTCCAACCCAATCCTGAAACTCCAGAATGCGCGATGGATGAATACCGAAGGCCTCTGCGTTGGCTCGGTGGGCCGTGACAGCAATGAAGTGAGAGGTTGCTTGAGCTTGGGGCAGTCCCAGCTTTTCTTCGAACCAGCCTAATGTGGTTCGAGTATTTAGTAGCGTCTCTTGTGTGGTAAAGCCTTTGCTGGAAACGATCACCAAAGTGGTTTCTGGATCGACTTTTTTTAGCGTACCAAGTATCTCGGTAGCATCTACATCGGAGACAAAATGCAATACAAGCTGTGGATGAGCATATTGGCCGAGGGCTTCGCAGACCATTCTGGGTCCGAGGTCTGACCCACCTATACCGATATTGATCACATCTGTGATCATTTTACCGGTTGAGCCTAACCACTTTCCCTCTCTAACTTGTTCGCTAATCTCGGCCATCTTGGCGAGAGCTTCAGCAACCAAGCCATGAACCGCCATGCCGCTTTGGCGGAAGTCGTCCTCAGGTCTGCCGCGGAGTGCCGTATGTAACACAGCCTTGTTTTCAGTGGTATTGATCGGCTGGCCACTAAACATAGCTACTATGCGTGATTGTAACGATGATTGTTCAGCCAGTGACAGCAGGCTGTGCATGATCAGATCATCCACACGGTTTTTGGAGTAGTCGAGAAACAGCCCGTCATGCTGGATGGAAAAACGACTGGCACGGTCTGGGTCTTTGTTGAAAAAACGGCTAATACTGCAGTCAGAACTTGAGTCAGCCAGATTTTCTAGCTCAGTCCATGCGGGAAGAGAGGTGGGGGGTATATCCAATTGATTCATGGTCAATTAATAGTCTGCTATGTAAATTCCTGAGCATTGCATCAATGTTATCGTCCGGGTGGACGATAACAAGGAGGATGCTTCTGTTACTTCCCTGTGCATCTAGGTCAGGCTTTGTTTATACGACACAAAAATGATCGCATTATTTCAATAAGCGAATGATGCAGACGGTACAATACCGGGCACTAGTCAGCCCTGCACACACAGTAGGTTAACAATATTTTAATTCTCGTGCAGTAACAGGCTTCTAGTTTTGAAACATGACAAGGCAAGTATCGAGCATCCGGTTGGAAAAGCCCCATTCATTGTCATACCAGGCGAGGACTTTCACCATCCTGCCTTGGGCGCGGGTATGTGTTCCATCAAAGATACTTGAGTAGGTCGTATGATTAAAGTCCACTGAAACCAGTGGCTCTTCTGTGTAAGCGAGAACGCCTGATAGTGATCCCTGCGCTGCAGCCTGCATGATCTGGTTGACTTCCTCTGCGGTGGAATCGCGTTTCGCCGTGAAGGTGAAATCCACCAAAGAGACGTTGGCCGTGGGCACGCGCACGGCTATGCCATCCAGTCGCCCCACCAGTTCCGGTAGCACCAGACCGATGGCCTTTGCGGCACCTGTCTTGGTGGGAATCATGGATAGGGTAGCAGAACGGGCACGATAAACGTCAGGGTGATAGACATCCACCAAATGCTGATCGTTGGTGTAAGCGTGGATGGTGGTCATAAAACCTGTCTCTATTCCCATCGTCTCCTGCAGGGGTAGAACGACAGGCGCGAGGCAATTGGTGGTGCAGGACGCGTTGGAGACAACCTGATGCTCAGGTTGCAACATTTGATGGTTTACCCCGTAAACGATAGTGGCATCCACATCTTTCCCGGGTGCAGAGATCAATACCTTGCCGGCCCCGGCAGACAGGTGTCCGGCAGCCTTTGCCCGGTCTGTAAATAATCCGGTGCACTCGAAAACAATGTCGATTTTCAGGTCTTTCCAGGGGAGTTTGGCAGGGTCTTTTTCTGTCAGCACCAGTATGTGGTCTTCGCCAACAATGATGGTTTCCTCATCGTGACTTACTTGCTGGTGGAAGCGCCCGTGGACGCTGTCATACTGGGTCAAATGGGCATTAATAGATACATCGCCCTGATCATTTATCGCGACAATCTCCATGTCTTTTCTTAGCTCCGGACGTTCATAAAATGCCCTGAGGATATTTCTTCCGATACGGCCATAGCCATTGATTGCAATGCGGATCATTTTATTACCCCTTCTTGATGCACTTCTTGAATAACCTGATGTTGAGTGCTTTCCTTAATTTGAGCACAACAAGACTGAGAAGTCCCCCACTGGCAGAAAAATTTATTTCAACCGATACAACTCGAAAATCATCTCTGAAAAGGGCGTTTCGACTTGACTAGCACCAGCCACTTCAATATATTACGCGACCTCACGCACTCGTAGCTCAGCTGGATAGAGTACTCGGCTACGAACCGAGCGGTCGGAGGTTCGAATCCTCCCGAGTGCGCCATAAAATAAACCCGGCCTTGTGCCGGGTTTTTTATGTGTGTGAGAGGAGGTGAGAACCTCCTCAGGTTCGAGCCGAGCACCACTGGTGCGAGACAGCGCCGCCAGTAGGCGGCGACCCGTAGGGTGAGGCGCATGGCGCCGAATAATCCTCCCGAGTGCGCCATATATAAAAACCACCCACGCGGTGGTTTTTTTATTTATGGTTCCCCGACAGAGTTCGAACCGTCAGAGGTTCGACAATTTCCGTCAGGAAGTTGGATCCAGCAACTGCAAGTTGCGCAACCCCACAGGGGGCAAAATGGCGACAGGCCGTTTTGAGTCAATCCTCCTCACAGGTTCGAGCCGAGCACCACTGGTGCGAGACAGCGCCGCCAGTAGGCGGCGACCCGTAGGGTGAGGCGCATGGCGCCGAATAATCCTCTTGAGTGTCCCACAAATAAAGAAGCCGCCCTCGCGGTAGTTCGTTTGTGCCTGCCGGTCCCGGCTAGGGCTATGTCAGGCAGTTTGTTCGGTCATCTCTCCGTTGAATCCGAAGATGATGGTTACGGATTTTTTGTTTTCTCCGGGTGGGCCGTGATTGTTTGTTGAGCTAAATTTTCGGCACCGAGCAGGATGACTTCAATCTCTTCGGTGATTTCTTCCTGTCTTAGAACGTTGCAGGATCGCGCCAGTTCGGCCGATTCGTCATTCAGATGCCTGACGGCACTTTCCAGGTGCGCTACCCGGTGATGGTTCTCAGCCATTAGGGAGGTGTAGAGCATCTCGAACAGTACTGCAAAGAGGTAATGTTCCGTCAGCTCAAGCAGGAGTTCGCGGGGTGATTGATGAAGTAATGGCGGGCTGCTTAGAGCTGCTCCAGCTCCCGCAGAGAGCATGGGCAAAGTGCGGAAAGGCGGTAGTAGTCTTTGTTCCCGAATCTGTTCGGGGGACTCGTGGTAGAGACACACCAGTGACAAGGGGCCGCGAGTTTTCTCCAGCGTGCTCAGCTTGCTGACCAGGCGGTTCAGCAGAGGGGTTGCTTCCTCTGCGATGCCTGCGCCATCCAGAGCCAAGAGTATTCGCGGATCATCGTCCAGTAAGGTACAGAGCTTGTGTCCCACCGCGATAATCCCGGCCTGAGAATACTGTGGTTCATTCGCCAGATGCTCCAACAGGACATGATTAAAATCACCACAAAACCCTCTCTCTGAACCAACCAACAAACAGATCGTTGGTAAATTCTCACTATCGGGCAGGATCTCAGGGTAGAAGTGCAGTAGATCCGTTGCTGTATGCTCAATGCTCTCGACCACTTGCTGCTGGGCATCCAGGAAGCGGGTTAGTTTGCGGGTTTCCATATAGGCCAGAGTTTTCATGGAGTTCATGATTTCCTGGATTTCCCCCAGACTGCGCCGGTGCTGTTCAAGGCTGCGTCGACGGCTCATTCAGTCGTATCCGTATCCGCATCCGCACTTAGCCAGTCGGCCACAGCGGTCTGCCAGTCATCCCTCGGGTTGTCCAGCGTCAGATTGCTTGTGCGAGCGCCTTCCTGAAGTCGACTCAGATATGTGGCGATTTGCTGTAGTTCCAATTTATCGAGCAAGTGGTCATTAAACGCTACCAGCCAGGCCATCTGAGCAGTGGCTGGCAGGGGGCATAGCCGATCCTGTTTGAGGATTTCCCTTAGCAGTTGGCCGCGGCGGATGGCGGCCTCCATAGAAGCCTCAAGCCGTGCGCCAAAGCGAGTGAAGACCTCTAGCTCTTGGAACTGCAGGTAGTCCAGTTTCATCCGTCCAGCTTCATCCTTGATGCGGGGATGCTGTGCCTGGCCACCGATGCGGGAGACCGACAGGCCGATATCAATGGCTGGTCGAAAGCCCCCGGCAAACAGGTTGCGATCCAGATACACCTGGCCGTCGGTAATGGAAATCAGATTGGTGGGGATATAGGCAGCAATTTCGCCGAGTTGGGTTTCCACAATGGGCAGTGCCGTCATACTGCCGCCACCGTGGTTGGCATTCAGGCTGGTTGCCCGCTCTAGCAGTCGTGCGTGAACGGAAAAAATATCACCGGGATAGGCCTCCCGTCCAGGTGGTCGGCGCAATAACAGCGACAGTTCCCGATAGGTGCGGGCATGGGTGGAAAGGTCGTCATAGATCACCAATACATCGCGACCTTGATGCATCCAGAATTCCGCGATGGCGCAGCCGGCAAATGGAGCCAGCTGTTGCAGTCCCGGCAGTCCAGTTGCCTCAGCTACCACGAGTGTGGTGTAGTCAAGCGCGCCGAACTCTTTCAGGGTTTCCATCACGTTAACCACGGTGGAACGTTTTTGGCCGATCAGTACGTAGACGCAGTAGACATCTTGCCCCCGTTGATTAATCACTGTATCGATGGCCACAGAGCTGCGTCCCAACCCCTCATCTCCAATTAACAGTTGGCGCTGTCCCCGGCCGATAGGAATCATGGTGTCGATAATTTTGATACCGGAATACAGTGGCTTGTGAACAAAATCTCTGGCCACAATGGGTGGCGAAAGCGCTTCCAGCGTCTGCCAGCAAGTATGGGCTGGCGGCTCACCACCATCCAAAGGTCGCCCCAGTGGATCTATTGTCCTGCCGAGCAGTGCATCACCCACCGGCACACTGAGGGGGTGTCCCGAACGCTGCACAGTGGTTCCGGAGGTCAGCGTTTCCGTCTCCAGCAGCAGAATGGCTCCTATCATGTTCTCGTTGAGATCAAACACCATGCCGCGACTGCCATCGGCAAACAGCAATACGTCATCCATGGCTGCCGACGGTAAGCCGACGATCCAGGCAATGCCATCCCCCACGGAGACCACGGCTCCTTGTTCCTGGATGCGTAGATGGGGCTGGTAACTGTCCAGCCATCTTGTTTGGCGTTGAAGCAGGCCGGTTTCCAGGATGGGGCTATCACCAAGACCGTTGTTAATTTTGTTGGCGCTACTGCTCATGGTGGGTCAGCTCCGAGAAGCCGCGTAATTCATCGCGCAAATTGGCCGCCAACACCCATGCACCCATAGTGATATGCAAGCCAGCGAGTAGTGTGGGATCCTGCTGGAACTGCAGTGTCGCCGTCCAACCATTGTGGCTAAGTGCTTGCTGTAGCTGCTGGCGTTGCAGTTCTGCCAGCGGATAGGCGCTCACTACGGTAATGATGTCAGAGGAAGCGCCATTGTGGGTAAAGAATGCCGCCAGCCGTTCTGGTGGCAATTGCTCCAATTCGTTGATGGTCAGTTCAACTAGCCGTTTTTCGGTTTCTGGGCACGCCACCTGAGCCAGTAATTTTCCGGCAAAACGAGCCCCCTGAGCGAGCGCGCTTTCCTCTACTTTGCGTTGTGCATCCGCCTGGCGGCGGGACTCGGCAACACGCACTTTTTCCCGTTCCTGCTCCAGGGTATTTCGCAACGCGGACAGTTTTTGTGAACGCTCGGTATCCAGCTCCCGATTCAGGGCATCACGGGCTTGCTGGCGCTCCTGCTGCCAGTGTTCCAGGCGCGCCTCATACTGTTGTTTCAATTTGTCGGCATCATCGTGCAAGGCTTTGGCCTCACCGAGGGTTTTTTCGACTCCCTCCTGACGCTTGGCGATGACGGCCAGCACCGGCTTATAGAGAAAGTGCTTGAGAATCCAGATCAGCACCAGAAAGTTGATGATCTCGAGCAGAAAGGTGGACCAACTTAATTCCACGGACAGTTTCCTTGTTGATCAAGTGGTTGCATGGCGTGATTGTCCCGGTTACTGGGTGAGGTATTCCAGCAATGGGTTGCGGAACAGGATGATCAGTACAATCACCAGCACATAGATGGCCAGGGATTCGATCATCGCCAGTCCGATAAACAGGGTGCGCATAATTGAGCGTTCCGCCTCCGGCTGCCGGGACAGGGCATCCAGCGCGCGGCTGATGGCCCAGCCCATGGCGATAGCTGGCCCCATGACGCCCAGTGCGACGCCAAAGACGGCGGCGACCGTGGAAGCCAGAGTAAAGGTGGATAGGTCAGTCATCGGAATCTCCTTGCCCTTCTGATAGGGGTGATTGTTCAGGTTGTAGACGGGATTGTTGTGACTGGATGCCGCCGGCCACATAGATCAGGGCCAGCATGCCAAAAATATAGGCCTGCACCAGCGCCTCGATAATGTGCAGCATCAGGATGGGCACCGGGGCCAAGAACCCCGCCACCAGCAGGATCAGCAGTGCTGCCATTTCCAGGCTCATGATATTGCCGAACAGCCGCACCGCCAGCGCTACGGTACGGGTCACTTCGCTGATCAGGTGGAAGGGGAGCAGGATCGGACTCGGTGAGAGGTAGTGGCGCAGATAATTGCGAATCCCCTGGATGCGAATGCCATACCAGTGGGTGGACAGAAACACTAATATCGCCAGGGCTGCGGTGGCGGACAGGTCACGGGTGGGAGAGTGCACCCCCGGTATCAATCCACAGAGATTGGCGATGACCAGAAAAAGCCACAGACTGCCGACGAGTGGCATGATTTGCCGGGCGTGTTGGGGGGCAGCATCCGCCACGGCTTGCTCGATGACGGAAACAATTCCTTCCACAGCAGATTGCAGGCGTCCAGGGTTGTCGACATTCAGTCGACGTGTCACCAGCCAGGCAAATAACCAGATGATGCCCATAATGCCCCAGGTGGTGATCACCGTTGTCGTGATATCAACGGGGCCCAGCTGGAACAGGGGTTGGATCATGATTTCCGGGTTATCCATGTGGCTATTCCCGGATGAACAGGTAGACGTTGAGGGCGCCGATCATCACACCGACCAGAATCAGGCTTACGGTCCAGCGGCTGGAGTAGGCCGAGGCCAGACTGTCGAGCCATTGGCCCAGGTAGGCGCCGCCGACCATTGGCAGCACAAACAACAGTCCCAGCGTGCCGATGTATACCGTCTGGCCGAGCAGTGTTGGTTTTTCCCGCTCGGCTTTTTTCATGCGCCTGACCTGGCGTTCCACCTGCCTTCTCAGTTCATCCGGATGTGACATGACTCATCCTTCCCCGGTTGGTGTTCAGCTCCCACAGCCGTTTGAGAACTTCTTTCTCCATTCGCTGCAGGCTCTCTTTCATGGCGTGAAGCTGTTCCTCCTCCCCCAGTAGCTGTTCTTGCAAGGCCTGACTAATTCGATTGTAGTCATCGTCCAGTAAGTAACGGCGGGTACTGAGGGTTAACACATTGTCGTGAAAATAGAGCACTGCCCCGGGCAGAGCTAGCCATTGCCATTGCCCACCATTTACCTGAAAGCGGGCCAGCCCGATGACCAGCGTTGTCATCATTCGCATGTGGTTGGCGAGAATGCCGAAGCTGCCGGAACTGTCCTCGCCCACAAATGAAGAAACCTCTTCAATATGATGGGTGCGGGTCGAGTCCTGGAGACAAAGGGTAAAGTTGTTCATGTGGCAGACTCCGCCATGGTACCGCGCATATAACAGCGCTCCTCGGGTACCTCGTCGTAATCGCCGTGTAAAAAGCCTTCGCAGTCCGTGATGGTCTGTTCTAATGGCACCGAGACCCCGGCAATACCTGAATGGCCGGCGGTGCTCCAGAAGGGCTGTGTCAGGTAGCGTTGCAGTTTTCGGGCGCGCATGACGATTTTCTGGTCTTTTGGCGATAGCTCTTCTATACCGAGCATGGCGATAATATCTTCCAGTTCACGGTAGCGGGCCAGGTGTTCCCGTACCCCTTCCGCCACGTCGTAATGGCGCGAACCCAGCGTGTGGCGATCCATCAGCCGACTGCCCGATTGCAGCGGGTCTACAGCAGGATAAATACCTTTTCCCGCCTGACTGCGAGACAGAATGACAGTGGTATCCAAATGGCTGAGGATGGCGCTAACCGCCGGGTCAGTCATGTCGTCTGCGGGGACATAGACGGCCTGAACCGAGGTAATGGCACCCCGCCTTGTAGATAAGATACGGTCTTGCATCTCTGCCACTTCGGTGGTGAGGGTGGGTTGGTAGCCGACAGTGGCGGGCATGCGCCCAAGCAGGCTGGAAACCTCGCTGCCCGCCTGTACAAAGCGAAAGATATTATCCATCACGAATAGCACTTCCTTTTGCAGGCTGTCGCGCAGGTATTCCGCATAGGTAAGGGCGGACAGCCCAATGCGAAAGCGCACCCCCGGTGATTCATCCATCTGGCCGAATACCATCAGGGTCTGCGGCAGTACCCCGGCTTTGTCGATTTCATGCCAGAGTTCGTGTCCCTCGCGTATGCGCTCACCGACTCCGGCAAACACCGACACCCCTTGGTGCAGGGTAGCCACTGCATGCATGAACTCCATAATCAGCACGGTCTTGCCCACTCCCGCCCCGCCGAACAGACCGGTTTTGCCACCCTTTACAAAGGGGCAGAGCAGGTCGATCACCTTAATGCCTGTTTGCAGCACCTCGCCCACGCCGACAGCTTCGCTGAGGGGCGCCGGCGGGCTGTGGATATTGCGGAAGGCCGCCGGTTGCAGCTTGTTTTTTCCGTCCAGCGGTTCCCCGAAAATGTTCAGCAGACGACCCAGACAGTCGGGCGCGACGGGCACGTGCAAGGGGGCGCCGGTGTCAAATACGGTCATGCCCCGGTAGAGGCCGCTACTGCGATGCAGTGTAATGGCACGGAGGTGATGCTCGTCCAGGTGTTGGTGGACTTCAAACAGGTAGGTTTCGTGGTTGATGTGGGCGCAGAGCGCCTGGTGCAGTGGGGGAAGCGTGTCGCAGGCAATAACGACCACTGGGCCGTGGACTTCCACAATCGCCCCGATGGGGGTTAACCCCTGTTCCTGACAACCTAGCGGCTCCGTCATTCGAAAAGTATATCCCCTAACCTGCATGGAAACATTGATCTCGGACCTGGCTGGTGCGAGCTCAGGCGTCTTCTTTTACCACATGGTTGGTGAGCACGTCTTCGCCTGTCTGCAGACGGATCTGTTCTTGACGCTGTTCCGCAAGCTGTTCTTCATGGTGACTGAGACTGCTGCCGACCCAGCTGTCCATCAGCTTGGCGGTGACCAGATCGCCACTGACATTGATGGCAGTACGGCTCATATCCAGAATGCGATCCACGCCCATGATCAGTGCAATGCCTGCGGCGGGAATCCCCACTGTATTCAGCACCATGGCAAGAATGACAATGCCAACTCCGGGGGTGGCAGGTGAACCGATAGAGGCTCCTACTGCCGTAATGACGATCAGCGCCATGCCGCCAAGTCCGACTTCAATCCCGAAAACCTGGGCCAGGAACATGGCCGCAACGCCTTGGTAAAGGGCCGTACCATTCATATTAATGGTGGCGCCCAGCGGAATCACGAATTGGGATACTGAGGGCCTGACACCGAGCTTCTCCTCCGCAACCTTGATTGACAGAGGCATGACAGCCGCTGAACTGGAGGTGGAAAAGGCCAGCAGCAGTACATCTTTGACGGAGCTGATAAAGGTTTTTGGACTCATCCGGGCAGTGAGGCCGATGACCAGTAGGTAAAACCCGAACATTATCAGTAAGCCGAGCAGTACCGTGCCCACGTACACGGCCATACCCAACAGTGCCTCCAGCCCCAACTTGGCCGTTAACTGAACCAGGAGACCAAAGACGGCAAAGGGTGCCAGCAGCATGGCCCAGCGCACTACAGTCATGCATACTTCCTGCAATGAACCCATCAGGTCCAGCAATGGTTTGGCCTGCAGCGGGGACATCATCACCAGTGCCACGCCGATCACCATGGCGAAGATCACTACCTGCAACATGTTGCTTTCCACCATTGAGCTGAGGGGGTTGGAAGGTAGCAGGGTGACAATCTTTCGGGGCAGGTCACTGAATATAGGGTCTTGAGCAGTCGTTGCATCCACACTGGGCATGACGCTCAAGGTGGCTTGCAGTGCCTGGCTGTCTACATATTGGCCCGGCTGGATCAGATTGGCCAATGACAGACCGATGATAATGGCGAGGGCGGTGGTGAAGATAAAAAACAGTACCACTCTCAGGCCGATTTTCTTCAATTGTTCCAGGTCTTCTGTCGCCGCTAGACCACGGATGATGGACGCGAAGACCAGCGGAATGACCATCATTTGAATCAACGCGAGGAATAGCCGACCGGGTAGAGCAAGCCAGTCGCTTGCCGTGGCGGCAGTACTCGGGCTGATCAGGCCCATACTGGGACCCATGAGAATGCCCACCATGATCCCCAGTACCATGCCGACCATGACCTGCAACCACAGGCGACCGCGAATCAGGCCCTGCAGTGAGTCACTGAGGTATTTCAGTGAGCGCGGATGCAGCACGCCAATAGTGGTTTTGATGACCGTGTTATTGATTAAAGCCAATCGAATACCCTTAGCCTGAGATTGCTATAGCCAGCATTGGCTACTTTCGCATATCTCGCCAATGGGTGATAGCGCTGCTGAAATGGCAGCTATTGCTGATCGAGTCGCAGCAACACGTCCATACTCTGGGTTTCTCCGGACTCTGCCTTGATCTTCAGCCTTTCAGAAATGGAGTACTCCAGTTCGATACCGGCGTTGGGCGACATAATGTCCTGGATATAGCCCACATAGAGGCGGGGAGTCAGGTACTTGCCAACGGTAAGGGCGCTCTCCTTGATCCCCGATTCACTGGAGACAGACAGCGTATCCAGTCCCAAATAATTCTGCAGTTGTTGGGTCAGTCCCTCGCTCTGGCTGAAACCCAATGCCGTGGCGGCGCTGGTCAGTGTTGCAGCATCTTTCTGGGATGCACTGGCCAGAGACTTACCGGTCATCAGTAAAGCCATGGCCTCTGTTTGCGGCAGAGAAGGGGTTGAGAACACGTCGCTGGAAAGACTGTCTGGCATACCATCTATGCGTATTCCTACCAGTGTATTGCCCACTGTGCGGGAGGCGCTCATGTGGATCAGGGGGTGATCGGGGTCACCCTGGAAGATCAAACGTCCAGAATCGATGCGGAGTCTCTGACCATAGGTGCGGTAGCTGCCATCATGGATCACCAATATGCCTTTGGCGCTGTTGGGTTGCCCAGGCTGTTCCTCTATGTTCAATTTGCCGCTGAGGCGACCCTTGATACCAAAACCGCTGAACTGAACCTGTTCTCCCAAGATAAGATTGATATTGGTGTGTACGGCCTGCCGTGACGGTTTGCTTTCCGTGGCCACAGGACCATCGATGATGATCTGGTCTTCTGAGACGGTGATGGCGCTCTCTGGCAACTCTTTAAGACGAATCTCCGCCGAGGGCACGACGACGTCACCGGTCACGTCCAATCGACCGGGTGTGACTGCGAGCTTGAGAGTCGGGCTGAGGCTGGCGCTGATTGTCTCCAGATCCAGGACCTCAACATCATGGCCGGTGATGTCCAGTTGGCTGTGCCAGTCATCCGCTTGATTGAATGCCAGGGAACCTGCCACGGCCAGTGCGCCCTCGCCGGAATCCAGTTTGCCACTGATTTGCCATTCCTGCTGTTGCTGGTGTGTCAGATTCAATGCACCGTTGTGCAGAGTAATCCCCAGCTCCGGGACATAGGCAGATAGTGAGGACAACCGGATTCCGCCAGTAAACTTTGGATCATCCGAAGTCCCAGATAGGTCGACAGTGCCATCTGCCTGTCCATTTAGATCGTCCAGATAAAGGACAAAAGGGTCCAGCCAATCCAGTGTGCTGAAATGCAGGTTTACCTTGCCGGATACCGGTCCTGGCTGAAGAGGCCACTGCAAGGAACCGTCGATTTGCCCGCTGCCCAGTAATCGGGATTGTGCGCTGAGCTGCATCACCTGTTGTTGCAGTGAGCCATGAATGTTGCTCTCCCTCAGTTCCAGTTCGCGTGGGGGCTGCTCTTCCAGTCGCACTAGCAGCAGCGGTGCCCGCAGCGACCACTGTCCGCGCAGGTCATCCGGCTGGCCGCTCAGTTCCAGCTCGCCGTCTGCTGTTCCAGACAGGGTGCTGTGTTGAGGCAGCCAGGTCTGCAACAGGCTGCCGGGTAGCTGCTGAATCTCAACGTTGAGGGCTATCCCCGGCTGCTGAGCCCATTTCAACGCCGCACAAATTTGGCCGCTCTGCTGCTGCCAGCAATGTCGCTCCAGGCTTGACTCGGTCAGAGAGAATTCGCTTTCGAAGGGTGCTGCCAGTTGCCATGCGCCAAAGGAGGAGGACTGGATATCGCCAGACAACAACTGCGTCTGCCAATGATCCTCTCTATAGTGTCCGGTACCCTTGAGTTTCAGTGTTCCCTCAGGGTGATTGAGCGTGAATTGGTATCGATGGTCGTCCAGCTGGCCAGTGGCTTTCAGGTTCAACTTGTCGAGGTGAGCCCCTGTTAGTTCGATGTCTTGGGCACTTAGCTGAAGCTGTTGCTGGCCATCTTGTTGCCGTAAAAAGCTGGCTTCGAGCCGCTCTACGTGCTGGTCTGCAATGGCCAATTGATGGCCATTTATCTTTCCCTGGAGCAACGGGTTGTCCCGGCTGCCGGTGAGCTGGCCATCCGATTGCAGTTGTCCTGTCAGCGGAGGGTAAAGCGCGGCAAGGTTCGGCGCATCAAGTTGCCAGTGCAATTGTATTTGCTCAGCCGCGGTGCCTTTCAGCATGAGGTGATTCTCACCGACCCGCAAGTTGAGGCCTTTACTGGAAAACTCACCATTCTGATAGCCCAGCTGGCCTTTGAGATTGAGGGGATAGCCATTGAGGTTGCCAGATAGCTGCTCAACCGTTGTGTGCAGCGTTAGCTGCTGTCCAGCATAACGGCCATCCAGAAGTAACCGTCCGCTCAGTTCGCCATTGAGCTTGTCGGTGAAATGGCCGGGGGCTAGCTGCTCCATATCAATCTGTAAGGAGCCGCTGGGCGCTTCATGCCATTGCACATCTCCTGCGACATGGACGGTTCCGGCCTCAGTGGCAAGCGTCAGTTGTTCAATGCTGAGGCTATCGGGATTGCCGTGACCAGAAAGAGATATTTGCAATGCGGGCACTATTGGCTGTGTCGGCAGGCTTAACTGAAACTGCCCGAGCAATTGGTAAGCCGTTAATGAGCCGCTGCTGGTCAGGCTTCCCACGGAGGAGACAGCTTGATCCCATCCTGGCAGCAGTGTGTTTTCCAGCCGCCAGTGATGGTCCAGACTGGCATTGAATAGGGCGGGATCGAGTCCTGCCTGCTGGCGGTCGAACCCGGTTTTCAGCGTGCCTTCGCTTCTGAAGGCATAGGGTGTCAGTAGTTGATGTTGCAGCTTGATGCTGGCCAGGTTTCCATCGATAGCCAGATTGCCTGCATAGGTCGGCTGGTCGGGTAGTGCCATCTGCCATTCGGCGGTCAGATTTAGGCGATAGGGTGGCTGCCCTCCCAGTTTCCCCTTGATGCTTAACTGTCGACCCGGCTGGACCAGCGTCAGTTGCTGGAGCTGAATACCCAGCAGATTAATGGTGCCGGAGGCGGTTAGCCGGTCCAGGGTAATCTGCTGATCAGCGTCCTGATAGTGCAACTGGTGGATTGCCAGTTCTCCCAAGTGGATCGGTAGGGTGCTGGATAGTGAAGGCCACGGCGGAGAAGCACTCTCTTCGCTAGTAGGCGTTTGTTCAATGAACAACTGCTCCAGTTGCAATTGCCCAATATCAATAGAGCCGCCTAGCAATTGGAGCAGCTGCCAGCGTCCACTGAGGTCGCCAACGGAGATAGTTAACGCGGGCTGTTTGATGGTCAGCGCACGGATGTGGAGTCCGTTCAGCAGAGTGCCGGTCATGCTCTGCCAGCGTATTTCGGCCTCTGTGCGGGCGACGACTCGCTCGATCAGCCACTGACTGCCGCCGGGGGTGGCGAGGAGCAGATAGCCTCCGGTTACCGTGGTGGCCAGTAGCCCGCCAATCAGCAATAGCGTAATTGTCAGCCGCCGTTTCACAGGTCTGGCCCCATGGACAGGTGCAGCCGGAATGTCTCATCTGAATCTTCAGGGAAGGCGATGTCGACGCGAATGGGGCCTAGTGGCGAACGCCAGCGGACCCCGACGCCCATACTGCGTTTCAGGGTGAAGTTGCCGGTATCGAAGGCGTTACCCGCATCATAAAAAACGGCCAGGGAGTAGTCCTTGTAAATGGGGTAATCATATTCCAGCGAGGTGGCCAATAGGTGTCGGCCACCCAGCACTTCCCCTGCATTATTGGTCGGACCCAGTTCTTCGTAGTCATAGCCGCGGACACTGTTATCGCCACCGGCAAAAAAGCGTAAGGTGGCCGGCATCTCTTCAAAATGATTGACGGCACTGCTACCGGCATCCAGCCGTCCCAGCAACCTCCCGCCCATCAGCGGGTAGATATATTTGCCAGCGCCGCGCAGCTGCAGGAAGGAAATGTCAGATCCCAGGGATTCTTCGGCGCCCCGCAGACTGAACTGCAATCGCCAGCCCCGGTTGGGATGGACAGGATTGTCCATCCAGCTGCGCTGCCAGCCAATGCCGGGAATGATCAGCTCGCTGTCATGCTCCTCATCCGCTACTTCGAAAGATTCCACCTGATAGACCAGATCCAGTGAGCGAATCCACTGGTTTTTTTGGGTCTTGGTATGTGAGATTCCGGCAACCCAGGTTTCACTCTTGGCCGAGTCTGTATCTTCTTTCTCCCAGCCGCCTTTCAGGGTCAGCAACTCGGAAGCAGGCTTATCCAGAGGAATCTGGTAATCCATATTGACGTTGTAGAGGAGGCTGGAAAGCTGCGCATCGGCACCGTAGCGATGTCCCTGCTGGTTCGCCCGGTTATTGCGGAAAGCGACACTGGTCCGGGGGCCGGTGTCGGTAGCAATGCCAATGCCCAGTGACGTGCTGTATCGGGCGCCCGGCGTCAATACAACGCGAACCGGAATCAACTTGGCGGTCGAGTCCGGGGTCAAAGGTGTAACGCTCACCTGATCAAAATAGCGTGTGTTAATCAACACTTGCTGAAACTGTCCCAGCAGGCTCGCATTAAACGGTGTGTCATTCTCGAAGGGGACAAAACGTTTCAGGAACGCTTCGTCGAAAATGTTCTGGTCTAATTGGAGTGGCCCAAATCGATAACGGGGACCACTACTGAAGCTGAGAAAGATATCCGCCTGGTTCTCTGCCACGTTGATCAGCAGTTGTTGGCGGGTGAATTGTGCTTCCGCATACCCGCGTTGCTGGGCGAGCTTTAACAGGGCTGTTTTTAAACTGTCGTAGCGCCCATGGTTTAGCTGTTCTCCCATTTGTGGTGACATGCGTTCAATCAATCGAATAAATCGGGTATCGGTTTCTGCCTCTCCGCTCAGGCTGACCTCAACCTGATCCAGCATGACCGGTGGGCCAGGTTCTACATTGATGGCCAGTCCCCAGCAGCTGTCAGTGGTGAGTGATTGTATTTCCCAGGTTGCCTGGTAATACCCCAATGCCTGCATAGCGGTACGGACTTTGTCTGCGGCGGTGCTGGTCAGTGTTTGTCGGCGCCGTGCACTTATCTGGCACTGCTCATCAGACAGGGAAAGGTGCTGGCGAATATTGTCTGCTACCGGCTCGGGGACGTTGTCGATGGTGACGGTAGGATGGGGTTGCGCCAGCGCATCACGGCAACAGAAGAGCAGCATGGCGGACAACAAAAGAGCCTTGCAGTAGCCAATCCGGCGTCGCGCATTCCGGATAAATAATGTCTGTGCTGGGTAAAGGTTGAGCAAGATTGGGCATTCCGGACGGTACAGATATCAGAGGTTCATGATACACCGCTGAACTTGCCGTTGCCCTAAATAGTCGGAACCACGGGGTGGTTTCCTGCGGTACAAAAGGGCCTTTTATCTATACTCAAGACGGAGATGGCTGATTAGAAGGACTTTCGCCTGGTATATGTTTAGACGCTGGCGGAGGCCTGAAAAGGGGAGGTGGTATGCGTATTGGTGTTCCCAGGGAAGTGAAAAATCATGAATACCGGGTGGGACTGAATCCGGTATCGGTGCGCGAGCTGGTGTCGGCTGGACATCAGGTGTTGGTTGAGCGGGATGCGGGGGCGGCCATCGATTATACAGACCAGGCATACCAGGCTGCGGGAGCCGTGATTACCGGGTCGGCCGCAGAGGTTTACAGCCAGTGCGAAATGATCATAAAGGTCAAGGAGCCGCAGACAGAGGAATGTCGGATGCTGCGTCCGGGTCAGGTGCTGTTTACCTATCTTCATCTGGCAGCCTCGGCTGAAGGGACGAAACTACTGATTGATTCCGGCGCTATTTGCATCGCCTATGAAACGGTCACCGACAACCGGGGCCGACTACCGCTGTTGGCTCCGATGTCAGAGGTGGCGGGACGGATGTCGGTTCAGGCCGGTGCTCATCATCTTGAAAAAGCCCAGGGTGGCCGCGGGGTATTATTGGGCGGCGTGCCCGGTGTCGGTCCTGGACGGGTGGTTATCCTCGGTGGTGGCGTGGTGGGTGCCAATGCCACCAAGGTGGCTGTGGGACTGGGGGCCAGTGTGACTATTTTTGATCGTTCGGTGGATCGACTGCGGGAACTGGAGCAGCAATTTGACGGCTGTGTGACCACCCTGTTCGCCACCACATCGGCGATTGAAGATGCTGTAAGCCACGCCGATCTGGTGATCGGTGCCGTGCTGGTGCCGGGTGCCTCCACCCCGAAACTGGTGACTCGGGAAATGATCCGGGGAATGATTCCCGGTTCGGTGGTGGTGGATGTGGCCATCGATCAAGGCGGTTGTTTTGAAACATCTCGGCCAACCACCCACCAGCAGCCCACTTTTGTAGTGGACGGGGTGGTTCACTACTGTGTGGCCAATATGCCAGGCGGTGTGGCCCGCACGGCCACACAGGCACTGAACAACGTCACCTTGCCCTATGTGATGAGGCTGGCGGAAAGCTCGACCGGAGCACTGTTCCAGGATGAAAACCTGCGCAATGGCCTGAACATCCATTCGGGACAGGTTACCCACAGGGGGGTGGCGGAATCCCTTGGGTACCCGTATGTCGACCCATTTGAGGCACTTAAAATATAGAGCTGCCCACAGAGGGCCACCACCGAGCTGTGTGGAAAGAGGGGGGGTGGAAAGCCCGCGCTAATTTTTCTGTGACATTTCATTTAAGGGTTACTTCGTACTGTCCTCCCCGGTCAGTCCTAAATACTCGGCAATCTAAAAATCCTGTTTAGGTCGACTTCCAATGTGTAACGACGGGTTTGCCTGAAAACTGGACAGGGGGCTAGATGATGGCCTATATTTGTCCAATCGGTAAAGAATTGGTAGCTCAATGAGTCAGGCAGGAAAAAATAAAAGTGTGGGTCGTCCTCGAGGGTTTGAGGAGGACAGAGTGCTTGAGGTGGTGATGAACACCTTTTGGGAAAAAGGTTACGAAGGCACATCATTAAAAGATTTATGTCTGGTAACCGGCCTGCACAAGGGAAGTTTGTATCAAGCTTTTGGTGACAAGCATCAGTTATTCCTGAAGTCCCTTGGTTATTACATGGAAAAGTCATTTAAAGATGTGGCAGCCAGTGCCTATTTACATGATTCTCCGATGGAAAATCTCCGCTCACTACTACATAAAATCACTGCTCTATGTATAGAGGGTGAAGGTTGTATGATACTGAATTCATTGGTAGAAATGGCGCCTCATGATCCAGAAGTCAAGGAAATGATTGATCGCAGCTATACCATCAAACAGCGTTTTTTGGCAGACCTGATCGATAGGGCCCAACGTGCTGGAGAAATTACCATCAAGCAGGAGCCAGAGAGACTTGCCGCCGTACTCATGGTGACCCTGGCCGGGATTGCGGCAACGATAAAAGGTTTTTCGAACACTGATCATATACATCATGTGTTAGAGGATGTGTTGAGTTCCTGGGCATAGTTAATTAGAAAAAGTGTGAAGTTGTCGGATCAACTCCGCCCTGATAATAGCGGCGAGAAGTTGCTAATAAAGTCGTTGAAAACAGTTTGAGTGTGGTGAATCACTGCATTTATATTAAATTATTTACCAATTGGTAATTAACTGGAGAGGGGTCATGGATCGGTATTTTGAAGCGATAGACAGGTTTTCTACACAGATGACGCGAGCCATTATCCAATATCGCTGGCTAGTGCTGATTGCGGTCGTAGTCATGACTATGGGTATCGGGACAGGCATGTCTCGGCTGGAGTTTGCCTCGAACTACCGGACGTTTTTTTCTGATGAAAACCCTGAACTGGCTGCTTTTGAGAATCTTCAGGCCACCTACACCAAAAATGACAATATTTTGTTTGTACTGGAGCCTGCTGAAGAAACGGCCTTTACCAATAATACGTTGGCCGCAGTAGAAGCTCTCACTGCTGAGGCATGGAAAATTCCCTATGCTATCCGGGTCGATTCCATCAGCAATTTTCAATATACCAAGGCCATTGAAGATGACCTGATCGTAGAAGATCTGATCATCGATGCAAAAGATCTTACCCGGGAGGAATTGCAGTCACGCAGGGAAATTTCATTGGCTGAACCGCTGTTGGCGAATCAGTTGGTGACACCGACAGGCACCGTGACCGCCATCAATGTGGTGTTGCAGTACCCGGAGAAAAGTCTCTCAGAAGTACCCGATGCGGTGAATGCGGCCAGACTATTGCGCGATCGTATCAGTTCTGAATTCCCCGGCATTGATATTTCCTTGACGGGCGTCTCGATGCTAAACAATAGCTTTTCTGAAGTCGGCATGATCGATGCCGGAACGCTAACGCCATTGATGTTTCTGGTGATCCTGGTGATGACCTGGCTCATTCTTCGCTCTTTGGCAGGCACCATTTCTGTTTTGTTGGTGATTCTATTTTCCAGCATTGTGGGCATGGGTATAGCAGGTTTTTTTGCCATAAAACTGACGCCAATATCCATGAGTGCGACGACGGTTATCCTGACTCTTGCTGTGGCTGACTCGATTCATATCCTGATTTCCCTGCGCAGTTTGTTGCGGGAAGGATTGTCTAAGGTTGATGCAATTGCTGAGGCTGTACGTCTGAACTTTATGCCGGTGACGATTACATCGGTCACCACGGTTGTGGGATTTCTTGCGCTGAACTTTTCCGATTCGCCACCTTTTTGGCACTTGGGCAATATCACGGCAACGGGCATTGCCGCAGCCTGGTTGTTTTCGCTGACATTATTGCCAGCACTCATGAGCCTGCTACCGGTAAGAGTGAAAAAGATACATGGGCGTGAATGGTCTCACATAGCGATGACGCGACTTGCCGATCTGGTGATTGCGAATTATCGAAAGTTGTTGGTGGGAATATGCCTTGTGGTTGTCGCGTTCATAGCGTGTATCCCGATGATGACCTTCAATGATCAGTGGGTTGAGTATTTTGACGAGAGAGTCGAATTTCGCACGGATTCTGATAAAGCCCTAAAGCATTTTGGAATGTATCCCATTGAATATTCAGTGCCTGCGTTAAATCCTGGTGGTGTCAGTGAACCGGAGTACCTGGAGAATCTGGAAAAATTTGTGGACTACTTGCGCACAAGACCTGAGGTCATACATGTGTATTCCATCTCGGATATCATGAAGCGCCTCAACAAAAACATGCATGGCGACGATCAGGCTTTTTATCACATACCCAAAAACAGGGAGTTGTCTGCCCAGTATTTGCTGCTCTATGAACTCTCTTTACCCTATGGGCTTGATTTGAATGATCGTATCAACGTGGATAAATCTGCGACACGAGTGACAGCCATGTTGCGCAAAGTAACGACCGCAGAGACTAAAACCTTCCTGACCGATACGAAACAGTGGATGGCTGAGAGCTGGCCTGAATATATGCAGGCTCAACCGACCAGCGCCCAGGTCATGTTTACGTATATTACAGACCGCAATATTCACAATATGATTAGTGGGACATTGGTGGCGATTGTTGCTATTGCGCTGATCATGATTCTGGCTTTGCGCAGTGTCAGGTTGGGGCTGCTAAGTATGATACCCAACGGATTGCCGCTATTAATGACCTTTGGCGCCTGGGCTGTGTTAATTGGCGAGGTTGGTTTTTCCGTGGCAACGGTAGCGTCAATTTCATTGGGTATCATTGTGGACGATACCGTGCACTTCCTTTCCAAATTTGTGCGGGCAAGGAATGAAAACGGCTTTTCGGTTGAGGATTCCATCCGCTATGCCTTCCGGAATGTTGGGATGGCCATCCTGGTAAACACGATTATCTTGATTGTCGGGTTCCTCGTTCTAACGACATCAGCATTCAAAATGAACGTGGATATGGGGTTAATGACCATCTTATCTATTCTGTTTGCCCTGGTTCTCGATTTCCTTTTCCTTCCCGCCTTGTTGTTGGTAATGGAGAAGAAAAGGGTCATTACGGAAGATGTTCAACCTGTAGCAGAGCCATCTTAGGACTGGCTCTGGAAAAGCAAACTGTCTGCTTGTGAAGACAAAAATTCGAAGGAAGAGATATGACACAGCTACAGATATTCGGTGCCACAGTATTATCAGTGGTAAGTTTGTTGGGTGCCTTGCCGGCTTTTTCCCAGACGCCTGAAGAGAAAGGGTTCGACGTGGCGGCACGTTCGGATCGTTCAGACAGAGGCTTTGGTGACAGCGAAGCGGAAATGACCATGGTCCTGCGCAATGCGGCTGGTCAGGAATCATCTCGGAGCATGTATTTCAGCACGCTCGAAATACCAGATGAATCAGTGGGCGACAAAAGCCTGGTGTTGTTTTCAACACCGAAAGACATTGAGGGCACAGCATTACTCTCCCATGCAAAAATCCTTGACCCGGATGATCAGTGGCTTTATCTGCCGGCACTAAAGCGCGTCAAAAGAATCTCTTCCAAAAATAAATCTGGTCCTTTTGTCGGCTCAGAGTTTGCATTTGAAGATTTTACTGCCAGTGAATTAAATAAATTCAGTTACAAATACCTGCGCGAAGAACCCTGTGGAGACCTGCAGTGTGATGTGGTTGAGCGTTACCCGCGTTATGAAAACTCTGGCTATACCAAACAGATTTCCTGGGTGGATACCACGGAGTATCAGATTCGAAAAATTGAATTTTATGACCGCCGCGACAGCCTGCTCAAAGAGCTGGTGTTTGAAGATTACAGAAAATATGACGATAAATTCTGGCGCGCTCATCGTCTTTCCATGAAAAACCTGCAGACTAATAAGAGTACAGATTTGGTCTACGGTGAGTACAAGTTTGGTGTCGGCTTAACCGATAACGATTTTGTAAAAGGTCGTTTGTCCCGTTTGAGATAATTTAAGTGAAAGACACGGTTCGTCAATTGATCCTGGGGTGGTTGCCTGCCCTGATACTGGTCGCTGGTGCGGGTAATGCCATGGCGGCTGATTCCGGGTGGGATTTTTCCGGCAATACCGCGCTCCAGTTGCGCGGTTTTGCGCAAGATGCCCTGTGGCCTGAGCAAAATAGCAGTGATGCAGAGGTTTCTGTCTCTGGCGAATGGGAAGTGCGCTGGCGCAGTGATGATGGCGATCAGAGGGCCTCTTTTATCCCCTTTGCCCGCTGGGATGAGAACGACGAGGAACGAACGCATCTGGATCTTCGTGAAGCCTACTGGGCCTATGAGGGCGATCCATTTGAACTTCTGGTGGGTATCAACAAGGTGTTCTGGGGTGTCACAGAATCGGTTCACCTCGTAGACATCATCAATCAGACCGATCTGGTAGAAGATATTGATCAGGAAGACAAGCTGGGGCAACCCATGGTTAACCTCGCCGTGCAGCAAGACTGGGGGCTCATAACGCTCTACGTGCTGCCCTACTTTAGGGAGCGTACCTTCCCCGGTCTGGATGGTCGTTTTCGTGCGCCCTTACCGGTAGATTGGGATGATGCAGACTACGAATCCGGCGCGAAAGACAAGCATGTGGATATGGCATTGCGCTACAGCCACTATTTTGGCGATGTGGATGTGGGGCTTTACTATTTTCACGGCACCAGTCGTGAACCCCGATTACTGCTGGCCGACAATGGCCGCGAATTGAAACCGTTTTACGATCAGATTGATCAGGTGGGATTGGATCTCCAATACACCCAGGATGCCTGGTTATGGAAGCTGGAAGCCATCCTCAGAGATGGCTTCGATGAAACGTTCATGGCCAGTGTGGCGGGTTTTGAGTACACCTTTTACCAGGTGAATGAGTCCGATGCCGATATCGGCGTTTTGCTGGAATACCAATACGATGAGCGTTCCTCTCAGGAGCCATTGACCACTGCAGATAATGATGTGTTTGCGGGGGTACGCTGGTCCTTAAACGATGCACAGGATACCGCTGTTTTGGCGGGCGTTGTGGTCGATAAAAAAACCTCTGAAACATTCTTTAATCTGGAGGCTGAGCGGCGTTTTGGTGACAGCGTTTTCCTGGAATTGCGCCTTCGGGCTATCACCAATTCCGAGCAGGATGAGCCGCTTTATTCCTTTAGCCGAGATGATTACATCCAACTGCAACTCAGTCGTTATTTTTGATGGGTTAATCCGAATTACCCCTGCGTTCCCACGTTATACCTCCCCGTTATCTGCTGGCTGGCAGTTGTTTCCTGATACCTAAGCTGGGAGAATTCGCGCTGCTGTTTTCAGCGCAATTTTTATCTGATTTGAATGTTTGAGGCTGCCGTGTCAGAAAGTACATTGTCTAAAATCGGTTTGTTTTTCGGCAGCGACGAAGGTAACACCGAGTCTATCGCCCACCGTATCGCCCGTCGTCTCGGTGAGGGCGCGGTGGACATCCACGATATCGGTGACGTCACCCAGCTGGAATTCCTGAATTACGACAAACTGATCCTCGGTATTCCCACCTGGGATTTCGGTCAAATCCAGTCCGACTGGGAAGATTTTTGGGAAGACGTGGAAGCCATCGATTTTTCCGGTAAGACCGTGGCCTTTGTGGGCCTTGGCGATCAGTTTGGTTACGGGGATTTCTTTCTCGATGCCATGGGCATGTTGCATGACGTCGTCATTACCAGTGCCGATAAGGTCGTCGGATACTGGCCTACAGAAGGGTACGATTACGATGCCTCCAAGGCCGAGGTTCCCGGACAGAAACTGTTTGTGGGGCTGGCCATCGACGAGGACCAGCAATCTGAACTGACTGCCGACCGTCTCAATCGCTGGTGTGCGCAGATTCACGATGAGTTCGGGCTCGATACCCCAGTGATCGAACTGGACGACTGATACTCCAGCGGTATAAATGAACGATTCGAGGAGCTTTTTAACGCCGTGATGGCAACGCGGCTAGTTTTTCTAGGCCTCGGCGAGAAAAACGGCTCTGATCGGCCCCGGATGACCTTCAAACGTGTGGCTGCTATCGGTCGGATCAAGAAAATCCGGCAGTGATTCAAAGGTCATCCACTCTGTGGAACGTTGCTCATCTACCGTTGTACGAGTGCAGTCCACCATGCGCGGGTTTTTAAAACCACATTTGCGCAGCCAGGACAGCATGGTGTCGGGACTGGGCAGAAACCACACATTGCGCATCTTCGCGTAACGACCTTCCGGCACCAGCACTTCCCCCAAGGCTCCTTCGATCACCAGTGTTTCCAAGACCAGTTGGCCGTCCGGGCGCAGGCAATCTTTCAGTTCCCGCAGGTGATCCATTGGCGAGCGGCGATGGTAGAACACCCCCATGGAAAAAACCGTGTCAAAAGCCTGTAACTCTGGCGGAATCTGTTCAATGCCCACCGGCAATACGTCCACCGGTAGCTCACCCATATAGTGTTTCAGGGCATAGAACTGGTGCACGAACTTGCAGGAGGGGTCGATGCCAATCACCCGTTTGGCGCCCGCGCCGAGCATGCGCCAGCAGTGGTAGCCGTTGCCGCAGCCCACATCCAGTACCAGCCGGTCTTGCAGCGGCGCCAAGTGGGGTGCTACCCGATCCCATTTCCAGTCCGAGCGCCACTCGGTATCGAGGTGCAGGCCGAACAGATCGTAAGGGCCCTTGCGCCAAGGGTGTAGCCCCATCAATACCTGACGCAAATGCTGGCGGCTGGCGTCGTTGCAGTCTTCGGCGCTGCCGATGGTGACACCATCTTTCAGGTCGATTTGAGACGGGGTTAATGGTGGCAACCGTTGCAGTACCACCTGCCAGTCCGGCAGGTCGCCCCAGCGCTCCACTGCCATGCCCTCGGCAACCTGTTGCGGCAGCAGTTCTGCCCACCGGGCAAGGGGGCCGCTGGCCAGTTCGGCAATTAAATCGGAATAGTTGATCATGGTTATTTGATGGCGATCAGCGAGGCGAAGTTAAAGCACTGGAACCAGACATCGACGCTACTGAAACCGGCGTCGCGCAATCGCTGGCGATGCACAGCCAGTGTTTCGGGAATCAGCACATCTTCAAGGGCGGAGCGCTTCTGGCTGATTTCCAGATCGCTATAGCCGTTGGCGCGTTTGAAATTGTGGTGCAACTCAATCATCAGCTGCTGGTGTTGCGGGTCTTCAAAAGCGACTTTCTCCGAGAGCACCAGCACGCCGCCCGGTCGCAGTCCGTCGGCGATATGGTGTAACAGTTCGCGGCGCTGGGGCACGGGAATGAATTGCAGGGTGAAATTCAGTACCGCCATAGAGGCGTCGCTGACCTCAACGTTCTGCACGTCGTCGCAGACCAGTTCCACCGGAATCTGGCCATCGTCCTGCTCGAGGATGGCGCGGCACTGGGCCAGCATTGCCTCACTGTTATCCACCGCGACAATACGGCAGTCGTCGTGGGCAATGTGGTGGCGCATGGCGATGGTGGAAGCGCCCAGCGAACAGCCCAGGTCGTAACAGCGGCTACCCGGCTGCGCGTAGCGCTCTGCCAGAGTGCCGGTCATGGCGATGATGGTCTCGTAGCCGGGCACCGAGCGCTTGATCATGTCGGGAAAGACCGACGCCACTGCCCGGTCAAAGCGGAATCCCGCAATACTGAGTTGTGGCGCAGAGTAGAGATTATCTTTGCTGCGGCTCATCGGTCGCTGTTTTCCTGCGAGTGCGCTTCCAGC
This sequence comes from uncultured Porticoccus sp., assembly GCA_947259505.1. Classification (GTDB taxonomy): domain Bacteria; phylum Pseudomonadota; class Gammaproteobacteria; order Pseudomonadales; family Porticoccaceae; genus Porticoccus. Next base: position 407,576 of record CAMYLT010000002.1, on the reverse strand, counting down.
AAGTGTTCGCCGAGCAGTGCGCGTACCTCATCCGGAATTGGCTGGGAGGCCTGCTGCTGGTAGTCGAACCACACCAGCACTGCTTCGCCACGGGCCACCCGCTTACCATTTTGGTAAGCCTGCTGGCCCACGGTAAAGGACTTGGTACCGATTTTGCGGATGCCGGTGGTGATGGTGACTTCGCTGCCCAGGTGAATCTGGTCGATAAAATCGATCTGGATGCCGGCCAGAATCATCGGCCAGTCGTCCCGTGTCAGACGGGGATGCACCAACCGAAAAATGTCCGCCCGTGCCGCCTCGAACCACACTGGCAACACCGCATTGTTGATGTGGCCCAAGGCATCGGTTTCGGAAAACCGCGGTTCAAGGCGAAATTCAAACACTAGAGGGATTCCGGCGTCAGTTTGAGGATCTCGGCCAGCTTGGCCTGGTCGGGATTGGTAACCACAGCCGTGCTGGCCCGCTCCGGGATCAGATAGGTGGCGGCCACCCGCTTCAGGTCGTCCAGCGTGACCTGGCGAATTCGGTTGCGGAAGGTTTCCCGCACCTCGTGGCTGCGACCGTACAGTTCAGCATGGAAGGTTTCCTTGGCTTCGCCCGCCGGAGAACCGGGTTTGTCGAGGGAGCCGATCACCCCAAGGATGGCCTCTTCCACCTGTCGCCACTCATGGGGTTCATTGTGTAGCCACTGGAGGGCGGCATCAAAGTCGTTCAGCGTGCCTTCGATGCGCGGATCGCGATAAGAGAAGAAGCGGAACGCTGCAATGTTGTTCTCCTGGCTGGCACCACCGCCATAGGCGCCGCCCTGTTCGCGGATAGCCCTGTGCAGATAGCCATTGCGCAGGAAGCCACCCAACACCGTAAGCGGTGCGGCATCCGGGTGAGACAGCGGCACTGTAGGGTAGGCCTTGGCGCAGAAATTCACCTGGGTGCTGGTCTTCCAAAGTGCGGCCACCTGCTGGTGTACCTCTGGCTGGCTAAAAGGTTGGAAATCCGTACCTGTCACTGAGGCAAAATGCTGCTGAAGCACCTGTTGGTAGTCGGCCAGTTTGTCATGTTCGCCCACCAGTAAATATTGCCGTGGCGTTTTTAGCATCAGCTGATGGAGTCCGGCCAGTTGCTCTGCCAAATCGGCCAACTTGGCTTTATCGGCCAGTGCCGCATCCAGTTGTTTGATCTGGCGGATGCCTGACAAGCCAGCCCAATGGTGAGCGAGCCTTGCCCCGGGGCTGATGCCACTGGCAGCTGCTGCCATGGCCAGACTGTGGCCGCTGCCGGTGACACTGGTCTCGCGGCGGGCGCGGGTCTGGGCGATCAGTTCACGAATTCTCGACAGTTCGTCAAAACGGACCTGCTCCAGTGTGGCCTGCATCAGGTCGCTCAATTCGCCCTGATTGCGGGTCAGACCCTTGGCGGACAGGGTCATATGGCCAGACAGTATCTGCTCGTTATCCGGTTTGCCGCGCACACTGGCGTAGGCATGAATGCTGCCGCAGACGCGGGATTGCCACAGTTGTGTCGCTAGGTAATCCTTGTCGCCAACCCCCAGTTCGGTGAGGCTCTGGCAATAGATCGGCAGCAGGTCGAGCTGCTCGTCACTCAGGGCGGGCATCGGCAGAATCATCTGTTGATACACCAGCCCGTTGGTGCCAGCACCGTAGCTGGTGAGGGGTAGCGGACTGGACTGCCTTTCGGTGGCATTCACATACGCCATTTCCGGCGGCACGTCTTCCAGTCCCACTTTTGGCAGAATGGACTCGTCGTCTTTTTTCTCCTGGCGCTGCTTCAGGGTTTTGGCCCGTTCAATGACCGCCTGTTTGCCCATTTCGTCGAAGCTGTCCTTGATGGCGGCCAGTTTCTTGGCCTCTTCTGCTTCGCGCTGTGCCGACAACTGGGTATCTGGCACCATGGTGAGCCGCACCCGGTGAGGATTATCGAGCAGCAGATTGCGGGCCAGACGTTTGATGTAGTCCGGGTCCTTAATCTCGGCGCGCAGCTTGTCCAGCACCGGATCGAGGTTCAGCAGGGCAATAGGGTCACCGCGATGGGTGGCGCTGGTCAGTGCGGTCAGAATCAGTTGCAGGCCGTAAGGGTGGCCATCGCCGCCAATTTCCCGCTGTTGCAATTCCAGTTGATGCAGTGAGGCTTCCAGTTGCTCCTGGGGAATGCCGTTTTCCACCACATCACGCAACACATCCAGAATCAGTTGTTCCAGGTCTTCAGCGCGATCTGCCTCACTGCCTTCAATACCGCAGACAAAACACAATTCCCGCTGGGAGTCATCCAGGCCACAGAGGGGAGAGGGCGCGGAACCCAGTTCGGTGGTTTCCAGGGCTTTTTGCAGCGGTGAGGCGCTGTTGTCGAGCAGCACGCTGCACAACAGGTTTGCTTCCATGCTGGCTTCCAGATCGGTAGCCTTACCCAGCAGCCAACCCATGATGATATGGGTCTTGTTGTCGGTTTCGCCCTCCTCGTTAAAGGCGTAGGGCCGTTCCACCGCCATCGGTTCGCTGTAACGCTTTTCATCGGGCACGGCGATATTGACATCGAGCGGGTCGAAGCGGCTCAGGGCGTGGCTTTCAAAGTCCGCCTGCAACTGCGCCGCCGGGATATCGCCAAAAGTCATGAAAATCGCATTGGACGGGTGGTAATGGGTTTTATAGAAGCTTTTCAGCTGCTGGTAGGTCAGGTCCGGAATACAGGCCGGGTCACCGCCGCTGTTGTAGTGATAGGTGGTGGTGGGATAGAGGTATTCGCACAGGGTATGCCACAGGGTGGACGGCACCGAACTCATGGCGCCCTTCATCTCGTTGTACACCACGCCCTTGTAGACCAGCGGTGATTGGGGGTCTTCCGGTTCGGCAAACTCCACCCGATGGCCTTCCTGAGCGAAATCCATTTCATCGAGTCGCGAGAAGAACACCGCGTCCAGATACACATCCAGCAGATTGTTGAAATCTTTGCGGTTCTGGCTGGCGAAGGGGTAGGCGGTCCAGTCGGAACTGGTAAAGGCGTTCATGAAGGTGTTCAGCGAGCGCCGAATCATCATGAAGAACGGGTCCCGCACCGGGTATTTTTCACTGCCGCACAGCGCCGTGTGCTCGAGGATGTGGGCGACCCCGGTGGAATCGTGGGGCACCGTGCGCAGGGCCACCAGAAACACGTTTTCCGGGTTGTCGGCGCTGATATGAATATGCTGGGCGCCAGTCTTGCGGTGGCGGTATTCCGCGACATCAATATTCAGGGACTCTACGCGCTCAGTACGCAGAAATTCAAAGGCAGGATGTGCCTGTACACTCATAGCAGACCTCAATCGGGTGTTCGGGCAAAGCGGTATTCTACCCGTGGCTTCCGTGCTTCGCCACGTCCGCAAAAAATGGACTACAGTTGATTATTATCAATGTAGATTTTCCTGTTCATGGCTTAGTTTCATGCGCCAATGCGAGAGGGTGCCGTTATGCTCGACCACCATCATATTCCCCAAGTAGACCTGGAATTTGTGAACCACGATCATCAGGAAACCCTGGTGATCACCAATCGGTTGGAAGAATTGCTGACGGGGAGCGGCCCCGAGGATCAGATTGCCGCCATTGATGGGGCATTTTTCGAACTGCTGAACCATCACCACACACATTTTGAACACGAAAACCGGGAAATGGAGAGATACGGGTTTCCCGCTTACGAGCTGCACTTGGCGGAGCATCAGCACCTGCTTTCTGGCATGGACAAGGAGCTACAGCATTGGCTCCGCACACGTGACCTGGCGCGGGCGAGGGATTATGTGCTGAATGTGTTCCCTCACTGGCTGATGAACCACCTGGTGAACATGGATACCGTCAGTGCCACCTATATCCACCGGGTTCGTCACGACGACCTAGACCAGGCCCAGGGCTTTTAGGGTCAGCAGCCCGCCGGTCACCGTTAATATGCCCAGCAGGGTAGACAGCACCACCATGTTCGCTGCCAGCTCACCATTGCCACCCATCGCCCTGACCTGAATAAAGCTGGCCACTGCGGTGGGCGAAGAGGTCAGGAAAAACAGAATTCCCAACGCCATACCATTCACCCCGAGCCAGGCTGCCGTGCCGACAATCAGCAGCGGCGTCGCCACCAGTTTGATCAACGACGTGCCCAGCGTACTGGCCCCAGAGTGTTTCAGTGCACTCAAATTCATGGAGGCGCCGATACACAGCAGTGCCAGCGGCAGGGTCATCTGGGCAAAGTAATTACCCGTGTCCTCCAGTAATTTCGGCAGCGCCAGGCCGCTGAACTTCATCAAAAATCCCAGCACGATACTGATCAGCAGCGGGTTGCGCAGGGTATTGCGCAGCATGCGCCGCAGCGGAGACTGGCCGTCGCCGGTCTGGAGCGGATTCAGCGCCACCACTGCCAACACATTGTAGAGCACCGTCAGCAGGGCGATGGGCACTGCCGCTGTCGCCAGCCCCACCTGGCCGTAGGCATTGTTACAAAATGCCAGCCCGATCACCGCCAGATTGCCGCGAAAGGCTCCCTGCACAAAAATGCCCTGCTCTGCCGCATTGCCGGTCAGCCATTTTCCGACAGGCCACGACAGCGCAAACAGCAGCAGGGTCAGGGGCAGGGCCACCAGCAGCGGTACACCCATCACGAAGTTGGTCAGATCCGCCCGATAGATGCTGAGAAACAGCACCACCGGTAAACCGACGTTAAATACCAGGTTGGAGGCGGGCCTCACAAATTCCGCGGGCACCTGGCCGATGCGTTTCAGGAACAGCCCCAGCAATACCACCAGGAAGATGGGGCCGGTAATGGACAGGGCAAAGGCAAATAGCCCGAGGGGGGTGGATTCGTTCATAACTACAGGTCGAAAAAACAGGCCGCCATCATACCAGCCCGCCTGCCGTGAAAATATGTCTGGTGTATTTCTCGGTCGCCCGTCATTTTTTTGCGATTGCCGCTTGTTCTGGTCGGAAGGGTCTGGGTATAGTTAGGCCACTGTTTATCAACATTCCAAACAACGTATCAACAACGATTAATTAATAAATATGAATTTTATGTTTTCTGTCAAACCACTCGTGGCAAAGCGCAATCATGCAGTGCGCTGGGCGCGACGTTGTGCGGCAGAAAAATGAGCTAGAAAAAACAAACCCTCTTTTTCAAAGGCCGCAGACATCTCCTCTGCGGCCTTTCTCGTTTCAGGTCACAGGTTTTCAGATGTCGCGGTGAGTATTCGGAGAATACCATGCTGGTACAACTGGCCTATTTGCTGGTGATATTGATCTGGGCCACCACACCCCTGTCGATCAAACTGGGCGGCGAAGCCTTCAGCCCCATGGCGGGCCTGAGCCTGCGGATCATGCTCGCGTTTCTGGTGGGCAGCATCGTCTGCACCCTGTTCGGTTATGCGGGGTTGAATATCCGTCGCCACTGGAAAATCTATGCCGCGGCCTCCATCAGCCTGTTCCCCAACATGGCCGTGGTGTACATGGCGGCAGACTATATTTCCTCCGGGCTGATCTCGCTGATGTTCGGGCTGTCGCCGTTTTTCACGGCATTGCTCAGTCGGCCCATCCTCGGGGAAAGCGCCTTGCAACCGCGCAAGCTGATGGCCATCTCGCTGGCCATGGTCGGTCTGCTATGTATCTTCTTCGACCGCGCCAGAGTGGGCGAGGGCGGTGCCATCGGCATTGGTTTAATGCTGATCTCCAATGTGACCTTTTCAAGCAGTGCCCTGTGGGTAAAACGGCTCAGTAAAACCATCAAGGTGCCAGCACTGGAGCAGACCCTTGGCGCCATGGCCTTTTCCCTGCCCGGCATGTTGATCACCTGGGTGCTGGTATTTGGTGTCGAACCGATTCATTACAGCCCAATAGGGCTGGCGTCGCTGTTGTACCTGGCGCTGTTTGCCTCGCTGGTGGGCTTTGTCGCCTACTACTACATCCTCAACCACCTCACGGTGGAAACCGTGTCGCTAATCCCCCTTATCACCCCGGTGCTGGCCATGCTGCTGGGGGTGTTGGTGGTCGATGAAGTGGTGACATTGCCGATGATGCTGGGGGCGGGATTGATTCTGCTGGCGCTGGCAATTCACCAGAAATTGTGGGTACTGTTGGCGAGAAGAAAAAAACCGCAGACAGACATTGAGCAGGTTGTGGAGTACTAAGCAGGCGTCCACGGTGGTTGGGGCACAAGGGCTTTGTTCTAGGGCGGGAGTTATGGCTTAATCAATGTCATGACCAAAGGAATGGCGGCATTTCCCTTCAAAAGAGACCACTGGACGGCCTGCTCACCATATCCCCTCCTTTTTGGATCACAGAGAAATTGTTGCGCCGAAAATAATGCTTGTGAAGCAGAAGGCCTCATTAACAGACTGTTATGCCTCTGAATTGAATTAAGCCATGGAGAAAGAATGAAAACTAAGATATTGAACTTGCAATTTGCGTTCTTTTTAAAAGACATCGTAGATAGGCCTGATATTGAATTTGGGGATCTGAATTCGAAGCTCCTGAATATTTTTGATGCAATGCCTCAGATGATACCTACCCCGAGGGAGTTGCCACCTGAGGTTCCGGTAATTATTTTGAGGTCAGGAAACGGGAGTTATGGGTGTAACATTTCGCGCTCAAGAATAGACTTTACTCTTTCGAGAATTAGTGAAGAAAAAAGCAATAGCGATCTATTAAAAGATTTCAATGCAAAAGTTTCTGGACTGATTAAGTACATCTTAGAAAAGCAAGAAATTGTACGTTTTGGGATGATTGCAAGGTACTTTCATAAGGATAATATGGCCGTTAGAACTCTTCGCAACAAATATTTTACAAATATTGTCGAAGGTTCTGAGGAGCTAAGTCTTAGGTTTAACAAACAAAATGATTCATTTGGCTTTAAAATTAATGACATAGTTGAAGTGAGCGCTGCTGATGCAGTGACAAATGGAATAACTGAAAAGGGTATTCTTGTTGTTCGCGATATCAATAATATCCCGAAGGCTGGCAGCCATTTTGACTTTTCAACCCTCATGAAACTCTCTGAGAAATTTGCACCTAGACTTTCTGAAACAGAGATTGAGAGGTTGCTGAAATGACTAATGCTACAACCTCTACAAATACCCCTTATTCAGGTGTTAGCACATCATCGGCTCCCACTGCTCCTCATGATTACGTTTCTTCCCTTTATGCTTCTCCGCAAGCTAGTGACTCTGGCTTTACCACTAAAGAGGTTCTTCTTTTTGGTGGAGGCTTAGTTCTGACAGCTGTGGTCACTTACTTCTCTACTTTAATTACGGTTAACTCCGATATATCAAACAATAGAGAGAACATCTCGGTTTTGAAGTCAGACCTTACTCATTTGCAGAGTGATTTTTCGAGGGCTGAAGGAGATATTGCAAAAAACGAGGATGGAGTTTCAAAAGTGGGGGTCATAGAAACAAAAGTTATTGGCTTAGAGAAACAACTGGATGCCCATATAAACTCGGGAAAAAGTGATAAAGTCATAACAAATTAATGTTGCGGACTTGCTTTGCTTGCCGCAAATTAAGGCGTTATGAATACGTGGAGCAGAATTGATGGATAGTTGGTGGGAATTGTCAGAGGGGTCTGGATACCCAGGAGAAACACTTGCTCTTTATCAAGTTGAGTGTCCCTTCTGCTCTGTGAAGGGGAATTTTGAAGTCGAGCACCACGCTGAAAAAAAGAAACCTAATGGCCGCAAGGTATTAAATTTTGATACGTTAAAGTGCGGCAATTGTGCTTCATACGTGATGGTGTTTTGGTCATCAAGCGATCATCATCATGATTATCGTGTTGTTCCTTGGCCTATTAAAAAGCTAGAAAAATATCCTGAACATTGGCCAGAGGCGGTAGGCAGATATTGGCTTCAGGCCAAACGAAATCTCCGAGACCAAAACTGGGATGCCGCAGCTTTAATGGCGCGTGGCTCATTACAAGTATCCCTAAGAGAGCAACAGGCTCAAGGTAATAACCTAAAGCAGGAAATCGATGATTTAGCTGTCAAAGGAGTCCTGCCGAAAATCATGCAAGATTGGGCGCATAATGTTCGTGAATTGGGTAATGATTCTGCTCATCCCAAACCAGATCAACCCCCAACATCACCGCAAGATGCAAAGGATATAGTTGGTTTTATGGACTATCTCTTTGAGTATTTATATACGCTGCCAAAACAAATTAAAAAGTATCGTGAACGAAAAAGTTCATAACAAAGCAGGCGGATATGGCGGTAAAGTGGTCGGGACCTCCTTTCAGTCAGCCCCAGCTTGCGGCGTTATGGTTTCCAGAAACGTAACTATGGAAGAATTTAAAAAATTTGAAGAAATCAATCATCCCGATGTAAGGCATGCCCTCATTGATCAAATCACAGGAACAGCTCTTACATTAGAATCGCTCTACGAGGCGCTAGAGAAAATAAAGCTGATTGATGAGGTGCCACCTGAAATTAAGTCCCAATTCAACGTTACAAAGAATCTTGCAATATATACGTGGCACTCATATTCACTAGACCCAGTGGTCCAGCTAAAAACCTATATCCTTATTGAGCACGCACTAAAGGTGAAATTTGAGAAAAATACTTGGCCACTACCAAAGATGATCAAAAAGGCGATAAATAGAGGGTGGGTTAAAGATAGTGGTTTCTCGCATGTGGTGGAAGATCCAGGTGATCCTGCTAAATATGTCAGAGAAATGGTAGAGATCTTGCCGGGACTAAGGAATATGGCTGCTCACGGGAGTGATGATCTTCATCAAAAGGCTGTTGGACATATTCAAATTTGCTCTGAGTGGATAAATCAGATTTTTAGCCAAGAATCGGAGTATGACAAGTCAAGCAAGCGGGACGCCGTAAACAGCGTCCCTTCCTGAAGCGTTAATAACTACATCAGACTGATTCCCCGGCGACATAGGTCTCATAGACCTCAACCGCGGCACCACAATCCCCTAGGTGATTCTCAATCAGGGGTTTCACTTCATCCCAGTTGAGTCCACCCACGCCGGTTGCCAGTTTGGGCAGGGCGACGCTGGTCACACCCTCTTTTTCGATTTCCTGGCGCAGCGCGCGCAGACTGTGATTGACGTTCGCAAGGGTGGATTTCCCCGGCTTTTCGCCGTGGCCGTAAGCGGCTTCCTGGGTCAACAGATTAGCAATTCGTGTACCGCCCGCCCCAGACCATAGCCAAATCTCACCTGATTTGGGGTGATTTACCTGGCAGAAATGGCGGAAGTCCTTGTACATGGCGGGCCACTGTTCTCTCAGGGACAGGGCCAGTCCCTGACCGAAGTTGTCATTCGGTGCCACGCTGTGGGCAATCAGTTGTGCTTCGCTCTGAAGAATGTCGCCTTTAACATATTTAATCATTTAGTCATTCCTGTTGATGGGTTCTCTCTTTTCATAGTGCGCCGTCCGGGAGTCAGGTTGATTGACCTGGATCAGCCTTTAACCCTATGGAGGTATAAAGGTTGTTTTGCGGTGTTTATTGCCACGGCGGCAAATGTTGTATTCTGGCAACCTCGTTAGGTTAAAGATTTTGGATCTGCGCGGGACGCTGATCGTTAACAAGGTTTAAACAATGGTCCAACCCACACCGGAACAGTCAAAAGAAGCTTTTGCCGAAGCGAAAGCACAAAAATATGCCGAGCTGTTGGACAGCTTTTTGAATGACGAAAAGAATGTTGCCCTCGAAAAACACCCTGAATTGCGTGCCGCCTATAAGGCGCAGGAAAATTACGAGATTTTCTTTTTGAAGGGCGCTCGGGATGAAGTGGGACTGGTTGAGATTAAAAAGAAGATTGGCAAAAAGATCATTGGTGAGTTGGTCGAGGGGATGGGTACAGATGCGGTTGAAAAATAGCGTTTGAGTCGCCCTGCTTGTGTGCGTTGCAGTCTAACGGCTGCTGTGGTGATTTCCTTGCAGGACGTCAGGCCGCTCTCTGGTGGGTATGACACATCTTGCCCTAGTGTGTGGATTTTCCCACCAGTGGCGAAGGCGTGGTGTAAGTGCCTATCCTCTAATCTTGCTCCCGATTCGCGTGCCAAGTGCACTGAATGTGCTTAATGCCGTGCTTGCATAGGGGTAAATGATAACTATGCTCAATTACTTAAAGATATTTAGCTGGTTTTTGCTCACATTCGGCGTTGTGGGGCTAATAACGCTTTTTTTAGGCCTAAAACCCGAATTTGGCTCTATTTCCGCTGCCGCTGGGCTTTTGGTGGTGCAGATTTTAGTGGCTTCAAGCATCCTTTATGGCTTTAAACTCCATATAAACGGTGTAATCAGTCGTAGATGCTTGCTATATGGCGGTTGGGGGCTAATAATTTGCTTAGCCCTAGGTGGGCAGATTTGGGTTACTAACAGTGGGATCATCATTTAGCAACAGGTCAGGTTCGTCCAAAGGCGGTACGCTTCACGGCACCATCGCTGCGAGTCCATTACCTAAAGCGTTTGTGAAATTTCGATTTAAGCTGTCTGTTTCCGGAATGGTGAGCCCGGAAACAGAGTTATCATCATTCACCAAGTTAAAGTAAAAAGTAGAGGGTATTATGAGTAAAGGTACAGTTAAGTGGTTTAACGCAGACAAAGGTTTTGGTTTTATTACTCCGGAAGATGGCGGAAAAGACCTGTTTGTTCACCACTCAGAAATCAAGAATGGCGGCGGTTACGCTACTCTGAACGACGGTCAACAAGTTGAGTTTGAAGTTGGTCAGGGCCAGAAAGGTCCATGCGCTAACAACGTTCGCCCCTTGTAAGTTATACCGAAAAAGCTCGTAACAAACACAGCTATGGGGCGTCAGAAAAGGAGACTTTTTTGTCACCCCTGCTGTGTGTGTTATGTGTGAGAGAAATTCTTCAGTTTTTAGTGCTAAAGCAGCGCACGCGGGATAGCTAATAATATTAACTTCCCGGTGGCTACTTTTTTTGGTTTTCTAGCGTTTGATGTAATTATCAGGTCAGTGTTTTTTCATCGGGCAAGTACTTAGCCCCAAAATGCTGTACAAAGGGCAATTACTGATTAGGCCGGTAACCAGTGGAATGACGCCTACCCAACCCCACGGGGTTTGTGGCCCCACGAAAACCAGTGCGATCAGCACCAGTCCCAAAACAACGCGAATCACGCGGTCAATAGTGCCTACATTAGCTTTCATAGTGTCATTCTCCGTTAATGAGTCGTCAGTCTAAATGTGTTACGGCAATTCTGATTTGATAGTGGTCAATACCACTTTATGTTTTCCCCCCATCAATTTCCAGCCATTTGAGGATAGACCATGAAACGCTTTCGTTCGTTTCTTACCCTGACAATTTTGGGCGGTTTGACGGTAGTACTGCCCATTGCATTATTGGCGATGATTTTTGTATGGCTGTTTGGCGGGATATCTGAACTGATCAGCCCATTGACGGGCATGTTGCGAGAAGAAACCACACTGAATGAGTTTTTGGCGTTCGTGGTGGTGTTCGGGTTGATATTGTCGGCCTGTTTCCTGGTTGGTCTGCTGATTAAAACCCGTCTGGGTGTTTGGATGCATAGCCATGTCGATGGCTGGCTGGCGAAATTGGCACCGGGTTATCGCACGATTCGTGAGGTGGTGTCGCAACTACTTGGGGTCGGTGACGAAACTTCTCTCTTCAGTGGCCAAACGGCATTGGCGAAAATCTTCGGGCCGGAATCGCCGGTCACAGTGACGGCGATTGTTACCAGCCGACACCCGAACGGTTCTTTTACCGTGTTTGTCCCCACGGCCCCCATTCCGACTTCTGGATTGACCTATCATCTACCGGCAGATTGTATTGAATTATTAGCCCATGTTTCCGTGGAAGAGGCGATGCGCACGATTATCGCCTGTGGTTCCGGTTCGGCAGAAATGCTGTCGAAAAACGCCAGGGAAGCGCAGAAAAAGTTAACGGAGTATGAAGACTAGTTAATTCTTTGCATTTTTAGCATTTGGCTAAAAATCATTTATCTTAGGCGGTTACGCGCTCGTGTAACCCCTTGTCCAGTTGTTCTCTCTTATATTGCCCTGAATTCGCAATCTTGCCGATGTGTTTTGTTGCATTGCTAAATGTATTTTCGGCTCAGCCTGTCTGGTACTTTTTTACGACATGAACTCATTCCCAAGTGTCATTGTTGAATATCCGGCATGGTTGGATACTCGATTGTATGGGAAATCTTATTGTTTCAAGACCTGACGTTCCCAAGTGACACAAGCTGTAGATAGTTATCAGTCGCGCCTAAACCCGAATATAAAAATATTTGTAAAGCTAAGAGATTCAGGAGCTAGAGATGAAATCCCGTAACGATAGACCGACCTATAAGCTGTTGGGGCGCTCAGCATTGGCTGCAGCGATAATCAGTACATTTGCCATCAGTGGCAATGCCGCGTCTTTCAACCCTGTCACAGATGCCGACATTACCCTTCCACCATAGAGGCAGTTGATGCCCTGAAAAGCCAGGAAATAGATGCCGTGGCCGGTATGCGCGGACAAATTGAATGGCGGGTAGGGCCGTCTGTTGCCGCTTCTGGGCAGTCAGCCCAAATTACAATTTCCGATGAAAGTCTGGTGGCTTGGCCACGTCGCGCATGGGATATTGCCATCGCAGTGAAAAACACCAATCAGGCGTTAGGGCAGCAGGTAGAAGCTGCTATCACCAGCATGACAGTTGACGGGGAAATTGAAGAAATTTTTCAGAAATACCAGGTTAGCTACGAGGCTGTAAATCAACCAACATTATGAGTGTGGACAGCCTCTTTAATTTGATAAGTGTGCGAAAAAAACGCTAGAGCGGGGCTTCTGTGGGAGTCCCTGTTTATCTTTTTAAGTCTTTATTGCGTTTCATATCCCGAATGATAAACCGTCCCGGATGCACCGCCTGGCGAAGTTCTAGCGCCAGCGGCGGCACTTCACCGCAGATCTCACTGGCAAGCAATTCCGCGCACAATGGCGCATAGCTCATACCGCGGGAACCATGCCCGCAGTTTAGGTACAGCCCCGGCCAGTAACTCCCGGCCACTGGGATATGGGAGCGGGCATTTTTCCGCAGCAATTCGTAGTTCTCCTGGTAATCCTCCAGCACTGGTGCCGGGCCTGCAATGGGCAGGTAGTCGGTAGTGGTACAGCGGAAGGCCGTGCGACCGTCGAGGTTTGCGGTATTCACTGCGCTAAACAACGTCGCTGCAGAGGGATCGGTTTTCTCTAATTGCTGCAGGTTGGTCAGGTGGTCAGATTCACGAACCTCACCACAGGTGTCATTGATGTTATAGGTGGCACCGAGAGTGTGTGTGCCATCTTCGGCAGGCGCCAGATAGCCTTCACCACAGATGACAGTTTTCAGTGCAAGGCTGGTGTCAGTGGCGGGCAGGCAACTGATTTGCCCGCGAATCTGCTTTAGTGGCAGGTGACGGGTTTGTTCAAACCGGTTGCTATGGAATGCGCTGGCGAGAATCGCCGCCGGGGCCGAGGCGACGATGTTGCTATCGTCATCGAGCGCGTGCCATTTCCCTGCCTGATAGTCGAGGTTGGTGATCTCTGCTTGTTCTACGGTAATCAGCGGGTGATCGGCCAGCGCTTGGCAAACAGCGGGGGGATTTATCCAGCCCAGTTGCGGGAAAAAGAGTGCTAGCTTGGCGGTGAGAGTGATCCCGGCTACGTTAGTGATCTGCCCATCTCTTACTAGCCGCACTAACTCGACGGGGTATTGGGCGGCGATTTGTTCGAAGCTCGACTGCTCTTTTTCTGATTCTGGCAATACCAGTACACCGCAGCAGTTACCAAAGCTGTTTAGAAATTGCTGGTGGTAGCGACTGGCAAACAACAGCGCCATCAGGCCAAATTGTGAAAGGGGTGAAGCATTATTGGAGAGCTTGGGGTAGAGAATGCCCTGGGGATTACCGGACCCTTCCCGGGCCAAGGCATTATGCCGCTCGATCAGGGTAACAGGGATGCCACGTTCCGCCAGCGCCCGTGCGGTGGTGCAACCGGCAATACCGCCGCCAAGTACCATAGCTGACTCGGGACGGGGTGCGGATGAGGGTAAGTACCAGGGCGGCTGGTGTTTGGCATTGTAGGCAGCAGGGTGCCAGTCTGTATGCTGTGTTTGGGCCAGAGTGGGTTCCGCCATCTGTCCGTAGAGCATTTCCCGCTTGGGGCCGAATCCGGGAGACTTCAATACGGTAAAGCCGGTTTGAAGCAGGTTGCGGCGCACACTGCCGGCTGAGGTATACGTACTGAAAGTGGTGCCCGAAACACTCAGGTCAGCAATGGTTTTGAAAAGTGCCTCAGTCCACATGTCCGGATTTCTGGCCGGGGCAAAACCATCCAGAAACCAGGCATCGATGCGAGGGTTGGCCTGGCGGTGAAATAAAGGGTGGTCGCTGCCTTTGAGGCTGGCGAACATGCTGCTGGCCTCACCATACAGAAGGGTCAGGACAATCCTCTTTTCCGCCAGGTAGAGGCGGTGAATGCCTGCGGTGGCTGGAGGATATTGTTCAATCAGTTCATTGGCTAGGGGAGACAGTTCTGGCCACCGAGCCAGCGCTTGCTTTAGGTCTGCTCGGTTGAGGGGGTATTTTTCCGCCGAGACAAAATGCAGCCTGGCAGTTGGATCACGGACTTCTGTCAGCCAGGCATTGGCAGAGATGAGAAAGTTAAGGCCCGTACCAAAGCCGGTTTCGCCAATGGTGAAGATCGGCTGATCCAGATGCCGCCATCGCTCTGGCAGTCCATTATGTTCGAGGAACACATAGCTGCTTTCATCAATGCCGCCGTCGTTGAAGAAATACACATCATCGAATTCGACAGACAGGGGCTGGCCATCCTCATCCCAGCGGACGTTAGCTTGGTGAATGTGGTCTGTAGAGGTGCCTGGCATGTGCTACTCAGTTGTGTCGGCCAATAGCGTCTAGCTGTCTGTCAGGCCAAACTCGCGGGTAATTTGTTGGCACCAATCTTTGATGCGTTGATCTGTCAGCTCAAACTGGTTTTCGTCATCGATGGCCAGACCGACAAAATGCTGGCCATCTTCAGTAAGTGCCTTGGAGTCTTCGAACTCAAAGCCGTCCACCGGCCAATAGCCGATGGTGTTGGCCCCGAGATTGCGCACCTTGGCCCACAGGTAGCCGAGTGCATCCAGGAACCACTCTGGGTAGCCTATCTGATCTCCCAGGCCGAATAGCGCCACCGTTTTACCCGTGAAATCCAACTGGTCGATGTCGTCCCAGCAGTTTTCCCAATCTTCCTGGAGTTCTCCGTAATCCCAGGTGGGGATGCCGAGAATGAGTAGTCGATAATCCGCCATGGTGGATACCGGCACGTCCGCCACGTTATGAACGTCCACCATGGCATCACCGAACTCGGTGGCGATTTTTTCCGCCACCATTTCGGTGTAGCAGGTGGAGGAGCCGTAGAACAGGCCAATGGGAGCTGGATTCATCTGCTGAGAGAGTTGGTTGCCGTCGGCGAGTGATTTTACGGTCATTATCCCTAGACTGCACCCTCAAAGCCGAGCTGTCGCCAGGCTTCGTAAACGATCAGTGCTGCAGCATTGGATAGATTGAGGCTGCGGCTTTCACGCTGCATAGGAATCCGC
This sequence comes from uncultured Porticoccus sp., assembly GCA_947259505.1. Lineage (GTDB taxonomy): Bacteria > Pseudomonadota > Gammaproteobacteria > Pseudomonadales > Porticoccaceae > Porticoccus. Next base: position 392,007 of record CAMYLT010000002.1, on the reverse strand, counting down.
AGTACGTGATCAGGGGGCAAAGCCTCTCGAAATGCCGTCGGCAGGCCACGGGTTTCTGGGCCAAATACCAGCGTATCCCCGCGCTGGTAGGCGATATCGGTATAGCGGTGTTGGCCCTTGGTGCTAATGGCAAAGATCCGTTGGGGGTTTTCACTTTCGACAAAGGCAGACCAGTTGGCATGGACTTTAGCATCCTGCCATTCCCGATAATCCAGCCCTGCCCGCCGCAGACGTTTGTCATCCAGCTCAAAGCCGAGGGGTTCAATCAGGTGGAGGGCAAATCCTGTATTGGCACAGAGACGTATAATGTTGCCAGTATTAGGCGGTATTTCCGGTTCAAAAAGGACGATATTCAGCATGATGTCAGTACATATATTTCGGTGTGCGCTATCATGCAACTGGATTCGTCGCTTGGCCAGCCTGCACCTGCACCCCGTTGCGATGGATCCCGCCTATATGACCTATCGGCGCCCCATAAGTTGTAATGGCCAGGAGTTGTAATGGAAAGTCATGATGATTTGAGTGAGCTGGAAGAGTTTAGAGCTCACCACCACCCCCACCTGATCGCACAGCGGCTGGAAGAAGGCCCTGATTCTATTTATCTGAAAGAATTTATCTACGGTGCTGTCGACGGTGCGATCACCACCTTTGCCATTGTGGCCGGTGTGGCAGGCGCGGGAATGTCCGCTGGGGTCATCATTATCCTTGGCTTTGCCAACCTGCTGGCTGATGGCTTCAGTATGGCCGTCAGTAACTATTTGGGTACCCGAGCGGAAAATCAGCACCGCCAGAAGATTCGCCAGCGGGAATTTGATGAGATCGATAAATTTCCGGAGGGTGAAGTTGAAGAAGTGCGCCAGATTTATGCTCGCAAGGGTTTTGAAGGCAACCTTCTGGAAGACGCGGTAGAGGTCATTGTCTCCGACCGGGAAAAGTGGGTGGACACCATGGTGCAGGAAGAATTTGGTTTATCTCTGCAGACCCATAATGCATTCAAGGCAGGCCTGGCCACTTTTGTGGCGTTCTGCGTGGTGGGATTCATCCCGCTTATCACCTATGTGGCAAACTGGATCATGCCGGGGGCGGTTGCCGATCCGTTTATCTGGTCAGCCGGTTTAACCGTTGTCGCCTTTTTCTGGGTGGGTGCCATGAAAGGGCGCTTTGTCGATCAGCACTGGTTGATCTCTGGTCTTGAAACCGTTGTCATCGGTGGCATCGCAGCCAGTATGGCCTATGGCATTGGTGTGCTGCTTAAAGGACTGGTGGGATAACCCATCCTAACTAAGTGGTCGGGTGTTCCAGTTCGACCATCAGGTCATCCGATACCCCTTCCAGTGCCGCTTGTAACCGATAGCGGTCGAGGTCTGCAGGAAGCTGTAGGGTGGCTGTCGCTCGGAACAATATTTCAGAGCTCATCGGTGCATCTTCACAGCACGTATCCAGCTCTTCCATGTTGACGTGCAGGCTGGCCAGAATAGCCGAGATTTCGCCAACGATACCGGGACGGTCATTCCCTACCACCGTCAGTACTAATTGTTCTCCTGCCGCTGCTTGTGTCGTGGAGCAGGGCTCCCCGCTGACACGAATACCCAGTGAGCGTAGCTGCTCTAATGATGCCAATAGGCTGCTTTGTTTTTCTTCGGCGATATCCACCAGCAGGATGCCAGCAAATTTCCCCGCCAGACGGGACATATTACTTTCCAGCCAGTTGCCGCCTGCCGCGGCCACTGTATCGGCGATGCGTTCAACGATGCCGGGGCGATCGTCAGCTATAATCGTCAGAACCAGGTAATGTTTCATGGTGGTATCCCTTCAGGGTTATGAGCGTATTATGGCCTATCACCCTGGATCAGACCACGGTGACAAGCGGTTAAAAGGATTTCACGAGGTGCTGACATGACCAATAAGTTTCCACTGTACCTGATCATTCTCCTGACTACGTTTTCCGTGACAGACGTCTTCGCATCACCTTTTGAGGGTGTCCACCGCACCCCTGCGTATGTCGAGCGGGATGTCTGGCGTCATCCACAGGAAACACTGTCCTTTTTTGAGGTTCAGCCTGGAATGACGGTGGTGGAAATCTGGCCTGGAGCAGGTTGGTACACCGAGATTCTGGCGCCACTTTTGTCCGATGGCATTTTTTATGCGGCGCATTTTCCCCGCGGTATTGGTGTGACTTTTTTTGATTTGTCGCGCCAGGAGTTTGAGGCCAAGCTCTCATCTGATCCCGACACCTATAAGCACGTCCAGATGGCGACTTTTGATCCTTCCCGCCATCAGCTGGACGTGCCTGAGGGTAACGTTGACCGGGTGCTAACTTTTCGCAATGTTCACAATTGGCTGAAAACAGACAGCGAAGCGATGGCATTTGAATTGTTCTATCGCGTTCTAAAGCCGGGAGGGATTCTGGGGGTGGTTGAACACCGTGCCAAAGCGGATACCTGCCGCGCATCCATGCTGACCAGTGGCTATATGACGGAAAAATATGTGATTGAATTGGCCCAAAAAGCCGGTTTCGTGCTGGAAGCCAAAAGTGAGATCAATGCCAATCCGAAAGATTTGACGATACATCCAGCTGGCGTCTGGACCCTGCCTCCGACGTTGCGCCTGGGGAACAAGGATCGGTCAACCTATCTGGATATTGGTGAAAGTGATCGTATGACACTGAAATTCAGGAAGCCTGCTGCCCCGTGATCGAAATTCCTCCGGACCGTTTATCCGCAGAATTGTTGGATGCCCTGGTAGAAGACTTTGTCTCACGAGAAGCCACCGACTATGGCGTTGAAGAGATAGATTTCCAGGTGAAGGTGCAGCAGGTCAGGCTGCAAATCACCAAAGGAGACGTAGTGATTACCTTTGACCCAGTCACGGAAACCTGTAACCTCCTCACCCGACATCAGTTCCGACAGTTAGCATCATGAATTACTTGATCGACCGGGGAGCGGAAGACCGTTCCTGCGGTACTCTGATCCTCGCCCACGGCGCCGGTGCGCCAATGGATAGCGACTTTATGGCTTCATTTGCCCAGTGGTTGGCTAGGGCGGGCATTACCGTGGTGCGGTTTGAATTCCCCTACATGGCGCAGCGCCGCGTTGGTGGCAGCAAGCGACCGCCGGATCGACAGCCTCTACTGCTGGACTGCTGGCATCAGGTGTTTGCGGAAATCAGTGAGCGCAACGATTTGCCAAGGCCCCTGTTGATCGGTGGGAAATCCATGGGCGGCCGCATGGCCAGCTTAGTGGCGGATGAACTGCGAGCCGATGGGCTTTGTTGTGTTGGTTTTCCATTTCACGCACCAGGTAAGCCGGAAAAGCTGCGTGTCGAGCAATTCCAAAACATGATAACGCCTGCGAAAATTTTTCAGGGTACTCGTGATCCGTTTGGCAAGCCCTGCGAACTGGAAGCCGTCGCCTTCAGCCCGGCTGTTACGGTGCAGTGGCTTGAGGATGGCGATCACGACCTGAAACCCCGCAAAGCCTCGGGGTTACATCATGATGACCACTTACACACCGTTGCCACTGATGTGGTGGCATTTGCACGGAGTCTGACTCGTTGAATCACCTGATACTTTATTGCCGTCCCGGTTTTGAGAAAGAAGCAGCGGCCGAGATTACTGACCTGGCCGGTCCGGTTGGGGTTTATGGTTACGCCAAAACTACCGAAGGCAGCGGCCTGGTTAGTTACGTCACACACGACGATGATGGCGCTTGGCAACTGATGCGGCAGCTGGATTTTAATCAGCTGATTTTCACACGACAGTGGTTTGCTGCAGTGCCCTTACTGGACAACTTGCCGGAACAGAACCGCGTTGCACCCTTGGTGGAATTAGCGGCGGAAATTGCACCTGGCAAACTGGCAGAATTCAGTGTCGAATATGTGGATACCAATGAAGGCAAGGAGCTGTCGGCATTTTGTCGGAAGATCACCGTGCCTCTCCGTCAGGCTCTCAAAAAGCGGGGATTGATGAAGCCCGCCGCCAAATATCGACTTCACTTGTTGTTTCTATCTGGCAGGGAAGCTTGGGTCGGTATCAGCACAATGGAAAACAGTAGCAACTGGGCAATGGGTATTCCCCGATTGAAGGTGCCTCGCGATGCCCCCAGCAGGGCCACACTGAAACTGGAAGAGGCTTGGCACTTTTTTATCCCGGCAGAAGAATGGGCGGATCGGCTCAAAGCACGCACCCGCGCCGTCGATTTGGGCGCAGCCCCCGGTGGTTGGACCTATCAGTTAGTGGCTCGAGGTTTGACTGTTTATGCCGTGGACAACGGCCCCATGGCTCCAGAACTGATGTCTACTGGTATGGTCGAGCACGTTCGTGCGGATGCATTCCTCTATGAGCCGCGTAAACCGGTGCAATGGCTTGTCAGTGATATTGCGGACAAACCGGCACGGGTAGCAGAACTGGTGGGACGCTGGCTGGCAAAGGGTTGGTGTCGGGAGGCGGTTTTTAACCTCAAACTACCGATGAAGCAGCGCTATCAGGTTGTGCTGGACTGCAAAGCCAGAATTGAAGCGCGGCTCGAAGAGGCGGGTGTTTTTCGCTATGAGTTGAATTTTAGGCAGCTTTATCACGACCGGGAAGAAGTCACCGGGCACGTGCGTCGGTTACCGGACTGAGTTCGAGGGTCATAAAAACAAGAGGGGGAAAGAAACCTTCCCGGAGAAAAATATTTTTTCCGGATTTTTAGGGGGGTGAAAAACCACCACCACTGTGGGCGGGCTTTCTATCCGACCAGCGTCAGTCGCCGGTCAGCGAACTACTCAAGACTCAACTAACATCGAAATGGCAGCGAGAGCTTCCGGATCTTTCGCCTTGATCTTGTTGGCGATGTGATGCTGGAAGAAGTAGCGAAATGTCTCTTCATCCTTGGCGTGATAAAGGCATTCATCACCGGGTAGTACCGGAGTGCTGACCACCTTTTCATCGTCAATCAGCATGCCCAACACTTCGCCGTTGTGTAGCAGGCGCCAGCTGACAACTTCTTTCAGCGTAATGCTCTTGAAACCATCGCTGGAAAGCACTGCATGGGTGCCAATGGTGTCTGGAAGTTCCTGAACCACATCGCAGTCGGTTTCGCACTCGAAGTCGTAGTATTCGGCGGCGGTTTCCAACTCAAGGACTTTGTGGATAGGGGCTTCGAAAAACACTTCGTCGATACCCGGGTCGTAATAACCTTCCCAGTGGCCATTCAGTGGGTCCTGGATTTCGGTGCAGGGCATGATGTCATCAAGCCAAGGCACCAGACCCACCACTTCACCATCTGCCCGCAATGCCCAGCACAGTACTTTGATACTGAAAAATTTAGTGGGGTGAGCTTCGTTGGAGTAAATCATTTCCAAGCCATCGAGCTCAGGGGCGAGACGAATGATGCGGTGATTGGAGCGGGAAGAGTAGGGTTTACCCGTGAAGAGATCGATCACGTTGTCCGTGTTGAGATCGGATGTTGAGGTAGTCATAATACAGCCTCCTCAAATGGCAGTTCGATCAGGGCCTGATGGACTGCGTCCGGGTCGGGCCTGGACCTTGTAGGGCGCTGAAAGCTATAGCGCGCCCACACAAGATAAGGTACTACCGATTATTTCTAAGCACAATACCTTGGGTGTATTTTGTGAGCTACTATTTTGCTTATGGTTCTAATATGAATCCGCAGAGAATGGCGGAGCGGGCATTGAAAGTAATCGATCTTTGCCCCGGTTGGCTCGATGGCTTTGGGTTACGTTTCAATAAACGTTCACGTCGCGATGCGGAACTCGCATGTGCCAATATTGTATTTTCCCGTGGCGAACGAGTAGAGGGAGTCTTATATCGTTTGGCAAATCCTGGCGAAATTGCCAAGCTCGATCCCCATGAAGGCACGCCATTTATGTACAGTCGAGAACTGTTCCGGGTTCAGACTGCTATCGGTGAAATTCCCGCCTGGATCTATATCGCCAACCCCGCTGTGATTGACAATAACATCCGGCCAGCTCGCTGGTATGTGGAGCATTTGCTGGCCGGTCGCGAGTTTCTTTCTCTGGATTATCTGCAACGCATTGATAGCACCCGCTGCCGTGAGGACGTGGATATTGTCTGGTAGGCATGAAGTGTTTGATCCGCGGACCAGGCGGTTGATGGATGTTTTCAATCGACTGTTCTCCGGGTCCTGTAATACCCACCTCATTGCCGAGGGGGACGAACCCATCTATCTGCCAGCTGATGATCAGTGTGGCCATCACCGGCTGATCTTTCGACATGACTATTTTTCCAGTGCCTTGCATGAAATCGCCCACTGGTGTCTTGCCGGTGAGCAACGTCGCCAGTTGGTGGACTTCGGCTACTGGTACAACCCGGATGGCCGCACTGTGCAGCAACAGTGCTCTTTTGAGCAAGTGGAGGTCAAACCACAGGCGCTTGAGTGGATATTATCCCGCGCCGCCGACCACCGTTTTCGGATCAGCGCCGATAACCTGGCGGGGGAGGTTGGCGCCAGTGATACCTTTGTCGATGCGGTGGCCGAACAGGCGCGTCAGTGGTGTGATTCACCCTTGCCATCAAGGGCGGCATTGCTGGCGGTAGCGCTTGCAGAGGAATTTGGTGGCAACGGTTATCGAGATGCCAGCCACTTCAGCTCGGCCAATCTATGATGTTGGCACCGCTCTACTTGGTCGATGCCTCCATTTACATTTTTCGTCATTACTTCGTCTTGCCTGAGCGTTGGCATAGTGAAGAGGGTTACCCCACCCAAGCGGTTTACGGCTATCTGAGTTTTTTGCTGAGCTTGTTGGAACAGCAGCAGCCACAATTTATTGTCGCGGCCTTCGACGAGAGTCTTGGCAGTTGTTTTCGCAACGACATCTACCCTGCTTACAAAGCTAACCGGGCGTTACCGGATGAAGCGTTGGCATTTCAGCTGAATGCCTGTGCCGAGGTGACCGAACTTTTAGGGATTAGCGGATTGGCAAGCAACAGCCATGAGGCGGATGACATTATCGGCACGTTGGCCCGCAGGGGTCGTACAGATGGTCATCAGGTGATTGTGGTAAGCCGCGACAAGGACCTGGCGCAACTGTTACGTCACGAAGATCTGATATGGGATTTCGGACGTAGCGATGCTCGTGATCGGGAGGGTGTGCGGCAAGAGATGGGCATCTGGCCGGAACAGCTGGCAGATTATCTGGCGCTGGTGGGTGACCCCGTGGACAATATTCCCGGTGTGCCGGGGGTTGGGGCAAAGACAGCCTTAGCCTTGCTGGCACATTTCGGTAATCTGGATGCCATACTGGCTGCCGGAGAAAAGGTGGCCGAGATTCCGGTACGCGGAGCCGCCAAACTTTCAGCCAAAATCACTGCCGGGCGCGAGCAGCTGGATATTGCACGACGCCTGACGCCGATTGACGAAAATGTACTGATTGGTGAGGCGCAATCAGAGCGCAAACCGATAATGCTGGATGGATTGGCAGATTTCTGCCAGCGTATGGGTTTTGGTAAAGCTCCATTGGGCCGCGCCATCAAGTTGAATCAACCTGATCCGTAAATATTGATGAAAATTGTTGCAGACGAAAATATGCCGTTGGTGCGTGAATTCTTTGCGCCCTACGGAGAGGTGGTGACGTATCCCGGTCGAGAGCTTCATGCTGCTCAGGTGAAGGATGCGGATGTGTTACTGGTGCGATCAGTCACCCGGGTCAATTCAGCGCTGCTGGAAGGCAGCTCCGTGCGCTTTGTGGGTTCCGCCACCATTGGTATCGATCATATCGACCAGCATTATCTGGCCAATCGCAATATAGCCTTTGCCAGTGCGCCGGGCTGTAATGCCGACGCCGTCGTGCAGTATGTACTCTCTGCTTTATTCCGTGTTCGCCCGGACTGGTTGCGGCAAACGGTGGGTATTATCGGTTGTGGCAATGTTGGTGGGAGGCTCTATCGTACCCTCAAAGCCCTCGGGGTACCTTGCCGCTGTTATGACCCATTTCTCAGCGTTGAGCAAATTCCTGACCTGTGTTCATTTGATGAGGTGCTTGAAGCCAGTATTCTCTGCCTGCACACGCCGCTGACAACCGCTGGCCCTCACCCCACCTATCACTTGCTCGACGAACAGGCACTGCGACGCTTTTCGCCGGGATGCCTGCTCTTGAATGCCGGTCGCGGCGCTGTAGTGGACAACGCTGCGTTGTTGCGGTTGATGCCCGAGCAGGCTTGGCAGGTGGTGTTGGATGTATGGGAGAACGAACCAGAGATTTCCCTGGCTTTACTGGAACAGGTGAACATCGGCACGCCGCATATTGCCGGTTATAGTTGGGACGGCAAGGTCAATGGTACGCGAATGGTGCGAGATGCCTTCTGCCGTTGGTTGGGCCGACCTGTACCGGAACAGCAAGAACCAAAGGAGATGATAGAGCTCATTAAACGGGCTTCTCTGGCGAAAGCCGTGTTGGCTGTTTACGACGTGGCTGAAGATGACCGGAAAATGCGGGAGACGCTGCTCGCGGATGTGGGTGCTAGCGCTGTGGCTTTTGACCAGTTGCGAAAAGACTACCCTCAGCGGCTCGAGTTCTCCCATTACCGCGTCCGGGGTGTTGGTGACAAGATGTTGGCTGATCAACTGTCCGCGCTGAAATTCAAAATAGCTTGATGTCCGATCAGACAGCCCCGTTCCATGCGTTAGCCATGTCGTTAAAACGGTGACGACGTGGTGGGTATCAGTCGTCCGTTAAATCATTCGGCGCGGATTCTTCCAGTTCTTCAAAGGCTTCTTGCAGCATGCCTTCAGTGATGGGGATTTCATTGCCATCTTCATCAATGACCGCTGCGCCGTGGAAATCCGGATGGGGTTCTGACACTGTCGTCTTATTTTTGGAATGCTGGTTCATAATCTTTATTGCTAGTGGTTATGTTTATTTTCCCTGAACATACCATGATTGACCGTTAGGGCAAGTCTCAGCGTAAAATTTTTGCCTGATTGATGGAGTGGTGTGTGTTTAGACTGGGCTTGATTATTAATCCTCTGGCTGGTGTTGGCGGACCCGCCGGCCTCAAGGGTAGCGATGGAGCCGATACCGCTGCAGAGGCGCTGAGGCGCGGCAGTGAGCTGCGCGCATCGGATCGGGCGCAGAGAGCGTTGCAGTGGGTGGCCAAAACGTTCGACAACAGCAGTATTGCCCTGGTGACAGGTATCGGGAGTATGGGTGAAGACGTTGCCAGGGATTGTGGCTTTAGTCCCCGACTAGTTGGTGAGCAACACACCGGGCAAACCACACCTGAGGATACCGAACAGGCCGCTAGGGCGATGGTTGATCAGGGTGTCGACCTGTTGTTGTTTGTCGGTGGGGACGGAACTGCCCGCAATATCTGCAATGCCGTGCCAGCAAGTCAGCCTGTGCTGGGTGTGCCAGCGGGGGTGAAAATGCAGTCCGGGGTTTACGCGGTTACGCCGGAAGCGGCAGGAGAACTCATTGTTCAGTTGATTCGCGGAAACCTGGTTGATATCCGTTTGCAGGAAGTGCGGGATATCGATGAAGAGGCACTCCGTCGGGGCAAGGTAACATCTCGCTATTACGGGGAGTTGCTCGTGCCACAGGCGGGGCAGTTTGTGCAGCAGGTGAAATCTGGTGGCCGGGAGGTAGAAGAGCTGGTGCTGCAGGATATCGCTGAAACGCTTCTCGAAGAAATGGAGGATGACTGTCTCTATATCATCGGTCCTGGCTCCACCACAGCGGGATTGATGGAGGTAATGGGGCTTGATAACACTTTGCTGGGGGTGGACCTGATACGGAACCGGCAACTATTGGCTTCCGATGTGGCGGCCTCAGGTATTGAACGGACACTTGAAGAGCATCAAGGTGCTGTAAAAATTGTTATTACCCCCATCGGCGGGCAGGGCATATTGCTTGGGCGGGGCAATCAGCAACTGACCCCCAGTATTCTCAATCGGGTCGGGCGAGATAATCTTATCGTGGTGGCGACCAAGACCAAGATCACCGATCTCAGCGGCAGACCGTTACTGGTGGACAGTAACGATCCGCAGCTCGATGAAGCACTGGCGGGCTATATCCCGGTATTGACCGGTTACCGTGACCGTATCCTTTATCCGGTAGGTCACGGTATCTACTCGACCAGTTACGGCGCGACCTGAGTCAGTTTCGGCTTGGTCACCGGATGGCTGAGACGGTATTTTTCCAGAAAGCGAGCGAGCCGATTGATGGCTTCTTCCAGATCGTCCTCCCGGGGCAGGAACACAATGCGGAAGTGATCCGGATCGGGCCAGTTAAATGCGGTGCCCTGTACCAGCAGAATCCGTTCTTCCAGTAACAAATCCAGCACCAGTTGTTCGTCGTCCTCAATGGGGTAGATCTCCGGGTCGAGGCGTGGAAACAGGTACATCGCTGCTTTTGGCTTGACGCAGCTGACACCGGGAATGGCACTCAGTAGCGACCAGGCTTTTTCCCGTTGCTGGTAAAGCCGCCCGCCAGGTACGACCAGATCCTTAATGCTTTGGTAGCCTCCCAGTGCGGTCTGGATAGCGTACATGGCCGGCACATTGGCGCACAGGCGCATGGAGGCCAGCATTTCAATACCCTGAATATAACTGCGGGCGCGGTGCTTGGCGCCACTGACAATCAGCCAGCCGGAGCGGAAACCAGCCAGCCGGTAGGTTTTAGACAGCCCGTTAAAGGTGATGCAGAGCACGTCAGTAGCCAGACTGCCCAGTGGAATATGCACTGCGTCATCGTAGAGAATCCGGTCGTAGATTTCGTCGGCGTAAATAATCAGGTCATGCTTGCGGGCCAGCTCAACAACCTGTTTCAGAACGTCTTCGCTGTAGACAGCCCCCGTCGGGTTGTTGGGGTTGATCACCACAATACCGCGGGTTTTCGGGGTGATTTTTCGGGCGATATCTTCAATGTTCGGCTGCCATTCGTTGGCCTCGTCGCACAGATAGTGCACGGCTTTGCCCCCTGCGAGGGTGACCGCGGCGGTCCACAGAGGGTAGTCGGGAGCTGGTACCAGAATTTCGTCGCCATTATTCAGCAACGCTTGCATGGCCATGACAATCAGTTCACTGACACCGTTGCCGAGAAACACATCATCAATTTCAACGTTGGGAATACCCATAATCTGGCAGCGCTGCATCACCGCCTTGCGGGCACTGTAAAGCCCCTTGGCGTGGCAATACCCCTGGGCATTGGCCAAGTTATGAATCACGTCGTGAATGATTTCGTCGGGGGCTTCCAGACCAAAAGGTGCCGGGTTGCCGATATTCAGCTTGAGGATGCGCAGGCCCTCTTCTTCCAGCCGGTTGGCGTGGTCGAGCACCGGCCCGCGAATGTCGTAGCAGACGTTATCCAGTTTGTCGGATTTCTTGATATGTTGCATAAATTGCCGTTGTTGGTTGTCAAACCCTGAGAAAAAACTCATTGTATATCAAAACCCTGTCATAACTAAGCAATCTGTGAGGTGGCAACATGGCGGATAGCCAAAAGGATGATGAAGCGCAGTGGCGAGCCAAACTAAGCCCCGAGGAATATCGGATTTGCCGTGAAAAAGGTACGGAGCGACCGTTTACCGGTGAGTATTGCCATGAAAAGGCCGACGGCACTTACGCTTGCAAGTGCTGTGGTCACCCGTTGTTTGATGCAGCCAGTAAATACGATGCTGGTTGTGGTTGGCCGAGCTTTTATCAGGGGTTGTCTGAGGGTGATATCGCCGAACATCCCGATGTCAGTCACGGGATGATTCGTACCGAAATCACCTGTGCTCACTGTGGCTGCCACCTTGGCCATGTGTTTGAAGATGGCCCGGCACCTACGGGCCTGCGTTATTGTGTCAATTCAGCCTCTCTAACCCTGAAAAAGAAAGTCTGAGCCTTTTATTCAATGTGCAGAAACGGAGTCTCTTTTATTGTGGTGCCGTTCTGCTTTGTGAGACGTTAGAAAAAACAAATGCAGGGTTGACAGGGCAGATTCGGCTTCATAGAATGCGCGCCTCTCTTGATGAGAAGCAATTGTCCCGTTCGTCTAGAGGCCTAGGACACCGCCCTTTCACGGCGGTAACAGGGGTTCGACTCCCCTACGGGACGCCAATTTTTATCGCCCTTCGTGGTGAAAAATGCGGGAATAGCTCAGTTGGTAGAGCGCAACCTTGCCAAGGTTGAGGTCGCCGGTTCGAACCCGGTTTCCCGCTCCAAATTCAAGCGCAGTGTCATTCGTGGCCTGCGCTTTTTTGGTTTTGTCCCCGCAAATTCTTGCAAAGTCATTTAGACTAGCAGCCTCCTTGTCACCCAGATCCGAAACATACCAGCCATTACCCATCCCTGGCATCTGACGACAAGCTCCAGAATACGATAAGTTGAGATGTTATGACCGCCGCACTATCCATTAGCAATCTGCATAAGCAGTACGACAACGGTTTTGAAGCGCTGAAAGGCATCAGCCTGGATGTCCAGCCCGGCGACTTTTTTGCCGTGCTCGGCCCCAACGGAGCGGGCAAGTCCACCACTATTGGGGTGATCTGCTCTCTGGTGAAGAAGACCAGTGGGCAGGTATCCGTTTTTGGCACCGATATCGATGAAAACTTTTCCCTGGCCAAACAGAACATCGGTGTGGTGCCGCAGGAATTCAATTTCAACCAGTTTGAAAAGGTGTTTGATATCGTCAAAACCCAGGCGGGTTACTATGGCTTGCCAGCAAAACTGGCGGCACAGCGCACTGAAAAATACCTCAGGCAACTGGGGTTGTGGGATAAGCGGGAGCAGCGCTCACGGACGTTGTCCGGTGGGATGAAGCGCCGCCTGATGATTGCCCGAGCACTGGTCCATGAGCCGAGGTTACTGATTCTTGATGAGCCAACGGCGGGCGTGGACATTGAATTGCGTCGTTCCATGTGGCAGTTCCTGAAAGAGATCAATGCTCGAGGAACCACCATTATCCTCACCACCCATTACCTGGAAGAGGCGGAAAGCCTGTGCCGCAATGTGGCGATTATTGATCGTGGCCATATCATCCAGAATACCTCGGTAAAGGAATTGCTGCGGCAATTGAACAAGGAGGTGTTCATTATGGATACCCGGGAGGTGCTGAAAGAATTTCCGGCCATTGAGGGTTATCCCGGGCAGCTGATCGATGACCACAGCTTTGAGGTGGCGGTGGAAAAACACCAATCCCTGAACGAACTGTTTGCCAGCCTTAGTGAGCGGGGCATCCATGTGCTCAGTATGCGGAACAAGGCCAACCGCCTGGAGGAGCTGTTTGTGTCCCTAGTGGAACCTCACAGCGAAAATGGTGAGGAGATGCAAGTATGAATGCTCAGCAGCAATGGGTGGCATTTTGCACCATCGTGGTAAAAGAAATTCGTCGTTTTATGCGGATCTGGCAACAAACCCTGCTGCCGCCGGCGATTACCATCGCGCTGTATTTTGTCATCTTTGGTCGGTTGATCGGCCCGCGCATTGGTGAGATGTCCGGATTCAGCTATATCGAATTTGTGGTGCCCGGCTTGATCATGATGTCGGTGATCACCAACTCTTATGCCAATGTGGTGTCCTCGTTTTTTGGCACCAAGTTCCAGCGCAGTATTGAGGAGTTGCTGGTTTCCCCGGTGCCCAATTATGTCATTTTGGTTGGCTACATCATCGGTGGTGTGGCCCGTGGTCTGGCGGTGGGGGTGATCGTGACATTACTGTCACTGTTCTTTACCCATCTTCAGGTAAGCCATATGGGGGTCACGGTGGCCATTGTGTTTCTCACCGCAGTGCTGTTTTCGCTGGCAGGATTTATCAACGCTGTTTACGCCAGCAGTTTTGACGATATCTCTATTATCCCGACCTTTGTGTTGACGCCGCTCACCTACCTGGGCGGTGTGTTCTACTCTATTAGCATGCTGCCAGCCTTTTGGCAGGGTGTGTCTCAAGCTAATCCAGTGCTGTATATGGTGAATGCCTTTCGCTATGGTCTTCTCGGTGTGTCTGATATTGATGTGGTGTGGGCCTTCGTGATCGTGATTGCGTTTTGTGTGGCACTGTTTGTCTATTCGCTGTACCTGTTGGAGCGCGGCAAGAAGCTGCGCAGTTGAGTTGAGGTGAACTGAGGTGGATAAATCCCTATTGCTGGGCGCTGTTACCGAGTACCCATCGCGCTATAGCCCGGAAGTACTGCACGCCATTCCTCGTAGCGAAGGGCGTCAGGTGTTGGGTATCTCCGGCGAGCCGAAATTCTTTGGCTTTGACCTGTGGACGGGCTATGAGTTGTCCTGGCTGGATATGAGGGGCAAGCCTGTGGTCGCAGTGGCGGAAATTTCCATGCCTTGCGATACCGTCAATTTGGTTGAGTCCAAATCCCTCAAGCTGTATCTGAACTCTCTCAATCAGGAACGCTATCGTTCTGCTCAGGATATCTCGGCACTGCTGGAGGAGGATATTGCCAAGTGCGTGGTGGGCCCCGTGCAGGTGGGTATCCATATGGCAGACAGTTTCCGCCACCGTGGTATCGGCACATTTCACGGCATATGCCTGGACGACTTGCCCATCGAGGTGGATACCTACCTGCCGGATGCCAGCTTGCTGGGATTTGCGAGCCGGGAGACGGTGGTAACCGAGTCTCTCTACAGTCACCTGCTGAAAACCAACTGCCCGGTCACCGGGCAGCCGGACTGGGCAAGTATCCTGATTCGCTATACCGGCTGGCCAATAGATCGGGAGGGATTGCTCCGTTACTTGATCTCTTTCCGCAACCACCAGGATTTTCATGAGCAGTGTGTGGAGCGGATTTTCACCGAGATCAGTGAACTCTGTGCACCGGAACATCTGGAAGTCTACGCCCGGTACACCCGGCGTGGTGGCCTGGATATCAACCCCTATCGCAGTTCCAGCAATACCGAAGCGCCGCGGCTAAGGATGTCCCGACAGTAAGTTTCGTCGGTGGAAGGATAGGGCTGCTCATCGGGTAAAGCCGCAGGTGCTATTTTTTCTTCCGGCTTTGCAGGTGATTGGCTGCATCAATCAGCGACTGGAGAATCTTGTCCTGATCATAATTGCGGATGCGGTCGGTATCCATGTAGAAGGAAAATCCGTCAGTGATGTGCTCGAAGTACTGGTGCGCACCGCCCAGGTTTCTACGTAAATCAATGGCGGCATAGGCCTTCACGGGGTGCTGAAAGCCCTTAATCTGAATGTCACCCCGATCCTCGCAAAGAATCAATTCCTTCACCAGCGAATAGGTTTCGTGTGAGATGAGAATTTCACCGGGCTGGGCAGCAGATTCCAGGCGGCTAGCCAGATTGACTTCAGTGCCGAGCAGCGTGTAGTCGAGTCGGTCCTCTGTGCCAAAGTTGCCCACCGCACAGTAACCGGTATTGATGCCCATGCGAATTTCCAGCGGCTTCTGAATGCCCTGACTAACCCATCGCTGCTGCAACTCTTTCATGTGTTTTTTCATGGCAATGGCCATGGAGACGGCCGCGACACAATCTTCTTTAACGCCCTTGGTGCTGGGGTCGCCAAAAAAGACCATTACCGCGTCACCAATGAACTTGTCGATGGTCCCTCCATGCTTGATGGCAATTTGGGACATTTCCGTCAGGTAATTGTTGAGCAGGTTGGTCAGTGGCTGACCTTCCATCTCTTCAGCTAATTCGCTAAAGCCCTTAATGTCAGAGAAAAATATAGTCAGCTTGCGGCGGTGTGTTTCCAGCTTGACGTCTTTGCCTGACTGGATGGCTTTCAATAGGGTGGGCGATAAATATTTTGACAGCCGATAGTTGCGCAGTTTGAGCTGAATCTGCTGCCTTTCCAGTTCCTTGATTTTTTTGCCATCGCTGAGTATTTCAGTCGAGGTATTGCGTCCATAAATGCAGGTATATAGACCGAGAGCGATCATGGGGGGCAGACTGGTAAAAAGGTCTACCTCCATCGTCCAGGGAAACGAATAGGCCAACACCACTGCCAGTAATCCGATAAACAGCGCAACATCGTCGGCGATTAATTTTCGCCAACCACCAATGGCAAGGGCATTGAATTGTAGCGCCAGAAAGAACAGCAAAGAGGGCAGTGGGCTAAGGTGCAGTAGGGCTATCAAACAACCTAGCAGCAGGGCGTCTATCAGGGCCAACAATTGGCAGGCACGGGCTTTTGTCGGTTGGCTGATGCGTTGCAAAATAACCGGGGCGAGGGCGATGTATACCACCACCATCAACAGCGGCACTGCTTTGTTCAGATCATGGCTTAATTCCCGATAATTGACCGCCAGTGATGCAATACCAGCAAAACCAGTGAGAAAGCGAAACAGCCCTTGATAATGTAAAAACCTTGCGGTCTCTTTCGAACTCTCAGCATTCATCCTGTAAGATATTGCCCCCGGCATGTCGATCAGTGCCGCTAATTACACGATGTCTGGCGCTAAATGTCCATGATCCCCGGCGTGGCAGACGTTATTCAAGCCAGCCTCAAACAAGGGTTCACAGATGGATGCACTTAAAGCATTGCACGAGCGGGTCTCGGCACCGAGATTATCTGCGCCACCACCTTCCGGCGATGTGTTGGCCAATATCCAGAAAGCCGCTTTCCGCGCAGCGGACCATGGCCGCATGCGCCCTTGGCGCTTCCTGGTGTTGGAGGGCGAGGGCCTGAATGCACTGGGAGAGCTATTTGTCCGTGCCGAAGAAACCAAAAATGGCGCCCTGAGTGACAAAGAGCGGGAGCGTGCCCTGGCCAGACCCTTGCGAGCGCCAATGGTGGTTGTGGCAATCGCGAGTCCTAAATCGAACCAAAAAGTACCTGAAATTGAACAAGTGATCTCTACCGGCGCTGCGGTGCAGAACATGATTACCGCTGCCTATGCACAGAATGTTGGCGCGATCTGGCGTACAGGTGATTACGCTTACGATAAAGTAGTGATGGCAGGTCTCGGATTACAGGAAGCAGAGAAAATCGTTGGTTTTCTCTATCTGGGAACCATGGATTTTATGCCGCCACCCGCACCGGAAGCCGCTGTTTCAGAGTACTTTCAAAGCTGGCCTTGAGAATTGCTTTTTTGAGGGTGCTTGTGTACAGTTGCGCCCCTCAAAATAAGCGCTGAAGTGCCGGGGTGTCAGACTCCGAGGCTTTGCCGCAGAGAGCGCCGGAACTTGTGACGGCGACCTGCAGGGCGAGGGGTTTGCCCCAAGTAACGAGCACACAGGCGTGCTGCCCCAAAGGTGAAATACAAGTGAAAGTTTATACACGGTGAGGTGTCCGAGTGGCCGAAGGAGCACGCCTGGAAAGTGTGTATACGGAAACGTATCGAGGGTTCGAATCCCTCCCTCACCGCCATTTATAAAAAGCCCGGCTCAATGCCGGGTTTTTTTTATGGCTTAAATAAGTGCAATGGATATAACGTATCCCGGTTCGACAAAACGGCGCAAGCTGTTTTGAGCGCCGGAGCCTGCGACGGTGGGGTGCCGCTCTTACAAGACCAGAGCCGCTTGCGGAGAGTCAAACCTTCCCTTGTCGCCAAATTAAAATTCCACGATTAATCTATCGCTTTTATTAGGTTTCATACCGGGCTTGCTAAGAATTGCGAAGGCTTTAATTTGCACTGGTCCTGTAGGTGTCCATGCAAGGTATACATGCGGGGATCTGCACGAAACTTGAACACTCGATACAAAAAGTAACGATCTGAATTCTTTCGTGAAAACTCCAGTTCGTTGGGTGTAACGAAGAACGGTGTGTTCTTGCCATATTTAGTTGTCTTCGCCTCGATAAAGCGATCTGTTCCATTTTTCTCAAACGAAAGGATGTCGAAGCCTGCGGACGGACCGATCGTGAAGGAAATTTGCTCAATACGATCAGCAAGTGCTGTTTTCCCTGCGTAGATGAGCCTAGCTTTTTCGTAATTTATGACGAACTCTTCCCCTGCATCACCAAGGAAATGGTTCTGGGCTTCCCGTTCGAGGTAATTCACACCGGCTGGGTTGTAGATTGCTTGTGGCTCAGCTGTTACCGGAGTCCTTTTTTCTTCACTATTGGGTGGATCCTCAAACGCTGCCAAAAAGTCCATGACCGATGGAATGGATGGCACCACGTCTGAATCCTGTTGAAATAAGGTTTGAAGTTCAGGATTGTTGGTTAGGTAATTAGCCACCATTTTTGGCAATAGTGTGCGTTGGTAATTTGAGCGGGGCTTGTAGCCATCAATGTAGGGAATGCCCATTTCGATCATTACTGCGCTGATATTTTGGTGCTTCAATTCAACCGACCCATCCGAGCGGCCATTGAGGCGCTCCATCAGTGCCCGGCGATGTTTTGCCTTGTTGTATTTTCTTCCAGTTAGTTCCAAGCGGAGCATGTTGAAGTAGTCTTCAACCGCCGCTTCGACTTCCGTTTCTGACCAGCTGTAAGCCATTGGGACCCATGCGTCTAACGTTAATTTGAGTGACTGTCCAATAAAGTGATGCTAGTTCAGTCTTCAATTTATCCATCGTTATAAATTTCTACAAACCCACATAGTACCTACGATATGCTACCACGCACGCCAGTCCTCAGTTATGTCCTGCTTATCTGTTTCGAGTCCGGCATAGGCCGCAGAGGCAACAATCAGTTCACGAAGTTGATCGCGCTGTTCGCTCTCGATAAGGCTTTGGTTGCAGTCATCATTGAGTTCATTGAGTTCGTTTATCGTAAACTTGACCACGTCCATAATCTTTTTTGATCGGCCATAGATGGATGGCGAAAATACTTCTTCAAGATAATCTTCAAGAATGGTTGCACAGGTATCGATTGCTACAACAGTGTAATCTGCATCTTCTCCGGCAGACTCAAGAGCATCAACCATCCCGTCCAATATTTCTCCTTTTAACATTACAAATTCTTCAGGTACGTAGCCTGACATCGGTTTTGCCTCTTCGTAATTAATCTGGGTTTAAATCAACCTGTCACGTTCGGTCGCCGACTTTTTAAGCGTTGGCGGACTTGGTTTGTGACAGTGGGGTAGGGAATGCCCTGAATATAAAATGACGGCTTGCGGCCACTGCTGGATCGCTCAAAATGTTCAACACAGCTACGGCTAAGCCCATGGTGTTCAAAAAACAGCAATTTGGTTTCCGCCGGCATTTTTTGCCCGATACATGGCTTGATCTGCGTTGTGTATTAATTGTTGGTAATCTTCTCCACTATCGGGGTAATTCGCGATACCAATGCTTGGGGCGATGCACAAATGAAGGCTCTCCAGCTCAAAAGGTTGTTCAAGCTCAGCGCGGATTTTTTCTGCGATCATGAGTGCGTCATCAAGCATACGGATTCTGTTTAACATGACGAGAAACTCATCACCACCCAGGCGTCCCACCGTGTCGGATTCCCGTACACAACTTCGGAGCCGCTGTGCGATCTTGTGTAGCAGCGCGTCGCCGACAAAGTGGCCATAATTGTCATTGATATGCTTGAAGCCATCAATATCGATAAACAATAAAGAAAGATGGGTTTGGTCACGGCGCGTTAGTGTTAGCGCAGTTTGTATGCGATCCAGCAGCAGCGCGCGATTGGGTAAACCCGTTAGTGGGTCATGCCCGGCCATATGCTGAAGCCGCTCTTCCATCTGCTTGCGCTCGGTAATATCGTGGGCCACGGCAATTCTGACTTGATGCTCCTCCGACCAGCGTGCAGACCAGAGTACATGAACCACCTGTCCATCCTTGCGAATCCAGCGGTTCTCGAAACAGGGTTTAGGTTCGCCAGTCAGGAGTGTCTCGACCGTTTGGAGCGTATTTTCCCTGTCCTCATGGAACACCAGATCAAGCATAGGCTTGCCGATCACTTCATTGGCTCGGTAGCCAAAGATGCGTTCGAACGCCTTATTCACGAACACAAAATGTCCCAGCCGGTCGACCACACAGACTGCGTCGAGCATCAGCTCAATAACGTCGGCCAGACAAACAGACTCAGTGGTTTTCATACAACGGTAAGCCTCTACGACTTCAGAATCTGTGGTGAAGGTTGACCATTATACGTCTTATGCCTACAAGGGAGTCGAGTCAACTGTTACAGATGGGGTGAGTGTTGTCCCCGCCATAATGTTAACAACCGCTCCGAGTCCATACGGTAGGTTTCAACGCACATGTCGGGAGGCCGCTGGTGGGTACTGCGCTGGCTAATGGCAATTTGATATCCGGGCTGTTCGGCGAGTAACTGGTGCTGCCATTGTCCTGATGTATCCGGCGGGGCGGAGAGGTGGTATTTGCCGTGGCTGTCCCGCTGGAAGCGGTAACTGTCCAGTCCGTTGGCCAATCCCCGTCCCCTGGCCTTTAGGCAGGATTCTTTCAGGGTCCAGAGATGGTAGAAGTAGTCGGCCTGCGCAGCGGCGGGCAGGCTGGCTAATTCTGTGTACTCCTGCGGGGCAAAAAAGCGCCTGGCAAGAGCGAGGAAGTTGCGTTCCACACGACTATCTTCGATATCCACCCCGATTACCTGCTCCCCGCTTATGACACAGGCCACCAGATTACCGGAATGGGAAAGGTTGAATGCCACAGGTTCTGGGGCATCGATCAGAAAGGGTTTGCCAGTTGGCGAGGCGTCGAAACGCCAGTCACCGGGGTTTTCTCCCAGGTAAGCGGAGATGACTGCACGAATGAGCACCCGGGTGGCTAGGGCCTGTTGTTTATCCTCCGGCGCCAGTTGGCGCAAAACCCGCTCGCGCTCCCCTGTAGGTAGGAGGCTGACCCAGTTGGATTGTTTCGCACCGCAGTGGATTTCATCGCTCGCCATTAGCCACAGGTGGACAGTCCCGCTTTTTGGTAACGAAAGTCGGTCACTGTTGCGATGGGTTGCGGATTTCTCGGGATTCATTTTTCTCGGGATTATTGTGTTGCCACACAAAGCTTGGATGCTGAGCATACTATGTCATGGTATCGGGGTAATGGTGTCAGTGGAATGTTATCGGGCTGCTTCCGGGGTCACCGGGTGCTCCCGGGGCCGCTGGCGTTTTCAAGCTGAAATCGTCAGGATATCGGCATCCGTGTGCCGAGAGGGTGGGAAGTTCTCCATGTTGAGAAGCTTGTTACAAGTTGGATTGTTAGCGCTGGCACTGACCCAAGGCGCGGTTGGCTCGTCGTCGGTTCTCGCCGGCCAGCAGCCCGCAACCCCGCCGTGGACGGAATTGGCCTACGCAAAGAATTACTTGTGGCTAAAGGCCTCGACATCGCTCTCCCTCAGCCCGGTGACCGCTGCGAGTGTCGCCGACACATGGTTATCTCCTGAGCGAATGAAACCGGTCTGCCCCGGGGGGGACACCCTCTGGCAGTTGAGGGTGCAGAGTCAACTCGGCAACAGCCGTGAGCAGGTGTCGATCTGGATGGACCCGGATAATCTGCAGGTCTACCAGCGTTCGCGCATCAGCGAGGGCAAACAGCGGCGGATGAAACAGTACCGTCTGTTGGAACAGGGTATTTACCGGGTGCGCCGGGAACCGCTGGCCGCCGAGCGTGGCTTGTCGCCGGAGCTCTGGTCCAAATCCTCCGCGATGCAGCGGCTATTCCCGGAAGCGTTGTCCGCTTCTCCACCCCTGCTGTCTCCCTATGCCCTGCTGGTGGCGGTCAGCTCGGGACCGCTCAACAAACTGGGAGACAGCTGGACTCAATATCTCTATACCGATGTGGATTACCTGCGGGTGGAGATGGCGGTGACCGGCGTGGAAGAGGTGGCCGTTGATTACCGCCTGCTGAGCGGCAATACCACCCGCGAGGTAAAGGAACCTGTGGCGGCACTGGTGGTGTCATTGCAGGTGCAGCCTGTCGGCGCCGCGCCCGAGGATGAGTTCGAACTGATGGGACTGACGGGCCCTGTCAGTATCCTGCTGGACCCCGTCATAGGACTGCCGCTACAGATAAGGGGTACCGCGCCCAGGATGGGGGAAACCGCCATCGACCTGATTCGGGCAGTCATCCCTGACCGGCGGGCGACTTTGCCGTAGCGGCTACGGTATGATGCGCGCTGCAACAAGGCCGAATCGGTGGCCAGCAAGGAAAAATCGGCCCTGAGAACTGGGTGGTAAATTGCGTGGCATGTCCCTCTTCTTTCTTTGTAATAGTATGACCAGCATGATGACTCCGCAGGCGGTTTGCCGCACCACCCCCATTGCTGTGATCAGCAATTGCAACAGTGGCCACAACCGCGACCAGCGACGTCGCGTCGATGAACTGGTTTCGCGTTGCCCCGGCTTGCTCCACTACCGGACTTCTTCCGCTGCGGAAATTCCCACGATACTCGAAAACATCGCCCGTCAGTCGGTTGAAGTGCTGGCGATCAACGGGGGCGACGGCACCGCCGCGCATATCTTTGCCCACCTGCTGCAGGACAGCCCATTCAAGACGCCGCCGCTGATAGCCCTGCTGCCCGGCGGCACCGCCAATATGACGGCCGGTGACGTGGGGGTAAAAGGCTCCCTGCTGCGGGCGCTGGAACGGCTTTGCCTCTGGAGCCACGGTGAGCGGCTTATCGCGGGCAGGGTGGTACAGCGACACGTGTTGCGGGTGGAGGTGGGCGCTGGCGGGGCGCCGCATTTCGGCATGTTTTTTGGCAGCGGGGCAATTATTCAGGCCAGCGAATACGCTCACCGGGAAATACATTCTCGGGGCTTGCGAGACGATTTCAGCTTGGGGCTGGGATTGGTGCGCACCCTGTGGGGCATTGTCCGTGGCCACCCGGAATTCAATCAGCCACTGCCCGTGGATGTCACCCTGGACGGTGAGCGGTATGGCGAGTTTCATGCCCGTATTCTCGCCATCAGCAGTCTTGAGCGCCTGTTTCTGGGCATTCACCCCTTCTGGGGGAGCGGGGAGGCGCCCTTGAAAATGAGCCTGATCACCTCCGATGCCAAGCGTTTCCTGCGCACTTTCCTGTCCATCCTGCGGCGCAATCGCAAAGCTCAACCCGCTGCCGCAGATGGCTACCACAGCCACCGCGCGGGGCAAATTACCCTGCTGATGGATGGCAGTTTCAATCTGGATGGGGAAATTGTGCCGGTGCGCCGGGAAGACGGGCCGGTGGTGATTACCGCCGCCGGGCCACTGTCATTCCTGGCCCTATAGCGACGGCGCTTATGACGGAGTCTCCGACTATTACAAGCAGCCATTTTGAGGCACTGGAACCACTGCTGGCACAGCTGCGGCAAAAGTATGGTGCCGCCATGAGCAGTGCCATTGTCTACGGCTCCTGTTTGCGCAGCGGCGATTTTTATGAAGGGCTGGTGGACTTGTATGTCATCGTCGACAGCTACCGGGCCTGTTATGGCCGCAGAGTCCTGGCATTGGGCAACTGGTTGTTGCCACCCAATGTGTTTTACATCGAGGCGGGGAGCGGGGAGCGCTCGGTGCGCAGCAAGTATGCCGTGGTGTCGGCGCGCGACTTTGCCCGTTACAACTCCTTGCGCCGTTTCGAATCCTATTTCTGGGGCCGTTTCGCCCAGCCTACCGACATTGTCTACAGTCGCAGTGAGCCGGATCGCGCGTTTCTGCAACAGTGCCTGGCGGATGCCCGCGCTACCTTCCTGGCCCAGGTGCTGCCGGCACTGCCCGCCAGTGGTACGGTCGAGCAGTTGTGGCAGCAGGGGCTATCGCTGAGCTACGGCACCGAGTTGCGCACCGAGCGGGCGGGCAGGGCGCGTGAGTTGGTACATTTTTCCAGGGACTTCTACGCACAGCAGGCCCTGCAACTAGCCGGCGGCGTTCTGCCTCAACTGAAGGTTGAAGAGCGGGACGGTGAACTGCACTACCAAGCAGACATCGGCAAGCTGTCGCGCAAGCTGGCCCCCCTGCGCTGGAAATTTCGCAAGTTGTGGGGAAAGTCGTTTTCGGTGTTGAGGCTGCTCAAGGCCTTGTTCACCTTCGACGGTGGCCTCGACTACCTTGCCTGGAAATTGGAGCGGCATTCGGGACAGCGGGTGGAGATACCCGACAAGGTGCGCCGCCATCCCCTGATCTATTCCTGGGGGCTGTTCTGGCGCCTCTATCGCCAGGGTGTATTTAAGTAAGCGGTATTCACATAAAGCGGGTGTAGGGGATCAACGGTCAAACCGCCGTTTGTCTCTGGAGCTGACACCGCGACTTTCTTTATTCTGGCTCAATGGTCTGATCAGTATCCCCTTGGGGATACCCCCCCCCCCTCAGCAGGAGAGCCACAGCTAGCAGCAGTTTTCACTGTGGTGGCAATCCGATCCGGATCAATTGAAGCGCAATGATCCGGTGGGCCGGATGGATTCCATCGGCGGTGTTGACTTATTATGCGGTGGTCTAATCAGTCGGGTTGTTTTGCCATGAAGTACGGTGTATTTATCCAGACCAATCATAAGCAGATAACGGGTGCCATTGTGGCGGAGCACGCGCTGCGCCGCTATTCCCGGCACAATGAGTTGTTTGACGTCACCATCATGGATACCCGTGACTACCCGTATTTTGCTGCCCGTGAGGGACAGTCCTATCTGCGCGATGGCGTCAAGCGGGTATGGCTGAATGAGGACCTCCAGTCCTTCACCCCGACGCGCTTTATGCCACCGGAATTGATGGATTATGAAGGTCGTGCGGTAGTGATCGATCCGGATGTTTTTGCTGCGGTGGACATCTGGGAACTGCTGTCCCGGGATATGCAGGGCAAGGCCATTATGGCGAGGATGCGCTCGGGTCCGAAAGGGTATATCGACAAGATGGTCGCCAGCAGCGTGATGTTGCTCGATTGCAGCCAGCTCACCCACTGGAAGGTGGAGCAGCAGTTCAATGCCATGTTTGATTCGGCTTGGGACTATCAGCCGTGGATCGGCCTCAAAACTGAGGACCCTGAGACCATTGGTTTTCTGGAAAATGAGTGGAATGACTTCGATAAGCTTTCCCTTGATACCAAAATGCTTCACACCACCCGGCGCAAGACCCAGCCCTGGAAAACCGGACTGCCCACCGACTGGCGCCCGGCGGAAAAATTCCGGGCGTTCCCGCCCATCGGCTGGCTGATGCGCGCCCGTCGTCACGTGTTCGGCGAGTACGGCCTATTGGGCAACTACAAGGTCCACCCGGACAAGCACCAGGAATTGTTCTTTTTCGGGCTGCTCAAGGAGTGTGTGGAGCAGGGCAAAATCAGCGAGGAATTCCTGCGCGGGGAAATGCGCCAGAACCATGTGCGCCACGACGCTTTTGAGGTGCTGGCCCGCACCCCGGATTTACCGCCGCCGGACCGCCACCCACTGTCGGGTATGCAGGCCAAAGCCGCTTGAGTCCGCCCCTCACCGTAACCCGCAGTGTGCTGGTTACGGTGCTTTGTTTTACAAACGCTTTAGCCAAACATATCTCTGATGCGCTGTGCCGCGGTCCGGCACTCCGCCTCGCGCGGGGCAACATTCTTCCCGGAAAATAATTCACCCTGACCGATGCTTTCGTCATCGAGCCAGACGGCCCGACCATCCGCTACCAACGCTTCCTGTATCCTGGCGATATCCCTGCGCATGCGTCGCGGCCCCAGTGCCATGGCGAGCCGATGGCTGAGGGGTTTGTGACGGTAATTGTGGCATTGCCGCCACCAGCGGCTGTCCCGGTCAGACATGTCGAAGATAAACAGCGGTTTGCCGGTGGCGGTGGCTTCAGTGAGCATGGACATGCTTTCCCCTGTGACCACCAGCTGGTCTGCTTGGGCGAGAAGGGCCATATAGGGGTTGCTGTTCTGGCCATCGTGCCAGTTATGGCGCCAGGCGGGTACAGATAGCTGTTTCCAGAAGGCTTCGCTGGCGGCGGCCGGGGTGCGCCGGCTATCGGAAATAAGCACCGATCCGCCCATTCTTTTTACCAGTGTGTTCGCCAGCAAGCCCATCCGTTGTCCTTTCTCTGCCGTGAAGACAAACTGTCCGCTGTCACCGCCCAGCAGTACTGCCGTATAGGGCCGAGGCAGGTTGTGCCAGGGTGATTCAGTAGTGGCCTCAAGTGCCAGGCGCTCGGGGGTGATCCGATGCAGGGGCAGACGGTTGAGCAGCACGTTGTCGGCTGCGGGCAGGAAATATTGCGGCGTGGTAACAATCAGGTCCCAACTGGCCAGTGGTGCCCAGGGGCGACCGATATGGACAAGGCGGGATTGGCCGCTTGATTGGTGCCGAATCCAGCGTGCCACAGGCTCATTGCGACGCCCGGCAGAGATGATCAAGTCTGGCCAGGGAGCTTCCAGTTCACTGGAAGTCCTTAGTTTGACGCCTTTCAAGTTGGGCCCCAGCAGCAGATTGGTAACTAGTTCCCAGGGCTGATGGTGGATGGTCTTGATGGTGTAAGGCCAGCCCAGTTGTTCCGCCAGGGCCAGCGCCTGATTATTGTCACCGGCTTTTTGGCCGAATAAGAGCCAGACTCGTGGAGTTGCTGTTTGCTCTGATTGCGTCATGGGGAGACCGATACTGATCGAGACAGGCAGTTTACCCAATTCGGGGTATTCCACCAATTCTGCTTGAATGGCGATATTTGCGGGCTGGGGAAAGTGCCGATTATTTGATCTGGGTGAGTGATCTGGCCGTTTCAAGCTGCTAGGATTCGACCACTCAGGCGATAGAGTTTGTTTCACTTCTAGACGATTGTGAGGTCATCCTTGGACTACTGCGTTTTTATTCAAGCCAACCATAAGCAATGGCTCGGCGCATTGATCAGCGAATACGCGTTCCGCCGCAACTCCAGCCATAACGACAAGTTCGAAGTGCGCTTCATGCACAACCGGGACTTCCCCTGTTTGCAGGAGCGTGAAGGGCAGCGCTACCTGCGCGATGGCGAAATGCGCGCCTGGTTGAATGATGATCTTCAGTCGTTCACCCCGCTGCGGTTCGCGCCCCCCCAACTGATGAATTACACGGGCCGGGCGTTGGTGGTCGATCCCGATGTGTTTGCCGTAGGTGATGTATGGGATTTGTTGTCCCGGGATATGGAGGGAGCGGCGCTGATGTGTCGACCCAAATCCGGCAACAAAGGACGCCGGGGTGCCATGGCCTCCAGCGTGATGTTACTGGACTGCGCCAAACTGACCCACTGGCGCCTGGAAGAGAATGTCAACGAGATGTTCACCGGACAGCGCGACTACATGGACTGGGTATCCCTCAAGCTGGAGGACCCGGATACCATCGGCCTGTTTGAAAATGAGTGGAATGATTTTGACCGCCTGACCCCGGCGACCCACATGCTACACAACACCAAACGCAAAACTCAGCCCTGGAAGACGGGCCTCAAGGTGGATTTCCGTGCGGCGGATACGTTCCAGCTGTTCCCGCCAAAGCACTGGTTGCGCCGTGCCCGCAGGGCGCTGTTTGGTGATTATGGTTTGGCCGGTCGCTACAAAGAGCATCCCGATCCGAATCAGGAGCGGTTCTTTTTCAGCCTGGTTGGTGAATGTCTTGAGAAGGGAATCATCACCGAACAGCAACTGCGCGATGAAATGCGTCAGGGGCACTTGCGTAGTGATGCATTCGAAGTAGTAGAACGTTGGCGCATCGGCAAGGATGCGCCCAAGATGGCGGCTGCATCCTGACGGGTGCAGCAACCCTTAGTGCTTTAATCCTGTTTTGACGTGGGCCCGGTGTACTGGTACATCGGGTCCAGTGTCGACACTACCAGTTTGTCCACCTGCTCTACCTGATCGTCCTCCAGGTAATCCCGGTAACCGCCTACCTTGGCGCGGCGCACCTTGTAGCTGTTCGGATTGTCCTTGTCCTTCGGCGCCAGCCGACCGCTGGGCGAAGAGGCATTGCGCTCTTCCATTTTCTTCATGTTCTCGTATGAGCTGAACTCCACGGCTGCTGCGAGATGTTTGTCGCTCACCGGGATCGCCATAAAGTCGAGCAGTTCGCGCAGCGCGGTTGCGGTGTCGCGGCGCAGATCTTCGTAACGCACCAGATGGAAATCGGTGATTTTGTCGGCCTCTTTGGCCCAGATGTTCAGAAAGCCGATCACATCCGCGAGGCTGCCACCGTGCTGGCTGGTCATATAGTCGAACACGCCGATATCCGAGTTTTCAGCGGGATAGTTGTTGATCTTTTTCTTGTTCGGTTTCATGCGGAACTTCCACTGGAAGTAATTGGAAACCGAGGTGTCGCGCGGGTCACGTGCCAGCAGGATCACCTTCTTGCCGTAGAACGGCGACTTGGAATCCGGCTGGCCGGCGTAGTCCTTGATGTAGTTGTCGTGAGTGAAGAAGATCTTCGGTACCTGCCGGTTCATGTTGTGGAAGTTGTCGAAACCCAGCATGGCATGGCCCGGAATATTCCAGTGCAGACGCAGTGCCTGGGACATCATCACCCGCAGCCAGGTGCGGCCGCTTTTACCGAAGGAGACCACCACGAAATCCGCTTTCTGCAGGGTATTGTTCTGCTCCTTGCCGCGCAGCACCCGCTCGGCGCGCAGTCGCTCGGCTTCGTCACTACGTATCATCCGTAAGTGAAGAAGGCGGCGCGACAGTTTTTTCCACAAAATCCGCCGTGCTTGCAGAAACTCATTGATCATCATGTTCATGCTGTGGGGGTGCCTGTGTTTTGTTTGGCTAGATCATGCCCATTGTCGTTTTCGGAAGTATCGGTGCTCTCGCTTATCTCTGTGGTAATACTGCTGGACAGGCCGTAACCGAATACCGGGTGCAGGGTTTCCATCAGGGTGTCGAGCTGCGCGCATTCCTCGTCGCTGAAGTAATCCCGGTAGCCGCCCACTTTGGCGCGCCGTACCTTGAAGGACTGCGGATTCGCGCTGTCGCCGGGCTTGACCCGGGCACCGCTGCCCTTGAAGAAGCGGCTTTCCTCGAGTTTTTTCATGTTGTCGTAGGCGGCAAAGTCCACCGCGTCGCGCACTTCATCTTCTGTGCCCGGTGTGCCGGTGAAGGCGATGATCCGGGACAGTTCACGCTCGGGTTCGGTCCGCATGTCTTCGTAGCGAACCATCATCACATCGTTCCGCGCGTTCAGGGTCTCTACCCAGCCGTTGAAATAGTCAATGACGCGGGGCAGCCCTGCCTGAACATCCATCACGAACTGGAAGGGGGTGATCTCGACGCCGTGGGGCGGGTAGTCATTGATGAATTTCTTGTTGGGGCGCATGCGGTACTGCCATTGGAAAAACTGGGATACCGCCACATCTCGTGGGTCGCGAACCAACAGCACGATGGGTTTGCCGTCAAAGTGGGCTTTGGAGTGCCAGTTGCCGGTGTAGTTGCGCAGGTAATTGTTGTGGGTGAAAAATACGCTGGGGGCCGCGGGGTTCGCTTTCTTCAGGTTGTCGAAATCCAGCAGCTCGTCACCCGGAATGGCAAATTTGTTGTGGTAGAAGCGGCTCAGCATAACCCGCAACCAGGTGCGACCACTCTTGCCCCAGGACATCAGCACCCAGTCGGCCCGCTGCAGGCGGCTGTATTCTTCTCGCCCCCGCAACCAGCGCTCAAGGCGTTTTTTGCGCTCCCGTGGCAGGAAGCCGAGAACGGCCAAAAGGATGTGGCGAGACACCACTTGCATCATATCTTTCATGCTGTTGACGATGTCCGAAGAGCGCCGAGATCAATTAAAACATAACCTGTGGAGGGCATGTCGTGTCGTTTCGCGCATCGATGAACGCACTCTCCGGCGTTGGCGCAGAACGACGCTTATCATAGCGGATTTGAGTCCCGGTATGCACGTTTGGAGTCTCTGGGTGGTAACATAAAAAGCTCTAGCTTCTGGGTGGAAGTGGCTAGGTTGGTAAACGGGGCGTTTACGGATTTTTGTGAACGGAATGACCAAAACATAATTGTTTGTAGGCTGTTATGACAGAAGTAGAAGCGCGAACGATCAGTAATGATTCGGAGATTTATACCAAGAATTCTCCAAGTCCCCGTTACCAGGAATTGCTCGAAATGTACGGGAGTATGCACAAGGATGGCAGGCCGGACAAAATGCATAAGGACGACAGTCCGGACGATACCAGCCGGCCGGAGAAGACCTTCAGGGGCGGCTCTCTCGAAAAACATATTCCATTGATTGCAACATTGATCGATGAGACCTGCGCAAAGACGGTTCTCGATTTTGGTGCAGGGAAGGGAGGGTTATACAGCGCCGCGCCAGGATACCCGACCGATTCCCGTTATAAGTCATTGCCGGAGTGGGGGGGGGTGGTTGTCACCTGTTATGACCCAGGCTACGAGCCCTTTTCTGGTGAAGTGGAGGGGTGTTTCGATGGCGTCATCAGTACGGATGTCATAGAGCACATTCCTGAGCAGGATGTCAGCTGGTTTCTGGACGATCTGTTTAGTCGTGCGAATCAGTTTGTCTATATTGTTGCGGCCTGTTATCCGGCGGCAAAGCTGCTGCCTGACGGTACCAATGCTCACTGTACGATTCGTCCGCCGAAGTGGTGGAAAGGGCAATTGGAACTGGCTGCCAAACGAAATCCGGGTATCCGTTGGGTGCTCTGTGCAGAGGAAAAAAGCATTTTTGTCCTTGCGGATCGTAGGAAACTGTTTAAGAAGTTGTTTAGAAAAGGAATTAAAAGCACCCTTTTTAAGGATGTTAGTTCAGTGTAATAGAGTGTGAGTGCAATTTTTGGTTAACTTGGGTGTTAGCAAAAGGAAGGTTTAAGATGGAAGGAAGTCCTGTGAAAGGTTGTTTCAATTTTAGTAACCTAAAGCTCAGGTATAGGCCTTATCCGATTGGTGTGGCAAAAAATCTTATCGAAAGCTCTGTATATAAAGACATGGTGAGAGATTGGCCTCAAACGGACTTGTTTTTGTATATGCCTCGTCTCGGTAACAAGTACGCACTTTCTGAAAAGTTTCATGCAAAACAGTATCACGCTTTCATAAAAAACAGTCCTGTTTGGAAAACATTCTATAAATGGATAAAAAGTG
This sequence comes from uncultured Porticoccus sp., assembly GCA_947259505.1. Taxonomy (GTDB): domain Bacteria; phylum Pseudomonadota; class Gammaproteobacteria; order Pseudomonadales; family Porticoccaceae; genus Porticoccus. Next base: position 361,201 of record CAMYLT010000002.1, on the reverse strand, counting down.
AGGATTTTATTTATTCAGTAATGGATGTTTTGTTTGAGCATGGTATCGATTTGGGGTACAGGCGTCCTGCCAATAAATGGAAATATTTCTACAAGAATCTGAAAAGTATTATTAAAAGACAGCCACCCAAGCGAGGTGCTCGTCTGAACGCAAGATTTGAGTTTCAGATGATGCCCGAGACAGGAGGGCATATTTTTCCGCATACGGATACGGCTTCAAAATTTGTCACAATTGTTGTCTCAATGACAGAAGCTTGGGATAAGACTGTGGGTGGCGGGACCGATGTTAATCAGCCTAAAGATATAACTAAGGACTTTAACTGGTTGAACAGGCAAGCTTCATTTGAAGAAATGGATGTTGTTGACACCTTTGAGTTCGAGCCAAATCAGGGGGTTATTTTTGTCAAAACATTTAACTCTTGGCACTCGGTTCGGCCTATGGTTGGGGCTAACCCCGATAATATGCGCAGATCGCTCATAATAAATCTTACCAGAGCGGATTGAACTATTTATTTGTAAGTGTGATAAGCGAGAGTGACGTCTAACATTTTTTGGCTTCTATTGATGTTGGTGAATCGATGATTAGTAGCTTATTTGCACAAGAGAAATATCGCTAATCATGTAATGCTGGCGGCCGCCACCGGTGGCTATTGTCTTATCGCCGGTAGTGTGATGTTTCATCAAAGATAAATTGGGGTTAGAAGAATTGGAGAAGGTATGCTTGGTCAGCAAGATCTAACTGTTTGTTCAGTATCATTTAATTCTGGCCCCTGGCTTGATCTTAATATTCAATTGGCAGGAGCATTAAACCCCTCGTGTAATATTGAATGGATTGTTGCTGAAAATTCACCAGAAAACTCCACTGAAAAATTACAACCAAAAGTTCGTAATGTTTCATTGCTTGGCGGTGCTCCACCAGTAAATAGACCGTATGCTGAAGCTAGCTATCACCATGCAGCAGGGCTTCAATTAACATTGAAGAAAGTGAGATCCAGATTTTTGTTGGTTTTAGATCCGGATTTTTACATTATTAAACCTAACTGGGTAAACGAGATAATTAATTATATGGAGCAAAATGATGTCTCTATATTGGGTGTTCCTTGGCATCCTTCTCGTTCCAGAAAAATTCGTTATTTTCCGTGCGCACACTGCGTGTTTTTCGATCTGAGTAAGGTCTCGTTGGAAACGCTAGATTTTACTCCGGATTATGACAGCAATGCATCTTGGGTTAATCAAAAACCATCGAAGAAATCAATAGCGCAGAAAGTTAAGGCTAAAATTTTCTTAGAGAAAAGAAAAAAAATTGGGACGTCTAGAGATACTGGTTGGAGAATATTTGACCTTTATTTCGATGCCTCAAAAATAAAGGTTGAGTGCCTTAATCCGGCTTTCAATCCAAGTTTTCTTGAAAAGGTAAAAGATTTATTTTATCCAGATAATATGAGTTTTATTCCTAAAAAGAAGGGATATTTTTTCGATTCTGATTTTAATAAGTTTGGCTGGGAATCTGATGGGCTTAAAAATTGGGAGAAGTTTTTTTGGAAAGGGAAGCCATTTGGCTTTCACGTTCGCTGTTTTCCTTTGAGGAAGGAAGATGATGTGCAGGGAGTATTTGAGCGAAATAGGCAATATGTTGTGGATATCGTCGATAAATTGCTTGGGTCCGATCATGGCGGTGGATTGTAGGGTTGAACCGGCTTTCCCCCAGGCATACTCGGAAATAATAGCCTCTTTGAGGTATGGCTTGTAAATCTTAGTGATTTCAAGGTCCGCCCCATGCTATAAGACTAAGTCATTTTAAAATGACTACCCGGGAAATCATCCACGTTAAGCCTGTCTCTCCGTTGTAAAAGATTAGAAATATCATGGTGAGAGGTTAAGCCATCCTTGTTGAAGCATCTGCCATTGTGATCCGTTTCGGCAGTAGCGTCCCATTTCCAATGGTACCCTTCATTATATAGGGGCAAACGTGGCTGCAAATATTGGGTAGTCAGCTATCTGTTTTGTTGAAGACCTGTCTGAAGCCAGCTGAGCAGGGTTCAGTTTATGATCTGTATCAAGTGTTGCTGTGACTGAGTTGCAGCTGCCTTGCGGCACTTGAGGGCGGGCATTTAGAATGCCCGCCAGTGTCGTCATTATTCCTTAGAGAACAACTGTGCCCCTGCTCAATATCGAATCAGTGCAACAGAGCCAACTGCAACGGGATCCCTTCGATTTCCTGGTCGTACCCAATTTTATTGACAGCGACGGCCTGGCGCAGGTCAATGCCGATTATCCCGCTATCGACACGGCGGCCAATCACGATCTGGAGTCTCTCAGCTACGGCCCCGGCTTCGCCCGCTTTGTGGCAGAGATGAGAAGCCGCAAGCTGGCTGAAGTGATGGCAGAGAAATTTGACATGGACCTCGTCAATCTGCCGACGACTCTGACGGTTCGCAAGTTTTGCGAGCGCACGGACGGTAACATCCACACTGACCACAAGAGCAAGGTGCTGACCGTGCTGGTGTATTTCAATGCCGACTGGACCGCCACAGAGGGTCGTCTGCGAATGCTGCGCTCGGGTAATGATATTGAAGACTACGCCGCCGAGGTGGCACCCATCGGTGGTACTTTGCTGGCGTTTCGCCGCACCGATCACTCTTGGCACGGCCACACCCGCTTTGTGGGCGAGCGGCGCATGGTACAGCTCAACTACCTCGACCAGAGCACCTTGTCGGTGGCCAGTCAACGGCTGAGCCGTTTATCCACACGCTTTGTCAAAAATGTCTTGGGGTTGCGCTGAGGCGCTGAGTTGGCCAGCCGGGGTGTGACCCTGGCGAATCTCAGTCGGCATTCGTCGACGGTTCAAACAGTCCGTTGATTCGGGTTACCACCCTATCCAGATCGTTTGCTGCGAAATTGACGGGGGGCTTGAGAGTCTCTCCGGCCCATACCGCCAGTCCCTGCTGGATCAGCATTCTGTGAAAGTAGTTGAAGTCCCGAGTGGAACTCAGCAGCTTGAAGCGATCAAATCGGAAAATAAATCGCGCCAGACGCTGGCGTAAGCGATCCAGGGTTGTTTCACAGCGGGGATTGAACAGTCGCCTGATCAGGGAGCGGCGCAGCTGATCCACCGTGCCCGCGAAGCCTTGGGAAAGGGGGAAGATGGCGAGCGGTTTGCGCATGAGGATCACCTCCACCATCATCGAAATACTGTCGCCGGTAACGATAAAGCCATCCGCCGCACCCAGCAGGGCTTTGTAGGGATTGTCCCCGGCATCGGCAGACCAGGCGAAGAAAGGGGTTTCCTGGGGCAGGGCACGCTTGATCGCTTGCACTACTTCGGGTTTGGTGCGCCGGCTGGTGGTGACATAGGCGGTGCCACCCAAGTCGTTCTGAATGTGGCGGGCCTGAGCCGCCAGCTTGTCTGCGATGGCTTCATTCATGACGAATGGCCCGGTTTCGCCTCCCACCAGAATGGCGACCAGTGGCCGCGGCAGTGCTGCCAACCTGCTGTTCCACCGTTCCGCCTCTGCGGCAATCTTCGCGGGATCAACCTGCATCATGGGCAGAGTGATGGGGACCAGGTTGTCCAGCGGTGGCAGTTGGTTCTCGCTACTGGCGATGACCAGGTCGAAGTCCGGCATGTTGCCGGTAGGTTTGCCCACCAGGATGATGCGGGTGCGGTTGCCGGACTGCTCTCTCACCCACAGGGCCACCATGGAGGGTCGCCGACCGACGGTGAAGATGAGATCCGGCCAAGGCGCTTCCAGGGCATCGGAGTGGCTCAAATCCAGGTGGTCGAGGGTGGCCCCGAACTTCGGTTTGCCGAGCACGAATTCATCCCGCATGTGCACGTATTTGCGGGTGTGCGGCCAGCCCAACCCTTCGATCAGGGTTTCTACCTGGCTGTTATCACCCTGCTTGTCACCGAGGATCAGCCAGATAACGGGAACAGGATCGGGACGTTGGTCGTCGGCTGGCTTGTCCATGGTGGTCTGGCTCGAGTGAAGTGTTGTTACAGGCGATAGCCCAGTGCCGGATTGAGGTGGTCGCGTACCAGCTGTTCGAGTTCGGCCACCTGTGCCTCGCTGAAGTCGTCCTTGTAGCCGCCGACCTTGCCTCTGCGCGTTTTAAAGGTGGTGGGATCGTTGGCGTTTTGCAAGCGCATGCCGCCCTGCCGGAAGTGGCCGCTTGTTTCCAGTTTACGTAGGTTATCAAACGAGCCGAAGGCTACGGCTTCATCGATTTCTTGTTCGGTAAAGGTTTCACCCATTAGCTGGAAGACCTTGGCCAGGGTTTCTGCCGGTTCAGCCCGGAGATCCTCGTAGCGGATGATAGCGGCACTGTCGAGGGCCTGGACATTGTCATACCAGGTATTCAGGTAGTTGATCAGGAACGGTAAACCGATATCACTGTGGCGCACAAAATCCCACAGGCCAATGCTGTGGCGGTCAATCGGATGATCAATAGAGTGATTGATCAACTCCTGTTTGGCGCGGGACTGGCGCTTGGTGAACTGGTGGTACCAGGAAACGGCAATATCGATCGGCTGGCGCGCCAGGAACAGCACCGGCTTGCGCTTCAGGATGTTGTCATGGGCCTGGGGCGTGAGCAGATTGCCGACCACCTGTTCATAGCTGTAGCAGCCGTTGGTGGCGGCCAGGCGAGGAATGCCGGGGTGTTTCCGGGCTAACTCGTCAGTATTGATCAATTTGGAGCTGGGCAGGCCGTAGCGAACCTGATAGAGGCGGGACATCATGACTTTCAGCCAGGTGTTGCCGCTTTTTGGATGGCCGATAATGAGCAAATTGGCTCGCTGGGCACGAGCGAGTTCCAGCTGGCCGAGATGTTTTTTGCGCAGGGATACTCTCAACTTGCTGGGTAATATTTCCGTGGGGGCAATTACCAGTGCTTTTTTTATCCCATCACTCAATTGCAACATTTTTGACCATTACGCTGTTTAATAAATAAGGCTCGGAAGTATGCAGTAAGGCCCCAAAAATGGCCAGTGAGGGGGATAGGGTTGCGAGTGGCTGACGGCCCTCCTTGACACGGGCTATCGGGAATTGGGTGATGAACCTTACACTGGGAGATAGGGTTGTTTTCCTGCTTTGCGGTGCAGGTTAAAAGGCAGATGACAAGTTGTTCGGCCTTTTTTCTGCCTGGAATCAACATCAGTGATCCATTCGGGCTAAAATGACGGCCGCTTTACTCCCTGTTGGGGGATCGTTTTGCTGAAACAGCAGAGTCTCGCTGCGTTGGTGATGACGTCATTCGTTGTCTAGGAAGTTATCATTTTGCAACGTCGGTCAGCCTAGAATGTGCTGTCAGGATTTAAGGCCAGAGATTACCCACACATGCATTTAATGCTCAATTTCTTCAGAAAATACCGATGGCAAACGCTATTGATGTTGCTGGCATTGTTTCTATCCGCCCTGGCTGAGGGGGTGGGGTTATCCGCGTTGCTGCCGTTGCTGAACGTAGCGATTAAATCCGGATCGGGAAATGATCTAGGGTCGCAAAACCCTTTCGAGCAGTATGTTGTCGAATTTCTGGCCAATGTCGGCATAGAGCCAACTATCGGACCTCTGTTGGTCATAGTTGTTATCGGGGTGGCATTAAAGAGTTTGTTGCTGCTTGTTGCTCAGCGCCAAGTCGGGTACACCGCGGCCCAGATTGGCACTGATCTGCGACTGGAAATGCTGCGCGCCATGCTGCGCAGTAAGTGGGAATACTTTCTGCACAAACCCATCGGTCAATTAACGAATGCCATGGCTACCGAGGCACAGCGATCTTCTGATTCATTTGTCTGTGGCGCTACCGCCATTACGTTCTTAATCCAGGCGCTGATCTACGGCTGTGTTGCCGTTGCCGTTTCCTGGCGGGCGGCGCTCCTCAGCCTTGGAGCAGGATTGCTGGTTATTGGGGTTTCTCACTTTTTGGTAATGATTACTCGAAAAGCCGGAAAAAAGCAGACTCATCTGATGAGTTCCCTGATGTCACGTTTGACTGATACCTTGCAATCGGTGAAACCCCTTAAGGCCATGGCGCGTGAGCACCTCGCCGATTCCGTTTTGGCGATGGAGACCTCGCGCCTCAATAAATCTCTCAGGCGACAGGTTTTCAGCAAGGCCTTGCTGAATTCTGTGCAGGAAGTGATGTTCACCGTATTCATCGCGTTGGGCATGTATGTGGCGTTAGTTACCTACGCCATGGAGTTCGCTACGGTAATGGTGTTGGTGGTGACGTTGGGACGGTCTTTTTCCTTTGTGGGGAAGGTGCAGAAACAGTACCAGAGTATGGTGCAGAGCGAGAGCGCCTATTGGTCTATCCAGAAATCGATTGATGAAGCGACTGCCTCCAGAGAGCACTTGGATGCAGGAGTTGCGCCTTGCTTGACCGATGCAATTGAATTTCGAAGTGTGGGTTTCGCCTACGATGGCAATAAGGTCTTCAGTGATGTATCTCTGGAAATACCCGTGGGCGGTATAACGGCACTGATTGGTCCCTCCGGTGTGGGCAAGACCACCATTATTGACCTCACCATTGCACTGCTCAAACCTACGTCCGGTGAAATTCTGGTGGCGGGTACGCCGCTTGGAAAGCTTGATATTCGTGCCTGGCGTCAGTCCATTGGCTATGTCCCACAGGAAACGGTATTGCTACATGATACCGTTCTCCACAATGTCACCCTTGGGGAGAGTGGACTCACCGAAGGAGATGCGGAAAGGGCTTTGCGACAGGCAGGTGCCTGGGGATTCGTGTCATCTTTTCCTAACGGCATTCACACTGTCGTTGGTGAGCGCGGCGGCAAGCTATCTGGAGGGCAGAGGCAGCGTATTGCTATTGCCCGCGCGTTGATAAAACGTCCTCAACTGTTGATCCTGGATGAGGCAACCAGTGCCTTGGACCCGGTCAGTGAGCGAGAGGTTTGTGAAACCATGGCGCAGTTGAAATCGGAGCTGACCATCCTGGCCGTCTCACACGACACGGCGATCGTGGATGCGGCAGATCGAATTTATGAGCTGGGCAGAGAGGGAGCTACGTTGGTGAGTCGTGAAGAGCTAGCCAGCCAGGCCCATTAGTTTCCGAACCCATTTCACAGCTTGTTGCATGTCACTATCATCTCTATTGGGTGTTTCCGGGGTTGGCGTCCCGAGCCAGCAGGCACGCCCGGATTGCTCCAGCTGTCGGTGTATCAGGGTGATATCCCTGCTCAGCCGCTGCCATCCCCAGCGCATCAGTGCTCGATAAGCCAGTGTTGGGAGACAGAAGTCATTGTCCCCCTCAAAATTATCGCTATCGCCCCGCATGCTGTACTTGCCGATACCCAAGTCGAACATGTGTACAGGTTTTCCTGTGGCACAGGCTTCAGACAGCATGGAGACGCTGTCTGCTGTGACGATGAGTTCATCCGCCATGGCCAGATAACCGAGGTAGGGGTTGTTGCTATCGTTGGCCTTCCATTGGTAAAAGGCCATTGGTGTACCGCTAATGGATTTCAGGTAGCGGCTTACAGAGGGGTGTGTGCGGGCGCTGGTGGTGATCAGTAGGGAACCGCCCTTTGCTTTTGCCAGTTCACATGCCTGCCGAGCTAGCCGTCGCGCCGCGTTTAACCCCAGGGTGTATGGTCCACTGTTGCCGCCAACAATGACGGCGATCAAGGGCTTTGGCAGGTCTTTCAGCTGCTCGGTCCACTGTTCTCTGGCGTCGCGGAGTAGCTGGCCGTTGATGCTGTGCAAAGGGAGTGTGTTCTGCAACACATTGGGCCGCAGGGGCAGCCGGTATTGGGGGGTGGTAATGACCAGGTCGAATTGTTCCGGATCGGCCCAAGGTCGGCCGAGGTGAACGATACGGGTTTTTCCGCCAGATTGATTTCTGATCCAGCGGCACACGGGCTCATTGCGCATGCCCGCAGAAATAATCAAGTCAGGCCAGGGCGCTTCCAGCTGTGCTGACTGAGGCAGATCTATTCCACTGAGGTCGCTGCCGCGAAACAGATTGGTACGGAAACGCCATTTCCGGTATGTCAGCGCCTTTTCTTCCCAAGGCCAACCTAAGGCATCGGCCAAGGCTCTCATCTGGCTCAGTTCACCGGCACGATAGGCATTGATCAGCCATACCCTGGGAGTATTAGTGGCGGGGCTGATTGGAGTGCTTTGAAATGAACTCAACAGCTTGTCTCGAAAGAAATTGTTTGGACGCAAGGGGGAGGCATTGGTATGGCAATGAATAATGGCCCTAGGGTATAGTCCCGGTTGCTGCAATCTATCCAACTGACGCTTGCGGTGCAAGGCGAATGGTGTGATATCGTTGCCCGACAGAAAACCGAGCCAGGTTCTAAACAATGCCAAATTATAATATCTACGTTGATTACATCTACACAGTGCTGCGTACGATCAAACAAGATGTTGAGTTTACTGAGAATACAGACTTGGTAACGGAGTTGGGACTGAGCTCACTGCAAGTGATGGAGTTGATAGAGCACATTGAAGACCATTTTGATATTTCTATCTCCCTGAATATTCTGCCTGATATCAATACCGTTGGTGATCTGGCTCGCAAGCTGCAAGAACTCAACGGCTAGCCGGGGCATTCCGGCTCCTGTTCCCTCATCAGGAGGTAATACCTTTTCCATGCTTCTCGATAAATTTCAGTCTATGGCTGGGGTTCGCGCAGAACTCGAAGCCATTGGTATCGTTCCATTCGGAGCTGTAACAGAAAAAATTACGTCGGCAACTGAGGGGGTGGTTAACGGCCATCAGGTTATCCTCGCCGGCACCAATAATTATCTCGGTATGTCTTTTGATACCCGCTGCATTGCCAGCGCGCAGGCTGCGGCAGAAACCTGGGGCACGGGAACGACGGGTTCCCGCATGGCTAACGGCACCTTTGCCGAACACATCGCCCTGGAGCAGGAACTGGCGCAGTTTTATGGTGTGGACCAGGCCATTGTGTTTACCACCGGCTATGCGGCCACTCAGGGAATGTGCGCAACTCTGGCGGGACCCGGTGATGTCATTCTGCTGGATGCGGACAGTCACGCCAGCATCTACGCGGGTGCCCAGCTGAGCGGTGCGGAAATTATCCGCTTTAAGCACAGTGATACCAATGACCTGGAAAAACGTCTGAGACGATTGGGCGACCGGACCGGTAACACTCTGATCGTGGTAGAAGGCATCTACAGCATGCTTGGCGACGTTGCCCCACTGAAAGAAATTGCCGAACTGAAGCGACGCTATGGTGGTTATTTGTTGGTAGATGAGGCGCACTCCATGGGCGTTCTGGGTGAGCATGGGCGCGGTGCTGCCGAAGCGGCGGGCGTGGAGGATGACGTCGATTTTATTGCGGGCACGTTTAGTAAAAGTCTTGGTGCTACGGGCGGTTTTTGTGTCAGCCGACATGCCCTGCTGGAGGCCATCCGGTTCAGTGTGCGTTCTTATATCTTCACCGCCTCGGCGACGCCCGGTGTGATTGCTTCAGTGCGTACCGCACTGAAAATTATCACTGCCGAGCCGCAGCGCAGAGAGCGTTTGTGGGAAAACGCCCAGCTTCTCTATACGGGGCTGAAGCAGTTGGGGCTGGCTGTGGGCCCCAGTGTCAGCCCGGTGGTGGCCGTCACCATTGAGGATCGGGTCGAGGCTCTGCAAAGCTGGCAGAAGCTTTTGGAGGCAGGAGTGTATGTCAACCTAGTGGTGCCACCGGCGTCTCCCTCCGAGAAAAGTATGCTGCGTTGCAGTGTTAGCGCGGCCCACAGTCCCGAGCAGATTGACCATATCATTGCCGCATTCGCTGCCGTTAATGCGGCGCGCCCTGTCGGCATTCCTGTTGCCTAGCGGTGGTGGTGTCATCGGCTCTTTCCTAATCGGCGGATAACGGGCAGTGCAAGCGATGAGTGCTGAAGCAAAACAGGTATTTGTCCACCTTTCCGATCTCCATCTGTCGGATCTCAGTGGCGTGGTTTTTTCACAGCTGCTCAGCAAGAGATTGTTGGGCTATCTTTCCTGGCGTCGCAAGCGCCGTCGTGAGCACAGCACTGCGGTGCTGACTGCCTTACGTGCCGATCTGAGTTTGCCTGTAAACCACCTGCTGGTTAGCGGGGATCTGACGCACTTGGGACTGCCGGACGAGTTCTCCCAGGTTCGCGGTTGGCTCGATCAGTTGGCGGTGGCTGGCGATATCAGTGTGGCGCCGGGAAATCACGACAGCTATGTGGTTGAGTCCTGGCAGAATACCTACTTCCAGTGGCTCCCCTATCTGCGCTCCGATGGCGCTGCAGAGCCGACATCACTGGCACAGGCTTTCCCGTCCCTGAAGGTGCGGAATGGCATTGCATATATTGGCCTGAACAGTGCGCTGCCGACACCGCCTTTTTTCGCCACAGGAAAACTGGGCAGTGCCCAGCTGAAGAAACTGTCCGCACTGCTTGCAGAGACAGCTTCACAGGGACTGTTCAGGGTGGTTTATCTGCACCATCCGCCGATCCCCGGGCAGGAAAAATGGCGAAAGCGCTTGTGCGATGCGGAGGCACTGCTCGATGTCATCCGTCGCCACGGCGTCGAATTGTTGCTGCACGGGCACAGCCACAAGTGGCAACATAAAATGCTTGAACTGCCGGGTGGAAAAACGGCACCGGTGATCGGCGTTCCCTCTTCTTCAGCGCTGGGGCAGCATGGAGAGACGGCACTATATAATCGCTACAGTCTGGAGAGCGCGGGAACTGGCTGGATATTGCAGCTGGACAGTCGCCGCTACCAGCACGATGGGGCATGTTTCGTGAGTGTAGGCACCGAATCATTTGCCATACCCCGCTAGCAGCGAGGTAGCCAAGTATCTTAGGGGAAGTGTCTTGGGGCTTGTGTCTTAGGAATTGGCGGGGGCGGCGGCTAGTTTTTGTTCCACCAGGGTGAAATCTGAAATGGAATCCACATCGACGGCGGCATGGCCGTAGGGCAGGGTGACCGCCTTGAGTTTTAAACCCAGTTTCTTCGACAGGCGAGCTAATGCCTCGTCCCGCGACAACATTCCAAACCGATAGCGAAGTACCGACCACCATCCCAGCAGGCCAATCAAAATGATGGGTTTTTTGCGCTGATTTTCGATCTTGCGCCAAAAGTCAGCAATTTTTCGTCCCTCGGGGGTCAGGAAAGCAAACAGGTTGCAGTTGCAGAATTCGCCGTCCTGAAAGCGCAGCACCGTCTTCTTCATCATCGGGAAACTGGCGTGAACTAGCGGATAGGGAGCCATTCCCACCACCACATCGGCGCCCGTGGCCAGGCTCTCCCGGCAAAATGTGTCAATGATTTCGGCGTCCAGCAGCGGGTGATCCGCCGTGGTCAGCAGACATTTCCGGTCGACAGGTATTTCGCTCATGACCCGGAAGGCGCTGGTGCTGGGCGTCGCCTCGGGGCTCCGCCAGGTTATCTCACCGTTGGCCAGGCCCCGGCTGAGTCGATCATCGGCATCCACCGATGTCTGCTGCGGGCCGGATAACCAGATGTCAGCTATCTGACTGGAGGAGGTCAATGCGTCCAGCACCCGATGGATCATTGGCTGGCCGTCAATTTTGATTAACGCCTTGCAGGCTGCGCCGTGAAATTCGCGCAGGGGGTCTGTACTGCAGCGTTCGCCGGCCAGCACAATTGCGGTGAGGGTGTTGTTGTTTTGGGAATCGATCATGGCGTACTTCAGGTTATAACGGCTTTTGATAGACGCGGTACTTTTTGTACTGCTTGCCGCCTATCGATTCAATGATATTGCGCATGCCATCGTTGTTTTCCAGAATCCATCCCAGTTCAACATTTTCAATACCCCGTTTTACCAACGCTGTTCTTACGGCATCAATCACCATAAAGGCCAAAGTGGGACCTAGTCGAGCGTGCTGATATTCCTTGCGCACGCCCATCAACGGGACACGAGCTGAGAGGGGATAGCGTACCTTGAGGCGCCACAGGAGTTTCAGCCAGCCAAAGGGTAAAAGTCTACCTTGCAGATCTTTTGCCGCTTCGTTGATATTGGGCAGGGCAACAATAAAGGCGACCGGGCGACCATCAATTTCCGCGATCTGGACATAATCATCATCCAGCAGGAAGGTCAGGGTCTTGGCTATATCCGAGAACTCCGCCTCGGTAAAAGGGACAAATCCCCAGTTGTTGGACCAGGCGTCGTTAAAGATGTCGCGCATGATCTCGAATTCTTCGACCAGCTGTTTGCGGCGCAAACAGCGCACGGTGACAACACTGCCCGTGGTGTCCACCAGTTTTTGCATCACCCTGGGGGTCACAAAGTCCGGATGGATGGTGTAGGTCAGCAGGTCTTTCGTTTTTTGGTAACCCTGTTCTTCAACACGTTGGGCATAGTGGGGCGGGGCGTGGCCCATCATGACGAAGGGTGGGGCCTCAAAACCCTCCACCAACAGACCGACTTCCTCATTGATGGACAGATTAAACGGCCCTTGGACCTCGGTCATGCCCCGTTGCCGTAACCAGTCCTCGGCCGTGGTGAGCAATGCGGCAAATACATCACCATCGTCCTCAGCTTCCAGCAGCCCGAAATAACCGAGTTTGTGGCCATCGTGGTGTTGCGGGTAGTGCTCATCGATTTGTGCGGTGATGCGGCCCACGATTTTGCCCTGCCTGGTTGCGGTCCAAGCCTGGCATTGGGCGTGTTCAAAGAAAGGGTTTTTGCCGAACACGCGAATGCGTTGTTCCAGCTCCAGCGGGGCGATCCAGTGGGGATCGTTGCGATAGATTCTCCCTGGCAGGCGGAGAAAGTCGCGTCTGCCGCTCCGGCCCTGTACGGGGGTGACGATGATATCGGTATCAGGTCCCATAAGCGCTCGTCCGGAATGGCAGATGCTAAAAAAGGCAGGAGTATACAGCCCGGTTTTTGAGCCTACAACCAACCCTCCATGTACGACTTTAGGGTAGATCTGTTGATTGTCATAACGTTGTAATTTAACTGGGTTTTTATACCGAGTCTTTTGTGGGGGCGGAGTGGTCGTCGTGACTGGCTGCGTAGCTTTTTGGTGTTGTGTCGACGTTTAAGGTTTCCTTAAGTATCCCTGTTTAGACTTGCGACAGGCTTCACCTGTATGGTTGATTTGCAGTGGGAATGCTGTTTTACCTTGAAAATATTAGTTATTTTTATGAGTATGGTCTCAAGTTATCATTTAATGTGCGTCGGGATTTGATGCCGAGAGTGTGAGGCTTATAGGGTGAAGCCTGCAATCGGCCATCCCGGTGCCCGGTTAGGGTGACGAGTGCGGTTCTATTTGTTGCCCAATGCGCAATAAATTAAAGTAAGCTACTTGTGTTAGCAGAACGCCAAGCGGGCTTAGGGAACATGTTATTAAGGTGAGGCATTCTTAGTGCAGCTTGAACCAACGCCAACTACCCACAAATTACCTTTTCGCCCTGCTGACTTTGCTTCGCTCCCTGCTGCCCTCGATTATGCTGCCCAAGGCGAAACCGGAGTCAATTTTTATACCGGACGTGGTTCAATCTACAGTCAAATGGGCTATCGCCAGCTGCGTGATGATGCAGTTGAGTTGGCAAAAAAATTGATCGGGCTTGGGTTTGTGAAGGGAGACCGGGTTGCTTTGGTGGCGGAGACTGCTCCCCACTTCCTGCTCTTCTTTTTTGCCAGTCAATACGCCGGTCTGGTGCCGGTACCGCTCCCCGCCGCCGTTAAGCTTGGTGCCCATACCTCTTACGTGTCTCAATTACACCGGCTGCTGAAAGCCTGCGACGCCCAATTGGCCGTTGCTTCTGAGGGCTATTTGTCATTCCTCAAGGAGGCCGGGGAAGGGCTTCCCATTCGCATGGTCGACAAGCCGGAAACCTTTGATGAGATGCCAGCGGCGGCTGATGTGTCGCTTCCGCTGATTGATCCCAACGATATTGCCTATCTCCAATATACTTCTGGCAGTACCCGCTTCCCAAAAGGTGTCATGATCAGGCACCGCACTGCCATGAGCAATCTCGCTGGAATTATCACTCATGGGGTCAAGGTGCAGCCGAAAGACCGCTGTATGTCCTGGTTACCGTTCTATCACGATATGGGTTTGGTTGGTTTTGTATTTGTACCTGTCGCGGCCCAGTTGTCTGTTGATTACCTGGATACGCTTGAATTTGCCATGCGCCCCCGACAGTGGTTGAGCCTGTTAACCAAAACACGTGCAACGATTTCTTTCAGCCCATGCTTTGGTTACGACCTCTGTGCGCGGCGCCTGCGCAATGGTGAAGCGAATAATTACGATCTCAGCAATTGGCGTGTGGCGGGCATCGGTGCAGAGATGATTCGCACCCGCAGCCTGGACCTGTTTGCTGAAACATTGGCTCCTGCGGGCTTTAATCCGAAGGCGTTCCTTGCATGTTATGGTATGGCGGAGTGTACCCTTGGCGTCAGCTTCTCTCCCTTGGGGCAAGGTTATTCGACCGATTACGTCGATCATGAGCAGCTCCTGAATCACCACAAAGTGGTATTGATGGATGAGGGCGATAAACGTTTAGGGCGACACTTTGTTAACTGTGGTGCGCCCCTCCCTGATTACAAGGTGGAGGTTCGGGATAAAGAAGGGAATGTGCTTGGCGATAACTGTACCGGGCTTATTCACTTGTCAGGTCCCAGCGTCATGTCCGGTTACTTTGGTATGCCTGAGGAAACTCGCCATGCGTTGAGTGAGGACGGTTGGCTCAACACCGGTGATCTTGGTTATCGTTCCAATGGCACTTTAACCATAACCGGCCGTATCAAAGATCTTATTATCATTCATGGTCGAAATATCTGGCCACAGGACATCGAGCATCTCTGTGAAACCCAGCCGGAAGTCAGAGTGGGGGATGTATTGGCATTTTCCGCAGCTGAGCCGGATGGGGATGAGCACTGTGTCGTATTGGTACAGTGTCGGGAGGCAGATGAATCCAAAAGGGATGAGCTGTTACAACGCCTTACCGGACTGGTTCGTGAGGAGTTAAGCCTGGATTGCCGCGTTGAACTAGTGCCTCCGCATTCCTTGCCGGTCACTTCCTCGGGAAAATTATCTCGTTCGAAAGCTCGACTGGAATTTATGGCAAGCCTTAATGCAGGCTCGGCCAATGATCACGTTGATTCTTTTGAAAAAAAACCACTACGTATCAGCGCCTGACATAGGGTGATACTCGCCGATTCGCTTATGCTGTGAGGCTCGGGTAACTTGGGGGTGTCACAATTTTGTCAGAAATGATTGCGGTAACCGGCGCCACGGGGTTTATCGGGAGCAGTATCTGCCGAGAGCTGCTGTCACAGGGGCACCGGCTGAAAGTCCTCGTTCGAACACCGTCCAAAGCCCAGGGCTTAACTGAGTCCGGCGTTCAACTGGTACAGGGTTCTATCACCGACGGCGCTGCGCTTGAACAATTACTCGTTGGATGTCATTCCGTTATTCACTGTGCCGGTGCTGTGCGCGGTCGTTCGCTACAAGATTATTATCCCGCAAATGTTACAGGCGTAGAGCAGTTGATTGCAGCGGTAAGTCAGTCAGACAGTAAGCCAAGAGTGCTAATCATGTCATCACTGGCTTCGAGAGAACCTGATCTTTCCCATTATGCTGCAAGCAAGTTTCTTGGAGAGCAGGCTGCGCTCCAAGCCGCCCCAGAGATCGAGCTGACCGTCTTCCGCCCGCCGGCCGTATATGGCCCAGGTGATCGAGAGATGCTGCCGGTATTTCAGTTAATGTCCCGTGGCTTAGCATTAATTCCTGGCTCAGCGGATAGTCGGGTTTCTCTCGTCTATATAGATGATCTGGTGGCGGCCGTGATAGCTTGGTTAGGTGCAGAGCGAGTGCCTCGGGAAGTCTTTACTCTCTCTGACCCAGCTCCCAACGGATACAGCTGGGATGAGATTGTAGGGGTCGCCTCGAAGGTATTCCGGCGTAAGGTGAGACCTGTGTTTATCCCGTATTGGCTGTTGAATATGATAGCCAAGTGTAATTTGTGTATATCGGCTCTTTTTCGCTATCAGCCCATGTTGACGCCCGGTAAGCTGAGAGAATTGAGACACCCGGATTGGGTCTGTGGTAGTGGCGCTCTCGCGGAGGCACTTGGTTGGCAACCACGTGTGTCGTTACAAGACGGTCTGAAATTGACACTGCCTCATTTTAGGGATTGAACAGTCAGACGCGTATTACATTAGGTCGAACCAGGCCCGATTAGGAACAAGCGGCAATGCCGGCAAGGGCATTTATCGACAGGTAACTTAAACTGCGTAGGCCAATTTAAACGAGCCTGACGACACAGATTGATTATTGGTAACATACAAGCATGCAACCTGTTGAAAGCTCATCGATAAGACTGTTCAAGAATCCACTGTTGGAATCTCTTACTCACGTCCACCCGATTATTCCGCTGCTACTCTGGTTGCCGGTCGCTCTGGTGCTTATCTGGCGGAGTGTTGCTGTTTATCAGATGCCAATTGTGGAATTAAGTCTGATGGCAGTGTTGGGCCTATTGGTCTGGACATTGATGGAATACAGCCTGCATCGCTTTGTGTTCCACTATGATGCGACGAGCAAGCTAGGAAAGTCATTGGTGTTCCTGTTTCACGGTGTGCATCATGATGATCCGCAGGACAAGACTCGGCTGGTGATGCCACCTGCTGGCGCTATCCTGATCATGTCATTATTGTGGGTGTTGTTTACGCTATTTCTTTCCGGCGCATATCTGGAAACATTTGGAGCCTTTTTCATTATCGGCTACCTCTGCTACGACTATATTCACTATGCTACGCACCATTTCCCCATGCGGAATCCGGTACTGCGTTACCTAAAACGCTATCACATGCTGCATCACTTTTCGGGCCAGGATGGACGTTATGGTGTCAGCTCCCCCCTTTGGGATTTTGCCTTTGGAACCACCGCTGGTAATTTGTCATTACCCCCTCGCTATAAAGAGGAATAGACTGGTTTTTGCCAGTATCGAATAGCCATGCCTACCCATTATCTGATTACAAAAAAGCTGGTTAAGCGATACCCCTTTCTGCAGCGCACTACCTGGTGGATAGAGGGATTGTTTTTCCGAATGATGTTGGGCCTTGTTCGTTTACTCCCTCCCCGGCAATGTATTGGTTTTATGGGGTGGCTCTTTGGCCTCTTGGGTCCTTACACTCAAAAAGCCACCAAGGTTCGAAAAAATTTGCCCTTTGTTGTGCCGGGTATTCAGGGTAGGGAGCTGAAGCAGACCGTCAAAGCCATTTTTACTAATCTGGGACGCGCCGCCGGCGAACTGGTTTCCATGGATAAAATATGGCGCCAACGTGACAAATACCTCGAGTTTGTTGTCGACCCGGTGATGGATGAAATCATTGCAGGCAAACCGGTTGTGTTTGTCTCTGCGCATGTTAGCGCTTGGCAATTGACCTGCCTGGTGGGCGCGCAGTTCGGTATTTCAATCTCGACTGTCTATGCCGAGGAAACAAATCCTTATCTCAGTAAACTTTTTGCCCGTTTACGCAGCGCTTTCCGTACCAGATTGGTCCCCGCTGAGGGCGGAATACGCAAGTTGCTCAAAGAGCTAAACCAGGGCCATTCAGTTGGGCTGGTTGTTGATACGCGCCTTGATGCTGGTGAGTTAGTGCCTTTTTTTGGTGTGCCCACTCCTACAAACACAGTGGTGCCGAGAATGGCGCTGAACAGTGGTTGCAAGCTGGTGCCTGTCAGAGCGGAAAGGCTGCCGCATGGCCGTTTTCGTATTACGGTCTGCCCCCCGATTGAGGTGAAGGATGAGGGTCTTTCCCGTGGAGAAAAAGCCTTGGCGATGGCGACCGAATTGAATCTCTTGTTTGAACAGTGGATACGAGAAGACCCTACACAGTGGATGTGCTTGAAGAGGCGATGGCCTAAACGCGCTCCGATTTCCTAGTCGGATAGGCATTAATATTCATGCCGTTCATTAGGGTGTTTTGTTTTTTCTGGGATGGCTTTATTGGCTGAGTAGCGTTCGGTGCTGCTATATGCCGTCATGAATACTACTGGTTAATAGTATTGCATCGGGGAAGCAGATCTCTTTTCCCATTCAAAGGGCCTAACGGCCGCTTTTGAATGGGGTCAGATTTTTTATCAGGCTTTGGCGCTGGGTCTTGAAGAGACTTCCTCATACCAGCGAAGGGTGTTGGTATTTTCTTTCGGAATAGTAATATCCGCCCACTTGGCAAAATCCACTGCGCATACAGCGGTGATGTCTACCATGGTAAAGCGGTCTCCCATGATAAATCGGTTGCCGTCGAGGAATTTTTCCAACCAGTAGAAAAAGCGCTCCAGTGTTTTGGTGCCCCGCACAATCAAACCCTCAATGGCTGGCAGGTCATCCACACCTGGCAAGCTGCGGTAGCAGAAGTTCTCGTTGTCAGGTTGGTTGCGGAATACCTCCGAGGTGGCAATCATGCCATCGAATTCCATTTTTCGTTGCATACACTCAATCTGGGCGCGCTCGACAGGTGTGGTGCCTAGCAGAGGAGTGTCTGGATACAGTTCTTCCAGATAATGGCAAATGGCCATGGTTTCATCAAATCGCGTGCCGTCATCAAGCTCAAGCACGGGAAGCAGCCCACGTGGGTTGATGGCAAGAAATGCCTCTTGCAGATTTTCTCCTCCAAGGATATCCACTTCCACCTTAGGAATATCCAGACCTTTCTCTGCGATAAACATCCTTGCTCGTCTTGGGTTTGGTGCTACGGCGCAGTCGTAAAGCTTCATGTATCGCTCTCTTTTTTATTGTGATGACACGGATTAGCGGTCATATCACGCAGGGATTCTTGACCGATCAGTTAAGAAAACAAGATAGCGATAATGGAGGTTTTTGGCAACTATTGGCTTTTGGTCGTGGCGGGTGATGGTGAGCTATTAGCTCAATGGAACATTCTCCCCAGGATGGCCGGAATGGCCGTTTCTACTCGCAGGATACGCTTGCCGAGCGAGACGGGAGCGAATCCTGCTTCACGGAGTTTTTGGATTTCGTAATCGATAAAGCCGCCTTCGGGTCCAATAGCGAGGGTTACGGCGCCGTTGATAGTGGTGGGGCAGGCTGTATTGCCGTAGGGGTGAGCGACCAGTGCCAGGCTGTCGGCGGTAATGGCTGGCAGTTTTTCCTCCACGAAGGGCTTGAAGAGAGGCACAAGGGATACCTCGGGCAGTAACGTGTCACCGCCCTGTTCAAGACCGAGAATGAGCTGCTCACGAATGGCCGGGGGCGATAACCAGGGGCTTTGCCAATAGCTTTTCTCTACCCGCCAGCTATTGATCAGATAAAGCTGTTTTACGCCCATTGTCGCGATGGTTTGCAGGATTCGCCGCAGCATTTTAGGGCGTGGCAGTGCCAGAATCAGTGTTACAGGGAGTGGGGGCGGTGGTGCCGATGTCAGGGAAATTTCCAGTTCTGCGCTATCTGCCGAAAGCGATAACAACGTTGCTGTACCCATCTGTGAATTGAGCAAGCCGGCCTTTAGTCTGTCGCCCGGTTTGGCCTGGTGTATATCCAGCATGTGTTTGAGACGTCGGTCGCTCAAGCGTACGCGCTTTGCAGAGATAAAGTCGCCAGGTTCCAGCAAGAGCAGGTTCATGGATAGAGCCGACAAAGTTAAGGAAGTATGGCGCCCCGGAGAGGATTCGAACCTCTGACCTGCCCCTTAGGAGGGGGCCACTCTATCCAGCTGAGCTACCGGGGCGGAGACATCTTGTTACAGCGCGGGTATTCTAGCTTCCGTGTCAGCTAGCGGCAAATGGCTTGCTAGTCCACGCCAATTTAATTCATGAAGATTCTTAGCATAGCGATCGTAAATGAATAAAGACCGAAATTTTGACGATTTGGCCGAGCGTTTTCAGCGCAAGGTCTATGGTGGTTTGAAAGGCGACGTGCGTTTGGCCGTGCTATGGCGCGATCTGGAGGCGCAGGTGCCGCAAATCCATGCTGAACGCCCCATGCGTGTACTGGACATCGGCGCAGGGTTAGGGCAGTTGGCGATTCGTCTGGCTGCGCTCGGCCATCAAGTGGTAGTAAACGATGTGTCGGCTGAGATGTTGGCAATTGCCCAGTCATCTGCCAGGGCCGCAGGTGTCTTTGAGCTGATCACTTGGTACCACGGACCGTTTCAAGATCTGGACAGCCTCGAACTGGGTCAGTTTGATCTGGTGCTTTGTCACGCGGTAGTGGAGTGGCTGGCGGAGCCTGAACAGTTATTGCCCGCATTGAAAGGGTTTCTATCCCCGAATGGGGTGTTGTCTTTTACCTACTACAACCGACACTCACTGGAATACCGCAACCTGATTCGCGGCAACTTCAACCTGCTGAAGAAAGAAACCTTTGTACCGGATCCCGGCAGCCTGACACCGGGCAATCCGTTGTATCCGCAGCAAGTGCTGGAATGGGTGGAAGCGCAGAAATTGGCGGTGCTTGGCACCAGCGGTATCAGAGTGTTTACCGACTATGTCACTACCCAGCGGGGCGGCAATGCAGTGCCGGAATCTGTGGTGGAAATGGAGTTAGCTTATTCGCGTCGCGAGCCCTATCTGTGGCTGGGACGTTACATCCACCTGCTGCTGGGTAATCGCTAGCCGTGGCGTTTGAGCAGTAAATCCCTGGCAGTGTTGAGCTGTGAGGCCAGGTAATCATTACCGCCTCGATCAGGGTGGACTTTCTGTATCAGTCGTTTATGGGCCTGAATAATGTCTTCCCTGCTGGCGCCCGGTTTTAACCCCAGTAATTGCCAGGCTTCATGCTCGGTGAGAATCCGGTCTTGACTGGGGGGCTGACCGGAAGGTGTGTCATGTTTTTTGTGCCAGACTTGCAGTAAGGGTAGGGTTCGCAGCAGAAATCCGAGCAGGCCCTTGAGCACTGGCAGTGCTGCAGCGATAGCCGCAGCGATCCAGTGAACCCGGCCGGTGGCGACTAGCAAAAGTACCAGTCCTAACAGGGCAAAGAAGCCAACGCGCAAAAGGTTTTTGCGTCGCTTCTCGGGGGGTTGTTGTTGCAAATACTGCCAGCCAACATAGGCCAATAGACCCAATGCCAACAGCAGGAAAAGTCTCGCCACAGTGTTTGATCCCGGTGTATTTGGGTAGTCTAACAGGAGCGGGCCATAACGGCCCGCTGTGAACGATTACATATAGCGCATCAACATGGCGTAACCGCCATCTTCCGGCAAGGGCAGATCTACGGGCATGGGAATTCGCACCACATGGCCGGAACCGGGTGCGGCATCCATCTTTACGCCGTCGCGGTTTTCCAAGGCTGCCAGATCGAAGGTCATATTGCCCGCGGGGGTAATCAATTCCAGTGTATCGCCCATTTCAAAACGGTTTTTCACGTCCACGGTGAACCAGCCCTTGTCGCGCTCGACGCCGCAGATCTCACCGACAAACTGTTGGTTGGGGTTAGTGGAAACACCCTGTTGGTAATTTTGGTATTCCTGCGGCACATGGCGACGGTAGAAACCTTCGGTGTAACCGCGATTGGCCAGGTGATCCAGCTCCAACATCAGGTTCATATCGAAGGGTTTGCCTGCCAGTGCCTGATCAATGGCGCGACGGTAAACCTGGGCAGTTCTAGCCACGTAGTAGTGCGACTTGGTACGACCTTCAATCTTGAGGGAGTGGATACCCATGTTGACCAGTCGCTCCACGTGTTGCACGGCACGCAGGTCTTTGGAGTTCATGATGTAGGTGCCGTGTTCATCTTCGAAAGCAGGCATCAGTTCACCAGGACGCCCCTGTTCTTCCAGCAGCATCATTGGGGGCACTTCATCGTGATTGTCCGGTGCCTTTTCCGGTTCCCAGGTTTTGGTGGGAATAATGTCTCCGGTTTCGGTTTGCTTGGCCTCGTGGGCATCGTATTTCCAGCGGCAGGCATTGGTGCAGGCACCCTGATTGGGGTCGCGGTGATTCATGTAGCCGGACAGCAGGCAGCGGCCGGAATAGGCGATGCACAGTGCGCCGTGGACGAACACTTCCAGTTCCATCTCTGGCACCTGTTGGCGAATGTCTTCCACTTCATCGAGGCTCAGTTCCCGGGACAAAATCGTCCGCACGATGCCTTGGGTTTGCCAGAATTTCACCGTGGCGTAGTTCACCGCATTGGCCTGCACGGACAGGTGAATGGGCATATCGGGCCACTTTTCACGCACCATCATGATCAGCCCGGGATCGGACATGATCAGCGCGTCCGGTTGCATCTCAATGACCGCTTCCATATCCCGCAGGTAACTGCGCACCTTGTCATTGTGGGGGGAGATATTGCTGGCGATATAAAACTGTTTACCCTGGCCGTGGGCCTCGGCAATAGCTCCCGCCATTACATCCAGGTGATTGAACTCATTGTTGCGCACCCGCAGGCTGTAGCGCGGTTGGCCGGCGTAAACCGCATCGGCACCGTAGGCAAGGGCATAGCGCATATTCTTGAGTGTTCCCGCGGGGGAAAGCAGCTCGCTCATAGTGATCACCTGAATGGAAGGCCGGCAATTCTACATGTTTGTACAGGATTTATACAGATATCGGCAGAGGCCAGGTAACTTCTGGCCAATAAAAAGGCCGACTATTTAGTCGGCCTTTTCGCACACAGGTGAAGCGATCAATTATGGGTGTCAATCCAGTCTTTGATCAGCGGTGCCACGTATTTTCGGTATTTGCTGCCATTAAAAATACCATAGTGTCCTACGTCCAGTTGCACATGGTGCTTCTTGAGCTTTTTCGGCAGTTTGTCGCACAGGTTCAGAGCTGCTTCCGTCTGGCCAAGGCTGATCATGTCATCTTTTTCACCCTCAAGTGTGAAGATGGCAACGTCCTTGATATCGCTACAGCTGACGGGTTCACCTCGGAATGTCATGGTTCCCTTGGGTAATTTCTGGTCGAGAAAGATACGCTCCATGGTCTCCATATAGTAATCGGCGTCCATGTCCAGTACGGCCATGTATTCATCGTAAAAATCACGATGACGGTCAGCATCTTCGATATTGCCATGGGCGATATCTTTAAAGAACTGCATGTGTTTCTGGATATGAGATTTGATGTTCATCGACATGAAACCACCCAGTTGTAGCATGCCGGGATAAACCTTTCTGCCAGCACCGGGGTAGCGGGTGGGAACTTTGTGTATGAGCACTCGCTTCAGGGCTTTGGCAGACATCTTGTCTACTTTTTTGGTGAATTCGTTGGGATTGACGCGTATGTCAATGGGACCAGCCATCATTGTCAGGGATTTTGGCCTGGCGGGGTTATCATGTTTGCTCATATGAGCGACAGCCGTTAAGCCGGGCACGGCAGCCTGACAGATGGCAAACATATGACTGCCGGGACCCATGAACTCCATGAATTCGATCAGGTATTCGACATACTCCTCGAAGCCAAATTTGCCTTCTGTGAGGGGTACGTCGCGGGCATCAAGCCAGTCGGTAACGTACACCTCGTAGGTGTCCAGAAACTCCCTGAAGGTCTCCCGTGAGAGTGTGGCGTGGTGGCCGGAAAGGGCAGCAACACAGAGCATTTTCGGTGCATCGGCCGGCAGACCTTCGCGGCGGAAATGCAGTAAGTGACAGAAGGGTTTGTCTACGACGATATCTTCGTGGACGGCATACTCTACGTCATCAATGACCACAGGCTCGTATTGAAAGCCCTGCTTGGGGTAATGCTTCAGAAGGCGGATGCTGGATTCGAGAAAGGCCTTGCGTACACGTCCGAGACGGGTTTTGGAGAGGGGGTTTTTCTCGTGGGTAACAATATCGTGTGCCAGGTCAAGCGCGGTGTTGAGTGGCGTGAGGGACTGGCGGTACAAATCGTAAAAATGGTATTGCATATAGGTCACCTGTCGAGATCAGCATGTTACTGACAGTTCGGAACCAGTTTATGCATAGGCAATTAGAATAGGCAACCTAAAACGCCCCGCTTACTTCAGGTGCCTGATGCCAGGCATAAAAAAGCCCCGCTATTGCAAGGGCTTTTTTATGGACTTCACACCAGCTGATCAGGCGACATCGACGATCTGTGCAGCGGCGATCAATTTGCCCTCATCGGCGGCTTTCTGGTAAGAGGCGATTTGATCGAAGTTCATGTAGCGATAAATCTCGCTAGACATGGAATCGAGTTTGCTCGCGTATTCCATATATTCCGCAGGGGTTGGCAGGCGTCCCAGAATACCGCCCACAGAGGCCAGCTCTGCGGAAGTCAGGTACACATTGGCACCATCGCCGAGGCGGTTGGGGAAGTTCCGGGTGGAAGTGGACAGTACGGTGGTGCCGGAATTCACTCGTGCCTGGTTACCCATACACAGAGAACAACCGGGCATTTCGGTGCGAGCACCGACCTTGCCGTAAATGTTGTAGTAGCCCTCTTCCATCAGAGTGTGGGCGTCCATACGGGTTGGCGGGCAGATCCAGAAGCGAGTGTTGATGCTGGTCGCCTCGTTGAGCAGCTTGCCAGCAGCACGGAAGTGACCGATGTTGGTCATACAGGAACCGATGAATACTTCATCGACCTTGTCGCCAGCCACGTCAGACAACAGTCTGGCGTCATCAGGGTCATTCGGGCAGCAAACAATAGGCTCGTTGATATCGTTCAGGTCGATTTCGACCACGGCAGCGTACTCGGCGTCGGCATCGGCTTCCATCAGGGATGGATTGGCCAGCCACTCTTCCATCTTGCGCACGCGGCGTTCCAGTGTGCGAACGTCACCGTAACCTTCAGAGATCATCCAGCGCAGCAGGGTGATGTTGGAGTTCAGGTATTCGGCCACAGAGGCTTCGCTGAGTTTGATGGTACAACCGGCGGCAGAGCGCTCGGCAGAGGCATCGGACAACTCAAATGCCTGTTCAACAGTCAGCTCGTTGAGGCCTTCGATTTCCAGAACGCGGCCAGAGAAGAAGTTCTTCTTGCCTTTTTTCTCTACGGTCAGCAGGCCCTGCTTGATGCCATAGTAAGGAATCGCATGTACCAGATCGCGCAGTGTAATCCCTGGCTTCATTTTACCTTTGAAGCGGACCAGTACGGATTCCGGCATATCCAGCGGCATCACTCCGGTAGCAGCGGCGAAGGCCACCAGACCGGAACCGCCGGGGAAAGAAATACCCATCGGGAAGCGGGTGTGTGAGTCGCCACCGGTGCCGACGGTGTCGGGCAACAGCATGCGGTTCAGCCAGCTGTGGATAATGCCGTCACCAGGACGCAGGGCGACGCCGCCGCGGTTCATGATGAAATCGGGCAGGGTGTGCTGGGTGTCGATATCCACCGGCTTGGGATAAGCGGCGGTGTGACAGAAAGACTGCATGACCAGGTCTGCAGAGAAGCCCAGACAAGCCAGATCTTTCAGCTCGTCGCGGGTCATCGGGCCAGTGGTGTCCTGGGAGCCGACAGTGGTCATTTGTGGTTCGCAGTAGGTACCGGGGCGTACGCCCGCAACGCCACATGCCTTGCCGACCATCTTCTGAGCCAAGGTATAACCTTTGCCTGTGTCAACCGGTTGAGCTGGCAGGCGGAACAGGTCAGAAGCGGGCAGACCGAGGTGCTCGCGGGCACGTTGGGTCAGGCCGCGACCAACGATCAGGTTGATACGGCCATCGGCGCGTACTTCATCGAGAATAACGTCGGATTTGAATTCAAACTCGGACAATACTGCGCCGGATTCGCTGAGAATTTTTCCATCATAGGGGCGGATTTCAATCACGTCGCCCATGTTGATTTCGTCGACAGGTGCTTCAAATACCAGTGCGCCAGCGTCTTCCATGGTGTTGAAGAAGATGGGGGCTACTTTGCTACCAATACAGATGCCGCCGGAGCGCTTGTTTGGTACGCCGGGCATGTCTTCACCGAAGAACCACAGTACCGAGTTGGTGGCAGATTTGCGTGAGGAGCCGGTGCCGACAACGTCACCGACGAAGGCGACTGGCAGGCCTTTGGCCTTGATGTCCTCGATCTGTTTCATCGGGCCGATTTTGCCGGGCTCGTCAGGCGTCAGACCATCGCGTTGCATTTTGTAGGCCGCCAGGGCATGCAGCGGGATGTCAGGGCGTGACCAAGCATCGGGCGCAGGGGAAAGATCATCGGTGTTCGTTTCACCGGTCACCTTGAAAACGATGGCCTTGATGCTTTCTGGAACAGCATCCTGCTTGGTGAACCACTCTGCATCGGCCCAGGATTGCATAACGGCTTTAGCGTTGGCGTTGCCCGCATCGGCTTTTTCCGCCACATCGTGGAAGGCGTCGAATACGAGGGTAGTGCTTTTCAGTTCTTCAGCACACTGGGCACTCAGTTCTGCACTGTCGAGCAGTTCGACCAGTGTGGCCACGTTATAGCCACCGTGCATGTTGCCCAGCAGTTTCACCGCGTTGAGCTGATCGATCAGCGGGCAGGCCACTTCGCCTTTGGCAACGGCGCTGAGGAAACCGGCTTTAACATAAGCGGCTTCGTCCACTCCCGGCGGGACGCGATTGGCAATCAGGTCCAGCAGAAATTCTTCTTCACCGGCGGGTGGGTTTTTCAACAGTTCCACCAGTTCGGCAGTCCACTCGGGGGACAGGGGTTTCGGGGGGATTCCTTGTGCGGCACGTTCCGCTACATGTTGGCGATAGGCTTCAAGCACGATTTGCATCCTCTTATCTTGTGGATTTACCCGGCACGGGGGGATCACCACCGGTCGGGGTCTATCGGTAACACATTACCGATGGGGTTATTCGGCTGCTGGACCACTGGGGCCACGGGCGCAAGGGCACAGTATAGTACATCAATTCCCCCCCCAGAGTAACGTGACTAAAGTGGATAACCGTCATTCATCTGGTAAATTCTCTGTTACACTTTGGTGCACAATAATCAGGTCTGGCGTGGATTTCAGAAGGGGAACCACCATGCTCAAGCTCTACGGATTTCATGTCAGTAACTACTTCAACATGGTCAAACTGGCCTTGCTGGAAAAGGGCTTTGAATTTGAAGAAATTCGCACTTATCCCAGTCAGGAGCCACAGTTTCTCAACATGAGCCCCATGGGGAAGGTTCCTTGTCTCGAAGCGAGAGAAGGCTGCCTCACCGAGACATCCGTTATCCTGGAATTCCTCGAAGATGTCATCCCGGAGGTGCCGTTGCTGCCTGCCGACCCGTTTGCCCGGGCCAAGGTGCGTGAGCTGATGAAAGTCTGCGAACTTTACATCGAATTGCCTTCGCGGCGCCTCTACAACGGTGTGTTCTACGGTGGCAATAATTCCCAGCAGACCATCGACGAAGTGAGGCCCCTGGTCGAAAGGGGTTTGAAAGCACTGGCAAAGTTGGCGCACTTCAATCCTTACTTGGCAGGTAAGGAATTCAGTTATGCCGATATCGTCGCCTACCACACCTTTGGCGCGGTGGAGCGTACCATGCAGGTGGTCTACGGCTGGAACGTGATGGACGAAGTGCCCGGTTTAAGGGGTTGGCGTGAAACCGTCGCCAGCAGGCCCATCGTGCACCAGCTGGACAGTACCATCGCCGATGAGCGACAGTCCTTTTTCAGCAAGCAAAGCGGAGAGTAGTCGCCCCGATGTCTGTACTGGAGGAAATCCAGGCTTTTTTGCCCTGTCCCACACCCGACCAATGGGTTGAGGTGGCAATAAAACTGGAAAATAAGGACCTGTTGCTGATAGACCATGCTAACTGCGAGAAGAAGGCCGCTAGCACGGCGCTGAACCTGATCTATCGCTATATCGACAACTTCGAGCTGCTCAACAAGATGTCACGACTGGCGCGTGAGGAGATGCGTCACTTCGAGCAGGTAATCGCCATCATGAAACAGCGCGGCATCGAATACAGCAATATCAGTGCCGCCCGCTATGCGGCGGGATTGAGAAGTAAAGTGCGCACCCATGAACCCGCCAAACTGGTGGACACCCTAATCGTTGGCGCCTTTATCGAAGCCCGCTCCTGCGAGCGTTTCGCCAAGCTGGCGCCGCACCTCGACCCGGAATTGCAGAAATTCTACCTGTCATTGCTCACCTCCGAAGGCCGTCACTACCGCGACTATCTGAATTTGGCGCGCAAGGCGGGTGGTGCGGAGGAAGTGGAAAAGCGCATCGTCGTGTTCCGCGAGCAGGAACAGCAACTGGTGGAAGCGCCGGACAGTGAATTTCGGTTTCACTCGGGGCCGTTGGAATAGCCCAGATATTCTGGTTTTCGAAAAGAATCGAATGTGCCTTTATTTATCAATTCCCTGAGGATCGCTTGTATAAACCAAAATGCGAATTTGGTGGGCCGTCTGTGAATGATCATGATCAATTTTTTAAGTGGACTATGGATGCAAATTTGGGGCTTCAGGCTCAATTTCATGATTATCTGAAAAAGGCACTTGGAGAAAAGGCTCGTGAAATTGAGTTAGATGAGGGTCTAGACAAGGGAAACAAGGAATATTGGAGGCTCAACTATCAGGAGCATTTTCCAAAAAAGTTGAGAGAAACAACTTTTCTTTTAATGTTTGGCCATCTAGAGGAGGTGCTTTATCTCTTGTCAAAGAGCTTTAACCCTTATGAAATTGCGTTGGCGAAAAATAAATCGGGTATCTTGAAATTTAAGCCTTACATCAAGTCCGTGTTGGGAGAAGAGTTATCCAGCTCACAAGATTATCAATTTATAAGAGAGGCACAAGTTGTACGAAACTCAATGCTCCACATTGCTGGCCGCATTTCCCTATCACAAGATCGAGAAGGGTTAGAAGGCCTGCTCAAGTCTAGACCTAACTTCTACAAAGCGAGCAACGATAGGATCACAATTACTGTCGAGGGGCTTAAGAGGTTTCATGACGCCGTACAAGGGTTGACTAATAATTTAGTCGACATGTCTCGTAAACAGGGGGTGTAAACAACGGCTATTGAACTCAGTGGATTTAACCCCCTCAGACGTTTATCCTTCGCACCTTAACCATCCAACCGTTTAGATCAGATCCCCTTCGATGTCGAAAATACCGTTTTTTACCAAGCAGATTACCTCGCCGCTCACCATTCCTTCGGGAATCGTCACCACCGCGACCTCCATTATCCAGCGCATCTTTGACACCATGCCGGAAGTGGGGGTGATGACCACTAAAAGCGTCGGTCTGGCTCCTCGTGCAGGCTACCGTGAGCCGGTGATCAGCCAGTATGCCCCCGGTTGTTTCGTCAACGCGGTGGGCCTGACCAACCCCGGAGCGGAACAGTTGGCCGCCCAGTTGGCAACCCTGCGGGTGCCGGAGGACCGCTTTCTGCTCACCTCCATTTTCGGCGGCAGCGTCGAGGAATTTGTCGAGGTGGCAAAGATCATGGCGCCGGTATCGGATGGCCTGGAGCTGAACCTGTCCTGCCCCCACGCTAAGGGTTACGGTATGGCCATGGGTCAGGACCCGGAACTGGTGCGTGAAATTACGGCGGCGGTGAAAGCGGTGGTGAATATTCCGGTAATTCCCAAGCTGACCCCCAATACGTCGAACATCGCCGAGATCGCCAGAGCCGCAGAGGCCGGTGGCGCCGACGGCCTCTGCGCCATCAATACTCTGGGTCCTGGCTACACCTCTGCCCACGGCCATCCGGTGCTGAGCAACGGTGTCGGCGGTATGTCCGGCAAGGGCGTGCTGCCCATCGGCTTGAAATGCGTGCGCGAAGTGGCTGAGGCAGTGGATTGTCCGATCATCGGTTGCGGTGGCGTCAGCAGTGCCGACGATGTGCGCGCCTATCAGGATGCGGGTGCCACAGTGGTGGGTGTGGGTTCTTCTTTGGTTGGTCTGACAACCGACGAGATGGGCCAATATTTCAAAACTCTGCAGGCGGATATGGAGCAGGGCACTAACAGTGCTGAGAGCCAGATTCGCTACGATGTGGATATGCAGTTCCAGCCGGTGACCCTGGTGTCCAACGAGCGGGTCTGCAATGACATCTGCATTCTTACTTTTGACCGCAAGATCAACTTAAAGGCCGGTGAGTTTGTTTTTCTGTGGATTCCGGGACTGGGGGAGAAGCCATTCTCGGCGCTCACTGATGACCCGTTCTCCCTGGCGGTGATCGATGTGGGCATCTTCACCCACGATCTGATGGCTCTTCAGCCGGGTACCGAAGCTTATGTGCGCGGTCCTCATGGGATCCCTGTGTCTCCGCCGGAGGGTGCGAAAATCATCACTGTCAGCGGTGGTACCGGTCTGGCGGCGGTGTACCAGCTGGCCCGGGATTTTCCCAACACGGAAATCTTCACCGGGGCGCGCACTGCGGAGCGACTTTACTTTATTGAAGAATGCAAAAAAATTGCGCCGGTGCATATCGCCACCGACGATGGCAGTGAAGGCCACCATGGCTTCGTCACCGAGCTGCTGCGAGATTACCTGCAGGAGCTTTCCGAGGCAGAACGCAGCAAGCTGATGTTCTATAACTGTGGGCCAGCACCGATGGTGCACGCGGCCATTGCCGTGGAGCGGGAATTCTGTGGTGATGATCGCATCCACAGCGCCATTGATTACCTGACCAAATGCGGTGTCGGCCTCTGTGGGGCCTGCGCAGCGCCGGATGGGCGAAGGCTCTGTGTCGACGGACCCTTTATGGACGCCTCGGCAACGACCAAGTGCGTCTAGGGCCTATCTACATGAGTTGACCCAAAAAACGGCCTGCGGGCCGTTTTTTAATGTCTGGTTAGCGTGATATGGTCCAGATCAAGTCTCCTATTGTTACTGAGCGGCTATGATGTAACCTGAGCCCCAGTGGGAACCTGATGAGGGAGCTTTACCAGATGAAGAAATGGTTGGTCTCGCTGTTAATCGCCTTAACATTGGCAGCTTTGTTCTATTACTGGTCCAGACCTCAACCGGTGACCGTTACCGTGACAACGGTTGAACGGGGGCTGGTGGAACGCACCGTAGCCAATACTCGCGCCGGAACGGTCAAAGCCTGCCAGCGTTCCCGATTGGCACTGTCCATCGGCGGGCGCATCGACCAGTTGCTGGTGAAAGAAGGCGATCAGGTCAAGGCCGGACAACTGCTGATGGTGTTGTGGAACGAGGACCGTGCAGCCCAGTTGGACGTAGCCAAAGCATCCCAGTTGTCGGCCCAGCGTGAACGGCAGAGCATTTGTATCGCTGCGCAATCCGATCTGCGCGAAGCCCGGCGGCTGACCAATCTGGCCAAGAAGAATCTGGTTTCAGAAGAGTCTGCCGATCTGGCAGGGTCAAGAGCACAAGCCAGCGCCGCCAGTTGTGAGGCGGCTAAAGCGAGGGAAGCACAGGCCGCTGCAACTGTCTCAGCTGCTGCTGCCACACTGGAACAGACCTTCCTGAGGGCACCCTTTGACGGTGCTGTAGCAGAGGTCACAGGCGAAGTGGGCGAATACGCCACGCCGTCGCCACCGGGGGTGATGACACCTCCAGCCATTGATCTGCTGACGGACAACTGCCATTACATCAGTGCCCCCATCGATGAGGTGGATGCCTCGGATATTGCCTTGGGTTTGCCGGTGCGGGTGACACTGGATGCCTTCCGGGACGAGATATTTCCCGCTTCAGTACGACGAATTTCTCCCTATATCCTCGATCAGGAAAAACAGGCGCGCACCGTAGAGGTAGAGGCCGAATTGGGCGCATTACCAGAAGGGGTGCATTTGCTGGCTGGCTACAGTGCCGACATGGAAATCATTCTCGACAGCGCTGAGACTGCCCTGCGCATTCCCTCTGAGCTGGTGGTGGATGACAATTTTGTACTGGTGGTTGATGAAGACGGTTATCTCCGCCGACGCGCCATCCGCAAGGGGCTGGGCAATTGGCGCTATACCGAGGTGCGCGAAGGACTGGAGGAAGGAGAGCAGATTGTCAGCAATATCGGCAGTGCCGGTGTTGAGGAGGGCGCTCCTGTCAGGATAGGCACATCAGCCGATGATTGAGTTGAGTGTCGTCAACAAGACTTACCTGGTGGGTGAGGCTCCCCTGCGGGCTTTGCGGGATGTGAACATGACCATCGGCGCCGGTGAATACCTGTCAGTAATGGGGCCTTCCGGCTCAGGTAAATCCACTTTACTGAATATGATTGGCCTGCTGGATCGCCCGGACAGCGGCAGCTACTGCCTTGATGGCGTCGCCACAGAAACCCTTGGTGAAGAGCCGCGAGCACGTCTGCGGGCCGATTATATCGGCTTTATCTTCCAGGCTTTCCACCTGATCAACCGACTCACCACGCTGGAAAACGTCGAATTGCCAATGATGTTGGGGGGGATTGCGCCGAAACAGCGCCGTCAAAATGCCCTCGCCGTGTTGGAGCAAGTAGGGTTGGCAGACCGGGCCGGGCATCGACCCGGCCAACTATCCGGTGGACAGTTACAGCGGGTGGCGATTGCCCGGGCAATCGTTATGAAGCCACGCATTCTGTTAGCAGATGAGCCCACCGGCAACCTGGACCAGGCCTCCGGTAACGAGGTGGTGGAAGTGTTGGAAAACCTCAATCGTGAGGGCATTACGCTACTGGTGGTGACCCACGATGCCAATCTTGGCAAGCGTGCCAAGCGGCGAATCCGCATGGTGGATGGGCAGATCGAATCTGATACGGGTGACGACAATGTTGCTGCGGGATCAACTGCACTTTAACGGTCAGCTGTTTTTGCGCCACCGAGTGCGCACCGGATTGTTATTGCTGGCTGTGGGGCTGGGGGTGGCATCTGTGATTCTCCTCACCAGTCTCGGTGAGGGCGCACGCCGCTACGTGGATCGCGAATTCTCTTCCCTTGGCAATCAGCTACTGATCATACTGCCCGGCCGCAAGGAAACCACCGGCGGCGCACCACCCATTTATGGTACCGCGCCCCGCGATCTGACCCTGGAAGATGCTCAAGCACTGGAGCGCATTCCCGCGATCCGCGCGGTGGCACCGGTCATCGCCGGTACGGCATCAGTCGCTTTACAGAATCGTTCCCGGGAAGTGATTGTCCTGGGGAGTACTCCGGAGATCTTTCAGGTGCGTGATCTGGAGGTCTCGCAGGGTGAAATACTGCCGGATCGCACCCGCAGTGAGGCCATGGCGATTTGCGTGCTGGGCTCCAAGCTGAAGCAGGAGCTGTTCGGCAACAGCCGGGCCATTGGCGAATGGGTGCGGGTCGGGGATCGCCGCATGCGCGTCATCGGCGTGTTGGAAGAGCGAGGTGAATCTCTGGGGCTGGACTTGCGGGATATGATCATTGTGCCGGTGCGCACGGCCGAGCAGATGTTCAACACCCCGGGCCTGTTTCGGGTACTGATGGAGCTGGATGGCAATGCCGATTTTGCCCGTGCGGAAGAGCGGGTGCGGGCAGTTATTCGTGAACGCCACGAGGGCGATGACGACATCACCCTGATCAGTCAGGACTCCATGCTGGCGGCCTTCAACAACATTCTCACCACTCTGACCTTGGCCATTGCCGCCATCGCCGCCATCAGCCTGTTGGTGGCGGGTATTCTGATCATGAACATCAGTCTGATTTCCGTCAGCCAGCGGCGTCAGGAAATCGGCTTGTTGAAAGCCCTCGGTGGCAGCAGCCGTCAAGTGCGACAACTGTTTCTGGGCGAATCGCTGATGCTGGTCAGTATGGGTTCTGCTGCCGGTATTGCCGTGGCATGGTCAGCGGTGTTGGTGATGGCGCGCTTGTGGCCCTCATTTCCGCTGGCGCCGCCCTGGTGGTCAGTGCCTGCGGCAGTGGGCACAGCGCTGGTGGCCGGATTGGTGTTCTCGCTGATTCCAGCACGCCGGGCAGCTGCGTTGGACCCGGTATTGGCACTGCGGGGGCAGGGCGGATGAGCTTTGTCGATTATGTGCGCTGGGTGACGCGGGCATTGTGGATGCAGCGTATGCGCTCAGCCCTGACCATCGTTGGCTTTGCCATCGGTATTGCCGCCATGGTGCTGCTCACCTCCCTGGGGGAGGGATTGCGGCTGTTTGTGATACAGGAATTTACCCAGTTTGGCAGCCACATTGTTGCCATCACACCCGGCAAGACCGAGACCTTTGGCCTCGGTGGCATTCTCAATACCACCCGCCCGTTGTCCCTTGAAGATACTGAAGCGCTGAATCGCATCCCCGGTGTGGAGCAAGTCGTGCCGGTGGTGTTTGGCACCGCCCAGATCAAGGCCATGGGTCGCAGCCGCTACACCGATGTGGCCGGCGTCGGTGCCTTGGCGGATAAGGCCTGGAAGCTGGAGATCGCGCTGGGTTCGTTTCTGCCGGATGAAGATGTTTACCGGGCGCGGGCCTTTGCGGTGCTGGGCAGCAAACTGAAGCAGGAGTTGTTTGGCAACACCAATCCGCTGGGAGAATTTGTCCACATCGGAGGCAACCGTTTCCGGGTGATTGGTGTCGCTGCACCCAAGGGCCAATTCCTCGGCACCGACCTGGACGACATGATCTACATTCCCGCCAACAAGGGCCTGCAGATATTCAACCGCGAGAGTCTGATGGAAGTGGATATCTTCTACAGCCCGGCTGTTCCCACCGACAGGCTGACCGAAAACGTCAAGCGACTGCTGATCGAGCGCCACGGGTTTGAGGATTTCACCATCATCACCCAGGACCAGATGATGTCCACCATGGACAACATCCTGCGCATCCTCAAATATGCGGGCGGCGGGCTGGGGGCGATCTCGCTACTGGTGGGTGCCGTGGGTATCACCACTATTCTGATGATCACCGTGACCGAACGCACCTCTGAAGTGGGGTTGCTGCGGGCGCTGGGTAGTACCCGCAGTCAGGTGCGCAATCTGTTCCTCGGCGAGGCCGTCATGTTGGGGTTGATCGGTGGCTTGTCCGGGGTGCTGGTGATCGCGCTGCTGGTCGTTTCGGTGAGACTGTTTGTGCCTGACCTGCCTGTGGCCCTGAAGGGGGAGATCGTGATGATGGCGTTGTTAGTCTCGATGCTGATCGGTCTGATGGCCGGTGTGCGACCGGCGCTGAATGCCACCCGGCTCAGTCCTATCGATGCGCTCAGGGCTGAATAAAATCGGCTCAGGCTTCTATCGGAAAAGAAACCAGCTCTGGCGATTGCTCCCCGTCAATGCGGACATACCAGCCGTGGTGGTGCCAGTCCCCCAGCACCAGGCGCTCGCCGCAGGGCAGGGTATGACGATCCGGCCGGTGGGTGTGGCCGTGGATCATTCGCTTCACCCCGAAGTCTTTCAGTAGTCGCTCCACTTCGGCGGGGGTGACATCCATGATGTTGTCCGCTTTGTTGGCGTTGGCCTGCATACTTTTGCGGCGCAGGTTGGCGGCAATGTTCTGGCGTTTCTTCAAGGGTAAATGGCGCAATACAAACTGCACCAGCGGGTTGCGGGAGATACGACGGAATTTCTGGTATTCCTCATCCTCGGTGCACAGGGTGTCGCCGTGCAACAACAGCATGGGCTGTTGTTCTGGCAGCTTGAGCAGATGATGTTCCGGCAGCAGTGTGCAGCCGGTTTCCCGGGCAAATTGTCGCCCGATCATAAAATCGCGGTTGCCGTGCATGAAGTACAGTCGGGTGCCGCTGTCGCTGAGCTGTTTCAGTTCACCGATCACTTCCCTGGCCAGCGGCGCGGGATCGTCGTCACCGATCCAGGATTCAAATAGATCCCCGAGAATGTACAGGGCCTCTGCTTTGCGGGCTTCGCCGTGCAGAAAACCAAAAAACGCCCGGGTTACCGCCGGGCGTTCTGGGGAGAGATGCAGGTCGGAAATCAGCAGTACAGACATCAGAGTAGTCTGCTCGACCCGTAGGCGGGACGCTTACTTGTCCGCATACTCATCGCTGATGGTAACTTTCTGGATTTCTACCGGCTCTGTCGGTACATCCTGGTGCATGCCGCTGCGGCCAGTGGCTACGCTCTTGATGCTGTTGACGGTATCCATGCCATCTACCACTTTGCCAAACACAGCATAGCCCCAGCCTTGTGGGTTCTTGCCGGAATGGTTGAGGAAAGTGTTGTTGGACACGTTGATAAAGAACTGCGAGCTGGCGGAGTGTGGGTCGCTGGTGCGAGCCATGGCCAGAGTGCCCGCTTCGTTGGCCAGACCATTGTCAGCTTCGTTCTGGATCGGTTCGCCACCATCTTTGTGTGCCATATCAGGGGTAAAACCGCCGCCCTGAATCATGAAACCGTCGATCACGCGGTGGAAGATGGTGCCTTCGTAAAAACCGTCACGGCAGTATTTCAGGAAATTGGCAGAAGAAATTGGCGCCTTGTCAAAGTTCAGTTCGATGCTGATGTCGCCATAATTAGTGTGCAGGGTAATCATGTGTCTTGCTTCCTGTAACTGTCAGAATGAGGCCCGTATGGTACGTTTTTCAGCCGTTAATGAAAACTGCGCGACGCGAGTTTCAGCATCACGGCATGTGAGTGTCCTCAGGGCGGAGGTGAGGGGTAATGACTGGAGGCTCGATGCGAGCCTGCCAAGCCTGTAGCGCGGCGCACAACAGGATTAGGCCAATACCGAGCCACATGGCCGAATCCGGATAGAAGTGCCAGAACAGCATGTCCACCCCGGCCGCCATGATGATCGACGTGTATTCGAAGGGGGCCACCACCACCGGCTTACCAATGCGGAACGCCGCCACCATCAGGATAAAGCCGAAGGCTCCACCGGTGCCCGATACCATAATCATCGCCATGTCCATGGCATCCAGCGCGATCCACTGTTCCGGCCAGAAAAAAGACACGATCAACAGCGGAAAGTAGATGTAGAAATTCATCGACCAGTCAGACTCGGTGCGCGACAAGTAGCGCGACCAGAGGATCATGGTGGAGTAGGACAGCGGCAGGCTCAGCAGTGCCAAATAGTGCCAGCCGAGATTGGCCAGATCAGGTTTCAGCACCAGACAGACACCAATAAATCCCGCAATGGTGGCCAGCCACTGCACGGTATTGGCCCGTTCGCGCAGAATCAGCGGAGATATGGCAGAGATAATAATCGGCGCTCCGGCCAACGCGGCGGTGACCGCGCTCATCGGGAAGTATTTCACCGCCACGTAGTAGCCGAGGCTGATCAGGGTAAAGACCAGACTGCGCAGAAAATGGTGAACCGGCTTGGTGACTTTCAGCAGCGAAAGTCGTCTGGAACCCAACAAGATGACAATTAGCACCAGTAGTGCGGCGGCAGTGCGCAGGCACATCACTTGCCCGAGGGGAATACTTTCCAGCAGCTTTTTTGCCACCGAGTCGCCTATCAGAAACGATAGTAAACACAGTTGCAGATAGAAAATGGCGCGGGTGTTCGGTCGCATGAAGGGCAGTGCTCTGGAAAACTTGGGCTCTAGGGCGATCAGTTGTTTATACGCTGTTCCCCGAAGGCTATAATCCGGCTCTTTTTTAGGGAGGATGGCCCCGGCGGCCCGGCAGTATGGCAGACGACAATAAACCGCTCAATTTTATTCAGCAGATTATTACCCGCGACCTCGCCGAGGGCGTGGTAGAGAAGGTTGTGACCCGCTTTCCGCCGGAACCCAACGGCTACTTGCATATTGGTCACGCCAAATCCATCTGCCTGAATTTTGGCCTGGCGGCCCAGTTTGGCGGTGCCTGCAATCTGCGCTTTGACGACACCAACCCCGAAAAGGAAGAAGACGAATACGTCCACGCCATCATCGAGGATGTGCGCTGGCTCGGCTTCCAGTGGGACGGCGAAATTCGCTACGCCTCCAACTATTTCGACCAGCTTTACGCCTGGGCACAGCAACTGATTCGCGAAGGAAAAGCCTTTGTCTGTGAGCTGAATGCCGAGCTGATGCGCGAATACCGTGGCACCCTCACCGAGCCGGGCAAGAACAGCCCCTGGCGCGACCGCCCGGTGGAAGAAAATCTGGCGTTGCTGGAGCAGATGAAAAACGGTGATATTGACGAGGGCCGCATGACATTGCGGGCCAAAATTAACATGGCCTCGCCCAATATCAATATGCGCGACCCGGTGCTGTACCGCATCAAGAAGCGCGCCCACCACCGTACCGGCGACAAGTGGAATATCTATCCCGCTTACGATTTCGCCCACGGTCAGGAAGATGCCATTGAAGGGGTGACTCACTCCATCTGTACCCTGGAGTTCGCCGCCAACCGGCCTCTCTATGAATGGTTTATCGACAATCTGCCGGTGCCCTCCAAGCCGCACCAGTATGAGTTTGGTCGCCTCAACCTGAATTACAACATCACCAGCAAGCGCAAACTCAAGCAGTTGGTGGATGAGAATCACGTGGACGGCTGGAACGACCCACGCATGCCCACCATTTCCGGCCTGCGCCGCCGTGGTGTATCGCCTGCGGCGATCCGAAACTTCTGCGACAGCTTGGCGGTGGCCAAGACCGATGGCGTGGTAGACATGGCCCAGTTCGAGCACTTTATCCGCGACGACCTGAACGACAATGCCGCCCGCGCCATGTGCGTGCTGAACCCATTGAAAGTCACGTTCACCAATGTGCCTGAGGGCGAGGTGGAAATGCTTAGCGCTGCCGGTCATCCCAATCGCGATGATCTGGGCGAACGCCAATTGCCGTTTACCCGCGAGATTTATATCGACCGCGAAGACTTCAACGAAGACAGCAGCCTGTCCCGCAAAAAATTCAAGCGACTGGTGCCCGGCGAGTGGGTGCGGTTGCGCGGTGCCTATGTCATCCAGGCCAACGACATGGTGAAAGATGACAGCGGCGAAATCGTCGAGATCCTCGCGGAAATCATTCCCGGCACCCTCGGCGAAGATGCGCCCGAGGGCATCCGTCCCCGCGGCGTGATTCACTGGGTGTCGGCCACAGAGTGTGTGGATTGCGAAGTGCGGCTCTACGACCGGCTGTTCAGCGATCCTGCTCCGGAAGCCGGAGACCGCAACTTCCTTGATTTCATCAATCCCGAGTCGCTGCAAATCCTGCAGGGCTGCAAGGCTGAAATCGGTCTGGCGGATGCTGCGGTGGGCAACTACTACCAGTTCGAGCGGGAAGGCTATTTCTCTCTCGACAGCCGCTACAGCAGCCCCGAAAAACCGGTGTTCAACCGCACCATCGGCCTGCGTGATACCTGGAAAGACTGATTGCGACATTAACCGGCACTGAATTCACGGCGGGCCGCAGGGCGGCCCCAAAAAACGAAGAAAGAGCACCATGGCACTGACACTGTATAACACCCTGACGCGGCAGAAAGAGGTTTTCAAACCCATCGAAGCGGGCAAGATTCGCATGTACGTGTGCGGCATCACCGTCTACGACTACTGCCATATCGGTCACGCCCGGGTGCTGGTGGCGTTCGACGTCATCACCCGCTACCTGCGCTCCCAGGGTTGGGATGTCACCTACGTGCGCAACATCACCGATATCGATGACAAGATCCTCAATCGCGCCAAC
This sequence comes from uncultured Porticoccus sp., assembly GCA_947259505.1. Lineage (GTDB taxonomy): Bacteria > Pseudomonadota > Gammaproteobacteria > Pseudomonadales > Porticoccaceae > Porticoccus. Next base: position 321,931 of record CAMYLT010000002.1, on the reverse strand, counting down.
GAAAACGGCGAGCCCTACACCGCGCTCACCGAGCGCATGATCGAAGCCATGCACGAGGACGAAGCCGCCCTCGGCGTGCTGATGCCCGACATTGAACCCCGCGCCACCGGTCACATGGATGACATTCTCGACATGGTGCAGATACTGGTGGACAACCACTACGCCTACGCCACCGACAACGGCGATGTCTACTACCGCATCAGCCGCTTCCCGGATTACGGCAAGCTGAGTAACCGAAACCCGGAAGACCTGCTGGCCGGTGCCCGGGTCGAAGTGGGTGATATCAAGGAAGACCCACGGGATTTCGCCCTCTGGAAGGGTGCCAAGCCCGGCGAAGTCAGTTGGGAATCCCCCTGGGGCCCCGGTCGTCCCGGCTGGCATATTGAGTGCTCCGCCATGTCCACCTGCTGCCTGGGGGAAACCTTCGATATCCACGGCGGTGGTCCGGATCTGCCGTTCCCCCACCACGAAAACGAAATCGCCCAGAGCGAGGCGGCCACTGGCAAGCCCTATGTCCATTACTGGATGCACGCCGGTGCGGTGCGGGTGGACAACGAGAAAATGTCCAAGTCCCTGGGCAACTTCTTCACCATCCGCGAGGTGCTGAAAAAATACCACCCGGAAGTGGTGCGCTACTTCCTGCTGTCCAGCCACTACCGCAGCCCCATCAACTATTCCGAAGAGAATTTGATTGAGGCCAAGGGTGGTCTGGAGCGCTTCTATACCGCATTGCGCCCCTTTGCCGATGTAATGCCCGCCGAACTGAGCGAGCTGCATCACAGCGATTACTACCGCCGTTTTGTGGAGTCCATGGACGACGACTTCAACACCCGCGAAGCGCTGTCGGCCATGTACGATCTGGTGCGCGATATCAACACCCAGGCCAAGACCGATCTGGCACAGGCCCGCAAGCTGGTGGCAGAACTGAAAGCGATGGGCGCCGTGTTCGGTATTCTCGGTTGCGATCCGGAAGCCTTTATGCAGGGCGGCGGTGAAGGCGATCTCGACGCCGCGCAGATCGAGGCATTGATTGCAGAGCGCGTTGCCGCCAAGAAAAACCGCGACTTCGCCCGTGCCGACCAGATTCGTGATGACTTACTAGCACAAGGTGTTGTTCTCGAAGACTCTCGTGAAGGGACCACTTGGCGCCGGGATTAGAAGCTATTTCATAAATACTGCGCTCGGTGATACGTTGTTAAAAATGGCCTCAAATTGCTCATTTACTCAATGTAAACTCCGCTTTTTCGGCCATTTTTGCCTTGTCTCACCTTCGCTCGTGACGTTATGAAAAGGCTTCTAGGTTTATAGCCGGGTTTATAACTCGCAACAAGGGTAGGATATGTGAATGGATTACATTGAACCCCTATTTCGCCCCCCCAGCGAGGCCCGTTCGCTGATTTTACAGGTCACCAACGGCTGCTCCTGGAACAACTGCACCTTCTGCGAAATGTACACCGCGCCGCAGAAGAAATTCAGCGTCAAACCCCAGGCCGATATCGAAAGCGAACTGCAACAGGTGGCCAATAGCGGTTACCCGGTGCGTCGTGTTTTCCTGGCCGATGGCGATGCCATGACCCTGTCCTTCCGCCGCCTCAAGGAAATCCTGCTGGCCATCCGCCAATACCTGCCGGATGTGCAGCGCATCTCCTCCTACTGCCTGCCCCGCAACCTGAAAAACAAATCCGTGGACGAACTGGCGGAGCTGCAACAGCTCGGCCTCAGCCTGATGTATGTGGGCTGCGAATCCGGCGACGATCTGGTGCTGGAAAAAATCGCCAAGGGCGAAACCTACGCCTCCTCGCTGGACGCCCTGCACAAGATCAAAGGGGCAGGTATCAAAAGTTCGGTGATGATTCTCAACGGCCTCGGCGGCCAGCAATACACCGAACAGCACGCTATCAATTCAGCAAAACTGATGAACGAAACCCAGCCGGAATTCCTTTCTACACTGGTGGTGAGTTTCCCGATGGGTGAAGAGCGCTTTCAGCAGGGCTTTGGCGGTGACTACCAACCGCTGACCCAGCGGCAACTGTTTGGGGAAATGGAAATCCTGCTGGATACCTTGCAGCTGGAGCGCACCGTATTCCGCAGCGACCACGCCTCCAACTACCTGATACTGAAAGGCATCCTTAAACGCGATAAAGACCAGTTGTTGCAGCAGGTTCGCACTGCCATTCACCAGCCCGGTGTGATTCCTCTAAGGGAAGAGTGGCAGAGGGGGTTGTGATAACTATTTGGCCGAAAGCCTAGTGCAAAGGATAGTTATAGATGAGTAATCCTAAATCTGAGTTTCTACAAGCCCTAGGTCGTTTCATAGTGGCCTATTCGCATATTCAAAACATTTTCCAAGAAGGAATTTATGTCGTTACAGAAAAATTAAATGGAGGAAGTGACGCTAAGTTTATTAGATGTACGATGCATAAGGTTTCTTTTGATAATCTTGAGAACTTTTTTCTAACCTTAATTACCGAGTACTCCGATAAATGTGGTCATATCGATTTAGAGAGTTTTTTTGCGATTAGAAAAGCTATCGCTAAAAACTCAAAAATATTAAAAGAGGTGCGTAATCGTATGATGCATTCTGTTTGGAGTGAAAAATTCTGGGAAGGTCAACATGGAGAGCATCCATATAGGATGGTATATCACAAGAATAAGGAATACCGATTTTCTCTGGATGAGGAGGGTTTTGATTTCCAGAAGCTAAATGAATATACATGTGATGCTATGTGCCTTTCTCAATTTATACATGATTTTTTGATATGTGTTGTAGATGGGGATGTACACCCAGACAAATGCTTTTCAGAATACTTTGAATTCGACAAGAATGTGGCAAGGTTTCCAAGAGAAAGAGATCTAAACAGATTTAAAAATTTGGATGACTTTTTGTAAAAATTATATGGGCAAGCTCTGTGAGGTGTGCTGGTGCTTTGGGTTTATCCACGATTTGAGTGTCTTGAACTTAGAGTTAAATCTATTGATTCTTATGCCACACAAGACGCTTTCCTGAAGTTGGCTATGGTGCCTCAAACATGTTTAACCGACTGCGCAACTGGCTGGAATACCGCCACATTATAAAAATGGGTTTTACCGCCGCGCAGTGGGAAGCCGCCATTGCCGACTGGCCGGTGATGGATCGCTATCAGGGGACCGAGCGCGACGATACTTGGGGTCAGCGTAACAACCTTCCCCTCCAGCCATTTTCAATCTCCTCCCCGTCGTTGTGTGCCGGGTTAGACCTGGAACAGCGGTCGTCGAGTGGCGTGCGAACGGAAGTCGTTTTTCGTCTTTAGCGCCGACCGAAGCAAAGGTTGTCTTGGTCTATAGTAAACGCAATGAGGCGACAACTTTGCCAATCCAAATAACCGGGCGGTGCCACTGGGTTTGTTATGGAATTCAAAGACTATTACAAAATTCTGGGCGTTGATCCCGGGGCTGACAGTAAGGCGATCAAGGTCGCTTACCGAAAGCTGGCGAGGAAGTACCACCCGGATGTCAGCGATCATCATGATGCCGAGGCCCAGTTCAAGGAGGTCACTGAAGCCTATGAAGTCCTCAAAGACAGTGCCAAGCGGGCGGAGTATGACGAAATCCGCCAGTATGCCGGTCGTCCGCAAGGATCTCGTCCGCCGCCTGGCTCTGCCGCTGGTCATGGGGGAGGCCACAATCAAAGAGATTTTGAGGATTTCTTTTCATCTATTTTTGGGGAAGGTCGTGGTCCTCAGGCGGGCGGCTCTGGCGGTCGTCAACCGTTTAGTCAACGTGGTCAGGATATTGAAACAGAATTGCCGATTTTCCTTGAGGACACGTTGTCTGAAGTGACCAAAGAAATTTCCTACCACCTGCCATACTACGATAATGAGGGGCGTGTTACTGAGGTGAATAAAAATCTCAAGGTGAAAATACCGCCCGGGGTGGCGGACGGTGGGCGTATACGCTTAAAGGGGCAGGGCGGCCTAGGTATTGGCGAGGGCGCGAGCGGCGATTTGTATATACGGATTCGGTTGGTGCCTCATCCGCTGTTCGATGTGGAAGGACATAATCTGATTATCACACTCCCCATTGCCCCTTGGGAGGCAGCCCTGGGTGCCAAGGTCACCGTGCCGACCCTGTCCGGCAAGATTCAATTAACGATTCCTGCCAACAGTCAGAGCGGGCAACGCTTGCGAATAAAAGGTAAGGGTTTGCCGGGTAAACAGATGCAAGGCGATCTTTATGCGGTGTTAAAGGTGGTGATGCCGTCGAGCAACGAAACGATCAAGCATCAGTGGCAGCAGCTGTCGGAGCTCGCCCCCTTTGATCCCAGAGCAGAGTGGAGTGAAGTCGCATGAACGATACTGACTCAACCTACTTAAGTTTCACTGAAGTCTGCCTGCAAACCGGCGTGGGAGAAGATACGGTATTCGAGATTGTCGAGCAGGGCATCATCGAGCCGATTGGCGCTACTCCGGATGAGTGGCTGTTCACCCCTACGATGCTGACGGTGACAAAAAAAGCGGTGCGCTTGCACCACGATCTGGAGGTGAATTGGGCAGGAATAGCGTTGGCGCTAGAGTTACTGGATGAAGTGGAACAGCTGCGAGAACAGAACCGTTCTCTGCAACGCCGGCTCAGTCGATTTGTCGATTTGTAATCTGCTTTTACCTCGAATGTGCGTTCTTGATCTTCACATGGGCACTTTCCTTGTTAAGAAAAATATTGATACTGCACCAAACTTGGATATTTTTGGTGATGTAGAAGGTGGTGCGTTAAACATGTTCAAACGATTTCGGGACTGGCGGGAAAATCGGCGCGTTAAAAAAATGGGTTTTACCGCTGTGCAATGGGAATCCGCCATTGCCGATTGGTCGGTGATGGACCGTTATCAGGGGGCCGAGCGCGACGCCCTGCGGGAGATGTGCTTTCGTTTTCTGGCGCGCAAAACCTTCGTTTCCGGCAGTGAGTTTCAATTCAATGACGTCATGTGTCTGAAGCTGGCGACCATGGCCTGCGTTCCGGTCTTGCATCTCGGCCTTGACTGGTATGACCGCTGGCAGACGGTGATTCTCTATGAAGATGCCTTTGTGCCGAATCGACCCTATCGCACCGACGATGGCGTGACTCATTCGAGGTGGCCCGGCCTGAGCGGCGAAGCCTGGTATCGGGGTCCGGTGATTCTGTCGTGGCAGGATATTTGTGAAAGCGGGGCGGATACCCGCCACGGCAGGGCCAGCAATGTGGTGATTCACGAGTTGGCCCACAAGCTCGATATGTTGCGGGATGGCGCCAACGGCGCGCCGCCGATGCACCCGGACATGCGTTCGGGCGAATGGCACGATATTTTTACGGCGGCTTGGGATCGTCTGCAAAATGACCGGCAACACCACCGGTCACTGCCACTGGATGACTACGCACTGACCAGCCCGGCGGAATTCTTCGCGGTGTGCAGTGAGGCATTTTTTGAGGCGCCGGAAAACATGAAGGAAGCCATGCCGGAGGTCTATCGGCTGTTGTGTCAGTTCTATCGCCAACAGCCGGTGCTGCTCGCAATACCGGGTATGTAGTCTGTCTGGGTTAACCCATGCATTGTTCCCGGTGGGATATTCGGGGTCGGATATGTTGACTCCATCTGAAACACTCTTGCCTAGTAAAACACTCACACCTATCCTTTCTGTGGCATTAGCCTATAAGTACTCTTACAGAATGCTTTTTCTGCGCTATAAGAGTGGCTATGTTTCGGTAAGGTCTCATTTATGTTGGCGAATATCGATCAGTTGAAAACAGCTGTCCGCCGCTGGACGCTGATTCTGGGCGTGCTGCAAATCACCGTCGGTTGTGTGGTTGGTTTTATTCCCCCCACTGCCGTGGAGTGGTTTCGCGGCATTGTGATGGCCCATATCGAGTTCACCGCCAACGGCGTGCTGATGATTGTGCTCGGCCTGCTGGTGAATGAACTGCACCTGGGATCGCTGGCGCTGAAATTGTGGTTTGCGCTGTTGCAGATCGGCACCTGGACCAACGGCGCCGCCGGGGTGATGGCCGCCTTTCTCGGTGCCACATCGCCATTGATGCCCACTCTCAGTGAAAAATTCCCGCCACCCCATGGCGCGGATAGCGCTCTGGTGACCGCCACGCTGATGCTGTGCGGTGTGACCATTCTGCTCGCGTTGTTGCTCACGTTGTATGGCCTGCTGCGGGCTGGGAAGCAGGCGTAGCTGCCCACCGGCACCCGGTGCAGAACGAACCCTATCAGCAACTGTACGGTCGGGTTTTTTGTTGAGGCGTATTCAGCGAGAAGTATTCAGGGAGAAGTGTTCAGGGGCAGGTGGATTTCCACTCGCAATCCACCTTCCGGGCGATTGGCCAATGCCAGGAATCCCCCCATGTTGCGGACAATGTTCTGGGTGATTGACAGCCCCAGGCCGATGCCACCGGTTTCCGAGCTGCGGGATCGTTCCAGCCGGTAAAAGGGTTGGGTGACCTTTTCCAGCTGATTTTCGGGAATTCCCGGACCCGAGTCGCTAATGGTGATGACCAGGTATTCGCCGGGGCAGGTCAGCTCGATATGAGCTGTGTGGCCGTATTTGATGGCGTTGTCGATGATGTTCTGCAGCGCCCTGCGCACCAGGCTGGCCCGGCAGAGCAGGGTGACCGGGTCGCACAGGTTGTCGTCGGTGATCTGGAACCCTTCGTCGCGCAGGTCGTCACAGAGGCTTTCCACCAGGGCCGTGACGTTCACCATGCGAACCGGCTCGCTGGATTCATAGCCGCGCACATAGGCAAGCACCGATTCGATCATCTGTTTCATGTCGCTCACTACCCGCAGCAGACCATTGCGTTCTGTGTCGTTGCCGAGCAGTTCCGCACGCAGTTGCAGTCGGGTGGTGGCGGAGCGCAGGTCGTGGGAAATCGCCGCCAGCATTTCGGTCTGACCATGGACCAGGCGGGATAGGCGGGTTTGCATGCGGTTGAAGGCCTGGGCTGCGCGGGAAACTTCCGGCGGACCACCCTCGTCGAGCGGCGGGGTATCGAGGTTGACGCCTATGGTATCCGCGGCTCTGGCCAGTCGTTGCAGGGGGGCGGTGGCCTTGCCCACCAGGAACCAGGTCAGCAGCAGGGCGATCAGGGCCACCAGCAGGAAGTAGGTGAGCACCGAGTCGGCCAACAGCGAACTGCCCTCGGGCAGAATGGCGTGGAAAATGGTTTGTTCGCTATCGGGAAAATTGACAAAGACCAGTACATCAAAACCGCGGGATGAAAACTGCTTGCCGGCGAATTGGGGCAGCTCCAGGCTGCGTACGCAGATTTCCCCGTCCAGCCCGGGTATCGTCTGGAAAGCGGTTTTGATGCGCGCGCCCATACGCTCGGCGAAGGCGTTGTCCTGACAGGCGACCTCGTCAATGGAGACGATCTCCGGGAAGGTGGCCAGAAACTGGGTTTGCGCCGCGGCGAGAATTTGCTCCCGGTCCGCGTAGGGGAAACTGTTGGCAAGGTTGACGATGCCGATGATGCGGTCGGCGAGATCGGTGGCCTCGGTCAGCAGAATATTGCGTTCGCGGTTTTGTTCGAACAGCAACAGGCTGGCGATCTGGGACAGCACGAACACTGCGCAGAGAATCATGGTGACCCGGGCTTTCAGGGACATGGCCGGCAATCGGATCACGACTTCTCTACACTAGAGGAAAAAATATAACCGGTACCCCAGGCCGTTTTGATGATTTGCGGGTGTTTGCCGTCGTCTCTCAGCTTCCGTCGCAAACGGCTCACCTGAATATCGATGCTGCGGTCAAAGGGCGTGCTGTTGCGGCCTTTGGTGAGGTCCAGCAGCCGATCCCGGGACAGGGGAATACCGGGGTTTTGCACAAAGGCGAGCAGCAGTGCCGTCTCACTTGCAGAAAGCGGGGTGGCTACAGAGTGATCGTCGAGGATTTCCATGTGTGCCGGGATAAACCGCCACTGGGCAAAATGGATGGTGCCGGTGTGCTGCACCCCTTCGCTGCGGGTGCGTCGCAATACAGCCCTGATGCGGGCGATCAACTCCCGGCCGCCGAAGGGTTTGACGATGTAATCGTCCGCGCCCATCTCCAGTCCCACTACCCGGTCGATTTCTTCATCCTTGGCGGTGAGCATGATGATCGGCGGCATGCCGGGGTCGGAGCGAAGCTGACGGCAGAGTTCGAAGCCGTCGCGGTGGGGTAACATGACATCCAGCAGGATCAGGTCGGGTTTTGACTCGGTCAGTCTCTGAAACATCTCGTCGCCATCTCCAGCGACAGTGGCGCTGTAGCCTTCGGAGGTCAACAATCGGGAGACCAACTCCCGGATGTCCTCGTTGTCGTCGACGACTAGAATGTGGGGGGATGCCAGAAAACTGTTTGCATTCATAGGAGGTCAGCCGGCTGAAGTGGTAGTCGTTATTTTCTGCTGGCAGCTGCGTCAACCGCTACCTTACACCAGAAAATCAGCCAGTACACGGCAGAGATTGATCGATACACTTTGTTACATTTTTCGTAATACTTTTCCGCTGCATGGGTGAGAGAGTAAGGGGAAACTATAACAAGTGGTGATCCTGTGCTGAATGTACTGAAAACCATAACCGGTCATTTTGTCGTTTTCCTGATGTTGACTAGCCTGATGATTACCGAGGGGCAGGCCATAGAACCCATGAGTGGCGACACGCTGTTGTCGTCCTGTAAGGCATCGCCTGTCGGGCAAGGTGGCGCCGATGACGGTCAGGCCGCATGCCTCGCCTATATCCAGGGTTATCTGGATGCCATCGATCAACGCACCCTCCAGAAAGACGACTCCTTCCAGCGGCGGGCGTTGGAGACCCGTGCCAGGGGACAGATGATTCCGGACGGCATCATTGGTCGCAATCCCTACTGTTTTCCACCAGAACTGACGCTGCAGGAAGTGGTTGAAAAGCTGAATCGTGAAGCGGACCCGGCAGCAGCCAGCTCCAGTGGAGCGGAGGTGCTCTCGACCGTGCTTAAAAAACACTTTTCCTGTCCCTGATGATCTGTTCGGAGTGTTGTAGCGATGAAACTCCAAAGCGGGTCTGAACCAGGAGCGGATGCCCTGAAATACCGGCTCAGCCTGTTTCTTCTGCTGGTCGTGCTCTGGCTGGGTAACTCCGGTCTCTATTCATTCTTGCTGCTGGGATTCGGCCTTGCCTCAGTCATTTTTGTGATCTGGGTTTCCCATTGCCTGGCGGTAGTGGATCAGGAATCCCAGCCGTTGCATCTGGCCCGGAGGCTTCCCAAATTTTTCGGCTGGCTGATCGTCAAAATCATTCGCAGCAATATCGATGTGGTGCGCCTCATCTGGCTGGGTAATCGCGCCATCAGCCCCTGTTCAACCCGCCTTCCACTCGGCCAGAAGAGCGACCTGGGGCGGGTGATCTATGCCAATGCCATCACCCTGACGCCCGGCACCGTGGCAATGGACATGGACGATGACACCGTGCTGGTACATGCGCTGACACGGGAGGGCATTGAAGATCTGCAGGAAGGCGAAATGAGGCGCCGGGTGGCGGAGCTGGAGCGCTAGATGTTGACGGTAGTGGTTATTGCACTGCTGGTGGTCATGGTCATGGCGTTGAGTCGGGCCTTGCTGGGTCCGACCATCTATGACCGCATTCTGGCGGTCAATGTGTTCGGCACCAAGACCGTGTTGTTGATTGCGGTAGTGGGCTTCCTGTTCGGCAGGCCAGACTTTCTGGATATCGCCCTGGTCTATGCGCTGATCAACTTTATCAGTGTCATCGGGGTGCTTCGTTACTTCGAATACAGCAATGATCGGCATCAAGGAGACAACCCGTGATCGCGCTGTTGTTGGAAGGGGTCAGCGTTTTATGTCTGGGAACCGGTATTTTCCTGTTGGTATCAGGTGGCGTCGGGCTGCTGCGATTCCCTGAGGTGTTCTCCCGGATGCACGCCGCCGGGGTGACCGAAACGCTTGCTGCCAGCCTCATTCTGCTGGGCCTAATGCTCCTGGCGGGTTGGGGCATCGTGATGTTCAAGTTGCTGCTAATTCTATTGTTCATCCTCATTACCAGTCCTACTGCCAGCCATGCGCTGGCGAAGTCGGCAGTGCACGGTGGACTGGGCGTCGATCCCGACAGGAATGAAACATCCTGACACAACCTTGATAGGAGCACGCTTATCGAACTTGTACTGGACATCGCATTGTTGCTGCTACTGGCCATCACCGCATTGGCCATCGCCTGGCTGCGTGATCTGTTTGCTGCGGTCATGCTGGCCGGTATCTATGGCCTGTTGTCGGCCAGCTTTTTCGTGTCGGTGGATGCTGTCGACGTGGCTTTTACCGAAGCGGCGGTGGGCGCGGGCATTTTCCCTCTGCTGATGCTGGCGGCATTGGCATTGGTGGGGCGCAATGAGCAGACTGCTTATCGGCGCCCGCTGATATCACTGCTCCTGGTCTCCATCACCGGGGCCGCGCTGGTATTGGGGACGCTGGATATGCCGGCATTTGGTTCCGCCGATGCCCCGCCCCACAACCATGTGGCCGTGCGATACATCGAGGAGTCCCCGAAAGAGATTGGGATTCCCAATATGGTGACCTCGGTGCTGGCGGACTATCGTAGTTTCGACACACTCGGAGAGGTGGTGGTGGTTTTCACCGCTGCCATGGGCGTGTTGGGGCTGCTGTTTACTGGCCGCGCCGCGTCACCCGGCTCTGCGACGGAGCGGGCAAACATGTATGACCATCGGGTGCTTCGGGTGGTCAGCAAGATGCTGATTCCGTTGATTCTGCTGTTTGCGCTCTACGTGCAGTTCCACGGCGAATACGGTCCCGGAGGCGGCTTCCAGGCCGGGGTAATCTTTGCCGCCGGCATCATCCTCTATGCCATGCTGTTTGGTTTCGGCAATGCCCAGCGGGTGGTGCGACCGGCGCTGTTGCAGATACTGGCGGCATGCGGTGTGCTGATTTATGGCAGCGTGGGCGTGGTCTGCCTGCTGAGTGGCGGCAATTTTCTCGATTACAGCCAGTTACTGCCGGACCCTCTGGTTGGTCGGCATGTGGGGATACTGGTTATTGAGTTGGGCGTCGGCATAACGGTTGCCTCGGCAATGATTCTGATCTTCTACGCCTTCGCTTCGGCCACAGTAAATTCAGAGGAAGTGGCCTGATGCTGCCGGAACTCTATAACTACTGGGTAGTGATTCTGCTGATGATGACCGGCTTTTATATCGTCATTGTGCAGGGCAACCTGATCAAAAAACTCATCGGTCTCAACCTGTTCCAGACCTCGGTATTTATTTTCTATATCAGTCTCGGCAAGGTCAGCGGCGGTTCGGCACCGATTTTTGCCGAGGGCGTGAGCAGTTATTCCAATCCGCTGCCCCATGTGCTGATTCTCACCGCCATTGTGGTCGGCATTGCCACCACGGCGCTGGCGCTGGCGCTGGTGATCCGGATTCGCAACGCCTATGGCACGGTGGAGGAAGAAGAACTACAGCAGAGGGATCTGGAGTGTTGAGCCATCTGCCCATTCTGCAGGTAGTCGTCCCGCTGCTGGCCGCACCCGCCTGTCTGCTGCTGGACCGGTCACGTCTGGTGTGGATTTTCACCGTGTTGGCCTGCGGACTCTCCCTATTGATCAGCATGCTGTTGCTGTATCAGGTTTCTCAGCACGGCACTCTGAGTTACGACCTGGGGGGCTGGGATGCCCCGTGGGGAATCGAATACCGCATTGATCTGTTGTCAGCCTACGTGATGCTGGTGGTCAGCGGTATCGCCACACTGGTGATCGTGGCGGCCGGAACGGGGCTGGAGCGGGAAATCCCTCTGGAAAAGCAGACGGTTTTCTATGTGACCTACCTGCTGTGCCTGGCGGGTCTGCTGGGCATCGTCGCCACCGGGGACATCTTTAATGTGTTTGTCTTCCTGGAAATCTCTTCTCTGGCGACCTATGCATTGATTGCCTACGGCAGGGATCGGCGAGCCCTGTGGGCTGCCTACCAATACTTGATTGTCGGCACCATCGGCGCCACGTTTATCCTCATCGGCATTGGTTTCCTGTACAGCCTGACCGGCACCCTGAATATGCAGGATCTTGCAGCGCGTATACCTGACTCCGCAGGTAGCCGTACTGCCTCGACCGCCTTTGTCTTTATTGTGGTGGGGGTGTGCCTGAAATTGGCGTTGTTCCCGTTGCACCTGTGGTTGCCCAACGCCTACGCCTACGCACCGTCGCTGGTGACCGCATTCCTGGCTGCCACGGCGACCAAGGTGGCGGTCTACCTGCTGATACGTTTGCATTTCTCCGTGTTCGGGGAGCAGTTCGCTTCATCGTCCCTGCCCCTGCACGGCATTCTGTTGACCCTTGGTCTGGCCGGGGTGTTTGTCGCCTCTCTGGTGGCCATTTTTCAACCCGATATCAAACGGCTGTTCGCCTATTCCAGCATCGCCCAGATCGGCTACATGATCATCGGCATCGGCTTCGGTACCGCGATCGGCTTGCAGGCCACATTGTTGCACCTGTTCAATCACGCGCTGATGAAAGGTGCCCTGTTCCTGGCCTTGGCGGCGGTGGTGTATCGCCTCGGCAGTGCCGATATCAGCGCTTTTCGGGGACTGGGTCGGCGCATGCCCTGGACGATGGCTGCCATCGTCATCGGCGGGCTGAGTTTGATAGGGATGCCCCTCACCGTGGGCTTTGTCAGCAAGTGGTACCTGATTTTGGCGGCCATTGAAGCGGGAATGTGGCCTGTTGCCTTGCTGGTGGTGACAGGCTCCATTCTCGCCGTGGTGTATGTGTGGCGGCTGGTGGAAGCGGCCTATTTTCAGCCCCCTGAAAATGAACTGCCGGAAGGGTTGGACGGCCCCGACCGGCGGGAGGCCCCTCTTACATTGCTGGTGCCCACCTGGCTGTTGGTGCTGGTCAATATTTATCTGGGCATTGATACCCGTTTGACCGTGGGTACCAGCGGAGCTGTGGCGAGTGCTCTGTTGGGGGGTGGCCAGTGAACCTGTCCGTGATCGGACTGATGCAGGCAGTGCTGGTGATTCCACTGCTGGCCGCAGCGGGCGTTGCCCTAACCGGCATGCGCCCGAACTTGCGGGAAGGGGTGTCCCTCGTGGCAGGCGCTCTGTTGGTTGCCGCAGTCGGCCTACTTTACCAGGCTGTTATGGCGGGTGACCGCAGTGGTTGGACCCTGCTGGAGCTGTTGCCGGGGTTGACCATCTCATTCCGGCTGGAGCCTCTCGGCATGCTGTTCTGCCTGATTGCCAGTTTTCTCTGGGTTGTGACCATACTCTATGCCATCGGATATATGCGTGGCCACGGGGAGGCTAACCAGACACGTTTTTACGCACTGTTCGCTGTCGCCATTGCATCTGTCGGTGGCATTGCCCTGGCCGATAACCTGTTGACACTGTTTATTTTTTACGAAGTTCTTACCCTCAGCACCTACCCGCTGGTGACCCATGCGGGCACTGACAAGGCGCGGCGGGGAGGGCGGACGTATCTCGGCCTGTTGCTGGGAACCTCCATCGTGTTCTTTTTGCCCGCCATCATTGCAACCTGGGCCCTGGCCGGAACTCTGACCTTCACGGAAGGCGGCATTTTTGGTGACGATACTCCCCCAGTATTGCTGTCACTGTTGCTCGTGCTTTTTGTGTTCGGCATCGGCAAGGCTGCAGTGATGCCTTTTCACCGCTGGTTACCGGCGGCAATGGTTGCACCTACCCCCGTAAGCGCCTTGTTGCACGCGGTGGCTGTGGTGAAAGCCGGGGTGTTTGCCCTGGCTAAGGTGGGCGTTTTTATATTCGGTCTCGATACCCTGGGTAGCCTGGCAGTGACAGAATGGCTGCTGTACCTGGTGGCTTTTGGGGTGCTGGCGGCCTCTCTGGTAGCCATGCGCCAGAACAACCTCAAGGCCCGACTGGCCTATTCCACCATCAGTCAGCTTGGCTATATCAGCCTCGGCGTCCTGCTGGCCACCAGCGCCGGGTTACTGGGTAGCGCGCTGCACATTGCCATGCACGCATTCGGAAAAATCACGCTGTTCTTCTGTGCCGGCGCCATTTTGGTGGCCAGCCACAAAACCGAGATCAGTGATATGCGTGGGCTGGGGCGAGCCATGCCGCTGACCATGGCGGCCTTTTTCATTGCCAGCCTGAGTATTATCGGTCTGCCGCCTACAGGCGGTTCCTGGAGCAAGTGGTACCTGATTTTGGGCACTCTGGAGGCGGGGCAGTGGCTATTGATGGGGGTGTTGATGGTGAGTTCGCTGCTGAACATTGCCTACCTGTTGCCGATCCCACTGAAAGCCTTCTTCCCGGCCAATGGCACTGCTGGTTACGGATCAGGTGAAGATTCAGGGATTCGCGAGGCACCACTTGCGTCGCTACTGGCCATAATGATTACCACCCTGATGTGCCTGTTGCTGTTCTTCTTTCCGCAGCCACTTTACGAGCTGGCGCGAAGTATCGGATAGGGGGAAACGTGAATCCGGAAAAACCACATTTTTTCGACAAGCCCGCTAACGTGCGCTTTGTTATCCGCGCACTGTTTGCCTGTTGTGTATTGTTGCTGGCGCTGGATTTTGTGATTCACCGCCATGTTTATCATTCCTGGGAAAACCTGTGGGGATTTTACGCCCTGTATGGTTTTGTGGGCTGTGTGTTGCTGGTGCTGGTGGCCAAGTGGATGCGCACTTTCCTGATGCGGGACGAGAACTATTATCTGCGCCGGGAGCAGGCGGCTGATCGGGACGAGCAACAGAGCGGGGGGCATACTGATGATGCCCTTTGAGTTGCCGCCGTTCCTGTTCTTCTACCTTGCCGGGGCGCTGGTGCTGTTCACAAGCGGTACGCCTCGGGCCGTGCTGATGTTGCTGATTCCGGTAGTCAGTGCCGTAAACCTGTGGTTGACCCCGGAAGGCAGCTACGGTCAGCTGGCTTTCCTCGATCTTCAGTTGACCCTTCACAAGGTAGACCGACTCAGTATTCTGTTCGGGTACCTGTTCCACATCGCCGCCCTGATTGCCATTATTTACTCTCTGCATGTGCGGGATCGGATGCAGCAGGGTGCGGCGATGTTTTATGCGGGCAGTGCCCTAGGGGCGGTCTTCGCTGGAGACCTGCTGACCCTGTTTGTGTTTTGGGAGCTGCTGGCATTGACCTCGGTATTTCTGGTCTGGGCGCGTCGCTCCGAGCGGTCTTACCGAGTCGGTATGCGCTACCTGATCATTCAGGTCTTGTCCGGTCTGCTGTTGCTAGGGGGGATTATTCTCTACAGCCGCGAGGCTGACTCGCTGTCCTTTGTCGAGATTGGTTTGCATGGCGTATACGGCTGGTTGATTTTCCTGGCTTTCGGCATCAAGTGTGCTTTCCCGTTTTTCCACAACTGGCTGACGGATGCCTATCCGGAATCCACCCCTACCGGCACGGTGTTCCTCAGCGCATTTACCACCAAGGTGGCGGTGTACGCCTTGGCGCGCGGTTATCCGGGCACCGAGTTGCTGGTGTATATCGGCGCGGCCATGACCTGTTTCCCGATTTTCTATGCGGTGATTGAAAACGACCTGCGACGGGTGCTGGCCTACAGCCTGATCAACCAGCTCGGCTTTATGGTGGTGGGTGTGGGTATTGGTACGGCGTTGTCCATCAACGGTGCCGTGGCCCATGCCTTTACCGATGTGATCTTCAAGGGACTGTTGTTCATGTCCATGGGTGCCGTGCTGCATATGACGGGGCGTATCAACGGTTCGGAACTCGGCGGGCTTTACAAGAGCATGCCGAAAACCACGGTGCTCTGCATTATTGGTGCTGCCTCTATCTCCGCGTTCCCGCTGTTCAGTGGGTTTGTCAGCAAATCCATGGTGATGAGTGCGGCAATTGAAAATGACTACCCGTGGATCTGGCTGATGCTGTTGTTTGCCTCCGCCGGGGTGTTCCACCATGCGGGCATCAAGATTCCCTACTTCGCCTTCTTTGCCCACGATGCCGGTATTCGGACTTCTGAGCCGCCGGTTAACATGCTGCTAGCCATGACCATCGCCGCGGCACTGTGTGTGACCATCGGCATATTCCCCGAGGTGCTGTACCAGCTGTTGCCCTACGACACCGGCTACAATCCCTACGATGCCACCCACGTGCTGGCGCAGACGCAGTTGTTGTTCTTCTCGGCACTGGCATTTGTGTGGCTGAACCTGCGGCACATGTATCCGCCGGAATTGCCCTCTGTGAACCTGGATGCGGAGTGGTGCTACCGGCGGCTGGCGCCCTCCGTTCTCCAGCGGATTACCGGGGTGGTCGTTGCCGCCAACACCGCATTGCGCACGTCAGCAGCGAAACTGGTTGCCTGGGTTCTGGCGTACATTTCCAGACACCACGGACCAGACGGTCTTCTGGCGCGCACCTGGCCCACCGGCAGTGTCGTGACCTGGGTGGTGGTGCTGTTGGCCGTCTATCTGTCCCTGAGCCTGTTCTGACAACAATCGGCCGTTGGGTGGCAGGTGGATAATTACCTGCCGGACACCGACGCCGACTATCTGTCATTCAACGCAATCCCTCTGATCACCTTGAGGAACTCTCTGGGCTGTCCTGTAATGATGGAGTGGTGATTCTATTTCGCGATGATCTGGTTGCCATGAGTCGGGACCAGCACTGGCTCTTTATGGGAAGTGCATGAGCAGAGGAGTCGTTGATGACAATCCGCATTGTGCGTTTGGGTTCAGAGCGGGCCAGTGACGAAGGTCTGCGTATCGGCACGGTCAGGCGACCGCCGCGTGGCGTGCCGAAGGCTGAGTTTGCTTCCGGTAACTGGTACGACGTCTGGCTGCCGAATCTCTCGCCATCCCCTGAGTTGATAAAGCTGGCCCAGGTCGCTGGCACTGACAAGGAGTGGGCGGACTTTGCTCGGAAATTCTCTAAGGAGCTGGACGATCCGGAGAAAAGCCGGGTGCTCGACCTGTTGGCGGCGCTGTCCCATAGTTCCAATCTGTCGGTGGGCTGCTACTGTGAAAATGAAGCCCGTTGTCACCGATCCATCTTGCGGAAGCTATTGGCAGAGAGAGGAGCTACGCTGAAATGATCATGGATCATTACCACGGCACTCCCGTTAATCCCTTTGCTGTGACTGGTGCATTCACGACAGGTGGCTGGAAAAGATGGATGTAACACCGGGAATACTGCGCAACTATTCGGTGCGAGACCATTTGCTCGATGGTCACGAGTTGCTGATACGTTCCATCCGTCCCGATGACAAGGCGTCATTGCAGGCGGGCCTGCAACGGCTCAGCCCCGAATCCGCCTACTTCCGTTTCTTCCGACACAAGCATGAGCTCTCGCCCCAGGAATTGGTGTATTTCACCGAGATCGATTTCGACCGGCATGTGGCGCTGGTGGCGATTGATGAGGATAAGTCGCTGGTTGTCGGTGTCGGTCGTTACTTTCTCTGCGCGGACGAGCCTGTGCGAGCCGCCGAGATTACCCTGACAGTTGACGACGCCTATCACGGGCGCGGGGTTGCCACTGTTTTGTTACAGCATCTGGTGCAGGTGGCGCGGGCCGCCGGTGTGGCGGAGTTTCGCGCCACGGTGATGGGCGAGAACCGCAAGATGCTGGAAGTGCTGTTGCACCTGGGGCTGCCCGTGCAGCGCCACTCGGAGGGCTCTGTGGTCGATGTCACGCTGTTACTCACTGATCCTGCGATACCCTGACCACCGCAACCACCTTTCCACTGCCCGTTTCTTCTATATTTAATAATGGAAACCTGACTGTTTTACGGTTGGGAGAGGGCTGTTGTTCAAGCCGCTTGAAGGCCTGTGTGAGTGATGATGTTGACATGCGGCAGGTTATGTTTTTCTACTGCATTGGTGTGTTTGACCATGGTGCTGGCCGGCTGTGCCCCGACCACGGAGATTGCCCAGCCTTCAGCAACGGAGGTGCTGCAGGAGCAGGGTTGGCAACGGATTGAGGCGGAGAAGGTCTATCTGGAACGGCAGTCACATTTACAGGATCTGGCCTGGCGGCTGAGGACCAGTGGCTTGAAGCTGTGTCCCGAGCATCAAATACGCTCTTTCGGCTGGGTGTGGAAGGATACGTCAGCCCTGGCGGAAAAGGACCGGGCGCTGTTTTCCGGAGTGTATGGAGTGGGAGAAGGCATTGTCATCACTCACGTCATTTTCGGTAGCCCGGCGGCCTATGCCGGGCTGAGGGAACTGGATGTGGTGCGTTCGGTAAATGGTATCGAAATACCGAATACCCACTCTACCGAGGCGTTCGCCAGATCCCTGGAAATGTTGTCCATGCCGACATCTGATTTGCATCTGGAGCTCGGCATTGAGCGGGCCGGTAAGCTTCAGACACTGGACATCGTGCCGGTGAAAGCCTGTTCCTTCCCGGTGATGCTGGTAAAAGACGATAGCCTCAACGCCGCTGCAGATGGTCGCTCGGTATATGTGACGGCGGGCATGTACCGCTTTGCCGAATCCGATGATGAGCTGATGACAGTGATCGCCCACGAGTTCGCCCACAACAGCGAGGGGCATATGGAGAAGCTAACCGGCAATTACCTGCTGGGCAGCATTTTCGACATTATTGCCGCGGGCTATGGCGTCAATACCCGCGGCACCTTTGGCAATGTGGCAGCCAGTCTCTACAGCAAGGACTTTGAGCGGGAAGCGGATTATGTGGGCATGTATTACCTGGCCAGTGCCGGGGTGGATACCGCGGTGGTGAATGAATTCTGGCGGCGGATGGCAATTGAGCATCCGGACGGCATCAAGGAGCATTACAGTAGCTCCCATCCGTCCACGGCAGAGCGCTGGGCCAATCTCAAGGCGGCTCACGAGGAAATCCAGCGGAAGCTGGTTAACGAATCGGAGCTGCTACCGGAGCGGAAGTAGCTTGCCGGGATGCGGCTTTGGTCAGGGAAAAACAGCCTTAGGGAGGGCAATCATTCGTGGGGGAAAAGCGCTTGCCCATTACCATGCGCGCCATGGTCTTTCACGGTGTGGGTCATCCCCTGCGATTAAGTGAGGCGCTGGTGCCGTAATTCTTTTGTCCCTGCCAGCCGGAAAGTCGAGTTTTCCCTTGAGTAACCGCCCGCGCTGTTCTGTAATGCCCCGCTATTGATTAACCGGGATGCTGGCGATGAAGAACGTGGTGCTGTTGGTGGATGTGCAGAATGTCTATTACACGACGCGGCAGACTTACGGGCGCAACTTTGACTACAACGCCTTCTGGTCGCGGGCCACCGCCGACAGACAGGTTGTCAAAGCCATTGCCTATGCCACGGAACGAGGCGACCAGAAACAGCGCGAGTTTCAGAATATTCTGCGGGCCATCGGCTTCGAGGTGAAACTGAAGAATTTTATTCAGCGCTCGGACGGTTCTGCCAAGGGCGACTGGGATGTCGGCATCACCATCGATGCCATGGAGTACGCCGCAGCAGCGGACGTGGTGGTGCTGGTGTCCGGGGATGGCGATTTTGACCTACTGGTAAACAAGCTGGTGGAGAAAGGGAAAGTGGTCGAGGTCTACGGCGTGCCCAAACTGACCGCCGCATCGCTTATCAATGCTGCCAGTGTGTTCATCCCCATCGAAAATGGGCTGTTGCTGGGTTAATGGTCGTTTTAAAAAACAAAGAGGTTGTTGGGAAAAAAGTACAGGTTCTTTTGCAAGTGAAGAAACTGTTGCAACGGGATCACAGCCCTATGGGTACAGCAACAATGGCTACTTGAAAGCCGCTATCCCGCTATTGGAATCTTATCTGAGTCAATCCTTAAGCCCAGCTCTTCACTCTTCGAGCGCTACCCGGCCGGCATCCAGAATTTCCTGTGAAAACTCGGAGTCGTCCACGATTCTCGCCATGACCATGGTGCCCACCAGGGTTGCGTAGGCACTGATGGCTTTCTGTCTTTTTGCCGCTTTGGATTTGCCTGGCACGAGCTTGGTCATAAAGTCGAGAGCAGCGCGTATGGCATCGGTAGCGGCATGCCTGACGGCCGGTCCCTGTCGCGACAGGTCCGGTCCAAGCGCGGCCAGCAGACAACCTTCACCGGGGTTGTCGCGATGGTTGCGACTCAGATAGCGACCGGCAATGGCAGACAGCGCATCACCCGATGCGCGCTCCACGAACTCGTTCCAGTCTGTCAGTGAGCGTTTGAGGGCACAGGCGGACGCTTCGGCAATCAGATCATCTTTAGAGGCGAAGTGGCCGTAGAAACCGCCGTGGGTGAGGCCCACCTCTTTCATAAGGCCGGCGACTCCAATACCGTCAAAACCCCGCTCGCGAAATAGCTGGGCGGCGGCCTCGACAATCCGTTCCCGGTTCTGGGCAGCTTGCTCTCTGGTCACTTTCATCTCGCGCTCCTTTGGTGTGCCGGTAAACTGCGTGACATTATATATGACGAGTGTCATATAATTCAATTATGATGATCGTCATATAACTGTTCGCTGGTGAGGTAGCCGATATGACCGAGCGATACCTGGAAGATTTTGCGGTGGGACAACAATTCAGTTCCGGCCGAGTTTGCATCGACGCTGAGCGCATTAAAAGTTTTGCCGCCGAGTTCGACCCGCAACCGTTTCATCTCGATGAAGGCGCTTGCAGTCATTCGATATTTGGCGGTCTCGCCGCCAGCGGTTGGCACACCGCAGCGATCACGATGAAGTTATTGGTCGATAGCGATTTCAAGCCCGCCTGGGGAATCGTCGGCGCCGGCTTTGAAGAATTGAGCTGGCCGCGACCGGTGCGACCGGGGGATGAGTTGCGGGTCGAAAGCGAAGTACTGGAGACCAGCGTCTCCAAATCCTCCCCCGAGAGGGGAATTCTCAAGGTGAAGAGCACTACGCTGAATCAGCACAACGAACCCGTGCAGGTGTTTGTAGCAAATCTATTCGTCCCCTGCCGCCCTGCATCATCAACAAAACACCACGATTAAATTCAGGAGTAACACATGACCAACGTCGACAATGGCATCCAGGCCTACACCATTAGCACCAAACATATTGACGTCAGTGGTGTTCGCTATGCCTATCGTGAATTGGGTCAAGCGAATCCCTCGGACCCGACGCCTGTGGTCTTTCTACAGCGTTTCCGCGGTACCCTGGATGACTGGGACCCCGGCTTTGTGGACGAAATGGCCAGGACGCGCCGTGTCATCCTGTTCAGCGATGCGGGGATCGGCACCTCGACAGGTTATGCCGCGACTAGCGTGGATGAGAAGGCCCGAAACGCCGCCGACTTCGTGAAGGCGCTGGGCTATAACAGCGTCGATGTGTTGGGCTTCTCAATGGGCGGCTTTGTCGCTCAGGCCATCGCCATGGCCGAACCAACATTGGTGCGCAAGGTGGTGTTGGTCGGCACCGGCGCGGGCGGCAATCCCGACAATGAACCGCCAACCGATATCGTCTTCAACATTGCGACACAAACGGAGTACAGCTTTGAAGATATCCGCTACCTGTTCTTTGCGGTTGGCCATGAACAGGAAACGCAGGCGTTTATTGAGCGGGTCATGGCCCGCAGTGAAGACCTGGAACCGGTGGTCGGGCCGGAGGTGATGGGTGTGATGGCACAGCTAATTGGGGATTTCATGGGCGGGGCGAGTGGTCACTACAGTCGCCTGAATGAACTGCGGCAACCGGCGCTGATCGTGTCCGGGGATCGCGATCCCTTTTTTCCGGCGAAGAACCACTGGGTACTGTACCGGGAGCTTCCCAACGCCCAGTTGGCCATGTACCCCAATGCCGGTCACGGGCCCCACCAGCAACACCCGCAGGAAGTGGCGGCGCAGATTGACTATTTTTTGGCAACCGCATGATCGGACCATATTCGACCATGTGCATGGCGGGTCTGGTTAACCATTTAGCGGGGAAAATATCATGAAGGCATTCATTATTGATGGCTATGGCAAAAAGGGCGGTGGCCGGATTGGCGATCTGCCGGAGCCGATGTTGCGGGATGATGACCTGTTGGTTGAAGTTCACGCCGCCAGCATTAACCCGCTGGATGTCAAAATCAAAAAGGGTGAATTCATGCTGCTTTTGCCCTACCAGCTGCGCGACCCGCTGTTTGCGGGTTGCTGTAATCACTTATATCCCGTTCGCCGCGACTAAAACTTTGCTTTAATACAGTGATGAGTGATTCCCTTTTTCTGGTGATTGACCAGGGTGGCCAGAGTAGCCGCCTGCTGGTATTTGATGCCGTTGGCGAACAGCGCCTGCTGCTGCGTGAGTCGGTGGAGACACGATATCCGGGGCCGGGCAGGGTGGAGCAGGACCCAGTGGAAATGGTGGCTTCCATCCGCACCTTGCTCGACCAGCTGCCAGAACAACTGGGGGCAGAACTCCATAAATTGAAAGCGGCTGCGCTGGTAACCCAGCGCTCCAGCCTGGTGTGCTGGGATCGACAGGGCGGCAGGCCGTTGTCACCAGTACTGAGTTGGCAGGATACCCGTGCTGCCGATCTGCTGGCGAAGCTGCAGTTGAATGATGGTGAGGTGGCGGAACGTACCGGTTTGCGTCCCAACGCCCATTACGGTGCCAGCAAGTTGCGCTGGTGCCTGGATACCCTTCCCGCCGTTGGTGAGGCATTGGCCGAGCAGCGCTTGGCCTGTGGGCCGTTGGCGAGTTATCTGCTGTTCGCCCTCACGCGAGAACATCACTTTGCCGTTGATCCCGGCAATGCCCAGCGTACTTTGTTGCTGAATCTCAACAGTGGTCAGTGGGATAAGACGTTGCTCTCCCAATTTGGAATTTCTCAACAGATTCTCCCGCCGGTACAGCCCAGCGCCAGCGAGTTCGGCACCCTGGCTGTGGGTGATACGTCCGTTCCGGTTCAACTGCTCAACGGCGACCAGAACGCTGCCTTTTTCGGTGCCGGGCCGTTACACGGGGAGCGGGTGTATATCAATGCCGGTACCGGGGCTTTTATTGCGGCGACCTGGCCAGAAGCCCAGCCTGCGCCACCGGGCCTGCTCAAGACGCTGGTGTATCAGTCGCCGAAAAAGCGCTGGTTTGTGGCGGAGGGCACCGTCAACGGCGCCGCCAGTGCACTGGAACGGCAAGCGGTTGAGTTGGGTGTCGACGACTATCAACTGCATCTGGACAAATGGTGTCGTGCGGCCACCGATATTCCACTATTTTTAAATGGCGTTGGCGGGCTGGGCGCGCCCTATTGGCGCAGTGATTTCTCCAGTCGGTTTATGTACTTCAATCAGCAAAGCCCTGAGTCCGGGATGGTGGCCGTGCTGGAAAGTATCGTATTTCTGCTAAGGGTCAACTTTCTGAGGCTTAGCGAAATGGGTGGGCCGTTTACCGAGATTGTCCTCAGTGGAGGCTTGTCGGAGCTGCATGGCTTCTGCCAGCGTCTGGCAGACTTGTGTGGTTTGCCGGTGTTTCTCAATCCGGAACCGGAAGCCACTGCGCGGGGGGCGGCCTATCTGTTGGCGGGGCAGCCGGGCGGCTGGCAGCTGCGGGAAGATTTTCTGTATTTTTCACCGGAACCCAATACGGAGCTTGAGCTGCGCTTTAAACATTGGCTGCTGGCGATGGCAGATGCCACTGCGGATACGCTATAGCCGGGGAGCGGTTATTAGTTGTTTTCTGGCGGTAGGGTCAAGGGCAGAGTACGGGTGTCGGCCTGTTTAGTGGTGTTGCCGAGCATTTTGCTAATTTGTTGCATAGCCTTTTCGGCAGTGGCGCGGTAGCCGGTCAGCTTGCCGCCGTAAATGGCGAGATAACGATCAGACGTCACAAACTGTACCTCGCGGCTGCGGTAGTGAAAGCCCGCCTGTTCCTTGGGCAGCACCCGCAGTCCCGCCATGTCGCCGCAGACCGCCCCCCGATAGTCGGGAAAATAGTGGTACAGCACATTAAGCAGGTAACGCTTTTCTTCCTGGGTGGTGGCGGCTTGATCCGGGTCGCCATTAAAAGCTGTTTCGGTGGTGCCGAGCAGGGTGCCTTCATACCAGGGCAGGACAAACACCGCGCGGCCATCCTCTGGGGATTCTAGGTAGAAACACTGGTCGCTGATTTTGTGCTCCAGAACCAGATGTGCGCCTTGTACCAGTTCGATATCGAGGTGATCGGGGTGCGGTGAAACTCGCTCGGCAACACGGTTGATCCACGGACCTGCGGCATTGACCAGCAGGCGGCAATAGACTGTCTCGACACCCTCGTTGCTTTCTAGCTGCACCCTGTAGCCATCGGACGCTTCCTCCGCAGCCAGTAGTGTCGCGGGACAGCGAGTTTTTGCTCCGAGAGATACGGCGGACTGGATCACTGCTGCCGTGAGTTTGGCATCGTCGGTCTGGGCATCCCGATAGCGAAACACCGTTTGTAACCCCTCGGTTTTCAACCCGGTTAGTTGAGACCACTCGGACTTGGGAATCACTTCAAAGCGGCCTTCTTCCCGGCAGCCAGTGAGTAGCCAATAGAGGCTGAGTCCAGCGCGAATCTGCCAGGGACGGTAGTGGGAGTTGCGGTATATGGGGATGGTGAACCAGTTGCCGTGTACCAGTTGGGGGGCCAGTTTCAGTAGCAGGGCGCGTTCGTGCAGGCTTTCCCGCACCAGTGAAAAATCGCCACTTTGCAGGTAGCGCAAACCACCGTGAATCAGTTTGCTGGATTTGCTGGAGGTGCCTGCGGCCCAAGTGGCTTTTTCCACCACCAGCGTGCGATATCCGGCGGCCTGTGCAGCCTGGGCAACACCTGCACCCTGAATACCACCGCCGACCACCAGTACGTCAAAAGGCGGTTCAGCGGTGTTGTTGGTCGAGGGCAACTCGCGGTTCAAGTTCAGAATGCTCGATGTGCCAGGTTTTCCAGCATGCCGCCGATGTCGAAGGTTTCCACCATGTCGGCACCGCGATTGAACCAGTCAATGGCCTGATCCGGGTCCTCCACCTCGTAGATCACACAAGTGGCAGGGATTTCATCCAGCGTAGCTCCTTCGGGCACTTTCTCTGCGTCACAGAAGACAAATTCAGGCTGCAGGTTACGAATCAATTCACCCTGGCGTTCCTCCCAGTCCTTCAGTACCAGTCCCAGTCTTGGGAAACCCTGCTGGTGAGCGTAGTCGATAAATTCATCGCTGAAGCTGATCAAAACGCATTGTTCCCGTACCGGGGCGAGGATTCGGGTGACGATATCGTAGGCTGCTTCGAGGCCAACGATATGTAACCCGCTGCGCTTCATTTCGATAAAGGCGGTGACCTGGGGATGTTGTGCCAACAGGGTGGCGAGGTCATGCAGGCGGGTAATGGTCTGGCCCACAAACTGATTGCCGAGCCGTGCCGGTTCATGGGCGGGGCGGTTGATCAGTTCGTCGAGGGTGAGTAGATGAATGGCA
This sequence comes from uncultured Porticoccus sp., assembly GCA_947259505.1. Taxonomy (GTDB): domain Bacteria; phylum Pseudomonadota; class Gammaproteobacteria; order Pseudomonadales; family Porticoccaceae; genus Porticoccus. The sequence goes on along the minus strand of CAMYLT010000002.1, from coordinate 296,625 downwards.
TTTTCTTCACCACTGATGCGAGTCATCAGATTGTCGTGGTAGAGCACCGGTTGTTGGTCGGCGCTGAACAGAATATCGGTCTCGATAAAATGTGCTCCGGCCTCAATGGCCGCAGTCATTCCCAGCAGGGTATTTTCCGGGTAGTGCTTGGGGTAGCCCCGGTGGGCTACCAATCGATCCGCGAGCATGGCTATTCCCATCCATCCTTTTCCCTATCGTAGTCCAGGGAGACGGGAGGCCACAATGATGTTGCGGTATAGAGGCCTCTATATCAGGCCAGTTTTTTCTCGCCAGCGTCCACGGATTGAAGAATTAGCGTGTTGATGGTCATTGGGCCAACACCGCCGGGAACCGGTGTCAGGGCGGCCACGCGGTCGTGCAGCGGGGCCAGTTCAATATCGCCGACACCGCCGGGGTGATAGCCTGCGTCCACGACCACAGCGCCATCCTTGATCCACTCCGCCTTGATGAACTCAGGCTTGCCCACCGCGCCGACCACGATGTCGGCACCGCGGATGATTTCTGTCAGATTTTCGGTGCGAGAGTGGCAGATGGTGACGGTGGCGTTGGCATTGAGCAACATCATGGCCATCGGTTTGCCGAGAATGGGGCTGCGACCGACGACCACGGCATGTTTGCCCGCCAGGGGAATGTCGTAGGCGGCCAACAGGCGCATGATGCCCTGGGGGGTCGCCGAGCCGTAGGCAAACTCACCCATGGCCATGCGGCCAAAGCCGAGGCAGGTGACGCCATCTACGTCCTTCTCCGGCGCAATGCTGTCAAAACAGAGGCGCTCATCAATCTGCTCCGGCACAGGATGTTGCAAAAGAATGCCGTGACAGTTGGGGTTGGCGTTCAGTTCGTTGATCTTGGCCAATAACTGTTCGGTGGTGGTGGTATCAGGCATTTCGACGGCAATGGATTCCATGCCCACCCGCTGGCAGGCATTCTGTTTCATGCGTACATAGGTGGCGGAAGCCGGATCACCTCCCACCAGGATGGTGGCCAGGATAGGTGTCTGGCCATTGCTTTTATCTTTCAGGCGGGCAACGCGCTCACTCAGTTCCGCTTCAGTTTGCTGGGCGACGGCTTTGCCGTCTAGGATGAGTGCGGCCATGGTTTGAAAGCTCCTGATGGGGTATTGAAAGGGAGGCATTTTCGCACTTCGGTCTTCCCCTGTGAAGTGGATAACCAGCTGTGTTCATTGGGGGCTTTTTGATTGACGAAGGCGGTTGTCGCCAGTATCATGCGCAGCTCTCGAAATGATGGCTCATGTGAAATATCGGGGAATAGCGCAGTCTGGTAGCGCGCCTGCTTTGGGAGCAGGATGTCGGGGGTTCGAATCCCTCTTCCCCGACCACCTTCACAAGACTCCAGGTTAGAGAACTGTTGTAGTGTACGTGTTGAGCGCCCGTAGCTCAGCTGGATAGAGCAACGGCCTTCTAAGCCGTCGGTCGCAGGTTCGAATCCTGCCGGGTGCGCCATCCAGTCTGGTGCGCAACAATACAACCAATGGTGGCTGTAGCTCAGTTGGTAGAGCACAGGATTGTGATTCCTGTGGTCGCGGGTTCGATCCCCGTCAGCCACCCCATTATTCCAAAAGGCGGTCTATAAAGACCGCCTTTTTTATGTCTGTAACTACCTCCCCCGCTTTACTCTGGACTATCTATTCGATTAGTGATGCTCAATGATTCACCCTCGATGTTTTGAGGTAGATTAAGTCGCCGATCTTTGGGCCTCATCAGGATAAAGGCTATCCGATGTCACAGATTAAGATTAACCTTTTGTTCAGAATCAATATGGAAGCTGTTACATGTCGCTCTTTTTAAAACTGCTTTGCTGTTGCCTTTTGCTGGGGCAGCTTGCTCTGGTCTGTGAGGCGTCGGTCGAGACAGATATCGATCTCAAGATGGAGACGATTCAGAACGAGCTCAACGGATTGGCTGATGACGGTCTGGCTGAGGGGGATAAAAGTGAGTTGCAAGAGATATTCCAGAATACGCTGATTTTTTTGCAACGTTCCCAGAGCCAGAGCAAAGAGCAAGCAGCTCTCCGCCAGAAAATTGAACAGGCTCCGGAGTATATCCGTACTACCCGCCAGCAGATTGAAAAACTGAAAATTCAAAATCCGGAAAGTCTGCGCAAAGACTATGCCAAACAGAGGCTAGATACGCTAGAGGCCCTGTTGGGGGAAAAAGTCAGCCGCATGTTTGGCTGGCAAGATGAGTTGGCCACAGCTAACGGTGAGCTGATTGCCGAACAAACCCGGCCGCAGCGAACTCAGGCAGATATCACCGCCAACCAAACTCGCGAACAGATTGCGACAGACCAGCTACTTCAGCTGCAGCGACAAGAGGGAAGTCGGGTCAATCAGGCTCGCATTCGCATGCTTGGGGCCGAACAACTAAGTCTGGTACAGGCTAACGAGTTGTTGCGCCAACAGCTGACCGCCAATAGCGTTCTTCTGAGTCAGGCCACACAAAAACGTGACCTGTTGAAGCGTCAGATTGATGTCGTTGAGCTGGAGGTGGGGGTTCTTCAGGATGTCATCAACGAAAAGCGCCGTACCCAATCCGAGCAAACCGTCAGCGAAACGACTACTCAGACGCTGCTGATTAGCAATCATCAGCTATTGCGCCAACAGGGCACTATCAACCAGCAGCTGAGCGAGGAACTACTCGCTACCACCAACAGGGTCGGTGAGCTGACGCGCAAGAACATTAAGACGCAAAAACAGATCGACAGTGTGACGCAGATCGATCGTGCTCTTGAGCAGCAGATCGGCGTGCTGAAAGGCAGCGTATTACTTTCACGCATTTTGCATCAGCAAAAGCGTGCGCTACCGAGGGTGCGTCTCGACACAAGTATTGCAGATCAGATTGCCGATTTGCGCCTCAGGCAGTTCGAATTGAATGAGCTTAGGGATGACTTGGGTAATCCCGAAGCCTATCTGTGGAGTTTGATGAAGACTCTGACGGGGGATCAGCAGAAAGACCTCCGTGGGGATCTGCAAGTGGTGATTGAAGGTCGCACCAGTTTGGTTGATGAGCTTGCCAGCAATATAAACGCCCTGCTCAGCCAGGCTATTGCTCTGCAAGCCAACCAGCGCCAGCTGCAACAACTGAGCAGCGCTTTGCGGCGCACCATTGATGATCATCTTGTTTGGGTTGCCAGCAACCAACCGATCGATAAAGCATGGTTGGTTGCCTTTCCCTCGCAGGCACTTAAACAGTGGGAGATGATGGCCCTCGGTTCCAAGATGCCAACCCTGTTCGAGATTCTAACCGCCAAATGGCCATGGTTGCTGGTGCTCTTGCTGCTAGTCAGCGTGCTTATCTCATGGCGGAAAAAATTGCGTCTGCGTCTTCTGAGCATCAATGAGAGTGTCGGGTTCTTTCGTCGTGACAGCATTTCTCTCACCCCACGCGCCATTGCTCTGAGCACACTACTGATAATCCCCATGCCGCTAATATTGGCCGCCATTGGTGTGATACTCAGCGTTGATGAGAACCAGTCCATGCCAGTATTGGGCGCCGCCTTATTGCAGCTGTCACTGGCTTGGTTGGTTCTTCACCTGATGTACCGACTGTTGGATTCGAAAGGGGTCGCCACACGACATTTTCGATGGGATGAAGATCTGGTTACACGGCTACATAGACTGACCCGCAACATGGCCTGGATCATGTTGCCAATTGTGCTGATTACTACGGTGAACTCCTTATCCCCCGAGCAACAGAGCGAGTATGTGATCGGCCGCCTGCTAATAATGCTGGGTATGGTGCTGCTCACTGCTCAGCTGTACCGGATGATGCGTGGCAGTAAACCACTTTACAGGTCGAGGGTGCTGCATTTTTCCGCGATGATGGCGCTTACGCTGGTTCCAGTGATTCTAGCGGGCATGACCTTCTGGGGTTACTACTACACGGCGATCAAACTGGCCGACCGCTTTATTGACACGCTTTATCTGATTGTCATTTGGATGGTGCTGGAAGGCACCATAGTGCGCTACCTCAGTGTGGCTGGGAGGCGTTTGGCTTATCAGCGGGCCTTGAGCAAGCGCGAGGCTGCGGAGAGTCGTGAGGGACAGGACAGTGAGATCGTGGTCGATGTTCCGGAACTGAACATCCAGCAAATTAATCAGCAATCCCTGCGATTGGCGAGACTGGCTATGCTGATTCTGTTCGGCGGACTTGTCTATCTTGTTTGGTCGGATCTACTGAGTGCTGCGTCTTATTTTGAGTCGGTAACACTCTGGGAATACAACAGCGGTACCAGCGATAACCCTGTCATGACTCCCATGAGCGCAGGAGAGGTGCTGGGTGCCCTGTTGATTGTGATTTTCACTATTGTACTGGCGCGCAACCTGCCTGGCCTATTGGAGATTCTGGTACTTTCGCGCCTGAAACTGAAACAGGGTAGTAGCTATGCTATTACCACCCTGCTTAGCTATATCATTGTGAGTATTGGTTTTATCAGCGGGCTATCAGCTTTGGGGGTTAGCTGGGACAAGCTGCAATGGCTGGTGGCGGCACTTGGTGTCGGGCTGGGCTTTGGTCTGCAGGAAATTTTCGCCAATTTTGTGTCTGGCCTGATTATTCTTTTTGAGCGCCCGATTCGTATTGGTGACGTGGTGACCATTGGCGAGCTGTCTGGCACTGTTAACCGTATCCACATCCGCGCGACAACCATTGTCGACTTTGACCGTAAGGAAATTATTGTTCCGAACAAGGCCTTCGTGACAGACCAGCTGATCAACTGGTCTTTGAGTGATGCTATTACCCGAGTGATTATCAGAGTCGGTGTGTCTTACGGGTCCGACCTGGCTAAAGTCAAAGAGCTGATGCTGCAAATAGCCAGGAACAACCCTCGGGTGCTTAAAGAGCCGGAACCCATGGTGCTGTTTCTTAACTTCGGTGGCAGTACTCTGGATCATGAGTTGCGTGTTCATGTTGGAGAATTGCTTGACCGCAACATGGTTATCGATGAACTTAACCGTGAAATTGACCGGGTGTTTGCCGAAAACGATATTGAAATTGCCTTTGCTCAGTTGGATGTCAATTTGCGAAATAGTGAGGGGTTGGAGCGGCTGGTCAGCAGTCGTCAAATTAAGGGGAACAATCCTCAGTTAACAAAGGAGACGGCTCTGTCTAAAGACCCGAGTCTGCCATCCGGTTCAACGAATCCTGACAATCCAACGTCTTTGTAGCGTGCTCATCGAAAGCACGAAAAATCTCTTGGGGGGGCTTTGTGCATTTGCTGGATACGACATTTCTTGAATGTCCTTATTGCGGTGAGCAGATTGAGATTGTTGTTGATTGTTCCATTGAGGAGCAGGAGTACATCGAAGATTGCAGTGTCTGCTGCAGACCCATAGTGATTGCTGCAGTCACTTTTGACGGCGAGATAAAAAGTATCGAAGCCAGATCCGAGGACCAGTAGACCTGGCAGTGCGCATTACTTTATTCGTCATGGTTTCTTCAGTGCCTCCGCAAACAGTGCACCCAAGGTACCGGTTTTGGCCGGGGCGTCCTGTTTGCGCTGGGGTTGGGTTTTCTTCTGGTTGCGATTTTTATCCCGGTTTTCCCGTTGTGGTGCGGTCTGACCTGGTTCATCGCCCATGCGCATGGACAAAGCGATGCGCTTGCGGGGGATGTCGACCTCCAGCACTTTCACCTTGACGATATCGCCCGTTTTCACCACTTCCCGTGGATCTTTGACGAATTTCTCCGCCAGTGCCGAGATATGCACCAGCCCGTCCTGATGGACACCGATATCCACAAAAGCGCCGAAGTTGGTGACGTTGGTGACGGTGCCTTCCAGCACCATGCCCAGCTCCAGATCCTTGAGGGTTTCCACGCCGTCCTTGAAGGTGGCGGTTTTGAACTCCGGGCGCGGGTCGCGGCCGGGTTTATCCAGTTCTTTCAGGATGTCGGTGATGGTGGGCAGGCCGAAGCGCTCATTCACATAATTCTGAGGCTTGATGGCACGCAATAGACTGCTGTCACCGACCAGTGACTGGATCGGTTTCTCCAGGTCGCTGGCCATTTTTGCCACGACAGAATAACTTTCCGGGTGTACCGCTGAAGCATCCAGCGGGTTGTCGCCATTGGCAATGCGCAGGAAACCGGCCGCCTGTTCGAAGGTTTTCTCCCCCAGTCGCGGCACTTTTTTCAGCGCTGCACGGCTTTGAAAGGGGCCATTTTCATCGCGGAAAGCGACGATGTTATCGGCGATGGTCTGGTTGAGGCCGGCCACCCGATTGAGCAGCGCCGCCGAGGCAGTGTTCACCTCCACTCCTACCGCGTTTACACAGTCTTCCACCACCGCATTGAGGCTGCGGGACAGTTCCACCTGGCTGACGTCGTGCTGGTACTGGCCCACACCGATGGCTTTGGGATCGATTTTTACCAATTCTGCCAGTGGATCCTGCAGGCGGCGGGCAATGGAGATGGCACCGCGAATCGTCACGTCCAGATTGGGGAACTCCCGCGCAGCAAATTCCGATGCTGAGTACACCGAGGCGCCGGACTCATTGACCACTACCGGCTGTGCCGATAATTGCGGGTGATCTTTCAGGACATCCTTGACGAAGCGCTCGGTCTCTCGACTGGCGGTGCCATTGCCGATGGCGATTAACGACACGTTGTGGGCTTGGCAGAGTTTGACCAGCGTGGCCTCCGCTTCACGGATTTTATTCTGCGGCGGGGTGGGAAATATGGCGCCGTGATCTAGCACCTTGCCGGTATTATCCACCACGGCCACCTTGACGCCTGTTCTCAGTCCGGGGTCCAGGCCGATGGTAGCTTTCTGGCCAGCGGGAGCCGCCAGCAGCAGGTCTTTGAGATTGGTGGCAAAGACGGTGATCGCATCGGCTTCGGCGCGATCACGGAGTTCCGCCAGCAAGTCGTTTTCAAGATGGACGTGAAGTTTGATTTTCCAGGTCCAGCGCACCACTTCAGCGAGCCAGGCATCGGCAGATCGTCCCTGATTTTCGATGCCCAGATGCCGGGCAATCATGGTTTCACAGGGATGCCCGTCAGTTGCTTCGGTGGTCACATCCACCTTCACGGACAGAATGCCTTCGCGGCGGCCGCGGAACATGGCCAGAGCGCGGTGGGAGGGGGTTTTGTTCAGAGGTTCATTGTGCTCGAAGTAGTCGCGAAATTTCTCGCCTTCCTGCTCCTTGCCGGTGAGGACTGCGGCGCTCAGCGTGGCTTCGTCCTTCAGGTAGCGGCGCAGCTGCCCAACCAGATCAGCGTCTTCGCTGAAGCGTTCCATAAGGATGTATTTGGCTCCGTCCAGGGCAGCCTTACTGTCCGCTACGCCCAGTTCGGCATTGATATAGTCCTGTGCCAGTTGTTCCGGGTCGAGGCCGGGATCGTTGAACAGGGCATCGGCCAGGGGTTCCAGTCCCGCTTCAATGGCGATTTGTCCCTTGGTGCGACGCTTGGGTTTGTAGGGCAGGTAAAGATCTTCCAGCCGGGTCTTGGTGTCGGCGCCGAGAATGGCCTGTTGCAGTTCTGGCGTCAGTTTGCCCTGTTCTTCAATGCTGGAGAGAATGGTGCTGCGGCGCTCTTCCAGTTCACGCAGGTAGCCGAGGCGCTCTTCCAGGGTGCGCAACTGGGTGTCGTCCAGGCCGCCGGTGACTTCCTTGCGGTAGCGGGATATAAACGGTACCGTCGAGCCTTCGTCCAGCAGTTGGATGGCCGCGGCCACTTGGGCGGGTTTGACGTTGATTTCTGTGGCGATCTGGTGCTGAATTTTTTCCATGAGAGTAATCAGGTTGATCCTGTAGCTGGCAAATCAGGTGGCGATTATGGGGGAATACCCCGGTCTGCGACAGACTTGTCCCCGAGGCTAAAATATGTCTGAAGACGATCAGTTGTTCTGCCCTCTGTGCGCAGCACAAACCATAGAGCGCTATTTTAAAGATCGTCGCCGTGGTTACTACCAGTGTGGTCGGTGCCAGCTGGTATTTGTTCCCTCTTATCAGTACCTTTCCGCCGCCGAGGAAAAGGCTCACTATGACCTGCATGAAAATGACCCGGGTGATCTGCGTTATCGCCAATTTTTGGGCCGCCTTTGCGAACCGCTTTTAGAAAGGCTGCAATCCTCTGCTAACGGTTTGGATTTTGGTGCCGGTCCAGGCCCCACGCTGTCGCTCATGTTCGAAGAAGCTGGCCACAACATGGCCATTTACGATCTGTATTACGCACCGGATGATACCGTGTTGTCAGGTGCCTATGACTTTGTGACTGCCACTGAGGTGGTGGAGCATCTGGCCCATCCCGGTGAGGTGTTGAACCGATTGTGGTCGCTGGTGAAACCGGGTGGCTGGCTGGGACTTATGACGAAGCTGGTGAGTAACCGGGATGCGTTTGCCCGCTGGCATTACAAGAATGATCCAACCCATATTTGTTTTTTTAGTCAGGCAGCGTTTGATTATGTCGGCCAGCAATGGGGAGCTCCCCCGGTCTATCTCCACAGCGATGTAATTCTTTACAGAAAACCACTGTCCTCACAGTGATGAGGCCGGCCTGCCACGAAAAGTGGACTATAGTTGCTTAGCGAGGCCCGGAGGGCAGAACTCGGTGGTCACAAAAGGTCTTTGCCGCCCCCGTAACCCGTGCTTACTATCCGCAGCCTGAATACCTTGCCTATGGGTCCAATTATCGGCCACCTGACTACCACGAATTCATCAAAAGAGGAGCGTCCATGTTCCAGGGGAATACTCTCAGTTTAACGCTGCTGAAAGGCGGTTATGCGGAACTGCATTTCGACGCTCAGCAGGGGTCGGTTAACGTTTTTAATCAGGCTACATTAAAGGAGCTGATTGAGGCGTTGGCCGTTCTTGATCAGCAGGCCGACGTAAAGGGCTTGCTGCTGTCCAGCGGTAAAAATGTCTTTATTGCCGGAGCGGATATCACTGAATTTGGCGATGCCTTCAAGGCTTCCGAGTCTGAGCGTCGCGCTTTCCTGAGTCCTGCCAATCAGGCATTCAATAAAATTGAATCGCTTCCGTATCCCTCCGTCGTGGCGATTAACGGTTTTGCGCTGGGCGGTGGTTTTGAGGTTTGTCTGGCTTGTGACTTCCGGGTGATGTCCAGCAAGGCACAAGTGGGCCTGCCGGAAACGACCCTGGGCATTATCCCCGGCTGGGGTGGCACTGTGCGCTTGCCGCGGGTGATCGGTTTTGACAATGCCGCAGAATGGATTGCCGGTGGCCAGCACAAAAAGGCCATGGATGCTCTGCGAGATGGTGCCATTGATGCGGTGATTGAACCGGATCTACTGAGGGATGAAGCACTAAAAATGCTAATGCGTGCCGCCCATGGTGAGCTGGAGTACAAAGCCCGTCGGTTGCAAAAACAGTCGCCCCTGAAACTCAATGAGATAGAGCTGGGTATGTCTGTGCATACCAGTCGCGATGCCGTATTAGCCAAAGCTGGACACAACTATCCAGCACCGCTGACTGCGGTTGAAGTGCTGGTGAAAGCAGCTGAAATGCATAGGGATGACGCCCTTGAGGTGGAGTTTCAGGCCTTCAGCGACCTGACCCAGACTCCCCAGTGCCGGGCGCTGGTGGGGATGTTCCTGAACGACCAATATATCGCTGGGCAAGCCAGGAAATATGCCAAAAAAGCCACCAAGACCATTGCCCATGCCACCGCGCTGGGTGCGGGTATTATGGGCGGCGGTATCGCCTACCAGAATTCCATCAAGGGTTTCCCTGTGATGATGAAGGACATCAATCTGGCGTCCCTTGATCTGGGCATGAGCGAAGCCAACAAACTGCTGGCCAAGCGGGTAGACCGCGGCCAGATGAAGCCGCTGGACGCGGGAACGGTTCTGTCTCGGATTATGCCGACCCTGAGTTATGACGGTATTGAGAATACCGATATTGTGATTGAGGCCGTGGTCGAAAACGTCAAGGTCAAGAGCATGGTGCTGCCGGACGTTGAATCCCGGCTAAATGAGGAAGCCATTCTCGCTTCCAACACCTCCACTATTTCTATTGACCTGCTGGCCAGCAACCTGAAACGTCCAGAGAATTTCTGTGGTATGCATTTCTTCAACCCGGTACATGCCATGCCGTTGGTGGAAGTGATACGCGGTAGTAAAACCTCTGAGGCAACCCTGGCAGCCGTGGTTGCCCACGCCCAGGCCATGGGCAAGAAACCGATTGTCGTCAATGACTGTCCGGGCTTTCTGGTGAACCGGGTATTGTTCCCGGCGGTGTTCGGTTTCGACATGATGATTGTCAACGGTGCCGACTACCAGCGTATCGACAAGGTTATGGAAGCATGGGGCTGGCCCATGGGCCCCGCCTATCTGATGGATGTGGTCGGTATCGACACCGCAGTGCACTGTTTCCCTACCATGGTGGAAGGTTATCCCGAGCGCATGGGTGATCTGTGCCAGGTCTCACCGACCCGTATGTTGTTTGAAAACCAGCGCCTCGGTCAGAAAAATGGCAAGGGCTTCTACCTGTACCAACAAGACAAACGCGGTAAGCCCGGCAAGTTTGTTGACGAGTCCGTGACCGAATTGTTCAAGCCGGTAGTCAGCGCTTATCACCAGCTCAGTGATGAAGATATTGTTGCCCGTTATATGGTGCCGATGTGTATTGAACTGGCCCATTGCCTGGAAGAGGGCATTGTCGGTTCGCCAGCGGAAGCCGATATGGCGGTAGTCTTTGGTCTGGGTTTCCCGGCGTTCCGCGGTGGTGTGTTCCGCTGGATGGATGAAATGGGCCTGGCCCGGTTCTGTGAAATGGCGGATCGCTACAGCAGTCTGGGTAAATTGTATGAACCCACCCCGAGAATGCGTGAAATGGCAGCCAATGGCGACAGTTACTACGGCTGATCAGAGAGGAGATTGATTGTGAGCTTGAAACCAAGAGACGCGGTAATTGTTGATTTTGCCCGCACACCCATGGCTCGTTCCAGGAATGGATCGTTCCGCAATCGCCGCTCTGATGAGATCGGAGCAGCGTTGATCGAAGGGTTGTTGGATCGCAATCCCCAGCTTAATCCTGCGGAGATAGACGACATTATTTGGGGCTGCGTCATGCAGGGTCGGGAGCAGTCGTTCAATGTGGCAAGAATGACGGCATTGCGCACCCGTATTCCCCATGACGTGCCGGCGGTGACGATTAACCGTCTGTGCGGTTCTTCCATGTCTGCCCTGCATATGGCCACCGCCAATGTGATGGCGGGATTGGGCGATATTTATCTGGTTGGCGGTGCCGAGCATTTGGGCCATGTGCCGATGACCCATGATCATGATCCGAACCCGGCCATGAACCTGAGTGTTGCCAAGGCGGCAGGCATGATGGGCCTGACGGCAGAGTATCTGGCGCGAATTCACGGCATTACCCGTGAGCAACAGGATGAATTTGGCGTGCGCTCCCATCACTTGGCGGCAGAAGCGCAGACGGCTGGACGTTTTGTCGACGAGATTGTTCCCCTCGAAGGTCACGATGAGAATGGTGGTCTCTACATGATGGCTGAGGATGAGACCATCCGCCCGGAGACCAACCTGGAGGGCTTGTCCCAGTTGAAAACAGTCTTTGATCCGGTCAATGGCACTGTCACCGCTGGCACCGCTTCTCAAGTGACAGATGGAGCGGCAGCACTGTTGGTGATGTCCGCGGAACGTGCCGCATCCTTGGGACTGACGCCGATAGCAAAGGTGGTTTCTGTGGCGGCGGCGGGCGTCGATCCCTCCATTATGGGTTATGGGCCGGTGCCATCGACCAAGATAGCTCTGAAAAAGGCTGGGCTCAGTATCGCTGATATTGATTATGTGGAATTAAACGAGGCTTTTGCCGCCCAGTCCCTGCCGGTATTGAAAGATCTGGGTTTGCTGGACTGCATGGATCAGAAAGTGAATCTCAATGGCGGGGCTATTGCCCTCGGACATCCGCTCGGTGCATCCGGGGCAAGGATCACCGGAACTCTGCTCAGTGTCATGAAGCAGCGCAACGGTACTCTGGGTGTTTCCACTATGTGTATTGGTCTGGGGCAGGGTGTCAGTACGGTACTTGAGCGCCTGAATTAACCTATCGGGAAAGGGAATTTTTGACACAAAAAAGGCCGGAGATTCTCCGGCCTTTTTTAGTGGTGGATAGTCACACGGGGACTACTGCATTTTCTCGCCCATTTTTTCCATCATCTCGCCGGCCGCATCTTCAGCTTCGTCGGCTTTCTCTTCCACGACTTCCATGGCTTCGCTCGCTTTTTCTTCCATGGCGTCTTTCATCTCTTCGGCCTGTTGTCCTGCGTTTTCCATGGTTTCGTCCATGGCGTCACTGGCGGCATCCATGTTGGTTTCGGCCTGATCCATCATTTTGTCCATGGATTCGGTCATCGGTTCCGAGGTCGGTGCCTGGGATTCGGTGGCATGTTTGGAGGCGGCGTCGTCATTGCCACAGCCAGGTAGCAAGAGTAAAGCCGCTGCGGGAAGTACTGCCAATGCCAGTAATTTGATGCGCTTGTTCATGGTGTTTTCCTTGTCGATACAACTGGGTTGGGGGGGTGAAGGGCATTTGCGAGCAGCCCGATTCGTGTCTGTCAGTAAAGAAGCCTAATCTACAGCCGTCAAGTTGCCCCTGTGGGTATCGCCCGACTGTGGAACAGATTAGCGCGGAGATATTACCTTTTTTTTGCTAGACTCGGCTGCGTATTTTGTGGAGCTGTTAACTTGCATATCCCCTTCACGGAAAATCCGGAACAGGCACTGGTTGAATGGTTGGGAAGTCGCCCCAACGCTTCCGATGTGCTGATGTTGCGGTACAAGTTTTTTCAGTATTACCTGGACGGGGCTCCCCCCATTGAATTGCTGGCGTTGTTTCAACAAAACGGTGGCCGGCTCTGTTTTACGGTGGGAGAAGCCGATGCGGGGCTGGAGGGCGAAATCAGTGGGGCTGTTACCCTGCGGGGGGTCTGCGCTGAGCGCGCCTGGCCATTATTGGTCATGGATCAGCCGTTGCGCCTGGAGCCGGTGGCGATTCCCAAGCCATGGGGTCAGGAAATCTGGTTCACCGGCATTGAGCAGCGCGGCCTTTCGCGTATCACGGATGGTGTTGCAAGTGCTCCGTTACCCTGGGTGCTTTCAGTCGCGCCGATAAGGTTGACAGCGGGCTATGACCGGCAGCTCAACCTGCTGAAAATTCTCGATCCGTTGCCTGAGCCGGTCTACGGTGATCTCTACTTTGAGTTGCATGAAGAAAAAAGAGAGGTCTATGTGGTTACCCATGTGGATCGCGAAGCATGGCCAGATGGCATTGGCGGTATACGATTCGGTTTCGATCAGCAGGTGAGAGCCGGATATCGCTCGGATGAGGCGTTTAAGATCGATTACCTGGCATCGGTAAAACGCTATGAACAGGTGCGGCGAGAGATAGACCGGCAAATCGATCAATATCGTCTCGGAGAGAGTGTCGGGATTAACGAACCGGTACCAGCAGGCCAGCTTAAAAAATGGCACGCCCGGCTACCGGAAGTTCTACGCCAGCGTGAAAGTGCCTTGCGTCAGGAGATGAATGGTTTTACTTCGCTGTTGCCACTGCGTCCGGGTGATGTGATCAAGGTGCCGTTATTGACCCCGCACGCACTGCAGCATGGCGTACGCACAGTCGAATTTCAGACACCGGTCTATGAGCGGCGAATTCTTTCCTTCGCTCAGAAGGTGCTGACTCAAGGGCATTGGGATACAGAGCAGGCTGTTGGACTGATGTCCCTGGAGCCGCCGACATCCCCCGAATTAAATACTCTTTTTGAAAACGAGGAATGTCGTTTGGAAGAGGTGGTGAGGTTTGATGACTTCAGTGTAGAGCGACTCACGCTGTCTCCATCGGGTGTCAATGGCTATCGATTGCCTGAAACGGGCAGTTATGCATTGTTAATGACGATTGAGGGCGCAGTTGATTTGCAGGGAGTCAGGTTGGGTCAGGAAGAGGCATTGTTGCTGCCAGCAGTGCGCACGGCATCTGTGTTGAGGAACCTCACGGACACCGAGACCACGGTACTGATCGCATGGCCCGCCGAGACTGTTCTCCTACCTTGATTTAGCCATTCTCGGCAGTTGTTGCCCGCAGGCTATGCCCTGTGGCAAAATCTCCCCCCTTTGTCGTGGGTGGCCTTCGCCACCTGTTCGATTATCCTTGGCATTTTGCGGACGTGGCGGAACTGGTAGACGCGCCAGATTTAGGTTCTGGTACTGAGAAGTGTGAGAGTTCGAGTCTCTCCGTCCGCACCATGATATTAACGTGTTAGTGAACTATTTAGAGGTTAAACATGCAGGTTTCCATCGAAACAACTTCCGGTCTGGAGCGCAAGCTGACCGTAGGGGTACCGGCAGATCGTATAGACAGTGCTGTTAAAGAGCGCTTGGAGCAAGCCAGCAAAAACGTTCGTTTGGACGGCTTTCGTAAGGGCAAAGTCCCTATGAACGTGGTCAAGCAGCGTTTCGGCGCGGATATTCGCCAGGAAGTGGTAAACGAGTTGATGGGTAAGACCTTTTCTGAAGCCGTTAATCAGGAAAAAATACAGCCTGCGGGACAACCGGCGATTCAGTCCATCAAGAATGAGCCTGGTCAGGATCTGGAGTACACGGCTACGTTTGAAGTGATGCCCGAAGTGACTCTGGGTGATCTTGCTCAGATCAGTGTCAAAAAGCCTGTTTGTGAAGTTTCTGATCAAGATGTCACCGACATGATCGACGCATTGCGTAAGCAGAGCGCCAGCTGGGAAGAAGTTGATCGTCCTGCCGCGTTAGGCGATGAGGTGGCGATTGATTATGTCGGCACGAAAGATGGTGAAGAGTTTGAGGGCGGTAAAGCGGAAGATTTTCTGCTGGAGCTCGGTACCGGTCGTTCTATCCCCGGCTTTGAGGAAGGCATCGTCGGCATGTCCGTTGGTGGCGAAAAAATCGTTCCTCTGACGTTCCCTGAAAATTACCACGCAGAGGAACTGCGTGGAGCGGCGGTGGAGTTCAAGATCAAGTTGCACTCTGTCACTGAAGCAGTTTTGCCGGAATTGAACAGCGACTTTTTTGCACAGTACGGGATGCAACAAGGTGGAGAAGAAAAATTCCGCGAGATTGTTCGCGAGAACATGGCTCGCGACCTGAAGAATGCATTGCGCACCAAGATTACCGGTCGAGTAATGTCGGCGCTGTTTGATATGCACAAGGATCTGGAGCTGCCGCAATCATTGGTGGCAAACGAGATTACCTCAATGAAATACCAGATGGCGCAGAGCATGGGTCAAGGTGGCGCTAATAATAGCTTTGATCCCAATATGCTGCCTGACGAGATGTTTATGGATCAGGCCAATCGTCGTGCCAATACAGCTCTGGTTGTTCGGGAAATTGTCTTGGCTAACAAGATGAAGGTTGATCCGGCCAAGGTGCGTGCTCGCATTGAAGAGATCGCGTCTACCTATGAGCAGTCAGAGGAAGTGGTCAAACATTATTTCAATGACAAGCAGTTGTTGAATAGCATCGAAGGCAATGTGCTGCAGGAACAGGTTGTTGATCAAGTGCTTTCCGTTGCTGATGTGACAGAAGAGTCTGTCAGTTATAAGGATGCAATTCAGCCAGATGCACAGGACTGAGTTGGCACTTAACTGACCAACACAGTTTGTCCGGCGTTAGCCGGACTGCTTTCCAGCCCCGGATGGGTTTTCCTGTTCGGGGCTGATTCATTTCTGTGAATACTGTTTTTGGCTGCGGCGGCAGCTTGCCTTATCTCAAGTGCTGGTTACAATGCTGAAACACGTCTTACTTGAGTGAAACCCTATGAAATTTGATCAATCTCTTTCTGGCCTGGATGTCCGTAGCGCCGGAGGGTTGGTGCCAATCGTGGTGGAACAATCTGCCCGGGGCGAAAGGTCTTACGATATATATTCTCGTTTATTGAAAGAGCGGGTTATTTTCCTGGTGGGTCCAGTTGAAGACTACATGGCTAACCTGGTGGTTGCTCAGCTGCTCTTTCTTGAATCCGAGAATCCCGACAAGGATATTCACCTGTATATCAACTCTCCGGGTGGGTCCGTGACTGCAGGTATGTCGATTTACGATACGATGCAGTTCATTAAGCCGGATGTAAGCACCATGTGTATCGGGCAGGCTGCTAGTATGGGCGCTTTTTTGCTGGCGGCCGGCGCAGCCGGCAAACGTTATTGTCTGCCAAATTCCAGAGTGATGATTCACCAGCCCAGTGGTGGTGCTCAAGGTCAGGCCTCTGATATCCATATCCAGGCCCAAGAAATCCTTAAGATCCGAGCTCGATTAAATGAATGTTTGGCTCATCACACTGGACAGACAGTGGAAAAGATTGAGCTGGATACCGAGCGGGACAACTTTATGAATGCCATGGAATCTAAGGCCTACGGCTTGATTGATACGGTACTGGACAAGCGTCCGTAGAATGGTTAGGCTTTTTTGAAGTGCTCCTGAAAAGCCTTTTTATCTTGTTGATTTGTAAGTTGTTTGTTGTCAAATCGCAGGTTGTTGATGTGTGAAATAGTTGGAATGTGGTTATGAGCGACGAAAAATCCGGCAAAGATAGCGACGACGGGAAGCTGTTGTACTGTTCTTTCTGTGGCAAAAGCCAGCACGAAGTGCGCAAGCTGATTGCCGGGCCATCCGTGTTTATTTGCGATGAGTGCGTTGATCTCTGTAACGACATTATTTCCGAGGAGATTCAGGAAGCCGATGCTGAATCCTCCGGCGAGAAGCTGCCGAAGCCTGTCGAAATCAACAATATCCTCGACCAGTATGTTATTGGTCAGGTTCGAGCCAAGAAAATCCTCGCCGTTGCGGTTTATAACCACTACAAGCGTTTGCAGAGTGGCGGCAAGGGTACAGATGGTGAAATCGAACTTGGTAAAAGTAATATTTTGCTGATCGGCCCCACCGGTAGCGGTAAGACATTGTTGGCTGAGACGCTGGCTCGTTTGCTTGATGTCCCTTTTACCATCGCGGATGCGACTACCCTCACTGAAGCAGGCTATGTCGGGGAGGATGTCGAGAACATCATCCAGAAGCTGTTGCAGAAGTGTGACTACGACGTAGAAAAGGCCCAGCGTGGCATTGTTTATCTTGATGAGATAGACAAGATATCCCGTAAATCGGATAACCCTTCCATCACTCGTGACGTTTCGGGAGAAGGCGTGCAGCAGGCGCTGTTGAAACTTATTGAGGGAACGGTCGCTTCGGTGCCGCCTCAGGGGGGGCGCAAACATCCACAGCAGGAATTCCTGCAGGTTGATACGTCAAATATCCTCTTTGTCTGTGGGGGTGCTTTTGCGGGACTGGAGAAAGTTATCCGCGATCGCTCTGAAAAGGGCGGTATCGGTTTCAGTGCCGAAGTGAAGAGCAAACAAACAGGTAAGGATATTGGCCAAACACTGGCCGAAGTCGAGCCAGAGGATTTGGTTCGCTATGGTTTGATCCCCGAATTTGTCGGACGCTTGCCCGTTATTGCTACTCTGGAGGAACTGGATCGCAATGCGCTGGTGAACATCCTGATTGAACCCAAAAACTCTCTGGTCAAGCAGTACGGAGCCTTGTTTGACATGGAAGGTGTTGAACTGGATATTCGCCGTGATGCCTTGGAGGCCATTGCAGAAAAGGCACTTGAGCGCAAGACGGGTGCTCGCGGACTGCGTTCTATCATTGAAAACGTGTTGCTCGAGACCATGTACAGCATTCCCTCCTCGGAAAATGTTGGCAAGGTGGTTATTGATAGCGCCGTGATTCGCGGTGAATCGGAACCGCTGCTGGTTTATGAAAATCACGAGCCTCACAAAGCGGCTGCCAGCGATGAATGATAATCGTTGATAAATGAAAGGGTCCTGCGGGGCCCTTTTTTATTGCCGCTGAAAATATTCCAGATACGTACTTGTTTTTGTCTGGGCAGGCCCCATATTTGCGGTAAGCTACAACGCTAGAAATTCTCGGAATGAGGTTGAGGGAATGGGACAAAATACGGTGCACAACGAATTAACCATGTTGCCGCTGCGCGACGTGGTGGTCTATCCGCACATGGTAATTCCTTTGTTTGTGGGCCGCGAAAAATCGATTTTGGCGCTCGAAGAGGCGATGTCTAATGACAAGCAAATCTTGCTGGTCGCCCAAAAGTCAGCGGCTGTGGATGACCCTAGCGCTGATGATCTGTATCGGGTCGGCACGCTTTCTTCGGTTTTGCAGATGCTGAAACTGCCAGATGGTACGGTGAAGGTGCTGGTGGAAGGCTCTGAGCGAGTAAAAATCGAGTCAATTGATGAGTCTGCGGGTTATTTTGTCTGTAGTTATTTGCCGATGGATGAGGAAACCCTTACCAGTCAGGAGACCGGGGCGTTAATGCGTTCAGCACTAACCCAGTTTGAGCAATACGTTAATTTGAGTAAAAAAATCCCCTCTGAAGTGGTAAGTACTGTGGCGGGCATCGATGATGCGAGTCGTCTGGCCGATACGCTGGCTACTCACATGACCCTGAGTGTTGAGCAGAAGCAGCAGGTTCTGGAAACAGCTGCAGTGGGCGAGCGCCTGGAAAAATTGCTGGCACTGATGGAGTCAGAGATTGAACTGTTCGAGGTTGAGCAGCGCATTCGGGGACGCGTTAAAAAGCAAATGGAGAAAAGCCAAAAGGAGTACTACCTCAACGAGCAAATGAAGGCGATTCAAAAAGAGCTCGGTGAAGTGGAAGAGGGCGGCAACGACATTGACCAACTTGAAACCAAGATCATTGATGCGGGCATGCCGAAATATGCCTTTGATAAAGCCAAGTCGGAACTGAACAAACTGAAAATGATGTCGCCGATGTCTGCTGAGGCCTCGGTGCTGCGTGGTTATATCGACTGGATGGTGAGCGTGCCTTGGAAGAAACGTTCCAAAGTGCGCCATGACCTGGCTAGGGCCGAATTGATCCTCAATGAAGACCATTACGGTCTTGAAGAGGTGAAAGAACGTATCCTGGAGTTTCTCGCCGTGCAACAGCGGGTAAAAAAATTGAAAGGCCCTGTGCTTTGTCTGGTGGGTCCTCCCGGTGTCGGTAAGACCTCTCTTGGGGAATCTATCGCCAAAGCGACCGGCCGTAAGTATGTTCGCATGTCACTGGGTGGCGTGCGTGATGAGGCGGAAATCCGTGGTCATCGTCGAACTTATATTGGTTCATTGCCAGGTAAGCTAATCCAGAAGCTGTCGAAAGTGGGTGTTAAAAACCCGCTATTTCTGCTGGATGAAATTGACAAAATGGGTATGGATCACCGTGGTGATCCGGCCTCCGCGATGCTCGAAGTGCTCGACCCAGAGCAGAACAACAGTTTTAACGATCACTACCTTGAGGTGGATTACGATCTGTCTGAGGTTATGTTCATCTGCACCGCGAACTCCATGAATATCCCTGGTCCGCTGTTGGATCGCCTTGAGGTGATTCGTATCCCGGGATATACCGAGGATGAGAAGGTCAATATCGCCCTCAAATACCTGTTGCCGAAACAGCGCAAGGCCAATGGCCTGAAAGACAGTGAGTTGGAGATGGAAGCCGACGCGATGCGCGATGTTATTCGCTATTACACCCGCGAAGCGGGTGTACGGGGATTGGAGAGAGAACTGGCGAAAATTTGTCGCAAAGTGGTAACCAGCCATGTGCGCGGCGATCGTCAGGGTTTACAGCTAGTCACTACAGATAGCCTGGAAGATCTGCTCGGAGTGCGAAAATACGATTTTGGCAGAGCTGAGGCAGAGAGTCAGATTGGTCAGGTAACTGGTTTGGCTTGGACCCAGGTTGGCGGAGAGTTGCTAACGATAGAATCGTCCGCTGTGCCCGGCAAGGGGCAGGTTGTCAAAACCGGTTCCTTGGGTGATGTGATGCAGGAGTCTATCCAGGCCGCGCTGACAGTTGTGCGGAGTCGGGCGAAAGCGCTTGGCATCCGCCGTGACTTCTACCAGCGGATGGATCTGCATGTTCACGTTCCCGAAGGTGCTACACCCAAAGATGGCCCCAGTGCGGGCATTGGTATGTGCACAGCATTTGTATCTGTGCTCACGGGCATTCCGGTAAAGGCCGATGTTGCCATGACAGGTGAAATCACGCTGCGCGGTCAGGTATTGAAAATCGGTGGTTTGAAGGAAAAGCTGTTGGCTGCCCACCGCGGTGGCATCCGCACAGTCATTATTCCCTATGAAAACGAGCGGGACCTCAAGGAGATACCCGAAAATATTAAAGCAGATCTTGATATCCGTCCGGTTCGCTGGATAGACGATGTGTTGGAGATTGCCTTGACTCAAAAACCTGAAGCCTTGTCAGACGAAGAGTATGAGCGGGTCGACAGTGATGAGAAAAAGTCTGCTAGTGAGGCTGTAGCCCGCATAAATACTCACTAAAGCGCTTGACCGGTTTTAGGCTGGTTGGTATAACGTTGCAGTCGTCTTCTATGCCACAGCCTGCAATGACCCGTTGTGTTGTGTGTATTGCAGGTGAACAGTCTAATCAACCATAACAAGGGGATTATTGTGAATAAATCTGAACTCGTTGATGCAATTGCTGATGCAGCCGATCTGTCTAAGGCCTCTGCTGGTCGTGCTCTGGATGCAGCCATCGATGCTGTTACCAACGCCCTGAAGAACGGAGATGGCGTATCTCTGGTAGGTTTTGGAACTTTTTCTGTGAAGCCGCGTGCCGCTCGTACTGGCCGCAACCCGCAGACTGGCGCTGAGATTAAAATTGCTGCTGCTAACGTGCCGAGTTTCAAAGCAGGTAAAGCATTAAAGGACGCTGTTAACTAACAAACAGCGTTCATTGTTTGAGTTTACGAACCTTGAAAGGCGCATCAGCGATGCGCCTTTTTTTATAGAACATTCAGGTACGTTTCGCTAACACCAAGAGATTTCTATGCTTCAGAACTTTCGAGACAATCTTCATGGCGCTGCCAAGGGGGTTTTGATCGCGATCATCATCGTGCCTTTTGCCCTATTTGGCGTAGACGCCATTTTTCTAAGTGGTAATGCCGTGGAAGAAGTGGCAAATGTCAATGGCGAGAGCATTTCCGAGCTACGGCTTCAGCAGGCGGTGGCACTGCAAAAGCAGCAGATACTCAATCGCTATGAAAACATTGACCCCTCTATGGTCGATGAGAGTCAGTTGCGTGCTCCAGTGGTGCAGCAGCTGATTCGCCAGAAGGTGGTAGAGCAGGCAGCGGTCGACCAGGGTATGGGCGTTGATAAAAAGACAATCTATCGGATGTTGCTGGAAGTGCCGGATTTCCAGGCAGACGGAAAATTTGATACTGAGCGCTATGAGTTTGTGCTCAGGCAGATGGGTTATTCGCCTTCTTCCTATAACAAGTTGCTGACCACTGACATGGTTACCAGCCAGTTCATGCAGGGTGTGGCAACTACCGGATTTTCTACAGAACCTGAAAGTAAACTCCTGGCCGGTATGACAGAACAGACTCGGGATTACTATTATCTAACAATCCCCAGAGCACCGTTGATGGCGTCTGTCAGTGTTCCTTCTGCAGATATTCGGACCTATTACGAAGCCAATAAAGATGAATTTGTTTCCGAAGAGCAGCTGGTCGTTGAATATGTAGAGTTGCGCCCCTCTGATCTTGTAGAAGATGTGGATGTTGATCAGGGCATGGTGGATGAGATTATTGATGCCAAAATTGCCGCAGCGGCATCGGCTCGTTCACGACGAGTTGCCCAGATTTTGATAGAGCGTCAGGATGATCAAAGTCATCTGAAGAAAATCGCTGAAATCGAGGCAAAGCTTAAAGCCGGAGAAGAATTTTCGGCGCTGGCGAGTGAGTATTCCGAGGATTATGGAACTGCCGAGCAGGGTGGTGATCTTGGTTTTATTCCGGCGGGAGACCTGCCAGAGCCTTTGGGCTTAGAGCTGGACAAGTTAGCCGTTGGTGAGGTTTCCGGCATAGTAGAAAGCGAGTTAGGCGTACACCTGCTGAAACTACTTGATGAAAAAGTAGCGGATGTGCCAAGCAGGGAATCCCTCGAACCCAGTGTTCGTCAGGAACTGACTCGTCAATTGGCCATGGAGCTATTACCGGAGCGCATTGAAGAGCTAAAAGACCTCTCCTATAACGCCGGTTCACTTGGATCCGTTGCCGGTCGTTTGGGTCTTGAATTGCAAGTTTCACAGCCTTTCAGTCGACAAAAAGGCCAAGGTGTTACAGCCAATCCTCTGGTGGTCCGCGCCGCATATAGTAAACCTGTTCTGGACGATGGTATCGCTAGTGAAGTATTGGAGCTGGCGGATGATCATGTTCTTGTGTTGGCATTGAAAGAGCGGATTCCCGCCAGCCTGAGACCGCTGGCTGAGGTGAGAGAGAATATTGAGACAACTTTGAAGCAGCAACTCGTCAGCCGACAGTTAATGGCTCATGGTGAGGCTCTGGCTGGTTGGGTTAAGTCTGGCGACACGATTGAAGAGGTGGCTAAAGAAGAATCTCTGGCGTGGCAAGTCAGTTTGGATACCAAGCGGTTTACCGGCAATCAAAATGATGAAATCCGGCAGAAGGTGTTTGCCATGGATGAGCCTGCGGGGCAGCCCGTGGTTGATAGTCTGGTACTCGAAAATGGTGATTATGTCCTCATCTCTCTGGTCAAGGTAAAAGAGGGTGACTTCTCTCAACTCAGTAAAGATCAGCAGAAACTGTTGACTGCAACCATTGCTTTGACAGCTGCGAGCCGGGACTACCAAGCCTATGAGAAACTATTACTTGAGCGCGCGGATGTGGCTTCCAAATATTGATTTTTCAGCTTAGAACTGATGATGGAAATTATTGAACTATACGGCGTATTTTCATCGTGAAAATGAACGGTACGTTGTAAGCATGACTGGAGTGGTAATAAATGGCGGATTATCAGTATGACCTTGTCATCATTGGCAGTGGCCCCGCAGGAGAGGGGGCAGCGATGTCAGCGGTCAAACAGGGTTGGTCTGTTGCGGTAGTCGATGAACGCCCTCAGGTGGGTGGTAACTGTACTCACTTGGGTACCATCCCCTCCAAGGCATTACGTCATTCGGTGCGCCGCATGGTGCAATTCAATACCATGTCCATGTTTCGTGCTGTGGGAGAGCCGCGCTGGTTTTCTTTTCCCGAATTGATGCAAGCCGCGGACGAGGTGATTCGCAAACAGGTAGATGGCCGCACGCGTGAATACTCCCGAAACCGTATCCGTTTCCATGTGGGCCGTGCGAACTTTATCGATAGCCACGAAATCTCTGTTTGTAAACCAGACCATACCAAAGAGACGATCAAAAGCCGGTTTTTCCTGATTGCTACCGGCTCAACCCCTTATCACCCTGAAGACGTAGACTTTTCACACCCCTGTATTTTCGATAGTGATTCGATTCTGAAGCTTAATCGAACCCCGCGTAACATCATCATTTATGGCGCAGGGGTAATCGGTTGTGAATACGCTTCCATCTTTGCCGGGTTGGAAACACGGGTTGATTTAGTCAATACCCGTTCCGGTTTACTGTCGTTCCTGGACGATGAAATTTCCGATGCCCTGAGCTATCACCTGCGGGATCTCAATGTGACTGTGCGTCACAATGAGGAGTACGCCAAGATTGAAACTCGTAGTAACGGCATTACCATGGAGCTGAAATCCGGTAAGCGCATTCATGCAGAAGCTTTGCTCTGGTGTAATGGTCGTTCCGGTAACACAAGAAACATGGGACTGGATGTTATAGGGCTGGAGCCTGATAGGCGTGGTCAACTGGAGATCAACGAGCATTACCAGACGAGCATTCCCCATGTTTACGCGGCAGGAGATGTGGTTGGATGGCCGGCGTTGGCCGGTGCGGCTTATGACCAGGGGCGATTTGCCGCTGCTCACATGTGTGATACCGCTCGGGAATACCACGTCGAAGATGTGGCGACTGGCATCTATACCATTCCGGAAATCAGCTATGTTGGTAAGACTGAGTCTGAACTGACTGAGCAGCAGGTTCCGTATGAAATTGGCCGGGCGTACTTCAAAAACATCGCCCGGGCGCATATTACCGGTGAAGAAGTAGGTGTTTTGAAAGTTCTCTTTCACCAGGAAACATTGGAAATTTTAGGTGTTCACTGCTTTGGCGCAGAAGCGGCAGAAATCATCCACATTGGCCAGGCCATCATGAACCAGGACGGCAAGGCCAATACCATTGAGTATTTCATCCGTACTACGTTTAACTATCCGACAATGGCTGAGGCATACCGTATAGCGGCCATTAATGGCATTAACCGGCTGTGTCGTGAGTCCAGAAAGTTAGTGATATAGGATGTCAGCACCAGGTAAGGCTATACGAGCCATTGCCGTTATCCATAAAAAAGGCGCCAACTGATGGCGCCTTTTTTATTTGGGACTCCTGGCCCCTTGAATTAGGGTGCTTCCGTTGCGGGCGCTGCAGAACGTTTGAGTACGGAGTGGAGCACCAGATCGTGTTCAAAGTAAACCAGAAAATCGGCATATTCCCACGATGAGATGGGTGGATCTCCCACAGCTTCATGCATGCTAAGGGGCTCCCCGAACTGTTCCCGAACCTTGTCTTTATGGATGCCGGCAGTTGGTCGTTGAATACTCTGCTTTTCAGCTGCTTGCTGCCCAACCGGAATCACAACCTGTTCCGCAGCCAATGGCAGGGAGAGAAGGGCGACAAGGGGCAATAGCAAAAGCGTCTTCATAGTCTAATTTCCTTGATTTCAACGGTAACCGGCATGTCCGAGGTTTGCAGTATCACTGATGATTATAGTAAGCAGAATTATGGTAAGTGCAACTGCAAAATCCAGGGAGAGGGAATAAACAGGTGGTCAATCACAGAAATCGCCGCTTGTTTGCCCCTGTGTATTCAGATTAAATGCCATGCCATGAACTCCAACCTACCACTGTTTATTGGCCTGCGCTACATTCGAAGCAAGCGGCGCAATGGTTTTGTTTCCTTTATCTCCCTACTGTCGTTTATTGCCATGGCATTGGGCGTCATGGCCTTGATTCTGGTGTTATCGGTGATGAATGGCTTTGACCGTGAAATCAGGGAGCGCATCCTTAATGTGGTTTCGCATGGAGCCATTGTGAATGAGTCAGGTATCACTGACTGGCAAGCACTTGGCCATCAGGCGTTGGGTGATGTGGAGGTCCAGGCGTTTGCCCCTTTTATTGAGGGGTATGGCTTGCTGTCATCCGATACGGCCAGCCAAGGGGTCTTGATTCACGGAATCGATCCGGCGTGGGAGAAATTGGTCAGTCCCATTGATGAACATATGCTTATAGGTGAGCTGGCGCTGTTGCAGCCAGGGGAATATGGCATTGTGCTGGGAAATATGCTGGCCCGCACGCTGGGGGTGATCAGGGGTGATCGAGTGGTATTGTCGTTGCCGGAATTGAACGTCACGCCAGCTGGCATTTTTCCCCGCTACAAACGTTTTCATGTGTTAGGCGTATTTCAGGTGGGCGCACAGGTGGATAGCGGCATGGCCTTTGTACACTACAGCGACGCCCAAAAACTCTATCGCATGGGCGGTCAGGTTAGTGGTGTTCAATTGCGGGTGAGCGATCCCTACCAAATTGAACCCGTTGCTGAGCGACTTCGTGCCTCTTTACCTGAGGGACTTGTGGTTAAGACTTGGACCAGTGAGATGGGCAATCTTTTTCAGGCGATTGAGATGGAGAAAAAAGTGGTTGGGTTGATGTTGGCGGCAATTATAGCCGTGGCGGCTTTCAATATTGTTGCCAGCCTGACCTTGATGGTGGCAGACAAGCGCCGGGACATTGCCGTGCTGCGCACCCTTGGCGCTGAATCCCACACCGTGTCACGAATATTTACCGTGCAGGGTAGTGCCGTTGGGTTCTTGGGGGTGCTGACGGGGGCTACACTCGGTTGTCTGCTGGCCTGGACGATTGGCGATTTAGTCAGTTGGCTGGAGCGTATTGGCGGTTTTCAAGTGTTCGATCCCACAGTTTTCTTTATTAGTGAGTTACCTTCTCGGCTTATGTGGCAGGACGTGGTGCTGATCAGCGCCCTCGGCCTGGTGCTCAGTATCCTGGCAACGCTATATCCCGCGTACCGCGCAGGGAAGGTATTGCCTGCGGAGGCATTGCGTTATGACCACTGAGCAGCTGGTTGTTAAGTGCCACAACCTGTCCAGACACTACAGACAGGGAGCCGCAATTGTTAATGTCCTCATAGACCTCGCTCTGGAAGTGTATCCCGGTGAGCGGGTAGCGATTATCGGGACATCCGGCTCTGGCAAGACAACCCTGCTGAACTTGCTGGGCGGTCTTGATGATCCTGATCGGGGCTCCGTCTTGGTAATGGGACAGGATATGGCCCCGCTGAGTGAGTCCCAACGCGCTCGCTGGCGTAACCAGCATCTGGGTTTCGTTTATCAGTTTCACCACTTGCTGGGGGAATTCAGTGCTCTTGAGAACGTCGCGATGCCGTTGCTGATTGGCAAGCGACCGGTGGTCGAAGCACGTGAGAGAGCTAGTCAGGTACTTGATAAAGTGGGTCTGTCCCATCGGTTTGACCACAAGCCCTCGGAATTATCTGGTGGTGAGCGACAGCGGGTGGCGATTGCGCGGGCCCTGGTGACAAATCCCGCCTGTGTACTAATGGATGAACCCACCGGCAATCTCGATCCGGTCACAGCGGAGACGGTCTTGCAGTTGTTGTTATCGTTGAATCGCGATTTGGGTATCAGTTTTGTGGTGGTGACCCATGACCCACGGGTGGCAGCACGCATGGACCGGATTCTTTCCCTCAGTGATGGCCAACTGCTGGACACCACTGCATCCATTAAACAGTTGGTGGAGTAAGGCCTGGTGTTCAGACCACTGCCCCTTTATCTGGCCTTGCGCAATTTTACCTCCGGTAGTGATAACCGATTAGTGTCGTTTATTTCCCTGCTGGCCATACTCGGGCTGGTACTTGGTGTGGCGCTGCTGATTCTGGTGGCGTCCGTCATGAACGGTTTTGACCGGGAAATGGAGTCCCGTATTCTCGGTGCAGTGCCGCATATCCGTCTGTTCAGTAAAACCGGCATTGAACATGAAGATGAACTTCGTCAGCTGGTGGCAGGGCATGACAATGTCACCGCCGTCATGCCCTTTACCCGTCTCGAGGGCATGCTGACCAGTCGTGGCAAAACCCGACCGGTCGAAGTGATGGGTATAGAACCATCACTGAGTGAGCCTTTTATCGGCCAGTTCGTTGCCGATGGCTTGATGTCGGCACTGACGGAGCAGCCCGGTGGTGTGCTGTTGGCCACAGTGGTCGCGGCAAAACTGTCGGTGGGTGCCGGTGATCGGGTTACCCTGCTACTGCCTTCTCATGATGAGGTGGGCGCAATGCAACAGGCTCCGGTCGTTGCAGCGTTTACCGTGCTTGGCACATTTGTCACTCACACGACGCTTGATCAAAGCCTTGTTCTGGTCAATCTCAGTCAGGCTTCCAGGTTAGGGGGGAGCGGAACCCTACCCCAAGGGATGCAGGTGCGGGTTACAGATCTTTTCAATGCACGACAGACCGGCTTCGAGCTATTGGCCATGCTCCCCGATGGGTTCCATTTCTCTGATTGGCTGCAAACCCATGGCAATCTGTTTCAAGCCATCAAAATGTCTCGAAATCTGGTCTCCCTGCTGGTCTTCCTGATCGTCGCCATTGCGGTATTCAACGTTATCTCAATGCTGATGATGACGGTGATCGACAAGCGGGCAGAGATCGCCATTCTCAAAACCCAGGGTGCCAGCAGAGCTGAGATTGTGCTCATGTTCCTCGCACAGGGATTTCTGATTGGGGTGTTTGGGGCGGGTCTTGGTGTCGTCTTGGGGGTAATCGGCGCGTTGAATGTCACCGATATTGCCAAGGCGCTGGAAGGTCTAATAGGGCGTCAGTTATTGAATTCGGAAATTTACCCGATTGACTACCTGCCGTCGGTGCTGGCGTGGGGGGATGTCGCCATGATTGTAGCTGTGGCGCTGGCACTGAATTTTCTGGCCACACTGTATCCGGCTTTTCGTGCCGCCAATACCCGGCCTGCTGAAGTACTGCGTTACGAGTAATGTTCTGGTCAGGGCTGCTGTTGCCGATTTTGCCGAGTCTGCTTGCGACGTTCCCAGTTCTTGATCACCTTCCAGCGCCAGAGATAGAGAATGGTCAAATAGCCGACTGCTCCGCTCACCAATCCACAGATCAACGATCCCGTCAGTAATGGCAGCCAGATAGCACTTCCTTGAGCCGCTATCCACTCCCAGCTGAGCTCGATGGTAAAGTGGGTTTCCGGGTTGCCGAGTAGCCAAGCGCCGACACTATAGGAAAACAGGAACATAGGCGGAATGGTGAGGGGATTGCTGATCCATATCAATGTTATGGCAACCGGTAGATTGGTGCGAAACAGCAGGGCGAGGAGTGCGGCGAATAAGGTGTGGCCGGGAAGTGGTAGATAACAGCAGAACAGTCCAATAAAAAATGAAGAGGCGATGGAATAGCGGTTGATGTGGAAAAGGTTCGGATCACGTAGCAGTGGACCCATCCAGCGAATGGGACGCATATGAATCGTTTTGTGTGGGTCGGGTAAAAACCGGCGCAGGGTCTTTCTGGGCATTAGATGGCTAGCCAGCAGAAACTGAGGCCGCGATTATGCCCAGTTTTATGTGCATACTCCACCGTTAAGATCAATTGGATAGAACGCGGACGCCAGCGTAACATGGCGGCAGGCAGGGGCACATATCTCGTGTCTATTTACCCCTTTTAGCAGAACACTGGCAGGTTGGTTTATGGAGCTCACGGCCTCGAACTGGATTTACACTATTCTCAATTCACTGGCAGCCCTGTTTGTTATTTCACTGGGTGTTGGGTTGGTGTGGGTGGTGGTGTTGTACATTATTGATGCCACCCAGTCCACGCATGCCGTACGCCGAAATTATCCCGTCATTGGGCGCTTTCGATATCTCTTCGAGCACATGGGGGAGTTCTTCCGACAATACTTCTATGCGATGGATCGGGAGGAAATGCCCTTTAATCGCGCCGAGCGGGCATGGGTTTATCGGGCGGCCAAGGATGTGGACCGTACTTTGGCATTTGGTTCTACCCGGGATCTCCGGCCGGTAGGTTCAATTTATTTTGTCAATTGTGCCTACCCTACTCGGGGCGAAGACGCTGTGGCGCCCAGCCCTATTACCATCGGTCCTTACTGTGAACACCCATATACCACGGCCTCCATTCTCAATATTTCCGGCATGAGTTATGGCGCTCTTTCCAAGCCTGCGGTGCGAGCTTTGTCCAAGGGGGCGGCTAAGGCGGGCTGTTGGATGAACACAGGAGAGGGTGGACTCTCTCCTTATCATCTGGAGGGTGGCTGTGATCTGGTATTTCAAATTGGTACCGCCAAGTTTGGTGTCAGGGATGAGAACGGGCGACTGAGTGAAGAGAAGCTGGCTGGCATCGCATCCTATCCGGAAGTAAAGATGTTTGAAATCAAGTTGAGCCAGGGTGCCAAGCCGGGCAAGGGCGGTATTCTGCCTGCCGCAAAGGTCACAGAAGAAATTGCCCGCATACGGGCTGTAGACCTCGGAGAGGCTGCTATCAGCCCGAATCGGCATCCGGAAATTGCCAATGCCGCGGGTTTGCTGGATATGGTCGAGTTAGTGCGACGGGTAACGGGAAAACCCGTGGGCTTCAAGGGTGTAGTGGGTGATACTGATTGGCTTGAGGAGCTTTTTCAGTTGATCCTGGAGCGGGGAATTGAGTCCGCGCCGGATTTCATCACGATTGATGGTGCCGAAGGCGGGTCCGGTGCGGCCCCCCAGGCGCTGTTGGATTATATGGGTATGCCGGTTCGTGAGAGCCTGCCTATGGTGGTGGATTTACTATGCGGATATGGGCTGAGGCAACGTATCAAGGTAATAGCCTCAGGGAAGTTGATTGTGCCTTCGGGGGTGGCCTGGGCACTCTGTATGGGAGCCGATTTTGTCACTTCGGCCCGGGGCTTTATGTTCTCGCTGGGCTGTATCCAGGCCATGCAATGCAACAAGAATACTTGCCCCACTGGTGTGACGACCCATGATCCCAAGTTACAGCGAGGACTCGATCCGACCCTTAAGTCGGAACGTGTGGCCAACTACGTTTTTAATATGACCTATGATGTGGGCATGATCGCCCACTCCTGCGGCGTACTGGAGCCCAGGCAGTTGCACCGCAAGCATGCGCGTATGGAAACAGCGTCTGGGCGTTCCGAAAGTCTGGAAAAACTCTACCCATCCGTGCCCAGCGGAGAACACCTTAAGCAATCTCCAGCATCGGGGCCATAATTAGGATTAATGTTTGGCGACAGGAGGTGGAAAGCTGAATGGGACAGTCAATTGAACAGACCAGGTTCTGTGCCGAGGACTTTCGGGCTTTTCAGGGTAAACTCCACCATTGCCTGGATGCTCTTGATGTAGTGTTGCAGCGCCCTGGCTTCGGTGCAGGGACTGCTAGCATTGGGGCGGAACTGGAGCTCTACCTGCTGGACAGTGAGGGGTTTCCGGCGCTGGACAACCGGGCCATTCAGCAGGCGTTGAACGACCCCAGGCTGACTCTGGAATTAAACCGTTACAATCTGGAATTCAACCTCACGCCTGTCCAGGCTGCTGGTGCGCCATTCTCTGGGTTGGAGCAGCAGATGCTGGACAACCTCTTGCAGTTGCGAACACTTATGCAGCATCAGGACGGCACGGTGCTTCCCATCGGTATTTTACCTACCCTCCGGGAAACCGATTTCGGCCCTCAAGTGATGACTGACATCCCCCGCTATCATGTGCTCGCAGAGGCCGTACGACAAAGCCGCGACAACAGCCTTGGCATCCAGATTGACGGCCAGGATAGCCTGCATCTGATACACGATGACGTCACCCTTGAGGGCGCTTGTACTTCTTTTCAGCTTCACTACCGCCCCGTTGTGGGTGATTTCGTCAATTTGTGGAATGTGGTTCAACTGATTACGCCGCTAATGGTGGGCGTGTCAGCAAACTCGCCGCTGTTGATGGGACATCGTCTCTGGCAGGAAACCCGCATACCACTTTTCTGCCAGTCCATTGATGGTCAGGCTTCAACTTCGGGTCCCCGCTGTCCCCCTCCCCGGGTTAGCTTTGGTCAAGGCTGGTTGCGACACAGTCCTCTGGAATTGTTTCGGGAAACGGTACAGCTTTACCCTCCGCTGATTCCCATTGTCAGCGATGAAGAGCCCCTGGCTGTGGTGGCCAATGGGGGCACCCCAAAGCTGGCTGAGCTTTGTTTGCATGATGGAACTATCTGGTCCTGGAACAGGCCAATCTACGCCGCCGGCAAGGACCCCCATCTGCGCATAGAAATGCGGGTACTTCCCGCCGGACCGAGTGCAGCTGACATGGCGGCGAATGCTGCTTTGTTTATAGGCTTGGCTGAAGGATTGGCCGGGGAAGTTGAACCGTTGTTATCAGCGTTACCATTTTCCTGCGCCCAGCAGAATTTTTATCGAGCGGCACAGTTTGGTCTGGCGGCAAAAGTGTACTGGCCCAACGCCCGACAAAATGGACTGTCTGAGATGCTGCTGGCAGATGTCCTCGAACAGCTTCTGCCTCTTGCCGGAAAGGGGCTTGCGAAGATTGGCGTGAACCCAAGTGAGGTCACCAAGTGGTTGGCGTTGATTGACGAGCGCCTACGGCGCAGGCAGACCGGCGCCAGCTGGCAGTTGCGGCAGTACAACCGACTGTTGGAGAAACGTCTGTCCCCACAAGAGGCCTCTCAGTGCTTGGTGCGTGATTATTGTCAGCTTTCGCAAAGTAATACACCTGTTGCACGCTGGCCGGCGCTGTAGCCGAGGGACTGGCTGGCAGTGTTACAATTTTGTTAGATGACAGCGAGGCATTAACGGTTTTATGTTACCCACAGCGGCCTTCCGGCTACTTCGCAATCCGCCTTCCTCACTGATTCCTGAATCAGTGGAGGCATTTCTCAGTGAGCTTGCCGGACCGACCCTTATTCATCTGGAGGGTCGGGATAATAGTCGTTGCCGTTTTGTGGTCACCCTGCTGCACGGTAACGAACCCTCTGGCCTGAAGGCCATTCATCAACTGCTACGGGAGCCATTTCAACCGGAAGTCACCACCTTGGTGGCGATTGCCTCCGTATCGGCTGCACTTGCAGAGCCGCCGTTCAGCCATCGCTTTCTGTCCCCGTATAGGGACATGAATCGACTGTTTGCGCCACCTTTTGAGGGGGAGCAGGGGCAATTGGCCAGAGCACTGCTGGAGTTGATTCGCGAGCATGCCCCGGAGGCAGTGATCGATTTGCACAACACATCCGGCGATGGTCCGTCTTTTGCCGTGTGTGTGGCCGAGCACGATTGTTTTCTCGAACTGGCAGCATTATTTACCCATCGATTGATTATTACCGATATCCGTTTGGGGGCTCTGATGGAGGTCGAAGATCTGGGCTGTCCCATCTTGACTGTCGAGTGCGGAGGAGCTGCGCAGGTGCTTTCCGACCATATCGCATTGCAGGGGTTGCGCCGTTTTTTGTCTGTCGTTGATCTAGCCCAAGGTGATCCTGATGCGGTTGAGCCCATGCAGGAAATGGATATTTATCGCCACCCAGTTCGCCTGGAGCTCGCTGAGGGTTGTACTCTTTGCTATGCAGATGAGCCCAGTCGGGAAGCCGATATCACCTTGCCGCTGCATATTGACCGCCGCAATTTTGGGGTGGCACGCCCCGACTCACCCCTTGCCTGGTTGGGGACGAAAGGGCTGGCGGCACTCAGGGTGATAGATGCGCAGGGTCAAAATGTCATAGAACAGTACTTTGTGGCCCGGGAAGGCAAGCTCTATCCCGGCACCACATTGAAGCTTTTTATGGTGACGACTACCCCGCGCATTGCTATCAGCGACTGTCTGCTCTACGCGGTCAAGGAAGCTTATCACGAACGGGAGGAGCCGCCGGCTGATGACCACTGGCCCATTTTTGGCCAAACAGGCCCCCGTTTATTGCCGGAGTAGTGTTCTGCTCAGGGATACACGGTGTTCAGGTACGCGGGGACGATAGCGGAGGCCAATCCATAGTGTTGTTCATGAAAACGGGAGCCATTGGCTGACGTCTCCAGATTGAGTTCTACCGTGTGGGCGCCAGCCGCGCGGGCTACTGCAAAAAACCCCGCCGCCGGGTATACATTGCCGGAGGTGCCAATGGCGATGAACAGGTCGCATTTATCCAAAGCATCGTAGATAGCATCCATGTAGAGCGGCATTTCCCCGAACCACACGACATGCGGTCGCAGGTTGCCCGATATCCCGCAGCAAGGGCAAACTGACGTGACGGATGTCTCCTCCCGGCACTCAAAAACCTGCCCGCTTTGCTGGCAGCGAATTTTCAGTAACTCGCCGTGCATGTGAAGTGGCCGTTGGCTGCCCGCCTGTTCATGCAGATCGTCGATATTTTGTGTGACCAACGTGAGGCGACCTGGGAAGCGGGTCTCGAACGCGGCGAGTGCCTGGTGGGCAGCATTAGGCTTTATCCCTTGGTGAAGCAGTTGCTCCCGGCGCAGGTTATAGAAGCGATGCACTGTGACAGGATCCCGCAAAAAGCCTTCCGGAGAGGCCACATCCTCGATACGATGTTCTTCCCATAGGCCATCGCTGGCGCGAAAAGTTCGTATGCCAGATTCTGCTGAGATACCTGCACCGGTAAGTATGACGACGGATTGGTATGCGGGGCTGCTCATGAAGGTTCTACTCATATTGCGGTGAAACCGAAATAAATAGTAACAAACCTGTCGGGTCCTGCATTGGTAAACTTTTCAGCACACTGCCGGTCACAATTGAAACTCGATACTCTCTTGGCTGAATAGCTTTATGCAAGACACCCGATCTTTACTGCTGGACACAGATTTTCCTCCGCTGCAACGAACCGGATTCGTCACCCTACAGGCCAACCTGGGTTATTTGTGTAACCAGAGTTGTAGCCACTGCCATGTCAATGCAGGGCCCACCCGTACGGAGCTGATGGATGGGGATACCGTCGAATTGGTACTGAAGGTGCTGCGCACGAGGCGTCCGACCACCCTGGACCTGACAGGTGGAGCCCCCGAAATGAATCCTCACTTCCGTTATCTGGTGACTGAGGCGACCAAGTTGGGTATTGAGGTGATTGATCGCTGCAACCTCACGATTCTATTGGAGCCTGGTTACGAGGATCTGTTGTCGTTCCTGGCGCAACAGGGCGTCACCATCGTCGCCTCGTTGCCCTGTTATACGGAGGAGAATGTCGATCAGCAGCGTGGCAAAGGCGTTTTTCATCATAGTATTGAGGCGTTGCAACAGTTGAATTCTAAGGGCTATGGTCGTGATCCTCGCTTGCCTCTCAATCTGGTTTACAACCCGGGTGGTCCATTTTTGCCCCCCGCACAGCAATTACTGGAAAAAGATTACAAGCAGCGTCTTTTAGAAGACTTCGGTATTCACTTTAATCACTTGTACACCATTACCAATATGCCTATCAGTCGTTTTGGGGCAACGCTGCTGGCGAAAGGGGGCTATCAGACCTACATGCAGTTATTGAAAGACAATTTTCAATCAGCCAATCTGGATGGATTGATGTGTCGCGATACCGTCAGCGTGGATTGGCAGGGCTATCTCTATGATTGCGATTTCAATCAGATGTTAGCTTTTCCCATGTTGGCAACTAACCACGATGTCATCGCTTCAGACAAGCCGCGGCATTTGCGAGAGCTGCTCAGGGGCAATCTGGCCGACCGCCCCATCGTTATCGGCGAACATTGTTATGGCTGTACCGCGGGCCAGGGCAGCAGCTGCGGCGGAGCACTGGCCTGATGCCGTCATCACTTAGTGTGGTGGTTCCGGTACTCAACGAATTTGAGCAAATTGCTGATTGTCTTGCCAGTCTTGCACCCCTGCGCCAATCCGGCGTTGAAATTATTCTGGTGGATGGGGGCAGCACCGATGGCACCGTTGAGCTGGCGACATCTCAGGTAGACCAACTAATCTGCAGTTCCATGGGGCGTGCATTGCAAATGAATGCCGGTGCGGCCCGGTCGAGCGCCGAATACCTATTGTTCCTGCATGTTGATACCCGGCTGCCAGAGGGGTTTACTTACCACTGGTTAGAAGGTGCTAGCTGGGGATTCTTCCCTGTCAGGCTTAGCGGAAAACATTGGCTGCTGAGAGTGGTAGAGCAGGCTATGAGCTGGCGTTCACGACTATCGGGTATCGCTACTGGCGATCAGGCGCTGTTTGTGCGGCGCGATCTATTTGAGCAGCTGGATGGATTTCCAGATATTTCCCTCATGGAGGATGTGGCCTTCAGTCGCGAACTGAAGCGCGTTGCCAGGCCCACTGTGCTCGGCGCGCCGGTAGTAACCTCTAGTCGCCGCTGGGAGCAGCGGGGCATTTTCAAAACCGTCTTGCAGATGTGGTGCTTTCGTCTGGCTTATGCTGTCGGCGTTTCTCCGCAGTTCCTGCTAAGACGTTATTACCCCCAGTGAATATCGCCTTTCCGGACAGTTGCCTGGTGCAATTTGCCAAGGCGCCTCGCCCAGGGACCGTCAAAACACGTCTGCGCTCGGCGCTCGGTGATGAAGGTTGCCTGGCACTGCACTGTGCCTTGGTGAGACAGGTGTTTGATACCCAGAAGCGAGGGCATATCGCACATCAGGAACTCTGGTGGAGCGAGCCGCATACATTTTTCGAGGAACTCCTTGGTGACACGACGGTAGTCGCCCGCAATCAGCATGGGGCAGACCTTGGTGAGCGAATGGCGTTTGCTTTTGCGGACCGTTTGCAGCATTACGCTAAAGTTGTGCTGATTGGCAGTGATTGCCCGGCCATTGATCCAGACTACATTCGATCGGCATTTCTGGCGTTGGATGAGGTGCCTGCTGTACTCGGTCCAGCAGAAGACGGTGGTTATGTTTTGATCGGTCTGACGGTCGCTGCACCCGTATTATTTTCAGGTATCCCATGGGGCTCCGAACAGGTTTTGACCCGTACCCGAGAGCGCCTTGGGGGCATGGGTTGGCAGTGGCGTGAACTGGATATATTGCCGGATATTGACCGTCCTGAAGATTTGCAGCATCTAATGGGCCACCCAAAACTGCATTTTTTTTACAAAAAAAGACTATCCTTATGAAATAAAAGGGATTGTTTTTCTTGACCCTTTTGGGTTTTGCGCCTAATTTTGCGGAAAAATGACAGTGGTTTTTCACTGTTTCGCTGAGGTGGTAGGTATCGGGATGGAGGAATTTCGATATGAGTGGCGATGACGCATTAGATGACGATGATTTTGATGCTGAGGAAGGCGAAACTGAGGTGGAGCCTCGTGCTGAAGAAGTCATAAAAGTTGTGAGTTCAGAGTCGCGCCGACGGTTGGAAGACCGGCTGGAAGAGCGTCGTCTGCAAAAAATGATCCGCGATTACGATTTTGACTGATCCGTACAGGTTGATTCCGTACTGTTTTTTCTAGCAGTGCCAAGTTTTCACCTCCTTCCCAGAAGTTTTGGCATAATACCGCTTTTGCCACTGGCCGGATTATTGCCCGTTGTCCCAAGCTGCTGTTCTCTCTCTGGATGCCATCGCCTTTGAACGAGACGACAATCTGTTGTTCTCTGGCGTTAGTGTTGCTTTGGAAGCCGGCGATATTTTGCAGGTGGAAGGCCCCAATGGCGCAGGCAAAACAACGTTGCTGCGTATTATTGCTACAGCATTGAATCCCACAGTAGGACGACTGATATGGCGCGGTGAGGATGCTCTGCGCCATCGTCAGACCTATCTGCAAAATATGCTCTTTCTCGGTCATCTGCCGGGCCTCAAGCAATCGTTGTCCCCGGTGGAAAACTTGCAGTGGTGGCGTCGAGTTCATCCGGATAACACCTCTCTTGAATCCCTGGACGTATTGGCCCGCATGGGGCTCCGGGGTTACGAAGACGTTCCTTGCTACACGCTTTCTGCCGGACAGCAGCGGCGTGCCGCCCTTGCCCGATTGCTTGTGACAGAGGCGCCTCTTTGGGTACTGGATGAGCCATTTACCGCTATTGATAAGCAAGGCGTTGCCGAACTGGAGGGATTGCTTGTCCAGCACGCAGAGCGTGGGGGCATCGTGATACTTTCCACGCATCAGGATGTAGGCATTCCCCATATCCGCCGCTTGCAACTGACGGATATGGCGAGGGTGGCCTGATTATGGGACAGGGGTTTCTTGCTATCCTGCGTCGCGATGTGCTGTTGGCTTTTCGCAATCGCGGCGAAATAGCCAATCCAGTCATTTTCTTTTTTATTGTGGTGACCCTGATACCATTGGGTCTGACGCCTGAGGCCAGTCGTCTTGCTGAAATCGCTCCCGGTATTTTGTGGGTGATGGCGCTGTTGGCATCGCTGCTGTCAGTGGAAGGTTTATTTCTCAGTGACTACCGCGATGGCACATTAGAACAGCTGGTCATTTCACCCCAGCCCTTGTATCTGATGGTGCTGGCAAAAATACTGGCTCATTGGTTAATCAGCGGCCTGCCGCTGACTCTGCTGGCGCCAGTTCTGGGTATGATGTTATCCCTGCCGGAAGCTGGCTATTTTCCGTTGGTGTTGGGACTTCTGATGGGGACTGCCGTGCTAAGTCTGGTTGGCGCTATTGGTGCTGCCTTGACGGTGGCGCTGCGCAAAGGCGGCCTGTTGTTGTCGTTGATTGTCATGCCACTGTATATGCCGGTGCTTATTTTTGGTTCCAGTGCGGTACAGCGGTCAGTAGATGGATTTTCGATAGAAGGGCCGATGGCGGTCATGGGAGCGCTACTGGCTTTTTCCCTATTGATATCACCCTTTGCCACGGCAGGGGCCCTGCGGGTCAGCATGCACGGCTGATAATGTGCAGCACATGCTAAGAGAGAGATAAAAGACGCTTATGTGGCAATGGTTTCATCGGTTGGGTTCGCCGCGCTGGTTTTATCAAGCCAGTGGTAAATGGTTGCCCTGGTTGTCTGGGGTGGCGGTATTGCTGCTGATGATTGGTATCGCTTGGGGTTTGGGGTTTGCTCCGCAGGATGCCAAGCAGGGTAACAGTTTCCGTATCATCTACATTCATGTGCCAGCATCCTTTTTGGCGCTCGCGGGTTACTACGTGATGGCCCTTGCCGGAGCGGTGGGGCTGATCTGGAAAATGAAGCTGGCGGACATGGTGATGAAGTCCGCTGCTCCCATTGGTGCGGCACTGACCTTTATCGCACTGGTCACCGGTGCCGTATGGGGAAAGCCCACCTGGGGAACCTACTGGGTTTGGGACGCTCGAATAACATCTATGCTGGTGTTGTTTTTCCTGTATCTTGGGGTAATAGCCCTCCAATATTCCTACAGCGGTCAGGATGCGGCCAATAAAGCCAGTGCGGTGCTCTCTCTGGTGGGTATGGTCAATATCCCGATCATCTATAAATCCGTAGATTGGTGGTACACCCTGCACCAGCCGGCCACTATCAAGTTGACCGAGGCCCCCTCCATGCACCCGGATATGTTTCATCCGCTGCTGGTAATGATTCTTGGGTTCTATTGCTTTTATGCTGTGGTGTTGATTCTTAATACACGCACGGAAATTCTTTATCGGGAGCGGCGCACGCGCTGGGTTCAGGATATGGTGGGCCCGGCAGGGGAGAGCGGACAATGATGTTCCGTTTTGACAGCCTGCAGGACTTCCTGCAGATGAGTGGTCATGGCCCCTACGTGTGGTCTGCCTATGTGATTTCGATTGCGGTGATGTTGTGGCTGGTCATCAGTCCCCTGCGTCGTCGCAGACAGTTGTTGGCAGGTGTACTTCGCCAACAGCGCCGTGAAGCCATGCGCCAACACCAGGAAGAGAGTGCAGATGATTTTGTTACAGAGAATCGGAAATAGATAACGATGCATCCAGTTCGTAGACAACGTTTGTTTTTGGTGGTGTTTATTATTGTCGCCGCCTCTGTGGCAGTGGGATTGATGAGTTTCGCGCTACGGGAAAATATCAACCTGTTCTACGCCCCCGCCAGCGTGGCCTCCGGGGAGGCCCCCAAAGGGGTGCGTATTCGCGCTGGTGGCATGGTGGTAGATGGTAGTGTCAAACGCGCCGATGACTCGCTGTTCGTCAGCTTCCTGATTACCGATGGTGAAGCGGATGTGGAAGTTCACTTCACCGGCATCCTGCCGGATCTGTTTGGCGAGGGTGAAGCCGCCGTGGTGATGGGCGAGTTGAACGAAGGTGGCGTCTTTATGGCCTCTGAAGTACTCGCTAAGCACGATGAAAACTACACACCTCCGGAAGTGGCCGAAGCCATGGACGCCGCACACCAGCGTGCTCAGAAAGCGGATGGTGGTTGATGCGCAGCTCACAACATAGCCAAATAGGGAGGAATGAATTGTGATTGCAGAATATGGTCACTTTGCCCTGATTCTGGCGTTGGTATTGGCACTGCTGCAATCGGTGATACCGATTGCGGGTGCGACGTTGGGTAACCGCCTGTGGATGACGTCCGCTCGACCGCTAGTGGTGGGGCAAACGGTGATGGTGGCATTTAGTTTTGGCTGTCTGGTGGCGCTGTTCCTACATGATGATTTCTCGGTCAATTATGTGGCCGCCAATTCCAATACTCTGTTGCCGGATTATTACAAGGTCAGTGCGGTATGGGGCGCACACGAGGGATCCTTATTGCTGTGGGTGCTGATTCTGGCGGCCTGGAGCTTTGCGGTAGCGGTGTTCAGCCAGTCCCTGCCTCAGCAACTGGTGGCACGAGTTCTCTCGGTGATGGGGCTGATCAGTGTCGGTTTTTACCTGTTCCTGCTATTTACCTCCAACCCGTTTGATCGCAGTTTGCCGTTTTATCCCGGGGAAGGTGCGGACCTCAATCCGCTCTTGCAGGATGTGGGACTGATTTTCCACCCGCCGATGCTGTACATGGGCTATGTGGGCTTCTCGGTGGCGTTTGCGTTTTCTATCTCCGCGCTGTTGGCAGGTCGTATGGATGCGGCGTGGGCACGTTGGACGCGGCCGTGGACCAATGTGGCCTGGATGTTCCTGACTCTCGGGATTGCATTGGGTAGCTGGTGGGCCTATTACGAATTGGGCTGGGGCGGCTGGTGGTTCTGGGATCCAGTAGAAAATGCTTCTTTCATGCCTTGGTTGGTCGGTACGGCATTGGTTCATTCCTTGGCTGTGAGCGAGAAGCGCGGTGTGTTCCGCAGTTGGACACTGTTGTTGGCCATTTTCGCCTTTTCACTGAGTCTGTTGGGTACATTCTTGGTTCGATCGGGGGTGTTGACCTCGGTACATGCCTTCGCTG
Source organism: uncultured Porticoccus sp. (assembly GCA_947259505.1). Classification (GTDB taxonomy): domain Bacteria; phylum Pseudomonadota; class Gammaproteobacteria; order Pseudomonadales; family Porticoccaceae; genus Porticoccus. The sequence continues at coordinate 256,288 of CAMYLT010000002.1, read as the reverse complement.
CCGATCCTGAGCGGGGCATCTTCATTCTGATTTTCCTCGCCTTTGTGGTGGGCGGTTCTCTGTTTCTCTATGCCCTGCGCGGTCCTGCCGTCAGAAGTTCGGCCGGCTTCAACGGACTCTCAAGGGAAATGTTTTTGCTGGTCAACAATATTCTGTTGGTCGGCGCCATGGTGATTATTCTGTTGGGCACACTGTATCCGTTGATTGCGGATGTGCTGGGTTGGGGCAAGATTTCTGTGGGGCCGCCCTACTTCAACCTGTTTTTCGTGCCGCTGATGTTGCTGCTGGCCGTGTTGATGGCGGTGGGGTCGGTGCTGCGCTGGAAGCGCAACGATCTTGCTGTGTTGCGACGCTTTTTAAATATTCCACTGATGCTTGCCCTGCTGGTGGGAGGATTGTTTCCGCTATTTTTCGGTGATGATTACTCGCTGATGGCGGCGGTAACGGTGGCCGTTGCCACGTGGGTTCTCTCCGTGACGGTTCTGGATATGTGGCAGAAGTCTGGCCATTCTCGCTCCCGGTTATTTGGCTTGCAGCGACTGAGGGGCAGTTATTACGGTATGGTGCTGGCCCACCTCGGAGTGGCGGTTTCTATCGTTGGAGTGGGCCTGACCACTATCTACAGCGTACAGCGGGACGTGCGAATGACCCCGGGTGACAGTGCTGAGGTGGCGGGTTACCAGTTTGAATTTGTCGAAATGCGTCGTGTGCAGGGCCCCAATTACATCGCTGACCAGGCAGTGGTGAAGGTCTCTCGCAATGAACGACCGGTGGATCAGTTGTATCCGGAAAAGCGCCGTTATGTGGCCAGTGGCCAGACCATGACGGAGGCCTCCATTGGCAGCGGGCTAATGCGTGATTTGTATGTCGCCTTGGGCGAGCCTTTGGCTGGTGATGCCTGGGCAGTACGTATCCATGTAAAGCCCTTTGTGCGATGGATCTGGTTGGGTGCTTTGCTGATCGCTATCGGTGCGCTCTTGGCGGTGTTGGATAAACGTTACCGTCGGCAAACAGTGAATGAAGTCGTCCCCGAGGGGCTGACCATTAATTCGTGAGGAGTAGGGCACGGTGTCCCGATTAAAATTATTTATTCCCCTGATGGTGTTTGTGGTTCTCGCCGTGTTCTTGCTGAACGGCCTTGAGCGGGATCCCAATGCCATGCCCTCTGCGCTGATCGACAGGCCAGTGCCGGTGTTTTCTTTGCCGGTTTTGGGTGATGAAGCACGCCAGGTGGATCAACTCATCTTGCAGGGGCAGCCGACACTACTCAATGTCTGGGCTACTTGGTGCATTGCCTGTCGGGTTGAACACGCCTATCTCAATAAACTGTCGGGGCAGGGTGTGCGAATTATTGGCCTTAACTATAAGGATGACCTTGTCGAGGCCAAAAAGTGGTTGGCGGAGAAAGGTGATCCCTATGAACTCAGCGTGATCGATGCCAACGGTCGGTTGGGCTTGGATCTCGGTGTGTTTGGCGCGCCTGAAACCTACGTGGTGGATCGAAGTGGCACTATTCGTTACAAGCATGTGGGCGTGATTGATGATCGCGTCTGGCAGCAGAAAGTTTTACCAGAATGGCAAAAGGTTCAATGAGGAAAGGACATGGCTGAAGAAGATTATCAGCGCGGCATGAAAGTGCGCCGCCAGGTGATGGGTGATGAATTTGTAGACCGCGCCATGGATGCCGTCACGGAGTTTACTCGCCCGGTACAGGATTACATCAACGAAAATTGTTGGGGTTCTGTGTGGGCCAGAGACACTCTGCCGCTGAAAACCCGCAGCATAATCACTATTGCCGCACTCGCTGCGCTCAAGGCGCCAGCTGAACTGAAGGGCCACATTCGTGGTGCTCTGCGCAACGGCTGCACCCCGGAAGAGATTCGCGAGGTGCTGTTACATACGGCACCCTACATCGGTGCGCCAGCCTTGCAGGAGGCTTTCCGGGCCGCGAAGGAAGTGATTGAAGACCTGTAAGGGTCCATTTCTGCTCAACCCCTATTCACGAGACGGGAATCAACACTGTGCTTAATCGCCTATTTGCCAATGTGTCGTTGCTGCTGGTGCTGTTAGTTTCGGCTCCTGGCTGGGGCTCAGAAGATGTCAAAATCTTTTCTACTGAGGACCACCGACAGCGCTTTCAGGTGTTGGTGGCCGAGCTGCGTTGTCCCAAATGCCAGAACCAGAACCTCGCGGATTCCAACTCCCCGATTGCTGCGGATCTGCGTGACGAGATTTACACGATGTTGGAAGAAGGCAAGAGTGACCAGGAAATAGTTGATTTTCTGGTAGCTCGCTATGGTGAGTTTGTGCTGTATAAGCCGCCGGTAAAGCGGGCCACTCTGGTGCTATGGTTGACACCAGGTCTGCTGGTGTTGATTGGCTTGGCAATTATATTTCTGGTGCGTCGCCGCCAGTCTGCACCTGTCTTGAGTGCAGCTCTGGGGGGAGATGAGCAAGCCAAACTACAGGCATTGCTGCATGATACCGGGTCACCAAATAACAATGATGACGACAATGGGGACAATCGCTGATGTGGTTAGTGCTAGGGCTGCTTGCGCTGATCGCAGCCATGTTCATTATTTTCCCGTTGTTGAAGAAATCATCCGCCCCGGAGGTTGGTGAGTCGGCTCATGCCAATGTGGTGTTATATCGGGAGCAACTGGTGGAGCTGGATCGTCAGCTGACAGCGGGAGAAATTGATGCCGTTCAGCACGCTGAACTTGTGGCGGAACAGCAGCGGTTGTTACTGGCAGACGAAGCTGCTATCGGAGAGTCACCTGTAGCGAGTGGTCGCGGTGCCTGGCTCTTGCTGGCAGGGTTGTTGTTACTACCACTGTTGTCCTTCGGTCTGTATCAAATGCTTGGTTCCAGCGACGATGTGTCGATTACCTCGCTGATGGAGCAGCGTGCTGAGGGCAATCTCGATGCCGAGGCAGACAAAGCCCTGAGGCAACAATTACAGCAGCGTATTGCCAGACGCCTGCAGAGCCAGCCGGACAATATCTATTATCTGGTCACCTTGGCTCGAATGCAGCTGGAAGAAGGCGACTTCCTACAGGCTGGAGCTACCTATCAGCAGGCAGTGAAGTTGAGTCCGGATGACGCGGAACTTCTCGCTGAGTATGCCCAGGCGATTTACTTTGCTTCTGGCAACCGCTTTGTGGGGGCTGCGGGGGATGCGCTGGATCAGGCTTTGGCTGCCGACCCGAATAATCTGACTGCTTTGGGATTGCAGGGTATTCGTGCCTTTGAAGATGGTGATTATCGCCTTGCCATTGCGAGTTGGCAGACAGCGTTGCGTGCCATACACCCCGCCACACCACAGGCTCAGGCTCTGCAGGGCGGTATTGAGCGAGCCCGACAGCAATTGGGTGATGCATTGCCTGCCCTGCAAGTCAGTGTTGCGTTAGCTCCCGGGTTAACGGCAGAGCCCTCACAGTTGGTGTACGTGTTTGCTCGGGAGTGGCAGGGGCCGCCGATGCCATTAGCAGTGGCTCGCTTGCTGGTTTCCGATCTCCCCGCCACTGTGACACTGGATGATTCCATGGCCATGCCCGGGGGCAAGCCGCTCTCGTCGGTCAGCAAAATTCAGGTGGTGGCACGGGTGTCCAAAAGTGGTTCAGCGATCCCTGCCCCGGGTGATTTGGAAGGTGCCAGTGATGAATTGACCCTTGCCGGGGAGGCTGTTTCACAGGCTGTGGTGATCGATCGGAAATTATAACAGGCGGTCGCTTGTGGCTGCCGCAGAGCTGTGTAAAATCTGTTCTTTATAGCTGCGTCGACAGGTCTGGCTGATTCGGGAATTTCGGCAGCGGATATCCTGGCAGGAAAGCCAATTTCAAAGAGACATTCATGCGCCTCAAATGTATCAAACTGGCAGGGTTTAAGTCGTTTGTTGACCCAACCACAGTGTCCTTTCCGAGCAATCTCTGTGCCGTCGTAGGCCCCAACGGCTGTGGCAAATCCAATATTATTGATGCGGTGCGCTGGGTGATGGGCGAGAGTTCTGCCAAACACCTGCGCGGCGAGTCCATGACTGATGTTATCTTCAATGGTTCAGGCGGGCGAAAACCGGTAGGACAGGCTTCTATCGAGTTGGTGTTTGATAACTCAGACGGCACTTTGGGTGGCGAGTATGCAGGCTGGGGTGAGATCTCCATCAAGCGCAAGGTCACCCGTGACGGCCAGTCCAACTATTTCCTCAACGGCAACAAATGTCGCCGCCGCGATATTACTGACATTTTTCTTGGCACCGGTCTGGGGCCGCGCAGCTATGCCATTATCGAACAGGGCATGATTTCGAACCTGATTGAGGCAAAACCAGACGAATTGCGCGTTTATATCGAAGAAGCGGCAGGTATTTCCAAGTACAAGGAGCGCCGCAAGGACACCGAAAACCGTATGCGCCGCACACAGGAAAATCTGGAACGCTTGACGGATATTCGCGAAGAGTTAGGACGCCAGTTGAGCCGCCTGGAGCGGCAGGCCCAAGCCGCTGAAAAATATGCCGAGTTGAAGAAAGAGGAGCGCCGGGTCAAAGCAGAACTGCAAGCGTTACGCTGGCGCGTGCTGGAGGGCCAGATGGCCGAACGGCGCAAAGTCATCACCGATTACGAATTGAAAATTGAGGCGCTGGTTACCGAGCGCAGCGGGTGTGATACGGCTCTAGAACGGCACCGCACTGAATACACTGAATTCGGTGATGGCTTCAATGAAGTACAGGGCCGCTACTATGCTATTGGTGCCGAAGTGGCTCGTATTGAGCAAGGTATCCAGCATGTGCAGGATCGCGCCCGGGAGCTGGAGCAGGATCTGGCGCAGACAGAACGCAATTTTGTCGAGTCCGAAGAGCACCTGCGCAGCGATCGCTTTAAGGCCGAGGGCTGGCAGCGCGAATTGGCGGACATCGTCCCGGAACTGGAAAAAGTTGCCGAATCAGAAGAGCTTTCCCAGGCTACTTTGTTGCAGGCGGAAGAGGCCATGCAACTTTGGCAGTCCGGCTGGGACGAGTTCAATCAGGGTGCCGCTACCCCTCGCCAGCAGGCGGAGGTGCAGCAGTCTCGCATCCAACATCTGGAGCAGGTGTTGCGTCGGCTTGATGAGCGCATTGAAAAAATCCAGTTGGAATACCAGGGGCTCAGCGACAGTCCTCTACAGGAAGAAATTGCTCTGGTGCAGGAGCGGCTCGCGGAAGTGGAGCTGACCCAGGGTGACCAGCAAGTGGCGTTAGATGCGCTAAACGTTGATATTGAAACTGCCCGGCAGCAGGGCGTGCGTTGTGGCGCCGAGCTGGATCAACAACGTGGTCAGTTGCAAACCTTGATGGGACGTCGTTCTTCATTGGAGGCGCTGCAGCAAGCCGCACTGGGTGGCGATGGCGAGCAGCAGCAGTGGATTCAGCACCATAATTTGAGTGAGCAGCCCCGTTTGGCCGAAACACTGCAAGTGGAGTCCGGCTGGGAAACGGCGGTGGAAACCGTGTTGGGTAACTATCTCCAGGCCGTGTGTGTTGACAGTTTGTCTGATCTGGCCAGCGAACTGGCGAGTTTCAACAAAGGTGAGTTGGTGCTGGTGGACAATGCTGGCAATGGTGCCAGGGAGTCTGCGGCGGCAGACCGGTTGGCTGCCAAGGTCGGCAGTCCCTACGCAGCAACGCTGCTGAATGGTATTTACGTATCCGACGACCTGGCTACTGCTCTTGCTCTGCGTGACAATCTGGCCGCTGGTGAGTCGGTGGTGACACGCGATGGTCTCTGGTTGGGTGCCAACTGGTTGCGAGTGGCCAAGGATCAGGATGCCCGTGCCGGAGTGCTGAAGCGTCAGCAGGAGTTAGAATCCCTGATAGAGCAACAGTCGCTCTGTGCGGCGGTCATCGCCGAGAAGGAGCAGCAGAAGGTGGTTGCCGAGCAGCGCCTCCATGACCTGGAAGCGGAACGGGAAACCATCAGCCGTCAGGTGGCGGAGCAACAGCGCCAGTATGCAGAATTACGCTCAACACTGAGTGCCAATCAGATGCAGGTGGAGCAGTTTGCTGCCCGCCGCTCCCGCGCCGACAGCGAGCTGAATGAGGCTCGTCAGCAACGGCTTCTGGAGCAGGAAAATTTGGCCGAAGCGCGGCAATTGTTGTCTGTTGCCATTGAGTCAATGGAGCAGGACACTCAGCGCCGCGAGGAATTACTGCGGCAGCGGGATGGCTTGCGTGCTTCTCTGGATCAGGCTAGGCAGAGTGCCCGCCACGACAGGGATCGCAAGCATGAGCTGGCGATGCGCGATAAATCGGTCAGTACTCAGCTACACTCCATCCGCGAGGGTATTGGTCGACTGGAAATTCAGGTCGCACGCTTACAGGAGCGCCGCGAACAGTTGCGTGCCGCCTTCAATGAGAATGAAGACCCAACGCTGGAATTACAGGAGCAATTGGCCGAACAACTGGAACGTCGCCTGATCGTCGAGAAAGAACTGGCGGATGCTCGTCGTGCACTGGAAACGGTTGAGCATCAGATGCGCGAAACCGAGAAGCGCCGCACTCAGCTGGAACAGGATATTCAGGTGCAGCGCAGCGATTTGGAACAACAGCGGTTGATTGCCCAGGATCTGGTCACGCGCAGCAAGACGATTGTTGAGCAGATCAGTGAACACCATTTCGATCTCGACGCGCTGTTGGCGGAATTGTCGGAGGATGCCGATCTTGCCCAGTGGGAAGGGGAGTTGGAAAAACTCGCCAGCCGTATCCAGCGGCTTGGCCCCATCAATTTGGCAGCCATTGATGAGTACAAGATAGAGTCTGAGCGCAAGGCCTACCTGGACGCCCAGAATGCAGAACTGGTTGAGGCGCTGGAAACACTGGAAAATGCTATTCGCAAGATTGACAGGGAAACCCGGACTCGCTTCAGGGAAACCTTTGACCGTATCAATAGTTCACTGCAGGAATTGTTCCCCAAACTGTTTGGGGGTGGTCATGCTTATCTGGAACTGACTGGTGACGATCTGCTGGATACCGGCGTTGCCATCATGGCTAGACCGCCTGGCAAGAAGAATTCCACTATTCACTTGTTGTCTGGAGGCGAAAAAGCCATGACGGCCATTGCTCTGGTGTTTTCCATTTTTCACCTTAATCCGGCACCGTTTTGTATGCTGGACGAGGTCGATGCGCCATTGGATGACGCCAACGTCGGACGCTATGCGCGGATGGTTTCGGAAATGTCATCCAAGGTGCAGTTTATTTATATTTCTCACAACAAGATTGCCATGGAAATGGCCAATCAGTTGATGGGGGTAACGATGCATGAGCCTGGGGTATCCCGTCTGGTGAGTGTGGACGTTAATCAGGCCGTGGAACTGGCTGAAGCTTGATAACAGGCTGTTGTGCCCTGGTGTCGAAATTGGGTAATTCTCTTTACAATACCGCTCAACCTGACAGGATTTAAACGACGATGGAATTTGGTGCTCGCGAAATGATGATTGCATTGGGTGCGGTGGTGGCTCTGGCTATTCTGCTCGATGTCATTCGTCGTATACGCAATGCCCGCTACGAAAAAATCCATATGCCACGCCGTAAACAGCCCATCTTTGACGATGAGGACTTGCCGGAAGAGTATGGCAGCGAATTGCCTAGTGGCGGTGCACGGGTGATCAGTTATCGCGACGAGTCTGATGTGGAACAGATGAGCCGAGCAGTTCGTGAACGAGCTGAGGCCAACAAACCTAAATTGTCTGTACCAAAAAGGGAGCCGCTGCAATCAAGCCTGAATCTGGATGAGCTGCCCCCGGTAGCTAAACCACCGCATATTAAAAATGAAGATGTCACACAGGACGTAGAAGAACCAATTGCGGCCGAGTCTGCTGCACCGCAGGAAACCCCTGACAAGCAGGAAGAAGCATCCACGAAGAATCAGAGCAAGCCTCAGGCTAAAACGCAGGCGGCAACGAACCCTGCGCTAGTCAGTGTGGTGGTGATGCATATGATGGCTGGTGTCGACGCTCCATTTCCTGGGCGTGATCTACTGGACGCCTTATTGGGTGCGGGACTCCGCTACGGTTCCATGAAAATATTTCATCGTCACGTTAACCAGGATGGTTCTGGTCCAGTGCTCTTCAGTGTGGCCAACTCAGTCAATCCAGGCACGTTCGATCTCGCGACCATGGAAGATTTTAGCACCCCGGGAATCAGCCTGTTTTTTGCCATGGAAGATGTTGATGATCCCATGATGGCATTTGATTCACTGTTGACTGCTGCTAAGAAAATGGCCGCCGAGCTGAGTGGCGTGTTGAAAGATGAGAGCCGCAGTGTGCTGACCAAGCAGACGGAAGAGCACTATCGGCAGCGTATCACTGATTACTGTCGCGCCCAGCTATCCGGTATCGAGTAATGGCCTTGCCGGACCCGGCGCAGCGGGACGAGGCAGCCGCGCTTCGTAGGCAGCTCAACGACCATAATTACCGCTACTATGTGCTGGATGATCCGAGCATTCCCGATGCCGAGTACGACCGACTATTGCGTCGCCTGCAGCAGCTAGAGTCAGATTATCCATCCTTAAAAACTGCCGACTCGCCTACCCAAAGGGTTGGTGCCGCGCCGCTGTCCGCCTTTGAGCCAGTGATCCATGAGCTACCGATGTTGTCATTGGACAATGCCTTCAGCGATGAGGAGCTGGGCGATTTCAACAAGCGGGTTCTGGATCGCCTGAAACGCGACGAAGCGGTTGCCTATGTTTGCGAGCCAAAACTGGATGGTGTTGCCGTAAGCCTGCTCTACCGGGACGGCGTGCTGGTCCGTGGTGCCACCCGGGGTGATGGTGCCACCGGTGAGAATATCACCGAAAACGTTCGCACCATCAAATCGATCCCCTTGCGATTACTGGTTAGTGGACCGCCTTCTCTGCTGGAAGTGCGCGGTGAAATTTATATACCTAAAGCCGGTTTTGAGCAGTTGAATGCCGAAGCCAGAGCTGCAGACCAAAAGTTGTTCGTCAACCCGCGCAATGCTGCCGCGGGTAGCCTGCGCCAATTGGATTCCCGGATTACCGCATCACGCCCGCTCGAGATGGCAGTTTACAGCCTGGGGCTGGCGGAGGGAGTGGCGTTGCCAGATACCCATATGGCTATCCTGACCACCCTGAAAACATGGGGATTTCTGGTTAACCCTCACATTGAACTCGCCACCGATCTGGATGCCTGTATTGCCTACTATCGGAAAATGGCAGAGATCCGTCAGGAGTTACCCTGTGATATTGACGGCATTGTCTACAAGGTCAATGAGCTTAGTTTGCAACGCCGTCTCGGTTTTGTTGCTCGTGCTCCGCGCTGGGCTATCGCTCGAAAGTTCCCTGCCCAGGAAGAGATGACCCGATTGCTGGATGTGGAGTTCCAGGTTGGGCGAACCGGTGCGGTGACGCCGGTGGCTCGGCTCGAGCCGGTGTTTGTGGGTGGGGTGACCGTCAGCAATGCCACGTTGCACAATCAGGATGAGGTGGCACGGCTCGGTCTCAAAATCGGTGATTCGGTCATTATTCGCCGCGCTGGAGACGTTATCCCCCAGGTAGTGAAGGTGGTGGAAGAGCAACGTCCGGCTGATGCACGAGAGATCATTTTTCCCGAACACTGCCCGGTTTGTGGTTCTCCAGTGGAACGCGTGTCCGGTGAGGCCGTGGCCCGCTGTTCCGGTGGCTTAATCTGTGCTGCCCAGCGCAAACAGGCGATCAAGCATTATGTCTCGCGCAAGGCCATGGATATTGATGGCCTAGGCGACAAACTGGTTGAGCAGTTGGTTGATCAAGGGCTGGTTCACTCTGTTGCTGACCTCTATCGGTTGACGCAGGAAGAATTGTCGGGATTGGAGCGAATGGCAGATAAGTCGGCAGCTAACCTTCTGAGTGCATTGGAAACCGCAAAGGAAACCAGCTTGCCGAGATTCCTCTATGCCCTTGGTATCCGTGAAGTGGGGGAGGCGACAGCGCGCAGTCTGGCCAAGCATTTTGGCAATCTCGATGCCTTGAAAGTGGCGGACCCCGCGCTGCTGCAGGAGGTCTCGGATGTGGGGCCGGTGGTTGCTCATTTTGTCTGGGAGTTTTTTCAGCAGCCTGAGAATCTGGCTGTTCTCGATGAACTGCAGTCCATGGGTGTGCATTGGCCAGATGTGCAACCTCCTGACCAATCGACACAACCACTGGCAGGACAAACTTGGGTGCTGACTGGCACCCTGGAATCCATGGGGCGGGCCGAAGCCAAAGAGAAATTACAGCAGTTGGGCGCTAAAGTGGCGGGCAGTGTCTCTGCCAACTCTTCCTGTGTGGTAGCCGGTCCCGGGGCGGGTTCCAAGCTCACCAAAGCTCAGCAGTTGGGTATTCAAGTGATGACGGAAACAGAATTGCGGGAGCTTTTTCTGGCTCATCAGCTGATTTGATACGGCATGTCTCCCCTCGCTCCCTCCAATAGCCCCACGGGCAACTTTCGTTCATATCTGCAAGGTGTTGGTACCAGTTCTTTTGCCCAGGGTTTGCAGATTGTGCTGTTTCCCTGGCTGCTGGTCGGTGTTTTGGGTGAAACGCCGGAGCGGGTTGGATTGGCCCAGATGGCGCTGATGCTGCCACAATTGCTCTTTGTTCTCTGGGGTGGTGTGCTCTCGGACAATCGTCACCCGGCGAGACACCTGTTACGCCTTTATCTGCTGTATAACTTGCCTTGCTTCTTGTTGCTGGGTGCGCTGTGGTTGGGGCAGTTGTCCTATGGGTTAATGCTGGTATTTGGTTTTTGTTTTGGCACCATCACGGCATTTGTTCAGCCAGCTCGGGAGAGCCTGTTGTCGAGAGTGGTGGAGGGCCAGCTGCAACAGGCGGTGGCCCGTGCATCTTTTGTACAGTTCTCTGCCCAGAGTCTGGGTATTTTACTGGCGGGCTATTTGGACCACATTGGTTTGATGGTGCTGCTGGCGGGTCAGTTGCTGTTGTTGACCCTCTCAGGTTGGTTGTTGCATCGCAGTCTTGGGGTGCTGGCGGAGGGGCCTGCACGGCGGCGCAGTTCCACCTGGCAGGAGATGACATCTGGTCTGCAACTGGTGCGTCAACACCGGCGGCTGCGGCAACTGATGATGGTAGTTGCGGCGACGGGTTTTCTCGGCTTTGGTCTCTACCTTGTGGCAATGCCGCTGCTGACTCGTGAGGTATACCAGCAGGGCGCTTCCTTCTTTGCCTGGATTCAGTTCAGTTTTATGTTCGGGGTGATTCTTTCTAATCTGGTGATTATCCGACTGGTGGGGCGTTTTTCGAAGCCCGGGCGGACGTTGTTGATCAGTCTGTTGTTGCGAGGCCTTTTTTTGCTGGCGATTGCCTGTCATCCACCCGCTTGGTTATTGTTCGTGTTGGTGACGATGTGGGGAGGAGCCTCCGGTGTGGCGATGATGCTGGGGCGGTCAATGACCCATGAAGAGTCCCCTCAGGCCTACCGGGCACGGGTGGTGTCGGTTTATCAGCTGGCGCTGTTTGGCTCAGCGCCGGTGGGCGCCTGGTTGAGTGGGCATGCGATTGCTGCTATCGGCGTATTGCCCGCAATTGGTCTGTTGGGGTTGCTGACCGTGATCGCCGCCTTGGTCGCTATTGTCTTCAGCGACCTGTGGAAACAGCGGGACCGGGAATCCTTGCGATCGTAACCATGCTTAGGTCTGCTGACGAAAGGCCAGCAGTGCTGCAGTAACTGCTACATTGAGGGATTCCACACCGTTATTCATCGGGATACGGATATGTGCGCTGCAACAGTCGCTGACTTGGCGCGAAACCCCTTCTGTCTCATTACCCAAAACATAGACTAAAGGTGTTGCCGGTTTGAACTCGGCGAGGGTTGTCTTGCTATGGGAGGATAACGTGCAGCAGGTAGCGCCCAGTTGTGTGAGTGCTTTCAGTGCATGGGGCAGATTGTCACAGTGGATTAAGCGGCTCTTAAATACGGTGCCCGCACTGGCTTTAATGACTAATGGTGAGATGGCAGCGGTCCCCTGTTTGGGCAGTAGAATACCGTGACAGGGGCTGGCGGTGACTGAGCGGATAATCATTCCCAGATTTTGTGGGTTGGTGACGCCATCCAGGGCGATCAGACTGAAATTGACGGCCGGAGGGTTCGCCAGAAAATCTTCAAATTGCAGATGATTGGGGCAGGCAAGGTCGGCGGCTACGCCCTGGTCCTGTTTGCTATTGCGGGAGATGCGGGAGAGCGCCAGCCGATCGTGATAGCAGATTTCCACATTGCGTCGCTTTGCCAAGGCGATGATGTCGCTGATGATACCTCCCGGCTTGTTGGAGTCTGCCAGGTGCAACCGGTAGCAGGGGGTTTGCTCATCCTGCAGCGCTTCCAGCACCGGCTTGCGGCCATAGATAGTCAGCATACGATCGAAGAAACGCTTGCGCTTTTGGTAGTTGCCTTGGGTGTCGTTTTGGGCATCGCCCTGTTCGTGACGCGGAGTCATATGTCTGTCAGCCTAAACTCAAAGGGCTATTATAGGGCCATGGCCCCATTAACTGATAAACAGCTAGAGCATTTTCAGGCAAGTTTGGAGAGCCTCCGCGAAGAACTTGGTCATCTGTTGGCGATTTCTTCCCAGGCCAGTGATGTGGTCATTCTGGACCAGTCTCGGGTGGGTCGATTGTCGCGTATGGATGCCATACAACAGCAGCAGATGAGCCAAGCAAGCCGAGCTGCTTACCGCCAGCGTCTGCTAGCTGTGGATCGGGCTCTGGCGCTGCTGAGTGAGGGCGAATACGGTTGGTGTGTAACGTGTGGGGAGGACATTGATCCTCGTCGTCTGGATATCCAGCCGGAATCAGTGCTCTGTGTAAGTTGCCAGCAGTTGACTGAAACAGTTGTCTAGCTGACGGCCTCGGTGAGAATGTTCTTGTAGGCTTGAACCGCATTGGCCAGCCCCAAGGCAATGGCATCCACTGTGAGAGCATGACCAATAGAGACTTCCAGCAACCCAGGTACAGAGGCATATTTTGGCAGGTTGATCAGGTTGAGATCATGCCCGGCATTGACCCCCAGACCAAGTTCAGTAGCCAGCTCTGCCGCTAAAAAATGTTGCCGGTAAATAGTTTCCAATTCTTGAGTGCCCCAAGCTGCAGCATAGGGGCCGGTATAGAGTTCGATGCGATCTGCGCCCACTTCTTTGGCGAGCCGGATCTGCTCTGGAATCGGGTCCATAAACAGGCTGACCCGAATACCTTGTGCCTGTAACCGGGTAATCATGGGTGCCAACTGCTCAGCGGAGCGGGTCAGGTCAAAGCCGTGGTCTGACGTGAGCTGATTGTCACTGTCGGGCACCAGTGTGCACTGATCCGGTCGTGTTTCTTCTGCCAGGACAAGCAGCCCTGGGTAGTTACCCCGGCGCGGCGCGAATGGATTGCCCTCAATATTGAATTCCAGTGCTTTCATGGGCGCCAACAGTTTTGCCAGTTGTCGCACATCATCAGGGCGAATGTGGCGCTGGTCTGGGCGGGGGTGCACTGTAATGCCCTCGGCACCGGACGCGATGCAGACTTTGGCATGCTCCACGACGTCCGGATAATTGCCCTCCCGCGAATTGCGGATCAGGGCAATTTTATTCAGATTGACACTGAGGGCAGTTGCCACAGTTATTCGTTACCGATGATTTGGGCGCTGATAATGTGAATCGGTTTTCTTGGCACATCGCCAAAAGGACCAACCTGGCCAGTGGGGACATTGGAAATCTTGTCGACCACGTCCATGCCTTCAATCACCTTGCCGAATACAGCATAACCGGCATTCTGGCCGTTGCGGTCAAGGAACGAATTATCCACGGAATTAATGAAAAACTGCGCCATAGCACTGTCCGGGTCAGATGTGCGTGCCATTGCAACGGAGCCGCGAACGTTTTTCAGTCCGTTGTAGGACTCGTTGCGAACCGGTCTGCCAGAGGGCTCCCGTGGACTCATATATTCGTTAAATCCACCCGCCTGGATCATGAAGCCTTTGATGACCCGGTGAAATACCAGGCCATCGTAATGTTTGGCGTTCACATAATTACTGAAGTTGGCAACGCTTTTAGGCGCTTTATCCGGGTAGAGTTCCAGTTTGATATCACCCATATCGGTATTGAATAAGACCTGTACGGGTTTGCTGTCATCGGCCTGAACAAACAGGGTCGTCAGGGCCAAAAAAATGGCGAAGATAGTATGTTTCATGATTATGCCCACTCTGAAAAGCGTTTACGTTTTTTCAATTTTGGTAACAGCAGGGTCAGCAGCGAACCCATGACTACTGCAAGAGCCCCATAGAGAAACCAGGTATTGCGTTCATTGTTGATCAGTCTCTCATTGGATGCTTTGAGTACGTCGATTTCACTTTGCAACATCCCATTTCGCTCCAGCAGTTCTTTATTTTGCTGACTGATAGAGATCGCATTGGAGGAGACCTTCTTGATGGATTGCAACTCGCTACTGATATCCTGATTGTTGGTCTGCAGGCTTTCCAGTTGACTGCTGAGCTGGCTGTTTTCCTCTTGAAGAACGGATAGCTGCTCTTTCAGTTCACTGGCCTGTCCCTCGGCAGCTGCCGTTCTGATTTTCAAGCTTTCGAGTTGATTCCGGGCAGTTGGTTCCTTTTGGAGATACTGGGAGGGCATCCAGCCATCCAGGCCACTGCGAGTGGTGACATGGCTCCAACCCTCACCGTTGGTTTCAACCAAGGTCATAGCGGTGCCGCTTTTGATGCCCTTGTGCAGGATGCTACAGCGGGGACAAGGCGATGAGCGGAGGGGGACTCGGTATTCGTCTGAGACGTAGGTGGTTTCTGCCTGTGCTGTGATGGTTAGCAGGCCCAATACGGCCGCGATCAGTATCCTCATAATGGGTTCCATTTTCTGGCTGCGCCCGGATCAGGGGAGCACTTTTTTAAAGGGTTTAACGGTGGTGCTGGCGTAGACGCCGGCGCTGAGATAGGGGTCTTCGTCGGCCCACTGGCGGGCATCCTGAAGGGAATCAAACTCAGCGACGACCAAGCTTCCTGTGAATCCTGCTTCTCCTGGATTTTCACTATCAATGCCAGGGTGTGGCCCCGCCAGTAGTAGTCTTCCTTGGGTCTTGAGCGCTTCCAGTCTTGCGAGGTGCGCCGGCCGGGCTGTGAGGCGTTTAGCCAGACTATTCTCTGTATCCTCACTCATAATGGCGTACCACATGGGTTAGTCTCCGTGCTTTTCGTGGTGGTGAATAAAGTCTTCAAGCGACAAGCCTGTCAACTTGGTAATGCCTCGAAATAGGTAAAACAATGTGCCCATCAGTACCAGCATCGCCGGCAGGGCGATCACAGGAAAACTCAACGCCGTCATTTTGCCCAACTGTTCATTAAACTCAATCGTTCCCGGCTGACTGGTAATTAATAAAGTGGCCAGTAGGTAGTTGAGCAGGGAAGACAGGAAGAAGGAACCCGCTACCAACCACGAGGCATTGGCCAATAACTTTTCAAAGAGTCTGCCTTGGCCATTTTGTTCCAAGGCGGCAGCAATTTTGTCGGTTTGCAGGATTTTGTCATTGTAGAGGAATGTTTTCACCAGAGGATATGGCGTCTTCAATGAAACCAGCGTTGCCAACCCAAAAATGGCCGGCACCATTGCCTCTTTAATAGCGATATAGGCCGGATCCAGCTCCAGTAGGCTGATGCCTCCGGTGAGTACTACGTTCAGCACGCCGAGGGCTGAGAAAAAATTGATTTTTCTCGTGGCGACAAAATCTTTTAGCCCGTAGATGATCGGAAAAGCCAGCGCCACAACAATGGCCAAGCGGGTGCCCAAATATTCGTCCGAGCTTAGCTTCGTCAGAATGAGCGTTGGCAAAATGATGTTGAAGGCTAAGTTAAGGAGCAGGTTTTCGCTTTTTCCCTGAGCTTTGGCGGTGTTTTTAACAGGTGCATGTTGGGACATCAGATTACAGTTTGTCGAGCGAAGAAAGGCGTCGATTGTAAGGGATAGCGCCAGTGGAATCGAGTATTGTCGCAATGGCTCACCAACCAATTCACACCCTGGTGACAGTTTCTTGTTTCAGCCTGCTTATGGTTGAATTTTGTGCAAAAATAAGGCAATAATGCGGAAAGTGATATAAAGAATTTAAGAATGATCCATATTCTATTGATTTTATAAGGGAAATTGATTATGGGCGCTCTCGGGGCCAGCAAGCAGAAAGAGAGTTTACCGTTGCAGGTGGAAGCTGAATTTGGGGATTTGTTGATTTCCTACTTGGAGCAGCTCGGTGTTGAATATGTGTTCGGTGTGCCCGGTGGGGCCATTGAGCCATTCTACAGTGCTCTGGCTCGCAGCGAGCGCAGGGGCGGCCCACGAGCCGTCATCGCCAGGCATGAAACCGGGGCAGCGTTTATGGCTGACGGGTATGCGCGCAATACTGGCAAGCTGGGAGTTTGCTGCGCAACAACCGGCCCAGGGGCCACCAACCTGATTACCGGGGTGGCTTCCGCTTACGAAAATAATATCCCCATGTTGGTGATTACTGCTCAGACAGCCCTTTCAACGTTTGGACGGGGTGCGTTTCAGGAGTCTTCGTGCACTGGTACCAATACTGTCGGTCTGTTCGAGTACTGTACCCGCTATAACACGTTGGTATCTCATGCCGGACAATTTGAGGCAAAACTGGTTTCTGCCATCATGACCGCCTTTCAATCTCCCGGTGGTCCCGTGCACCTTAGTGTGCCGCTGGATATCATGCGTGATCGCGCGCTGTCGCCGAAACCCAATTATGACCTCCTGAATTTGCTGCACAAACCTTCTCTTGTGGATGATGTGGCTGTTGACCAGTTCTATGAAGAATTGGTGAACGCCAAAAGACCGGTATTTCTGATCGGTGATGAAGCCAGTGAGGCAATTGGCAGCATCCTGACCCTGGCGGTGGATCTTGATGCCCGTATCTTGGTAACGCCTCATGGGAAGGGTCTGGTGAGTCCTTATCATCCGCTCTTTCGAGGTGTGATTGGCTTTGCTGGCCATCAGAGTGCGCGGGATGTTCTTTGTGATACCGATGTGGATCTGGTCGTGGCGATTGGCGCTACGCTGGGTGAATGGGCGAGTGATGGCTGGGATACTGAGTCCCTGTTAACAACTCGCATGATTCATGTTGAGTCTGTCGAAGAGAACTTTACCCGCACACCCATGGCGAAACTGCATGTTCGGGGGCGGCTCTCCAGCATTTTTGATCGATTAGTTGACCGGTTCGAAGCGGATCAGCGCAGTAAAATCCACGCAGTGGGTGATCGGCTCCAGCAGATGGAGGAAGCGTCGGGCGCGGAGAAGACCTTGCATTTTCAGATGCAGGATGTCGATGGTTTTTGCTCTGACGCAACACCCATCAAGCCCCAGAGGTTAATGAGAGAATTACCCAGAATTTTTCCTCCCCATACGCGTTACTTGGCGGACTCCGGCGGTAGTTTCACCTGGGCCACCCATTATCTTCATCCCTACGATCGGCGTATTGCCGGGAAACGTAATGGCAGAGGTGGTCTGTTCCGCGCGTCATTGGAGTTTGCTTCCATGGGCTGGGCCATTGGTAGTGCAGTAGGGACTGCCTTGGCTGAGAAGGGGTGCCCGGTGGTTTGCATCACGGGTGATGGCAGCATGCTGATGAGCGGGCAGGAAATTACCGTGGCAATCCAGGAAAAGCTGCCTGTGGTGTTTGTCATCCTCAATGACAGTTGTTACGGCATGGTGCGTCACGGTCAGCAATTGACCGGCGCTGAGCCTATTGGTTTTGAACTGCCTGTCATTGATTTTGCGACCTTTGCACGGTCCATGGGTGCGGAGAGTCATATAATCGAGTCGCCAGAAGACCTTCTGGCACTGGATGTCGATGCGATTTGTCACAGGGAAGGACCTACGCTGCTCGACGTCAGAATTGATCCAGACGAGGTCCCGCCCATGGGAATGCGGGCGAAGGCCTTAAAGCAGATGGTATGACCGAAAAAAAAATCGAAAAAATTACCACAAGGATATGGAACGAAACAGCGGAGGAGGACAACCCCTTCGCTGCTTCCGCTTGCTATTGTGCCGGGTATGACGTCTATGGCGACTTGCTAGGCAAAGCTAGCTATATCGAATATCTATATCTTTTGTTCAAATTGGAACGCCCTTCTCCCAGCCAGACAAGATTGCTGGAAGGTTTGGCTGTTGCTTTGGCAAATCCCGGCCCCAGGGATCACAGTGTTCGCGCAGCGATGTGTGCAGGGGTAGGCGGTTCGACACATGCATCTGCTCTGATTGCCGCCATATCCGTAGGTGCTGGTAATCTGGGGGGAGGGAGAGAAGTCTTTACTGCTGTTCAGTATTGGAATCAGTGTGGGATGGATCTGGATGCCTGGAAGGCAATGATTAAAGAACCTCCGGTGGAAGAACGTGCTGATGTCTGGATGCCAATGGAACACCCACCTGGTTTTGACCCCAACGGAGTCAGTTGTCCTGCACCAGTTCTGCAGACTCTCGCTCATCTTACTGAAGTAAGCGGTGCTGAAAACTTGATCTGGTTGCAGCAGAACCGCTCGGAATTGGAAGAAGCTGCAGAATTACCTTTGGCGATGTCCGGCGCAGCCGCTGCCGTCATGGTGGCTTTGGAACTGTCTCCAGAGCAATCTGAAATTCTTTATCTCTTGTTGCGGTTGCCTGGTGCTGCCGTTCATTCCCTGGAGCAGGAAAAATTGGGCTGGCGGAAATATCCGTTTTTTGGGGATGGGTTAAAACTAATTGATAAGTCGGGTGCGGAAGAGCAGAAGGAGGGGAAATGAATATCCCCAATAAATTAGAAGAATATGAAGATAACTGGGAAACTGAAATTGGTGGCTGGATTCCCGGTGAGAAAGTGTTTCTTCGAGGAAAAAATGTACTTACGGAATTAAAAGAATATAGATGGTTGGAATACCTGCTGTTCGGTATCACTGGTCGTCATTCACCTCGTATCGCTAGGCTTATCGAGGGGATGTGGGTAATTTGCACGAGTTTTCCAGATCCACGATTGTGGAACAACCGTATTGCTGCACTTTCGGCAACAGCCCGCTCTACTGGGGTTTTGGGTTCTGCAGGGGCTTTGGCTGTTTCTGAGGCCACAATATATGGCTTGAAGCCAATAAAAGGCGGAATGGACTTTCTCTATAGAATCGATCGAGAGTTAAATAAAGGTCAAGACTTTGAGGAGCTGGTTTCATCTGAGTTGAAGAAGTATCGGGGAATATATGGCTATGGCCGCCCGCTGGTTGATCGAGACGAGAGAGTGGAGCCTTTGTTGGAGTTTGCTCATTCTATGGGGGCAGGGCAGGGGAGGTTTACCGATCTCGCATTCAGGGTTGATGAGTATTTAGGCAACTCAAGATTTAAATACCGGGTGAATGCATCAGGTGTTGTAGCTGGGATGTTAGCAGATGAAGGCATTACGCCAGAACAGCATTACCATCTGGCGACATTGACTTTTACAGCGGGAGTTTTTCCCTGTTTTCTTGATGCTGCACAAAAGCCGGAGGGGACATTCTTTCCTCTAAGGGTTTCGCGTATTAATTTCGAAGGTAATGATAAAAGCCGAGTTTGGGGTGATTAACTATGAATAAATATTGTGGAACATTGGCTTTATTTGTTGTGACAAATTGCTTTGCGGGCGACTTGTCAGACTTGGATGTAGGTACAGACATAGACCTTATGACGTTATATGGCGGCGAAGAATTTATTAGTATCGCTACCGGTATTACTCAGCCCATAGCAAAAGCTCCTGCGGTAGCCTCGGTTGTAACCAAAGCTGATATTGAGAGAATGGGCGCGCGGGATATAGATGAGATTTTAGAAACAATTCCTGGGTTACATGTAGCACGAGATAGCACCGGTTATAACCCAATTTATACATTCCGTGGAATTTATGCGGCCTTTAATCCACAGGTTTTAATGCTGGTTAACGGTATACCCATCACAAACCTATTGAATGGAGACAGGAATGTTGTTTGGGGTGGAATGCCAGTTAACGCAATTTCACGAATTGAAGTGATTCGCGGCCCTG
This sequence comes from uncultured Porticoccus sp., assembly GCA_947259505.1. Lineage (GTDB taxonomy): Bacteria > Pseudomonadota > Gammaproteobacteria > Pseudomonadales > Porticoccaceae > Porticoccus. Next base: position 236,258 of record CAMYLT010000002.1, on the reverse strand, counting down.
GATCTGCCTTGTATGGAGCTGATGCATTTGCCGGCGTCATTAATATAGTTACCAAAGAGGCAGATGGGACGGATCATTTTGAAACTGGTGTGCGATACGGCACCTATAACACGAAAGAGTATTGGGCTAGCAAAAGTGGATCAATTGGTGAGATAAGGTTTTACGGAATTTTGGAAGCTCAGAAATCGGATGGCTACGATGAGAAAATCTCATCTGATGCACAGTCTCTTCTGGATCTCTACACAGGCACTAATGCGTCTCTGGCCCCGGGTTCCGTCAATATGCAGCGTGAAAATTACGATGGGCGCATAGAACTTGGCTACAAAAACTTTGTCTTGAGGGCGGGTATTCAATCGCGGAATAACGCTGGCGATGGTGTCGGAGCAGCGCAGGCATTATCTGATGACAATAGGTTTTCAAGCCAGAGAATAAATACCGACTTCACTTATGAAAATAAAGAAGTAACAGAAAATCTATCCTTGAAGGTTCAAGCTAGCTATCTTCAGACAACTCAAGAAGTGCAGGGTAATTTGGTTCTTTACCCTGAGGGGTCGACAGGACCTTTTTTTCTCCCCAATTCAATCGTTCCAATGTTCCCCGGTGGTTTCCCTGATGGAGTAATTGGTAGCCCCGAAGTTTATGAGCGTCACTCGAGATTCAATGTTTCTAGTTTTTATGAGGGGTTCGACAAGCACGAAGTCGGCTTTGGCGCCGGTTATTACTATGGCGATGTATACAAAGTGAAGGAATCCAAAAATTACGGCATTAACCCCTATACACTTGGGCTTATTCTGCCAGTAGACCCAGTGGTAGAAGTTACTGATACTCCTTTTGTCTTTATGACCGAAGATGAGCGTGAAAATAATTATGTATTTCTTCAGGATGTCTGGCATTTTGCCAACGATTGGGAACTGACGGCTGGTCTGCGTTATGACCACTATTCAGATTTTGGCGATACCGTTAATCCGCGTTTGGCTCTTGTCTGGTCAACCACCCGTAATTTGACGACTAAGTTACTCTATGGTGAGGCATTTAGAGCGCCCTCTTTTTCCCAAACGCGGGCAATAAATAACCCGGTTTTTCAAGGCAATCCAGACTTGGATCCGGAAGAACTAAAAAGTTATGAATTGGCATTTGATTACAGGGCTGGATATAACCTCTCGTTCAATCTGAATGTTTATCATTATGAGTGGGAAGATATTATCCAGTTTGTTCCCGCAGCAGGAGGTAGCCAAGCGCAGAATGCGGGCGAGCAGACAGGGCATGGTTTGGAGTTTGAAGCACGCTGGAAGGCTACAGAACGCTTAGAACTAATCGGTAATTTGGCATGGCAAAAGTCCGAAGATAAAAACACAAATACGGACGCTGGAAATGCGCCTGAAAAGCAAGTGTATCTCCAGGCTGATTGGCAGTTTATCCCGAATTGGCATATGAATGTTCAAGCCAACTGGGTGATGGACCGCAACCGGGTGACTGGTGACCCCAGGTCTGACATTGATAACTATGCCATCGTGGATTTGACCTTACGGCGCAAGTCAATATGGGAAAATGTGGATGTTGCCCTGATTGTCAAGAATCTCTTTGATAAAGATGCAAGAGAGCCTAGCCAAAATTCAGACCTTGGGCCGCTCATTTATGATGATCTGCCATTGTCTGGCCAGAGTGTCATGGCCGAAATTCGTTACCAATATTAAGGATTGCTGTCATTAAGCTGTTCAGCAGGATACAAGGATGAATAGATTTTTTTCAGGTAACAAAATCACTTGGGCACACATGTCCTCGCGGCTGCTGCTGCCATTTGTGATCATTATGTTTTCGGGCCTCAGTAGCGAGAGTGTGAGTGCTGAGCTTATGGTGCTCTACCCGGAGGTTAAGGGTCCATTCTCAAAGGTGTTTGAAGATATTTCTCTGGGCGCCAAAGAAAAGTTCGGTGGCAATACCAGTTTGTTGGCACTGGATGAAAAGACGAGTGCGAAGCCTGTACTCGACGCTAAAAACCCCGATGTTGTGCTGGTTCTTGGTAAGCGAAGCCTCGATGTTTTGAGAGCAACAGGCAGTCAAATTCCACTGGTTCTTGGTGCTGTCAATGATAGTCAATATACCTATCCTGGTATCCTGATGATACCGGATCCGGAAGTGGTGCTAGATCGACTGCTGATGTTGGCGCCAACCGTGAAGCGTGTGCACGTTGTCCAAAAAACCCAGGGTGAGGATGTTCAGTTAAAAGGTGCGAGCGAGTACTTGGCTAGTCGTGGTGTGCAACTGATGATTGATCGTGCTGCCGATCTTAGAGATGCCGCTTCCCTCTATGCAAAGATGATTGATAAGGCGAATTCCACAGATGCGGTGTGGATACTGCAGGATGGGTCCTATGTAAATAGCGCCATTTTTTCACTTTTACTTGATGCTGCTTGGAGTAAAAATCTGGTGGTATTCTCTTCAAACCCACTGCATGTCAAACATGGTGCGCTGTTCGCGGTGTACCCTGATAATAAAAAAATGGGGGCAAGCTTGGGTGAGATTGCTAATCAGGTTTTAAGAAAAGAAGCTGATCCAAAAATGAAGCCACTCCGAGACGTTCTTGTTGCCGTTAACGAACGTACTGGAAATCACTTGGGCATTTCCCTCTCAAATGACGTGAGGGGAAAAGTTGATCTTATCCTGCCTGCCAGATAAGGCCCGATAATGCTTCCATCCTCGAAAAAATATGCTAGCAGCATGAAATTCAGGCATCAGTTAAGCCTGATTTTTGTTGTGGGCATATTGTTCATGGCGCTCATAACGTCCATTGCTGTCAGCAATATTTCAAGCCAGATTTTTCGCGATCGCCAAATCGAGCAGGGCATACAGGTAGCTGGTTCTCTTGCTAAACAGGGAGAGCTGGCACTGCTCTATCAGAGCAAGGAAAGTGCCAAGGAGTTGGTCGACAATGCATTGAATTTTCCTGGTGTTAAATCGGTGGCTGTTCTCACTGAAACAGGTACTGTTTTATTCAGTAGTAACGACGCGGTCATACAGGTAAATAATTGGCCCCAACAAGTCGAACTGCTTAAGGAGGATAAGCAGAGCTGGTTATTCAGTGCACCTGTTACTGCAGGTGAGTCACAGGATAATATCTGGAATGAGTTTGATGCCACTCAAACAAAGAATGAAGAACTGCTAGGTTATATCTATCTGGAGGTTGGCAAGGATGCCGCTATCCTTATGGAGCAGAGTATCCTGCGGAGTAATCTGCTCATTTCCCTGATGGTTGCCGTTATCCTGTTACTCATGCTGTTGGGGATCTCACGTCGACTGACCAACCCACTTGAAAAGCTGGCTACGACCATGAAGCGAGCCGAGGAAGGTGATTCGATTATTCGTGCTGACTTGGGTGGTCCTGCAGATATCACTGAGATGCAACATGCCTTTAATTCGATGATGGAAGCGCTGGAAAGCAGGCAGCAGGAACTGATGAGGGCCATGTCTGCGGCACTTGAATCGGCTCGTATCAAGGGTGAATTTGCAGCCAATGTGACCCATGAACTCCGCACGCCCATGAACGCTGTACTTGGTATGCTCGATCTGTTGATGACCATGGGGTTGAGTTCAAAACAGCTTGAATACGTTGAGACGGCCAAGACTTCTGGTGAAGGGTTGTTAGAGCTGATTGACGAAATCCTGACTTTTTCCGAAATTGATTCGAACAACCTTACTATTAAAAGGGAAGATTGCTCCCTCCACGAACTGCTGGATGAGGTTGTTGGCCTGTTGGCCAACCAAGCGCTCAAGAAAAAAATTGATATCGGCTATTTGATTGACCAACGTGTGCCCAGAGTTATCCATGGAGATACCTCTCGTATTAGGCAGGTCATCATTAATTTGGTAGGCAATGCCATTAAGTTTACCGAAATAGGCGAAGTATCAATTTATGTTACCTGTTGTGAAGCAGAAGGGAGTATTGAGGGCCAACTGATTCAGGTTGAGGTGAGAGATACGGGGATAGGGATTTCCGAGGAGAACCAGCGACGTATTTTTGATGCTTTCACTCAGGTCGATTCATCTAGCACCAAAAAATATGAGGGTACAGGCCTGGGATTGGCCATCAGCCGACAGATTGTTGAGCTAATGGGCGGCACTATTTGGGTAGATAGTCATACAGGAACAGGCTGTTCCTTTATTTTTACCATGCCCAGTGGGGTTGTAGCTGGCGCGAAGCAGGAATTCCTGCCCGCATCGAATACGGCATTTGCAGGCAAGCAAGCGCTATTGATCGACAACAGTGCCATTGTGGGCGCCTATGGTTCGCAGCAGCTTAAAAATCTGGGGGTCGCCTGTGATGTTATTGATTCGGGCATCAGTGCTCTGGAGTATATAAGGGCGTTGTCAAACAAAGGCCACAATCTGGATATTTTGCTGATTGATGAAGACATGCCAGGCTTGCGTGCCCCCGACTTTCTCAGACTGGTTCGAGATGAGAGTTCAGTGCGCAATTGCTTCATCGCAATACTCAATAATCCTTGGGATAAAGATGGCCCGGAAAAAATTGAAGCAGTGTCCTACCTAAATAAACCGCTGAAGACGGGAGAACTAAAGGCCTGTCTGGAACAGCACCTTTTGGGTGGGGTGCTGGAGGTTAAGCGTGACAAAGGCCGCACGATTGAGAAGCTCTATCTTCGTCCTCGCCAAGTGCTAGTCGTTGATGACAATCGAGCCAACCAGCAGGTAGCAATTGGGATGCTGGAGCGCATGGGTTGCCAATGTCAGCTGGCAGAAAACGGGAAGGTAGCCGTTGAGATGGTTGTTCGGCAACATTTTGACGCGGTACTCATGGATTGCTATATGCCGGTGATGAACGGCTACGATGCGACCAAGCAGATAAGGATGTATGAGGACAGCCGGGTAGGCGATAGTGGAATACCGATCATCGCGATGACGGCTAACAATACTCAAACAGAAGCTGAAAGATGTGTGGCGGCTGGAATGGACGATTTCCTTTCCAAGCCCTTACGAATTGAAACACTGCAAAAAATGCTATTGAAGTGGATTCCGGCTGATCAAGGCGAGTTGACGCCGATAACTGATGACACAGAGACAATGACAGATGTAGTCAAGGAAGATGCAGATATCTTCGGGGGCAGTTTTGACCCACTTGTACTTCAGGAACTCAAAAATAGTGTGGGTGAAGTACTTGTCTCTATGATAGAGGCTTTTCTGGAAGACACACCGGTCTATCTGCAGTCTCTTCAGCATGCCATTTTGGATGGTGATGTAAAAAAAGTCCGCGAACTGGCTCATACCGTCAAGGGTAGCGCCTCGAATTTTGGCGCACGTAAAGTGACCGATATCGCCAAGATACTGGAAGAAAAGGGAGCTACAGATGACCTTGAGGGCGCGGACAATCTACATAAACAGTTGAAAGAGGCTTACGTCGGTCTCGGTAAAGCATTGCAGGATTATATTGTCGAGAACGATGAATCCCAGCGGGTAAAAGGCAATAACTACCACATTCTGGTCGTAGACGATGATCGCTCTATGCGATTGGCGCTCAAGAATGTCTTTAAAACGGAAGAATACATTATTGAAGAGGCGAGCGATGGCTTGCAGGCTATCGCATTGTGCCAGCGTAATATGCCTGATCTGGTGCTGATGGATGCCATGATGCCCGAAGTAGATGGATTCGTCGCATGTGAAAGGATACGGCAGCTACCCAACGGCGCCGATACCCCCGTGCTTATGGTTACCGCCCTTGAAGATGAGGAGTCCATCGTCAAGGCATTTGCATCTGGTGCCACTGATTACATTCCCAAACCTATCCACTTTTCGGTCCTCAAGCAGCGCGTCTCGCGATTAATCCAGGCCAATAAAGTTGAAAAACACGTTAAGCAACTAGCCTACCATGATCCCCTCACCGGGTTGCCCAACCGTACGCAACTAATGCAACAGTTGCGTCTGATGTTGAATCGCGCCCAACTGGAAGAAAAGCAGGTGGCTATTCTGTTTTTGGACCTGGACCGCTTCAAATTGATCAATGATACCCTCGGACACGACGCCGGGGATTTGCTCTTGAAGGCGGTATCAGAGCGGATTCGACGTTGTGTCAGAAGCCAGGATTTCATCGCCCGGTTGGGAGGAGATGAGTTTACGGTGATTCTCGAAGGTGTTACTGAGCTTGAGACGGTGTCCAAGATCGCCGGAAAAATTTGCGATGCTCTCGGTCAGCCTTTTGTATTCCTGCAACAAAAAATGTTCGTGACGACCAGTATCGGTATTTCAGTCTTTCCTCAGGATGGCGAAGATACTAGTGCGCTGATGAAGCACGCTGATTCCGCCATGTTCCGTGCCAAGGAAAAGCGCAATAGTTACTGTTTTTATGTGGAGGGCATGGAGGACGAGATTGCCCGTCGCATGGAAATCGAGCGGGAGTTGAGGCACGCCATTGAGAGTGACGAGCTGGTCTTGTACTACCAGCCAAAAATCGACCTGGTGAGTGGTGAGATGATGGGTGCCGAAGCGCTCATCCGTTGGCAGCATCCTCGGCATGGTGTGATTTCACCTGATATGTTTATCCCGATGGCTGAAGAATCAGGGTTAATCAACCAGATCAGTGAGTGGGTATTGAGCCATGCTTGCCTTCAGTTGAAAAGCTGGGAGGCGGAGGGGCATAACCTCCAAATGGCAGTAAATTTGTCCAGTAAGGACATTCAACTGGGTGACTTTAAAGACAAAATGCAGCAGTTGGTGGAACAGCACAAAATTTTGCCAAAATCCCTGGAGCTGGAAATTACAGAAAGCACCTTGATGGAAAATCCTGAAGAGTTGGAGGTGGAGCTGAACGCCTTGCGAGAAATGGGCTTGACGTTGGCCATCGACGATTTTGGCAGTGGCTTTTCATCACTCAATTACCTGAAGCGACTCCCGGTGGATGTGCTGAAAATTGATAGAATGTTTATCAAGGACTTGGAAAAAGACGAAAACGACCAGGCGATTGTAACGGGTATCATCGCTCTCGCCACAAGTATGGGACTCAAAACCGTGGCCGAAGGGGTTGAGAACGAGGAGCAATATCAAATCTTGCAAAAAAGCGGTTGTAACATCTGTCAGGGCTACTATTTCAGTAAGCCGCTGTCTTCGGCAGATTTCTCAGAAAAATACTTTCGGCAGCCAGTTCTCAGCTAAACGGGTTGCGACATCTTTTGTCTGCAGGTGTAAACCTCCGCTCTCTTCCATTTGAGCTTCTGTGCGATAATACGCACAGTTTGTTTACAGTAATCCATTATGAGCCAGTTTTTTTCTATTCACCCCGACAATCCTCAACATCGCCTGATTCTGCAAGCTGCTGAAATCATTCGCGGTGGGGGCGTTATCATCTACCCTACAGATTCGGCCTATGCAATTGGTTGTCATATTGGTGACAAGAAGGCGCTGGATAAGATTCGGCTGATCCGTCATCTGGACAAACACCATAATTTTACCTTGGTATGCCGTGATCTCTCCGAACTGGCGCTATATGCCAAAGTGGATAACCAGATATACAGGACGCTAAAGGCACATACGCCCGGTTCTTACACCTTTATCCTCGAAGCCACATCGGAAGTGCCGCGCCGTCTGATGCACCCCAAGCGCAAAACAATTGGTTTGCGTGTGCCAGCGAATCCCATTGCCTTGGCATTACTCGAGGAACTTGGGGAGCCATTGATGAGTGTGACACTCATCATGCCCGATGATGAGTACCCTCTGACGGATCCTTATGACATTCGTGACATGCTTGAACACAGGGTCGATTTGATTATTGATGGTGGCTACTGTGGGTTGGAGGCGACCACTGTTGTCGATTTAACCGGAGATGCTCCAGAAATCATCCGCCAGGGTGTTGGCCAGTTCGAAGATTTCCTACCTTGATGGGGGGCGGCCTGCGCGCTGCTGGCTGTGACGCTGATTCACAGTATAATGCGCCTTTAGTCCAGTAATGGCCGCCGCTTCATGACACCTGACTCCGTCCCGGAAGGGGAAGTAATCCAGAGCGATCACTTTGCCGAATTGCCCTCTCATCCCACTCAGGAAGAGATGCCTTTTGCCATGGTGATGGGGCGACAGCTCACTGAGTTGCCCAAGGATTTGTATATTCCCCCAGAAGCATTGGAAGTGTTTCTGGAGGCGTTTGAAGGTCCTTTGGATCTGTTGCTCTACATGATCCGCCGTCAAAATCTGGACATTCTCGAAATCAATGTCGCGGAAATTACCCGTCAGTACATGACCTATATCGACATGATGAAAGCCATGCAGCTGGAGTTGGCTGCGGAATATCTGTTGATGGCAGCGATGTTGGCGGAAATAAAATCCCGTATGCTGCTGCCGCGCCAGGCTGCTGAAGTAGAGGAAGACGATCCTCGGGCGGAGTTGATCCGCCGCCTGCAGGAGTATGAGCGGTTCAAACAAGCTGCTGAAGACATAGATGTTTTGCCACGCTTGGGGCGGGATGTCTTTATGGCGATCATCGAAGAGCCGAATCGCCAGCAGGAGCGTCCACAGCCCGATGTGGCAATGAAGGAAATTTTGCTGGCCCTCACCGACGTCCTGCATCGAGCTGATATGTTTGAGAGCCACAAAGTGCAGCTCGAGCGGCTGTCTACCCGTGAACGCATGTCACAGGTATTGGAAACGCTCCGGGGTAAGCAGTTTGTGCCATTTGTCAGCCTGTTTCGCCTGAACGAGGGGAGGAGTGGTGTCGTCGTGACATTCCTGGCCATTATGGAGCTGATCAAAGAGTCCCTGGTGGAAATTGTACAGAGTGAGGCCTATGGTCCCATCCACGTGAAAGCGCGCTAATGGGTAGAATGAGAGCATGGATAACGATCAACTAAAAAGAATCATTGAAGGCGCGTTGTTGGCGGCAGGTCGCTCCCTGGATATCGGCCAGTTGCAGGGGCTGTTTGACTTGGATCAGATGCCTCCGAAGGAGCAGCTGTTGGCCGTGTTGGACGATATCCGGAGTGATTGCGCTGGTCGCGGCTATGAATTGAAACACACGGGCAGTGGCTATCGCTTTCAGGTGCGCCAGGAATTGGCGCCTTGGGTCAATCGCCTTTGGGAGGAGAAACCCAAGAAATACTCGCGGGCACTGTTAGAAACCCTGGCACTGATTGCCTACCGGCAACCGCTCACTCGAGGTGATATTGAAGAGATTAGAGGGGTTTCCGTCAGTTCAGAAATTATCAAGACATTGCTTGAGCGTGAGTGGGTTCGCGTGGTCGGCCATCGTGATGTGCCCGGCCGTCCTGCGCTCTATGCAACCACTAGAGAATTTCTGGACTATTTCAGCCTGAAAAGTCTGGAGGAATTGCCGGCGTTGAACGATATCCGCGATATCGATAGCCTCGATTCAGAGTTATCCCTGCATATGGCTACCCCAGATGGACGGGACGATGATTGTGCGGAGCAGGAGCAATCTGCAGAAGAAGTAGCTATATCAGCCCTGGCGGACGAGCAATCTGTCCCAATTGAAAACGCAGATGATAAAGAGATGACACAGCACTAATGACCGATAAATTACAAAAAGTACTGGCCGCCGCCGGCTATGGATCGCGACGCGAGCTGGAACAGTGGATAAGCGATGGTCGTGTGCAAGTAAATGGCAAAGTTGCCAAGTTGGGTGACCGTGTTTCACCTGACGACACGGTAGTGGTGGATGGCAAGAAGGCCAAATTGCTCCCTGCGGATCAACGTATTCGTGTGCTGCTCTATAACAAGCCCGAAGGTGAGGTTTGTACCCGCTCTGATCCGGAGGGGCGCAAGACCGTCTTCGATCACTTGCCCAGGTTGACCGGTGAGCGCTGGATTGCCGTGGGTCGTCTTGATATCAGCACCACGGGATTATTGCTGTTTACCAATAATGGTGAGCTGGCAAACAGGTTGATGCACCCTTCTTATGAAATCGACCGGGAATATCTGGTGCGCATACACGGTAGCGTCGATGATGCGATGATCAAGCGGCTGCGTGAAGGTGTTTTGCTGGATGATGGTATCGCCAAATTCAGTGATGTTGTGCCAGGTGAAAGAGTTGGTAGCAACGGCTGGTATACGGTCGCATTGATGGAAGGACGCAATCGTGAGGTTCGTCGTCTTTGGGAGTCTCAGGGTGTCGAAGTAAATCGCCTCAAGCGAGTGCGTTTCGGGCCAATCTTTATGCCTTCCTATGTACGTCGTGGCCAATGGATTGAGCTGGATGACAAGTCTCTCGCCGATCTGCTGGCGGTTATTGATATGTCAGTTCGCAAGAAACAGCGACAACAGTTGCCGCAAGATAGGAAACGCTGGGACCGGCAGTTGAAACGACTGCGGTCCAAAGGTCCCGCTTCCCGTTAGTCTGTGCATAGGTAGCAGGTGGATTTTGAGTAGTTTCAGGCTAGCCCGCAGACGGTAAGCAAATTCAAAGGCGCCGCCGTTGCGTTGCCGGAATAATATCAATTATGGAAAAACGAGCCTTTGTAACCGGGGCAACCGGTTTTGTCGGGGGAGCACTTGCCGAACGGCTGGTGGCTGATGGTTGGCAAGTAATCGCGCTTGTGCGGGCACAGAGTGATACCAGCAAGTTGCAATCACTGGGCGTTACCTTGGTGACGGGCGATGTTTGCCAGTCAGAGGGCCTTGCTGAGGCCATAAACGCTGCGACTGTGGTTTTTCATTGTGCAGCGCTTACAGGTGTTGGTCACAGCATCGCTGATTTTCAGCGTGTCATCGCTGGGGGAACAGATAATTTGCTCAGGGCGGCAAAGATATCAGGTGTAACACGCTTTGTATTCGTCAGCAGCGTGGCAGTTTATGAGCTGAACAACACATCAATGTGTGAGGAACATCACTCCTATTTATCCAGCAGTATTGATCCTTATGGTCGTGCAAAAATACAGGCTGAGTCTGCGTGTCTGGCAGCCCATCGCAGTGGTAAGTTTGAAGTCAGTATCGTCAGGCCAGTCTTTATCTACGGACCGGGCGATCGTCGAGGTGGCTTTCTGCCAGAGTTGGTCGGGATGATTGCCAAGGGAAAATTTCGACTTATTAATGGTGGCAACAACCGAATACCCATGGTGTACATTTCTGATCTCACCGATATGTTGGTTCGTTGTGCGGAGCGGCCCGAGGCTGCGGGTCAAACTTACAATGCCTGTTCCAGGCAGTCGCCAACTTGGCGGGAATTGGCCAGAGTGCTCCGTGACGAGTTGGGTCTGAATATGCCGGGAGCGGTCAATGCCCGCTTGGTTATGCCCGTGGCGGGTATGCTGGAGTTTCTGGCAAAGTTAAAGCTGTTGCGTACCCTGCCGGTCAGTATAGCAGCGGTTAAATTGCTGTCGCGGGATGTGGCGTTTCCAACCGATAAGGCGGAGCGGGAATTGGGATTTGTCTCCCGAGTAGGGTTTGCGGAGGGTGTCGCACATACCTTGCCACTGCTCAGAGCATGCGGTAGTTTTACTAATCGGTAGAGTGAGTAGCCAAGTGTCAGTTCCCAGCCCGTTTTCCCTGCGCCGCAATCTGCGGATGTTGTTGAGGCCCGAAGCAGGACAACTGCGTCCTATCGATGGCCTGAGGGCATTGTCAATTTTGTTGGTGCTGGCTATCCACAGTGTCTGGTTTCTGTCTATCTTCGATACCACTGCCCCCGAATTTTTCTACGGCTCCCCGATTTGGCTCAATTGGGTGTTCAACGGTGAATTGGGTGTTGACGTGTTTTTTGTCATCAGTGGGTTTCTCATCTCATCGATCCTGATGACTGAGTATCGGGATAGTGGTGACATCCGCTTTGGCCGTTTTTACCAGCGTCGCTTTATGCGCTTGATGCCGGCATACCTGTTGGCCATGGGGCTGGGTTTACTAGCGCTGCCCAATAAGGAGTACATCTGGAGTAACCTGCTGTATATCAATAACTTGTTGCCCGCCAGCACCCACTTCATGCCCTGGACCTGGTCGTTGGCCATTGAAGAGCAATTCTATTTCCTGTTTCCATTATTGTTGCTGTGGATACTGCGCAAGCGCAGTGCATTGTTGCTGGCTGGCTTGGCATTGGCCGCATTTGTCGGTTCATTGCTGATTCGCTATCTGTTGGTCCAGCACTACCAACTGTCGCTACCCATCTGCTGGTATGAGAAATCCTGTGAGGGATTTTTTGATGTTATCGATTCTATCTACGTGAAGCCATGGGCGCGCTTTGGCAGTTTTTTGCCGGGCATTTTTGCGGCCTATTTTCATGTCTTCCACCGGGAGCAGCTCCGTGAGGTTTTCCGGCGTTATCGCGAGGTGGTGGGGTTGTTGGCTCTGCTCTCAGTGATAACCGTATTGCTGGTGCTTTCGGTGCCGGTCAACAATCAGCACGCCAGTTTTTCCGAGTTCTGGAGCACGGTGTACTACACCGGCTACCGCAACCTGTTCACTGCTGCGGTGGGTGTCATTCTCCTTGCCACCCTCTACGGTGATTACGGCTTTAGCGGCTGGCTGGCCAGATTGCTGTCTTCGCCGGTACTTTACCCGATCGGTCAATTGGCCTACTCGACTTACCTGTTCCACCCCTTTGTCATCGGTGGGGTTTATACCGGCATTTTCCAGTCTGCGCTCGAATTGTCTTCCACCCAAAAAATTGCCATGGCAGCAGTCATCGGCATACCCATGAGTCTGTTGGTCGCTGCGCTGGTCTATCTGGCTGTGGAACGGCCAGTAATGAACATGCGCGGCCGGCAGCGCCAGGTATCAGAAGTGTTGGTTGAAGGCTGAGCCTTAGGCCATAAGCGGGAAGCTATTGGGCATCCACTGACTGACCGGTTACCCCTGTGCTGTCATCACCCAGTAGATAGAGATAGGTCGGCATAATTTCTGCCGGGGTTTTCACGGAAGCAGGGTTTTCCGCTGGATAGGCCGTTGCACGCATGCGTGTGCGGGTGGCGCCGGGGTTGATGCAGTTCACCCGGATATTGCTGGTGCCTTCCAGTTCGTTGGCCAGTACCTGACACAGTCCCTCGGTGGCAAATTTGGAGACTGCATAGGCGCCCCAGAATGGTCTGCCAACCCGACCCACGCCTGATGTGGTGAAAATAATGGAGGCGTTGTCCGATTTTTCCAGCAGGGGCAGCAATGCCTTGGTCATCATGAACTGGGCGGTGACATTGACCTGCATGACTTTCTGCCAGCTCTCCAGCTTGTAGCTGGCGATGGGGGTGCGCTGGCCCAGCTCGCCGGCATTGTGTAGCAGGCCGTCCAGTTTGCCGAACGTCTCTTCGAGCCGGTCGTGCATATCCTGGTAATCTTTTTCAATGGCACCGTTCAGACAAATGGGATAAATCCCCGGCTGTGGTCCTCCGGCCGCTTCGATGTCGTCGTAAACCTGTTCCAGTTTCTGCACCGTGCGACCAATCAGAATCACCGTGGCACCGTAGGCGGCAAAGGTCTTGGCAGCAACGGCGCCGATACCATCTCCGGCACCGGTGACGGCGATGATCTTGCCCTTGAGCAGGTCGGCGGGGGCTTGGTACAGTTTGGGGTCCATGGGTATTCCTTCAGAAAATCAGCTTTGATAACTGGGTTGCGCAGTCCACGGTGTAGTGAGCGCCCCAGCTGGATGGATCATCATCCTCGTCGAGATAGCCGTAGCTAGCAGCGATGGTGTCCGTGCCGGCCCGCAGTCCGGCTTCAATATCCCGCAGGTGATCGCCGACAAACACTGCTTGCTCTGGTGGCACAGCGATCTGATCCAGTGCCAGTAGTACCGATTCCGGGTGAGGTTTGGTGTGCTGAACGTGGTCGGGACAGATTACCACAGCCGGCGCTGCCCCCAGGGGCAGTTGTTCCAATATGGCCAGGGTGTAACGCTCCGGTTTGTTGGTGACAATACCCCAGGGGATATCGTGTGCAGCCAACTCTGCGAGAAGCTCCACGATGCCGGGGAAGGGGCGGGTACGATCCGCCAGGTTTTCGAGATACAGCGCCAGCAGTTGCTGGCGGATAGGTTCGAAATCCGGGTGGCCTTGCGCCAGGGAAAATACCTTGCTGATAATTCCGGCAGAGCCGTGGGTCACCAGTCGTCGGATATGCTTTTCGGCGAGCAGAGGCATTCCCTTGCTGGCTAGCAGACGGTTGGTGCAGGTCAGGAAGTCAGGGGCGGTATCCAGCAGTGTGCCGTCCAGATCGAACAGCACCGCGCGGTATTTGGGGGTGGGGGCTTGTCGTTCAGGCATCAGGCGGGCTTGCGGGCGTAAACCATGTAATTGACATCCACATCGCGTTCCTGCAGCCGATAGCGGCGGGTGATGGGGTTGTAGACCAGCCCGGTCATGTCCTGTAATTCCAGCCCGCAATCCCGAATCCAGTTTCCGAGTTCGGAGGGGCGGATGAACTTGCCGTAGTCATGGGTGCCTTTGGGCAGCATGCGCAACAAGTATTCCGCACCGATCACCGCCAGCAGGTAAGCCTTGGGATTGCGGTTGATAGTGGAAAAATACAGGTGGCCGCCGGGTTTCACCAGCTGCGCACAGGCGTTGATCACCGACAGAGGATCAGGCACATGCTCGAGCATCTCCAGGCAAGTGACAATATCGAATTGCGCCGGATGCTGTTCGGCCATTTCTTCGGCAGTGCAGCGCTGGTAGTCGACAGCGATGCCGCTCTCCAGTCCGTGTAGCTGGGCCACCGCCAGCGGTGCCTCGCCCATGTCGATGCCAGTGACATCTGCGCCGCGGTGAGCCATGGCCTCTGCCAGAATGCCGCCGCCACAACCTACGTCGAGCAATTTGCACTCTGCAACAGGAGAGTGATTGTCGATCCAGTTGGCGCGTAGCGGATTGATTTCATGAAGCGGTTTGAATTCACTTTCCCGGTCCCACCAGCGGCTGGCCAGGACTTCAAACTTGGCAATTTCAGCGCGGTCGATATTAGGTGATGACATCTCTGTATTCCGGGTGTTCTAAATGAATTGCTGGTGTGTCAGTGGTTGTCGACAAACTTGCGGCGCCACTGTCGGGCTTTGATCAGAATTTCCTGTTCATTGACGGTTAGCAGTTGCCGTTCGGACATCAGGGCTGCGCCGTTTACCCAAAGGTGGCTGACACGACTTCCCGAGTTGGTATACACCAGCTGTGAAGCGGGATTATACAGCGGTTCACTTTCGATTGTCCCTAGCTCCACCGCAGCCAAGTCCGCTGCTTTGCCGACTTCAATGCTGCCGATACGATCGGCCCAGCCGAGTGCGCGAGCGCCGTTGATGGTGGCCAGTTGCAGGGCTTTGTGTGCGTCCACCACCGTTGGGTCGCCTGCGACGGCCTTGGCCACGAGGGCAGCGGTGTGTACCTCGCCAAACATATTCAAATCGTTATTGCTGGCTGCGCCGTCTGTGCCCAGTGCCACATTAATGCCAGCGTCCAACAGTTTTGCTACGGGACAGAGTCCGCTGGCCAGTTTTAGATTGGATTCAGGACAGTGAATAATCTGGGCGTTATAGGCGGCAATGGTTTCGATGTCGCTGTCATCCAGGGTGGTCATGTGGACGCATTGCGTTAATGGAGAGAAAAACTCCAGTTTCTTGAGCCGCTGGATGGGGCGCATGCCAAATTGCTTGAGGCTGTCTGAGACCTCGCCTGCCGTTTCGTGAAGGTGAATCTGTACGCAGGTGTCGAGTTCTTCTGCATAGCTGGCGATTTTGCGCAGGGGCTCATCTGACAGCGTATAGGGTGCATGCGGACCAAAGGCGATACGGGTAAGCTCTCTACCTTTGTAGTCATCTCGCAATTGCAGGCCTTTGTGGATGTACTCATCCGGTCCTCGTCCCCAAGGTGAAGGGAAGTCGAATACCGGGAAGGCGATCTGGCTGCGAATGCCGGCATGGCTGGCGGCTTTGGCGGCGTTTTCGGGGAAGAAGTACATGTCGGAAAAACAGCTGGTGCCACTGCGGATCATCTCGGCGATGGCCAGCTCGGTGCCGTCCTGAACAAATGTATCACTGACCCAGCGCATTTCTACTGGCCAAATGTGCTGCTCTAACCAGGTTTTCAGAGGATAGTCATCGGCAAAACCGCGCAGCAGCGTCATGGCGGCATGGCCGTGGGCGTTGATCAAGCCCGGGATCAGGGCGTGGTTGGACAGTTCCACATGCTGCTGGGGCGCGTATTTGCGCAAGGCTTCCGCCGTGGGCAGTAAGGAGACAATGTCGCCGCCCTGAATGGCGACGCTGCAATTTTCAAATACTTGACCTTCCGGAATTATCGGGATGATCCAGCGAGCTGAAATCAGCAAATCGATGGGTTCGGTGGTCATCGCGCGACAATCCTGTAACGGCCTTGGGGCAGGGCAGTATACCTGCAGAAAAAAGATCATTAAACAAAGGGATACAGGGAGGTCGCCAGCCCGTTTTATGGTATGATCTCGCGCTTGTTTTGGGGTCATTCGGCGCCTGAGCAGCAAAATAAGCAGAAGGGGATTGAGCAGTAGCATGGGTGAATTAGCCAGAGAAGTCCTGCCCGTCAATATTGAAGACGAATTGCGCCAGTCATACCTCGATTACGCCATGAGCGTGATTGTCGGAAGGGCGCTGCCCGATGTGCGAGACGGCCTGAAGCCGGTTCACCGCCGGGTGCTGTTTGCCATGAGTGTGCTCAACAACGATTGGAACAAATCTTACAAAAAGTCTGCCCGCGTGGTGGGTGACGTTATCGGTAAATACCACCCCCACGGTGATTCTGCGGTTTACGACACCATTGTGCGTATGGCTCAGCCCTTTTCACTGCGTTATATGCTGGTGGATGGCCAGGGCAACTTTGGTTCCGTTGATGGTGATTCCGCTGCGGCCATGCGTTACACCGAAATTCGTATGTCGAAGATTTCCCATTCGCTGTTGGCGGATCTGGAAAAGGAAACTGTCGATTATGTGGAGAACTACGACGGCACAGAACTGATTCCCGCAGTGCTGCCAACCCGAGTGCCAAACCTGTTGGTCAACGGTTCTTCCGGTATTGCTGTGGGGATGGCCACCAATATTCCGCCCCACAACCTCAAGGAAGTTGTGAACGGTTGCCTTGCGTTGATCGACAATCCGGACATCACCATTGATGAGTTGATGGAATTTATCCCCGGTCCGGATTTTCCTACTGCCGCCATCATCAACGGCAGGGCGGGCATCATGCAGGCTTATCGCACTGGTCGAGGTCGCATTTATGTGCGCGCTCGGGCAGTGGTTGAAGTGGATGAAAAGACCAGTCGCGAAACCATCATCATTACCGAGATTCCCTATCAGCTTAACAAGTCGCGCCTGATTGAGCGCATTGCCGAGCTGGTGAAAGAAAAGAAACTGGAAGGTATTTCAGAGCTGAGAGACGAATCCGATAAGGATGGTCTGCGGGTGGTGATCGAACTCAAGCGAGGCGAAGTGGGTGAGGTGGTGCTGAATAACCTCTATGCCCAAACACAGCTGCAGGGTGTTTTTGGTATCAACATGGTGGCGCTGCTGGATGATCAGCCGCGCACGCTCAACCTCAAGGAAATGCTGGTGGCGTTTGTTCGCCACCGCCGCGAGGTGGTGACTCGTCGCACGGTATTCCTGCTGCGCAAGGCTCGCGAGCGCGGGCATCTTCTTGAAGGCCTGGCAGTTGCCATTGCCAATATCGATCCCGTTATTGAACTGATCAAGTCATGCCCGACTCCGGCTGAAGCCAAAGAACGCTTGATCGCCCAAGGGTGGGATGCCGCTGCGGTCAACCAGTTCCTGGCCCGCGCTGGCAGCGATGCCTGCCGCCCGGAAGAGCTGGAACCCCAGTTTGGTTTGCGCGATGGCAAATACTTCCTGTCGCCGGCGCAGGCCCAGGCGATTCTGGAGTTGCGTCTGCACCGCTTGACGGGTATGGAGCACGACAAGCTGCTTAATGAGTATCAGGAAAAACTTGAAGAAATTGCCGAATACCTTTCCATCCTCGGCTCCCACAGCCGCCTGATGGAAGTGATTCGTCAGGAGCTGCGCGAAGTCAGTGAAGAATTTGGTGATGAGCGTCGCACTGAAATCATCGAGTCCCAGCACGATTTGACCGTCGAAGATTTGATTACCGAAGAAGACCGTGTGGTGACGATCTCCCACGGTGGCTATGCCAAGACACAACCGCTCAGCGATTATCAAGCCCAGCGGCGTGGTGGTATGGGTAAATCTGCCACTGCAGTGAAAGACGAGGATTTCGTCGAGCATCTGCTGATTGCCAGTACCCACAGTACGATTCTATGTTTTACAAGCCTCGGCAAGGTCTACTGGCTAAAGGTGTATCAGATTCCGCTGGCTGGCCGCGGTTCCCGCGGTCGTCCGATAGTGAACTTGTTGCCGCTGGATGAAAATGAGCGCATAACCTCTATCCTGCCGGTGGATGAGTACCGCGATGATCGCTATGTCATCATGGCGACGGCTAATGGCACAGTGAAGAAAACCTCCCTCGATCAGTTTTCTCGTCCCCGTAGCGTCGGGTTGCGTGCCGTGGATTTGGTAGAGGGCGACCACTTGGTGGGCACTGCTATCACTGACGGCAGCTGCGATGTGATGTTGTTCAGTAGTGAGGGCAAGGCCGTGCGCTTTGCCGAAGGTGATGTCAGGGCGATGGGACGCGTATCCAAGGGTGTACGTGGTATGCGCCTGCCAGAGAAGCATTGCGTATTGTCCATGCTTATACCCCAAGAAAATGGCTGTGTGCTCACGGTGTCTGAAAACGGGTATGGCAAACGTACCGCCTTGTCAGAATTTCCCACCAAAGGGCGTGGCGGCAAGGGCATGATTGCCATTCAGGCCAGTGAGCGCAATGGTCCGCTGGTGGGTGCAGTGCAGCTATTTGAAGGTGATGAGATCATGTTGATATCTGATCAGGGCACGATGGTGCGCACCCGAAGTGAAGAAATTTCCGTGCTCGGCCGTAATACCCAAGGGGTGCGGGTGATTCGCCTCAAAGAAGCTGAATCGCTGGTGGGCCTGGCTCGTATCGAAGAACAGGAACAACCGTCAGACGAAGAGAGCGTGGAGTAACAGGCGACAGGTATGGCAGGGGAAAAGCAACTAAGCCAGCTGCGCGAGCAGATCGATACTATTGATGATCAGATTCTCTCTCTGATTAGTGAGCGGGCGAAATGTGCCCAGCAGGTGGCTGAAGTTAAACAGGCTGCCGGTGAGACGGTGTTTTATCGCCCAGAGCGGGAAGCACAGGTGCTGCGTCACATCATGGGGAAAAACCAGGGTCCCTTGGATAACGAGGAGATGGCCCGGCTGTTTCGCGAGATTATGTCCGCCTGCCTGGCGTTGGAGCAGCCGGTCAAGGTCGCCTTTCTGGGGCCAGAGGGCACTTTCACTCAAGAGGCTGCGCTGAAACATTTTGGGCATTCTGCTGTGACAGTGCCTATGGGTGCTATTGATGAAGTATTCCGGGAAGTGGCAGCCGGAGCTGTCAACTATGGCGTGGTCCCGGTAGAAAATTCCACCGAGGGTATGATTAACCACACCCTGGATACTTTTCTGGATTCCACATTGAATATCTGCGGGGAGGTGGAGCTGCGTATCCATCATCATCTGCTGGTGGGCCCAAGTACCCACACTGATCACATTACCCGTATCTATTCCCACTCCCAGTCCCTGGCCCAATGCCGTCAGTGGCTGGATGGCCACTATCCCAAAGCGGAGCGGATTGCCGTCAGCAGCAATGCTGACGCGGCCAAGCGTATCAAGGGCGAGTGGAATAGTGCTGCGATTGCCGGTGACATGGCCGCTGAGCTTTATGATTTACAGAAGCTCTCGGAGAAAATTGAGGACCGGCCGGACAATTCCACACGCTTCCTCATTATTGGCCGGGAGGCTATCCCACCCAGTGGCGATGACAAAACGTCAATTATTGTGGCGGTGCGCAACGAACCCGGTGCTCTGCATAATCTGCTGGAGCCTTTCCATCGAATTGGTGTGGACCTGACGCGGGTAGAGACCCGTCCATCGCGGACTGGCAAGTGGACCTATGTGTTTTTTATCGACTTTGAAGGGCACAGGGATGACCCCAAGGTATCGGCAGTGCTTGCGGAGGTAAGCAGCATCGTCGCCGATCTCAGAGTACTCGGTTCTTATCCAAAAGCCGTGTTGTAACCAGAATCAAGAATAATATCTATGAGCGTGGATCTAAAAACCCTGGCGTTGCCCGGCGTACAGCATTTGCAGCCCTATCAGGGTGGCAAACCGGTGGAAGAGCTGGAGCGGGAGCTGGGTATTACCGGTGTCATCAAGCTCGCCAGCAATGAGAATCCTCTGGGGCTAAGTGTTATCGCCAAGGCGGCTATCGACAAGGCACTTAAGGATGGCGCACGCTATCCTGATGGCAACGGTTTTTATCTGAAAAGCAAGCTGGCCGAACTCTTGGGTGTTGATGCCAAACAGCTCACGCTGGGCAACGGTTCAAACGACGTGCTGGAGCTGCTTGCTCGTGCGTATCTGGGCTCGCAGCATAATGCTGTGGTTGCCGAACACGCATTTATCGTTTATCAGTTGGTGATTACGGCTCAAAATGCCAAAGTAGTGATCGTGCCCGCACGCAACTGGGGCCACGATCTGTCGGCCATGGCCATGGCCGATGCCGTGGACGAGCATACCCGGCTGCTGTTTATTGCCAACCCGAACAACCCTACGGGAACCTGGGTCTCTCTCGATGAAATTGACAGGCTGTTGCAGCAGGTACCAGAACATGTGCTGGTAGTCGTTGATGAAGCCTATTATGAGTACGCCGTTGACGGGGAATACGATACCGCCCTGAAGCTGATTGGCCGCTATCCGAATCTGGTGGTGACCAGGACGTTTTCCAAAGCCTATGGCTTGGCGGCACTGCGGTTGGGTTACGCCGTTTCACATCCAGATGTGGCCGATATCCTCAATCGTTTACGTCAGCCATTTAATGTCAACAGCCTGGCATTAGCCGCGGCGCAGGCTGTGCTGGATGACAGCGACTACCTGCGAAAAAGCATCGAATGTAACCGACAGGGTTATGAGCAGCTTACGGCGGGGTTTGAGCAGCTTGGCCTCAGTTATATTCCTTCAGCAGGCAATTTTATCGCGGTACAAATTCCCGGTAATGTGCCTGCCCTGTATCAGGCGTTATTGCGTAGGGGCATTATCGTACGGCCTATTGCCTTGTACGGCATGCCCGATCACTTAAGGATATCTATCGGTCTTCCTGAGGAAAATAAGCGTTTCCTCGATACCTTGGCGCAACTGCTAAGTGAAGGAGCAGGGGCCTGATGGCTGTTGTCATCAATCGCCTGTTGGTGGTCGGACTTGGCCTGATCGGTGGCAGCCTGGCCAAGGCTGCGAGGGAGCGAGGTCTGTGCCATGAGGTGATAGGCAGTTCTCGCAACCCCGACACGCTTAAAAAGGCATTGGCTAATGGTGTCGTCGACCGGGTGGTTGCCTGTGTGGAGGATGTGGCGGCCGAACTGGGTGAAGGCGATGTCGTATTGATCGGCGTACCGACTCTGACGGTGCCGGCGATCATCCGTCAACTTCAACCTTTATTAGCCGAGACGGTGACGATTACTGACGTGGCCAGTGTCAAGGGAAGTGTCGTCGATGTTGTGCGCCAGGCGTACGGTGGCATTCCACCCCAATTCGTGCCCGGGCACCCCATCGCCGGCTCCGAAAAAAGTGGTGTTGAGGCGGCCAATTCAGCGCTATTTGATGATCATCGCGTGATTTTGACGCCATTGCCAGAAACCGGCGCCGCTCATTTACAGCGGGTGCGGGAGCTGTGGCAGGGTGCTGGCGCGGTGATCAGCGAAATGCCTGTGGCAGAACACGATGAAGTGTTGGCCGCAACCAGTCATCTACCCCATATGCTGGCTTATACCTTGGTCGATACGCTGTCTCACATGCGGGAAAATCGCGAGATCTTTCGTTATGCTGCCGGCGGTTTTAGGGACTTCACTCGCATTGCTGCCAGTGACCCGGTGATGTGGCATGACATTGTGATGGCCAACAGCACTGCGCTGCTGTCGGTATTAGATAATTTCACCGACCATGTGAATAGCCTCAAAGAGGCAATCAATAATAAAGACAGCGAGTACCTGCTCGGGGTGTTTACCCGCGCCAGGGAAG
Source organism: uncultured Porticoccus sp. (assembly GCA_947259505.1). Lineage (GTDB taxonomy): Bacteria > Pseudomonadota > Gammaproteobacteria > Pseudomonadales > Porticoccaceae > Porticoccus. Next base: position 214,165 of record CAMYLT010000002.1, on the reverse strand, counting down.
CGCGTAATCATTTTGCCAAAATGCTTGAAAATAAGGCCTATCTGGAGCCCATGACACAGACAATCGATTACCGGGTGTTGCCCGGCCAAGCTGTTTCCGGTGATATTCGTGTACCCGGTGACAAGTCCATTTCCCACCGCTCTATTATGCTCGGCTCTCTGGCCAATGGCGTTACTGAGGTCACAGGTTTCCTCGAAGGGGAAGATAGCCTCGCTACATTGCAGGCGTTCCGTGATATGGGCGTGGTGATCGAGGGGCCGTTAAATGGTCGCGTGGTGATCCATGGGGTAGGCATACATGGCCTGAAGGCCCCGGTGGGTCCTCTCTATCTGGGTAATTCTGGTACTTCCATGCGTTTGCTGGCGGGGTTGTTATCTGGTCAGTCATTTGATGTAGAGCTGACCGGTGATGAATCCCTGTCAAAACGCCCCATGGAAAGGGTGGCGGCGCCATTGCGGCAGATGGGTGCAGTCATCGATACAAACGACGGCGGCAGACCACCATTGCGTATCAAGGGCGGTCAATCGCTGAAAGCCATCGACTACAGACTGCCGATGGCCAGTGCCCAGGTCAAATCCTGTGTGCTGTTGGCCGGTCTGTACGCAGAGGGTGTCACGCGCACCACTGAGCCAGCGCCCACCCGCGATCACACAGAACGTATGTTGAGTGGATTTGGTTATCCTGTGGCGCGTCATGGCGCTGTGGCAGAACTTAGTGGTGGAGGTGAGTTGACGGCTACGGCTATCGATGTGCCGGCAGACATTTCTTCCGCTACTTTCTTCATGGTGGCGGCTGCCATCGCTCCCGGTTCAGACGTTACCCTGACCCATGTGGGTGTCAATCCGACCCGTGTTGGGGTGATCAATATCCTGCAGATGATGGGTGCCGATCTGACCCTTGGGAATTACCGGGAAGTGGGCGGTGAGCCGGTGGCCGATATCCGGATTCGCTATGCACCACTTCACGGTATTGATATTCCGGAAGATCAAGTTCCACTGGCGATTGATGAATTCCCGGCACTGTTTGTGGCGGCAGCCTGTGCGGAAGGTAAAACGGTGTTAACCGGCGCTGAAGAACTGCGGGTCAAGGAAAGTGACCGCATCCAGGCTATGGCTGATGGGCTGCGCATATTGGGCGTCGACGCCGAACCCACACCGGATGGCATCGTGATTCAAGGTGGGAGTATTGGTGGCGGAGAAGTGGACAGTTTGGGCGATCATCGTATCGCCATGTCCTTTGCCATGGCCTCATTGCGGGCCAGCCAGCCGATTCTGATACGGAATTGTAACAATGTGGCGACATCATTCCCGGACTTTGTGGCGCTCGCCAATTGCGCCGGGTTGAAGATAGCCGAGGAAGCACGATGATCGAAAAAAGAGTACCAGTGATTACCATCGATGGCCCAAGTGGGTCAGGAAAAGGCACTATCTGTCAGTTGTTGGCGGCTCGTCTGGGCTTCCATTACCTGGATAGTGGTGCGCTTTACCGGCTTTTGGCGTTGGCCGCCAAACGGCACGGGGTGGCACTGGATAATGTGGAGTCGCTGGCTGTGTTGGCGGCTCACATGGATATTTCCTTTCGCACACAGGACAACGGCAATGCCCCGCGAGTGATGCTGGAAGGTGAAGACGTCAGTTCTCTGATACGCACGGAAAGCGTCGGTACAGAGGCTTCTATGGTGGCGGCGTTCCCTGAGGTTCGCGCAGCGTTGTTGCAACGGCAAAGGGCCTTCGCGGCGATGCCGGGACTGGTGGCTGATGGCCGCGATATGGGCACGGTTGTTTTCCCCGATGCTAACGCCAAAATCTTTCTGACGGCGAGTCCTGAGGAGCGGGCCGAGAGGCGCTATAACCAGTTGATTGGTAAGGGAGAAAGTGTTAGCCTTGCCGCCCTCGTTGAGCGGGTGCGCAATCGCGATGAGCGGGATATGAACCGCAAGGTCTCGCCGATGGTCCCCGCCCCCAATGCCTTGGTGCTAGACAGTACCGGCATGACGATTGAAGAAGTATTGCAAAAGGTGGTGGAAACTGTTGTCGCCAATGGCATCAAACTACCGCAATAAATTGGGATTCACGGTGCTTAACCAGAAGCGCACCGGGTTGCCCTGAAACCAACAGCCCGCATCACTGGTAGTGCGGTTTGAGAGTCTTAGGACTCGTTTATTTTTACAGGTATAACTCAATGAGCGAGAGTTTCGCAGAACTTTTTGAAGAAAGCTTAAAGACCGTCGAAATGAGTAACGGCGCCATCATAACCGGCGTGGTAATCGACATCGACAAGGACTGGGTAACCGTACACGCAGGACTGAAGTCCGAAGGTGTTATTCCGAAAATTCAGTTTCTCGACGATAACGGTCAATTCGACCTTAATATCGGCGATGAAGTCCAGGTAGCCCTGGAAGCTGTAGAAGATGGCTTCGGTGCTACTCGTCTGTCCCGTGAAAAAGCGCGTCGTGCTGAATCCTGGATTGAACTGGAAGCAGCCCATAAAGCTGACGAAGTGGTTACAGGCATTATCAGTGGTAAGGTCAAAGGTGGCTTCACTGTTGATATCAATGGCCTGCGTGCCTTCCTGCCGGGTTCTCTGGTAGATGTTCGTCCGATTCGCGATACCGCTCACTTGGAAGATAAACCCCTCGAATTTAAAGTCATCAAGCTTGATCAGAAGCGTAATAACGTGGTGGTATCACGTCGCGCTGTGATGGAGCGGGTGAATACAGAAGAGCGCGATGAGCTGCTCGGCAAGTTGGAAGAAGGTGTTAGCCTCAAGGGTATCGTTAAGAACCTCACCGACTACGGCGCCTTTGTTGACCTGGGCGGTATTGATGGCTTGTTGCACATCACCGACATGTCCTGGAAGCGTATCAAGCACCCCAGCGAAATCGTTAATGTTGGCGATGAGATCGATGTAAAAGTACTGAAGTTCGATCGCGAGCGTAGCCGTGTATCCCTGGGTATGAAGCAAATGGGTGAAGATCCCTGGGCCGATATCTCTGGTCGTTACCCTGAAGGCGCCCGCGTCAAGGCAGTGGTAACCAACCTGACTGATTACGGCTGTTTTGCTGAGCTGGAAGATGGCGTAGAAGGCTTGGTACACGTTTCTGAAATGGACTGGACTAACAAGAACATCCACCCCTCTAAAGTGGTACAGCTGGGTGATGAAATCGACGTTATGGTGCTGGACATTGATGAAGAGCGTCGCCGTATTTCTCTGGGTATTAAGCAATGCAATGCTAACCCCTGGGATGAGTTCGGTTCTATACACAGTAAAGGCGAGAAAATCTCTGGCAGCATCAAGTCCATCACCGACTTCGGTATCTTTATCGGTCTGAATGGCGGTATTGATGGCCTGGTTCATCTGTCTGATATTTCCTGGAACGATACTGGCGAAGAAGCTGTGCGTAACTTCAAGAAAGGCGATGAAGTAGAAACGGTTATTCTGTCCATCGACCCTGAAAGAGAGCGTATCTCCCTAGGTATGAAACAACTGTCTGATGATCCGTTCTCCAACTATGTTGGTGAGAACGACAAAGGCAGCATTGTGAATGGTACCGTTAAAGAAGTTGACGCTAAAGGCGCCATCATCACACTGATGGGTGAAGTGGAAGGGCAGCTTAAATCGTCCGAAATTTCACGCGAGAAAGTGGAAGATGCTCGCAACGTTCTGAACGTCGGCGATGAGGTTGAGGCCAAGATTATCAATGTGGATCGCAAGACCCGCGTGATCAATCTTTCCATCAAGGCCAAGGATGTCGCTGAAGAAAAAGCGGCTATCAAAGAGCACCGTAAGTCAGAGCCCGATAATATCGCACCGACTACTATCGGTGATCTGATCAAGGCACAGATGGACACCAAAGAGAAGTAATGATTAGATAGGGGTAATGGAGACATTACCCCTTTCTACTTTAAACTCAGACAGTTATGACAAAATCAGAATTGATTGACCACATCGTCAGCCAGCAGGATCAACTTCCCCCCAAGGATGTTGAGTTGGCTGTAAAAATGATTCTCGAAAGGATGACCCAATCACTGGTCAATAATGACCGGATTGAGATCCGCGGTTTTGGCAGCTTTTGCTTGCACTACCGTGCGCCCAGAGTCGGACGTAACCCGAAAACAGGCGATTCCGTGAAACTTACCGGCAAGTATGTTCCGTACTTTAAACCGGGCAAAGAATTGCGGGAACGGGTCAATGAAAGCCTGGATGACTGATTTGCGCTTATTAACGTATTAATAAGCGGGACCAGTCCGCAGGAGTTTGGTTACAATAAACGGCAAGGCATCGCACTTGCCGTTTTTTTTTGTGGGGATGTTATGGCATTGCTGAAAAAACTTTGGTTGCTGCTGGTAGGTTTACTGGCCATTCTGTTGGGTTTGGCGGTGGTATTGGCTAATCCAGAACCGTTGTCACTGGAGCTGTTCGGCTATTCCGTAGGGCCGATGCCGTCAGGTCTATGGCTGCTGTTGGCCGTTTCCTGCGGTTGTCTGTTGGGTATATTGGTGGGATTGCCAGCATTGCTGCGTATGAAGAGGCGGGTTTATCTGCTGAACAAACAACTGGTCAAGCAACGGCTCGCATACTCCAATGAACAGCAGAAAAGGGGATAAACCGGGCAACTCATGTTCGAACCTCTTTATGTTGTGCCAATGCTGTTGCTATTGGCCGTCGTATGGTTTGCCGGGCGGACCAATGGCCTCCGCAGAACGGAGGTAAAAGACGCATCCCAGCAAGTTGCTCGGCATTACTTCCAGGGCATCAATTTCCTCCTTAATGAACAACCTGACCAAGCGATTGATACCTTTATTCGCTCCGTAGAAGTGACGCCATCAACTCTGGAAACTCACTTGGCATTAGGGAACCTAATGCGTCAGCGGGGTGAAATAGACCGTGCTATCCGTGTTCACCAGAATCTATTATCGCGCCCCAATCTAAGTATTCTGCACATACGTCAGGCCCACCTCGAATTAGGTCGTGACTTTTTAAAGGCAGGCTTATTCGATAGGGCAGAACGCCTTTTCCTGGAACTGGTGGAAGATGACAGCGGCGAGTTGCGGCAATCTGCGCTGCGCCACCTGATACAGATATATCAGAATGAAAAGGAATGGGAGAAGGCCATTCGCGCTGCCGAGATGATGGAAAAAAAACGTTTTGTGCGGGGGCCTAATGAGCTGGCCGTTGAGCAGTCCCACTTTTGTTGTGAACTGGCGGTGAAGGCAACAGCCGAAGGCGATTTCCTTCAGGCTAGGAGACAACTGAAATCGTCGCTGAAATTCAACGGTAACTCTGCCAGGGCTAACCTGCTCTGGGGTGACCTGGAGTTAAAGTTAGGTAATTATGCGGCGGCAATCAAACGCTATGGTTTGATTCCGCAGCAGCAACCGGACTATCTCCCCGAGATTTTGTTGTCGGTGAGACAGTGTTACAGGGCTTTGGGTGACCAGGATGGTTTGGTGTCCCAGCTGCGTCTTTGGCTCGAGTCCTATCCTGGCACCAGCCTGCTCAGAATGGCGACAGAAGAGATGTCTCGCCAGCAGGGTGAAAGTCAGGCAATTATATTCCTCGCCGATTATTTGAAAGCGAAACCATCCCTCAAGGGATTGCATACTCTGCTGACACTCCACCTGAATAGAGGTGATGAAGGTCTGGAGGAACACCTGATATTGCTGCGGGATGTTCTTGGGACACTTGAGGCCAAGCGGCCGGTTTACCGATGTTCTCATTGTGGTTTTAAGGGGGTGCAGCTGCACTGGTTATGTCCTCAATGCAAGTGCTGGGAAACGGTCAAGCCGGTAAAAGGCGTGGATGGCGAATAATTTGGCCACCCTTCGTTGAATTGATCCAATATGAGATGACAGATGAAAAATAATGAAAGCAAAGTGATTGTGGCGCTGGATTACCCTAACGCTACCGCCGCTCAACCCTTTGTAGATGCTGTATCACCACAACTGTGCAAGTTAAAAGTGGGTAAAGAATTGTTTACCCAATCCGGACCGCAGTTCGTTGCTAGTCTGGTGGAACGTGGTTTTGATGTGTTTCTGGATCTCAAATACCACGATATCCCCAATACCGTTGCCAAGGCTGTGAGAGTCGCTGCTGATATGGGTGTGTGGATGACTGATGTACATGCTTCAGGTGGCCGACGCATGATGGAAGGGGCCCGGGAAGTATTGGAGCAATGTAACAGTGACATGTTGCTGATTGCTGTGACGGTGTTGACCAGTTTTGATCAAGCCGATTTGGCGGAGATTGGTATTCACTGTAGTCCAGAGGAGCAGGTCCTCCGTCTCGCAGCTCTGGCAAAATCTTCCGGTATGGACGGTGTTGTCTGTTCGGCAATGGAAGCTCGAGGTCTTCGTTCGGAGCTGGGAGATGCTTTCGCACTGGTCACTCCCGGTATTCGTCCTCTATCGGCGGTTGGTGATGATCAACGCCGTGTGGTCACACCGAGTCAGGCCATCGCCAATGGCAGCAGTTATCTGGTGATAGGACGACCGATTACCCAGTCTTCTGACCCGATCGCAACATTGGTTGCGATCAATAAAGAAATTCTGCAAGATTAGCCCCAGCGGCACATGAGGTGCCGTGTCAATGTGAAATGGAGTGCTTTGGCACAAGGAGTTCGCTATGCAATCGCTAAAATCTGTGATCAAAATCTTGTTGTTATCGCTCGTGGTGCTGCTGCCGTCCTGGCAGACAGTTTATGCCGCTGAGACGTCCTCACCGGCAGTAGAGCAATCATTAACCGTCAATATCAATACCGCTACAGCACCAGAACTTGCTGAGATGTTAAGTGGTATTGGTAACAAGCGCGCCGCGGCTATTGTCGCCTACCGGGACACCCATGGCTCATTCTCTTCAATAGAGCAATTGTTGGAGGTAAAGGGCGTCGGTGAAAAGGTTCTGGAACAGAATCGAACCAAACTGGTATTGGAGTAATTCTGACTACTCGATCATGGCCAGCCCTTCGGGCTGGCCTTTTTGGTTTGGGTTTCCCGGCCCCTTCAATGCTGATACCGTGTCAGATCACGTTCTCAGGAATCCTTCCCGTGAAGACACTGGATCATTACATCACACTCCTTGAAAGCCTTTCTCCCGCCAATCTGGGACAGTTGTATGAATTGGTGTGCGAGGATGTTCGTTTCTCCGATCCCTTTAACCAAGTGACGGGCGTTGAGGGTTACCTTGAATTGTTGGGTGACATGTTCCAGCGGTTGGATGAGGTTCGTTTTACCGTTCACGATTGTGTTCAGAAAGGCCCGATCGCCTATCTCTATTGGACCTTTACCGCCAGTAGCAAGACCACCGGCAGGCTGAATTTTCAGGGAACCAGCCGGTTACTGTTTGCAGAGGACGGACGTGTAGCGAGTCATCAGGATTTTTGGGACAGCGCCGCCATCTATCAACAATTGCCCATAATCGGAATATTGATGCGTTGGTTACAACGGCGTGCAGCCCACCATGGCTGATGGGTGACGGTTCAATGGCTTTCGTGTTCCAGAACAAACAGCCCCACATCAATGGCATTTTCCTCAAAGCCACCTTCGCAATAGCTTAGGTAGTAGCGCCATAGCCGCCGGAAACGCTCGTCAAAATTCTGTTCACTGATTTGTGGCCAATGTTGTTCAAATTGTGTGTGCCAGCAGGACAGGGTGCGTGCGTAGTCCTTGCCAAACATCTGCTGGTGCGTAAGTCGGAAGCCGTGCTGGGCAAACTTTTCTTTCAACACTTTTACACTGGGTAGCATGCCGCCCGGAAATACGTGGCGCTGAATAAAATCTGCCTGACGTGAATAGTGCATGAAGCGTTCATCATCGATTGTGATGATTTGCAGCACGGCTTTGCCACCGGGTTTCAGTACGCCTTTTAGCTTGGTGAAGTACGTGTCCCAGTGTTCCTGTCCCACCGCTTCGAACATCTCAATGGAGACGACGCTGTCATATTGACGCTTGATATCACGATAATCAGTTAGCGACACGATTGCCTGCTCTGCAAACCCCGCCTGTACAAGCTTTTCCTGTGCCCATTGCCGTTGCTCGACAGACAGGGTTACCCCATGAATCTCCACGGGATATTGTTGCAATGCCTGAAGGGCAAACTCACCCCAGCCACAGCCTATTTCCAGGATCTGGCTGCCTTCCCTCGGTGACAATAGCGCCAGGATGCGTTGGTATTTAGCCGTTTGAGCTTGTTGGAGTGTCATGTCGGGATTGAGGAATAGGGCAGAGGAATAGGTCATCCCGGGATCTAGCCATTGTTGGTAGAACGGGTTGCCCAAATCGTAGTGGGCGGCAATGTTGCGGCGGCTGCCACGTCGGGTATTGCGATGCTGCCAGTGGTACAGGTTGTACAACAGATCATTGAACCAATGTGCCTTGGACATCCCGGATAACGCCGCTTCGTTGCGCAGTGCCCAGCGCACCAGTGCTGTGAGATCAGGGCTATCCCATTCTCCACAGAGGTAGCCATCGGACCAACCGTTGGTCCCGCCGGTTAAGAGGCGCAACAGTGGCTTAAGGGAGTGTAGCTGCACAGAAACCAGTGGTTCTCCCGAACCAAATGTTTGCTGATAACCACTGGGAAACCCGAGCAGCAGTCTACCCTGGCAAGTTGCCAGTCGCGCTTTAATGTTGGCGATGAAAAGTGATTCTGTCATTCCAGGATGTTTGCTGGTGTCAGACCTCATCGCTGAAGCCGTGATATCAGAGCCTTTCATGGTGGATAACTCCATTTTTATCCTGCCAGCTTATATCGCTGGCTGTTTTTTGGTTGTCACGTACCTGAAGCTTCAGTCCCTTTAACCAGAGTCGCAGAGCCTCCCAGTGAATACCTCCCATCACTTTGAGGGTCATCAGTGGATAATGAAAAAACAGGCTCAGCAAGGAGTGACGGTCTATCGGCTGGTGGTGGCCGGTGAACGTGGCGAACAGGCGATGAGCTTCTGTTGCGGTGTTTTCGCGCTGGTCTTGCTGGATGCAAAGGGCGATACGCTGATCATTCGGGGGCAAGATACGAAAACGGTAACGGGTCGCCATGGGCATAAATGGGCTCACATACATCTGCTTGTCGCTTTGCTGACGAACCCAGGTGCTAGGATCGTGTTGATCGATTGGCAGAAGGTAGCTGTGTCGTTGCCCGAAGGTGTTGCTCACCTCATAGAGAATGACCTGCAATCGGTGATGTTGGTCAAAACAGAAATACACACTGAGGGGATTAAACACATAGCCCAGTATCCTCGGATAACACAGCAGCTTGATGTGTGCTGTGGCCTCGGGATAACCCCGAGCCTCGAGCAATTGACCAATATGCTGTTTTAGCCCTAACTTTCCTGCTCCATGGTCGGTTTCGTGGAAGGAAAACAGGTTGAAGCGGTTGAGGGAAAACCAGCGTAATTTGTTATCCAGCCGAGTGAGTTCATCCAGATCAAGACACAGGGCAAACACCCGGTAGACAAAGCGGTGTCGCGTTGGCTGGGTACGGTGATGCATGACATGACCGCGGTAAATGGCGGATTGGAGTGCATCAGCCATGGGCTAACTCTGTGTAGTTGCCCTCGGCGTAGTCGGGGGGCAGACATATGCGGCTATTGGGCTCATCCAGTTGCCATGGCCGTTTGATGTCCCCCAGCGCTTCGGCCACGGCCAAGCCGGATTGCAGGCCATCTTCATGAAAGCCGTAGCCAAAATAGGCACCACAGAACCAGGTATGGGCCTTGCCCTGGAGCGACCAGAGATGTTTTTGGGCAGCGATAGAATGCTGGCCAAAGATTGGGTGATCGTAGAGAAAACTGCGAATAATGGTTCCCTGCTTAGGCTTCCGAAGTGGGTTGAGGGAAACGATCACCGGCTGATCTGTATTGAGCGGCTGTAGCCGGTTCATCCAGTAACTGACAGAAACATTATGTTGCTGTTCATCTTTATTAGACAGGTAATTCCAGCTTGACCACGCCTGACGGCGACGGGGCATTAACGTGGTATCCAGGTGCAGATAGGCGAAATTACGTTGGTATGAAAAACAACTGAGCAGGGATTTTTCTTCTCTGCTGGCATCGCTCAATAATTCCAGTACTTGGTTACTGTGGCAGGCAAAGACCACTTCATCGAACAGCTCGCGGTTGCCTAAAATATCATCCACGGCTACCTGTTCACCCAGACGGGTGACAGACTGTATTCGGGTATTCAGGCGCACACCATTGCTGAGATTTTGCGCTATTTTGTCAACATACTGTCGGCTGCCACCGACCACGGTTTTCCATTGTGGGCGATCTTTTAGCTGGTTGAGTCCGTGGTTGCTACAAAAACGCAGGAAGCTGGAAGCGGGGTAGTCGAGCATTTTTTCTACGGGCATTGACCAGATGGCGGCTCCCATCGGTAGTAGATGATTGTAGATAAAGGCCTTGCCATACCGATAACGTTTAAGCAGCTCTCCCAGGGTTAACTGTTCAATATCCGCGGCGTTTTGTAGTGCCTCAGATTGACGGTAGAACCTCATCAGGTCCGCTAGCATGGACCAGAATTGCGGCCGCAGTAGATTGCGTTTCTGTGCCAGCAGGCTGGTCAGGTTGCTGCCAGCATATTCGAGCTCCCCGTCATTGATCGAGACGGCAAAGGACATTTCTGTATCGCAGGTTGCCACGCCAAGAGCGTCAAAAAATGCCACTAGATTGGGGTAATTGACCGGGTTGTAGACAATAAAGCCGCAATCCACATCCACCTGGCGCTGTTGCAGGGTGAATGACACCGTATTCGCATGTCCTCCCAGACGGTCATCCTTTTCATATAGGGTCACATCCTGTGATTGGTTGAGCAACCATGCACAGCTCAATCCGGAGATGCCGGAACCGATCACAGCTACTTTCTTGCGTGCGGGCTTGTGTGTAGCGTTGGCCAGCGGGGGCATGGAGTTCATTGGAGCATCCTGTCTATACATAGTGATATATATTACGCACAACACTTCCAGAGAGATCACCCTTTTGATTGGATTTTTTCAGCGCCAGGGCTAGTCTGGGTGATCCATACCGAGCAGCCATTCGTAAGGAGAGACATGCAGGATAAACCGCCGGGAGATAACGTGGATAACGTGGTTGCCATGAAGGTCGAAGCTACCCCTGAGGCACAGGGGAACGATTGGTCTGCAATGCTGGCGGAACTGGGTCAGTCACGGGACCGACAGTTGTTTATTCAACTGTTTCGACATTTTGCCCCGCGGATCAAAGGCTACATTATTCGCCTGGGACTCACTGAAGCAACCGCGGAGGAGCTGACCCAGGAAACCATGTTGTCTTTGTGGCGCAAGGCCCATTTGTACAACCGGGATAAGGCTGCTGCCAGTACCTGGATTTATACCTTGGCGAGGAATCAGAGCATTGACTGGATGCGCAAGCAAAAATATCCAGAGTACGATCTGGAGAGCTGGCACCGTGACGAGGGAGAGCCTCTTCAGGAGTCAGAAGCAGAGCAGTCGATCGTTTCAGACCGTGTGGCATTAGCCATTCATCAACTACCCGATAATCAGGCTCAGGTTATTTACATGTCATTTTATGAAGGGCGGACCCATTCCGAAATTGCCGAACGTTTATCAATACCCCTTGGTAGCGTCAAATCGCGAATTAGGCTTGCGGCCGAAAAGCTGAAGCTGGTCCTCGGAGGTGATTATGAATATTAAGCACCACTTAGATGAAGCCACGCTGTTCAGCTATGTGGCGGGCGCTTTGGGGCAGGGCACAGCTCTGGTTGTGGCTTGTCATGTGTCCCAGTGTGAGTATTGTCGTGATCGTGCCCGGCAACTGGAAGCAATTGGCGGTGCATTGCTGGAAAACAATAGCTTATCCCCCGTCAGCGATAATGCATTGTTGCAAGTCCTTGAGCGACTGGACGTGCGTCCGCAAGCAACTGCGGCCGCACCTGCTCATGCGGCAGATAGCGAGGTGCCCGGGCCGCTGGCCAGCTATATCGGCGATTCTCTGGATGAAGTAGCCTGGAAGCGTCTCGTAGCAGGTGTATGGGTTTACGACCTGCCCGCTCAGGGCAAAGGTCTGACAAGACTACTCCGGGTTGCTCCTGGCAAAGCGGCGCTTCCCCACAGTCATCGCGGCAGTGAGCTGACGCAACTGTTGCGCGGTTCTTTTATTGATGAGGTAGGCCGTTTTTGCCCCGGCGATGTGGCTGACCTGGATGACCGAATCACCCACCAGCCGTTGGTGGACAGTGAGCACGACTGTATCTGTCTGATCGCCACAGAGTTTCCGCTACGTTACACCACATTGCTGGGCAAACTGGCGCAACCGCTGTTTGGTTTTTAGGGTGACCGGGGCCTCTTTGTGAAACTGGTTTGGTTTCGCAACGATATACGCGTGGCTGATAACCCTGCGTTGTTCAAAGCCTGTCAAGATGCCGGGGATAAGGGGGTGGTGGCGGTAGCCCTACTTTGTCCTACCCAGTGGTGTCAGCATGACGAAGCCCCGGTTCGTGTGCAGTTTTGGATGGCCAATTTACGTGCCTTGCATCATGAATTGGCGGCCCTCAATATTCCTCTGAAAGTTCTGCGAGCAGAAACATTCTCCGATGTGCCCGGGCAATTACTGGCCCTGGCTGAGCAGATCCAGTGTGATGGCCTGTACCTGAATCGCGAATACTGCCTCAACGAAAATCTGCGTGACCAGCAGGTCGTTGAGCAGTTTCACCAGGTAAGTATCCCCGTATACGGTTTGCACGGTGATGTGGTGATGGCCCCTGGGGAAATACTGAATGGGCAGGGGAATCCGTTCCGGGTATTTACCCCGTTTAGCAAAGCCTGGCGGCGGGAATACTTGGCTCGAGGCCCTGTTCCATTGCCAGCACCAAGTCCGCAACCCAGTAGCTCCCTTACTGCGTCTCTAACTGTAGACGAGGTCCCTGCGGCCATCGACTACCCGATCTATTCTGAAAGTCAGTGGTCAGAAGCGCTGTGGCCTTCGGGAACGCAAGCGGCCCACCAGCGATTGCAGCATTTCGTGGCGGAGAAGGTCCTCAGCTATGGTGCGAACCGCGATATGCCTGCTATAGCCGGAACCTCTACGCTATCCCCCTATCTCAGCTGTGGCGTCTTGTCTCCGCGTCAGTGTTTGGCCGCACTGGCGTCAGTTTCCGAGCATATCGACTGGCTTGACTCTCAATGGGCCACAGAAATTATCTGGCGAGAATTTTATCGCCACCTGATGATGCACTTTCCCGCCATGAATCGCTGGGAGCCGTTCAAGCCAGATGTGGAAGCACGTATTCGCTGGCTGGATGACGACAGGCTTTTCGATGCCTGGTGCCATGGAGAAACGGGTTATCCCATCGTTGATGCCGGAATGAAACAGTTATTGGCCACTGGCTGGATGCACAATAGGGTGCGGATGATAGTGGCGTCCTTTTTAACCAAACTGCTGCGTCAGGATTGGCGGCGTGGCGCGCAGTTCTTTATGCAACATCTGATTGATGGTGATTTTGCCTCGAACCTTGGTGGTTGGCAGTGGAGTGCTTCAGTTGGGGCAGACGCCGCGCCTTACTTCCGTATTTTTAATCCGATGCGTCAGGCAGAACGGTTTGATCCACAGGGTGACTATGTCGCACGCTGGTTACCAGAATTGACTGCCCTTGAAGGGATGCAGCGCCATGACCCCGTTGCAGCCTCAACGTTGGGCAGACCGCTCCCAATTATTGACTATGCCCAGGCCAGGGCGATGAGTTTGGCTGACTACCAGCGGAGTGCCTGAGCATCACTCTATCAGGCGTCCGGAAGATTTGCGCATGAGCCTGCCTCGCGTCCACAGGCGCGGCGGTAACGGCGCTTGGCAAACCATTCATAGCCAAGTTCTAGTATCGGGGAAAGGTGCAGCAGCGCTATCAATTTGGCCAGATGCCGATAGCCTGGCAGCGCTTGCCACAGGACCAGAAAGGCTGCGGCCCCCCGAGTGACATTCCCGGCCTGATCGATAACATGAAATCGGCGCATGGCCTCATCTGCACCCAGGTTAAACCGACCCAATAAAGAATCATCATGGAATATATCTATCCAGCGGATGATTCCGTCGCTTGCAAACTGTTTGTAGTGATTAATCTCCCTACGGCAGAGGGGACAACCTCCATCGTAAAAAACGATTATCGTTTTTTCACCTTTGCCTGGGGCTGCGAGTATGGTCGAGTCGTTGGCTGCCATCCTCATTGACTCTCTGTGCAGTCGAGCAATTTGTCCGCTAACAGGTTGGCACTGAACCATGCTCCTTCACTGTCGGGCCGATTGAACCAATCTCCACAGGCGCCAATACGCTGTTCAGGGCACCACAAAAAGTTCTCTGTGAGAGGTGACGTATGCTGCGCATATAACCAGCGGTGGCTTCGCAACCCGGTGATATCCAGTACACGATTGGTGAGTTGGGTGAAGCTTTGCAACATATCTACGGCCACGGAATGGGATGCGTCGTTTTGGTGCCGATCACTCCATTCTGTATTCGCTTCCAACAACCAGGCTTCCCCAAGTGGTCGTAAAGAGCAGGAACTGGCAGGCTGCTTTACCACCCTGGATAACAGCGGATGTTGCCCACTGAAATAGTTGCTCGTTGCGCCACTGGGTTGCTGAAGTGTGATCACGGTAACCCATCTCGGCTGCGGTATAACTCGTGCGGCTTGAGTGGCAAATTCTGCCTTTGAACTGAGCAACGGTATCGCCTGCGGAGCGGGGGCAGTGATGATGGCTGCATCGTGACTCGCTAGCACCCGCCCTTGGTCATCTTCAATCAGTACACCTTTGCGACCGGGCTGCAGTCGAGCAATACGCGTGCTGCTCTGCAGGGCGGCGCCCTCCACCAGTCGTCGTGTCAGACTGCTTTGAGAGGGGGTGGCCGTAAAGATTTCAAGTTGCGGCAGTGACTGTCCCGAGAAGTCTCTGGGGGACAGATTGAAGTGTTGTATCTCCGGTTGTTGTGTCAGCCAATGGCGAAATGCTGATGAGCGTGGCTCAAACCAGGGCGCACCGAGATTTGCAGTGGTTTGCCCGATTCTGCAGCGGGCTAAGCGACCACCCGTGCCACGACTTTTTTCATAGATGGTCACCTTGCAGCCTGCCTTTAACAGTCTGTGTGCGAGGCTTGCACCAGCCAGCCCGGCACCGACAATAGCAATATCGTTATAGGTCATTGGGCACTTTCATCCTGAAGGGTGCTATTCGCTTTCAGCAGCCTTTCGACCGCACGGTGAAAGCGCTTGCTGTCGGGTGAGGTGATGCTGCTGAATACCTCTACGACTTCCCCTTGCCGGTTGATGAGGTACTTGTAGAAATTCCATCTCGGGTAGGTGCCAGTGGTTTCTCCCAGGTAGGTCCAGAGAGGGTCTCCATCACTCTTGCTCACCCGGCTTTTGGCAAACATTGGAAACTGTACGCCATAGGTAACACGGCAGAAGTTGTGGATCTGCTCTGCATCGCCCGGTTCCTGATTGCCAAACTGGTTGGATGGAAAGCCCAGTACCACCAGGCCTTGGTCTGCATATTCTTTGTAGAGGGCTTCCAGCCCTTCGTATTGGCCGGTAAAGGCACATTTACTGGCGGTATTGACGATGATCAGTACCTTGCCTTTGTAAGCTTCACAGAAATCTACAGGTTTATTGGTGATCAGGTCGGGGGCACTGAACTGGTAAATATTCATACACGTCTTCCCGGCGGTTATCGCCGCAGCTGTTATTAAACCGTCTCCTTTCTCTGACTCTGTGCCAGCGGCAAAACTCCCGGCTGCCAAGATAAGAAGTAACAGGACATAACTGCGTAGCAGGCAGTTAAATGGGGTGCGAAGCCACGACATTTTCGTTATTTCCTTTAGTGCCAATTTCGTTTCAGCTCCAATTAGAGCGTCAACGCCATAGTCTGGCTATTGGTCGCATCACCGGTTTCCGTGCAGGCTTCGTCATGGGGGATAACCTGAAGCAGTTCCGCCTCAACAACCCCCGCCGACCGGCAAAGATCATAGGCTTGTGACAAATTTTGATGGGTGATGACGCGACCCTTTGGGTCTTTCAGTAGCTCGCGCATGGTTTTGCCATCCCGGTCCAAACACACTTGAGCCACCATAGGTCCGCAAGCTGGTGCAATAAAGCGCACGCGAATGGAGCGGCCGCTCTTACACAGTTTTGTCAGTTGTTTTTTGGTCATTGGATTTGCTCCGTACAACCATTGATACGCAGGGTAACAGTGTGTGGATCAACCGTCAGATGATCTGCCCTTCACTCATGTTCGTAATACTGTCCATGAACAAAAACGGAACACATCTGATTTTTTCAGGTTGGTCTCAAGCGTGGTGGATCAACCTGATTGGTTTTCAACTGGCTTGGTGGCTGTCGGTTCTGTATGGCAACCAGGCATTGCCTTTTGTCGCTGTGTTGATTGCGGTTCATCTGTTGTTTCACAGCACCCCCAAAGTTGAGCTGTTCGTGTTGGTCAGTTGTACGTTGTTGGGGATGCTTGTGGACGCCTCACTAACCCTTACAGGGATCTTTGTGTTTGCTCATGATCATGCATGGCCACCGGTTTGGCTGGCGTTGTTATGGCTATCGTTTGCGGCCACCTTGCGGCAGGGATTGCACTGGTTTAAGGGGCGATATCTGCTGTCTGCTCTGGTGGGATCGTTAGCTGGTGCCGCGTCTTATCTTGCTGCCGGTCGGCTGGGCGCGGTGAGCTTTGGCGTCACGGAAATAGAGGCGGCATTGCTGTTGGCGTTGATCTGGATGATGTTGTTTCCCGCATTGATGAAATTGGCCAGTGCCATGGAGGAGCATCGTGTATCGGCTTAAGACATTGTTGATATCGGCTGTGCTGATGCTGCCTTGCTGGCTGCAAGCACAACCGTTACCTGAAGGTTTAAAGCCCGTGGGTCAGGCCGGGCTGAGGGTATTTTTTATGAATATTTATGAAGCCGAATTGTTGAACGACACCGGTGAGTGGCAATCCATGCACGGGCCACACCTGCTGCGATTGACCTACCAGCGTGATATCAGCCGTCACCGACTGATTAAGGAGACCCGCAAGCGCCTTGGTGATGATGTGCCTGGTGGGCTAAAGGAGCGTTGGCTGGAAACCTTGCAGGCCATGTGGCCTGACGTGCAGAAAGGAGAACAGTTTTCGTTTTTTATGGATCGTCACGGCAATGGCCATTTCTATCATCGCGGCCAACATCTTGGCTCTCTACATGAGCATGAGTTTTCTCACGCCTTTCTGAATATCTGGCTCGGGGATGATAGTGGATACCCAAATCTCACCCGCAAATTGCGCGGTGAACTGTAACGTTGGAGCATTTAAAGTGAGGCATTGGATGGCAAAATCAATCTGTATGGCCAGCCTGCTGCTGGCAGGCTGTTCTGCCACCATGGAGGACTACCAGGGTGAAACCCCCGTATTGCACTTGGACAAGTTCTTTAATGGCCAGCTGGAAGCCTACGGTATGGTGCAGGATTTCCGTGGTCGGGTTGTCAGACGCTTTCGGGCAGAAATTCAGGCCTCCTGGCGGGGAGAAGAAGGGGTTCTTGATGAACAATTCTTTTTCGACGACGGTGAACAACAGAGCCGTTGTTGGCGGCTGAGCAAGTCTGGCAATCACTATCGGGGAACTGCCGGGGATGTCATCGGTGAGGCAGTAGGGATGACGGAAGGCAATGCCTTGAACTGGCGTTATACCCTGGCGGTGCCCGTCAACGGCAAGATTCGCCATCTTCAATTGAACGACTGGCTTTATCTCCTCGATGATGACCACCTGATTAACCGGGCCACCATGAGTAAATTCGGGATTCCTGTCGGTGAAATCACCCTCTACATTCACCGGGTGGAAAGGGTTGTTCCAGAGAACATGTGGTCTGTGTGTGAGGCGAAACGGTAAAGGTGGAGAATTGCCATGTTCAGTAATATAAATGCTGATAGTTGTCCCTGGCGGGTAGTCTGGATTACCGGAGCCGGGAGAGGGATTGGCGCTGCCTTGGCCAAACACCTCTGCCAGCTGGGATGTACCGTTTACGGTTCCTCACGAAGTCTCGATGAACTGATACAGATACAGCGGGCTATGGCTGCTACGCCGGGGAGGTTTATTCCGGT
Source organism: uncultured Porticoccus sp. (assembly GCA_947259505.1). Taxonomy (GTDB): domain Bacteria; phylum Pseudomonadota; class Gammaproteobacteria; order Pseudomonadales; family Porticoccaceae; genus Porticoccus. Next base: position 196,075 of record CAMYLT010000002.1, on the reverse strand, counting down.
ACCGCTGGACATTCGCCGACCCGCCCAGATTTCGGCATTGTTTGAGCGTTGGGATAAGGAAGATGTTTCCCCGGACCTTATGGTGCTCAATGCAGGCACACACAATCCTGATGGTGCAAAGGCATTTTCCGCACAGAGTTGTCGCCGGTTACTGGATGTCAATTTGCAGGGAACGATCAATTGCCTGGATTTTGCACTGCGCCATTGCCTGGCGAAGCGGAGTGGACAAATTGCCGTGATGGCATCGGTGGCAGGTTACCGCGGCTTACCTTCGGCAGCAGCGTATTGTGCCAGTAAAGCGGCATTGATCAGTCTCTGTGAATCCCTTTATATGGATTTACATGGCACAGGGGTGCGGTTGCAAGTGATCAATCCCGGTTTTGTCAGAACACCGCTTACGGATAAAAACAGCTTTCAGATGCCGGCCCTGATGGAACCGGAGCAGGCAGCAGAAGCCATACATCGTGGCTTGCTGTCGAGCCGGTTTGAAATTACGTTCCCGGCCCGTTTTGTCTATTGGCTGAAATTACTTCGTATTTTGCCCCACCGACTCTATTTGCCATTGATGCGCTGGGTTGCCTGTCGCTCGGCCTAAATATCCTTTATGAGTTTCGCCACGGGGTTTCAGGCGTACCCAGCCAAATGAGTTTAGAGCTTGTCGAAATCGTCAGTCAGCACACAATCAAAGCGTCGTTGATCGTAGTCCTTTAGCGGCAGCACATCGGCCTCAGCGATCACACCTTGGCGTACAGCTTCTTCGAGAGAACTGTCCAGGTTAGCAGAGGCATCCCCCAGCTCCCCTTTGCTGCGAGCCCGGCTGAAGGCTTGCCATGCGGGGTCGACCTTGAGCAACGCCTGGTAGGTGGTTTCCACTCGACCGACGGCATCTTCGGGGTTGTCGCTCAGGAAGACATATTGCTTCATTGCCTGACGCACTGGGTTTGGTTCCATGATTAATTTTCCCAACAAGCGAACTTGCTTGTCATCTGGTGCCTTATAGCGACGTCCTATAGGTAGGCACAGAACACGCAATGCGACACCGAGCCAGCGCTGGGGAAAATTGTCACAGAAGGCCAGCAGAGCCTGCTGGGCATTGTGGAGAGAGTTTTGCAGCGCATAGTGGGCATGGACGTCGTTGGCCTCACACTGTTGCTGAGTATTGCGGTATTTGAGAAGACTACTGGCAATTAGCAGTTCACTGTGGATGTCCCCCAGCCGTGCAGAGAGTAGCTCCCGGCGCTTGAGACTTCCGCCCAAGGTGCCCAGTGCGACGTCGGAGCAGATGGCCAGGGCTGCGCTCAGATGATTGATTTTCTCGTACCAGGGTTTGCTGAAGGCATCAGTATCAACCGGTAACGGACTGCCGCGACCACTACTGAGGCCATAGACCAGTGTTCTGGCCGCATTGTTGCTGCTGTGTCCCAGGTGGGCCAACAACAGCGGTTCAAAAGCGGCGAGTCCGGCCTGTTCATCGTCCAGTTGCAGAGCCTGTAATTCCTCAAACAACAATGGATGGCAACGCATGGAACCCTGTCCGAAAATCATCAGTGATCGAGTGAGAATGTTGGCCCCTTCCACGGTGATGGCCACCGGCATAGTGTGGTACATGATCGCCAGAAAGTTGCGGGGCCCGAGCTGGATGGCGCGGCCGCCCACCACGTCCATGGCGTGATTGACGATCTGGCGCATGCGTTCGGTGGCATGGTATTTGGCCATGGCGGTGAGCACTGCGGGGGCACCGTCTTCCAGCCCGCGGGTAACCAGTTGTCGCATCGCCTCAAGCGTGTACGCACCAGCCGCAATTTCTGCAGTGGCTTCCTGGACGCCTTCAAATTTGCCAATCTCCATATTGAACTGACGACGGATGCGGGCGAAGGCTCCTACGGTGAGATAGCACATCTCGCTGCCAGCTGTCGCCAGTGAGGGTAAAGATACCCCACGCCCGGCACCCAGGCATTCGATGAGCATGCGCCAGCCTTTGCCCGCCATGGCGGCACCGCCAATGATCCAGTCAATCGGGATAAAGATGTTTTCACCCTTTATGGGGCCATTCATGAATGGCGCACCGGGATTGTGGCGCCGGCCAATCTCAATGCCCGGGTGGGTTGCCGGCAGCAGGGCACAGGTAATTCCGTAGTCCACGGTGTTGGGGTCACCGAGCAGGCCTTCTGGGTCGCGTAGCTTGAAGGCGAGACCAATGACACTGGCTACCGGAGCCAGGGTGATCCAGCGTTTGTTGAACGTCAGTTTCAGACCGAGGACTTCTTCGCCGTTGAATTCTCCCTTGCACACTAAACCGATATCTGGAATGGAACCCGCGTCGGAACCGGCCTCTGGGCCAGTCAGACCAAAGCAGGGTAACTCCGTGCCGTTGGCAAGTCCGGGTAGCCAGTGCTGCTTTTGTTCCTCGGTACCGTATTTGACCAGTAGCTCACCCGGCCCCAGAGAATTGGGCACCATGGCGGTGACCGCCGTGGTGGGGGACTTGCTGGCAATTTTGCTCATGATGCGGCTTTGTGCATAGGGACTGAAGTTCAGTCCGCCGAACTCCTCGGGAATAATCAGCCCGAAGAAGCCATTCTGTCGGAGGAAGTCCCAGGCTTCCGGGGACAAATCCCTGCGCTGTTCAATGTCCCATTCGTCCACCAGTTGGCACAATTGCTCTACTTCGTTATCGAGGAAACTCTGCTCCCGCTCACTCAGCCTGGGCAGATCGATATCGGCAAATACTTCCCAGTCTGGTTGACCGCTAAATAATTCTTTTTCCCACCAGGTTGTGCCAGCCTCCAGAGCTTCTCGCTCGGTTTTGCTCATGCTGGGCATGGAGCGTCTCAGCAATTGATAGGCAGGTTTGGTGAGGGCTTGTTCCCGCCAGCGGGGAATGTTGAGTATTGCAGCGATGACCAGAGTGGGAAACAGAACCAACCACATAGCTTGGCTGTAGGCTGTCAGCACAAAAGTGCCAATGATCATGATTATCGAGCCCAACTGCAGTGAGGGGCGGTAATAAAGCACCGCAACCAATAAAGCGATAAACAGCAATAGCGATAGCAACATGGTTATTTCACCTTTAATGGCTGGCGCAAGGTCGCCCTTGCAAGTTCTTCTATACGCAACCTTAGACGATTCGGGTGGGGACGCCCAGTCCGGGCGCATAAATTAGGAAAATGTGATCTGTTTGGGCCGGGAGCTACTTGCAACGCTGGTAGTTGGAACCGATACAGCGTGCTGCTCTTGCCTGTCCTTTGAGGATTTCTTGCAACGACATGTGCTTTTTTAATATGGGGATATTTTTTGCCGCGATGTCGTCGCCATTGTGCTTTGCTGCAGATAGCCAGATATAGGCATTGATATTGTCTTGTTGTGTGCCCGAGCCATTGGCGTAAAGAATACCGAGTTCTCGCTGTGCCAGAGGGTTGCCGTTTTGGGCTTCCAGCAGCGTATCGTCAAAGGTGGCGTCTGCGAAACACGGGGTTGCCAGTACAGAAAAAATGGCCAGTGTGCGAACCAAGGGTATGGTTTTCATATCAAGTGCCTGTCGCTTTAGTTGTTATTTTCAGTTTTAGCTTGTGAACTAGCGTTGGTTGCACCCCACTTTTGTTGACTGGAGGCGGCTTGTCATGGCTAATGCGGGGATCAGTTTAGAGGTATAAAAAAAGGGCTGCAATCATACCGCTCTTTTTCTTGTTTGGCGCCCCCTCCTGGGGCACAGCGAGCAACCTAATGGGGCCAGCAGCTATTCAGGTTGTAGACATACAGTGTTTCTAAGTAGGACTGATAGTGCCACAGAAGCCCATTGAATAAGCCACGCTATTTGGGTAGAAGGTACGCCATTAGAGAGCCAAAAATGGCGTAGAAACGTGTCGTTAGATCTTTTTATATTCCCTAAAAGTTACCTCCGCGATAACTATCAGGAACTGAATTGCGATGTGCTCAAACTACGAATAGATCCGCGGTTGATTTATACACGTACAAACTAAGGGTTAAAACATCGAGCTTACATCTTCGATGGAAATCGTTAAGGGCGCATCACAGATGCCGCTAAATAGGTAAGCAAATCCTGGCATGACTTCTAAGTAATATGGTATGCGGGAAGAGGTGCTGAACGGGATGATTAGGCTGTGAGAATGGGTGGATATTATGACGAAGAAAAAAACGGTATCTATAGCGGTCTATATCATATGGCTACTTTATATTGTTGATGTGCATGCATCGGAAAGTGGCATTTCATACATTAATGCGGACGAACCTTTTTTTGAGATTACTGATGTGAATCGCCAGGCAGAGGCATGGGCGATGTGCTCGGCAGCCTATGACACACTTGCCTATATTGTGTCTGACTCGTCCCCTGCAAGATCACAACAGTTGAGTGAGTTAGCAGGTGGGGCGGAAATAGCCATCATCATGGCTACAGTCGCAGACTCACTTCATGACGAAATGACTCAAGAAAAGTTTGATGCTGTTTGGAATATTGCAAAATCAGTTTCAACCGAAATGCCTGGCTCGATGAGAACTTTTCTGGCAGCAGAAATAGCGTCAACATCAAACACGGGCACATCAACGTTTTTTGATAACCTTTCGGCAACCGTGACGGTTTGCGTAAAAAATCTTCCCTCTCAGGAGTTTTATATTGGCATGTGGCGCGAGCTTGCTAAAAGCGGTTTGCGCTATTCCCCAGATGAGTAGCGAATTAGTCGGCAATGATCTAGCAGGTTTAAGACATATAGAGTGACGATCGCCTGGTCTGATATGAAGCCTGAAGATGAACGAGGGATAGAGCTGATTAAAGCTAGGCTAGAGGATGGTCAGGAAATTATAAAACATGCTTGCGTTCAGGCTTGAGCCTGATGTCTACAAGCGCTAACGACAATAAAAAAAGAAATTATATTCATGGTTAAGGGGTTGCATCATGTATCGAATTATCTACAAGAGCCGCAGTGTCACTCCGCTTAATTGGACTTTGGTTCAGGACATCATCATGTCCAGTGTGCCAAGTAATGAAGCATCTGGCATTACAGGTATTCTGTTGGCGAGTGAAACACATTTTCTGCAAGTGTTAGAGGGTAAATTCGAGGATGTTAATGCACTTTTCCGACGCATTTTTCATGATGATCGACATGATGAGTTAAGTATCATTGGCTTTTCTGTCATTGATGCCAGGCTTTTTCGTGGATGGGGAATGCTCGGTATAGGTACTTTTGAGCTGAATACAAAAATTGAATCAGAGCTGATGGAAAAGTATGGCGCTGAGGAGGACGGGATTCGCTTCCCTCTAGAAGAGTGGAAGGCGCTATCATTGATTAATGATGTCAAATTGATGCGGGAGTTGCCGGTTTGGAAAAAATAACCGAGAAAAACACCCGCAATAAGATTCCTAAGTATCTAACGACACGCTTTCCTCTTTCTCCACAGCTAAATGGCAACCTCTTAAAAAAAGCATCGTATGCACGAAGAAAGTGCCAGCCGCCATGCAACGCGTTGAAAAGAACATCAATGAACTGCAAGGAAAGTTTGGGCTCGAATTCAACGTGCTTGGCCAAAGCGCTATTGATGAAGAGCAGTTTGATGTGATTTCTGGGTATGAGTAGTTAGCTCATAAACGCCAGGTAAGTTATTGGCATTTGAGCCATATAAAACCGCGAACCAAGAAGTGGGTTGGGGTTAAATATGAACTAAATGGCCTTTTCCATACCTTACTAAAACCCGAGAAAGACAACATCCTTAAGATGGCATTCCTGTTGTAAGTGGCAACGTTCAGGGGGCATCAGGGTTACGGTAAGCTGGATTTTAACAAACAGGGGGTACCAGATGTCGATATCAGGACTGAATAAAGACAGTCTCAACACGCTATCCAGCTTCGAAGCTGGCGGTAAAACCTACCACTATTACAGCCTGTCCAAAGCCGCAGAAACGCTGGGAGATTTGAACCGGCTACCTTTCTCGCTCAAAGTGCTAACCGAAAATTTGCTCCGCAACGAAGACGGCTCCACGGTTGATCGCAAGCACATTGAAGCCATGGTGCAATGGCTGAAAGACCGCAAATCAGACACCGAAATTCAATTCCGCCCCGCGCGAGTTCTGATGCAAGACTTTACCGGTGTCCCCGGCGTAGTAGACCTCGCGGCCATGCGTGCTGCCGTTGAAGCGGCGGGCAAAGATCCTGCAATGATCAACCCGCTAACCCCTGTGGATTTGGTCATTGATCACTCGGTGATGGTCGATCACTTCGGTAATGCCTCCGCATTTAAAGATAACGTAGCCATTGAGATGAAGCGTAACCAAGAGCGTTACGAGTTTTTGCGCTGGGGTCAGCATGCGTTTGATAATTTCCGCGTCGTGCCACCCGGTACTGGCATTTGCCACCAAGTTAACCTCGAATACTTAGGTAAAACGGTCTGGCATAAAGAGATTGACGGCAAAGCAGTTGCCTACCCAGACACGTTGGTGGGTACAGATTCCCACACCACTATGATCAATGGCCTTGGTATTCTTGGGTGGGGCGTGGGTGGTATTGAGGCCGAAGCCGCTATGCTGGGCCAGCCGGTATCTATGCTGATTCCAGAAGTAGTGGGTTTTAAAGTCAGCGGTAAACTTAAAGAAGGGATAACCGCCACAGACCTAGTGCTGACTATTGTCGAAATGCTGCGCAAGAAAGGCGTCGTCGGCAAATTCGTTGAATTTTATGGTGACGGCCTGCACGACATGCCCGTGGCAGACCGCGCTACCATTGCCAATATGGCACCGGAATACGGTGCGACTTGCGGCTTCTTCCCGGTGGACGAGCAAACTATCAAATACATGCGCTTAACCGGTCGCGAAGAAAGCCAACTTGAGCTGATCGAAAAGTACGCCAAAGCTCAAGGATTATGGTGTAAGCCTGGGTATGAGCCGGTCTATACCGACAAGCTTGAACTAGACATGGGCGAGGTCGAAACCAGCCTTGCAGGCCCTAAGCGCCCGCAAGATCGGGTGGCCCTGAAAAATATGAAGGCGTCGTTTGAGTTATTAATGAAAACCGCCGAAGACCCTGCTCAAACTCAGCAAACCAAACTTGATTCCGAAGGCGGCCAAACCGCCGTGGGTGTTCACGCTAGCTATGAGCATTCATCAAGTCAGCCACTGGAGATGGGAGGAATGACATTCCATCTTAATCCCGGTGCCGTTGTGATCGCCGCTATTACCTCTTGCACCAACACGTCTAACCCCAGCGTGATGATGGCCGCTGGTTTGATCGCCCAAAAAGCGGTAGCCAAAGGTTTGAAAACTCAGCCTTGGGTTAAAACCTCGCTGGCGCCGGGTTCTAAGGTGGTCACCGACTATCTGAAAGTGGCTGGGCTCGATACTGAGCTCAATAAATTAGGCTTTAATCTCGTCGGTTATGGCTGCACCACGTGTATTGGTAACTCAGGACCTTTGCCAGATGAAGTTGAGAAAGCCATAACCGACGGCGACCTGACCGTGGCTTCGGTCCTTTCTGGTAATCGAAATTTCGAAGGCCGCGTGCATCCGCTAGTAAAAACCAATTGGCTGGCATCCCCGCCACTAGTTGTAGCTTACGCTTTAGCAGGCAACGTACGACTGGACCTGACCAAAGAGCCTTTCGGCATTGGTTCAGACGGCGAGCCGGTGTACTTGAAAGATTTATGGCCTAGCCAACAGGAAGTTGCCGAAGCGGTTGAAAAAGTAAAAACCGATATGTTCCATAAAGAATATGGCGCAGTGTTCGACGGCGATGCCATTTGGCAGGACATCGAATTCCCGAAAACAAAAGTCTATAAATGGACTGACAGTTCGACTTATATTCAGCACCCGCCTTTTTTTGAAGGGCTGCGAGAAGAGCCAGATGCGATAAGCGACATCAAGGATGCCAATATTCTCGTCTTGTTGGGCGACTCGGTGACAACCGACCATATCTCCCCCGCCGGTTCTTTCAAGCCCGATACCCCAGCGGGCAAATACCTGCAAGCAAACGGTGTCGACCCTAAAGACTTCAATTCCTACGGCTCACGCCGGGGCAATCATCAAGTGATGATGCGCGGCACCTTCGCCAACGTGCGTATAAGAAACGAAATGCTGGATAATGTTGAAGGTGGTTACACCAAGTTCGTGCCCACAGGCGAGCAGATGGCCATTTACGATGCCGCGATGAAATACCAAGAGCAGAACACTCCCTTAGTCGTCATTGCCGGTAAAGAATACGGCACAGGCTCCAGCCGCGACTGGGCAGCAAAAGGCACTCGATTGCTGGGCGTTAACGCCGTAGTAGCCGAGTCTTTCGAACGGATTCACCGTTCCAACCTGATTGGTATGGGCGTGATGCCATTGCAGTTTCCTCTCGACACGAATCGCAAAAGCCTAAAACTGACCGGTGAAGAAACCATCAGTATAGAAGGCATGTCTGGTGAAATCGAAACAGGGCAAATCCTGAAAATGACCATTACCTACAAGGATGGCTCAACTATAACCTGCGATTTAACATCGCGGATTGATACCGCAAATGAAGCGGTGTACTTCAAAAACGGTGGCATTTTGCATTATGTGGTGCGGGAAATGCTGAAGACTAATTGAGTAGGAGTGCAGCTTGAGCTGCCTCTGACGGAATAGAAGGGGATGAAAGCCAAGGGAGTTTTAGCTTGCTGGGCTTTTTTAGATCTTCGTAATGCTCAAGCCAATTATTTCCTCTCTACTATTCTTCTCTCAATCTTTGTCTATGCCGACTTTACCGGGACGGTGGTCAACATCACTGATGGCGACACGGTTAATGTCCTTGAAGCTGGAAACGTTCTTCACAAGGTCAGGTTGACTGGTATTGATGCCCCAGAAAGGGGGTAGAAAGGCTCTTCGTGAATATCTATTGAAAAACACGTATATTCTTAAGCCTTTTTCACCTCTGACTCAGGACAAATTAATGCGCTTTGCTCTCATTGTTGGCGGCCTGCTCGGCTACGCCTTTGGGAAATTACCTGGCTTACTTATTGGTGCTGCCATAGGTGCTTTATTTCTTAACTTCATGAAAGGCCACCTTTTTGGCAAACTTCAGAAGATACAGGCCGGCTTCGTTGAATCTGTTTTCGCGGTTATGGGAGCCCTGTGCAAAGCCGACGGTGTGGTATCCAGAGACGAGATACAGATGGCGGAAACCATGTTTGCTCGCTTTCGCCTGAATGAAGACCAGAAAGCCAAAGCCAAGGCCGCCTTCAACAGAGGCAAAGCACCGGACTTTGACTTGGATGCGGAACTCAATCATTTTCTGCATATCAGTGGTGGGCAACCGGCTTTACTAAAGATGTTTCTACAGGTGCAGGTATCCGCCGTCGCGGCCGATGGTGTCATCCACCCTGCAGAGCATGAAATGCTGGTGCGCACCGCCCGAGTACTGCGGCTGCCTGAAAGCCAGGTCGATCAGCTGGAAGCCATGTTGCGTGGAGCTCATGCTGGACACGCTGGTGCCGGCCCGAGTCATGGCCAAACCACACAGCAGATTGATGATTCCTACAAGGTGCTGGGTGTATCGCCCTCTGCCAGCGATGCCGAGATCAAGAAGGCGTTCCGTAAACAGATGAGCGAAAACCATCCCGACAAACTGGCCGGCAAGGGTCTGCCTGAAAGCATGAGAGAGATGGCGGAAGAGCGGACCCAGGAAATCAGCCACGCCTATGACGTGATCAAGGATATCCGCAAGAAAAGCGCTTGAAAAAACAGAGAGATGCCTAGGACGTAGCTTGGAAGGCGTGCTTCTTAAAACCTGATAGCCAAGTGTGTGTCGAGTTAGGTATGGAACCTCGGCAGATCAAGCTGGCGATTTCAGCGACGAAGAATGTGGAGGTGCTTAGGGGTGAGCTAATAGAAAAGAAGATGAACTATGAACTTTCTGTCACTGCCGATGACTAATTAAGTACATTGCTTCTCCCCAAAGCAGACCCCGGATCACTCCCCATGACCGGGGTTTTTTGTGTCTGCAAATATCGAGTGCGTTTGTGACCCCAGTAGTTACTCGGAGCAAGTTTTTTTGGACATAAAAAAAAGGACCGTATCGCTACAGTCCTTTTAGTATTTGGCTCCGCCTGCTGGGCTCGAACCAGCGACCCAATGATTAACAGTCATTTGCTCTACCAACTGAGCTAAGGCGGAATGGTCTCGTTGAGAGGCGCGTATCTTATAGTTCGATTTTGAGGGAGTCAACCCTCCTGAGGCCACGAATTTAGGCAGTTTTCTGGCGTATAATGAACCGGTTTGACCAATGATTTGGAGTCCCTTAAACGTGTCCCACCCATTCAAAGTCCATAGTTCGTATCAGCCTTCTGGCGACCAGCCGCAGGCCATTGAGCTTCTTGTGGGCGGGCTGGAAGCGGGGCTGGCTGCACAAACCTTGCTCGGTGTAACCGGGTCGGGCAAAACCTTTACGATCGCGAACGTCATCAGCCGGGTACAACGGCCGACCATTGTATTGGCCCACAACAAAACCCTGGCAGCCCAACTCTATGGTGAGTTTCGGGACTTTTTCCCTGACAACGCCGTGGAATATTTTGTCTCGTATTACGATTACTACCAGCCGGAGGCCTACGTTCCCTCATCCGATACTTATATCGAGAAAGATGCGGCGATCAACCAACATATCGAACAGATGCGCCTTTCTGCCACCAAGGCATTGATGGAACGAAAGGATGTGATCGTGGTGGCGACGGTATCAGCCATTTATGGTTTGGGTGACCCCGAGTCTTATTTGAAGATGGTGCTGCATCTGGTGCGGGGGGATAGGGTGGATCAGCGCGGCATCTTGCGACGACTGGCTGAATTGCAGTACACCCGAAATGATGCGGTGTTCCAACGCGCCACTTACCGCGTACGTGGTGATGTCATCGATATTTACCCCGCCGATTCTGACAATGAAGCGGTTCGAGTGGAGCTGTTTGACGACGAGGTAGAGAATCTTTCGTTGTTCGATCCGCTGACAGGGGAGGTGTTTGGCCGGGTGCCGCGGGTGACGATTTACCCGAAATCCCACTATGTCACGCCTAGGCATACCATTCTGGAGGCGATGGAGCACATCAAGGTGGAACTGGCCGAGCGGCTGGAGCAATTGCGCTCTGTCAACAAGTTGGTGGAAGAGCAGCGTCTGCGTGAACGTACCCGTTACGATCTGGAAATGATGCAGGAACTGGGTTACTGCACAGGTATTGAAAATTACTCCCGCTATCTGTCCGGTCGCGAGCCGGGAGAGGCGCCCCCCACGTTATATGACTATCTTCCTGCAGATGCCCTGATGGTGATCGACGAATCTCACGTGACCATTCCCCAATTGGGGGGCATGTATCGGGGTGACCGTTCACGCAAGGAAACACTGGTGGAGTATGGCTTCAGGTTGCCTTCTGCGCTGGATAATCGGCCTATGCGTTTTGACGAATGGGAGCGCTTGGCACCACAGATGATTTTTGTTTCGGCTACACCGGCTAAATATGAGGCGGAAAAAACAGGGCAAATTGTCGAGCAGGTGGTGCGACCCACCGGCTTGATTGATCCGCAGATAGAAGTCCGTCCAGCCAGCTCGCAGGTAGATGATGTTCTATCTGAGATCAGTGAGAGTGTCGCTAAAAACGAGCGGGTGCTGATTACGGTACTCACCAAGCGCATGGCGGAAGATCTGACCGACTACCTGAGTGAACACGGTGTGCGCGTGCGCTACCTGCACTCTGATATCGAAACGGTTGAACGGGTGGAAATTATTCGCGATCTGCGTCTCGGCGAGTTTGATGTGCTGGTCGGCATTAATCTGTTGCGGGAAGGACTCGACATGCCCGAGGTGGCTCTGGTGGCAGTGTTTGATGCAGACAAGGAAGGCTTCCTGCGCTCGGAGCAATCACTGATCCAGACCATTGGCCGTGCAGCGCGCAATGTGAATGGTCGGGCGATTCTATATGCGGACAAGGTGACAGGTTCCATGCAACGGGCCATGGATGAAACCGAACGGCGCCGAGAAAAACAACTGGCCTATAACCTTGAGCACAATGTGGTGCCACAGGGTATCCATAAGTCGGTAGCCGACATCATGGAAGGGGCCAGAAGTATCCCGGGTAAAGGTGGCCGCAAGGTGGCAGAGCGTTCGGGCAAGTACAAAACGGATACATCCCCTGTTGCATCGGCAGGAGATCTTTGGCACCAGATCGCCGCATTGGAAGAGAAGATGTTCGAGAGTGCCAGGAATCTTGAATTTGAAGAAGCTGCACGCTTGCGGGATCAGGTACATCAGTTGAAAAAAATGGTGGATGGTGTCCCCTAAAATGCCAGCTTCTTGGTTTTCAGACGTTTTTTTATCACTTGTTGGCAGTCGTCTATTTCCTATACTGATTAAATCACTTCGGTAGGTATCTAGTCGCTGGCCCGCAAGGAGTAAATAGTCATGGTTTCCCAAACCACGACAACTATCTGTCCGTTTTGTGGCGTAGGCTGCGGTCTGAATCTGCATACAGAGGACGACCGGCTGATCTCTGTTACACCTCAACTCGATCACCCGGTAAGTCGCGGTCAGCTTTGTTCCAAGGGCTGGAGTAGCGCCTATGGCGTTGACCTGCGTGGCCGTATCCTACATCCCCTGATCCGTACACCGCGTGGATTTCGCCAGGCTAGCTGGGATGAGGCTCTGACGACCATCGGCGAAGCCTTGCAGCAGGTTCTGAATGAAGACGGGCCAATGGCGGTGGGCATCATTAGCAGTGCCCGCGCCACCAATGAAGACAACTATGCTGCCCAGAAGCTGGCCCGGGCAGTGTTGAAAACCAATAACATCGACCACTGTGCCCGCATTTGCCACAGCCCCACCGTGGCGGGGTTGAAGCAGACACTGGGCTCTGGCGCGATGACCAACAGTGCTGCCGATATTTTTGAGACGGATTTGATTGTGGTGTTCGGTGCCGACCCGACCGAAAACCACGCTATTCTCGGTGGTCACATCATGCGCGCCCATCTGGCGGGCACCAAGCTGATCGTGGTGGACCCCCGCCGCACCCGCCTGGCCAAACTGGCGGATATGCATCTGCAACTGAAGCCGGGCAGCAATATCGCGCTGATCAATGCACTGATCAAAACCATCCTCGACAACCATTGGCAGGATAGCGAATATATCGAAGCCCGCTGCGAAGGGCTGGTACCGTTGGCGGCTGCGGTGGCCAATGCCTATGACGGTGTGGAGCGCACCACCGGAATCGATCTGGAAACTATCCGCGAAATGGCCCGCGCCTACAGCAAGGCGTCCCGGGCGATGATTTTCTACGGCATGGGCATCACCCAATATGTGAGCGGCACCAACAACGTCATCGCCCTGTCCAACCTGGCGCTGGTCTGTGGCCAGATCGGCCGCCCCGGCACCGGCATCAACCCGCTGCGCGGCCAGAACAATGTACAGGGCGCCTGCGACATGGGTTGCCTGCCCAATGTCTACCCTGGCTACCAGGCCGTTGCGGATCTGGCGGCGCGGGATAAATTCAGTCACGCCTGGAAAACGGCGCTGCCGGAGCAACCGGGTCTGACGTCGCTGGGAATGTCGAAGGCGGCCCTGGACGGAAGTTTTCGTGCCCTGATCCTGTTTGGTGAGGATCCGGTGATCACCGATCCGGATCAGAATCAGGAGCGCCTTGCCCTGTCAAAACTCGATCTGCTGGTGGTGGCAGAACTGACCATGACCGATACCGCGAGGATGGCGGATGTGGTGTTGCCGGCGGCTTCGTTTGCCGAAAAAAGCGGCACGTTCACCAACTGCGAGCGGCGTGTACAACACGTGCGCCAAGCGTTGCCGCCACCCGGCGAAGCTCGCGGCGACTGGCAGTGGTTGGCGGCAATTGCCCGTCAGCTTGGCAGTGATCAGCTGGATTGGTCCGACAGCGAGGCGGTATTTCGCGAGATGGCAGCGCTGACTCCCAGCTACAGTGCCATGAGTTACCCGCACATTGATGAACACTGTGGCTTGCAGTGGCCCTGTTCCGCGGAGACCCCTGATGGTACCGCTGTACTGCATAGCAATAGCTTTCCCATTGGGCGGGCGCGGTTGATACCCGTACATCCCACAGAGATTGATGAATCGGCTGACGCGGAGTACCCGCTGTTGCTGACCACCAACCGTCTCCACTTTCACTACGGCTGTGGTTCGATGACCCGCAAGTCGCCGCTGCTGGAACGGGAAATCCCGCCGGGTCTGTTGTTTATCAATCCCGCTGATGCCCGGGATCTGGGCATTTTGCATCGCGCGCCAGTGGGGGTCCGCTCCCGTCGAGGCTACCTGGAGACCTGCGCTATGGTCAGCGAGGATCTACCGCCGGGACTGGTTTCCATGCCTTACCATTTCCGGGAGGCGCCCTCCAATCAGTTGACCAATAACGCCCAAGACCCAGTGACCAAGATGCCGGAATTGAAAGCCTGTGCCGTCGCTGTGGAGCCGCTTCCACCGGGCCGGGTGCCACGCTCCATGGACCAGCTCAATGCCGAGCAAGGAGGCATCGAGAGATGATGTCCTGTTATCTCCTCGATACGCTTGAGCGCCTTCACAGTCATCTGGCGCGCGTCTACCAGATAGTTCAGCCCCTGGAGGATGTGGGTCAATCTGCGCCACCGCTGGTGTCGCCGAAAGGCTATTTTTTTGCCGAGCAGGAAAACTTGTTCGTGTTCGATGGCGAGTGCTTTCGGGAAACGCTGCCGCAGCCGCCTCCCTTTGTACTATTCGGGGTGCAGAGTTGTGATCTTACCGCCATTGCTTATCAGGACCAGTTTTTTGCCCGCGACCCTTACTATCAGGCCCGTCGCCAGCAGGCACTGCTGGTGGGAATCGATTGTGTCACGCCCTGCGAACATGGCTTTTGTGCCAGTGTGGATGCCGGTCCCGGAGTGAAAGCCGGGTGCGCCGATCTGATTCTGCACGCCAGACCGGAAGGGGGATGGATGTTGATGGTTTGCAGTGACAAGGGCGGGGAGGCCATCCGTGGAATGGAGCTGGATCAGATGGATGACACCGAGTTGCGCGCTCGCGACAGGCGGATTGATGATTGCATTGCCGCTTTCCCGGACGACAGCCACTTGCACCGGGGTATTGCCGCCATCAGTCAGGGTCGCGTGCCCGACCAGCAGTGGCAACAACTGGGCATTCAGTGTCTCGGCTGTTCCGGTTGCACCACCCTTTGCCCCACTTGCTCCTGCTATGGCACCCGTGATCTGTCCGAGGATCAGGGCGATATCCGACGGCAGCGCTTCTGGGACTCCTGCCTGTATGAAAGTTTTCAACGGGAAGCCAGCCAGCACAATCCCAGTGAGGAAGCTGGCGAGCGGGTAAGACGTTTCTGGACACACAAGTTTGGTGACAATTTTGCAAAGACCTTTGGTCGCTACGGTTGTGTCGGTTGCGGCCGCTGTGAACAGACCTGCCCCGGTGTGATCGGGGTGCACTCGGTGATGAGGAGGATTGCGGACTATGCCCCGGACGATGATGTCTGAATCTGCGGAATTGCTCAGTCTCACACCCTCAGTGGCCGAGCTGCTGGATTTCGTTGACGATGGTGAGGCGACACGCCGCTATCGCTTTCGCTTGCGCGACCCGAATGCCATGGCCACGCCATTGCCTGGTCAGTTTTTCATGCTTAGTGTTCCGGGAGCCGGCGAAGCGCCGTTTACCTTTACCACGGTGCCCGACCGCGAGGGCATTTTTTGTGGTTTGGTGCGCCGCGTGGGCTCAGTGACCAGTGCACTGTTTGAGTGTCGAGCGGGTGACTTGGTCGGGGTGCGTGGCCCGTTCGGGCGAGGCTGGCCGATGGAACAACTGGCGGGCCAGCGGGTTTTAATCGTCGCCGGGGGTTGTGGCCTGGCGCCACTGGCGTGCCTGATCGATCAGCTGATTGCGCAGCGGCCGTATCGGGAACTGGCGCTGGTGTATGGGGCGCGCCAGCGGTCCCTGCAAATGCTGGATGACAGCCGCCAGCGCTGGGCGCAACAGGTCCCGCTGTTTGATACCCTGGATACGGCCACAGAGGCCGAACTCGGTGGCGCCCTGCTGGGAACACCGCTGGAATTGATGGATGACATCCTGCTCAGGTTGGGTTGGGTGCCGGACAAGGTATTGCTCTGCGGCCCGGAAGTAATGATGAATACCTTGGCCTGTTTTTTCGTGGAGCGAGGGCATTCCCCCCGGTCGATCTGGCTGTCCATTGAGCGGCGCATGCACTGCGCTGTGGGGTTGTGTGGCCACTGTTATCTGACACAGCATGATTTGTCTCATCACTACGTCTGCCGGGATGGCCCCACCTACCGCTGGGATAGTTTGCAGCCAGTCCATGTGGCCTTGCCGGAATAGGCGTGGCCAGACTGCTGTCAGTTTGAAGCATTCCTGACGATTGTCTTCTCCGCTTCTGCGATAGCGCCCAGAGTGCTCACCACACTGTCGGGGTTCAGGGAGATGGAGTCGATGCCAGCCTGTACCAGGAAGGCCGCGAAATCCGGATGATCGGAGGGTGCCTGGCCACAAATTCCCACCTTGCGCCCGTAGTGGTGAGCGACCTCGATAACCTGGCTGATCATGCGCTTGACGGCTTCGTCACGGGCATCGAACAGGTAGGCCAGTTCCGCCGAATCGCGATCGACACCCAATACCAGTTGGGTGAGGTCGTTACTGCCGATGGAGAAGCCATCGAAACGCTCGGAGAACTGATCCGCCAGCACGACATTGGAGGGGATTTCGCACATCACATACACTTCAAGGCCATTTTTGCCGCGCTCCAGGCCGTTCTCCGCCATCACCTCCAGCACCCGGTCGGCCTCGGTAGGTGTGCGGCAGAAGGGAATCATGACAATGACATTGTCGAAGCCCAGCTGTTCCCGCACCCGCTTGATCGCCCGGCACTCCAGTCCAAATCCCTTGCGGTAGCGCTCGCTGTAATAGCGCGCGGCACCGCGCAGTCCCAGCATCGGGTTGCTTTCCGGCGATTCGAATGGGCCTCCTCCCAGCAGTTTGCTGTATTCATTGGTCTTGAAATCGGAAAAACGCACAATGACCGGTTTGGGGTGCTGGGACGCCGCCAGCTTGGCGATACCGAGTGCCAGCCGGTCGATGAAAAAAGTGACCGGATCCGGATAGCCTTTGATGAGCTTGGCGATGGCAAGCTGTTCGCGCTTATCTTCAATGCGCTCCGGCTGCAACAACGCCAGAGGGTGGACGCCGATCAGGCTGGAAACAATGAACTCAATGCGCGCCAGCCCGATGCCGCCGACGGGCAGTTGCCACCACTGCAGGGCACTATCGGGAATGGCGATATTGATGTTCACCTGAGTACGCGGCTGCGGCAGTTTGGAGAGGTCGATGGCCGTTTCCTCGAAGGGTAGATTGCCTGCATAGATCTTGGCCGTGGCTCCCTCGGCGCAGGATAGCGTTACCGCTTCCCCTTCCGGTAATGATTCGGTTGCCCCGATGGCACCCACTGCGGCGGGAATCTTGAGCTCACGACAGACGATGGCGGCATGGCTGGTCGGTCCGCCCGTATTGGTGATCACAGCGGCTGCCCGACGCATCAGTGGCACCCAGTCCGGATCGGTGTGCTCAGCCACCAGAATACTGCCCTCCGGAAAGTCGGCCTGTTCTTCGGGATTGCGAATGATCCTGACCGGACCGCTGGCGATGGCACTGCCGACACTACTACCCTCGAGTAATAATTTTCCACGGCCTTTTAGCTGGTAGCGGCTGAGTAACAGTCGGGGTTTTTGTGAGGCGACTGTCTCCGGTCGGGCCTGTACGATATAGAGATCACCACTGGCACCATCCCGCACCCATTCAATGTCCATCGCGCAACCGTAGTGCTGCTCGATACGTTGTGCCCAGCGCGCCAGCTGCAGGGTGTCGCTGTCGCTGAGTACGAAGCTGCTGCACTGCTCTGGCGAGGTGTTCGTCCAGATCACCCCTCCCTCAGTACCCTGCTGATAAACAAGTCGTTCCTTCTGGCTGCCAAGGGTTTTATCGAAGATCGGTGACAGGTGTGAGTGCGCAAGCAGGGGTTTGTAAACCATGTAGCGGTCGGCGATTACCCGGCCCTGAACCACTGCTTCGCCAAGTCCCCAGGCAGCGTTGATCACCACCGCGTCAGGGAAGCCGGATTCAGGGTCCAGGGTAAACATCACACCTGCGGCACCCTCGCTAGCGTCTACCATCTCCTGTACGCCAATCGACAGTGCGACTTGTAGATGATCGAATCCCTGAGCTTCCCGGTAACTGATGGCGCGGTCGGTAAACAGAGAGGCATAGCATTGTCGGCAGGCCGTAAGCAGGTCATCAATGCCGCAAATGTTCAGAAAACTGGCCTGTTGCCCGGCAAAACTCGCTTCGGGCAGGTCTTCAGCCGTGGCGGAACTGCGTACAGCAACGGCTGCATTTGTTTGGTTCAGTCGAGCGCAAAGTTGGTTGTAAGCCGAAGTCAGTGCAGCGATCAGGGTTTCTGGAAGTGGGGCTAGCAACAGGGCATCGCGAATAGCTTTGCCAGCCTCCACCAGTGTGATTTTCCCTGTGGTAAGTTCATCCAAGAGTTGACGAATCGTCGGTTGCAACTGATTTGCTGCCATAAATTCACGGTAGGCATCGGCGGTAAGGGCAAAACCGGGTGGCACACGAATACCTTCATTACCCAGGCGCTGAATCATTTCTCCCAGGGAGGCATTTTTGCCGCCCACCAGCGAGACGTCGGTATTGCTTACTCTCTCAAGATCTATGGCGAGGGGGCGTGTCGGTTCTGGATTAGCCATTGCTGCTGTCCCATCAGCGATTCTTCAATGAGTATAGGCCGCCAACAGGGTGAATGCCGGAGTACTCCCCAGGTTACCCCTTATGGCATTCGCAAAGTCGGTCTTCTAGACTTTGTGAGGAAGGGTGTGAGTCGGAGTGGGTATGTTATTTCGAAACCGGGTCGACGCAGGTAAACGCCTAGCCACGTTGTTAGCCGTGAAATACGCGGGGGGCGATGGTGTGGTCTATGCACTGCCAAGGGGTGGCGTTCCCCTTGGTCTGGAAGTGGCCCATGCTCTCGATATGCCATTGGATTTAATCATTCCCCGAAAAATTGGCCATCCCGGCAATCTCGAATATGCTATCTGTGCCGTTACCGAGCAGGGTGAGACGCTCTGCGATGAGCGAGAGCAGGCATTGGTGGATAAGGACTGGCTCGCACACAGGGTCAGAGCGGAAGTGGCCGAGGCAAAAAGGCGCCGACAATGTTACCTCGCCGACCGAACACCTGTACCGGTCAAGGGCAAGCTGGCCATCGTGGTGGATGACGGTATCGCCACCGGGCTGACGATACGTGCAGCAATCCGTGACCTCAAGTCACGCCGACCGGGTCGCATCGTGGTGGCCATTCCGGTGGTTCCGGCCGATACGGCAGCGGTGTTGCATACAGAGGCGGATGATGTGGTGGCCATTCTGGTTGAACCTTTTTATCGTGGTTCGGTAGGCAGCTACTATCTGGACTTTCCTCAACTCAGCGATGAAGAAGTGATTGCGTTGCTGGCTGAACAGCAGAATCGTGACGATCATGGCTGAACTTGATTCACTGTCGGAAGGGTTGCGTCGCCATCGTCTGGCACAGCGCATGCTGGCCCAGACCGTCGACCTCGGTAACGGGTTGCTCAAGGTCGGCAGTTTTCTCAATCATCGCATCGATACAGCATTGATGACCGAGATTGGCCGGGAGTTTTCCCGGCGCGTCTTAGGTGCCGGTATTGAGAATATTTCCCTGGTGGTGACGGCGGAAACCAGTGGTATTGCCCCGGCGTTGACAACAGCCCAGGCCTTGGGGGTGCCCATGGTGTTCGCCAGGAAAAAACGGCCAACGACCATGACTGGCGAGTATTTTTCGGCTACTGCTCCAAGCCATACCAAGGGGCAGGTGACGGAGTTGAGTATTTCAGCAGAGTACCTGTCCTCAACGGATCGGGTGCTGTTGATTGATGATTTTCTTGGTACCGGCAACACTATTTTGGCGATGCTGGAGCTGCTTCGCCAGAGTGGTTGCGGCATCTGCGCGTTAGGGTTCGTAATCGAGAAAGTCTACGAGCGCGGCAGGGACGCTATCCGTGAATGGGATGTTCCCGTTATTGCCCTGGCTCAACTGGATTTGCAAAAGAATCAATTAGTGCTAGCCGACAGCCAGTCAGGCTAGCGCCGGGCGAGTAGTCTTTATCGTAAAACTTGAAGGCATAAAAAACCCGTCTAGAAGACGGGCTTTCAGTC
This sequence comes from uncultured Porticoccus sp., assembly GCA_947259505.1. Taxonomy (GTDB): domain Bacteria; phylum Pseudomonadota; class Gammaproteobacteria; order Pseudomonadales; family Porticoccaceae; genus Porticoccus. The sequence continues at coordinate 175,833 of CAMYLT010000002.1, read as the reverse complement.
AGAAGAGAGGGATGTCCTAGTTAGCTACGCAAGAGCCAGCGAACCGCATTTGCTGTCCAGTGTGGCCGCTATCCTTGCTAAAGCCGGCCTTGCCAAAGCCGGTGGACCACTCAAAGGCTCCACTTCCAAAGCGGTAGGAGAAAATCATTTGTCCTTCGCTTTTGGCAAACACGGCAAAATGGTTATGGGTTTGTATATCCAGGTTGTGGGTTTGCGTCTTGCCCTCACTGGTATTTTTGATCGCCAGGGTGTCGCCGCTGATGGAGAATTGCAATGTCTCTCCATTGGTATCAACAGACATGCCAGCACCCGATCTGTAAATGCTGGCAACGGTGCAGGTAAAGCTATCCCCGTCGGCAGCGTAAACGTTACCGGCCAACAGCAGGGCAGCTATCAGCCCCAGAAGCGTGTTTTTTTTCATAATAAGGGGTCCATTTTCTAACATTGATTTCCGGTCCTCTACCCACCTGGATTAATTAACAGACCTTGTCGGTGGGTGATAGTTGCAAAAGAAGCCAGCTTCCCCATCTTTTATTTGAGTTACATCAATTTGCTTCTAAAAAAGTTGCAGACATCATAGTGGCCGTTCAGTGTCACCTTGGAGATAACATCTGAGCCTTCGGTCTCTGCGGTTAACCTGCAGGTTGCAGCCACAGTGGTACGAGTAAATGCGGTTTCTTCGCCCCCGCGTGTGATGGTGATGAGCTCGGTGTGCTCCCAAATATAGATGCCCTGTGACTCTTGTTTGTCAGGCGTGCCAACCTTGTTGGTGATATTGCTCAGTGGTTGGCCCTGAAGACGATCAATGCCTTTGTTCTCAGTGGAAGTGGCGCATCCACTCAAAAGGAGGTTCAGCAGGATTGAGGAAATAAGAAGCGGCCGCAGCATCATATGTAAACCTTAACTATTTAGCAGGGTGGCAGTTTACCCTCTAGTTGAGTGTGAGTGCACGCGAGAGTCGGTGCGTAAGAGTAAAGGGTGATTTGAAGGTTAAAAAAAAGCCCACCATCAAGGGTGGGCTTTTTATGTTTGGTAGGCACGAGTGGATTCGAACCACCGACCCCCACCATGTCAAGGTGGTGCTCTAACCAACTGAGCTACGTGCCTGCAAAAAGGTGCTCTGCGAGGAGGCGCGTAATTTACCAGTCGGACCCTCCCCTGACAACCCTCAATTACGCCTTTTCACTGGCTATAACAGCTTGATTCTCAATGTTAAGCCGGTAGAATGGCGCGCTTACTCTTGGCGCTGCTATGCAGCATGAACCATGTGGCCTTTCGTAGGGGTCACCACTGGAATAGGATTGCACTATGCCTGTAATTACTCTCCCTGACGGCAGTCAACGCAGTTATCCCAACCCTGTCTCTATTCATGATGTCGCAGACGATATCGGGCCCGGTCTGGCCAAAGCCGCCTTGGCTGGCAAGATAGATGACACATTGCTCGATACATCATTTTTGATCGACCACGACGTGAAATTAGCCATCATCACGGATAAATCTGATGAAGGGTTAGAGGTTATCCGCCATTCGACGGCGCATTTGTTGGCTCAGGCAGTGAAGCAGCTATTCCCTGAAGCCCAGGTGACCATCGGACCGGTCATCGATAATGGCTTCTATTACGACTTCGCCTACCAGCGGCCATTTACACCGGAAGATCTCGAAGCCATTGAGTCGAAGATGACCGAGCTGGCTGAAGCTGATAGCCCTGTGGCACGTCGGGTTCTGTCCAGAGATGATGCGGTAGCCTACTTCAAGGAGCTTGGTGAGGCGTATAAAGCCGAAATTATCGAAAGTATCCCTACTAATGAGCCTCTATCGCTCTATCGTCAGGGTGATTTTGAAGATCTGTGTCGTGGCCCGCATGTGCCGTCTACGGGCAAGCTAAAGTATTTCAAGCTGATGAAAGTGGCCGGTGCCTATTGGCGCGGCGATTCCAATAATGAAATGCTGCAACGTATTTACGGTACCGCCTGGACCAGCAAGAAAGAATTGAAGGCCTATCTTCACCGTTTGGAAGAGGCTGAAAAGCGCGATCATCGCAAACTGGCCAAGAAATTTGATCTGTTCCATATACAGGAAGAAGCGCCAGGCATGGTGTTCTGGCACCCGAAAGGCTGGAGTATTTACACGCAGATCGAAAGCTACATGCGTGATGTTCAGCGTCACAATGGCTACCGAGAGATAAAAACACCTCAGGTGGTGGACCGAACTTTGTGGGAGCGCTCCGGCCATTGGGACAAGTTCCGTGACAACATGTTTACGGTGGAGTCCGAGTCTCGGGATTACGCGGTCAAGCCGATGAACTGTCCGTGCCATATTCAGGTATTTAACCAGGGCTTGAAGAGTTACCGTGAGCTGCCACTACGACTGGCAGAATTTGGCTCCTGTCACCGCAATGAAGCTTCTGGTACGTTGCAAGGTCTGATGCGTGTGCGTGGGTTTGTGCAGGATGATGCACACATTTTCTGTGCCGAATCGCAGATCCAGACGGAAGTCTCTACCTTCACTGATCTGTTGTTTGAGGTGTACCGGGATTTCGGTTTTGAAGATGTCATTATCCGGTTGTCCACGCGCCCTGAACAACGGGTTGGCAGCGATGAGGTCTGGGATAAAGCGGAGAAAGCCCTGGCTGATGCGCTGGCCGCAAAAGGGCTGGATTACGAGCTTTTGCCCGGAGAAGGTGCCTTTTATGGGCCAAAAATCGAATTTTCTCTGAAAGACTGTCTCGAACGGGTGTGGCAGTGTGGCACTATCCAGGTAGATTTCTCGATGCCGGGACGCCTTGATGCCCAGTATGTGGCAGAAGATGGCTCCCGTCAGGTGCCGGTGATGTTGCACCGCGCCATCCTCGGTTCCTTTGAGCGTTTCATCGGCATCCTGATTGAACATTACGAAGGTGCATTTCCTGCTTGGCTTTCTCCTTGTCAGGCAGTGGTGATGAATATCACCGATGCTCAGGCGGATTACGTTTCCAGTGTAGCGGATGCCTTGAAAAACAAGGGGTTCCGGGTCGAAAATGACTTGAGAAACGAAAAGATCGGCTTTAAAATCCGCGAGCACACAATTCAGAAGGTTCCCTATCTGCTGGTAATCGGCGATAGGGAAGTGGAAACGCAGACCGTGGCTGTACGTACACGGAGCGGTGAAGATCTAGGCATCATGCAGGTTTCAGCCTTTGCCGAGCTTCTCGCCCAAGACGTCAATCGCCGCGGTCGCGTCATTTAAAAGACTGAAGTCGGAGATTAGATTATCAAGAAAAGTTATGGCAAGGGGACAGCGAAACGGTCTCGAATGAACGAAGAGATCGATGTTCCCGAAGTTCGCTTGGTGAACGCAGACGGTGAGCAGGCGGGTGTTGTTAGTATTGAAGATGCCCTGGCCGCAGCTCTGGCGGCAGGTTTGGATCTGGTGGAAATAGCCCCCGATGCCGAACCGCCCGTATGTAAAGTCATGGACTACGGTAAAAAGCTGTTTGAAGTGAAAAAACAGCAAGCTGCACAGCGTAAGAAGCAAAAGCAGACTCAAGTCAAAGAAATGAAGTTTCGTCCGGGAACGGACATTGGGGACTACCAGATCAAATTACGTAATTTGACGCGGTTCCTCGAAAATGGGGATAAGGCCAAGATAACCTTGCGGTTTCGCGGTCGTGAAATGGCGCACCAGGAACTCGGGATGGAAATGCTCAAGCGCATTGAGCAGGATCTCGAAGAACTGGGTACCGTTGAGCAGTTCCCCAAAATGGAAGGGCGACAACTGACCATGGTTATCGCCCCCAAGAGCAGGAAGAAGTAACTCGATCCCCCACAGGCCTCTGGCCTGAAGGATTTATCAACACTACCCGCGTTCAGCCGTTGGCAGACTGTCCGGGAGTGACTTCTTTCATATTTAACCCGTCTTTAAACGGAGAACCCAAATGCCAAAAGCAAAAGTACATAGCGGTGCGGCCAAGCGTTTCAAGAAAACTGGCGCTGGCTATAAGCACAAGCACGCTAACAGAAGTCACATCCTCACAAAAATGTCGCAGAAGCGTAAGCGTCACCTGCGTGGTACCAGCACCATGAATGGTTCTGATTCCCCGCTCGTCGATCGTATGTTGCGTTCCTGATTAACCGAATTGTTTGAGAGGAGATTGATATGCCACGTGTAAAACGAGGTGTCACCGCACACCGTCGCCACAAGAAAATTCTGAAGGCAGCAAAAGGTTATTACGGTGCTCGCAGCCGTGTATTCCGTGTTGCCAAGCAGGCAGTAACTAAAGCTGGTCAGTACGCATACCGCGACCGTCGCGTCAAAAAACGCACGTTCCGTGCATTGTGGATAACCCGTATCAACGCGCAATCACGTGCTGAAGGTATGAGTTACAGCCGCCTGATTGCTGGTCTGAAGAAAGCCAATATTGAGCTTGATCGTCGAGTTCTGGCCGACCTGGCTGTTCACGACAAGGCTGCTTTTGCCGCTGTTGTGGGACAGGCGAAGGCTGCCCTGGCTTAATATTCGCGCCGGTTTTCCGGCGCTGGATAGTGCATATTAAAAAGGGAAAGGGTCGCCGCTCTTTCCCTTTTTTATTTTTTGAAAAATGCTTGGAAAGGTTGTTTCTATGGAAAACCTGGAGCTATTGGCCAGTGAAGCGCAGCAGGCCATTGAGCAGGCCGATGGTTTAGCTGCCCTGGATCAGGTTCGTGTCGAATTTCTTGGTAAGAAAGGCAAGCTAACAGACCTGCTGAAAGGCCTTGGCAAATTATCCTCCGAGGAGCGTCCGGCTGCAGGAGCCAGAATCAATGAGGTTAAACAAGCGTTGCAGGCACAAATTAATGTGCGTCGTGACAGCCTTGAAGATGCTGCTGTTTCTGCAAAACTGGCCAACGATTCGATAGATGTCACCCTGCCCGGTCGGGGTGAAGAGAGCGGTGGTCTACACCTGATCACCCACACTATGGAGCGTATCGAGGCTTTCTTTACCCAGGTTGGTTATAAGGTGGAAGAGGGGCCGGAAATCGAGGATGACTACCACAACTTCGAGGCACTCAATATTCCTTCCCACCACCCGGCGCGGGCCATGCACGATACGTTTTACGTCACTGGAAACACAGTGCTGCGCACCCATACTTCGCCGGTGCAGATTCGTACTATGAAGACCCAGGAGCCGCCGATTCGGATTATCTGTCCGGGCCGAGTGTACCGCTGTGATTCGGATTTGACTCACACGCCGATGTTTCATCAGGTCGAAGGCTTGGTCGTCGATCGTGATGTCAGCATGGCTGACCTGAAAGGGACCATCGATCAGTTTCTCAAGGCATTCTTTGAGGCGGATCTGCCGGTGCGTTTTCGGCCTTCCTACTTTCCGTTTACTGAGCCATCTGCTGAAGTGGATATTCAGTGCACCAATTGTCGTGGTGCGGGTTGTCGTATTTGTAAGAATACCGGTTGGCTCGAAGTGATGGGTTGCGGCATGGTACATCCGAATGTATTTGCCCACTGCAATGTGGATACGACGGTATATTCCGGTTTTGCCTTTGGCATGGGTGTTGAGCGATTGGCGATGCTTCGCTATGGCGTGAATGACCTTCGTCTGTTTTTTGAGAACGATCTTCAGTTCTTGAATCAATTTTAAAAACAAATAGATATGCGGTTTATTTAAACTAAATAATAAGTTTGGTGAGCAATGAAATTCAGTGAATCCTGGTTGCGTGAATGGGTAAACCCGTCAATTGATACCGCAGAGCTGGTCGCCCAGTTGACTATGGCTGGCCTTGAGGTAGACGCGGTTGAGGCCGTGGCGCCAGCCTTCAGCGGAGTCGTGGTCGGTGAAATTGTCTCTGTGGCACCTCACCCCAACGCCGACAAGTTGCGTGTTTGTCAGGTTGCCGGGGGTGCTGACGGTGAGGTGCAGGTTGTCTGCGGGGCACCCAATGCTCGCCAGGGCCTGAAAATTCCCTTCGCCACAGTTGGTGCCCAGCTGCCAGGGGGGTTGAAAATTCGCAAAGCCAAGCTGCGGGATGTGGAATCATTCGGCATGCTCTGTGGCGAGGACGAGCTAGGGCTTGGCGAGGGTTCTGGTGGCCTGTTTGAGTTGCCATCCAACGCCCATGTGGGAGCTGATTTGCGCGATTACCTCGGGCTGGATGACCAGGTGATCGAGGTGGACTTGACTCCCAATCGTGGGGATTGCCTGAGTATTCGCGGCCTGGCCCGTGAAGCGGGCGTATTGAATTCAATGCCCCTGACCGAGCCCTCCTGTGCTCCGGTGGCAGCGCAACTTGATGATGTATTTGGCGTCGAACTGGCAGCTCCAGCCGCTTGCCCCCGCTATGTTGGCCGTGTTATTCGCGGCGTCAATGTGGCGGCAGAATCGCCGCTGTGGTTGCAGGAGAAACTGCGCCGCAGTGGCTTGCGCAGTATTGATCCTGTTGTCGATGTCACCAACTACGTAATGCTGGAACTAGGGCAGCCAATGCATGCCTTTGATCTGGCCCGATTGCAGGGTGGCATTGTGGTGCGCATGGCAGAGCAGGGAGATCAGGTAGAGTTGCTGGATGGTTCCAAGGCTTCGCTCAATGCCGATACGCTGGTGATTGCCGATCACGAAAAAACATTGGCCATTGCCGGCATCATGGGCGGTAAACAATCTGCTGTCTGCGCTGAGACTCGGGATATATTCCTGGAAAGCGCCTATTTTGACCCGATTGCTATCGCTGGGCGTCCCCGCGATTACGCTTTGCATACGGACTCATCCCATCGCTTTGAGCGCGGTGTTGATCCGAAACTCCAAGCGGTGGCTGTCGAGCGGGCTACTGCTCTTTTGTTGGAGATTGTGGGTGGCCAACCCGGACCTGTTATTCAGGTTGAGTCGGAGCAACACCTGCCAGTTCCGGCGAACATTATTCTGTCCCGTGCCAAGTTGCAGCAACAACTCGCTCTCACATTTGAATCTGATGTGGTCAGTGACATGCTGCGGCGCCTTGGACTGGATATCTTTGCATCGGATGGGCAGGGCTGGTCATGTCGTGCACCAAGCTGGCGTTTTGATCTTTCCATTGATATGGATCTGATAGAGGAGGTGGCGCGTATTTACGGTTACAACCGTTTGCCGACCGCCACTATCAGCGCGAGCTTGCCAATTGTTGGTAGTAACGAACGAGTGACGGCATTGTCGACATTGCGTCAGCAGCTGACAGGTCGCGGCTATCGTGAAGCCATCACATACTGTTTTGTTGATCCTGATGTACAAAAGTACTTATCCCCTGGATTGGAGAGTGTGGCGCTGGCTAATCCGATTGCCAGTGATATGGCGGTGATGCGCACGACGCTATGGTCTGGTTTGCTGCCGACTGTGAGGCGTAACCTGAATCGTCAGCAAAGCCGTGTGAGGATTTTTGAAACCGGTTTGCGTTTTATCCCTGGTCATGAGGGGCTAGAGCAGCAATCCATGATTGCCGGAGCCATTACCGGCAGTCGCCTGCCCGAGCGCTGGACAAACAGTCGTGAAGCAGTAGATTTCTTCGACGTGAAAGCTGATGTGGAAGCTTTGCTGCAGCAGGGCCACAGCTTTGATCAGTTCTGTTTTATTGCAGATGACAGCCATCCGGCCCTGCATCCTGGTCAATGTGCACGTATCGAGCGGAACGGACGGCTGGTGGGCTATATAGGGCAGCTGCACCCGCGTTTGCAGAAAGTATTGGACCTTGGTCAGCCGGTATTTCTTTTCGAGTTATTGTTGTCTGGAGTGATAGAGAGCCAGTTGCCGGCTTTTAAGGGGATCAGCAAGTTTCCGGAAGTACGACGTGACTTGGCGCTGATCGTTGAGGAAACCGTCTCCGCTGAAGCCCTCTGCAACACCGTTCGTCAGAATGCGGGGAGTTACCTTATTGACTTAAAGATATTTGATGTCTATCAAGGAAAAGGTATTGAAAACAATAGAAAAAGTATTGGGATGGGCTTGACGTTTAGGGACAGTTCGCGCACCCTAACTGAAGAAGAAATAAATGCTGCCGTTGAAAGCGTAGTATCAGCCATGAAAGAACAGTTTTCAGCGAGCCTCCGGGGGTAAGTTTAGTTATGACAGCACTGACAAAAGCCGAATTGGCTGAGATGCTCTTTGAGGAGCTGGGTCTCAACAAGCGGGAAGCAAAAGAGATCGTGGAATCTTTTTTTGAAGAGATTCGTACGGCCTTGGAAAGTAATGAGCAGGTCAAGTTGTCAGGGTTTGGTAATTTTGAGCTTCGTGACAAGAAAACCCGTCCCGGCCGTAACCCCAAGACTGGAGAAGAAATCCCCATTTCGGCTCGTCGGGTCGTGACATTTAAGCCGGGACAAAAACTTAAAGCGAGAGTGGAAAGCTATGCTGGAACCGAGCAATAACAATCAGTTGCCGGCAATTCCCGGCAAACGCTACTTCACCATTGGCGAGGTCAGTGAGCTCTGTGATGTTAAGCCTCACGTGCTTCGTTATTGGGAGCAGGAGTTTCCCACTCTCAGTCCCGTCAAACGTCGTGGCAATCGCCGCTATTACCAGCGTCAGGACGTTATCCTGATCCGGCAGATTCGTTCGCTGCTCTACGATCAGGGCTTTACTATCGGTGGAGCACGTCAGCGCATGAGTGGTGATGATGCCCGTGAAGATGCTACACAGGTGCGCCAGCTGATCGACCAGACAGTAGGCGAACTGGAAGAATTGTTGGCCGTACTGAAAGCCTGATTTTATTCTTGAATTGTCGGGCGCATTCGGTATCATGTGCGCCTTCTTGAGGGTCCTCCTGAATACCTAATCGGGGCGTAGCGCAGCCTGGTAGCGCACTACACTGGGGGTGTAGTGGTCGTCGGTTCAAATCCGGCCGCCCCGACCAATTTTCTTCTTATAAATCAATCTGTTATATATCTTAATGCGAATAGATCGCATTCAGTTTCCGTTTAGTTTCCTTTCAGTTTCCGTATTATTCTGAAAAACCACCTAGATTTCTTCCGAATCCGCGAGCTGTAAAAGCGCCGGGCTGAAATTTCCATTATCGTAACCTATTGAATTTTCGATATATATTTTATTTTCGTCTTTACAAGGGACGAGTTGGTTCAAAGTGCTTGCGATTTTTGCTTTTTTTGTGATTTTTGGAATATCAGAATACAAATAAAAACCATTAAAAAACAACTTGTTACTGTGGTTTCTGAGTTACATTGATAGTGTAGTGTCCAATAGCTAAAAGAGTTTTTGATGGTTATGGAATGTTGTTAAAGTGGTGCCTAGTAAATTAAAGAATGCATACGTGCGATACGCGAATATTTGAAATATGGATGAGCTTGTACTTAAAAATGAATTTGCTAGGCGTTCTTTCCGCGACGTAGCTGATCAAGACTATGTTGCAGCCAGATTAAGCCACCGAGCGCAATTGCGGGAACCTTTTCTCTGGTCAGCCCTGCAAGCAGTTGAAAAATACTTCAAAGCAATACTCCTTTTTAATGATAAAAGCTCAAAGGGTGTCGGACACGATCTTCACGAAGCGATGCGCAGAATAGAAGTCATCAGCGATATAGGCTTCAAGCTACCTCAGGATGTAAGAGAATTTGTGCTCTATCTGGACAAGTTCGGAGAAAATCGTTATCTGGAGTATTCAGCACACCTTAAGCCGCACGCCTTGATGGAGCTGGACCGTTGTATTTGGCACATCCGAAAGTATTGTTTCTATATGAGAGGGACAGCAAAATCGTCCTCTGGAAAAATAATTGATTTGTTCCCCTTGAATGTTGCCAAGATCAATGAGGGTTCATATGAAGAGACCCCACATAAGTATCAAATATTAGGTGGCTATCTAGAGGGCTTGATTAAAGAAAATAAACCGGCATCTGAATCGCTTATCTGGAATAATTTCTATTTTGGAAGACGACGACGAAAACAGATTAAAAACTACAATTGGAACTGGAACTATACGAACTCGTTTCTAAGTATGCACCCAGATGCTTTCAAACAATTAGATGGGCTTGTTCAGTTCTCTAAATCAACTAAAGAATTTTTTAAAAAAAGAACTAACTGACAAATAAAGGCTACCCCCCAAAGCTCCTCCAGGCTGGTCGACGCATTTTGCCGGACTTGAAAGTACTGAATCAAAGAAGAAAATTGAGCCCTGGATAGAAATCCTACATGATGGGGAAGTTGTTAATAGCAAAGCCCGCTTTCGAATGTTAGTTAAGTCTGAATGTTGTTAGAGCACTTATAACATTGCAGTGGGTAAGCTGATGAATAAGGGGTTAGACGCCAAAAAATTATAAATTGGCTTGTTGCTTGAGTAGGAATAAACATCAGAGGGATATGATATGAAGCGACCTGAATACTTGAAGTCTGGCGAAATTGCTAGATTAATACCTGTTGGTAGTCAGCCTGAACTAAGAAATACATCTGTGACATGTGCAATACTGACAGCGGTGGAAGAGTTCGCTGAGGCAGTGCTTGGGGCTGTAGGTGCCCCAACTGGAAAGCGCTCAAAGGTTAAAGTTTGGGTCGAACCTGTATTCAAGGCGGACAAAGGCGGAGACAATAAGGATCGTCCGGATGCGTTGATTGTTGTGGATAACGGCCGAAGGGAATGGAGAGCGTTGGTCGAGGCTAAGGCAAGAGGGGCTACTCTTGAACCATCCCAAGTAGAACGTTACTTGGATATTGCTAAAGCTCAAGGCATTGACGCTGTCATAACAATTTCTAATCAATTCGTGGCTACGCCGTCTCAATCTCCATGTAGCATCAATCGGCAGAAACTCAAAAAAGTCTCACTCTACCATTGGTCTTGGTCATACCTTAAGACTGAGGCAAAAATTCAATTATCCAAAAGCGCTGTTTCTGATCCGGATCAGGCATACATGCTTGATGAATATGTGCGTTTCCTTGAGCATGATTCTGCGGGTGTTAGTGAGTTTGAGCAAATGGGCAAGGAATGGGTTGAAGCGTGCAGTCTGCTATTTGCCAAGTCAAAGCTGGATAAAAAATCTCCTCTTGTTCCCTGTGTGGTTAGTAATTGGGATGAGTTGATTCGTTGTACAGCGTTGCTCATGAGTAGGACTCTTGAAACCAATGTGACGACGATTCTGAGTGCTAAGGAAAGGAAAGACCCTAGTAGTCGTCTCGAAGCTATTCAGAATGACTTCATTTGCACGGGGGTCCTGGAAAGCCGGCTCGATGTTCCTGATGCGGCATCGCCGATTTCTGTCGAAGCAGATCTGACAAGGCGTTCGGTTACTGTTTCTATGTCTGTCGATGCTCCTCGAGATAAAGCTCGTGCGCCTGCTACGGTCAACTGGTTACTGCGACAACTTTCGAAGACAGAGAAAGGTCGCTTTATGATTGTGGCTAAGTGGCCGGGACGAATACAGGATACATACGCGGAACTCTCCAAAGTTAGAGAAGATGTCGATGCTTTGATTGGCGAACGTAAGGGGCAGCTACCGCGAGCATTTGAGATTAAAGCCGTTTCAGACCTTGGCGGGAAATTCACACAGCGGCGTAACTTTGTCCCTGAATTGGTCTCATGTGTAACGGGTTTCTATGAAGAGGTTGGACAGCATGTTGTTCAGTGGCAGGCTGCACCACCGAAACCGAAGAGAGCAGCGGAATTCGAAAATCCTGAAGGTGAAAGCAGCGATTCTGGTGATGGTGGAATTGATGCTTAGAGAGGCGATACGGTAATTTCTGACTCGTTGGTCATCTTTCACATAAAAAAGGCTTGGTTATCCTGGATGGGACGTTAACAATTCATCCACCAGTTCAACGAGTTTATGGTCAGGTGACTACAGAGGGTCAAGGTGGCTCTCTTCTGCGTATTCAGCAATATCCCCCGGTATGGAAGAGCACATTATGGTTTCTTATCCGAAAAAATCCCTTACGAATCAATGATCAATTTTTGCGGTTTTACTCATTTTTGAGTAATTTAAAAATCATAAATACTTTATATATCAACATGTTATGTAGTTTTCTTGGAGTTACTGGGGGTGTAGTGGTCGTCGGTTCAAATCCGGCCGCCCCGACCAATTTCCTGCCTGCAAGTGCACGATTCTAATATATTGTCGATCACACCTACGCCTTGGCTGGGATGGAAAACGACACTGTGCAAATAGTCTCTTATTACCATCGTGGCAATCTGCTCACAAAATTCTTCTTATCATTTAACTGTCATCTTTGATTGCGATATTCTTAACGGATCGTGATCTGCGCCAACGGTTTTACTGTGGTTATATGGCATCATTGGGCCTTGTTTTAGGGCGCTGATAGGGTCTGATGTTTTGACCCGAAGATCATGCTGATTCAGTTAGAAAGGATTTTTTCGATATGACATCTCATGTTGTTCGTAAGGCTGTTATTCCCGTCGCGGGCCTGGGAACTCGCATGCTTCCTGCTACCAAGGCCATTCCCAAGGAAATGCTGCCGGTGGTGGATAAGCCACTGATTCAGTATGTAGTGAATGAAGCTATTGCTGCAGGAATTACCGAGATTGTATTGGTGACCCACGCCAGTAAAAATTCCATTGAGAACCACTTCGACACCAGTTTTGAATTGGAAGCGCAGCTCGAAACGCGGGTCAAGCGTCAGCTGCTGGATGAGGTGCGCTCCATCGTGCCCGGAGAAGTAACGGTAATTTCTGTTCGACAGCCCTATGCCAAGGGGCTTGGCCACGCAATCAGTTGTGCGCAGCCAGTGGTGGGTGATCAGCCGTTCGCGATTCTCTTGCCGGATGTGCTGGTGGATCAGTATCAGTCAAATCATCAGCAGGACAACCTGGCTTCGATGGTCAAGAATTATGAAGCTACTCGTCGCAGCCAGATTATGGTGGAGGCGGTGCCCTGGGAAAGCGTCAACAAATACGGTGTGGTGGATTGTAACGGTATAGAGTTGATGGCTGGCGGGGTGGCCAGTATCGATAAGATGGTTGAAAAGCCTGATCCAAAATCAGCCCCCTCGAATATGGCAGTGGTAGGCCGCTATGTGGTGTCACCGTCGATTTGGGATCTGCTGGCCAAAACGCCGATGGGTGTCGGCGGCGAAGTTCAGCTTACCGATGCGCTTGAAGCACTGCTGAAACTGGAGACAGTGGAGGCTTACCGGATTATCGGTTGCAGTCACGATTGCGGCAGCAAACTGGGTTATATGCAAGCCAATATTGCCTATGCCCTGAGACACCAGGAAATTGGCGACAGCGTGCGGGAATACCTGAAGAGCAGGGATCACAAAGCGGCTGTTATTGAGCTTGATAAGTCGCGCCGTTAATTTATTCTGGGATTGATAGCCCATGCCTGTGGCATGGGTTTTGTTTGTGTGGGGACTATGAAAATTACCTGTTTTAAAGCCTACGATATTCGCGGCAAACTCGGTGAAGAGCTGTCGACCGAGACGGTTTACCGTATTGGTCGCGCTTATGCCCGTTGGCTGCAACCCAAGACGGTGGTGGTGGGCGGAGATATTCGCACTTCCAGCCCCGCTCTGAAAAGTGCTCTCTCCAGCGGTTTGCGGGACGAGGGTGTCGATGTGCTCGATATCGGTTTATGCGGCACAGAGGAAATCTACTTCGCCACAGCACACCTCGGCACTTGTGGCGGCATCATGGTGACCGCCAGCCACAATCCCATCGATTACAATGGCATGAAGCTGGTTCGGGAGGGCGCGCGTCCAATCAGTGCCGACACGGGCCTGGTGGAAATACGCCAGCTGGCGGAAGAAGCTGAGTTCCCTCCCACCGATTTGGCGCAACGGGGCAGCTATCGGCGTATCAGTTGTTCTGACGCCTATATCGAGCACCTACTGGGCTATATTGACCCCGCCAAACTCCGCCCCCTGAAGATCGTGGTCAATGCCGGTAACGGTGCGGCCGGGCCGGTGCTCGATGCCCTGGAAAGCCACTTGCCGTTCGAGCTGATCAAGGTTAACCACGAGCCGGACGGGCGCTTTCCCAATGGTATTCCGAACCCTCTGTTGCCGGAGAGCCGCCATCACACCAGCGATATCATTAAAGCCACTGGCGCCGATTTGGGGCTGGCCTGGGATGGCGATTTTGACCGCTGCTTCCTGTTTGATGAGGCGGGCGAATTTATCGAGGGCTATTACATAGTCGGCTTGCTGGCTGAAGCCTTCCTGCGCAAACATCCTGGAGAGAAGATCATTCATGATCCTCGCCTTATATGGAATACCCAAGCCATCTGCGAAGAACTAGGTGGGCAGGCTATCCAGAGTAAATGCGGCCATGCGTTTATCAAACAGGCGATGCGGGAGCAAAATGCCGTATACGGCGGTGAAATGAGCGCCCACCACTATTTCCGTGATTTCTTTTACTGCGATAGCGGCATGATCCCTTGGCTCCTGATTGCTGAGCTGATTTGCAGTACTGGCCAGACATTGTCGGAGATGATCAAGGCGAGGATGGCGGAATACCCCTGCTCGGGGGAGCTCAACCGAAGTATTGATGATGCCCCGGCCTTAATGGCCTCTCTTAAAGGGCGTTATGCAGACGGTGCTGAGAGTGTGGAGCAGGTTGATGGTCTGAGCATTGCCCATACGGATTGGCGTTTTAATCTGCGCAGCAGCAATACGGAACCTGTGGTGCGCCTCAATGTGGAGTCAAAAAATATCGAGTTGATGGAGCAGAAAACCAGGGAGCTGCTGCTGCTGATGGGATCTGATTGATACTATTCTCTATGGGTTGGCTAGACTGTCAGAGTGGGTGGTTACAGTTAGTTAGCTAGGGAGTATACGCAATGCAAGATAGAGCAGTTCTGGTTACCGGTGCCACCGGGTTTATTGGCCGCCATTTCTGCCATGCCGCACTGGCCAGGGGTATGAGGGTGATAGCTCTCAGCCGCGATAAAGCCAAAGCGCAGACATTGTTGCCCGATACTCATGTGATCACACAGTTGGATGAACTTGCCCCAGAAGAGCCCGTGGATTACCTGGTCAATCTGGCGGGGGAGCCGCTCGTTGCCGGACGCTGGAATAAAAAGCGCAAGCAGGCATTTCTTGACAGTCGAGTGGGGATGACCAATCGGTTACTGGCACATTTCCAGAAGGCCACCGTGCCACCCAAAGTGATGGTGAGCGGCTCCGCGGTAGGTTATTACGGTCCTCACCAAGACCGCGTGCTCGACGAAGCCGCAAAGTATCACGACAGTTTTTCTCATCGATTATGTGCTGATTGGGAGCAGAGCGCTCGCCAGTTCGAGCAGTTGGGCACCCGCGTTTGTTGCTTGCGTACTGGTATTGTATTGGGTCGGGGAGGAGGGGCTTTAGCGCGTATGTTGCCAGCCTTTCGATTTGGCTTGGGTGGCCAATTGGGTTCTGGCTCGCAGTGGATGCCATGGGTTCATATTGATGATGAGGTGGAAATTATTTTCCACTGTTTGAAGCGCAGTGATCTTCACGGTAGCGTTAACGCGGTTTCTCCGAGGGCGGCAATTAATCGTCAGTTCACCAAGGCACTTGGCAAGGCGTTGCATCGCCCAACTATCTTTCCCATGCCCGCCCCAGTGGCGCGGCTGCTGTTCGGTGAAATGGCGGATGAGTTGCTGCTGAGTGGGCAACGGGTTTATCCCCGCAAATTGCTGGAATCCAAATACCAGTTTCGATTTCCGGAGCTGGAATTGGCGTTGTCAGAGATTCTTGGCAATGACGAGGGTGAAGGCTAGATCAGCGTCTGAGAGGCCAGTGGGTGATAGATAATGCCATTCTCTATGAACTCACTTTGGAACAGTGTGACAGTTTCTACTGTCATGGGGATGGCGGGATCGAGGCTGACGGTTGACCACCGTTCCCGATTGATTTTACCTAGAGTGATATGCGGCCTGAAGGTGCGCTCTTTCAGGGTAAAGCCCTGAGCCGTTAAAGAGGCGCTTAACTGTTGCTGCAATTCCACAAGGGATTCACTGACTAGTGGCAGCGCGACAATATTACGTCCCCTGTCATCGGGAAAGCGCTGCAGGGAAACCAGTTGTATTTCAAATGAAACGGCTTCGAGTCGATTGACGACCTCCATGGCCCTAAGGGTCTGCTCTTCGGTGCGGTGGCCCAGAAACGCCAGGGTGAGGTGACGGTTTGCCGCCGCAATCCAGCGGATCCCCGAATCTGAAGTGCAGTATGGCGTCAGTCGTTTACCTGTATCTGTCGGCACGGGTAGCGCAATAAACAGGCGTCGGTAACCGGGGGGTACCATGGTTATCAGTCGCCGCGGTAAATACAGCCGGAGGTGCAGGTTTCACGAATCTCCACTTGGCTCAACAGCGGCAGAGAGGGTTTCAGCTCTGCCCATATCCAGCGGGCGATATTTTCACTGGTGGGGTTGTCCAATCCTTCAATTTCGTTGAGATAGTGATGGTCAAGACGGTCGTAGAGTGGTTTGAAATAGCCTTTCAAATCACCAAAGTCCATTACCCAGCCGGTGGTGTTGCCGACCTCGCCACTCAGGTAAAGACGCACATGGTAGGAGTGGCCGTGCAGGCGGCCGCATTTATGGCCTGCTGGCACATGGGGTAAAAGGTGGGCTGCTTCGAAGGTAAATTCCTTGAAAATTTCCATGGGGATTCCGGTTATGCAGTAAGGCTGCGTATGTTAATTTGATGCCGACACGCTGTATAGCAAATCGCTGCTTGAAATGTTTGACACTGCCCGATAATTAGGTAGAATGCGCGTCTCTTTCGAGGGGTGGTTAGCTCAGTTGGGAGAGCGACGGCCTTACAAGCCGTAGGTCACAGGTTCGACCCCTGTACCACCCACCAATTTATTAGAAAGTTTTGCGGACCGGTAGTTCAGCTGGTTAGAATGCCGGCCTGTCACGCCGGAGGTCGCGGGTTCGAGTCCCGTCCGGTCCGCCACTACATTGAAAAGCCCCTGTTTCAGGGGTTTTTTTTTGCCCTGAAAAAACGCATCTCCGCTCTGATAAGTTGTTTGTTGTTTTGCTTGGTATAGTGTTGGAAATACTGGGCTGACTATCTAAATCAGGGCGTAACCATTAGGATTAAGTGATTGCTATCTCCGACCATCTATAATCCGATAAAACAAAAAGGATGGATCGCCTTAATATGAACTATCAGCAGTTACGCCAAGAGCTTTACCGGATCATTTTTGGCACCGATACCCCTGCAGGCCAGCGGTTCGATATGTTCCTGATCTACGCGATTCTGATCAGCGTGTTCGCCGTGATTATGAATACCGTTGAGTCCTTCAGTAGCCGCTTTGCTACGGGTTTTTTTGCCATTGAATGGCTATTCACGGGGTTGTTTACTATTGAGTATGCCCTGCGTATTTTCTGCTCTCCCAATCGTCGCAAATACTTATTCAGCTTTTACGGGATTATTGATCTGGTATCTATCATCCCGTCCTACTTGGCGTTGTTCGTTACCGGTGCTCATTTCCTGATGATCATTCGTCTGGTCAGAGTGCTGCGCATTTTCCGAGTGCTGAAGTTGGTGCGTTATATGTCTGAGGCGGATGTTCTCGCACGCTCCCTTTATCAAGCGCGACGCAAAATTGCCGTGTTCTTTTTCACCGTGGTGGTGCTTAGCACTCTGTTTGGTTGCCTGATGTACGTTGTGGAGGGGCCTGACAATGGCTTTAGCAGTATTCCTGTCAGTATTTACTGGACCATTGTGACAATCACCACGGTGGGTTACGGCGACATCGCACCCCATACAGTGATGGGCCAATTCATCGCTACCTTGGCTATGCTCACAGGTTATTCCATTATTGCGATACCGACCGGCATCATTACCGCGGAACTGGCCAATGAGATCCAGCGGGAAAAATCGCTCTACCCCTGTCCAAACTGTGTGAAGGCTGGGCATGACCGTGATGCCACCCACTGCAAATGGTGCGGTGCCGGTCTGGGCAGTCTGGATGATCGTTTTCCTCCCAGGAAGGAATTCTAGTCAGTGAACCATTGGCCTGCCATGCTGGTAGATTTTGTCTCCGATGGATGGCAGTTGCTAAGTCAGTTCTGGCTGCTGATCTATATCCTGATGGAAGTCATTGGGATTATTTTTGCCCTGGAGTCTATTTTTAAATCACGTACTTCTCAGGGTGCCATTGCCTGGTCGCTGGGGTTGGTATTTCTGCCACCTCTGGTAGTGCCAATTTACCTGTTCTTTGGTCAGCGCCGTTTTTATGGCTACGTCGAGGCGCGCCGCAAGGGTGATCTGGAGATTCAGCGTATCGCACAGAAAATGCTGGCGGAAATGGAGCAGCATTTTAGTTTGCCTGGTGAAACGCCGCCTGGTGTGCAGTTGTTGGAGCAGTTGGCACTGATGCCATTCACTCGCGGCAACCGGGTTAATTTATTGGTTAATGGCGATTGTATTTTTCGTGAAATATTCGATGCTGTCGACAGGGCCGAGCATTACATCCTGGTACAGTTTTATACCGTCCGCGATGATCGTCTGGGCCGAGAGTTGCTGACCCGGTTGGCTAAGAAGGCTTGTCAGGGCGTACATGTTTACTTTCTCTATGACGCCATCGGTAGCTTCAGCTTGACGCGACGTTATCTTAAACAGTGTCGTGAGTCCGGTATTCAAATCGAGGCATTCCGAACCTGGCGCTGGTTCCGCCGTCGCCGTTTTCAGATCAACTTCCGCAATCATCGCAAGATCGTGGTGGTGGATGGCCGGGAAGCATTCATCGGGGGCGCCAACATCGGTGATGAGTATTTTAACCGTCATCGCCGACTCACTCCCTGGCGTGATACCCATGTGAAGCTGGAGGGGCCTGCGGTGCAGGGTGCTCAGCTGTCCTTTCTGGAGGATTGGTACTGGGCGACCGGTGAGGTGCCGGAAATGAATTGGCATCCAGTGGGTGTCGATTGCGACCAGCGTGTGTTGATCCTGCCGACGGGACCTGCGGACCCGATGGAATCCTGCCAGTTGATGTTTCTCCATGCCATTAACAGTGCACAGGATCGACTGTGGATCGTTAGCCCCTATTTTGTGCCGGATGAATCTATCGTCAATGCGTTACGTCTGGCCGTGCTGCGCGGTGTAAAGGTGCGTCTGATGTTGCCTGGACTGACGGACAATCGGGTAGTGCAACTCTCTTCCTATGCCGTATTAATGAACTTGCAACATTCTGATATAAAAGCGTATCAGTATCGTCCGGGGTTTTTGCACCAAAAGGTTGTGCTGGTGGATGATGATCGCGCTTATGTGGGAACGGCTAATTTTGACAACCGCTCATTCCAGCTAAATTTTGAGATCACGGTGATGGTGAGGGATCGCCAGTTTGCTACTGAAGTGGAAAAGATGCTGGAAGAGGATTTTCGCAGCTGCGTACCGCTTCGTGGTGAACAGATCGAGCAGCGTAGTTGGTTGTTTCGCGCATTGGTAAAACTGGCGCAATTATTTTCACCAATCCAATAACCTAGCATAAAATAGAGTACGATAGCTGCTGTCCCAACCTCACCGAGTATTCCTATGTCACTGATTGCCGAACTGCTGGGAGATTGCTCTCCCTATATCTACAACCTGGTTTACGATGTAGACGTTCGACTGCTGTTTATCGAGTGTCTGGATGACCCTTCAGACGAAGAGCCTTCGCGGCGGATTGTGTTCCCGGAAATTATCAGCTACTCAGAGGGCAACCAAACGGATGCTCTGGATGATGAGCTGATGGATGATCTGGTGAGCATGGACTGGACCAATGAAAATCAGGTCACGATCCTCACCTGTAAAAAAGAGATTGTGCTTGAGCTGACAGGTAAGCCCTTTAGCGAACAGATTGACTGATCGCAGGGAGTGGGCAGGTGTTCAGGATAGGATCAGGAGTCTTCATCCTCGTGTCCGAACACCTCTTCCCGCCAGTTGGGGCCGACATTCTCTTCAATGTATTCACGGATTAGCTGACGAACTTTTTGTGATGGCGTAACATCCTCATCTGAGCACAGTTTTTCAAACAGCGCCTTTTTCTTTGGGTCAATCAGCAGGGTCAATCTGGCTGTGCGGTTTTCCATCAGTATTATCTACCTTTCTCGTTATTCTCTATTATGTTAATCAAATTAACATTGAATTAATACCGGGCGAGATGCTAGTTTGTCTGCACATTAATCTCAACTGTTAATTTCCACTTCTACGGGACATCACGGATGGCTCACCGGGCGCACCTGTTTTCTCTCAAAGTCGGCCATGGCATTCGTTCGGCACTGGCGGCTGCTCCCTATGGCAAGAGACATTTTCTCAGCGATGCCCTGGCCGGTGTCACGGTGGGAATCATCGCCATTCCCCTGGCCATGGCATTGGCAATTGCCAGTGGCGTTGCTCCTCAGTATGGCCTATATACCGCTATTGTGGCTGGCCTTCTGATCCCGCTGGCCGGTGGCTCCCGCTTCAGTGTGTCCGGCCCGACGGCAGCCTTTGTTGTTATTCTCTACCCGGTTGTTCAGCAATACGGTCTTGGGGGACTGTTGGTTGCAACAGTTCTGGCCGGGTTCATGATGGTGATTATGGCGCTGTTACGACTGGGGCGCTATATCGAGTATATCCCAGAGTCGGTAACCCTGGGTTTCACTGGCGGCATTGCAGTCGTCATCGCCACCTTACAGCTGAAGGATTTTCTGGGACTGCAAATAACACCTATGCCAGCGCACTATACAGATAAAGTGCTGGCACTGTTTAAGGCTATGCCGGTGTTGTCCCCCTGGGCATTACTGGTGGGCGCGATGACGCTGCTGGTGATGCTGTTGTGGCCACGTCTAAAAACACCAATTCCGCCACACCTTCCAGCCGTTGTGATCGGTGGTTTCGCAGCCTTTCTTCTGAATGGGCATGGTGCCGATATTGCTACTATTGGCTCGACCTTCAGTTTCGTTCTTCCCGATGGCCAACTTGGTCAGGGGATTCCCCCTGTGTTACCTGATTTTCAATGGCCATGGTTGCGCGTTCAGCCCGGGGAGAGTGTGCTGCAGCTTAACTGGGCCGTGGCACAGGATCTGCTAACGGCAGCGTTTGCCATTGCCATGCTGGGGGCAATTGAATCTTTGCTTTGTGCTGTGGTGCTGGATCGCGCCACTGGTACCAAGCACAGTGCCAACAGCGAGCTGTTGGGGCAGGGTATTGGAAATATCATCACCCCATTCCTGGGGGGTATCACAGCGACAGCGGCTATTGCCCGTTCTGCGGCCAATCTAAGGGCCGGAGCGAAAACGCCTATTGCTGCAATGATTCACGCCGTTGTTGTGCTATCGGCATTGCTGTTTATGGCTCCGTTGTTGGCTTACTTACCCATGACCAGTATGGCGGCACTATTGATAGTGGTGGCCTGGAAAATGAGTGAGGCCACGCGGATCCTGCAGCTGCTGAAAACGGCGCCGCGCAGCGACATTTTTGTGTTTCTGGTGTGTTTTTCCCTGACAGTGCTGTTTGATATGGTGATCGCCATTTCCACGGGTATTGTGCTCGCTTCTCTGTTGTTCATGAAAGAGATCGCAGAGATGACTCGGGTCAGCGACATCACCCGCAACAAAAAAATGGTGGATGTGGATATTCCAGAACAGTGGGCCGTATTAAAAATCAACGGCCCGTTGTTTTTTGCGGCGGCAGATCGCCTGTTTGGTGAATTGGCCCAGCAGTGCGCCGACCGGGATGGTGTCGTGCTCTATCTTGATGGTGTGTCAATTCTAGACTCCGGTGGTGTCTCCGAGCTGTATAAATTCATTGATACCTGTAACCGTGCTGGAACCATCGTTTATTTGGCGGACTTGCAGTTCCAGCCGTTAAAAACACTCACTAAGGCAGGATTTAGCCCTGATGGCACTAGCTGTAGGGTTTTTCCTACTCTTGCAGAGGCCCTAACCAGGGTGGAAGAGGAGACTGTTGCTAATCTTCAGCGTTAGGCCAGTTACTCAGCGGTGACTGAGCCAGATAGTTTGATAAGGCTGTAATTGCAGGGTGGCATCTGAAGCCTTGTTGTCGATAATGGTGTTACTGAGCAGGTCTCCCCATAACCCGGAAGATGTCAGGTTGATATCAGCCACGTTAATCATCTGGGGCTGATCGGTAACATTGCTCAGTGAATAGACACTTTGCTGGTGCTCTGGATTTTCCCGCCAGAAGGCAAAGATAGCATCACCCAGATGCAAGACGGTCTGGCTGGCGTTGGGGTGAAAAGCCGGCTGCTGGCGGCGAATGGCGATCAGCTTTTTTAGCTCGCGATAGATGCGGGCGTGGTGGCTGTCTTCCGCCAGCAATTCCAGCAATGTATCCACATCCCAGTTATGACGATTGATAGCGCGATTGTTGTTGCTGTTCTGTAGTTTCTCGTAGTCATTGCGGGTGGCCACTAGGCTGTGAATATAGAAGGCGGGGATGCCCTCCAATGCCAACATAATAGTGTGGGCGCAAATAAAGCGTTGTTCCTGCCACTGGTCCGGGCCGTGTGCCAGTGTTCCCTGCAGGGCATCGAACAGGCTGATATTGATCTCGTAGGGGCGATTGACGTGATCCGCTAATGCCCGCCAGGAAATATAGCCGCCAAAATCTTCCATCGTGCTGATCAGTTCGTCGATTTCGCTGTCTTCCAGCAAGCCTTCTGCCGGGCGCAGCCCTATGCCGTCGTGAGAGGCGATGAAGTTGAGGTAGGCGGTGCCCATGATGGCCTGAGGCATACTCATGATCCAAGTCTTCAGGTAGTGGCAGTCTCCGCTCAACAGGGCATGCAGTAACAGCGGTGGAAGCGAGAAGTTATAGACCATGTGCGCTTCGTTGGCATTGCCGAAATAAGTCAGGTTCTCGCGTACCGGAATGTTGGTCTCGGTAATGATGATGGCATCCGGGGTGTGGTGTTCTATCAGGGTTCTGAGCAGGCGCACAATCTCGTGGGTCTGGGGTAAGTTGATACAGTTAGTTCCCAGTTCCTTCCAGAGAAAGGCGATGGCGTCCAGCCGGAAAATTTTTACCCCAAATTCTAAATGCAAACGGATAATCTTGACGAATTCCAGCAACACATCAGGGTTGGTAAAGTTGAGGTCGGGTTGGTCATGGCTGAAGGTACACCAGATGTATTCGATGCCCTCTGGTGTGTGAACCTCTCGAAGCAGTGGACTGGTGCGGGGGCGTACCACCTGAGACAAATCTGCTTGCGGTGAAACGCCAATGAAATAGTCTTTGCCGGGCGATTCACCTCTTTTCAGCTGTTCAAACCACCGGCTCCTCGCCGAACAGTGGTTGATCACCAAGTCTGACATCAGTTTGAAGTCGGTGGCGATTTTCTGGATATCCGGCCAGGCACCAAACAGGTCACCGACCTGGGTGTACTCCATCACTGCAAAGCCATCGTCGGAGCTGTAGGGAAAGAAGGGCAGGATATGCACAATGCTAACGGCATCGCCCAGCTGTTCGCTCAGGAAACGGTGCAGGGTCTGAAGGGGTTTTTCACCGTCTTGCAGCAGGCTGTTGCCATAGGTGATTACTGCAATATCAGTTTCATTCCAGTGGCTTGTATGTGCTTCCGGAATGTTGATTTGCCGGTCCAGCCCCATGGCTGAGAGCAGTTGTTCCGTCAGCTGGGCGTTGTCGCGGTAATCGTAGATCTGGTCGAGGTGACGGACAACGCGGCCATGCAGCTCATCGTATTGGTCCGGTAGAGGCATTAGGGTTATCTCTTACTGAACTCATCCATATCGAGTTCCACCTGATGGATGAAGTCTTCCGGCAGCTCGGGTAGGGCACTGCAAACCCGAGTCCAGCTCGGAATAAAGGGGGTTTCCATGGGGTTTTCCAGAAAGTGCAGTCCTGCCTTCATAATATTTTCTGCAAACAGCTCTACTGCTAACTCCTCTGCATGGATGTCCAGGGTCAGGCCATTCATCACTGCATCATTGTGGAAGGTTTCAATCAGGTCCAGGGCAATGCGGTAGTAGGTGGCCTTGATGGTACGGAAAGTCTCCACTGAAAATACCACGCCATTGGTAGCGAGTTTTCGGTACATTGCCTTGCTGATATCAATGGACATCTTTGACAGGCCGGCGCTGGCATCCTCTGCGGAAAGATCCTGGTGTTTGTGGTCGTAGTGATCGGCAATGTCTACCTGGCAGATGCGGTTGGTGGAATAGTTGCGCTTCATTTCCGACAGGATACCTACTTCCAATCCCCAGTCACTGGGGATACGGATATCGTTGATGACGTCGGTGCGCAGGGAAAATTCGCCGGCCAGAGGGTAGCGGAAGCTGTCCAGGTATTCGATGAATTCATCGCCGCCAAACACCTTCTTCAGTGCCCGCAATAGCGGCGTTACCAGCAAACGGCACACCCGGCCATTGATGGTGCCGTTGGCAATGCGCGAATAATAGCCCTTGCAGAACTGGTAGTTGAAGTTGGGATTGGCTACGGGGTAGATCAGCCGTGCCAGCAGTTCGCGGTTGTAGGTAAGGATGTCGCAGTCGTGCAGGGCCACGGATTTAAACTTGCCGCTGGCCATAACATAACCCAAGCAGAACCAGACGTTGCGACCCTTGCCCAGTTCCGAGGGCTCCAGATTTTCCCTCTGCAGTTGTGAGTCGATGCCTTGCAGGCGAGGGCCATCATTCCACAGCACCTTGTGCGGTTGGGGCAGGCGGGAAAAGAACTCCAGCGCATGTCGATATTGGGATTCGTCTGCCCGATCCAGGCCGATAACAATTTCCGACAGGTAAGGCACCCTGGCCAGTTCATCCACAATATGAGAGAGCGCAGGGCCTTGCAGTTCCGAATAGAGGCAGGGAAGAACCAGCGCCATGGGTCTGGTTCGGGAGAATTTGATCAGTTCAGCTTCGAGATCTTCAACGGTGCGATGTGAGAGATTGTGAAGGGTGGTGACCACCCCATTCTGGTAAAAGTCGCCCATGAAATTGACTACCTGTTTTGGAATTCCGGGTTTCGAAAAAAACTTAAAATACAGTCATTCCAGCCTTTCGGACCCATGTGTTCGCTGATAAGTGCACGATGTCCGGGCATCGTTGGTGGTGAGTGAGCGGGGGAGCGAACGATAAAGGGGTGGTCGGCCTGCGCTAGCATCGGAATGTCATTGTCACTGTCACCGAGGGCTATCACTTCGACATCACGATTGTGCTGTCTTTGGAAGTACCCCCTGATCCAGTCAATGGATTTGCCCTTGTCGGTCAGACCTGAAATATGGACAAATCGCCCGCCGTGAATGGCTTGCAGGTCTTGCTGGGCCAGTGCCCTGGTGAACAGATGCAGGGCCTCTTCACTGTCCTGCCATAGCAATGGCTCTGTAAAGTCACGCTGTCTTGCCAGCAGACAAGCCTGCTCCGAGAGCCCCGTGCAATCCATAAGCTGTTGTATGCTCATCTCGCAAAATCCGGTGAAGGATAAGGCCATTTGGTGACGGAGGCTGGCGATGATGGGCAGGAATTCTTCTCTGGGCCTGCCCAAGGTGACACACATGAACCCGCTTCCTTTCGGTAAGAAAATACCCCCGCCATTTTCGGCGATAAAGGGCTCGTTATTGCCCAGAGCGTTGCGAATTTCAATGATTTCTGCAGCGGTTTTACTGCTGTTGAGAATGAGGGGGATGTGTTCGTCGGCTAGCAGTGCCAGAGCGGGCTGCGCGTCATCAAACTGGTAGCTGTGGTGATCTAGTAACGTGCCGTCCAGATCAGAAATGACTATCAACTGCTTATCGGAATTCATGGGAACATTGTTATATACCCTGACCGAGAGTTCCACTTCAAAAAGACTGGCTAGAAACAATAAACCCGGCACATGGTCGGAAGCCTTTACTGGTTTTAGATTAGGCAATGACACCGTGTTAACTGCAGTCTCAAATCCTGCAGCAAGGTTGCAGCCTAGGGGTATGTTTTTATCCAGTCACAAACTTCCTGCTTTTTGAGTCGGTATAGCAGTAAACAAAAAGGCCCTTACCTTTCTGTGTGGCGCTCACAATCGTGACACTGTGCAACGGAGAGGCGATAAAGAATTCAGCTTAAAACCGCTGCCGTCTCCCCCTCATGTACTTGCGCTTCGAATTCCTCAATGGGCATTGGTCTACCGAGGAAGTAGCCCTGTGCATAGCCACATTGATGCTGCGTAAGATATTCAAGCTGGGCAGCCGTTTCCACACCCTCGGCAACGACCGTTAAGCCAAGTTTGCTGGCCATTGCCAAGATGGTTTCAATCAGTGGTTCAGCGGTCGGGCTATGGCCAATTCCGTTCACAAATGATCGGTCAATTTTGAGCCCGGTCACCGGGAAGCGGGTCAGATAGCTGAGGGATGAGTAACCGGTGCCGAAATCATCGATCGAGATACCGACACCCATTTCCGCGAGATCGAGCAGGGCCGCGGT
Organism: uncultured Porticoccus sp.; assembly: GCA_947259505.1. GTDB lineage: Bacteria > Pseudomonadota > Gammaproteobacteria > Pseudomonadales > Porticoccaceae > Porticoccus. The sequence goes on along the minus strand of CAMYLT010000002.1, from coordinate 149,560 downwards.
GGTTCGCTCACTTTCCTCAATCAATAACCTTTCCGTGATTTCAACGGTTATGGGCAGTGTTTTGCTGGAATCGCGCACCAATTGCACCCAGTGGTCGAGGGCCTGATCTTTTGTATGGAAAAGCCGCGGGGACACGTTGATTGAGAGTTTAATGGGTTGCCTGAGCGTCTCATTGATGCGATGCAATGCGCTCGTTGCCTTGGTCATTATCAGATAATCGATTTGATTGACTAGACCGGTTTCTTCCGCGAGGGGAATGAACTCGCTCGGCGGCAACCAGCTGCCATCCTGCCGTTGCCAGCGCGCCAGCGCTTCGCAACCAACAATCCGGCCATCGGTCGTTGCAACAATGGGCTGCAAATGTACGGTTAATTCATCATCGCGTATGGCGGTGACGAGGTCGTTGTACAGGTGGTGGCGATGCTCGGATCTACTCTGCATCTCCTCGGTATAGAAATGCCAGCCGTTGCGACCACTTTTCTTGACTTCATACATGGCCTGGTCGGCATTCACGACCAGGTTGTCAGCGCTGCTGGCATCGCCGGGATAGAAGGCAATGCCGACACTGGCGCCGCAATGCGCTTCAGCACCGCCAACTTTAAATGTTCGCCCCAGTTCCGCAACCAGCTTTGAGGCGATTTTTTCGGCCGCAGTATCACTGCTGACGTCGTGTAAAATAACGGTAAACTCATCACCGCTGTGTCGGCCGACAGTATCTGATTCCCTGACACAGGCTCGAATTCTGCGGGCTGATTCCTGCAACACCAGATCGCCTTCGCGGTGACCATAGTTATCATTGATGGCTTTAAAGTGGTCCAGATCGACGAATAGTAGTGCAATGGAACAGCCGGTACGCCGTGTCAGAGCCATAGCGGTTTCCAGCCGATCCCGAAACAGTTCCCGGTTGGGCAGATCCGTCAGGCTGTCATAGTTGGCTTGTCGTTCAATCTTCGCATCGGCAATTTTTTTCTCGGTGATATCCTGAATTGCCCCGACGATTTCCGCATGACCTTCACTGTCCTGCAAGGGATCGCCAATCAGTCGAAACCACGATTTCCCGTCACGCGATCTCACCTCAAGGTCGACATTTTCAGCATTGTGCAAGGCGTTGCGCAGCAGCTGTGCAATATCCAGTCCCGAGGCGGCGATGAGTGAGTGTGTGAAGGTCTCGACACTGGGCCGTGTTTCTGTTGGTGCGAGATTCAACAGGGTTCGCGCCTGCGCGGAGAGTTCGCTGATGATCCCGGATTCATTCATGCGCCAGCCGCCGACCTTGGCAACGGTTTCTACTTCTCGCAAGAACTCGGCATGTCGTCGCAAAACTGCCTGGTAGTGTTTCTGGCTTTCACGGTTGCGCCGGTAGGCAAGTAATAGCAACGCAATTAAGAGCGCGAACAACGCGGAGGAACTTCGTATCAGGATCAGTCGGGGTGAGATGGCGTCAGCATTCACGCCGCGGATAGCACCGATCTGCCAGGATCCGCCGCCAATGCTGACGGTCTGCTTCACTACCTCGGGATGGGTAAAAATATCCGGGTGCCCGTAAAAGACTTCACCGCTGGAACCACTGCCATCCTTGCCACGAATGGCGATTTTAAGGCCCAGTTCAGGGTCAAGCAGTCCGGCCTCCCGGTACACGGAGGCCACGTCAATCGGGGCTGATACAATTCCCCAGCTACGCAGTTCACCGTCTGGCCCCATCACCGAAATGGGGGCTCTGCCGATAAATGCGCGATCACCCTGAATGAGATCTACCGGTCCGGCAATAATCGGTTCCTTGGATTCAATAGCATGTATGACGGCGGGAAACTGTTGCGGATTTTTCCGATAATCCAACCCGATCACGGCCTCATTACCGTGGCGAGGATAGATGTATTTGACGATCAGGTTCGGTGCTGCAGCCAGGTTAATCAGTTGTGGGTCAAGCTTCAGAATATTGTTGGCGTACTGAGCGAATTGTTCCTGCGACAGGTTGGGGTTGGCCGCGATAAAGGCGGCCACACCATTCAGTTCGGCAAGGTTGCGCGCCAGTACCTGTTCCAGTTTCGAGCGGACCGTTGCCAACTGCTCCAATGCCTGGGCTGATCGTTGGGTGAGTACATCCTGTCGGTGCCAGGCTTCCAGGCCCTGTTCTACCAGAAGCACCAATAGCAGAACTGAAACCTGCCAACCTCGACCACGACCAATGTGGCGGGATATCAGTGCGAAAATCAGGATCAATAGGGCTGCGGCCGCCCATATCAGAATTGAAAAGGTGTAGGCGGGTCCCTGTGGTTTGCTGAATAGCAGGGATGCGGGGTCATAGGGCCGTTGGATTTCGCCCAAGCGCTCGAGAATCTCGTAGGTGCGTTGCCAGCGTTTGTAATCAACATGCCCCAGATCAACAACTGGGTAGTAGGTGTAGTCATCTATCAGCTGTGCGAACTTCCGGTTGTATGCCTCAAAATCATCATAGTGGTAGATGTGACGTGGTAGTGTCCTGGCGATTCGCTGGGCGATTTCAGCCCTATGTTCCAGTGCATAGCGCCAGCCGTTGAGGCTGGCCCGGAGAAATTTTTCGGCCAGTTCTGGTTGCTCACGGGCCAGTTGGCCGCTGGTATAGAGCATGTCCCCGTAAAACTGGATGCCGTGATCACTCGGGCTTAACGAGTTAAGGGTCAAGCCAAGCTCTTCGCTGCGAATACGTGCAGAAATACCATAGGTAACTATTGCGTCAGCTTTGTCGTCGAGCAGGGACGCAATACTCACAGGTGCATCCACGAACTGTACGCGTTTCGGATCAATCCCGTTCATGAAAAACATCGCGCGCGCTTCTAGGTACGTGTCATCTGAAGGTATTGCGGCGATGCGTAATTTGGAGGCTTGCTCAACATTGTGTGTCGGATATTTTTCCAGTGCAAACAATGCCCCTGGGGAACGCTGAAAGATGGGCGAAAGTACCTTCAGGTCTAGCCCCTGTCCGCGGGAAATGAAAACATCGGCACCACCGATGGCGAAGTCGGCTCGGCCGCTGGTCAGTTCTTCCAGGGGAGAAAGGAATTGTCCCTCCGGGGTTGCCGCTGAGCGAATCTCGACATCTAGTCCTTCGCGCTCGTAGTAGCCTTGCCAAAGCGCTGCATAGTAGCCGGCGAACTGGAATTCATGTTCCCATTTGAGCTGTAGAACCACCTTGTCCGTGGCGTGAACCTGCGGGCTGAAACTGGCCAGGATCAGGGGGACGAGGAGGAAGGTATATAAGCAAAGGTTTCTAAACATCGGGGCATTATAGAGGCCCAAATAAAAAAGACCGAATCCTTCTTTAGGGCTTCAGCCTTTTTTAGGTGCCATTTTCTTCAAAAAATAGCTTTTGTATGGTGCCCAGGAGAGGACTGTACACTAAAAAATTAGTGCCTATTGATTCAATAAGTTGTTTTTTATATTTGGTAATACTAATGGGCGGTCTAATGGGTTGTAAAGGGGAGATCACTGCCCAGTGATATCGCAAAAAAAAACATGTCTCTCGCTAAAAATTTATGGAGCGCCTAAGAACATGATTGTGCAGTTTTCAGCTACATGAGATCTTTACAGCAGGTGTTGTATTACCTGACGTTCCAGACATCTAACTTAAGATATTATAGGTGGGATTTTTAGACGATTCTTGTACCTCCGAGGCCGCTAGCCCCTGAAGCTAAGGTGTCTACCAGTTCTGCCGCCTGTGTATTCGCAGAAGTCATCGGTACTTCTGCAGAGATCGCAACTCATAGTGATCACGGTAATGATTGTCAATCCTCAAGATTAAAATTCGTTCCTAACTTGCTGCGCCAGTTACGCGTGCTCCTGTTAATCGGCTTTTTTGCTAATAATGCAGTTACGACCGTTCTTTTTGGCCTCATATAGAGCGCTATCTACTCTGCACACGAGCTCCTCATGGTGTTCGTCTGGACGGTAATGAGTAACCCCGATACTCAGCTTGGGTACCGTTGTAAGCGCTAGGTTTTTGTCGAGGTCTCTTCCCATGGAGTTGATGATTTGTTGAGCCACTTTGTTGGCACCTGGCAGATCTGCATTGGGTAAGATTATAAAGAATTCATCTCCGCCGTAGCGAAACAGTAAGTCAGATGTTCTCAGTTGGTTCTTGATGGTACGCGAAACATGTCTGAGGATATGATCTCCCATTATATGACCAGCTTCGTCGTTAATAACTTTAAAGTTATCAATATCTACCATGACCACCGACAAGTCGTAGCAATGACGCTGTGCTCTTCCTACTTCTTTTGGAAGCAGTTCATCCATTGACGTCCGGTTCATCACGCCAGTCAGACTGTCGTGAAACGCTACTTTTTCCAGAGCTTGGTAATCCAGTGCGTTTTTGAGGTGGTGAATTAAGCAAGAAATAGCTTGTTCGTGAGTAAGAATGTCGACTTCTATAAATTTTTTCTGGCTGCTGATGGTAAGTTCGCCCAGGTAGCGGTCCTCCAGGCGAATGATGTACTGGGCTTTGTGCAGTTTTGATGAGCCGGCGATGAGTGTTCGGTTGTCCAGTGGTTCTAGGTACTCAATGCCGCTTACCAGCTGATATTGACTAAGCCAGCTGAAAAGACGGTTGATCAAATCAGAGGGCTTCAATGTGGTGGCTAAACGTTGATGAAGTTTTAGTAGATCCATTTCTGACAGGCCGTAGTCAGGATGTGTCGCTTTCAAAGGCGTGTTAACTCGGCCAGATTCCACAAGTGTGGGTTTAGAAGGGGTAACCTTGTTCACTTTTTTATATCTTCCATGCTTATGGTTGATCGCGAGATTGTGGGTGTTGAATCAAGGGTGAGCCTTGCATTCTGATGCTCACTTTATGGCTCCAAGGATGACAGATTGTCTGGATAATGACGATTTTTTTTGGAGGTTTATTTTAAATATTCTTATGTCAATAAATTGACATTAGCTGAGTGCTTGCACTATGGATAGTCCGGTCCTGATTTGTAGTCGCTGTAATTTCATTACTTGGTGGTGGAGTTGGCGATATATAGCCGAGTGAAGGTTCTGAAACTGGATGCCGATACGACTGCCAGATTGACTTTTTAGGGGTGTCTGGTAACAGATGATTGCATCCACTGCCAGTGTATTCATGTTATCAAATTTGATTTCACATGCTACAGAAGTGCTGGTTTGCCGGATATCACTGAGTGTAGAGTGCTTCAGGCAGGCGCCGCCTAACGAAATATTATCCAGGTTTCCTGAGAGTTTGCTGCCGTTGGCTGTAATGATACTGATAGGGGGTGATATGTCTTGTCGGACGAGTACTCGATAATTAGTTCTATGTTCAGAATGCCTGAGTATCCCCGGAAGACGGAGCTGATGACAGGGGAATCCGGATTGATCTACAGGGTAGGCTAGATGTTTGCATTGAAACTGATACTGGCTGCCCCGTAGGTTGGTTTCGAAATAGAGCGTTTTGCCCGGAATGACACGTTGGTTGCCAGACTTGGGGGTAAAGTGGTCAATTAGAAGCCAATCACTATTGGCTTCAACAACGTAAGATGTGTAGCTATGTTCTTGATCTGTAGTGAGCTTTACGGTCAATGGTTGCCGTGCGAGTCGAAGTTTCTCTAGCTGTGTCAGAATGTTGTATGACGATGTGGTGAGAGTCGGTTCATCAGCCATTTATGCTTTTCCAATGGTGCGGGAATCACATACCTGATCCGGGCTGCCATGGTTGGAGTAGGTTGCTGGTGGGGCTTCTCTTTGGCGGAGTGTATTCAAGGCGTTGTTGGTATGGCGCTGCTGTTTGTGTATTAGTTTGCCGTTTGCCTGGTTCATTTCTCGGCATTGCTTTGCCCGTTCTGCGAGGTCAAGAATGAGCTGTTTTAAGTGAGCATCTTTAGTGTTGTTGGCGAGCTGGTTCAGTGCCTCATCGCCGCTGTATCCAGTCAATTCTTGCATGGCATTTTCGCGGGCCATGGTTAGTTCAATTTGTTTTTCAAGGGCGTGCTTTTTTGCGTTTGTGGCCAACTCGATGTTGCTGGGCTCGTTGCTAAGCAGGGCGGTCGCTTCATCGCTCAGGGCGTGCAGCAACTGTTTAAGCTGGTTTGTCTCATCATTAAGAAGATTAATGAATGGCTGTCGGCTCATGGAATTAGTACAGTTCCTTTTCCGCCTGGAGGAGATTGCTGACTATTTTGTCAGTATCAATTTGATATTCTCCTTTCGCAATTAACTCTTTGAGAGCATTGATCCGTCCACTATCAATCTCTGGGATGTGGTTTAGGGTTTCCTCCAGTTTGAGGAATTCCATTGCTGAGCTGGTCAGCTTTACAGAATCTGTGTCTGACGCAATGGAAGAGCCACCTGATCCCTCGATGGATGATTTAGCCGAAGCCGAGCTGGGTTTCTGAGAGCTTTGGCTCTGGTCGGCTCGGGTGGGTTTGATGTTCATGTCATTCTCGATGGCTTTCATGGGTGGCAGTACAACGCTCCTCTTCTATATCGACATACAGATCAAAAACTTTAGCAAAGATATGACCATTATGGCACGGTCACGGAGCCGTCGGTATTAGCAATACCCTCAACTTGCTGACCACTGTTGATGTTCTTTACCTTTACTCGTTCACCCGCAGAGGCATCTGTTAATGCCTTGCCTTTCATGCTGACATTTAATCCTCCCTCTCCAGCGATGAGGATGACCTGTTGGCCCCGTTTTATCACATTAGGTGCCCTAATCTGATTGGTCCGAATAGTTGCGCCGGCATTGAGCGACCGGGTCAACTCCATACCGACAAGTTGGTCCGCATCATAAATTACCCCATTTTGTTCCGCATCCAGTGGTTGTTCCGTGAAAGCTAGGTCACTGGCGTTGATAATGCTATTTCTAGCTAGAGCTCTCGTCAGTACTGGGACTTCCCTTTGGGCGGTGACATGTGCGCGAACGTATATGGTCCATGCCTCTGGTTTAAGGCACCGAACCCCAATGTTGGTAGCTCCCAATGCCGGAGAGGCGCCAGTGATGAATGTGCTTAGGGGGTGGGCGCAGAGGGGTAATTGTAGTCGTTCGTCTAGAGGGCGAATGTCAACTAGTACATTGTCGTACCCCATCTCTTCTGCACGACTCTTCGCAGCTTTGGTCGTAGCATTGGCAATGCTATCAAGTGGCTGCCGTTGGACAACGTCAGTTTGGCAAATTGCTTGTAAGTGGAACAAGCTCAGTGCGATTAGCGTGGAGATATGCCAAATTTTTGTCATTTTATTAGGTCAGCAAGCTATTTCTTTAGTTAAAGCACGATTCATGCCAGGTTTTGCTATCGCCTTACCAAAGGCTTTTGGTGGTTATAGCGATTTGTTCAACTCATAACAGCTGCCCCTCTTTTTTTACCGCTCTCCGTTCAACCCCGCATGACACAAAACGCTCACCTAACAGGGTTTTCTCTCGCAATACATGACCGGCAATGTTTGCCGCTTGGGGATGTTCATTGCCGCTAAAAGGGTTGGTTTTTACGGATGCTAGTTGTAACGCATTGTTTCTATTGTAAAAAATATTTGGCACGCATTGTGAATAGAGGTTGTAGAGGAAAATTTTATGAATGTTGTCGATAAAGTAATTGGGATATCAGCGTCGGTGCTGGCATTGCGCTCTCAGCGTATGGAGATGATCTCTGCAAATCTGGCAAATGCCGATACCCCTGGCTACAAAGCAGTTGATATTGATTTTAATTCCGCCCTACAGAAAGAGATGGGCCGCTCTCAATTGTTGCGTACCAACGATGCTCATATGGACATACAGGGCGCTGGTTCACAGGAAACGATGTATCGCGTGCCTTCTCAGCCATCCCTTGATGGTAATACCGTGGAATCAGATCAGGAGCATATGGCTTTTATGGAGAACGCTATTCGTTATCAGGCGAGTTTGGACTTTCTGGGCAACAGAATTAAATCCACGTTGTCGGCATTGCGGGGAGAGTGACTATGAGCTTGTTCAATATCTTTGACGTGTCCGGATCTGCGCTGACAGCCCAAAGTGTTCGGCTGAATACCATTTCAAGCAACCTGGCTAATGCTGAGGTTGTGAGTGGCAGTGAAGAGGCAGCATATCGGCCCAAATATCCAGTGTTCTCAGCGGCCTTTGATGCGATGTCAGATGACAGTGTAGTGGGGGTTCGAGTCGACAAGGTGGTGGAGTCTGGCTTGGCGCCTCGCAGGGAGTATCAGCCTTCACACCCGGTGGCGGATGAAGAGGGCTACATCTACATGCCTAACGTCAATGTGGTGGAAGAGATGGCCAATATGATTTCTGCCTCGCGCTCCTATCAAGGCAATGTGGAAGCGATGAATACAGCCAAACAATTGATCGTCCGCACACTCAGTCTCGGGCGTTAAGATATTTCATAAACAGGAGAAGTTATGAGTACTGTTGCCGGTTTATCAGAGCTGTTTCCCAGTGCCAGTTCAACCCAGGCGATTAAAAATAGCCCCAGCGAACTAGGTCAGGAAGATTTTATGACTTTGCTAGTGACTCAGCTAGAGAACCAGGATCCAACCAAGCCTATGGATAACCTGCAGTTCATTAGTCAGCTTGCTCAATTTGGAACTGTCACGGGTATTCAGGAGCTTCAAGAGGGTTTTAATGGCCTTTCTTCGGCACTTTATTCTGGGCAGGCGCTTCAGGCAGCCGGATTGGTGGGACGAGAGGTGGTGACTGGCTCAAATCTTGCCCTGTTGGAACAGGGTGAAAATGTTAGCGCGACTGTTGAGCTGCCAGAGAACGCAACATCCATGACACTTTACGTACAGGATATGAGCGGTCGCTTAGTGTATAGCCGTGCAATGGGAGGCGCGTCCGCAGGTAATTTGAACCTGAGTTGGGATGGGTTGGATGTTGAAGGCAGTGAACTCCCCCCCGGACAGTATCGGCTGAGTGCCGAGGCCTACATTAATGGTCAGAACCAAGCATTGACCGTTAATGCCCATCATCGCATTGACTCAGTGACGATCGGAGGGGATGGAGCCGGCGTGCTGTTAAACCTCGCCGATGGTAGCCAGATTGAGTCTTCGCAGGTGAAGAGTTTCCTTTAAGGCATTTGTAAATCGTTACTTATTAATTTTTTAGGAGAAAGACTATGGCATTTGATACGGCAGTATCCGGTATCAAGGCGGCAACAGCTGATCTCGGGGTTATTGGTAATAATATTGCCAACAGCTCCACCACAGGTTTTAAACTCTCCCGTGCAGAATTCGCGGATGTTTACGCGACCAGTCTGCTGGGGGCGGGAGGCAATGCCATTGGTAAAGGTGTAAGCCTGGCCGGTGTCACCCAAGAGTTTACCCAGGGCAACATCAGTTTCACCAACAATGCACTGGATCTGGCCATCAATGGCAATGGCTTTTTTCTGCTCAGTGACGATGGAGCGTCCCTGTATAGCCGTGCCGGCAATTTTCAGGTAGACCGCGAAGGCTTTATTGTGACCAGCGAGGGACATCGGCTGCAGGCATTTCAGGTGAATTCAGTCGGAGATATTACGGGGCAGGTGGGCGACCTGCAGCTGGACACATCACTGATTGATCCCAACCCGACTGGCTCGGTGGATGTCACCTTGAACCTGGATTCTCGTGAAGTTTCTCCTTTGGTGCCGTTCGGTGGACCGTTTGACGCTTTTGCTGTTCCACCTACATTCCCCGATGGGGACTCCTTTAACTCTACCAGCTCGACAACCATCTACGATGGGCTTGGCAACCCACATGTCATGAGCATGTATTTTGTGAAGACGGCCACCGCCAATGAGTGGGATGTTCACACATTAGTAGATGGTGTCTCTACTTCAGGTCCCGACACGCTCACGTTTCAATCCAATGGCCAATTCGACCCGGCTTCTTTGCCTGTGGAGTTAAGCATTGCCGGATGGACACCGCTAAATGAGAGCGGCTCGCCCACGGGGGCAAGCGCCCAGGATTTCACGGTTTCTCTGTCAAGTGGCACCCAGTTTGGGTCGGAGTTTGCAGTCAGTACGATCGTTCAGGACGGCTACACGACTGGGCAACTTCGCGGGCTTGAAATTGATGACTCGGGCGTGGCGTTCGCTCGTTATACCAATGGTCAGGCCAGAGCATTGGGGCAGATCGCTATTGCCGGTTTTACCAATCCTAACGGTCTGCAGCCTTTAGGCGATACCACGTGGGCGGAAACATTTTCTTCAGGTTCTGCCACTCTGGGTGAGCCGGGTAGTTCAGGTCTTGGTGTTATCCAGTCCGGGGCGTTGGAAGATTCCAATGTGGAAATTACCGAGCAGCTGGTGAACATGATTATTGCCCAACGCAATTTTCAGGCTAATGCCCAGGTGATTCAGACCGAAGATGCTGTTACTCAGACGGTTATTAATCTCCGCTAATAAGTGAGATAGCACAATGGACCAATTGATCTACATCGCAGCTGCGGGGGCAAGGGAAACCATGATGGCCCAAGCGGTAAACAGCCACAATCTCGCCAATGCATCCACCCCAGGATTTAGGGCGGATCTCGTGGCTGCTCAGAGCGCCTATCTTTCTGGTGCCGGTGTATCCAGTCGTGCCTATGCCAATTATCAGGGGCTGGGCGTTGATGGACGGGAAGGGGTGATCAGTACTACCGGACGCGACTTGGATGTGGCGATCAATGGTGAAGGCTGGATAGCCGTTCAGACGCAAGATGGATCAGAGGCGCTATCCCGTCGAGGCGATCTGCATATCGATAGTTATGGCCAGTTGAGTAACGGTGCAGGGCAATCGATTTTAGGGCAGTCCGGTCCCATTGCTTTGCCACCCTATGCGGATCTTGCCATCGGTGCTGATGGCACGATTTCTATTGTCCCCCTTGGTGAAGATCCAAATTCTCTTGTGGAAGTTGATCGCATCAAGTTGGTAAACCCTGATGCTGCACAGCTGGTTAAAGGTCGTGACGGTTTGGTGCGTGCACCGGATGGCGAGCCGACGATTGCCGATGCTGGCGTCAGCTTGATCTCAGGTTCGCTGGAAAGCAGTAATGTGAATGCCGTGGAGTCCATGGTGCGGATGATTGAACTGGCTCGTCAGTTTGAAACCCATGTGAAGATGATAAGAACTGCCGAACAACTAGATACGTCTTCGGCCGAATTGATGAGAATGAGTTAGGGGATTGATAGATGAATCAGGCGTTGTGGATAGCAAAAACCGGACTTGATGCTCAACAGACCAAAATGGCGAACATTGCCAACAACCTCGCTAACGCCGGTACCACCGGTTATAAGCGGAGTCGGGCAATATTTGAAGATCTGTTGTATCAGAATGTTCGACAGGTTGGAGCGCAATCTTCTCAGGATACCCAGTTGCCTTCCGGATTGATGATTGGTACGGGTGTGCGCACCGTGGCCACGGAAAAACTCTTTACTCAGGGCAACATGGCGCAGACTGACAATCTGCTGGATATGGCTATTCAGGGACGCGGCTTCTTCCAGGTACTACTGCCGGATGGAACGCAGGCTTACACTCGTGACGGCTCGTTTCAGGTGGATAACCAAGGGCAGATGGTGACCTCTTCCGGTTATGTGTTACAGCCATCCGTCACTCTTCCCGAGAATGCGCTCTCAGTCAATATCGGTTCAGATGGAACGGTATCTGTCAGGCAGCCTGGTTCATCTGCTGTTAGTCAGGTGGGTACTATTCAGTTGGCAGATTTTGTCAATCCGGCAGGCTTGCAGGCCATCGGTGAAAATCTCTATCTCGAATCCAATGCCAGCGGTTCGCCCCAAACAGGTAACCCAGGGCTGAACGGACTCGGCTCTGTTGTGCAGGGCTATGTGGAAAGTTCCAATGTCAATGTGGTGGAAGAGCTGGTCAATATGATTGAGACCCAGCGGACTTATGAGATGAACTCCAAGGCCATCTCCACCACTGACCAAATGTTGCAGTATGTGGCGAGTAACCTTTAAGGCGATGTATATGTCTAGGATCTCTGTGGTGGTGCTGGCATGGTTCACGGCTCTGTTGGTCGGCTGTGGCGGTATGCCCCGTGATAGTCACCCGGACTATGCCCCGGTGGAGTTGACGGCGCTACCTGAGGAATCCATGCCCGAAGCAAATGGTTCTATTTTTAGCAGTACCCAAAACCTCAGTCTGTTTGAAGATATCCGGGCCCGGCAAGTTGGAGATATTGTCACGGTCATTCTGGCTGAATCCACGGACGCCGCTAAAACCAGCGATACGAGCCTGGACAAGAGCGGCAGTACGTCCATTGCGGAACCGATCATCGGAAATCACTCGAATTTCAATCTGGGGGTTGATTTGTCATCACAGAGTGGTTTTGAAGGCGAGAGCTCAAGCAACCAGAGTAATAGCCTGACGGGTAGCATTGCCGTTAGCGTGGCGAAGGTCATGCCCAATGGCAATTTATACGTTCAGGGTGAAAAGTGGATTCAGATTAACCAGGGTCATGAGTTTATCCGCCTGCGTGGCATTATTCGACCAGTTGATATTTCTTCCACTAATACTGTTCTGTCCACGAAAGTAGCCGATGCGCGGATTTCTTATGGCGGCACGGGTGCTCCAGCGGAAGTGAATGTGGTGGGTTGGTTGTCACGATTCTTTATGAGCCCGCTGTGGCCGTTTTAGGAGCGAATCATGGGTCTTGCCAGTAATTTCCGAGTAATCATTGCGGGCTGCTGTATTTTGATGGTGACGCTTTCCTATCATGCAGGCGCGGCTGCTGAGCGAATCAAGGATATTGCCAGTATTGATGGTGTGCGAAGCAATCAATTGGTGGGTTATGGGTTGGTGGTGGGTCTGGATGGTAGTGGAGATCAGACCACTCAAACGCCCTTCACGGTACAAAGCATGAAAAGCATGCTTTCCAAGCTGGGTGTGACATTGCCCGCAAACGTCAATCTCCAGTTAAAGAATGTTGCTGCTGTGATGGTTCATGCGGAATTGCCACCCTTTGCTAGGCCCGGCCAGACGGTGGATGTCACCGTTTCCTCAATGGGTAACGCAAAAAGCCTGCGTGGTGGCTCACTGCTGATGATGCCACTGAAGGGGGCAGATGGTCAGACCTATGCACTTGCGCAGGGAAATGTGGTGGTAAGCGGATTTGGGGCAGAAGGGTCTGATGGCTCAAGTGTTACGGTGAATGTTCCCAGTGCCGGACGCATACCCAATGGCGCTATCGTTGAACGGGGCGTGGAGAGTCCTTTTGGCCATTCATCAGCACTGGTGATGAGTCTCCACCAGCCAGATTTCACCACGGCACAGCGGATGGCGAACAGCATCAATGAAAAGCTGGGGTACGGTGTAGCGAGGCCTATTGATGGTGGTACGGTTGAAATAAGAGCCCCACTGGATCCATCCGAGAAAGTTGCTTTTGTTTCCATCGTGGAGAACTTGCAGGTTGAGTCGGCGGCTGCCCCGGCAAAAGTGATTATTAATTCCAGAACAGGCACCGTCGTAATTGGCAGTCAAGTGCGTTTGGAGCCAGCTGCTGTGGCGCATGGCAGTCTGACAGTGACCATTTCTGAAAAGATTAATGTCAGCCAGCCCGAACCGTTTGCCAGGCGCGGTGATACTGTGGTGACGCCTGAATCTGAAGTTGCAATTGAGCAAGAAGCAAGCCGGATGTTCTTGCTGGATGCGGGGGTTACTCTCAATGACCTGGTTACAGCTGTCAACAAGGTTGGGGCTGCCCCTGGTGATCTGGTGGCGATTCTTGAAGCGTTGGAACGCGTTGGTGCGTTGCACGCAAAATTGATAGTGATTTGATCATGACGGCAACTTCTGCGATTTATTCCGACATTCAGGGGCTTTCCTCCCTGCGTAGTCAGGCGCGTCAGGCCCCTGGTGAGGCTGTATCAGAAGTTGCCACTCAATTTGAATCCCTTTTTGTGCAAATGATGCTGAAATCGATGCGTGACGCGACCGTCGATGGCGGCTTGTTTGACAGCAGTCAGCTGGAAACCTACCAGCAGATGTTTGATCAGCAGGTTTCATTGGAGCTTGCTCAAGAGGGCGGTATTGGGCTGGCTGATCTATTGGCGCAACAACTAGGAGGCAAAACACCCGTTGTTGAGGCGGAGCAAGCCCAAAACCCCTTAGTCTCGCTTGAAACAGTTGCCGTTGGCTTGCGTCGTCAAATGCTGGGTATGCCAATGCGACAAGAGCTCCTGGTGGAACCGTCAACGCGGTCAGTTACTGATTTGGCTGATGCCACTGCACAGCAGAGTAAACCGACACGTAGTAGTTTTAGCGGCTCACCAGAAGAGTTTGTTCGTAAAGTGTGGGATGACGCTGTCGATGCCGCCAGCGAGCTGGGTCTTGATCCGGCCGTTCTGATAGCCCAATCAGCGCTGGAAACGGGCTGGGGGAAAAAAGTGATTCAGACTGGCGATGGTGCAAGCAGCTTTAATTTGTTTGGAATCAAGGCCGGTAATGGTTGGCAAGGACCAGCTGCTACGGTTAAAACCCTGGAATTCAGAGGGGGATTGGCTTCGCTCGAAAAAGCTGCTTTCCGGGCCTATGACTCCCTGTCTAGTGCGTTTAAGGATTATGTCTCTTTTCTTAAAGAAAACCCTCGTTATCAAACAGCGTTAGAAAAGGTGTCAGACAGCAAAGCGTTTCTTGCGGAATTGCAGGAGGCGGGATATGCCACAGATCCTCGATATGCCCTGAAAATCCAGGGAATACTTGAGAGAGGTAATTACAGTAATTTGATTGATGAGCTAAAGAATTCGTCCAGCCAGACGCTAACTGATTTATCGGGTTAGTCCTCTGGTTCATGAACAACAGGGTGTGAGCGGGTAAAAATAACGTGGCAGACATACTCAATATTGGCACTTCTGCACTGCTTTCCTTGCAGCAGGCGATCAATACCACCGGGCACAATATCGCTAACGTTAATACCGATGGCTACAGTCGCCAGCGGGTTGACCTGGATACCCTGACGCCCCAACTTAGTGGTGGTAACTATGTTGGTTCTGGTGTCACCGTAGATTCGGTGCAGAGAATCTATGATCAGTTCCTTGTTTCAGAAGTACGAAGTAGAACCTCCTCTGCCAGTGGTTATGACACGCTTTACAGTTTGTCCTCCAGGTTGGATGGGCTGCTCGGAGACAGTGCTGTGGGACTGGCTCCGGCACTTGGGGAATTCTTTAGCGCAATGCAAGATGTGGCTAATAACCCTGGTTCTCTGCCTGAACGTCAGGTATTGCTCGGGCAGGCGCAGGTGTTGGCTGATCGTTTCCATTACCTTGACAGTAACCTGCGTAGCATAGGCGAGGAAATCAATGCGCGGATCGAAGGTTCAGTTGGGGAAATCAATACGCTGGCCACCAATATAGCCAGTCTCAATGACCAGATTGTCAGCGCCACGGCTCGCGCCGGGGGTAGTCCACCAAATGATCTTCTGGATGCCAGGGACCAGCAGATTAATCAGCTTGCTGAGCTAATTGGTGTGAATACGGTGGCTCAGTCGGATGGTGCCATCAATGTCATGATTGGCAATGGTCAGGCGTTAGTGGTGGGTTCTCATGCTGAAGCATTTCAAACATTTAATGACCCCTACGACAGTACGCAGACCCTCGTAGGTATTACCGGCCCAGGGGGTAATGTTTTTGATATTACCCGCTTCCTGAGCGGGGGTGGGTTGGGGGCGGCACTGGATTTTCGCGAACAGGTGCTGGACCCGGCCATTAACCAGTTGGGAGTGGTGGCAGTCGGGTTGTCCTCCACATTTAATCAGCAACATCAGCTGGGTATTGATCTGGAGGGCGATGCCGGGGGTGATTTTTTTACGCCATTGACAGCCGTGGTGTCTCAATCTCCCAACAATACGGGCTCTTCTGTGGTAAACGCTACTATCGCCGATGCCACCTTGTTGAGCGGTGACGATTACCGATTGCGTTATGACGGTAGCCAGTGGGCATTAAGCAACCTCTCTAGTGGTGTCATCCAGACAGGAGCAGGGCCTTTTGTGGTGGATGGTTTAACTATCAGTGTTAGCGGTTTACCTGCCAATGGGGATAGCTTTCTTATTCAGCCGACACGACAAGCTGCCAGTCAGTTTGACGTAGCGTTAACGCGGGCAGAAGATTTTGCAGCCGCTTCGCCGCTGAGAGGGCAGGAGGTGTTATCCAATGTTGGTTCAGCCGATATTAGTGGTCTGG
This sequence comes from uncultured Porticoccus sp., assembly GCA_947259505.1. Classification (GTDB taxonomy): domain Bacteria; phylum Pseudomonadota; class Gammaproteobacteria; order Pseudomonadales; family Porticoccaceae; genus Porticoccus. The sequence goes on along the minus strand of CAMYLT010000002.1, from coordinate 133,442 downwards.
TTGTCACTGATGCTGCAGCCCTCCCGTTAGCCACAGATGTCACTCTCACATTCAACTCCGATGCGTTCGGTGTCGGCATTCCCGGTTTTGATGTGGTGGGCATTGCGGGTGGCCCATTGGCCTACGATCCTGTCGCTGAGAGTGCAGGGAAGACGTTTAGCTTGGGTGGTTTTGAGTTTACTCTCAGTGGTGTTCCCCGCGCGGGGGATGAGTTGGTGATTGAAAACAACGCCAACGGCACCGGTGATAACAGTAATGCGTTGATGATGGCGTCGCTGCAAAACAACAAACAGCTTTATGGCGGAACGTCCAGTTATCAGGAAGCGTATGCCAATATTGTCGCAGATGTGGCCGTTAAAACTCGTCAGGCAGAATCATCTCTCAGCACTGAGCAGGTCTTGTTGGGGCAGGCCGTCTCTGCCAGGGAGAGTGTCTCAGGTGTCAATCTGGATGAAGAAGCAGCAAACCTGATCCGCTTTCAGCAGGCCTACCAGGCTGCAGCGCAAATCATCGCGGTGTCAGATCAGTTATTCCAGACGTTGCTTAATGCAACAAGTCGCTAGAGATTAACGCTATGCGCTTATCGAGTGTACAAATTTTCCAGCAAGGCCTCTCAGCGATGCTTGACCAGCAAAGCAAACTGGCGAAAACAGAGCAACAATTGGCTAGTGGGCAAAAGCTGCTAGTGCCATCTGATGATCCCGTTGCTGCTGTACAGATTCTCAGCATTAATGAAGACCTCTCCCAAGTTGATCAATACCAGCGTAATGGCAATCTGGCAGAAGGGCAGCTTGCTCTGGAAGAGACGGTGCTAACCGATGTTGGCAATGTTCTTCAGCGTGTTAGGGAGTTGGTAGTTCAGGCCAACAACGCTTCACAGTCAGCAGAAACGCGCCGCAGTGCTGCAGTAGAGGTTGAAGGGCTATTGAGTCAGCTTCAATCCCTTGCCAACACCCGTGATGCGGAGGGTGAATATATTTTTGCCGGATTCCAGGCTGGAACAGAGCCCTTTGGGCAACAGGCTGGTCAGTTCATTTACAGTGGTGATGATGGGCAACGCTTTTTGCAGTTAGGTAAGTCTTCCCAGGTCGCTGTCAGGGATTCCGGCTTCGACGTCTTTATGGCGCTGCGCAACGGTAATGGCACTTTTGATGTAAGCCCTGCCGCATCGAATACGGGAACAGCGGTGGTGGGCAGTAGCTCAGTGAGTGGCAGTTTTATCCCCGATACCTACACAGTTTCATTTATTCAGGCGTTGCCAACCGACCCGGTTACCTATGAAGTTCGCGATTCGTCCAGCACCTTGGTGGCCAACGGCAATTATGTGGGCGGAAGTGAAATTAGTTTCCCCGGTGTCAGTATTCGTATTGATGGTGAGCCGAAAGATGGTGACAGCATAGGTATTACCCCGTCCGCAAAGGAAGGGATGTTTGCTATGTTGCAGGCGATAGCCGGCTCCCTTGCGGGAGCAGATGACACCCCTGCGGGCGTGGCGGCCGTGAATAATGCAATGGGTCGTGCGTTGAATAACCTTGATCAGGCTATTGGTCATGTGTTGAACAAAAGAGCAGATGTGGGTACTCGAATGCATCATGTTGAAGGGCAGTTAGCCCTTAATGAGAGCTTTAACTTGCAGCTTCAACAGACATTGTCGGGTATTCAGGATCTGGATTACGCCGAGGCTATTAGCGAGTTGAATTTACAACTTACCGCGTTGCAGGCAGCCCAACAGGTTTACGTCAAAGTGCAGGGCTTGTCATTGTTTAACTATCTATAGAATTCTTCCTATAGAGTTCTTCGTTATCGTCTTTTGCAGTTGCTGCCGGGTGTAACCCGTTACCTTGAGCTTAATTCGCCATTACGTCCAGGCCTTTCAGCGCCTAACCGCTCCCCTTGTAAAGCCCCTTTCTCCCTTATAACAAGTTTCTGAATCTCTGATTCGGGGGCCGTAGGCAATTAGGGTGTTTTGTGATGCAACGCACAGATATTTCATAAATAAGATTAAAAACAGTTAATTAGCAAAAAAAGTGAAATTCTTTCTAAAGTAATCCGAAAGTCTGCCGATAAATGAAATGTTGGCAGTGATTGCATCTGCCTAATTTAATCAATCATGTTTCTACCGCGGTACCGGAGATTGCCGGCGATGCGGTCAAGCTAGAGGAATAAAGTAATGGCACAGGTAATCAATACGAATATTGCTTCGTTGACTGCTCAGCGTAATCTCAATAGTTCGCAGGGTGATTTGAGCACAGCATTGCAGAGACTCTCTTCCGGCCTGCGTATCAACAGCGCCAAAGACGACGCTGCTGGCTTGGCAATTTCCGAGCGTTTTACTACGCAAATTCGCGGTTTGAATCAGGCTGGTCGTAATGCGAACGACGGTATCTCTCTGGCTCAAACGGCAGAAGGTGACTTGTCTCAAATTACCAACAACTTGCAGCGTATCCGTGAGCTGGCAGTTCAGTCGGCTAACGCCACTAACAGTAGCAGTGACCGTGCGGCCCTTCAGGCTGAAGTCTCTGAACTGGTGGCTGAGATTGATCGTGTTGCTTCCACAAGTTCGTTTAACGGCGTTAAGTTGTTGAATGGGACGTTTGCCTCCCAGGTTTTCCAGGTGGGTGCAAACGCTGGAGAAACCGTTAGTATCTCTAGTATTACCAGCGCCCGCACGTCATCTTTGGGCCAATCAACAGGTGCTAGTTTAGCCGCAGCCGGTACGGCTGTTCAGTCTGGCTTTACTGATGGTGATCTCACCGTCAATGGTTATGCTATCTCCGCGACTGCAGACGCCAAGGCCATTGCTGATGCTATCACTGCTGCGGATGTTAATCTAAGTGCAACGGCTACCAATGCTCAGACGGGTATCGCCTACGCTGATGTAGTGGGTACTGCTGGATCTGCTGCTTCGCCGACTGAAAATACCGTGACTGCAATTGCCGGTACAGCAGATGCGAATGGTCAGCAGTTCATTTTAACCATTGATGGCGTAGAAGCAGCCAATGTGACGCTGGCTGATACAGAGACCGTCGCTACAGTGGCAGTTGCAGCAGAAATTAATTCTGATTTTGCGACATTTATTGCCAATAGTGGTGGTGCTTACAGCATTACTTCCGGAACCCTGGCTGGCGGCGACTTGGTTCTTTCTAAAGCTGATGGGACAGCTATCACATTTGATACAAGTACCAGTACTCTGGGCGGTGTAGCGGCTAGTGTTACCCAATCAGAAACTACTGGCGGCACCCCGGCTGTCACAGCAGTTGCCCCTGATTACACACTGTCCGTTGATGGTACTGCGCTGGATCTTACTGCAGCAGGTTCAGATGGCACGATTACCGCCACTGAAATTGCTGCATTGATCAACGCTCTTGATGGCTACACAGCATCTGCCGCTACGGCCACCACATTGGATATTACCAAGGCTGATGGCAGCAATATCGTGCTGGCAGAAGGTGGAACTGAAACCGCTGGCGAAGGTCTTGCAGCGACGGGTGCTACCTATCGCGGTGTCATCAGCGGCATCACTTCAGCTGCTGATGATCTGGTCATCGCTGGCAACACTCCTGCTAATGCTGGTCTGACTGCAGGGACAACCACAGCAGATACACTGATCGGTACTACGCTGGCTAATACAGATATCTCCTCTGTGTCTGGAGCAAATGCTGCAATTCTGTCTGTGGATAGTGCCCTGACGGCGATTAACAGCTCTCGTGCTTCCTTGGGTGCGATTCAGAACCGCTTTGAATCTGTTATTGCCAGTATCCAGACAACCTCCGAAAACCTGACAGCATCCCGCTCAAGAATTCAGGATGCAGATTTTGCTGCAGAAACTGCAGCACTGACTCGTGCGCAAATTCTTCAGCAAGCTGGTACTGCCATGCTGGCACAGGCAAACGCACTGCCACAAAACGTATTGGCACTGTTGCAGTAAAGGTTCTTGGTGAGATAGGGAGCAGGGGGCACTAAGCCCCCTGATTCTTCCGTAAAGTCTCTCCGTCTGGAGAAGTGGCATGACAGATATAACGAGTTCCCTACTATCAGGCTTGAATTCAGTCATTTCCGCATCTATCCCTGTAGACCGGACAGCGGCTACTTCTGGCCGGCAAGAGCTGTCCGTGAACGGCAATATTTTACCGGAAGAAGGGAAAATCCAACCAAGCGAGGTGGAAATCGTGCAGGCAGTGACAGAAATTGCCGATTACATTCAACGTATTTCTCGTGAATTGCAATTCAGAGTGGATGAGCACAGCGGCTCTACAGTCATCACTGTGTTAGATAGTCAAACGGATGAAATTGTTCGTCAAATTCCCGCAGAAGAAGCTGTTGCGATGGCGCGTTATATCGAGGAAGTTCGCTCTGGGATGAGTAAAGGGCTTCTCTTAAAAGGGAGCGAGTAGCTTCTTTTTTTATGTCGTAAACATACTTGGCACTGACCTTGCTTATCTATATAGGTTTCATGTTGGTCAAGGCAAGGTTATGTGCAGCAGACGAACTGTTTGTGGTTTAGGAGATGACAAATGTTGACAGCCACGGGTATCGGCTCGGGACTGGATATTGAGTCACTGGTTTCTCAGTTGGTGGCTTCAGAGCGCGCCCCAGTTGAGAGTCGTCTGGTTAATCGTGAATCAGTACTGACTGCCGAATTGTCTGGTTTTGGCAGCCTGAAAAGTGCGCTGTCTACCTTTCAAAGTAGTCTTTCCAGCCTTAACTCCTTGGCAACCTTTGGGAAAAATACCACTTCATCCTCAGATGCTGGCGCGGTTTCTGTGTCGGCGACAGGTGATGCTGCGCCTGGAAGTTACTCCGTCGCTGTTACGCAACTTGCCAAGGCTCACTCTCTGGCGAGTGGTAGTTATGGGAGTGATTCAGAGGCATTGGGCACGGGAACCATAACGATCCGTTTTGGAACCACTGATTACGTTTCCCCAGTCCCGGGGCCGGAGAGTTACAACAGTTTTGCTGTAAATCCTGATAAAGGAGCAGCTACGCTGACCATCGATTCCAGTAATAACACACTGGCGGGTTTGCGAGATGCTATTAATGATGCCGATATTGGCGTGAATGCAGTGATTGTCAATGACGGTACGGGTTATCGTTTACTGCTGGCGTCAAACGAGACTGGTGCAGAGAACAGTCTGGAGATTAGTGTTTCAGGCGACGGTGACAGCAATGACCTGGATAACAGCGGATTGTCTGCATTGTCTTTTAATAGCAATGCTACCCATCTCTCGCAGACCCTTGCTGCTCAGGACGCGCTGTTTACTGTTAATGGATTGTCCGTCAGTAGCAGCAGCAGTACGGCCGATGACGTTCTTGAAGGGTTGAGCATCAGTCTAAAAGAAGAGACAGATGGTATCCCCGTTACACTATCAGTTTCTGAAGATCACAAAAGTGTTCGGACAGCCATAGAAAGTTTTGTTAACGGCTATAACCAATTTATTTCAACGTTCAACAGCCTCACATCCTACGATGCCGAGACAGGTAAAGCTGGTCCGTTGCAGGGTGATTTTTCAGCGCGCTCCATTGCCAGTCAGGTCAGACAGATGATTGGGAGTGCTGTTGATGGAGTCGGGGGTGCCTTTAGCAGCTTGAGTGAGTTGGGCGTGACGACTAAAGAAGATGGCGGGCTAGCGATTGATAGCACTCGTCTTGAAAATCAGTTGACCAATCACTTTGATGATGTGGTCAGTCTTTTTGCTGCTATCGCCCGTCCTGTCGATGACAATATTGGCTACATTACCTCCTCTTCTGCAACAGTTGTCGGTAACTATGACGTTAACATCACCCAGATGGCGACGCGCGGACAGTTGTCTGGAGCAGCCACCTCTTTCCCTCTGGTTATTGGTGCCGACAACGATGAGTTTTCAGTTCGTATTAATGGTGTTGCTTCTGGAATACTTTCTATTACTCAGGGCAGCTACGCTAGTGGAGACGCACTGGCTGCAGAGTTGCAGGCTCGAATTAACGGCGACCAAACATTAAGGGGTAATGGCTTCGCTGTTATTGTGAGTTTCAATAGCGGTCATTTTGAGCTTGTCTCTGAGCGGTATGGCGCGTCATCTGCTGTGGAAATCCTCACGGTGGATACCAACACTGCTACCCAGCTCGGATTATCTGCAGGTGTCGGTTCGAGTGGGCTGGATGTGGCGGGTACGATTGGTGGAGTAGCCGCCACGGGATCTGGTCAGTTTTTGACAGGAGCATCCGGAAGCGAAGCGGCGGGGTTGAAATTACTGATTGATGGCGGGAGTGTTGGTAGTCGCGGTGTTGTTTCCTTTTCCCGTGGCATAGCAAATCAGCTCAATTCATTGATTACAACATTCTTGGGGGCTAGTGGCGTCTTCACCTCACGGACTGACGGCATAGAGTCCAGAATCGAAGATATTAAAGATCAGCGTGAGGTACTGAACAGAAGAATGGAAGCACTTGAACTGCGGTATCGATCCCAGTTTAACGCGCTGGACTCCCTTTTAGCGCAACTCCAGACCACCAGCGATTTCTTGACACAACAATTGACTTCGTTGCCAGGGTCGGGTCAGTTGCTGAACAAATCATAATCAGGTTAAGTAAAGAGGTAGCCAATGAACTACGCATCAGCTTTAAACCAGTACAAGAGTGTCAGTTTGCAGAGTGGTATAGAGGATGCGACACCTCATCAGTTGATTACCAAACTGCTTGATGGCGCACTGGATAGACTGGCTTCGGCGAAAGGTTCTATCAGTCGTAATGAGGTTGCTCGGAAAGGTGAGCTGCTGAGCAGTGTGATTACGATCCTGGACAGTATGCGGGCCAGCCTTGATTACGATAAAGGAGGAGAGATTGCCGTTAATCTGGGAGCACTTTATGACTATATTGAGCGCCGGTTAATTGAAGCCAATGTTTCATCTGATGTGACCATTCTAGATGAAGTCAGTGAGCTACTTCGGGAAATAAAGTCTGGCTGGGAGTCCGTGCCTGCAAGTGTCAGGAATAGTCGCTCATGAATGCTGCACTACCGCAAAGCCTCCCGCTAACCCAGGCTCAACAGTGCCGTCACTTGGCGGGTGCATTGACGAAAACCCAACAGATGCTTGGGCTGGCAAAGTCTGGAGAGTGGGCGAAAGTCACTGAATTAGAACTGCAGCGCAGGGAAGATTTGGCGGCCTGTTTTTCGGCGACTGCGATGGCGGCTGATTCCGCACTGATCGCTGAGGCAATAGCAGCTTTGCTGCACCTCAACGAAGAGCTAATGTCCTGCCTTAAAGATGCACGCACTCAAGTCATGGCGCAGGGGCGGGAGCATTCCAAGCGACGCCGGGCTGCTGAGAGTTACGGTGTCGTCGACATGAACCGCGTATAAAGCTGGCCATGAGGTTGTGTAGAGTGCTGGTTTAAACATTTCACAGAATGGGAAATGTATTTTAATTTGTTTGTTTCCTCTTAGCAGGTGTATTGGCCTAGAATGTTCAGTGGGCGTCGTCGGACGGTTCTGAGCTTAAAAGGGGCTAACAGGTGAAAGAAGACATTGAAGAATCTGTGACGGGTTTAGCCTATACAGATAACATGTCTATTTCTTGGAAGGTGGTTGATTATCACCCAGACGATTCCCACTTGGCTCTGGTTAATGAATCCAACGAATCTTTTCTGAGGGCAGTCTCTGCAATCAGTGAATTTACCAAAGATCTGTCTGATGTCGCTCCAGGTCTGTCCCATGAAATTGCTCGCCTCGACTTAAAGCTCAACCTTGTTTTGGATTTGGTTAGTCAGTTGGTCTACAAGCAGCTGGATATCCCGGATATTTGTCGGGTTACCGTGACTTCAGGCGAAGTGATGTGGGGGGCAGATAACGTGCCTCCACCAAATAAAATGATATTTGTACAGCTCTATATCCAGCACGGAACACCTAAACCGTTGTGTTTTTATGGCCAGGTTGTCACATCTGTGGATGATTTTGCCAGCGGCAAAGCACGAGTGAATTTCGTGGGCTTAAGTGGGCCAGTTCAACAGTGGTTGGATAAACTCATTTTTCGGCATCATCGTCGTGAAGTTGCGTTTAAAAAAGCCGCTAATTCTGACGCAAAGAAAGAGAGTTGAGGCTGTAGTAGAAAAAGCGCCATAAACTTGACATTGGGGCAAGTGAATTTAGAATACTTGACCGATTGGTTTATAACAGTTTTATCTTTCAGCGTGCCCAGAACATTTCCGAGAATTGAGCCACTTGGTAGGTTCTAGCTCCCCCTAATAACGAATCGCATAAAAAAGGCGACAGGAAAGATGTCAGTAGTAGCGCAACGGATGGTTGTTTTTGGTGGGGATGTAGAGGATATACGCCAGGTTGCTTCGCTGGTTAACTTTCTTGAATATCGAGCGGATGCGGTCATCGATGAGGCCCGGTTGCTGGAGCTTGTCAACGATCCGGAGGCCGTTGAAATTTTTCCTGTTCTCATCACTGAGTTGAATGAAGCTCGGCTGACGGCTGTTCTCGACCTGCTAACTGAACAACCCAAATCCCTTCCGATTTATTTTCTTCAAAGATATCAGGGGGCTGCTCTGCCAGCTCATTTGGAAAAGCATTTTTTCGGTACCCTGAATTTTCCTCCTAGTTATTCTGAACTTGTAAACGTGGTTCAGGAAACAGAGCTGTTTATGCAGTCGTCACAAAACATCAGAGTTGATCAATTTGGCGCATTGTATAAACACCTTGCGGGGAATAGCCAACGCATTAACCATGTCAGGGAGATGATTAAACAGGTGGCAGCGACCGATGCCACTGTTTTGATTCTGGGGGAATCGGGCACGGGCAAAGAAGTGGTTGCCCGCAATACCCACCGTTTTTCAACTCGTGCTGATAAACCGTTCGTTCCTGTGAATTGCGGAGCCATACCGCCTGACTTGCTGGAGTCGGAGTTATTCGGCCATGAAAAGGGCTCGTTTACCGGTGCTATTAGCGCCAGGCAGGGGCGTTTCGAGATCGCGGACGGTGGTACATTATTTCTCGATGAAATAGGTGACATGCCGTTGAGCATGCAAGTGAAATTGTTGCGTGTTATCCAGGAAAGAACATTTGAGCGTGTCGGTAGCAGTCGTTCCATTTCAGTTGATGTGAGAATTATTGCGGCCACCCACCATAATCTCGAGCAGTTGGTTACAGAGGGAAAATTTCGTATGGACCTCTACTACCGACTCAATGTATTTCCCATTGAAATGCCGCCATTACGTGAACGTGTCGCTGATATTCCAATTCTAATTCGGGAATTTATCAATAAGCTGGTCAGGGAAAAAAGGGGTGCACTCAAACTTAACGAATGTGCTGTGGCAGCACTGTGTAAGTATTACTGGCCAGGCAACGTTCGCGAGTTGTCCAACCTGATCGAACGGATGTCAATTCTTTATCCCAGACAAACAGTTAAATGGTCCGATTTGCCGGAGCGCTTAAGGCCCAACCAGGACTGGATCGCGGAGCTTGAAAGTGCCGCATCCCTAAATGATGGCAATGTGTTTTATCCCCCCGGTGACTTTAGCCTTCCGCCGGACGGGTTAGACCTTAAAACGTATCTGACTGAGCTGGAAATGAGCCTTCTTACCCAAGCTTTGGATCAGTGTGGCTGGGTGGTTGCCCGGGCTGCCAAGTTATTGGAGTTGCAGCGTACAACCCTCGTTGAAAAAATGCGGAAATACAATCTGTCCCGTCCAGATGAAACGACAATTTTTTGACTTTTTTGAATCTGGGAATAAATATCTCTTTATTATCAAATAGTTAATTTTAGGCACGATTGTTGCTAAATCCTCCGTAGAGTCTTTTTCCGTGGATAATGACACCGAGGATAGTGCAATGAGCCAGGCGGACCCCCTGTCAGCCAGTCAGTTAGAGCAAGCTTTTGAGGTATTCAATCAGCTATCCCATCAGCTGGATGTTTCCTATAGAGATCTTGAAGGCAGGGTTGCCGGTTTAACCCAGGAACTTGCTCGGACCCGCTCAGCCCGCTTGAGGGAGTTGGCGGAAAAGGAGCGCTTGGCCAATAGGCTCGCTTCACTTCTTGCTACGTTGCCGGGTGGCGTGCTGCTCCTGGACAGTCGACACACTATTCGCGATGTTAATCCAGAAGCTATCGAATTACTCGGAGAGCCTTTAATTGATCAACGATGGGTGGATGTTCAGGCCCGAGTGGCACCGTCGGCTGGAGAAAGTCAGAGGGAATGGGAGCTAGTTAATGGTAGCAGGGTTTCTGTTGTCAGCCGGTTATTGGGCGACTCTGGCGAACATGTCGTGTTAATCACGGATGTTTCCGAAATTCATCATTTACAGGAACAGCTGGGCCGAAAAAAACGGCTCACCGCCCTAGGTGAAATGGCCGCCAGATTGGCGCACCAGATCCGTACCCCTCTGAGTGCCACGACGCTCTATTTGGCTCAACTGGCTAGGGAAAATCTTCCGGTAGGTCAGCGTCAGAAAATCGCCTCCAAGGTCACGGAGCGGCTCAATCACATGGGAAATTTGGTGGATAGCATGCTCAGTTTTGTACGGGGCGAGACACCTGTTTCCGACGTGATATGTCTCAATCAAGTCTTGGCAGAGTTCGAAGCGATCGTTTCTCCCACGCTGGAAAAGCACCGGGCAACCTTAAAATTGACCCCTGTTGATGACAGCCTTCGTCTATTGGGCGATGTGGATGAGTTAGCCGGGGCACTCAGTAATTTGGCGATGAATTCACTCCAGGTATCGAATGGAGTCGTTGTGCTGGAATTATGGGTGGGTGCGCTTAACTCATCCTGGTTGCAGATGAGATTCAGGGATAATGGTCCAGGTATCCCGGAGGACTATATCGAACGTATTTTTGATCCTTTCTTCACCACCCGTGCCCAGGGTACAGGCCTTGGGCTGGCTGTCGTGGCTATGACGGTGAGTAAACACGGCGGGGAAATTACGGTGAACAATCGTGAGGAGGGTGGTGCTGAGTTTATTATCAACCTCCCCATTGAGCCACCTTCAACGATACTCGTTGAAGGTCCGACTGCAGACTCAAATCAAGGGGAAGTTGTCTATGAATAGCCCAGCCAGAGTTTTGGTTGTAGAGGACGATGATGTGCTCCGTGAAGCCATGTGTGACACCGTTCTTTATGGGGGGTATCAGCCGGTTCCCGCCATAAATGGCGTTGATGCATTGCAGCAATTAGCAGAACACAAGGTCGATCTTGTCATCAGCGATGTGCAGATGGATATGATGGATGGCCATACTTTGTTGCGTGAAATGAAGTCCATTCATCCAGAGCTTCCGTTTGTGCTCGTTACTGCTCACGGCAGTATTGAGAATGCAGTGAAGGCAATGCGAGAAGGTGCAGCAGACTATCTGATTAAACCCTTTGAGGCAGAGGTATTATTGGAGATGGTCAGCAGGTTGACCAGTCGTACGCTAATAGAAACGGATGGCATGGTTGCCGTGGACCCTAAAACACACCAGCTGTGTGAGCTGGCAAGACGAGTGTCTGCAACCCAAGCCACTGTCTTGATAAGTGGAGAATCGGGTACGGGGAAAGAAGTGATAGCCCGTTACATCCACCATCATTCTCCCAGGGCCGAACAGCCCTTTGTGGCGATTAATTGCGCGGCGATTCCGGAGACTATGTTGGAATCCATGTTGTTCGGTTATGAGAAAGGTGCTTACACCGGTGCCTATCAGTCCAGGGCTGGCAAGTTTGAACAGGCCAATAACGGCACTTTATTACTGGACGAAATTTCAGAAATGGATCTTGGTCTTCAGGCCAAACTACTGCGTGTTCTGCAAGAGAAAGAAGTTGAGCGTTTGGGAGGCAATACCCTTATTTCCTTGGACGTGAGAGTCCTGGCGACGACCAACCGCAACTTGCGAGAGGAGGTGGCCTCAGGTCGTTTCCGGGAAGATCTGTATTACCGCCTCAATGTGTTCCCCATTCATCTGCCACCCTTGCGACAGCGTCGTGGAGACATTGTGCCCTTGGCTCGAACCCTATTAGAACGCCATTCGGGGGGGCAGATTGTAGATTTCAGTAAAGAAGCTGAGGGGCGTCTGTTAAACCACCATTGGAGTGGCAATGTACGCGAGCTGGAAAATTGCATTCAGCGGGCGGCAATTTTGGCCGCAGGTTGTCAGATTACTGTCGCGGACATTCATTTTGAGGACAGTTTGGCGATCGAACCACGTGTGTCCCTAGAGGAAAAAGAGGATCGTCCACTGCTTGATGGAGACCTCCGGGCCAGGGAAAAACAGCTGATTGTGGATGCACTGAAATCCGTCAATGGTTGCAGAAAGGATGCCGCGGAACAGTTGGGTATCAGTCCGCGCACACTGAGGTACAAATTGGCTCGATTAAAAGAGCAGGGCGTAGCCATCCCAGCAATCTCTTAGGCTGTTAGGCGTTAAGTTGATAGGAGCAGAATAATGAGCGACATGGATATTAACCAGGTTTTGGCACAGATGAGAGTCATGGCCTCTGCCGCTGGTACCCGTATCAACGAGGGTGGAGTAGAAAAGGTTGCAGGTCAGGATTTTGGCACTTTGATGAAAGAATCTATAGAAGAGGTCAATTCGGCGCAGTTACAGGCCAGGGCGCTCAGTGATGCATTTGAATCCGGTGATACTGATGTCGCACTGCCGGATGTGATGGTTGCACTGCAAAAGGCCAGCTTGTCATTCCAGGCTGTCACCCAAGTTAGAAACAAACTCCTGAGTGCCTATCAGGAAATTATGAATATGCAGGTTTGATGTATGACCTGTGCTCGCCGGTAAGGTATTGGGTCGTGGGTAGGACTGGATGTTGAGAGCAGGAAATTTTGTTGTACCACGTATATCTGCGAGATGGTCGTTGAAAGTATGTTATTGAAAATCGGGTGTAAATAAATTCTATGGCATTAGATCCCTCTAATCTTGTCAGGCGTTTTAACAGCCTCAGCAGACAACCAGTCACTCGCCAATTGGGTTTGCTAGTCGGGCTGGCGGCCAGCATTGCATTGGGTATCGGTTTGGTTCAGTGGTCTATGGCGCCAGATTACATGGCGCTGTTTGGGGAAATGTCACCTGCCGCAACCAGTGAGGTGGTGCGCTCTCTTCAGGACAAAGGTATCCGCTATAAAGTGGATCATCGCACAGGTTTGGTCAGTGTGCCTGCGGACAAACTGCATGAGACGCGACTCCAATTAGCAAGTGACGGCATACCTGCGACAGATGGCAATGGCTTTGATGTGCTCTACAAAGAACAAGAAATGGGTGTTAGCAGCTTTATCGAAAAAGCCCGTTATGACCGGGCATTGGAACAGGAGCTGTCCCGTTCAATTGCGTCACTGGACAGTGTTAGGGCTGCCAGAGTACATCTGGCCCTGCCGAAACAATCCGCTTTTGTGCGCAAGCGCGACAAGCCAGCCGCGTCTGTATTGCTGAGCTTGTATGCCGGCCGTGAACTGACAGAGCGGCAGTTGGCTGGGGTGGTGAATCTGGTGGCTTCCAGTGTGCCCGGTCTTGAGGCAGATCAAGTGTCGGTGGTGGATAATCAGGGTAAATTGCTTTCCTCTCAGGGGCAGGAAGATGGTTTTGCTCAAACCTCTGAGCAGTTCCGCTTTACCCGGAAGTTGGAGCAGAGCTATGTGGATCGCATTACCGAAATTCTGACGCCTATTTTAGGGGTGGGCGCTGTAAGGGCGCAGGTGGCAGCAGATGTTGATTTTACGCTGGTAGAAAAAACCAGTGAAAACTATGCGCCAGAGACCAAGGTGCGCAGTGAACAACTCGTGGAAGAGATGTCCCAGGGTGAATCGGCAAGTGGCATCCCGGGAGCTTTGGCGACACAGCCGCCCCCGGAGACACAGATCACTGATAACCCTCAGGATGCAGAAGAACGCTCTTCAAACGGTCGCTCCAGTAAACGGGAAATTCGTAACTATGAACTGGATAAAACCATTAGTCATATACGCGAAGTTCCGGGAAGTCTGCGTAAGCTTTCTGTAGCAGTAGTGGTGGACTATCAGGACATGATCAATGGTGACGGTCAGGTTGAGCGCTCTGCCCTCGGAGAAGCGCGTCTCGCCGAAGTGACCAGCCTGGTAAAAGACGCAGTCGGTTTTGATGAAGAGCGGGGTGATAGCGTTAACGTCATCAATGCCTCTTTTATTGCCCCGCCCGAGCTTGAAGATTTACCTGAACCCTCTTTGATGGAGCAGGAGTGGATCTGGCGGTTGGCCAAGTTTGTGCTCGCGGGTATCGCGTTGATTCTGGTTATCTTTACTGTCCTGAAACCGTTAATGCAGGCATCGTCGGCGCCGCCGCCCGGTATGCCCCAGTCGCTTGGTGGCCCAAACTCAATGGGCACAGCTTATCCCGGTGCAGGTGGCGATATGGCGCTGGCTGATGATCAGGTGACGCTGGGAAGTCAGCAACAGCTGGGTTTGCCGGGAGGCGCTCCCTCCTATCAGCAGCAATTGCAAATGGCGCGCACCATGGCTGAAGGTGAGCCACAGCGCGTAGCGCATGTTGTCCGAAATTGGGTGTCTGCAGATGGCTGAAGCTGAATTGTCTGGAGCCCAGCGTGCGGCAGTTTTTCTTCTGGGACTTGGAGAAGAAGGCGCTGCTTCCATCATGAAACAAATGTCGCCCAAAGAAGTGCAGGCAGTTGGCCAGGCCATGGCGTCACTGTCTAATGTGAGCGACCAGCAAATTGCTCAGGTCGTGCACGAATTCACAACAAAAGTTTCTACCGTCAATCCTCTCAGCCTAGGTGCCGGTGATTTTACCCGCCGGGTAATGGTGCAGGCGCTCGGGGAAACCAAAGCGCGCAGTATGCTGAGTAAAATAGAAGGGAATGGCGACCCAAAAGGTATGGAGTCCCTAAAGTGGATGGATGCGCGGGCGGTGGCGGGGGTCATTAAGCATGAACACCCTCAAATCATTGCCATTGTGTTGGCTTCTCTTGATGGAGACCATGCCGCACAGGTACTCGCCTTGTTGCCAAAGGATATGACCACAGAAATTATGTTGCGCATCGCCAAGCTGGATGCAGTAGACCCCATTGCCCTGCAAGAACTGGATCAGGTGCTGGAAAAACAGCTCGGCAGTGCCCAGAAGCTGCCTCCTTCTGCTTTAAATGGAATGACGACAGCCGCAGCGATTCTCAATAATCTTGACTCGGATATAGAAGCGGAGTTGATGGCTTCGATTAAAGAGGTTGACGGCGAGTTGGGAGAAAAAATCCATGAGTTGATGTTTGTCTTTGACAATCTTCTGGATCTCGATGACCGCGGTATGCAGCGCTTGATAAGGGAAATTTCTGTCGACAATCTGGTCATTGCTTTGAAAGGGGTCGACGACAGGGTCAAGGAGAAATTTTTCAAGAATATGTCTTCCCGGGCTGCTGATATGCTGAGAGAAGATCTTGAAGCAAAAGGCCCTGTCAAACTGGCTGATGTTGAAGCGGCTCAAAAAGAAATTCTGACTATCGTGACGGGCCTGATTGATGAGGGAGAAATTTTCTTCAGTAAGGGTGGTGGAGGTGATTTTGTCTGATTCCAGTTCCTCTGTTGAACGTTGGCAGGCGCCTTTTTTTGAATCAGCCCCTCCGCCGCAAGCCGTTGACCCCGTTGAAATGGAAGCGCAGGCCCAGGAGCGGGGTTTTAACATGGGCAAATGGCAAGGTCTGGAAGCTGGCCGGGCTGAAGCTGAAAATCTCGCACGGCAGATAGAATCAATACTTCTTGAGCTGACGAAGCCTTTTCAGTGTGTTGATCAGGTGGTCACTCAGGAGTTGGTTAAAATCGCCATGGCTGCGGCACGTCAAATTGTCCGTAGAGAGTTAACCATTGACTCGGCAGTGGTCGAAGACGTCATGACGGAGGCCGTGGCTACTCTGTCATCTGTACAGGGGGAGGTTGAGGTTTTCCTCAATCCGGCAGATCGATCCTTGCTGACAGAGTTTTGCCGTGACCTTTCAGAAACTACCCGTTACAAATTGACGGATGATCCGGACATGTTGCCAGGAGGGTGCCGGATTAAAACCCCTGTTTCATTTGTGGATGGCTCGGTAGAGCGACAGATAGAAGAGGTGTTTGCTGTTCTGTCTGACACATGTGAACAACAGCTTGATGACTGAGGTTGCCGGGCTGCCTGTGAACATACTGGACAAACTCCACACCAGTCGAAATCAAAAAATTGCCGAATCATTGGGCTTGTTGACCGCTGCCATTCAGCCTGTTCCGTTACAGGAAGAAGGTACGCTGGTTCGCATGATCGGCCTGAAACTGGAGGCGGTAGGCTGTCGTGCTCCTATTGGGGGGCGTTGCAGAATCCTTACTGAGGATGGCAGCAGTATAGAAGCCGAAGTGGTGGGGTTTGCTGATGGCAGTTTGCTCCTGATGCCAGAGGGAAACCTGCAGGGTATTAAATTGGGTGCCAGGGTAGTGCCGGTAGAAAGTGGTGGCATGGTTGCGGTGGATGAGCAACTCCTGGGTCGCGTGATTGATGGTGCAGGGAAGCCAATGGATGGCGGAGCACCATTGAAATGTCTGCATCATGTGGCGCTACGAGGGACTTCAATCAACCCCCTTGATCGCACCCCCATTCGAGAGCCCCTTGATGTAGGCGTTCGTTCAGTTAATGCCTTATTGACCATAGGTAAGGGGCAAAGACTGGGCCTGTTTGCCGGTAGTGGAGTGGGTAAAAGTACCCTGTTGGGTATGATGACACGCCATACAGAAGCAGATGTCATTGTGGTAGCGCTAGTGGGGGAGCGGGGTCGAGAGGTACGCGAGTTTGTAGAAGATACTCTCGGCAGTGAGGGTATGAAAAAAGCGATTGTTGTCGCGACTCCCGCAGATGATGCCCCGCTGATGAGAGTCCATGGTGCCTGGCGTGCTACTGCCATTGCTGAGTATTTCCGGAGTCGTGGTAAAAATGTATTGCTGTTGATGGATTCCCTTACACGTTTTGCGCAGGCACAGCGGGAAATAGGTTTGGCGATCGGAGAGCCGCCGGTGTCCAAAGGTTATCCTCCTTCGGTATTCTCCCTGCTTCCCACGCTGGTCGAGCGTGCTGGCAACAGTCAGCAGGGGTCAATCACCGCCGTGTATACGGTGTTGGTGGAGGGAGATGATCACAATGATCCAGTAGCCGATGCATCAAGGGCAATACTGGACGGACATATAGTTCTGTCCCGGGATGTAGCCGATTCTGGCTTGTTTCCGGCGATTGATATTGATCGCTCCATCAGTCGCTCAATGGTGAATATTGTCCCTGGGGAACAGCTCATATTGGCTCGGCAGATAAAAGCTTTATATGCCGTGTATCAGAGCAACAGAGATTTAATCAATATTGGCGCGTACCAGCGAGGTACGGATGAGCAAATTGATAAAGCTGTCGCCGCGGCCCCGCTGATTCGTGAATTTATTAAGCAGACAGAGACTGAAAAAATCACCATGGAACAGAGCTTGGGGGCTCTTTCCTCCTTGGTTGAACTCGGTCAACGCCCCCTTAAAGGCAGGTGAGCATGGCGAGCGATAAGCTGGACAAAGTAGCATTGTTGGCGGACTCCAGAGAGCGTCAGTCAGCCGGACAATTCAAGGAAAAACAACAGTCGCTTCAATCTCAGCAGGCCCAGCTTCAGCAGTTGCTTCAGTTCAAACAGGAATATGAAACAAGACTGGGCAACTATAGTGAAAAAAGTATTCCTGCCAGACAGTTGCAGGACTATCGATTGTTCCTTGGCAAGCTGAATCAGGCTATCGAACAACAGCAAGGTATTGTCAGTGAGGCTGTGCTGCATGTGGATGACGCCAGGCAGCATTGGCAGGATCAGGCTGTCCACAAATCGGCCATGGGACAGTTGTTGGACAAGCGAGAGCACGAACGGCAATGTGCTTTTGAGCGTGCTGAGCAGCTGGAAGCAGATGAAAAAGTACTGGCAAAAAGAGTTAGGGATAATTCTTAGATTCTTCTTGGCACATATCTTGCTGATTTCTCAGTAAATGGTCATCAGGAAGTACTCAGCACATGCCTTCAATAGATAGCTTGCCTATTGTCCCTGTAAAAAACCCCTCCCAGAGTGGTGTGAAAAGTTCCTCAGAAAAAGGGGGTAGCCAGGATACACAGACTTTTGGGCGTATTCTGGGGGAGCAAACTGCGACAGAATCTGCCTCACCGCAGGAAGCAGACACGATTGGAACGGGGCAGGATCTTTCTGATTCAGAAGATGCTGCCGTTGAGCAACAAGACGCTATCGGCAACGAGCGGTCTCCAGGTGGCAATCTGTTGCCGCTTGACGAGCCTGCTGACGGAGACTTTTTTCTCAAAGATGAGTTCACGCTTTCGGAAGAAGAAACCTTGTCTACGCCAACGGCTCAGTTGGCAGCGAATCATACACCAGAGCCGAATCAGGCTGCCGCCATGGCACTTGCAATGCACCAGCCAGACTTTCCTTCACACCAGGCTTTGGCTGATAAGTTTCCTGAGGCTTTTCCTCCTGGGCGAGCTTTAACCGATGTTCTGAAGTCTCAAGTGTCACTGCCCGGTGATGAGGCTGCCCCTTTGATAACACCTGCCCCTGAAAAGAAAATTGGTAATGAAGCCAACTCACTACAATCACTGGTTAAAGAGGGTGCAATTGGGAATGCAGCTAAGGATGGCCTGTTGGGAACGGACAAGGACGTCTTTTCATTTGATCATGACTACCTTCTTCAGCAAAAGGAATTACTTCAATTGGGCCGGGGAGGCGAGGTATCGTTTTCATCTGATGGAAAGGTTGTTCAATTAACGTCGAATAGCCAGTTCGCACAACAGTTAGCCACATCGGTCGGGCTGAATATATCTATGAAAAATGACACCCCGGTTGTGGCGCCTCATGGTGGCTCCAATACACTGACTGCTACCGTGGGCTCAGCATCATGGACTGGAGAAATGGCTGGACGGGTATCGCTCATGGTAAATGCCAACATCCAGCAGGCAACCTTGCAATTGACCCCGCCCGACTTGGGTAAATTGGATATCAGAATCAGTACCGACGGTGATAAAGCGAGTGTTTTTTTTACTGTAGATAACGGCCTGGCGAAAGATGCTCTAGAAGCGGCTATACCGCGGTTGCGACAGCTAATGGAACAGAGTGGTCTTCAGCTCGCGCAGACACAGGTTTCCCATAATACTGGTGGACAGTCCCATTCACAGGGGCAATCACACCTCCAACAACAGGGTGGTTCAACAGGTCAAAGTCCGGTCAATGGTGCTGCTGCACCTGGCGGAGAGAGTCAAGTTGAGCCTGGTTCGAATGAAGGGGTTGTGACGTGGTACACCGGTAGTCAGGGTATCGATTACTACATTTAATCTGACGTACTCGAATGGTTGCAGTGCCCATACCAGAGAAAGGCCACCGGTGTTTAGCCCGTGGCCTTTTTTAATGCCTTGTAGTTTGCGGGGCAGTTATCTGTTCTGCCTGCTCTGGTTGGATGTCAAAAATTTGGCATGAGATTTTTCATCACATCTAACCGGTTGATATTTAAACGTAATAATAATTGGCCTGTTTTTTGCTGGTATCTTCTTAGGCATGATATGGCGATAGAGAAACGCCACTTCTGTAATGTTGACTGGATAGATAGAAGAGCAATTATGGCCAAAAAGCAGGATGACCTTAATCTCGGTAAAGGGGTCAAGCCGGACACACAAGGAAAGGGGGCGGAGAAGCAAGGTATGAACAAAATACTCATTATTATTATCGCGGTGCTGTTGTTACTGATTATTGGTGGAGGCGCAGCTTATTTTCTGATGGGTGGTGATGACGCCACTGCAGTTGCAGGACAGGGATCAGATGTAGAGGCGGCGCCAGCAGCAGAAGTCGCAGAGGAGTTGGAGCCAATCTATTTGCCATTAGATCCAGCTTTTGTGGTTAATTTTGAGCACAACGGGTCCATTCGTTATTTGCAGCTTAGCTTACAGGTGATGTCTTACGACCAGGGTGTTGTCGACAAAATTGAGGCTAATATGCCAGCCGTACGCAACAGTCTTATTCTGTTATTTAGTGGTCAGGATTACGCTGCGTTGAATACGTTGGAGGGCAAGGAAGGGCTTCGCCTCAAAGTGAAAGAAGCTATTCACAAAGTGGTAAGGCTCAAGGGCGACAAGAAAGTCGATGATGTGTTCTTTACCGGCTTTGTGATGCAGTAACGACTATGGCCGGAAAGGACGTGTTATCAGAGGGGGAACTTGAAGCACTGATGGAAAGTGTTTCAAGTACTGACGCAATTGCCAGTAACGGAGAGACCCGCGTCAATCTTCGCCTCTTTGATTTTTCCGCTCGGGAACAGAACCAGCTGGAACAGTTGCCGGTACTTATGACCCTTCACGAAAAATTGGCTGCTACGCTGACCCCATCGCTGCAAGGTTTGTTCAGGGCCCCTGTGGAGGTCGTTCCTGCTGACCTCAAGATGGTGAAATTGGAAGAAGTGCTGCTTAGTATTCCTGAGCTGGCAGGCATCAATCTGGTCAATGCGACGCCTTTATCCGGATTGGCGCTGGCCGTGTTGCCCGGCGATTCCCTGTCCTTTTTTGTGAATCAGTATTTTGGCGGTCAGCCGGGTAGCGCAGCGTTTAAATCTGCTCGCAGTCACCTCACGCCAACGGAAAAACGCATTAACGACCTGATGATTGGTCGTTTTTTAAGCGCACTATCTGAAAGCTGGAAGGACGTGCTCAAGCTTAGTCCCGAGGTGGTCAAGTTTGAAACCAATCCGGATTTTTTGCAGCTGGGGACGTCGAGCTCTCTGTTCCTGAAAGGTGTCTATCAGCTTAGTCTGTTTGACTGGAAAGGCACGCTGGAATGGGTGATGCCCTACAACGCAATTGAATCCATCAAGGCGCGTCTGGAAGGGACAAAAGAACCTGAAGGGGGTTCTGAGGTAGACACCTCTGGATGGTCACATCATTTTCGTAAAGAGCTAATGTCCATTGATGTCTCGGTCAGTGGGCAGATCGGTTGCAGGACCATGAGTCTTGCGGAAATTCTCAATTTGCGCCAAGGCAGTATTGTTTCCTTAAGTTCTCCCACGGACGTCACGCTTTATGTGGAAGACGAGGCATTCTGTACCGGCGAATACGGTGCCATTTCCGGCAAAAAATCAATCAAGATCAGAGGGTTGGTAAATGATGATTCACGGTCATGATGCTTTTGGAGGTGTCCAATGAATGAACAGGTGGATAGTCCAGAGGCAGATGCAGTGACAAAGAGTGCGACAGGCGGCAAATCCGTGCCGGTAACAGAATTTAAAACAGATTCTGCTGCTGCGCGGGGTAATGGCTCTGGGGGTGAAATCAACCTCGATGCCTTGATGGATGTGCCGGTGACTCTGTCCGTAGAGATTGGACGCAGTAAATTGCCCATAAAGGAATTGATCAGCCTTACGCAAGGTGCGGTTGTTGAGCTGGATCGCCTGGTTGATGAGCCTCTGGATTTGATGGTGAACGGTATGTTGATTGCCCGGGGAGAAGTGGTCGTTGTCGATGGACAATTTGGTCTGCGACTGATCGACATTGTGAGCCCATCCGAGCGGTTAAAGAAACTGAAATGACATTGTTTCCTGTAACGAAAAGAGCATGGTGTGCCATTTCATTGTTCCCAATGTCTGCTATCTGTGAGACCTCGGCGGCGACTTCCAGCGCGCCGGACCTGTTTAGCGCCAGTTATGTTTTTCAGGTGCTTGGCTCATTACTGTTGGTCTTTGGGTGCATCGTTGGTCTTTTGTTCCTATTGAAAAAAGTGAATGGTTTTTCTTCTGTTGGCGCGTCGCCCCTTCGCGTGTTGGGCTCGGCCAGGGTGGGCACACGCGAAAAAGTAGTGTTGCTTCAGGCGGGAGAGCAGCAACTGTTGATTGGTGTAGCAACAGGTGGTGTTCGCACTCTGCATGTGTTTGAACAGCCTGTCGTGTTGTCAGAGCAACAGGAGACACAAGATTTTTCGACATTATTGGCCAAGGCGCTGGGGCAGGGGAAAACACCATGAGGCGTCTGGGGCTACTTTCTCTGCTAGCGTTGGGGTGTTTCCCGGCACTAGCCATGGCTGATGTGGCTATTCCGCTGTTGACAGTAGAGCCGGCTGCTAATGGCGGTAGTAATTACTCTGTTAGCTTGCAGATTCTAATGTTAATGACGTTGCTGAGCATCCTGCCGGCAGCATTGATCACCATGACCTCATTTACTCGGGTACTGGTGGTATTGGCCATTTTGCGCCAGGCTCTTGGGACCGCCCAGACCCCATCTAACCAGATTCTCCTCGGGTTGGCACTGTTTCTCAGTCTCTTCATCATGTCTCCAGTATTGGAGGATGCCTACCAGAACGGCCTTAAGCCTTATATGGAAGAGACAATTGGTTTTGATGAGGCGCTGGAAAAGGCCAAAAAGCCATTCCGGGAATTTATGCTGAATCAGACGCGAGAAGCAGATCTGGTGATGTTTGCCGAATTGGGTGGGTACGACGGTTTCATTGATGACAATGACATTCCGATGAAAGTACTGCTGCCATCCTTTCTCACCAGTGAACTAAAGACAGCCTTTCAGATTGGTTTTCTAATCTTTATTCCCTTTCTGGTTATTGATTTGGTTGTCGCCAGTGTGCTGATGTCGATGGGGATGATGATGCTCTCTCCAATGTTGATCTCGTTACCTTTCAAAATCATGTTGTTTGTGCTGATTGATGGCTGGTCACTGATTGTGGGTACGCTGGCAGCCAGTTTTGTGACCTGAGGAAGGAAACCGAAAATGACACCAGAAGCTGTATTGGACATTGGCCACGAAGCCTTGATGCTCACGATTATGCTGGCTGCCCCGTTGCTGTTGTCTGCCTTGGCGGTGGGACTGTTTATTGGGGTTTTTCAGGCCGCTACGCAGATTCAGGAAATGACCCTGAGCTTTATCCCGAAATTGATTGCACTGGCTCTGGCCTTGATGATTGCCGGCCCCTGGATGTTGCGCATGTTGGTAGAGTTTTCTCAACGTTTATTTGAGGAAATTCCCGGAATGTTGGGCTAGCCGCTTGTTGTTTTCAGCAGACCAATTAACGCTCTGGACGCATAGCTACTGCTGGCCGTTCTTGAGGGTGTCTGCGCTACTGCTGGCAGCCCCAGTCTTTGGGGCGGATAGTTTTCCCGTTCGTGGACGCATTTTACTGGGTGTGTTTATCACCGTGCTACTGGTACCCGTGTTACCCGAGATGCCGGTTATGGACCCCATGAGTCCAATTGGCTTGGTACTGATTTCTCAGCAGTTGCTAATAGGCCTGTCGATGGGCTTTATCCTGCAGATGATGTTTGCTGCGGTGGTCATCGCTGGCCAGTCCCTGGCTGTCACAATGGGACTGGGTTTTGCCATGTCAGTCGACCCGCAGAATGGTGTTCAGGTGCCGGTGCTCAGCCAATTTTATGTGATTCTGGCCACGCTGATCTTTCTGAGTGTCAACGGACATCTGGCGCTTCTTCATTTGCTTGGGCAGAGTTTTGAGTTACTCCCTGTAGGAGGGGCATTCTGGGATGCTCAGTCAGCCATGCGCCTAGTGGCATGGGCCAGCCAGATGTTTGCATTGGCGTTGCTGATGGCTCTGCCTACATTGACCGCACTACTGTTAATCAACCTGGCATTCGGAGTGATTACCAGAGCGGCACCGCAACTGAATATTTTTGCTGTGGGATTTCCGGTCACCATTATGGCGGGTTTTATTTTTATCCTGCTCTCATTGCCCTCCGTGACGGATTTGTTGATACAGATGTTCGATAACGTACTGACGCAGTCCATTCTGCTGCTGCCATAGGGAACCCAGATGGCCGAACATCAGGACTCACAAGAACGTACAGAACAGCCGACGGAGAGGCGCAAACAGGAATCCCGAAAAAAAGGACAGGTTCCCCGATCCAAGGAATTGAATACCATGCTTTCCCTTTTGGCGACGGCACTTGGATTAATGATACTTGGCCCATCCCTGGTCACGGAGTTCGCAGGATTATTTGAGTGGGCTCTGAGTTTTGATCGGGAGGAGGCCTTCGATAAGTCCTCTGTCTCAATCAGGTTTGCAGCGCTCATGCAATCCACTTTGCTGGTGCTGGTGCCATTTTTCGGTGTCGCTGTGTTGGGTGCCTTTGCCGGACCACTGGCCATGGGAGGGTGGTCATTCAGTCCTTCCGCTATGGCATTCAAGCTGGAAAAAATTGATCCGTTTCAGGGGCTGAAGCGATTGTTTTCGCCAAAAAGTTTGATGGAGCTGATCAAGACACTGATTAAATTTTTCCTGTTGATCGGTGCGACCATGTTCCTTTTTTACTGCTATATCGATGAAATTTTGGCACTGGCCAATCAGTCATGGACAACGGCTTTCGATGAGAGCATTGGGTTGTTGCTTTGGTGCCTGGTGATCTTGAGTTCAACACTGGTATTTATTGTTATGTTCGATGTGCCGTTTGAACTCTGGAATCACAATCGGCAGCTGAAAATGACACTTCAAGAAATACGGGACGAAATGAAAGAAACTGACGGCCGCCCAGAAGTGAAAGGTAAAATTCGTTCGATGCAGCGGGAAATTTCACAGCGCCGGATGATGCAGGATGTGCCCAAGGCGGATGTGGTAATCACCAACCCGACCCATTTTGCGGTGGCATTAAAATACGATGAGAGACCGGGGGCGGCACCAAAAGTTGTTGCGAAGGGGCGAGACCTGGTAGCACTGAATATACGCAATGTTGCTGAAGAGCATAGTGTCACCGTATTTTCCTCGCCGCCACTGGCGCGGGCGTTGTATGGCACTACTGAAATTGGTCAGGAAATTCCACAAAACCTCTATCTGGCGGTCGCCCGTGTCCTGGCTTATGTCTATCAATTAAATCAGTCCGCTTATGGTGAATATGTGCCACCGCCGGAAGAAATTTCCCTTCCGGAAGAGTATCAAGAGCAGTATGGCAAAGGGGTGAATGAGCATGAATAACGCCACTAATAATACGGCCATGTTTAGCGGTCAAGGCATGTCAATGCTCTCTGGCCTCGGTACGCCTTTGTTGTTATTCCTGATGCTGATTATGATGGTGCTGCCATTGCCAGCCATCATGTTGGACTTGCTGTTCACGTTCAATATTGCCCTGGCAATGATCGTGTTGCTGGCCTCTGTGTATTCCCTCCGCCCCCTGGATTTTGCCGTTTTTCCGACGGTGCTATTGATTTCCACACTGCTACGCTTGGCGCTTAATGTCGCCTCCACACGAGTGGTCTTGCTCGAAGGTCATGCCGGGACGGATGCCGCTGGACGGGTTATTCAGGCCTTTGGCGAATTTGTTGTTGGTGGTAGTTACACCGTAGGGTTGGTGGTGTTTGCCATTCTCGTGATTATCAATTTTGTAGTAGTGACCAAAGGAGCCGGCCGTATTTCCGAGGTCACTGCGAGATTTACTCTGGATGCTATGCCGGGTAAGCAGATGGCCATTGATGCAGACCTCAATGCCGGTCTTATCACCCAGGATGAGGCCCTGCGACGTAGGGAAGAAGTATCCAATGAATCGGACTTTTATGGTGCCATGGATGGTGCTAGCAAGTTTGTGCGAGGCGATGCCGTCGCGGGCATTCTTATTCTGTTCATCAATATTATCGGTGGCTTTTCCGTGGGAGTGCTGCAACACGGGTTGAGCGCTGGAGATGCGGCGCATAACTATGTGCTGCTCACTATCGGTGACGGCCTGGTAGCGCAAATTCCATCACTATTACTGTCCACGGCAGCCGCCATTATTGTCACGCGTGTTTCCGGTTCCCAGGACATGGGCCAGGAAGTCCTCACACAGCTGTTTAGTAACCCCAAGGTATTATTCGTGACCGCTGCGTTAATTGGCACCATGGGACTCGTGCCAGGCATGCCCAATCTGGTATTCCTGGGATTGGCGGGATTACTGGGTGCGCTGGGGTACATGCAGTTGCAACAGCAAAAAGTAGAAGTAATTCCCAAAGAAGCGCCCGCGCCCGAAAAACCTGCGGAGCCTCGCGAACTCAGTTGGGACGATGTTGATCTGGTCGATGAAATTGGACTCGAAGTAGGCTATCGCCTGATTTCCCTTGTTGATAAAAATCAGGGTGGGGAGCTGCTCGCTCGAATTAAAGGTGTTCGTAAGAAGCTTTCACAGGAGCTCGGCTTTCTGGTGCACTCGGTGCACATCAGGGACAACCTGGACCTGTCTCCAAACGAATACCGCATTGCTTTTCACGATGTCATCGTTGGCCAGGGAGAAGTGTTCCCGGGCAAGGAGCTGGCGATTAATTCTGGTCAGGTATATGGCGAGCTGGAGGGTGTGGCTACCAAGGATCCCACGTTTGGGCTGGACGCTGTCTGGATCGATCCTTCCCGTCGTGATGATGCTCAAGCAATGGGTTATACCGTGGTGGATTGCAGCACGGTTATTGCTACGCACCTCAGCCAGTTGATCAAAAATAATGCCCACGAGCTGTTGGGGCAGGATAGTGTCCAGCAACTGCTCGACAAACTTGCTCAAAGCTCGCCCAAACTGGTTGAAAACCTGGTGCCGAAAATACTCGGCCTGGGTGTGGTGAATAAGGTAATGCAGAACCTGCTGGAAGAAGGCATCCCCGTTCGTGATGTCAAAACAATCGCCGAAGCTTTGGCGGAACATGGTGCAAAGAGTCAGGATACTGACACTCTCACGGCCAAGGTTCGGATTGCTTTGGGACGAACAATCTTCCAGACAGCCAATGGTGTAGGGGAGGAGATGGCAGTTATGGTACTGGACTCCCAACTGGAACAGATATTGCAGAATGCAGTTCAAGGGAACGCGGGAGGACTGGAGCCATCGTTGATGGAGAATGTTATCGGACAGGTGGTGGCAGCTTCCGGAAAGATTGAAGCCCAGGGTGCTAACCCGGTGTTATTGGTTGGCAGTCAGGCCCGCTTGTTCCTGTCGAGATTGTTGCGGGGACGTATAGGCAATTTTTACATCCTGGCCTATGAAGAAATACCACCCAACAAAAATATCAAGGTGGTGGCAACCATTGGCAATCAACAGACAGTTTAGATCAAACGTTACCAGCGAAATGCCGGAAAACCGAATAGAAGTTAACAGGGGGTGGTTTGGTGAAAATTAAGCGTTTTCTTGATAAGGATAGTCGTAGTGCTATGTCACGGATTCGAACCGAAATGGGTGCCGATGCCGTTATTTTATCCAGCAAGAATATCAACGGTCAGGTCGAGTTGGTTGCGGCAATGGATTTTGATGAGCGTGATCTCAGTGCGGTAGAGCGACAGATCACTGATGCCAAGCCAGAACAACCTGAAGTGCCTTCCCAAAGCCCAACGCTGGAAGATTTACAGCGAGAGTTGGGCAACCTTCGGGGACTACTCGAAGGTGAATTGGCGCAACTGGCGTGGCGAGATATGGCTGAGCGCCCATCGGTGAAAGCAGCCCTTTATAGCCGTTTGAACAGGTTTGGCTTATCACGTGTGCTCTGTAATGCCATCACAGATAAACTCCCGACAAAAGGTGATCTCGAGCAACTCTGGAAGTCCAGCCTTGAGCTGCTCTCCCGACGTCTTAGCGTGACTGGGGATCGACTGTTGAATGAGGGCGGTGTTGTTGCGCTGGTCGGCTCCACCGGGGTAGGTAAAACCACTACGATTGCTAAATTGGCAGCGCGTTTTGTGATGCGTCACGGTGCCCGGGAAGTGGGTTTGATTACAACCGACTGTTACCGAATTGGCGGCCAAGAGCAGCTGGAGACCTTTGCTGATTATCTGGGGATTCCGATGATTGTGGCCACAGATGGTGGTCAGTTGAAGGCCGCACTGGATCAATTTTCTGGCAAGAAACTGGTGCTGATTGATACGGCGGGCATGAGTCAGCGGGATGTGCGGCTTTATGAACAGTTCCAGACTTTGAAATCTGTCGGTTACCCCATTGATGCTTATGTGGTGTTGTCGGCAACGGCTCAATATGGCTCTCTTCGTGAAATAATTCAGGTATTTGGTCGCGCTGAACTGGCTGGTGCCATGATCACAAAAACAGATGAATGTGCGGAGTTGGGCGGCTTGATCGATCTGGTGATTAAAAGCAATCTCGCTCTGGCTTATGTCAGCAGTGGTCAGAAAGTACCCGAAGATATTGCTCCCGCCCGTGTGGAATCACTGATGGATAAAGCGGTGAAATTGATGGAAGAGGGTGTCGTTCGAGAGGAAAAAAGGCATCATGCCGGCCCGCAGATACGTGCGATGGCGGTGTAGCCAACAGATGATGAATCAAGCAGAGGGTTTGCAGCAAATTGCTGCACATGCACCGGTCAACGTTATCGCCGTAACCAGTGGCAAAGGTGGTGTAGGAAAAACCAATATCGCGGTAAATCTGGCGGTTAGTCTTGCCAACCGTCAGCGAGCGGTTCTTTTGTTCGATGCCGATCTGGGTTTGGCAAATGTGGACATTGCTCTGGGGCTGAAACCCCAGTATGACATTCGACATGTTTTTTCGGGTGAGCGCACACTGGAAGAAATCCTTCTGGAGGGGCCAGGTGGGATCAGAGTTGTGCCGGCATCTTCCGGGGTGTCGAGTATGGCGTCATTGTTGCCTCAGCAACAAGCCGGAATAATCCGGGCGTTCAGTGAGCTGACGATTCCCATCGACACTCTGATCGTTGATACCTCGGCGGGTATTGATAGCAGTGTTTTAACGTTTACCCGGGCTTGTCAGGAAATTCTGGTCGTCATCTGTGATGAGCCAACGTCTATTACTGATGCATATGCTCTTATCAAGGTCCTCAACCGCGAGTGTGGTGTAAAGCGTTTCCAGGTAGTTGCCAATATGGTCGATCGAGCGATTCAGGGACGGCAATTATTCGAAAAGATCTTGCGGGTGACGGACCGTTTTCTCGATGTGCAGTTGGGATTTTTGGGTGCCATACCGAGAGATGATTACTTGCGTCGTGCTGTCCAGCAACAAACGCCAGTTGTTCAAGCATACCCCCGCAGCCAGTCGGCCATTGCGCTGAATAAGCTTGCTGCTGCTGTCGATAAAGGCATTGTCGGGAGCCGTGATCTGGGTGGTTTGAGTTTTTTCGTGGAGCGTTTGGTGAACCATCATTCTATGGAGCTGGAAATTTAACCGTGAATGAAGCCATGGCTTATGCCCAAGTGCAGAGGGAAACCCTGGATACTACGGTCCAGAGCTATTTGCCAGTGGTAAAAAAAATTGGACTGCACTTGGTTGGCCGTTTACCCGCGCATATTGAACTGGATGATCTGCTACAGGTTGGGCTGATTGCTTTGACTCAGTCTTGGGAGAGTTATGACCCCTCTCAGGGTGCCAGTTTTGCCACTTACGCCTCTATTCGGATCAAAGGTGCAATGTTGGATGAGGTGCGCCGAAGTGGTTGGGCACCCCGTTCCGTGCAACAGAAACTCAAAGCCACCTCGGATGCAGTGAGATTTTTGGAAAGCCGTTTGGGGCGTTCGCCAAGCGATGCAGAAATCGCGGCTCAGTTAGAAATGCCGTTGTCCGAGTATCAACACATGACATCAGGATTCGCCGGTTCTCGTCTGTTATCGGTGGAAGATCTTGATGAAGAGGGGATCCCTGGAGGGGACGACCCTTTTCAGAATATTCAGGATGATGGACTTAAAATTGCCTTGGCGGCAGCTATCGGTGGGTTGCCAGAGAAAGAAAAGTTGATGATGTCGTTGTACTACGGTGAAGAACTCAACCTGAAGGAGATAGGTGCTGTATTAGGGGTATCAGAATCACGAGTATCTCAGTTGCATGGTCAGGCGCTAGCCAGAATTCGTGCGAAGTTAAGCGACTGGGATAAATAGGGGCGTATTCGATGGCAAGTAAACGTCAGTCTGTCGACATTCTCTCCTTGGTTGGCATTACCCTGTCCCTGTTGGCTGTGGTGGGAGGCAATCTGCTTGAAGGGGGCCATACTGATTCTCTGATTCAGTTGACAGCATTTATTATCGTCTTTGGTGGTACCTTGGGTGCCACTATGGTGCAGACGCCGTTAAAGATTTTTCTCCATGCCCTCACGCGTTTTCGATGGGTTTTTTTGCCGCCGGCTACGGAACGTCCTGAAAGCCTCAAGAAAATTGTTGAGTGGAGCAGAATTGTCCGAAAGGAGGGCTTGCTGGGACTACAGAATGTTGCTGAGCAGGAAAAGGATAAATTTATTAAAAAAGGATTGATGTTGCTGGTTGATGGCGCTGAACCAGAGGATATTCGCAAGATTCTGGAAGTTGAAATCGATAGCTATGCCGCCAACGAAATGCACAGCGCCAAAGTCTATGAGGCTATGGGTGGTTACTCACCCACCATTGGCATTATTGGTGCTGTGATGGGATTGATTCACGTCATGAATAATCTGGCTGATCCCTCTGCACTTGGACCAGGAATTGCTGTCGCTTTCGTCGCTACAATTTATGGTGTGGGTTTGGCCAATTTTCTCTTCTTGCCCATGTCAAATAAACTAAAAACACTGGTGAGTGATCTCACTCACTACCGCGAGATGCTCGTGGATGGCCTGGTAGCTATTGCTGAAGGGGAAAATCCGCGCTCCCTCGAGAGCAAGCTCGAAGGCTATTTAACCTAGCATTATGGGACGCAAATCACTCCACGAGGAACACGAAAACCACGAACGTTGGCTGGTCTCCTACGCTGATTTTATTACCTTGCTGTTCGCTTTTTTTGTCGTTATGTATTCGATTTCTTCTGTTAACGAGGGAAAGTATCGGGTGCTTTCTGATTCTATGGTCTCCGCATTTCGCAATCCAACATCGTCTCTGGAGCCGATTCAGATCGGCGAGCTGGTGCGCTCACCACTGATGATGCCCGATCAGATAAATGATGTGTCTGAGCGGCCCATGCCAATCATTACTCCAATGCTTCCCTCAGTTCAGCAGGAAAACAGCAGTAAAGAAACCTCAGATAAAGACATTATCGAGTGGACACCTGAAGACATTGCTACCCACCAGGCTTTTAACAAGGCTGAGGCAGAGATCAATGAGATTGCCGGCCATGTTGAGGAGCAGCTTGATGATCTTATCAATGACGGCATCGTCAATATCAAGCGCAATAAGTTCTGGCTGGAAGTGGAAATTAAATCCAGTTTATTGTTTCCCAGCGGGGGTAGTGACCTGGTGCCCGATGCGATTGTTGCGCTAGACAAACTGGCAAAAATATTTGTCGGTGTGCCCAACCGGATTCATGTTGAAGGCTTCACTGACAACCAACCGATTAACACCGTGATTTATCCATCAAACTGGGAATTGTCCTCCGCTCGGGCTGCTGCGGTGGTTCGCCTGTTCGAACAAAGTGGTGTTAACCCTGATCGAATGGCCGCCATTGGTCATGCTGAATTTCACCCTATTGCGGAAAATATGACGGAAGGTGGTCGTGCAAAAAATCGCAGGGTTGTCGTGGTCATTGTGGCGACTATGGAAAATCGTCAGGATCAACGTGTGTATGATTTTGAATTGCTCAAGGAAAATACCTAGCCTATTTTTACTGTGTGGAATTTGAGTGATAGGGAGTTGAGGAGATGGATAGAATAGATCCCTTGCGTCTCGGTAAGGTTAGGCAGGTTCCTAAAAATCGCTCGGTGGCAACAACGGGTGAAAAAAAGCGCAATGATCCAGAGCAGGCTCAGCTGCAGTCCGAAGATTCTGTCGGTCGTTCAGGCAGAAAAAAGATGCGGAAGGGTAGCAACATTGATGAGCAGTGTTGATGACAAATGCTAAGCGAAGGCTAATCTCCTTGATCAGTGCTTCTTGTCATGGACCACTGTCGTTGCACAATGTGTTGAATCATTTCTTCTTGGGCAGTCTCGCTATCGTCAAATTGTACTCGGATACGGAACATTTCCTTTGAGGCATAATCGATTGCTGAGCAATCGACGACAAAGGCGTGTAGCTTGATCAGCGAATTTGACGGCTTTAACGTGAGTGATAACAGCAGGCGTATCCCTTTTTCCAGGCGGATTGGGCTGTCAAATGCCATTCCGCTTCCGCTGATATTTACTTGGACTTCCTCAAATCTGTCCGCACTCACACCATTTTTGTTGGTGAACGCTTCAGTTACCAAACTCAGTTTCTTGTTCAGTAGTCCCAGGGCTTTTGCCTGCAGTGGGTTTTCTTGCCAAAGCAGATTGGTGACCTGATTGAACTCCCTATCAATTTCAGACAGCAGTGTCGCCAGCAGGATTTGCGGATGTTCGCCATGTGTCTGGGGTTTCGTATCTGTGCCGTTGAGTACGCTGTAACTGAGTCCGACGTGATCGTTAATCCGGTAATAGTTTCTACGGTCTGGTGAAAAGTTCATTGTGTCAATCCTGTGGCAACGATGTCGGTTCTTCTGGTGTCACCGCATTATCGAGATTGAGCGTGTTCAGTACGTCCGAATTGGATTTTTGAATATCCCTGATACTGGCTGCGGTTGCCTCATCAAGCCCCTGGCGAATCACAATTTCAACACGACGGTTCTGAGCGCGGTTCTGTGGGGAGGTATTGTCTTTGAAGGGCAGGGTATCTGCCCGTCCGACCACCATGAAGCGGTGATTATCGAGAACGGCATCCTGGGTGAGCGCATGGGTAACTGAAAGTGCTCTGGAGGCGGATAAATCCCAGTTTGAGTGAAACTTGCCACTGGAAATGGGAATGTCGTCGGTGTGACCTTCAACAGCGATTTTGCCCTTAATATCTTTGAGCGCATTGCGCAGACTGCCCATAACCGGAATAAAATCCGGATGCAGGGTGGCTGATCCAGAGGGGAAAGAGCCTTTTTCCCGAATGCGTATGGTGATGGCTCTGCTATTGGTTTCAATGTCAATTTTACCGCCATCAATTTCGCTTTTAAGTACCTCTTTAAGCTTATCTGCATCTGTCTGTGTTTCGGCGATAAGCGTCTTTAGTTTTTCCTCGAGTAACTGCTTGGTTTGCTGCTCATTCAGGTTCTTGATATCAGTATCTGGCGAGTCGGGGTTGCCAACGCGCAGTGATTGTTTGGTGGTTTCGGTCGTGAATTGATTGACCGTTTTTATTTGGGTCGGCTGAGTACGGCCGGGGCTGAATTCCTGAGCAATAATACTCGTGCCTTTGGGGATATCCTGAACCTTCACCTGGTTCTGGACGCCGAAGGCATTTTTCATGGAACCTGCTATCTGTTTGTATTTTTGAACATCCATTTCTGAAAATGACAACAGTAAGACGAAAAAGCACATCAGTAGTGACATCAGGTCGGCAAATGTTGCCATCCATGCTGGTGCCCCCTGGGGCGCCTCATCTTCCTCGAATTCGATCATTTACGCCGCCTCTGCAGAAGAGCCTTCTCCGTTATCGGCATTCCTTTTTTTCGGCTCCAAGTAGGCTTTAAGCATTGCCTCGATAATTCTCGGGTTCTGGCCTTCCTGAATAGCCAGAACACCATCAATACAGATGGCTTTTATTCGTCCCTCTTCTGATTTTCTGAGGCTGAGTTTGTCTGCAATGGGCAGGGCTACCATGTTTGCTAGCATGGCACCGTACAAGGTAGTGAGCAGTGCCACTGCCATGGCGGGGCCAATAGATTTCGGATCATCCATGGCCGATAACATCTGAACAAGTCCGATCAGTGTACCGATCATGCCCATTGCCGGTGCCACATCTCCGGTGGCTGAAAAAACTTTGGCCCCCCATTTATGGCGGTCGATGCTTTCTACCATTTCTTTTTTCATCACCGTACTGATGACGGTGCGGTCTGTACCATCTATGAGCATTTGTATGCCCTGGTTGAGATAGGTATTTTCAATTTCCTGGTTCTCCAGTGCCAGAGTGCCTTCCTTTCTGGCGATTTGTGCTAGCTCGACGATTTTAGTGATGATGTCTTCGGGCTGGTCTGTTTTGTAGAAGAAAGCTCTTAGAGCGACTTTAAAGGCGCCAAAAAACTGTTTCAGGGAAAATTTCACCATGACGACCATGAATGTCCCGCCCAGAACGATAAGAATCGAAGGGATGTTGACAAACACCAGAACGGAGCCTCCCGTCAAAATGGCTGCCATGACAATGCCCATAGCGCCAAGCAAGCCCAAAAGTGTTGCCAAATCCATAACTTTTCCTCTTTATTGTCCTGCGTGCGGTAAATCTAAAGGCGCCATTTTCGTGTTAGAGCCATTGGGTGTAAAGAATAAACGGACTTTCGTTGACCTGATGTGGCAATTCCCCACGGCGTTGTTTTCTTTTAACTGCTTTTCGAAACCCATAAGCCATTGAGGTTGGTTTTTTCCATGATACTGTGGGCCGTTTCTTCGGCTGAGGATCTATTTTTAAAACCTTGGAGTTGTACACGATAGGCTTTTTTGCTTTCCAGAAGGGTCTCATTGATTTCGGCACTGTATCCGTTAGCTAAAACCTGTTGTTGAAGTTTTGCAGCGGCCTCTCTCGAAGAGAATGTACCCAGATTAACCGACCATCGCTCTACGGGCTTTGTCTTGATGAGGTCTTTTTTCGTGGCCACGGCTTTTTTCATGGAAGTGACAAGACTG
Source organism: uncultured Porticoccus sp. (assembly GCA_947259505.1). Lineage (GTDB taxonomy): Bacteria > Pseudomonadota > Gammaproteobacteria > Pseudomonadales > Porticoccaceae > Porticoccus. Next base: position 98,946 of record CAMYLT010000002.1, on the reverse strand, counting down.
GATAATTGCTCATGGACATTATTTATTGCATCTGCGTTGAGCTTCTGCTGATCCAGAAGCTGCAGCTCCAGCTGGTCAACCTGATTAGCCAGGTCGAGGGCTTTCTGTTCTGTTCGTTGTTGGCTGACCTGGATATTGTCGAGTATTCGATTTGGGACCAATTGTGAGTTGATAGGTTTTGCTGCTATCAGTTCCTGATTTGGCTGGTGATTATTCAGTAGATAAACGATTCCTGTCAGGATAAGCAGCAAGTTGCTGGCTAACAATGTCGGTAGCATCCAAGGGTGATTTGTGAACCTGGGCCGGAGAGACGGTGTCGCCGAGAAACTGTTTTCTGGCGTAGGACGGTTGGCCGAAACGTCCTCTAACGGTTTGATAACTTCGTGGTTCGTATTTCCCTTGGGGGTTTCATGCAGGCTAGTTCTCGTCCAGCCTTGATTAAGCTTGAGATTTAAATCTTTTTCCGTCATGTTTTTGTTACCGTAAACGCTATTCTCAAGTTATGCACGAAATATGCCGATGATTCACTAATGGATGAACTGCAGTTAACACTGACATCGACACGGGTCGACCAAAAGAACTTTGGCTTGTGGTTAAAATCGTGGCGGGTAGGCCAGGTTTTACAGGCCCTCGTCACTGATAAGGCGCCTTCTGGAGCGCTGGTCTTGAGGATCGCAGGCCACCAAATTACCGCTACGGCAGACATTCCTGTGCAAAAGGGGGCGCAATTAATGCTTGAGGTGAGCAAGCTGTCTCCACAACCAACCTTAAAGATTTTGCCACAGTCGACGGCAGCATCTGAGTTCAAAAGCACGTTGTTGCCAACACCATTTAAAAATCTTCCGTTTCAGCAGTCTGATGTGGCAGTGCCGTTTAAAATATTGTTAGCGCCTGAGCGAGGCGTCAATTCTCTGGCGTTTTCGTCGGTGTCTGGCGTAAATCTCGCTATGCTCCGGGCCGTCGTTCGCCAGTTTGATGCCCTTGGGAATCCAGAAATACTCAAACAAGCTATTAAATTCTCGGGTCTATTTGCGGCCAGGGGCGGTTCATCGTTGCTACTTGGGAAAGCAGACGGTGCTGATCTGAAACAACTACTATTAACGTTGTTAGGTGATACCGTATTCCGTCAGCAACAGTCTGTAAGTGAAGACTTGGGGCTGGAAATGAATATGCAGCTAGAGAATTTTAAAAAGTCTGTTGAGGGTGCATTGGCACGCATCACACTCAGTCAGTATCGGTCTTCACTTCAGGGGGAGTCAGGTATGCTCAGCTGGGTCTTTGAGCTTCCCGTTATAGTGGGTGACGATGTTCGAAGTCTGTTTGTCGCGATTGACCAGCACAACACGCGAAGCGAGGATGAACTACGAGCTAGCTGGAAGGTGTGGTTGAGCGTTGATATGCCAAAGTTGGGCGTGGTCGAAGCAGAGTTGTACTTTGGAGGAGATAAAGTGTCTGTAGTTATGTATGCCGCTGCCGCCAGGACACATATGTTTATTGAGGAACAGTTGGCGCAATTGCGTGCTGCATTTATGTCTCGTGGAATAGATGTAGGAGTTCTCCACTGTCGCCTTGGCGGAACGGGAAGAACCCTGGAGCATGAAATAGGGGTGCACTGCGTGGATGAAAACATATGAGTGAGCGCATCCCGGTCAAAGGTAAAAAAGCCGCAGCCCTACTTTATAGTGGCGCAGGTGCCCCCAGAGTAGTTGCCAAAGGTGAAGGATATGTCGCCGAAGAAATCACCGCGGTGGCGCGTGAAAATTTAGTTCCTCTCATTGAAGATGAGCAATTGGCCAGTGTGTTGTTGCAGGTGCCGGTGGGAGAGGAAATTCCGGAACAGCTATATGTGGCTATTGCAGAAGTCTTGGCCCACGTCTATCGCATTAACAGTTTGATCGACACGTACGATTAATTTCTTATAATGCGAGATGTTACATCAATTGGTTGTAAATATTCGCTTGGTGATTAAAAATTTTAATATAACGTCCGGATAATAATGAGTGCACAAATGGATCGTGAAACTTCCCTGACCCGATTGACAATAAGGCTCACCCATCTGGCTGACGCGTCTGATCCGGAGATATCCCGACTATTAAAAAAACTTCGCCACGTGATCAAGGCAGAAAGTGGTTCAGCTGAGCTGGATAGTCTGTCAGACCAACTTGCTAGGCATATGATTCTTCGTGAGGAGCAAGTAGTTGATGATGTCGTTGATCTCGACTTGGGACATTATGCTAAGGACTTTGCTGACAGCATTCGTTCGCTGAACCTGGATAAAAGTCATCGTACGCAGCTTGATATGCTGGCGACCCAGATTAGTAATGCTACTCATGTTAAGCAACAGCTCCAGTCGTTACATGAAGTTTTCAAGCTGTTATCGAGTTCCTCGCTAAAGGGTGATGCGAAAAAGCCTTCCGCTGGAGGAGTGCTCAGTTGGTTTGAAAAGAAAAATAATAAGACTGATCCAGTGCTGGAAGAATTTCTGACCAAGTCTATTTCATTATTGGATCAGATTCTCAATCATGTTGATGTCCTGAATGGCAATGCTTCGGAGACTCGCTGGATCAAAGATCAGTTGGGTGAATCAGACTCGGTGGATGCGATTGGTGCAGTTTTGGGGGATGTCATTGATCTGCTCGTTGATATTACCGGCAAAGTAAGTGAGGAGCGGCTGACAACGCAAAGTTTCCTCGGTGATCTGCGCAACAAGTTGCAAAGTGTAGAAGAAGCTATTTTCTCCGTGATCACTGACGGCGATGATTCCTATACTCGCGCTGCCCAGTTGGAGTCTGAGGTCAGTAATGATGTGCAGATTATTGGGAAGGCTGTTGAAGAAAATGATCTTGAAGTGCTTAAGAAAACAGTGGAAAAGGGGCTCTCCAATTTATCTACCAAAGTCGCTAATTACCTGGAAACAGAACGTAAGCATCATATTGAAAGCAAGGAAAAAATTCATGGTTTGACCTTGCAGGTGCGGGATATGGAAGCGGAGGCGAGCAACCTGAAGAGTGAGGTCAGGATAAAGCAGGATCTGGCAGTCAAGGATCCATTGACGGGCGTCTATAACCGAGCGGGTTACGAAGAGCGTGTACAGGAGGAGTTTGCCCGTTCTAGCAGGACCAAGGCTCCATTATCTATCGTTTTTGTTGACTGTAACAAGTTTAAGCAAATCAATGACACCTTTGGGCATAATGCTGGAGATGTCGTCTTGATGAAGGTTGCCGAAACTCTTAAGAAACGTGCCAGGGTGTCCGATATTGTTGCCCGCTATGGCGGTGATGAATTTGTTGTACTTTTACCGGATACGGGGCTGGATGGCGCAAAAATCTTTGCTGTTGGCGCCTGTGAAAAGGTCAAACAGGCAGGTTTTAATAATAATGGCACGCCACTTGATGTATCTATTTCCTGTGGAGTTACCCAGATACGTGAAGACGATAGCCCCGTTACAGCGTTACATCGTGCCGACCAAGCGATGTATGCGGCAAAAAAGGAGACAGATGAAAAAGTGTATGTCGTCGAATAAATAAGAAATTGTCTGCGAGAGAGGGTTATCATTATTCGATTTACTGCTAATGTCGACTTCTATTCCAAAAGTCATTGGTGTGACAATGGTGATGTGTTTTTTTGCGAAGTAAATTAGTTTGGATTTGTCCCGATTACCTTTTGGGGAGGAAGGAGTGTACTTTTTGCCAGAAATTACCCTTAGCTGTCCATTCAATAAAGACACGCCTTCGGTCGGTGATAAGGCTATAGCTAGGGTCTGCCGTATTGGTCAGACAAAAGATGTGAATGTCTATCTGCCCATGGCGTTACACTCGGAGATGAGGTCTTTCGACCTTCAATTAAACGGTCTTCTGGCAAATAAGGTGGATCTTAGCGATGCGGTAGTTGCATCTTCTGTCGTTGAAGGCGCCGATTTGGTGGGGTGTTTTTAGGGGGCGGGCGTTTTTTTTTTAGGATTACCCGGATGGTTATACGAGATTTTGAACACTTCAGCGAAGTCGGATTGTGCGCACTGTGGTCGCAAACCGCGAACTGGGCACGAAAGAAAAAAGGCCGATTTCCTGTATGTGGATATCGACCATTTTTAATGGCAGTTTTATATTTAAAATCAACTGCTTAATGTATGGTGCCCAGGAGAGGACTTGAACCTCCACGACCGTAAGGTCACTAGCACCTGAAGCTAGCGCGTCTACCAGTTCCGCCACCTGGGCATTCTAAGAAGCAGTGGCTGCTCCGTCAGAGGTGGCGAACTATAGTGACCACGATGAGGATTGTCAATTCTCAGAATTAAAATTCTTCTTCAATAAAGTCCTCGGGCTGACCTGCATTTTTGTGAATGCTGGAGACTGAAATAGTGTTTGTTTTATGGTGGCGCGAACGGTTTTCTGTGTCCCCTGCAGAAGAGGCTTGAGAGGCTGCATTCGGTGGCCTCTCGTAAATGGGTTTGCTTCGCAGGTGAGGTGTGATTGAGCTGATTGCTCCAGATAGCGATTGCCGTTACCGCTAAAAAATAGTTGCAGGTGTTTTTGGACGGTCTCGTATGGTCCTGATCCAGATCAATAAATCGCCACATGGCGGGATTTGCAGCGTATGTCGTCTATCCTTGGTGTTACCGTAGCCAGCATTGTCTACGCCTGATAGTGGCTACTCAACAAAAGCATATGCATAGTACGAAAATCATTGGTCTGATACGGTTGATATGTTTTTATGTGGAGCAAATTACTTCGGGCTTAACTGCGTCACCTTTCAGAGAGCATAAATGAAGAAACATGTTCGTAATGACCCCTTCGCCGACCGCGAGGCCGCCAAGTACGATCGCCCTGTCCCCAGCCGTGAATATATCCTCGATTTTCTAACTGACAGTGTGGGTCCGATGACCCACGAAGAGCTGTGCGCCGAATTTGGGCTTAAGGATGAGGACGCCCAGGAGGCGTTGCGCCGGCGGCTGGCGGCCATGGAGCGCGATGGCCAGGCGGTTCGCAATCGCCGCAACGCCTACGGCCCCCTGGATAAGATGAACCTGATCAAGGGCCGGGTAGTCGGGCACCCCGAGGGATTTGGTTTCGTCATTCCCACCCATGGGGGCGATGACCTGTTTCTCTCCAGTCGGCAGATGCGCCGGGTAATGGATGGCGACGAGGTTTTGGTGCGGGTTGCCGGTTGGGATCGCCGCGGTCGTCCGGAAGGCTCTATTGTCGATGTGGTCGAGCACCATACCAGCTCACTTGTGGGTCGGTATTTTGTAGAGAGTGGCATTCATTTTGTGCGTCCGGACAACCCTAGGGTGACACAGGACATATTGATTCCCGCAGATCAGCGTTCCAATGTAGAGCCGGGGCAGATCGTGGTGGTGGAGATCACCACCTATCCAAGCCGCCATAACCTGCCCGCGGGGCGGGTGGTGCAGGTGTTGGGCGATCACCTGGCGCCGGGGATGGAAATTGATATTGCCATCCACAATTATGGTGTTCCCCATAAATGGCCGGAGTCGGTTCTCGAGGAAGCTGAAGCCATTCCCGCCGAAGTAGCAGAGGCCGATGCTGCTCATCGCGTGGATTTGCGCAAGTTGCCGTTTGTCACTATTGATGGTGAAGATGCCCGGGATTTCGACGACGCGGTTTACTGTGAGCCACGTCGCAACGGTTGGCGACTGATGGTGGCCATCGCCGATGTTTCTCATTATGTGAACGTCGGCAGCCCGCTGGATAAGGAGGCCTACCAACGCGGCAACTCCGTGTATTTCCCCCAGTATGTGGTGCCGATGCTGCCGGAGAAGCTCTCCAACGGTCTTTGTTCTCTTAACCCTCATGTCGATCGCCTGACCATGGTCTGTGACATGTCACTGGATGACAGTGGCAACATCGTTAAATTTCAATTCTATGAGGCGATCATCCACTCCCATGGTCGACTCACCTATACCCAAGTGGCGGCCATGGTGGCCCAGCGGGGTGACCGGGACAGTGGTGTCCGGAAACAATTCCATGCCTTGATCACTCATGTGGATCATCTACATGAGCTCTATTTGATGCTGCTGCAGTCCCGCGAGGTGCGCGGCGCCATTGATTTTGATAGCCAGGAAACCCGTATCCTGTTCGACGCCGAACGGAAAATTCAGCAAATCATTCCGTCAGAGCGTACCGAGGCGCACCGCTTGATTGAAGAGTGCATGCTATGTGCCAATGTCTGCGCTGCGAGCTTGTTGCAGAAGAACAAGCTGACGGGACTCTATCGGGTGCACGGGGGACCGCGTACGGCAAAGTTGGCTGATCTGCGGGAATTTCTCGGTGAGCTGGGGCTTGGCTTGCCCGGCGGGGATGACCCCACACCAAAGGATTTTCAGCGAGTACTGTTGCAGGTGGCAGGTCGCCCGGACGCGGGCGTAATTCAAACGGTCGTCCTGCGCACGATGAATCAGGCTGTCTACTCCCCGGATAACGAAGGCCACTTTGGTTTGAATTACCCGGCATATACCCATTTCACATCACCCATCCGGCGCTACCCTGATTTGCTGGTACACCGGGCGATTCGCTATCTGATTCGCAAAAATGGCCGGGTCAGTTTTGTCAAAAAAGTGGACGATGCTCCCTCCCTGACATCGGCGCAGATTTATCCATACGATCAAAGCTGGATGCAATCGGCCGGTGAACACTGTTCCATGACCGAGCGCAGGGCCGATGAGGCTACCCGTGATGTGGTGAACTGGCTGAAATGCGAGTACCTGTTGTCCCGTGTTGGAGAGGAATACGATGGGGTCGTGGTATCGGTCACGGGCTTCGGCCTTTTCGTGCAGCTCAGCGAGCTGTTCATCGAGGGGTTGGTGCACATTACCGGATTGCCTAAGGATTACTATTATCATGAAGCAGCTCACCATCGTTTGATTGGTGAACGCACCAAGCGGGTCTTTGGCCTGGGTGACAAGTTGCGCGTACGGGTGAGTAGAGTGGACCTGGACGAGCGCAAGATCGATTTTGATCTGGTAGAAGATAATCGCAGGAAAGCCAAAAAGGGTGTTGCCGTCAGTCCCAAGGCTCTGGAGTTCGCAGTTGAACATGAACAGGCGAGGGCCAAGAAGCATTCGAGAGCCAAGAAGCGAGCAGGTTCTGGAAAAGCAACTGCGAAGTCAGTAGCTCCTGCCAGCAAGCCTGGAAAGTCTGGGCGAGCTGGTCATCCGCCCGGTGCCAAGCGGCGTAAGCCTCCCGCTAAAAAACGTTAGTGACTGAGTTTTGACGAATACCTGACAGGCTGAAATCAATGACATCAAAAACAGGGGTCGGTCCCGTTGATCGGGACCAGTGGATATTTGGTCTGCATTCCGTGCAGGCAGTATTAAAGACGACTGCGGACAAGGTTCGCATGCTCAAGGTGCTCAAAGGCCGCGAGGACCAGCGGTTGCAAAAAGTACTGAATCTGGCTGAGTTGAAGGGTATTCCGGTGACTAGGGTTAGTCGTGCTGAGCTGGATACGTTGACCGAGGGTGAGGGCCGTCATCAGGGTGTGGCTGCACTTTGTGAGAGTGGAAAGGTGCAGGATGAACACTTTCTTGTCGGTCTGTTGGAACAATTGTCAGTTCCGCCTTTTTTGCTGGTTTTGGATGGTGTTACGGACCCCCACAATTTGGGTGCTTGTTTGCGCTCGGCCGATGCCGCTGGGGTGCAGGCGGTGATAGTTCCCAAGGACAATTCTGTAGGTTTGACCCCGACAGTTCAGAAGGTGGCCAGTGGTGCTGCTGAAACGGTGCCGCTGGTGGTGGTGACGAATCTGGCAAGAACCCTCAAGCAGCTTCAGGAAAGAGGGCTGTGGGTAGTGGGGACAGCCGGTGAAGCAGAGCAGCTAGTCTACGAGGTCGATCTCAAAGGGCCGTTGGTAATGGTGATGGGTGCTGAAGAAAAAGGACTGCGACGTTTAACCCGTGAATACTGCGACTCTCTGGTGAAACTGCCCATGGCGGGTGCTGTGAGCAGCTTAAATGTTTCCGTTGCCGCTGGGATCTGCCTTTTCGAGGCAGTTAGGCAGCGTCATTAATGTCGAGTGGCCGTGAAGCTGGAGGAAAAAGCATTCATCACCGCAATCAACGGCTGACTGATCGGGTTATACAGAATAACCAGGAGGCGACCCGTAACCTGGTGTTGAATTTACCCAATGTGATCAGTGCTACAAGGGTGGCATTGATGCCAGTGTTGATGCTGTTGGCACTGCAACACAATGTGGTCGCTTTTTTGAGCGTACTGGCATTGTCTTTGTTGAGCGATGGCGTAGATGGCTTCCTGGCGCGGCGTCTTGGGCAAGTGACTGAACTGGGTACAAGACTGGATAGTCTGGCCGATCTGAGTACTTACGCTGCCATGTTGGTGGGTCTTAAAGTACTGTGGCCAGAAGTTTTTGAACAAGAGGCTGGCTATTTGGTTATGGCGTTCAGCGCATGGCTGGTACCGCTATTGGTATGCCTTGCACGTTTTCATCGATTTCCCAGCTATCACACACATTCTGCCAAGCTGGCTGCCATCTTGTTGGCTCCGGCCTATTTTATGGCGGTGATGTTTGATAACGCGATGCTGTTTCGCGGCGTGTTGTTATTTTACCTGTGGGTGACGCTTGAACAGGTAGTCATCACATCAATTCTGCCCCAGTGGCAAGACAATGTGCCAGGATTCTGGGGGGCCGCAATCATCGCTCGCCAGAAAGGGCTGGCGGGTCAGCCGCCAGCCGATCCGGAGCTATAATCAGGCTACATGAAAATACAATGCTTTGTGAAATCTGCTGCTTCGTTGGCAGTCCAGTCGCCTTTCGGTTTGCCCTTCATGTCATTGCACCACGCCTCGCTACCGACCTTGGTGCAGCCGGTCAGGGTGAGTGCGCCGAGGGCGATTAACAGCAGTGAAAATTTCTTCATGGGGGGCTCCTTTTCAAAAAATGATGTAGGGCAGAGATAATAGCCACTCTTTACCGCCAGTCCCAGTCTATAAGTACCTGATTTATCCTTGAAATCAAGGTGCTATCGCCGTAGAATGCCCGCCCTTGGTCCACCTGGGCCAAGAACTCCTTGTTGTACCGCATGGGGCGGACAACTTTTAACCCGTAAGGAGGCACAATGCGTCACTACGAAATCGTATTTATGGTTCACCCGGATCAGAGCGAACAGGTTCCCGGGATGATCGAGCGCTATACCAGCACTATCAATGCTGGCAATGGCCAGGTTCACCGTCTTGAGGACTGGGGTCGTCGCCAATTGGCATACCCGATCAACAAAATCCACAAGGCTCACTACGTACTGATGAACATCGAGTGTGGTCAGGACGTGTTGGAAGAACTGAATTCCAACTTCCGTTACAACGATGCAGTTATTCGCAGCGCAGTATTCAGCTGTGACGAAGCTGTTACCGTTGAGTCTCCCATCATGAAAGCAGAGAAGTCCGATAGCCGTTCTGAGCGTCGTGAGCCTCGCCATGCCGAGCGTGATACTGAGTCTGAGCGCCCTGCGGCGCCAGAAGCAGAAGAGGAAAACGTTGTTGAAGATGCTGATGCATCTACCGACGAAGCTGCGGAAGAGGAGAAATAAGCAATGGCCCGTTTTAACCGTCGTCGCAAGTTTTGCCGCTTCAGTGCGGAAGGCGCCAGTGAAATTGATTACAAAGATCTGGACACCCTTAAACAGTACGTTTCTGAGACCGGTAAAATTGTGCCTAGCCGCATTACCGGTACCAAGGCTAAGTACCAGCGTCAGCTGGCCACTGCCATTAAACGTGCCCGTTTTCTGGCTTTGCTGCCCTATACGGACAGCCACAAGTAATTATTGGTAAAACCAACTGATGCGCGCCTTAGCTGAATTTATCATGCGCGGGCGCATGCAGGCGGCACTGGTAGCTCTAGCGGGCAGTCTAGTGCCGATGCTAAGTCCGGCAGCAGTCAGCCTTGTCACGCTGGGGCGGGGCCTTAGAGATGGTCTGCTGGTGATGCTCTGGGGGCTTCTGCCCCTGATGATTGCCCTGTATGGGACTGGCATCAACCCTATGATTACCTTGGCCACAATGGCTGGGTTGGTTGTGGTGGTAGCTGCTTCTGCGTACTTGCGTTTGAGTGCGTCCTGGTCGAGCACGCTGACAGTGGTGTTGCTATTGAGTGCGCTGTCAGTGTTGTTGCTGAATCTGCTGTTTGGCAGTTCGGTAGCAGCGCTGGAAGAGATTGTGGCAAAGATGTTTAGTCAGTTGCAGCAGCAGGCGGGAAGCGAAGAACCGGCTTTTCAGCCGGGGCGTATTTTCCTGCTGGGCGTGATTGGCTATATGGTGGCACTGACCGCGGTGATCAGCCTGGTGCTCGGTCGCTGGTGGCAGGCAATGCTCTATAACCCCGGAGGTTTTCGGGAAGAGTTTCACCGTTTGCGCTTTGATCCCAGGATCGGCATCGCCTTGTTAGCGGGTGTAGCAGCTTGTTACCTGTTACCCCAAGAATACGCAAGTTGGGCGGGACTGGTAGGATTGCCGTTGTTATTAGGCGGTATTGCATTGGTGCACCACACCATCGCGACCTATCAGATTGGCGCGCACTGGTTGGCAATTTTTTACGTGGGCTTGTTAATGATAGGCCCCTTCAGTTTGATACTGGTCGGTTTGGGTTTTCTCGACAGTATCTTGAACATACGCTCCAGGTTGGCTAAGGGCGCCAAATAGCCCCGCCCCGAGAGCGTTAACAGATTGATAAAGAGAGGATATCCGAAATGGAAGTTATTCTTCTGGACAAAGTCGGCAAGCTCGGCAAAATCGGTGATAAGGTTAACGTTAAAGCTGGTTACGGCCGCAACTTCCTGATTCCGCAAGGCAAAGCAGTGTTTGCAACAGCTGAAAATCTGTTGGCTTTTGAAGCACGTCGCGCTGAACTGGAAGCCGCTGCTGCAGAACAACGCAGTTCTGCTGAAGCTCGTGGCCAACAACTGGCTGGACTGGCTGCTATTGTTATTGCCAGCAACGCCGGTGATGAAGGCAAGCTGTTTGGTTCTATCGGTACCCGGGATATCGCTGATGCGATCACTGCTGCTGGCGTTGAAGTATGCAAAAGTGAAGTGAAATTGCCTGAAGGTGCACTGCGTGAAACTGGCGAGTATGAAATTGACATCCAGTTGCACTCAGAAGTAACCCAGCCGATCAAACTGACAATTGTCGCTGAGTAATCCGACAGTTCCCTGTCGTTTCAAGATCGGTAACAATACGGCACTGCACATTATGGCGCAGTGCCGTTTTTGCATTGATGGGTGACGCGTAGATGGCTGAAGACAGGAGCTCTATAGAACAACAACTTCCTCATTCTATTGAGGCCGAGCAAGCAGTGCTCGGTGGGTTGATGTTGAGCAATGGCGCGTTTGATACGGTCGCCTCTGTCATATCAGAAAAAGATTTTTTCGCCAGCGATCACCAGTTGATTTTTCAGACCATGCAAGTGCTCTCGGGCGAGCAGAAACCGCTGGATCTGATCACCCTTTCGGAGTCTCTTGAAAACAACAGCCAACTGCAACAGGTGGGTGGTGTCGCCTATCTGGCCGAATTAGCCAACAATACTCCCAGCTCTGCCAACGTCGGTGCTTATGCCCAGATCGTTCTAGAGCGCTCTATTATTCGTCAGCTCATTTCCGCGTCCAGTGATATCGTCAAGAAAGGCTACAACCCTCTTGGCTGGGATAGCAGTAAGCTGCTGGCTGAAGCAGAAAGAAAACTCTCCGATATTATTGAGAATCGCCCCAAGCAAGGCGGTTTTCTGGCGGTTAACGACCTGCTCAAGCAGGCCGTGGAACGCATTGACCAGCTTTTCAACAGTGATGAAGATATCACCGGTGTCAGTACCGGTTTTGCTGATCTGGATGAAAGAACCTCCGGTTGGCAGCCGGCAGATCTGGTCATTGTTGCGGGGCGTCCCTCCATGGGCAAAACCTCTTTCGCCATGAATATGGCGGAGCACGCGGTGCTCCATCAGGACAAGCCGGTGCTGGTGTTCAGCATGGAGATGCCCGCGAGCCAACTGATCCTGAGGATGATGTCGTCCCTGGGCAAAATCGACCAGACCAAGATGCGTGCCGGTAATCTTTCCGAGGACGATTGGCCGCGCCTCTCCAGTGCCGCCTCGCGTCTTAAAGATCGTCCTCTGTACATTGACGATACGCCGGGGATCACGCCCATGGAACTGCGCAACCGGGTGCGACAGGTTGCCCGCGAGAAGGGTGATCCGGGCCTGATTGTGGTGGACTACCTGCAGCTGATGAGCGGCAGTGTGGCCACTGATAACCGCACCAATGAAATTTCACAGATCTCAAGGGAATTGAAAAACATTGCCAGGGAATTTAACTGCCCGCTGATAGCCTTGTCCCAGCTCAGCCGTAACCTCGAACACCGCCCCAACAAGCGCCCGATCAACTCGGACCTGAGGGAATCCGGTGCGATTGAGCAGGATGCGGATGTGATCGTCTTCATCTATCGGGATGAAGTGTATAACGAGGACAGCCCGGAAAAGGGCATCGCCGAGGTCATCATCGGCAAACAGCGAAACGGTCCCATCGGCACCTGTAAACTCACATTTATCGGCAAGTACACTCGTTTTGAAAATCTCGCCCGGGATTATTTCTCCGAGTAGCGCCAAGATATCGTATTCCTGGAAAGATCATGCAAATTTTTCACACCGTTCAGGGACTCCGTCAACCGCTCGCACAAGCACGGCGTGAGGGTAAACGTATCGGCTTCGTCCCCACTATGGGCAACTTGCACGATGCCCACATCGAATTAGTCAAACGCGCCCAGCAAACAAATGATCTGGTCGTTTGCTCTATCTTCGTCAATGGCCTGCAGTTTGGACTCAACGAGGATTGGGACAAGTATCCTCGTACCTTTGAAGACGATTGTGCCAAATTGCGAGCCGTGGGCTGTGATTTTCTGTTCCATCCGGATGACAAGGAAATGTATCCCAACGGCCTGGATACCCAGAGTCGGGTAATCTGCCCCACCATGACCGATGTGCTCTGTGGCGCCAGCCGACCGGGACACTTTGAAGGTGTGACCACGGTGGTGACCAAGCTGTTCAATATTGTGCAGCCAGATGAAGCCATATTTGGTGCCAAGGACTTTCAACAACTGGCGGTGATTCGCCGGATGGCTGAAGACCTTTGTGTGCCGGTAGAAATTACTGCGGCCCCGATCCACCGGGAAGTGGATGGTCTGGCCATGAGCTCCCGCAACGGGTATCTTTCCGCTGCGGAGCGGCCGAGGGCTAATCAGCTAAATGTGAGTTTACGTTGGATTGTCAGCCAGATTGAGCAGGGAAATCGCGATTTCCCCGCTCTGGAAGCAGAAGCCAAGCGCCAGATTGATACCGCAGGGTTCAAGCCGGACTACATTTCTGTGTGCAACAGCAAGACACTAGAGTTGGCTGCACAGGATGATAAAGACATTACGGTACTCGGGGCGATGTATACCTCCGGGGCACGCCTCATTGACAATATTTCCCTGAATTAAAGGAAGATCATCATGTTGAGTAACATGCTCAAAGGCAAACTTCACATGGCGAGTGTGACTCATGCAGAACTCTGGTATGACGGTTCCTGCGCCATTGATTCGAACTTGCTCGACCTCGCCGGACTGCGCGAGTTTGAACAGATTGACATCTACAACGTGAATAACGGTGAGCGTTTTACCACCTACATTATTCGTGGCGAAGCAGGCTCCGGAATTATTTCCATGAACGGTGCCGCTGCACGCAAATGTCAGGTGGGTGATCGGGTGATTATTGCGACGTATGCACAGTACACCGAAGAGGAACTGGCGCGGCATAAGCCTAAACTGGTGTATCTCAATCCGGACAATACCGTCGAGCGTTCCACTAACACCATTCCCGTCCAGGCCGCGTAACAGGACTTCATGTCCGCTTATCTTATCTCAGACAAAAAAATGCCGGTGGTTGATGCCACCGGCTAACATTGCTGGATTGGAGAAAGCGAAGGGTGATAGAAACTGTTTTAGGTGGTTAATCTTCCCGCTGTTTTCATAGCCTGGGCGATTTCATCGAGTACCGCTGGGTCGTCGATAGTTGATGGCACCGTATAGGGTTGGGCATCGGCTATCTGCCGCATGGTACGACGCAAAATTTTACCTGAGCGGGTTTTCGGCAGGCGTTGCACAATCAGTGATTGGTCATAGCAGCCCACTGCGCCGATTTGCGAGCGGACCATTTGTTTTAAACGTTGACCGAGTTCTTCAGCACTGACCTCTGCGCCGTCCTTCAATACCACCAGCCCCAGGGGTAACTGGCCTTTCAGGGCATCACTGACGCCAATCACGGCACATTCTGCCACCGCCGGGTGGGAACCGACGATTTCTTCCATCTGTCCAGTAGACAGACGATGCCCGGCGACATTGATGACATCATCGCAGCGGCCCATGACAAACAGGTAGTTATCCTCGTCCAGGTAGCCCTCGTCGCCGGTCAGGTAATAACCGGGATAAGTGTTGAGATACCCGGCTTCAAAGCGGGGGTGGTTGCCCCAGATCGTTGTCAGCGTTCCGGGCGGCAGAGGGAGTTTGATGGTGATATTGCCTTTCTGCCCGGCGGGTACCGGCTCACCAGCCTCATCGAGAATTTGTACCTGATAACCCGGCATCGGCACCGTAGCTGAGCCTGCCTTCGTTGGCATTGGTTCGAGTCCAATAGGATTGCCGGCAATTGCCCATGCGGTCTCGGTTTGCCACCAGTGATCAATGATGGGCAGGCCAGTTTTTTCTTTCAGCCATTCATAGGTTGGCGGATCGAGCCGTTCACCTGCCAGGTAAATACGTTCCAGCTTTGATAGATCATACTGTTTCAAGCCCTCAGCTTCAGGGTCTTCTTTGCGTACAGCACGAAATGCAGTGGGTGCGGTGAACATGGTTTTGACACCGTGTTCAGCACAGACTCGCCAGAAAGCGCCGGCATCCGGCGTTTTAACCGGTTTGCCTTCATAGAGAATGGTCGTGCAACCAGTGAGTAGTGGGGCGTAAACAATGTAGGAATGCCCAACGACCCAACCCACATCGGAGGCGGCCCAGTAGACATCGCCGGCTTTGATGTTGTACACCACATCCATGCTGTAGCACATGGCAACAGCATGGCCGCCGTTATCGCGAACCACCCCTTTTGGTTTCCCGGTGGTGCCAGAGGTATAGAGGATATACAGTGGGTCGGTGCCTTTTACCGCTACCGGTTGAGCCGGTTCTGCACTGGCCATTAAATCCTGCCAGTCCACATCGCGACCATCCTGCATATCGGCCTGACACTGAGGGCGTTGTATCAGCACCACATGACTGGGTTTGTATTCGGCGGTGGCGATGGCCTCGTCCACCATGGGTTTGTAGGGAATCACTCGACCGATTTCGATTCCGCATGAGGCGGTAACAATGACTTTGGGATGCGCATCGTCAATACGTACGGCCAACTCATGGGCGGCGAAACCGCCAAACACGACGGAATGGATGGCGCCAAGTCTGGCGCAGGCCAGCATGGCGACAACAGCCTCGGGAACCATGGGCATATAGATCACTACCCGGTCGCCTTTCTGCACACCCAGGTTTTTCAGACCGCCCGCGAAATGAGCTACCTGGTCACGCAGCTCAAGGTAAGTGAATGATGCCTTGCTGTTGGTGACAGGTGAATCGTAGATCAGTGCAGGCTGGTCACCGCGACCTTGCTCCACATGATAGTCGAGACACAGGTAACTGGTGTTCAGTTCGCCGTCGCAGTACCAGCGAAAATATTCGTTTTCATCAACACTGAGAATGGTTTCCGGCTGCTTGTACCAAGTGATACGGGCCGCCTGTTCACGCCAGAATACTTCCGGATTATCGAGAAACTGCTGATACTGTTCCTGGTATGTACTGGTTTCAAACATCTCTAATTCCATCCCCCAACATGTATTTGTTTTATTGAATTGTTGGCGAGGCAGTGCTCGGGTGCAATTCGACCTAGGTACAACACCCTCCAGTGTTCACTGCTTGCAACGCCCATCAAAATCATTGAATCTTCCCACATGAACCTTTGGGCAACACCACGCAAGAGAAATTCCACACCATGATTTTGCAACCGATCTTGTTGCTAGTGGCCTTGAGCTGCGTGTTGCTACTGGTTCTGGTGGCGTTGTGGGCTGAGCGGCAGCCCGAATGGCAAAATCGCCTTCGTCCCTATATCTACAGTCTGACTTTGGCGGTTTACTGCTCCTCATGGACCTTTTTCGGCGCGGTTGGCACCGCCGCTTCGAGTGCCTGGGCCTACGTGCCCATTTATCTGGGGCCAATTCTGTTGTTTGTGCTGGGCATGCCGATACTGCGCAAGCTGGTTAATATCGGTGCCCGCCAGAAAACCACCTCTATTGCCGACTTCATCGGTTCTCGCTACGGCAAGCGCCAGCTACTGGCTGCGCTGGTCGCACTGGTGGCGGTGGTGGGCTCCATGCCTTACATCTCTCTGCAACTTAAAGCGGTTTCACAGGCCTGGAATACCTTGGCCATTACCACAGGTAACGGTGGGGCGGCTTACCTACCCGATGTGGCACTGGTAACGGCACTGTTGCTGGCGGTGTTCGCCATGGTGTTTGGTACACGACATATCGAGGGGCGGGAACGCAATCGCGGCATGATGGCGGCACTGGCGGTGGAGTCGATCATCAAGATTGTTGCGCTGATCACTCTGGCAGGTCTGGCCCTGTTTGTCGCGGCAACAATGGAGATCGGATCGTTGCTGAGCAGTGAATCACTGCTGCAACCCTGGATGTCTAACCCGATCAGTCCCCAGTTTGTCACTATGGTGTTGCTGTCGATGCTGGCTATTATCTGCCTGCCACGACAATTCCATGTCACCGTGGTGGAATTCCAGGATGAGCGGGATTTGAAGGTCGCTCATTGGTTTTTCCCGCTCTATCTGTTGGTTGTTATCGCAGTAGTATTCCCCATTGCCGTGGTTGGCACACAGTTATTTGGCGGCAGTGATATCTCGCCGGATAACTATGTACTGAATCTGGCCATGCGCGGCGATTCCGATTGGTTGTCGATACTGGCTTTTGCCGGTGGGTTCTCAGCAGCCACAGGAATGGTGATCGTGGCGACGGTGACGCTATCCATCATGGTGTCGAACGAGATCATCCTGCCCTTGTTGCTGCGCTGGCGGAAAGACCAGTTCCGCGATACCGCTTTCTTTATGGGTCACCATCTGCGCTGGATTCGTCGGGTCTGCATCCTGGTGATTTTGATCGCTTCCTGGGTGATGAACCGGATGATAGGGGAGGACAAAGAGCTCGCTTCCATCGGACTTGTCTCCTTCGCCTGTTTTGCCCAGCTTTCACCTGCTTTGTTGGGTGGGGCTTACTGGCGGCGTGGCCATGCATATGGTGTTTATGCGGGCTTGGCGGTCGGCTTCCTGTTTTGGGGTTACTGCCTGCTGTTGCCTACCATGCTGGAGCCGGGAGACAGTTTATTGGTAAATGGCCCCTGGTTGTTGGACTGGCTGCGGCCTCAGTCACTGTTTGGGATGAATTTTCTAGACCCTCTCAGTCATGGCGTCTGGTGGAGCCTGTGCAGTAATTTATTGATCTACATCAGTGTTTCATTGCTTGTGAGGTCAAGTGATCGGGACAGTTTTCAGGCGAGTATTTATGTCGATGCCCCTGGTCCAAAACTCTATGGTGAAGATGACTTCGAGCTGTCGCCAATCAGAGTGGTGCAGCTGCGGCAGTTGATGGAGTCCTTCCTCAGTAGCAGTCAGTACGAAGAGCTGTGGAGAGGTTGTGAGGAACGGTTCAGGCAGCGTTTGTTTGATAGTGACCGGGCTCCGGCGTTTGTGGTGCGACGGGTTGAACGGTATCTTGCCGCTATTGTTGGGGCTGCCTCCGCCAGCAGTGCCATCACGCTTTTACAGCGGACCGAGCCACTGCAATTCAGTGACATTGCCGCGATTGTGGGCGGCACCTCTGAACAACTCCAGTTCAACCGCGACTTGCTGCAAATCACGGTGGAAACGATCACGCAGGGTATCTGTGTGGTAGATGGTGATCTCCGGGTAGTGGCCTGGAATCGCCGTTACGAAGAAATGTTTGGCTATCCACCCCGCCTGCTTTATGTGGGATGCCCTATCAAATCTGTTTATGAGTTTAATGCCAAGCGCGGCCTCTATCGGGATTCCGATAATCTCGAGCGGCAAGTAGAGCGCCGCCTGGATTTACTCCGCAAAGGCGGCTCTCACCGGTTTGAGCGAACACTGCCCAACGGCACTACGATTCAGGTGGTGGGCAACCCCATGCCTAATGGCGGATTTGTTGCCACCTACACAGATATCAGTGACTACAAGAGCGTCGTCAAGGCACTGGAAGAGGCAAAGTCTACTCTGGAAGAACGGGTGACTCAGCGCACGGCAGATTTGTGTAATCTCAACGACAAGCTGGCTGAAGAGAATCGGTTGCGCGCACGTGCAGAAGAAGAGTTGCGAGATATGCATGCCGGTAAAAGCCGTTTTATGCAGGCCGCCAGTCACGACCTGCTACAACCGATTAGCGCCGCCAAATTGTTTGTGTCCTCTATACAACACCAGCTGGCCGGCAAAGATCAGGTCGCACTCAGCCGACAAGTCGACCATGTTCAGAAGTCCCTTGAGACAGCAGAAAAACTGATTGCCGCACTCCGGGAAATTTCCGGACTGGAAGGTGGCAAGATGCAGACAGACATGAAGCATTTTTGCATTGGGTCATTGCTCAGCGAGCTGGCTACTGAATTTGGTATTCTGGCCATTGAGAAAGGTATAGATCTTCATTTCGTGCCTTGCGAGCAGATAGTGGAAAGTGATCCGCACCTATTGCGGCGTATCCTGCAAAACTTCCTCAGTAATGCCATTCACTATACCAAGCGGGGTCGTCTGCTATTAGGTTGCCGCCGCACATCTGACGGGCTGCGTATCGAAGTCTGGGATACTGGCCCCGGCATTGCTCCCGATGCAATGAATCGTATTTTTCTTGAATTTGAGCGGCTCAGTCCAGGTGCTACCAGTACGGACAAAGGACTTGGGCTTGGGCTGACAATTGCCAAGGGTATGGCTGATCTGATGGGACACAAGATCGGCGTGAAGTCCGAGCCGGGGGAGGGCTCTGTATTCAGCATTCTGGTGCCTTCCGGGCAAGGAGAAGGTGTACCGGAGAAAGCTATCAACCTCCCCAGGCCGCAACCCAAGTTACTTGGGATCAGGGTGCTCTGTATTGATAATGAAGAGGAGATTCTGGAAGGGATGAAAAGCCTCCTCAGCCAGTGGGGTTGTCAGGTAATGCTGGCAAAAGGGCCATTGGATATGGGGCCGCATCTGAATGGCCATCCCCCAGATATTCTGCTGGTAGATTTCCATTTGGAAGAACATCTCACCGGTATTGAGCTGGTAAAAAGCTTTCCCCAAACATGGCGCCATCGCCCCTGTATGGTGATCAGTGCGGACAATTCTGACGATATACGCCAGCAGGTCGAAGAGGCGGGCTTTACCTACATGTCCAAGCCGTTGTCCCCGGATAAACTGGCCAAGAAAATGACGTTACTGATACGTCCCGTGAAGACTTCTTGAAAACTGTCCCTGACAGGTCGGTTTGTCCCCTAACGGCTTTTCCCCGGGAGTGAGTGCGGCTAGACTACCGACCTTTCCAAGCAGCAGGATCATACCAATGCCGACATTCGATATTGTTTCAGAAGTGGATATGGTGGAAATTCGCAATGCCACCGAAAACACCCAACGGGAACTCACTACCCGTTTTGATTTTCGAGGCGTACAAGCGAGTGTCGAGCTGAAAGATGGCGTCGTGACGCTCACTGCCGAATCGGATTTTCAATGCCAGCAGCTTTTGGACATGCTCAGCAAAAACCTGGTCAAGCGCAATGTTGATCCCTATGTGGTAGACGTGGATGAAGAAGCCGAACACCGCGGAAAAATGTTCTCGCTACACGTGCGCTTCAAGCAGGGCATCGAGCAGGACATGGCGAAGAAAATTATCAAGCTGTTAAAAGACAGCAAAATGAAAGTGCAGGCTTCCATTCAGGGCGAAAAGATTCGTGTTAATGGTAAGAAACGGGATGACCTACAGGAGGCAATTGCGCTGATACGCGGTGCCGATCTGGGGCAGCCGTTCCAGTACGAGAATTTCAGGGACTGAGGTCTGGTGATTCCAGGTTCAGCTTGCTGATCGCCAGTACCGCCTGGGTTCGGGAACGTACGCTGAGTTTTCTGAAAATGGCGGTCATGTGGGCCTTGATAGTGGCTTCGGTAACGTCCAGTTCATAGGCGATCTGCTTGTTCAGCAAGCCTTCCGCCAGCATGGTTAGCACCAGATATTGTTGCGGGGTCAGCGAGGCGATACCCGCCATCAATTGCTGTTCATCGGCACTGGCGGGCACGCGCATCCCGGCCTGCGTTGGCAACCACACTTCCCCTTTTAAGGCAGATTGAATAGCAGACTGGATGGTATCAATGCCCGATGATTTGGGCAGAAATCCCATGGACCCAAACTCGACTGCACGCAGCATGATTTCAGGTCGTTCGTTGGCCGACACTACCAGTACAGGGAGGTTGGGCGCTTGGCCCTTTAGGTAGGCGAGGGCACTGAATCCGTGTGCACCGGGCATATGCAGGTCCAGTAATACCAGGTCGGCGTCCGAATGATCACTCAGCTTAGTTTGCAAGCTGACCATGTCCTGAGCTTCCACCACTTCACTATTTTCCCCCAAACAGAGGAGCACTTGTGAGATGGCATTTCTGAATAATGGGTGATCGTCAGCAACGATAAATTTTGACATGTAATTATTTTCGGTTTGCCCATTTTTACCTGATGGTAGTCTCAGCTGTAACCACTGACAAGCATTCATTTCCTGAGTTGTTGCCCGGATATTGCTGCGAAAAGCGACATTTTTGTTAGACATTAGTCTTAATTTCCTCCCCAAATCGACCTTGGTCGCATACCCATATAGACGTGATGGCGTAAATCTTTCACTGCTAGATAAATCTATTGGGAGAGGAACCATGTTTACTAAGAAAAAACTGGCACTCGCCACAGCTGTCATGTTGCCGACTATGGCATTTTCAGGACAACTGTTGGCCGCCGCGAGTAACGAGGACCTGTCTGCCAAAATTCAGATGCTGGAATCGCAACTTCAACAATTGCAGCAACTGGTGACGCAGCAGGGTGAACAACAAAAGGCCATTGAGACGACTGTCAGCAAGAAAGTAGACAGCCCTGTCTCAGGAATGAAATTCAGTTATGGCGGTTTCGTGAAAGTGGACGCCATGACCAGCGACTACTCTGGTGGTGAAAGAGCTAGCTCAGGACTTGGTGATGAAATTCTGGTTCCTTCCACCATTCCTGTGGGTGGGAAGGATGGTTCCAGCCGATTTGACACCCATGCGAAAACCTCGCGCTTCTGGTTTAAAACCACGACGCCAACGGCAGCAGGTGACGTCAATACCCATTTTGAGATGGATCTGTTGACAGCCGATGGCGACGAGCGCATCTCAAACTCATCTCATTCCCGTATTCGTCACGCCTACCTGTCGTGGAATTATGATGAAAACTCGTCGCTGTTACTGGGGCAGACCTGGAGTACCTTCATGAGCACCATGGTGCTGCCTGAAACCGCCGACTTCATTGGCCCGACCTCTGGGGTCATCTTCAACCGGCAGACCCAGGCCCGCTGGTCTCATAAATTGGGCAATGGTGGTGTGGTCCACCTGGCGTTGGAAAACCCTTCCAGTGGTGCGCTCGATGGCGGCGGTGGTATTGAAAGTAATAATTTTGATGACAACAGCGTGCCGGATTTGGTCGCCCGTTATGACGGCTCACTCGGCAAGTTTAGCTACAACCTCGCCGGTATGGCCCGCCAGATCGCCTATGACACGGGCACCGATGATGAGGATGAATGGGGTTACGGTCTGAGCGCTTCCGGTAAGTACCAGTTTGAAAATGGCGATGACCTGAAAATGCAGTTGAACCATGGCAACCTCGGTCGTTACACCGCTCTGGCGGCATTCCGGGATGCGGCGGTGGAAGCAGATGGTGATCTGGATCTGTTAGATGTAACGGGCGGATTTGTTGCCTATCGTCACCTCTGGACCTCGAAACTGCGCAGTACGATCTCTTACGCCATGACCAAAGCAGATAACCCCAACTCGGTGGCGGATACCAATACTGAGGAGGTGAATAACTACGCTCTCAACCTGTTTTATTCCCCCACCACCAACCTGTCCTTCGGTGTTGAATATTTCAAGGCTGAGCGTGAACTTGAAAATGGTGACAACGACGATTTGAAACGGATGCAGTTCACCGGCAAATACGTCTTTCAATAGATTTTTGGTCTGAGTTTCGGATGAGCTTAGACCAAGGTTGCACAGACAACGTTTGTGCCCTGGGCTAATTTGCTTGGCAGTATCCGAAAAATATAACAATGGGAGGAAAGATTATGAGTTTCCAAACTGACGAACACGCCAAAGCCTACTGGAAGGAGAACCTGCGGTTGCTCTTGATCCTACTGGTGATTTGGTTCGTTGTTTCATTCGGGTTTGGCATTCTATTGGTTGAGCCACTGAACGCGATCAAGCTGTTCGGTTTCAAGCTTGGCTTCTGGTTTGCACAACAGGGTTCCATTTATGTGTTTGTTGTACTGATCTTCGTTTACGTGAAGAAGATGAAGGCGCTAGATCGCAAGTACAACGTTCACGAAGACCAAGATTAAGGGGGAGTGACGATGGATATTCAAGGCTGGACGTTTTTACTGGTAGGCCTCAGTTTCGCCCTCTACATCGGGATCGCGATCTGGGCCCGTGCCGGAACAACAAAGGAGTTTTACGTGGCGGGCGGCGGTGTACCCGCTGTAGCCAATGGCATGGCCACTGCAGCAGACTGGATGTCAGCGGCGTCCTTCATTTCCATGGCGGGATTGATCTCCTTCATGGGTTATGACGGCGGCGTTTACTTGATGGGCTGGACCGGTGGTTACGTGCTGCTGGCACTCTGCCTGGCGCCCTACCTGCGCAAATTCGGCAAATTTACGGTGCCGGACTTCATCGGTGATCGCTATTACTCACAGACTGCCCGTACCGTGGCAGTGATCTGTGCCATCTTTGTCTCGTTCACCTATGTGGCGGGCCAGATGCGCGGTGTGGGTGTGGTGTTCTCCCGCTTCCTGGAAGTGGACATCGTTACCGGTGTAATACTGGGTATGTGTGTGGTGTTCTTCTACGCGGTACTCGGTGGCATGAAGGGTATTACCTACACTCAGGTGGCCCAGTATTGCGTGCTGATCTTTGCCTACCTCGTTCCCGCCGTTTTCATCTCTATGTTGATGACGGGTAATCCGGTTCCGCAACTGGGCTTCGGCGATACCTTGGCCGATGGTTCGGGAGCCTATCTACTGGATAAACTGGACGGTTTATCTACGGAGTTAGGGTTTACGGAATACACATCGGGTAATAAGAGCATGATTGATGTGTTCTTCATCACCTTTGCCCTGATGGTGGGTACTGCGGGTCTGCCTCACGTTATCGTGCGTTTCTTCACCGTGCCGAATGTGGCGGATGCTCGTCGTTCAGCAGGTTGGGCGCTGGTATTCATTGCCATTCTGTACACCACTGCTCCCGCCGTTGCTTCTTTCGCTCGTGTGAACATGATCGGAACCATCAATGGTGCCGACGGACAGGGCGTAGTACATGCAGAAGCCCCGAACTGGATCAGCAACTGGCAGAAAACCGGTCTGATCGCCTGGGAAGACAAAAACGGCGATGGTCGCATGTTCTACTCCGGTGATGAGCGCAATGAGATGCAAATCGACCGCGATATCATGGTTCTGGCCAACCCGGAAATTGCCAACCTGCCTGCCTGGGTCATTGCCTTGGTGGCGGCTGGTGGTGTTGCTGCGGCATTGTCTACTTCTGCAGGGTTGTTATTGGTGATCTCCACCTCGATATCCCATGACCTGTTGAAGCGGAATTTGATGCCCAATATTACGGACAAGCAGGAACTGCTGTATGCGCGGATTGCTGCGGCCTGTGGTATCTCTGTGGCGGCTTACCTGGGTATTCACCCGCCGGGCTTTGTGGCCCAGGTGGTGGCGTTTGCCTTCGGTCTGGCGGCATCCAGCTTCTTCCCGGTCATCATCCTCGGTATTTTCCACAAACGGATGAACAAGGAAGGTGCGATTGCCGGCATGCTGACAGGTATTGTCTTCACCGCGTCGTACATCATCTACTTCAAGTTCATTAATCCGGCCGCCAACACACCTGACAACTGGTGGTTTGGTATCTCACCGGAAGGTATTGGCACTCTGGGTATGATTTTCAACTTCCTGGCGGCCCTTGGTGTTCAGAAAATGACTGGCGAAGCACCAGACCATATTAAAGATTTGGTGGAAAGCCTGCGCTACCCCAAAGGCTCTGGGGAAGCCCAAGGCCACTAATCGCCAAGCGATTCATTCGACACTACCCTGGCCGCCTTCTGGGCGGCCTTTTTTTGTCTGGATTTTGAAAAATCCGTATGTGTCAGAAAAATGATGCCAGTGAAATTACTTGATAGGAGCTGATTGGTTTTGCTCACACGGATCGGGGGACATCTCAAAACGGGTTGTTTCATTCACCTTGCCGGCAACGGGAATCACCAGAAAAGCTGTTCCGGCAATAGCAGTGGTTTCCTGCACATAACCCTGCCCCTGTTCGTCTATCCCTATCCTTGTGGCGCTTCGCATCGCGCCGATAAACACGTTGCCTGGTTCCCTTGCCCCTGAACCAATGAGTTTGGCGGGCAGCACGATCTGGCCAGACTGGAACTCAAAGTCTTCACCGGCGACAAACGTTTGCTGTTGTACCACTTCGTGGTCAGTAAACGCTGAAACCATCAACTTATTCCCCGGCAATGCCTCGACTCGGACAGCATCAATGGCTGCGTGGTCAAGCATCTGTCCGGGCCAGATACTGTTGGTTAAAAAATGCGTCTGGGCAGCGCTGTCGGCACTGCTGCGGTTGAGATAACAGCCGGAAAAGCTGCTGAGATCAGTTGCCTTGGCGGGTGTGGGGAGATTATCCGGGCCGCTGGAGACAACACAGCCAGTGCACAACAGTACCAGGTTGAGAAAAACTGCCTTGTAGCGCATCGGCATATCGTTAATCAGGAAAAGTAGGATCTACCCGGATGCGGGCATGTATTCGTGCCGCATCCGGAAGTTATTTCGGTATAACTCTTTGAGCATCAGAGGTCATGCATTCTGCCGGTTTGCGTGGCCAGACGCATGGCTTCATGTTTTTCCATGTTCAGCAGGGATTCCAGCAAATCTTTGGCTCCGGGGGTGTCAGCTTTGCTGATGAGGGTGCGGTAAAGATCCATCACCTGCTCGTGGAAGCTGAATACTTCGCGACAGATATCGTCGTATTTCATGTTCTCGAAGTGCATATCGCAGCTTTGGTTAACGGCGATGGGTTGGTGAGACAAGTAGTCATAGACATAGGTATGCATGGCCTTGGCATCGGCCTGTTGCTCAAAGCTTTCAACCATGCACGCCATTTTGGCCTCATGGTCGGCGAGATACTCCAGCAACAATGCAGCGCCTTCTTCTTTATGTTTGGCGGCACCGTGTACCAGACATTTGGCCAAGTGCCCATGCAGCTGGCGGGTCCAGTCAATTAAATCAGCAAAGGTCTTAATATCCATCCTGCGCTCCTCGTTACGAATTTTTGGTATCAGAGGTTTTGGTGTCTTTTGGCCATGTCGCGAAGGCAATAAAATACAGTAAGCCCAAATTCACAAAAGGCACCAGCATCAAAATGCTTAGCCATCCCGGCAAGCCGGTTCGCAGGCAAATTCGCCACACAGGCACTACTACCACGATGCCTATTAACAGCATCCACACCCAATGGCCTGCCCACATTGCATCGTACATCATGACGATTAACCTCCCACACATGGCGGTCTATCAGCCAATTTTCACCCGCCATCCGCTGAGTTCAGTTTAGTCCTGAATCAACGACTTTGCGGTAAAAAAGGGTCGATCTATTGATCTGAATTCGTTCGTCGAAAGGATGCCTGCCCGAGCCAGGGAAACGGTGGAAAACACTAATCGGATAAGTACTAGCAAGTAACGAATTGGCAGAAGATGAGGGCGGGAGATGAGTCGGGTAGAAACAGCCTTATCGGCCATTGGCACAGGGTGAGCTGTTGGTGGGTTGCGCTTACGCTTACGGTAACAACGCTATTCGATCACTTTCCCGCGCAGGGCTTTGGTCTTGCCACGCTGGGTTTTGCTGTCCATACGTCTGGTCTTGGAAGCCTTGGTCGCCTTGGTGGGAATGCGGTTCTTTTGCACCCGGGTAGCGGCGGTAATTAACTCCTTCAGACGCGTCAGGGCATCGGCGCGGTTCTTCTCCTGGGTGCGAAACTGTTGCGCCTTAATCACCACCACGCCGTCACTTGTGATGCGGCTATCTTTGTAAGCCAACAAGCGCTGTTTGTAGTATTCGGGTAAGGAGGAGGCAGGAATATCAAACCGCAAGTGAATCGCCGAAGAGACCTTGTTGACGTTCTGACCGCCCGCACCCTGGGCGCGAATCGCAGAGAGTTCGATTTCATCGTCGGGGATGGAAACATTGGTGGAGATTTGCAGCACAGTTTGGAGTACCAAATTAAATGAATAGGGTTAGGTAATAGGGTAGAGGAAAAAGGTTGCTATTACATCTATGACACGTGTGTAGGGTTGCGCAAACAGAGGGGCAAGGTTTTTGTTCTTTCGCCAGTTAGCAATGCCCGGACTATTCCACCTTCGCCTAATTGTCTGGCATCAATGTTGGGGTTTACCTTTAGGGTACAGTAGGGGTTAGAGCGGGTTTCAGGACAATAGCTATGACAGTCAGTGTGGAAGTGGCGGCGGTACGGGATTTTCTGGCAGAGTGCACGCCCTTTGACGAATTGTCGGATGACCAGTTAACGCTGGCGGCGAGTCGTGTTCAGATTGCCTATTATCGTGCGGGAGAGTCGGCGGGCATTCTCGACTATGCCAACCCCTGTCTGTTTGTGGTGCGCAGCGGCGCGTTTGAAGTCCGCAACAACGAAGGTCAGCTACTCGACCGCCTAGAGCCGGGCGGTTATTTCGGTTATCCCTCCTTACTCACAGGCGATGAGATTACCAATCGCGCCGTAGTGATTGAGGATGGTCTGGTGTATCAGATTGATGCCGAAACCTTTCAACAACTGCGCACGGTGAGTCGTCCCTTTGATCGGTTTTTTAACCAGGCTCACGCCAAGCGTTTGCGCCATGCGGTGCGTTTCCGTGAACAGAATTACCAACTCACCCGTCGGGTGGGCGACTTGCCTGCCCGTGTGCCAGTGACGGCACGCCCGGATCAGACTGTGTCCGAGATAGCCGCATTGATGACGGTTGAGCGGGTTTCTTCCGTCATGGTGATAGATGAAGACGGCCAACTTTGTGGATTGGTCACAGATCGGGACCTGCGTGCCCGAGTGGTCGCGGCAAAACGCGGTTCGGATACCACGCTAGCCGAGATTATGACGATTGATCTATCCAGTATTAGCGCAGAGAGTCTGGTCTTTGAAGCGCTGTTGCTAATGACAGAACATAACATCCACCATCTCCCTGTCACTGCAGAGGGGAAACCGGTGTCGATGTTGACCACCACGGATTTGGTGAAAGCCCAGAAATCTGATCCGGTATTCCTGATCGGCGAAATCGGCCATCAGGATACGGTGGAAGGGTTGCAGCAGGTGGCGCGGGACATTCCCGAATTGTTGCGTAGTCTGATTCGTGCCGAAGCCAGTGCCGATCAGATTGGTCGCTTGCTCACCACGGTGACAGATGCGCTGACCCGACAGCTGCTGAAACAGGCCTTGGCCAAACTGGGTGAACCGCCGGTGCCATTTGCCTGGTTGGCATTTGGTTCCCAGGGGCGCCGGGACCAGACGGCTATTTCTGATCAGGACAACGGTTTGCTGATCAGTGATGCCGTCACCCGCGGCGACGACGAGTATTTTCTGGCGTTGGCCCGCTACGTCAACGATGGCCTGAACACTTGCGGTTACATGTACTGCCCCGGTGACATCATGGCCTCTACCGATGATTGGCGACAGCCATTGGTGGGTTGGAAGAAACAGTTTTTGCGCTGGATAAATCAACCTTCTTCCAAGGCCTTGATGCATGCCAGTATTTTCTTTGATATGCGCTGTGTCTTTGGTGACGAAAAGCTCTTCAAGCAGTTACAGCAGACGGTGTGTGAGGCCGCCCGCGGCAATGAAATTTTTCTGGCCAACCTGACCGCCAACGCCCTGAAGCTCACACCGCCGATGGGGTTTTTCAAGCACTTCGTGCTGGAGCACAGCGGCGAGCACAAAAATACGCTGGATGTGAAACTCCGCGGCATTATGCCCCTCAACGATATTGCCCGAATTTATGCGCTGTCGATGGGCTCTGAGCAGGTGCATACCCTGGAACGATTACAGGAAGCAGTAGACAGAAAATTGCTGACGCTGAAAGATGCCCGCAATCTGACTGATGCCCATGAGTTTATCTCACGACTGCGGCTTGAACATCAGGGCGAACAGTTGCGGGAAGGACATAAGCCGGATAATCACCTCAACCCTTCGTCGCTGTCGTCACTATCCCGCCACCAGCTGCGGGATGCCTTTGCCGTGGTTACCCATGCTCAGGCGGCACTGCGGCTCAAGTTCACCCACGGGCTGATGTAATGCTCAAACGTTGGGCTGTGCAGTTGCGGCAAAGACGTTATCTGGCCCGGTGTCAGGGCACCGCCATGGCACGTTATTTGGGGGAGGAAATCCCCGATCTTCAAGATGATTTACATCAGACTAAATATCTCGCCGTGGACCTGGAAATGACGGGGATGAATGCCCAGTCAGACCATATCCTCAGTGTGGGTTTTGTGCCGGTGGATCATCTCCGGGTGGTGCTAAAGGGCGCTTCTCACCAGCTGGTCAGCAGTGATCTGGGGGTGGGGCAGAGTGCTGTCATTCACGGCATACACGATCGGGATATCGATGATGCAGGCGATTTGCGCGCGGCGATGGACCGGTTGTTGGACGCCCTGCAGGGCCGGGTTATGGTTTTGCACTGCGCCAGTCTGGACTTAGCGTTTTTACAGCAGGCCTGCCAGAAGCTCTATGGCGTGCCGTTGTTGGTGCCGGTGGTGGATACCATGGGAATGGAAGACCAGAGGTTGCAGCGCAACAGCAGTGGTCAGCACGGGCAGAGCCTGCGGCTATCGGAATCACGTCGTCGTTATAACCTGCCGGATTACAGTGCCCACAATGCGCTGGTGGATGCGGTTTCCACGGCTGAATTGTTCCTGGCTCAGGTCAGCCATCGCTTTGGTCAGCAGCCGGGACGGTTGCGACAGTTGCCCACGGTAATGCGCTGGTAAAAGGCTTCTTGTGATGCCATTTTCGCCTTGAATGTCCATTATCTCCTACCTTTGGCGGGTAGTTGTTATGCAAAGGTCGAATAGATGCTAGGCTCATTCTCTATTAATCTGAATCCCATAGAACATCTATAAGTAAAGGGAGGATTCCATGTCTGAAACTCACGTACGTCCCGTCCCCGAGCATTTTGCTGGTTTGGCGCATATTGATCTCGACACCTACAACGAGATGTATCGACGCTCAATTGACGATGCAGATAATTTCTGGGCCGAAATGGCAGAGGAATTTCTCGATTGGGAAACACGTTGGGATAATGTCTGCAGTTACGATTTCACGACCGGCGAGGCTAGCTGGTTTGCCGGTGGAAAGCTGAATGTCACGGTGAACTGTATAGACCGCCATCTGGCCGCTCGTGGAGAGCAGACAGCGATTATCTGGGAGGGTGATAACCCCTCGGAAAGCGCCTATATCACCTTCAATCAGCTCAGTGAACAGGTCAATAGGCTTGCCAATGTGCTGAAAACCCGCGGGGTGAAGAAGGGTGATCGCGTTTGTATCTACATGCCGATGATTCCCGAAGCGACCTATGCCATGTTGGCCTGTGCCCGCATTGGTGCAATCCACTCCGTGGTGTTCGGTGGGTTTTCCCCGGATGCATTGCGGGACAGAATCCTCGACTCCAACTGCCAGGTTCTGATCACCGCCGATGAAGGCTTGCGGGGAGGCAAAAGAGTACCCCTTAAAGCGAATGCCGATGAGGCCATGCGGCAGTGCCCAAACGTTCATACCTGTATTGTGGTGGAGCGGACTCGCGGTCTGGTGGAGTGGAAAGACGAGCGTGATATCTGGTATCACGAGGCACTTGCCGAGGCAAAAGAATATTGCTCGCCAGAGCCAATGGATGCGGAAGACCCGCTGTTTATTCTCTATACCTCCGGCTCCACCGGCATGCCAAAAGGTGTCTTGCACACTACCGCAGGTTATCTGCTGCAAGCCGCCATGACCCATATGTATGTGTTTGATTACAAAGAGGGTGAGGTTTACTGGTGTACCGCCGATGTGGGCTGGGTAACCGGCCACAGTTATATCGTTTACGGACCACTTTGCAACGGCGCCACCACCGTGCTGTTTGAAGGGGTGCCCTCCTACCCGGATGCCTCCCGTTTCTGGCAAGTGGTAGAGAAACACAAGGTGAATATTTTCTACACAGCGCCTACTGCTATTCGTTCCCTGATGGGTGCCGGTGACGACTTTGTGAAAAAGTGCGATCTCAGTTCACTGCGCCTGTTGGGTACAGTGGGCGAGCCAATCAACCCGGAAGCTTGGGAATGGTATTACAAAGTGGTCGGCAATGAGCATTGCCCCATTGTGGATACCTGGTGGCAGACTGAAACCGGTGCGCATATGTTGACGCCGATGCCCGGTGCTATTCCCATGAAGCCCGGCTGTGCCACCGTACCCTTTTTTGGTGTGCAACCGGTGTTGCTGGACAGCGAAAGCGGCCAGCTCATTGAGGGCGCTGGTGAGGGCGTGTTGGCGATCAAGGCATCCTGGCCCTCTCAGATCCGCGGTGTCTATGGCGATATGAATCGCTTTAAGGAAACCTATTTCGCCCCGTACAAGGGTTATTACTTCACCGGGGACGGCGCCCGTCGCGATGGCGATGGACACTACTGGATCACCGGTCGAGTGGATGACGTGCTGAACGTCTCCGGTCACCGCATGGGTACTGCTGAGGTGGAAAGTGCACTGGTGCTTCACCCCAAAGTGGCGGAAGCCGCGGTGGTCGGTTGTCACCACGATATCAAGGGCCAGGGCATTTATGCCTATGTCACCCTGATGAGTGGAGAGGAACCCTCTGATGAGCTGCGCAAGGAATTGATTTCCATGTGCGTCAAGGAGATTGGTCCCATCGCCAAACCAGACCACATCCACTGGGCACCCGGTTTGCCGAAAACTCGCTCTGGTAAGATCATGCGCCGTATTTTGCGCAAGATTGCCGCTAACGAACTGGAAAACCTGGGAGATACCTCCACCCTGGCGGACCCCTCGGTGGTGGATCAACTGATCGACAATCGTCTCATTCGTTAGTGAGATCACCCATAAAAAAAGCCCGCTTAGCGGGCTTTTTTTATGTCGCCAGCTAAGGCCTTAAAAGGCCAGGTTGTCTTCGGGTAAGAGGGTGTTGCCGAGAATGCTAATGGACTGCATGGGTGGGTTGGCTTGAACCTGCCGGTCAATTTCGGCACACCGTAACAATCCACTCTGAGTATCCATATAGCCCACCACGCTGGCAGCATTGCGCGTGGCGGCGTAAAGCGCCCGAAAGGAATCGTGACCCTGCAGCAGCTGCGCCACAATGGTAGAGGCAAAGGCATCGCCTGCACCTGCAGTGCCCATGGGTTCAACCTCCGCTGCGGGGCAATACAGTAATTGTTTCCCATCAAACAGGTAGGCGCCGGAGCTGCCATCAGTGAGCGAGAAACAGCCGGGGCCGGTGCTGCAGATCATCGACATCACGTCATTCAGTGGCAGCCAGTAATCGTTAACGTGCAACCCTGAACTCATCAACGGCGGTACCTCTGTTCCCAAAGTCCCCAGCAGCGGCAGTTTGGTATACAGGCGTCGATGGGTTTTGGCGAGCAGAGCGATGGTCTCCTGCTTGTTGAGTGACAGGTAGTCGATGTTTTCCGCCACGGCGAGAAACTGGTCGATGGCCTCCTCATCCTGACCGATACAGGGGTTGGCTGCTACCAGACAGCCGGCGGCTTTGGCCTGTTCGACAATCTGCGGCAGGCAGGCACGAGAGTGACTGGACAGGCAACCCACATAGATCAGGCGGTAATCGGCAAAATTAACTCGCTGTAGTTGCCCCCCTATGCCGCTGTTGATACCCCGCTTGGTGAGGATCGCCGCGTTCTGATCATGGGAATAGATGAGGATGGAGTTGCCGGTTTGCCAATTCGGTTGGCTGATGAAATGCTGTGTGCCCACACCCTCATCTATCAGGCGCTGGCGAATTTTTCGACCATTCAAATCCTCCCCGGCCAGTGCCAGAATGTCCACATCCAGACCTTGGCGGGCCATGGCCACGGCGACATTGGCGGCGCCGCCACCCACATGGCTGGAAATGCTGTCAGCATCTACCTTGCGACCCTGTTCCAGTAACAGGAATGAGGTTTCCCCGTTATGTAGCGAAATACGCTCAATGGCCTCCTGTGCTACGGAAACAATGTTGTCGATGGTAACGGAACCAATCACCAGAATACGGTTTGTCTGGGCAACCATGCTCAATGGCTCTCCTCTTGAATACGCTTTCTTTCACTATAATGCGCCGCAATTGGACTGGCGACTGTGAATTATGGACAGTTGTTTTTTAGGCTAAAAAAAACCGGCATCCATGAAGGAATGTTGGCCGGACAGGTTAGTGATTGTTTGTGAATAAATAACGATGAGGAAATGAAGGTTTTCTTGCGGAAAATTGACAAGTGTTAACAAGGTATCAAGCAGATGTTTTTAACCTACTGAATTAATAGAGCATGAGCTGATATCTATTCCCATGTAAGAAACTATGGGGATAAACCTTTTCCTCATTTTTCGGGAGGTATGGTTTACACAAAACCCGGTTAATTTTACTGTCTGGTCACGGCAGTTATCCGATTTTAGGAAGGATGTGTGCGCTCAAGAGGTGTGATTTCAAGGTGGAATGATGATCGTGGCTTCGGCTTTATCGCGGCAGAGGGTGGTGGCGCAGAAGTCTTTGTTCATATCAAGTCTTTTAGGCATCAATACAAGAGGCCACGAACTAACGATGGTGTAGTTTTCGAGATTCAATCTGGTAGCGATGGCAGGCGACAAGCGATTGACGTAGATTTCACTCGAGGAAAAAGTTTATCCAATCCCAGGTCAGTTAAAACCATTCTTGCTTTGGGTCTGGTGTTCAGTGCCTTATCCGCCATTTTTGTTCTTGGGGAAAAAAACATTTTTCCTGTCGGGATATTTTGGTTTTATGTGTTGGCCAGCTTTGTTACGTTCTGTGTTTATGCTATTGACAAGGCTGCCGCTAAAAACGATCGCGGGAGAATTCCCGAAAATTCATTGCATTTATTAGAGCTGGTTGGAGGTTGGCCCGGTGCGCTGGTGGCACAGCGCCTATTGCGCCACAAATCCATTAAGTTCTCATATCAGATTATGTATTGGCTGTGTGTGGTCGGAAATATTTTGCTGCTGGCCTGGCTAGTGAGAACGGGGCATCTCAACGAGGTGTTACATGCTATAAAGTTATAGGGGCTGAAATCGTAATGAACGCCTTCTACTTATATATTTTGGATTCACTGCTTATACAAAGAGAATTGCGGGGGTTATATGGGAAACATCTATAGTGGTCGAGCACAGTCGCTTTTTGGGAAGCTTTGGCTGGTCTGGGATGATTCTGGAATCCGGGAGATTAGTTTTGATAAACTCCCGCAGTTGGCAGATGCCGGTGCCTCATTTCCTCCACAGGACGATACCCGGGCCGCTCAGTTGCTAAAGGAGCTGTTGCACACATCTCCCCTCAAAATTGAATGTTTCAATCTGGCCGGTACTCCATTTCAGCGGCAGGTGTGGGCCCAGCTGTTGACCATCCCGGTCGGCACTTTGACTACCTACCAGAAGATAGCAGAGGCGGTTGGCCGACCAACAGCGGTAAGAGCTGTGGCCAATGCCATTGGTGCGAACCCCGTTGCCTGGCTGATTCCCTGTCACCGGGTGGTCCGCTCTGACGGTCAGCTAGGTGGCTATCGCTGGGGGGTGGAGAGAAAGCGTGCCATGCTGGACTGGGAACAACAGAAGGGCAGGGTGGCAGCCTGAACCCTGAATATGATCCAAAAAAACCCGGCATTGCCGGGTTTTTTTATAGGTTGTCGGTAAACCGATCAGCCTTCTTCTTTCAGATAACGCTCACGGGAGGAAATGATTTCGGCGCGGGCGGCTTCGGCATTGTCCCAGCCTTCCACTTTCACCCATTTTCCTGCTTCCAGCGCTTTGTAGTTTTCAAAGTAATGCTTGATCTGGTTGATCAGCAGTTCTGGCAAATCACCAATTTCCTGTACGTGATCGTACAGCTTGGTCAGTTTGGTGTGCGGTACGGCCAGCAGTTTGGCATCCACACCAGATTCGTCAGTCATGTTCAGTACACCAATGGCGCGGCTGCGGATCACAGAACCGGGCATCACCGGGTAGGGGGTTACTACCAGCACGTCCAGCGGGTCACCGTCTTCAGACAGGGTTTGCGGGATGTAGCCGTAGTTGGCCGGGTAGAACATGGGCGTGGCCACAAAACGGTCAACAAAAATGGCGTCGCTGTCCTTGTCAATTTCGTATTTGATGGGATCGTGGTTAGCAGGAATTTCAATAACCACGTTGATGTCATTTGGCAGGTCTTTACCTGCTGGGATCGTGTTGTAGCTCATGTCTCGTCTTCTTCTGTCTTGCGGTTGGGGAAGCGGAAATGCGCAGGGCCACCCGGCAGCTTTCCGGAGTGGCGGGATTATACTGGGCGGTAGGGGGCTTTGCCAGTTACACCTTGGTCTACCACCGGGTGGAACTTTGGTCTCTCAATCATTGGAACTAGCCATTTTTATGGCGTAACCGGGTTTTGTGCGAATTGTCAGTTGTCCGTTTGTGTCAGAGGGGTGGATGTACAACAATCAGTTGACAGGTATCAACCACGGTTCGTCTGCTAAGGTTAAAATGCTCCTCCGTATCAGACAGTTCAGGATATTGCCGCAGTGACTACCGCCAGCTCCGTTGTTTGGGACCGACAGTTGATTGATCGTTATGATCTGTCTGGTCCCCGTTACACTTCCTATCCCACTGCGCCGCAGTTTCACGAACAGTTTGGTGAAATAGAGCTGTGTCAGGCGATTGAGCGAAGTAACGCTTCCGGTCGCCCACTTTCCCTGTATTTTCATATCCCGTTTTGCAGCACGGTTTGTTACTACTGTGCCTGCAACAAGATCATTACAGCGAACCGCAAGCGCGCCATGCCCTATCTGGAGCGATTGATGACGGAAGTGGCACGCCAGGGGGAGTTGTTTGATCGGTCGAGACCGGTGCACCAGTTGCACTGGGGCGGTGGCACACCTACCTACATCAGTGATGAGGAAAAGCGCTTGCTGATGGCCGCTACCCGCGAGCATTTCAATCTGCTGGATGATGACAGTGGGGAGTACTCCATTGAAATTCACCCTGGCGATATGGCCGTCAGCACCATTGCCTGCCTGCGTGAACTGGGTTTCAACCGTCTCAGTATGGGTATTCAGGACTTTGATCCCACCGTGCAGCAGGCGGTCAACCGTTTTAATTCGGTGGAGGAAGTGCGGGCGCTGGTGAATGCGGGCCATGCCGAGGGCTTTCACTCCATCAGTATGGATTTGATTTACGGTTTGCCCCACCAGAGCTGGGCCACGTTTGAACGCACCCTCGACAGTATCATCGAATTGGGGCCGGATCGTTTGTCAGTGTTCAATTACGCCCACCTGCCACATTTGTTCAAAGTGCAAAAGCAGATTGACGAAAGCGCCTTGCCGAGTGCCGCCGAAAAGCTGTTGATGATGGAGCGTATGACGCAAGTGCTACTGAATGCCGGTTATGTCTACATCGGCATGGACCACTTTGCCCGTCCCGACGACGAGCTGGCAGTGGCCCAGCGCAATGGCGTGTTGCAGCGCAATTTCCAGGGCTACTCCACCCACGGCGGCTGCGACCTGGTGGCGTTTGGCGTGTCCGCCATCAGCGCCATCGACAATGTATTTGCCCAGAACCACAAGCAGATCGAAGATTACCAAACTGCCATTGATAACGGTCAGCTGCCAGTGGCCAGGGGTTTTGAGTTGAGCGCTGACGACTTGCTGCGTCAGGAGGTGATCAAGCAACTGATCTGCCACTTCGAGTTGCAGTTTGCTGAAATCGAACAACAGTTTGGCATCAATTTCGCCGATTATTTTGCCGAGGAACTGGCTCAGTTACAGCCGATGGCTGCCGACGGCCTGGTGGAATTGGGTGAGCGGTCAATGCGGGTTACCCTGGGGGGGCGGCTGTTAATACGCCGTATTTGCATGACCTTTGATGCCTATATCAACAAATCCAGGTCGGAAATTCGTTACTCAAAAATTATTTAATCACAGCCATTGAGTTGATCATTGATTCGCGTAGAATCGCAGCCTCACCTGCAATAGCCGGTGAGTTTTCCTAAGGGGCGGCGCAAGCCTGAGACATCTTCTGATGGACCCTTTGAACCTGATCCGGATAGTACCGGCGTAGGGATAGGACGAAAAATCTAGCGTTCACTCCTCCCATATCCGGGTCTCCTTAACGTTGTTAATGAGGCTCAACATCATGAATTTTAGTAACAAGTCCGGCCTGCTGGCCGCGATGCTGTTTTTTACCGGCGGTGCCTTGGGCGCAGAACCCGCGTCTTCCCCGCAGGGTTTTGAAGAAGTTATCGTCACGGCCCAATTCCGAAATATCTCAGTACTCAACACCGGTAGCAGTATCACTGTCATTGACGGCGATACTCTAGAGCAGCGTGGGGCCACTCACCTTGAACAGGTGCTCAATCTGGCACCCAACGTCAATTTTTCTTCCGGTGCTTCCCGGGGAAAATTTATCCAGA
Source organism: uncultured Porticoccus sp. (assembly GCA_947259505.1). Classification (GTDB taxonomy): domain Bacteria; phylum Pseudomonadota; class Gammaproteobacteria; order Pseudomonadales; family Porticoccaceae; genus Porticoccus. Next base: position 61,849 of record CAMYLT010000002.1, on the reverse strand, counting down.
TTCGTGGTATCGGCGAGCGCAGCCAGTTTATCGAGCCCCTCAATCCCTCCGTGGGTTTGCTGATCGACGGCATTGATTTCAGTGGTATTGGCGGCGCTGCGACCACGCTGGATATGCGGCAGATTGAAATTCTGCGCGGCCCACAGGGTACCCTCTACGGTGCCAACGCACTGGCCGGATTAATCGACATGAAGTCCAATGATCCCACCGATACTTTTGAAGGTCGTGTGGAGACCTCTATTGCCGAATACGAAACCCGTACCACCAGTGCGGTGTTGAGCGGGCCGATCTCCGATACGCTGGGTTATCGACTGGCGGTTCAGGGGCACCGCAGCGATGGCTATATCGACAATGATTATCTGAATCGTCACGACACCAGTAATCTTGATGAATTGACCGCCCGCGGCAAACTGCAATGGCGTGCCAGCGATGATCTGCAGGTCAATTTCACCGGGTTCTATGTGGATGCGGACAATGGCTACGATGATTTCTCCCTGGACAATACCCGCCATACCCTTTCCAACCAACCGGGTCACGACCGCCAGGAATCCACCGCTTTTGCAGTGGAAACTATTTGGCAGGGTTTTGAGCGCTTTGATGTGGTGGGGCTGGTGAGCTATGCGGAGAGCAACCTCGAGTACAGCTATGACGAGGATTGGAGCTATGTTGGTATTTGTAGTGGCCAGCCCTGTGACGGCTGGGAATACGCTTCTTTCGACCGCTACCGTCGCGACCGTGAAAACGGCACGGTAGACCTGCGGCTGGTATCCAGCGAAGCGGGACGGTTGTTCAACGGCTCCACCGATTGGGTGCTGGGTGTGTACTACCGTTTCCAGGATGAGTCTCTGCTGCGGGAATACACTTATGCCAGCGGAGATTTCACCAGCGATTACGATACCCGCAACCGGGCTATTTATGGCCAACTGGACAGCTGGCTGACCGACCGCCTGAAACTGACCAGTGGCCTGCGGCTGGAATTCCGCAACGCGGATTACGATGACAGTGACCTGGTCAATAACGACAACAGTGAGCGCCTCTGGGGTGGTCGGTTGGGGCTGGAATACAACCTGACTTCACAGACGCTGCTTTATGCTCTGGTGTCACGTGGGTACAAGGCCGGTGGCGTGAACAGCAATCCGTCTCTGGACGCTAGTGCCAGGGATTTCGATACCGAGTATTTGTGGAATTATGAAACGGGCATCAAGGGGGATTGGTTCGATCACCGGTTGGCCATGCAGTTGTCCGTGTTCTTCCAGGATCGCCGGGAAATGCAGGTCAAACAGTCGCTGGTGGAGCCGATTTCTGGCTCCTCCTGCCCCTGCAGCTTTACAGACTTTTTTGATAATGCGGCCAAGGGTGAGAACTATGGTGCAGAACTGGAAGTCAACTGGCAGGCATCTGAGCTGGTCAGGCTCTACGGCAGCCTGGGTTTATTGCGGGCTACCTTTAAGAACTTTGAAAGTTTCTCTCACGTAGATGCCGATCCCGCTAATGCCGTGGCAGTTGATCTCAGTGGCCACGAGCAGGCCCATGCGCCTTCCTATCAGTTTGCGGTGGGTATGGATGTGGCATTGACGAATCGTTTAACTGCCGGACTAGAGGTGGAAGGCAAGGAGTCCTTCTATTTGTCGCCGCGACACAATGCCAAGTCGAATCGCTATGAACTGGTCAACGCCCGTCTCGACTATGATGTGGAGCAATGGTCGCTCTCCCTCTGGGGGCGCAACCTGGCGGATCGGGACGTGATCGTGCGCGGCTTTGGCAGCTTTGGTAACGACCCGCGCAAATTCTATGCAACTGAACCCTACTATCAGTACGGAGAGCCGCGTATCGTCGGCGCTACCGCAACATACCGTTTTTAGGGGGGAGTCCGAGATGATTGTGACCATTGATATCAGCATGTACCCGAATCGGGAAGACTTTATTCCGCCTATCGACGGGTTTATCGAAAAGATTAATCGCTATCAGGATTTGACCATTAAAACCTTTCCCACCAGCACCGTGGTACAGGGAGAATATGATTGGGCCATGCAGGCGGTGCAGGAAACCATCGCCGCCTGCCGTGAAGAGTTTGGCATGGCGGTGTATGTGCTGAAGGTGATCCCCGGCTACGAGGCGCTCTGAGATGCCGACCTGGCTCAATCTGGAAATGCTGGCGGTAGCGTTATCGCTGGCTTACCTGCTGCTGGCCATGAGGGAAAACAGCCTGTGTTGGTACTGCGCCTTTTTTGGCACCGCCATCTACATCTGGATTTTTGGCGGCGTGAAGTTGTATATGGAATCGCTGCTCAATGTCTATTACTTGGTGATGGCCGTCTACGGCTGGTACCAGTGGCGGCGGGGCGGTAGGGAGCACCATGGATTATCGATCAGGAGCTGGTCGTTTGATTGTCATCTCTATGCCTTTCTGGGGGTGCTGCTGGTATCGCTGATTTCCGGTTACCTGCTGGAGAAAAATACGGATGCGCAGCTGCCCTATCTGGATTCCTTTACTACTTGGGGCAGCGTGCTGACCACCTATATGGTCGCGCGTAAAGTACTGGAGAACTGGCTGTACTGGATTCTGATAGATGGTGTATCCATCTATATCTACCTGGATCGAGAGCTGTATTTTACCGCCGGACTGTTTGCCATCTATGTGGTGTTGGTGGTGATTGGATTCGTCACATGGAGAAAACTGTACCTTGCACAGCATCGAGTCTACGTTACAGCAGACCTTGTCTGACTGGCAGCATTGGCACGTCGAGCTGCCATGTGAGCCAAGAGTGGTTCGCCCTCTGGAGGGAGGAAAAACCAATCACTCCTTCCTGGTGGAAAGCGGGGCACACCTGGCGGTGGTGCGGGTCAATGCGGCGAACAGTGCTGCGCTCGGTATCGACCGTCAACGGGAATTGGCCTTGTTGCGGCAACTTCAGGGTACGGGTTTTATTCCTTCCGTTTGGTATACCACGGCAGATGTACTGGTGAGTGCTTTTGTTGAGGGACGCCGCTGGCCTGCTGATGCCCTGCAACAGGACAGCTACCGGGAACGGCTGGCACAACGTGTCCGCCGCTGGCAGCAGCTCCCTGCGGTACCTGCGGTAAAACGATTCAGCTACCAGAACCACTGCAGAGGCTATTTGTCACAGTTGCCAAATACCCCTGTAGAGTCACAGCAAATTCTGGATTGGGCCTGTGCTGTGGATGCCGCTGATTGGCAACCGGTGGTCTGCCATCATGATTTGGTGGCGGAAAATATCGTTGAAACCGAGCGTGGCCTGGTAGTGTTGGATTGGGAATATGGTGGTTGGGGGCATCCGGCGATGGATTTCATCCGGTTGTATGGAGCTGACTATTCACATCCCGACGCGGAAAAACTGCACTACTTGCAACAGGCCGTGGATGGCCTGTGGCAGGCAGTACAGGATGCCCAATTACGTTGATCCTTCTTGACTATTGGGTAGCAGGCAGCTGAGTCAGCATGTAATTCACTGCCTGGGCCATTTGCTCATCACTGAGTGTTGAGCCACCTTTGGGGGGCATTAACCCGAACCCGTTGATGGCATGTTGCACCAGCGTTTCCTCACCTTGGGCAAGCCTTGGTCCCCACATTTTGATATTGCCAATAATGGGGGCCCCGTTGAGTCCTGGTTTGTGGCAGGCAAAGCAGTTCTTTTTTGCCAGTGCGGCGCCGGGGTGGACAGGCTGCGTCGTTATCGCCGATGGTGCTGCACTTATTGGTGCATTTACCGACTTCTCTGAGCAGGCCAACAACCCCAGACAGGCCGTTGCCACAAGCAGAATGGATTTCAACATGGGGTCACCCAAGGTTTGGAACGCATATTTCTTACCGGTGATTTACAGGGGTACGCGAATGACCACACCACCCATGACTTCACCGATTTTGAAGTCAGTTTTCGGTGAATCCTTGTGGTCGTTGTGACAGCCGGTACAGGCTGGGGACACGGCCACATCAGGATAAACCGCGGTGTAATAGGTGACGTCACCAAGTGTTTCTTCACCGTAATAATTCTCGCCAGGATTCTCGGCAATGTACTTCAAACCCGCTTCTTCAGCCGGGGTTTTCGGTGCATTCTGTTTGTTGATCGGCCACAGAGATTGCAGTGAATAGGTGAAATCATCTGTCATGGTAGCCACCGCTTCAGCTCCGGCACGGAACATCTGTGCTGGTAGCAGGGCACCGTTTTCAATATCTTCCCAGTGCTCATCGGGTTTGATGGCACCTGCGCCATTGGGTCCCAGGCGTTGAATAATCAGCTTGGTGTAGTTGGAACGATCCGCCTTCATGACCGCAAATAGAGAGTCTGTGTAGACTTTCGGGTCAATGCCAGCCTTGGCTTCTGTTTCTTCCTTACAGGCAGTCAGGGTGATCACAGTGGTGATCAGGGTCGCGATCAATGCTGCTTTCTTCATGGTGTAGTCCTCAGGGTTGGATGAGAGATTAAGGGGGTGGTAGGAAACTGTTTCTGCTGCATCACTTGGCCTCCCGGCGACGTGCCCAGTCGATGGAAGGGATGTGCTGTGACGGCTTGCCGTTGAAGTTGTTGTCGATGAGGGCCGGGTCGGCCAGTGCATCGATGGCGAAGCTCAGGTTGTGGCATTGCATACAGACTGGGCGAATCATTTTCTCGTTGGGGCGCAGGTTGTCATTCTGGTTGTGGTTTACCTGTATGACTTTGTGACCCATCAGCGTTTTTTCTTCCCTTGGCATATGGCAGGTGGCGCAGGTCACCGCTTGTTCTACAGGGAAGACTCCGGCAATTGCTTGGCTCAGTAGCTTGCCGTGGGGAGATGTTTCAAATGCCAGGGAATGTTGGTCGTTATGGCATCCGAGGCAGGCCTGTGCCGCCGCGAATTGAGTGTCAGTTTTGTGGGCGCCATGACAGCTGTTACAGCCTTGATGTTGAGATAAGGCCTGTTCTTTGAAGGGCAGGTGGGATTCGACCGGGCTGATAGCGGACAGGGATTGAGCCAGACGCATGCCGTGCTTCCCCGCTTTATAACTATTGGCCTCATTTAAATGACATGTCTGACACTGCTCAATACCGGGTTTTTCAACCCATGCCTGGGTGGTCGCATCGCTGTGGCAGCCGCCGCAGCTGACACCGGCCTCGGCGTGGCTGCTGGCAGACCATTCTGAGTGGATATCCGGATGCTGGGCTACTTGCTGTGGGAAGTCAGGTTGCGCCGCGGGAATGCGTTCCGGGGCAAGTTTGGCTGCCGCGTTGGGAGAGGTAATGCGGGCTAACGCATTTACCCAGGCGCCCTGGTGGTTTTCCAGCAAAAAATCTTCATACAGGGCGCGGTTGTCATGGTAGTTATGACAGCCGGCACTGGCACAGCTATCGAAGGCGAGATTTTTGTGACTTTCCCGATCTTCGCCAATGTCCTGGTGACAGTGGAAGCAGTAATCCTTTGGCAGGGTGAGGCCCATGGGGTGGGTCTGTTCCTGCTGGTGTTCCGTGTGACAGCTAACACAGTAGCGGGCATCCAGAACCGCCAGCAGATCGGCATTGCGCGGATCGGTAAATTTCTTTTTCGGGTGCGAGTCGTGTGCGGCTTCCAGTTCTTCGGCGTGGCAACCCACGCAGGCTTTCTGGATGGACTCCTGGCCGCCGAAGGCTTCGGTGTGGCAGGCGCTACAGGCCAGCTCGATCTGATAATGGCCATAACTGGCATCACCGATCAGCAGATTCTGTTTGTTCTCTGACTGAAAAAAGCTATAGCCGTAGTAGCCGGCAAGTCCCAGTGACACGACGATCCAGCCGAACCACAGCCACTTTTTCATTGCTCTGCCGCCGCCATCAGAAGTAGTACACCGAGAGAATGTGAAACGTGAGTAGTATCGGCAGTGGCCAGGACACAATAATGTGCAGCCATTGCATATATTTTCGAGATCCGGATGCTGTACTGCCAGAGAGCTTGTGCCCAGTGCCGATGGCATTGCTGGTGACAGCACCCAGCAGCACTACCGCCAAAAAATTGATCATCAGCAATTGGTTGAGATTGGCGCCCAGATGAAAGCCACTGTGGAGTACCAAGGTGAGGCAGCAGGCTATGCCGAGCAGAATGTGAACGAGGCGCCAAGCGGAAAACTTGCCCATCCAGGCCCAGGACAACCTTTTGCGCAGGGACATCAGTAGACCAATGGCGGTGAGGCCTAAGAGGGAAAAGCCAGTGACCTGCTTCCAGAACTTGTCGTTCCAGATGCCCTCGAACCAATTAACCTGTTGCACACTTGTTGCGACTTGGGCCTCGGGCCAGAAACCGATCAGGGCGACCAGTCCCAGTGCCAGCAGTCCTGCGGCAGTCAGTGTCGTGGCGTTGGATTCTTTTTCCGGGATGCTGTTATCGCCGACAATTTGCTGTAACAGCGGTTTACAGGAGCCGCAGACGGTGCCGGCTTTGGTGCATGACTGTAGCGCCGTAACGGTATTGCAGCCATTGTTCTGTATGGCGCTATTCAACTCTCCGAAACTGATGTTGTTGCACTGGCAGATGATGGTGCTGGCGGGCCATTGGCTGACGGCATTGCCTTTATCTCCCCACAGTTTTCCGTTGCGGCGGAATTGATAGAGCTGCCAACGGTTGAGTTTGCGGTTGTTCTGATAGGCATTCCTGAATGCGTCGCGACTCAGGCCAGTCCCCGATGCCGACTGCACCGACAATTTTCCCTTTTAGTGTCACCAGCTTGCGGTATTCGCCAGTATCAGGCGACTGATAACGGGTTTCTTTCTGGAAGGGCCTGGCCGCAAGCTCGTTGATTTCGCCGAGGCTGCATACCCTTGTCCCGACCACCTTGAGATTGCTGACGGCGGCTGATCCCTGATAACGGGGTAGCGGCTGTTGATCTGAATCTGCCAACACGGATGCGGCCACTGAAGCCTGTTCGAAGCCGGGATTTACCAACCCATAGGTGGTGCCTTGGTGTTCACAGCATTCACCGATGGCATAAATGTCCGGGTCAGAGGTTTGTAAATAGTCATTGACCACGATACCTGTGCCGACCGTCAGGCGTGCCTTGCGAGCCAGGTCGATATTGGGCGTGATTCCCGCACAGAACAGTACCGTGTCACAGGAAATAATATCCCCGTTGCGGGTGGTGACCGAGGTGACGTGTTCATAGCCGTCGATTGCCCGCACACCGGCATGGGTAATGATGTCGATGCCAAGACGTTTGACTTCCTGCTCCAGCAAACTGGCGGCGTCCTCATCCAGCTGGCGATTCATCAGGTGAGGACCCTGTTGTATCACCGTAACCCTGGTGTGGAATTTCAACAAACCCTTGGCCGCTTCCAGTCCCAGTAGTCCGCCACCCACCACGACAATATGACGTGAGCGAAGGATGCGGGCATAGAGACTTTCGGTATCGCGCAGGCTGCGGAAGCTGAACACTCCCTGGCGTTCAATGCCAGGAATATTGGGAATATGCGCTCGTGCCCCGGTGGCGAAAATCAGCTTGTCGTAGCGGTATTGATTGCCGGTGGCATCGGTCACCGTGTTGCTGTCGCGATCGATTGCGGTGATGGCTGAGGAGGTAAAGCGGAAGTTCTGGTGCTGTGCGTTGTCGGGCAGGGGCAGGTCGATGGCATCGCGATCGATTTCACCCGCCAGCAGGGCGGAGAGTTGAATGCGGTTGTAGGGCAGACAGGTCTCATCGCCAAACAGATGGACATGCTCCTCTGGGCGACGGGATAACAGCTCGTCCGCAAAGCGAATGCCCACTGGTCCTGCTCCAATCACAATAATACGGGAGTGAACCGACTTAGGCATAACGGCCTGGACGGTTTCAACTGCATTGTTGTGAGCGACAAGATCGCGATTCAAAGCTGTCATTGACCCGGGTTCACTAAACAAAAAAACCTGTTGGCCTGCCGCTTTTATCAGCAAGCCAACAGGCTCCATTACCTGTAGAGAAATTGTCCGTGCTGCCTGAATTACCCTGCCGGCGTCTGGAAGCACTTGTTAGAAGGGACTATGCATAATGAATGCCAAGCAAAAACAAGCTTGTAATGCATTGAACTGAATAGAAATATTGGTTTTATGGAAAGGGTGTTGGGTGAGAGGGGCTGTCTGTCTGCACTATATTTGCAAATGAAGTACCACTATTGGTGCAAAAGCGTGCACCCGTATCCCCGTGCTTAAGACTGGGGTGAGTTGGTCTCGGTAGAGCTAGGTCGTATCAGCTTGCCAAAGAAGATACCGACTTCAAACAGTAACCACATCGGCAGCGCCAGCAAAATCTGTGAGAGTATGTCCGGAGGTGTCAGTAACATGCCCAGTACGAAGCAGAGAACGAAAACATAGGGCCGTTTTTGTGCCAATTTGTCAGGTTCTACCACGCCCATCCAGGACAGGATCACCACCCCGATGGGAATCTCGAAACTGATACCGAAGGCAAAGAACAGCTTCAGTACAAAGTCCAGGTAGCTGCGGATATCCGTCATCACCGCCACGCCTTCCGGACCAACACTGGTGAAAAACATGAATACCAGCGGAAACACCACGTAGTAGGCGAAGGCCATGCCGCCGTAAAACAGCGCCACGCTGGAAAAAAAGAGTGGCAGCACGATCTTCTTTTCCCTCTGGTACAAGCCCGGCGCCACGAATGCCCAAATCTGGTAGAGAATAAAGGGCATGGCAATGAACAGGGATAACACCATGGTCAGCTTAAAGGGGGTCAGAAAGGGCGATGCCACATCCGTGGCGATCATGGTGGATGACTCAGGCAGATGAGCTCTGAGGGGTTCGGATATATACAGGTAGAGTTGGTTGCTGAAAGAAAATAATCCCGCAAAAATAACTAAAACCGCCACCAGACAACGCAGCAACCGGTTGCGCAGTTCGATGATGTGTTCGGTAAGAGATTGTTTTTCCTGGGAGGTCTGGTTCATTCGTTGCGAGAATCCGGTGGTTCTTTGTTGGCGGCATCTGGAGTGTTAAGGCTTTTCTCGATTTCTTTTTTCGTGTCTGCGAGATCTCGCAAGACGTTTTCGTTGTATAGCTGCTTCCGAACATCATCTATGCCAATTTCGTCTTCAAATTCTTGCCGGATCTTTCGATATTGCTGACGAATTCGACCCAGCCAAAGTGCTAGAGTGCGCAGAGTTTGAGGCAAACGTTCTGGCCCCATTACGACCAGTGTAATGACGGCGATAACAAGCAATTCTGCAAAGCCAATATCAAACATATTTTAATATCTGGTTTTCAAACTGAAGCTCATAGTAGCTATTACCATCACAGCTACAGGTTTTACTTCTCTACATTTTCTGATTTAACTGTAGATTTCTCGTCTATTTTTGGTTCGGCCTTATTCTTTTGTTCTTCGAGAGTATTTTTTTCTACAGAGGATTCACTAGACATGGAGTCTTTGAAACCCTTGACTGCGCCACCCAAATCAGAACCAATATTTTTCAGCTTTTTGGTGCCAAAAATCAGTGCAACGATTACCAAGATAATTAACAATTCCTGCCAGCCAAAGCCCATAAGCTTTCTCTCCTTTTCAATAGTTAGGTTTAACCACGCCTGGACTTTTCTTCCAGGCCAGACAGATCAAAACGACGTTCCAGTTCATCCATGACAGACTGGGCATTCTCCCCTAGATGAGACAGCATCACCAGTGAATGAAACCATAAGTCGGCGGTTTCACCGATCAGTTTGCTGTTATCGCCACTCAGTTCTGCGTCCCTGGCGGCGAGTATGGTTTCCACAGCTTCCTCACCCACTTTTTCGAGGATTTTGTTGAGTCCCTTGTGGTGCAGACTCGCCACATAGGATTCCTCCGGTTGGGATTGTTTGCGCGCCTCGAGCACCTGAGTCAGTTTTGCCAGTACGTCGCTCATGAATAGATTTCTCCGGGATCTTTGAGGACCGAGTCGACTGTGTGCCATTGACCGTCTTTGAGAACCCGGTAAAAACAGGATTCGCGGCCGGTGTGACAGGCAATGCCTCCCAGTTGCTCCACTTGCAACACGATCACATCGCCGTCGCAGTCGAGGCGGATTTCTTTCACTGTCTGCACATGGCCGGATTCCTCACCCTTGCGCCACAACTTGCGGCGGGAGCGAGACCAGTACACGGCGCGCTGCTCTTGTGCAGTCATTGCCAAGGCTTCACGGTCCATCCATGCCACCATCAGGATACGGCCAGTGTTCGCGTCCTGTGCCACAGCGGGCAACAGGCCGTCTTCATTCCAGGTGATGTCGTCGAGAAAATCAGTCATGGGGGCCATTATGACAGCTGTAAGTTGATCGGCAATATGGATTTTTCAGGGTGGTTCAGGCAACGGCCATTATTTGATCAGTAACAGCAACAGCCCGGCACCCGCCAGTATCATACTGCCGGTGGGTATCTGTTGCAGTTGCCCCAACCATTCGGGGTAAGCACTGCCGAGGCCTATTCCCATCAGTGCCGCACCAGCCCAGATACGTCCGCGCCCCTTGCCATTGGTTGTCGTAACGGCTACAGGTCTGACGGAAGATGAGTCTTTGGTTTGCAGTCGTTCCAGTGTGTGGAAAATTAGCTGCGGCACCTGGGGAAACTGTTCCAGCCATTCCGGGCCGTGGCGTTTTAACTGTTCCACCAGCGCATTCGGCTGGAAACGTTCTTTCAGCCAGCGCTCCAGGAAAGGGTGAGCGGTGGCCCACAGATCCAGATCAGGGTAGAGCTGGCGACCGAGCCCCTCGATATTGAGCAGTGTTTTCTGTAGCAGTACCAGCGATGGCTGTACTTCCATATCGAAGCGGCGGGCGGTGCGAAACAGGCTTACCAGCAGTTGGCCAAAGGAAATTTCTCTCAGTGGTCGCTCGAATATGGGTTCGCAGACGGTGCGGATGGCGGCGGTAAATTCGCCGATATTAGTGCCTTCTGGCACCCAGCCTGAGAGCACATGTAACTCCGCCACCTGCTGGTAGTCACGACGGAAAATCGCCAACAGGTTGCGGGCCAGATAGTACTGGTCGGCTTCGGTCAGAGTGCCCATGATGGCGCAGTCTACCGCTAGATACTTAGGCTGCTGAGGGTTGCTCGGGTCGACAAAGATGTTGCCCGGGTGCATATCAGCATGGAAAAAATTGTGCTCGAACACCTGGGTGAAGAAGATTTCCACACCCCGTTCCGCCAACACCTTGAAGTTGGTGTTGTGCTGTTGCAGGGTGGCGACGTCGGTGACCGGTACGGCGTAGATGCGCTCCATCACCAGTACTTTTTCATTGGTGTGGGACCAGAACACTTCCGGAACATAGAGCAGCGGCGATCCGTCAAAATTGCGCCGCAGCAGCGAAGCGTTGGCGCCTTCCCGCTGCAGATTCAGTTCATCAAAAATGGTATTGCGGTAATCGCCAACCACTTCGGTGAGGCGCATGCGGCGGCCATCAATGGTGTTGGCTTCCAGCCAGCGGGCGATGGTAAACAGCAGTTTAATATCCTGCTCGATGATTTTTTCTATGCCGGGGCGGATGGCTTTTACCACTACTTCCCTGCCATTTGGCAGTACGGCGGCATGCACCTGGGCTACAGATGCCGATGCCAGTGGTTCCCGATCAAACTGTAAGAACAGGTTGTCGATGCTGTCACCCAGCGCTTCCTCGACAATGGCAACGAAATGGGCTTTATCGAAGGGGGGAACATCGTCCTGAAGCTTGTCCAGTTCCCGGCAGATATCGGCGGGAATCAGGTCCGGACGGGTCGAGAGCAGTTGACCAAACTTGATAAAGATGGGACCCAGATCTTCCAGAGCGCGCCGCAGGCGTTCACCTCGGGGCAACTTGGGGGCTGGCAGCAGGCGATTGCCCGCCAACAGCAGGCGCGCACTGCGCGGCAGTTTGTCCACATCAAAAAAAGTGTCGAGCCGGTAACGGGTAACCGTGCGCAGGATGGTGGCGAGGCGGTGGAGTCGTGACATGATTAGTGTTGCTCACCGCTCTGCTGGTCGAGACGGATATTCAGTTTGTTGAAACGTGTTGCCAAGCGATCGACATCCTCACTGAGCAGTTTCACTTCGCGGTTGAAACCTTCTACTTCAACAGTGCTGGGTGTTAAGCCCGCTTCCTCCTGGCTGAAGGCAGCGGCGGCACCGCCAGCGCGTTCGGCAGCCTGCTTTTGCCATTTTGTGGCTCCGCGCAGGGATTCTCCCACCAGATGAGCCGGCACATCGCCGATCAGTTTTGCCAGCGCTGCTTCCCAGTCTATATCCAGACGTTTAAGGATTTTGCGAATTTGTCGTAACAGGTCGTGATCGCCGCGCACTTCCACACCGGTGCCATAAAAGGATACGCGGTCTTCACCATCCACGGCCAAGGCTGCCAGTGATAGTGCTGTGCCGTGTAGGGTGGTATCTGGCGAGCCCTCGTAGCGGGACATCAGGTTGATACCCTGTTCACTGTGTATGACGTAGAAGGTCAGAGGCGGCAGGGAGCATTCAACGGCCAGCACTTTGCCCGCCAGTTCGCCAATGGCGTTGCGAGTGGCTGGATCGTACTCCAGCGCGCTGTTGATAGCGGATTCAACGGCCATCAGTGCGGAACTGTGCAAGGCCAGCAGTGGGTTGTTTTTCAGAAACTCAAACATCAGGGTTTAAAGCCCCGGTGCAGCGCGACAATACCGCCGGTCATGTTGTGGTATTCAGTATTTACAAAGCCTGCCTCATTCATCATCCCTTTCAGGGTTTCCTGATCCGGGTGCATGCGAATGGACTCGGCCAGGTACTGGTAGCTTTCCGCATCGTTGGCGACCAGTTTGCCCATGCGAGGCAATAGGCTGAAGGAGTAGAAATCATAGGCTTTTTCCAGTAACCCGTTGGTGGGTTTGGAAAACTCCAGTACCAGCAGCCGACCACCGGGTTTCAGTACCCGCAGCATGGAGCGCAACGCCAGATCCTTGTCGGTGACGTTGCGCAGACCGAAGGCGATGGTGATGCAGTCAAAAGTGTTGTCGGGGAAGGGCAGGTACTGGGCATCTGCCTGGGCGTAGCGGATATTACTTGCCGCGCCACGATCCATCAGTTTGTCCCGGCCCACTTTCAGCATGGAGTCGTTGATGTCGGCCAAGACCACCTCTCCGGTGGGGCCGACCAGACGGGAAAACTTGGCGGTCAGGTCACCAGTGCCACCGGCAATGTCCAGCACTCTCTGACCGATGCGAACACCTGACAGCTCAATGGTGTAGCGTTTCCATAACCGGTGTACGCCCCCGGACATCAGGTCATTCATCAGGTCATATTTGCCGGCCACGGAGTGAAACACATCCGCCACACGGGCAGCCTTTTCCTGGACAGGAACGGTCTTGAAACCGAAATGGGTAGTCTTGTTGTCAGTCATTGCCCAACGCCGGGTTGATAAAGGCCGACATTGTACACTGACACCAGCGAGGTGTCCCTCGGGCGGGTAGCCATCAAGGCATTTTACTGATGCGGGTCAAAACCCTGGCATCTATTCACGTCAGCCGATGTAACGTTCCCGTTTGGAAGATTTCAGTCGTGCCAGGTCAACGATAATCAGGCCGTCCACACAGTTGGCAAAAGCCGGGTCGATATTGAAGCCTGCAAACTGTACGCCGCCCAGTTCACACACTTCGGTGTACTGCTTGAACAGGGTGGGTACACCGAGGTTCATATGGGCCAGTTCGCTCTTCAATTGGGTGAATTCCTCACGCTGGTCAACACCGGGGAATTTTTGCGCCAGTTCGGCCAAGCGATCCTGGTTGATGCGATACGGCAACATGGGTTCTGCCAGATTCTGTAGGGTGGGGTAGTGGCGGTTGTAGAAATACACCAGCATTTCCATGGCCCATTCCGGATAACTGTTGCTCAGCGTCACTGGACCAAACAGGTAGCGGTAGTGGGGATTTTTACGCAGAAAAGCACCAATGCCATACCACAGGTAATCGAGGCTGCGGCGTCCCCAGTATTTGGGTTGCACGAAACTGCGCCCCAGTTCCAGGCCCCGCTCCAGATAGGATTTCATGGCGGGACCGTAGTTAAACAGTTCTGCTGAGTAGAGGTGGCCCTGTCCCATGTTGTCCAGGCAAACTGTGGCGTCACAGAAGCGGTAAGCCCCGGCGATTTCCAGCTCCTCTTCATCCCATAGCAGCAGGTGGAAATAGTGATGATCGTAGCCATCAATGTCACGTCGGCTGCCGGTACCTTCGCCCACGGCTCGAAAGGCAATCTCCCTCAGACGGCCTACTTCTCGCATGATCAGTGAGTCGGGCTGATAGCGATAGAGATATATCTTTTTGCCATCGCCAGTACTGCCCAATAATTCACACTGGCGAACAGCTTCCCGCAGTTGAGCCCGGTTTTCGGGGTGAGCAATGGCGCTGACAGTATTGAAAATACCCTTTTTGTTCTGGCCAATGCGATACAGATGGCGCTTGAACAGCTTGGTCTTTTCTTTCAGTGGCACATTGATACGCTGATAGCTGTCGTAGCTGACGGGTTCGCCAATGCGCACATCCACACAGTTGCGGGCCTGTTTGAACATCTCTCGCACCAGTAGCAGGGTGGAAAGGGGTTTGGCCAGCAGTGACACACTGTAGAACAGTGCAGAGTTGCGACCATCCACAAAGATCGGCAGTACCGGGGCCTTGCTGTTGATGGCCATGCGCAGGAAACCGCTGCGCCATTCGCCATCACGGATACCTTGGGGGCCGAAGCGGGACACTTCACCCGCCGGGAAAATGATCACGGCGCCTTCATTGTCCAGGTGTTCGCGGATGGCGGTCAGGTTCTGGCGCGTAGTATTGCCGCCCATGTTGTCCACCGGCAGCAGCAGGTTGTGCAGGGGTTTGATGGTGAATAACAGCTCGTTGGCCACCACTTTGACATCCGGACGAGTCTCCCGAACCAGCTTCAGCAGCGCCAAACCATCCAGTGAGCCGATGGGGTGATTGGCAATAATCACCACCCGCCCGTGGGCGGGAATGCGGTGACGCTCGTGATCACGCACGGTGTAGCGAAAGTCGAAATAATCCAGCACCTGTTCGACGAAATCAAAACCGGAAAGAAACGGGTAGTCCTGCTCAAACTGCTGAAAGCTCTGTTCGCGGAACAGCATGCGCAGTAGGCGGATAATAGGGCGAATCAGTCGGGGATGGCGCAGGTAAAAACCGGGGTAGCGGTCCTGGATAAAATGTTCGACGTTTAGCATGGTTGGTTTGCTCCTTTAACCACCAGCGTATAACCGTTTTATGACAGCTTTTTGATCATCCCATTGCAGATATATGACAGCTCTCTGTGTCCTGAAATAGTAAGAAATGCCTTTGGGTGCGGTTAGTTCTGAAAGAATACCGCGCAGCCTTTGCCACTTTTCTTGGCCTGGTACATGGCGGCATCGGCGGAACTGATGAGGGTGTCGATGGATGTGCTCGATTTTAAATCCAGAAAGCAGACGCCCACACTGGCGCTGACCTTCAGCGTCTTGCCTTCAAATAGGTATGGCTTGTCAGTGATATTGAGCAGTCGCTCGGCGACAAGTTGCGATCTCGCCTGTGCTTCATCGGGTTGTCGGCCAAGGTTGCCGAGGATCACAATAAATTCATCGCCTCCCAGCCGTCCAACGATATCTTCTTTGCGGATAATGGATTCCAGCCGTCTGGCAACTTCTACCAATAAAGCATCACCGGCCTCGTGGCCATGGATGTCGTTGATCGGTTTGAAACCGTCCAGATCCATCACCATTACCGCCCCGTATATGTTGTAGCGAAGGCCACTGGCGTGAATTTTCTCCAGATGTTTGGCGATCAGTCGTCGGTTGGCAAGTTGGGTCAATGGGTCCAGGCAGGACATGTGCTCAATTTGGTGAAGGGCATCCTGATGGGCCGTCACGAAAGGCTTGATGACCCAAAAATAAATAATGGGAGTGGACAGGACCACCAGTGAAAAGGCATCGAAGGCTGACGCCTGAAAGACGGTCAGTTCCATGGTCAGGTGATCAAGCAGAGCCATAATGAGAAACTCTGCACCCAGTACCACGCCAACAATACGGACGGTGACCTGGGCCTTGCTGGGTAAACTAAATTTATTCTGGAATGTCGGCATAGGTGGGTTGTTGGTGTTATTTTCCCTGCGTGATGACAGGACGATCATATTTCTTCAATTTTTGAATAACAACTTATCCCGCCGATATCGTTATAGAAAGTTTGCCTAATCCGCTAAACATGCTGCCCTTCGGCTCAAATATCCCCGCTTTGCCCCCAATTCCCTCGTCGGGTGAGTGTGTTACCCGTTGACGTGTGATTGATCGCTGCTGTTTTCGTTAGCCGCCAGCTATTTTTGAAAGACTAATACGTAGTTGTTTTTCTGTTTCCGTGATGACAAACAGGGCGACACCTATAGCAATGACGATCATGCCGTCCCGCAGTGACACGGCCTCGGTTTCAAAAACTTTTTGCAGCGCTGGCAGATAGGTGATGGCAAGTTGTGCGAGGCTCAGGGAAATAACGGCCAGCCATACCACCGGTGTGCCGCGCACGGCCTTCCAGGTCAGCGACGTGCCGTAGATGTTGCGAATAAAAAACAGGTTGAAAATTTCCAGTACCACCAGGGTATTCATGGCCAGCGTTCGTGCCATCTCTATGGAATAACCGCGATCAATAGCATAGGAGAAGATGCCAAACACCCCGCAGATGAACAGCCCCGAAATCAGGATAACCTGCCAGGCCCAGGTTCCGGTCAACAGCGGTTCACTGCGGGGACGGGGAGGGCGATTCATGGTGCTTGATTCGGTGGGT
This sequence comes from uncultured Porticoccus sp., assembly GCA_947259505.1. Classification (GTDB taxonomy): domain Bacteria; phylum Pseudomonadota; class Gammaproteobacteria; order Pseudomonadales; family Porticoccaceae; genus Porticoccus. Next base: position 45,121 of record CAMYLT010000002.1, on the reverse strand, counting down.
TCGAAAGCCAGGGCGATACCAAGGGTTATGGTGGTGACCAGATTGACCCAGAGAATCTGTACCGGAGTCACCGGCAATGCCAGCCCCAGCAGCAGTGCCACCACGATGGTCATCGCCTCGCCCGAGCTGGTGGGCAGGGTCCAGCTGATCACCTTTTTGATATTGTCGTAAACCGTGCGGCCCTCGCGTACTGCGGCAACGATGGAGGCGAAATTATCGTCGGCCAGCACCAGGTCGGCCGCCTCCTTGGCTGCCTCACTGCCTTTTTTACCCATGGCGATACCGGCATCTGCCCGTTTCAGTGCCGGGGCATCGTTCACGCCATCCCCTGTCATGGCCACCGTCATACCGTGGGATTGCAGCGCCATCACCAGGCGCAGTTTGTGCTCAGGACTGGTGCGGGCAAAAATGTCTGTTTCGAGGACCGCTTCTCCCAGATGGGTATCATCCATACCATCGAGGTCCGAACCCGTCAGCACATTATGTGGATTGGACAGTCCGATCTGGTGGCCAATGGCAATAGCGGTGCCGGCGTGGTCGCCGGTAATCATCTTGACGCGGATACCGGCATGGCGACATTCCTGAATAGCGCTAAGGGCTTCCGGTCGGGGCGGGTCCATCATTCCTACCATACCGAGTAGGGTGAGGCCGCTTGCCACATCAGAGTGGGTCAGCCTGGCGTGCTCTGAGGCGACCGGTTTAATGGCCAGTGCCAGTACCCGCAATCCCTGTTGTGCCAGTTTTTGAGCCCGCTCGTGCCAGGCCGTTGCGTTTAATGGTGTTTGGCTGCCATCGCGGGAACATTGTTTACTGCACATATCGAGCAATTGCTCCGGTGCACCTTTGATAAAGATGGATGCATCACCCTCCGGTGTATGGTGGAGGGTGGCCATAAAGCGATTGCGCGCATCGAACGGGATGACGTCGATGCGCTGCCAGTGGTTATTTTCAAACTGGCGATTGATACCCGCCTTGGAGGCGAAAGCCAGTAATGCGCCCTCCATGGGATCACCCAATACGGTGCATTCCTCCCCCTGCTCCTGCAGGGTCCCATCGTTGCAAAGTGCAGCGGCACGACCCAGTTCCAGGAGTTCAGGGTAGCCCAGAGTGTCCACGACTTTATTTCCCAAGCGAATCTCGCCGGTGCCGTTATAGCCCTGGCCGTCCACCGACAGAATGGTGTCTTCGAAAGCAACAGCCGTCACACTCATTTCATTGCGGGTCAGGGTCCCGGTCTTGTCGGTACAAATCACCGAGACCGAACCCAGGGTTTCGATGGTTGGCAGTCTTCGGACAATGGCATTGCGCCTTGCCATGGCCTGTACGCCGATTGCCAGGGTAATGGTCAGTACCGCGGGTAGACCTTCAGGGATGGCGGCAACGGACAGCCCGACCACGGCCATGAACAGGGTTGTGAACTCCTGGTGCTGGACATAGTAGCCAAATGCCAGCAACAGTCCGGCGATAGTCAGAATGAACAGGGTGAGCCATTTGGAGAAAATACCCATCTGTATCACCAGCGGGGTGGTGAGTGTCTCAACCGTTGTTATCAGGCCACTGATGCGGCCAATTTCGGTATTGATCCCTGTCGTCACCACCACGCCCTGTCCTTGTCCAGCGGTTACCAGCGTGCCGCTGTAGGCCATGCAGTAACGATCGCCCAACGCTGCGTCCGCCGCAACCGCTTCAACGCACTTCTCCACCGGTAACGATTCGCCAGTGAGGATGGCTTCCTGAAGTTGCAGGCTGTGGCTCTTCAGTAGTCTCAGGTCGGCGGGCACCCTGTCTCCCGCATCCAGCAGCACAATGTCACCCGGCACCAACTCCTCACCGCGGACACTGAATCGCTCACCGTGGCGCAGTACCGAGGCGGTGGGTGCCAGCATACGATGAATGGCGGCCATTGCCTTTTCCGCCTTGCCCTCCTGTATCACCCCGATCACGGCGTTGACCATGACTACTGCGAGAATCACCAGGGTATCCACCAGGTGCCCAAGGGTGGCGGTGACGAGTGCCGAGCCAAGCAATACATAAATCAGGAGGTTGTGGAACTGAAGTAACAGGCGAAGCAGTAAACTGCGCCCGGCAGGCTCGGGCAGGCAGTTGGGGCCGTAGGTAGCCCTGCGCTGGCTGACTTCATCATCGGACAATCCGGCTGAGGTGGTCCCCAGCTCACGGAGAACGGTTTCTGGTGGCTGGCTGTGCCAAGGATTCAGAGCCATTGTGCGCTGCCTATTCCGGTTTACTACAGGCGACTTGCTAATAGGTGTTTTGACTCATCATAACGGTGCCCGCAGTCGCTGGCCAGAAGCGTGTAGTGACTAGAATTTTGCTCAGAAAGTGACCATGGCGAACTTTTTTGGAGCACATTTGGATGGCAATTTACTTGGGGGCAGAGAATTAGACGGCATGGGCCGAGACTTCCATGAATGGCGCGGAAATTGCGTCCAGATTATGGACGTGAGCCTGTGATCAGAAGACCGAATCGGGTTTCTGACGGTATGTGCTCGCACCTGGCTGCGGGAGCAATACGATGATTTCTGATTCCATATCTGAATGCATGAACAAAGACTTTGCGGTCATTCACCCGGACATGCCGGTGGTCGAGGCATCCGGAAAATTGATTAAAAAAGAGATGTTGGGTGGTCCCGTCATCGACAGTGACGGCACGCTGCTGGGCTGGATTTCTGAACAGGAGTGTCTGCAAGTGGCCATCCAGGTGGTGTACCACAACCAGCGTGTGGCATCAGTTCGGGATATCATGCGCACTGATGTGCTCAGTGTCGGTGCCGATGAGGACCCGTTGCGGCTGGCCCAGCAGATGCTGCTGGCAAAACCCAAGAGTTATCCTGTAGTGGACAAACAGAAGCGGGTGATCGGCGTGATCAGCCGCCGCCAGATACTGAAAATGCTCGACACTAAGCTAGCCGAGATGAGCGCACGCAGCTAGGTCAGCCGCCTGTTGTTACCGTGTCTGCCGTGGCGGAAGCATTATTTTGTTCGCCGTCAGACAAACTTCATCCAAATGCCATCTGTGTCGGTTAGCATAGCGCCCTGTTAAGGACAAACCCTATTTCCCCGGAGGAGAGTTTTCATGGCTGAGATTTGCGCTACGGCTGACGCGGCACTTTCGTCAATCAAGTCATCGGATCGTATCTGGTGCCACTCCATGGCCGCCACCCCCTACAAAATGCTCGAGGCCCTGGCAGACCGGGCGATGGGATTGAGAGATGTCCAGTTGTTACAACTGCATCTGGAGCATGCCGAGGCAGTGTGCCAGCCTCAACTGGAAGGGCGCTTGCGCAATCGCTGCTATTTCGTCAGTCACAGCACCCGCGATCTGGTCAATCAGGGCAAGGCGGACTATGTGCCGATGTTTCTGTCCGAGATCCCCAAAATGCTGCGCAGTGGCAAACAGCCGGTGGATGTTGCACTGATTCAGGTGTCGCCGCCGGACCGGCACGGTAACTGCTCCCTGGGGGTGTCGGTGGAGGCAACCCTGGCTGCCTGCGATGTGGCAAAAACCATTATCGCCCAGGTCAATCCGCAGATGCCGCGTACCCACGGCGATGCGGCCATCCCATTTTCCACCATTGATTTTGCCGTGGAAATCGACAGCGCCATTCCCGGTTTTGAGTCAGCAGTTCTCGGCGATGTGCACCTGCGGATCGGTCGCCATGTGGCGGAACTGATCCGCGACGGGGACTGCCTGCAAATGGGCATTGGAGCCATTCCGGATGCAGTGCTCTCCCACCTTTCCGATCACCGCAGGTTGGGTATCCATACCGAAATGTTCTCCAATGGTGTGTTGCCGCTGGTCGAATCCGGGGTGATCGACAACAGCAACAAGGTGATTCATCCGGGCAAAATTGTCACCGGTTTTGTGCTCGGCTCCAAGGCGCTGTACGACTTTGTGGACGACAACACCGAAGTGATTTTTCTCGATATTGAATACGTCAACAACCCGGCAGTGATCCGCAAGAACCCGCGCATGATGTCCATCAACAGTGCGATCCAGGTGGATCTGAGCGGCCAGGTGTGCGCCGACTCCATCGGCGGCAAGGTGTACTCCGGTTTTGGTGGCCAGGTGGACTTTGTCACCGGCTCGCAACTGTCGGAGGGTGGACGTTCGATCATTGCGTTGCCCGCCACGGCGTTGTCGGGCAAGCAGTCGCGCATCGTCAGCCACTTGGCAAACGGCGCCGGGGTGGTGACCTCCAGGGCACAGGTGGATTACGTGGTCACCGAATTTGGTACTGCCCATCTGTATGGGGCCAGCCTGCGTGAGCGGGCGGAGCGCTTGATCGCCATCGCCCACCCGGATTTCCGGGAGGAACTGGCGGCAGCCTCCAGTTTTTAGCGGTGGCTTTGCATGACCCAACTGTTAGGGGGCGGGGCATGCCAACTATGAAAAGACAGCCACAAGCGTAGCTAAATGGTTGGTAAAGGGTGAGAGATTATTGCCTAGCCGAAGTCGTAGTTTTAATAACTCAGTGAACCGTGGCCTTCCCTAGTCGGGACGTTTTGGGTCAAGTAATTGCACGACCTGAACACCTGCGTCCCGAAATTTCCCTGCCTTGGCCAGAGCATCAAGGTAGCGTTGCCAGTAGCTCTCGAAGTTGTCTGCCAGTTCACGCAGGTAGTCCCAGCTGTAGATGCCGCTATCGTGCCCATCACTGAAGGTTATTTTCAGGGCGTAGTTGCCCGCGGTGCTGGCTGCAGTGATGCGGACGTCTTTCTTGCCGAATTGCAGTACTTCCTGACCCTTGCCGTGGCCGCGTACCTCGGCGCTGGGTGAATGAACCCGCAGGTACTCACCGCTGTAGGTAAAATGTTCACCGTTGGCATATTCCAGGGTCAGGCTGCCGTCTTCGCGGTGCAGTTTGATCTTGCTTGGCATCATGGGGAGGTCTCGGGGGCCATGCAGCACAGTGTAACCGCTAAAGAGCCCGGGCACTGTGCCCGGGTTCGGTGAAAGTAAGCGGTCGCCGGTCAGAGAATAAACCGGGACAGATCCTCGTTGTGGGAGATTTCACTGAGGTGCCGGTCGACAAACGCGGCGTCGATATTGACCACTTCACCCTTGGCGCCCAGATCGGCAGCTTCAAAGGAAATTTCTTCCAGCAGTCGCTCCATGATGGTGTGCAGACGACGGGCGCCGATATTTTCGGTGCGCTCGTTCACCTCGAAGGCGGTTTCGGCAATCCGTTTTACCCCATCAGGCAGGAAGTTGACGGTGAGTTGCTCGGTGGCCAGCAGTTCCCGGTACTGTTCGGTGAGTGAGGCGTTCGGTTCGGTAAGGATACGCTCGAAGTCCTCGCTGCTCAGAGAACTTAATTCCACGCGAATCGGCAAGCGGCCCTGCAGCTCCGGGATCAGGTCGGAGGGCTTAGAAAAATGGAAGGCTCCAGAGGCGATAAAGAGAATGTGGTCAGTTTTGATCATGCCGTACTTGGTGGTGACAGTACTGCCTTCGATCAGCGGCAGCAGATCGCGCTGTACACCCTCACGGGAGACATCTGCACCTGAGGTTTCACCGCGCTTGGCTACTTTGTCGATTTCGTCGATAAAGACAATGCCGTTCTGTTCCGCCACTTCCACGGCACGGACTTTTATCTCTTCTTCATTGATCAGGCTTGCGGCTTGTTCTTCGGTAAGCTGCTTCATGGCCTGAGCGACGGTCATTTTTTTGCGGCTGGTTTTGGCTTTTCCCAGATTGGAGAACATGCTTTGTAACTGATTGGTCATTTCCTCCATGCCGGGTGGTGCCATGATTTCAACGCCCATGGGCGAGGTGCTGACGTCGATCTCGATTTCCTTGTCATCCAGCTCACCTTGACGCAATTTTTTGCGGAATACCTGCCGGGTGTTGGATTCAGCTTCTGCTGGTTCACCATCACGAGCTGGCGGCAGCAGGGCATCAAGAACCTTATCTTCAGCGGCGTCCATGGCGCGCTGCTGAACTTTGTACATTTCGCGCTCACGCAGTTGCTTGACAGAAGTCTCCACCAGATCGCGAATAATGGATTCCACATCTTTGCCCACATAACCCACTTCGGTGAACTTGGTGGCTTCCACCTTCACAAACGGGGCGTTAGATAGGCGTGCCAAGCGGCGTGCAATCTCGGTTTTGCCGACGCCGGTGGGACCGATCATCAGGATATTTTTGGGAGTCACTTCGTTGCGTAGCTCGGGCTGGAGCTGCATGCGGCGCCAGCGGTTGCGCAGGGCAATAGCCACGGCACGCTTGGCGGCGTCCTGGCCAATAATGTGGCGGTCGAGTTCGTGGACGATTTCACGGGGAGTCATATTGGACATGCTATTTGTCTCTTTGATGCCGGTCTCTGGAGTTCGCAATACTGCATTCCAAATTGCCGGGATAGTCATTCATAGGCTGGAGTTGTTGCCGTTGGCCCTTACTGATCGGATCAGTAATCCAGCTCTTCAATGGTGCGATTGTGGTTGGTGTAGATACAGATATCACCGGCAATGGCCAGTCCTTTCTCCACAATTTCATGTGCACCCAAATCGGTATTTTCAAGCAGCGCGCGCGCGGCGGATTGGGCAAATGGGCCACCGGAACCAATGGCAATCAGATCGTTTTCTGGCTGGATGACGTCACCGTTGCCAGTAATAATCAGGGATGCTTCTTTATCGGCAACGGCCAGCAGAGCTTCAAGCTTTCTCAGCATGCGGTCGGAGCGCCAGTCTTTGGCCAGTTCTACGGCGGCTCGTGTCAGGTTGCCTCGGTGCTGCTCCAGCTTTGCTTCGAAACGTTCAAACAGGGTAAATGCGTCGGCGGTGCCACCGGCGAAACCGGCGATCACCTGATCGTTATAAAGACGACGAACTTTACGGGCATTACCTTTCATGACGGTATTGCCCATGGTCACCTGGCCGTCGCCGCCGATGACCACTTTGCCGTTGCGACGCACGGAGAGAATGGTTGTACCACGATATTGTTCCAAGGGAGTCTCCTGTGGATGTGTTCTTTGCGAGTACCTGCCTGTGTAAATGGGGTCGGCAGTCGGAAATTCAACAGTCAGTGCGATAGTTTTCAGGTTGTCTTCAATCGGCAGCGTGCAAAAAGACACCGCCTTTAATTAGCTGGCAGGGCAGGATTTCCAGCTGTTGCCCCCGGCAGGGACCAGCGATGCAATGGCCACTGCCAATCTCAAACAGTGCACCATGGCTGCTGCATTGGATATGTTGACGGTCGTAGTCCAGAAAACGACCCGGTATTATGTTTAGGGGCAGCCCGATATGGGGGCAGCGGTTGCGATACAGGTACACAGTTCCGCCCTGACGCACGGCGAAGCAGGCTTCGCCGTCGATGGTCAGGTCGAGGCCGCCGGGATCGGGAATATCCTCCAGGCGGCACAGAGGGGCGGCTGGCATCAAACGCCCCGGCGCAATGCTTCAATACGCTCTTCGAGAGGCGGGTGTGACATAAACAGTCGGGTAGCGTGTTGCTTCCAGCCGCTGGAAATGCCGAAGGCGGTCAGGGTATCTGGCATCTGATTGGGTACGTGGGCCTGAGTTTCTTCCTGCAAGCGCTGCAGGGCGGAAATCATGGCACCGCGGCTGGCCAGGTGTGCACCCGCTGCATCAGCGCGGAACTCGCGCCAACGGGAAAACCACATCACGATCATTGAGGCAAAAATACCCAGAACGACTTGCAGCAGCATGACGATCATGAAGTAACCGATACCGTTGCCGCGCTCATTCTTAAACACAGCCTTGTCGACGATAGAGCCGAGAATGCGGGCAAAAAACATCACGAAGGTGTTCAGCACCCCTTGCACTAAAGACAGGGTGATCATGTCGCCGTTGGCGACGTGACCAATTTCGTGCGCCAGTACGGCACGGGCTTCTTCCCGGTCGAAGCGGTGCAGCAATCCGGCACTCACCGCTACGAGGGCGTTGTTTTTGTTCCAGCCAGTGGCAAAGGCGTTGGACTGTTGGGCCGGGAAAATACCAACCTCCGGCATGCCGATCCCGGCTTTTTTGGCCAGGTCGCTAACCGTTTCCACTAACCAGCGTTCTTCGGGGGTGCGAGGCTGTGTGATGAGTTGGGTGCCGCTACTTTTCTTCGCCATCCACTTGGAAATCAGCAGCGAGAAGAAAGAGCCCGCAAAACCGAAAAAGCCACACATGATCAGCAGACCGCTTAGATTTGTGTTGATGCCTTGGGTGGCAAGGTAGTGCTCCAGCCCCAGCACGCGAAAAACGATGCTGAAGAGCACCAGTATGGCAATGTTGGTGGCCAGGAATAAACCGATTCGTAACACGCGAACTCTCCTCGCTATGGTGTCGTTGATTAGCACCCTATAAGATGCGGGTTCTTGAAAAAAATTCAATGGCACGGGGGTGTCTTTTGTCCGGCGATGCCGATTCTACCAAAAGTATTCTCTATGCTCTTATGGCGAATGGGACCATTGCCTTGGCCAAGGGAGCCGCCGCAGCTTATACCCTTTCCGGTGCCATGCTGGCAGAAGCTATCCACTCCCTTGCCGATACCGGTAATCAACTGCTGCTTTTGCTAGGGTTGCGTCGTGCCAAGCGCCCACCAACCACGGACTACCCGCTCGGTTATGGCAAGGAAATTTATTTCTGGTCATTCATTGTGGCGCTGTTGTTATTTTCGGTAGGCGGGGTATTTTCGGTCTACGAGGGATGGCATAAATTGCACGATCCGCAACCGCTCAATGCGCCCTGGATAGCGATTGCCGTGCTGGCGTTTGCGGTGCTGGCAGAAGGCTTGTCTCTTGCTGGTTGCCTGCGGGAAGTGAACAAGGTACGCCATGGTCGTAGCCTGTGGCACTGGTTTCGGGAGACGCGCCACAGCGAACTGCTGGTGGTGTTCGGCGAAGACCTGGCTGCATTGCTGGGGCTGTGTTTCGCACTGCTGGCTGTGATGATGACAATCATGACGGGCAACCCGGTCTATGATGCGATGGGCAGCATTGCCATTGGGGTGCTGTTGATTGTCGTCGCTATTCTTGTGGGGGCAGAGGTAAAGGCGTTACTGGTGGGGCAGGGTGTAGAGCCACTGGTAAAACAGGCCATGGAGGATTTTTTACGTCAGCAGCCGCAGGTGGATGTTGTTTATAACCTTGTTACCCTCCAAATGGGGGATGATGTTATGGTGGCGGTCAAAGCACGGATGGTGCCACAGGGTACGGATATAGCTCTGATTGAAACGATTAACCGGGTAGAAGCGATGATGAGAAAAGCGTTTCCCCAGGTTACCTGGCTATTTTTTGAGCCGGATATCAATGATTGATGAGGATGTCTAGATGAGAGTAATGAGAGCGGTGTGGTTGTTGATCGCGCTGGTGGGCTTGAGTGGTTGTGCTTTGTTGGCACCGGGCCAGAAGCCGGAAGTGCACCTGGTCGATGTCCAACCTGGCGCTCACCAGGGGTTCGAGCAACACTTTGTCATCACGCTCTTGGTTCTTAACCCCACCGGCTCCGAACTCAACGTCTCGGGGTTGTCTTACAATCTGAAACTGCAGGGTGAAAAGCTGATTAGCGGTGTGGCTGGGGGCATGAACCCCATTCCGCCCTACGGCCAGTCAACCATCAAGGTTCCCGCTTCTGCCAATCTGATCAGTGGCTTGAAAATCATCGGTGCGTTTATGGAAAGCCGCAGTCAATCGGTGAATTTTGAACTGGAGGCCCGGATTAGTCTGGGTTGGTGGCATCTGCCCATCACTGTGGTGGAAGCGGGTTCCATCGATCTGGGTGAGCGCTGATTGCGAACCGCCGTTAATAAGTCATGATACTCGAGCGCATTGGCAGTTGGCTGGCGCGCAAGCTGGCCGAACCCCGTTACCTGAGTACTGTCCCCAGCCGCCCGGATCAGTTGGCGGCGGCCATTCGGCCTGGCGATGTCTTGCTGGTGGAGGGGGTGAGCCGCTTCAGTCTGGCGATCAAGTATCTGACACAATCAACCTGGTCTCATGCCGCACTCTATGTGGGCTGCTGGCAGGGGCAACAGGGCATGCTGGTAGAGGCAGATGTTCAGGAGGGGGTAAGACTGGTTCCTCTCAGCCATTTTGCCCACATGCATACCCGCATCTGCCGCCCCGTCAATTTACATGATGATGAGATTGCCGAACTGATCCAATACGCTACAGAGCGGTTGGGTTATCGCTATGACCTTAAAAATATTTTCGACTTGATGCGTTATATGGTGCAGACGCCGCCGGTACCCAGTCGTTGGCGTCGTCGCTTGCTGGCTCTGGGTAGTGGCGACCCTACTCGCGCCATCTGTTCTTCATTGATTGCGCAGGCCTTCCAGTCTATCCGTTACCCGATCCTGCCAGAAATTACGCTGGAAAAGACCCTGGACAGGGATCTGCAGGAAATCTATCAGGAAATCCTCCATATTCGCCATCACAGTCTTTTTGTGCCGCGGGATTTTGATTTGTCGCCCTACTTTGAGGTCGTTAAACCCACTCTTGCCGCGGGGTTTGATCCCCACCATCTGACATGGGGTGAGAGTTCCTCCATCCCGGACACATCCGACATCAAAATAACCCAAGAGTAACAGCCCAAATCAATGTTGCTGATTGAGCATCCGAACTTCTCGTTGGGGGAAGGGGATGCTAATTCCCGCCTGACCCAAGGCCTCGAAGATGGCGTTGTTGACTCTGAAACGGGTTTCGTGAAAGTGGTTGGTGGGAACCCAGAAGCGTACGCCGAAATTAATGCTACTGTCGCCAAATTGGTCGATACCAATCAGAGGTGCCCGTGCTTCGGCAACGCCCTGTTGCACCATCACAGCATGTAGCACCTCAATGACTTTTTTGGGGTCGGAGTCATAGCTCACACCCACAGTGGTTTCTGCCAGTTTGTTTTCCGCAGAATTGTGGATAATTTCTCCAACGATATGTCGGTTGGGGATGGTGATACGCACAGCATCTTCATCTTTCAAAACCGTATAGGCCAGATGTACCTCATCCACCAGTCCGGTTTCACCTTGCACCGTGATGGTGTCGCCCACCACAAATGGGCGGGTAATAATAATATTGAGACCCGCACCATAATTGGACAGCAGCCCTTGTACGGCCAGACCAGCGCCGAGAGACAGAGCACCAATAGCGGCGACAAAGGGCGTGACACTAATGCCTATTTTTCCAAGGGCGATTATCGCCACCCCCACCAGAATGGCAATTTTGACAAAACTGGCCAGAAATCGACTCAGGGTAATATCCAGGCCTTTTTTCTCACACAGAGCAAGCACCATTCTCGACACTTTGCTGGCGACAAACATGCCGATGAGAAAAACGATAAAAGCGCCTACTAGCTGGAAACTGTAGGTGACGAAAAATTCTACAATGGTGTTATAGATGGACTGGATTTGTTCGATTTCTTGTTGCATGACAAGATGCTCCTTCTAGGTCACGTCCGAAGCATAGCAAAATAACTTTGGTCATATTAAGGTGTTATTTCTTCAGGTGTTGTAAGGCGAGAACGGCGTGACCAAAGAGCAGATTTCCGATGAGATGATGGCTGGGCGCTGTGAGAAGCACCTGTGTCTGCTTGAGCGAAGCGTGCTGCTGCACATGGCGGTCGTTGACCCTTTTCGTCAGCTGCAACAGGCGGCGGCGGCAGAGGGGCTGGATATACAAGTGGCCAGTGGTTTTCGTGCCTATGATCGCCAACTGGCAATCTGGAATGCCAAAGCAGAGGGCCTCCGCCCTCTGCTGGATACCGATGGACATCCCCTTGATTCGGCTCAGCTCCGTGATGATGAGAAGGTAATGGCTATTCTGCGCTGGTCAGCTCTTCCCGGTTGCTCCAGGCATCATTGGGGCACCGATATGGATATCTGGGATCGGGCGGCAGTTTCCCCCGACTACCAACTGCAATTGATTCCAGAGGAATATGCGCCAGGTGGGCCTTTTCACGCGCTTTCCCTTTGGCTGGAAAAACATGCGGCTGCCTTTGGCTTTTATCGGCCCTATGACCGCGATCGCGGCGGTGTCGCTCCGGAACCCTGGCATTTGAGTTATCGGCCTGTGGCAGAACTGTTTGAAGCGCAACTTGATGGGGCATTTGTTCGCAAACTTCTGGATAATGACGGGCTCAGTTTAAAGAGTGCGGTATTGGCGCAGTTGGATGAGATTGTAGCCAGATTTATTTTGCCTCCACCACGGGAGAAGCATGAGTAGTTCACGACGTAATCAGGCCACTCAAGATACTCTTTGGGAAACCATTCGCAGTGAAGTTGAAGTTTTTGCGGCACAAGAGCCGGTGTTGGCGAGTGTTTTCTATGCGTCGGTATTGAGTCACCAGTCACTGGAAGCAGCGCTTGCCTACAATCTTGCCGAACAGCTTGGCAACACGGTTTTGTCCGATCTCAGCATCCATCATGTACTGACGGAGGCGATGGCAGACGATGCCATTATTCGAGAACGCATGCGCCGGGATTTGACCGCTTATGTGGAGCGTGACCCTGCCTGCGACCGTTATTGTTTACCCTTGTTATATTTCAAAGGGTTCCATGCTTTGCAGGTGTATCGGGTGGCCAACTGGTTGTGGCGCCACCAGCGCCGCGCGTTGGCGCTGTTTTTACAGAGTAGAGTCTCCGAAGTATTTGGGGTGGATATTCACCCTGCTGCCGATATCGGCGGCGGTATTATGATTGACCATGCCACCGGGTTGGTGATCGGTGAAACATCTGTGATCGGAGACAATGTTTCCATGCTGCACTCGGTCACCTTGGGCGGCACCGGTGCCCAGGCAGGTGATCGGCATCCAAAAATTCGCTGTGGCGTGTTGATTGCGGCCGGAGCCAAAATCCTCGGCAATATTGAAGTGGGGGAGGGTGCAAAGATCGGTGCCGGTAGTCTTGTGCTTGATTCTGTTCCACCGCACACGACGGTGGTGGGTGTTCCGGCAAAAATTGTCGGACGGCCAAAAGAGCAGGAACCTTCTCGAGAAATGGATCAACGGATTAATGGGAGTGATCTGTGAAAAAGGTTGTGCTGGGTGTGCTAAAGCGCCGTCTGATGATGGCGAGTCTACACTCCTGGAGGGGAATTAAGGCTTGTTTCAAGCACGAAGAAGCCTTCAGGATTGAGCTGTTTCTCGCCGCAGTTTTCCTGCCATTGGCACCAATAGTGGCCAGTAATGCAATAGAATTGGCGTTGTTAATGGTTTCAGTATTGCTGGTGCTGATCGTTGAGTTACTCAATTCCGCTGTGGAGGCGGCGATTGATCGCATCGGCCTGGAGCACCACGATCTGTCTGGCAGGGCTAAAGATCAGGGGTCCGCAGCCGTGACATTATCCATGCTGGTGTTTCTCATTATCTGGCTTTCCGTATTGATAGGCTAATGTGTCAAGCTCAGAGTCAGGCGTATCAGAGTATTTGCTAAATTGGCTTTAAGCGACAAAAATGAATTGTCAGGCTTTCACGCCGTTGGGTAGTTTTCTGAACAATAGAGTCCGAATCTGTATCGAGGGATGGAACACAGTGAGCGAACAACGTTACGAAGTGGTTTTCCGGGGTGATGTGGTCCCAGGCCAGTCAATTGTCGAGGTCAAGCAGCGACTCGCCGAATTGTTTGGTGCCGATTCCGCCCGTATTGACGGAATGTTTTCCGGGCGACCGGTGGTGATCAAACGAAATCTTGATGAGGATATGGCTGAGCGCTACCAGTCCAGTATGCGCAAGGCTGGGGCTGTGGTGGATATACGCCGCTCTGCTGAAACCGAGTCAGATTCTTCCGTGCTGCGTGGCGAGGCCAATCAGGTATCACCCCAACTGCCGGATGAAGAGGTTGAGGTTGCGCCGGTCGGTGCCGATGTATTGACGCCTGAATACCGTCGGGATTTTTCGCCGGCTGAAATCGATACGTCTTATATGAGCATTGCGGAGACGGGTGCTAATCTGCTCCGCGATAATGAAAAACAGGTGGTGCCGGATCGCAAGGTGGATACTTCCCATCTGTCACTAGATGATTCGGAATGACGCCTGCGCCTTGCAGGTTTTTAAAGTTGGGTATCCAGCGGTAATTCGGTAGTGTATTTGATCTGAGTGACGGCCACATTTGAATGCAGATCCCTTATCAGCGGTAATCTTGCCAGGTGTCGTCGCAAAAAGTTTTCAAAGTGCTGTATATCCCGGGTAATAATTTTCAGAAAATAATCCATGGTGCCGGTGACGGTATAGCACGCGACAATTTCCGGAAACTGTCGCACCTGTTCCTCAAAAGCTTCCAGTGAATCCTCATCATTGCGTGTCAGAGAAATACTGACAAATGTCACCATTTGCATACCCAATTTGTCGGCATCCAGTAGAGCCACTTTGCTGCGAATAATCCCCGTTTGTTCCATCCGATTCATGCGCCGCCAGCAGGGTGTAGTGGAAAGATTGACCTGTGCCGCGATCTCTTGAGCGCTGAGACTGGCGTCACGCTGGAGGATTTTCAGGATGAAAATATCTGTCTCGTCAAATCCGGACATAAATTTCTCCAAAATAGAGAAAAATGAGAAAAATATTTCTTATATATAGGAATGCGGGGCACAAAAAGCAATTCAATTGTCGGAACCATGGTCTATGCTTTTTGCCAAAGGAATACGATTTAACGGTAACGACTTAATAGAAACCAGTTAACGATATGGGGCGGCAATAAAAAATCGGATTTTCGACACAGTGGCCTTGATAGGGGGGTGTCTGTGAACGTATCTCTCAATGATAAATATCTATTGAACAAGGGGCGGGCCTACCTCACAGGTATTGAAGCGCTGGTACGTCTACCCATATTGCAACATCAGCGGGACCAGCAGAGTGGTCTGAATACCGCCTGTTTTATTTCCGGTTATCGTGGTTCTCCTCTGGGCGGGTTGGATCAGGCTCTGTGGAAAGCCCGTCCGTTCCTCGACAAGCACAATATTCACTTTCAACCCGGCGTCAATGAAGACCTGGGTATGACTGCCGTATGGGGCAGTCAGCAGGTCAACCTCTTCCCCGGTGCCCGTTACGACGGGGTCTACAGCATGTGGTATGGCAAGGGGCCGGGATTGGACCGCAGCATGGATGTATTGAAACATGCCAACGCCTTTGGCTCGTCAAAATACGGTGGCGTGTTGGCGGTAGTCGGGGACGACCACGCCTGCAAATCCTCCACCCTGCCGCACCAGAGCGATCACATGTTTATCGGTGCCACCTGCCCGGTGTTGAACCCCGCTGGGGTGCAGGAAGTGCTCGATTTGGGCATCTACGGCTGGGAGTTGTCCCGCTACTGTGGTTGTTGGGTGGGAATGAAGGTGATCACCGAAAACTGTGATGCTGCGATTTCTGCCGAGATCGACCCGGGCAGAGTGCACATCGTGCTGCCGGAAGACTTCGAACTGCCTGCGGATGGTGTGCACGGTCGCTGGCCCGACACTCCACTAGAACAAGAAAAGCGCCTGCAACGCTACAAAATCTATGCCGCGTTGGCATTTGCCCGTGTCAATAATCTCAACCGCATAACCCTGGACAGCCCCAATGCCAGGTTGGGTATCGTCACCACTGGAAAATCTTATCTGGATACTTTGCAGGCTCTGGACGACCTGGGTATTGATGAACAGTTGGCCAAGGCCATCGGTTTACGCCTCTATAAGGTTGGCATGAGTTGGCCTCTGGAGCCTTCGGTCACCCACCAGTTTGCGGAGGGACTGGAAGAAATTCTGGTGATTGAGGAGAAACGCAGTGTCATTGAGGACCAGATCACAGGACAACTCTACAACTGGCCGGTGGATAGGCGGCCCCGGGTGGTGGGCGAATACGATGAACATCACAACCTGCTGGTGACCAATCTTGGTGAATTGACCCCGGCGCTGATTGCCCAGGTTATTGCCGAGCGCATCCGCCGTTTTTATACCAGTGAGCGGGTCGAAAAACGCTTGGCATTTCTGCAGGCCAAGGAGCGCTCTCTAACGAGCAAACCGACATTGCTTGAGCGCAAGCCCTGGTATTGCTCCGGTTGCCCACACAACACGTCGACCGTGGTACCGGAAGGCAGCATGGCGATGGCGGGTATCGGCTGTCATTACATGGTGCAGTGGATGGACCGCAACACGTTCACCTTTACCCACATGGGCGGCGAAGGGGCCAACTGGATCGGCCAGGCACCGTTTACTGACAACAAACACGTGTTCCAGAACCTCGGCGATGGTACCTATTTCCATTCCGGACTTTTGGCGATCCGCGCGGCCATCTCCGCCGGGGTCAATATCACCTACAAAATTCTCTATAACGACGCGGTGGCGATGACTGGCGGACAGCCGGTGGATGGCATCCTCAGCGTGGATCGGATTGTCTATCAGTTGCGCGGAGAGGGTGTGAAACGCATTGCAGTGGTCTCTGATGATCCAGACCAGTTCGGCAATGATTTTCCCCATTTCGATGGCTTGACGATCGATCACCGCGACAGGCTCGACGCCGTTCAGAAAGAGCTGCGTGAGGTAGAGGGCACCAGTGTGCTGATCTACGTGCAGACGTGTGCCGCGGAGAAACGTCGTCGCCGCAAAAAAGGGCTATTGGACGACCCCCCTAAACGAGTGTTTATCAACGAACAGGTTTGTGAGGGCTGTGGTGACTGCGGTTTCCAGTCCAACTGCCTGTCGATTATTCCCAAGGACACCCCGCTGGGTCGCAAACGGATGATTGACCAGTCCGCTTGCAACAAGGACTACTCCTGCCTGAAGGGATTCTGCCCCAGTTTTGTCACGGTGCATGGTGGGCGCTTACGCAAGCATCGCCAGCTGGATGGGGACGTGTCCTGGTCTGAATTGCCGGAACCGCAACTACCGGAAATTACTATTCCCTACAACATTATGGTGGCAGGGATTGGCGGCACCGGTGTGCTAACCGTTGGTTCGGTATTGGGCATGGCGGCGCATATTGACGGCAAAGGCACCTCGGTGCTGACCCAGACCGGACTGGCGCAAAAATTTGGTTCGGTGACCAGTCACGTGCGTATTGCAAGGCAACAGGGCGATATACATGGAGTGCGTATTCCAGCCGGAGATGCCCACTTGTTGCTGGGTGCCGATCTGGTTGTCTCCACAGGCCAGGAAGCGCTGGCCAAGGTCAACAGCGAATTTTCTGCCGCGGTGGTCAATAGCCACGAATCGCCTACAGCGGAATTTACCCACAATCCGGATGCGCCGTTCCCCTATGGTGATATGGCTCAGGCACTTCGAGATGAAACCGGTAGTGATCGCACCTGGTTTATTGATGCCACCAACCTCGGTACTGGACTGATGGGTGATGCCATCAGCGCCAACATGTTGTTGCTTGGCTATGCATGGCAGCTGGGGCTGGTGCCTTTGCCACGGCAAGCTATCGAGCAGGCTATTGCCATCAATAACGTGGCAGTGGAGATGAACCTTAATGCCTTTGCCTGGGGTCGGCGTTATGCCGTGGACCCCGACCGTGTCATGGCGTTAGCTGGTATAGAACAACCGGCTTCACAAACTCCGCCCCCGACCCTGGATGATCTGATCGACTACCGTTACCAGTTTCTGGTGGATTACCAGAATCGTGCACTGGCAGATCAGTACCGCAGTCAGGTGGAAACCGTACGCGCTGCCGAGCAGCAGCACTTCCCTGATTTTGTGGCGGAGGATATGGCGCTGACCCGTGCCGTAGCCCTCAATTATTTCAAATTGCTGGCTTGTAAGGATGAATATGAAGTGGCCAGGTTGTACACCAATGGGGAGTTTGAACGCCAACTACATGAGGAATTTGAAGGGAATTTCAAACTGCATTTCCATTTGGCACCGCCGATTTTTGCGCGCCGCGACCCGCGTTCCGGACACCTGCTGAAAAGCCAGTTTGGTGGTTGGATTCTGCCTTTGTTCCGGGTATTGGCCAAGTTTAAGTTTCTGCGCAACACCCTCTTTGATCCGTTCGGTTACAGTGCTGAGCGAAAGATGGAACGTCTATTAGTGACGGAATATCAGCAACTCATTAGCGAACTGCTGAACGGGCTTTGCGGAGACAATTACCAGGCTGCTGTGGAATTGGCCTCTCTGCCCGAACACATCCGTGGTTTCGGCCACGTCAAGCAACACAACCTGGATCGGGTAAGGCAGCGGCAGGCGCAACTACTGGCTAGCTGCCGTGCCGACCCGGTAAACATTGTCGTACCTGTGCCGTTGGCTGGTGAGGTCCAGCTGAAAGTAGGAGAAGGAAGATGAGCGTCTTTACCCATCTCGACTACGATGACCACGAGAAGGTGGTATTTCACCGTGATGCCACTACGGGCCTGCAAGCCATTATTGCCATCCACAACACTAACCTTGGTTGTGCATTGGGTGGCTGCCGGATGTGGCCCTACGCCAGTGAGGATGAAGCGATTGCCGATGTGCTGAGATTGTCGCGGGGAATGACGTACAAGGCGGCTATTACCGGCCTCAATCTGGGTGGCGGCAAGGCGGTGATCATCGGCGATCCCCATCGAGAAAAAACCTCTGATCTGTTGCGAGCCATGGGCCGGCTGGTCAATAGTCTGCAAGGGGAATACGTGACGGCGGAAGATGTGGGTATCGGTGAAGAAGACGTTGCCACGATGGCCACAGAAACCTCGTTTGTGACGGGCTTCACTCGCCAGGGTGGAATGGGCGGTGACCCATCTCCCTACACTGCCTATGGGGTTTTTCGGGGAATAGAACAGGCTGCACGCTTCCAACTGGGCTGGGATACTCTGTCCGGAATGAGAGTGACGATCCAGGGAGTGGGTAAAGTGGGTTATGAGCTGGCCCGATTGCTGTCAGAGGCCGGAGTGCGAGTGTATGCGGCAGATATCTTTTCGGACAACCTGAAGCGAGCCGTGGCTGATTTAGGTGTGATTCCCGTGGCTCCAGAGGACATTTTACGGCAACCCGCTGAGGTGTTCTCACCTTGTGCTATGGGCGCAGTGTTGAATGAGCAGAGCATCCGTGAACTGGGTGCCCCTATTGTTGCTGGCTCAGCCAACAACCAGCTCGCCACGGAGGAGGATGGTCTTCGTCTGGCCTCTTCCGGTGTGCTTTATGTGCCTGACTATGTGATTAATTCTGGCGGCCTGATCGAAGTCTATTATCAGTACTTTGGCGCCGATCGGCAGGAGGTGTTACGCCATATAGACCGGGTGGCAGCAGAAACCCTGCCGGAGATCTTCCGCCTCGCAACACTCGAGCATGCTGCTACCAGCGTCATAGCTGATCAGTTGGCCAGAGAACGTTTTATGCCCCGCTCTTTGGCCCACACAGATGCGGCTTGAGTAATGACAGGGCTATAATCTCCGCTAGTACAGAGAGTTGACACCGAGAGTTCCCTGCCGTGACCGAAGACGATAGTAATTTATTTCGTGAACAGATGGGTGATGTCGCCCCACTGAGCAAGTCGGCGGATCGGATTCCCCTGCAAAAAACCATTGTGCAAACACCCGGCCTCGAGTTGCGTCGTCGCGCAGCCCAACAGGAGATTGCCAAAGATGCCGACGGTCTCACCTCTGAAGAATATATCCCCATGGTGGAGCCCCGTGATGTGCTCGAGTTCAAGCGAGAGGGGGTGCAATATGGGGTGTTCAAAAATCTCAGACAGGGCAAATACCATATCGACTCAAGACTTGACCTTCACCGCCTGACGGTGGAACAGGCCAGGCAGCAGGTTTACCAATTTATTCGGGATTGCCTGAAACATGATATCCGCTGTGGCTTGATTACCCACGGACGTGGAGAAAACCGCGATAAACCCGCATTGTTGAAAAGTTGTACCAACCAGTGGTTGCGTCAGCTAGATGAAGTGCTTGCCTTTCACAGCGCCCAGCCCCAGCACGGCGGTACCGGTGCAACTTATGTGATGTTGCGGAAAAATGAGCAGAAACGTACTGAAAACCTGGAACGCCACCACAAGGGCCGGAAATTTCGCGGCTAGTCCCGAGTATTTTACAGATCGTTGAGAATCTAACTGTTATTGCTTGCGCTTCAGCAGTAGTGAATCGATGCCATTGCTGGACAACCGGTTGCGGGCAGCGCTGACATCAGAGTGATTAGTAAACGGTCCCACTAAAACCCGATGCCAGTTTTCGCCCTTGCGCGGACTGACCTTTTCAATACTGGCGCTAAGGTTCAGCAGTAATAAACGGGCGCGCAGGCTATCAGCGTCTGAACTGGCCTTAAAAGAACCCACCTGTAGCAGAAATACCTCATTTGCGGAGACCTGTGGCGGGGTTGCCACTTGTTCGCTGTCTGTCTGTGGCGGAGGGCTGTCGGGAACAATGAACTCACTTTCACGAAGCAAGGTGTAGAAATCAAATCGGGGCTTACTGCCCGACTCTTCCTGAGCCAGGGATTCCTCAGGTGCTGAAGCAGTGACGGTGTCCGGCGTTTTGGACAGCTGAAACAGTACCGTGAACAACACGCCGACCAGAATACCTGCGAGCAGCCATAACCAACCTGGTGCACTTTGCTTGGTCGGCCGGCTTTTGCGGGCATTGGGCCTGTTTTGGCTGCGGTGACTAGACTTTTTTGCGTAATCCCGGGTCATGGGGTAGACACTACTCCTTTGATGGCCGCCATTGTAGGGGTAACAGGAAACCTCTGCCAGCGCTTCAGTTCAACCTGCATCATCAGGTCATATCCTGAGGGTCAATGTCCACGGACCAGCGCACTTTTGCACCCAATGGCGATTGTTCCAGCATCACACTGAGGGGGCTCATCAACTGCTGTAATCTGGGACGTTCGCGGCAGGTAATACTCAGCTGGTGACGAAAACGACCGTTGCGTTTTTCCATCGCGGCTGGCAGTGGTCCAAGGTAGCCTGTATCAGGACTGGCAGGTAGCAATTGCTCAGCACATTGGCGGGCATATTGTAGAAATTCTGCCGCGGCCTGACCATCGGCAGCCTCCGCGCGCAATAAAGCCATATGGCGGAAGGGTGGCAGCTGTGCCAAGTGTCGCTCCGCCAACAACATATCGCTAAATGACCTGTAGTCCTGCTGAACCAGTGAGGCAATCAGGGGATGATCGCAGTGATGACTCTGCAAAATCACGGTGCCGGGTTTGTCGCCTCGGCCAGCCCGACCTGCCACCTGTGTAATCAGCTGCCCCATTTTTTCCGGTGCACGAAAATCTGCACTGAACAGGCCGCCGTCGGCATCGAGAATGGCTACCAGTGTGACATTCGGAAAATGATGCCCTTTGGCCAACATCTGGGTGCCAATCAATATGCAGGGTTCGCCACCGTTCACTCGATCCACCATAGCTTGCATGGCCTGTTTGCGGCGAGTGGTATCACGATCCACCCGAATGACCGGATACTGCGGAAACAATGCTTCGAGGATTTCCTCGCTGCGCTCGGTACCCTGGCCAATGCATTGGAGTTGGGCGCTATGGCAGTCCGGGCAGCTGTTCGGAACGGCTTGCTGGTATTCGCAATGGTGGCAAAGCAGCCGGTTGATATGGCGGTGAACGGTTAGGCGAGCCTCGCAGCGGTAACAATTTGCAATCCAGCCACATTGATGGCAACTGAGGGTTGGGGCAAAGCCCCGGCGATTGAGAAAAACGAGTACCTGATTCCCCTCATTCAATTGCTGCTGCATGGCTTCGATCAGTTCGCGCGAGTAGCCTGCCGAAAGGCGATGCTGGCGAATATTCACGGTTTGCCAGCGTGGTTGCTGTGCCGAGCCGGGACGCTGGGACAGAATAAGGCGGGTATAACGTTGTTGTTGGCAGTTGTGGAGTGATTCCAAAGAGGGTGTGGCTGAGCCGAGTATCAGAGGGATCTCTTCCCTGCTGGCACGAATCACGGCCAGGTCTCTAGCCGAGTAGCGAAAACCATCCTGTTGTTTAAAGGAATTGTCATGTTCTTCATCCACGATCAGCAGGCCGGGCTTGTGTAAGGGGGTGAAAATGGCTGAGCGGGTGCCAATAATAATAGCCGCCTGCCCAGTCCTGGCGGCATTCCAGCCAAGGGCACGTTCCCGGTCGGTGAGACCCGAATGAAGTACGACCACGGAACAATTAAAGCGTGCCTGAAAGCGACTTAGCGTCTGAGGCGTGAGGCTGATTTCCGGGATCAATACCAGTGCCTGGCGTCCATAGCGGACCACTTTTTCAATAGCCTGCAGGTATACCTCTGTCTTGCCACTGCCGGTTTCCCCATCCAGCAGGTAACAGTGAAAGTTGTGTAGTTCGATAGCATCCAGCGCTTGCTGTTGCTGCGGGTAAAGGGGTAGCGGTGTCTCTGAGAGGAGTTCCACAGGATCAGAAGATTGAAGCAGGGGTGTAGAAACGGCTTCAATCAGCCCTTTTTGTTCCAGTTGTTTCAGTACCGTGAGTGTAATACCCAACGGCTGAAAAGCTGCTCGACTTGCTGTTCGGTATCGCTGTAAGTGTTGCAATACTTGTTGCTGGCGCGGTGCTCTGGCCAGTGCTGAGGCTGGCAATCCCTTGCCATGCGGAGTTAATTGCCAGTAGGTGTGGCGTTGTTCGGGCACGGCTTCACCCTTGCGCAGCAGGGCCGGCAGGGCGGTACCCAGTGCATCACCAATGGGGTGTTGATAATATCCGGCAGCCCATTTGCACAGTTGTAACATCGGCTCTGGCAAGAGTGGTTGGCTATCCAGCAACTGGGTGACCGGTTTCAGCTTTGATAGGTGGAAATCACTATGGTCAGTTACTTCAACTACCATGCCGACGACTTTTCGCCGGCCAAAGGGCACCAGGACTCGGCAGCCGGGTGCCGGTAGCGGCCCCAAATCTGCTGGCCACAAATAGTCAAATAATCGCCGCAGGGGAGAGGGAACGGCTACGCGGAGAATGGCGGAATCTGTCATCACTATGATTTTTTGCTAAAACCTTGAAAGGGGGCCGTTTTCTGGTAGTATTCGCGCTCCGTTTAAGGCGGCATACGGTGCCCGACAAATTGAAAGGCATCCCGGATGGGTGAATGCTCTTAAGCAGTCAGCCAGAATCGTGCTGAAGATCGCAGTGTACCAGATGTATCATGCGATCCCAGTCGGTAGATCCGGGTTGTATAGAGATTGGGTTGCGGTGTGCAAGAGACAGAGGCAAAGAGACATGAAATCAGAAATCCACCCGAATTATGGTTCGCTGACTGCTACCTGCAGTTGCGGCAATGTTATGGAAGTAGGTTCCACACTGTCTGACAGCATCCACGTAGATGTTTGCTCGCAGTGTCACCCGTTCTACACCGGTAAGCAGAAGGTGGTGGATACAGGTGGTCGTATTGATCGGTTCAACAAGCGCTTTGCTGGTCGTTCCGCCAAGAAATAACTTGTTTATGCTTGCCTTTCGAGGCGGCCATAACGCGCTCCGGATGCTTATCCAGAGCGCGTTTTTTGTTTGGGCGGTTTTTGTTGGGCTACATGGGGCCGTTGCGGGAGAACTCTGCGCATCCTTTGGCAAGACGGAAAAAGTCCTTGTCTCCCACATTTATGACGGCGATACACTCAAATTGCAGGATGGCCGCAAAGTAAGACTGATTGGTATCAACGCCCCGGAAATTGGCCATCATGGGTCGCCTAACCAACCCTTTGCAATCGAGGCCACTCGGGCAGTCAAAGAGTTTGTTGAAAAAGCGAGTGAGCTGAAAATCTTGCTTGATCGCCAACCCAGCGACCACTACGGCCGCACCCTTGCACACCTCTTCAATGGGCGCGGTGAAAGCCTGGAACAATTCCTGTTGGAACAGGGCTTGGCCTACCACGTTGCGGTTCCGCCAAACTTGACCATGGTCGACTGCCTGGCAGTGGCAGAACGTGTTGCCCGTAGACAAGAAAAGGGCGTCTGGGGAAGCCACGGCTCAGCACCTGTCTCTGCCGGTGACATTTCTAACGGTGGTTTCCAGCGGGTTAGGGGGATGGTGACCGCCGTTGGACGGGCCAAACAGTGGCGGGTGACGCTCGATAACCACCTTATTGCCATAACCTACCCTGAAAACCGGCAGTACTTTGACCCCTTGTGGTTTGATGCTCTATACGGGCGACAGGTTGAACTCCAGGGTTGGATCTATCGCAGCAGGGGAGAGTGGCGAATCAAGCTGGAGACCCCCTACGGCATTGATGTGCTGGCTCGATAAAGAATTTGCAGCTTGCGAATTTTTTCCTCGATAGCGAATAGATCGTTTTCTCCCTGTTTTTCTAACGCACTTTTCAGCATTTGCCTGGCCGATGCCACTGGTGATGGTCTGGCACCTGGCCCACAAATGGCTCGAAAGGGCTGTGAGCACCGCCAACCCTCTCTCTGCCGGTCAGGCCTGCGACAATTTGTCGCATTGACGATGACAGACTGAGCATCAAAGATGCCGCCCCTGAATTCGAATCATTTTCATTTCGGGGCGAACAATGAAAGACAAGATTGCCGGAGCCGCGGTGCCCACTCTGGCATGCCTGTTGAGTCTGTTTGCAATGGGTATACAGGCGCACACCAGCCCTGTAACTGTACCGGAAGAAACCGGTGCGGGGGAAAACCTTGAAGAGGTGAGCGTCTGGGGCAAGCCGGTCACCAGTCGCCAGGCCGGTTACACCAATCCCACCAGTCTGCTCACCCAGGAGGACATGGCCAGTATCAATGTGGCCACCACCGAGGATCTGGTGAAATACGAGCCGAGCCTGGTGATCCGCCGCCGCTTTATCGGCGATTCAAACGGCACCCTCGGGATCCGCGGTTCCAACATGTTCCAGACCAGCCGCTCCATGGTGTTCGCCGACGGGGTGCCGCTGCATTATCTGCTCGAGTCCCGCTGGAACGGCGCGCCCCGCTGGACCATGGTGTCGGCCAGTGAAATCGCCCAGGTCGACGTGCTGTACGGGCCATTTTCTGCTGAGTACAGCGGCAATGCCATGGGTGGGGTGGTGCTGATCGAGACAGCCATCCCCCAGCAGCGGGAATTTCATGTGGACTGGTCATCGTTTACCCAGTCGTTTGACGAATACGGCTTCGACGAGAATCTGGACGGACACAAGGGCTTTGTCTCCTACGGCGACAAGATCGGCGATCTCAGCGTTTACTTCTCCTACAACCGTCTGGAAAATGATTCCCAGCCTCAGTCGTACTATTACGGTGGTTCCAGCACCGCCCTGAGTCCCACGGCGGTAAGCGGTGCCATCGGCGGAGCGGATGAGCGCAGCAGCGAGCGCCTGTATTTCGGCGATACCGGCATTGTCGATACCAGTACCGACAACTACAAATTCAAGGCCGGTTACGACTTCGGTGGCTGGTTCGCTCTGCTCAACCTGGCCTATGAGGATCGTCATTCCGATACCGACTCCCCCAACAGTTACCTGCGGGATGCCGACGGCAATGCCGTCTGGGGTGGTGAGGTGGTACAAAATGGGGAAAAGTTTTCCGTGCCCGGCAGTCGCCTCAATGTCAGTGAGCAGGATCGTCGCAGCCTCTCCATGGGGTTGCGCCTGAAGGGTGATCTGACGGACAACCTGGCAGTGGAGACCAATCTCAGTCACTTTGTCATTATCGAGGACGAGACCCGCAGCTCCGCCCTCAACCCCGCCCACCTGGACTACACGCCGACTGGCCAGGTATTGGATTATGACGACACCGGCTGGCAGACCGCCGATATCAAATTCACCCTGGACGAGGTCGGTCTCGATGGCATGCAGTGGGTGGCGGGACTGCGCTACGAAACTTATGAATTGAACACCACGGTCTATGATTCCGATAACTATGTCAGCGGTGACAAGACCGACGCCGTCAGCCGTAGTGGCGGGGAAACCGATATTGCTGCTGCCTTCTTACAGCTCAATTGGGATATCGACGAGTACTGGTCCATGGCCCTGGGCGGTCGCTATGAATCCTGGGAGAGCAGCGACGGTTACTACTCGGACGACGATGCCATGACTCCCGGACTGGATGTGGTCAAGGTGCCGGGCCGTTCGGAAAACAAGTTTTCGCCGAAGTTTTCCCTCGGCCTGCAACCGAATGAGCTGTGGACCTTTCGCTATTCCATAGCCAGGGCCTACCGTTTTCCCATCGTTGAGGAACTGTTCAGTCAGTACCAGGCCTACAATGCGGTCAGCGAGTCGAATCCCGCGCTCGAACCGGAGGACGGCTTGCACCACAATTTCATGATCGAGCGGGCCATCGATCAGGGCTATGTGCGCGTCAACCTGTTCTGGGAAGATATTGAGGATGTGATTGAATCCCAGGCCACCACCCTGCCGGGTGGCTCCTCTATCCGCACCTTTGTGCCGGTGGATGAGGTGAGAACCCGCGGCGCCGAGTTTATTGTCAACGCGGCCGGTGTGCTGGTGAAGCAGCTGGATGTGCGCTTCAACCTGACCTGGACCGACTCGGAGATTCGTGAAAACGAAGCCGACCCCTCCATCGTCGGCAATGAATTTCCGCGCATGCCGGAGTGGCGCGGCAACCTGCTGACCACCTATCATGTCACCCCCCGTTGGGATCTGGGTGGCAGCCTGCAATACGCTGCCGACAGTTACGGCAGGCTGGACAACACCGACAATGAAGAGCGGGTGTACGGCGGCCAGGACGGCTTTATTTTTGTCGGGCTGAAAACCAGCTATCAGTGGGACAAACACCTGAAGCTGAGTCTTGGGGCAGACAACCTGTTCGATGAAACCGCCTACGTGGCGCACCCCTGGCCGGCGCGCACCCTGTATTTCAATGTCTCCTATGACTGGTAACAGCATGTTTCAGCGCAGTCGTGGTATCCGAGAGGGCGAGGGCTAGTATGTCGAGCGGTTTTGCCCCAGCTGTAAAAGCCTCCGCCGTTTACCGCACCCTGTGGCGGTGGCACTTCTATGCAGGCCTGTTCTGTATCCCCTTTATCCTGACATTGGCCATCTCGGGCGCCATTTACCTGTTCAAGCCGCAACTGGATGCCTTGGTCGATCGGCCCTACCAGCAGCTCGCGGTAGCCGGCGAGCGCAGCAGTGCCAACGCCCAGATTGCGGCGGCACTCAAGGCGTTTCCAGGCAGCCACTTTGTCAATTACCAGCTGCCGCAGCGGGAAAGCGATGCGGTAGTGATCACCCTGCTCAATAAGGGGGTGCAACGGCTGGTTTATATCAACCCCTATACGCTGGAGCCGTTGCACAGCATCAATGTGGACGACCAGTTTGTGCAGCAGGTGCGGACCTTCCACGGCGAGTTGCTGGCGGGCAATCCGGGGTCGATATTGGTGGAGTTGGCGGGTTGCTGGGCCATCGTGCTGATACTGACCGGGCTATACCTGTGGTGGCCGCGCAACAGCCGGGGACTGGCGGGGGTGCTGTACCCGAGGCTTCGCCAGGGCCAGCGGACATTCTGGCGGGATTTACATGCGGTTACCGGCATTTGGCTGTCGGCGTTTGCCCTGTTCCTGCTGGTGAGTGGTTTGCCCTGGACACTGGTTTGGGGCACGGCTTTCAAGGAATTGCGGCAGTGGGGCGATACCCCGGTGCAGCAGGACTGGGCCCTGAGCCGCGCCCAGGAGCACCACCACAGCGCCGGGGCGACGGACCACTCCGTCGATCTCAGTGAGTCATTGTTGCACGGGGCCGTTGCCCTCCAGCTGGCGCCGCCGGTATTGTTGCTGCCATCCAGGGAAAACCCCGCTGTGTGGAAAGTCCAGTCGCAACACCAGAACCGCCCGCTGCGGGCCAACGCCTGGCTGGAGCAGTCGTCCGGGCAGGTAGTGCGCAGCGAATCCTTTGCGCAAAGGCCGCTGCTGGATCGGGTGATCGGTATTGGCGTGGCCGCCCACGAGGGACAACTGTTCGGCTGGTTTAACCAGTTGCTGGGCGTGCTGACAGCACTGGGTTTGGTGTTGATGAGTTTGACCGGTCTGGTGCTGTGGCAACGGCGCCGACCGGCAGCGAGTCTCGGTGCGCCAGTTCCTATGGCGGATACCCGGGCGGGTAGGGTGGTCGGCGGGGTAATCCTGTTGTGCGCCCTGTTGTTGCCCGTCCTGGCGGGGTCATTGTTGGTGTTATGGTTGGCAGAAATGCTGCTGTTAAAACGCCTTCCGCCCGTCAGGCACTGGCTTGGTCTCGCGCCGCGCTAGCGCCAAAGTGGGTCAATGGCTGAGAACGCAGGAGAAATCGGCACAATCCATTAACCCGGCCGCGGCGGGCATGCTACCCTTCAAGCCTCTGACTTCTGGTGCTGAGGAACCCTGCCCATGAACAACAAGGTCAAGTTAGCCATTCTCTCCCTGTTTCTCGTCTCCTCCTCTGTTGGCGCCGCCAGTTGGTGGGACACCGGCAAGCAATTGTTGGAAGGTGCTACCGGTACCAGCCCCCAGAGTGCGACGACGGCGGTGGGTGACCTGTCGGTAGAGGAACTGACCTCGGGCCTGAAAGAGGCGCTCCGGGTCGGCACCGGCAATGTGGTGTCCCGGTTAGGGACGACCGATGGGTTTCTGGCGGATGAACAGATACATATTCCCCTGCCCGCGCAAATCCAACAGGCTAAGAGCTTGCTGGAAACCGTCGGCATGGGTGCCAGCCTGACAGACCTGGAAACTAAGCTGAATCGTGCGGCCGAAGCCGCCACGCCGCAGGCCAAGGCTTTGTTTCTCGATGCCATCAGCACGATGACCATCGACGATGCGAAAAAAATCTACAATGGCCCAGAGGACGCGGCCACCCGCTATTTCCGCGAGAAAATGAATGGCCCGCTGGGTGAAGCCATGCGTCCGGTGATTGCCGATAGCCTTAGCCAGGTGGGTGCGGTTCAGGTGTACGACGGCATTGTCAGCGAGTACAAGACACTGCCGTTCGTCCCGGACCTGAAAACCAACCTCACCGACTACACCATCGAAAAAGGCATGGATGGCATCTTCTATTATCTGGCTAGGGAAGAGGCTGCTATTCGACAGGATCCAGCCAAACAGACCACAGCTTTGCTAAAGAAACTGTTCGGTCACTGATTTTTAACAGGTTCCCGGGGCAATCCGGGATGTCCATGGTATCGTGCGCGCGCTGGCAAAGATGAACCCCATTCTGGCTTCTATCGGCTTGCTGCTGTGCAGCAATGTTTTCATGACTTTTGCCTGGTATGCCCATCTCCGGGAGCTGAATAACAAGCCCTGGGTGATTGCGGCGCTGGTGAGCTGGGGCATTGCCCTGCTGGAATACCTGTTTCAGGTGCCGGCCAATCGGATTGGTTACACCGAGCTGAATGTGGGTCAGCTGAAAGTTATGCAGGAAGTGATTACGTTGAGTATTTTTGTGCCATTTTCCGTGATGTATCTGAAGGAACCCCTCAAACTTGATTACCTGTGGGCTGGACTCTGTCTGGTCGGCGCGGTGTATTTTATGTTTCGGGATCGTTTGGTATGACGCAGGAAGTCGATTGCTGGAATGGATAAGCTAATATTATTTTTGGTTGAACAATTTTTTTTATATTCCTCTTTAAACTATCCTATGAAAGGATGATTTACGCTCATATCAATGAATGATTTAAGTTGTCGTTCTATAGCGTAGCATTCGAATAGGTTATAGGCGTGGCGATATTCCTACTGACCAAAAACTGATTTTTTGCTGGTTTTCTAAATTATTCAGTGGTTTAGTTGACAAACGGGCATGTTTTTCCAGGTGGCCAGCCACTGTTGTGGTGAGTTCAAGGTTTGGATTTTCATGTTTCGACTATGGCACCTGGCCTTGTGTCGGGTTTGGAGAGAGATCTGATGATAACAATAGGTATTCCTAAGGAAATTTATCCGGATGAGCGGCGTGTAGCTGCTACTCCGGCCTCGGTCCAAAAGTTGATAAAGCTGGGTTATGAGGTGCTTGTGCAGTCAAGTGCTGGTGAACCCGCTCATTACGATGACGAGGCTTATGTGAACGCCGGGGCCGCCATTGCGGTCGATGCTCATTTCCTCTGGGGACAGGCGGATTTCATCCTTAAAGTCCGGGCGCCCATGGTCAATTCGCATCTGGACAGGCATGAAGTGGAGTTAATGAAAGAAGGTGCTTCTCTGGCCTGTTATATCTGGCCCGCCCAGTGCCCCGAGCTGCTCGAACAATTGGCCGCAAAGCGCGCTACCGTGTTTGCTATCGACAGCCTGCCGCGTATCAGCCGGGCTCAGAAGATGGATGCCCTGAGCGCCATGGCCAATATCGCCGGTTACAGGGCGGTGATTGAAGCGGCTAACCATTTTGGTCGTTTCTTTACCGGCCAGGTAACAGCTGCCGGTAAGGTGCCTCCGGCCAAGGTGATGATTATTGGTGCGGGTGTTGCTGGTTTGGCTGCTGTCGGTACCGCTAACAGTATGGGAGCGATAGTCCGTGCCTTCGACACTCGTCTGGAAGTGAAGGAACAGGTAGAAAGCATGGGCGCCGAATTCCTGGAACTGGACTTTGGTGATGAGGATGGCAGCGGTGGCGGCGGTTACGCCAAGCAGATGAGCGATGAGTTCATCAAGGCGGAGATGGCGCTGTTCGCCGAGCAGGCTAAAGAAGTAGATATCATCATTACCACTGCTCTCATTCCCGGTCGACCGGCGCCGAAGTTGATCACTGCCGAAATGGTCGAATCCATGAAGCCAGGCAGCGTGATTGTCGACCTCGCCTCCGAGCGCGGTGGCAACTGCGAATTGACCGAGCCGGGCAGGGTGGCGATTCACCACGATGTTTCCATCGTTGGTTACACCGATCTGCCCAGCCGTATGGCCAAGGTCTCAAGCGACCTTTATGCCAGCAATCTGACGCACTTATTGACTGACCTGACACCAGAGAAGGATGGTCAACCCAAGGTCGATATGGAAGACACGGTCATTCGTGGTTTGACGGTAGTTCAGGATGGCTCAATTACCTGGCCGCCACCCAAGGTGGAGGTATCAGTTGCTGCACCTAAACCGAGCACCGAAGAACCGCTCCCCGCAGGTAAGGCTGCGAAAGGCGAACCCTCCCTACTGAAAAAATGGGCAGGAAAGGGTGCGCTGTTGGCTGTCACGGTACTGGCGTTGCTGGGCATCGGTGCATATGCCCCGGTAAGTTTTCTGAGTCACTTCACCGTTTTTGTGTTGGCGTGTTTTATCGGTTGGCAGGTGATCTGGAATGTGACTGCATCGCTGCACACACCGCTGATGAGTGTCACGAATGCCATCAGTGGCATTATCGTGATTGGGGCGTTATTGCATCTGGCCAAGGCTGAAGGCGCAGGGGTTGGCGTTATGGCCTTTGTGGCGGTGCTGATCGCAACCATCAATATTGCAGGGGGCTTCCGAGTCACCCATCGCATGCTCAAAATGTTCCGCAGATAAGAGGGTCACACCATGAGTTATGGAATTGTCAGTGTGGCCTATGTTGTGGCCAGTGTATTGTTTATCCTCAGTCTCGGTGGCTTGAGTAATCAGGAAACCGCGCGCAAGGGTAATTTCTACGGTGTAGCGGGCATCCTGATTGCCGTCGGTGTCACCGTTGCCAGTTTCGGGACCAGTGGCATTGTCAGCATAGTGCTGGCGATCCTGGTTGGTAGTGGTATTGGCCTGACGCTGGCCAATAAGGTCGAAATGACCCAGATGCCCCAGTTGGTGGCGCTGTTGCACAGCTTCGTCGGTCTTGCCGCGGTGCTGGTAGGCTTCTCCGGTTATATCGAACCGCTTGTTCATACTAGCGGTGCCGAACATACCATCAAATTGGTGGAAGTGTATCTGGGTATCTTTATCGGTGCAGTGACCTTCACCGGTTCACTAATAGCCTGTGGCAAGCTGGATGGTCGGATACCGAGTAAGGCGCTTACCTTGCCTGGCCGTCATTACATGAATCTGGCCGCCTTATTGGTCACCCTGATCCTGGGCTTCATGTTTGTCGCTACCGAAAGTACCGCCGGTGGACTGGTTGCTTTGATATTGATGACGGCGATTGCATCGGTATTGGGTATTCACCTGATTATGGCGATTGGCGGTGCCGACATGCCGGTGGTGGTGTCCATGCTTAACAGTTACTCCGGGTGGGCTGCTGCGGCTATCGGCTTCATGTTGGGCAACGACCTGTTGATTGTCACCGGTGCGCTGGTGGGTAGCAGTGGTGCCATTCTGAGTTACATCATGTGCCGGGCCATGAACCGCTCCTTCATCAGTGTGATTCTTGGCGGCTTCGGCCAGACTACCAGTAGCTCTTCGGTTGACCTGGGCGACCAGACCATCCAGGAAACCTCTATTGATGAGTTGGCTGAAGAATTGTTGTCTTCGGATTCAGTCATCATCGTGCCCGGTTATGGTATGGCGGTAGCCCAGGCCCAGAATGCGGTAGGGGATATCACCAAGTTCCTGCGAGACAAGGGTGTGACTGTGCGCTTCGGCATCCATCCAGTGGCGGGCCGTTTGCCTGGACACATGAACGTGCTGCTGGCGGAAGCTCATGTGCCTTACGACATCGTGCTGGAAATGGATGAAATCAATGAGGATTTCCCCACCACTGATGTGGTACTGGTGATCGGTGCCAACGATACCGTTAACCCTGCGGCAGCAGAAGATCCGAGCAGCCCCATCGCGGGTATGCCAGTGCTGGAAGTCTGGAAAGCGCGTCAGGTGGTAATTCTCAAGCGGGGTATGGCCACGGGTTATTCCGGTGTAGAAAACCCGCTGTTCTTTAAAGAGAATGCCCGCATGCTGTTTGGTGACGCCAAAGAGACCGTCGATAAATTGCTGGGTGTATTGCGCAGCTAACTTTTTCTGTGTGTTTAACTATCGGAAACGGCCTGCCAATGCAGGCCGTTTTTGCTTAGATGTTTCGTCTAGGTGGCTGTCATTCAAACAAGGAGGTTTCAACTGTCTAATGGGTTATTTCCCTGGTCCGGCTTGCTCAAATCCCCTCTCAGCGGTGATGTGAGCACGGCCTTGATAGAGGAGTAGAG
Organism: uncultured Porticoccus sp.; assembly: GCA_947259505.1. GTDB lineage: Bacteria > Pseudomonadota > Gammaproteobacteria > Pseudomonadales > Porticoccaceae > Porticoccus. Next base: position 12,284 of record CAMYLT010000002.1, on the reverse strand, counting down.
GAGTGTCGTTAGGTCTTGCCTGGTGTTACATACTTTGCATCATCGCCAGCAAGTAGAGACTGGAGATGTGAATCTCCTGCCGGGTCTCACCCAAGAGCACAATGTCGAGACCGCGTCCGCCGATGTTGTTGGCAATATCCTCAAAACCGATGTCTACCTCTAGCTGTTCCTCCCGCTGGCAACTGCCGTTGCCTTCACAGAGCTCCTGCCTTGAGAGTTCGGTTAGCTTCTTTTGTCCGCCGCTTTTCAGCGCCGCCCGGGTATAGTTCAACCACTCATCGCCTTGATGCAGTGCAGTGACGTGCAGTTTGAAATGCTCGTTATCTTCTGGGTCGACTATTCTCAGCAAGTAGATTTCCGAAAAGTTTTTGGCCAGTTCTTCACCGGGTTCAACCATATTGGCTCCCCGGGTGATTTCCCCCAGCTTGGGATGCAAGGTCAGAGAGGTTTGACTCTTGATTTCTCGCAGCTTATCCCAGTTGGCGCGCCGTTCTTCTTCGCTGATGCCATAACAGAGCTGGCTAAGGCAGGTCAGAAAAACCAGTAGTGAAATCGCCTTTCTCATCTTGTGATGTCCTTGTGTTTATTGGCATTGGGGGTTCATCGGTGTCCCCCTCTGTCCATCAGGGCTGATTCAGTGCCCAGTCGTAATGATCTTTCACTTTGCCCTGGAAACGCGCTAATCGCTCCGCCAACGGCGCATTTGCATATTTGACCAGATGGCGTATCAGCGCCTTGTCATTACCCCCGAAATCTTCTCTGTACCAGGTATAAATACTCGATACCCAAAGCACATCATTTTTGACGTCAACCCCGCGGGGGTGATTGACATAATCCTGTGCCGCTTGTTCCAGTTGTCGGTCGAGGTGTTCAGCGGTATACGCTTGTTTGGCTAGGTTGGGGCACCCCAGACTGGCACAGTTCACGGCGTAGTGAATGCGGTTGTCGTGGAATAGCGGGCGTAGAATGCGGTGTTCAATATCATTTAGCGACAGCGCCTGTTCGTTAATGCGGACCAGCTTGTCATCCCAGGGGCCAAAACGGAACAAACTGTCGCCCAGCTTGGTGATAGATGTCACCGGATAGTGGGTGACAATCAGATTGACGGTGAGCGCATTGTAGAGGTTGATCCAGTAGGCTTTTTGCTCCGAGTGATTGAACGCCCTGGGGTCAAGCTGCTGCATATGGTCTAGATAGTTGGTGAGAAGTTGTTTGTCCGCAGCGGATATGCCACTGTAATCAAAGCGGTTAATGCCGGAAGGGTGTTGGTCGACGAGGTTATGGCTCAAGACGGTTTGCCATTCCCCGTGGTCAATGTTGGCATTGTTCCGCTCATCACTATCTGCCCAGTAGGTTAGGGCATCACTGGCAGGGGCCGACCAACAGTTCAGGGCGAGGAGCGAAAGCGATAGAAATAGCAGTGCTTTTGCCATATACCAACGAGAGATGATAATCACTCCGTCAAGACCTTGGTGAGATGACAGCTGATGCCGTCACTTGGGCGGGTTTGCGGAATTCCCGCCACCAGAGACGGGCTATCATCGACAGAATTCCTATTGCTGCGCCTATCGTTCCTTTAACAGTACCGCTGATTTTGGAGTGACCTATGCGACGCTTCGTGTCGACAGGCAACTCGATCACGGACATCCCTTGCTGAATCGCCTTGATCTGCATCTCGACAGTCCAGCCGAATCGTTTGTCTGCCATCTTCAAGCGTTGGTAGGCCGGCCAGCTGATAGCCCTGAATGGGCCGAGATCGGTAATATTGGCATCCCAGATGTGGCGAATCAGAAAACTTGCCAGGCGATTGCCAAATTGCTGGGGAAAGGTCAGGGCGCCGGGTGCCATCTGCCCCAATACTCGGGAGCCAATGGCCAGGTCGGCACCGTTGATGATCGCCGCGATTAATGGCCATGCCTGATCTGTCCGGAAGGCATTATCGCCGTCGATGAAGAGCAGTATATCCGTGTCCAGTTGATGGGAAATAGCAGTCAGGCAGGCCAGGCCATAGCCTGCTACCGGTTGGTAAACCACGGTTGCCCCCGCCTGGCGTGCAATCTCAGTAGTCTGGTCAATGGAGCCGTTATCACAGACCACAATAGTGTCGATCAACTGTTTGCCCCGCTTGTCGCAAAGGGCCATCAGATCTGTGACAACGGTTCCAATAGCTTTCTCTTCATCCCTGGCGGGAATAATGGCGACAATTTTTGGCGAGACCATGTTCAGGGGTTTGCTCGTCAGTTGAGACGAAACAATCGTTTCAGGTAAATGGTGACGGCCTCGCGCTCCTCTTCAGTGAGAACATCACTCAATTGTTTGTCAGTTTCGAGTCGCGGGATGAGCGCCTTGGCTTTGTCCGCATCGAGAACAGCATCGGACAGCGGGCAGGTTTCGCAGGCCAGTTTGCGGTGATAGGCGAACTTCCCCACCAGGTAGGGATCATTTTCGGCATCCAGGGGAATGTTGATAGAGGCATGAGTCCATGGTGTGAAAATGCAGAGGAAAATAGACAGGGATAATGCCCTGGTGATGATCTGCCCCATGGTATTCGTCCCTCCCAATGAGCGAATGATTATTTTGTTGGTCAAGGCATAGAGTGCTATGACGGAAAATCGTTCGCAATTAAAAGGAGCGAATGGGAAACTTCTGTGGATGAACATCCATTCAGCAGATCAACATGCCCAAATCAGGAGATAGTTTTCAGGAGCGATGGGTCCTGATGGATATTCATCGCATCGGATTCGCCTGCGCCGTTGTTTACGCCGCATTGGCCTGGTTTTCAGTACACCCGCAGTGGCTTTCCCCGTTATCCTTTTACGGCCTGCTGGGCTGCGCCTTTGTTTTGTCGCTGCTGGCATTTCATCGTGCCAAACAGCAGCCGCTAACCCTCCTGCAGTTAATGCTATGGGCTGGGGTTTTTCGTTTGATCGGCTGTTTTGGCGATCCGCTGTTGGAAGATGACTTTTTCCGTTACCTGTGGGATGGCTATCGCTTTTTTGAAAGTGGCTCCCCCTATGTCGTGGCACCTTCGGCTTTTTTCGGTGAAGAGAATATTCCCCCCAAATTGTTTGGTGTGCTGGGGCAAATCAATTATCCGGATGTGCCGACCATTTATGGTCCCACCCTGCAATACAGTTTTCTGATTGCCCACCTGATTTCTCCGGCAAGTATCTGGCCGTTACAGCTCATGTATTCATTGGCTGATCTCGCCTTGATCTGGGTGTTGCTCAAATTGGCCGATGCCAGGTGGGTGCTGCTCTATGCCTGGTCGCCCTTAGTGATTAAGGAGCTGGCATTTACCGCCCATCCCGATGGGTTGGGGGTATTGTTTCTGGTGTTGTCACTCTACTGTCGGCGACAGCAATTATTTGGTTTTTCAATGGTTGCGCTAGCGCTGAGTGTTGGGGCCAAAGTGTTTGCCCTGTTATTGGTACCTTTTGTGCTGTGGCGTTTGCCCTGGCGATACTGGGCCGGCTTTGTGTTGGTTCTGGCTGTGCTGTACACGCCTTTTCTATTGCAAAATGGCTCGGATATGGCCGGTTTGCAGATTTTTATCCAGCAGTGGCAGTTTAATGGCTCGCTCTATGCGCTGGTGTCGCAGTTATTTTCCATCCCGGTGGCGAGATGGTCGTTGGGAGTGGCTTTTCTGTTTTGTTATCTGCTGTTATTTGTCCGTCACTGTCAAAAATCCTGTTGGGAAATTCCGCGCGGGGACCAGATTATCGGTTTGTTTTTTTTGATTTCACCAGTGGTAAATGCCTGGTACCTCATCTGGCTGTTGCCTTTTGCTGTGATCTATCCCCGTTGGTGGAGCTGGAGCGCTTCAATGGCCGTTCTGCTCTCCTATCTCACCGGTATCAACTTCCAGAACAGTCTGGTCAAGCTGCCTCTTTTACAACTTCCGCTATCGGTGAGATTGATTGAATATGGCTCTGTGGCCGCAGCAGGTTTGGCAGAATGGGTGAAAATAAGGCAGATGAGTCTAGAAGAGAGCCGCCAAACGGTGAAAGACAGAACCAGTGACTGAGTGCTGCCCCAACGCTCTCATGTTACATGAGGAGACCCTGGCCGCCTTGATCAGCGGGTATGGCGCTTATCACAAGAAAATGGCAGCGCAACGCATTGATTTCTGACCATGCTGGAATATGATTGGCGCCTAAAAGGTTAACTTGCTATGTATGCAGTAATTTTTCGGGCTACGGTCGGCGCACTTGATGACGAGTATTTCGAAGCCATTGAGCGTATGAAAGCTCTGGCTTTTGAAGAGTATGGCTGTTTAGAGTTCTACGCATTAATGGATGGTGACAGACGAGTCGCAATTTCCTATTGGAACTCGGAAGACGATATTAAAAACTGGAAGCAAAATAGCGAGCACTTGAATGCACAGGCAAGTGGCAGAAAAAAATGGTATGAGTCCTATACCGTACAAGTGGTAAAGATACACCGAGAATACAGTCACAACTCAGAACAAGTTAACCCCTAGTGAACCGATGGGGTCGGTCCTTTTCACTGAGGACCAGGCTTGCGATTGAGGTGCCATACAAGACGTATAAAACAGAATATTGAAACTTATACCTACCCTTTACAATTTACTTTCTGGATTATAAAAATGCCTAAAGCAAGTGAAATAAAAAAGAATGCGGCAATCGACATTAACGGCAAAGCCTACATCGTAAGAGATATTGAACGCTCCGTGCCTCAGGGCAGGGCGGGTGGCAGTCTCTACCGTATGCGCATGTACGATGTGGTCACAGGCAGCAAAATTGACGAGACCTTCAAAGACTCGGATATGCTGAATCTGGCTGACCTGATTCGCAGACCTGTCATGTTTTCATACACCGACGGTGACGAATATGTGTTTATGGATCAGGAAGATTACACGCCCTACAACTTGAATAAAGACGCAATTGCCGATGAGATACTCTTTATTAACGAAGAGACCACGGGTGTTCAGGTGATTGTTGTTAACGATGTGCCGGTCGCGCTTGATATGCCAACCAGTGTTGAGCTTGAAGTAGTAGAGACCGATCCATCCATTAAGGGCGCTTCTGCAACGTCAAGAACAAAACCAGCAAAATTATCGACAGGTGTAACCATTCAAGTACCTGAATATATCTCCACTGGAGAAAAAATTAAGGTGAATGTCGAAGAGTACAAATTTATCTCCAGGGCAGACAGCAAATAACCGTTCAAGTTCGAAGTTTAAATTCAGGCGTCTCACACAAAGCCGGCTTGTATGTGTGGATACCAGGATTGAGCTATGAGTAGTGACTATTAAAAATTGAAACGACAACACATGCCTTGCAGTGATGTACCCCGTGCACGCTGTGAGGCTTGTTGTTGTCGTTTTTAAGTCGTGCTTATTGCCAGTTGTTGAGTGATGCGCCAGCTGCGTGCCATAGGCAATTGGCATCCCGCTGATACACGCCATTGTGGATAGTTACCCGGCTCTCGCATCAGCATTTAAGTTGGCGATGGGCTGACTTTGCAGCAGCTATGGTATTAACCCGTGTTTGCCAGGTGCCGCCAAAAGCATTTCATTGGCAGTTAAATCCCACACTGACAAAATCCCGCGCAGTCCGTATCATTTCACTCCCTGATTAACCATAGAGGCCAAGGCATGACTGAATCCCCTGTGCGCCTGACCGAATACAGTCACGGCGCGGGCTGTGGCTGCAAGATTTCCCCCAAGGTGCTGGATCAGATTCTGGTGTCGCAGCTTGCGTTGCCAGACTTTCCCAACTTGTTGGTGGGCAATAGCAGTAAAGATGATGCCGCAGCCTTTGATTTGGGTAATGGTCAGGTGGTGCTGAGTACCACCGATTTCTTCATGCCTATTGTGGACGACCCGTTTGATTTCGGGCGCATTGCCGCCACCAACGCCATCAGTGACATCTATGCCATGGGCGGCCAGCCGCTGATGGCCATCGCCATTCTCGGTTGGCCGATCAACAGCCTGTCGCCTGAAGTGGCTCAACAGGTGGTCGAAGGTGGCCGTCGCGCCTGCGCTGATGCCGGTATCCCGCTGGCCGGAGGCCATAGTATCGATGCGCCGGAACCCATTTTCGGCCTCGCCGTGACCGGACTGACCAGTCGCGAGCAGCTCAAGCAGAACAATCTCGCACAGGCCGGGGACAAGCTTTATCTGACCAAGCCATTGGGCATCGGCATTCTGACCACTGCACAAAAACAGAAAAAGCTGCAGCCCGAGCACACCCATTTGGCCCGCGATATCATGTGTCAGCTGAATACAGTTGGTGCTCATGCGGCCAAACTTGAAGGCGTGACCGCAATTACTGATGTCACCGGTTTTGGTCTGATGGGCCACTTGCTGGAGGTTTGCGAGGGCAGTTCGGTTCAAGCCGTGGTCGAGGCCAGTGCAGTGCCGTTGATTGCCGAAGTACTGGATTATCTGGCACAGGGCTGTGTGCCAGGCGGCACAGGGCGCAACCTGGACAGCTATGGCCACAAGCTGGCACCAATGGCGGAGCGATTGCAGCACTTGTTCTGTGATCCCCAGACCAGTGGTGGCCTACTGATTGCGGTTCGGCCAGATCATGCAATGGCGCTGGAGACATTGTTGGCCGAGCAGGGTCTGCACGCCAGCAGCATCGGTGAATTACAGGCACAGACTGGCGAAAAGCTGGTGCAGGTCATCGGTGAGGCCCAGCTGTGATTCACCCCGATACCAGCGTGACAGTGCGTCCCGATGCCCTCCCGGATACGGACGACTTTCTGTCGATCTTTCTCAACGATATCCCGATGATCGATACACGCGCCCCGATTGAATTTGAGGCGGGTGCTTTTCCTTCCAGCGTCAGTTTGCCGCTGATGACCAATGAGGAGCGGGCACAAGTCGGTACCTGCTATAAACAGCGGGGCCAGCAAGCGGCCATTGAGCTGGGCCACCAGCTGGTCTGCGGTGACGTGAAGGAGCAGCGAGTGGCGGCCTGGGTCGACTTCGCGCGTCGCCATCCGCAGGGCTATCTGTACTGCTGGCGCGGCGGGTTGCGCAGCCAGATTTGCCAGCAGTGGATTGCCGAAGCAGGCTGCGACTATCCGCGTATTGGTGGTGGCTACAAGGCCATGCGCCGCTTCCTGATCGACGAGTTCGAGCGCATCTGTGCAGCACAACCTTTTTTACTACTGGGTGGTCGCACCGGCTGCAACAAAACGGCACTGATCGAGGAGCTGCCCCAGGCAACTGATCTGGAAGGGCTGGCCAATCATCTCGGTTCCAGCTTTGGCCGTCGCCCCGGTGGGCAGCCCACCCAACTCACTTTCGAGAATGCCCTGGCAATATCCCTGCTGAAGACGGAACAACGGGTGGCACCTACCGGCCAGCCGATTCTGCTGGAAGATGAGGGGCGTATGGTTGGTCAGTGCGCCGTGCCTCCGTTGTTACAGCAGGCCATGGCTCGTAGTTCGATTGTGGTGTTGGAAGTTCCTCTGGAAGAACGTATCGAGCACACCCACCGCAACTATATCCTCAACAAACTCGATGAGTGGCAGCAACAACTGGGCGAGGCTGAGGGCTTTGAGGCTTTTGTCGAGGATTTGACCCAGTCTCTCTACCGGGTGCGCAAACGCCTCGGCGGCGTGCGTTACCGGGAAATTGGTGAGATGCTGGAGGATGCCCTTGCCGCTCACCGCAGGGGCGACCCGGAGCAACACCACGGCTGGATAGAGCGGCTGCTGGTCGATTATTACGATCCCATGTACGACTACCAGCTCAGCTCGCGCACTGATTCCATTGTGTTTCGTGGAGATCAGGCTGCGGTGAGGGGCTATCTCACTTCCACTGAATATCATCACTAAGGAAAAGGAACATTCATGTCGATTCTGCGTCGTTTACAGCAACTGCCCTTAATCGCAGCATTACTGTTGTCAGGCTTGGCTCAGGCCGATACCTTCGTATTTACCGCCATTCCGGATGAGGATGAATCCCGCCTGCAGCAGCGTTTCGGCAAGGTGGCCGACTACTTGAGCGAGCAGCTCGGTGTCGAGGTGCGCTATATCCCGGTGAAATCCTATGCGGCGGCCATCACTGCGTTTCGCAACGATCAGGTGCAGCTTGCCTGGTTTGGTGGTTTGTCCGGCGTGCAGGCGCGGGGACTGGTGCCCGGTTCTGAAGCCCTGGCACAGGGCTTTGAGGATCAGTCGTTCAAAACCTATTTCATCGCCAATACCAGTGCAGGTGTCGAGCCCGCCGACACCTTGACCGATGCATTGAAGGGCAAGACGTTCACCTTCGGTTCCAAGGGTTCTACGTCTGGCCGCCTGATGCCAGAGTTCTACCTGCGCGAGCAATTTGACGCCGCCCCCGAGAAGATATTCTCCCGCGTTGGCTTCTCCGGCGATCACAGTCGCACCATCGCCCAGGTGCAGTCCGGCGCCTATCAGATCGGTGCGGTGAACTATTCCGTTTGGGATAGCGAATTACAGCAGGGCAAGGTCGACCAGAGCAAAGTTCAGGTGATCTGGACTACGCCCACTTATCCGGATTACCAGTGGAGTATCCGCGGTGATGTGGATGCCCGCTACGGTGCCGGTTTCAAGGAAAAAGTGCGCGCCGCACTGTTGGAAATGAACGATCCGGCGCTGCTGGAAAGCTTCCCTCGGCAGAGCTTCGTACCCGCCAGCAATGACGACTACGCGCCTATTGAGGCGACCGCCAAGGCCATCGGCCTCTTGGACGAATGAGTCGAATGAGTCGAATGAGCAGGAAGATAGAGCGGAATGAACTGGATGCGCGCCCCGAATGAGTGACAAGCTGGCCAGTTCTGAGGTGTTGTTTCAGCTGACCAACCAGTCGCTGAGCTACGGCAATCATCGGGTGCTGGACGACATCAGCTTGACGATTCGCCGGGGTGAGAAGGTCGCGCTGCTCGGCCCTTCGGGCGCGGGCAAGTCCACCTTGCTTAACCTGTTGCACCAACAGCAGTCGCAGTGCAGCGCTCTACAGCCCCAGGGTGGCGGGCTGGTGGATTTGTTGTCGGTCTACCAGAACATCTTTATCGGTGGACTGGATCGCGTCGGCACTCTGGCGGCGCTATGGAACCTGTTGCGTCCGCTAGCTGCTCAGCGAAGTGCCATCAGTGAGCTGGCCCAAGTGCTGGGGCTGGAGGACAAGTTATGGCAGTCGGTTGATCGACTGTCCGGCGGCCAGCGTCAGCGGGTCGCCATCGGCCGTGCGCTGTTTCGCCAGCAGTCGGTGTACCTGGGCGATGAGCCGGTATCTTCGTTGGACCCCCTGCAAGCACAGGCATTGCTGACGCACGTGCTGAATCAGCATGAGACCGCCGTGATCAGTCTGCACAATCGCCAGTTGGCACTGGACAACTTTGATCGCATCGTCGTCTTGCAGGAAGGTCGCCTGTGTTGTGATTGTCCGCCAAGCGCGCTGAGCGCTGGGCAACTGGATTCGTACTATCAGCAGGACTCATCACCCGTTGCCGAGCAATCGGCACCCGCCAACGAAGGCTGGGTGATCCGCACCTCATGAGCGCCCTGGCCAACCTGCTGCAAGGTCTGGGTAGCGGTGGGCCCGATCACAAGTATTCTGGTAACAAGCCCCCAGTGAATCAGCGTGACGGAGCTGCTGGTTCCAGTGCCCGCAGATTGACTAGCGTCTGCCTGCTGATGGTTGCTGCCGCGTTACTGGCGCTGTTCGGCGCCGATCTACAGGTCTATTCTGTTGACCCCTGGCAGGAACTCTCACGCATCGGCCTGGGATTGGTGCAGCCAAGCTGGGACGATCTACCCTCACTGTTGCAGGCGCTGGCCCACACCATTGCCTTTGCACTGCTGGCGGTGGCGCTGGCCGCGCCGTTGGGACTGCTGCTGGCGATGGTGTTTCACTGGCTGCCGGTGCGGTTGCTGTGCGCCGCCGTGCGCTCAGTGCACGAGCTGTTTTGGGGGCTGATCTTTATGCAGCTCTATGGCCTCAGTGCCACCACCGGACTGCTGGCCATTCTGGTGCCCTTTACCGGCATGTTCGCCAAAGTCTTTGCCGAGATCTTCGAGCAACAGCAACCGGAACCGGTTCAGACATTACCGCCCGCGGCGGGGGCGCTGAAACGCTATATCTACACGCTGATACCCCAGTCCTGGCCGGCGCTGATCAGCTATAGCCGCTACCGTTTTGAGTGCGCCCTGCGCTCCAGCGCCATCCTCGGTTTTATCGGTTTGCCGACACTGGGCTTCCATCTGGAAACAGCCTTCAAGCAAGGGCACTACAGCGAGGCGGGTGCTTTGTTGTGGGTGTTTCTGCTGCTGATTGCCAGTATCCGCTGGTGGTTGCGCCCGCAGCTGCTGCCGCTGTATCTGCTGGCGGCCATCTGGCTGTTGCCCGAGACCATCGGCTTCAGCGATGGTGGCTCGTTGTGGCGTTTTATCAGTGTTGATATCTTGCCGACGGCGCTACGCCAGGGCGATGGGGGTGAATTGCTCGACTGGTTGCAGATGATGTTCAGTGAACAAGTGTGGCCGGGTCTGGTGCAGACCTTGTTGCTGACCCAGATCGCCGTGGTATTGAGCGGGGTAGTGGTGCTGGTCTGCTATCCCTTCGCCAGCCGTGCCTTGGCCGGTCCGGTGATGCGCTGGCCAGGGCGCTTCCTGCTGCTGGTGCTGCGCTCCACCCCGGAGATGGTGATGGCCTATGTGCTGTTGCTGCTGTGCGGGCCGTCCGGCCTGCCGGTGGTGCTGGCACTGGGCCTGCACAACGGCGGCCTGATAGCCTTTCTAGTGGCCAATGCCAGCGATGCCGAACATAAAAGTCCACTGGCCCGGCCCGATGACCCGAAAGGCATCAAGCGCTACGCTTACGTGGAAACCCCGCGCCGCTTTCCCGCCATGCTGGCATTTTTGTTCTACCGTTGGGAAGTAATCCTGCGAGAGAGCGCCATCATGGGCATATTGGGAGTTGTTACCCTCGGTTTTTACATCGACTCGGCGTTCGAGGAAATCCGCTACGACCGTGCCTTTCTGTTAATCGCCGTCACCGCGCTGCTCAATATTCTGGTCGACACCCTGTCACGTCGCTTGCGTCGCTTTGCCCATGCCGACTCCCGGCTCGCAAAGCAGAGCCGAAATACCTCCATCAACTGTCACTGACGATTCATTTTTATTAACAGGGGAAGGACTCGTTAACAGATTGATTTTTAAAGATGCTGGCATATGATAGCCAGACAAGGGAATGAACTGATCACACCAAGGAGATGCACTTTATGCCGAACGGCACCCTTCCTGCATACATCCAACTCATTGTTTTAAAAGAAAGTAAATGAATTTTATTCCGCAGCTGCCCAGAGATAGGGTGCCAAAGTGATATAGTGCCAGAGTCTTTATAATTAGCTGTTAGGTTTTTTCCATGGAAGCAACTATAGAGTTGATGCTCAACTTAATGGATAGAACATTTCAGGACTTTGAGCGCGGCATGCCCACTAAGCCTGAATTTTTTCAGTTGTCTTTTGGTCCCGCATATCGGTTCAAAGAAAAAAATATTTACCAAGCCATGATTCAAAAATTGGCTCGTGCACAAAGCTCTGTTCGAGCAGCTCAGCTATTGCTAAGAAATGGGTTTGTCCAAGAGCAAGCGATCCTTCACAGAACCATTGATGAAACTAATGAAGACATTATGTTTCTTGTTTATGCGGTCACCAATGACAGCATTACTGAATTGCACGAGCGATTCTTAGAGGCTTTCTGGGAAGAAGAAATTGATGAGTCAGGAACAATGATTGACTCGGAACAGAAAAGGCCAATGATCCCCCGCAAGAAAATTCATGCGTACTTGGCAAAAATCGAGGGCGTTGATCTAGATCCGAGTTCTTACCAAGAGGTGATAAGAACCATTAGCAAGGGCTATTCGGGGTTTGTACATGGCGCATCACCGCATATTATGGATATGTACGGAGGTAATCCGCCGCATTTCCATACTAAAGGTATGCTAGGAACCACCAGAATGGAAGAGCACGCTGATGATCTATGGAATTATGTCTACCGCAGCTTTATATCACATATCACATATCGCAGTAGCTAAAGCTATTGGAGCTGAAAAGCACGTTGGGATACTCACTAAGCATTTAGATGAAATAGAGCGCTCGGTGGGTATGCGTGAATAATTCAAACCTAACAAACGCGTCAATCAGGACACTGTAGATCCCCCGTTTTAGTGGACACCTTCTGATAATTCAGGAGGTGGCGACATGCCGAAATACACACAGCCAAGAAAGACCTGGCAGTACACAACAGATTTCAAAATCAAGGCAGTCAAACTTAGC
>CAMYLT010000001.1 GCA_947259505.1 uncultured Porticoccus sp. | reverse complement strand
GCCATGGGGCGACTGCTCGGCACGGTATTATCCGGCTGGCTGTTTCAGGTTAGCGGGCTCGCCGCCTGCCTGTGGGTATCGGCACTATTGATTGCCGCTGCCGCCATCCTCTCGCTGCGCCTGCCAAAACGCATATCCGGTTCTGAAGCAACTTGAATCGTAGCGGGGCAATCACTTTGTTTAACCCGAGGGTTTATACTCCCTCGAGCCCTACACTTAAATTTCGCGGCGGCACAACACACTGGCCACCGGATTTATCCGGTGGATTAATAACCCGAAACAAGCGCCAGGAGCATCAATGCAAAACAAATGGCTGAACTTGTATCAGCAGAACCCGGCCCAAGTGCGCTTGATGCTGTTGATGATCAGCGGCTTTTTGGTGATCTATTTTTTACCCCTCGGCGCGGCGCGTTTTGACAATGCGCTGATGGAGGGCTTCAGGCTGACCCACTGGTATGCACGGGAACACGTGATCCTGTGTCTCCTGCCAGCCTTCGTCATTGCCGGGGCCATGGCTGTCTATATCAGTCAGGGTGCCGTGATGCGCCACTTGGGTCCCCACGCACCGAAACCGGTGGCATTCGGGGTAGCCTCTGTTTCCGGCTGCCTGCTCGCGGTCTGCTCCTGCACCGTGTTGCCGCTGTTTGGCGGCATTTACAAGCGCGGCGCCGGGTTGGGGGCCGCGATTGCCTTCCTCTATTCGGGGCCAGCCATCAATGTCATGGCCGTGGTGGTCACAGCCAAGGTGCTGGGCGCAGAACTGGGTATAGCCCGGGCCGTCGGGGCGATTCTGTTTGCCCTGGTGATCGGCGCGATCATGCACCTGATCTACCGCCGGGAAGAAGCGGCCCGCTCCGCCACCGGAAAAGGCTTTGCCACCGGGGATGGAGACCGGCCACTGAGCGCCGTCGTCGCTTTCTTCTCACTCCTGATCGGCATCCTGGTATTTGCCAACTGGGCGGCCGCCGATAGCCCCACCTGGATGTTGATTCACCAGTGGAAGTGGCAGATTACCACGCTGCTGGCGGTCGCCTTCGGCGCATTGCTGGTGTGGCGCTGGCATTGGCCCGCACGCCACCTGCTGATTCTCGGTGCTGCCATGGTGCTGTTAGTGCTGCTGTTTCCTGCCACCCCCGAGCTGCCCTTTGCCACAGGCATCATCGGGCTGATGCTGCTGGCAGCACAGCGGGAGGAAGACCAGGAATGGGCGGCGCAGAGCTGGGACTTCACCAAGCAAATTGTCCCGCTGTTGCTGGCGGGGGTGTTCGTGGCGGGCCTACTGCTGGGCAGGCCGGGCTTTGAAGGGATCATTCCCTCCGAGTGGGTGACAATGGCGGTAGGCGACAACAGTTTCCTGTCCACCCTGCTGGCGGCCCTGCTGGGCGGGTTTATGTATTTTTCCACCCTGACGGAAGTCCCCATTGTGGAAGGCTTGGTCGGTAACGGCATGGGCAAGGGACCCGCCTTGGCCCTGCTGCTGGCGGGCCCGGCCATCTCGCTGCCGAACATGCTGGTGATCCGCACCATCATCGGCACCCAAAAGACGCTTATCTACTGTTCCCTGGTGGTGGTGATGGCCACCATCAGTGGCTTTCTCTACGGCAATTTTTTCTAGGAGTGATACCAATGAGGCTGACTATTTACGGCAAAGGCTGTAGCAAATGTGAAAAATTGCAGGAGTACACCGAGTCTGCCGCCCAGGCACTAGGGATTGATTACGAGGTGGAAAAAGTGACCGACATGAATCTGATCATTGACGCTGGCGTGATGCACACGCCGGCCCTGGCGGTTGATGGAGAATTGGTTCTGGAAGGCCGCATCGGCAGCATCAGTCACATTACTGAATTACTGCAGGCGGCAGGCTGAGGATAGCCAGTCACACAGAGAAGCGGGTAACCACTGCCTTAACGGCCTACCTATCCACGAGGCAACAGAACCTGCCCAACAAAATGGGAATCTGCCTGCTGAGGTACCCAGTTGGGTTGCTCGGCATACCAGTGCTCGCGCTTTAGCGCGAGCAAACGATAGAGCCCCACTGCCAGGTCTCGCTTGATGATCTCAACACCTTCATGTACGTGGGCGTAGCTGAAAACACCGTGAATAAAGTGATACAGCAGCAGCGCCGTCTGTTCCGCGTCCACGTCCTCCTCCAAATAGCCCCCGGACTGCAGGGCACGCACCAGTGCAGTGTTGTATTTCACCGCATTCTCGGACAGCAGTTGCAGCGCTTCGATGACCTTTTCCTCATTGCTGCCAATCTGAGCACCGGCGGTGTAGAACGGACAGCCACGGATACCGGCCTGGTCATTGCCCAGCTTGGCCATAATCAGAAAGTGCAATAAGTTTTCCAGTTGCACCAGGGGAGAATTGAGTGGGGAAAAAACGGCATCGAGGTCGTTTTTGATCACCTGCCAGTAGTAGGCAGTAGCCTCACAGAACAGACCGGCCTTGGAATCGAAGTGGTGATAGAAGGCACCCTTGGTGACCCCGGCCTGCTTGCAGATATCATTGACACCGACACAGCTGTAATTACTCTGCCAGATCAGTTCCAGGGCGATTTCCAGCAGGCGTTCACGGGTATCAGGTACAGTCATCATCACACAGCTATCAGGTCGGGTTGTCGGCAAGTATAGATACCTACCGGTTTGTCAGGCAAGCCAAACAACTTCCTGGCACAGTTCCTAATAGTCTGAATTTGAGCCAGATCAATTCGTTTTACCAATTCCAACTCAACAACATACTGTAACAAAAGAGAAAAAATCTTTTCTTTAAGAGCGAGCGCGGTCATTTTTAGGGCATTGACGAACATACCACTCGGTATGTAAGCTTTAGCACCCCAATTAATGACCCAACCTTATGCCGCGGCAGGTTGCTCTACTCCCCCGGCACAGGCTTACGGAGCCTCCATGAACGATCCAGTCGACAAAGGAATTCGTCGCCCGCTACTGACTACAGCCGTTATCGCCCTGCTGGCAGCCGCTGGGCTCTACAACGCCCTGTTACCTCTAGACGGCCACTCCGATGATGATGGTTCTGCCATGGCCCCTCCCCTGACCCGTGCGGAAATTACTGTGCTGGAAATACAGTCAGTGCGACTGTGGACACATTTCTCCGGTCGGCTCACCGCCGTGGACAGTGCGGAGATCAAGCCCCAGGTAAGCGGTGAAATCCAACAGGTGTTGTTCGAGGATGGGCAGTTAGTCAAACAGGGTGAGCTACTATTTGTGATCGACCCCCGCCCCTACGAAGCCGCTGTGCAACAGGCTGAAGCCCAACTGACCTCGACGCGCTCAAGAGCGTTCTTGGCCAACGAAGAGTTGAAACGAGCCCAAAAACTGGTGGAGCGGAAACTGGTATCAGACAGCATCTACGATGCCACCAATAATGAATACCGGATTGCCAGTGCAAGTATTAAAGAAGCCCAAAGCGCACTGATTAAAGCGAAGCTGGATTTCGAATACGCCCATATCAAGGCGCCCTTCGATGGCAGGATCAGTCGCGCCGAATTGACTGAAGGGAATATCGTCGAAGCAGGCAGCAGCGCCCCGGTGCTGGCATCGCTGGTATCCAATCAGCAACTGTATGCCGAATTCAATGTGGATGAGCAGACCTACCTCAAATCGGTGCGGCAGCAGGCGGACAGCGGACAGATGCCGGTGGAGTTGACTCTCGCAGAGGACGACAAAGTCTACCGCGGCAAGATTCATGCTTTCGACAACCAGATAAATATCTCTACAGGTACTATTCGCGCGCGAGCCATTTTTGACAATACCGATGGCGTGCTGACCCCCGGCATGTATGCCAATGTCCACTTGGGGGCGGCTCGGGAAACAGATGTACTCCTGTTACCCATCAAAGCCATCGGCACCAACCAGGACAAGAAATTTGTCTATGTGGTGGATGGTGACAACACCATCCATTATCGCGAGGTGACCCTTGGCGAACACCACGAGGGACAGCGGGTCATGCTGAGTGGCCTGCAAGCTGGTGAGCGCGTAGTCGTCAACGGGCTCTCACACATGCGACCGGGCATAACTGTCGAACCGGTAATCGCCACAGCCAGTACCGGACAAGAAACCGCCACTTACTAGTAGTAGCGCGCCAAGTTGGAATAGGCCACAAGGCCCCTCTGAAGGATCACCATGAACATTTCCCGGTTTTTTGTCGATCGCCCCATCTTTGCTGCCGTGTTGTCGTTGCTGGTGCTGATAGCCGGCCTGCTGGCGATGTTTCAACTGCCAATCTCGGAATACCCAGAGGTGTCGCCACCCTCGGTGGTAGTCAATGCCTCATTCCCCGGCGCCAACCCCAAGGTCATTGCCGACACCGTCGCCCGCCCACTGGAAGAACAATTGAGCGGCGTGGAAAACATGATTTACATGTTTTCCCAGGCCACCTCCGACGGCAGGATGACCCTGACCGTCACCTTCAAGATCGGCACCGACCCGGACCTCGCCCAGCAGATGGTGCAAAACCGCATTTCCCAAGCACTGCCGCGATTGCCGGAGGTCACCCGCCAGCTGGGGGTCACGGTAGTGAAAAGCTCTCCGGACCTGACCATGGTGGTTCACCTGGTGTCGCCAGATCAGCGTTACGACGAGCTTTACCTGCGCAACTATGCACTGATGCACGTCAAGGACGAGCTGGCCAAGGTAGAAGGTGTCGGCACGGTACGCCTGTTCGGCTCGGGCGATTACGCCATGCGTATCTGGCTCAACCCCGAGAAGATCGCTGAACGCAATCTTTCTGCCAATGAAGTCGTAGCCGCGATTCGCGAACAGAATGTACAGGTAGCTGCCGGGGTGATTGGCGGCGCCCCCATGACCAGCCCAGTGGATATCCAACTGCCCATCAATGCCCAGGGACGACTGGAAACCCCCGAGGAATTTGGCGAAATCATCATCCGTGCTGGCGAGCAGGGCCAGATCACCCGGCTGAAGGATGTGGCACGCATTGAGCTGCAAGCGGCGGACTTCAACCTCAACGCCATGCTCGACAACCAGCGCGCCGTAGCAGTGCCGATCTTCCAGGCACCGGGCGCCAACGCTATCGCCATTTCCGATGACGTGCGTCGCACCATGGAAGAACTCAAACCCCAATTTCCTGAAGGTGTCGAGTACCGGGTAGTCTATGACCCCACTGTATTTGTCAGGGATTCCATCAAAGCAGTGGTAAAAACCCTGCTGGAAGCACTGGCACTGGTAGTCCTTGTGGTCGTGGTGTTCCTGCAGACCTGGCGCGCCTCCATCATCCCGCTGTTGGCGGTTCCGGTATCCATCGTCGGCACCTTTGGCCTGATGTGGCTGTTTGGTTTTTCCATCAACACCCTGTCGCTATTCGGGCTGGTGCTGGCCATCGGTATCGTGGTCGATGACGCCATCGTGGTGGTTGAAAACGTCGAACGTAATATCGCCGATGGACTGGATCCGAAAGAGGCCAGCTACCGGGCCATGCAGGAGGTGAGCGGCCCGATCATCGCCATCTCGCTGACGCTGATCGCTGTATTCGTACCCATCGCCTTTGTCAGCGGCTTGACCGGGCAGTTCTACAAACAGTTCGCCCTGACTATTGCCATTTCTACAGTGATTTCGGCGTTCAATTCTCTGACCCTGAGTCCGGCTCTGGCGGCCAAGCTTCTCAGGGGTCATGACGCGCCCAAGGATCGTCTCACCCGCATCATGGATTTTCTGTTCGGTGGTTTTTTTCGGCTCTTTAACCGCGGCTTCAAACGCTCTTCCGAGGGCTATTCCTCCTCGGTATCCCGCATGCTAAGCCACAAGACTGTGGCATTTTTCGTTTACCTGCTGCTACTTGGCGCCACCACCATCGGCTTTAACGGACTACCAAAAGGCTTCGTTCCGCCCCAGGACAAGCAATATCTGATCAGCTTTGCACAATTGCCTGACGGTTCTTCGCTGGCCCGTACCGAATCCGTGATCAAGGAGATGGGCCGTATCGCCATGCAGGAAGAAGGTGTGGAAAGCGCCGTGCAGTTTCCCGGCCTGTCGGTGAATGGCTTTACCAACAGCCCCAGTGCCGGCATTGTCTTCGTGACCCTGGAAAATTTCTCCAAACGCAACAGCCCCGAGTTGTCAGCTTCGGCCATCGCCCAGCGCCTACAGAAACAATACGCGGGTATTGAAGAGGCCTTCATAGCCATCTTCCCGCCACCACCGGTACGCGGATTGGGCACCACCGGTGGCTTCAAACTACAAATTGAGGATCGCTCCGATCTCGGTTACGAGCGTCTGGCAGAAATAGTGCAGGCGGTGCAGCAGCAAGCCTGGCAGGATCCGACGCTGAAAAATGTCTACTCCAACTACAAGATCAATGTCCCGCAGCTGTTTGCCGACCTGGATCGCACCAAAGCCAAACAGTTGGGTCTCAACGTCAAGAATATTTTCGACACCATGCAGGTTTACCTTGGCTCGCTGTATGTAAATGATTTCAACCGCTTCGGCCGCACTTACCAAGTGATTGCCCAGGCAGATTCACCCTATAGGGCCACTCCGGAAAGTGCCCTCAACCTGAAAGTGAAAAATGACCAAGGTGAAATGATACCCCTGGGCAGCGTGCTGGAAATGAAGGAGAGCTATGGACCGGAGAGCGCCGCTCACTATAACGGTTATCTGGCCGCCGACCTGAATGGGGACGCTGCCGAGGGCTATTCCAGCGGCCAGGCCCAGGATGCCATCAGCGCCATTCTCGAGGAACAGCTGCCTACAGGCATGACCTTTGAGTGGACTGACCTGACCTACCAGCAAGTCCTCAGCGGCAATACCGCTGTCTTTATCTTCCCGCTTTGCCTGTTGCTGGTATTCCTGGTGCTCGCAGCCCAGTACGAAAGTCTGGTACTACCGCTGGTAGTCATCAGCATTGTGCCCCTTTCCGTCCTTTCCGCCGTGGTCGGGGTGTGGCTGACCGGGGGTGACAACAACATATTCACCCAGATCAGCCTGTTCGTGCTGGCAGGATTGGCCAGTAAAAATGCCATTTTGATTGTGGAATTTGCCCGCGAGCTGGAGCACCGTGGCGCTGATACCTGGCACGCGGCTGTTACCGCCAGCCGCATGCGTTTGCGACCGATCCTGATGACATCCTTTGCCTTCATCATGGGTGTGGTCCCGATGGTATTTTCCACCGGCGCCGGCTCGGAAATGCGCAGTGATATCGGTGTGGCAGTCTTCTCGGGGATGCTCGGCGTGACCTTCTTCGGCCTGTTTTTCACGCCAATATTCTATGTGCTACTGCGCAAGCTCGAAGGCTATCGCAAACTCTACGTACCGGTTCACTGAGGCTTTTGTTGCTGAAGTGAGGTCAGCGTCTCCCGGTAGCTAGCCGCCCGTGGTCCGCCCAGGGCCACGGCCCTTTCGGCCATGGCGATGGCTTCATCCAACGCCCCCAGTTCAGCCAGCAACTGGGCGAGGTTGTTGTACGCGGGTGCGTAATCCGGCGCGGTTTCGATCAGCTTTCGGAACACGCTGAGCGCCCCCTGGCGATCCCCTTTTTCATACAGCAGGTTGGCCAACCCGAAACCCAATACCCGGCTCTCTGGCCAGCGCTGCAGCCCCGCCCGATAGCCCTTTTCCACCGCCGCGACCGGGTTCACCTGGGCAAAATCGACCAGCGCCAGAAAATATTTTCGTTCGTCGGCCCGCGCCGGCAATTCACCCGGGCGAAGGGCAATAAAGCCCCAGTAATGGCTGCGCCGCCAGGTATTCTCGAACACACCCAGCGGGGTGCTCCGCTCACGGAGCTTTCCCGATCGCAATATCAGTTCTGCACGCGTCAGGTCATACCCGGCAACCACCGCATAATGCCAAACCTGATACCAGGAAAAGCCGAGGTTTTGCATGACCAGCACCGGATGATCGGCTTCGACCTCGGCCAGCAAGACTTGCAGTTGTGGCTCGATCACATAGGGAATACGACCATATGTTCTTGCTGCGGCAAGCAGTTCAACCTGGAAGCTGCCCTTTTTGTCAGGAACATATACCTGACCCACCAGCTCTTCGGAATCAACCGCAAGCCCGGATGCGGATAACACCGTAGCCAGCGCTGCCGGACCACATTGGTATTTTTCTTGAGGAAAGAATGGCACGCCTTCCACATGGTGGATCAGAGGAACAGGCGTTGGATGGCGGGACAATAACTGCTCGGTTTGCGGCGTACTCACACAACCAGTCAGCAGCAGGCAGAAAACAAAAAAAACACGCGGCAAAGCCGCGTGCGTGGGAATGAGGTGCGATACGCTCGGCATCACACCCTGGGGAAAATGTCAGTTACTCCTGCAACATCCAATAAAATCAGAATCAACAGCACTAACGCAATTGTACCCAACGCGCCGGCCCCCGCGGGGAGTGTCTCCATCTGCTGGTGTAGCTGTGCTATTTCTGCATCGCTCATGGCGTCGACGCGGTCCATGACATCCGCAGTGTTAACACCCATGGCGGACAGCTGTTCAGATACATCCTGCCGATCCAGCAGGCTTTTGATTTCATCTCGTCCCAGATCAGAGGAGACTTCAGCTGCAATGTTATCAGTGCTGATCATCGCAGCCTGAGTCTGGGCAGTGACACCGGCCAACATCATCAAGGGGACCATCAGAAAACATACAAATTGCTTTAATGAACGGTATTTCATAACTCAACTCCTTTGAAAGGGATCTAGGCTGAACTGCTGATCATAACAGCCGTGTATCTAAGCATAGTAAAAATTGCCGTAGCGAACGGCTAACTGCAGGTGCCAATCAGACTATCTCTTTTTGACACCCTCAACCGTTAACTCCATCAAACCTAAAGTATTGATCAATGCAAAAACTCACCGCCTGACCGGGCGGGCAGCACCGGTCAGGCGGAAATGGGACATCACCTGATGACCAGGTAAAGTGAATTCCCGCTGCGGTTGATGTGCAGAAGTACGGAATCTTTACTGTGCGTCAGCGCTTTTTTGAAACTATCGATATCTTTTACACGCTGGCGGTTAGCACCGAGAATAATGTCACCGGGACGCAGACCGCTGTAGGCAGCAGCAGAGTTGGGAGAAAGGCCGGCCACAATGACCCCTTCTCCATCAGGGTTGTCCTCAAAGCGAGCACCTTCCAGCAAAGTATGTAGTTTGCCGCTAACAGATGTGAGTTGCTGGGGCTCTCCCACCTTCACATCTATTTTCTTCTTCTTACCATCACGGATAACCGTCAACTTCACTTTTTCACCAATGGCTTTAATGCCGATCTGACTACGCAGCTGACCGGCAGAGCTGGTCTCCTCACCGTCTACCGCAATAATCACATCTCCAGCCTGAACACCGGATTCCTCAGCGGGGGAATCTTCACTAACACCGGTCACCAGCACTCCCTGCTGCCCATTTTCCAACTCAAAGGCCTCCCGGAGTTCAGGGGTAATATCCTGAATCCCAATCCCGAGCTGACCCCGCTTCACTTCACCGTGCTCGACAATCTGCGCCATACTCGCCTTGGCCATATTGACGGGGATGGCAAAACCAATTCCCACATTACCGCCGGAAGGGGCCAGGATGGCTGTATTGATACCCACCAGCTCGCCACGCAGGTTGACCAGTGCTCCACCGGAGTTGCCGGGATTAATGGATGCGTCGGTCTGAATAAAATTTTCGTAGCCTTCAATACCCAAACCCGTACGCCCCAAGGCGCTGACTATTCCCGTGGTCACTGTCTGGCCAAGCCCGAAGGGGTTGCCGATGGCCACCACGAAATCGCCTACCTCCAGATCACTGGAGTTGCCCAGCGGCACTGCCACCAGGTTATCCGCTTTGATTTGCACAATCGCAATATCCAGTTCGGGGTCAGCCCCTTTGACTTCAGCGGTAAAGGAACGGCCATCCTCCAGAGACACCTGCACCTCATCGGCGCCCTTTATCACATGGTAATTTGTCATGACGATACCGTCAGCCGCGTTAATAATCACGCCGGAGCCAGCACTCTGCTGACGTTTTTTGGGTGGTTGCTGTCGCAACTGACGATCATCTGGAATATTGAAGAAGTGCCTAAAGAAAGGGTCATTCAGCAAAGGGTTATTGGCCTGCTGCTGAGTGGAGAATGTGGCAATGTTAACCACTGCGGGGTTAACTTGTTTCAACATAGGTGACAGTGAGGGCAACGCCTGGCCAACACCGTCCTGCAGGGGCAGCGCCGCCTGACTGGATGCAATAAAGAACAACATGGATACCGCGAGCATAAAATGTCTAACTTGCTGCATGGTAAAAACTCCTGGTAATTGCTGGGGTGATTTTTTCGGACTTGAGCCGGCAGGGGCACAAATCATTTTTTATTTAATGGATCCAGGTTGAGTGCACCGCTCTCGGTAGCGGTCCGGATTCGGGCAACGATCAACAAGCTCGCTGATCAATGGGACAAGGGCCTGCAAAAAAAATTCCACCTAATTGCAATAAGAATGGGGTAGCAGATATTCCGCTACCCCATGTCTATGGTCTTACGCGCTTTGCTCAGTCGCACCTTCCAGCACAGCAGCGGTATCACCGATCGGAATGTTCTTAGGTTTCATCGCCTCGGGGATTTCCCTAACCAAACTGATCATCAACAGGCCGTTCTGGAGTGAGGCGTTCGTCACCTCGACATGATCGGCAAGATTAAATTTACGCTCAAAGCCACGACGGGCAATGCCCTGGTGTAAATAGCGCCGATCAGATGTAGCGGCGTCTTTCTTGCCACGCAAAGTCAGCACACCTTTTTCTACCTGGATATCCAGTTCACTTCGCTCAAAACCGGCCACCGCAATGGTGATGGCATAGCGGTTTTCATCGATCACTTCGATATCGTAGGGGGGATAGGTTGCCGCGTGGTCGTTGCGCAAGGCCGTCTCCAGCATCGGCGCGAGACGGTCGAAGCCAACGGTGCTGCGGTACAGTGGGGTCAAATCAATTGTCGCCATAAAATATTCTCCATGAGAAGCAATA
Source organism: uncultured Porticoccus sp. (assembly GCA_947259505.1). GTDB lineage: Bacteria > Pseudomonadota > Gammaproteobacteria > Pseudomonadales > Porticoccaceae > Porticoccus. The sequence goes on along the minus strand of CAMYLT010000001.1, from coordinate 244,503 downwards.
TAAAAAAATGGATTGCGGATCATCACTCTGCAAGAGACCTGATGCCCGCATAGGTTATTTATGTGCGACAAAATAAATTTCAAGGGCAGCGACAAATTTCCTTTTCTGCCCGGGGATGGATTTTCCGGTCAGCGCACCACAAGCACCGAAACGGGTGCGAACAGTGCCACCTGATGACTGAGCGTACCAAAAGGCTGCTGGTCTGTATTAACACTGCGAGAGGCCATCACAATCAGGTCGATATGCTTTTTTTCACAGAAGTCGATGATCTCCGGAGCCCGTTTTCCTACCTGGATATTTTTATCAATATGTACTCCGGGAAACTCCGCCTGGAAGCGTTTCTGCCAGAGCGTCAATGTCTGGTCAGCTTTTTCCGCAAGTTTCAGATAAAACGCTTCTATTTCATCGTCCGTGTCGCCTCCCAGCTTTTCCAGCACATGCAATAGGTACACATGCCCCCCAGACTGAACTGCCATGTCCAAGGCAGTGCGGATCGTTTTTTCACTCTTGTCAGCCAGACCTGTCGGCACGAGAATATTTTTGAACATCGTCACCACCTGCTGTTTACTTGCGACTGTGGGTCTAATTGCGAACTTAGTTACCTTGTTCCCTGCAAAAAGAGCATAGTCACAGAATACACATCAATCAAAGGGACTGAATAGCGACAGGTGGAAAAGCCGATGAAAGCAGTGGTACTAAAAAAAACCAACGGTCCAACGGGACTGGTTATTCAGGAAATTGACACTCCCCAGCCCGCTGCAGGGGAAGTCCGAGTCAATCTCAAGGCAAGCGCCTTGAACCGCCGCGATTACTGGATCACCCTCGGCAAGTACCCAAAAATGCAATTGCCGTGTGTGCCGGGCTCCGATGGCGCTGGGATCGTCGAAGCCGTTGGCGATGGAGTGGACTCCGGCATGCTTGGATCTGAAGTGGTCATATACCCTGCCCTGGCGTGGGGAGAGGAGCAATCCAGTTTCGGCCCAGATTTCCGCGTGCTGGGCATGCCTGACCAAGGCACCTTTGCCGAGGCTATTTGCGTCCCCGCTGCTAACGTCTACCCCAAACCAGCTCACCTGGACTGGGCTCAGGCCGCAGCCATTCCATTGGCCGGGTTAACGGCTTGGCGCGCAACCATCACCCAGGCGGAAGTTAAAGCGGGCCAGCGGGTGCTGATCACCGGAGCGGGTAGTGGGGTCTCCACCTTTGCCATTCTCTGGTGCCTACATCACGGAGCCCAGGTCTATGTCACCAGCGGCAGTGCCGAAAAACTCATAGCCGCCCACCGTATGGGAGTAGCTGGCGGCGAAAACTATCACGATCCGGACTGTTATCAGAAACTACGCCAGCAAGCTGGTGGCTTTCATACAGTGATCGACAGCGCCGGTGGCAATGCGCTCAATCAGCTGCTGGATACCCTGCTTCCCGCAGGACGATTTGTTTTTTTTGGCGCCACCCTTGGCAACCCCGACAACGGACTGGAGATGGCAAAATTATTTTTCCGCCACATTCGCATCCAGGGTACTACCATGGGCAACAATGATGAATTTGCCGCGATGCTGGCGTTCGTGGCACACCAAAGGATTACCCCGGTCATTGATCAGATACTGCCTATGGAACAGGCTGAAACAGCCCACCAACTCATGGCGAATTTCAACCAGATCGGTAAGATCGTGTTACTCAACAACTGATGTTTCCGCCACGACATTAAACTCGCTAACATACTCACTGCGCCCCAAGAGAGTCCTGCCCATGCCTTCCCACCGTGGAGAATTTTCTTCAAAAGCCGGGTTTATCCTGGCCGCTTCCGGCTCAGCAGTCGGTCTCGGCAATATTTGGGGATTCCCCACTAACGCTGCTGAAAACGGTGGTGGCGCCTTTGTCTTGATGTATTTTGTGCTGGCATTCTGCCTAGCCTACCCCGCCTTGATGGCGGAATTGATCATTGGCCGCCACACCAAAGCCAATATGGTTCATGCCCTACAGATCATTTCACCCGACCGCACCTCGAAGAGCATCGGTAAACTGACCGGTTACTACGGCATTCTGGTGGCGTCATTGATCCTGAGTTTCTACAGCATTGTAGCCGGCTGGATGCTCGCCTATCTCGTCGATCCGCTGGCCACGCTGGGCGGATTCAATGGCCTGTCTGACTGGCTGACCAGCAACAGCATGGCACGCAATCTGTTGTTTACAGGCCTTTTTCTGGTGCTCACATGCTCGGTGATCGCGGCAGGCGTCGAGCATGGGATTGAAAAGTGGTCTTGCCGCTTGATGCCCGCGCTACTGGTCATGTTTGCAGGTCTGATTCTCTATGTACTGATACAGCCAGGCGCAATCGCGGGACTCAAAGTGTATTTGATCCCGGACTTCTCCCAGCTCAACGACCCCAAGCTCATTGTTAGTGCCCTCGGCCAGGCTTTTTTTTCCCTGTCCCTAGGGGTGGGAACCATGCTGATTTATGGCTCCTACCTGCGGCCTGAAGAAAACCTCCCCGCCGTGGGTGCAATTGTTACGCTGGTGGACTCGTCTATAGCCTTCCTTGCTGGACTGCTGGTCTTGCCGGCCCTGTTTGTAGCACAGCAATATGGTTTAACGATCTACACCGAGAGTGGTAACTTGATCGCTGGTCCAGACCTGATTTTCCAGACGCTGCCAGCATTGTTTGCCGGAATGGGCATGGTAGGAACACTGGTCGCATTGGTCTTTTTCGCACTGATGTCAATTGCCGCACTGACGTCATCAATTTCCATGCTGGAAGTGCCGGTTTCTTACACCATCGAAAATCATGCCACCCATCGCCGTGCAGCGACCTGGCTAACGGGAGCAGCCATCTTTGTGGTCAGCTCCGCGATAATTGTCAATTTCGAGGCGCTCTTTGGGTTGGTCGTCACCCTGACCACAGAATATAGCCAGCCTTTACTGGGGCTACTACTCTGCGTGTTTGCCACTTGGGTGTGGCACAGGGACATGATTCTGGAGGAGATTCGCAGCGGCCATCCCGAAGTCGAATACAGCTTGTTCTGGAAAATCTGGCCAAGTTACGCGAAGTACTGCTGCCCACTACTGATCCTACTGGTGTTGGCCCAGAGCCTGACTAGCTAGGTCGCAGCCAATAACGTTAGAGCGCCGAGAGAATTAAAACGTCCCACGGTAATTCCCGCCGTCAACCAGAATATTCTGTCCAGTGATATAGGCCGCCTGCTGGCTGCACAGGAACGCACAGGTAGCGCCGAACTCCTCTATGAGACCGAGTCGGCCAGCGGGTAGTGTTGCAATATATTCATCCCCCGACAGCCCACTTCCACCGCCAATCAATGCCGCGGCTCCACGGCCTCTATCCGTGTCAAACAGACCCGGCAACAGGTTATTAATGGTGACATTACAACGAGCTGTATCCCGGGAAATACCGGCCACAAAACCGGTTAGACCGGACCGCGCGCCATTCGACAGCCCCAAGGCCCCGATAGGCTGCTTAACCGCCGCGCTGGTAATATTAATGATGCGTCCAAAGTCTCTTTCAAGCATGCCATCGAGTGTGCGGCGAATCATATCGATTGGACTGTACATATTGTCATTAACGGCATCAAACCAGTGCTGCTGTCGCCAGTCCCGAAAGTCCCCAGGGGGCGGCCCCCCAGCATTATTCACCAGAATATCCGGCGCAGGGCAGACTGTAAGTGCTATATCACGACCCGCCTCCGTGGTGATGTCTGCCACTACTGTGTTGACCTCTACCCCAGTACGATCGCGAATCTCCATTGCGGTCTGTTCCAGCACCTTCTGCTGACGGGCAAGGATCGTCACTTTCACGCCTTCTGCCGCCAACGCCATGGCACATCCACGGCCCAACCCCTTACTGGCGGCACAGACCAATGCATTTTTACCGGCAATACCCAGCTCCACGGCCACATTCTCCCCACAAGGTGTTTAGGGTGCAGAGGCTAGCACGAAATAAACCGAAAACGTGAGCTACAACCAGCGCGAGTTTCGGGAAAACTGCCCCCGCAAAAATTCCATCTGGTCACCCAGAATGCGCCTGGAGTTAATCAGTGCCAGATATTCAGCATTATTAGGGCAGAATGGCAGGGCTACCAGCTCCATATTGATCTCTTCCAACAGGTAATTGGCCTTATGCTGATTGCACCGACGACATGCAGAGACGACATTTTGCCATTTGTCTTTCCCGCCCCGCGAGGTGGGCACAATATGATCTCTGGTGAGTTGGTGAGCAGAAAATGACCGGGCACAATACATACAGGTGTATCCGTCGCGAGCAAACAATGCCGGGTTATTCAACGGATAAGTGGTCCTGGGTTGAGCCAACCGACCACCACCGCAGGCAATGATACTGGGCAACGTAATCTGTGATTGCCTACCGGTGAGGCGGGAACGCCCGCCCTGTACCCGTTTCACCACATCACCCATCGTCCAGACGATCATCTCCCTGGCAAACAGGCCCACAGCTTCCTGCCAGTCCAGCCACTCAATGGGCTGGCCTGCCTGATTCAGACGCAAAATTCTCGCTTGTTGCATAATCAATGGTTCCCTCGACGACGTGCTGCCCCAAGTACTCGATTAATTGCCCAAAAGCAGAAACCCCCGCCAAAAAGCTCTGGCGGGGGTTTCAAAAATGGTCCGGAAAAGGAGGAAACGCTAGGTGTACTTCGCTGTCTGCGAAGCATCATGGGCTGACTAACACTCTGGTGACAACGCACCCTATGTCCTATACAGCACTTGAAGGCGCACCCCTCCAAAGGGTGTATGTTTGCTCAATCATACCGCAGGAAGCATAACTGTCAACGGAGGGCTATAAAACAAAGCCCTGATACGTAAACGTATCAGGGCTTTAAGGCAGTATAGGAAAGTTGCGTTCCAACCATGGAACAGAAATCACCTAACATCCCTGTAGCTCCGTGGTAAAACACATCCGTGTGCCGCAGCTTCCATGCCAGTCCACTATCCCCCTTTTTTTGCTCTGTGGACATCAGGTATTTCCCCCTTTTCATGTAGGAAAAAGATTACACCGCAGCTTTGATCAAAATTGACCGAACAGCGACGCTCAGTTAGTGTTGCGGCTTGATGGCTGGAGTATTAATCGTGGCAGCACGCAAAAAAACAGTGGACTTCGAACAAAAACTCAACCAGTTGGAAACACTGGTTAATGAGATGGAAAAAGGCTCACTGAGCTTGGAAGAATCCCTCAAAGCCTTTGAAGAGGGCATTAAAATTACTCGCGAGTGCCAGCAGGCACTGAAGGATGCCGAACTAAAGGTGGACATACTCACCCGTGGCGCTGATGGACCCAGCGAATTCAATACCGAGAATGACTAATGCCAGCCATGTCATTCGAAGACTTTGTACGGTCATCCCGGCAACGTGTGGACAGCTACCTGGAGGAGGCGCTACCTCCGGCTACAGCATCTGAGAAAAACCTCCAAGCGGCTATTCGCTACAGCGTCTTTAATGGCGGAAAACGTGTTCGTCCAGTGCTGGCTTATGCGGCGGCATATGCCATTGGTGAAATAACCCGTTCAACTGATGGCGTAGCAGCCGCAGTGGAAATGATCCACGCCTATTCGCTGATCCACGACGATCTCCCTGCTATGGATGACGACCACCTGCGACGTGGCAAACCTACCTGCCACATAGCCTTTGATGAGGCCACGGCCATTCTCGCTGGGGACGCACTTCAGACCCTGGCCTTTCAGCAACTGTTAAACGTTCACGAAGACGCCCCTCAGCTAGCTCTCCGCCAGCTGGCGATACTATGCAATGCCTCTGGTCCTGCGGGCATGGTGCTTGGCCAGGCACTGGATATTTCCGCTGTCGACAAAACGTTGACTCTGTCCGAACTGGAACAGGTCCACCGTCACAAGACCGGTGCGATAATCAGTGCCAGTATCCTCATGGGTGCATTAACTGCCGACGCAAACAATCAACAACTGGATGCCCTTACCCAATATGGGGAAGCAGTTGGCCTCGCTTTCCAGGTACAGGATGACATTCTCGATGTCACCGGCTCCACCGAGGCCATCGGCAAACAACAGGGTGCCGATATGGCACTCAATAAACCCACCTATGTAACTCTGCTGGGACTCAGCGGCGCCAGGGAAAAAGCTCGGGAACTGCACAAGGCGGCATTGGAGGCAATATCCGAGTTTGACGAGCGTGCCGACCAACTGCGCGCCATAGCAGATTATATTGTCAGCCGAGGTTGCTAGATTAGCAGGGGTTTTTCACCCACCACAGGGGCCTCGTTAGCCATTTTGGTGTAATATTGCCCCCTTTGCGTTCAGTCGATCCCGCATGGCAAAAACCTTCAATGACATACCGCTGACTCGCCCGGACACCCCGTTGCTGGACAGTATTGATCACCCATTTCACCTTCGTGAACTGGTTGATGATCAATTGCCTTTGCTCGCGGATGAGCTGCGGGCCTACCTGCTCTATAGTGTCGGCAAGAGCGGCGGTCATTTTGGGGCTGGATTAGGCACTGTCGAGCTGACCATTGCCCTGCACCATGTCTTCAACACCCCCCACGACCGGCTGGTATGGGATGTCGGCCACCAGGCCTACCCCCATAAAATCCTCACTGGCCGCCGGGAGATGATGCCGAGTATCCGCCAGGCTGGGGGGCTATCAGCCTTTCCGAACCGGAATGAAAGCGAATACGACACCTTTGGGGTTGGCCATTCCAGCACCTCTATCAGCGCCGCCCTCGGTATGGCCCTTGGTTCCGCCATGAAGGGCGAACAGCGGGACGTGGTGGCAGTGATCGGCGACGGTGCCATGACGGCGGGAATGGCCTTTGAGGCACTCAACCACGCTGCACACACCGACGCCAATCTGCTAGTAGTGCTGAACGACAACAACATGTCGATATCCCACAATGTGGGTGGACTCGCCACCTATTTCTCAAAAATCTGGTCCAGCCGCTTTTACAACTCTATCCGTGAAGGTGGAAAAAAGGTGCTGCGTTCCGTGCCTTCCGCCGCCAGTTTTGTGCGCAAGACAGAAGAACATCTGAAAGCAATGGTGGCACCGGGCATTGTGTTCGAGGAACTGGGGTTTAACTACATTGGCCCAATTGATGGTCACAACCTGCCGCTGTTAGTGCAAACACTGCGCAACCTGAAACAACTGAACGGACCAATCCTGCTGCACACCATCACCCGCAAAGGGAAAGGATTTGGCCCGGCAGAGGCTGACCCTGTCGGCTATCACGCCCTCAACAAGATCGAGCCGAAAAATAAACCACAGGTTGCTGTGGCCAAACCGCCTGCCGAGTTGACCCCTCCCAAGGTCAAATACCAGAAGGTATTTGGCGACTGGTTGTGTGATATGGCGGAAAAAGACGTCCGTCTGGTGGGCATCACCCCCGCCATGTGTGAAGGTTCCGGCATGGTCGATTTCGCGCAGCGCTTTGCCGATCGTTTTCATGACGTCGCCATTGCCGAACAGCACGCAGTCACGCTGGCAGCCGGTCTGGCCTGTGAGGGCATGAAACCAGTGGTCGCCATCTACTCAACCTTCCTGCAACGCGCCTACGACCAACTGATTCATGATGTAGCGCTGCAAAATCTCGATGTCCTCTTCGGTATCGACCGGGCCGGACTGGTGGGAGAAGATGGTCCCACCCATGCGGGCAGTTTTGACCTCACCTACCTACGCTGCATCCCCAATATACTGGTGATGACCCCTTCCGACGAAAACGAAACACGGCAATTGCTGTATACCGGGTTTATTCACCAAGGGCCTGCAGCCGTTCGTTACCCCCGCGGCACCGGACCAGGTGCCGTGATAGAAAAACCGATGACAGCCCTACCCATCGGCAAAGGGCAAGTAAAACGAGTGGGCAACCGTATTGCGATCCTCAACTTTGGCTCGCTGCTTCCCACCGCACTACAGGCAGCCGAACAACTCGGCGCCACAGTGGCAGATATGCGCTTTGTGAAACCTCTGGACACCGCACTAGTCGACCGGCTGGCCTCCCAGCACGAGCTTCTGGTGACACTGGAGGAAAACACAATACAGGGTGGCGCAGGTGCTGCAGTGAGCGAACACCTGGCCGACACTGGCATGGTGCTACCGATCATGCACCTCGGTCTGCCAGACCGTTTCGTCGACCATGGCAGCCATCAGCAGCAGCTTTCTGCCATAGGCCTTGATGCTCTCGGTATACAGAAGGCAATCGAACAACGACTCGAAGAAATAAGCAGTGCCCAAAACGCTGTCTCCTGAACCGCCCGACACAGTTTACAAATCCTGCTTTCCTACCATGGCCAACAGATTGCGACCTAGCTCCGCAGCGCCGCCAAGGCTCCAGCCGCCATCTACCGGCAATATTGCGCCGTTGATATAACTGGCGGCTCCAGAGGCTACAAACATCGCCGCTTGGGCAATATCCTCTGGGGTGCCCAGACGCCGAAGAGGTACAGACTTCGCGACCATGTCTGCTCCCATCTTTCCCGGTGGTGCCAGCCGCTTCATGCCCTCTGTGCCAGCAATTGGCCCCGGCACCAGTGAATTAACGCGAATACCTGATGGCCCCCATTCCAGAGCTGCCGTGCGAGTCAACATATCGACACCCGCTTTGGCGGCGCAGACATGCGACTGCATCTCCATGGGGAGAAATGCCTGGGGCGCAGAAATATTGATCACGCAAGCACCCGGTTTGCGCAGGTAAGCATGACTGAATCGCAGTACATTAAATGTACCCAGTAGATCGATATCCATCACTGCTTTAAATGCATTACTGGACATAGTCTGAATCGCTGCCGGGAAATTACCCGCCGCGCCGGACACCAATACATCAAAGAACCCTAACTCACGGTGAGCTTCCGCAAATACCACCTGAAGACGATCCGCATCACGTACATCCGCCGCATAGCCCAACACTTTGCCGCCGTATTGTTGCAAATCCGCCACAGCGTTATCGACCTTTTGCTGAGAACGGCTCAACACCGCGACATTGGCACCGGCCTTGGCGAAACCGTGGGCAATGCCCAGATTGATGCCGCTGGTACCGCCGGCGACAAAGACGTTACAACCGTGGTAATCAAAGGTGCATAGTGTCATGGGGCGGCCCTCAGTCTGGTTGAGTTGATATCAGTGTGTATCTGATGGCGATGAGAGGATCTTGTCAATGCTCGCCAACAGCGCGAGAAGCGCACCGGAATCGACACTCACCCCGCGAAAATATTCCTCCGCCATGGGAGCAATCGAGCAGGCAGTCGGTAGCTGTGCGACGGCATCCACTAACTGCTGCATACGTGGCAAGAAGATAAACTGCAGCCACTCCACAAAGGTCAGGGTGTCCACGGCAAACGGCTCGCAACTAGCCAAGGCCATCGCATCCGGCACATACTCCGACCACAGCGCCATGTCCCTCAACTGGCTTTCAAGCAGGCAAAGTTGTTGCGCCAACAGGTGGTATCTACCTGTCACGCAATTATCTCCACCCGTGGCCTCTGCAACACGCTTAGCGGATTTCGCGTCGAAAGGGGGGCAGATCATCGAGCATCTGCTGGCCGTAGCGTTTACTGACTATCCGCCGGTCGAGGATAGTGATACGCCCCGTATCCTGCTCTGTGCGAATCAGCCGCCCACAGGCCTGGTGCAGGCGCAGTGATGCATCCGGCAACATCAATTCCATAAAAGCATTACCACCCTGCTGTTCGAGCCAATCAGACAAGGTTTGATATACGGGATCATCCGGCACGGCAAAGGGCAATTTGGCAATGACCACGTGGCGGCAGTAATCCCCTGGAAAGTCCATGCCCTCTGCAAAGCTGGCCAGCCCAAAAATCACACTGCCCTCACCACTATCTATTGCGGCCCGATGAAGGCGAACGATTTCCTGATTGGACCACTGCCCTTGCATGAGCACCGGGCCCTTACACTCCGCAGGCAGGTTCTCATATACCTTTTCCATCTGTCGCCGGGAGGCAAACAGCACCAGAGTACCTTCCGACCATTTGACAATATCCGGCAGAGCGTTGATCAATGCCTCAGTGTGTATGCGGCTGTCTGCGCCATCAGCACCGATATCCGGCACGGAGATCACGCCAGCTTGCCCATAATCAAACGTTCCGGCCACTGCGGTATAGGATGCGGTTTCCGGCAACCCACAGCGTTTAATAAAATTATCGAATTTACCCAGGGTCCGCAGGGTAGCAGAGGTAATGATCGCGGCATGACAGCGTTGCCACAGACTAGCTCGAAAAATGCCCCCCGCATCAGTTGGCGAGGCGGCGACACGGATATCCGGATTACTACCGCCCTGCTCCAGTACCAACCAACGAGCATAAGGAGGACCGATTTTGGGATCATCCTCGCGGGCATAGCACTGCCAAAGATGCAGGGCGCCTTCCACCCGTCCCTGCCAGATACCTACTTGCTGAAACAACTGCTCGAGGTCTACACGTGGCACCGGGAAATGAGGCTCATCCATCGCCTCACCCAGACGGTCAGAAAGCACTTCAATGGTTGTGGTTAACACACCCAACCCCTGTACCAGGTGACCTGCCAATTCTCGGACATCCACTCCAGGATCACCACCTGGAAAACACCAGCGAGGCTCCTCTTCACCGTCAGGCAGTTGATCAAGAAACTTTTCCAGTAAAGGAAAACTCAAGCCGAGCAATTTTTCTGCTTCAGTGGCTGCAATATGGAGTTTTTCCAGACGAGATACCAGTTCCGGGGCTTCTTTCAAGAGCGGCGTCCAACCGTCTACTTGTTTTTTCATGCGCCCCAGCCACCCGATAGTGGTTCGCAAACGACAAGTGCCCGCGAAGTGATTGAGGGCCGTAGCGGCAATACGATGGCCTTCATCGAAGATATATATCGTGTCTTCGGGGGAAGGGAGAATAACCCCTCCACCGAGGGCCAGATCGGCCATCACCAGATCGTGGTTGGCGACTATACAGTCCGCCTCTTCCAATTCGTCCCGGGCATTGAAAAAGCAGCACTCTCGGATCATCCGGCAGCGTCGTCCGGTACACTGGCGACGGTCCACCGTCAGGGGGCGCCAGTCATTATCCTCCATGGATTCCACCCAACTATCGCGGTCACCAACCCAGCTTCCAGCCTGCAATGCCTTATCCATGGCGCGATAACTGGCAATGAGCTTACTGGTGGGGTTAAAACTGATTTCATCCTCAAACAGGAACATGCCGCTATCCCTGGCCGTAGCGGAATCCAGGCATTGGTCCAGACGAACCGGGCACAGATAGCGGCCACGTCCCTTGGCCAAGGCGATTCGGTAATCCCAGCCTGTGCTCTCCAGCAAATTAGGGATGTCACGATTTACCAATTGTTCCTGCAGCGCCACTGAACCAGTGGCAATCACCACCCGCTTGCCGCGCGCTCGGGCGATGGGCAGAGCTGCCAGCAAATAAGAGAGTGTTTTACCTGTGCCCGTACCCGCTTCCACCACCGTGATGGGATTGCCCGCCAGTCGCCTGCCATCCGCATCACTTTCGATGCCCGCGAGAGCATTAGCGATGGCAGCAATCATCTGCTTTTGCCCCAATCGCGGGCGCAACTTATTCGCTTCCAGAAACGTCCGGTAGCCCTGCTGAATTTGATCTCTCAGCTCAGTTTCAAGCACCGTTAGCTGAGACCCAACCGGAGCTTGCTGCGCACTGGATTCGCATACATATTGAGCACGATACTCCGATGTGCCTCCGGCATGGCATTGATGCGCTCATCAAAGGCCTGTATTTTTTTCTGCCAATCACAATCCATACCGGCTTTCCAGGCCGCAAGTTCCGGCCGATCACCCTCAAGCTGCTGATAGGCAATAATGTTGGTTGGGTGAAGCCGGTAGTTGCCAATGATCTGGCAATCCACCATCTCGGCCATTTCCTCGGGGGTATCAATGCCCTGCTCTAAAGGCTCACCAAACGCCACATGCACGGCACCTTTGCGCCCAACAATTCCATGGTAAATACTGAGCAAGTCCTCGTGCTCTTCTTTTTGATAAACCCCGGCAGTTTGTTTGGCATAGAGCTCTCGGCCCTTGGCAGCATCAAGCGGATCCAGTTCGTAAGAAATGGCCACTGGCACCACCTTCAACTCACGGATGGCGTCGGCAAAGGACTGCTCCTTCGTCTTGCTCAGGGACAACATTTTTAGCAAGGCTTTTTCTGTCTTGTCGATCCCGTCCTTGGCACGACCTTCTCGCTGGGCGATCCAGACCGAGGCGAGCTCATCCACCAGAGAGAAACGGATATAACGCGACAGCTGCAGCAACGCATCCAGCTTCTCCCTGCGCCCCTCAACAGAGCGTTTCACGATAAAACTCTTGTTAACCCGCATCAGATCCGATGCGAAATCCTTGGTCATCAGATTATCGCCAATAGCAATACGCACCGTATCGTGGCCATTGCGATAGCGCACGAAATTGACAAAAGCGGGGTCCATCGCAATATCGCGGTGATTACTTATGAAGAGATAGGCAGTGTTAGGGTCCAGCTTATCGAGACCTGATACCGTCAGATGACAGTCAATCTTCTTCAATAAATTGCCCATGCTGGTGCCGACAGCCTCTTGAAAGTCACGCACACAATGAATCTTGGCAAAGGACTGACGCAACACCCGGGCAATCAGTGGTCTCATCAGCCATGGGGCAAGACGCCCCATCAGCGGATACTTGATGGACATCAGCGTATCGATAAATTCGCGACTGGCTGCCAAACGGGCAAGAACATCCGGAACTTCGGCGTCGTAGTAGGGACGAATATCGTCAAATTCATTCATGATGGTAACGTGGCTGACTCTTGTTGTTATGACAGGTTATCGCCGTGCGGCAAATCAACATGCGGGCTGACGCGGATTAAACCAACGCACTTCGGTGGCGTATTTTTCAATCAAATGGGTAACATCCAGGATCATGGCAAACAGTGCCATACGCACGAGCAACCCGTTGTCAGTCTGGCGAAAAATTGCCAGATTCGGGTTGCTATCCAGGTCGCGATCAAGCTCATTAGCCTCTGCACGAGAATCCCGAGGAAGTGGGTGCATAATGACCGTATTGGGTTCGCAATGGGAGGTGTATATAGCCTGATTGAGGCGGAAACGGCCGCGGTACAGATCCGCTTCATCCTTGCTGGAAAAACGCTCTTCCTGGATACGGGTGGAGTACACGATATCCACATGAGAAATGCTGGACTCAAGGCGCTCGGACTCTTCCACCTGAATTCCCGCAGCACGCATATCCTCAACCAGTTCCCTGGGCATAGCGAGTTCCACCGGGGAGACGAGCTGCACGGATACGTGTTGGAACAGCATCAACAATTTGCACAGGGAATGCACCGTACGCCCATGCTTCAAGTCACCAATCATGGCAATGCGCAAGCCATCGAGTTGGCGCCCATGACCTTTGAGCTCTTTCTCAATAGTGTAGAGATCCAAAAGTGCTTGGCTGGGATGTTCGTTACTGCCATCACCGCCGTTGATCACGGGCACCCGACTGACACTGGCAAAATCTGCCACCGAACCGGATTGTGGGTGGCGCATACAGATGATGTCACTGAAACCGGACAAGACCCTGGCGGTATCCTGTAGCGACTCCCCTTTGGCGAGGGCTGAGGCTTCAAATCCTACTGTCTCACGGACTTCTCCGCCAAGCAGATTAAAGGCGCTGCCAAAGCTGATTCGAGTTCTGGTACTGGCCTCAAAGAACATGTTACCGAGAATGGCGCCTTCCAGAACACGGGTGATTTTCTGGCGCTGGGCATAGGGTTCCATTCGGTCAGCGACCCGAAAAATACGATCGATATCCCCGCGCTCGAACTGACTGATGGAAAGAATACTGCTGCCCTTAAATTCCACGATGCCCCCACGGATGATCAATCAAGCGCTGCATTTTAGCCATTTTGCCGAAAGTGAACCAGCGGCCTGACAACTATCCGGTCACTATAAAATCTGGTCGCCCCATTCCTGCAGCGCATGAAGCAGTGCGCGATCCCGCTCACTGACATCCGCCTTGGCCAGGAGCTGGTTGATTTCGGAGTGATAGGTTTCCAGACAGAGATAACCACTGGATGGACTGGTAAGACGATTAAAGCGCCATTCTTCCCATAAATGCAGCTCTTCCTCATTCAGGGACTCAGGGTAATTCCTCGCCCTGTAGAGAAACAACAATTGCTGATAGCGCTCATCCCTGAAGTGGAAGCTGTCCGCTGCCAATTCAGCCGCAGAAGCATGTCTCACCTCGTGTAACATCAACCGGTCATCGTCACCAAGGAAACCATCATAGAGACGACGATCCACGTCATCAGTTCTATCAAATACCTGCCCGGAAAATACCGCTGCCAGCTTTGTGGAGAGATCACATCCCTGCAGTGACTGCCGGTTGCGTTCGCAGTGCTGCAAGTCGATACCCAGTCGTTCAGCTGCTGCCTCATCCAGTAACTTGGCAGTGGCCACTACAGGACATCGGTTAATTTGCACATTTTTCAGCGGCAAACGTTCAACACCGTCAGGCAGGTCATCCGCACGAGTAAAAAGCCGCTCTCGAATCTGCTCCGGGGAGAGATCGAGCAATGCCCTGGCGTCGCCCTGTAAGTTAAAACAAATAATGGCATTACTGTTAGAAGGATGCTTAGCCAACGGCATCATCAGGGCCGTATAACCATTGTCTCTGGGCAATTTGCCGGATACATGGAGAAATGGCGTTTGCTGTTTCAGATCAATCAATGCTGCCACTTTCTGCTTCAGGCGGTGGTCGTAAATATACTGGTAGAGCTTTGGCTGTTTATCTCTGACCAAGCGCGCCATCGCAATCGTAGCCATGACATCTGACAGTGCATCGTGGGCCGACTCATGACTGATACCATTTGCCTGTGTCAGCTGCTCCAGCTTAAAGCAGGGGGAACCATCTTCGTAATTTGGCCACTCAATGCCCTCCGGTCGCAATGCCCTGGCCAGCCTAACCATATCAATAATGTCCCAGCGAGAATTACCATGCTTCCATTCGCGCTCATAGGGGTCGTAGAAATTTCGGTAGAGCGTGTAGCGAGTGACCTCATCATCAAAACGGATACTGTTGTAGCCAACCCCACAGGTACCAGACTGTGAGAGTTCACGGTAAACCTGTTCGATGAAGACCGACTCCGGAATACCCTGCTCCCGTGCCTTTTGCGGGGTAATTCCCGTGACCAGACAAGCCATTGGTGATGGCAGACGATCTATAGAGGGCTGACAATAAATGGAAAGCGGCTCACCAATGATATTCAGATTTTCGTCCGTTCGCACACCGGCAAACTGGGATGGGCAATCCCTTGAAGGATCAATGCCGAACGTTTCGTAGTCATGCCAGTAAAGGGTATTCACTTCAACTCAGCTCCCATCCCGAGAATTTATTGCCAAAAAAAACGGCGCCCTAGGACGCCGTTTTGATGTTGTGCAAACTGCACAATCTAATCGAATTACTCTACAACTTCAGTGAAGGTCATTTCGCCAACTACACGACGGTTACGTTCACGACCTTCTACAGTGCTATTGTCAGCAATCGGACGGCTTTCACCGTAACCTTCGGTGGTAACACGGCTTGGGTCAATACCATAATCCTCTACGATTCTGGCTTTCACAGCTGCAGCGCGACGCTCAGACAGTCCTTGGTTATAGCTGTCAGAACCCCTGGCATCAGTGTGTCCTTCAAGCACCAGCGTAATGTCATCATGAACTTTCATAGCGTTCGCAACAGCTTGCAGTTCATCACCGTAGATGGCGCGCACAATCGCTTTATCAAATTCAAACTCAACGTTCAGACGCACGGTGATAGTGCGGGTTTCCGGAGCGACTGCAACGGGGGCAGGTGCAGGCTGCTCTACGGGCTGTTCGACAATAGGTGCCGCAGGTTTGTTTAAGTAGTAATTTAGGCCAAAAGTGAGGGCGCCATCATTTACATGATCACCGCCGCCTTCACGAACTTTGTGGAACAACTTGACGTCACCACGGAACTCCAACTGGTCAGTCAACATCTTAGAAAGACCCACACCAGCCTGAACCTGCCAAGTATACGCCATTTCAGGCTGCAAGTTGCTTTCGCCACCTTGATCAAAATAACTTACGCCGCCAACAGCGTAGGGACGCCAACCACCATTGTCTTCACCAAACCAGTAGTAAGCGTTAAGTTGAGATACTTCCAGGTCATCTTCAGCAACATCATGACCATAACCAGCTTCAATAGCCCAGTCATTTGAAAAGCGATAACCCACATTTAAACCCAGAACACCTGACTCATCGTGACTGTCAATAGCACGATTGCTATCCAGGTAGTAATAACCCAATGATGGCCCAAGGTACAAACCTTCCTGTGCAAACACTGACGCAGAAAGTGCGACCAGAGATACACCTGCAGCAAAAGCTAATTTTTTCATAAACTTCTCCATTAATCCCAAGTTGAAAACGGGCACCCTGCCCGTTTACTGAATTCAGTAACGCTATAATAATACACTTACCTTTTTTTTTCCTCACGAGAAAGAACTTTTTGCAACTAAAAAGGTCGCCTCATCGAAAAATGTGTCTTTTTATCTAGAAATCACCTCGTTAGCTGCCTCTCAACCTACCTTCCCGGAAAAAGCTGCAACTCCATCCCATAAAAAAACCGGGGTGTTCTCCCCGGTTTTTTTATACGCTGTCCAGGGAATCTAGATCACTAATTTGCGCTCTTCGATTTTTGCCTGCCAAATTTTTGGCCCGGTCTGGTGAACTGACTCACCCTTGGTATCTACCGCAACCGTAACTGGCATATCGACAATCTCAAACTCGTAAATTGCCTCCATGCCCAAGTCTTCAAAGGCTACTATTTTGGCACTGGTGATAGCTTTGGATACCAGATAGGCAGAACCACCAACGGCCATCAGGTACACCGCTTGATTATCACGAATAGCTTCAATCGCTGCCGGGCCGCGCTCGGCCTTGCCAATCATGCCGATCAGGCCGGTTTGCTCGAGCATCGTCCGGGTAAATTTGTCCATGCGGGTAGCCGTAGTCGGGCCAGCGGGACCAACCACCTCCTCACGCACCGGATCAACAGGTCCAACGTAGTAGATAAAACGGCCCGTCAGATCGACCGGCAGTTTTTCACCCTTGGCCAACATGTCCACCATGCGCTTGTGTGCCGCATCGCGGCCGGTCAACATTTTGCCCGACAACAGTACCGTTTCACCCGTTTTCCAATCTTTGATATCTTCGCTGGTCACCGTGTCGAGATTGACCCGGCGCACACTGTCGCCCACTTCCCAGGCAATTTCTGGCCAATCTTCAAGGCTTGGCGGCACCTGCTTAGCAGGGCCACTGCCATCCAGTTTAAAGTGGGTGTGGCGGGTAGCGGCACAGTTGGGAATCATCGCCACCGCCTTGTTGGCGGCATGGGCGGGGAAATCTTTCACTTTGATATCCAGCACAGTCGTCAAACCGCCGAGGCCCTGAGCACCAATTCCCAGGTTATTCACTTTTTCAAACAACTCCAGGCGCAATTCTTCGGCGCGGTTCGAAGCACCACGGGCCTGCAATTCATGGATGTCGATGGAATCCATCAGCGACTCCTTCGCCAACAGCATGGCTTTTTCAGCGGTGCCACCAATACCAATACCCAGCATACCCGGTGGGCACCAGCCAGCACCCATCTTCGGCACCTGCTCCAGCACCCACTCCACCACGGAGTCAGACGGGTTGAGCATAGCGAATTTTGACTTGGCTTCGGAACCGCCACCCTTGGCGGCCACGTCAATCTCCACGGTATCGCCGGGGACGATTTCGTAGTTGATCACTGCAGGCGTGTTATCACCGGTATTTTTACGAGCGCCGTCGGGGTCCGCCAGCACGGAGGCACGCAGCACGTTGTCGGGATGAGTGTAGGCGCGACGCACGCCCTCGTTGATCATATCGGTGACGCTCATGTCACCTTCCCACTGCACATTCATGCCGACTTTCACGAACACATTGACGATGCCGGTGTCCTGACAGATCGGGCGGTGCCCCATGGCACACATGCGCGAGTTGATCAGAATCTGCGCCATGGCGTCTTTGGCGGCCTGTGACTCTTCCCGCTCATAGGCCGCGTTGACCGCCTGGATAAAATCCACCGGGTGGAAATAGGAAATAAATTGCAGCGCATCGGCAACGCTTTCAATCAGGTCATTTTGTCGAATTACGGTCATTTCACACTCTCACAACACTTTAATTACACAGACACACGGTCACTCATGAATTAACCGGGCGGCCCACCCAGCTGCTGCTTGATCAATTGCAGATCGCGGTTGATTTGCAGGCGGTAGGCATCAATCGCCCTTATTGACTCTTCATTTCCCGCAATGCGGCCACTCATATTTTGCTGGGCATCTTTGAGGCTTTTTTCCACACGGTTCAGCCGATCAGCCATATCCTGCACCTGGCTGACCATATCATTCACTTCCAACTTGGCCGCCAACGCCGAGCTGGCTGCGGTTTCGACTGACTTGCTGGCATTGCCCACTTTGCTGTCGAGCGCCGTGATTTCTTTCTTGCGCGCTGACATCGATGCCTCCAATCCCTTGATCACCTTATCCTGGCTGGCCAAAGACTTACCCTGCTCCTCAATAGTCTTGCGATTCTTGTCGTAGGCCACGCCCCATAATTTCTTGATCTCTGACCACTGCTCATCAATGCTCTTTTGATGGTCCTTGAGCTTGATGGACAGTGCTGCACCCGACTGGTTCAGCGACTCATCCGTCGAAACGATTTTGGCTTCCAAATCATTAAAGCGGGTTTGCAACTGTTCAAAGCGCTGGGTTTGCTCAACGAAGAAATAGCCGAGACCTGCGAGTCCCAGCAGTAGCACCAGCAGCAAAAATTTCCAGAATGTTCCGGCACCACCGGACGAACGCGGCTTGGCGGGAGGCTTTTCCCGCTTGGGACGGTCATTATTCTGACTCCGCTCCCGCCCCTCCCCGCGACCAATACGATCATCGCTTGTCGGTACGATAGGATCAAAACGGTTAAAGTCCCGGTCGCTCATAATTAATCAAACCCTGAGAAGGCCTCTCATCAAAAGGTGGCTGGAAAAACAGTTTGGTTACACGAGGTTGGCATTATACGCCATACACAAAAAAACCGGCCATAAGGCCGGTTTCCTCTAAAAGGAGTTACAGCAGGCAGAGCGAACCGACCAGCACAGCGGTCAAGACCAGGCTGGAAACAATCACACCGCGGACAGTCGTCATAGGACCCTGTTTGCCGAATAGCGCATTGGCCTCTAGAACCAGCACGATAGCAACGGCCAGATACAGACCGGCACCACCGCCATTGGCGGACGTCAGGTGATCGGCGTTGTAACCCAGATGCGGAGAGGCCAGCATACAATAGGCCATCGGCGCAGAAAACAGGGTGTTAGTACGTGAAGCCAACAAAGCCTTGGCACCAGCAGCGGGACCATTGCCTTCTTTCATACCCAAGGCAACTTGCTGGGCTGGCCAGATCACCAGCCAGACATTCAAAAACATCAACGTACCCAACAGAGCACCGACTTCAATGAAGTCGTTCATAACGTGCTGCTTGCCCACACCCGCCAGCAGGATAACACCGGTGATAAAAGTGAACATGGCGCCCCAACGGAACCACCAAAGCGCACTTGGAGCCAGTTTTGCCTTGGCGTCAGCCAGGGCTTCTGGGGTTGCTTGCTTGAAATAGCCGCCCTGAACGAAGTTGAAATAGTAGAGCATGCCGATCCAGGTAATACCGAACAACAGGTGACCCCAACGGGCCAGGAAGTTAATAAATTCGAGTGACATATGTATCTCCTTAGCAGCCAGATGCTAATTGTGGGTTTTGTTTCTATCTAGTTGTTATATCCGCTGCCATCTTCGCCAGCGATCTCCCTACGGTAAAAACATCCCACAACCCTATAAAACAGAGGGTTATAGGACGATCCTACTTGCAGGCAATTTTGTCATAAAGTCCCGACAAATAAAAAGCCCCGACAAGCGGGGCTTTTTATTACGCAAGGCGCGGGGGCACAATTACATCATACCACCCATACCGCCCATGCCACCCATACCACCCATATCAGGCATGCCACCGGCATTCTCTGAAGGTGAATCGGCCACCATCGCCTCTGTGGTAATCATCAAACCGGCAATGGAACCCGCCGCCTGCAGTGCGGTGCGAGTGACTTTGGCCGGGTCAAGAATACCCATGGCGATCATATCACCATAAACACTGGTACCAGCGTTGTAGCCGAAGTTGCCTTCGCCAGCCTTAACCTTATCAACCACCACAGAGCCTTCTTCACCAGCATTAGTAACAATCTGGCGCAGCGGTGCTTCCATAGCGCGACGCGCCAGGTTAATACCCACGGTCTGGTCTTCATTGTCACCAGTAAGACCTTCGATGGCCTGAAGTGCACGGATCAATGCGACACCGCCCCCAGGAACAACACCTTCTTCAACCGCAGCACGGGTAGCGTGCAGGGCATCTTCCACGCGAGCTTTCTTCTCTTTCATTTCTACTTCGGTGGCAGCACCCACCTTAATTACAGCAACACCGCCAGCCAGTTTGGCCACGCGCTCTTGCAGTTTTTCACGATCATAGTCAGAAGAGGTGTCTTCGATCTGGGCACGAATCTGATTGACGCGGGACTGGATAGTACCGTGATCACCAGCGCCATCAACGATAATGGTGTTCTCTTTGGAAAGGGTCACACGCTTAGCTGTGCCCAAATGCTCCAAAGTGGCGGATTCGAGGTCCATGCCAACTTCTTCGGAAATCACAGTACCGCCGGTCAGAACAGCGATATCTTCCAGCATCGCCTTGCGACGATCACCAAAGCCAGGCGCCTTACAGGCAGCAACCTTAACAATGCCGCGCAGATTGTTGACCACCAGTGTAGCCAACGCTTCGCCTTCCACATCTTCAGCGATAATAACCAACGGCTTGCCAGACTTAGCCACACCTTCCAGCAGCGGCAACAATTCGCGGATGTTGGAGATCTTCTTGTCGTAGAGCAGGATGAACGGGGAGTCGTGCTCAACGCTCATGCTTTCCTGATTGTTGATGAAATAAGGAGAGAGGTAACCGCGGTCAAACTGCATACCTTCCACGATATCCAGTTCATTTTCCAGGCCGGAGCCCTCTTCCACAGTGATCACGCCTTCCTTACCCACTTTGTCCATGGCTTCGGCAATGATATCGCCCACATGGGCATCACTGTTGGCGGAAATAGTGCCGACTTGGGCAATTTCCTTGTTGTTGGTGCAGGGCTTGGCGATTTTGGCGATTTCAGCAACAGCAGCCGTCACGGCTTTATCAATACCGCGCTTCAGATCCATCGGGTTCATGCCCGCAGCGACGGACTTCAGCCCTTCGTTGACAATGGCCTGGGCCAATACGGTCGCAGTAGTGGTGCCATCACCGGCTTCGTCAGAAGCCTTGGAGGCCACTTCCTTAACCATTTGCGCACCCATATTCTGGAACTTGTCTTTCAACTCAATTTCTTTCGCTACGGATACACCATCTTTGGTCACAGTAGGGGAGCCAAAGGCCTTATCCAGCACTACATTGCGTCCTTTTGGGCCAAGCGTGACTTTTACGGCATCGGCCAGAACATTAACGCCCTCAAGCATCGGGTTACGGGCGCGATCACCAAACATTACATCTTTTGCTGACATGACTTACCTTCCTTTAAACAATTCGTTTGACGGGATTGACTGTGTTTTCGAGGCTCAGCCGTCAATGACAGCTTTGATATCACCTTCGCTGAGAATCACCAATTCCTGACCATCAATCTCGATGGTATCGCTGCCGGCATATTTACCGAATACCACGACATCACCCACTTTGACATCCACTGGGCGCACTTCGCCGTTATCCAGCACACGACCGATGCCTACGGCAATCACTTCTCCCTGATTCGGTTTTTCTTTAGAAGCACCGGGCAGCAGAATGCCACCAGCAGTTTTTGCTTCCTCTTCCTTGCGACGAACCACAACACGATCGTGTAAGGGACGAATTTTCATTGTCATTTCTCCAACTATTATGGTCTACCCTATTAAATTCAACAGAGTTCGGTTATACCGAGCTGAGCCTTATGTGGAGGCTTCCCAACAGTATTTCAAGGGGTCGGATTAAAAAAAATTTCTACTGCTGTGACACGTTGTTATTTTGGCAACCGGTCTTCGTCTTTATCTTGCCAATACTCCCCGTCAAACACTTGCCCCTTTTCACTATCAGGACCTTGATGCGGCGGGCGACCTACCTGATACTCAGCGTAGCTCACCACATCCATCTTGACCGCCAACCGCGACACTAACTGCCGACGAACCAAGGGAATAAGCCCCGCGAAGCCTATCACATCCGTAACGAAACCGGGTGTTAATAGCAACGCACCGCAGATGGCCAGAATCAGGCCTTCAGCCACTTCCAGTGCCGGCAATTCTCCCGCATCAAGTTTACTGCGCGCCCTAAAGAGGGTGGCAAAGCCTTGTTGACGCAACAGAGACAAACCCACCACTGCCGTCAACAACACCAAGCCAATGGTCGGCAGTGCGCCAATCTGTTGGCCCACCGTAATCAACAGCCACATTTCGACAATGGGCATGGCAATAAAAAGCAAAAACAAATATCTCAAGCAATGATCCCCCGGGCCATGACAACAAGATGGGGGCGCACAGCACTTATTCAAGCTGTCACTGGACGAAACTAGTGCATTCTCACTATGATGAAGTCTCCAGGGGGTATCCGAGCAGCCATGAAGAGCGAAGTCGAAGTCCTGATTTACAGCATCCTCAGCGCCATTCCGAAGGGTTACGTCACCAGTTACGGTCAGCTCGCCAGCTATGCCAGACTACCCCGCGGCGCACGCCTGATAGGTCGCGTTCTCAGCCACCTGCCCGACGACACAACGCTACCCTGGCACCGCGTGTTACGCGCCAATGGCCAGATTGCTTTCCCACCCGAGAGTCCGGCTTATCGAAGGCAAAAACAGATGCTGGAGATGGAAGGTATCCCGGTTGCTCAAGGCAAAGTTGACCTGAGTGTATTTGGCTGGCATGACTGAGCCATCGAGTGCCGCCACAGTATCCAGGACAGCACAATTGCAGGCAGCCCCATCAGAGCAGCATAAAAGAAAAACCACTGATAACTACTGGCGTCGACTATCACGCCCGAAAAACCACTGAAAAATTTACCGGGCAACGTCATCAAGGAGCTGAACAACGCGTACTGCGTGGCTGTATAAGCCCGGTTGGTCATACTCGATAAATACGCAATAAAAGCCGCATTGGCAAAACCGCCGCTGAGGTTGTCACCACTGATCGCCACGGCCAGCCACAGCAAATCCGTTCCCACACAGGCCAGCTGTACAAATAGCAGGTTCGTCAGCGATACCATAATGGCGCCTGCCAGCAAGGGCTGGAAAATGCCGTAACGAACCACCAGCAGACCACCAAGAAACGAACCGGCCAGTGTCATGAAGAAACCGAACAGCTTGCCGACATTGGCAATGTCCGTTTTACTGAAACCCAGATCCAGATAGAAGGGGTTTGCCATAATCCCCATGGTGATATCACTGAGGCGGTACAGGCCGATAAACGCCAGTATCAGCAGTGCCCAGGAACCATTGCGGCGAAAGAACTCCACAAAAGGAGCCACCACTGCTCCGACAAACCAAGCCTCCAGTCGATGCCATCGTCCGGGCTGGTCAGCATGCAGCTGGTGTTTAAGCGATTGCTCCATGACCTCGGTGGTATCCGCTACGGAGTGTTCGGGTTCTGGCACCAGCAACACCGTCACCACCCCCACAAGCATGAGCAGGGCCATCACCAGATAAGCCGTATCCCAACCCGACCAGTCGGCTACATAGAACGCCCCAGCCCCCGCAACCAACATGGCCAGACGGTAGCCAAAAATATAACTGGCGGACATTGCCCCCTGAAATTCATCCACCGCTGATTCGATACGAAACGCATCAATGGCAATGTCCTGAGTCGAGGAAGAAAACGCTACCAACACGGCACAGAGGGCAATGCTGGTCAGCGACAGCGTCGGATCGGACAGCACCATCGCCACCAACCCAACCATCACGCCAATCTGGCCGACCAATATCCAACTACGACGCTGCCCCAAGGCTCGGGTCAACAGCGGCAAACTCAGGCGATCCACTACCGGTGCCCAGATTATCTTGATGGAATAGGTAATACCCACCCAGCCGAAGAAACCGATGGTACTGCGACTGACATCCATATCCCTCAGCCAGGCGGTCAAGGTGGAGAACACCAGTAACAGCGGCAATCCGGCGGAGAACCCCAGAAACAACATGGTGATCACTTGCGGGCGGCGGTATACCCGCAGCGCTTCCCCCCAGCTCACCACCCCTTCTTGTACCGCCATATAACCTACTCCAAACAGGGGCATACCCTACCAGATAATTCCGCAGATGCTATACACTCTCCGCCCATGACCACCATCCTGGAAATACGCAATCTCAGCAAAACCTTTCACCACCTGAAAGCCGTGGATGGAGTTTCATTTTCCATCCCCCAGGGAGCCTGCTTTGGGTTGCTCGGTCCGAACGGTGCGGGGAAGACCACCACTATCGAGATGATTGAGGGCATCACCACGCCAACCGCTGGTGAAATCTTCTATAAAGGCGAACCCCGACAAAAAAGCTTTCTGGAACAGACCGGCATCCAGTTCCAATCGACCTCGCTGATGGACTACCTGACCACCCGGGAAGTGATTGAACTGTTCGGCAATTTCTATCCCCACAGCCTGCCACTAGAGCAATTGGTTGCTCTTTGCCAGCTGGAAGACTTTCTTGACACCTATGCCACCCGACTATCCGGCGGCCAGCGGCAGCGGCTGCTACTCGCGGTGGCGTTGATCAACGATCCTGAAATTCTTTTTCTCGACGAGCCCACCACCGGTCTCGACCCGCAATCCCGCCGCCACTTCTGGTCGCTGATCAGCAACATTAAGGCGCGGGGCAAAACGGTTCTGCTCACCACTCACTACATGGAAGAAGCCGAGTTATTATGTGATCAGCTGGTGATCATGGACAAGGGACAGATCATCGCCGAAGGCTCCCCGCAAGGCCTGTTGCGCCAGCATTTTGATTCCAGTTACGTGTGCATTGACCGCGGGGATTTCAATTGTCCGCTGGAGGACCTGCCCTTCACCATTGAGCAGCGGGAGGATTGCATCGCCATCGCCTCCACTTCCGTGGAAAAAACCCTTTCCGAACTGGTGGCACTGGATATCAACCTGCGCTCACTGCGGGTCAGAAGTCCCTCGCTGGATGACCTATTCCTGAAACTCACCGGCCATCACCTGAGGAGCTGAAGCAATGCAACGCATACTGGCCCTGTGGATGGCACGAAACCGTGAGTATTACCGGGACAAGGGCTCCCTGTTCTGGTCGTTTATCGCCACGCCTTTTATTGTGATCGTGCTGGCCATCGCCTTTTCTTCAGGTAACGAACACCTGTTCAAGGCGGGCCTGCTGGTGGAGGGGCAACAGCAAGACCTCGCCAATCTGCCATTTGCCAACGAACCCGCCATCGATCTGATTCAATATCAGGACGCCGACAGCGCCTTGCGTCGGGTGCAGTTTCATCAGCTGGATATCCTGATCGCCGACACAGGAACCTCTCGTTACTGGATCAATCCAGAGTCGGCCAAGGGGCGCATTCTCGAGAAGCTATTATTGGCGGGCGATCATCGTGAACCGCAACGCTGGCTGCGACAGGAAGTCCGCGGCCAGAAAATTCGCTATATCGACTGGGTGATTCCCGGCGTGCTAGCCATGAACATGATGTTCAGCGGCCTCTGGGGTATCGGCTACGTCATCGTCCGCTACCGCAAAAACGGCGTATTGAAACGCCTGCAGGCGACGCCCTTGAGGGCCTGGGAGTTTCTGTTGTCCCAAGCGCTGTCGCGGCTCGGGATCATGCTGGCGGTAACTGCCATTGTCTTTACCGTCTGTAACCTGTTTATTGATTTCAGGATGGCGGGCAGCTACCTGCTGCTGTTGCTGATCGCATTGATCGGCAACCTTTCCATTATCAGCATTTCACTTCTGATGGCAGCTCGCACAGCCAGCGAGGAGCTAGCCAATGGATTGCTCAACCTGATCAGTTTCCCAATGCTGTTATTGTCGGAACTGTGGTTTTCCCTTGATGATGCACCAGAGTGGTTACAGGCGGTGTCCCAGTTACTGCCGCTAACCCATCTCGTCAAGGCTGCCCGCAGCATCATGCTTGAAGGGGCCGGGCTCATCGACGTGGCACCACAATTACTGGTGCTGGGGATAATGACTCTTGTGTGCTTGGCAGCAGCAGGCCTGCTGTTTCGTTGGCATGACTAGCTGACGTTTAGCAGATTGCTAGAGAAGTACAACCAGAACCGCCACCATAAATACCGCAAAAATTAGTGAACGGGTAAATAGCGCCTCAATATCGTCAGTCTCAGCTAAAGCCTCATCGCTCTTGATACTGGTTTTGGAAGCAGCCAGCGCATAGTTACCCAATACTTCTGCACTTGCCGCAGAGGAGATCAAAGACTCGCTGAGGCGGGCCAAACAAGCGGGAAAATTACCCACCACCGCCAGGGAAATACCCACCAGACGGGCAGGCAACCACTCCATCAGCCACAACCAGCGATCACGCAGTCCGGCATCAGCATCATCCCGCAGGCTTTGCTGGTGATAAATCACCGACAGGCGATATAGCAGTGCACCTGGCGCTCCGCCCAGAATGAACCAGAACATCACCGCAAAATAGCGTTCGAAATAGCGATAGGCAATCAACCTGACGGCCTCTGCGTGGGACTGTTCGGCACTCTCCGCTGTTGCCTGTTGGTTGTTTTCATTAAAGGCTGCGATATCGTGGTAGGCTGCCTGTTCGTCACCGCGACTCAAGTCCTCCTGATAATCCTCCACATCCCGCTCAAGGTCGCCCCGCCCCAGACTGTAGAGAAAAATCAGCAAGCTGAGGAGAAACAGCGGGATACCTAACCAGCGGTCCGTCACCAGCCAGATGAGCCCGGCCAGAATCGATACGGGCAACACCAATGCCAGAAACTTGCCCAACTGGGGTATGGTGGAGAATATCTGCCGGAACTTACCTGCCAGTCCCAGAAACCAGTTGTCAGGCTGCAACGCAGCCAGAGAACCTAGCTGTCGCATCAGCAACAGGCCGATCACGATCACAATAAACTCCATATCAGCTCTCCAGCCTATTCAGGTAACGAGACCAGTCAAATGCCTGACCCGGGTCAGTTTTGCGGTCGGGGGCAATCTCACTATGGCCAACAATATTCTGTTTTGTGATGGCGGGATAGAATGCCATCAATAACCGGGTAATTTCAGCCAAAGTCCCATACTGCTGCTCGGTATAGGGAATATCATCGGCCCCTTCCAGCTCGATACCAATAGAAAAGTCATTACAGTTGTCATCACCGGCAAAGCAGGACTGCCCTGCATGCCAGGCTCTATCCTTAAAGGAAACGAACTGCACCACTCGCCCCTCGCGATCAATCAGCAGATGAGCGGACACCCGCATATCTGCAATCTCACTAAAATAGGGATGTGCGCAAGCGTCAAGGCGATTGGTAAAAAAATCACAGATATTGGCGCCACCAAATTGGCCAGGGGGCAAGCTGATGTTGTGAATCACCAACAGCGACACTTCAGCCTGCGCAGGCCGCTCGTTATAGTTGGGAGAAGGCTTGCGCGTCACCCCCTCAAGCCAGCCTTGCTGATCAACCACGAAACAATTAATGGTGCATGTCCTCAGCGTCAGTCACACATAGAAAATACTAGGAGAGCAAGGCATTGTTGTCTATCGGCACCCGCTTCAGGCAATGGGGGGAAACTGAAGGGCTGGCTTCGAGCGTTTAGTGGAGAGAGCGGTTTTGGCACATGTCATCAACAACACCTTGCAGGGCTCGGTCAAATAAGCGCGACTTATCGAGCATACGCAGCTTGTCATCTTTGAGTTCCCGCGCAACCCGATTGCGATTTTTCTCGCTCATCTTTGCACCTTGACGATTCACAAAAACAAACGTGCCTGCGGGTAATATCACCCCCGCCACCTTACAGCGTCTGCGGGACGGGTCTACGTCATCCAGCTCCACCCAAACTCCTCGAGACAGACTGTCAGCACGGCGCAGGTACTGCTCGTCAATCTCTTCGTCATCGTCATCCTGACTACCTGGATTGCCAGGAATATCCGTTCTCAGTATCTGGATATATACGTCTTCCATAGGATTCGCAGAGATACCCCGCAGCAGGGTATTATCTTCCACCCCATTGCTGGCAGTATTCTCTCCGGAAAAATACTGCTCCATTGCACCCATCAACCGACCCAAGTCGTACGCATCAAAAGCTATACTCTCCAGACTCTCGCGAATGGACGCCAATACCGCCTGAACCATTGATTTTTGGCGATTACCGAGATGGACCAGCTCCAGCAACCTGTCCAGCAACTGAATACTCTGTTGCCATTCCTGAGAATCCACACCCGAGCGAAGGTGATTCAAAAACAGCACCTTGCACCAGGCTTCCTCCGCAAAGTTCATGACAAAGCGTGGCAGTGTTTTACCCTGGACTCGCTCCATCAGCGCCTTTAAAACGGCCTGATGGGCCTGATTGATTTTCTCGGTGGCAGCGACCTCCTCCATTAAGCGCTGCTCGAGAACCGCTACCCGGCGCCGCTCCTTCTCCACCAGATCAATGAAATTAAGCAGAAGATGTGTGAGCGCCACGTTATCCCGTCGGGATTCATTACATAATTCATCAATAACACTGGAAATGGCCCGAGCCACAGGGTCATCTGCTGAATCAAATTCATCGGCGTAGCCAATAGCCGCCTCGGCTATCTCATTTAAGAGTCGTCTGGCAGGGTGTTTTTCCCGATCAAAAAAAGTGGCATCACGAAGCGCAATTTGCAGAATTGGCAATTCCAGTTTACGGAGTTCTTCGGCTATTTCAGTGGAGGCAATGGCTTCGCTATTAACCCGAACGAACAGGCGATCAAGCAAATCTATCACCCCACGTTCTGTACCCCCGAGGTTGCTACCCTGCTGCGCTAAATGTGCTTCGACGACTTCAAGCAAACTCTTCGGTGATTCTTTACTACCCTTTACTGTTTCCGACCAGTCTTGTTGCAGATTACCCACCATGGAGGACAACTGTTCCGCACCCACACGCTCGCCCGATGTCGCGCCCGCCTCACCCTGATTTCCTGCCCGAGAATCCCATTGCAACAGATTCTTCAGCTGCGAAATAAACTGCCCGTAACGTACAGGGCTTTCCCTGCCTGCCTCCCTATCGAGAGGGGGATTTTTCGACTCTTGCCGACCCTCACCCGCAGCACTGTTAGTGGATGTATCACCCGTCACCGCAGCCTGTTCTGGGGGCCTTTTGGGTTTCTCTGGAGGCTTTTCTGCCTTGGCCTTACGAGCTTGCTCGAGATCTGGAAGGATACCCATTTCCCGAAAACGGCGATTACTTTCAGTGAGAAAATCTTTTAGCGGCACCGTTACGTGTCGTTCAAACAGTTTAAAAAACACCAGCTTGATCGGGATTTTCAAATCCAGGTGCGCTACAGCCTCATTGAAGGATTCACAGATGACATCCGGGCCCACCGGATTATTTTTCATGGTGACGGTGGCTGGCACCAACGAGCCAATACGCACATTCAACGCATCCAGTTCAGCTTTACACTGTTCGGCAGCCTTCGACACCATGGTGTCCAGTGCAATGATTTCCTCTAGCTGATCATTCTCGATGACTTCCAGACCCTGCTGCCGAGAACGGGGCGAAAAGCCTGTGTCTGTGGCATTGCCAAGTTGTTGAAACCCTTGAGTCAATGCTCGAAAGAAATGGTGTTCGATATTTTTACGCTCGACGCGAATCATTCGCATGGCATCAAAATACAGGGTCTGTTGGCGATTGTTGTCTGCGCGATCGGCAAGGTCAAAAAAGGTGTCATCCACCTGATCAAACATACTATTCAGACAGGCGGCAAGATACGTTCTGGCACGCCCCTGAAGGGCTAACACCGGCTGGGGCAACTTGAAAAATGTTTGTGGTGGACTATTTATGTCAGTCACAGCACGACTCTACCGCTGGTTTGTCCTGACAGATTTTTGATTATTGTCGCTGGCAATCCAATGCTCCGATGTATTCTATCTATCAGGCGTATCTTGTTGATTCGATTATATCCTGATTGAGATAGATAAAAAGCTCAGCAACCTTCACGAGCAGAGGTTATATCAACATTTTTTTAAAAATGTTTCCCACGACACAGACAAACGCCCACCGATGACCGGAGCAATGCCAGCCCAATAGTTGCCTGATATAATTGCCGACTCCTGACTGGATGCGATAAATGATTGATTCCCTGCTTGCCCAAGATATTGAAACTGTCGTGCGTCATGCGCTTGAAGAGGATATCCGAGAAGGCGATATCACCGCACAGCTAATTCCGGCAGAGAATCTGGCCACCGGAACAGTTATCACCCGGGAGCAGGCGATTATCTGCGGAACTGCCTGGGTAGATGAGGTTTTCAAGCAACTTGACTCATCGGTTGTGATTACCTGGCGAGTGCAGGACGGCGAGGAGGTGCAGCCGGGACAGCTGTTAATGGAGCTGACTGGGCCGGCGCGCAGCCTGCTAACCGGAGAGCGTACCGCCCTCAACTTCCTGCAATCACTGTCTGGCACTGCCACGATCTCCCGCCAGTATGCTGCTCTGGTTGCAGGCACCGGCATCAAAGTACTGGATACACGGAAAACCATTCCCGGACTGCGATTAGCCCAGAAATATGCGGTTAAAGTGGGCGGTTGTCACAACCATCGCATCGGCCTTTACGACGCCTTCCTGATCAAGGAAAACCATATTGCTGCCTGCGGGGGTATTGCTGCCGCAGTCAACCAAGCCCGATCGATTGCCCCAGGCAAACCGGTGGAAGTGGAAGTAGAAACGATTGATGAGCTGCAACAGGCGCTCACAGCGGGAAGCGACATTATCATGCTGGACAATTTCGACGGAGACGAAATTCGTGAGGCAGTAGCCATCAACAACGGTCGCGCCAAGCTGGAAGTCTCGGGCAACCTGGAGGCCGGCAATATTGCCAGCAAGGCTATTCAGGGTATCGACTACCTATCATCCGGCAGCCTGACCAAACACTGCCGGGCCATTGATCTCTCAATGAGGGTAAGCCTAGCGGAGCACTAACTCGTGCCCCGCTAGATAGGAGGGCAACAATCCTAAACCCATTCTTCCATCAGAATGGCATAGGAATCATCGTCGGGAATTTGCTTGGGTGGATGCTTGCAGAAAAACGCCGAGGGAACCTCAACGATTCCACCCATTTCACGATCCAGTGCCACTTTGGCACAGCGAATGGTATCAATGGCCACGCCCGCCGAGTTTGGCGAATCCTCCACGGACAGGCGCATCTCAAGATTCATCGCCACATCGCCAAACAACTTACCTTCCATCCGGATAAAGCAAACCTTGTTGTCGTTCTGCCAGGGCACATAGTCGCTGGGACCAACGTGGATATTCACATCATCCAGACGTTGTGGAATGGCACTTTGAACGGCTTCTGTTTTGGACTTCTTCTTCGACGACAAACGTTCCCGATTCAGCATGTTCAGGAAATCTGTGTTGCCCCCGGTATTCAACTGATAGGTCCGTTCCAGTTTCACACCACGCATTTTGAACAGATTGCCCAGGGTGCGGTGAACAATGGTCGCACCCAGCTGGGCTTTGATATCGTCACCGATGATCGGGATATTGCGCATTTTAAAGCGCTCAGCCCACTCCGGGTTGCTGGCGATAAATACCGGAATGTTGTTAACAAAGGCACAACCTGCCTCCAGTGCACACTCCGCGTAAAATTCACTCGCCTTCTGCGAACCCACCGGCAGGTAGTTCATCAATACATCGACACCGGCGTGCTTGAGCTGCTCAACCACTTCTGCCTGGGTAGGTTCTGCATCGGAGGATGGCAGGAAGGTACGGTCATCAGCAAACTGGGCCATATGCTCAGAGTAACCGTCGAGAATTTTGCCCATGGATACTTTTACGCCACTAACAGGAAGATCCGCACAAAATACCTGTGTGCAGTTGGGCAAAGCAAAAATCGCTTCATTGACGTCGTGCCCTACCTTTCTTTTATCTATGTCAAATGCCGCCACCACCTCAATGTCGCCGGGACGGTAGCCGCCAACCTCGTAATTAAGTAAGCCAATGCACTCTTCAGCACCACGTGGGCGGTAATAGTGAATACCCTGAATCAGGGAACTGGCACAGTTGCCCACACCCACCACAGCGATTCTTATTTTCTTTCGTTCCACAGCGACTCCTCAAAATTCCAAACAATACACAAAACGGCTGGCATGGCCCTAAAGGCTATTTCTCAAGCACTGAGCCCTTGACTGCAAACACCACGAATCTATGCAATGGGTAATTGATCGCCAGGGCAATCAAAAGCGCAACCACCACCCTGGCAGGAAAATAGGACAGTGTCGTGTGCGCTACTAACAGCAACACTCCCACCGAGTTTGCCACAGCGGACACCAGGCAAACTGTCATATAACTGACAAGCTGCCAAGCTAACCTATCGTGGGAAGCTCTGAAGCTCCAATAACGGTTGAGGGAGAAATTAACGATCCCGCCGACTACCGGCCCACAAGCTACGGCAAACCCCAGTGGAAGAGCGAGAATCTGGTAGCAAAATACCATAATCAGGAAGTCAGTGGCAGTGGCCAGAACAGCCGATGTCTGTGCACGATAAAACATTACCTATCGCCCTTGGCTGATAGGTACAACGCTCGAAACCTTGTGAACGCAGACCAATTAGTCAACACCGCCAATAACCAAAGCACCAGCCAGATGGGGGGCTGGTTCAGCCACCACAACGCAGGCCATATACCGCTGGCAGCCAAACCGAGTAATAGATAAACATAGCGTTCGGTGCGCTTCATGGCACCGCGCGGCACCTCAACAGCCATCGCCTCGGCCTTGGCCGTTGAGTAGCTGATCATAAAAGAGCCCAGAATCGCCATCAAACAGACGCCCAGGGTTAAAACATCGCCACGGAAGTAGATAGCACAACCTGCCAACAGGAAGAAATCCACATAACGGTCAACGGTGGAGTCCAGCACCACTCCGGACCTGTCGGTCTTGCCGATAAAACGAGCCAGCATGCCATCCAGCATATCTGTCACACCGGACAACAGCGCCATTGAAAACGCATAACCAAAATGACCGGTTGCGATACAGG
Source organism: uncultured Porticoccus sp. (assembly GCA_947259505.1). Taxonomy (GTDB): domain Bacteria; phylum Pseudomonadota; class Gammaproteobacteria; order Pseudomonadales; family Porticoccaceae; genus Porticoccus. The sequence continues at coordinate 211,221 of CAMYLT010000001.1, read as the reverse complement.
CCGCAGCCAACAGACCAAAAATGATAGAGCTCAGGGTAATCTGGTTAGGTGTTACCGAGCGCCGACACAGCCAGCGGGCAAAAGGCTCAACCCCCCACACCGCAAAATTCATCACCGCCTTGCCCAGCAACAGGCTGTCCCCCTGCCGCTCGACACGCTCATAGTGACGGTAAGCACCCGTCACAAACCCCATCAGGGCATAGACAAGACCCAGCAACAACACCGCGCCAAAGACAAGAAAAACACTTAAAGACTCATTACTCATAGACGAAAGAGAGACTCAACTGATCGTTATCAACACCACTTTCAAACCATACCGAAGTGGTTTTTTGCTCCGGCCCAGACGTTACCGCAGGGGACATGCTTAGACTACACACATCACATTCACATTTTTAGTCGAAAGACAATAACATGGTTAACAGTCAAGGGGACATTATGGCAATACGAACAACCAACTTCATAACAATGAACTCATAGAACCATGCACCTTGCCACCGCATTAAGATAATCCCAGTCCTATACGAGCTGAACGAAGCACCTATTAGAAAAGCTGGACGAAATCTACCCAGACCTGTAACTTTCGGGAGAAGCATATTCCGCTTTTACTTCATGGATCACCTAGACAATCAGAACAAGAAGATAGCCTTTATTGTATAAGAATGACCTGACACAGATAAAACTGTTTTCATCTCCCCCAATTATGAGGTGCGGCAACACGTAACAGCCTTCTCTTGGATCCGGATATATCAGGCTCAGAAAAAAAAGCCTGACTACTTTATTTATAGGAATAATTTTTTTGAACACCACGACATCGCCTAGCCTAACAGTAGTAGTGCCTGTTTATCAGAGCGCAGATAGCCTTCCTAGTTTCTATGAGAGATGCTCTAAACAACTAAATACAGTGGCTGACGATTGGGAAATCATCCTTGTTGATGATGCCAGTACAGACAGCTCCTGGGAGGTTTCCTGTAAGCTCCGCGCCCAAGACCCCAGAATTAAGTGCATACGCCTATCCCACAACCACGGCCAACAACATGCCACCCTCTGCGGTTTAGGGTATGCCAGCAAGGATTATGTACTCACGCTTGATGATGACCTACAATGTTACCCCGAAGATATTCCACTCTTTATTGATAAGCTCAACCACGGTAGTCAAGTGGTAATTGGCAAGATTAGCAAAGCCCGAAAGCAACATTACTGGTGGCGCAACTTTGGCTCTCGCGTCAATCATTATCTAGCAGGCCACATCATTGGCAAGCCTAAATCGATTGGACTTTCTAGCTACCGGGCAATGACACTTGATGTTGCAAAGAAGCTAGTTTCTTATAAGGGCGCACATCCTCACATTGCAGCCATGCTATTCAAATCAGTCCCTCACTCCTTGATTAATAACGTAGCGATAAGACACACATCTCGCAACGATGGAAAACCCACTTCTTACTCCCTACCGAAGTTGATCAAAACGCTTTCTTATCTGATCATAAATCACTCATATCTTCCTCTACGATTAATGATCGGATGGGGCATCACCATTAGCCTATTCAGCATGGCCTATGCCATCTGGATTATAGTCAGAGTGTTTTTTGTTGATTCTTCAATGCCAGGCTGGGCATCTTTGGCCGTGCTGGTTTCTTTTCTCTCAGGAAACATCCTGCTAGCTCTTGGGATACTGGGAGAGTATCTGGGGCGTCTCGTTGAGGAAGCCAGCAATATCCAGCAATTTTCAGTTTTCGATGAGCGGATGTAATGTTAAAAGGAACCCAGCTCGCTTACCTTTTTAGCATCAACAATTATTTTGGGCGGGACGCCATTTTTCGAGATGGTACATTTGATATCCTTCATGAAGTAGATACGACCTATCCAGGCTCATTGGTTTATTGTCAGAATCTACACTATTTAAAACGAGCCCTGACAAACGAAAATGTCTCCGCTGTTATATGCCCCCCAACGCTAGTCAATGAAACAGGCACATCTCCCATTGCGGTCATTCTAGACAAGAACCCAAGGAGACTATTTTTTCAGTTATATATAAAGCTATATGAAGCCGGTTCTAACATCTCAAACATGGAGTTTGGTATCGGGTCAAATTGTGACATTCATCCCACGGCCACCATTTCTAAAATGGCTTGGCTGGGCAATAATGTAAAAGTTGGAGCTTATGCTGTCATCGAGGATTTTTCGCATATTGAGAGTGATGTAGATATTGGCCCGCATGCAATCATCGGTGCTGAGGGGCTTATCAGCCTGCGCAACGAGGATGGAAGCTTGGTGCGCGTGAAGCACGCGGGGGGCGTGGAAATAGGCGAAGGCAGCCAAATACTAGCAGGAGCAATAATAGCGAAGTCCTTGTTTCCCAGCTTTACCCACATTGGCCAACATTGCCAAATTGGGATCATGACAAGTATTGGCCACGGTGTTTCAATCGGGAACGAATCAATTATCTCTGGAAATTCTGTCATTGCTGGCCGAGTAAAAATGGGTAAAAACGTATGGGTTGGCACTTCTTCATCTGTAGCACAAGGTCTTACCATTGGTGATCAAGCACAAATTAAAATGGGTTCCGTTGTGGTGAGCAATATTGACGTCGGCCAAATTGTTTCTGGTAATTTTGCTGTCAGTCATCGAAAAAATATGGCCCGCTATTTAAAGAGTGCAGAGTAATGGAGCAATATCCCCTCAATCTCACATTCAAGGGTGATCGTACTTACATACACGGAACAAGTATGCTTGATGAATCCACACGAATATTGAACCGTGTTTTTCAAGGTGAGGTATCCATGTTGGAATTCATGATTCACAAAATGACCAACACAAACCTTCTTCTTGAACTTTACGACCTAAAAAGCTGTCACAGCCCAATCAAAGACGATATCGCTATTACACGACTCGTGATAAATGGCCAACTTATATTGGGGCGTATCTGCTCCACTTCAGGACAACCGAACAAACGGTCGCCCTACAACGAAGCGGAAATTGTTGGCCTCTGTGAAATCAACTTTGCTGAGAAAAAAGTTTTATTGCTGTCAGACATATCTACTTATTCGGCAATAGAGATCCTAGTTGCGATGAATAAAGCCCTGCATATCCAGACCCTTGAAAAACCGGTAGATAGCAGTTGGGTTTTCTGCCGCTGGGATAGCCCAAAGTGGCCACTCCCTGCAAGCCTAAGCGGGGTCACCATATCCATAAAGCAAGCTCTTGGTTCTCGCTTAACCAAGTCAGAGGTATGCTTGAATGGGGCTATATTGGGGAACATTTATTTTAGCGCAAAGGCCACTTTATGATCGGTATAACCAGCATCGCAACCTATATACCGGAGAATCGTATAGATAACTCGCAACGAGCTGAGTCATTAGGATCCACGCCAGAACAAGTCAAGGACAGAATTGGTTTTCTCCAACTTGCAAGACTAGCCGATGACCAGACCACGCTAGACATAGCCGCTCAGGCAGTAGAAACGCTACTACATAAAAACTCCATAAATCCCGATCTCATTGACGTACTTATTGTGGTAGGACAGAATCCTGATCGCAAAATTCCTCATATTTCTGCTGAGATTCACGGACGTATGGGCCTGTCACCGAGCTGCGCATGTTTTGACTTGGGGCTGGGATGTTCTGGTTTTGTCTATGGACTGTCCGTCATTTCGTCATTCATGCGCGCTAATAACATGCGGCATGGAGTGTTAGTTACAGCAGACCCCTATTCACGAATAGTGGACCCAAAAGACAAATCCACAGCACTCATATTTGGTGATGCCGCAACCGCAACATTATTAACTGAAAACCCACTTTATGAATTGGGCAGCTTTACATTCGGAACCCAAGGGTCAGGAGCTGACGAACTATCCTGCAACAATAGTGTTCTTTTTATGAATGGCCGAGCTGTTTTCAACTTTGCCGCGACCATAATTCCTGAAAACATTCGAGAAACAATTGTTAAGAACAACCTGTCAATGGATATGATTGACTGTTTCGTATTACACCAAGGTAGTCGATATATAGTCGACACGATTACAGATCGTCTGCCTTCAGATCCCCAGAAAGTTCCCTTTATGGCGAGCGAATATGGCAACACTGTGTCTTCATCCATTCCATTAATGCTATCTCAATTGATGGATCAACCTAAAAACAAACATATGGTATTGTGCGGATTCGGCCTGGGACTATCATGGTCAACCACTGTAATTAAACGTAGGGAGAAAAAATGAAAGTAACTCGCGAAGATGTTTGCAATGCGATCAAGCAGACAAAAATAGTGGCAGATTCAGAAAATCTGCGTGACGACATTGAACTAACTGATCAGGGAATAGACTCTCTGGGCATGTTTAATGTTATTTTAGTGCTGCAAGAAAAATATCAGATTGATATTCCAGACGCAGATATTGACGAACTCACCACTGTCCAAAAATTGGTAATGTACCTGAACATGAGGTTAGACCAAACCGTTTGAGTTGATTTTACAAAAAAAATCCCGCCATTCAATTCGTTCTGAATGGCAGGCTTGTTGCTCTTTCGACACCGCCAAAACCAAATAACGACACCCAAAACAAACTTGTAAGATCTTAATTGCCTATACAATTTTATAGTCGACTCTACTTATCCATCTTGAACAGAAGAAATAGAAGTTTTGAGTGTAGCTATAATTTTGTCTTGTTGCTCTTTACCCAAACCAATCCAAAGTGGTAATCGAATCAACCGCTCAGACTGGACATCAGTTACCTTTAACTGGCCATGTACTCGACCAAAGCATTTACCTGCAGGGGACGAATGAAGCGGGACATAATGAAAAACTGCATAGATACCTTGCTTTTTCATAGCTGCAAGCACGGCCACACGATCAACACCTTTCGGCAAAAGAACGTAGTACATATGCCCATTATGCTGACATTCATTTGGTACAATTGGACGGCGAATCATACCTGCCGCTTCTAACGGAGCTAACGCCGAGTGATAATGATTCCAAATTACAAGGCGCTTTTGTGTGATTGACTCGGCCTCTTCAAGCTGGGCCCATAGAAAAGCTGCGATCAACTCTCCTGGCAAAAAGGATGATCCGGGCTCCTGCCATGTATATTTATCAACTTCGCCCCGAAAGAAACGACTTCTGTCAGTACCTTTTTCCCGGATGATTTCCGCACGTAATGCGAGGTGAGAAGCATTAACTAATAATGCGCCACCTTCACCTGAAATGATATTTTTCGTCTCATGAAAGCTGTATGTGCCCAGGTCACCAATACTACCCAATGTGTGCCCCTTATAACGCGCCATAACACCTTGCGCAGCATCTTCAACAACTAATAAATTGTGACGATATGCAATGTCGCAAATTGCATCCATTTCACAGGACACACCCGCATAATGAACTGGGACAATTGCCTTTGTCTTAGGTGTAATAGCAGCCTCGATCAACCTCTCATCTAAATTTAGCGTATCTTCACGAATATCAACAAACACAGGAACACCACCCCGCAGCACAAACGCATTGGCCGTAGAAACAAAAGTAAATGACGGCATTATGATTTCATCGCCGGGCTTAATATCTAGCAACAGAGCCGCCATTTCCAATGCTGCCGTACAAGAATGTGTTAGTAGCGCCTTATTGCAACCACTATGCTCCTCAATCCAGTGGTGGCAGCGCTTAGTAAAAATGCCATCTCCAGCGAGCATGTTGGCAAACTTTGCTTCGGCTATATAATAAAGCTCTTTACCAGTCATATAAGGCCGATTAAAGGGGATTTTCTTGTCACTCAAGATGAGCACCTCATGATCTGTACACCCATAGATTTATCAGATATCAATTTGGATAGCCGCCGCCACTAGTCGGTGGTCATGCATCTCAGTCGTTATGGTTTTTTTGCAAGCAAAAGCAAGGATCCCCCGAATGGAAACCGAATGCCAAGCCTCATCAACACAAGCTCGAAATCCATCACCTTCTCGAAAAGAAAATTCAATCTAGAGGAGATTTGAAATTCACTATTTAAGGCATCACAATCCTTATTGGCACGTCGCCGAGAAAGCCACATAAGCGGCAAAAGCAAACTAACAAACGAACTTACATAGACAACATCAAAACCAACACTCTTAACCTTCTGTACAAGCTCATTTCGTGAGTACCGTCGCACATGGCATGCCTTCACATCCGCACCCGACCACATCCAAAGATGCTGTGGGACTGTAATCAAAATACTACCGCCACACTTAATTGCATTAAAAAGATTTCTAAGTACTAATGCATCTTCTTCAATGTGTTCTATGACATCAAAAGCTCCGACTAGATTATATTTTTCAAAGTCCGTCATTAACCTCGCATCCATCTGGACAAATTCTGCATTCGGAACTCTTTCTCTAGCAATAACGAGACCTTCCTCATAAAACTCGGAACCAAACAATTCAGAATCCGGAAATTGAGTACCAACAGCACGTAGAACAAAACCAGTTCCACAACCGATTTCTAGAAAATTTGTGAATGGAGTAACCTTGGCACTTAGGACCCAAAGCAAAATCCGATTACGGGCACAAAACCACCAGTGCTTATCTTCTTTCGGAGCAAGATAATCATAGGCCTCAACGAAGAATGGCTTTTCCTCTTTCACCCCCCCCCCTAGCTCAATCCGATAAGCATCAGCAGGCCCTTTTTAAAGAGAGGTAATGGTAAAGAGACAGAACACCTCCAAATAATACGGGAACGAGTGTAACTAAAGTATAGTTAAGAAGAGAAACTGCAACGGCAAGATGAGGAGGCACGCCAAACAAACCATAAAAATAGACAAACAACCCCTCCCGTACGCCAAGCCCACCAATAGTGATTGGAGCCATAGATAGGATGGCAATAACAGGAAAAACCGCTAAATGTTGCATATAGGGAATGTAATACCCAAATGCAAGAAAGACAAAGTAAATCACCATTATTATCAACAACTGAAAACAGATAATTAACAAAAAGGAAGACAACAAAACGTCTTTGTATGGAAACCGAATGAGTGCAGAGTGGAAAAGAACTAGATATCGCAAAAAGTTTGAGGCCAAAGCACCACTTACCTGTCGACCGGAATACGAATTGTAGATTTTATCGCTCAGAATCAGCCATAGAGAAGTCACAACCAGAGCATTCATCGCCAGAACGACCACGACAATATGAAAGTATTTTTCAACGACTGGGATAAATGGTAACGAAAACAGACTCAACAAACATAACACCAGCAATCCCAGCATTCTTTCTGCAACCACAGTACTTCCAGCAACGCCTATTTTTCCAGGGTGACTCTTCTCAATATGGTATACCCTAAAAAGGTCACCACCCTGCAATCCAGGCAGCATAAAACCCTGAAAATTTGACAAGAATATAAGGTATAAGAGCTTTTTTGTACTTTCTTCAATGCCGTTAAGTCTAAGGAAGAGTTTCCAGCGATTTGCAGAGATCCACGGAAGCAGTGACAAAGAGACGAGCAATGGGACCACTAGGTAATGCCAATTTGAAATGCCATCTATCATGGAATAGAAATCGACACCGACCACCTGAGATATAAATAGCAGAATAAGTGCTGAAACTATTATTTTCGAGAATAATTTTAGATAAAAGATGTCAATCATTTTCATAAGTTCACATCAGAAACGACAAAGATCTATTGGATCATAATCGCCTGCTACCACTGCTTATGTATCTCTTTTATTTTTTCTTGTCACTCTAATAACTTGGCCAGAATATGAGAAAATACTAAATTTTCTCAAAACCACGAGATCATATTCTTCCATATTTTGTGCAGCCTCTACTACAAGCCTGTAAAGCAATCCTTGCCCATGATATCCATTGCTATTAGTATCCAGCAAAAGAAACCTATCTGGATAATCAACAAGGCCTTTTTCAAGATTTCCATCAGCCAGCAGGAAACGTACATTTCCTGGCACACTATCCACATATCCCATTAACGGACTGGATAGCATGTAATATTCACCCCGTGTCACGTAGACAATCTCATCAGAAAACTCATCAGCAACCAACTTAACGCCCGCGTGCTGTAATTTATAGAAATCCTGGTATTCAAAGCTCCTTTCAAGCCTACTAAAACTTGAAATACCGGAATTAAATCCAGGATATAAAACACCCTCTTTACTTACAAAAAAATATAGCACCAAAATAGCCGTGATAGACAACTTAAGTCCATTTGGCTTATTGCGCAAAAATTCAGAAAAAAACATTACGACTAACGAGATTAGCGCTGGCAGTATCCATACATAATACCGAGTCAAAGGAAAGAACTTTCCCCCCGAAAAAGGCACAAAAATAACAAAACAAAAAAACATAACGACAATAGATATCCCAGAAATATAAAATCTCACTAACTTGTCTTCAAGCTTCTTGGAAAGAACAGTTTTTAATCCCTTCACTGAAAAAACATTAAGTTTACAAATAACACAGAAAAACACCCAAAAGAAAAGGCCAATCAATATTGCCAAATCAGGAACGTCGCTCAATCTCGAATATATTTGGTACACATAATCAGAATAAGACTCTACGGCACCCCCCGCCTTTTCTCTTGAACCAAAGCCGAACCTCATGTATTCCAAAAGACTAGCAGAAGCAATAAGCACCGAAATGCGCTGACAGCACCATATTAAACCAAACTTGTATGAGTCCAAGATCACTAAGATGCTAACCGCGGCAACCACAGACAGGCCTAATGACTTCACTGATAATGCCATTAATGCAAATATGATCGCAGACCAAACCCTTTTAAAAACCCAGCAATACAATGAGAGCAGCGTGAAAATACAGCCCGCAACTTCCATATACACGTAACTAATTTGAACACCCAGCAATGGGCTGGCTATTAAAAGAAGAGCAGCTACGAATGCTGTTTTGGTTTCACCAACTCGTCTCACCAAGGAAAATGTTAGCGCAACAACCCCCCCCCCAAGAAAAATGTTAAGCACATGCAATGCAGGCAAAAACTCGTTCGAATTTCCATCATAAGCGTCAATAAAAAATGCTGTCACCCAAGTAATCAAACTTAGGCTATGGACATTAGGGCCGCCTTCGCGATAACCATCAAGTGTAAGCAGGCTAAACAAGTCATATCCATGTTCGTAAAGATATGCTGCTGGTGAAAACACCCCAGCAACGGCATCCCAAACGGGCGGCATACTCAAAAATGGCTTGTAAATTAAAAAAAGAACCAGAAAAGAAACAAGAAGTGCTAACAGATCTACCCCTACATATTTATTTTTAAGCTTCTGTTGCATCTCCTGTATTAGCTCCTGTTTATATTTGAAGTGTTTATCGACATCATCTATATAATCAATCAGTTATTTGCCACACACCCCCATATTGTCAAAACCCGGATCGTCCCTATAATGCTCACACAGTGCCGACAACATTCCTTTAGTGTCAGCATCGCCTTCGTATTGAGCCAAAGACCACCATTTTTTTTCGGGGATATTGGTCAGCACCATATATTCACCCATACCCGGGATCATGGAGAGCTGCCAGTCTCCTCGAATGACTGCACGATGCTTGGAGCGCAAAATGATGTCATTCCATGCGTCCCTGACAACCATCTTGCCATCGGCATTCACGGTGTAGACCTGGATTCCTTCCTTAAGGAGCTGCTCTTTAGTCATATCATCCGCCACGAGAGCCCGAGTTTTAAAGCCACTTTCTAGGAACAGATTGCGGTTGTTGCGCTCTTCTTTGGTGCTAGCCAGCAGGGAAAGGCCATCTACGCCCTTGCTTTCAACAGGTTCGTCTAGTACGTCAAGAATAGTCGGAACAATATCCATCAATGACGCATTCCCATCAACATCGCCGGGTTTAAATACGTTATTGCCATAGCTCCGGCCTGCCAACACCACACGGTACTGTCCCAAGCTCAGAACATTAGTCGCGTGGCCGCGGGTGTTAGTTTCCACCTCAAATGGCATATCATCCCGCCCCGGCTCAAGCTGATCTTTGTCAAACTTGAAGCTGTCGCCGTGATCCGACAATAGAAAGACCTGAGCGTTATCTAACACGCCGGCGCTCTGAAGCTGTGCCATAAACTGACCAAACTGCCTATCAACCTGCTTCAGCATCATGCGATATTGGTAAGCGAATTTATCGGCGGCCTCCTCCGGCATTTCAAATTTCTCAAGCTCTTCCACATCACGGGAAAACCACGGGAAATGGGGCAGCAGAAAATGTGCTGTCAAAAAGACAGGCTTGGAGGGGTCGGCTGATACAGCATCCAGCAACGCCTGGTTGTAAACTTCGGGATCATAATTGCCGGGGCGACCACGATTCAGGTACATCTCTGGAAACAGATATTTGCCCACCATAGTGTTGGAAAGCAGGTTGATCATCGGGTGATCATACTGTCCGAGCACAAAACCCATAGCCCCCGGCTTTGGCCCCACCACCGCATCGTACCCAAAAGAGGCATCAATATTACTAAAGCGGCGCTCGTCAAAACCGTACACAGTCCGGTAACCCCGAGCTCTCATCCACCAGCCTATTGTCTGACTGGGGTCAAGCATGGAGATGTTTATCAGGTTATAGCGCCCCTTGTGATGCACCGGCTCTTTGCCCGTCAGGATGCTCAACCAGGCAGGGAAGGTTCTCGCATAGGGGGTATAGGCATCCTTGTATACTGCGCTACGCGTTAAAAACTCATCGATATTGGGCGTCAATTGCCCGTCACTGCCGAAATAGCCAGTTTCGTCCGGCCTCAGGGAATCCACACCGATCACCAGAATATTAGGCTGAACGTTCTGCGCCCAGGGCGAGGCCTTGGCGTTACTTTCCGGGACAAAATTACTCCAAAATACACTTCCGGCAAGACACACAAGCAACGACCCCGCCACCCCTTTTCGCAAGGGCGTGTTACAAAGCTTATAAAGGCTAACGACAACTGATAACGCCATCAAACCACTGAGCAGGTAAAGCGTCATACTCGACATCAATAGTGGGTTGTACTGGATAAAACCGCTGGGCATATTCGGGTAATGCCGGGTGCTTACAATCATGATCCAGGCACAGCAGAGCACAAATGCGAAGTAAATGGTCACTTTTCGCTGCCGGTTTCGCATTTCAGGCGCTGCCAGCCAGCCAGCCGTACCCAACCAGAGCGTTAGAGCAAAGACACCGTGAACAAAAATGGCGGCAAGTAGAAACCATGCTAAATCCCGTAGAAAGCCGGGGCTGGAAAACAATGCCGCGGTGAAGGCTTTCATTCCAACGGTATCAGGCGCCACCAGCAAAATTTGGTAAAAGTTGATAGCCCCAACCAGCAGGAACAAGCCCAGAGCCAACCACAGATAGCTCATAAAGATACGCCTGGAGTGATTGCGGGAGGTGCTGGGAGAAGCCTTGGAAGAAGTCATAACTGTCATCATCATTGATTGAAAGTTGAATGATTGAAACATAAAAAAGCCCCATCATTAAATGGGGCTTTTTCACAAAACGACAAGGTGTTTTTACTTACATGAACCAGGCAAGTATTTTCCATTAATCACAGGTGTCGCACCGCTGTCAGGTTCACACTTAAACTTGAAAACCTGATTAGGAATATCGGTTACTGTCATGACGGTTGTAGAATCTACATATGGGGTAAGTACGATAGCACCGCTATCTACCGCAGAGTCGATACCTTGAACAACCGCTGTGATTTTACCATCTGCTGAAGTCTGAATGCTTCTAACATATTTGGTCACACCGCCGGTGCCGCCGGAGTCTTCACAACCCCAGAGATTGGAACCCGGGCCAGAACCTGCGTCCGCAGTTTGATACACCTCACTCACGGCTGTACGACACTGGCTGGTGGCCATAATCACTTCAGACAGCTTGGACTTGATGACGTAGGTTTGGTAGGCCGGCAGTGCAACCGCCGCCAGAATGCCGATAATCGCAACCACGATCATCAGTTCGATCAGGGTAAAACCCTTTTGGATTTGTTGTACTTGTTTCTTCATTGTGTTTCTCCCTTACAGAAATAATTAAACTCCATATGCACCAAAGCAATTAACATACCAACTGCAAAAACTTGCTACCCACCGCCAACCCACACCCCCAAACTGACATTTTTTGTCACATACATGCTTTCTTATGAACAACCAAAGTGACATTGGGCAAGCACAGTTTGGCAAACTCTGGTTCCCTAGGTCTGCATGTATTAACATCAGCCCCAGCGCGCAGAATAAATGGACATTTTTCACCTATGAAAAACAACGATACGCTAAGAGGCCTGTCGAAACGCTTGGTGGCTGACGGCCTGATGGAAGAAACCGCCGCCCATGAAGCGCTGGCGGAGTGTGAAAGCGAAAAAACTAATTTTGTTCATTATCTGACCCACCACAACATCCTACCTGCCAACATCATCGCATCGGTTGCTGCCAATGAGTTTGGCACACCTCTTTACGATCTTGATGCCCACAATATGCAATTGTGCCCCAAGGAAGTTGTGGAGAAAAAGCTCGTACGCAAGCATCAGGTTCTACCGCTGTATAAACGTGGCAATCGCTTGTTTCTGGCACAAAGCGACCCAACTAATCATCTAGCCGTCAGCGAAGTACGCTTCCAGACTGGACTCTCCATCGAAGCGCTTTTGGTAGAGCACGACAAACTGCAAGCAGCCCTGGCTATCTTTCTCGATTTACAAGATGAGGACATTGGTGATGCCCTGGGCACCATGGACGACGTGCACCTTGACGACCTGGACATCGCATCAGGTGACGAGGAAGACACTGGACCGACTAACTTCAGCGATGCTGATGACGCTCCTATTGTTCGCTTCATCAATAAGTTGATGCTCGACGGTATTAAGCAAGGCTGCTCTGATATTCACTTCGAGCCCTACGAAAAAACTTACCGCATCCGTTTTAGAACAGACGGGATTCTGCGAGAAGTGACCAAGCCGCCCTCAAACTTGGCGCCGCGTCTAGCCGCCAGATTAAAGGTTATGTCTCAATTGGATATTTCTGAGCGACGGGTACCTCAGGATGGGCGCATTAAACTGCGCCTTTCGAAAAACCGTGCTATCGACTTCCGTGTCAACACATTACCAACCCAGTTTGGCGAGAAGATCGTGTTGCGTATTCTCGATCCTACCAGCGCCCAAGTGGGCGTCGAAAACCTGGGGTTTGAGGAGGACCAGAAAAAAGCTTACCTCGATACCCTGCAAAAGCCACAGGGGATGATTCTGGTAACAGGGCCAACCGGTAGCGGTAAGACGGTATCGCTGTATACCGGCCTCAATATCCTCAACACCGTTGAACGCAACATTTCAACTGCCGAGGATCCGGTAGAAATCAACATGCCTGGCGTTAATCAGGTACAAATTAACTATAAGGTTAAACTCACCTTTCCTGAAGCACTGAGAGCTTTCCTCCGCCAGGATCCGGATGTCATCATGGTGGGAGAGATTCGCGACCTGGAGACTGCTGAAATTTCGATTAAAGCTGCCCAAACAGGTCACCTGGTTCTCTCTACCTTGCACACAAACAGTGCCCCTGAAACGCTGACTAGACTACTCAATATGGGAGTGCCGGCGTTTAACGTCGCCACTACTGTCAATTTGATTATTGCACAGCGGCTGGCAAGGCGGCTCTGCCCCCATTGCCGTAAACCAGCTGAAGATATTCCTCAGAACATTCTCATCGAAGAGGGTTTCGATAATATTGGCAAACCAATGGAGGAGGTCACCCTGTTTCACCCTGTGGGCTGTTCCAAATGCACCCAAGGCTATAAAGGGCGGATAGGACTCTATGAAGTGCTGGAAGTGACACCCCTGATCTCAAGAATTATCATGGAGGGAGGCAACTCTATTGATATTGAAGAACAGGCTATCAAGGAAGGTTTCAGAACTTTGCGCCAATCGGCACTTCGTCGTGCAGCCGAAGGTATAATCAGTCTGGAAGAAGCAAACAGGGTAACCAAGGACTAATCCATGGCAACTGCGCAAGTGCAAACTTTTACCTACAAGGGCAAGGATAAAAACGGCAAATCCGTTCAGGGTGAGATCAAGGGCTCCAACCCTGCGCTCCTCAAGGCTCAGCTGCGCAAACAGGGCATTATCCCCACAACGGTCAAGAAAAAAACCGCACGCCCGTTCAGTGGGGCTTCAAAGCCGATCAAACCTGCGGACGTTGCTCTTTTTACCAGACAAATGGCCACCATGATGAAAGCCGGGGTGCCTCTGGTGCAAAGTTTTGACATCGTGGCGGAGGGCGCAGAAAAACAAACCCTTAAGGAAATGATCCTCACCATTCGCGACGATGTGTCCGCTGGACTCAGCTTCGGCAGCTCTCTGCGCAAGCACCCGAAGTATTTTGATGACCTGTTCTGCAGCTTGGTAGAGGCCGGCGAACAGGCCGGTGCCCTGGAAACCATGCTGGACAGAATTGCCACCTATAAAGAAAAAACCGAATCACTGAAAGCCAAAATTCGTAAGGCAATGACCTATCCCGCTGCGGTAGTGTGTGTCGCGGTAATCGTCACCGGTATTCTGCTGGTAAAAGTAGTGCCGGTTTTTGCCGAAACTTTTGCCAACTTTGGTGCAGAGCTACCGGCTTTCACCCTGTTCGTAATGGGCTTATCCGATGCCGCCCAGAAGTGGTGGTTTGTTTGGCTGGTCTCATTTATCGCCACCATTTTTGCCGTAAAGGAAGCCAAAAGGCGTTCGAAGAAGTTCGAGGCTTTCATCGATAAGTACTCATTAAAAATACCTGTGGTAGGCCCCATTATCTACGAGGCAATTATTGCCCGATTTGCCCGAACCATGTCGACAACCTTTGCGGCGGGTGTGCCATTGGTTGACGCCCTCACTTCTGTAGCGGGGGCCGCGGGTAATGCGGTTTACCGGGAAGCGATCCTCAAGGTTCGCGACGATGTCACGACGGGCCTTCAGTTACACCACTCTCTTAGGTCTACTGGCAAATTTCCGGTGATGCTGCTGCAAATGACGGCCATTGGTGAGGAGTCCGGCGCGCTCGATGAAATGCTGGAAAAAACAGCTATTCACTATGAGGAGGCGGTCGATAACTCGGTCGATAACCTCACCACCCTGCTGGAGCCAATGATTATGGCGGTTCTCGGGGTGCTCGTTGGCGGCCTGCTGATCGCCATGTATCTTCCGATATTCAAGCTGGGCGCGGTTATCTAGCATAACTGCCGGGAAAAACTATGCCTGACCTCATGGGCCTTTCACCCGCGAAGGTGCTGCCTGTCATCTTCCTGTTCGGACTGATGATCGGCAGCTTTCTCAACGTGGTGATTTACCGTCTGCCGCTGCAACTGTCTACCGCCTGGAAACGGGATGCGCTTGATTTTCTGGGCATGGAACCGGAATTACATCCCGGCAAAGTCAATATCGTCTTCCCCGCATCCCACTGCCCTAAGTGCGGCGCGGAGGTGAAGCCCTGGCACAACATTCCCCTGCTCAGCTATCTGCTATTGAAGGGCAAATGTGCCAGTTGCGCATCGCCAATTTCTTTGCAGTACCCTCTGGTAGAGTTCGTCTGTGCACTGATGACCACCTTCGTGGTGTATCATTTTGGGCTAACCACCGAAGGCATGCTGGCGTTATTGTTCAGCTGGGCACTGCTAGCATTGACTGGTATCGATTTTAACGAGCAGTTGCTACCTGACAACATCACCCTGCCGCTCTTATGGCTGGGCTTGTTGGTAAACCTCAACAATACGTTTACCTCGCTGGAAAATGCCGTGCTTGGCGCTGTCCTCGGCTATCTGAGTCTTTGGTGGATTTTCTGGCTGTTCAAACTACTGACTGGCAAGGAGGGAATGGGTCATGGGGACTTCAAGCTGCTTGCTGCCCTTGGTGCCTGGCTCGGCTGGCAACAATTACTGCTGATTATCCTGCTTTCTTCCCTGGTAGGTGCGATCGTGGGTATTGCCCTGATCCTGATGACAGGCCGAGACCGACAGATTCCCATTCCTTTTGGCCCCTACTTGGCAACGGCCGGGTGGATTGCTCTAGTCTGGGGAGAACAACTCACGAGCGGCTACCTGTCTTTTTTTGGTTAATTAGCAGCGCCGTAACAGCCTTTATCTGAGTCCTGACATGACACGACCTCACTCGGGAAAGACAGTATTCACCGTTGGTCTCACCGGCGGTATCGGCAGTGGCAAAAGTGCTGTAGCGGCTGAATTTCGCAAGCTTGGCATTCTTGTCGTTGATGCCGACCAAGCTGCCAGACAAGCCGTGCTGCCAGGAAGTGAAGCCCTGGAGCACATAGTCGAGCGGTTCGGAGGAGATGCATTACACACAGACGGCACTCTCAACCGTGCCCACCTTCGCCAGAAAATTTTCGCTGACCCAACACAACGCCAGTGGCTAGAAGCACTGCTCCACCCAATCATCCAGCAGTTGATTCTTGAATCACTAGGTCACGCAACGGGTTCTTATGCTGTGCTGGAATCGCCGCTGCTACTGGAAACCAACCAACATACCTTGGTCGATCGCGTACTGCTGGTCGATGTCCCGGAGTCACTACAGCTTAGCCGTGCCTGCCAGCGCGACAACGACAGCGAAACACAAATCCGCGCGATCATTGACAGCCAAATGGCCCGACAAAAGCGGCGAGATCTGGCTGATGACGTACTTGACAACAGCGGCCCCATTGGAGATCTTACTGACGCAGTGGCGCAACTACATCAGTATTACCTGACACTGGCCAGCCGACACAATTCATAACACTGGACTAGTCCAACTAGTCCATATGACTGAAGATCTGATAATGACGAAAACAACTCTGGTCAATTGCCCGGAATGCGGCAAGCCCGTTATCTGGGGAGAGGAATCGCCCCATAGACCCTTTTGCAGCAAGCGTTGCCAGCAGCTCGATTTTGGCGGTTGGGCAACAGAGAGTTTCAGTATTCCCGGGGAAGATGTCCTCCTGGATGAAGAGTCCGATGACTCAACGCGGCACTGAGCTAATGCAAAATCAGAAGGATTAAGATAGAAATTTGGCAGTAACTGCCTCAATGATGGGCTGGTTAGCCTCGGGGAAAGAGTAATCCTGTAACTGCTCCACCCTCACCCAACATAACGGCTGCCCTTCGTTACCGATGGGCACACCGGAAAACTCCGTCACACACCAGACGTTCAGCAAAACGGATTTATCCGGATAATTGTGGCGCACTTCAAGCAACGGTTCAGCCGAGACCACTTTTATCGCCAGCTCTTCATAGAGCTCTCTGGCCAGAGCCTGCACCACAGTTTCACCAGCCTCAACCTTGCCACCAGGAAATTCCCACAAACCGCCTTTGTGCACATGGGCAGGTCGGCGAGCAATCAGCACGCAGCCATCACTACTTAGGACAACGCCCGCGGCCACATGAACAGGGATCATCAGGTGCGGTATTCGGCATTAATGGTGACGTACTCGTGGGAGAAGTCCATTGTCCACACAGTCTCCTCCGCCTCGCCTCGATGCAACTGAATGCGGATAGTAATTTCCTCCTTGCTCATCACTTCCATGCCCAGTGTCTCGGTATAGCTCGCCGCCCTGCCACCTTTCTCGGCAATCAATACATTGTCGAGAAACACATCAATGGCGTCCACATCCAGATCATCCAATCCAGCCCGGCCAATCGCGGCCAATATCCGCCCCCAGTTGGGGTCAGATGCAAACAGCGCGGTTTTTACCAACGGGGACTCGGCAACGGTATAGGCCACGGCCAGGCACTCCTCCGTATCAGCACCTCCGTTGACGGTAACAGTCACAAACTTGGTCGCGCCCTCACCGTCCTGGACAATTTGCTGCGCCAGTGAAATAAAGAGGTTATTCAGCGCCAACTGGAAATGCTGCTGCTCTTCAGCGGACAGTTCCGCCAGCGAAACAGGTGCAGCGCCGGTGGAGATCAGCATGGCGCTGTCATTGGTGGAGGTATCCCCATCCACTGTGATGCGGTTAAAGGAAACATTGCTAGCAGCACTGACCAGCGATTGCAGTTCAGACTGATCAATGGTGAGATCTGTAGCCACATAGGCCAACATGGTTGCCATGTTGGGCTTGATCATACCGGCACCCTTGGCAATACCGGTTATGGTGATGATCTCCCCCGCTAGGGGCAACTTGATGCTGGCACCTTTCGGGCGGGTATCGGTAGTCATAATGCCGCGTGCGGCCTGATCCCATCCGTTTTCCGATAATGCTGCGAAGGCATTTGGCAAGGTCTTGAGAATCTTATCCACGGGCAGTGGCTCACCAATGACGCCGGTTGAAAACGGCAGCACCGCCTCGGTGCTAACACCAGCAATTTCGGCCATTTGTTCACATACCTGACGGGCGTGCAAACGGCCGGATTCTCCGGTGCCCGCATTGGCATTACCGGTATTGGTGACGAGATAACGGCTGGGAATGGCCTTAATATGGGCTTTGCTCAACTGAACCGGTGCCGCACAAAAGGCATTTTTGGTGAATACCCCTGCCACAGCTCCCGTTTTAGCGACTTCCATGACCACCAGGTCCTGGCGGCCCGCTTTTTTAATGCCAGCACTCGCCGTCCCCAGCTTGAACCCCGCTACCGGGTGCATTACCGGAAAACAGTCTTTTCCCACCGCCATGGCAATCTCTCTCGGATACGTAAAACGACAACGCCGCGCCCATTCAGGCCCGGCTTTTTTTCATTATCGGGGATTGCCCCCTGCTGCTGGCAACAGGGGGTTACTCGACCAGGGCGATATTTAACCCTGAATTGACTGGGGGAACAATGTTAAGCGAGGCGACCGTGGCATTGTTTGTATTTTTTGCCACTACCACAGGGACAAGGATCGTTACGGCCCACTTTTTCCCCTTCTCGCACAAACGGCTGCACATGATTACCGGACTGCTGGGGCTCAGTTGCTCCGCCCAACGAAGTCACTTCCTCATGCTGCATTTTCAACTGCTGACGCTGCTGTGCTTCGCGCTGCTGTTTCTCCATCTCCTCCACTTCTTCATGGCTGCGCACCTGGACACGACAAAGGAAACGAATGGTGTCCAACTTGATCGTATCAAGCATTTTCTCAAACAATTCGAATGATTCGCGCTTGTACTCTTGGCGAGGATTTTTCTGAGCATAGGCACGCAAACCAATACCCTGGCGCAAATGATCCATATTAGAGAGATGCTCTTTCCAGAGGGTATCAAGCACCTGCAACATGACCTGGCGTTCAATGGTGCGTATATCCGGTCCCAAAGCCTCGCACTTTTGCTGATAGGCTTCAGCCGCTGCCTCCGAGATACGGGAACGGAGCCCTTCTTCATGGAGTCGGTTGTCTTCGTCTAACCACTGTTGCAGCGGCAGCTTCAGACCAAACTCGGCGTAGAGATGCTCCTCTAGTCCGGAGATATTCCACTGTTCCGCCAGGCTCTGGGGGGGTATATAAAAGCTGATGGCACTATCGATCACATCACCACGTATGTTGGTGATAATGTCGGCAATATCTTCCGCAGCCAGTAATTCATTGCGTTGCTGATAAATGACTTGTCGCTGATCATTGGCCACATCATCAAATTCCAGCAGGTGCTTGCGGATGTCAAAGTTACGACCCTCCACCTTGCGCTGCGCCTTTTCGATGGCGTTGGTCACCATGCGATGCTCAATCGCCTCACCATTTTCCATGCCGAGCGCGCGCATCATGTTTTTTACCCGATCCGAGGCAAACAAGCGCATCAACTGATCTTCCAGCGACAGGTAAAAACGAGATACACCCGGATCGCCCTGTCGCCCCGCACGACCGCGCAGCTGGTTATCAATACGCCGGGATTCGTGCCGCTCTGTACCCAGAATATGCAAACCACCCGCAGCAATAACCTGATCGTGACGCTGCTGCCATGCCTCTTTTGTCTGACTAATCTGGGCTTCGGAGGGATTTTTTAATTCTGCAGTTTCCGCCTCCCAGTTACCACCGAGTACGATATCGGTTCCGCGACCAGCCATGTTGGTGGCAATAGTTACCGTGCCGGGACGGCCAGCCTGGGCAATAATCTGCGCCTCTTTCTCGTGGTATTTTGCATTAAGGACCTGGTGCGGAATCTTGGCGACTTTGAGCCGCTCGGACATAGCCTCTGAGGTTTCAATGGAAGCTGTACCGACTAGTACTGGAGCACCTTTTTCGATGCAGGTGCGGACGTCCTCTACCACTGCATCATATTTTTCATTGGTCGTCAGGTAAATCAGGTCATTCAGATCGGTTCTGGACACAGGCTTGTTAGTGGGGATCACCACCACTGCCAGTCCGTATATCTGGTGAAACTCATAGGCTTCTGTATCTGCCGTACCAGTCATACCAGCCAGTTTTTCGTAGAGTCTGAAATAGTTCTGGAAGGTAGTCGATGCCAGCGTCTGACTCTCACTATGGATGCTAACCCCTTCCTTCGCTTCAATGGCCTGGTGCAGACCTTCGGAGAGTCGGCGGCCAGCCATGGTGCGTCCAGTGTGCTCATCAATCAGAACCACCTGACCATCCTGGACGATATACTCCACATCTTTATGAAACAGGTGATGCGCTCTTAATGCCGATTGAACATGGTGTAGAAGACCAAGATTACTCGCGTTATAGAGGCTATCACCTTTCTGAAGTAAGCCTTCACTCTCAAGCAAGGACTCTATTTTGCTATGTCCTTCTTCAGTAAGTTCAATCTGCCGCGACTTCTCATCGACAATGAAATCGCCAGGAGTCTCATCACTGTGGGGTTTCAACAGCGGGATCATACCGTTCATACGCTTGTAGAGCGCCGAACTGTCCTGAGCCGCGCCAGAGATAATTAACGGTGTTCTGGCCTCGTCGATAAGAATGGAATCCACTTCGTCGACAATGGCATAAGTCTGACCCCGCTGGCTCTTGTCCTGCAGACGCAACACCATGTTGTCACGCAAATAATCAAATCCGAACTCATTATTGGTGCCATAGGTGATATCGGCCTGATAAGCATCGTGCTTTTCATCCATGGGCTGCTGAGACAACACCACTCCCACCCGCAGGCCGAGGAATTCATATACTGGCGACATCCAGTGTGAGTCACGCGTCGCCAAGTAATCGTTAACCGTCACGATGTGAACACCCGCGCCAGGAATGGCATTCAGGTACGCTGGCAGTGTTGCCACCAGCGTCTTGCCCTCACCTGTGCGCATTTCAGCAATGCGCCCTTCGTGCAGGGTAATACCACCGATCAGCTGCACGTCAAAATGACGCATGCCCAACGTGCGCTTCGCAGCTTCACGGACCACGGCAAAAGCCTCCGGCAAAAGCTGATCCAATGTTTCGCCACTGCTATAACGCTGCTTAAACTCCTCTGTCTTCGCCTTCAACATCTCATCTGAAAGCGAAGTAACACCTTCTTCTAGCGAATTAACCTGCCTGACAATTTTTCGCATCCGCTTGATCTCGCGGTCATTCTTAGTGCCAAACAGTTTTCTTATGAGATTCATCATCAATTCCACATAATAAATATGCGCGATCGCGCACGGATAAATTCCAGGGGTACTTTAGAGGGAGGGGCGGTTAGCGAATAGTACGGCGGATATAGCTGGCGGGGTCGACAGCGCGACCATTCTTATAAACTTCAAAATGAACATGAGGACCAGTTGAGCGGCCACTGCTGCCCATCAGGGCAATGACGTCGCCTTTTTTGACAACATCACCCACTTTCACCAAGTTTTTACTATTGTGCGCATAGCGCGTGGCGTAATCTTCGCCATGGTCTAGCTCAACCATTTGGCCATAACCATTGCGCTCACCGGACCAGGTTACCACGCCTGCGGCAACAGCGATGATGTCGGAACCAGCCTTTGCCGCAAAATCTACGCCGTTATGCCAGGCTCGGTGTCCGGTAAAGGGGTCGGTGCGACGACCAAAACGGGATGACATCCAGCCCTGCTTGATGGGGCGGCCAGTGACGGCGCTCTGCCGCTGGACATTGCGGTCCATCATTAGAGATTCAAGAATGCCTAGCTGACTTTCACTGCTATCCAGCTGGTTTTCCAACTGCTGGAAAAGTTCTTCCAATTCGCTGTTCTGATATACCTGCAGTAAATCCTGCTCCGGTCCACCCACGGCTGGTTGTTGACTGAAGTCAAATTCACCATCTTCAAGGCCCGCGGCCTCAGACAAACGCTCGCCCAGGGCATCCAATCGCACAAGCCTGGCTTGTAGCTCAGCCAACTTGATCGTAAGGGCTTCAACCTTCAGACGGGCATCTTCTCGCCCAGAGTCCAGTGCGGCCTGCTGTTCCGCCAGCTCCTGGCGCATGGATGCAATAATATTGAGATCGACAGGATGAGTTCCAGACAGCAGAGTACCGAGATAAATGCCACCGGAAACAGGGAGTCCCAGCAAGCACATAGACAGCAGCACCTTGGCCCAGTGATTTAAAGTCAGTGAGCGAGTGGTACCCTTGCGATTGCTGATAAAAATAATGTTCACAGTGAAACTGGCATTATCTGCTTCTCATTTACACTCACACTATACGGTGAGCAGCGGCTTCATGTATGAGATCGGCGACACATCCTCGTCATTTTCAAAAGTAACGACTTCCCAAGCATCTTTCTGGGCAATCAGCTCCCGGACGGAGACATTATTCAAGCCATGCCCAGACTTGTGTGCAACAAATTCACCTATCAGACTGTTGCCTAGAAGATACAAATCTCCAATCACATCAAGGATTTTGTGTTTAACAAACTCATCCTCGTAGCGGAGACCGTCCTCATTTAACACCTGATACTCGTCCACGACAATAGCATTATCCATACTTCCGCCACGAGCCAGTCCCTTGGAGCGCAAGTATTCTATTTCATGCATAAAGCCAAACGTGCGCGCACGACTGACTTCCTTGACGAAAGAAGTGCTACAGAAGTCCAATTCGGCCTTGTGAGTTCGATTGTGAAAAACCGGGTGATCAAAATCAATGGAAAAGGTGACCTTGAAACCATCGTATGGTCTGAACGTGGCCACTTTATCCCCGTCGGTTACCGTCACCGGACGGGTAATACGAATAAATTTCTTCGGCGCTTCCTGTTCGCGGATACCCGCAGACTGCAGCAGAAACACGAACGGTCCGGCGCTGCCATCCATAATCGGCACTTCCGGGGCTGTCACATCAATGATGGCGTTATCAATGCCCAACCCGGCCATGGCGGATAGCAGGTGCTCTACCGTGGAGACCTTGACGTCACCATTCACCAATGTTGTGGATAAGGTCGTCTCGCCGACATTCTCTGCCTTGGCGAAAATTTCTACCACAGGATCCAGATCGGTGCGTCGAAAAATGATCCCAGTATTGACGGGGGCTGGGTGGAGGGTCAGGTACACTTTCTCGCCCGTGTGTAAGCCAACACCCGTGGCGCGAATCATGTTGTTCAGGGTACGCTGTCGAATCATGCTTTACCGATACCTGCAAGAAAGCAGTAGAGGAATTGAAAACTGGGCGCAATACTAGCAGAACTAGGCCCATAGCTCCATAAAACGAACTGCCAGCCAGTTCGAGGGGGTTGCTGGCAGTTCGTTCAGGTCAAGCTTCTACGACTCGCAGATCAATCCGCCTGGCGACGCAGGAAAGCAGGGATATCCAGATAATCCATATCCGCATCGGCGCGCGGATCCAACTTGCGAGCCACTGCTTCTCCACCACTTGGACCACGACGAATTACAGTAGGCTTATCCAGCACTTCGTAGTCTGGCTCACCACTGCTTTTGCGCAGAGTCACTGCAGGTGCGGCACCATTGTCCACAACTTTAGTTGGCTGCTTGCGCTCGGCGATTTGTCCGAGGCCCGTTGCCACGACAGTCACCCGCAGTCTATCGCCCATATCTGGATCAATCACAGTACCGACTACTACCGTGGCATTATCAGAGGCAAAGGCTTCCACAGTATCGCCAACATCGGAAAACTCACCCAAAGACAGATCCGGACCGGCGGTAATGTTCACCAGAATACCTCGGGCACCCTGCAAATTGATGTCTTCCAGCAACGGACTGTGAATGGCGGTTTCAGCCGCAATACGGGCGCGGTCCTCGCCGGTGGCTTCACCGGTGCCCATCATTGCCTGTCCCATTTCGGACATCACCGTGCGCACGTCAGCGAAATCCACGTTGATCATACCGGGGCGGATGATCAGGTCAGCGATACCCTGTACGGCACCCAGCAGCACATCATTAGCCGCCTTGAAGGCTTCCAGCAAACTGGTTGTTTTACCCAATACTTGCAGTAACTTTTCATTGGGAACAGTGATCAGCGAGTCCACCTTGTCTTTCAGCTCTCGCAGACCTTCATCGGCAATAGCCATGCGCTTACGGCCTTCGAAGACGAAGGGACGTGTCACCACAGCTACGGTCAGAATACCCAGTTCCTTGGCCACATCCGCTACGATGGGCGCCGCGCCAGTGCCGGTACCACCACCCATTCCAGCAGTAATAAAGACCATGTCTGCACCTTGCAGCACTTCGGCAATACGGTCGCGATCCTCAATGGCAGCATGACGACCCACCTCAGGATTGGCACCTGCACCCAGCCCTTTGGTCAGCCCGTTACCAAGCTGCAGGATAGTCGCACTGCCGATATCCTTGAGCGCCTGTGCATCAGTATTGGCGCAGATAAACTCCACACCATCCACTGAGCTTTCCATCATGTGGCGCACAGCGTTTCCGCCACCACCACCGACTCCGATAACTTTGATTTCCGCGCTATCCGGCACGCTATCAACGATCTGAAACATGATTAATACCCCTCGATTGGTCCTGTGTTAAACACCTGTTGCTTACAAATTTCCCTGAAACCAGCTTTTCAGCCGACTGAAAAAACCTTCTTTGCTACTCTCACTGCGTCGATTGACTCTTCTGCCATCCTGCTGCTGTTGCATGCCATACATAAGCAAGCCAACGCCCGTGGAATAGATAGGGTTGTCGACAATATCCGTCAGCCCCTTAATGTTCTGTGGCGAACCCAACCGGACCGGCATGTGGAAGATCTCCTCCGCCAGCTCAACTACGCCCTCCATTTTGGCCGTGCCGCCCGTCAGCACTACGCCCGCAGCAACCAGATCTTCGAAGCCACTGCGCCGCAGCTCCGCCTGGATCAGCGTAAACAGTTCGTCATAGCGGGGTTCCACCACCTCGGCTAATGCCTGACGGGACAGATCCCGATGCGGCCGGTCCCCGACACTCGGCACCTTGATGGTTTCATCCGGGCCGGTCATCTTGGCCAGAGCGCAGGCATACTTGATTTTCAGCTCTTCGGCGTGGGCCGTGGGCGTGCGTAGCGCGTGGGCAATATCATTGGTCACCTGGTCTCCGGCAATCGGGATCACCCCGGTATGGCGGATGGCACCGTCCGTGAAAATGGCGATATCGGTGGTGCCACCACCAATGTCCACCAGGCAAACACCCAGCTGTTTTTCATCTTCAGTCAATACCGCATAAGAAGATGCCAGTTGCTCCAGAATAATGTCGTCCACTTCGAGGCCGCAGCGGCGAATACATTTCTTGATGTTCTGCGCAGCATTGGCCGCGCAGGTCACCAAATGCACTTTGGCTTCCAGGCGCACACCGGACATCCCCAGTGGTTCGCGAACCCCTTCCTGGTTATCGATAATGAATTCCTGGGGCAGCACATGGAGAATTTCCTGGTCAGCAGGAATTGCCACAGCCCTGGCCGCATCGATTACCCGTTCAATATCCAGCGCCAACACTTCGCGGTCACGAATCGCCACAATCCCATGGGAATTCAGACTGCGAATGTGGCTACCTGCAATCCCTGCATACACCGAGTGAATGTGGCATCCGGCCATCAGCTCTGCTTCCTCGATGGCGCGCTGGATAGAGTGGACAGTGGATTCTATGTTCACCACCACACCTTTTTTCAGTCCCGAGGAGGGGTGAAGGCCAGTGCCGACGATTTCCAGGGTGCCGCCGGGGCCAGCCATTCCGACAATAGACACAACCTTGGAAGTGCCTATATCCAGCCCGACAATCAACCTTTCATCACTTGAGTTCGCCATTTTTCGACCTCACGCTTGCTCCGGCGCCCTGGAGACGCGCATTAATTCCCGTTTCATCTGCCCTTCTACACGGGTGTGTTCTACCACCCATTGCACGGCAACCCCGTTGTCGTAGCGAACATCCACTCTGGCCACCCGCTGCGCCTGTTCTTTCAGTTCCTGCTCCCAAACCTCAATGAAACGGCGCATTTTTTCCATTACCTGATCCCGACCGATGACCAACTCCAGGTCATTGTCGAGCCGCAACCACCAAGCGCCCCTGTCATCTCTTTTGAGGGCGGCAATACGCAATCCGGAAGACTGCAGTAACTGGACCATTTCCCGATAAGACTTCATCATCTGGCGCTCACTCTGGTCACCGCCCTGCAACATCGGCAGATACGCCAGAGCGGTGTTTTCGCCGATTTCACGACGTTCGCCACGGACATTCAGAAAGCCCGTGCTACCCCAGCGAGCAATTGGCACTTCTTCTGTCACCGTAATGACCAACCCATCCGGCCAGCGGCGGCTCACCCTGGCCTGCTGAATCCAGGGATGCAATTCCAATTCCCGCCGAATTTTCTGCAGATCCATGTCGAGAAATCCGCCAATCACCAACGGTTCAACCAAATGCTGGACAGCACCCTGATCCACATGGGAGAACTCTCCCTTCACAGCAATCACGCCGATGGCCACGTTGAGTCGTTGATAAAGTTGTTCAATACCCCATCCGGCACCGAGCAACAGCACCGCAACCACCATCAGGGACAAACCACGCTTCAGCCAATGCATTCGCTGCCTTAGTGGCCGCCGTTCTAATCGACGCATCGCCCCCACTTCCTGACTGCCGCCAAACATCAGCGCTCATCTCCAGAGAAGCTGGTATCGAGAATCTTCAACACCAGTTGATCGAAACTGTATCCCGCAGCCCTTGCAGCCATCGGCACAAGGCTGTGATCTGTCATACCGGGCACAGTGTTCACTTCCAGCAAAAACAGTTCACCCGCGGGGTTCGCCATGACATCCACCCGTCCCCAACCACTGCAGCCAAGACTGCTGAAGGCCTCCCAGGCCAGTGCCCGGAGCGCTGTTTCGGCGTCGGTTTCCAGCCCGCAGGGACACAGGTAACGGGTATCATTGGCGATATATTTGGCATTGAAATCGTAAAAGCTGTGGTCAGTCTCCAGCTTAATAGGCGGCAGCACTTCACCATTCATTACCGCCACGGTGTATTCCGCCCCGCTAATCCACTGCTCGGCAATAACACTACTATCCAGGGCCGCCGCTTCGAGCCATGCCGCCTCCAGCGCTTCAGCACTATCAGCCCGTGTCATACCAAGACTGGAACCCTCATGGCTCGGTTTGACCATCACCGTGCCGCCAAGCTGTTGCAGCACCCCTTGCCAGTCGGTGTTTTTATCCAGCACAGCAAATGGTGCTGTGGACAAACCAACCCCCCGCCAAAATAATTTTGTGTGCAGCTTATCCATGGCCAACGCAGAGGCAAAAACGCCACTGCCGGTGTAAGGCAAATTCAACAGTTGCAACGCACCCTGCAAAGATCCGTCCTCACCACCGGGACCATGCAGCATGATCAGCACCCGATTGAGCGCAAGACCTGGCAGCTTCTGTAACAGGTCATTGCCCACGTCAATCGGCACAAGATCGACACCGCTGCGCTCCAGAGAAGCGATGACCGCGCGCCCGGAAACCAGTGAGATCTCCCGCTCCGCCGAAGTGCCTCCATAGAGCACCCCTACCCGGCCATATTTCTGTTTCATTGCTTCGCTGACTGCCATTGTTGTTCTCTGTGTTTTCTCGCTATTTCAGTTTTCGTTCATCCAAGAGTTTCACCAGCTTGCCGACACTGCCGGCCCCTTGGGTAATGACCAGGTCGCCACCGAGTACAATATCTTTGATCACATCGGCCACTGACTCGAGATCGGGGGCGTAGATCGGGTCCACCAAGCCGCGCTGGCGTATGCTGCGACACATGGCGCGGCTGTCGGCACCGGGAATCTCTTCTTCGCCCGCCGGATAAACCTCCAGCAGGATCAGCACATCACAACTCGACAGCACCTGAACAAAGTCTTCATAAAGATCACGGGTACGGGTATAGCGATGGGGCTGAAAGACCATCACCAGACGCTTGTCCGGCCAACCATCACGCACCGCCTTGATGGTAGCTGCCACCTCCCGCGGATGGTGCCCGTAATCGTCCACCAGCATGGCGCTACCACCTGCTACCGGGTATTCACCGTAAATTTCGAAGCGGCGACCAACGCCCTGAAAACTCATGAGCCCTTTCTGAATTGCGTCATCCGACAAGCCCTCGTCGGAAGCCACCGCAATTACCGCCGCCGCATTCAGCACGTTGTGTACGCCAGGAATGTTGAGTTCTATCGACAACGGGTGTTGCTGCTCGGGCCGATGTATCAGGAAGTGGCTGCTCGCCTGCTTTACCGACACCCCTTCAATGCGGAAGTCTGCGTCCTCCGAGAATCCATAGGTCAACACAGGGCGGGAGACTGAGGGCAGAATGTCGCGAATCACCGGGTCATCGATACAAAGTACTGCCAGGCCGTAAAACGGCAGGTTGTGCAGAAATTCAACAAATGTCTGCTTCAGGCGATTGAAGTCGAAACCGTAGGTTTCCATATGGTCGGCATCGATGTTGGTCACCACCGCCACCATCGGCTGCAGGTGCAGAAAGGAGGCATCGCTCTCATCCGCTTCCGCCACCAGATAG
Source organism: uncultured Porticoccus sp. (assembly GCA_947259505.1). Lineage (GTDB taxonomy): Bacteria > Pseudomonadota > Gammaproteobacteria > Pseudomonadales > Porticoccaceae > Porticoccus. Next base: position 182,522 of record CAMYLT010000001.1, on the reverse strand, counting down.
CGACTGACTCCCAACCGGGCATTGGTGCCCGCGCCTTTCACCAGCCCGCCAATCACAAAAGTGGGATCTTCGCCACCGGCCGCCAGCACGGATGCCAGCAGACTAGTGGTGGTGGTTTTTCCGTGGGTACCGGCCACAGCAATTCCGTGACGATAACGCATCAGTTCCGCCAGCATCTCCGCGCGGCGCACAATCGGGATACGCTGCTCCCGGGCACTGATGATTTCCGGGTTGCCCTCGGTCACCGCAGAGGACTGCACCACCACGTCGGCCCCACTGACATTGCCTCCCACATGGCCCATCATGATTGTTGCACCCAGGCGCCGCAGACGAGAGGTATTGGTATTGTCGGCAAGATCAGATCCGGAAATGACATAACCCTGATTGAGTAGCACCTCGGCTATTCCGCACATGCCACTGCCACCGATGCCAATAAAATGGATGCGGCGGATGCGACGCATTTCCGGAACGGCGTGAAAACCCTCAGCGCCCACGGCACACCTCCTCACAAATATCCGCCACCCGCTCCGCCACATGGGGTTTGCTCAATTTACGGGCATTGGCGGCCATTTCCCGCAAGTGCTCACCGTCCATCAGCCAGGCTTTCAGCAACTCGGCCAGTTTTTCTGCTGACAGCTCGGACTGCTGAATCAGCACTGCAGCTTGGCCATCCACCAGCCACTGACCGTTATAAGTCTGGTGATCATCGATGGCATAGGGGAAGGGAATCAGCACAGACGCCACCCCTGCAGCCGCTAATTCTGAGACGGTCAAAGCACCGGAGCGACAGATCACCATATCCGCCCAACCATAAGCCTCGGCCATGTCAGCGATAAAAGGCTCCACGCGAGCCTGCACACCAGCCTGGACATAACTCTCTTCCGTCACCTGCTGATGCTTCTTGCCGCACTGGTGGCGAATCTCGGGCCGTTCAGACATTGGCAGCAATGCCAACGCCTGAGGCACTATCTGATTGATGGCCAAAGCACCAAGACTGCCACCCAACACCAACAAGTGACGGGGGCGATCTGATGTGGCAATACGCTGCGCTGGTGTGGCTAACTCACTGATTTCAGGGCGCACCGGATTACCCGTCCACTCACCCCGAAGCAGCGCTCCTGGGAAGGCAACCAGCACCCGGTTGGCCACTCTACCGAGCAGACGGTTGGTAGTGCCGGCGATGGCATTCTGCTCATGAATCACTAGGGGAATACCGAGTATTTTTGCTGCCAGGCCGCCGGGGCCTGAGGCAAAACCGCCGAGCCCCAACACTGCATCAGGGCGCTCACGTCGCAGCACGCCTATGGCCTGCCAAAACGCACGCAGCAACAATAATGGAGCCCATAACAACTTGATCAGACCCTTACCGCGCAGCCCCTCGACATCGATGTAGTTAATGGGGAAACGATTAGCTGGAACCAGCTCAGCTTCAATGCCGCGACGGGTACCCAGCCAGGAAACAGCCACATCGCGCGCGCGCAATGCTTGTGCCACCGCCAAGGCGGGGAAAACATGACCACCGGTTCCGCCGGCCATCACCATCACTTTGTTACAACTCCGCTCTGTCACGTCTCACCTGTCTAGCCACTGCGGGCACATCGTCCATTTCCCGGTTAATTCGCAACACCAGCGCCACCATGGCGCAGCACATCAACAGACTGCTGCCACCGTAGCTGATAAACGGCAGGGTCAGCCCCTTGGTGGGGAGCAGTCCCGAGGTCACCCCCATATTGATAAAGGCCTGTCCTGCCAGCATGGTGGCAATGCCAAAGCAGCTGTAGGCGGCAAACCAGTCCTCCAGCGCTACCGCCCGCCTGGCTACGTGCAAAATGCGCGATACTAGGAGGATGTAAAGGCCGATGACCAATGCCACTCCCATCAGACCAAACTCCTCGGCATAGATGGCAAACACAAAATCTGTGTGGGCTTCCGGCAGGTAAAACAATTTCTGGACACTGTTACCGAGCCCCACTCCCAGCCACTCACCGCGACCAAAGGCAATTAATGACTGCGTCAATTGATAACCGCTGTCGTACTGGTCCGCCCAAGGATCGAGAAATGTCACCAACCGCTGTAACCGATAGGGGGACATCAGCGCCACCGAAGCCATGGCACTAAACCCTGCCACCAGGATCAGGGAAAATTGCCAAAGTCTGGCACCACCAATAAACAACATGCCTAGCACCGTGGCCGCCATCACCACGGCGGAACCAAAATCCGGCTGCAATAACAACAACAGGGCAATCAGTGCCACCAAACCTATCGGTTTGGCAAAATAGCGCCAGTTTTCACGCAGTTCACGCTGGTAGCGCTCTAGGTAACCTGCGGTGAACAAAATCATCACGAATTTGGCCAATTCGGAAACTTGCAGGTTAATCGGCCCCAGCGGAATCCAGCGCTGACTACCATTGACCCGGCGACCGACTCCCGGAATCAGCACCGCCAACAACATCAACAGTGTCAACAACAGCAATGGCACCCCATAGTGGTACCAAAAGCGTGAAGGCACAGAGAGGAACACCCCCGCTACCGCCACGCCCAATATCAGAAACATCAGATGTCGTTTCAGGTAGAAGAAGGCATCGCCGTAGGTGTGCTCGGCAAAACTGATGGAGGCCGAACAGATCATCACCAGGCCGATGGTGGCGATGGCGCAGGCCGCCAACAACAGCGACTGGTCCAACTCCCGGAGAAACGCCGTACAACGGGACCATTGGAGGGCGACAACCGTCATGTCAGCGCCTCCACCACCGCGGCGAACTGGCGACCGCGGTCTTCGAATCCTTTAAACATGTCAAAGCTTGCACAGGCGGGCGACAACAAGACGATATCCCCGGCTTCAGCCACCTGAGAGGCCACAGCCACAGCTGAGCTCAGGTTGGTGGCATGAACGGTCGCGACTCGGTCGGCAACCGCCTGATCGATTACCGTTGCATCTTCACCGATCAATACCAGCAGCTTGGCCGCAGCGGGCAATGCCGAGGCTAGAGGGGCGAAATCCTGGCCCTTGCCCTGTCCCCCGGCGATCAGAATCAAGTTTTTTCCCTGCGCCAAGCCAGCGATGGCCGCCAGCGTGGCACCGACATTGGTCGCCTTGGAATCGTTGATGTAACTCACGCCGTTGCGCTCGGCGACCACCTGGCCGCGATGTGACAGCCCCTTGAAGCGCCGCAGGGTGGCCAGCATGGCATCCATCGGCACACCGACGGCGGTACCCATTGCCAGCGCCGCCAGGGCATTGGCGGTATTGTGTCGACCTTTGATTCCCAGTTCCCGCTCGGGCAGCAGCGCATCGAACTGGAAAAACAGCCAGGACTCACCCTGATGAGTTCTCAGCCCGAAGCCCTTAAAGTCCGGCTGGCCGAGACCAAAACTCCACTGCTTGACCGCGTCGCCTACCAGTGGCGACGTCAGCGCGTCATCGCGATTGCTCACCACCTGACGGGCACCGATGAAGATGCGGTGCTTGGCTTGGTGGTAGTCCAACAAACTCGTGTAGCGATCCATATGATCGGCACTGATATTCAGTACGGTGGCCACTTCCGCGTTCAATGCCAGCACTGACTCCAGCTGAAAACTGGACAGCTCCAGCACATACAGACGGGCCGCCGGATCCAGCAAATCCAGGGCGGGCACGCCCAAGTTGCCACCGACCCCAGCGGCAATACCCGCCTCGGCGCACATCTCGCCCACCAGTGTGGTGACCGTGCTTTTGCCGTTGGAACCGGTAATCGCCACAATCGGCGCATTGGCCGTCCGGGCAAACAATTCAATGTCATTGATGACCGGGATACCCCGGATAATGGCCTGCTGCACCGCCGGATGTTGACGGGTCAAGCCCGGGCTGAGAATCACCTCGTCGGCATCCAGCAGCGCATCCTGACGTAGCTCTCCCAGCATCACCGGCACATCGGGCAACTCAGTGCGCAGCTCGGCAAGGCATGGCGGCTGCTGGCGGGTATCGCAGATCACAAAGCGCTCCCCCAGTCGCGCCAGATGCCGCGCCACAGACAAACCAGTGACGCCGATACCGACGACCACCTTCAGTTTGCTACTGGCTATCAATTGCGACATCGCCACTCTCCACCTTCCCCGATCAGCGCAGCTTCAGGGTTGCCAGGCCAAACAGCACCAGCACCAGGGTAATAATCCAGAAGCGCACGATCACCCGCGGCTCCGGCCAACCTTTCAATTCAAAATGGTGGTGGATCGGCGCCATGCGGAAAATGCGGCGCCCGGTGAGCTTGAACGACGCCACCTGCATGATCACCGACACGGTTTCCAGCACGAACACCCCACCCATGATGAAAAACACAACTTCATGGCGGACGACCACGGCAATGACGCCCAGCGCGGCACCCAGTGCCAGCGCCCCGACATCACCCATAAATACCTGGGCAGGGTAGGTGTTGAACCAGAGGAAACCGAGACCGGAACCGGCGATAGCCGCACAGAACACCACCAGCTCACCGGCCCCTGCCACATAGGGAATGTGTAGGTAATCGGAAAACTGGACGTTGCCCACCAGATAAGCAAATACTCCCAGCGCACCCGCCACCAGCACCGTGGGCATAATGGCGAGGCCATCGAGACCATCGGTGAGGTTCACCGCGTTGCTGCTGCCGACGATGACGAAGTAGGTCAGCACTACATAAAACATCCCCAGCGGCAGCGCCACTTCCTTGAAAAATGGGATAATCAGTTCGTTCTCGGCACCGCTGCTACCGGTCATATACAGGAAAATGGCCGCACCCAGCCCAGCCACGGATTGCCAGAAATATTTCCAGCGCGCCGGCAAACCCTTGGAATTTTTTTCCACTACCTTGCGGTAGTCATCCACCCAACCCACAGCGCCAAAAACAGCCGTCACAATCACCACCACCCATACGTAGTGGTTGCGTAGGTCTGACCACAGCAACGCGCTGACAAAGATGGATAGCAGAATTAGCGCCCCACCCATGGTTGGGGTGCCAGACTTGCTGAGATGACTTTGCGGACCGTCCGTGCGCACTGACTGGCCGATTTGCAGGTAATTGAGGCGCCGGATCATGGTCGGGCCCAACATCAGCGACAGCCCAAGCGCGGTCAACACACCGAGAATGGCCCGAAAAGTAAGGTACTTCACCACCCCGAACGCCGTGAAATATTGTGATAGGTAATCGGCCAGCCAAAGCAGCATGATTACGCTTCTCCTGTTTCGGTTATCTGTTTCACCACGCTTTCCATCGCCATAAAGCGGGAGCCTTTCACCAACACCACAGAGTCAGGCTGCAACAGCGCTTTCAATCGCTCTACCAATGTTTCCTTACTGTCGAAATGTTCTCCGCCAGCACCGAATTCACGCACGGTGTTAATACTGAGAGGGCCAACGGCAAGCAGACACTTGATACCCTGTTGCGCAGCATAGCGACCGACATCCCCGTGCAGGCCAGCCTCGTCATCACCCAGTTCGCCCATGTCTCCGAGCACCAGAAGATGTTTTCCCTTCATGGCCAGCAGCGTGTCCACCGCAGCTTTTACCGATCCCGGGTTAGCGTTATAGGTATCGTCAATCACCACACCACCATCTGGCAGCAATTTACGGTTAAGGCGACCGGGAACGGGTTGTAATTTATTAAGTCCCGCAGCAATAACACCCAATTTGGCACCCGCCGCATGCGCACAGGCGGCAGCTGCCAAGGCATTAGTCACGTTGTGCTTACCACTCAATGGCAGCTGTACCGCCGCCTCGCCTTCAGGCGTCACCAGCACAAAGGCGTAACAACCGCTCTCATCGACCACCAAGTCACGCGCACGGAAATCGGCGGTCTCATCGATCATGGAGAACCCCAATACCCGTGCCACCGTGCTCACCCGCCAACTATCGGCCCATTTCTCATCGAGATTGACCACCGCAGTGCCTTGAGGTGTAACACCCCGGTATATTTCACCCTTGGCTGCAGCAATACCCTCGATACTGCCAAAGCCGGCCACATGAGCAGGCAGTACATTGTTGACCAACACCACATCCGGCCGCGCCAGGCTGCACAGGTAGGCAATTTCACCTGGGCCACTGGCACCCATTTCAATCACTGCGTAACGGTGTTGCGGGCTGAGTTGCAGTAGTGTCAGGGGTACGCCGATCTGGTTATTCAGATTGCCCTTGGTGGCCAACACCGGGCCACAGCCGCCCAAAATCGACGCAATCATTTCCTTAACGCTGGTTTTGCCGCTGCTACCGGTGATAGCCACCACCGGACCAAAAAATCCGCGGCGGTTCAGCAAGGCAAGCTGGCCGAGCGCAGTGCCGGTATCGGGAACGACCCACTGGGGCACATTGATGTCACGCGCTGGGCGCTCCACTACCATGCCACACGCCCGGGTAGCCACCGCCTCTAGAAACTGGTGCGCATCGAACCGTTCACCCCGCAATGCAATGAACAATTCATTTTCTGCAATGTTGCGACTGTCGGTACTGACAGCGCTAAAATGGCAATCCGGATACATTAGGGTTCCGCCAAATTCCTGCGCCGCCGCCGACAGAGTAAGGGGCTGCATCATCGGCACCCCCCGCGCTGGCGAAGTGCCAACCTGGCTTCCCCGATATCACTGAAAGGCAAACGCCGGGCACCCACTAATTGATAGGCTTCGTGGCCCTTGCCCGCGATCAGCACCAGGTCATTCCCCGCTGCCTCCCGGATGGCGTGTCGAATTGCCTGGGCGCGATCTTCTATCACATCCAGCGGGCTTTCTCCTGAAACGCCAGCGAGTATCTCTTCAATGATCACCGCCGGATCTTCACTGCGAGGATTGTCACTGGTAACCACCGGGTGATCTGCCAGTCGACCGGCTATTTCTCCCATCAACGGGCGCTTGCCGCGATCGCGATCACCGCCACAACCAAATACGCACCAGAGCTCGCCATCGCAATGCTCGCGCAGGGTCAACAGTGCTTTTTCCAATGCATCCGGGGTATGGGCGTAATCAATGACGACACCGGGGCCAGGAATTCCGTCCACCCGTTCCATCCGTCCGGCCACCGCCTGCAAACGGGGCAGCAACTGCATGACCATTTCCAAAGGCAACCCCTGGGCACAGGCTACTGACACCACTGCCAGCAGGTTTTCCAGATTGAATCGTCCCAGCAGGGAGCTCTCCAACTGGCCACTTCCCCATGGAGTCTTGAACTGCGCCCATATGCCGCTGGCAGTCAACTCTATCTGTTCAGCAGTAACATCTGCCCCGTGATTCCCGAGGGAATAACTGATCAGTTCGACGGCAGCAGGCAACTTCATGGCAATTTCTGCACCCACCGGATCGTCCACATTGATGACCGCGTGCTGAAGACCCGCCATCGCAAACAGGCGCATTTTGGCCTGAGCGTAATTCGCCAGGCTGCCGTGATAATCCAGATGATCCCGAGACAGGTTAGTAAATACCGCCGTCGTGAAACGCAACGCTGCCACCCGGGACTGATCGAGGCTGTGTGAAGACACCTCCATCGCCAGACGATCCACCCCCGCTTCGACATGCTCGGCCAGTAATGCCTGCACGGTGACCGCATCCGGCGTAGTCATGCCTGTCTCGGACAACTTCGCAGCGCCATCGCGATAAACACCGCAACCGAGGGTGCCAATCACCCCGGCGGGATGACCCGCCAGGCTAAACAATTGCGCCAGCAATTGGCTGCATGTGGTTTTGCCGTTGGTGCCGGTAACGCCGGTCAACACCATCTTCTCAGATGGATCTCCGTAGAAATGTCCGGCTATTTCGCTGATCTGCTGACTCAATCCTGAAATAGGGATAACCCGATCCGCAGAAACACCTAATCCCTCGGCCTCGGCCAATACCGCCACAGCACCCGCCTGCAATGCAGGCGCGATATAATCTCGTCCGTCGACCAAAGCCCCCGGCACGGCTAAAAACAGATTCCCAGGACGAACATTGCGACTATCCAGACTCAAACCAGTTACCAGCAGGTTTGCCAGATCATCTGACAATATTTCGCCAGGCAAGAGCCCGGCCAATGCCATACCGTCTCGGCTGCGGGTTGCCGCCATCACATGACACCTCCCGACTTGCCGACGACCTGAGCCACTTGGTCGCTTTGATCTAACTGTGGAGGAATCTTCAACATCCGCAGTGCATCCGCCACCACATTGGAAAATACCGGCGCCGCCACTTCACCGCCGAAATACTTTCCTCCTCTGGGATCGTTGATGATCACCACCGCCACCAAGCGGGGGTTATCCGCGGGCACCATGCCGGCAAACAACCCTACGTAGCGATTCTTCTCGTAACCATTTTTACCCACTTTGTGGACGGTGCCTGTTTTCCCTGCGACCTCGTACGAGGGAATTGCCGCGCGGGTGGCTGTACCACCAGCACGGGTGACACTGGCCATCATTTCCCTCACTCTGGCCACATGATTAGCATCAGCAACGGTTTCGCCTTCCGGGATCTCGTCAGTTTTCAGCAGTGTCACCTGTCGCCTGACACCGTCGTTCGCCAACACCGCATAAGCCTGGGCAATTTGTAGAGCAGATGCCGAAAGTCCCAAGCCAAATGCAAAGTTGGCCCGTTCAACGGGCCGCCAACGACGATGCTCCGGCAAACTGCCCGGACTCTCTCCCGGAAAACCAGTGCCAGGGCTTTCCCCCAGTCCGACCCTCGAGAACATTTCACGAATATGTTCCGGCTCCAGACTGAGGGCGATTTTCGTAGTGCCCACCTGACTGGATTTCATCAACAGGCCAGTGAGATCAATCACGCCATAATTGCGGTGGTCATAAAACGTTTTTCGCCCGACCCGTATATACCCAGGATTGGTGTCAATCATCGTTTCGGGCACATATTTTCCACTCTCCAGCGCCGCCAGCACTGTCAGTGGTTTCATGGTCGAACCGGGTTCCACCAGATCGGTGACAGCACGGTTGCGCAGCGCATCAGAATTCAGCTGGCCTCGATCATTGGGGTTAAAGGAGGGCTGATTGGCCATCGCCAGCACTTCTCCAGTGCGCACATCCAACAGCACCACAGAGCCGGAAGCCGCCTTGAATTGTGCTACCGCCGCCTTTAATTCGCGATAAGCCGTGTACTGCAAACGCAGGTCGATACTCAGGGACAGATTTTCACCGGCCTTTTCACTGCGAATCAGCCCCAACTCCTTAATCACACGACCCTTGAGGTCTTTTAGAACTTGCTTGGCGCCTGGCACACCCGTCAGCACCTCGTCATAGGCCAGCTCCATGCCCTCTTGGCCGTGATCATCGATATTCGTAAATCCCACCAACTGTGCAGCCACCTCGCCAGCGGGATAAAAACGCTTGTACTCACCCTTCCCATAGATGCCGGGGATTTCCAACTTGAGCACATCCTCGGCCTGCTCTGGCGTCAGCTGTCGGGCCAGATACATGAATTCTTTGCCGGCATAACGCACCAGCCGCTGTTTCAGTTCTTCGAGACTGATAGAAAGCGCAGCTGCCAACTCCTTGAGCGCTGGCGATTCGATATTCACCAGCTGAGGATTAGCCCAGAGAGTCACCACCGGCGTACTGACCGCCAACGGCTCACCCCGCCTGTCAGTGATCACGCCGCGGTAGGCAGGAATCGATTCTGTCCGTAGGGTCCGCGCCATGCCCTGCCCCTGCAGGAACTCAAAACCCCGATCCATATCCGGCATCACCTGGAGATGGGCGATATGCCACAATCCCGCAATCGGCAGCACTGCCAACACCATGACTACCAACAGGTAGCGCCAGCGCGATATGGTCAGCTTGTTCGGCTTCACCCGGACACCCCTTTCTATTCCACAACAGCCTGGGCGCGAACGATGATAATTTCGTCCGGCTCTGGCACCCGCATCTGCAACTGACTTTCAGCTAGCTGCTCTACCCTACTCAACGAGGCCCAGGAACTTTGTTCCAGCAAATAACGACCCCATTCCACCTGCAACGCATTGGCCTCCTGCTCCAGCTTCGACAGCTCGTTATAGAGCTGTCGACACAGGTGGCTGACATAGATTACTGACAGCGCTGACAGCACCAGGGCAAGCCATAACAGCGGCAACAGCCAATTCACCTGCCGCCTCATATTGCCTTGCAACAACATCAGGCCACTTTCTCGGCGACGCGCATGACCGCACTCCGAGCTCGAGGATTGGCTGCCACTTCAGCGGCACTGGCCTTGCTCGCCTTACTCAGTGAGCGCATGCGCCGCACAATATCTTTTTCCATGATGGGCAAGCCCTTCGGAATAGGCTTGCCTTTTTCCTGCTCCCGGATAAAGCGCTTCACTATGCGATCTTCCAGAGAGTGAAAACTGATGACCACCAGGCGACCACCGACCGCCAATACGTCCAACACTGAAGCCAACACTCGCTCCAGATCGTCCAGCTCACGATTGATAAAAATGCGAATACCCTGAAAAGCGCGGGTTGCGGGATGCTTACCTTTTTCCCAGGAGGGATTTGCCTCGGCGACAATAGCCGCCAGCTGTGCAGTGCGCGTTATCGGCGTTTCGGCACGAGCCGCAACGATGGCACGCGCCATACGACGAGCGAAGCGCTCTTCTCCATACTCACGTAGCACCTGGGTGATTTCATCTTCGCCAGCAACAGCCAACCACTCCGCAGCACTTATCCCGCTATCAGGATCCATGCGCATATCCAACGGGCCGTCGCGCAAAAAACTGAAGCCTCGAGTAGCATCATCCAGCTGGGGAGAAGACACACCGAGGTCTAACAACACCCCCTGCACCTGATTCTGAAGACCCCGTTCGATCATCATCTCTGCCAATTCAGCAAAGGAGCCACGCACCATTTCAAAGCGCGGCTCATCGGCAAATCGATTTTTTGCCACCTCGCAGGCAGCAGGATCTTTATCCACCGCCAACAGACGTCCCTTGGAACCTAATTTGGAAAGTATGAGAGAGGAGTGGCCACCACGGCCAAAGGTGCCGTCCACGTAAAAACCGTCAGGGTCAGTGATAAGGGCAGCTACTGCCTCATCAAGCAAAACGGTCGCATGCTCGACCTGTGCCGACATAAACCCTTCCTCAGTGTTACAACGACAGCGATTGCATTTCTTCCGGAATTTCCAGGTCGCCACTGGTTTCAGCTAACCAGTCCTCCCGTCCGGCATTCCAATTTTCCTCACTCCACAGCTCTAGGCGATGACGCTGACCGACCAGAATCACTTTCTTGTCGAGCTGCGCATACTGGCGCAACTCAGGGGGAATCAAGATGCGACCATTGCCGTCGAGCTCCATTTCTCGGGCATGACCGATGAGAATTCTCTGTAATTTGCGCGTGGTGGGATTAAAGGTGGGCAATTGGGCAATCTGGGCTTCTATTTTTTCCCATTCCTGCAGCGGATAAATCAGCAGACATTTATCCTGCACATCAATCGTCGCAATCAGGGCGCCACCACAACTGGAATCAATGTCATCGCGATAGCGTGCCGGGATCGCCATGCGACCCTTGGCATCCATGTTGATTTCACTGCTGCCTCTAAACACGCTCGCCCAACTTTTCTCAGCTACCAATTGCCTCAGGGACAAAAAACCACTTTGCCCCACTTTCTCCCACTTTTCGTCACTATATGCCGACCAAGGGCAAAGTCAAGGCCAAAAAAGGGAAGAAAATCACGAAAAAAGTCTTAAAAACTCAATAAGTTGCGAGTGAGCACCAATACCAGGAAATAGGTGTTGAAAATATCAGTTTCAGAAACAGCCTGATAGAAAATTCAGTTAAAGTATTACTTTAACTAACCACAAAGAAAACCGCGCAGACAGCAAGAATTATAGAAATGGTTGTTTTTTAACCGCACCAAAGTATGGCTGTGTAGTCATAAATCACTACCGCCACCAAGGCATCGCAAAACTCAAGATTGATAAATTAGACGAAAAAATGGGAGTTGGCCGGTAAGCCGGGTTCTGTCGTGGACAACCATTCGTCTAGGATGCATGTCACCATACACCTCAAGCGACCTACCCGAGTCCAGCGCGGGCCACGCCAATGGACTCCTATTTGGTCTTGCTCCGGATGGGGTTTACCATGCCACAAGCTGTTACCAGTTGTGCGGTGCGCTCTTACCGCACCCTTTCACCCTTACCTGATCCTGTCCGAAGACAGGCCATCGGCGGTCTGCTCTCTGCTGCACTTTCCGTAGGCTCGCGCCCCCCAGGGGTTACCTGGCACCCTGCCCTATGGAGCCCGGACTTTCCTCCCCCTCGCACCCGATATCACCTGCGGAGATATCGAGAAAACGAAGCGGCGGTTGCCTGGCCAACTCCCGGCGCAAGGTTACCACGAAGCAGTCTGTGCGGCGACAGCAAAGGACATCAAACCGGCGCATACCAAGAGCATGACTATATTTTTGACCTAATCGACAGTTAAAAGGGGAGTAGTTGCGTACGCTTGACATATTTCGGTAATGACAGAGGCCTGCGAACATGCAGCGAATTGTGGTGATCAACCCAAAAGGTGGCAGCGGCAAGACGATGCTCGCAACCAACTTGGCCAGCTTCTTCAGTAACCAGGGAAAGGTCACGACACTAATGGACTTGGACCCCCAGGGTTCAAGCGTCTTCTGGGCACTAAACCGACCGGAACAAGCCCCCCACATTCAGTTGGTAGACGCTCACAACTGCCCTCACAATGTCACCCGCAGTTGGGCTATTCAGCCCCCCAGAAACACCGAAGTGCTGATATTGGATACGCCTGCCCGCCCCGACCTGATCAACCTGACCCCCTTGTTAAGAGAGGCAACCGCTATTTTGCTACCGGTACTGTTAGCAGAATTTGATCTACACGCCGTCGCCAACACCGTACAACACCTGCGCAGAATGCTACCCGCACAGAACAATATGGCCTTAGTGGTTAATCGCTCCCCATCAACACCATCCGCGGCACGCCGCAGTAGTGCATTAAGCCAGCAGCTGAAGCTACCTGTTGTCGCTAACTTAAGGGACTCAAGAACCTTTCTCCAGGCAGCGACGGACGGCTTGGGGATCTGTGAAATGAAGGGCAGCCATTACCGCAGTGACAAACAGCAAATTGCCAAGATCGCGCAGTGGTGCACAATAAGTGCAACAATCAGAGAGCCGTCCTCGCCTAATCGCCTGAATCCGGATGTGATTGCCTTGGCCAGTATCGCCTGAAGTCAGGACCTGAGTGACAACGCCAACTGGTAAAGGGCATTTTTTTGCCCACCCGTGATCTTCGCTGCCAGCGCTGCCGCCTGTTTCAGAGGCAATTCCTCCATCAGCACTTTTAATATTCGCTGCTGCTCTTCATCACTGACACTTAATGACTCGGGCGCACCACGCACCAGCATGACTATTTCACCACGCTGCTGATTGGCATCCTCGCGGACCATCTGGCAGATTTCATCAAGGGTGCCGACCAAAAAGGTTTCAAATGCCTTGGTCAACTCCCGCGCCATAACGGCTTCACGGTCGCCACCAAAGGCTTGGGACATATCGGCCAGACTTTCGAGAATGCGATGCGGGGACTCATAGAAAATCAGGGTGCGGCCATCATCGGCAAGCGCGGTAAATTTCTTAAACCGGGCCACTGACTTGGCTGGCGGGAACCCCTCAAAGGAGAAACGGTCACTGGGCAGCCCCGATGCACTGAGCGCAGCAATAGCCGCACAAGGACCGGGCACGGGAATTACCTTCACCCCGCGTTGGCGCACGTCGCGCACCAATCGGTAGCCGGGGTCAGAAATCAACGGCGTTCCCGCGTCGGAAATTAATGCAACCTTCTGCCCCTGCTCAAGCGCCTGGATAATCCGACCCACTTGGCGCTGCTCACCATAGTCGTGATAGGCCACCATCGGCTTTTCGATGCCCAGATGTTTCAGCAAACGACCGCTGTGGCGAGTATCTTCCGCCGCAATGAGATCTGCGGCATGGAGAACCTCAACAGCACGGGGTACCATATCCCCAAGATTGCCGATCGGCGTAGCCACCACATACAATTCACCTGCCATATAAAGAAGCCACACCTATGTTCAAGTTTCGTATTCCTGCGGTCACCCTGCTTTGGCTGACCATTCTGCTCAGCGGATGCAGCCAGCCCGGCACGGTGTCACCCGTCAATCAGCACGTCAACACCCCTGAGGAGCTTGCAGAACTAGAGCTGGCAAAGGCCGCGGGCAGCATACCACCCCAGAAGCAGCTCCACCAATTGAACGCTGCCAACTGGCAGGTTCAGGCTGGCAGTCCACAGAAAGCCATGATGACACTCAAGGCCATCGATGCGGAAGGACTACCGGATGAGCACTTCGCTGACTACACCCTGCTCTTTGCAAATCTCTCCCAACAAGAGGAACAATTTTTTCAGGCACGGAATCTGTTGGCGGACAAACGGATGGCAGCAATCGCCTATCGATTACCCCTCGAACAACAGACCCAATGGCAGAAAATGCGTGGCGAACTCTTTTCACTGCTCGGCGAAGATGAAAATAGCGTCCGCGCATTCGCTGCACTGTCTACATTGACCGCCAATATAGAAGAGCGAGAATACGCCCATGAACAACTCTGGCAGGTACTCACCCATGTTTCCCCTCAGTACTTGGCCTCCCTGCTCGACACGGAGCCAGACCCGACACTACAGGGTTGGTACAACTTGGCCAGTATCATCCGCAACAATCCGGGCGATGTGAATCAACAGCTCAGTCTAATCCAGCTGTGGAAGAGTAAGTGGTCCACCCATCCCGCTGCGCTAACACCTCCGGCCAGCCTGATGGCACTGCAACAGATCGCCGATTCCCTGCCTACACGAATTGCCGTGCTGCTGCCTTTTGAAGGCTCCCTGGCCCAAGCGGGAAAAGCTATTCGCGGTGGCCTGTTGGCAGCTTGGTACGAAGCCCGCAGCTATGGCGGCAACACACCCATGATCCAGTTTTACGACACCTCTCTCAACGAAGACATTGCGCCGATCTACCAACTGGCCGTCAGTAATGGAGCAGAACTGATTATTGGTCCTGTACAGCGTGAGAAAGTGGAGCAGCTTCTGGCCATTCCAGCACTACCAGTGCCCACCGTCGCCCTGAATTATCTAGAAAATACAACCACGCTACCCCCAAGCAATTTCTATCAATTCGGTCTATCCATCAGCGATGAGGCGAGGCAGATTGCCGACCGAGCCTGGGTCGAGGGCCAGCGTTCTGCATTGGCTATTACTCCGAACTCCAGCTGGGGGGAACGCGCACTGACAGCTTTTCGTGAACGCTGGACTGAGCATGGAGGAACACTGCTTGAGGCCCCGGCATATGGCGTAGCACAAAGTGATTTCACCCCACTACTGAAACCCGTACTACACATTGAACAAAGTGAATACCGGAAAAAACGCCTGCAGCAGCTTCTGGGTAAAACGATCGACTTTACCCCAAGACGACGGCAAGATCTGGATATGGTCTTTATGGTCGCGTACCCAGATCAGGCGCGACAGATAAAACCCACGCTGGATTTCCTTTTTGCCAGCGATCTGCAAATCTACGGCACCTCACAGCTATACACTGGGGCAAATGATCCGGGCCGCAACCGCGATCTGGAGAATATACGATTCAGCGCCATGCCCTGGACACTTCCCGGTGCTCGGGATGACAAACTTCAACCTGCCACCGCCCTATCACCAATTTACCGACACATGTTTGCTCTGGGCATAGACGCCTATCACCTGCACCAAGGATTGCCTCAAATGCAGCTACTACCTGATACCCAACTTTCAGGGAGTACCGGCACCCTGAAATTGGGCGACAGGGGTGCCATCGTCCGAGAACAACCCTGGGCGCATTTCCGAGGTGGCCGAGTTAGGCCCGCCCCGCAGCTCAGCAATAATTAACTGCCCTGCTCAGGGTCAAGCGCGCCACATTCAGGCATTAGCTTGGCTCTGAGCTCCTCACCGGAAGCGACATAGTCAACAGCGCTGATCGCTCGCTCTGAGTCAACTGTCAGTAACGTTACTTCACCTTTTCGGGCCGGGAATGTTTGCACAACGCTACCCGTATAATCGAGCCAGACCGGGTAATTCAGCTCTCGCATACGAGGTACAGCCATAAACTTGGAAATCATTTTTGGCATGCCACTAATATTCGCCAGATAGATAACACGCCCCTGCTGTAGGCAGCTGACATCCAACTCAGCCAGAGCATCGCGCACCATGTCTTTCACCTTCATGCCATTCACCAGCATCACCACAGCCATGCTGTCCTGCGCCCGAAAGGGATGACCGAACTGATCAACCAGGCTAGTTAAATCTATTTTTTGAGGCGCTGAGGACACCCCAGCCCAGCATGCCATACCGAAAAGCAGGCTGGCAGAAAGCGCCGCTATGAGGCAAAGATCTGATTGCTTTGACACGGTGAATACCTTTATTGCATAAGCGTGAATCCCGCATGTTAGATATCCACACCTCTTCCGGCAAGCCATGATATTTTTATCGGTTAGCGCTAGTCACCCCCCATTGAGATTCCCAACCAAGGGAGTTACGGTGAACACATGACATGCCACTCAAAGGGACTTTATCGGTATGAAATATCAGTTTCATTCAAAACCCACATCCTCGAACCAAGGACTCCTGGCAGAACGCTGGGCCAGAACCTATCTTGAACAATGCGGCCTCAAAACCCTTGAGCTGAATTACCGCACGCCTCGGGGTGAGATCGACCTGATCATGATGGACGAGGCCACACTGGTATTTGTGGAGGTGCGCTTGCGACGTCATAGCGGCTTTGCCACTGCCGCCCAAAGCATTGATGGACCCAAACAGCGGCGAATTGTCGCCACCGCCCAACACTATTTACAACGCAACCAGCTTTGGGAAAAAATACCCTGTCGTTTTGATGCTTTCTGCCTAAGCAAAGACAACGGCAACGAAGAAGAGTATCAGGTAGAATGGCTGCAAAATGCCTTCAGCCTGTGATAGTGAACCATGGAATCAACCGTTATAGAGCTTTTTCACCAAAGCATCGAAGCGAAGATGGCTGCCGGTGAAAGCTTGGCCCCCCTGATCGCAGAAGCCAGTAGTAAAACGGTTGAACAGCTACTTCAAGGACATAAGGTACTCTGTTGCGGCAATGGGCTGTCTGCTGCACTATCAAATATCTTCACTCAATCCTTGTTACTGCAGTACAAGTTGGAAAGACCGGGATTTCAAGCTGTCTGCCTCAATAATGATAGTGCCCTCATCACTGCAATAGGACACTATCACAGCGTGAGTGAGATATTCAGTCGGCAGGTAAAAACCCTTGGACAACCCGGTGACTTGCTGGTGATTTTCAGCCTTGGCACCAATCCCAGCAATCTGGTGCAAGCCATCCACACAGCACATGACCGTGACATGGCCGTAATCGGTTTTACAGGGAGCGGCGATACCGACCTTTCGGCTCTGCTCAGTGGCGATGACATAGAAATCAGGGTGGATCACACTGAACGCCATCGTATTAGCGAGGTCCACCTGCTGAGCCTGTTTTGTCTTTGCGAATTAATTGACCAACAACTTTTTGGAGGAACCTCCTGATGTTTCAACGCCTGGCAGCCCTGCTGCTGATCAGCGTCGTCGGCCTTACCGGCTGCACCAATATTATTCATGCCACCACCGATGAGCCCATCCGCCCTGATCCCACCGAAACATCCTTGGGTACAGATATTGACGACTGGGAGCTGGAAACGCTGATTGGCGTGAATATCAAGAAAGCTCACCCCAATCTTGAGCACGCTCACGTCAATATCAATGCCTACAACGGCGTCATTTTACTGACGGGGGAAGTCGCATCCAATGAGCTGCGCACTCTCGCTGGCAACACTGCTCGAAATTTTCGAGGCGTGCGCCAGGTACATAACGAACTACAGATCACAGGAACCTCATCATTAGTGTCGCGTAGCAATGATGTCTGGCTCTCCACCAAAGTGCGCTCCAAGCTGATCGCCGAAAAAAACATTAAGTCCACACGCATTAAGGTCGTCACTGAAAATGGTGTGATCTATTTAATGGGGTTGGTAACTCGCAGTACTGGTGATCAGGCGGCCTTGGTCGCCAGCACCACTAGAGGGGCACGACGTGTGGTGAAAGTCTTTGAGTATATTGACTGACCCGTTTTGGCGAGAAATAAAAAAGGCCCCTGAAGGGGCCTTTTTTATTTTTAGGACAAGCTGTTACAACAGCTCAAGCGCTAGCGCTGTAGCTTCACCACCACCGATACAGATACCTGCAACACCCTTGGATTTGCCATAAGTCTGCAGAGCAGCCAACAGGGTAACGATGATGCGGGCACCGGAAGCACCAATGGGATGCCCCAAGGCACAGGCGCCACCATGTACATTCACCTTCTCGTGAGGCAGATCGAGTTCCTTCATGGCAGCCATGGTCACCACAGCAAACGCTTCATTGATCTCGAACAGATCAACGTCATCCTTGCTCCAACCTGCTTTCGCCAACAACTTATTGATAGCGCCGACCGGCGCAGTAGTAAACCACTCCGGTTCCTGAGAGTGAGAACTGTGTGCAACGATACGCGCGAGGGGTTTGAGACCATGTTGATCGGCCACTGACTGCCGCGTCAGGACAAGTGCTGCGGCACCATCACTGATAGAGCTCGCATTGGCTGCTGTTACAGTCCCATCCTTGATAAATGCCGGACGCAGACCGGGAATTTTTTCAGGGCTGGATTTGCCGGGCTGCTCATCAATGGCGTACAGCACCTCACCCTTGCGGCCAGCTACAGCCACCGGGGCAATTTCACCCTCGAACTTCCCCTCGGTAATAGCTTTGTTGGCGCGCTCCAAAGAATTGATCGCAAACGCGTCCTGGTCTTCGCGAGTGAAGCCGTATTTTTCTGCACACTGCTCGGCGAAGATCCCCATAGCTTGACCATTGTAGGCATCTTCCAGTCCGTCCATGGTCATGTGATCAAAAATCTGAGCATGGCCGAAGCGGTAACCACCGCGTCCCTGTAGCATCAGGTAAGGCGCATTAGTCATGCTCTCCATACCACCCGCCACGGCAATGTCGACATTGCCCAGGGATAGGCTGTCAAAGGCATTCATCACTGCCCTCATACCGGAACCACAGACCTTGTTGAGGGTGGTGGCTCCAACACTTGTCGGCAACCCGGCCCCCAGTGCAGCCTGTCGTGCCGGAGCTTGTCGCAGTCCTGCGGTGAGAACACAGCCCATGTCCACAGAACCGACCTGTTCCGGGGCAACACCGGCTCTCTCTACCGCCGCTTTAATGGCAGTAGCGCCCAAGTGGGTAGTGGGTACACCGTTGAACTGGCCTTGCATACTGCCGATAGGTGTACGCGCCATGCCGACGATTACGATAGGATCAGACATAATATAAACCTCTATTTAACAACTCTGAGGGAGGGTTTCCTGGTCTTATCGCCGGTCCCTCCGGTTACTCCCTCTTTCACTGCAACGGGTTTCGTTGGACCCGGTCCCTGCGGATCTGGATCAGTATTCTTTTCAGGCTGAAAGACCATACCCTGACCATTTTCGCGAGCATATATGCCGGTAATGGCTTGGATGGGCAAGCGAATACTCGTTGGGACACCACCAAAACGCGTGCTAAAGGCCACTTCTTCATTGTTCATAACCAAAGTGACTACTGCCCGCGGGGCGACATTCAGCACAATTTGCCCATCATTCACATGCTCCTGCGGCACCTCTACTCCAGGAAAGTAGGCATCTACCACCATGTACGGGGTGCATTGATTGTCCACAATCCAGTCATAGAAGGCCCGAATAAGATACGGTCGGTTGGATGTCATGTTCATATGGGCCATATCTTCCGGCTTCAAAGGGGCATAATTGTACAAAAAAAGGGACCATTTAGTCCCTTTCTATGCTGTAACACTTTGGTCTCTAAAAGGGGACCATTTAGTCCCATCCTATGCCATCACACTTTGGTTTTAGAGGGCCATCTCTTTTTCAAGTTCCGAGAGACTTTCCTGGAATGATGGTCGTTCAAACAACCTTTTCATGTAGTCCTGTAGCGGCTTAACTTGGCGATTCGCTGGAAGCTTTATACCAAGACTATCCAAACGCCACAAAATCGGAGCCAGACAGCAATCAACCAAGGTGAACTCCTCACTCATAAAGTAAGGCAAGTCTGTGAAAATTGGTGCAATGCTGCACAAACTATCACTCAGTTCCTTGCGAGCTTTATCGGCGGCCGAACTGCCGGGATTACTGATAATAGTGTCTAACTGACTACTCCAGTCCCGCTCAATACGATGCATGAATTGGCGACTCAGAGCGCGAGCAACCGGATAAACTGGCAACAACGGTGGATGGGGGAACCTTTCATCTAGGTACTCCATCATGACCTTGGTTTCATAAAGGGCCAGATCCCGGTCAACAAGGGTGGGTAAAGAAGCGTAGGGATTCAGTTCCAATACGTCTTCTGGCAGATTCTTATCATCCACTTCCTCAATTTCTACCGTAACGCCCTTTTCAGCCAGTACGATGCGTACACGATGACTGTAATGACATGCCGGATCAGAAAAAAAAGTCATCGAAGATCGTTTTGCAACAACCCCCATATACAAACCTCAATTGTCATTTATAGAAAGCAGATGGCCGCCATGCGGCGGCCATCCCCATGAAAAATCAGTGAATACCTTTCCAGTATTCCCTGTTCAGTAGCCACACCCAGATAAACAGGAAGGCCAGAAATAACAACGCATAGGTACCGATACGCTCTCTGTCTTCAGCCATCGGCTCAGCCACATATGCCAGGAAGTTGACCAGGTCATAAACCGCCTCGTCATACTCTTCCGGCGTCAAGCTGCCTTCTTTTACCAGATTGAACCGGCCACAATGATCCTCGAGAATTTCCTCACGAGTCAGCGGGTCTCGCTTGACACCACCATTAGCAGCATGCACAGGGCCGGGGGCACATTCTGGCAGACCCTGCAGATCCATCAAGGCGTGAGGCATACCTACATCCTTGAAGACCTTATTATTCACGCCAACAGGGCGGGAAGGATCCACATAGAAGTTACGCAGGTACGTGTAGACCCACTCGGGTGAACGGGCACGGGCCACCAACGTGAGGTCCGGCGGAGCTGCACCAAACCATTGCTTAGCTTTCGCCACAGGCATGGAAATGTCCATCAGACTACCGATTTTTTGGTCGGCAAACACCAGATTATCCATGACCAGACCGGCTGGCATTTTCAAGTCAGTGGCTACGCGATCCCAGCGGGAATATTTGGCCGAGTGACAGCCCATGCAGTAGTTCACAAACAGCTTAGCACCGTGCTGCAACGAGGCCTTGTCAGACAAATCAGTTTCAAATGCATCACAAGGAATGGTGCCGCACTCATACTCTGCTTCAGAACCAACTGCTTTCAAAGGCAACCACGTCAGCAGTATCACCACGACCAATCCGGCAAGCGACTTCCAGAACCCGAAGCCACCATTGGTGGTGACACGCTCAGGCTGAGGAGTAGTTTTTTCCAGTTTGGTCCAGATGGGCATGCCTAGGAAAAACAGAAAATAAATAATGGCACAGATTTGGGCCAGCAAAGTGCGCTCAGGAGTCGGCGCCTTCACACCCAAAACACCCAGGACAATGAAGGATGCTGCAAACACCAAGAGCGCCACACGGCTGAAGTTGCCTTTGTAACGGATAGACTTAACCGGACTACGATCCAGCCAAGGCAACACGAACATGATCGCGATAGCCGCAGCCATCACCAGGAAGCCAGCAAACTTGTCAGGTACCGCCCGCAACATGGAGTAAAACGGGGTGAAATACCAGACTGGTGCGATGTGCGCCGGGGTCTTCAGCGGGTTGGCAATTTCAAAGTTAGCATGCTCAAGGAAGTAGCCTCCCATTTCAGGCACGAAGAACATAATGAAACAGAACACGAACAGGAACACCACAATCGGCACCAGGTCGTGAACTGTGTAATAGGGATGGAATGGGATGCCATCGCGTGGGATGCCATTTTCATCCTTGTTCTTCTTGATCTCAACACCGTCGGGATTGTTGGAACCGACTTCGTGTAGCGCCAGAATATGCAGTACAACGAGCGCCAACAGAATGATCGGCACCGCTACCACATGCAAAGACATAAAGCGGTTCAGAGTAATACCAGAAATAAGGTAGTCACCACGCACCCACTGCACGATGTCTTCGCCAACTACGGGAATGGCACCAAACAACGAGATGATCACCTGGGCGCCCCAGTAGGACATTTGACCCCAAGGCAACACATAACCGAGGAAGGCTTCTGCCATCAGCGCCACGTAAATGGTCATGCCGAAGATCCACACCAGCTCCCGCGGCGGCTTATAAGAGCCGTAAAGCAATCCACGGAACATGTGCATGTACACCACGATAAAGAACGCCGAAGCGCCAGTGGAGTGCATATAGCGGATGATCCAACCGTAATCCACATCTCGCATGATGTATTCAACGGAGGAGAAAGCCGTTTCAGCAGACCCCTGGTAGCTCATCAGCAGCCAGATACCGGACAGCAGCTGGATGACCAGTACCACCATCGACAGCACGCCAAAGAAATACCAAAAGTTGAAGTTTTTCGGGGCGTAGTATTTACCCATATGGGTATCCCACGCCCGCTGTACGGGAAGGCGTTTATCAACCCAACCCAACAATCCGGATAACATATTCATTATGCGCCCTCCTGGTCTACACCGATGACGATGACACTATCACTCTCGTAGGAATACGGAGGAACCTCCAGATTGGTAGGAGCGGGAACACCTGTAAATACCCGACCAGCCAAATCAAACTTGGAGCCATGGCAGGGGCAGAAGAAACCGCCATACCACTTGTCACCACCCAGATCCTGAGCACCTACATCCGGACGAAACATCGGAGCACAACCCAGGTGAGTACACAGGCCAACTAGTACCAGGTATTCTTCCTTACCCGGAATGGCGCGATGTACGCCATCCACATAAGCAGGCTGTTTAGATTGCTGTGAACTCGGATCCCGGAACATCTCATCATGACCGCCGAGTCCATCAAGGACTTCCTTGGTACGACGAACGATATAGACGGGTTTACCACGCCACTCAACGGTCACCATCTGACCGGGTTCGATTTTGGCGATACTCGCCTTGACCGGCGCACCAGCGGCTTTCGCCTTGGCACTAGGGTTCCATGAACCCACAAAAGGAACGGCAGCTCCCACTACCCCGGCAGCGCCCACCACGCAGGTGGCCCCTGTCAGGAAGCGTCGGCGCCCCTGATTAACACCGTCATTACTCATGACGCTCTCCCGTTAACAGCAAAGGTTGGCAAATTTTTTATGTGAGGAAAATGGCGTGCAATAGTAAAGAAATCCACCCCTCTTTACAAGACAAACACCCACAGAAAGTAGGTAATTTATTGTTTTCAAAAACAAAAAAACCCGGCATAAAAACCGGGTTTTTTGTACTCGAATAGACCGAATTAACGCTTGGAGAACTGAGGACGCTTACGTGCTTTGTGCAAGCCCACCTTCTTACGCTCCACCTCACGGGCATCACGGGTCAGAAATCCAGCTTTACGCAGGTTACTGCGCAGGCCTTCATCATACTGCAACAAGGCACGGGCGATACCGTGACGGATTGCACCCGCCTGACCAAAGCTACCGCCACCGGCGACAGTGATTTTCAGGTCAAACTTGTCTGCACTATCAACCAGCTCCAGCGGCTGACGAACAATCATTCGCGCCACTTCACGACCGAAGTATTGGTCTAGAGTACGGTCATTGACAGTTATGTTGCCAGCGCCAGCCTTCAGGAACACGCGTGCCGAAGAGGTTTTGCGGCGGCCGGTACCGTAGTATTGGGTGTCTGCCATAATTAGCTATCCGTCAGATATTCAGTTCTTGCGGCTGTTGAGCAGTATGGGGGTGCTCAGCGCCAGCGTATACTTTCAGCTTCTTGAACATGGCACGTCCCAGAGGGCCTTTAGGCAGCATGCCTTTAATAGCATTCTGGATAGTGCGCTCAGGAGCCTTATCAATCAGTTTTTCAAAGCTGATGGACTTCAGACCACCCGGATAACCGGTGTGGTGGTGGTAAATCTTGTCTTTAGCCTTGTTGCCGGTAACACGAACCTGCTTGGCATTGACCACAACAATATAGTCCCCGGTATCAACGTGGGGAGTGTATTCGGGCTTATGCTTGCCACGCAGACGTGACGCAACCTCGGCAGCTAAACGGCCCAGTGTCTTGTCCGCAGCGTCTACAACAAACCAATCACGCTGGACAGTTTCGGGCTTCGCAATAAATGTTTTCATCTTTTCCTGCCTGAACTTTTTGGCCTTACCAAAAGGAGGGCGCATTTTACAGATCGCCCATAGCCTTTTCAAGGATATTTTTTAATTGAAAAATCAGGCCGCTAAACAGGTCCAATTTACACCGACATTGGGCGACCTACGGTCGATGTGGCCGCGCCAAATACTCGTGGGATTGCATCTCCAGAAGTCTACTGCGAGTACGCTCAAACTCGAAGTTGAGCTTGCCCTCAGTATACAGCACCGGCATCTCCACCTCGGCTGACAAAACAAGTTTTACGTTACGGTCGTAGAACTCATCTACCATATTGATAAAACGTCGAGCCTGGTCGTCGTTCTTGCGCCCCATCTGCCGCACATTATCCACTAGTACAGCATGAAATTCACGAGCCAACTCAATATAGTCGTTCTGGCTCCGGGGGATATTACAAATCACATCAAAATCGAACCAGATAACATCCTCGGAGACGAAGCGACATGAAATTCGACGCCCTTCCACCTCCACCTCCACAGCCTCCTCCACCTCGCCCGCCACCGGTGCCAGATTCTCAAAAGCCCACATCATGGCATTATCTGCTTCGGCGCCCAATGGCGCATGGTAAAGCTCTGCCTGCTCAAGCGCCCGCAATCGGTAATCTACACCACCATCAACGTTCACCACTTGGGTATGCCGGTTCAACAGTGCAATGGCGGGTAGAAAGCGTTGGCGCTGCAAACCATTTTCATAGAGACGATCGGGGACGATATTCGAGGTGGCCACCAACGTTACACCTCGGGCGAACAATAATTCCAACAGGGTCCCCAGCAACATGGCATCGGTAATGTCAGAGACAAAGAATTCATCGAAGCAAATCACCCTGGCTTCTGCAGCAATACTGTCTGCTACTTTCTCCAATGGGTTTTTTTCACCCTTGAGCAGTCTTAGCTCCCGATGTACGCGCCGCATAAAACGGTGGAAGTGGGCCCGCATTTTCTCAGGGAATGGCAGCGACTCGTAAAAATTATCCATCAGGTAGGTTTTACCCCGTCCAACGCCGCCCCAAAAATAGAGCCCTGTTATCGGCACCACTGGTTGCGGGGACTGAAAACGGTTTTTAAGCCGCGCCAACATCCCTCCTCTTGCCTGGGGCACCGGGGCAGTGAGCTGTTCATAGAGGGTTTGCAATAGCCCGACAGCCTTTTCCTGAGAAGGGTCATAGTTAAACCCTTGCTGCTGCAAGTCTTGCTGGTACCGCTGCTGGGGTGACAGGCAAACGCTGGAACTGGCCCAAATCATAAGCTGATGTATTGTCAACAATTGCTGGAGAAAGACAGGCCGGGAACTGTAGCGGCGCACAGTCCGATTAGCAACCAGTGTTAAGCATTTGCACCGCCCGTAAACACACCAATTCGAAAACGGTTGCCTAGCGCGCCACCTTCTTTCAGACTATGTTCCTTGAAACGAAAGAAATACCCGGGGGATCGTCATTTGGATACTACAACACTATTACTTACCGGCCTGCTATGCCTGGCCGCAGGTCTCTTCATTGGCCTGCTCCTGGGCCGCACACTCCACCCCAAAGAGCAGCAGCGCAAAGAGACCGAAAACAAACTGAAAGAAGCACAGGACCAGCTGAAAGACTACCAGCATGAAATAACCGAGCACTTTGCCAAGACCGCCAAGTTGTTTAATGATCTTTCTCACAGCTACCGAGATGTACATGAACATCTTTCGTCCTCCGCTATGCGTCTAGCGAACCCGGAG
Organism: uncultured Porticoccus sp.; assembly: GCA_947259505.1. Taxonomy (GTDB): domain Bacteria; phylum Pseudomonadota; class Gammaproteobacteria; order Pseudomonadales; family Porticoccaceae; genus Porticoccus. Next base: position 156,527 of record CAMYLT010000001.1, on the reverse strand, counting down.
ACCAGCCGAAAAATGGTAGATGCGGGCTTTGGCCGGTTAAAAGAGAGCGGCTTACCACTCACCGAACTACCTGAGCCACCCAAGGACTATGCCCCAAAAGTACCCGGTGGCATTCTCAGTGAAGAATACGGCCTCAGAGACGAAAAACATTTTGATGGCCGCCATCTTAAAGTGGCCAATGACGTGGCCAGAGAAATTACTGACGAAGAAGACCCCACCTTCAAGGTCAGCTAATTCCGGTATCGCCGGCACCCAAACAATCGGGTGCCGAGCTTCTATCCAAAAGCATCCTTGTCCCACCCTGACCATTGCCTCGAACTTGCCTGGTTTGTGACATAATGTCCTACTTGCGAGAAAGAGGAGCGGTGCGTGTCCACCCTATATCGAGTTTTACGCTATATCAGCTGGCCAGCCATTGCCGGCTTACTCATGGCCGTCCTCGCCCTACTGCTATTCCCTCAAGCGTTAAATCATCATGACGGCATGGAAACCGGCGGCTTGTCTCCGGATGTCAGCGACAGCTGGGAAGGCCCCGCCTCGTATTCCGCCGCGGTTCGGCGCGCAGCGCCCTCGGTGGTAAACATCTATACCCAAAAGACGCTAGCGCGTCCCCGCCACCCCCTCCTGGACGACCCCTTTTTCCGCCGCTTCTTTAACAGCAGCAATTTGCCTCAACAGCAGCGCATGGAATCATCCCTTGGATCTGGTGTGATACTCACCAAAGAGGGCTACATCCTTACCAACAACCATGTGGTGGAAAGCGCTGATGAGATTGTCGTGCAACTACAAGATGGCCGCGAAGCCATGGTGAAAGTGGTAGGCAGCGACCCGGATACTGATTTGGCCGTGCTGAAGGTCGATCTTGATGGCTTGACCCCCGCCAAAATCGGCGATCCATCACGAGCCAGGGTGGGTGACGTGGTACTCGCTATTGGCAACCCTTTCGGCGTAGGGCAGTCCGTCACACAAGGTATTGTCAGCGCCACAGGCCGGAATGGACTGGGCCTCAACACCTTTGAGAACTTCATACAGACCGACGCCGCCATCAACCCAGGTAATTCAGGCGGCGCTCTGGTTGACGCCAGAGGGAACCTGCTAGGCATCAACTCAGCCATTCTGGATCGCACTGGCTATTCTGTAGGGATCGGCTTTGCCATACCCGCCAACACCGCCATGAAAGTGCTACAGGATATCGTCGCAACTGGCTACGTCATTCGTGGTTGGCTCGGCGTGGAAGCCCGCCCTCTCACCCGGGAAGCGGCACTGCAATTAAACCTCGATCCGCCCTCCGGACTGGTGATCACCAATATTTATATGAATAGCCCCGCGCACCTGGCCGGCTTGCAGCCGGGCGATATCATCACCCGTATTAACGATAACTGGGTAATTGATAACGAACGCAGCATGAATCTGATTGCCGACCTGTCTCCGGGAGATTCAGTGAAACTGGAAGTTGTCCGGAACGGAGAAAAAAGTACGATTATGGCGGTGGCCGGAACCCGACCATCCTCTGGCAGCTAGGAAAACATCAGCCGATCAATTGCTTCAGCGCCGCCAATAGCTGGCCATTTTGCTCCGCGGTACCAATGGAGATACGCAAATGCTGCTCAATGCGCGGCTGATTAAAGTACCTGACGATAATGCCACGCTGACGCAGTTGCAGCATCAATTCTCCGGCAACCTGCTGGGGGTGGCGCGCCAAAATAAAGTTGGCCGCTGATGGCAAGACCTGAAATCCCAGCTCAGTCAGCTCGATGACTAACTGCTGGCGGCTGTCGATCACCCGCCGACAAATTTTCTGAAAATAGGCCTCATCTTCAAAAGCCGCCACACCACCAACTATGGCCAAGCGACTCAAAGGGTAGGAGTTAAAACTGTTTTTAACCCGCTCTAGCGCCTCAATCAATTCAGCATTGCCCACGGCCAAACCAATTCTCAACCCAGCCAAGGAGCGTGACTTAGACAGCGTCTGGGTAACAAGCAGGTTTGGATAACGATCCACCAACGAGATAGCCGTTTCACCACCAAAATCGATATAGGCCTCATCCACAACCACGACAGACTGCCGATTATGCTCCAGCACCCACTCGATATCAGCGAGAGGCGTCAACATACCAGTAGGTGCATTGGGATTAGGAAAAATAATACCGCCATTATCGCGTTCGTAATCGGCCACACGAATGCTGAAGTTCTCAGCCAGCGGTACACGCTCGAAAGGAACCTGATAAAGACCGCAGTAAACGGGGTAAAAGCTGTAAGTGATATCGGGGAACAAGATGGGGTGACTATGTTTTAGCAATCCCTGAAACACATGTGCCAGCACCTCATCAGAGCCATTGCCGAGAAAAACCTGATCCGGGCTGACCCGGTAATATTCGGCAATCGTCTGTTTCAGTGCTGAACCGTTGGGGTCGGGGTAGAGGCGCAGGCTGTCGCCGGACTCTGCCGCAATCGCCTCCAGCACTTTTGGCGAGGGGCCATAGGGGTTCTCGTTGGTGTTCAATTTGACCAGATTGGCCAGTTTCGGCTGCTCACCCGGCACATAGGGCTCGAGGTCGCGAACAATGTCACTCCAGAAGGGGTTGCTCATTTCGCCACCTCAATCCCGGATGCGGTATTCAGCGGAACGGGCGTGGGCGGTGAGGCTCTCTCCGCGCGCCAGGGTCGAAGCCGTTTTACCCAGCACCGAAGCACCCTCGGCGGAACACATGATCACCGAACTGCGCTTCTGGAAGTCATACACACCCAACGGCGAAGAAAAACGGGCCGTCATAGATGTGGGCAGCACGTGGTTGGGGCCTGCACAATAGTCCCCCAGCGCCTCGGCCGTGTAGCGACCCATGAAAATAGCACCGGCGTGACGAACACGCGGCAACAGTGCTTCCGGATCAGCCACCGATAACTCCAGATGCTCGGGGGCAATGCGGTTGATCAGCATCACCGCCTCATCCATATCAGCCACCGAAATCAGCGCACTGCGTTTTTCCAGGGCCGCGCGAATAATGGGCGCGCGCTCCATTGTCGGTAGCAGCCGATTGATACTGTCTGAGACACGCTCAAGAAATGCTTTGTCAGGACTGACCAGAATGGCCTGAGCATCCTCATCGTGCTCGGCCTGGGAAAACAGATCCATGGCAATCCAGTCAGGATCGGTCTGACCGTCGCACACCACCAGGATTTCCGAGGGTCCCGCCACCATGTCCAATCCGACGGCACCGAACACCGCACGCTTGGCCGTCGCCACATAGATATTGCCGGGGCCAACGATCTTGTCTACTCGCGGCACCGTCTCTGTACCATAAGCGAGCGCGGCAACCGCCTGAGCCCCGCCCAACGTAAACACCCTGTCTACACCGGCAATAGCAGCAGCAGCCAGAACCAGCGGGTTTAACTCACCATCCGGCGCTGGCACAACCATAATGATTTCACCAACGCCAGCCACTTTGGCAGGCAGCGCATTCATCAGCACAGAAGACGGATAGCTGGCCTTGCCGCCGGGGACATAGATTCCCACCCGGTCCAGCGGCGTGATTTGCTGGCCCAGCAACGTGCCGTCCGCCTCTCGATAATTCCAGGATTCCTGATACTGGTGCTGGTGATAACAACGGATACGCTCCGCTGCCAACTCCAATGCCTGACGCTCACCATCACTGATGGCAGCCAGGGCTTGAACCAGAGCGTCCGAGGACATCTCCAATTCAGACATCGTTTTGACCTCGCGACGGTCAAAACGATTGGTATATTCAATCAAAGCTTCATCGCCACGCTGACGAATCGCTCCCAGCACTTCAGTGACAACGCGCTCGACGTTGCTGTCCGACACGGATTCCCAAGCCAACAATTGATCCAGACGGGTATCAAAGTCTCCGTCGGTCACCGTCAGTCGCTTGATATTGATAGGCTCACTCATGTCTTATCCGGCCACCGCCTGGCGCAGGCTGTCGATAATTCCCTGCAGTTGCCGGTGCTTTACCTTCATCGCAGCTTTATTGACGATCAGTCGTGAACTGATTTCCGCAATGGTTTCACGAGCCTCCAGGCCATTGGCCCGCAGAGTGTTTCCGGTATCGACAATATCGACGATCTCATCAGCTAGCGCCATGATGGGAGCCAACTCCATGGCACCGTAAAGTTTAATGATGTCAGCCTGCCTACCCTGTTCGGCATAAAAGCGCCGGGCAATGTTCACGTACTTGGTCGCAACCCGAATACGGCCATGCGCGGGCGGCACGCCAGCCACGGCAGCTGTCATCATACGACAGCGGGCAATCCCCAAATCCAGCGGCTCATAGAGGCCATCACCACCATGCTCCAGCAAGGTATCCTTACCAGAAACACCCAGATCAGCGGCACCAAACTGCACATAGGTGGGCACATCAGAGCCCCTCAAGACCAGCAATCGCACACCCTCTCGGGAGGTATCAAACACCAGTTTACGACTGGTCTTGATGTCCTCTATGGGCTCGATATCGGCCTGCGCCAGTAACGGCAAAGTCTCTTCGAGAATGCGGCCCTTGGTCAGGGCAATGGTAATCTGCATAGCACTCACATGATTTTCTATAATGGGCTTAGCGACCCGGAATACGGCGGATATTAGCGCCCAGCTGCTGAAACTTTTCTTCAATACATTCGTAACCGCGATCAATATGGTAAATACGGTCAATCAGGGTTTCCCCGTCGGCAACCAGGCCCGCAATCACCAGGCTGGCAGAGGCGCGCAAGTCGGACGCCATGACCGGTGCGGCCTTGAGTCGCTCCACACCAGTGACGATGGCAGTATTGCCCTCTAACGTTATCTTGGCACCCATGCGATTCAGCTCATGGGTTTGCACAAGACGATTTTCAAAAATAGTTTCGGTAATGGTCCCCACCCCCTCTGCAACAGCATTAACTGTTGTCAGCTGGGCCTGCATATCAGTGGGGAAAGCCGGATAAGGCGCCGTTTTAAAGTTCACCGCCTTGGGACGCCGCCCCTCCATATCCAGTTCTATCCAGTCAGGGCCAAGTGTAATTTTGGCACCCGCTTCCTCGAGCTTCAGCAACACTGCTTCCAGTATATGCGGATCAGTATCCTTTAACTTGATATGCCCACGAGTAGCTGCGGCGGCCGCCAGGTAAGTACCCGTTTCAATTCGGTCGGGCATGATCCGATAACTGCCACTGTGAAGGGTCTCGACACCATCAATTGTCAGTGTAGAGGTACCCACACCGCTGATCTTGCCCCCCAAGGCATTGATACAGTTGGCCAGGTCGATGACTTCCGGCTCACGGGCAGCGTTCTCGATAATTGTCGTACCTTCAGCCAAGGAAGCCGCCATAATGAGATTTTCCGTGGCCCCCACGGACACCATGTCCATCAAGATATGAGCGCCCTTCAAACGCCCCTTGCTCTTGGCGTTGATATAGCCACCAGCGATATCAATCTCGGCACCCATCAGTTCCAGACCACGCAGGTGTAGATCGACGGGACGACTACCAATCGCACAGCCGCCGGGGAAGGACACACTGGCCACACCAAATTTTGCGAGCATGGGCCCCAGCACCAGGATCGATGCCCGCATGGTTTTGACCAAGTCATAGGGTGCCACATGGCTATGCAGGGTGGTTGCGTCCACCTCGACCTGCATCTTTTCATTGAGCACAACCGTGACACCCAGGCAACCGAGCAACTCAAACATCGTAGTGATGTCATTGAGGTGCGGGATGTTAGACACCATCACAGGACCATCAGCCAACAGGGTCGCCGCGAGAATAGGCAATGCCGAGTTTTTGGCGCCCGAAATACGGATTTCCCCGGAAAGCGGCCCCCCTCCGGAGATCAACAATTTATCCATTCAAGACCCTTGATGAACGGTTAGACAAGCCAGTATCGAAAGAAGCTGGGTTAGCAACGCAAGGCCGCTGTCAGCTCAGCTCATCGGGCGTAGAGGCATTAACATTCACTGCGTGAATTGCGCCACCAGTAATCTGCTCGTGCAATACGCCCAAAACTTTTTGCTGGCGCTGTACTTTACGCAGCCCCTGAAAAACCTCACCCACCACATGGATGTTAAAATCGTGACCATCGTAGTCGACGGTCACTTCACAATCAGGCAACCCCGCCAATAACAGGGTTCTTACATCATCCGGGTTCATTGCTTGCATTAGGCCTCAGTTTCCACTTTGCTTGTCCAGCTATCAATCACCTGATCGATATTGCCACCATACTTTTGGGCACGCTGGGCAAACTGGTTGCGGAACGTTTTACCCAGGTTGATGCCATTGATCACCACGTTGGTAATTTTCCATTCACCCTTCTGGTTTACCGCCATGGAATAGTAGAGGGGAAAGACACCATCCACACCGTGAATCTCCTGTTGCACTGTGACCTTGCGCTGACCAGTCAGATCACCCGCAGGCGGCAGCACAACGATGGTCTCATCACCATAGGAAACCAGACCCCGTCCGTATGTTTCAACCAGGTCGCGACGGAATGCTGATGCAAAGCGCTTGAGTTGCTCATCCGTGGCCTGTGCCCGGTAGGGGCCCATCACGTTATACGCAAGCCAACGAAAATCTACCGCCTTGCCAAGCAAACAGTCCAGTTCGGAAAAGAATGGCTCAGGGTCTTGCTCAAAGGAATCTCGGTGCGCAGCAATCGACTTCAACAGCTCGCCGGTAATCGTTTCTACCATCGCATGAGGAGACTGAATCGCTTGCTCTGTAGCCTCGTCTCCATTTTCAGCGACGGCGGCTCCAGCCAGCACTAAAAAAAGGAGTGTTAAAACGCTTTGCTTCAATCTGCTGTACATCGCAGAAACCCTCTCTTTGTTGTAAGTAAAACGAAGAACCTCAACAGACCCTTTGGTGGTGCTTGGACTACAGCTTTGCCAACGAGTGCCGAAATTTGCCCGATAAAAAGGCATGCACTATACCATTGAGCCCTGGTTTACGAAACATATCCTCCCCGCAGCTTTAGCCCGCTGCAGCAAGATTCTCTTGCAGTGATTTTCAGCAGAGCCGATGTATTTAAGACCACCAGACCTTACGACAAATGCCTGTTGCCGCTATACTTGCGAAAATTTTTTCAGGTATAAAATGACCCACCATAATTTTGCAGAAGCGGCACGCCGCACCATCCGTCTGGAGGCCGAGGCCGTCAGCCTGCTAGAAGGGCGAATTGGGGAAAGCTTTGATTGCGCGTGCCAACTGGCAATGCAATGCAAAGGCCGCGTCATTGTTACCGGCATGGGAAAGTCTGGCCATATAGGCCGCAAAATCGCTGCAAGCCTTGCCAGTACAGGCACCCCTTCTTTTTTTGTCCATCCAGGGGAGGCAAGTCATGGCGACCTTGGCATGATCACAGACAAAGACATCGTGCTTGCCCTCTCAAATTCAGGCAGCACTGCAGAAGTCATCACGCTGCTACCCCTCATTAAGCGCATGGGGATCCCTCTGATCAGCATGACCGGCAATCCTGACTCAGTGCTTGCACAGGCTTCTGAAGCCCACTTGGATGTGAGCGTTCTCAGTGAAGCCTGCCCTCTTGGGCTAGCCCCCACCACAAGCACTACCGCGACACTGGTGATGGGAGATGCACTGGCTATCGCTCTGCTTGAAGCGCGCGGTTTTACTGCGGAGGATTTCGCCTTCTCACACCCCGGTGGGGCGTTGGGTCGCAAACTCCTTCTCAAGGTGGAAACAATCATGCACAGCGGCGAAGCGCTTCCCCAGGTAAAGGAAAATACCCCGCTCAAACACGCGCTCTTGGAAATGACCACCAAAGGGTTCGGCATGACCACCGTCATAAATGACGAAGGAGAACTGCTCGGCGTTTTCACCGATGGCGACTTGCGCCGTGCAGTGGATCAAAATATTGATATCAACCACACTCCGATAGGGTCGCTGACAAGACGCGGCTGCAAATCGGTCCACCGTGAATTGCTTGCCGCCGAGGCTCTGAAAATCATGGAAGACAACAAAATAACCGCACTGGTTGTGGAAGATTCCGCCATGCACCCCATCGGGGTAGTCCACATGCATGACATATTGCGCGCCGGAGTTGTGTAGTAATGCCTATTCAGAACCAAAAAGTGATTAATCAGGCCAAGCAAGTACGTCTGTTGCTGCTCGACGTAGACGGTGTGCTGACCGACGGCCGTTTATACTACGGCAACAACGGCGAGGAACTGAAGGCATTCAACATACAAGATGGGCTAGGCATTAAGCTGCTCCAGAAAAATGGCGTCAAAGTGGGCATTATTACGGGTCGCAGCTCTGCTCTGGTAGCAAGGCGCGCCAAGGAGCTGGGTATTGAGCTGGTGGTACAGGGCCGCGAAGATAAACTGAATGCTCTGAATGATTTCTTGGCCACCAGCGATTACCAACTGGAACAAATTGCTTTTCTAGGGGATGATTTACCAGACCTAGCCGTCATCAGGCGTGTTGGGTTGGGAGTGGCCGTAGCCAATGCTCGCCCCATGCTTGCCGCACATGCACTATGGCAAACCACCGCATCAGGGGGCCACGGTGCTGTTCGCGAGCTGGCCGAACTGATTCTGCAGGCACAAAATAAATTGGAATCCACCTTGGCTGACTACCTGTAAGTTATGCGCAATATACTCATAATGGTCATGCTGGTGGGCTCGGCAGGTATTTTCCTGTTGTTTTGGCTGTCTCCCCCAGAAGTCTTTTTAACCAAGCCAGCCATCAGCGAAGAGGAGCTCCCCAAAGCGGACAGCTACATGCTTAATATCAGCATGCTGAACTATAACAAGGAAGGCAAAAAATCGAGCAGCGTGCTCGCCAGTGAAGCCCGCCACTTTAACAGCGGCAATCGACTAGAAATGGAAAACCCTAATATGGTGTCCTACGGCAAACAGCCTGCAGAACAACCTTGGCACATGAGCGCCAACAAGGGCAATATTTTGAAGGGCGGGGAAAAGGCTATTTTTACCGGTTCAGTTTATGCCTGGCAGCAGGCTACAGCATCTAACAAGAAAGAATTGCACACCAACAAATTAATTCTGTATCCAGACACTCATATTGCCGAAACCACTAGCCCTGTAACGATTATCACTGAGCAGGGTAAAACCACTGGCACAGGCATGTGGGCAGACTTGAATGCCGAGATATTCAAGCTGCTAGCCAATGTAAAGGGGATTCACCGTGCGCCTTAGGTTATTGCTAATACTTTTGCTGACCCTTCCAGCCCCGCTAAGCTTTGCCTTGCCAAGTGATGCAAAACAGCCGATCAACATTGAATCTGACCGGGCCGAGCGCAACGACAAAAAAGGCACGACCGTGTATGAGGGGTCTGTTGTCATCATCCAGGGCACCATCAAGATCAGAGCGGATAAAGTCACCGTCTACACTGACAACAACCAAGTGTCCCGCATTGTCTGCATAGGCAAACCGGCCCATTACCAGCAACAACCCAAACCCCAGCAGGGCCTGATACTCGCCAGCGGCAACACGATCGAATATCACTTGGCCGCTGACCGAATTGACCTGTTAGAAAATGCCAGCCTGGAGCAAAACGGCACCACCATTACCGGCGGCAAAATCAACTACGACCTGAAAGCCGAGATCGTTAAAGCCAGTTCTGGTGCTGATCCGAAAAAACGCATCCAGATGGTGATTCCGCCAAGCAATCAGAAGGAAGGAAATTAATGCCTGTCCTCAAGGCTACCAACCTATCAAAGAGCTACAAGAAAAGACCCGTAATTCGTGACGTATCACTGACGCTCGAAAGTGGCGCTATTGTTGGACTACTAGGCCCCAACGGAGCAGGTAAAACCACCTGCTTTTATATGATAGTGGGCCTGATTGAACAGGATGGCGGCAGCGTACACATCGACAACGAGGATATTACCCATTTGCCGATGCATGGACGGGCTCGCATGGGCATTGGCTACCTGCCCCAGGAAGCCTCTGTATTTCGCAAGATGTCAGTACAAAATAATATTCTCGCTATCCTTGAGACCAGAAAGGATCTGACCAAAGATCAACGCACGGCCAAACTGGAGCGGCTGCTCCAGGATTTTCATATCACGCATATTAGAGACACATTGGGTATGAGTCTTTCAGGCGGCGAGCGCAGACGCGTTGAGATTGCCCGTGCCCTGGCCATGGAGCCCGCATTTATTCTGCTTGACGAACCCTTTGCTGGTGTCGACCCTATTTCGGTCAATGACATAAAACAGATTATTCGCTACCTGCGTGACATGGGCATCGGGGTACTCATCACCGATCACAATGTGCGAGAAACCCTGGATATCTGCCAGCACGCCTACATCGTTGGCGAGGGGCAGGTCATCGCACAAGGTCAACCCAGGGAAATTGTCGCCAACCAGCAAGTGCGAGATATCTACCTCGGCGAAGATTTCACGCTGTAAATGTCCCTTCGCACAAACTTGGGGCGGGGCGGCATACAATTTGCTTGTCATGCCACCTTTGAGCAGTCTACACTTTCACGGAAAGCACCTATTTTTCTTAAACAACACGTTGTAACCAGATGAAAGCTAGCCTGCAACTGAAAATTGGTCAGCAGTTGACGATGACCCCTCAGCTGCAGCAGGCTATTAGGTTGTTGCAACTATCATCACTGGACCTTCATCAGGAAATTCAACAAAATCTCTACGACAACCCGCTGCTTGAATTGACCGAAGAGTCTGAAAACCAGCTTGAAACCAGTGACAACAATACCCAGAAAGAAGCTTCCGAGGTAGAAACCACCGACCTCAACGGTGAGGATTGGGAAAACAAAATACCTACAGATTTACCAGTGGATGCCAATTGGGATGACATTTATCAGCCCTCCTCCACACCGAAACTCTCCAGCGGCGATACGCACGATTTCGAAAACGTTCATACCGTCACTGAATCCCTGCAAGACCACCTGCTTTGGCAACTCAATCTGACGCCGTTGACCCCTACCGACTATCTGATTGGGGAAAATATCATTGATGCCATCGACAGCCAGGGAATGCTGACACTCGCCATAGAAGATATTTGGTCTGCTCTGGATGATGAGATCGAACTGGATGAAGTGGTTGCCGTACTTCACCGCATCCAGCAATTCGACCCACCAGGGGTAGCCGCTACCAGTCTGGCTGAGTGCCTGCTTATCCAGCTCAATCAATTCTCACCAGAGACGGCCTTCCTGCCAGAAGCAAAAAAACTGGTAAGTAGCCATCTGGAACTGGTCGGCCAACGGGATTATCGTCAGATCGAGCGACTGACAGGCTTTAGTCCGGAAACCATCGAAAGCGCCGTCCTACTGATCCAGACCCTGTCACCGCACCCGGGCGATACGATTCGTAATGATGATATCGAATACGTGGTACCCGATGTTCGTGTCACCAAGACAAACAGTCATTGGCAGGTATCGCTCAACGAAGACATCACGCCCCGGCTCAGTATCAATCAGCAATACGCACAGTTGATTCGAAGAGCAGACTCAAGCCAACAAAATACTTTCCTGAAAAGCCACCTTCAGGAGGCCAAGTGGTTCCTCCGCAGCATTGAGAGCCGCAATGACACACTGATGCGCGTCGCCACCAGTATTGTGGAGATGCAACAGGGGTTTCTGGAACAGGGTCCCGTTGCGATGAAGCCGATGGTTCTAGCTGATATTGCCGACCGCCTGGAACTGCACGAGTCCACTATCTCAAGAGTGACCACCCAAAAATATATCGACACGCCCCAGGGTGTGTTTGAACTTAAATATTTCTTTTCCAGCCACGTTTCTACTGCAAGTGGCGGGGAGTGCTCATCCACAGCAATTCGCGCTATGCTGAAAAAAATGATCAGTGCAGAAAATCCCGGCAAGCCACTCAGTGACAATAAGCTAACCGCTCTGCTGCAAGAGATGGGCATTCAGGTGGCGCGGCGCACTGTGGCAAAATACCGAGAGGGGATGGGTATACCCTCCTCCAGCGAAAGGAAGCGCTACCACCCCAAAGTTTAAATCCACATCAATATCAATAAGGAGTACCGCATGCAAATGAACATCAGCGGACATCATCTCGACATCACCGATGCAATTAAAGACTATGTCACGACCAAACTCTCCAAGCTGGAGCGCCACAACGACCGCATTACCAGCACTAACGTCATTCTCTCTGTGGACAAACTGATCCAGAAAGCTGAAGCAACTGTGCATGTAAGCGGCGGTGAATTTTTTGCGAACTCCGAGAACGAAGACCTTTACGCGGCTATCGATATACTTGTAGACAAGCTCGATCGCCAGCTGATCAAACATAAGGAAAAAACCCGCGGTAGATAATTTCTGATGAAACTAACTGATGTACTGCTCCCGGAAAACATTGTTGCCAATGCTCCGGGAGGTAGCAAAAAAAGGGTTCTTGAAAATCTATCCGATTTTCTGTCCGAAAGAATGGATGGCGTCACTGCCGACGAACTTTACCAGGGCCTCCTGTCACGTGAACGACTGGGCAGTACAGGCATTGGGGAAGGTGTTGCCATACCGCACTGTCGTCTTGCCAGTTGCATCAATATCACCGGCGCCCTGATCAAACTACAGGAGCCCGTGGATTTTGATGCGATTGATGGCGAACCAGTCGATCTGATTTTTGCCCTCATCGTCCCCGAAGAGCAAAATGATCAGCATCTACAGGTTTTGTCATTAATCGCTGAACTGCTCCAGGATGAATCTGTCCGCGAAGAGCTGCGCCAGGCCGACTCAAATGAGTCCCTGTATCGCGCAGCCACTGCTGACCGGGCAGCCTGAGGACGTCACATGAGACTAGTGGTGGTAAGTGGGCGCTCCGGTTCTGGTAAAAGTACCGCACTGAACGTCCTCGAAGATGTCGGTTTCACCTGTATCGACAACCTCCCCGCCAGTCTTCTTCCAGGCCTATTTGAGCTGGCCAGCGATCCAACAAACCGGCGCTGGCTGGAAAAAATTGCCGTAGGCATCGACGTACGCAATCTGTCCAGTGATCTGGGACAACTGCCCCAGGTCCTGGATCAGCTCAAGCAATCCGGTGTCGACTACGAAGTCGTTTTCCTCGATGCCGGCGACAGCGTGCTGATCCAGCGGTTTAGTGAGACCCGGCGCAAACATCCGTTGAGTTCCGATCGCATCAACATCAATGAAGCCATCGCCCTGGAAACCAAGCTGCTTGACCCAATTGCCTCCATCGCCAATCGTCGCATCGATACCAGCACCATGACGCTCCACCAGTTGCGGGATGTCATCAAGAAACAAATTGTCCCTGACAGCAAAGATGACATGTCCATCTTGTTCGAATCCTTTGCGTACAAAAGGGGTATTCCGGCCAATGCTGATTTCGTGTTTGATGTACGCTGCCTGCCCAACCCTCACTGGAAACAAGAGTTACGGCCATTCACCGGCAATCATCCGCCGGTGATCGAATTTCTAGAAAAACAACCTGAAGCCATACAAATGGTCGGGGATCTAAAACAGTTCCTCAATCATTGGATACCCTCTTTTCGCGCCAATAACCGCAGCTATCTGACCATTGCTATCGGTTGCACCGGAGGGCAGCATCGCTCTGTTTATATCTGCAATGAACTGGGGAACTATTTCACTACTCAGCACCCCAATGTGCAGGTTAGGCACCGTGAGCTATCCTGACAGCCCCCGAGATGAAGGACTCATATGTCGCAATCCATTAGTACCGAATTAATCATCGTGAACCGCCTCGGGTTGCATGCCCGGGCTGCAGCAAAACTCGCGTCCACGGCGGGAAAATATGGCTGCACTATTAAAACTGGACGCGACCCGCAAAAACTCATTGATGCCAAAAGCGTTATGTCCCTGATGCTACTGGCGGCCACCCAAGGTACAACCCTTCATTTTTACTTTGACGGTAGCGATGCTGAACGCGCCCACCGCGATATTGAACAGTTGATTGCCAACCGTTTTGACGAAGAGCAATAGCCCCAAGAGGGTGCGACTTCGCTGTAATTTTATAACGCCCCCCTATACACTATCGGCCATCCAACCGAGAGCTAGGGATTACTCATCAAATGCAGGCGCCCAACGAAAAAGTCAGCCAATTATCACGGCTCGCCAGTATTGATGAACTGATGCATTCCAACAATGTTCGGCAGTTGCGACACATGCTGAACAATCTCACCCCCGCAGATATCGCCGACCAAATTGAATCAGCTCCCCCCAAGGTGCGCAGAGTCCTGTGGGACTTAGTGGATAGTGAACTTGAAGGGGAAGTAATCGGCGAACTCAATGAAGAATTGCGCGGTGAAATTCTCAGGGAGATGGAAAGCCATGAAGTGGCCTCTCTCACAGAGGGTTTGGATCCGGATGATGTCGCGGACATCCTGCAACAGTTACCGGATCAAGTAATCCCTGAAGTCCTGCAGGCCATGAGCAGTCAGGACCGACTGCGCGTTGAGCGAGTCCTCACTTACGACGAGGATACCGCAGGTGGCTTGATGAACACGGACACCATCACGGTTCGTCCGGACATCACCATTGACGTCGTACTCCGCTACCTGCGCCGACATGAAGAAATTCCCGAAGTCACAGACAGTATTTTCGTGGTCAACAGAGAAGACAGCTTTCTCGGCACCTTGCCGCTGACGAAGTTGTTGACGGCCAGTCCCAATATTACTGTGCGAGAAATCATGGTCACCCAGGTGGATGCCATTCCTGCAGATATGCCTGACTCAGACGTGGCGCTACTATTCGAAAAACATGACTGGGTTTCCGCGCCTGTGATTGGACTGGACAACAAATTGCTCGGCCGGATTACCATTGACGATGTGGTAGATGTGATCATGGAAGATGCCGCACACTCATTACTTGGTCTCGCGGGCCTGAGTGACGAGGAAGAAACCTTTGCTTCGGTGAAACGCACCGCCCCTCGCCGTGCTGTCTGGCTGGGGTTGAACCTGATGACAGCTATCCTCGCATCAGCCGTCATCAGTATCTTTGAAGCCACCATCGACAAAGTGGTGGCATTGGCTATTCTGATGCCCATAGTCGCCAGCATGGGCGGTGTTGCCGGCAGTCAAACCCTCACGGTAGTGATCCGTGGCATGGCGCTTGGGCAGATTAGCCGCAACAACATGCGCTGGCTGCTCAGCAAAGAATTCGCTGTCGGCGCCCTCAATGGCATGCTGTGGGCATTAGTCATGGGTTCAGTGGCTGCCGCCTGGTTCCAGGACCCACTGATTGCAGTGATTATCGCTGCGGCCATGGCTATCAATCTGATCGCCGCAGCGATTGCCGGGGCCAGCTTGCCAATTCTACTGAAAGCCTGCCGCATTGACCCAGCCCTGGCGGGAAGCGTCGCACTCACCACCGTGACGGACGTGGTGGGTTTTCTCTCATTTTTAGGGCTAGCCACCCTGTGCTACGGTTAACGATTAAGCCATGACTATTGATAATGACTTTCCCGAATTCTCACCGGAAGAAGAAGAGCCAAAAAGTAAGTCCGCTGTTAAACGTGAGATGACGGCCCTGCAGAAACTGGGCGAAGAACTGGTGAATCTGTCACCGGCCAAACTGGCCAAAATTCCCATGCCTGAACAACTGGCAGAAGCCGTCATGCTGGCTCGCCGCCTGAAAAATCGCGAAGGGAAGCGTCGTCAGCTGCAATATATTGGCAAGATTATGAGGGTTATCGACAGCGAAGCCATTCAGCAGGCGCTAGAGAGTTTCCATCACGACAGTCTGGCTTTCCGCCAACATTTTCACCGTCTTGAGAACTGGCGGGACCGATTGATCAGCGAAGGCGATCGGGCGATGGAGGATTTGCTAGTTGATATGCCAGAACTGGACCGGCAACACTTGCGCCAGTTGATACGCCAGGCACAAAAGGAGGTATCTCAGAACAAACCTCCGGCGGCGGCACGCAAACTGTTTCAATATCTGAGAGAGAACAGCTAGTCAGGAGACATCCTGCAACGTTCTCACCATACTCTCGGTCGCGTCCACCAGCGCCGCCAGCGTAGCTGGTTCAGAAGAGGCGTGCCCGGCATCTCGAATGACCTCCAACTTTGCTTCAGGCCAGGCCCGATGTAGCGCAAAAGCCTGATCGACCGGACAAACCATATCGTAGCGTCCGTGCACAATCACGGCGGGAATACCCCGCAATCGATCCACGTGTGCAACAATTTCATTCTCTTCCAGAAAGGCGTCGTGAATAAAATAGTGCGCCTCGATACGTGCGATCGCCAGCGCAGTGTGGGGACTGCCCATATGCTCCACCAGCTGTGGATTTGGGTGAAGGCTTGCACACCGAGCCTCCCAGACAGACCACGCCTTGGCAGAAGCCATGCGTTCAATTTCGTTATTACCAGTCAGGCGTCGATGGTAAGCAGCCAGCATATTGCCACGTTCGGCGAACGGTATGGATGCCACAAAGTCCTGCCAATAGTCCGGGTACACATGGCTGGCACCGTCCTGGTAAAACCAGTGAATATCCTGATGGCGGCAGAGAAATATTCCCCGCAAAATCATACCCATGACTCTTCCCGGGTGTGCCTCTGCGTACACCAGACTGAGGGTTGAGCCCCAGGAACCACCAAACAAAACCCACTGTTCCACCTTCAGAAATACCCGGATTTTTTCGATATCTGCCACCAGCTCCGGCGTGCTGTTATGGCGCAATTCGGCATGTGGCTTGGAGCGACCGCTACCCCGCTGGTCAAACAGAATAATTCGATATTTTTCCGGGTCGAAGAAACGACGATCATTTTCCGTGCAGCCGCCACCTGGGCCGCCGTGCACAAATAGCACGGGAATTCCGTCGGGGTTACCCACTTCCTCAATGTACAATTTGTGCAGCTGATCCACCGCCAGCCAGTGGGTCGCATAGGGTTTGATTCGGGGGAAATACGTTCTCATCTGCGGGATCGTTCACTTGAAAAAACGTCAGCTTACAGTACCTTCATATGCCCGGATAATCTACAGTAACCCTATGCCAACCACCGCCGAAACGCATTCAGCCAGCTGCCCCTGGTGCCAAGGGGATAGCCTTTACCAATGCTACCATGACACAGAATGGGGATTACCCTGCCGAAACGACCGGACCCTGTTTGAATTTCTGGTGCTGGAGAGTGCCCAAGCGGGACTCGCGTGGATCACCATACTAAGAAAGCGGGAAAACTACCGTCAAGCTTTTGCCGGATTTGATCCGGGACGGGTGTCGAGATTTGACGAAAAAGATATTGCCAGACTGCTGGAGGATGCTGGCATTGTCCGCAATCGGCTAAAAATAGTGAGTGCGATCAACAACGCCCAACGCTTTCTGGAAGTACAGCAAGAGCGAGGTAGTTTCTCAAATTACTTATGGGGATTTGTAGATGGGCAACCTACCCAGAATCACTGGCGGGCGATAAACGAGGTACCGACTAACACAGCGTTATCGAGCCAAATCAGTAGAGACATGAAACAGCGCGGCTTCCAGTTTTTTGGCAGCACTATCTGCTATGCCTACTTACAAGCCACCGGGGTGGTCAACGACCACCTGGTGACGTGTTTTCGACGCCGGGAATGTGAGGAGTATTAACTGCTCACAACCCGACAATCTGATTAACCGTTTTTACCGGCTCGCTTGCGCTCGTTTTCGGTAAGAAGTTTTTTGCGCAGACGGATGTGGTGAGGCGTCACCTCCACCAACTCATCTTTTTCGATAAACTCCAGCGCCTGCTCCAGGGTATGGCGTACTGGCGGTGACAGGACCAGGTTTTCATCGGTACCTGCTGCACGGATGTTGGTGAGCTGCTTGGCCTTGGTGGGATTCACTGGCAAGTCATTGTTACGCGAGTGCAGACCAATAATCTGCCCTTCGTACACCTCGGCACCGTGCCCCAGAAACAGCCTGCCACGCTCCTGCAGAGTAAACAGCGCATAGGCCAGCGTTTTACCCTTCATCATGGAGACCAGCACGCCATTCTGACGGCCAGCCAGCTCACCGACTTTGACCGGGCCATAGTGGTCAAAAATGCTGGTCATGATGCCGGAACCACTGGTCAAGGTCAGGAACAGGGAACGGAAACCAATCAAACCGCGGGAAGGCATCATAAACTCGAGCCGCACACGGCCTTTGCCGTCCAGCTCCATATTGGTCATCTCGGCCTTGCGCATGCCCAACTCTTCCATCACAGAGCCCTGGTGCTGCTCTTCAACATCGATCACCACTTGCTCATAGGGTTCATGAATCTTGCCATCGACTTCTTTCTGGATGACCTCTGGTCGGGATACACCCAACTCAAAACCTTCACGGCGCATGTTTTCGATTAAAACAGACAGGTGTAATTCACCTCGACCGGAGACAACAAACCTGTCCGGAGTGTCGCCTTCCTTCACACGCAATGCCACGTTGTGAATCAGCTCTTGCTCCAGGCGCTCCTTGATATTGCGAGAGGTAACAAACTTGCCATCCTGCCCGGCAAAGGGCGAATCATTGACCTGAAAGGTCATGCTCACCGTAGGCTCGTCCACACTCAGTGGGGTCATCGCCTCGGGTTTTTCTGGGCTACAAATAGTGTCGGAAATATTCAGCTTGTCGATACCGGTAATACAAACGATGTCACCGGCCTGGGCCTGCTCCACTTCGAAGCGCTCAAGGCCACGATAACCCATCACCTGCAACACGCGACCGCGGCGGGTTTTGCCTTCACTGTCCACGATCACTACTTGCTCATTGGTCTTCAGCTTGCCACGGGTGATACGGCCAATCCCGATCACGCCCACGTAACTGTTGTAGTCCAGGGCACTGATTTGCATTTGCAACGGACCGTCGCTGTTTACTGCCGGGGCGTTAACCTTATCCACCACCATCTGGAACAGCGGGGTCATGTCCTCCGCCAGTGCATCCGGCTCATAGCCCGCCACACCATTAAGTGCCGAGGCATAAATAATCGGGAAGTCCAACTGCTCATCAGTGGCGCCGAGTCGATCAAACAGATCGAATACCTGATCCACCACCCAGTGCGGGCGAGCACCGGGACGGTCCACCTTATTGACCACCAAAATCGGATTCAGACCTTGTTCAAAGGCTTTTTGGGTGACAAATCGAGTCTGCGGCATCGGACCATCCACTGCATCCACCAGCAACAGCACGCAATCCACCATTGACAGCACTCGTTCTACCTCACCACCAAAGTCGGCGTGTCCAGGGGTATCCACGATATTAATACGGTAGCCATTCCACTCAATGGCGGTATTTTTCGCCAAAATGGTAATGCCGCGCTCCCGCTCCTGGTCGTTGGAGTCCATGATGCGCTCAGCACCCATGGCTTTGCGATCCAACGTGCCTGACTGCTGCAGCAGCTTGTCCACCAGTGTGGTTTTGCCATGGTCTACGTGGGCAATAATGGCGATATTGCGGAGTTTCTCGATCACAGGATTTCTCGGTAGGTATAAAAACAGGCGCGGATTATAGCGGTTGTCTAGATTTCACGCAGAAATTTCTTTTGACAACAGTAGTCGGATGGAAATGTCTTGTGAAAATTGGTCTCATCACAAGGCGCAAGCAACTAATTACATGTTGCTGAGAATCAGCTGAGGTCACGCTGCAAAATGCAGGGGTAGGGGTACTCCATATAGCTCGCCGTGAATCTCGCCACGTCGTCACCGAAATAGCGGGCCAGAATGTCCAGAGACATGTCGATGCCCGAGGAAATACCGGCTGACGTCATCACCTTGCCATCCAACACCACCCTCGCCTGTCGATCGACATCAATACTGGGAAACAGCTCATGCATCAATTGCAGTGAATGCCAGTGGGTGGTCGCCGTCAGGCCATCCAGCAAGCCGGCGCTGCCGAGAACCAAGGCTCCGGTACAGACTGAGGCCAGCAATTCAAGCTGCGGCGCCCGCTGCCGGACAAAATCCAGCAGCTTTTCATTGTGCATTTCCCAACGGGTACCCAGCCCCCCCGGGACAATCAACACATCCAGCGGCGGGCAGTGCTCAAAGGTGGTATCGGGCAATACCTTCATCCCCCCGGTGACAACAACCGGCCTGTCGAATTGGGCAATCAGTATTACCTCGAATGGCGACGGCTCGGAACGACGACTTTCTTCATTGAGGCGCGCGACGGAAAACACTTCATAGGGGCCGGCGAAATCCAGCACTTCTATTTCGTCAAAAACCAAAATACCAAGTTTCTTGCGAATCATCGCCCAACCTTTTGTGTCATTTTTCTCGGATCTCGGGCGAGCAGCGCGCTGTCACGAAGACCTCATGTTCGCAAACCTACTAGAACCGAGCAACCCACCACAAGCCTGTTTCATCGCTTGCCCACGTTAATTCACCAACATGTTTAAACCGATCAGAATCAGCACTACGCCACCGAACAGCTCGGCCTTGCTCTCCAGCCAAGTGCCACTTTTGGCGCCAATATAAACTCCCAACATACTGAACAGGTAGGTTGTGACCCCTATAATGAGACAGGCGATGATCGGCCCCACATCGAGCAACGTCAGTGCAAAGCCTGCTGCCATGGCATCGATACTGGTGGCAATAGCCAGCATCAGCATCACCCGATGAGTAATATGGGCGATATCCTCCTCAACACCCTCGGCAAAAGATTCATAAATCATTTTGCCACCGATGAGTGCCAACAGCAGGAATGCCACCCATGGAGCGAACGCCTCTATCCAGCCCAGTACACCTTTGCCTCCCAAGTAACCAATCAGCGGCATCAGTGCCTGAAACAGACCAAAATAAATCCCTGCCATCAGTGCCAGGGATAAAGGGCTGCGTTGGCGCTTGGCGCCCAGGCCAATGGAGACGGCGAATGCATCCATGCTCAGGGCGACCGCCAATAACAACACTTCAAACATGACTGGGATTCCTCAATTTTGGACGCAGGTACTGTAAAGTGATCCTGATACCTCTTCAATGGCCCACGCCGCCATATCATCATTACAACTACTGTAAAGGCCAACCCACTAGCAGCACGGCCAAGGTGACGCATCCAATAAAGCAATTCATCGGCAGCCCCACCCGCAGAAAATCTGTAAATCTATATCCGCCCGGCCCATAGACCATCAGGTTGGTCTGATAACCCAGCGGCGTGGCAAAGCTAGCAGAAGCCGCCATGATAATGGCGAATATAAAGGGTTCATTATTGAGACTGGCCTTTTCTGTCAGTTCCAGCACTATCGGCAGTACCAATACAGCAGCAGCATTGTTAGTGATCAATTCAGTCAGCAGCGATACCAACACATAGCTGAGAACTAGTAACAACCACGGCTTACCTGAACCAAATTCAATCAAGCACTCTGCAAGAATCGCTGCGACGCCGGTTTTTTCCAGCGCCATCCCAAGCGCAAATGACGCGCCAATGGTCACAAGAACCATCAAATCAAGGCTCTTTTCCGCCTGGTTTATTGAGCAACAACCCGTGGCTATCATCAAGACAGCACCGGCCAGTGCGGCATTCAACATACTGGTGAGTCCTAGGGCGGCTACGCCCACCAACCCAAACAAGATTGCCCAGGAAAGGTAGGCTTTCTCGTAGCGGGGAGACTGAGCGCTGAGTTCGTTAATCAGCAGGAAGTCCCTGTTATAGCGCTGCCTACTGACAAAAGCCGGCCGCGCTTCCAACAAGAGGGTATCCCCTGCTTCCAAGCGAATATTGCCAAGGTTGCCCTGAATCCTCTCACCGTTGCGAGCCACCGCCAGCACCACTGCGCCATATCGGTTGCGAAACTTGGCATCCCGAATAGCATGACCAACCGCATCACAGTGGGGCGACACAACAGCCTCAACCAAGCGCCGCTCAGCCCTGCTGTCATTAAGCGTTGAATGTTGATCTTCTCCAATGGCTATCGACGGCACCAAGCCATTGATACGCAACAGGTCTGCAATGGCCTCTGTATCACCGGCAAATACCAGCCTATCCCCGCCATGAAGTTTTTCCTCAGAGGGAACCGCCGTGATGATCGCTCCACCACGTTCGATCTCGACGAGATAAACACGCTGTAAGTGCCTCAAACCGGCATCCGCTACAGTTTTGCCCACCAGTGGTCCAGTTTCAGCAACTTTGACCTCAAGTGTGAATTCACGGAGGTTACCGAATATTTGTTTATCATCTCGATCCGGTAACCACCTCGGGAAAAAAATCCAGATAAACAACATTCCCGCCAGCGCAACAGGCAAACCCACAGCAGAGATCGAAAACAACGAAAATCCCGGTTCACCGGTCAATACCTGATACTGTCCGTTCACCACCAGATTGGTACTGGTGCCGATCAATGTCAGGGTGCCACCGAGAATGGCGGTATAGCTGAGGGGAATCATGAGTTTGGACGATGGAATATTGATTCGCCGTGACCACGCATGAATTGCCGGAATCATGGTGGCGACCACAGGCGTATTGTTGAGGAAAGCGCTCAGCACGACTACGGGAGCAAACATGCGGGTCAGCGCTTGCCGCAACGTACTTGGCTGCCCTAACAACCGGTTCACCAGCAGATCAATTCCACCTGTGGAATGTATGCCTGCTGCCACGACAAACATCGCCGCCACGGTGATCACACCACTATTGCTAAACCCTGCAAGGGCCTCGCTCGAAGTGAGAATGCCACTGAGGCTCAATATGATCAAAACCACCATCATGACCAGATGCGGCCCGATACGACTAAGTGCCAGAACCAGTAGTGCCCCCACCGTTAAAGCCAGTGACAAGTAACCCTGCCATTCCATAATTTTTCCTGTCTCATTACCCCAGATTCCGAGGCGCAGAATAGACTTCAGCGCTAATGCCAACAAAGAATAAGTTTTGATATATATAGATTAATATCGAATAAAAATGCCGCGCCTAATTCATCAATTTGAACCGACAAAAAAGGCCGCTTAAAAAGCGGCCTTTTTTTTGCCAAGCATGGCTCAATACAGATGGTTACCGGAAAAATAACAATTCACGGTATTTTGGCAACGGCCACAAATCATCCGCCACTTCAGTTTCCAGCGTGTCCGCATGTAACCGCACCTCGTCCATCAGCGGACGAATCGTGTTGGCACAGAATTTCATATGGTCTTCTGTTGAATCAAAACCATGCTTTCCGATAACCGCTGACAATTCTGCAACGGCGAGCATCATGCTATTGATGTCGGCCGCCACTTTGCTGGCGACGGATTTGTCTACCTCAATACCCACATCTCCAGCACCGGCAATGGTCGCCGTGAGATCAGACAGATAAGACATAGCTGATGGATATATCATTGTTTTAGCCATCTCCACCATTAACTTTGCCTCAACTTCAATGGAGAGAATGTATTGCTCGGCATAGACTTCATAACGGCTCGCCAGCTCCACCGGCGACAGCACCCCGGTCTTTTTGAACAGCTCAACGACTTCCGGCTCAAGCAGCGCCGGCAAGGCATCTGCGGTGGTTGGTATGTTTTTCAACCCGCGCTCTTCTACGGCTATCCGGTGCCATTCGGAGGAATAACCATCACCGCCAAATACCACATTACCGTGCTGTTCCATCAACTCCTGCAGCACTTTGATGACGGCTTCCGACTGGCTGGTACTGCTTGCGAGACTGGCTTCAAGGCGCTGGGCAATCCATTCCAAAGAATCCGCCAGCATCGTATTCATCGTCACCAAGGGGCCCGACACGGATTGCGAGGAGCCCACCGCGCGAAACTCAAAACGGTTACCAGTAAACGCAAAAGGTGATGTCCGGTTGCGGTCCCCTGGATCGCGTTCAAATTTCAAAATCTGGGACAGCCCCAGATCCATGACGCCCCCTTTGGCAGTCTCATTGAGTTTGCCCGCTTTGATATCCAGGAACAATTTCTCCAACTGATCGCCAAGATAAACAGAGAGAATAGCGGGTGGCGCCTCGTTAGCGCCGAGGCGATGATCGTTTGCTGCCGAGGCAATGGCCGCTCGCAACAGTGGACCGAAGACATGTACTCCGCGAATCACAGCACCACAAAAGAGCAGAAAAATCAGATTTTCATTGGGCGTACTGCCCGGATCCAGCAAGTTACCCTGCGTGGCATTACCCACGGACCAGTTCACATGCTTACCGGAACCATTCACCCCGGCAAAGGGTTTTTCGTGTAACAGACAGAGAAAACCGTGCTTTTTGGCCGTCAATTTCAACAACGTCATCAGCAATTGCTGGTGATCTGAAGCGACATTGGCTGACTCAAAATAGGGTGCGATTTCGAATTGTCCTGGCGCCACCTCGTTGTGGTGGGTTTTCGCCGGAATACCCAAGCGATAGAGCTTGTCTTCAAAGTCCTGCATAAAGACCTGGACTCGTTCGGGTATAGCACCGAAATAGTGGTCGTCAAACTCCTGCCCTTTGGCCGGCGCAGCACCAAAAAGCGTACGCCCAGCCAAAAGCAAATCGGGGCGGCTGCTGGCGAAATTGGCATCCACCAGGAAATACTCTTGCTCTGCACCGCAACTTGAGCTCAGCGTCGCAATCTCTTTTTCACCCATGAGTGACAGAACTTTTTTGGCTGCTTTGTCCATAGCAGCATTTGAGCGCAGCAAAGGGATTTTTTTGTCCAGCGCTTCTCCTGTCCAGGAGAAGAAAACGCTGGGGATCATGAGTGTGGCGCCATTGTCCGTGTGCATAACGTAGGCAGGACTGGATGGATCCCAAGCAGTGTAGCCTCGCGCAGCATTGGTCATCCGCAAACTACCATTGGGGAACGACGATCCATCCGGCTCACCTTTGATCAGCAAACTACCGGTAAATTCGGTAATGGCGCCGCCATCAGAATTGGTGATGATAAAACCATCATGCTTCTCCGCAGTTGCGTTGGTCATCGGATAAAAAATATGGGAAAAAAACTTCACTCCCTTAGAAATGGCCCAGTCCTTCATGGCCGCTGCCACCACATCTGCCGTAGCCGGGTCCAGCGCTGCACCCGTCTGAACGGTGTTTTTCATTGCCTTGAACGCATTTTTTGACAGCGCTTCTTCCATGGTTGCCAGATTAAATACATCCGTAGCCCAAATTTTGCTGAGCGGTTCAGGGAGTTCGACCGTGACAGGTTCAAGGTTATTGATTTCAGTAATGGCAAGAATCCGGGATTGGTTTCCACTCATTGGATGCTCCTCAGCTTTTGGATAGAGACAATGTCAACTGTCCACCACGCAAATATCACAGGAAGCCCATTCTGGAGGAATAGTGAAGAGGTCGTCCCGATCGAAATGCTCTGGCAACAGAATATTTTCTTTACGAGCTTTTCGTATGTACGGAATAACCACGCAATAATCAGTCCAATTATTGAGGGGAGGAGAATTTATTCGGATTCAGGCATTAATTTGGCTAGACCGCAGCAGAATGACCGTTTTGCGCGTTTTGCTGTTCAGTTATTGTTAACCATTTGACCCAAAACAGGGCGCAATGCGCCCTGCAATAGCCCACCTTGCAAATGCGTCGCTACTGTAAAGATGTGGAGCGACGCTTCAGGCTGGGCGATAAACGGCAACGTTGTTGAAGCCCTGCTCAACCAATAGTTCAGCGTGGAGACGGCTCATCACCCCCTTCTGACAATAGAGCAGATAACGGGGGCCTTGCTCAAAATGTTTGAAACGATTCTGCAAGGTAAAAAACGGTACGGCCTGCACCACGTTGCCGCCAATCTTTAGCGGACAAGCTTCCACCTCATCCGGGTGACGGATATCCAAAATAATGGCGTCTGGCAGGGGAATAGCAAAGATTTCCACCTCCGCCACCTGGACATCCTCGTCCATGACTGCGTCGATGCTCTGCACCCGCCTACTCGCTACCGCCTGCTCGAGGACAGAAAAGTCAAAATTCTCCTCCTCCGTCGCAACTTTGTCTTCCCTGGCGCGTGTCGTGGGCTTAACCGAAATGACCCCACAGTATTCCGGCATGCTGGCAGCAAATTGCTCCGTACCAATTGCCCTGGCAATATCGATGATGTCGGTTTTATCCGATGTAATCAGTGGTCTCAATATCAGTGTGCTGGCAACCGAATCAATGACAGCCAGATTAGCCAGCGTCTGGCTGGATACCTGTGCCACGCTTTCGCCCGTCACCAGCGCCTGTACATCCATATCCTCCGCAATAACAGAGGCGGCCCGCAGCATCATACGCTTGAGCACCACACCCATTTCTGCATTGCGCACCTTACTGAGAATCTCTCCCACCACCGCCTCAAATGGCACAGTGATAAAACGCACTTTGTGGGTACTGCCAAATTTGTTCCAGAGATAGAACGCCACCTCCTTGACTCCCACCTCGTGAGCACGACCGCCAAGGTTGAAGAACAAATAGTGCGTTCTCAGACCACGCTTAATGGTCAAATAACTGGATACAGTAGAGTCGAAGCCGCCTGATATGAGTGAGATCACGGAATCCTGCGATCCAAGAGGAAAGCCACCCAACCCTTTGGACGTTTCTTCAACAACAAACAATTCGTCGTGACGAATCTCCAGACGAACAGTGATATCGGGGGCTTTCAAGTTCACGCCAGCAGCATCAGTCTGGAGTAACAGCCCGCCACCCACGATCCGTTCCACATCACTGGAACTGAAGTCATGTTTGCCACTGCGCCGAACCCGCACTGCGAACTTTTTATCGGCGAGTTTTTCTCCCCATACGGACAACGTTTTTGCCAAGATGTCATCAAAGTCGCCCAAAGGGAAATATTGCACCCGGGAAAAATTTGCGATGCCTGGGGTACAGGCCAGCATACTCGAGACCTGATTGCTCAGCACCGCATCATCAGGGCCGATCACCTGCAACTTATCCCAGTCCTGCTCCACCTGAATGGACGAATCGAGAGGGCGCAACAATTTACGCAGATTCTCCCGAAGCTGGCGAGTCATACGCTTGCGAACGGGGGGGCTTTTTATCGTAATTTCAGGAAAAAGTTTGATAACAAAATGCATGAGGGAAATCATTCACCGCGACAGGGCTCGAAAGGGGCTAGATTATATTACAAAAGATCGTAAATTCCGCTTATGATGGGCATTCTGCGTAAAACAACAGCAGAGGCAGCACCAAAATAGGGCAAAATGCTAAAAATATGCACCATTAAAGACCGACAAACCAGTGGGCACCCCGATTTGTACACGTAACCTACTGAATTTATTACCCACTGTCACTGGCATATCTTTTGCTTCAATTTGGCACACTGATTGCTAATAACCAATCAATCTGTCTTTACACACAACTTCAATTTATTTATCGCGGCAACCCGGCAATCCGGCAACCCGGTTTAAACTGGATATCCACAACTGGAGGAGCTAATGTCCAACCAAACTCTCACCCTGATCAAAGAAAGCGAAGCCCAATGGGTTGATTTGCGCTTCACTGACACAAAAGGTAAAGAGCAACACGTCACCATCCCTACTGCAGCAGTTGACGAAGAGTTCTTTGAAGTCGGCCAAATGTTTGACGGCTCGTCCATCGCAGGATGGAAAGGCATCAACGAATCTGACATGGTGTTGATGCCCGATGACAGCACCTCCATTCTTGACCCCTTCTCTGATGCCCCTACAGTTATTGTTCGTTGCGATATCCTCGAACCCTCCACCATGACCGGCTATGAGCGTGACCCACGCTCCGTTGCCAAGCGTGCTGAAGAATACCTGCTGTCCACCGGTCTGGGCGACACTGCATTTTTTGGCCCTGAACCTGAGTTCTTCATTTTCGACGACATCAAATGGGGTTTCGACATGAGCGGCTGCTTTGTCAAAATCAGCTCCGAAGAGGCCGCCTGGTCCACTGGTGCAGATTTTGCCGAAGGCAATATGGGTCACCGCCCCCGCGTCAAGGGTGGCTACTTCCCCGTACCACCGATCGACTCTCTGCATGACATTCGTGCCGCAATGTGTGATGCGATGACCCAAATGGGCCTATCCATCGAAGTACACCACCACGAAGTAGCCACTGCTGGCCAGTGCGAAATTGGCGTCAAGTTTAGCACTCTGGTGAAAAAAGCTGACGAGACTCAGATCCTCAAGTACTGCGTGCACAACGTAGCTCATGCCTATGGCAAAACAGCCACGTTCATGCCCAAACCAATCGTTGGCGACAACGGTTCCGGTATGCACTGCCACCAGTCTTTCTGGAAAAACGGCGAGAATCAGTTTGCCGGTGACGGCTATGCCGGTCTGAGCGATACCGCCCTGTATTACATCGGCGGAATCATCAAGCACGCCAAGGCATTGAACGCCTTCACCAACCCCGGCACCAACTCTTACAAGCGTCTGATTCCGGGCTTTGAAGCACCGGTAATGCTGGCCTACTCCGCCCGCAACCGTTCTGCATCTATCCGTATCCCGTACACTGCATCACCAAAGGGCAAGCGTGTAGAAGCCCGCTTCCCCGACCCGATCGCCAACCCCTACCTGGCTTTCGCAGCCATGTTGATGGCAGGTCTGGACGGCGTGCAGAACAAGATCCACCCCGGAGATGCCGCAGACAAGGATCTGTATGATCTGCCCCCCGAAGAAGCTGCGGCTATCCCGCAAGTGTGTGGCAGCCTGCGCGAAGCTCTGTCGTGTCTGGACGCTGACCGCGAGTTCCTCACCAAAGGTGGCGTATTCACTGACGACATGATTGACGCCTACATTACCCTGAAAATGGAAGATGTTTACCGCGTTGAACACACTACCCACCCCGTTGAGTTCGACCTGTACTATTCCGTATAAGTCGATTCACAACATTGAACTAGCGGCCTGAAAAATACAGTCCGCCAGTTCAAAAAACAAAAAAAGCCCGCTATTTTTGAATGGCGGGCTTTTTCTTATGTCAAAGGAAGGCTAGTCTTTAGCATCTGTGACATGGAGAACCTATTGTGACCAACGGATATAGACTGTTTTTCTCACTCCTTTTGCTGTGTATGGCCGCCCTGCCTGCCTCCGCAGAGGTATACAAAACTGTCGATGACCAGGGCAATGTCACCTATACCGACAATCCACCTTCCAATGGCAAAACTGTCGAACCGGTTGATCTCCCCGCCATCAACACACAGCCTGGCCTGCAATCCCCAGCTAGCACCCGCAAAAAGTCCGCTGAAAACAGCGGCTATGCAGATGTATCCATCTTGGCGCCAGCTCAGGATGCCACCATTCCGCCGGGACAGCTGAATGTCGTGGTACAGATATTCCTCGAGCCAGCCCTAAAAGCCGGGCACCGTGTACAACTACTGCACAACGGCCAAGCCTATGGTGAACCAGCCTATGCCACATCATTCTCTATCGACTCTCTGATCCGCGGCGAACACTCTCTCAAAGCACAGGTTGTGGACGAAAATGGTGCCGTGATCGCACAGTCAGGTAGCGTGACCATCCACGTGAAACGCTCGTCTATCCAGAATAATCCTGGAAAGAAAAGCAACAAATAGACTCAGCGCCCCACGCTGAACATGGCCGCGATAACGCATCGCACCAATTTGGTGCGCCCAAGCTAAATTTGATCTACACTTTCTCTAATAAAACCCGGAAGTTAAGGGTTTCCCAAACGGCCACAAAACTGGCCCGCTATTTGCTATCCCTTTAAGTATTCCTGAACCATAAAAGGGCAATGCTCGCCTCCAGAGTGCACGCCGCGATGCAAAACTGACTTCAAATGACAGACAACCAGCTTCACCACCTGCTATTAGATAACCTGAGCACCGCCGTTCTGCTATTGAATGACGGGCTGGAGATCTGTTATCTCAATCCAGCCGCTGAAAATCTACTCGCCGTCAGTGCCATCAGACTTTGCGGCAATACTGTTGATATTCTTTTTACAGAGGACGAGACACCCCTGTCTTCCATGCGCGAAGCCCTGGACTCCAATCACCCCTTTACTCAGCGGCAGGCGCCCATGGTGCTGCCCGATCATTCGCACATCACCGTTGATTTCACCGCCACCCCGGTACAAACCCCCTCAGCACGCATGCTGGTGGTCGAAATGCAGCCTATGGATCGGCTGATGCGCATCAACCGAGAGGAAGCGTTAATCACCACCCATGACACCACTCGCAACCTGGTGAGGGGCCTTGCACATGAAATCAAGAATCCTCTTGGGGGGATTCGGGGAGCCGCCCAACTCCTCGCCGAAGATCTTGATGACAACTCTGAGCTGAAGGAATACACGGAAATCATTTCTGCTGAAACCGATAGGCTTTGCAGCCTCGTGGACCGCCTGCTAGGCCCCAACACGATGCCTAAGTTCCTACCAGTGAATATTCATGAAGTGCTGGAACATGTTGCCACCCTGGCAGAAGCAGAAACCCGGGGTAGCATCACGATTAGACGAAATTATGATCCCAGCATCCCGGAAATACAGGGTGACAGGGGACAACTGATCCAGGCGCTACTGAACGTAATTCGCAATGCCATTCAGGCGCTACAGCACAGCAAGCAGAAACGTCCAACCATCAAACTGATCACACGAATACAACGCCATTTCACCATTGGCAAGGTACACCACAAGGTCATCTGTCGCATTGATATTATCGACAACGGCCCCGGCATTCCTGAGCACCTTCTTGATCGAATTTTTTTCCCCATGATCAGCGGGCGCGCCGATGGTAGCGGCCTTGGCCTTCCCATTGCACAAGCCGCCATCAACTTGCATCACGGCCTCATCGAATGTGAAAACGAGAAGGGAGAAACTCGTTTCACTATCTACTTACCATTGGATACCTAAAACATGGAAAAGCGCACTGTCTGGATAGTCGACGATGACCGATCAATTCGCTGGGTGATGGAAAAAGCTCTGAGTCGGGCTGAACTACAGGTGACCAGTTTTGAGGATGCCAGCGAACTGCTGGCAAAGCTCGACAAATCCCAGCCGGATACCATTATCAGCGATATCCGTATGCCCGGCATCGACGGTCTGCAACTGCTGCAGAAAATTCACATTTCGAACCCGTCATTGCCCGTCATTATTACCACGGCACACTCTGATCTGGATAGTGCGGTAGCTGCCTACCAGGGAGGTGCCTTTGAGTACCTGCCCAAACCGTTCGACTTGGAAGAGCTTATTGCCGTCACCAATCGTGCGATTAACTTTGCAAATGAGCAGGACCAGGAAAGGGCTCCTACTGAGGAAGGGGTTAGCGGAGAAATCATCGGTGAAGCCCCGGCCATGCAAGAAGTGTTTCGGGCCATTGGTCGCCTCTCCCACTCCAATATTACTGTCTTGATTAACGGGGAATCCGGCACAGGTAAAGAACTCGTCGCCAAGGCGCTGCATGACCATAGCCCGCGCAAAAACAATCGCTTTGTGGCCCTCAACATGGCCGCCATTCCCCACGACCTGATTGAATCCGAGCTATTTGGCCATGAAAAAGGGGCCTTTACCGGCGCCACACAGCGACGTGAAGGCCGCTTCCAGCAGGCGGACGGAGGCACCCTGTTTCTCGATGAAATTGGCGATATGCCCCCCGAGGCACAGACAAGACTATTGCGAGTACTGGCAAATGGTGAATTTTATTTGGTCGGGGGCCATACCCCCGTCAAAGTAGACGTACGCATTATTGCCGCCACCCACCAGAACCTGGAGCAACTGGTAGCCGAAAACCGCTTTCGGGAGGATCTATTCCACCGACTCAACGTGATTCGCATCCACTTGCCCAAATTGGCTGACCGGCGCGAGGATATACCCAAACTGATGCAGTATTTCTTTCAGCGCGCCGCAAAAGAACTCGAAGCAGAACCCAAGACCCTCTCAGCCGATGCCGAGCATTATCTCAGCATGTTGTCTTGGCCCGGAAATGTTCGCCAACTGGAGAACATCTGCCGCTGGTTGACGGTGATGGCCTCCGGGCGAGAAGTTCATATCGAAGATTTACCGCCGGAGCTGCGTGATAGCCCAGTGGAAAAAAATGCCATTGCAGGAAATTGGGAACAACAATTGCGCAACTGGGCCGACAGTGAGCTCAGTGCCGGCCATCACGACATCCTGGCATCTGCCGTTCCTACTTTTGAGCGCGCCCTGATTGAGACAGCATTACACCATACGCATGGCCGCAAGAGAGATGCTGCAGAATTACTTGGCTGGGGAAGGAATACCCTGACTCGCAAGCTGAAGGAGCTGGGCATGCATGACGAGGATGACTTTTAAGCTCTCAGGCTAAGTCCGGGGGCACTTTTCTCCCGGACCATAGCCATCGATGAGCCAACCCTTAGTGGGCAACTTCTGATGTATTTTGATCTTTCTTGGCTTTTGCCTCAGCCATAGCTTGGACAAATAGCGCCTCAAAGTTGACCGGGGGCAACATCAACGCAGGGAATGAGCCCTTAATAACAACGTTGTCCACTACTTCCCGGGCATAGGGATAAAGGGTGGAGGGACACAACACGTTGATCACCTGTGTCATCTGGGACTTCTCCAGTCCTTTTACCAGGAAAATACCAGCCTGGTGAACCTCGACCAGATAGATCGTATCTTCACCATTTTTCACCGTAATCGTCAGCGTCAACACCACTTCAAAATGGGCATCGTCCAACGGATTTACCTTTGTGGAAAGCTCTTGTCCGATTTTCGGCTTCAGTTCACGCTGAAAAGCCTCGGCACCCATTGGCGTTTCAAAGGAGAGATCCTTCAGATAGATGCGCTGCAGCGCGAATTGGGCATTTGTATCGCCTTCAGGAGCACCTGCGTTTTCGTTGAGTTCTTCAGTCATGTTGTTGCCTTCTATAAATAAATACTGATTCAGATATGGCGCAATGCCGTTGGATTATCAGCATGCAGAGCAAAGACACATATTAGCCCTAGCTGGCTATCAATCGATCAAGTTCGCCCTGCTGCTCCAATCGGCGCAGATCGTCATATCCACCAATATGAGTTTCTCCCAGCCAAATTTGCGGCACGGTGTGCCGACCGCTCATCACCACCAGTTCGCGGCGCAGAGCATAGTCGCCATCGACAGGGATTTCATCAAAGGTCAGCCCTTTTTTAGCCAACAGGTTCTTAGCGGCCACGCAATACCCGCAGGTGCGGGTGGTGTAGATTCTAACCTGGGCCATCTTAGCTTTTAACGACGGGCAGATTCTGGTTTTGCCACTCCATCATGCCACCGGTGAGGCGAAATACTTTAAAGCCCTGCTGCTGCAGCTTACGTCCAACCGCACCAGCCTGCTGCCCCACTTTATCGGCGATGATAATGATCTTTTCCTGATAGGGGTTGAGTTCGCCCATCTTGTCCTGCAGCTTAGTCTGGGGAATATTCATGGCACCGGCAATATGCCCCGCCTTGAATTCTTTACTGTCGCGCACATCCAGCAACACAGCCTCATCCGCATTCAGCATACGCGTCACGGCATGCACAGAAATGGGCCGACCACTTTTGATGCGCTCATTAATGGCAAACAGATAGATCAGCACTAACAATACACTGACCAGAACCCACTGCTCGCTGATAAATACAAAAAAATCCACGCTAGACCGCCTCTCAGATATTCAGACTGGGCCGGACGGCCCCGCAAAGCCGCAAAAGTATACACACCGGAAACTGCTCAAGGAACCACCAATAGCACTGAATGCGCTTTGCAGGTAAGATTCGCCAATTATTCACTCCAGACGCCATCACCCCATTGAAATCATGACAGAATCCAAGAAAACACTACTGCTGCTAGTGCTCGACGGCTGTGGTCACAGCGAGAGCCATGAAAACAACGCTATTTATACCGCCAACACCCCGGTGCGTGACCGGCTTTGGGATAGCTGCCCCCGCACTTTTATAGATACCGCCGGGCTGGCAGTAGGTCTGCCGGAAGGCCAAATGGGCAACAGTGAAGTAGGACATATGACCCTGGGTTCCGGACGGGTAATTTACCAGAGCTTCACCCGTATCAACAAAGCCATCAAAGACGGTGATTTTTTTACCAACCCAGCTTACTGTACCGCCATCGACAAGGCGGTTGCCACGAACAATGCCGTACATATTATGGGGCTACTTTCCCAGGGTGGCGTTCACAGCCATGAAGCCCATATAAACGCCATGATCGACATGGTAGCTCAGCGCGGCGCCAAAGAAATCTATGTGCACGCCTTTCTTGACGGTCGAGACACCCCACCGCGCAGCGCCCAACCCTCCCTGCAAAACACCTCCAGCAAACTCGAGGCCTTGGGCCTGGGCCGCATTGCCAGCATCTGTGGCCGTTTCTATGCGATGGATCGGGATAATCGATGGGATCGCGTACAGGCTGCCTATGACCTGCTGACGCTCGGCAAGGCCCAACACCAGGCTGCAGATCCTGTCAGCGGCCTGCTTGCTGCCTATGAACGCGGAGAAAACGATGAATTTGTATTGCCCACCCTTATTGCCGCCGCAGACCAATCGGCAGCCACCATTAAGGATGGCGATGCCCTGCTGTTTATGAATTTTCGCCCGGATCGGGCCAGAGAGATAACACGAGCTTTTGTGGATAAAGCATTCGACGGTTTCGAGCGTGCCGCGACCCCCGACTTGGCCGATTTTGTCATGACCACCGAATACGCAGCCGATATCTCTGCCAGCTGTGCGTTTCCACCGGAAAACCTGCACAACTCGCTGGGTGAATATCTCGGTAGCCTCGGCAAAACCCAGCTGCGCATTGCTGAGACGGAAAAGTACGCCCACGTGACCTTCTTTTTTAATGGCGGACAAGAAACTCTTTTTCCGGGTGAAGAGCGCATTCTTATCCCCTCGCCCAAAGTTGCCACCTATGATTTAAAACCGGAAATGAGCGCCTACGAACTGACAGATAATCTGGTCGATGCGATTGAAAGCGGCAA
The DNA here is from genome assembly GCA_947259505.1 of uncultured Porticoccus sp. Taxonomy (GTDB): domain Bacteria; phylum Pseudomonadota; class Gammaproteobacteria; order Pseudomonadales; family Porticoccaceae; genus Porticoccus. Next base: position 121,856 of record CAMYLT010000001.1, on the reverse strand, counting down.
GTACGATGTGATCATCTGTAATTACGCCAACTGCGACCAGGTGGGACACAGTGGCGTGTTCGATGCCGCCGTGAAGGCCGTCGAGGTGGTCGATCAATGCCTGGAGCGCGTCTTAAATGCTCTGGATGACCACGAAGGTGAATGCCTGATCACCGCTGACCACGGCAACGTGGAGCAAATGTACGACCCCCAATCCGGACAGGTCCATACCCAACACACCACCCTGCCGGTACCACTGATTTATGTAGGTGAGCGCACGCTAACCCTGGCTGGCGATGGCTCTCTGGCGGATATTGCCCCTACCATGCTAACGCTGCTGGACCTGCCGCAACCGGCAGAAATGACCGGGCATTCCCTGGCTATATTGAGCGACTAAATGAGGCTTCGGTGGGCGCTGCTGTGACAGTATTTCTGCGGGCACTGGTTGCGATACTTCTGCTGTCAATCACAGCCATTGCCAGCGCCAACGAAAAAGACGATCGTCAAAAGTTAAAACAAGTCGGCAACGACATACTCAAACTCGAGCAGTCCATTCAAGGCGACAACAAGGAACAACAACAACTTGCCAGAGAGTTGAAAAAAACAGAACTGGCCTCCGCCGAGATAAATAGCCAGATCCGCCAGATCGAACAAAAACTCTCCGAGCTAGGCAGTGAACTAAAAAAACTTCAGCAACAACAAGCCGCGCTTGAACAGTCCCGGATGGAACAACAGGAATTGATCGCTCGCCAGGTAACGGCTGCCTACCGGCTAGGCAATGAAGAGTCCATCAAATTACTGCTCAACCAGGAAGATCCCAACAAGATCAGCCGCACGCTGAAGTATTACGACTATTTCTTGAATGCCCGTGCTGAAAAGCTCAATCAGTACCTGAAAACCATAGAAGAGCTGAAAGCTGTCGAGCAGGGTATTGCCGACCGGCACGCCGCATTGGCAGCAAATCGTATCGACCTTGCTGATCAGCAACAAAAACTTGCTGAAAGTCACCGGCTCAGAAGCGAAGTACTCACTCGTCTTGACCGACAGATCAGCAGCTCACAGCAATCCCTGGCGAAGCTTAAAAACGAGCGCAAGCGACTTGAATCTGTATTAAAAGCGCTAGAGGAAAGTCTCGCCAAATTGACCGCCCCCGCCAGCACAGAACCCTTTGCCAAGCGTAAAGGCAAACTGCCGTGGCCCGTTTCCGGAAAGTTGACACAGTATTTCGGCGCCACTCGCACAGCCGATATCACCTGGAATGGCTGGTTGCTCAAAGCCAACGAGGGCACTGATGTCCATGCCATTCACCACGGGCGCATTATTTTCTCCGATTACCTGCGCGGTCACGGCCTGCTCGTCATCATTGATCACGGCGATGGCTACATGAGTCTTTATGCTCATAACCAGGTGATGCTCAAGGTCACAGGTGATTGGGTTCGAGCTGGGGAAGTCGTCGCAAAAGTAGGTAACAGCGGCGGACAGCGGGATCATGCACTTTATTTTGAAATTCGACATAATGGCAGACCGACAAACCCGAAATACTGGCTGACAAGCAAAGGGTAACCTCCGGGATATAAATGACCTTTTATCCCGAGAAAGTGCTCCCTGCCAAAGCCAGCAGAAAGACTGAACACCTCCCGCTAACTGAATCCAGGATGACTTCATGAAACCATTGAGCAAATCGCTGCTGATAACATTGGCAATGCTGGCCGGAACCATCCCCGCATTCGCCGATGAAACGCCCAATGCTGCCCGTATGCCCCTGGAGGAACTGCGCCACTTCACCCAGGCCTTCGATCAGATAAGACAAGCCTACGTTGAAGAAATCGATGATAAAGCCCTGCTTGAAATGGCCATTAGCGGCCTGCTCAGCAGCCTGGACCCACACTCCGTCTACCTCAATGAAAATGATTTCGAGGACTTGCAGGAACACACCACCGGAGAGTTCGGTGGCCTCGGTATCGAAGTCGGCATGGAAGGCGGCTTTATCAAAGTCATCACGCCTATTGATGATAGCCCGGCACAACGGGCGGGCATTCTCGCTGGCGACCTCATCATTAAACTGGACGACCAGCTTGTGCAGGGAATGACCCTGAGCGAAGCCATTGAGATCATGCGCGGGCCTAGAGGCTCAAAACTGACGCTAACCATTGTTCGCCCTAGTAAAGACGGCCCATTTAAAGTGGAGGTTATCCGCGACATCATCCAGGTACATAGCATACGCACCCGGATACTTGAGCCAGGCTTTGCCTATATCCGCATTGCCCAGTTCCAAGAGGATACCGGCACAGAGTTCACCGAGGCACTCGAAAAGCTCTTGCGCGAAGAAAAAGAACTGAAAGGACTCGTACTGGACTTACGCAACAATCCCGGTGGACTCCTGAATGCCTCCATCGAAGTTGCCGATGCCCTTCTGGAAGAGGGGCTGGTTGTCTATACCGAAGGCCGTATTCCCAGCGCCAATACACAGTTCTATGCCTCTCCAGGCGATCTGTTAAATGGCCTGCCAGTGATTGTGTTGATCAACGAGGGGTCAGCCTCCGCCGCGGAAATTGTTGCCGGCGCCCTTCAGGACCAACACAGAGCATTGATTTTGGGTACCAGTAGTTTCGGGAAAGGCTCCGTGCAAACCGTGATCCCCCTCGGCGACAACAGGGGCATCAAACTCACCACAGCACGCTATTTCACCCCGGCTAAGCGTTCGATTCAGGCGGAGGGCATTCGACCCGACATCATCGTTCAACCAGCAGAAGTCCGCTTGCTGGAAACTGGCGAGCAGGTCAAAGAAGCCAACCTAGCGGGCCATCTGACTAATGAGGAAGCCCCGGCGGAGGGGAGTAAAACAGACCTGTCTCAAGCGGATAATCAACTCTATGAAGCGCTTAACCTACTAAAAGGAATAGGTATTTTCTCCACTATCGCAGCAGACCGCCAAGCGGTCGCCACACCCGACCAAAAGGCATTGGGATCTGATCCTCCTCATTGACTTTTTTGCGAAAATTGTGCTGAATTGCTACAGATTGTTGTTCTTGCGTCGATAGTATGTAAACAATCTTCGTTTACAACGGATGTAATAAAAAAAAAAATCCGGCAGTATATTTAAGTGAGGAGACAACATGGGAACGATACGAACTGGCGAGTATCAAGAGCAAAAGCCCGCCGTAAGAAGTGATCGCTTCTTTAAGCTGCATAACTTCTGGTTTTTTGCCACACGTGAAGGTTCGGCAGTCGGTCCGTTTGACTCCAAGGAAGGCGCGGTACAAGCGGTATCCGACTATGTTGAGTTTGTTCAGAAAGCTGGACCGGAGGCGCTGGAGTTTTTCACCTCCAATGCCCGTTATGCTGTTTAGCCAATCGTCAACTTAACGTCGTACCTCAACACCTCGCTCGGCCATATATTCCTTGGCTTGGGCGATGGTGTACTCACCAAAGTGAAAAATACTCGCCGCTAACACGGCATCTGCCATCCCTTCCACCACCCCGTCTACCAAGTCTTGAAGAGTTCCTACCCCGCCAGAAGCAATGACCGGGACATCCACTGCATCACTGATTGCCCGGGTCAGGGGCAAATTAAATCCACTCTTGGTGCCGTCCTTGTCCATGCTGGTCAAAAGAATTTCGCCGGCACCGTACTCCGCCATGCGCACAGCCCACTCCACCGCATCGATCCCGGTAGCATTGCGACCACCATGGGTGAAGATTTCCCAGCGCAAGGGTTCGCCTTCAAGACTCACCTGCTTGGCATCAACGGCAACGACGATGCACTGAGAACCAAAACGTTGAGCAGCCTGACGGACAAATTCAGGATTTTTCACCGCAGCAGAGTTGATACTGACTTTATCTGCACCGGCATTCAGTAAAGCGCGAATATCTTCAAGGGTTCGCACACCTCCCCCCACGGTCAGGGGGATAAAGACCTCGCTGGCCATACGCTCAACCGTGTGAATCATGGTATCGCGCTCTTCATGGCTGGCAGTGATATCAAGGAAGGTGATTTCATCAGCGCCTTCCTCGTTATAACGCTTGGCCACCTCCACCGGATCACCGGCATCGCGGATATCCAGAAACTGCACTCCCTTGACTACTCGCCCCTTATCCACATCGAGACAGGGAATAATTCGTTTGGCTAGCATCAGTTATCCCCTTGGCCTTCATCTTGTTCATCGAACAGATGGCCCAGCTTGCCGGCTTTAGTCGCCAGATAATACAAATTGTGTGGATTTCGTCCTGTTTGCAGGGCTACCCTCGCAGTAACCTCTATCCCCAGCTGCTCCAGTGCTTCCACTTTACGGGGATTGTTGGTCAACAGATTCACTTTCGTGATGTTCAGGTGCTTGAGCATGGAACGGCAAATACTGTAGTCACGCATATCCGCCCCAAAACCAAGTTGTTCATTGGCTTCTACCGTATCAGCCCCCTGATCCTGCAGATGGTAGGCCTTGATCTTGTTAATCAGCCCAATACCCCGCCCTTCCTGACGCAAGTACAGGATTGCTCCCCGCCCCTCGGCGGCGATACGGCGCATCGCCTCTTCCAGTTGCGCACCACAGTCACAGCGCACACTGAACAGTGCATCACCGGTCAAGCACTCTGAATGGATGCGCAGCAATACAGGCTCGCCATCGGCGACATCACCCATAGTGATGGCAATATGCTCCTTGTCGCTTTGCGCATCCTCAAAGCCGTGAATATCAAACACGCCCCAGCGGGTGGGCAGCTTGGAGCTTTCAACAAAACGCAGGGTCACTTAAGACTCCTAAAGATCAGGCGGGTGGCTATTTTAGCCGGGAAACACCCCGAGTAAAGGGAGGCTGCACTTTTCCGATAGTAAACGATAGGCTATCGGGAACTTGAAAAAGTTTGCGAGGCGGTCAGCGCAGGGCAAAAAGCGGCGAAACAACGGGATTTGCCGGTTATAAATGACCGAATTAAGCCATTTTTTAACACGGTAATGGCTGCGCAGCTGGTTTTTCATCAGTATTTCGTGCGCAGTACCATCACCCCTTCTTCCTCGCTCATTTCCACCCGGCTCAGAAAACTGTTGCCCAGCAATACCTGGGAAGGAAAATCCCCAATCACGACCGTGGCGTCCACTTGGTGCAGGGTGATATTGCCAATCACCAGTTTCTCCAGCGGTACCTGATAGGTATTCACCATACCGCCGGCGGTACTGGCCGCGCTCTTTTTGCCCGAACGAAAATTCACGCCCAACGTCTCGGCATGGTGCAAATTCATGGCAATTGAGGTCGCGCCAGTATCGACCATAAAATCTACTGGTCGACCATTGATAAAGCCACTGACGAAATAATGTCCGTTGTCTGCGCGCGGGATTCTCACTTCGGCAACCTCTGCAGCCTTGAAGCGGGAAGAAATCTGATCAGAGAGTCCCAAAGTCACCTGTTTGCCATCAACCTTCAGCACGGCCTGACGACTATCACTGTCAATTAAGGTGACGCCTTCCGGGCTGGTCTGGCCCTTTTTCAAGAGACGCTGCTTGCCGTTGATCACCAGTACGGCACTGCCACCAAACAAGCCGTTCACCCGAATATCCGGCGTGGCCCAACAGATTGATGCTGACACCGCTCCGATCAACATCAGTGCAACAGTGAATCCCTTCATTGCCACGCCTCCCTGAAATATCTTAAAACGCGAATTGGCATATTCCGAACAGTATCGCCCAGGCAAGCAACCCCGCCAACAAGTCATCCACCATAATGCCGAAACCACCACCTACGTGACGATCAACCCAGCGAATCGGCCAGGGCTTCCAAATATCAAACAGGCGGAACAGCACAAACCCGGCCAATGCCCAGGACCATGATACAGGCAGCGCCGTCATGGTCAGCCAATAGCCCGCCATTTCATCCCAGACGATGCCCTGATGGTCGTGCACCCCCATATCATGGGCAGTTTTGCCACACAGGTAGAAACCGAGCAGCGATACCGCGATCACCAGGACGATATAAGCGTAGAGAGGCAGCATAGCCAGTAGCGGCCAGAGTAACAGAGCTACTGCTGTGCCAGCGGTGCCGGGTCCCTTGGGTGCCAGGCCACTGCCAAAGCCAAACGCCAGCAAGTGAACCGGGTTTTTCCGCAACTGTGAAAAAGTGGGATTAATACGATGATCCATGGTTCACCTGTCAGGTATAGGGTTCCGCTAAAAGTGCTGGTAGCCGGTTTCGGGAATCGTCACCCGAATGCCATCGGCATCGAGGCAATACACCCCCGGCGCGGCGGTCATCCGCCCAATACAGGTCGCCGAGAAATCATCCGCCGCAATCATGGCATCGACCGCCTGCCGCTGCTCCGCGGGCACAGTAAAACAGAGTTCATAGTCATCACCACCGGACAATGCCCACACCTGCGCCTGCTCCAACGGCCCGACCTCCTCCAACCAGGGGGCCAATGGCAACTGAGCTAACTGCACTTCAGCGCCGAGACCACTGCTTTCCGCAATATGCCCCAAGTCCGCCAGTAAACCATCTGAGATATCCACTGCAGCGGAAGCGTAACCACGCAATTTCAGACCCTCAGCGAGCCGAGGCCGAGGCCGATAAAAACGCTGGGCAAGATTCTCTCGTACGACGCCTGAAAGCTCACAACCGGGCGTAAACAATTGGAGTGCCGCGGCACCTTCTCCCAACGACCCAGTCACATAGATCCAGTCTCCGGCATGCGCTCCAGAGCGGGTCAGCGCTTGCCCGCTTGGCACCTCACCCATCATCTGAATGGAAATAGTCAGTGGTCCAGCGGTGGTATCGCCCCCCACCAAGGCACAATGAAATGTTCGCGCCTCTTCGGCGAGAGCGGCAGAAAAGGCGGCCAGCCAGTTTTCATCCGCCTCGGGCAGTGTGAGCGCCAATGTAAACCAGCGCGGTTTGGCGCCCATCGCGGCCAGATCGCTGAGATTAACCCGCAGAGCGCGACAGGCGACGTCCCCGGCAGCGGCATTGAGAGGAAAATGTACGCCCGCCACAAGGGTATCCACCGTCACCGCCAACTGTTGGCCTGCGGCAACCTCCAGCAAGGCGCAATCATCGCCAACACCCAGTGCCACTCCAGGGCTTTCACCCAGAGCCGAGAAATACTCACGAATCAATGAAAACTCATTCAGAGGCATGGTCATCCGCGTCGTGCTGCTGCTACTGAAATGCTAACGCCGTTGCTCGGCCTTGACCTCAACAGCGCGTTTTTCAATAGCCACTTTGTCGAGAATACCGTTGATGTACTTGTAAGCATCGGTGGGGCCAAAGGTTTTCGCCAGATTGACCGCTTCATTGATAGCCACCTTGTAGGGCACGTCAATCCGGAAACACAGTTCGTAGCAACCAATGCGCAGCAAGGCACGAGAGACCGGATCCAGGTCTTTGGACTTACGGTCCAGATGGCCTGCATAGGCAGCATCGATTTCAGTTAGCTTGCCGGGGATGCCATGCAGCAATTCACGGAAATAGTCGGTATCCACCTTGCGCATATCATTGTCGACGAAAAACTCCGCCTCAATACTGTGCAAGTCAGAGCCAGAGAGCTGCCATTGATAAAGCGCCTGTACCAATAACTGGCGCGCCTTTCTTCGAGTTGAGGGCAGTGACACAGATTGACTCCTATAGCGGACGGAAGAGGGAAATCATTTCCAGCGCGGTCAGCGCTGCTTCTTCCCCTTTGTTTTCGGCATTATCACCAGCGCGTTCCTGAGCTTGAGCCAACGTATCCGTGGTCAGCACACCAAACGCCACCGGCAACCCTTCCCTCAACGCCACTTCGCCAATCCCGCGGGTAGTTTCACTGCAAACGTATTCAAAGTGCGGGGTGCCGCCACGAATGACACAACCAAGTGCGATCACCGCGTCGTAACGACCTGTTTTGGCCAGCTTGCTGCAAGCCAGCGGCAATTCGAAGGCGCCCGGCACTCGGAACAACCCAATATCCTGCTCGGGAATACCGTGGCGCAATAGTGCCCGCTGCGCACCATTGAGAAGACTCTCGGTGATCTGGCCATTCCAGCGCGCTACGGCAATTGCCACCCGCGCCCCCTCGACATTGAAACTGCCCTCATCGGGCCGGTATTCACTCATGCTGTTTTCCGATTTCTCTGTAAATATTGCTAAATAGTGATGGCAAAATGTTTGTAAAGCCGGGCTGTAGAGACATCTCGCTAATCACAATTAATGTATTCGACCACTTCCAGATCAAAACCGGAAATACCGGTAAAGCGGAACGGGGCACTCATCAGGCGCATCTTGTGTATACCGAGATCCATGAGGATCTGCGAACCGGTACCCACCTGCTGGTACACCACATCGCCCGGCAGTTGCGGCTTGGCCGGAGTGTGGTTCAGCATCTCATCTACCGTGGCATCAATGTCATCGGCAGTCTCCGGGTAGTAAAGAAACACCACCACCCCACGGCCCTCTTCTGCGACCTTTTCCATGGCACGGGACAGACTCCAGCTCCGATACCCCTCAACGGGCTCCATTGCGAAAAGATCTCGGGCAGACTTATTGATGTGAACCCGCACCAAGGGAGGCCCGCCGTCGGCCACATCACCCATCACCAAAGCAAAGTGCTTTTCGTTGCGGGCACTGTCCAGATAGGTCTTGAGCGTGAACTGACCGTAGTGAGTCTGAATGAAACGATCACTGATGCAATTGATGGTTTTCTCGGTGACCAGGCGATAGTGGATCAGATCGGCGATAGTGCCAATTTTCAGGTTGTGCTTCTGGGCAAAGGCTTCGAGATCCGGGCGACGCGCCATGGTGCCATCGTCATTCATGATTTCCACAATCACAGCAGCTGGCTCAAAACCCGCCATGCGGGCCATATCACAACCGGCTTCAGTGTGACCGGCACGGCTTAGCACGCCGCCACGCTCCGCCCTAAGCGGAAAAATATGGCCGGGCTGAACAATGTCCTGCGGGCGCGCGTTACTGGCTACTGCGGCCTGTATAGTGCGCGCCCGATCTGCGGCAGAGATACCGGTGGTCACGCCCTCAGCCGCCTCAATGGATAGCGTAAAGTTGGTGCCGTGGCTAGCCTTGTTAGCATCCACCATCAACGGCAGATTCAACTGGCGACAGCGATCCTCCGACAGGGTCAGACAAATCAGGCCGCGTCCATGAGTCGCCATGAAGTTGATATCCTCTGGCCGCACCATTGTTGCGGCCATCACCAGATCGCCCTCGTTTTCGCGGTCCTCGTCATCCATCAGAATGACCATTTTGCCCTGACGCATGTCTGCGATCAGTTCTTCGATGCTATTCAATGCCATGATTTCACTGCCAAGCTTTACTGTTGTCTTTATGCCCATTTGGGCCGTTAGGCGTCCGCAGCCCCATCACCCAGAAGCAAACGCTCCAGATAACGGGCGATCAAATCCACTTCCAGATTGACGCGTGTTCCCTGTTTGTAGCTGCCGACCACCGTTTTCTCAAGGGTATGGGGCACAATATTCAATTCAAACTCCGCCCCCTCAACCCGATTCACCGTGAGGCTGGTGCCATCGACTGTAATTGACCCTTTGTGGGCAATGTACTTGGCCAGCTCCCGCGGCGCGCGTATCCGAAATCGCTCGGAGCGAGCATCAGGATGACGACTCACCACCTCGCCAACGCCATCCACATGACCAGAGACCATGTGGCCGCCCATACGGGTTTGCGGGGTCAAAGCCCGCTCCAGATTGACGGGGGTACCCAGCAACCAATCACCAATGGTCGTCATGGCCAGCGTTTCTGCTGACACATCTGCCACATAGCCATCACCGGGCAATTCCACCACCGTCAGACACACGCCATTGGTGCTGACACTGTCACCCAGTTGCAGGTCCGCCAACTCCAGGTCATTGGTTTTTACGCGCAGGCGCACGTCTCCATCCCGATGTTCGCAAGCGACGATTTCTCCAATCGCTTCGACAATACCTGTAAACATAATGCCTTCTCTAACTCGTTAACGTTAACTGCCGAGTGTCAGTCCCACCCCGTATACCGCCAGAAAACCAACGGTAAATGCTATCAGCAATGCAAACAGGCTGCGAAAGTAACTGGCAAAGGTGAGTTCACTTATCTTGCTCATGGCAACAATACCCGCTGCAGAGCCAATCACCAGTAGCGACCCACCGACGCCTACCGCATAGGTCAGCCCCATCCACTCTGCAGTGCTCATCTCCAGATTGGATTTAAGCAATGCCGCCGTCAACGGCACGTTGTCGATCAGTGCCGACAATAGCCCCATCAAATAGTTTGCCGCCAGACTGGGCATCAGTTGATAGAGGTGAGTCAGTCCTTCCAGAGTGCCTATAAACTGTAGCATCCCCACCACCAACAGCACCCCGAGGAAAAACAACAGCGTTTCAAATTCGATGATGCGGATATATTCGAGAATGGGATCGTTATCGATATCCTCATTGAAAAACCGCGCCACCAGAAACATCACCGCCAGACCAGTGAGGAACGTCAGTACTGGTGGAATGCCGTAAAAAAAGCTGCCTAAAATAGTGCACATGATCGTGAGCATAAAGATCACGGCGATACTCTGATCCACCTTGCGAATCGCCCGTGCACCATTTTTCTCGACCAGCACTTCACCATTCATTCCCTGGCTGAGCAGTGCCGCCAACAGCAACACCGCCAACAGCGCAGGCACCGACAACATTAACAGGTTAGCAATCTGTACATGCCCTGCCAGAAAGATCATCAATGTCGTCACGTCGCCGGTAATCATCGCTACACCGCCGGAGTTGACTGCGAACACAACTAGCGTGGCAAACTTGAGATTCTTCTTCGCATCCAGCTTCAAACTCAAAATCAAGGCCACCGACACCAGCGTTGCCGTGATGTTGTCGGCGATGGACGAGAACACAAAAGCGAAAATACCAATCAGGAACAGCAACTTACGCTCCGAAATGCGCTTTGGCAGAATCACGTGCACCAGATTCTCAATCAACCCCTTCTTATTCAGGTAGGCCACAAAAGTCATCGTCGCCAGCAAGAACAGCCACAGACTGGCGATGTCTGTAATGTTGTGTTCCAGGGCCGCTTCCACTTTTTCCCGGTAAGCCAGGTCCGGGGCAAAAATAAACATCAGCATCCACGACAGGGCACCGAATAACAGCACCACCTTGGCCTTGTTGACGTGAATAACCTCCTCCAGCACAACGCCCAAGAAAGCCGCCACCGCCAACAGAATCAGCAATACTTCCAGACCACCTTGCACAAATGTTTCCTTAAGACTGGAGGCTAGGGCGCACCGTGATGCGCCAGTCGCCGCCCACAGCACGCATATCGATAATATCGTTCGCCAGCGCCGCCGACATTGTCTGTAAAGGCAAGTCAAGTAAAGGCCGCGCTGCACTGCCCAGAAACTTGGGGGCCATATAAATGATCACCTCATCTACCAGGCCATTTGAAATGAAAGCTCCGGCCAGTTCAGCCCCGGCTTCCACCAATACTTCATTACACTCCCTGCCGGCCAACAGACCAAGCAGGGCACTTAAATCCACACGGCCTTCGCCATTATCCAAAGTAATGACATCCACCCCGTGAAGCTGATCTGCACCGACACTGGCCACCAGTGTTGCACCACCATCGGTCAATAACTGGCAATCCCGTGGAATGCGTAACTTGCTATCGACCACCACGCGCAACGGTTGTCGACGGGCAATCTGATCTGCATTTTCCAAACCCAATTCAGCGGCGCGCACGGTCAGGGAGGGATTGTCATGAAGCACTGTGCCCACACCGGTAATAATCGCCGAGCTGCGTGCGCGCAAGCGCTGTACATCACTGCGCGCAGCAGGGCCAGTAATCCACTGACTTTCACCACTGGCCATGGCAGTGCGTCCATCCAGGCTCATGGCGAGTTTCACCGTCACCCAGGGCTTTCCCGTTTTCAAGCGTTTGATAAAACCCCGGTTAAGGGCTATCGACTCGGCCTCCAGCACAGGGCCGTCCACGACAATTCCAGACTGTCGCAGTTTTTCCAGTCCACTGCCCGCCACTTGTGGATTGGGGTCCAATACTCCGTATACCACCCGTGCAATACCCGCTTCAATCAGGGCATCGGCACAAGGGGGGGTGCGACCATGGTGGCTACAGGGTTCCAGCGTCACATACGCTGTGGCCCCATTGGCCTTATCTCCGGCAGCGCGCAGGGCGTGGACTTCAGCATGGGGTTCGCCAGCTTGCTCATGCCAGCCTTCGCCCACCACCTCATTACCATGGGCAATCACACAACCCACAACGGGGTTGGGCATGGTGGTGTAACAACCACGAGCAGCCAATTTCAGCGCCCTGGCCATCATGGTGACATCCAGGCAATTGGGCATAGACGTTAATCCCTGCCGCTATCGGGAAGGTTTTGTTCGAGTCGATCCAGTTCGGCACGAAACTCGCTGAGATCCTGGAAGCTGCGGTAGACAGAAGCAAACCGGACATAGGCCACTTCATCCAGTTGTCGCAACTGCTCCATCACCAGCTCACCCACCATTCTGGTGGTCACTTCGCGCTCACCGGTAGCGCGCAATTGATGCTGAATATGGGAAATAGCACCCTCAATACGCTCAATGTCCACCGGACGCTTCTCCAGTGCCCGCAGCAAGCCAGCACGCAGCTTATCCTCATCGAAGGGCTCACGTGTATCATCCCGCTTGATCACGCGAGGCATCAGCAGTTCGGGCAGTTCAAAGGTAGTAAAGCGCTCTTTGCAGGACAGGCATTCACGACGACGACGCACCTGGCCGCCTTCGGCCACCAGCCGCGAGTCAATGACCTTTGTGTCATCAGCACTACAGAAGGGACAATGCATGGCTCAAGCCACCTGTTTGGACAGGGCCGCATGGTAACATATTTTGGTCACCACCCCGCCCCGGACGCTCACCCCGAACACCTCTGTCAAAGCACAGCATTCAGATAAAAAAGCCCCGCCAAAGCGGGGCTATGATTCGTCTTCTGGCTGCTTAACCGTAAACCGGGAAGCGGCCACAAATATCCAGTACCTTAGCCTTCACTTCCGGAATTACCTGCTCGGAGCTGCCATTTTCCAGGCTGTCCAGTACATCGCAGATCCAGTGTGTCAACTGCACACACTCGGCTTCCTTGAAACCGCGGGTGGTGATGGCCGGGGTACCGACCCGCAGGCCGGAAGTGATGAACGGTGAACGGGGATCGTTGGGCACCGCGTTCTTGTTGACGGTGATGTAGGCGCTGCCGAGGGCCGCATCCGCATCCTTACCGGTGTATTCCTTACCGATCAGATCCACCAGCATCAAATGGTTTTCAGTGCCCTTGGAGACGATCTTGATGCCGCGCTCCATGAAAGTATTCGCCATGGCCTGGGCGTTCTTCACCACCTGCTGCTGGTAGGTTTTGAACTCGTCGCTCATGGCCTCTTTGAAGGACACAGCCTTGGCAGCGATCACGTGGCACAACGGGCCACCCTGACCACCGGGGAATACCGCAGAGTTGATCTTCTTCGCCAGCTCTTCACTGTTGGTGAGGATGATACCGCCGCGAGGCCCGCGCAGGGTTTTGTGGGTGGTGGACGTCACCACATCGGCGAAAGGCATCGGGTTCGGATAAACACCAGCGGCGATCAGGCCAGCCACATGAGCCATATCGACCATCAGGTAGGCGCCCACCTTGTCGGCGATATCGCGGAAACGCTGCCAATCCAGAATACCGGAATAGGCTGAGAAACCGGCGACGATCATTTTCGGCTTGTGCTCCAGCGCCAGGGCTTCAACCTGGTCGTAATCCACCAGACCGGTTTCCGGGTTCAGGCCGTACTGCACCGCGTGGTAAATCTTGCCGGAGAAATTCGGTTTGGCGCCATGGGTCAGGTGACCACCAGCATCCAGACTCATACCCAGTACCGTTTCACCGGGCAGACACAACGCTTGGTAGACCGCGCTGTTAGCCTGGGAGCCAGAGTGCGGCTGCACGTTGGCAAACCCTGCGCCAAACAGTTGCTTGACGCGCTCAATGGCCAGTTCTTCGGTTTTATCGACAAACTCACAACCACCGTAGTAGCGCTTGTGGGGGTAACCCTCGGCGTACTTGTTGGTGAGCTTGGTGCCCTGAGCCGCCATCACCGCTGGACTGGTGTAGTTCTCGGAGGCAATCAGCTCGATGTGTTCTTCCTGGCGCTGCTCTTCTTGCTGGATGGCAGCCCACACTTCCGGGTCAAAACTGGCGATGGTGACGTCTTTATCGAACATGGTTCTCACACTGGTGGTTGGTCTGAAAAAGAGCGCGAATTGTACACAAATCCACCATCGAATCCCACGCTAAAAACGCCCTTAAACACCGCGCAGATTACATATTTCGTCGATACAGCCCACCCACCCGGTAGAGCGCCTCGCTCATCTGCCCCAATGAGCAGCATTTGGCCACGTCCATCAAACAGCTGAAGGTATTGCCACGACTCAGCACCACTTGCTGCAACTCTTTCAGCGCATCGCTGCATTGCTCTGTGTGCAGTGCCTTGTAGGCGTTGAGATTGTCTACCTGCTGCTGTTTTTCCCCATCGTCGGAACGGGCCAGTTCACGGCCCTCGATGGTCTCCTCGGCCCCGGCCTCCGGCAGGAAGGTATTCACACCGATCAGCGGCAAACTGCCGTCGTGTTTGCGGTGCTCGTAGTACATGCTCTCTTCCTGGATCTTGCCGCGCTGGTACATGGTATCCATGGCCCCCAGCACCCCGCCGCGCTCGGAGATGCGCTCGAACTCGGTGTATACCGCCGCCTCCACCAGGTCGGTGAGCTGTTCAACGATGAACGAGCCCTGCCAGGGGTTTTCGCAGAAATTGAGGCCGAACTCCTTGTTAATGATCATCTGGATGGCCACCGCCCGGCGCACGGATTCCGTCGTCGGCGTGGTAATCGCCTCATCATAGGCGTTGGTGTGCAGACTGTTGGTGTTATCGAAAATCGCGTAAAGCGCCTGCAACGTGGTGCGAATATCGTTGAAACTCATCTCCTGGGCATGCAGGCTGCGACCGGAGGTCTGGATGTGATACTTCAACATTTGGCTGCGCGGGCTGGCACCGTAGCGCTCTTTCATGGCCCGCGCCCAAATGCGCCGCGCCACCCGACCCATCACCGTGTACTCCGGGTCCATACCGTTGGAAAAGAAGAAACTAAAGTTGGGGACGAAGTCATCCACCTTCATGCCCCGGGACAGGTAGTACTCCACCAGCGTGAAGCCGTTGGACAGGGTAAACGCCAACTGCGAGATCGGGTTCGCCCCGGCCTCGGCGATGTGATAGCCGCTCACCGACACGCTGTAGTAATTACGCACTTTGTTGTCGATAAAGAATGCCTGCACGTCGCCCATCATGGTCAGGGCAAAAGCGGTGGAAAAAATACAGGTGTTCTGGGCCTGATCTTCCTTGAGAATATCTGCCTGCACGGTGCCGCGCACCGCCGCCAGAGTTTCCGCGCGAATGCGACCGTAGGTCTCGGCATCCACCAGCTTGTCGCCACTGATACCCAGCAGCGCCAGCCCCAAACCGTTGTGCCCCTCCGGCAGCTTACCGGCATAGTGCGGGCGCGGCTTGTCGCCGAACCAGGCGTCGATTTTCTGCTGTGCTTCGTCCCACAGATTGTTGTCCTTCAGGTACTTCTCCACCTGCTGATCGATGGCGGTGTTCATAAAGAACGCCAGAATCATTGGCGCCGGACCGTTGATGGTCATGGATACCGAGGTGGTCGGCGCGCACAGATCGAAACCGGAATAGAGTTTTTTCATATCGTCGAGGGTGGCGATGGACACCCCCGAGTTACCCACCTTGCCCCAGATATCCGGCCGCGGGTCCGGGTCCGCGCCATACAGCGTCACCGAATCAAACGCCGTGGACAGCCGCGTGGCCTCATGCCCCTTGGACAAATAGTGAAAACGACGGTTGGTGCGTTCCGGCGTGCCCTCCCCGGCAAACATGCGGATCGGGTCTTCCCCCATGCGCCGATAGGGAAACACCCCGGCGGTATACGGGTAACTGCCGGGCAGGTTTTCCGCCAGCAGGAACGCCAGCAGTTCACCCCAATCGCGATATTGCGGCGGGGCGATTTTGGGAATTTTCAAATGGCTGAGAGATTCCACATAGTTATCGCCGGTGATATCCCTGCCGCGCACCTGATAACAATATTGCTCATCTACCACACCGGCCTTGCGCGCGGGCCATTCCTGCAACAGGCGAATAGACTCGCCACTCAAATCAGCCACCGCAGCGTTATAACGCTGGCGCAGGGTGCGCAGGGTATTGTCCGCCTCGCCATCGGTGAGCGCAGAGGCCGGATACAGCGCCAGCGGTTCCGGCAATTGCGTATCGTCCAGCGAAGTGAGCACCTGATAATTCTGATAGGCCGTGGCCGCCAGTTCCGCCTGCTGTTCATTGCGGGTCTTGATCTGGCGGGCACCCTCGCTGATTTCCGCCAGATAGCGCACCCGACTGCCGGGAATCAGGGCCACGGAGCGCGACTCCATAAATTCTTCGTCAGCCCCCGGCAACCAACGCTGCTCGTCCAGACCGACTTTTTTCACCAGCAACCTGCACAAGTGATAGAAGGCACGGTTCACACCGGGGTCGTTGAACTGGCTGGCGATGGTGGGATACACCGGAATCTGCTCGCCGCTGACGTCGAAGGCATTGCGGTTGCGCTGCCACTGCTTGCGAATATCCCGCAGCGCATCTTCGGCACCGCGCTTGTCGTATTTGTTGAGAATCACCATATCGGCGTAATCGATCATGTCGATTTTTTCCAACTGGCTGGCCGCGCCGTAGTCGCTGGTCATGATGTACAGGGAAAAATCCACCAGGTCGACAATTTCGGAATCGCTCTGGCCGATACCGGCGGTTTCCACCAGCACCAGATCGTAGCCGAGGGATTTCAGGAACAGGGTGACATCACCGAGCATTTCGCTGGTGGCCAGATGCTGGCGGCGGGTGGCCATGGAGCGCATATAAATTTGCGTTGATGACAGGCTGTTCATGCGGATGCGATCGCCGAGCAGCGCCCCGCCGGTGCGACGGCGAGTCGGGTCTACCGCCAATACAGCGATACGCATTTCCGGGCGCTGTAGCAGGAAGCGGCTCAACAACTCATCCACCGTGCTGCTCTTGCCTGCCCCGCCAGTGCCGGTCACACCGACCACTGGGGTGTTCCCGGCGGCCAGCTGCCAGGTTTTTTTCAGTCGCGTCAGTTCGGCGTCGGACACAGCCCCTTCCTCAATGGCGGATATCATCTGGGCCACGGCAATTTCATCATCGATGTTCGGGGAAGATGGCGACAGCGTCGCGGCCCGCGCCTGCCGCGCCCGAGTCACCAGATCCTCGATCATGCCGGTCAGCCCCATCTCCATACCGTGGGTGGGGTGGTAAATGCGATTAACGCCGGCGTTTTCCAGCTCGGCAATTTCTTCCAGGGTAATAGTGCCGCCACCGCCGCCAAACACCTGTATATGACTGGCGTTGTGTTCCTGCAGCAGCTCCATCATGTAGCGGAAATACTCCATGTGCCCGCCCTGATAGGAACTGATGGCAATGGCATCGGCATCTTCCTGAATGGCCGCACGCACCACGTCGTCGACGCTGCGGTTGTGACCGAGGTGAATCACCTCCACGCCACTGGCCTGAATCAGGCGACGCATCACATTGATCGCCGCATCGTGGCCGTCAAACAGCGATGCTGCCGTGACAATGCGCAGTGGTGTGGTTTCAGCCGCAGGCTGTTGCTGATGTTGTTGTGAGTGTGTGGCCGACGTCATGACTACCCCCGAGATAGCGTTTGTGGAGCTCTGATCTCAGACACGACAGACCCCACCTATTATTCATAGACCATACGATGCTGACATATTGTCCGACAATATGTCAATTATAGGAAATTCTGTTATTCTCAGTCGTATTGATAGGAAAATAGCGGCCGTGCGTCGCCAGAGGAAAACCACACCATGCCCCCATCTGTCAGTTTTGATCGGCTCGCCCACCAACCCGCCTACAAAGTGGTCAGCGAGAAAATTCGCAATGCCATCGTCAGCGGCGAGATTCAGGCGGGAGACCTGCTGCCCACGGAAACCGATCTGGCAGAACAGTTTGGCGTCACCCGCTCCACCGTGCGCGAAGCCATTCGACTGCTGGAACACGGCGGCATCCTCGGTCGCGCGGGACGGAAACGCCTTGTCGTCACCCTCCCCGGCACCGAAGCCATCGGGCGCTCCGTCAGTTCGGCGATGCTGATGCACCAGGTCACCTTTGAAGAACTGTGGCAGGTGGCCATGGGGCTAGAACCACTGGCGGGCAAACTGGCCTGCCTGTCTGCCACCAAAGAAGAGAAACAATTACTGGCCGATAATCTTGTGCGCACGAAACAGGTGATGAACGACCACGACGCCCTACTGGAAGTGGAAATCGAATTTCACAATCTGGTGGCCGAAGCCACCCACAATCATGCCCTGCTGCTGGCCCGCGCACCCCTCAACGAACTGTTCTACCCCGCCTGGGGCGCCATCATCCGCGCCCTGTCTCCCGGCGAACGCATTCTGGTCGCCCACCAACATGTCTACGACGCCATCTGCGCGGGTGATGAAGAAAAAGCTGAAGAGTGGATGGAAAAACATATGCGCGACTTCCGCCGCGGTATCGAGATGGGCAATCTGGGCTTTGATCAGCCGGTGCAGGGATAGATAACAGCCCCCTTAACTGCCACATATTCAAAGTATTTTTCCATGTGGTGCGGGAATGTATCACCCTATATTAAGCCGCTCAGTACCCCCACCCCAGTGAAAGGTGAAACTTCAGCATCACTCCCGCCCCAAATCACCTACAAAAGCCCGATCCCCACACATTTTCTAGCGCTCATATTCTGAACACACTGCAATGCAACCGCCGCAAAAAACACAAATAACGCACAAAGTTCACAGAAAACAAAAGATAGCACAAATAACATAGTTTTTTATTTTTGTGTCGCACAAAACTTGATTTTATATTTTTGCGCCAGTACACTAGACATCGAATCACGTGGAGCGTGCGAAATGACAGTACAAATCATCAAAAAGCCGAAACACGGGCCAAGACCACCCTACCCATCATATGCATCTTTTCGTAATTATATTAGAAGGTTGGGAGAATCGGTAATCCCATCACAAATAGACAGAAGCGTGTTCGGAAACCAATCTGGAACATATATTTCTTTGATGATTGGTGCGTTCGAGTGGTTCAAGCTAATTGACGAAAACGGGCGGCCAACCAAAAAACTACACGATCTTGTAAGCTGTGGTGAGTCAGAATACCCCGGAGAACTAAAGGTTCTTCTTTTGGAATCCTATGACATTTTGCGCGAAGACGGTATAAACCTAAAAAACGGAACCGAACACCAGATAAGCAAGATCTTCAGAGAATACGGCTTTTCTGGATCAACTCTGACTAAGGCCGTGTCGTTTTTTTTGTCGGCCTGTAAAGATGCGGGGTATGAGATCGGAGACCACATGCGAGCCCCATCGCCGCCAAGAGGAGTCGGAAAGAAAAAGCCGAAATCCGCAACAGAGAAGAACACTAAGGGCTCACTGGGCGACGATGAAGATCTCAATAGCGATATAGACCGAATTCCAGAGGGTATGGAGAGAATAACGGTTCCACTACGTGGAATGGATGATGGAGTAATCTATTTTCCAAAAGGGCTTGAAGAGTCAGAGGCTAGGAAAGCTGTAAAAATGGCGAAGTTTATCCTCAATAATTTTTACGGACTTGATGATGATTAAAAAACCCACTGATGCTGCAACATCAGTGGGTTCGTGTGTAACGTTGCTTGCCGAAGCGACACCGAATCTGGCGGTTCTGACCAGGAAGGAGGATACCAGTGTGGTTGAGTGGCACCCCACCGCTTTATTAGTAAGCTACTAACTAACTGGTCAGGTATGGCAGGTGTTACAAGCCTGTCATACCTCCGTACCATACTAAATTTATATTAAATTCGCCAGTTTTCTGGCCTATACGGAGATTTTTAGCAATGGCTAAGAATGAAAAAACCTCAAAAAACGTGGCCTCTAAGGCATCCAAAATCCTTAGTGATCCCAAATCCACTAAAGCACAAAAAAGTGTTGCGGCCTCGGCTTTAACGCAAGCCCCTGACAAGAAAAAGCGGTAACAAGACACCGTTAGGGATATTTGAGTTCAGAGTAAAAGCCAACCTCAAATTCCCCCGGATAATTAAAAGGCCACGCTAAGCGCGGCCTTTTTTATCCTGGGATTAAAACCAAAATACAAAGCCCTCTCTGTAACGAAGGTCTACGTCCGATCAAGCCGAAGGATGCCAGCCTGCATCCGCCCAGAGTTCGCCTGAAACGACCGAATTGGAAATCATAAAGCAGATGGCATCGGCGATTTCTTCCGGTTTAATCAGTCGGCCCAATTGGGTATAAGGCAGAATATATTTCTCGATATAGTCCTCGCCCATGGCGCGCACCATTGGGGTATCGGTAAAGCCGGGGTGAATCACGCCACAACGCACACCGTGGAAGGTGGCTTCTTTGGCCAGTGTGGAGGCCGCGCCTTCCAGACCGGCCTTGGTGGAGGCATAGGATACTTGGCCCTTATTTCCCTGGGAGGAAATAGAGCCAATAAAGATCACCGTGCCCTGCACATGCTCATCTGGCACCCACTTTTTCAGCCCTTTGGCTGCCCGGTCCTCGGCAATACGGGCGATCAATTCCATGGCCCAATAGACCGGGGCGATGAGGTTGACGTTGACCACCATTTCGAAATTTTCCTGCGGATAAATGCTGGCCTTTCCGGTTTCTTTGTTGACGCGAACGGCCAGATCATCGCGGGTAATACCGGCGGCCGGAACGCAGATGCTCACCACATCGTAGTTCTTCTCCATCTGGTCATACACGGATTCCCGGAACGCGGCATCGGTGACATTACCCTGAAACGGTACCGCAACATCGCGCCCTGCTTTGGCATTGATCTCGGCGGCAACATCTTCGATGCGGTCGGTCATATCGACTACGGCAATCTTTTTTGCGCCCCGTTCAGCCAGATCTTTAGCAACTGCTTGGCCAATACCGCTCGCGGCTCCAGTGATAACAGCCACTTTATCTTGAATACGCATTTACTCACTCCGATCTATGCTTCAGATGCGGCAGAGTATAGCAACGTTAGGTGTAATGTTCGGCACAATCTCGACCAGTCGATCACCACCAGCGCGGCTTTTGGGATCAGAGCATAAACTCGATACATCCAGGCTCAACATGAGGGCAGCGCAATGACGGTGCGGGAATGGATAGCCCTGTTTCGCAGCCGGTTCGCTGATACTTTCCCGAGTTTCCTCTCCGCAATATAAGTTCCATTAAAACCACACTAAAAGTGCCATTAAACGCTCCGTTAATCGCGAATTTCTTCCCTATATCTCATTCACTTTTCGCATAAACAAAAGCTGGTCTACTCTGTCAAATATAAGGAGGAGGAAAAGGACGATGAGACGTTTTATACATCACCCAACTGAAGTTCCTATCCTCATAACCCCAGAGGGTAGTAGCGACGGCGACCGAGCCAGTCTCTGCAATATTGGCGATGGAGGACTAGCCTGTCGCCTGCCACACGAACTCCCACCGGGTGCCCCGGTGACACTGAGCTTCCCCTCATTAAATCAGGAGTGCAGCCTCATGGGTCGCGTGGTGAAATGCAACCGCTTCGCCACGGGGTTCGGAGTCAGTATTCTGTTCAAGGATGCCGCTGAGACGTTCAAGAGCAAGATGGTGGAGCAGGTCTGCCAGATCGAACACTACCGCCGCAAGCTCCTCGACGAAGGACGGGCATTGGACAGAGAAACCGCTGCGCACGAGTGGATTGAGCTTTATAGCAACCGCTTTTCAGAGACTCTGTCGCGGTAGTTGTGACCCACACTACCCGCTGCTTACACAGAGCAAGAGTTCCTGATTTCAAGATTAAATTCCCAACAAATCGATTATCCGGGGGACTACCGGTTCCGCATTCAAGGCGACAAAACTGGCCCTTGCTCCCCAACTGATAGGGTATGATGTCCGTATCATTCTCACCGCCGAACAAGGTCGTCAATGAAAGCGCTGCTCCAAAAACTGTTTACCCCGGTTCTCAATCATTTTGAGTCGGGCAATAACGAATACACCTACCAGCCGTCACACAGGAAAATACTCATCGCCTTGGGCGCCCTCTTCCTGCTTTTATCTTTAGGTTCTCTTTATGCGTCGATTATTTCCACCAAAATGGCAGGCATTCTTCCCGCCATCGTCTTCCTGTTAGTAGGCGGCGCTTGTGAAATTGTCGGTTTTTTAGGTAGTGATCGCGCCGTGGCAAATATCTGGAAAAGAAAATAAATCGCCAAAAAATATTCACGACCATAAAACCACAAGCGTTATACGCGCAAAAAAAAACGGCGGTGCACTGAGCACCGCCGTTTCTTATTTTAGAGGTCACCGCTCACATTGAGCGATATGTCACCTCTTCCACACCGATCAATCCAGATCGAAACGACCCAGGTTCATCACCTTGGTCCAGCTCGCAACGAAGTCGTTCGCAAACTGGGCCTTGGCGTCATCTGCCGCGTAGAACTCCGCCACTGCACGCAGCTCTGAGCTGGAACCGAACACCAAGTCCACCGGCGAAGCGGTCCAGCGAACCTTGCCGGAGCTGCGATCGATACCGTCGTACGCTCCTTCCTTAGCAGACTTCTGCCACTTGGTGGACATGTCCAGCAGGTTGACGAAGAAGTCATTGGTCAGGGCACCCGGCTTATTGGTGAGCACGCCTTGCGCGGAGCCGTCAGTGTTGGCGTTCAGCGCACGCATACCACCTACCAGCACGGTCATTTCCGGTACCGTCAGGTTGAGCTGACTGGCACGGTCAACCAGCAGGGCCGCAGGTGAGGCCGAGCTGCCGCCAGCGTAGTAGTTGCGGAAACCATCCGCCCTGTTTTCCAGCAACGAGAAGGACTGGATATCGGTCTGCGCCTGCTGGGCATCCGCGCGGCCCGGCTTGAACGGTACGCTGATGCTATGACCACCATCGCTGGCCGCTTTTTCAATCGCCGCGGCGCCGCCCAGTACGATCAGGTCTGCCATGGAAACCTTCTTGCCACCAGAGGCACTGCCATTGAAGTCCTTCTGAATGCCTTCCAGCTTCGTCAGAACCTTCGCCAGCTCCTTGGGTGAGTTGGCGGCCCAGTCCTTCTGCGGGGCCAGACGCAGACGACCACCGTCGGTGCCACCGCGATTATCGGAGCCACGGAAGCTGGAAGCCGCAGCCCAGGCAGTACGCACCAGTTCCGGTACGGTCAGGCCGGAGGCCAGGATGTTGGCTTTCAGTGCCTTGACGTCAGCGTTGTCGATCATGGCGTAGTCAACTGTCGGGATCGGGTCCTGCCAGATCATCTGCTCCTTGGGTGCTTCGCTGCCGACGTAGAGGCTGCTGGGGCCCATATCGCGGTGGGTCAACTTGAACCAGGCGCGGGCAAAGGCATCATTAAATGCATTCGGGTCCGCGGCAAAGCGCTCGGAGATCTTGCGATAGGCAGGGTCTTCGCGAAGAGCCAGGTCTGTGGTCAGCATGACGACCGGATTGCGCTTACCCTTGACGTGGGCATCTGGAGCCAGTTGATGCAAAGCCTTGTCCTTGGGCACCCACTGCACGGCACCCGCCGGACTCTTGGTCATCTCCCATTCGAAGTTCAGCAGGTTCTGTAGAAATACTGCGGTCCACTGAGTCGGTGTGGGAGTCCAGGCACCTTCCAGACCACTGGTCACGGTGTCCTCAGCATTGCCTTTACCGCACTTGTTCTTCCAACCTAAGCCCTGCTCTTCCAGCGAGGCAGCGGTCGGTTCTGGGCCAACGCACTTACCCGGGCCATGGGCACCATGGGTCTTGCCGAGGGTGTGGCCACCGGCAATCAGGGCGACAGTTTCCTCGTCATTCATACCCATACGGCCAAAGGTGTCACGGATATCCACAGCGGCGGCGAGAGGGTCGCCGGTGTGGCCAGTGGGGCCTTCCGGATTCACGTAGATAAGACCCATCTGCACGGCTGCGAGCGGATTTTCCAGATCACGCTTGCCGCTGTAGCGTTTGCTGTCGTCCAGCCATTTGGTTTCCGGGCCCCAGTACACCAGATCGGCTTCCCAATCGTCGGCGCGACCACCGGCAAAACCGAACGTCTTGAAGCCGGCCTTTTCCAGCGCGACGTTACCGGCCAGGACCATGAGATCGCCCCAGGAAACATCGCGACCATATTTTTTCTTCACCGGCCAGAGCAGGCGACGCGCCTTGTCCAGGTTCGCATTGTCCGGCCAGCTGTTCAGCGGCTCAAAGCGTTGCTGTCCGCCGTCGGCACCGCCACGGCCGTCTGCGGCGCGGTAGGTACCAGCACTATGCCAAGCCATGCGAATGAACAGGCCGGCGTAGGTGCCCCAGTCCGCAGGCCACCAAGCCTGAGACGTGGTCATTTCGTCGGCGATGTCGGCCTTCAGGGCCTTCATATCCACGCTGGCAAAGGCCTTGGCGTAATCAAAATCGGCACCCATCGGGTTGGAACGGGCGTCATGCTCCCGCAGCGGGCCCAAGTCCAGCCTGTCTGGCCACCAGAATTGATTGGACATGGATTCAGCATTCATAGATTCGGCATGCACAGAGGTCGCCAGCGGCGACATGATGACGGCTAACGCCGCCCATAACGGTATGGTTTTTTTAAACATGGTCATTATCCCCCTCGGTTCGGACAGAAGGTCCAGCCTTAAATATAGTTGGCAGACAGGGAGGGCGATATTTTTAATCTACTATGGGATAGATTGAATTTTTTTATCGATAGCGTTAGGTACCCGGGATACTGGCTATGGGAAAAAGCAACACTGG
This sequence comes from uncultured Porticoccus sp., assembly GCA_947259505.1. Taxonomy (GTDB): domain Bacteria; phylum Pseudomonadota; class Gammaproteobacteria; order Pseudomonadales; family Porticoccaceae; genus Porticoccus. The sequence goes on along the minus strand of CAMYLT010000001.1, from coordinate 97,010 downwards.
CCACATCGAATCCTGCGCCTTGCGCGCTCATGGTAATGCATCTCACACCCAATAATACTTCACTCTAACCAGTTATTAATTGCCATATCAGACTCCGTTTAATCCCACATTAAAATGGATTTTTTTAAGAATATTAATGAAAAACTATTGAAATAAATTCCTGCAGAAATGTATGGTTGCGTCGTAATTTATCGACGCTAAATAAAAGATCACCCTATTAGCACGCAGTTATTGTTTTCTTGAAAAATAAATACAAAAACAGGAACAACCAACAATGAAAAAAATAGTTTTTGCTTTGATATCCTTTACTTTTCTAGTGGGATCCGCTTCCGCAGAAGAAGCCTCCAATAGCAGCACATGCGAAAATTTTGGCCCACAAACCCCACGAGATATCGATCAGAAAACCGGTGAAAACCCGACAAAGTTTTCCCTTGCTCAATCTGCATCGGATATGAACTTATGCAATATTCATTTTCACGAGGGCGCGGAACACAAGGCCAAGGATTTTTCTATTTACAAAGGGGAAGGTGATCATGGCTACAGCGGTGGATATCAGTGCGGCATGAGTAAAAAACTTTCCGAAGCGGAATTGAAACCTACCAATGAAGTAATTTGTCGTGGCGACCACGGCGAATTGAAACCGGGGGATACCATTGAAGTGCACTGGGTACATACATCCTGTGATGTCGAGCCCGGTCCGACGCTGGGGTCATGCCTCTCCAAGTCCTGCGGAAACCCCGAACTGCGCGTCGAAACCCAGGTGTTCACGTTGGTCAACGACCCGGATGCTCTCGACTTCAACGACTTGAAACTTGCCAGCGACCTGCCAAAAAATACTGGCAACCCGGTGGAATTTCTAGGCTCCACAACCGGCCCCAACTATACCGAAGCGGTATGCTCTCCCTATCAGGTCACCTGGAGCGTCCGCCCCAAATGCGCCAAGCTGGACATCAACTCTGTTGGCCAATGGTGTAAGGGCAACATGTTTGAAGAAGATCACGCCCACGGTGTTCGCAAGCTGGTGACGAATCCGAAGTTGCTGTCAGAGATTGATTAACTTTCACCTGAAATCGCTGCGCGTGGGGCAATGACTGCCCGGCGCGACGGCATTCAGGTGGAAATAGACGTTACGAGTCCCCTCCACCATTCAATTCCCGATGCAACAGCTCCATTGCCTCCTGCATCAGCGCCGAATCCAATGATGGCATAGAAATATCGACGTCCCTGGCCAGGGCATCGGTAACAATTTTCAGCGCCTGAATGCGGGCGTACCATTTACGATTGGCGGGAATCACTTGCCAGGGTGCGACCTCCGTGGAGGTTTTATCCAGCATCTGTTGCATGGCTTGCTGGTAATCGTCCCAGCGGTGCCAATTGCGAACATCCTCAGCCGTCATCTTCCAGCGCTTGTGCGGATTTTGAATACGCTCTTCAAAACGCTTTACCTGTTCGTCCCGGGTAATCGCCGGCAGCAGCTTGATAATGCGTACGCCATCATCAAACAGCAGGCGTTCAAATTCATTGATTTCCCGATAAGCGCGTTGCCATGCCTGCTCAGTGCAAAACCCTTCTATGCGCTCCACCAGCACCCGTCCATACCAGGAGCGGTCAAATATTGCTATGGAACCCGCTTCAGGTAACCGCTGCCAAAAGCGATAGAGATAATGGTGCTGGCGCTCATCGCCTGCGGGGGCACCAATGGGCCAGACATGCACGCCGCGCACATCCAGCGACTGCACCATGCGGCGAATAATGCCGCCCTTGCCTGCGCAATCGATCCCTTCCATCACGATAATCGCGCGGCGCCCCTGGGCATAGTAGGCCTGCTGGATTTGCAGCATTTTGAGCTGCAATGCTTCCAGCAATGATTTGTATTCGTCCTTGTCTTTCAAAGACTGGTTACAGTCTACATTTGCCAGTCTGACCGGGGCATCACCGGCCTTCTCCACTTTTTTACCCACAGGGGATCCTTTATTGTTTTATTTTGGTTCTGGGCTCATAGAGCAGCTCAACAATGCGCACGGCTTCTGAGGCCGTCTACTTTCCGCTACAATCGTCATCCTTTAACACCCTATAGTTCGTATCACGACCTCAGGCAACTATTCACCAGTTATATCCAGGCAATTGAAACATGGCCCAATACGTTTACACCATGAACCGGGTGGGCAAGATCGTTCCACCCAAGCGCGAAATCCTCAAAGATATTTCCTTGTCCTTCTTTCCCGGCGCCAAAATCGGCGTGCTCGGTTTGAATGGTGCGGGTAAATCCACCCTGTTGAAAATCATGGCGGGGATCGACACGGATATCCAGGGTGAAGCCCGCCCGATGCCCGGCATCAAGGTGGGATACCTGCCACAGGAACCGCAACTCGATCCTGAAAAGGACGTGCGCGGCAATGTGGAAGAGGGTGTGCGCGAAGCAGTGGATGCCCTGAAGGCACTGGATGAACTCTATGCCGCCTACGCCGAGCCGGATGCCGATTTCGACAAGCTGGCCAAACGCCAGGGCGAGCTGGAAAACATCATTGAGACCTGGGACGCCCACAACCTGAACCACACGCTGGAAGTGGCAGCGGATGCCTTGCGTCTACCACCTTGGGATGCCGATGTCAGCAAACTGTCTGGTGGTGAAAAGCGCCGCGTGGCACTGTGTCGCCTGCTACTCTCCAAGCCCGATATGCTGCTGCTGGACGAACCTACCAACCACCTGGATGCGGAATCCGTGTTCTGGCTGGAAAAATTCCTCGAAGAATTCCCCGGGACTGTGGTGGCTGTAACCCACGACCGCTATTTCCTCGACAATGTAGCGGGCTGGATTCTGGAACTGGATCGCGGCCACGGTATTCCATACGAGGGCAACTACACCACCTGGCTGGAAGCGAAAGAAGCACGACTTGAGACGGAACAGAAACAGGAAGATGCACGACAACGCAGCATCAAACACGAGCTGGAATGGGTGCGTCAGAATCCCAAAGGCCGCCATTCCAAAAACAAGGCCAGGCTGGCCCGCTTCGAAGAGATGAGTTCTCAGGAGTTCCAGACACGCAACGAGACCAATGAAATTTATATTCCACCGGGGCCACGCCTCGGCGACAAAGTGATTGAGTTCGACAACGTCTGCAAGAGCTTTGGTAACGAGCTGCTGATCGATAACCTCTCTTTCAGCCTGCCAAAAGGTGCTGTTGTCGGCATCGTCGGCGGCAATGGCGCGGGTAAATCGACCCTGTTGCGTATGATTGCCGGCACCGAACAGCCAGATAATGGCAGCGTCATTCTCGGCGACACCGTTCAGTTGGCATTCGTAGAGCAGAGCCGCGAAAACCTCGACGACAAAAAGACGGTTTGGGAAGCACTGTCTGACGGACAGGATATCCTGCACATTGGTAACTATCAGGTGCCCTCGCGCGCTTACGCCGGTCGCTTCAACTTCAAGGGCAGCGACCAGCAGAAGCGGGTCGGCGAACTGTCCGGTGGTGAGCGCGGACGTCTACACCTGGCCAGCACCCTGAAACAGGGCGCCAACGTGTTGCTGCTGGACGAACCCTCAAACGATCTTGATGTGGAAACCTTGCGGGCACTGGAAGAAGCGATTCAGAACTTCCCCGGTTGCGTGTTGGTGATCTCCCACGACCGCTGGTTCCTCGACCGGGTGGCCACCCACATCCTCGCCTACGAAGGCAATAGTGAAGTGGTGCTCTTCGAAGGGGACTATACCGAGTATCACGAGGACTTTATCAAGCGCAAAGGCCAAGATGCCACACCCCAGCGCATGAAGTACAAGCGCCTCAAAGCCTGATCCAAAACTGGCGACCCTCCCAATGGAGGGCCGCCAGCCCTTCTCTGTAAAAACGCGATCCAGAACACTTTTCCACGAATATGAGCGCCCCTGAACGGTTGCCCCCGGAAGGCAAACTCCCTATGCTCAAAATCCATTGAATCACAGGGATTGGTCATGACTGTTTTCCTCTTTATTTTTCTCGGGCTAGTGGTGCTGGTGGCCGGCTATGGCATCACCCTCTACAACAATCTGGTGGCGCTCAAACATCGGGTAGCACAGGCCTGGTCGAACATAGATGTGCTATTAAAGCAGCGACATGAGGAGCTGCCAAAGCTGGTGGCCACCTGCAAGGAATACATGCAGTACGAACAGGCTACCCTAGAGCGCGTCATCAGTGCCCGCAACATGGTCTCCAATGCCGCATCCAACGGCGACCTGCCCGCCCTTGGGGTGGCCGAAACCACCCTGCGCAAAGGACTTGGGCAGCTGTTCGCCCTGGCGGAAAATTACCCGGACCTGAAAGCCAACGACTCTTTTCGACACCTGCAGGCACGCATCTCTGACTTGGAGAATGGCATTGCCGATCGCCGGGAGCTGTATAACGATGTGGTCAATCAGAACAATATCCGCATTGAGCAATTTCCGGATGTGCTGGTTGCCAATTTTTTCCGTTTCGGACCCAAAGAGCTGCTGGAATTCAGCGATGAAGAAACGGCAGACGTGAATATCAAGAGCTTGTTTAGCCCTGAATACTGACATCCAGCTAATGTCTGACACAGCCCAGGCCCCGGATTTCACCCGCCAACCAACGCCGCGTTGTGCCCTGTGGAGCTAGCGGCTTTATTCTGTGCCGAGTGCATTAGCGCCATGCCCGCACCTGAGTTCGCCGTGTGGCTCACCATTGCCTGCGCGGCGTCACTCTTTAGCCTGAAAAAGGGACATCGCCAATTCAAGCGGGCACGCCTGATTGAAGACATGCCTACCTCTAAAATCCGCTCAGCCAGCCAGGGCTATACCGAGCTTGTCGGGGTGGCCGAGTTACAGGGGCACCCACAACTGGCACCACTGAGCAATACCCTGTGTCTTTGGTGGCGCTACACCATCGAGAAATACCAGAGCTCCGGCAAATCCAGTCACTGGGTCACCGTGGAAAAACGCGTCTGTGGCCAGCCTTTCTATCTACGCGATAGCACCGGCATCTGCCAGATTGACGCCACTGGAGCCGACATCAGCTGCAAACATCGGCACGTCTGGTATGGCAGCACCCCCAAGCCGATCGGCACACCAAAGCCCGGCGCACTCACCAGTGGCTTTTTCAGTCTCAATAGTGGCTTTGGCCGACGTTACCGCTATTCTGAATATCTTATTCTGGAAGGTGACCCGCTCTACACCTTGGGAGAGTTCATCACCGATAGCACCGGCCAACGCGCCCTGTCACCTCAACAGTTGAGAGGCGATATTCTGCGGGCCTGGAAAGCAGACTTTTCGTCGCTATTGGAAAAATTCGATCACAACGGCGATGGAGAACTCGACCTGAGAGAATGGCAGATAGTACAGGATGCCGCCTTGCAGGAAGCTCACCGCCAACAGCGCGAACTGGTGCAACAGCCTGCCCAGCATTTACTGACAAAACCGCGCCATCAAGGCCTGCCCTTTATTATCGGCAGCGATGAGCAGCAACAATTAAGCAGCCGCTTTCGACGCGGTGCTGTGCTTTATTCCGGAGGATTTCTGCTGGCTGGGTCACTGGCCGGCTGGCTGCTAGGCAGCCGTCTGTTTGGATAGACTGTGAATCAGTAGAAAATCGCCAGCCAGATAGTCTCGGTATTGGGGTCCGTCCAGGCCACCCGGTGTTTACGGTGCGCAGGTATCGCCACGTAATCGCCCACCTTCATCTCCAGCATCTCACCATTCTCGAATTCAAGCTTTCCGCTGCCCTGTATGACAACCACCAGCTCGCTTTCCGGTTGGTCATACCAGAAGCCAGGGGGGGAGCTTTGGCCACGTGAAATAATCCGTTGAATTTTGGTGAAGTCAGTAACGAGGACATCCTCAAACAATTCATCCATGGTGATAACCGGGATGTTTGAAAACAGATTGCCTATGGTCACCGGACTGTTGGAGGCCATTAAATTCTTCCTTCTCGTGTTAGTCGACGGGTTACCCACCAATGATAAATACGACTGACTGCGGGGCGTATCAACGGCAGCCCGATCAGCCAGCCGATCGGCCTTAGCAGCGCTGTTCGCGCCATCAATAGCCGGTAGGCATCAATTTCAGAAAAGATGTTGCCCTGTCCATCCCGCACATGCAACTCAGTCAACGCCTTGCGAGGATCGATTCCCAGGGTTTTCAGCTGATCATCTGCATCAGTGATATCCACCCAACACACATTGCTGTTGCCACCTGCCATTTTTTGGTAGTTATCTCTATCTCGCACACAGCTGGGGCAGGCACCGTCATAGTAAACGGTCAGAGGCTCTTCATGCTTGTTGCGGGGGCTAGCCATCCACATCCGCAGATAGTGCGGCGGCGCTGTCGAGTGAGCTCACCGATCTCACCCAGGGTTCAATACCCGGATAGTGTGCCGAGATAGCCTGCCAGGCACCTCGCGCTTCTTCAGGTGAATCAAATTTCCCCCAGGTCAGGACTTGCCAGTACTGCTGCTTACTGAAGGCGCGAAATTGTTTTATCGGCAAATCACTTAACTGATGGGTGGCAATAAATGCCTGCAATTTTGGCTCGTCGGGAAAGGCGCCAAGCTGCAGCGTATAGCCTGAACGCGCGCCAGCCACATCCTGGGTTTGTAACGGCTGAACCGGGTCGGAGATGGCATGAACCTGTGGTTTATCAACCATGGACTGGTTGTTTTTGGGCGGTGCAGACCTTCCCACTGTTAACGGCTCGGCAACCCGAGGCGGTAGCTTTTTCGAGGTCTTGGTCTTGGGACTCGCTTCATCCTTTGCCTCGGCAATCACCGGATCGCTGGTCATGTCGGGCAGCTGTTTACGCCAGTCCTGGCTGGGAAACCCCGCCACTTCTGTTTTTGCCACTAACTCCTTTGTCTCCTCAGGAGGCACAGTGGCTAGAGTGGCCGCCTTGACTGGCGCCTGCCTCACGACCGGCTGGCCATCCCGAACCTCCTGCAGTTCACAGGACCAGTTGTCACTGTTCCTTGCGCCATTGCAAACCCAGCCGACATAACCGTCATCGTTGCTGTCCTGAGAGGCACAAGCTGATAACAAGCACCCCCAAACGATCAAACCGATGTAACGAAATTTCATAATTTTCCGATCGCGCCCTGCTAAATACCCATGCGATTCAAGGCATCCAGAACCTGCCGGATGACAGCCGCCAGTCGAGGATGTTCGACCTCAAATTCGCTTTCCTTCTCCTCCAGCCTTTGACGGAGACTGTGGTGCGGCTTTTCGACCTGCTCCTTTCCCTGGGCAATTTTGACCATGTCAGACATCAGATTACCAAAAACATCACGATCTGCCGGTGACAGGGTTTTTGCCTGCTCCAGCTCTTTATGCAATTGCTCTAATTGGCTGTGCAATTCTTCATTTGTCATGATTTTCACCTCTCATTCAGGCTGTGTGGCAGTTGCCGCACAGCATCCATTCCACTTAGTTCAGTATATGCCGCTCTTGCTTGCAGGGCTGCCCTGGACGTTTTTTTATTGTTCATTATCGAGGATAGGGAATACCTTCTCTATAGCCCAATTTCATGTGCAACGGCTTAACGATACAGCTCGTTAACCGCCTTAATAAAAGGCCATCATAGCGACATTTTTCATTTCTGGCACAGCATTTGCGGAAGCTTTTCAGTAATGCCCAAAAGAGGCTAAAAACTACAATATACGCCCTATGTTGGTGCGAATGCATCAATAAGGGGTTTTTGAGTGCGCATTATTGGTGCGTGAACCGAGAGAAGCGATTATGAAAAGTAATAAAAATCACCTATCCATTCTATATGCCCTGATATTGACCACGCTCCTGCCGTCACTGGCACAAGCCGACTCGCTTGATGGCGGCAACACCTCTTGGATACTCACCGCCACAGCACTGGTGTTGTTTATGACCATTCCTGGTCTGTCGCTGTTCTACGGTGGCCTGGTCAGGGTTAAAAACGTGCTGTCGATTCTGATGCAGTGTTTTGCCATCACCTGTGCCGCCTCACTCATCTGGATGATCTGCGGTTACAGCCTGGCCTTTGGCGACGGTGGAGCCTCAAACGCCTGGATTGGCAATCTGGACAACTTCATGCTGGCCAACATCATGGAGGACAGTCTCTCCGGCAGCATTCCCGAATCCGTTTTTGCGATGTTCCAGATGACCTTTGCCATCATTACCCCCGCTCTGATCATCGGCGCTTTTGCCGAACGGATACGTTTTTCCGCGGTGCTGCTGTTTAGTTGTATCTGGCTGCTGGTGGTGTATGTGCCGATTACCCACTGGGTATGGGGTGGTGGCTGGCTGGGCCAAATGGGGCTTCTCGATTTTGCTGGCGGCACTGTAGTGCATATTACCGCCGGTATCGGCGCTCTGGTGGCGGCACTGGTGATCGGTAACCGTCGTGGTTTTCAGCAACATCCGATGATGCCCCACAACCTGACCATGACCGTTTGCGGTGCGGGCATGCTGTGGGTGGGTTGGTTCGGTTTTAATGCCGGTTCGGCGCTGGCGGCCAATGGCGATGCCGGGATGGCCATGCTGGTCACCCACATTTCCGCCGCCGCAGGTTCTCTGGCCTGGATGATGATGGAATGGGTAAAACACGGCAAACCCTCTGTATTGGGTATTGTCACCGGCATGGTGGCGGGTCTGGGCACCATCACCCCTGCCTCAGGCTATGTCGGCCCAGGCGGTGCACTGCTGATCGGCTTTACTGCCGGCATCGTGTGTTACTTCGCCACCCAACTGGTAAAGATGAAATTCAAGATCGACGATTCTCTCGATGTATTCCCCGTGCACGGCATGGGTGGCATCCTCGGCACACTGCTGGCCGGGTTCTTCGCCTCATCGGAGCTGGGTGTTTTCAGTGGCCAGGGCTACGCAGAAGGCGTCACCATGGCTGGCCAGATGAAGGTGCAGGTTATCGGTGTGCTGAGCACCTTAATCTATACCGCTGTAGTGACTTTTGTGCTGTTGAAGCTGGTAGATGTCATGGTTGGCCTGCGTGTTGACGACGAGCAGGAAACCCAGGGACTGGACCTGTCGCAGCACGACGAACGCGGCTACGATATTTAAGTGATTACCGTATAAAAAAACCGCCGCAAGGCGGTTTTTTTATGCCTATTCAATTCTCGCCTGAGCGATTGCCTCACACAATTGACGAGCGCCCATCACAATACGTGGCGTGTGACGATGCAGTAAATAAGGATCCACGCTGTATAAGTGTCCCGCCTTCACCGCTCGCAGTTCCGGCCACTGCCGCCAATATTGAAATGCGTTATCGAGCTCCGTGTACTGACCAACAATAATGGCTTCGGGATCAGCCGCCAACACAGACTCCACCCCCAGCCTGGGTACCAGACCGGCCGTATCGGCAAAGACATTGCGCCCTCCACAGAGCGTAATCACATCGGACACCAGATGGCTGCCGCCAAAGGTCATCAGCGGTGATTGCCAGATCTGGTAATACACCTCAACAGGACGTTGCTGGCCATACTTCTGGTCCAACTCGGTCATTGTCTGGCGAAATGCCTCAGATACTTCCGTTGCCGCTTCCTGGTACCCCAGCAGATTGCCAAGCTTTTCAAGGGTGCGGGGAATATCCTCGAGATGGCGAGGCTTATTGACGTAGACATTCAGTCCGAGCGCCTTGAGGCGGCTGATAATGCCTTCACCATTACCGCTCAGCCAAACCAGCACCAGGTCGGGTTGATAGCTGAGCAGTGCTTCATAGTTAATCTTGTTGTTAGAACCGATCACCGGGAGAGACTTTGCCTCCTCGGGGAAATCACTCCAGGCGACGGTGGCTATCATCTGACTCCCGGCCCCGAGGGAATAGACCACTTCTGTCAGGTGAGGAGCCAGGCTGATAACCCGCTGGGCCGGATGTGCGAGTTCTATTGTCTCGCCGATGTCGTCTTCTACAACAATTCGGCACTCGGCACTGGCACTCACCCCAAGCAACAGCACCAAACACAACCTGCGAAACCCGGCCATGCTCAGGCAATCACCAGCGGTGTCCCGGTGACAGGATTCACTGCGATAGTCGCATCCACGTGGAAGACTTCGCGAATCATTTTCGACGTGAGCACGTCGCTAGGCGCCCCAGAAGCGGCTATTCGCCCGCAACTGAGTACCAGCAACTGGTCGGCGCAACGCGCTGCGAGATTCAGGTCATGAATCACGACCAACACACCCACCCCCTGCTCAGCAAGGCTGCGCATGATCGACAGCGTCAACTGCTGGTGAGCCAGATCAAAAGCTGAGGTCGGTTCATCCAGCATCAATATTCGCGGCCCTTCGGTTACCGGCTCCCAAATTTGTGCCAGCACCCGCGCCAGTTGCACACGCTGTTTTTCACCGCCGGACATATGTGTGTAGAAGCGCTTGTCCAGATAGCCGCCATCCACTGCATGCAGAGCAGCATCGACGATCTGCGCATCCCTGGCCAAGCCCGTGGCATGGGGAGTGCGCCCTAGCATCACCACCTCGCGGGCTGTAAAAGGAAAATCCAGTCGTGAACTCTGTGGCAACACTGCCATCATCCTGGCCAACTGCTCTGGCTGCCAATCGACAAGAGGGCTGCCATTAAACGTCACTACCCCGCCACTGGGTTTTTGCTCGCCAGTCAGCAAACGTAGCAGGCTGGTTTTACCTGCACCATTTGCACCGATGACTGCCGTCACTACGCCCGGAGCAACCCGCAGACTGATATCCTGCAACAGGGAAAAACCAGCGACATTCAGGGAGATATTGCGCGCTTCCAGCATGGCGTTAATCCAGAACCTTGCGGCGTTGTTGCAACAGCAGCGCCACAAAAAATGGAGCGCCAAGCAAGGCAGTCACCACCCCTGTGGGCAACTCCGAAGGCGCCATCAGCGTCCGGGCACCCGTATCCGCCAGCAGCAGTAACACCGCCCCCAACAGCGCCGACCCGGGAATCAGGTAGCGGTGATCCGGCCCAATCATCAACCGCACCAAGTGGGGCACGATCAGGCCAACAAATGCCACAACACCAGAGACGGCAACAGCGACACCCACGCCAAGAGCGGTTATCAGAATCAGGCGTCGCTTGAGCGATTCGACGGCGATACCCAAATGACGGGCCTCTGATTCACCCAACAAAATAGCATTCAGTGCCCGGCCCTCCCGGGGCAGCAACACCATCATGGGGAGAACTACCGCGGCAATGATCGCCACCCGGTTCCAGCTGGCACCGTCCAGATTGCCCATCTGCCAGAGGCTGATACGGCGCAACATTTCGTTATCGGCAAAAAAACTGAACAGGCTAGTGGCGGCACCCGCCAACGCGGTAATGGCAATTCCTGCCAACAGCATGGTGGACACCGACGTACCCGTTACCGAAGAAGCCAGACGATAGACTATTGCTGTCGCCAGCAATCCGCCGACAAAAGCGCCGACGGCAATGGCCGTCAATTCAAACGTTCCACCGAGGAAACCCGCCCCGCCAAAAAAAATGACAAAGCTGGCACCAACAGAGGCGCCGCTCGACACACCTATCAGGGAAGGGTCTGCCAGTGGATTGCGAAACAACCCCTGCATCACGGCACCACAACTGGCAAGGCAAGCGCCGGCCAGAGCTGCCAGCAGTACGCGCGGCAAGCGAATACTCTGGAGGATACGACTGTCCATATCCTGACCGCTGGAGAGCAGCCCCAATAGCCTGGTTGGCGCGATGGCAACGGGGCCGCTGAGCAGCCCTAACGCCAACGCCACGACCAGCAACGCCAGGGAAACTATCAGGAAAGTTTTGGGGGGCAGGCGGTGCATAGAGGAACTACCGGGCCGATTGATCAGAAGTCCACACCGCGCCGCGCCATGATACCGGCACGGTAGGCATGCTTCACCTCGCGGATTTCAGAAACCGTGTCCGCCAATTCCTGCAACGCAGAACCGCCACCGCGTCCGGTGACGACGACACTCTGACTGAAGGGCCGGTTGCGCAATGCATCCAGTACTTCCGTTTCATCCAGGTATTTAAAACTGAGCATGTAAGTCAGCTCATCCAGCACAACGAGATGATAACTCTCATCTGCCAGCATGCGTTTCGCGACGTCCCAGGTTTTGAGTGCTGCGTCGATATCGCCCTGGCGATCCTGGGTGTTCCAGGTAAACCCGGTTCCCATCTGGTAAAAGTCCACTTCGGGACACTGATCCCGGAGATACAACTCCTCACCGGAAAGCTGCTCACCCTTGATAAACTGCACCACGCCAACCTTGTAGCCGTAGCCCAGTGCTCGCATCACCATGCCGAAAGCCGAACTCGATTTGCCCTTGCCATCGCCGGTGAGCACAATCATCACACCGCGCTCCTGATCGGCTGCCGCGATGCTCGCATCCACTTTTTCCTTCAGCTTCTGCATTTTTTTCTGGTGTTTATCCGTCATCATGATTCCTCAGTGAGGCTTGCCAGTGTAAGGGCTTCGGGCAATCCCTCGGGCAACGGGTGAACATTGGGGTGAAGCAGGTTAGCCAGGATTTCCAGACTATCAACCAGGCGGGGACCAGGACGACTGAAGTAACTGTTGCCATCCACCGCGTACACTCTGCCCGTTTGCGTTGCGGGCAGCATGCCGTAGTCCGGCTGGTTTGTCAGTAGAGGGATATCCAGTGCCGTGCGCTGCAGATCAAAACCGCATAGGGAGACCACGAGCACATCCGGAGCCGAGGCGGCCAGTTCTGACCAGTTGCGTCGACGAGAGGGACCGTGACGATCACCAAAACAGGGAATACCACCTGCCAACTCGATCAACTCGGGGTACCAGTGCCCACCGTCAAACAAGGGATCAATCCACTCCAGAATGGCCACCCGAGGGCGGTTTTCAGCGGCAATGGCAGATGAATGCTGTGCTACTGCTGCCACCCGCTGTTTAAGACTGGCGTGGGACTGCTGCGCCAACTCGCGACAACCGGCGGCCTCGCCCACCAGCAGCACAGTATCCAGCACATCATTGAGACAGGCTGGCTCCAGATTGACCACGTTGACATCGCCAGGCAACTGACAGGAAATGGCATTCACTTCATCGGCGGAGACTGCACAGACATCACAGAGCGCCTGGGTAACGATCAAGTCAGGGGCCAGCTGGCCGAGCACATCAGTATTCAAACTGTACAGGGCGCTGTCGGTCTCCAGCTGACTGTTGACCATGGCGTCAATCTCGGCGCTGTTGAGGCCCTTTGGTATCCGTAATGTGGTGACCACCGGCAACCCCAGGACATCAGCAGGATAATCGCATTCGTGGGTCACCCCCACCAAGCTGTCCCGCAACCCGAGGCCACAGATGATTTCCGTGGCACTGGGGAGCAGCGAAACAATTTTCACTGGCCAGCTCCGGAAGGAACTGCGGAAATCAGGTCAGTATAGACAAAGCCTTCCCGCGTAACGGTCTCGCCCACAGTGACCTGCACCGGCTTTTTGAACATCGGGCCGCTCCAGGCAAAGCTGTGGAACTCACCGTTCTCGCCACAGGGGTCCACTTCGCTTGGCAGGCGGTCGAGAAATTCGTGACTGAACAGTGACCCCGCCAGTGATTCCGGCATTTTCTTGGGATCCAGACAGGAGAGATAGGCTTTTAAACCGCCATCCACCATATCCCGGGCCAATTGATCGGTGGGAATTCCCCAGATAGGAAACAGCAATCCCAGTCCGGTGTCCGCCATGCGGCTTTCCCGGTAGGCGCGGATGTCTTCCAGAAACAGATCACCGAAAGCCACTGCATCCGGTGACAATTGCCGCCGCGCCTGGTCCAGTGCAGCGGACATGGCCTGTTCGTACTGCTCGTTGCTGCACGGCCAGGGAAGTGGTATCTCGATCAGGGGTAATCCCGCCGCCTCAGCCTGAGCTCGCACCAGTTCGAGGCGCACACCGTGAATGGCTGAACGCTCAAAAGCCTGGTTGTAGGTGGTCATCAGTCCGACCACCTCCACATCAGGATCTTGCTGCAACTGATAGAGCGCCCAGGCGGAATCCTTGCCACTGCTCCATGACAGCAACACTCGAGTTGTTTCAGATCTACTCAGGTCAGTCATCCTGTCGCTCCTGTCATCGGACCAAGTTACTGGGCAACGTTAGCGGGAAATGGTTACTGGGCAAAACTATAGCGAATGCCCACCATGGCACCAAATCCAAGGGATTCAAAGCCGTACACTTCCTCGTAATTGTCATTCAGCAGGTTTTCCAGACGGGAATACACTGTCAGTGCCGGACTAACCCGGTAACTGGCGCTCAAATTGACCAGGGTGTAGTCATCCAGCTTCACCACCTGCGAGGGATTCGGCCAAGGCGGATAGAAGATGTCGTCCTGATGGCCGTTGTACTGGGCATTAAGCGCCAGAGATAACCGCTGGGTAGCTTCCCACTGCAGACTGGCACTGCCAAGATGACGGGCACGGCGCAACTCATCCACATCGCGACCACTCGCATCGGGCTCGGTGGCATCGGTATAGGTATAGCTGCCTTTCATAGACAGGCTGGGCGTGATGCTGGCATCCAGTGTCAGCTCAACGCCCTGGCGGTCGCTGGTACCCGAGACATTTTCTGCCGTATAGGCAAACAGGCCGGGGTCGTAGACAAAGCCATTGATCTCGTTTTCGAGCTTTGCCTTAAAGTAAGTCACCCCGACCAGCAGGTGATCACCGAACAAGGACTGGTCAAAGCCAACATCCCAACTGGTGGATTTTTCGGGACGCAGGTCAGGATTGCCCACGAAAGGATAGAACAACGAACTGGCGTAATAGCCGAAGCGTTCGGTAAAGGTGGGGTTTTTCACGGCTGTACCCCAACTGGCGCGCAAGCGAGTGCCCGTATCTGGCAGTTGATAGCTGGCATCAAAACGGCGGGTATAGGCGTCATTAAATTCTGCATTGTCATCCCGGCGGACGCTGGCTCCCAGGTTCAGGTCATCCCATAGCGTCACCCGATATTCCAGCGCCACAGCGTTGGTTTCACGGCTGCGATTCTGGTTGGGATCACTGAAAAAGACGACAGGACCGCGCTGACTGAAGCTTTCTGTCTCCCGCTCCACCAGCAAGGACAGACGCTGATTCTGATCATCCCAGTTAACGCTGCTCAGGTAGCTGTATTGTTTCTTGCGACTGCTGTTGGAACCGCCTTTAAGACCATCGGCAAAGTTCTCGTTGCCGTGACGACTCACCGCGACGGCCACCCGTTGTTGCCAGTGATTGTCCAACAGGGACAAGTCAGCTTGAGCACGTACAAAACGCTGACGAAATTCCGACTCGTTGTTGGCATCTTCCGGTAGACCCGTTACATAGTAGTCCACGCCATCAAATTCATTCTCTCCCTCGGTCTGGCGACCATTGAGGGACAGCGACAAGTTATCCAAAGGACGCCATCCGGCATTCAGGTTGAGGGTGGTGTTGCGATAACCGTCCTCTTCACCACCGTGACGGGAAATATTTTCCCCATCGGAAGCCAGGTGGGAACCATTCAGGTTGAAATGTGCGGTCTCACTGCGGCCACCCACGCTGAAACCACTATTGGTGGTGCCATGGCTGCCCGCTTCAGAAAAAATATCCGCCTGATAGGGCTTGGTAGCCTGCCGGGTGATAATGTTGATTACCCCGCCCACCGCGTCACTGCCCCACAGGGCACTTTGGGCGCCACGCACCACCTCGATACGCTCGATGCCGGATGCGGACATATGCGCCCAATTAAATTCATCTGCCTGGGAGCCATCATTCACTTCCATGCCGTCTACCAGCACCAACACATGATTGCCCTCGGCACCACGCATTCTCAATTGTGTGGCAGAGCCCAGCACACCGCCTCGGTTAATGGCGACACCGGGCACATCCCGGAGCAGATCGCTGACCATGGCCGCATGGCTGTTTTCAATATCACTGGCGGAAATCACGTAGACGGCGTTACCGGTTTGCTGCAACTGCACCGGTGCCAGTGAAGCGGTCACGACCACTTCTTGAAGATCAGATTTTTTGGATGGATCAACCGGTGTGGTTTCACCGGCATGGACAGGAGCAATAGCAAGAATAGCCAGCAGGCTGGCAAGGGCAGGTTTGTACATTGTGTTTCTCCGGCGTTCAGCCCCGAACGCTTTGAGTAGGGGTCAGTCCACGGAGTAACGATTGGCAGAAAGACAGAAAACTGTCGACACCAACGCAACCACACCCCGTGGTTCGTCTGCGTAGCGACAGGCCGGTCTCCGGACTCATGAGCGGTTTCCCTGCCAGATCGCCTTCCCATGCAAATGCACAGTGGCTGTGTGATCTGGCTCTTGAACCCTTATCGGGGGTTCACTCAATTACCGTTGCGGGGGCAGTGTTGGAATAGCTAATCCATTGAAAACAAAATGGTTAACGCACCAACTTCCCGTTTCACCCGCAGCGCCGGTCGGCGCGGCGGGAACCTATTGCCAAAGCAAGGCGGAGAAATTTACGCTGCAAAACAGGCAAAGTCAATCTGAAGGCAACCTCACCCCAGGGCATCCAGAGCGTCGGTGAGTTTGCGCACTGGCACCACCTCCATGCCCACAATGGGCTGCCGTGGGGCATTGCCAGCAGGCACGATAGCGCGTTTGAAACCGTGTTTGGCCGCTTCTCGCAATCGTTCCTGGCCGTTCTGTACCGGTCGGATTTCGCCGGATAGCCCCACCTCGCCAAACACCACCAGATCCTGCGGCAGCGGGTGGTCGCGAAAACTGGAAATCACCGCCAGAATCAATGCCAGATCGGCGCTGGTCTCCAGCACCTTGACGCCACCCACGACGTTGACGAACACATCCTGGTCACCCACCATCACCCCGCCGTGGCGGTGCAGCACCGCTAACAACATTGCCAGGCGATTGTGATCCAGCCCCACAGTGACCCGACGCGGATTGCCCAGATGGCTGTCGTCCACCAGCGCCTGCAGTTCTACCAGCAGGGGGCGCGTACCCTCCCAGACGACGATCACCACACTGCCGGAAGCCACTTCGTCGCCCCGCTGCAGGAAGATCGCCGAAGGGTTGGACACTTCACGCAAGCCTTTCTCGGTCATCGCGAACACACCCAATTCATTGACTGCACCGAAGCGGTTCTTGTGGCTACGCAGGGTGCGAAAGTGGCTGTCGCTGGAGCCTTCCAGCATCAGCGAACAATCGATCATGTGCTCCAGTACCTTAGGGCCAGCCAGGCTGCCGTCCTTGGTCACATGCCCCACCAGCAGCAACACTGTACCGGTCTGTTTCGCGTGGCGCACCAGCATGGCGGCGCTCTCGCGCACTTGGGACACGCTGCCGGGCGCAGAAGCGATATCGTCCATTTGCATGACCTGAATGGAATCCACCACCAGAATTTTTGGCGCCAGGCGTGCGGCCGTGCCGCAGACGGTTTCCACTGCGGTTTCGGCCATGATCTGCAATTTGTCGGTGGGTAGGCCGAGGCGATGGGCGCGCATCGCCACCTGCTGCGGCGATTCTTCACCGGTGACATAAAGTGCAGAGTGGGTTTCAGCGAGTTTGCAGAGGGTTTGCAGCAGCAGAGTGCTTTTGCCGGCGCCGGGTTCGCCTCCCACCAGGATGCAGGAACCGGGTACCAGACCACCACCAAGCACCAGGTCCAGTTCGGCGCTACCGGTGCCGATACGCGGGATATCCGCCAGCTCGATTTCAGCCAGGGTGCTGATCAGGCCATCTGCAGCACCCGCAAAGCCTGTACTGCTTCGACCACCCGCACCGCTGACCGGACCAAGTCTGATCTCGGCCAGGGTATTCCAGGCACCGCAATCGACACATTGACCCTGCCATTTGCTGTAATCAGCACCACAGTCGTTGCACACATAAGCCGTGGTTTTCTTTTTCGCCACAGAAAAATCCTCGAAAAAATGGCGATTAGTCTAGCACGGCAAAGCGCCGCAGCGCGGCCCGCCCCACAACCACCAGGACTCAGTGAAACTGCAGGGTGGCGCGCAGGAAGGTGCGGGTCTCAAACTCGTTGATGGTATTGAATTCGTAGTAGTCTCCGCCGAGGTTCTGGCCAATCAATTCTAATTTGAGATCGGCTTTACTGAGGCGGATATTCTTGGCGAGACGCACATCGACCCGGTCATAGGAATCGCTATCCGCGCCCCATAGCACCCAGGCCATTTGGTCGAGATAGTAGTAGCCTGCGCTCAACTGCCAGCCGCGCCCGAAATCCTGTGCCACCAACAAGCTGGCCGTATGGGTCGGAGTGGCGTCGTGATCATAGAAACTGCGAAAGGCCATTGGCGGACAGGACTGGTTCGCATCCGCATAGGCATAGGACAGCCACAGGCGGGTGTGTTCGGCAGGTTGCATCTGAATACCGGTTTCAAAGCCATTGATATCAGTCTTACCGCTGTTCATATCGACGATAGCACCCAGATTGTAAATAGAGGCAATTTCCGGGTAGGCCGGGTCCCAGACATATTCAATTTCATCCTGAAACTCCTCTCGATAGACCTTCACTTCCGCCGCCAGCCGTCCGGAGAACCAGCGGCCAATGTAGCCCAGTTCATAGCTGCGCAGTCGCTCGGCGTCCAGACTCTGTGTAGCTACCTGTACCGTGTCTATGTCCGTGCCATCTTCCAACCGGATGGCTATGTGGTGGTAATTCTCAATCAGAAACGGCTGTCGCCAGCTCTCCGCCACGGAAGCCCGCAGCACCTGCCCCGGCACCAGGGTGTAATTCAACCCCAGACGCCAGGACACTTCTCCCGGGTTAATATCATTGTCTTCATAAATAGCGCCGCCGTTGAACAGCAGCTTATCGGTCAGGCGATATTCCAGATTGCCCTGCACCCGATAGGTTTCCATATCGGTCCATTCTTTCAGGCCGGTGATTTCGCGAATGTTGACCAAATCCTGTCGATAACCACCTCCCCAGGCTACCCGGTAACGATCGCCGCTGATCAGCTGCTGGAATTCCAGGTCACGGCGGTTTACCTGATAGTCAAAGGTATGCCCAAACACTTCCTGGTCCTGCTGCCCTGGCACCTTAATGGGAACCTGAACCGGTGATATCCCCAGCAGGTCGGACAACAGACCGAGTGAAAAATCCTCGTCTTCCTCGGTGGAGCTGAAACCAAACTGCAGATACCACTCGTTGCCCGGCTTGACCGAATGGGTCAGGCGGACATTGGCATTCCTTTCTGAAGCATCCTTTTCACCGACTGGATCCACGTGAGCACCGCTGCCACCTCGACCCCACGGCCCCTCTGAATGGCCCAGTTGAAAATCCAGGCGAGTCTGCGCTTCAAGCTGATAATGCCCCTGAAAGCGACCTGAACGCGCGGTGGACTCATCATTGACGCCCTGAAAACCATCGGTATGGTAACGGCTCACAGAGCCTCGATAGTCAAAGCGTTCACCGGACTCAGCGTACTGGGCGGTCACCAGACTTGTGTCGCGACTACCCGTGGTGCTGGTAAAACGCCAACCGGGATTCAGCGAGGCCTCACGGGTGACGATATTGATGGCGCCGGTAAAGGCATTCGAGCCGTAGGCCACTCCGGCGGGCCCCCGAATCACTTCAATGCGCTCGATATCGTCAATGGTGATACCCAGTCGATCCCAGTCCACCAGCCCAAACAGGGAGCCTACCGCCACGCGGCCATCGATCAGCACCTGCATGCGGCGTGATAACCCATCTGATTGCCCGTGATAAGTCACCGCTGTGTGATGATCACGCCAGCTCAACCCCACTTGAAAGCCGGGCACCAATCTCAGCAAATCAGGAATTTCAATGAAGCCGGAAGACTCGATCATCTGGCGATCAATCACCGTGATCGCCATCGGGGTATCCGAGGTGGACTGTGGCAAGCGAGTGACCGACAGAGCCACCGGGATATCCGCCATCAGGTCGTCTTCTGTCAGACTCGCGCTCGGCGGGGATGCGTGCGCCCAAAGGGGGGGCAAGAGCAGTATCATCACTGTCAACAGGTTCCATCCCGTCAATTTCCTTGTCCCGCTCCCTGGAACAGTAGATCTCCGTTGCTGCATTACATGACCAATCAATTAGTATTGTTGTTGTTCTTTTCGCGGGATTCTACCGACGAATCCCGGCAACACAAAACAACATCTCCGCACTGGGCTGCCTAAACTTGCCAAGCGCTTTCTGATAGAGTGTCCGCATGTCGCTGATTCCTGAAAAACCGCTGGTTATATCCCCCTCGCTGGCCGCCACTATCGGCTTAGAGGAGGCGGTGTTACTCCAGGCACTGAATGAATTAATGCTCCTTGGCCATCCGGAACCACAAGGCGGTTTCCGCTGGCTGACAACCAACGCAGATCAGTTGCTGAAACTGATGCCGTTCTGGCGCCCAGAGGATCTGCAACGCATTGCCAGCAGCTTGCGGGACAAAGGTATTTTACTCATCGCTTCGGCCCCGTTACTGGAAAGCCATGAACTGCGTTTTGCATTTAATGAGCGTGATGGCTCAACCAGCACAAAGCCCAGCGCGGCGGCGGTGCCGGTAGCACGTCCCGCCAGCAGAGCGATCTCTCCAGACTGGCAGCCTGAGCTGGATGTGATGCGACAGTTGGCCCAATACAATATTCCCGCCGAATTTTGCTCGGCCCAGATACCCGAATTTGTAACCTACTGGACCGAGCGCGGTGAACCCCGCTACAGCTGGGGTTCGCGATTTATAAAACAGGTACTGCGCCTTTGGCGAGAGCAACAAACCGAGGACGCCAAGCGTGGCCAGGAAACGGCCATGCACCGTGACTGGCAGCCTTCCCGGGATGCATTTGATATTCTCACCCGGCAGGCAGGCATCAATGGCAACTTTGTCGAGGATGCCATCCCTGAGTTCGTGCTCTACTGGATGGAGCGTGGCGAAAGCGCCAGCACCTGGAATTCCCGCTTTATCATGCATGTGAAACGCCAATGGGCCCGCTTTACCAGTGCCATGGAACACGACACCCTGCCCCGGCCATTGTGCTCTGACTGGCGCCCCAGTGAAGAATTGTTCGAGGTGCTGACGCTTGCCAATATCCCGCGCGCTTTTGCCGAACGACTGGTACCAGAGTTTGTGCTCTACTGGCGCGACAGTGGCCAGCTTTTCGGCTCTTGGAACACCAAGTTCCTGCAACAGGTAAAACGGGAGTGGTCCCGTCAGCAAACGGCCAACAGCCAGGATACGAATCATGGACAACAGCAACGACCTCATCGATCAGGCAGTACGCGACATCGCACCCTCATCGACGAAATCAGCGACCGCAGCTGGGCCAGCACCTGAGAGAGCAACCCATCTGGTTGATACCATCAACCAGGTTTTTGCCCTGTTCCGGCTGAATTACCACAATCAGTTCTACAGCGCCTACGCCGATACCGAGCTACTCAATCAGGCCAAACGACTCTGGCTGGACGCACTTGGCCATTTCAGTAGTGAACAGATTTTGCTGGGTGCCAAACGGGTCATTGAAACATCAGACTATCTCCCCACGCTCAACCGGATGATGCAATGCTGTGAGTCTAGCCATGATGCGCAAGGGCTGCCCAGCCCGAGAGAAGCCTATCTGGAAGCCTGTAATGCCCCGTCCCCAAAAGCCCGATTTCACTGGTCCCACCCACTGATCTATCACGCGGGACTCGAAACCGGCTGGTATCGGCTGGCCAATGAACCCGAAACCAGCAGTTATCCAGTTTTTCTGGAACACTACAGACGTCTCAGTCGCGAACTGGCCCGCGGCGAACAACTGGCACTGCCAAACCCGTCTGACGATACCAATGAAAAACCACCACTAAGCCGGGAAGAGTCGCGCCAACGCCTGGCAGAGTTGAAGTCTGTTTTAAAGCTGGATGTCTAACGACTGGATTACCCCATGACCTTTGCTGACCCTGTTTTCTTTCGTAACAGTACTGCCAGAAGGATGTCGAAAACCATCCTGAACGGTTTCCGCAGTTACTTTGCTGATTATCTGAACATGACCCTCGGGGCCAAAGCCCGCTTTGAAAAGGCCGACTGGCATGCCGTGCAGCGGTCGAATGTAGACAGACTGGAACTGTATAAAGGCAAGGTACGCCAGGTATCGGAGCTGCTCGCCACCGTGACCAACAAGGACATCACCGATCTGGAACTGTGGCGCCAGGCCAAGGCGGTTTATACCCAGCTGGTATTCAACTTCCCCAATTACGAAATTGCCGAGACCTTTTTCAATTCGGTATTCGGTTATATCAACGACCACGACAAGATCGATGACGACCTGATCTACGTATTGTCGTCTCAGATGGCTTCGATCCCGGAAGCAGAGTACAGCATCTACATTCGCTATGAAGGCAACGACAATATCGCCAGCATTTTTGAGCAAATTTTGCTGGATGTAGAATTTTCCACACCGATGGAAAACCTCAGCCGGGATGTAGAAGCAATTCTCAATGAGTTCGACGAACAGATTCGCGGTGAACTGAACTCCCCCCTCACCGACCTGAAATTCGATATTCTGGAATCAGTGTTTTACCGCAGCAAAGCGGCCTATATTATCGGCCGAATTGTCGATGGTGATCGTTTTTATCCCATTGTCCTGCCCATCCTCAACAATGAAAAGGGCGGGCTGTTTGTGGACACCGCCATTTTCAACCGCGAAGAAATGAGTGTGGTATTCAGCTTTACCCGCACTTATTTCATGGTAGATGCACCGCTGCCCTATCTCTATGTCCACTTCCTGAAGCAGTTAATGCCCAACAAGGGGGACAATGAGGTATACGCCTCAATTGGCTTCCCGAAGCACGCCAAGACTGAATTCTACCGGGAGTTTGTCAGCCACCTGCGTAACTCCCAGGATCAGTACGTGATCGCTCCCGGCATCAAAGGCATGGTGATGTCGGTCTTTACCCTGCCGTCCTACGATATTGTGTTCAAGATTATCAAGGACAAATTCGATCCGCCGAAAGAAGTGACCCACGAAATTGTCCGCAGCAAATACACTCTGGTATCCCGCCACGACCGCATCGGCCGCATGGCGGACACCCAGGAATTTGCCAACTTCTCCTTCCCCCTGAGCCGCTTCTCCGACGAGTTAATGGAGGAATTGCAAAAAGTGGCTCCGTCGCTGCTGCACATCGAAGGCGACCGCCTGATCATCAAGCACCTCTATACCGAGCGGCGCATGACGCCCCTCAACCTGTTCCTGCAAACGTCATCGGAAGAGGATACCCGCGGCGTCATGGAGGAATACGGCAACGCCATCAAACAGCTGGCCGCCGCCAATATCTTCCCCGGCGACATGCTGCTGAAAAACTTCGGTGTTACCCGCCACAAGCGGGTGGTGTTCTACGACTATGACGAAATCTGCCCGCTGACGGAGTGCAACTTCCGTCGCATCCCCGAACCGCAAACTGCCGAGCAGGAAATGTCCTCTCGACCGTGGTACACAGTGGCGGCCAACGATGTGTTCCCGGAAGAGTTCAGTTTATTTTTCTCCGGCAATCCCTTGGCCCGCCAGGCCTTCGAGGATATGCACGGGGATATCTACGACGTAAAATTCTGGTGGGCATTACAGGAGCAGATTCGCGGCGGCAAGATTGTCGATGTGTTCCCCTACCGGCGTCGACGTCGCTTCGACCGCAATCGCTAGTGGCATCCATCAGTGTCGTCCATAAAAAACGCAGCCAGTGGCTGCGTTTTTTATGCTGACTTGATGACGGTTATTCTCCCCAGAAACGCCACCATTTACGGCTGTGCTCTTCACGCATTTCCTGGCCCTGCTCTGAGCCCTTGCCCAACTCTTTGCGCTCCTGCTCGGACTTCATTTCCCGCTGTTTTTCCATATCCTTTTTCATCTCCATATCCCGCTCGCGTTTGGACTCATGATCATCCATATCCTGATCGCGCATACGCTGGCGCTCTTCACGCATCTCCCGGTCCATTTTCATATCCCGGCTGCGTTCCATATCCTGCGTCATCGGCGCATGTTCCTTCATCGCGCCCTTATTGCCCGCACCGTCCGGCTGTTTGGCGAACGCCAGTGAGGAAGCACTCAATCCGAGCACAATCGCGCTGATAGCCATAGTCACTTTTTTCATGGTCTTTTCACCCTAACTTCGTCGCTCATGAATACTCAGAAAGTTTAGCACAAGCTCCACTAGTCGCTGCCAAACGAACGACCATCAATTGATCTTCCTCAATTATTCAGCGGAGCCATTACTTTTGATCTGTCGATAGACCATCAGAATCAGAATCGCGCCTACCGTTGCTGTGGCAATACTCCCCAGGCTAAATCCACCCCGACCGCCAAAACCAAGCAATTCGCCCACCCAACCACCGACAAAAGCACCGGCAATTCCGAGTAATGCGGTCACGATAAAACCACCCCCATCCTTACCCGGCATAACCCACTTTGCCAACATGCCGGCAATCAGTCCGAGAATAATCCATGAAATAATACCCATCGTTTTCCCCTTTATTATTTTGTCAGAAAGGATAAAAAAGGCCCCACAGAGGGGGCCTTGGTTTTAGTCTTGTTTTTAGCCATTCTCGGCCACTTGGTGTAGGTGTACATCTGTTTGCGGGAAGGGGATAGAAACACCTTCCTGGTCGAAACGTTTCTTGACGGACTCTGTCACCCCAAAGTAGACGCCCCAGTAATCGGCTTTGTTGACCCACGGCCGCACCACAAAGTTGACACTGCTGTCCGCCAGCTCGACCACAGCGATGGTGGGGGCCGGATCTTTCAGAACCCGCTCATCCGCATTGACCACCTCTTCCAGCAACCGTTTAGCCTTGTCGATATCATCGCCATAGCTGATACCAAAAATCAGGTCGACACGACGCGTGTCATTGGCAGAGAAATTGGTAATCGTGCCACCCATCACCTGACCATTGGGGATAATCACTCGCTTGTTATCACCGGTATTGAGTTCAGTGGTGAACACCAGAATTTTTGACACCACACCAGCTACTCCGGCCACCTCGACAAAATCACCCAACTGGAAGGGCTTGAAAATCAGAATCAGGACACCTGCGGCGAAATTGGACAACGACCCTTGCAGAGCCAAACCCACCGCCAGACCGGCAGCACCGATCACCGCTACAAATGAAGCCGTATGAATACCCAGTTGACCCAGCGCAGCAATACCCACGAACACCAACAGCGCGTAATAAACCAGTGCCGCGACGAAATGCTGGATGGCCTCGTCCATTTCCCTTTTCTTCAGCAACGATCCAACCGTTTGGCTCAACCACTTGGCCAAGTATTTCCCCGCGATGAGAATTACCACCGCCATCAAAATCTTGAAGCCGTAGTACAGAATAAAATTTCCCGCCGTTTCCATTACCTTCTCCTTTAAAAAAACAAATACTTACTGCGTCTCTGCGGTTCAAAACTGCTCAAGATTTGAGCCCCAGAGGACAGCTATCACTGATCAGCTCAATGAAACCCAGAGTGCATGAATAATCCCTGGCACATAAAAAAACAGACACAGCACGATATTGATGATCAGATCCTTACCAGCACCCTTTTTCAGAAAGACGGCCAGTGGTGGCAGCAGCAATGAAGCAATAATCAGTAACACCTTGTTATCCATCCGCTTATCCTCACGGTTGTATGGTTGAGTGGTCCCGTAGACCAGTGGCTTTTCACTATATTGAAAAGCGTTTTGCCAGTAAACATCTTTGACCACCTCAGGATATCACGACATTGGCATCAATCAGCGCCAACAACTTCCACGCGATCTACCTTTTGAAACCCCCGCGGCAACTTGTTGCCACGCCTGCCGCGCTCACCATGATAATGCTCCAGATCGGCTATTTTCAGATTGAGATAACGCTTGCCTGAATGTACCAGTAACTGTTGACCAGGGGTAACGACAGCCACTGCGAGCATAAACTCTTCCCGAGACTGCAACCGCGAAGAGGGAATACTGATGATCTTGTTACCCTTGCCTCTGGCTAATCTGGGCAGCTCGCTCAAAGGAAAGGCCAGCATACGCCCCTCATTGCTCACCGCTACAACCAGGCCGTTCTCTGGATCGCCGAGAAATTGTGGCTTCAACACCCGGCCACCCTTGGGTATGGACAGGGCATTTTTGCCCGCACGGTTTTTACTGTGCAGATCGTCAAGGGTTGTGACAAAACCGTATCCGGCATCGGTAGCCATCAAAAGCTGCTGCCGGTCGTCTCCCATCATCGCGGCAATGAAGTTTGCCCCTGACGGTGGATTTAACCGCCCGGTCACCGGCTCACCCTGCCCCCGCGCCGACGGAAGACTGTGGGCGGCAAGGGAATAGGTTCGCCCAGTGGAGTCCAGCAGAATGGTATTTTGACTGCTGCGCCCCTTGGCCGCACAGAGGAACTGGTCACCACTCTTGTAGCTGAGAGAAGCCGGATCAATGTCATGTCCCTTGGCGGCGCGAATCCAGCCTTTTTCCGACAGCACCACTGTGACCGGTTCTGATACCAGCAATTCTGTTTCAGAGAACGCCCGTGCCTCCTCTCTTGTTGTCAGGGGCGACCGGCGCTCGTCACCAAACTCTTCAGCTACTGCCAGCAATTCGGTGCGCACCAGGGTTTTAAGGCGCTTGGCTGAACCGAGGATTTTTTCCAGTTCGGCCTTTTCTGCAGCCAGTTCTTCCTGCTCGGCCCGAATACGCACCTCCTCCAACCGGGCCAATTGCCGCAATTTGGTGTCGAGAATGTATTCCGCCTGGATATCACTGAGCCCAAAGCGCTGAATCAACACCGGCTTGGGCTCGTCTTCGCTGCGAATAATGTGGATCACCTCATCGATATTGAGGAATGCGATCAGCAATCCCTCTAACAGATGCAGGCGGTGATCCACTTTGTCGAGGCGATACTGGAGACGACGACGCACTGTTTCAGTACGATAACTGAGCCACTCGGTAAGAATTTTGTTGAGGGGTTTTACCTCAGGTCGACCATCAACACCGATCATGTTGAGATTGATGCGGTAACTTTTTTCCAAGTCGGTGGTGGCGAACAGGTGATTCATCAACCCGTCCATATCGATACGATTGGAGCGGGGAACAATCACCAGCCGGGTGGGGTTTTCGTGATCCGATTCATCGCGCAGATCCGCCACCATCGGCAGCTTTTTAGCCTGCATCTGTGCCGCAATCTGCTCCAGCACCCGGGCACCTGACACTTGATGGGGCAATGCCGTAATAATGATGTCGCCGTCTTCCCGCTGCCAAACCGCACGCATTTTCAGGCTGCCACGGCCACTTTCGTAGGTTTTCAGAATATCGTCACGCGAGGTAATGATTTCTGCTTCAGTGGGGTAATCTGGCCCCTGAATATGTTCACATAGCTGAGCCACACTGGCACTTGGTTCATCCAGCAGCCTGATACAGGCACTGATTATCTCGCGCAGGTTGTGGGGTGGAATATCTGTCGCCATACCCACGGCTATGCCGGTGGTGCCATTCAGCAACACATGCGGCGCCCTTGCCGGCAACGTAACCGGCTCGTCCATTGTGCCGTCAAAATTGGGCCTCCAATCCACCGTGCCCTGCCCCAGTTCTGACAACAGCACCTCTGCGAAGCGCGCCAGCTTGGATTCGGTATAACGCATCGCCGCGAAAGATTTCGGATCGTCGGAAGAACCCCAGTTGCCCTGGCCATCGACCAGCGGGTAACGATAGGAGAACGGCTGCGCCATCAACACCATCGCCTCGTAGGCTGCACTGTCACCGTGGGGGTGAAACTTGCCTATTACGTCGCCCACGGTGCGAGCGGACTTTTTGTATTTGGCGGTGGATTTCAACCCCAATTCGCTCATGGCGTAGACAATGCGCCGCTGCACCGGCTTCAGGCCATCTCCCACGTGGGGTAATGCGCGATCGAGAATCACGTACATCGAATAATCCAGATAGGCTTTCTCCGCATAAGTGCGAAGGGCCACCTGCTCAATAGCGGGATTGATGGGAGTGGTTTCTGTCATGAAAACATGTTCTCGTCTGTTAACTACTGTTCTTATTGCCCGATGGTAATCGTCATTTCCGGTGCACTGTCGCGAGCCTGATCGAAGGAGCTCGAACAGGGAATTACCTGGCCAGGTTTGACCCCTGCATTCACTAGGTAGGCTTTGGTGGCCTCAGTACGCTGATCCGCCAATGCTGTCATGGCTGTTGCCTGCTCAGGCGTTATAACCGGCTCGGGAGCCGCTTCGGGCTTGTCAGTGCTCTCCCGCTGCGTCTCCTCAGTCTTTTCCTGACTCGGCTCATCCGGTGCAAAATTGGCCCTCCAATCCTGGAGGGTCGCCGGTGCACAGAACACCAAATGCAACTGCTGGCGATTTTGCAGCATCTCTGCGAGTGTCTTGAGATTTTCAAGGGCGGGGGCATCCAGCGTTGCCAGACCTGGAGCAAATGCCACCGGCTGAAATGCCAGACTGGCGAGACTATTCTCCACCAGCGATTTCGCCAAGAGGCCAAAGGGGAGGTAATAGCTGATCACCGTTTCGCTGATTACTTTGAACAACACCTTGCCAATAATGTGATTCAGGGAAAAATCCGGCGAGTGAATATTGCCGCCAATAGGCAACTTCAACTCAATCATGCCATCGTTATCCCGCAACAACGCCAAGGCAAACTCCAATGGCACACCCAACTGCTCTGCGCCCTCCGGCAGATCCGCTTCAGGAATAGATGACACTTCCAGCTTATTAAAGCGCGTGGTGATAGCGGCATTGATCTGATCCTGTTCGACCTTCACATCAATGTCGGCATCGACAGTGCCCTGATCCAGGTGATAACCGATATATTTTCCAGCATAACCGGACAGATCCCGCACATCGAGGCCGTTCAGCTCACCGCCTATTGCTGTATTCAGTGTATCGCCAAAGGGTGCTAAGTCACCGGACAACTTCAGATAACCAAAGCGGTTGACCCCCAGATGAAAGTTGATGGCTCCGCCCTCGGCAGGACGGCTGGCATCCAGATGACGGATGGAAAAATTGAGCTTGGAAAACTCCTGCGCCAGCGGTGGCGAGACACTCTCATCCAGCACCCGCAACTGCCCGTTCTCGCCAATGCGCACTTCACCAATTTTGATACTAAACGGTGCGCTATCGCTCTCTGGCACCTGCTGCCCGGTGTTCTTTACCTCGGCGGGCTGCCCGGCAAACCCCGCCAGCTCTTCCAGCATTATCAGCTCACCACCACTGCCGCGATGCAGAAATAGCGCTGGATCTGTAATGCTCAGACTGCTGAGCACCAAACCATCGGAGTCTTTTGAGAACCCGTCAAGAGATAACCCGGGCACGCTGATATAGTGTTCTACTCTCGATATTGGGGCCGCAGGAGACAATAGCCTCAAGGTATCAATGGCCAACCGATCAAGTCCTAAAGATTCGTTCTTCAAATTCAGCTGCTGCAACTGCAGGGCTGTCAGTGATAGCAGTTCCCTCTCGGCTCTGACATGGACACCCGCGGTAGTCAGTCGACCCAGCGAAAAACCCATAGCTGAATTATTTTGGGGGGGAGCAGTATTCGGGCTGTCTTCAGAATTTTTCCCTAGCGCCTGATCATCTGTTGACGGACTAAGCTGCGCCATCAATGTCGGGGCAAAGGCCAGCTCTCCATGCTGGCCATCCTGAAGATGTACTTCGACCTTACCAAGAGACAGATCGTCGATGGCAGCGTCCTCACCGATGTTAAGTCCGGTTAATGCAAGCTTTTCAATCGCCAACGCATCATCCGTGCCGGGGAGCACGCCGAGATCAGACAATTGTGCGCGGGCCAGGGACACGTCCGCACCATGGAGAGAAAGTCCTTCCAGGCCCAGTGCCGACAGCCCCAGGAGGGGGCGATCAGAGGCGACATCAAGTCTTGCCAGCGTCAACGTCTGCAATGAAATTCTGGTCGCCTCAGTAGCCGCAGCCTGGTCAACTGATGCGGTTGCCGTTGCGGGTGATGAAGCCAGCTCACCAATCCGCGTCATCAATGCAGGGGCAAATGCCAGTGCGCCATCCGCACCCGGCTGCAGAGACACCGCGACCTCGCCCAGCAACAATTGCCGGGCAGTGATTTCCTCCGCGGCGTTCAGTTCTCGAAGGCCCAGACTCGCTATCATCAGGGCCTGATCGCTGTCCGGCAACAGCGCCAGCGCAGCGAGATCCAACTTGCCCACGGACCAACTGGTCATGTCCGGGCTGACTATATCGCTCACTGACAGCGACTCAATCACCGCCAGTGACAGCGGTTGCTGTTGGTCATACCACTGAATATCTTTCAGATTGATCCCGGGCAAACTAAACCTACCCTGCTCGCCAAGGCTAACCTCCAAATCACCCGTCTGGGATAGCTCCCCCAGACTGGCACACTGGCACACTAATCGTTCATTTTGAGCGTTCACCCGGGAATAGCAGAATGCCAATTGATGTAATTCAATCTTTTCCAACGATAGTCGGTTAATGACACCGGGGGCAGATTCCTCACTGGCATCCGGGTCTTGCCCGTTCACGGGAATAGGAATACCGCCCACACGCAGAATATCCGGCCCCATGACAAGGTCCACGGCCACGTTGTCCAGCAAGAAATTTTCTACTTGCAGCCATTGGTCAAGCAATGGTCGCCAGGCAATATTGAAATGGAGTTCACCAATCGCAAGGTGTTCACCGTTGGACGCGGTGATCCTAACATCATTGACTTGTACGGCTCCCAACACAGGGCGAATATCGACATAGCCGATGGACGCTTCCAACCCCTGCCGTTCGAACCAGGCGACAGCCTGCCAGCGCACCACAAACGGCAGCAATGTCACCACCACCGCCAACAGAACCACCAGGGAAACCAAACCTACTTTTGCAACCTTGAGTATCCACGTCATGTGTTAACTCCCCTGGAGTTTCGTGCCAGTTTTGCCTCTCACCGACACGACTAAATGCCGCGCCGGTGAGGCTCATTATATATCCGCCAGATTACCGCGTGTTTCCAGCCATTCCTTGCGATCAGGCGCACGCTTCTTGGCCAACAGCATGTCTAACAGGCTGTTGGTATCATCCCCGGCAGTAATGGTCAGCTGCACCAATCGCCGTGTATCCGGATCCATGGTGGTCTCACGCAACTGAATAGGATTCATTTCACCGAGTCCCTTAAAACGCTGCACATTGACCTTACCGCGTTTTTTCTCCGCCTCTATACGGTCGAGAATGCCCTGTTTTTCACCCTCATCCAGGGCGTAATAGACATCTTTGCCCACGTCGATACGGTATAGCGGCGGCATGGCAACGTAGACATGCCCTGCGGACACCAGTGGCCGGAAGTGTCTGACGAATAGAGCACAGAGTAGCGTGGCGATGTGCAAGCCGTCGGAATCCGCGTCCGCCAGAATACAAATCTTGTGGTAGCGCAGCGCCTCCAGATCATCACTTGCGGGGTCAATGCCGATCGCCACGGAAATGTCATGCACTTCCTGAGACGCAAGAATTTCCTGACTGTCTACTTCCCACGTGTTCAGAATTTTACCGCGCAGCGGCATGATGGCCTGGTGTTCGCGGTTGCGGGCCTGCTTGGCAGAGCCGCCCGCCGAGTCCCCTTCTACCAGAAACAACTCGCTCAGCTCCGGGCTAGCGCTGGAGCAATCCGCTAACTTGCCAGGCAGGGCAGGACCGGTGGTGACTTTTTTGCGCGCTACTTTTTTACTGGCACGCAAACGTCGTTGGGCATTATTAATGCAGAGTTCCGCCAGCCGCTCAGCATCCTCGGTGTGCTGATTCAGCCACAGGCTAAATGCATCCTTAACCACCCCGGAAACAAATGCTGCCGCCTCACGGGAGGAGAGTCGCTCCTTGGTCTGGCCAGAGAATTGCGGGTCAGCCAGCTTTGATGACAGGACAAAACAGCACTTGTCCCAGATGTCGTCCGGGGTCAATTTGACGCCACGCGGCAACAGATTACGGAACTCGCAGAACTCACGCATGGCCTCAAGCAAGCCAGTGCGCAAACCATTGACATGCGTTCCGCCCTGAGCGGTCGGAATCAGGTTGACGTAACTCTCCTGAGTGAGATCGCCCCCTTCCGGCAACCATTGCAGCGCCCAATCCACCGCCTCGCTCTCGGCGGAAAAACTGCCAACAAAGGGGACGTCCGGCAGCACCTCCCAACCTGCAGTGGCGCCGCGCAGGTAGTCCGCCAGGCCGTCCTCATAGCACCAGCTTTCTGCTTCACCGCTGGCCTCATCCTTGAAATTCACCTCTAACCCGGCACAGAGTACCGCCTTCGCACGCAACACGTGTTTCAGCCGGGAAAGTGAGTATTTGACGGTATCGAAGTACTGGGGATCGGGCAGGAAGCGCAGTTCCGTACCAGTGTTGCGCTGGCCGCAGGTGTCGACCACCTCCAAGTCAGATACTTTATTACCGCCAGCAAAACCCATGCGGTAAACATGGCCATCGCGTCGAATGGTCACCTCCAACTTGCTGGACAGCGCATTGACCACTGACACCCCCACGCCGTGCAAACCGCCGGAGAACTGGTAATTCTTGTTGGAAAACTTGCCCCCGGCGTGGAGCGTGGAAAGGATCACCTCTACCCCGGGTAAACCCTGCTCCGGGTGGATATCCACCGGCATGCCGCGACCGTTGTCTGCCACCGAGACGGAGCCGTCCCGATACAGGACCACATCAATTTTGCTGGCGTGACCGGCGAGCGCCTCATCAACACTGTTGTCGATAACTTCCTGGGCGAGGTGATTGGGTCGTGAGGTGTCGGTGTACATCCCCGGCCGCTTCCTGACCGGGTCGAGCCCCGTGAGTACTTCAATATCTTCTGCGGTGTATTTATTCATGAAACCCCGATGACAACTGCAAGAATTCAAAAATGGCCGGCAAGTGGCGTTCGTAGTGTTGGAAGCTGTGGTCGCCACCCTGCTCTATGGTCATGCGGCAACCGGTGTATCTGGATTCCGCCTGCCGATAATCCAGCACTTCGTCCCCTGTTTGCAACAGTACCCAGTAGCGCGATGGATTCAATGGCGTAGAAACCTCCAGATGACGGACCGCTTCCACATGTCGCTGTTCGAGCACATAACGTTCGCCAGTATGGTAATTGGCATTTTCCCCCAAGTAATCCAGCATCAACTCATAGGGTTTGACCGCGGGATTAATCAGCACCGAGGGCAAACCATATTGCTCGGCCAACCAGGTGGCGTAGTAACCGCCCATGGAGCTGCCCACCAATCCCACCGGTTGCTCGGCCTGTTCGATCAACGCCTGCAATTGCTGAATGGCGAGATCGGGTTGATTGCTGAGCTGGGGACAGAAAAAAGGAATATGGGGATGATGCAGTGACAACCATTCATCCGTCTGGCGCGCCTTCAGGGAGGCAGGAGAGCTGTTAAAGCCATGAATGTAAACTAACGCCATGCCAGACCGGTAACCTTATCGAAAGATGCCCCGGATTATAGCGGCATTGAGCAGCGGGAAAGAACCATCATGGCGGACGATCTGGCAGGCCAGGCTAACCTCAGTAACCGATACAGTGACGATCGACCTGCTGTAGATCACGCCGGGCAAATTCAACACCTGTGTCGATGGAGCCATCGGTATGCAAATGAATCCAGCGATAGCCCGGTGGCTGCTCACAAAGATCAAACTCCTCACTGCCAGGCGCAAACTGAAAACAAGTAGATGGCACGCTGTAGACGGGAATTCCCGCCCAATGGGTTGCACAGCTCTGATGCACATGACCACTAAAGATCGCGCGGACATGATCAAAACCCGCTAATAGCTCTGCCAGCGCCTGGTGATTAGCGATGCGCTGCTTGTCGAGCCACTGGCAGTCGATTTCTGCCGGGGGATGGTGAACGAATAACACCACATGCCGTTTCCGGTACTTTTCCAACAATTGCGCGAGTTCGACCAGCTCGACATCTGTCAGCTGCCCACCCACTTGACCCGCCACAGCACTCACCAAAAAAATTGCCACCCAATCGTTAAGTTCCACCACCCGCTGAAACGGCTGCCGTAAGGTCTGTTGCATCAGGGTGAAATCATCATGGTTACCCGGCAACCAGGCAAATGGCGTACCCGCAGGCATCGAGCGTTCAAATAACTCGTAGGCAGCCCGCTCCCCATCCGCAGCAATATCCCCGGTCACCGCCAATAGATCATAATCTGACAGTTTTTTGTCGAGACTGGACATAACCTGGCCAAGGCTCTCGGCAGTGTTAATTCCGGCCAGGGAAAAATGCTCATCGGAACCCAGATGACAATCGGACAACTGGATTAACTTGATTTCCTGATTATCTGGCAATTGCAAAGACAACTCTTTTCTCCCTTCACTGAGACGATACCAGGCCAATACCTTTCAGCCCGTTAGGGAGCTTCGCCAAACAAGGGTTCCGGATAGTAGCCCCGTGCCAGGCAGTGGGAGAGCCACTCGCCGAGGAAACGGTTCCACTGCGCCTTCTCATCTTGCTGGTGCATCTGTTGATTGGGGTAACCATAGCGCGGCCGGAGATGTCTGAAACCATCGCATGACACCACTTCTGCAACCCGCGCATCGTGATACAACCTCAACATCAGCACAGGCAACCGGAACCAGGGGTTCTCTTTCCCGGCACTGGCAACCTGGCTCAGCTCAATGAGGGTGGTATAGCGAGTGTTCTCCCGAACAAGCAGGAACAACTCGTGATCGCTGTCGTGACTAAGTCCCAACCTCCGCTCCGCTGCTTCCTCCAACATATCGGGAAACAACTTCATGAGACGGAAGTAATTGGCCTCGCAGTCCGCCATGTACCCCCTCAAGTCGACTTTGTAACGCATTTTCAGTTTCTCAGTCACAGCGCTGATTCACATTTTGCACGGTTGCCCTATCCACAATAAAAAACAGCATAGTTCATCACAGAAATTGTTGTCGGTTGGTTCTCAACCACATCAGGCTGATGATTGTGGCAGCATTGTTGCATCGTCCCTCATCTAACCAGTCAAATGCCTGCTGTTCCGGTAGTACATGTAACCTGATGTCTTCAGACTCGTGATCGAGGCCAAACAAGCCCCCGGCATTTGACAGGTCGACAGGCGCACAAAACAGGTACATCCGCTCACTGCTGCCGCCGGGACTAACCCAGTAATCACAGATGCTAATCAATTCCTGAGCGTG
The DNA here is from genome assembly GCA_947259505.1 of uncultured Porticoccus sp. Lineage (GTDB taxonomy): Bacteria > Pseudomonadota > Gammaproteobacteria > Pseudomonadales > Porticoccaceae > Porticoccus. Next base: position 61,994 of record CAMYLT010000001.1, on the reverse strand, counting down.
AATACCCGCCTCTTCAAGCACCTCGCGTCTGGCCACGTCTTCCAGTAACTCATTGGGCTCGGCCATACCCGCCACCACTTCAAATAACCAGGGACTCTGCTGCTGCCCCAGCACCCCGACCCGGAACTGTTCGGTCAGGGCGACAAGTTCAAGCCGGGGATCATAAAGTAGCACCCCGACACAGTGATCACGCTCAAACAGCTCCCGAAATATCGGCTTTGACCACCCCCCCGCGAACAATTTGTGGCGCAAACATAACCGGGCCATCGTAAAAAAGCCCTTAAATACCGTTTGACGTTCCAGCACCTCCACATCAGAAGCTGAGAACTGGTTTTGTTGCGACATGTCATATCCCACAGTGCAGAATTTCTTGTCTGTCGTCTCGCACTCGTTAACCCTTGAGACGATACATTTTCAACAACCCTACACAGCGTGTCTGCCACTGTCCAGCCCAACAAAATCTGCTAGACTCAGCGGCCTGCCAACCACTTGACGAAGGACTCGCAATGCGTTTTTCAAAATTCGTACTCCCGCTTCTTGTCGCACTCTCTGCGCCAATAACCCTGGGAAACACCCTCTCCGAAATCTACGAGCAGGCTGTACAAAACGATCCGCAATTGCGTGCCGCCCATGCCGCCTACCTGGCTGGCCAGGAATCCAAAAATATTGGCCGGGCTGGGCTCTTACCGCAAATCTTCGCCACCGGGCAATATGAAGAACTGGAAACCAGCGGCTCTACTTCCACCGTACTTGGGCAGAACGCCCAATTTGGCCGCAAAGGACACACCGATACGGACAGCGAGGGTTATTCCCTGACCCTGTCACAACCGCTTTTTGACCTCCCCGCCTGGTTCAGCTTTCAGCAGGGCAAGGCCATTAGCGAACAGGCGCGACTGCAGTTCGCCGCGGACCAGCAAACACTGATCCTGCGCACCGCCGATGCCTATTTTGAAGTATTGCGCGCCAGGGAAAATCTCGAGACGGCGCTGGCCCAGGAAAAAGCCATCCAGCGTCAGCTGGAGCAAACCAAAGAACGTTTTGAGGTGGGTCTGCTGCCCATCACGGACGTGCACGAAGCCCAGGCCGCCTACGACGACGCCCGCGTCAACACACTGGAAGCCCGAGGAGCACTGGATATCGCCTTTGAGGGACTGACGGTTCTGACCGGAGAACCACACCAACAGCTGGCGGGCTTGATGGCTGATTTTCCCGTGGTTCCTCCGGAGCCGCTGAACCGGGAGGATTGGGTACAGTTTGCCTTGCAGAACAATTTCAGTTTGCAGGCCACCCGCTACCAGCGCGATGCCGCAGATGAAAATGCCAAATCGAAGAAATACGAGCATGCGCCAACGTTGTCGGGCTCGATGTCTTATTCCGATAATCAGACTGACAGCGAATTCAGGGGCACCGACTTCAATACCAACCAATTTTTTACCAGTCCCTCAGATACGGACCAGGAAGGTCGGACCATTGGTCTACAATTGACCGTACCCATTTTCACCGGTGGACTGGTCAGCGCCGAGCGCCGCCAGGCCTACCAGCAGTATGTGCAGGCCGAGGAAATTTTCATTGGCGCCCAGCGCAACACGGTTCAGCAGGCTCGCTCACAACACCTTCTGGTGCTCACCAACAGTGCTCGAGTTAAGGCTCGCAGCCAGGCTATTACTTCAGCGGACAGTGCTTTGGAAGCTACCCAAGCCGGCTATGAAGCGGGTACCCGCAATATCGTTGACGTGCTGGTGGCCCAGCGCAATCTCTTCCAGGCACGGCGGGACTACGCCAATGCCCGTTATGACTATATCGGCAGCCTGCTGCGTTTGAAGGAAGTGGCTGGACAGTTGAGTCCTGAAGATATTTACCAGCTCAACGCCTGGCTCGACCCAGGTATCAATGTGGTGAAAGCTGGCGTTCAATAACTGCCAGCAAGCGCTCCAACGCGCCGCGATTATTGTCTGCCACCGACTTAGCTGCCGCCCCCATCCGGGAGGCCGTTTCAGTTGAAGTCAGCAACTTGCTAACTGCCGCGTCGATGGCGGCAGCATCTTCACAAATCGCCATCCCCCCGGCCTGAAGCAGCAGACTAGAGGCCTCGGCGAAATTAAACAGCTGCGGCCCACTCAGCACCGGCACACTCCAAGCAGCGGGTTCAATCAGGTTGTGTCCTCCCACCGGCACCAAACTGCCGCCGACAAAAGCGATGTCACAAGCACCAAAGAACAGCAATAATTCACCCATGGTATCGCCGAGCAACACCTGATCTGGCAGCGTAGGCACAATTTCATGGCTGCGTCGTACCACCTTCAGTTTTCTGCCTTCACAAAGTTGCGCCACCTCATCAAAACGCTCCGGGTGTCGTGGCACCAGTACTAATAACAGATGAGGATAATGTTCTAGAAGGCGGGCAAAGGCGTCCAGTACGATGTCATCCTCGCCACGATGGGTGCTGGCCGCCAACAAAACTGACCGCCCGGAAGTGCCGCGCCACTGGCTGCGCAGCTCGGCGGCCCGCTGTTTCAGCTCATCGTCAATGTCGAGGTCGAACTTGATATTACCGGTGACGACTAACTGCTGTGCCGACAGCCCCAGCGATAAGAATCGCTCACCATCATCCTGATGCTGGGCCGCGATGGTATTGATACAACCAAGCATCGGAGAGGTCAGCGCGGCAAATTTACGGTAACCCTTAGCGGAATTTGCCGACAGTCGAGCATTGGCCACCACTACTGGAATCTGCTGCTCGTGACAGCAGCAGATCAGATTCGGCCAGAGCTCCGTTTCCATAATCACCAGTAAAGCCGGGTGCAACCGCTTCAGAAAACGTCGCAAAACGCAGGGAATATCATAGGGGGCATAGACGTGGTAGACGCTATCACCAAACACCGCCTTAACCCGTGCCGACCCAGTGGGTGTCATAGTGGTTACCGCCAACAGGGCATGTGGATAACGCCGCTGTAATTCGCGAATCATCGGCACCGCCGCCAGCGTTTCCCCCACCGAAACGGAATGCACCCAAATCACTTGGCGGACTGATGGAATGTCGGTTACAAACCCGAAGCGCTCGTCCCAGCGTCGACGGTATTCTGGCGCCAAGCGACTGCGCCACAACAAGCGCAGCAGAATCAGCGGAGTCAGCAGGCAGAACAGCAGGGAATAGACAAGACGTGCCAAAAAGGCCTCCAGGCAACTGCGGAGTCGCAAACGGGTTTTGCCGAAAGCATAAAGAGAATGACCGGGGTATACTAGTCCGTCATTTTTGCTCTCTCAAAATCACCATCTTTGCAGATAGAGCACGTTTTCAGCGCAGGAGAAAATTGCACATCCATGGCCCCGATCGAACCACCCCAGACCCACTCCTGCGACATCGCCATTATAGGTGGAGGCATTGCCGGACTCTGGCTGCTCAACCGGTTAGTACATGCCGGTTACAATGCCATACTGTTCGAGCAGACCGCGCTGGGCAACGACCAGACGGTAGCCAGTCAGGGCATGATTCACGGGGGCATCAAGTATACCCTCAGCGGCGCGCTCACCGGAGCATCTGAAGCCATAGCCGATATGCCCAATCACTGGCGCGCTTGTCTGGCCGGGAATGGTGACGTGGATTTGCGTGGGGCAGCCACACTCAGCGACTGTTTTTATTTGTGGTCCAGCAACAGTGCATTGTCACGAATGTCTACTTTTCTGGCCAGCAAAGCCACCCGTGGACGCGTGAACAAAGTTGGCAAAAAAGACCGTCCGGCACTGTTCCAGCATCCTGAATTTAGCGGCAGTCTCTACCAGCTTGTAGATATGGTGCTCGACGTGCCTACCGTCGTCAAAGCACTCGCAGATAACCACCCTGATCGCATTTTCAAAATTGACTGGGCTCAGGCCAGTTGGCAGCGACTACCCAACCAGTCAATGGCCATCGACTTTCAGCACAATTGCCATCACTTCCAGCTGGCTCCCCGCCAAGTAGTATTGAGCGCCGGCCAAGGCAACGAAGCATTGCTCAAAGAACTGGGTATTACCTCCCCACAGATGCAGCGCCGCCCCCTGCAACAGGTGATGGTCAAACACCACCATCCACACCATTTTTATGGCCACTGCCTAGGGGCGGAAACCACGCCAAGGCTGACTATTTCCAGCCACCCCTGTACTGATGGCAGCCAGGTCTGGTATCTGGGCGGCACGTTGGCAGAAAAAGGGGCTCACCAAACGGCAGAGGAAGTCATCGCCTGCGCCAAGCGTGAATTGGCTGATCTGATGCCTTGGCTGGATCTATCTGACGCCCGCTGGGCCTCCCTGCCGGTGGACCGCGCCGAACCGCGTCAGCGCAATTTCGCCCGCCCGGATAAAGCCTTTGCCAGTCGTGCCGAGGGGTGCGCCAATGTTATCGTCGCCTGGCCCACCAAACTCACTCTATCGCCCAACCTGGCAGACGAAGTCATGGCTCTACTAAGAACAATGGGGATTGAACCCTCCTGTCCCGGCATTCCCGAGTTGGATTTTCTGGAACGACCACCACTGGCACCGACTCCCTGGCAAACGGCATTTGGAGATTGACCGTGTTACCCGATCAGCTACCCAAACGGTCCTTTGGCACCACAGGCATTGACGTCAGCATTCTCGGCCTCGGTACTGTCAAGTTAGGGCGCGACCAGGGTGTTAAATACCCAGATCGTTTTGCGATTCCTGATGACCGACAAGCTGGCAGATTGATTTCACTGGCCCTGGATCTCGGCATCAACCTGATCGATACCGCACCAGCCTACGGTAACAGTGAGGAAAGACTGGGGAACCTGCTGAAGGGGCAACGTGATCAATGGGTTATTTGTAGCAAGGTCGGCGAAGAATTCGAAAATGGCCAGTCACATTTCAATTTCACCCCAGAACACACCCGCTTCAGCATCGAGCGCAGCCTCCAGCGACTGCACACCGAGATGATCGACATCGTACTGGTTCATTCGGATGGCAATGATGAATACATCATCAACCACTTCGGCACCCTTGACGCCCTGGCCGAGCTTAAAGCCCAAGGAAAGATACGCGCCTTTGGCATGTCCAGCAAAACGGTTGCTGGCGGACTGCTCGCGGCTGAAAAATCCGATGGTGTGATGGTGACGTGGAACCTTGAGCATGATGAAGAATTACCGGTCATCGACTACTGTCACGATCACCGCAAGGGCGTACTGATCAAGAAGGCTTTAGCCAGCGGCCATGCAACTGTGGCGCATGGAGAGGATTCAGTACAAAAGACTTTCGGCACACTATTTGCCCACCCGGGTGTCAGCAGCGCCATTGTCGGCACCATCAACCCCTCACATCTGACCAGCAATGTCGACAAGGCCGTTCGGGCAATTACAGGTATGTGATCGCTTACTTCTTCTGAATTTTATTAACAATTGCCGTGGTTGAGCAGTCATCGAGAAAATCTAACGCCGCTATCTCGCCGCCATAACTTTCTACAATCTCCCAGCCCACCACCTGTTCGCGGCTATAGTCGCCACCCTTCACCAGAATGTCGGGGCGGATTAACGCCAGTAAACGTTCCGGAGTATCGTCCTCAAAAGAAACGACCCAGTCCACTGCTTCAAGCCCCGCCAGCACCGCCATGCGGCGATCCGCAGGGTTAATCGGCCTACCTTCACCCTTGAGCCTGGTTACTGAAGCGTCGGAGTTGATGGCCACAATCAACCTATCCCCGAGTTTGCGGGCCTGTTCCAGATACCCCACATGACCGGCATGGAGAATATCAAAGCAACCGTTGGTAAAGACGATGCGCTCGCCGTGAGCACGGGCATCGACCACATCCACCTGCAATTGCTCTTCATTGACCACACCACGCTCGGAACCCTGCTCCTGCTGAATCGCCCGCCGCAGTTCCGGCATGCTCACTGTAGCCGTACCCAGCTTGCCCACCACAATGCCCGCTGCTATGTTGGCCATGGCCACCGCTTCGGGCATCGCTTCCCCCGCGGCCAAAGCGGCCGCCAATACCGAGATCACGGTATCCCCGGCACCGGTAACATCAAACACTTCCCGCGCTCTGGCAGGCAGGTGCAATTCACGCATACCCCTGCGCAGCAGGGTCATACCATGCTCACTGCGGGTGATCAGCAGTGCTTCAATATCAAGTCTATCCAGCAGACCGAGGCCTTTTTCTACTAATGACTGCTCATTGCTACAATGCCCTACCACCTCTTCAAATTCGGCCAGGTTGGGCGTCAGCAGCGTTGCCCCGCGATAACGTTCAAAATCTGAACCCTTGGGATCTACCAGCACTGGAATCCCAGCCGCTCGCGCAGAGCAAATAAAGGGCTGAGGGTCTTGCAAGGCGCCTTTGGCGTAGTCAGATATCACCAAAACCCCAACATTCGCTAACAACTGTTCAACTTTTTCGGGCAGCTGATCACAATCCCTGGAATCAAAACCTTCCTCAAAATCCAGGCGTAACAACTGTTGGTGGCGACTGATAACGCGCAATTTAGTAATAGTGGGTTTGTCAGCGGACACCTGAAAATCGGCATGGATACCGGCAGACTCAAGACGTGTCTTTAAAGCTTCAGCCGCTTCGTCCTGCCCCACAACCGCCACCAGCGATGCGCCCGCGCCCAGCGAGGCAATGTTCAGTGCTACGTTGCCCGCGCCACCGATACGATCTTCCCGCTGCCCCACCTTCACTACCGGCACTGGGGCTTCAGGTGAAATCCGAGAGGTCGCGCCATGCCAATAACGATCTAACATCAGGTCGCCGACCACCAGTACCTGAGCACGATCAAAGCGAGGAACAGTCAATTTCATCGAATGGGTCCTGTGAAAAAGTGCGGGTATCTTAGCATAGGGTGCATCTCTATAATGCCACCGAGAACCATACGGAAACACCATGAAAAAATTGTCAAAAGACGACTATGCCGCCCTTCGTGACGGGGCAACAGTTATTGAAGCAGACCATTTTGGCGACAAAGTGCTCCTGCTGGCAGACGGGACTTACCTAAAACTATTCCGGGTTAAGCGATTGTTCTCCGCGGCACGGTTCTACCCCTACTCCAAGCGCTTTGTCAAAAACGTGGGCAAGCTAATAGAAAAAGGGATTCCTACGGTCACAGTTCTCGAACTATACAAAATACCCAGTATCCACCGCACCGCTGTGCACTATTATCCACTCACAGGAAAAACCCTTCGCAAACTTTCCCATGGCATCGATTTAATCATCGCCAGCAAATTGGGCAAGTTTTTTCGGGAATTACACGACAAGGGCATTTACTTTCGCTCACTGCATCTGGGCAACATCGTCGTCACTCAAGAAAACCGCTTGGGATTGATCGACGTGGCTGACATGAAAATCTACCGGGGCCCCCTATCGGAAGAATTGCGCCTGAGGAACTTCCAGCATATTGCTCGATACAAAGAAGACTCTTCTCAATTACAACGACACTTCAGCAGTTTTATCAGTGGCTATACCGGCAAAGATGAAGCCAGCGACCTCGCAAACAATATTGAAAGTATGCTAGCCTCACCCCCATAGCAAAATGTACGAGGCTATTTTTATTAATTAACTGCTCTATGTCCCATCCCAGCATAACAATAGACTTTCCAGCGCCAAACAAAGAGAACCGGCTCTTTATCACGAGAGGTAGAGAACTTCGATATCACCCGGCTTACTATCTAAGCTTTACAGCATGCCTTTTATCTAAGCATATCTGCTATCAATGCCAAGCTCGTCATCAAGAAGACAAGCATTATTTCTATTGAGGAAGCCTGACCACTTACGACTGCTTAAGATCTCTCATAAGTAGAAAAGGTGGCGATGGCTAACGGAAGCAAAAAACATAACATCATGGCGGACGGGTTAACCGCAAGGCGATCTCCATCCGTCATAAAGGCCACCTGCATAGACAACACTAACACTCCCCAGACAAGGGTTTCTTTTGAAGAAAGGGCTTTTTTTATCGCATTCACCACAAGTCCAAAATACAGAAAAATGCCGACCAGACCGGTATAAAAGGTGTGCGTTAGAAAAAAATTATGAAAATGCGCGACCTGAAAATGCCCCACCATGTTTTCAGCAACGGCAGACAAACCATGGCCAAACAAAAGTGCCGAAAATGAATCTGTTACCGCCTGGATACCATTGTTCCAGATAGGGAGCCTACTAGAGGAACCGCGTGCCAAAACATTCCCCCAGAGTGCCGCGAGTTCATTTCTAAACACAATAGAACACACCAGCATCAGGATAGCACCCGCAACCAACAACCACATGGTGCGTCGTGTAGGGGTCATCAAGAGCAGTATGACTATGCCCACTGAATACAGGACATACCCCCCACGTGCCTGAACCAGCAGCAACACTATGGAAAAAAACAAAAACAAGCCCCCATACAAAAAGAGCTTTAGCCAGCCTACTGCACGTAAAAACTGATTCAGGGAAATAACACCTAGCAAGCCAATCACCCAACCAACTTCAAGATGATGATGAAAAATTCCCCGGCCTGACTCGCGGTAGTATTGTGAATCGACGCTAAAATCACGCAACCCCCCCCAATCGGCAATAATCAAAAGCCCACCCAAGAAACCAAAAAATAACAGTGCTGGCTGAAGGTTGGATATTTTAGGCAAGTGATACCTGAAAACCAGAAACACCAAATAGAACAGCGCAACAAGATTCAACATACGCCAGAAAAGCTTTACATCCTTGTAGGACACTCCATCAAAAAAGAGACTTAGAATCATCCACCCGCATAACACAACAAACCATTTTGCGGTCGAACTCTCCCACAACGCCTCAACATCTGAAGACCTAATGCTAAGTATTAATGGCAAGACCACCAGCAAACGATAAAGGTTTGTAATGCCCGTTGCATTTTCGGGAATGAAGGAGATAAAAAACAGAGATGGAACAAGCAACCAGACATGTTTCGTAATGAACTTAACTTTCCAGCTTTCATAGAAAGCTTTGCACTCTAATAACATAACATCTTCACGCCATGATCAATTATTATTACCTGTGCTCTCGCCAAGGAAACGAGATAACGCCCAGAAAATACTGATTAAAAAATGTTCGACACCAGCTTCTTCAGGTAGGAAAACTGGAATAGAGCCAACGGACTGGCCTTGAGAGCACGCCAATAATACTTCTTTCCCGCCTGGTTATTGCCTGCAAGAAAACTCAGCCTCGACATTGACAAAAAATGCCTAGCATCAAGCCTCCGACGCCATTTTTTATACGGCAATGGTAGGCGCTTTAGTATTTCTTCATTTAACCGGGGGGCTGTCTTCTCCATTCTTTCAATATCACGTCTCATTCGGCCAGCATGCTTGCGTATGTTAACCACTGGCTCGTGAAATATTGTCACATCCATGTAATGAGCTAATACCCCAGCGTAAAAGGGCAAATCCTCTGAGCTGGCGAGGTTGTCAGGAAAGTCAAACTGATTAAACACATCGCGTCTGATTATTGTCGCACCAGAGGCAAGACTAATCGATTTTTTGAATAAATAGGCATCGAGCCTCTTCTCAAACGAGGAAGGCAGCCCCTTGTTTTTTCGCAATCTGAATGTAGTTGCATCGGCAGAATAATAATCACAGACAAGCATCGCAGGCCTGTTGTTTAGCACCAAGAAACGGCTTATCTTTTCAAGTGCGCCCTTGCATAGCCAATCATCAGCATCGAGAAATAGCAGGTAATCGCCCTTCGTGAGGCTGGCCGCCCCATTTCGCGTGGCAGCCAACCCTTTGTTTTCTTGATAGATGTAGTTAAATTTTCCTGGATATTCATTGGCCAGTGCTTTGGCCACTTCGTTCGTATTGTCCGTGGAGCCATCATCGATTACTGTTAAATCCCAACGTCCCGCTTGCTCTACCACAGACCTGACAGCATCGGGCAGGTATCGTCCGTAATTATATGACGGAATCACTACACTTATTGAGCAGCTATCATCATTTTTCTCCACCTCATTCTTTCCCGACATGTTCCAACCCGTCGTTTGAAAAACCCAGAGAAATGCTTTTCATGAAAACATTTAGATCCTTATGGTTTTCTATACGTTCTATCTGTGAATCGGTTAAATATGATCTCCACCTCTGATCAAAATATGAGCCGACACCCTGACTCTTAATCCACTGATACTCCTCTTTCTGGGAACCATGATGCGGAAATCTCCAATACTCCTTCTGCTCCGGCTCGTATTCAAGGCCCAACCAACCACATATATCTCCTAATGTTTGGTCCGGGTTCGTGGCGAGCTGTTTATAGGTGATTCTCTTACTTGGCAGACCTGTGTCATCTATAAACTCGGCTATTTCCCTGTTCTGAGAAATCCACTTGTACAAACAGACAACCAAATCATCACAAAAAAGCAGTTTAAATATTTTTGCCGGGTTTTTTCTTATTTGCCGGATACGCTCTCGCAAGCCGATATCCATTTCAGAAAATCGCATCAACCATCTTCTGGAAAGTGCTCTAGGGTCTCTGACCAGATGAATTAGATAAATGTCATATTCGTCATTTTTTGAAAAATCTTTAAACCATCTCGGCTTTTTAGAAGCATCCACTAAAAAATTGATCTTTTCATCCACTCGTTCGTACAGGAAGTCGAACAATCGGCTTTTTTCATGCTCGGAAATCCCCCGAAATAGTTCGCAGCGGGCCCCTGCTTCACAGACATAGCACTTATCAAAGCCACCCTTTTTGTATACATTCTTTAGCTCACCGAGGTGCATACCTTGCGTGTGACTTCCGAGCATCAAGGAAAGAAAGTGTGATCCGCTATAGTTCGAAGATAAAATAAAAACCAATTTCTTTTTCAAAATAGACTCCAGGAAATCTTTTCAGCACCCCTGTATTTTTCAAGGGAAAAAACACTTTCTTTCGGGCGTGCACATAGCGACAAAGAAAAGATTTTTATCGTATGTCCGCTCTCAAACCCATTCAGAGAGAAGCTATCATTAATCAATTGCAATCCCAGTCAGTACGCAGTGTAGCGAATGACTGGCACACAGCCTCGTCAGAGAACAAGGTTAGAAGACGATCATGTAATGCATCTGCTACCATTTCGCGACGTTCCCTACCTTCCCGATAGACACCCACCAACTGTTCTGCCAGACCTTCTGAATTTCCCACCGGGAAAAACTTGCCTGCATCACCCAGTACTTCAGGAGCACCGCCGCATTCCGAACTGATCACCGGTACAGGCACCGCCATTGCCTCCAACAAAACCATCCCAAACGGCTCATAGTTGGAGGACAACACGAACACATCGAAAGCACTGAAGTAACGGTATGCCTCGGGCACACACCCCTTTAGGTCAATCCATTCAGTCATACCGAGCTCTTTAATCTGCCTGTCTAAATCAGGCCGCAGACGCCCGTCGCCAATAATGACCAGACGTGCCCCCGGTATTTCAAGTTGTACTTTTGCAAAGGCTTTAATCAGTGTTGCTTGATCCTTATCTGGATGCAGACGCCCGACATTAGCAACAACAAAATCTCCTTCCGCCAAACCAAGGTGCTTTCGCGCCTCCTCACGGGTGAACTGTCCGATGCGGATCTTATCGACATCTATATGGTTGTAGACTGTTTGGATATGTGCAGCCGGCAATTTAGGTAATGCCTGGCGTGCATCATCACGAATGGCATTAGATACACCGACCAACCTCAGATTAGATGCCCGCTTCATGACATAACGTTTTCTAAGAAGTCGGCCATAGACACCATAAGCGTGACTGACGCCAATGACTCTGACCCCGGGCAGATGGGTCGCGATATAGATCGACTTAAAGCGATGAGCAATAGCAAAACAAAACTGGAACTTTAGATGCAATTTTCTTATTGTACGGATCTGCCTAATTTTCATGCCCCGCAAGTCTTTTGATTTATAGCCGAGAAACATGACATCACCTCCCACCAGCTGCTTGACCTGCTCATCAGGCACACCAGTGAGAAAGACCGTAAGAATTCGATATTCCGTGCCCTTAAAGAGGACTCGCCACTGCCGAGCCACTTCACCGAAAGGTGCGGAATATCCATGGCAGAGCTGCAAGATCCATTTATCTGCCATAGCTTTATCCACAATTAAAAGGCATAGCCAAACATTTCTATATCCGTTCTATACAAGTCAGCAACGATTTCCATCGAACCTTCCGAATAATATTTCTGATAACTTTCTCGTTGGCTTGCATTAACCTTCTGGAGCTCAAGATGCTTGCCCTCATGCAAATTTAGTCGGCCGCAAATCTCTTTTATATCCTGATCCATGCGTTCATATTGACCGACAAAATCAAGATCGATGGTTCCTTTGTCATTTATTAAAAATTCATATTGCGGTACGAAGTGAACATGCTTATCCAGCTTGTCTTTCCGCAACCAGCACAACACGAAGTCATCAAAGTTTTTGTATTGCGAAAGCTCCTTTGAAATATCTCCATCTCTCTTTAAGGCCCCTCCAGACAAGAGGTAATGATAGGCGGAAACAACTCTATCCCAAGGATTCCTAACAAAAGAAAATGTAAAACTGCTAGCACATGTTGCAGGTGCTATTTTTTCGTACCAGATATATGGCATATGCCCCAAATTTTCACCATTGAAAAATAATTCGCAAATACTCTTACCTGCAACTTTGGGCACATGAACATAAACCGCGCCAGCGGACTGAAAGCAATCAGGCAAAAAACATCGTCCATTGACCTTTTTTTGGAACTGCCTACACTCCAAAATAGACATAGAGCTCAATAAAGAATCTTTTTTTATTTTGGGCAACAGCCTCCAGAGTAATTTATGTTTAATCATGACACTCCTGATGCCAAATAATTGAACCCTAGACAGACTTCTTTATGCGAGAAGTGGCTCACAACAATCCCGAAATACTTATCAGCGTGACAATCAACTTAAGCCTTCACCACTAGAACATCTTCCATAATCAAGTACTGCAAGTCAGACCCAAAGAACATATTTAAGGCATCCGCAGGGGAGCAAACCATGGGTTCTCCACGACGATTGAGCGAGGTATTCAACACCACTCCGTTGCCCGTCAACTTTTCCATCTCTTCCATCAACTCATAGTAGCGCGGGTTGTACTCGCACTTCAGCGCCTGGGCGCGGGCGGTGCCATCCTCGTGCACCACCTCAGGCACGCGGGTTTTCCACTCGTCGTTCACCTCAAACGTGAAGGTCATGAAGGGGGCCGGGTGATCAATTTTGAACATCTCCGGTGCAACCCGATCCAGCATGCTGGGGCAGAATGGCCGCCAGCGCTCGCGGAATTTAATTTGCTCGTTAATGCGATTTGCGACACCTGACGAGCTGGGGCAACCAATAATAGAACGCCCACCCAGCGCCCGCGGACCAAACTCCATGCGTCCCTGGAACCAGGCCACAGGGTTACCTTCCACCAGGATTTTGGCAATGCGCTGGGGCACCTGATCAATTACTTGATATGTCGGCTTTTCAGCGTGCTCTTCACAGGCGCGGATACAGTCCTCATTACTGTATTTCGGGCCAAGATAAACATGCCCCATCGCTTCCGGCTGAATGCCGCGTTTTTTCAACGCATAGGAGGCTGCGCCTACGGCCGTTCCCGCATCACCGGATGCCGGTTGTACGAAAAGTTCTTTCACTTCATCCCGGGCGATAATTTTCTGGTTCAATTTAACGTTCAAGGCTCCACCACCGGAAAAGGCCAACTTCCCGGTTTCCTTGATAATATCCCCCAAATAGTGGTCCATCAGTTTCAGCACCACCTCCTCGAATAGCGCCTGAATGGTTGCGGCGTAGTCTATATAGGGTTCATCGGCGATATCGCCTTCTCGTTTTGGCCCCAGCCAATCAATCAGTTTAGGACTGAAATAAAAGCCGACCCCATCCTGTTTGTAACGGCGCAGGCCGACAGTGTTAACCAGATGAGTGTTGACCTTAAAGTCCCTGCCATCGAAATCAATCAGTCGAGAGAAATCGTACTTGTTGGGATCGCCATAGGGGGCCATGCCCATCACCTTGTACTCTCCGTCGAGCATCTCAAAACCGAGGTACTCAGTAATGGCACCGTAAAGCCCACCCAGGGAATCGGGATCGTAGAATTCCTTGATCTTGTGTATGTGACCATTTTCACCATAACCGAAGAAAGTGGTGGCATATTCCCCCTTACCATCCACGCCCATAATGGCTGTTTTCTCTTTAAACCCGCTCAGATGGTAGGCACTGGATGCGTGCGCCAAATGGTGTTCCACCGGCTCGAACTCCACATTAGCCGGATCGATACCGAGATCGCGCAACAAGCCGAACACTCTGTTGCGGTAACGACGGTAGCGACGATTACCATTCAGCAATGCATCCAGCGCTCGGTCTGGGGCGTACCAATAGCGCCTGGCAAAGTGCCAGCGCGCAGGTGAAAAAATAGAAATTGGCGCAAAGGGTACAGCCACCACATCCACCGCTTCGGGTTTGATCCCGGCATACTCGAGGCAGAACTTTGCCGCCTCAAAGGGCATTTTACCCTTGGCGTGTTTATCGCGGATAAAACGCTCTTCTTCTGCGGCCGCCACCAGCTTTTCATCCACGTAAAGTGCGGCGGAAGGATCATGATTGAGCGCACCGGAAATACCGAGAACAATTGTAGACACTGTTAAACCTTTTTATTGACGAGTGTAATGCCGGCCCGACTGGCAATGGGCCTCAGCAATTCTTCAAAGTGCTGCCAGGTTTCACCCTGCCAGTTATCCATAAAACGCTGCAGGTCCTTGCGGTAACTTCTGACAAAACCTCGTTTGCAGCGATGATAATGTACGGCATCGAGGTCTATCACCTCCAACCGCCCGTCGGTGACGATCAGGTTAGTAGCCTTCATGTCACCATGGCTGGTTCTGCCACGCCACAGGTTATCGAAAAGCTTTAACAATTCCCTGTCCAGCCACTCTGGAATTTCATTCCTGTCGTTTTTGAGTAGCCATGCCTGCAGGTTGTCACCCTCGACACATTCTGTCAGCAGGTAGGCCTGCCGACGCAGTGGACCAACACGCTCTTCACGCATCGCCAATGGTCTTGGGGTTGCAATACCGAGCAATTCTAACCGATGGGCACTTTTCCACGAAATCCAGGCACGACTGGGCCGCAAACAGCGGCTGAGGCCATGCCAGAAATTTTTGATGTTATAGCGTTTAAGCACCCAGTCGATACGGTCTCCCGCCACCTTCATCACTGTAGCTGAATTGCCCTGCTTCAAGAAAACAGCCTGACCCGCCGCTTCGGGCTCTGACATGAGTTTCAACACGTTATCGCTGGCCAATGCGCGAACCACCACCACAAAAGCCCTGGGCATTCTGGTCGCCAGGAACTGGGTGCAGTTCCGGGTGGTCTTGGCCAGGTAATGGCGGATACGTTTTTCACGTATTTTCGCAATTGTCCGTTGGAACAAGCGCACGTCCAGAGCGGATTCACCATAGGCACCCAGTGTCTGCGCAGACAGGTCATCATAATCTGGAGTCATCTGTGCAAAGAGCAACCCCAGGTTTTCGAATGGCTTCTGCAGCGGGGCAACTCCACCGCCATCGATCATATAAAGTCGATTATCTTTCAGGAGAAAATTATCCAGATGAATATCTGCCTGCATGTGGCCACTGCGGTGCAAACGACCGGTTAATGCGACAGCCTCCCGTAGCAACCCGACGAAATCTTCAAGGCCCCACTGGATATAGCAGTCTTGCAGACTGGCCGCAGTGTCGAGATACTCCGTAGCCAGCAGGAAGCCGACATGCTTTCCTTCATCTTTGATCGTCCAGACTTCCCGCGGACAGGGAATGCCTGCTTCTCGGATCGCGGCCAACCCAGCACGTTCCCGCAGAAAATCCCTCTGACGAAAAAACAGCTTTACCAGCACCTCAGCGCCGCCCCAGTGAGCGCGAAATACTACGCGCTTACCTGGAAGGTGGCGAAAAACAGTCTCACACACCAATGCCTGTCCACCGGGAACATCCAGTGAAAACGGCGCGGCCAAACCCATTGGAGCCAGCTTTAACTGCTCAAGCGTCATTGCTTCAGCCACCAGCCGAACTCCTTTTTGCCTGTATACGGGTCTTCACCGCCGCCTCGAGCATCTTGGCAGTCCAGGCATAAGGGCACGTTTCCATATACCCCGCATAAATTAACTGTTGATCGTCCGGCGTCAGCAGGGGGCTATGGCGCAACAAGGTCTCCATATCGCGCAAGCATCCCTTCCGACGAAGAATACATTTGCATTTCTCAAGATCAATCAGGCGCAGTTCCAGAGGACCCGATAGCGAAAAATACACATGCTTAGGATACAAGCAGCCATGCTTCATCCTCGCGGTGTGTAGACGGCCGACCAGCCGCCCCAACGCCAGCAGCCCTGTTTTGCGCGTCTCGCCATCACTTTTCCGGAGCAGCCACTCATCCATCGAACAAAAATCGTCTAGCGCTTCGGTGATTAGTATCACTCGATCGACTGCTGTATATTCTCTACCGCAACACACCACATTCAACGTCGCAATACCCTGGTCAACCAGCCTCTGGATATTCCGCCGTTCTCGCAATGCCACTGGAATGCCATGCAACGGGTTGGCGAGGGTCTGGCAATTAAAGTTTTCCTGGCGCTTAAGGTAAAACCGGCGCTCCCGACCTTCATCCTGCAAAGCCAATACACCTACTTCGCTCCAGCCTCCCCTCGCCCGGTTCGGTTCATCAACCAATGCCATGTCTGCTTCCCAGCAGGCAGAAAAATGATCCAGACCATGGGACTGGAAAAGAGGAGCCAACGCCGGCTCGAGTTCAAAGAAATGTTTTTTCATTCAGTTCCTTGTCCGTGTATCACTGGTGATACCCCTTTCTAACCCCCTTTTTATAGAGCTTGTCGGCCTCTTTCTCAGCGGACCGCCAGAAACCAGCTCCCTCAGACAGGGCCTGACGCAGAGGCTGCTGCTTGTATTCCCGGATAAAACACCACAGGTCTCTTCGCCCAAAACCCACCCGGCTCGCAGAATAATAGAGTGCCGCGAGATCCTTGTGGCGCCAGCGGCGGGGTGTGCGGCGACGAATCTGCACCCGATGCAAATCGATCACATAGATCGGTCGTTCAGATACCGGCATTGCCGCATATTCTTGAGAGGTGTCGAGCAGGAAATGACAAAGGTAATAGTCTCGATGGTTTACCCCATTGTCATGCAGACTGCGGGAAATTCTCGCCAGTCGTCGTACCAGCGCCCTTCGCTCTGCTACACCCAGAGCCGCCAGCACCTGAGGATTACAATATTCATCCAGCGGCTCGGTAGGTTCCAGCGCCTGGGTAATGAGAAAGGATTGCTCATTGGCAGGATTCCAGCCGCGGCGGCCAAAGGCAACCGCTGTCATGGTGTCCACTCCCAGCTCCTTCAGGCGCGCAATGGCCCGGTATTCATTTTCTGCGCCCAATACGGGAATACGCAGGTAGAGCAGATTCTTGAGTATTTCGCCGACGCCGACCCCGGCGTGCGTTTTCACAAAGTAAGCGGCGCCGTCAAATTCGAAACGGGTCGTGCGCCGGTCACCCATATCCCGATAGGTATCACCGGAAATCGCAAAGGCTTCGGCAAAGGGGTCACATTCGGCCCAGCGTGTAGCAAACGGTTCAGTCAGAAACAGTTTCAAGCTTGCGCTCCAATACTTGATCAATCACATCCGCCGCTCTGACCGGCATATCGTAAATATCCGCTGATTGCGCGAACTGAAGGCCATTGTCCCGCCATTGGCTCTTATCTGCCAGCAGCATCTCTGCCAATTCGCAGTTGAATGCCTCCTGGGTATAGGGCGATGGCAAGACCTTACCAGCATCGGCCTCTGCCACATAACGAGCGTAGCCACAGACATCGGTGACTAACACCGGCAAGCCTGCTACGACTGCCTCCAGCAGAACCGTGCCGGTGTTCTCGGCATAGGCCGGGTGAACCAACAAGTCTGCCCCCTGCAGGAAGCGGGGCACATCGTCGCGCCCGGCAAAAAACCTGACCTGGCCACCAATACCCAGACTTTCGGCCTGAGACTGATAGGCTGAAGCATCATCCTGACCGATCACGAACAATTTACTGCGCTGGCGCAGCGTTTCCGGCAATGCCGCCAACCCTTTCAGAGTGCGATCCAGCCCCTTGGTGCGAAACCCGGAACCGATCTGCAACAACAGCTGGTCGCCATCGTTCAGGCCGAACTCGCAACGGAATGCCGTGCGGATCTCTGTGGAATTGTCCGGCGCACAGCGATCTCGGCTGATGCCCGGGGGCAACATGATCATGCGATCGCTCTCGGTACCGTAATAGCGTTCAAATAGCGCCTGCTGCACCGGTGAGATCATTAGGATTTTCGCTGATTGACCGGGACAGAATACCGCCTGCTCATAGCGTGAAAAATGTCGGTAGCGCGGGGTCAGGCGATACCACCATGGTCTCAGGTGGCGAGACTTGTGCTCGAAACAAGGGTCGGCACAGTAGTAGATATCCAGCCCGGGCATCTTGTTGAAACCCATCACAGCATCCACTGGGAACTGCTGCAAACGATCCGTCAACCATCGCGTGAACTTGCGATATTTGGCTGGCCCGCTGGCCGCTTTCACTGGTGCCACGATCACGTCTAACCAGTGAGGGCGCTCGCCGTCCCAGCTCAGGGTATAAGCCGTCACCTGATGACCACGATCAACACATTCGCGGGCGATACGCAGGAAATCCCGCTGCAAGCCACCATAAGGGAAATATTTATACAGGCAAAAGGCCAGCTTCACGACGACACATCCCCGCCGGTGCCGGCTTCAATCAACAAAAGGGCCAGTGCATCAAATACCTTCTGGGGAGCAAGCTCATCAAAACAGGGTGGCGATGCCCCAGGCTCTAGCTTGTAGCGGCACTCCCTCGCCATGCAAGGGGAACAGTGGTAACCAGATTGCAAATAACGCTGATTGCGCCCATAGAAACCTGTCAGTGCAGCATTGGTGGGGCCAAATAGCGCAATGGTGGGGGTATCTACCGCAGCAGCCAAGTGCCCCAAACCGGTGTCCACGGCTACGCAACCCACTGAGCGGGACAGCAATTGTGCCAACTCCGTTAGCGACAGGCGTGGCAGCACTTCGGCACCGCTAGCCTTGGCAATCCGCTCCGCTCGTTGTCGCTCCACGTCATTGCCCCAGGGCAGCAGCGGCCGATAACCCGCATCGCCTAACAATTGAGCCAACTGCTGCCAAGAAGACTCTGGCCAGTGTTTGGACGCCCACGTTGTCCCGTGCAGTAACACCACGGTGTGCTGACGCCCAGTATTAAATCCGAGGCTGTAACGTCCCTTGCTATCACCCAGCGAGTAACCCAGGGCGGCGGCAAACAACTGACGAGTGCGCTCCACCGCGGGTTGACCCTTGGCAACAGTAATAGGGTGGTCATAAAAGCGTGACGCCAGCGGCTCCCGAGCGGAGGTGTTGTCCAAACCAAAACGGGGGCCTTTGGCATAGCGGGTTAGCCAGGCACTTTTCAGCAAACCCTGGGCATCGATCACCGCATCATAGGAGTATTCACTGATCTGCCGCTTGAAGGCCCGCCACTCACCAGAACGCCAAGCTCGCAAGGGATGCTTGCGCCAACGCCGTACCGCAACCGGGATAACCCTATCCACTGCGGGGTGCCAACCCGGCACTTCTGCAAAAGATTGCTCCACCACCCAGTCAAAGCGGATACCGGGCAGAGCCTCTGCGGCATCTGTGAGCGCCGGCAGGGTGTGAATGACATCGCCAAGGGAGGAGGTTTTAACCACCAGCACGCGCGGCATCAGGACACAGCCTGTTCGTCATCTGGCACCAGCTTGTCCAATGCAGCAATCACTTGGGCTGGCAACAGGTCGTTGAGGCATTTCATATGACCTAGCGGGCACTCCCGTTGGAAGCAGGGGCCGCAATCCACTGGAATGGAAAGAATCGCCACCTGCTCATTGAGTGGCGGAGTGAAACCTGGAGAGGTGGAACCGTATACCACCACCAGAGGCCGATTAAGGGCAGCGGAGATATGCATTAAACCCGAATCATTGCTGACCACCGCATCGCTGACAGACAACAGATCAATCGCGTCTTCCAGCTTGGTGACACCCGCCAGATTGTGACAACGCTGCCGCTGGTCTGCTGGCACCGCTTCAATGATGCTCTCCGCTACAGATTTGTCTTTTTCCGAGCCCATCAGCCACACCTGCCAGCCCTGAGCCAACTTGTGGGCTGCGACAGTGGCATAGTGGCCCTCTGGCCAACGCTTGGCAGGACCAAATTCAGCTCCCGGACAGAGCGCCAGAACTCTCTGCTCACCGGTCAGACCGAACTGCTCGCGCAGCTGGGGTACCCGAGCTTTTTCTGCATGTAAATCGGGTACAGGGAGTTTTTCCGGCAATGGCGCACCAAGGGGATAGGCCAGAGCATCAAAGCGCTGCACCATCAAGGGATAGCGCTTTTCGTCCAGCAAACGAATATCGTTGATCAGACCATAGCGAAACTCACCTTTCCATCCGGTGCGTTCGGGGATTCCGGCAAAGTAAGGGATCAGCGCTGACTTCAGGGAGTTCGGTAGCAGAATCGCCTGATCATAACCCTCTGCTTTCAAGGCACGACCGATTTGACGGCGCTGCGACCACATCAGACTGCCATGACCGACCGGCATATCAATAGACCTACGCACCTGCGGCATACGCGCCAGCAAGGGCTGGCTCCAGGCGGGAGCCAGCACATCGATCTGAGTATCGGATTGACGTTGCTTCAGCAGAATGAAAAGGGACTGCGCCATCACCATGTCCCCCACCCAGGAGGGACCGATGATGAGAATTTTTTTACCAGCTGACATGAAGACTCCCGGACAACCGGGCGTTATTGCCCCACAGGTGCAAGCCACTCTGTATGCTCGCCCCGCCGGCCACGCACCAGATCAAAGTACTGGGACTGCAGTTGCCCAGTGATCGGGCCGCGCGCACCACAACCAATGCTGCGTCCATCCAGCTCTCGAATCGGCAAGACCTCCGCTGCGGTACCTGTAAAGAACGCCTCATCAGCCACGTACACTTCATCGCGGGTAATGCGTTTTTCCACCACCTTGTAACCAGCCTCCGCGGCCAGCTGCATGACCGTTTTGCGGGTAATGCCATCCAGACAGGATGTCAGCTCGGGGGTATAGAGCACGCCGTCACGGACCACAAAAATATTCTCGCCACTGCCCTCGGCCACATAGCCTTCAGGGTCAAGCAGCAGCGCCTCGTCACAGCCACAGTCCAAGGCCTCACGCAACGCCAACATTGAATTGATGTAGTTGCCGTTGGCCTTTGCCTTAGTCATGGCAATGTTGACATGGTGCCGGGTGAAGGAAGATGTGCGAATGCGAATGCCTTGCTCCAGAGCCTCAGGACTCATGTAGGAAGGCCAGTTCCAGGCGGCGACAATGACGTGTGTTTGCAGAGCATCAGCACGCAAACCCATACCTTCTGAGCCTAGGAAAGCCATGGGCCTAAGATAGGCCTCATGGAGGTCATTAGCTCTCACCACCTGCTTCTGGGCTTCGTTCAACTGCTCCTTGTCATAGGGCATCTTCATGCCCATGATCTTGGCTGAGCGAAACAGCCGGTCAGTGTGATCCTGCATCCGAAAAATAGCAGCGCCGCGATCTGGTGTTTCGTAAGCGCGCACGCCCTCAAACACACCCATGCCGTAATGAAGGGTATGGGTCAATACATGAACCTGGGCATCGCGCCAAGGCACCATTTCCCCATCAAACCAGATATAGCCATCGCGATCGGCAAATGACATGAGAATGTCTCCTGAATAAAAAATTGTCCGGGCTCGACCCGGACAATTGCTCAAATCTACCCGAGCAGTCTTTGCCAGACTGCCTTTACCTGCTCGCGTTCTGCAGCAAATTCCGTCGCATCGACCGTACTGGGCGCTTGTTGCAATTGCAGACGGTGTCCTGCAGAACGATATCTTTTATAGGCGCTGATCAGGCACTGAGTATCTTCGGCGGAAATAACCCCGCTTTCCTCAAGGGACTCGAGGATACGTATATTGTCGCTCCAGCGGGTTAAACCGGGGATTTCATGGGACCAGGCCAAGACCGCAAATTGAACCATAAATTCGATGTCAACGATACCACCGGCGTCCTGCTTTAAATTGAATATTTGCGGCCCGCCACTCCCGGCAGCCCCGCTACTCAGATGCTTCTGCATCTTGTCTCGCATCTCTACCACGGTGCTTTTCAGCTCATCCCGATTACGTTCACTACACAAAACGCGCTCACGGATAGCAGCAAACTGCTCTGCCAGCTTTTCCGAGCCGGCAATGGCCCTCGCTCGCACCAAAGCCTGATGCTCCCACGCCCAGGCATCGCCCATCTGGTACTTCTCGAAGGCGGTCATGGATGAAACCAGCATACCCGAATTCCCCGAGGGCCTGAGCCGCATATCCACTTCGTAGAGATCACCGGACGGCAGTCTCGCCGTCAGGATATGAATGATTCGCTGTCCCAATCGGGCAAAGAACGATGCACTGTCGACTGGCTTATCGCCGTCAGTGGGCTTGGCCGGGTCAGCATTGTGCAGAAAAACCAGATCCAGATCGGAGCCGTGGCCCAGCTCCAGGCCGCCAAGCTTGCCGTAACCAACTATCAGGAAGCCTGCCGGCTCGCCTTCAACTGTTTTCGGTTGCCCGTGACGCTCTGCCAGCTGATCCCAGGCCATTTCCAGCACATGGCCGAGAATCGCCTCCGCCAACCAGGTGAGACAATCACTAACCTTCATCAGCGGCAGAATTTCTTCCAATTCACAGGCGGCGATACGCAAACCATGGGAGCACCGAAAATAGCGCAGCACTTCCATTTGGGCTTCCAGGTCCTCGCCGGGAATCCGTAACAATTGCTGACGCAGCTCATCGGCCAGCGTTGCTCTGTCCGGCAGCGACAATAATGTGCGCTTGTCCAACAACTCGTCCAGGAGGGCTGGGTAACGAGCCAGCTGATCCGCCACCCAGGAACTGGCGGAGAACAGCTTGATCGTGGTTTGCAGGGCGACGGGGTTTTCCCGCAACAACACCAGGTACGCACTGCGACGGGCGACGGCCTCCACCAACTTCAAAACACGCCCTAACGTTTCCGCACCATTTGGCACTTGACCACAGGCCTGTATCAGTTGCGGCATCAAGCTATCGAGGCGCCCCCTCGTATCACTGACCATGGCCAGGGCCGCACGACTGTCGCGCAACCCTACAATCCAGTTAGCCGCCTCATCAGGCTGGCCATAACCGATAGCGGCCAATGACGCCAACATCTGCCCTTCAGGGTCTGAACTCAGCCAAACCGTACTGGCAAGTTGGTATGCCTCTTTCTCCGGTGAGTCGCTATCAATTTGACGCTCTTCGGCAACCACGTTTTCAAAGAGGCTGCGAATCTGCCCCCGATGGCGGTCCAGACAACATAGAAAAGAACTCCAGTCGGCAAAGCCCATCAATGCAGCAACCCGCAGTTGGCTATTCTCATCTGCGGGCAATAGTTGGGTCTGCTTGTCCTGCCAGCCCTGTAGTACGTGCTCCACATTACGCAGGAAGGTATACCCCTCGTAGAGCTGCTGCACATGCTCGCTGGGCAAGAGCCCCTCTTCGGCAAGCAGTGGCAGTACATCTTTAAGGGCTGGTGTCTGGAAGCGAGTGTCCCGGCCACCGCGGATAATTTGAAATGCCTGGGCGACAAACTCAACTTCTCGTATCCCGCCAGCGCCGCGCTTCACGTCCCCGGAAATGCCCTTGCGCTGCACTTCCCGGTTAATCATGGCCTTCATGCTACGCAAAGATTCAAAGGCACTGAAATCGATATACTTACGGTAAGTAAACGGGCGCAACATGGCCATCAATCTGGCTCCCGCCTGCTGGTCTCCGGCTACCACCCGCGCCTTGATCATGGCGTAGCGCTCCCAGTCGCGCCCCTGTGTCTGGTAGTACTCCTCCATGGCATCAAAGTTGAGCACCAGCGCCCCACTCTGCCCGTAGGGACGCAACCGCATGTCCACCCGAAAGACAAAACCATCCGCCGTGCGGGCATCCAGTGCCTTAATCAATCGCTGCCCCAAACGGATGAAAAATTCCTGATTGCTAAGACTGCGCCTGCCACCACGGGTTTCCCCCGCTTCGGGATAGGCAAAAATCAGATCAATATCGGAGGATACATTGAGCTCCCAGGCGCCCAGCTTACCCATGCCAAGCACCACCAGCTGCTGGGGGTTACCCTGTTTGTCCAGCGGGATTCCCAGTTCCTCACAGGCGCGGGGATAGAGGAAATCCAGGGCGCACTGCAATACCGCCTCAGCCAATGCGGTCATATCTCCAGTTGTTTCCTCCAGCGCGGCAGCCCGGCTCAGATCACGCCAGACGATGCGCACCATCTCGCGGTTGCGAAATTCACGCAGCGTCCGCAGCAACTGCGCTTCATCGGAAACCGCAGCTAACTGATCCGCCAATCTCTCCGCATAACAGCCTGGGTCATAGCTAGCGCCAAGGTCGCCAGATGTCACCAGCTGCTGGAACATCTCTGGCTGGCCAATACAGGTAATGGCGACGAACTCGCTGCCGCTCCAGACCCTGGCGACATCCTCGGCAAAGGCATTATTTTTAAGGGTCTCCGCCAACCAATGGGCCTGTTCAGCAGACACCCTGCTATCAAATTGAATGTGCCGCTGCTGCCATTGTTCGCACATCGCGGCGGGTAGAGGAGACTGATTCATGATGCTATCTCGGCATATTGCGGCATGATGAGTGCCGCCTTTCTTAATTGTTATGGGTGGTTAAACCTGCTTTGAATGAACTTCTATTTTCCCGATGCCGGGGCCACACGCAGCACCTCCGCCACCGAAGTGGTACCCGCCCCCACCTTCTGCGCACCACTGAGGCGAAGGGTGTGCATACCCTCCTTCATCGCCTGAATACGCAGTGCCGAGGTATCCGTATCCGCTGTGATCAACGGCATAATGGTTTCCGTGACCGGCAGAATTTCATAAATCCCCTGACGCCCCAGATAACCCGTATTACGGCACTCCAAACAGCCAACAGGGCGATAAAGCTGCTCCGGGGACTTCACCTTCCAGGGCTTCACCAGCGACTCCCAGTCAGCTGGAGAAACCGGCACCCCCTCCTTACAGTGAGGACAAAGTGTTCGCACAAGCCGCTGGGCCATGACGCCATTTAAAGTCACCTTGATCAGGTGTGCAGGAACACCCAAATCCAACAACCGGGTGATGGCCGTGGGCGCATCATTGGTATGCAAGGTAGACAGCACCAAATGCCCCGTGAGCGCTGCCTGAACGGCCATTTCAGCTGTTTGCAGGTCCCGAATCTCGCCCACCATAATGATATCCGGGTCCTGTCGCATCAACGTGCGAATCCCTGCGGCAAAATCAAACTCTATCTTTGGTTGCACCTGGCTCTGATTAAAGCTGTCCTCAACCATCTCAATCGGATCCTCAATGGTGCAGACATTAACGTCCTCGGTAGCCAGTCCCTTGAGGGTGGAATAAAGGGTAGTCGTTTTGCCTGAGCCCGTAGGGCCCGTGACCAGCACTATGCCGTGGGGCCTGCCAGTCATTTCACGCCAGCGTTTCAAGTCATCGCCGCTCAGGCCCAGATCACTAAAACCCCGCAATAACACATCAGGATCAAAAATACGCATCACCAGCTTTTCACCAAAGGCTGTGGGCAGGGTGGACAAGCGCAGCTCCACCTCATTGCCTTCCGGTGTCACCGTTTTCACCCGGCCATCCTGGGGACGACGCTTTTCGGCCACGTTCATGCGACCGAGAATTTTCAGCCGACTGGTCACTGCCGTCATCACAGCATCCGGCAACTCATAGACTTGGTGTAAAACTCCATCAATGCGAAAACGAATTTTTCCCTTTTCCCTCCGAGGCTCCAAATGGATATCACTGGCCCGCTGATCAAAGGCGTATTGCAGCAACCAGTCGACGATATTAATAATGTGCTGATCTTGGGCATCGGGGTCTTTCAGTGAACCAATCTGCAATAACTGCTCGAAGTTCGCCACGCCTGCACGGCTGTTGCCCGCGATTCCCTTGGCACCAAACACTGACTTGGCCAGGGAGTAGAACTCCAGTGTGTATTTGTTCAGATCGACAGGGTTTACCACCACCCGCCGGATGGACTTTCGAGTGGTTTGCTTGAGGTCTGCCAGCCAGGAAGTGGCGAATGGTTGAGCAGTAGCAATCACCAACTCGTCCCCATCAGCATCAATACACAGAATGTTGTGGCGGCGGGCAAACTGGAATGACATGACCGAGGTCACCGCGGTGACATTGATTTTCAGGGGGTCTATATGGGCCACTTCCAGTCCGGACCTCTCTCCGATCCAGCGGATCAAGTCCTCAAGGTTAACCTGCTTTCCTGGCTCGGCCTGATTCTGCGGCCTCTGGCCAGCAATATAGACCAACGGGTGTAACAAAGACTGCTCACGACTGCGCTGGCTGCCGGCAATGGCATTGGCGTCGGATTGGGACAATAGGCCGCCAGCCACCAAGTCATTGAGCAGATTACCCAAATCCAGCTGCCGCTCCGCCACATCACTCACCGACATAAAAGCCCACCTGATCCACTTGTATTCGCATCGTTTGAGTATGAAGGCTATGCAGGATTGCGACAATGGTCAAACCCCGCGTCTCCAGTCCGGCTAGCCCGCCTAAACGTACCTGACAACATAAATGATCAGTTTCTAACCGACCAACGGCAGCTCTTTTGGTTGTTTTTTGAACTACCATCCTTAGTGTGAAGCGAACAACAACCCAGTTTTCAGGAGACACTACCATGTCTATTCGGCACGGTGAAAAAGAAGTAGTACACTTTCGATCTGAGCGGCTAGAGTACCTCAATGGCAAGTGGTACTTCGCTGTACGGGAACAAACTAACTTAATCGGTCCTTTTGACTCAAAAGAGGTCGCCCAACACGCCGCAACGGCTTACATGAAGGACATTCTTGCGGGGAGATCTGACGTTGATGCGATGTCCTACCAATACCTAAGGCGCGCCTTTTCTGTTGAATAACACATAGGCCTCTCCTAGTTATTACTCGGAAGCTCTAACAAAAGTTCCGGTTTTGCTTTTCCTTTTGCGCGACGATTGCATTTTTAAGGGCGACCCTTACACTCAACCCATGCAACTGATCCCCATGCTCCAGCGGCTGATCGCAGCCAATTCCATCAGCAGCGTCAATCCCTCAATAGACCAGGGCAACCGCGCCGTCATCGATCTGCTAGCTAATTGGCTTGAAGGACTCGGCTTCACCACCGAGGTAATGCCTCTGGCCGACCCTCGAAAAGCCAACCTGATCGCCACTCTGGGGAGTGGTCCCGGTGGGCTTGTGTTAGCAGGCCACACCGACACCGTACCCTGCGATGAAAGCCAGTGGCATCACGACCCATTCAAATTGGTGGAAAAAGACCACCGACTGTACGGCCTCGGCACCTGTGATATGAAAGGCTTTTTTCCGCTGGTGATCGAAGCAGCCCGGCATTTTGTCGGGCAACCACTCAAACAACCACTGATTATCCTCGCCACTGCCGATGAAGAGTCCTCTATGGCCGGGGCACAACTGCTTGCTGCAGCTGGCAGACCGCGGGCCCGCTATGCGCTGATCGGCGAGCCCACCGGGATGAAACCCATCAATATGCACAAGGGCATCATGGTGGAAAAACTGGTGATTGAGGGTCATTCAGGTCACTCCAGCGACCCGTCCTTGGGACGTAATGCCATGGAAACCATGCACAGCGTACTGGGAGAACTGCTGACGCTGCGCAACGAGCTGCGCGATAACTACCACAACCCCGCCTTCAGCGTGTCCTATCCGACCATGAATCTGGGCTGTATTCACGGTGGCAACAATCCCAATCGCATCTGCGGACAGTGTGAACTGGGCTTTGAAGTCCGACCGCTGCCGGGCATGGATATGGCCACGCTCCAGAAAACGATTCGCGAGCGCATCATGCCCCTGCAGAAGCGGGACGGCGTTGTCATTACCATCGAACATTACTGTGTGCCCCCATTTGCCACCGAAGAAAACTCTGCCATGGTAGAGATTTGTGAGTCCCTGACCCGCCACAGTTGCGAGGCAGTATCCTTTGCCACGGAAGCCCCCTACCTGAAAGATCTGGGCATGGATGTGGTGATACTGGGTCCGGGCAACGTCGAACAGGCCCACCAACCCGACGAATACCTGGCACTGGAAAGAATACAGCCCACTATCGATTTTCTGATACAACTGATTGGTCGCTGTTGTTTATAATGTTTTGCTACTGAAAATCAGGCAGACGCCGTGTCCGACTATGTGAAGTTCCTGCGCGATACCTCTCCGTATATCAATGCGCACAGAGGGAAAACCTTTGTCCTTGCCCTCACTGGCGAGGCGATTGCCCATGGCAATTTCACGAATATTGTTCACGACATCGCCCTGCTCCACAGCCTTGGCATCAAGCTGGTCTTGGTACACGGTGCACGGCCGCAGATCGAAGAGCGACTGGCCCATTGCGCCATTGTGCCCCGCTTTGACCAGAACACCCGCATTACGGATAGCGCCACCATGGCCTGCGTCAAAGATGCGGTGGGCAGCGCCAGAATTACCATTGAAGCCAAACTCTCCACCGGTGCAGTGAACTCTCCCATGCACGGTGCACGCATTCGGGTGTTCGGCGGCAACCTGATCACAGCCAAGCCCTTGGGGGTGCGGGATGGGGTGGATTTTCACCACACTGGTGAAGTGCGGCGTATTGATCAAAAGGCTATCCAGAAACAGCTGGATGACGGGGCACTGGTGTTATTGTCGCCAATCGGTTACTCACCGACAGGCGAAGCTTTCAACCTCAACTTTGAAGATATCGCCACCCAAGCCTCAGTCAGCCTTGGCGCTGAAAAGTTAATCATGTTTAGTGCGGATAACGGTATCTGTGACGCAGATGGCAACCTGATCAAAATGCTCTCCCTCAATGAAGTACCCAAGTATCTGACCATGCAGGCAAGCAACCTGGCGCTGCAGAGGGATCTAATGGCCTGTTACCAGGCATGTGAAAACGGGGTGTTACGCAGCCACATCATCAGCTACGCGGACAATGGTGCCCTGTTGACCGAGTTGTTCACCCGCGAGGGCAGCGGTACGCTGATTCTGAAAAACGGTAAAGAAGTCATTCGCCAGGCGACCATTGATGATGTGGGCGGCCTGCTGGAACTGATCGAACCCCTGGAGCAGAAGGGTGTATTGGTCAAGCGCTCGCGGGAATTGCTGGAAACGGAGATTACCCGGTTTACTGTGATGCAGCATGCCGAAGGCACGTTAGTAGGCTGTGCTGCTCTGTATCCCTTTAGCGACGGCACATCTGCGGAACTGGCTTGCGTGGCGACCCACCCCGATTTCCAAAATCGCGGCTTTGCCACTCGCCTGCTGGCACAAATCGAAATCAATGCTTCCCAGAAAGGTCTCAAGCAGTTGTTTGTTCTCACCACTCACGCCAGTGACTGGTTCAGGGAAAAAGGTTTTGCGGAGTCGAGCCTCGACGACCTGCCCACCGAGCGGAAATCCCTCTACAACTTCCAGCGCAAGTCACGGATTTTCTGCAAGAACTTGCCATAATTACTGATTCCCAACCAGTGTCTCTGCTATTCTTGCCGCCTTGTTTTTAAAGGATGGCAGGATAAGAGATGCCCAGATATCGTTCACACACCACCACCAAAGGCAGAAACATGGCCGGCGCTCGCGCCCTGTGGCGCGCTACCGGGATGACCGATGACGACTTCAACAAGCCGATTATCGCCATCGCCAACTCCTTTACCCAATTTGTGCCGGGACATGTGCACCTGAAAGACATGGGGCAACTGGTGGCTGCGGAAGTGGCCAAGGCTGGCGGTATCGGCCGCGAGTTCAACACCATCGCCGTGGATGACGGCATCGCCATGGGTCACGACGGCATGCTCTATTCATTGCCGTCTCGCGACATCATCGCCGATTCAGTGGAATATATGGTCAATGCCCACTGCGCCGACGCACTGGTGTGCATCTCAAACTGCGACAAGATCACTCCCGGCATGCTGATGGCAGCCCTGCGCCTTAACATTCCGACGATCTTTGTCTCTGGTGGCCCCATGGAAGCGGGTAAGACCAAACTGTCCGAGCACAAGCTGGATCTGGTGGACGCCATGGTCATTGCCGCAGATCCCGACGCCTCCGACGAAAAAACCGATGAATACGAGCGTTCCGCCTGTCCCACCTGCGGTTCCTGCTCGGGCATGTTTACCGCCAACTCCATGAACTGTTTGACCGAAGCAATGGGGCTGTCTCTGCCCGGCAACGGCACCACCCTGGCTACCCACGCCGATCGTCGTCGTCTGTTTGAAGAGGCAGGACACCGAATTGTCAGCATGGCCAAGGAATATTACGAACAGGATCACCTGGCGGTGCTGCCACGCTCCATTGCCAGCTTCAATGCATTTGAAAACGCCATGGTCATGGATATCGCCATGGGCGGTTCTACCAACACCATCTTGCACCTGCTGGCTGCTGCACAGGAGGCAGATGTAGATTTCACCATGGCCGACATCGACCGTCTGTCACGCAAGGTACCCCAGTTGTGTAAAGTGGCACCGAATACGCCGAAATACCATATTGAAGACGTACACCGCGCCGGTGGTGTTTTCGGTATCCTCGGGGAACTGGACCGCGCCGGACTACTGCACACCGATGTGCCCACCGTGCATGCTCCAACCTTGGCTGAGGCCTTGGACAAGTGGGACATTATGCGCAACAGTGACGAGGCAACTGCCACCTTCTTCAAGGCAGGCCCGGCGGGCATTCCCACCCAAACGGCTTTCAGCCAGGCCACCCGCTGGACATCTCTGGATGCAGACCGCGAAAACGGCTGTATCCGCAATCTGGAGAATGCCTACAGCCTGGAAGGCGGACTGGCAGTACTGTTTGGCAACATTGCCCAAAACGGCTGCGTGGTAAAAACCTCCGGCGTCGACGAATCGGTGCACAAATTTTCCGGTCCCGCCCATATCTGCGAGAGCCAGGACCAGGCAGTGGATGACATCCTCAATGACCGGGTCAAATCCGGCGACGTGGTGGTCATTCGTTACGAAGGGCCTCGCGGCGGACCCGGCATGCAAGAAATGCTTTACCCCACCAGTTACCTGAAATCCAAGGGGCTGGGCAAAGCCTGCGCACTGATCACCGACGGTCGTTTCTCCGGCGGCACCTCTGGCCTGTCCATTGGGCACGTTTCACCGGAAGCGGCCGCAGGTGGCAACATCGGCTTGGTCAAACAGGGCGATATTATTGAAATCGACATTCCGGGGCGTCGTATCGATGCCGTATTGAGCGATGAGGACCTGGCAAAGCGCCGTGTCGAGCAAGACAAACTGGGATGGCACCCCAAGGAGAAGCGCCCACGTCGCGTCTCTGCCGCGCTCAAAGCCTATGCACTACTGGCCACCAGTGCCGATCGCGGTGCGGTGCGGGATCTCAGTCAGCTGAAATAACCTGTAGCAGACAAACCGATCCCACATAAAAAACCCGGCATCGGCCGGGTTTTTTATGTCCTGAATTCTTCGGTCAACCCAATTGGCAGCCGGGCAAGTCGGCACCACTTTCGATGAGTTTCTCTCGCCGCGCACCTTCGCCACTCACATAACGCAGCCATTGCTCAGCCGTTTTACGGGTTTTCTGATCAGATGCCGCCTCTTTAAACACTGGCTCCGCCTCCCGGTAACATTGGAGATTGACCAGCGCTGCTCCCAGGGTCAGCTGTGTGAGTGATGGCCGAGACAACCCGCCTTTACGCAAGGCATTACGCGCCTCCCTGACCGCTGCACCATTGTCATCCGCATCCAGATAGGCAGAGGCCAGCCGCGCAGCGATAGCGCCGCTGTCTGACAGATTGGCAGCCCGCTGCAGCGCTGGCAACGCCCGCCGGGTTTCTCTCGCCTGAAGCCAGGCGGTACCCAGAGTGTCCAGATTCTTGGCGCTGGCTTGCACCTCGCCACTCTCCATACCCTGCTCCAGCACTCGCGCCGCCCGGAACGGCACCTCGGCACCGAGATAGAGATAGGCCAGTGATAACCACTGCCGCTCACTGTTTAACTGTCGCTGTAATCGCAGCAGGTCCGTCACCGCCAACTGGTCGCCACGGCGCTCCAACTGGCCATAGAGTCCACCGAGCTGCTGCCAGTAACTGGTGCGCGGGTAATGTGTTACCAACTGCTTCAAAATTGCCACTACCTGACGGTAGTCCTGCTGCTCGTAATAAAGTACCCGCTGCAATGACCACCAACCCTCTTTGGGCAACTTACCCCCCGTCTCCGCTTCAGCGATCACCGCACTGATCAACTTCAGAGCCTCGCCTTTTCGCTTCAGGTGGTAATAGGCCTGGGCCAGAAGCGCCCGGCCATCCGGACTCGCGACGGGGGCCTCCGCCTGCCACAACTCCAGTTGCCGGGCAGCCCCCACATAGTTTTCAAGCATGAAATAGAGCTGGGCGATGGTGTAACGGGTGGCTGTTTTCTGCCGCTCATCTACGCCGGGCTCCGCAACCATTAGCAGGTAACTGTCGATGGCGCGGGCATACTGCTCCAGAGAATAATAGCTGTAACCCAGCAAATTATAGACTTGGGATTTTTCATAACTGGCACTGCAACTGCTGTCCGTCAGACTGCGCAATTGTTCCACTAATTGCTTGAGCTGAGTGGAAGTGGGCGGCTGTTCGCCCTGAAATGCAATCTGGATTGCTTCCAGCTTGGCGGCACAGACCTTCCCCACCGCTTGGCGCTGGCGGGTCTTTACATCAGCGAACTGACGCTGATCCGCTTTTTCCTCAGCAGCCGCCAGCGGCAACGCAGCGAGTCCTTGGCCCAGCAGCAATAGCAGGACCCACAAACCATTTCGTATCGGCTGACAAAATGTACGCCGCACCATCGTCATCACCTAGCGGGCAATCTTGAAAGAAAATTTATACAGCACACCCGGCACTTCCTCGGCCACACCATCAATCACCCGCGGCTTGTACTTGAGCTTTTCCGCAGCCCGCAGGGCATATTTACCAAATCCCCTGTCGGCGGGAAACTCTTCCAGCAGTTTGATATCGCGCACACTGCCCGTCACGGTAATGGTGACTTCCACCACCGCATAGCCTTCCAAACCTTTCCGCAGCGCCATTGGCGGGTAATCCGGTTGTGGCACATAGACAGGGATGTAATCGGAATCACGAGTGAAGGCACCACCGAGACCGATTTCCAGCCCGGCCACAGAAGGCAACGCCATACTCACTGCCGTTGACGGTGCGTCTACATTAACCTGTATATCCGGGGGAGATGGCGGCAATACCTCCGGCTCCTCGGGTTTGTCCGGTTTAGGTGTTTTGAGCTGTTCTTCAATGGTACGTTTCGGCTGCCAGATATCGGCGATCTTGCGAGTTTCACTCGCATCGGGGGTATCACCGCCAGGCTTGATTAGCCCGTGCATGCCCAGAAATAGCGCCAGTGTCACCAGCAGTGCCAGCACTGCGGCCACGGTGTAGCGAAGCAGGACCACCGGCTACCGATCCTTGGTGGAAAGGGAGACATCGACGACCCCTGCAGCACGAGCTGCATCCGCCACCCGCGATAGCGTTGCCATGTCCGCCATTTGGTCTGCCTGAATCACCACGCCACCGCGAGGGTTCTCATTACGCAGACGCAGAATATGCAGGCGCAAACTATCCGGCGTCACTTGGTGGCCGTCTATCCAGATACCATTGTCCGCTGCCACCGCCACAAGAATGCCGGGACTGCGCTGTTCCGCGGTAACTGCGGAAGCGCGATCCACCTCAATACCGGGTTCGCGAATAAAAGTGGCGGTGACAATAAAGAAAATCAGCATGATAAACACCACATCCAGCATCGGCGTCAGGTCAATGGCCTGGGGTGATTCGGGCTGG
This sequence comes from uncultured Porticoccus sp., assembly GCA_947259505.1. Lineage (GTDB taxonomy): Bacteria > Pseudomonadota > Gammaproteobacteria > Pseudomonadales > Porticoccaceae > Porticoccus. Next base: position 28,037 of record CAMYLT010000001.1, on the reverse strand, counting down.
CGATAAATGCGTTCGCGCATAGTAGGGCTCAGTGATCCATGGTCAGGTGGTCGGCCAGCAACTGTTGCTCCCGCTCGGCCACCCGACGCAGAAAAGTATTGGCAAACACACCCGACAACGCCGCCACCATGCCCGCCATTGTGGGGATGGTCGCTCGGGAAACCCCGGCCGCCATTGAACGGGCATCGCCACCACTGCTCAAAGAGAGCACTTCAAATACACCTATCATGCCAGTCACCGTCCCCAGCAGCCCAAGTAACGGTGCGATAGCAATCAGCGAACGGATCATTGGCAGGTTGCGGTTGATGTCGAGTGTCACCGTGGAAATAAGCGCCTCGCGAATTTGGTGTGCACGCACCGAATGGCGTTCAGGGCGGGCTTCCCAGCGGGCCAGAACCGCTGCAATATCCTTTTTCAAACCGCGGCGAAAATACCAAAACCGTTCGAATACCAGCGTCCACATCAACAGTAACAGGGCGGCAATCAGCAGCAACACCGGGCCCCCGGCGTCGATCAATTTGCCAATGTCAGCCAATGGGTTCAGCATCAGCGAACTTCTGCCTGCTCCGCCACAATGCCCGCGCTCTGCTCTTCGAGGATATGCAGCACTCGCTGGGCGCGGCCGTTCACAAAGGTGTGCAGTAGCACGGTGGGAATAGCCACGCAAAGCCCCAGGACGGTGGTCACCAAGGCCGCGGAAATTCCTCCGGCCATGGTTTTTGGATCGCCAGTACCAAACAGGGTGATGGACTGGAAGGTGACGATCATGCCGGTCACAGTACCCAGCAAGCCCATCAGCGGCGCCACCATGGCAATGATTTTCAGCAGGTTGAGTCCGGCTTCGATTGCCGGGCGCTCCTTCAATACCTGCTCGTGCAGTTTGAGCTCCAGAGACTCCGCATCCATGGCGCGGTTGTCCTCACCGATTTTCAGTACCCGTCCCAATGGGTTGTCTTCACGGACGCTGTCACCGGTCATCTGAGCATTCACCCGACGGGTAACACCCGACAGCACGAACAGTCGCCACAGCGCCAGTAACAAGGCAACCAATCCCACCGCACTGATCAGATAGCCGATCCAGCCACCCTGGTGCCAACGCTCCACCCAGCTCGGGCTACCCACCAGCGCCGCCAGCAGTGACCCACCACTGGGACCGGTGGGATCGATGGCGGTGCGGACAAAGCCCTCACCAGATTTCTGCAATTCAATGGCGGCATGGGTAATGGCTCGCCCTGGTTGACGCGATAGTTCGACCACCGCGCCAGTCTCAGCACGATAAGTCAGGTAGGCACCCTCAGATAGCAAGTTGAATACACCGATTCGCACCACCTGTTGCTGGGCCTGCTCACCATCCGCTTTAATAACCGTGGCAGGAAAGCTCACCACGCGGCCGCCCTCAATCATCTCACGGTTGATTTCGTACCAGAGCCGCTCAATTTCTCTCAGGGATGGCAGACGAGTATTGCCACTCATACGCTCAACCAGGTCATCGAGAAAGGCTGTGCGGCCGGGGTATTGGGCGCTGACCAGAGAGTGATTGAGGGTAGCACGGGTGTCCCCCGCCGCCGCCGTCAGGTGGCCAAACATCTCTTTGAGAGAGCCGAGGCGGTTTTGCAGTTGCTCCTGCAAAGCAACAATGCTTCGCTCGTTGTCTGCAAAGGATTTTTCCAACTGCTCGGATCGTTTTTCCTCGGCAACTCTAGTCGCTTGGGCCTGTTGTAGCAGCTTGGCCCGCTCTGTCTTGGCCTGCTTGAACTCGGCTTCGCGGGCCAACTGTTCCCGTGATTCTGCGACCCTCGCATCTTTGATCAGCTTTAACAGTTCATCCAGGGAAGCGGCACCGTCCTCCCCGTAGGCTGTACCTGCCAGCGGGAATAACAACGCACAGCACAATAGAATTCGCATCAGAGAGGACGAGTTCATTGGGCCACCTCCGGCGCCGGGATCGGTAGCTGTAACAGATCCACTGCCGCTTGCTTGCGGGCGATACGAATACCCTGAGCCACTGCATAGCGGTAGTCGCCACTGTCGAGGACAACCCAACTGGCTGACGTCTTATCCCAGGCGGCGGTCACCTGCTGATCCGCAGTCTGGTATAGCAGAGCGACCCGACCCACTCGCAGCACAGTCACTTCCCGAGGCTGCCCATCGATGTCTACCGTATCGGCATAGCTGTCAATACGGGTGCCGTATTCACTTTCAATCTTGTAGGCCTCTAACACTTGGCGAAATTTTTCTGCACTGCTCAGGTCAGCGCGCGCCTGATTGCTGCGCAAGCGCGCCAAGCGCTCGCTGCGCTCGCTCTGAAGAAAGGGCATATCCAGTGCGACGAACTGCTCCAGGGCATTGATCATTTTCAGGGTCAATGGCGTGAGTTGGCGCTCCATCAGGGTGGCATTTTCGATGGAGGCTTCCAAGTCGGCGATAGTTTGCTGCTGATCGGCGAGCTGGGCTTCCAGCTGAGCGTTATACACCTGCAGCCCCTCAATCTGCTTATTCACCTGCTTGAAGGACTGAAACAGTTCGTCAGACTGGTCCGCCAGCGCATCGACACGTTGCTGGGAAGCTTTGGCAGCTGAGACCTTGGCATTTTCTGCCTTGAGTAGCGTATCCACATCAGTGGCGTGAAGTGGCAACCCAACCACTAGCAGCAATGCCAAAAGCCACTTCAGTCGTCTGCGCGTAGCGACGTCAATGGCGCCGACAATTATGTGTTTCATTTATGAAATTCCTGTCATGTTGACTTCCCGTCACCATCAGCCCACGAGTGTGCGACGAGACTATTATCAGGAGGGCCTGCGGTAGACGCAAATGCCTAACCGGTGACTCAATTCAGTGTTGACCCCGTTCCAGCACATGGAAGAAGTACGGCGTCTCGCCCTGCTGCTCGGGCTGCTGACGTGCCGTTTCATGCCAGATCGCCTCGTCGTACTCAGGGAAAAAGGCGTCACCAACCACCTCGGCATCCACTTGGGTAATGTAGAGTCGATCCGCCTGTTCGATAGCCGCACGATAGATTTGTTCTCCACCAATCACCATGACCTCACCAACCCCCGACGCTGCCGGATCATGGCCAGCCAGCTCTAGCGCCTCATCCAGGGAAGCTGCCACGCTGACACCGGGGTGCTGCCAATTGGCATTACGGGTGATGACGATATTGAGTCGTCCCGGCAAGGGTCGCCCAATTGATTCAAAAGTCTTGCGCCCCATCAGAATCGGCTTGCCCATGGTCACCGCCTTGAAGTACTTGAGATCCTCCGGCAGGTGCCAGGGGAGCGTGTTATCACGGCCGATCACGCGGTTTCGGGCCATGGCCACGATCAGCGACAGGGTCAGTTTTGCCATCAGGTTACACCGCCACTGGCGCGGGAATGTGAGGATGGGCTTCGTAACCCTGCAAATCAAAATCCTCGAATTGGAATGAGAACAAGTCATTCACCTCAGGGTTGATGAGCATGCGCGGCAATGGAAATGTCGCCCGGTCCAGTTGCTGCTCCACTTGGCTCAGATGGTTGGAATAGAGATGGGCATCGCCAAAGGTATGAACAAAATCACCCGGTTGCAGACCGGTGACCTGTGCCACCATCATTGTCAGCAAAGCGTAGGAGGCGATATTGAACGGCACACCGAGGAACACGTCGGCGCTGCGTTGATACAACTGGCAGGACAACCGCCCTTCAGTGACATAAAACTGGAACAGGCTATGACACGGCGGCAACCCCGACTTGACCATCACAGGAATATCCTTGGGATTCCAGGCGGAAACGATCAGGCGGCGGGAATCGGGATTGTTGCGGATGTCCTCGACCACTTGAGCCAACTGATCCACCCCCTCAAAGTTGCGCCACTGATGACCATACACTGGCCCCAGGTCGCCATACTGCTGAGCAAACACCTCATCCTCTTTCACTCGCGCGACAAACAACTTCATGTGCTCACGCCATTCCGGACTGTACATGGGGTAATCGTCGACCTGGCCAGTTTGATTGAGCCAGCTCTGAAACGGCCAATCGTTCCAGATATTTACGCCGTTCTGCACCAGGTAGCGGATATTGGTATCGCCACGGATAAACCACAATAACTCATGGGCAATCGACTTTAAGTGAACTTTTTTGGTGGTGACGAGGGGAAAGCCCTCTGCCAGATCGAAGCGCATCTGATAACCAAATACACTGAGAGTACCGGTGCCGGTACGGTCTTCCTTCCGTACCCCGTGATCGCGAATATGACGCATCAGGTCAAGGTATTGTTTCATCATCTATCCTTCAACAACGAGTCAGATGGCAGATTTAGCCGCTTTAGCCTGCCACCAACCCCACAGCATGACCCCGGCTCCCAAAGCGAACATTGGCAGACACAACAGCTGGCCGCGGGTCATCCAGTCGAACAGGTCGAAACCGATATGATTGTCTGGCGAGCGCACAAACTCCACCAGAAAACGGAAACTGGCATACAGCATCAGAAACAGGCCGCCCACCATCCCCGCTGGTCGCGGCTTGCGTGAGAACCACATTAACAACACGAACAACACCAATCCTTCCAACGCAGCTTCATAGAGCTGTGACGGATGCCGGGGCAACTGTTCCGGATCATTGGGAAACACCATCCCCATCCAGGCATCAGTGGGGCGCCCCCATAGTTCCTGGCCGACAAAATTGCCCAACCGCCCGAGGCCCAGCCCTATGGGCACCATGGGAGCAACAAAATCTCCCAGAGCCAGAAAAGATTGCTGAATATGACGGCTGTAAAACCACAGGGCTACCAGGACGCCGAGTAGTCCGCCATGAAATGCCATTCCCCCTTCCCAGACTCGGAACAACCACAGTGGATCAGACAACCACTTGTCCAGGTTATAAAACAGCACATACCCAAAGCGACCACCGAGAATGACACCGAAGGCGCAATAAACCACCAAATCCTCGACCTGCTTGCGTCGCACCGGCGACCAGGCGCGCTCACTGCGTTTCAGGGCCAAACGCCAGGCGGCCAGGAAACCAAACAGATACATCAATCCGTACCAGTGAACCTTGAGGGGCCCCAAGGCAAAAGCGATGGGATCGATGACGGGGAAATTCAGCATGAAATAAATTGGCTACAGCTCGAGTTGCAAGGATCATAGCCTGTCGACTGGTGGGCTACAATAATGCCATGTGCCTGATTGTCTTTGCATGGCAGAGCCATGCCCAATTTCCCCTGATCCTGGTGGCCAATCGCGATGAATACTATCGGCGCCCCACGGCTACTGCCCATTTCTGGGAGGAAAACCCCGCGATTCTGGGAGGACGCGATCTTCAGGCCGGGGGGACCTGGATGGGTATCCGCCGAGATGGCCGCTGGACAGCCGTCACCAACTACCGCGAAGGCGAAGCTGCCACAGCACCGCGATCTCGCGGCGAACTGACCGCCAATTTCCTGATGGGAGAGGAACCCATCGAACACTTTGCGGCAGAAGCTCTCCACAACGGCAATCTGTTTGGCGGTTTCAATCTGCTACTGGGAGATGATGACCAGCTGCTGTATTGCTCCAACCGGGAACCAAACCCAAAGCAACTGGCACCGGGGATTTATTCTCTTTCCAACCATTTGCTGGACAGCCCCTGGCCCAAAGCTGTGCATGCCAGGGAAGCCCTGGCCGCCCTGATCTGCACCCCCAACCCAGAACCCGAAGCCCTGCTCTCATGTCTGCAAAGGGATACCCCCTATGCCGACGAATTGCTGCCGGATACCGGTGTTGGGCTTGAATTGGAGCGCATGCTGTCACCGCCCTTTATTCGGTCAGCGAATTATGGCACTCGCTCTACCACGGTCCTGATGAAGAACCCGCACGGCGATATATCACTGCTGGAGCAAAATTACGGAGAGGGTGGCAGCAAAGGTAAATGTAGTGAGTTCCTGATACGCCAAACGGATCAGTGAAGGTTAGTGCGACGAAACAGTGCCGCCACTTCTGGCTTTTTCAATGCCTTTTCCATGTGCTTTGAGATGGATGTCGCATCGGGCATCAACATCACCTCTTCCAACAGTTGCTCGGCCTCAGCCAAGCTGACCTGCCGCAAGATAGCCTTGACCTTGAGCAGGTTGGTCGCGCTCATGGACAATACCCTGAACCCCAACGCCATCAGCAGTACCGCCCCGATGGGATCTCCCGCCATCTCACCACAGACACTGACCGGCGTATCCTCACCCCGCGCCCCATCGACAATAGCCGCCAAGGCTCGCAATACACTAGGGTGGCAGGCATTGTATAAATCGGCGACTCGTGGATTATTGCGATCCACCGCCAACAGATACTGGGTTAAATCGTTAGTGCCCACGGAAAGGAAGTCGACTCGACGGGCCAACTCACGAATTTGGTAAACCGCCGCTGGCACCTCTATCATCGCGCCAACATTGGGCATTTCTATCTGGTATCCCTCTTCCTCGGTGAGTTCGTCATACACTTGGTAGATGAGCTGAAGCGCACTTTCAAGCTCCGGCACGCTGGAAATCATCGGCAGCAGGATACTCAAGTTATTCAATCCCTCGCTGGCACGCATCATGGCCCTCAGCTGCACCAGGAAAAGTTCCGGGTGATCCAGACAGATACGAATACCTCGCCAGCCAAGAAACGGGTTGGCCTCGTCAATGGGGAAATAGGGTAAATCTTTGTCACCACCGATATCCAGCGTCCGCATGGTCACCGTGCGCGGCGAAAACATCTCAAGATGTTCGCGGTAAGCCTTGCGCTGCTCCTCTTCAGAGGGGAAGCGATCCAACATCAGGAACGGAATCTCAGTCCGATACAAGCCGACTCCCTCTGCACCGCGATCCAGTGACAGCTGGGAATCCAGCCGCAGTCCGGTGTTTACCCAGAGGGACAGGTGGTGGCCATCGGCCGTCACACAGGGCTCATCGGTCAGTTTTTCCAGGTCTGCCGCCAGCAGCTTCTCTTCATAGATTTGCTGAATGTAGGTTTGACGCAGTTCATCCCGGGGCGACACTATTACCTGCCCGGTATGCCCGTCGACAATCACGTGCTCTCCATCGAGGCGCCCCCAGGGCAGGTCCACGACACCCATCACGGTGGGAATACCGATGGCACGGCCCAGGATTGCCATATGAGAGTTGCGAGAACCCTTCACTGAAACAATGGCAGCGATTTTTTCCAGCGGCACATCTGCAAAAGAGGCGGCAGACAGCTCTTCTCCCACCATAATCATATTGTCGGGGAATGTGGTGCGCTTGGTTTCACTCTGTTGCAGATTGGCCAAAACTCGACGGCCCAGATCCTCAACATCGGATGCGCGTTCTCGCAGATAGGAATCTTTCATGCTCTTGAACATGCGGACATGTCGCAGCACGACTTGGGCCCAAGCACTCTGCGCACACAATCCCTCTTTAATCTGGCCGATCACCTCGCCGCCCATGGCGTGATCATCCAGCATGCGCACATACACATCAAACAGCGCCCGCTCCTCGTCGCTGAGCTTGCCGACCATACTGGCGTCGAGCACCCGGATTTCCCGCTTGGTCTGCTCCATCGCCTGGCGAAATTGACACAGCTCGGCCTCGATATCGAGCACCCTTCGCTCTGGCACAGCATTGAGATCAGCTGATGGAGACACCACCACTACTGTACCAATGGCAACCCCGGGTGCACTGGGCACGCCCGGGTAGATACGTTCATGGACTGCAACTTGCCGCGGGTTGAGTAATCGCTCCAGTTCACCGGTGGCATCAGCGTGAGCAATCACACCCGCCAGCTGGGCCGAGACGGTAACCAGGAAAGACTCTTCGCTCTCATCAAAGCGGCGACGATCGTGCTCCTGCACCACCAACACGCCCAGCACCTTGCGATGATGAATAATTGGCGCACCAAGAAATGAGCGAAAGCGTTGTTCGCCGGTTTCTGGAAAAAACGCGAAATTAGGGTGCGCTTCAGCTTCTTCCAGATTAATGGGCTCAGCACGGGATGCAACCAAGCCTACCAGCCCCTCGCGGGTGGAAAGGTGCACCTTCCCCACCGAGTCAGGATTAAGGCCATCGGTCGCCATCAGTACATAGGTGTTAGTAGAGGGGCTGTACAAATAAACTGAGCACATGCCAGTGTCCATCACCTGCTTGACCAGATGGACGATCAGCCGCAACACCTCGCTAAAGTCCTTAGCGGCATTGACCTCCTGAACAATGGTTCTCAGTGACTCTAACATCTATATCTCTCGCTCCATTTCACACTGCAATGGGGCCAATTCCTTGAGCGCTCTTCGATAAACATCCCTTTTAAAGTCAATCACCTGACTTACCGGGTACCAGTAATTGACCCACTGCCAGTGGTCAAATTCCGGTTTTATATTGAGATCCAACCTGATTCGGCTTTCTTCACCGATCAACTTCAACAAAAACCACTTCTGTTTTTGTCCGACACACAACGGCTTACTGTTTTTGCGCTGCATCGCCTTGGGTAGACGGTAACGAAGCCAGCCGCGGGTACAACCCAGCACCTCCACATCGCCGGATTCAAGGCCAACTTCTTCATAGAGTTCACGAAATAAAGCATCTTCCGGCTTTTCGTCACGATTGATGCCCCCTTGGGGAAACTGCCAGGCGTTCTGACCAATCCGCTTGGCCCACAGCAATTTTCCCGCGCCGTCGGAGATCACAATACCCACATTAGGGCGAAACCCTTCTCGATCGACCACAATCGAACCCCTGTATTTCTTCTTATTAATAATAATGCGAATGGGCAAACTTACATCAAATACTTAGTTGAGGACAGTCCCTTCTCTCGTTAAGCTAGAGCGCCTTTTTGACCAGTGAGCCACCTCAGCGCCATGTCACTCGCCCTGTTTGACCTCGACAATACACTAATTGCCGGTGACAGCGATCACGGCTGGGGCGAGTTTCTCGTCGCCCACAACAGAGTAGACCCAGCCTATTACAAACGGATGAATGATCAGTTTTACCAGGATTATCAGAACGGTCGGCTGGACATGAATGCCTACCTCGAATTTGCGCTGCAACCCCTGGCTAAAACTGAAGAGGCAGAGCTGGCTCGCCTCCACGAGCAGTTCATGGAAGAGGTGATTGCCACCATGTGGCTGCCCCGTGCCGAGAATCTAATACAACAACACAGGCAACAGGGCGACCTGCTCATCATCATCACGTCCACCAACCGCTTTGTGGTGGAACCTATCTGTAAAAAACTGGGAGCCGATGTGGTCATTGCCACAGAGCCCGAGCAGATTGGCGGGCGTTATACCGGAAAAGTGTCCGGGGTGCCCAGCTATAAAGAGGGCAAAGTAGTGCGCCTCAACGCCTGGTTATCAGAGGCCGGGCAAAATCTCACTGGCAGCTGCTTCTACAGCGATTCAATAAATGACTTGCCGCTGCTTGAGATCGTGGATCGCCCAGTGGCTGTCGACCCCTGCGACCAATTGCGGCAAGTGGCCCTACAACGGGGCTGGGAAATTATCAGCCTACGCGACTGAGCTGCGTCGCCATTGCCTGACCTCTGCAGATACCGCACACTTTTCTCATCACAGCCATGGAATTTCATCAGTGCGATTGGACCGATTCATCAGCAATGCCTCCGACTACTCACGCTCCCAGATCAAGCATCTGGTGCGTGAAGGACGGGTGCTGATTAACGGCAACGCTGCAAACAACGCCGCCACAGTCGTTACCGAGGACGATCAGATAAGTGTTGATGACGTTTTAATACACACCCCGCATGCGCGCTACCTGATGCTGTACAAACCAGCAGGGGTAGTCTCTGCCACCAAGGACAGCGAGCATCCCACAGCACTGGATTTGCTGGATGAACCTCGCCCCGAACAATTACAAATTGCCGGGCGGCTCGATATTGACACCACCGGCCTACTGCTGATCACCGATGATGGCCAGTGGAACCATCGCATTACCTCTCCCCGCAGCCAATGCCGCAAAACCTATCAGGTTGAGTTCGCCGACCCCCTCAATGAAGCCATGGTGAAAAAATTCCGCGATGGCCTGTGGCTGGACGGCGAGAAGCGGCGCTGCTTGCCAGCAGACCTGGAGATTACTGGTGAGCGTTGTGCGCTACTGACCATTAGCGAAGGCAAATACCACCAGGTAAAAAGGATGTTTGCCGCGATCGGCAACCGGGTCACCAAGCTGCACCGGCTCCGGGTGGGACAGATTGAACTGGACGATACTCTCGCGCCCGGAGAGTATCGCCCCCTGACACAGCAAGAAATTGACAGCGTGGTACAAATATCATGAGCGATCCCGCACTGCTCCTGCTGGCACAGCAGCAGCAACTCGTTGAGGGTCCACAATTGCTGGTGGCGGACGAAAACCTCTGCGAATCCCCGCTCTCCTTGTTGCAGCGGGCGGAGCTGACCATCGTTACCAACCGCTATGACCTGCAGCAGCGGGCACAGGCCGAAGGGTTTAATTGCCTGTTCAATGATTTTGCTTTGGACACTTTTGCCGAGGGTAGTTTTAATCAGGTGCTGTTTCGGGTCGCCAAGGAAAAACCGGTAGCGCACCACATCATCAATCAGGCCCGCCGTCTACTCCCGGATAACGGCACGTTGTGCATCGCTGGCGCCAAGAGCGACGGCATCAAGACCTATACCGAAAAGGCCGGATGCTACTTTGGCGATCTCCGTAAAGCGGAAAAACATGGCAACTACTATCTCGCGATTCTGCACAAGCTCACCACTGGCTCCTCTCCCCTGGACGATCAGGACTACGCTCAACTAAGGCCCTGTATTGATGTTGATGGCCTCAAGCTGTATAGCAAACCTGGTCAGTTCGGCTGGAACAAAATTGATCAGGGCAGCACGCTCCTGGCTGAACATTTGCCCGACTTTTTACAACGTTTCACAACGGCACCCGCCACCATCCTCGATCTGGGCTGCGGTTACGGCTATTTGTCGGCGATGACCTCGCGGCTGAGTTCCGCCACCATTGTTGCCACGGACAATAATGCGGCGGCCATCCTGGCCTGCCAGCAAAATTTTGACGCGCTGGCCATTGCCGGCGAAGTCATTGCGGGAGACTGTGGTGACACCGTTGCGGAAAAATTTGATGCGGTGATCTGCAACCCGCCATTTCACCAGGGCTTTGGCACTGACAACAAACTCACCAGCCGTTTTGTCGCCAGCTGTCGCCAACACCTGAAACCAGGCGGAAAAGGACTGTTTGTGGTGAATCGTTTTGTCCCGCTGGAGCAATGTGCTGACGATCAGGGGATGTTGGTGGAAAATCTGGCAGAAAATCGCAGTTTCAAACTGCTGACACTGGCATTGCACAAGCGTCGCTAAACCAACCCATCAAACCTGGTATCACTTGGTTGAGAGCTCTCCCGCTTCAACTGCAAACAGGTCGATCAGTTGCGCTAGTCGCTGCCTATTTTCAAAGGACAGATCAATAATCTGGCAGCCCGCCCAAACCCGGTCCTGCTGCCCCATGGCACGAGTCCACATGCAGTCCATGGTTAGCTCAACAGCGTCAAACGGATGCGAGGACGACACCGATTGCAATTGCACTTGGTAGAGGTGGTCTGGCTTCATGGACAGGCCACCCATCATCAGCAGCCCCTCCATATGAATATTCACCAGCACCCCCAGCGAAGTGCCATTGACTTGATCGATCAGTTCGACCTGCTGGTCTAGTTGATGCCTGGGAAGGCGGCGGCGTTCATCTTCAGTCAAAGTGCTACACCGCCTGAAGCTTGGACTGAGCGCGCTCGTTCAAATCGCTGAAGATGCTTTCCATGGTGCGCTCCACCAACGGTTTGGCGCTGGTGCCAATCATGCGCAGCTCACCGTTAACCATGGCCTTCGCCAGCTCATTGCCGGTTTTCATCCCGGAGCGCTTACCGCTTTGATCCACGAACAGAAATTGCAAGGAGTCGGGATTAAACCAAGCTACTTTTTCTCTGTGGCCATTCGTATACTCAAACCAAGTTCCGAACTCCATCAGTCGAAGCTTCTCAACGACTACTTTTTCCTTGTCGCTTAGCCGAGACAAATCCGTACACTCTCCAGCCCGACGCTCAGCAATTTGCACTAATTTATCTCGAAGATCCATTGGGGCAGCCTCTGGCTTCAAATTTCTTTCACGCAACTGATATATACGATCAATAGATCGCTTCAACTTTAACGCCTTATCACTGTCGTAGCCGATCATATCAAAACATTTTTCTATCATTGACTCCATCCATGGATAGTGTTGCCGCCATCGCAACCGTTCCCCGGCAGAGCCATTGAGTTCCAACCCCCAGAGCATATCGTCGACCAAACCAATCGCCTGCTGCCAGTGCTCTGCATCAGAGCCATAACGCAGCAAGATGTGGGACATATAATCTGACCAGGGTTGTAAAAAAAACAGCAGCAACGCAGATGGAATTTCTTTATTAACTATTCGATTATGTATTTCTCGATTGACTTGTTGTTTCACTGCTATGAATCGATCTTCTCCACGGGCTCGCTCCATGGCACGTTTTTCTAATAATTTAACACGTATCTCAACCTTCTGAACGTAACCATTAAACATCATCAGCAGAGAGGCGAATAAGCGAGTTTCTACGTCGGCGGTATCAAGCACCTGACGAACTACCATTTTGATCTGCTCAAGCACATCGTACTGACAAGTCCCGTCATTACTAACCCATTGACCTCCTGCATCAGACATAGCATTTAATAACAATCTGGCAGGATGATCTTGATGGCGGAAGAAATCCGCCTCGGAAAAGGCCAATTTCAGGAAAGGCGTATGCAGGTAGCTGAGCAGCGCCTTGACGCAGTCAGGGATTTGCTCATCATTCAAAATATATTCGAACAACATGCCCACCAGATCAATGGTACGCACATCGTCCCCACCCAATGGCGGAGGCTCTTCGGCGTGGGTAATCTGCTTAAGCTGTTCCAACAGATTTGTTCTGGCACGGGCAATATCCAGAGGTTTGATCTGGCTGGCCGCTGTAAGAATGTCTGCCGCCATTACCTGATCAAATTGCTGCAACTGTACAGCCGCTTCCACCAACTCTTGCTCGGTGTACTTGAGCGACTGTCCGGGAGGTGCCACCAGATAAGCTGGAGCGGCACTCGCCAGTCGTTGTTGCAACAGCTGGATGCTATCCATCAACTGATTCTGGTACTCCCGTGAGGGCAGATCCTGCGAAGGTAGCGACAGAGGGTGAGCTGCTACTTCCTGTAAAACGGGGATTTGCTGTACGCCCGAGGCTACTGTGTGAGCCCTTGGTGCAGCGCCGGTGTACCTGTCAGCATCAACACCCTGAGCCTTTTCAATCTGGTAATTAAGATTGGGCAACACACCCAGCTCAATCAACTGATCATTGGCTTTGCGATACAGGTCTGCGAGCTGGGGAATAAACTGGCGATCAAAAAGTTTGTAAATCACCAGTTTCGCCGCCAACTGGATATCCGTGATACTGAGCGCATTTTGAAGCGCCTCACAATAGCAACCCGGTGCCAACGGCAACTGACAGTCTTCAATTTTCTTACCGGAGGCCAGCAATGCCATCCTCTGGCCCAGAGCCCAAAGCTGCTCAGCATTTTCCACCTCAGAGCGCTTGCGAATCGATGACAGAGCCAAGCCCTCTTCGACATCAGCATCGTTCATTAAGGCAATGTGTTTGCGAGCCTCAGAGCCTACTAATGAGGATGGTTTCGGGCCGTCAGCCAAGGAGCCCAAATTGCGACCCAGCTCCCGAGCAGAAAAGCGGTCAAAGGCTTCGTCAAGAGTACTCAGGAAGCGGCGGGAAATTTCATTGTGGCGTGCACTGATTTGTGAACGGGCATGGAGAAACTCAAAGCCCTGCTCACCTTCTGAAGGTTTCTGGGAATAATCGATGAGCCGGTCATGTACCGTGTGGAGCAACTGCTTGAAGGCGGCCCGGGACAAATCCAGAGCCAGTTCGCGAATCAAGGTTACGCCTCGTTCGGAAACTCCACGCCAGTTATTCATGATTCCGCTGTCGCTCTCAAGACTGATATAGGAAATTACTCGCTTGGCGAATGATGTTGTTATGAAATTGACACAATTACAAGTGCAATCCACCAAATTACGAACAAGCTTAACGTTGCGACTGAATTTTGACTAAAAGTGACTGCAAATCGGCTTTAACACCCTGTTTTTGCCCAGACAAAGGCAAACCCTGCCGCACCAATTGCTCGGCCAACTGTAACTGCATCATGGAAAAATAATTCGATGCCATGACCAGGTAGACCTCCGGCTCCGCGTGATCTATACGCATAGCCCGCTCAGCCACCGCATTGGAACGGTCATATTCATGGGCTCGATTCAGTCGCCAGGCCTCCTCCAGCAAATTCATCACCGCACCGTTACCGGACACGGGAGCCGAAACCGACGGCGCGATCTGCGGACCGCTGGGCTGCTGCTCCACCACAGGGGGCGGAGCCGGTGCAGGGCGAGGCGGCGGAGGCTGTGTGGCGCCACCAGACGGGGACGTTCCCGCAGGGTGGGACTGACCGATCGGCACATACACCTGGGCACAACCACTCAGGAGTCCAAGCAACAGCAGCGCTGTCATGAGGGAAAACTGTTTTACTACCATCCAAACTTACCCTTAAACCAGTCAATCACGCCATCAAATGTGGCGGGGCGGCAATTACTTTGCTGCTGCGGCGCACTACCATCGATAAATGGCAAATAGCGTGCACCCTCGCAGCCCTCACTGCTCAACAAACCCGTATAGGGCTCTACCCAATGGTAACTGACGCCTTCCGGCTGATTAAATACCATGGAGCGGTTATCCAGCGTCGCCATGATATCCGTCCACAACTGCAGAGCTCCAGTACCACCGGTGAGCGGTGTCTTGCCATTATCATCGCGACCCAGCCACACCACGCTAAGGTAATTGCCACTAAAGCCGGCAAACCAGCTGTCACGCTGGTCATTGGTGGTGCCGGTTTTACCTGCCAACACCAGCGATTCTGGCAGGCGTCGGTAGGCACTTTTACCCGTGCCCTCACGCAACACGACCTGCATGGCGTAGTGGAGTAGGTGCATCGCTTTGGGATCAAAACGCTGCTCGCTCTCAAAAGGATAGTGCTTGAGCGGAGTATTCGTCGCCGTAAAGACAGAATCGATGGCCCGTAACGGCGTGTAAAAGCCATTGGCGGCGATGGAGTGATAGAGCTGCGCCACCTCCACGGGTGACATGGCAACCGCCCCCAGCGTCAGTGACGGCAGCGACGACAGGGGCTCTTCATAACCGAGGCGGTGCAGCGTATCGACCACCGTATCCACACCCAGCTCCATACCCAGACGGGCCGCCGCCTGATTATAGGATTGTCCCAACGCCTGGTAGAGCGGCACCGGACCATGGCTCTCGCGACCAAAATTACGCGGCTCCCACACGTCACCATTGGCACCATCAACCGAAATTGGCGCATCATCAATCAGACTGGCAAGTGTATAGCGCGAAGGTTGCTCCAATGCCGCCAAGTAGACGGCAGGCTTCACGGTGGAGCCAATCTGCCGTCGGGCATCCAGCGCCCGGTTAAACCCCGCATAACCCGCCTGCCGGTCACCCGCCATGGCCACCACTTCACCAGAACCAATCCGGACAATAACCGCCGCGCCCTGCAGCTTGCCCGCTTCAATGCGGTAGCCTTTTTCAAGGTTTTCGATTCGGCTGGCAACCCGACTCTCCAGTTTGCGCTGCACCTGTGGATCGAAATGGGTAAATATCCGCAAGCCTTCCGTCTGCAAATCTGACTCGTCGTAATGTTCCCGCAATCGGCGTTTAACCAGGTCCAGGAAAGCCGGATATTGCCAGCGGCCACCTTTACCATTTTGCGCGGGTACAACACCCAATGGTTTCTGGCTTGCCCGCTGCGCTTGGGGGGCGTCAATCACCCCCTGTTCAGCCATCAGTTTCAACACCAGATTACGACGCTGTAAAGCCCGCTCTGGTTGACGCCAGGGGTTGTAGTAAGACGCACCCTTGACCATCCCCACCAGCAGAGCTATCTGGTGTAGCTCCAGATCCTCAATGGGGCGCTGAAAATAATGACGACTGGCCAATCCAAAGCCATGTACCGCACGATCGCCCGCTTGACCCAGATATACCTCGTTGATATAGGTTTCAAGAATTTCCTGTTTACTGAAATGCACCTCCAGCAACACCGCCATCAGCGCTTCCTGCACTTTGCGCGTCAGCGTACGCCGCTGATTGAGGTAGAAATTTTTCACCAACTGCTGGGTGAGTGTGCTCCCGCCCTGGGAGAATCGCCCCTCTTTGAGGTTGGCCACCATGGCGCGGGCAACGCCCCGAAAAGATAACCCATGGTGACTGTAGAACCCTTGATCCTCTACCGCCACAAGGCCATCGGCCAGATAGGGGGGCAATTGAGCCAGTTGCACCAACTCCCTATCCTCTTTATGCGCCGGATAGATACCGCCGATGACCATTGGCTCCAGTCTGGCCAGCGTCAACTCGCTGCCGTGACTATCGCTGAGCGCCGAAACACGGTCACCACCAAACGACACGCGCATCAGACGAGCAGGTTCAGTGCCATCCCAAAATTCAAAACCACGGGAAAAGAGTTCAACTCGACTGCTCGACACACTGAACTGGCCGGGTTCCTTGGCGGCAGGCACCCGCCGATACCCCAGGTTGCCCAACTCCCATTGGAGCTGTTCTCGACTGATGGCTTGCCCCTGATAGAGTTCCAGCGCACGGCTGTACACATAGGAGGGCAATGACCACTTCTTACCTGAAAACTTCTGGTAGACCACCGCATCAAGCACCAATAGAGCCAGCGCGCCCACCACAACCGAGACGGCCAACAAACGCCATAGCCAACGCCAGCGGGAGGGCGTCTTGCGCCCACCGCGTTTTTTCTTTGTACGTCGCTTGCTGACCAATTTTTGCTCCTCAATTCAGGATGGCTTGCCAGCACTGGCAAGTCCGCCCTTTACTATGTCTCATGGCGGGGCATAATAGCCGCCGAATCCTTTTTCATAAATGTCTTTTCCCATGAACCAATACCATGTCTATGGCCTCGGCGCTGCCCTGGTCGATACCGAAATCGAAGTCACTGACCAGGACTTGCAACACCTATCCATCGACAAGGGCTTGATGACACTGGTAGACGAGCAACGTCACCATCAGTTGCTGGATCATCTGGACAATCATCTGACCGCCTCAAAACGGGCCAGTGGCGGGTCCGCAGCCAATACCGTTATCGCGGTGAGCAGCTTTGGCGGCAGGGCGTTCTACTCCTGCAAGGTAGCCGATGACGAGCACGGCCACTTCTACCTTAACGATCTGACCAGCGCCGGGGTTGACTACCACCACAATGACAAGCTGGCCGATGGGATTACGGGTAAGTGCCTGGTATTGATCACGCCCGATGCAGAACGTTCCATGAACACCTTCCTCGGTATCAGTGAAACGCTGTCTGAGGTTGAATTGCACCCGGAAGCGATTAGCAACTCTCAGTACCTTTATCTCGAAGGCTACCTGGTAACCTCAGAAACTGGCCGAGCAGCCGCCATTCGTGCCCGGCAAATTGCCGAACAACACGGCGTCAAAACCGCCCTGAGCCTGTCTGATCCCGGGATGGTGACGTTCTTCCGGGACGGCTTACAGCAGATGATCGGCCAACGGGTTGACCTGCTGTTCTGCAACGAGGCCGAAGCACTGGGCTGGACGGGAGCCGATAACATCGACAAGGCTGCCCGGGAATTGCTCAACGTCGCCAACAGTTTTGCCATTACCCTGGGGGCTGAGGGCGCACTCATCTGCGACGGTAGCGAGTTTTACCGCATTCCGCCCCACAAGGTCACCGCTGTAGATACCAATGGTGCGGGGGATATGTTTGCTGGCGCCTTCCTGTATGCCATTACCCACGGCTATGATTATCCAGCCGCCGGTCAGCTCGCCAGCCTGGCAGCCGCCAACGTCGTTAGCCAGTTTGGTCCACGGCTGACATTAGAGCAGTATCCGGAGATCTTCAGCGCTTTCGAAAGCGCCACACCACCAGCCCTCTAGCTCAGGCTGGATAGCGGTGCTGGCTTGGCGATCAGGTAGCCTTGCGCGTAGTCGACTCCGATTTCCTGAAGCATCGACAATTGGGTAGCGTTCTCCACGCACTCGGCAATGGTGGCAATACCCATGATGTGACCCAGGTGGTTAATGGTGCTGACCATGGAGTAATCCACCTCATTCAGCTCCATATTGCGGATAAAACTACCGTCAATTTTCAGGTAATCCACCGGCAATTCTTTCAGATAACCCAGGGATGAAAGCCCGCTGCCAAAATCATCCAGGGAGAAATAGCAACCCAGATCCTTCAGGGCGTGAATCAGGTCCATGGCTCGGTCAAAGTGGCGGATAGCCGCTGTCTCAGTGACTTCAAATTGCAGCCGGGAGGGACTCACTCCGGTGCTCTGGAACTTACCAACAATATAGTCCTTCAGCCCCTCATCACTGATCGTATTGCCCGACAGGTTAACCGCAAAACATTGCTCCTTATCCTTGTTCTGCTGAAGGTGGTCAAAGATGTGGTTCAACACCCAGCGGTCGATGTCTTCCACCAGACCATAGTGTTCTGCCACCGGGATAAATTTGCCTGGCGGCACAATGTTGCCCTCACGATCAACCATCCGCACCAACACTTCATAGTGGCGCACCTTGGAGTTCCGAGCCTCGAGCACGGGTACAATTGGCTGACAGTAGAGCACAAAACGATCTTCCTCTAATGCCTCCGTAATAATCGGAATCCACTGGGCAATACTCTGGCGCTGGCTGACTTCGACAGTTCGATAGTTAAAGTTGATTCGGTTGCGCCCCGACTCCTTAGCCGTGGCACAGGAGGTACCCGCCGCCACCAGCACATCAATCTCCGAGGTGGTGCTGCGATCAATCACCTTGGCGCCGATACTGGCACCCACCTTCAAGCGCCGTTCGCCCCAGGGAAAGCTGAACTCCTTAATTTGCCACAGTAGTTGTTCCGCTACTTCCCGGCTTTCCTCCACCGTGCGCTCGTTCAGCAGCAGTGCAAATTCATCATTGCCTATACGGGCCACCACATCCCTCGGCTCCGCCTGCTTTTCAAGCAAGCGCGCAAACTGACAAAGCAGTTCATCACCGGCATTGTGGCCACAGGTGTCATTGATCACCGAGAAATTGTAGAGATCAATGTAAAGCAGCGTATGGGTGGTTTCATCCGAATGGGCGGCATCAATAGATTTAAGAATCTCATTTTCAAGGCAGCGGCGGTTGGCCAGCTGGGTCAGCGGATCATGGGTGGCCTGCCAGGTGAGCCGGGTAGAGACACGCCGTGCTTCACTGATTGAGCGGAAAACCATCACCGTCCCGGTAATCTCGTTAAGCCGGTTGCGCAAGGGGGTAGCCGTGACCACCACCTGGAAAGGCTGCTGGCCGGGCACCTTTAGCTGTGTGTTTTCCGGGGCGGAGATGGCCTTGCCCCTGGCCAATGCGCCCAAACACGGGGACTCGACCTGCTGACCGCTTTCATTGATCAGCACCATCAACTCGTCCACATAACGATTTGGCTGAGAGTCATTAACACCAAGCAATTCCATGCCGATGGGATTGAGGTGCTCTACCAACCCGTGCCGATCAGTGAGCAAAATGCCATCGACCACCTGACTGAAGACGGTACTGATCAGCTTGCGCTGGTGAAATAACGCCTCCAGATTGGCCGACTCCAGCGTAATATCTTGAAGCAACACCACCCAACCATCTCGCTTCGCTGCTGATGGAAAACAGCTTGCTCGCAGACCGAGGCTTTCACCATTGACGGTCGCCCCTTCGAGGACAAATGCTGCATCACTTCCAACGGGCCCTTCCAGGGCGGCCTTAATATCAACCCCGTCTTCGGTACTGAGTCCAGGCAACAACACCCGCAGAGGACGACTCTTCAGTTGATCAAGGCTAAAGCCAAACAAGGTTTGTAAGGATTCATTGGCATCGACTATCAGATGCTGGCTATCCAGCACCAGCATTGGCAGCCTCACCGTTTCCAGGTAGACCGGGCAGCGGTTCCCATCCAGCTGGCCCTCTGTCGGCTCCCGCCGGGAAGGCTGACCGACAATGGCATTAAAGGGTGCTTCATCTACCTGCACCATACAACAGACACCGATATCCGGCAGCGCCAGAGGAGTGAACTGAATACGATGTAAAGGCATCTGGCGAGGGCCGCCAGCCATGACCATTTCCACACTGTCCAGATGATCAGGGTTGCGCTGTTGATTCCAACTGGTGACTCGCCCTTGATAGAGCGCATTGTCAACCGCGTCAGCAAAGGGGGTACCCACCAGACTGGGAAATAAACCGTCAAAGGGACGATCAGCGACATCTTGAGCGGGCATACCCGTCCAGTCCGCCAACCACTGATTCCAGAAGCGAACCCTCAGCCG
Source organism: uncultured Porticoccus sp. (assembly GCA_947259505.1). Classification (GTDB taxonomy): domain Bacteria; phylum Pseudomonadota; class Gammaproteobacteria; order Pseudomonadales; family Porticoccaceae; genus Porticoccus. The sequence goes on along the minus strand of CAMYLT010000001.1, from coordinate 7,631 downwards.
CTCATCCAGCAGCATCACCCCCAGATCCTGATGCTCCAGCAATACCTCTGCCAAATTATCGTTAGCAACCGGCGCCAACTTGACCCGAGCGGGAATATCCGTATTCATGGTCTTTCCCACTCCTTCACGCTCTTCTCTGGCACCTGTAACATCTTACTCTCCACTTGGGCAGCTACCCTTGGGCCAACAGCTCTCTCAAATCAATAATCGCAGCATTGGCGCGACTGATGTAGGAAGCCATCACCAGCGAGTGATTGGCCAGCAGACCGAAACCACTGCCATTGAGGATCATTGGGCTGTATACAGTTTCCTGGGTGGCCTCCAGCTCGCGAATGATCTGTTGCAAACTGACCCGAGCATTTTTCTTACGGAGTACTTCGTCAAAATCGACTTCAATGGCCTTCAGCAAGTGAACCAGTGCCCAGGTACTGCCACGGGCCTCATAAAAAACATTATCAATTTCCAGCCAGGGTGTCTTGATTTCCCGCTCTCCAGGGGTACTGGTCGACTGCTGGCTAGCCACATCACCAGCCAGGTCGGTATTGATGCGGCGCTGCCCAACGCTTGCGCTGAGCCGCTGTGACAAACTACCCAGACGAGTTTCCACTGTGCCCAGCCAATAGCGAAGATTATCCGCGCGAGCATAGAACTGGGCATCGAACTCGTCATCGTCAGTAAGGCGCTTCAGGTACCCTTGCAGATAATGTACGCCTTCCCGGTATTCTGACTCGGACGCCGGGACAACCCAGCTATTATGATCGAAGTTAAAGCGCGACTCGGCCAAGGCTAGGTCGCCATCCTCTGTGGACTGCGACATGGAACGGCTGAACGCCTCGCGCAATGCCTTGCTGAAGTCCCGCACTTGAATCAATACGCCATACTCCCAATTCGGCACGTTATCGAGCCAAATTCCCGGAGGCGTAACATCATTGCTCAAATAGCCACCGCGCTTTTCCAGCAGGGTATCCATAATGCCGATCAGCGCTGCAGTGGATGCGCCTCCCACGACCTGCCCAGCCGTTTTCAGCTGAGTATTCTCCGCGATATTGAACGTTGCCGGCTCATCATCCCAGTACCAGCCCAACAGTGACACCGCCACCAGGTAAACCAGCACCAAACTCACTCCAGCGCGAATCCAGAGGGGGTTATTCGGTCCGGTGTAATCTTCCGCCAGCGCGTCGCTGACATGAGAGGCCTTGTGAGTCAATTTGCTTGCCCAACGTGGCATTTTCATCCGTTTCCACCCTCCGACAAGACGCTGCGCACCGGCACACTGAGTTCAATCTTCTCACAATTTTCAAACAACAATGTGATGGTAGTCTGCTCACCATCACTCAGGTTGCCCTGCCATCCGAACAGCATCAGGTGATATCCACCCGGCTGCAAAGAGACTTGCTGCCCCGCGGGAATTGTCAGCACATCGACAGGGCGCATCGACATCGTGCCCCCGTGATGGCTGTGAGCATGCACCTCGGCCCTGCTCGCCAGGGGCGATGAGGCACCAACGAGATGGCAATCTCTGTCGAGGCCATTGGATAATGTCATGAATGCTGCAGTCACTGTCTGACCGGGCGGCAATCCACGAATATAGGCATCGCTGACGACAAACTCGCCTGCCATTAAAGGTGCAGACCACATTATTAACAACGCAACCAGTCTATTCCTGCTCATCAAACTCGCTTCTCCAGCCGACACCCGGCAGACTATAGCATTGCCACCAGCACCGGAAAATGGCTGTCGCGCCTCTTCGCCGCGCTCCGTACAATAGTGAACCAATGAATAACAATGCCTCTCCAACTGGAACACTGTGACTCAATGAGAACATCCATGCACCACCGATTGGCCCACACTCTGCTGATATGCCTACTATTTCTCAGCACATCGGCCAGCGCGGACGAACTCTTCGAGCGCTCTCCCGGCAACAACCTACTAACGACTACCCCAGCATTTCTGCCGGTGGAGGACGCCTACCAACTATCCGCCAATTACAATGGCGGCACATTGATACTGGACTGGCAAATTGCCCCCGGCTACTACCTTTACCAGCATCGCTTCAAAATTCTCGACACAGATCACAAACCACTAGCGCAAACACTGCAATTTTCTCCGGGCAAGGTGGCCTACGACGACTATTACGAAAAAGAACTCACAGTCTATTACCAGCACACTAAGGTGATCACATCCTTTGAGACGTCGCCAGAGATACTCATCGTGGAATCACAGGCCTGCGCCGATGCCGGTCTTTGCTATCCTCCACGACGCCAACGCTTGGCTATCGATCACAGCAACGGCATGGTAACTGTTAGTGAGGCGGCAGAACTGGCACCTTCGGCATCGACTCCCTCCGCGCCAGCCCCCACTAATCTGCCACTGATGCTCTTGTTTGCGATGCTCGGCGGCATGATTCTCAACCTCATGCCCTGCGTTTTTCCGGTACTGTCAATCAAGGCAATGAGCCTGACCAAAGCCCACATCAGCCCCCACGGTAAACACCTGCACGGCTTGGCCTACACACTAGGCATCGTGCTCAGCTTTATGGCCATTGCGTCGGTGCTGATCGCACTGCGCCGCGCTGGCGAAGCAGTGGGCTGGGGCTTTCAGTTGCAGTCCCCTGTTTTTGTGGGACTGCTGGTCTACCTGTTTGTGCTGATGGGGCTCAGTTTCTCGGGACTGCTGACCCTCGGCACCCGGCTCATGAGTCTCGGCCAAACCACCACCCAGGGTCACAGCCTGACCGCCTCCTTCATGACCGGACTGCTGGCAACGCTGGTGGCCAGCCCCTGCACGGCCCCCTTCATGGGTAGCGCTCTGGGCTTTGCACTGGCACAAACCAGCTGGATGGCCATGGCCATCTTTATATTTTTGGGATTGGGTATGGCTCTGCCCTTACTGGCATTGTCATGGTGGCCAGGACTGACTCGACTCCTGCCCAAGCCTGGCCCCTGGATGGAACAGTTCAAGGCCTTCCTGGCCTTTCCCCTCTACATCAGCGCCGTCTGGTTGCTGTGGGTACTAGGCCGCCAAGCAGGCAGTGACACAGTCGCCGCCGTGGCCGCCGGGATTGTGCTGATCCTGTTTGCGCTGTGGCTGGTGGGTGTGCGCAAAAACCCTTTAACCCGCGCGATCGCCGTCCTGTGCTTGCTGGCCGCACTGGCACTGCCCTGGCAGACACACCACAATGGCGAACCTGTCCGCCACCCCTGGGAGTCCTATACCGAGCAGAGACTGGAGCAACTGCTCTCGCGTGGAGAGCCGGTGTTTGTCAACCTCACGGCAGACTGGTGCATTACCTGCCTGGCCAATGAAAAACTGGCGCTAAATTCGTCTAACTTACTGGCCACTTTTGAAGCACAGAACATCACCTACCTGAAAGGTGACTGGACCAACTACAATCCCGAGATCACCCGCCTGCTCAACCGTCACCACCGCTCCGGCGTCCCTCTTTACCTGTTTTACCCGGCCAATGCCCTCAATCCAATCATCCTGCCGCAACTTCTTACGGAAAATATCGTTATTAGGGCTATTTCCCAACAAGATTAAGTAATATGGCGAACATTTAACCGAAGTTGCTTAAATTGGCGCGACTTTGCGAGGATCGTCCATCGAAAATGCGGTAAAACCCAACTCCGCGCACAAACTGCCCTCGAACAAAATCGCAACTTGCGAAACTTTTAGCGAAAAATGCAAGAAAACGAGGCTAAATTCAGCAAAAGACAAAAAATTGGACAGTTTTACAATTTTATTGCAGACTTCCCGCAACCTACCGGCCCAAAGATGGTCCGGGCATCTCATACGAACACTCGACTTGGGGGACACCATGGCAACCATACTGGTACTCAACGGCCCCAACCTGAATCTGCTCGGCACACGCGAACCAACCCTATACGGCAGTGAAACCCTGCAAGACATCGAACAGCGTCTTACTGACCACTGCATCCAACAGGGACACCATCTACTGGCATTACAGAGCAATGCCGAGTACGAGCTGGTGGAACGTATTCACGACGCCAAAAAAGAAGGGGTCAACTTTATAATCTTTAATCCGGCCGCCTTCACACACACCAGTATCGCCCTCCGCGATGCCCTGCTGGCAGTCGAGATCCCCTTTATTGAAGTGCACCTATCCAACGTTCACGCGCGGGAACCATTCCGCAGCAAGTCCTATTTCTCTGACATCGCCAGAGGGGTCATTTGCGGACTCGGCAGCCTCGGCTATGAATTGGCACTGCAAGCAGCCTTACAACAACTCGACACACAACCCTGATCTGACCATTTGGAGCAACCACAGATGGATATCCGCAAAATCAAAAAACTGATAGAACTACTCGAAGAATCCGATATTGGTGAAATTGAGATCAAGGAAGGGGAAGAATCCGTCCGCATCAGCCGCAACAGTCCCGCGCCAGTCATGATGCACGCCCCGATGACCCCCGCAGTCTCTAGCGCCCCAGTCGCACCTGCCGCTGCAGCTCATGTAGCGACTGAAGCCCCTGCTCCTGTCGAGCAGGAGGGGCATGCCATCAAATCGCCGATGGTGGGCACTTTTTACCGTTCACCCTCGCCAGACTCCGGCTCCTTTGTTGAGGTCGGGCAACAGGTCAAAGCTGGCGACGTACTGTGTATCGTCGAAGCAATGAAGATGATGAACCAGATCGAGGCCGACAAAGCCGGTACCGTGGGCGCCATTCTGGTGGCCGATGGCGAGCCCGTTGAATTTGATCAACCGATGATTATGATTATTTAAGGCGCAGGCCGGAGGAATATCAGCAATGCTGGAAAAAGTACTCATCGCCAACCGCGGCGAAATCGCGCTGCGGATTTTGCGAGCCTGCAAGGAACTCGGCATCAAAACCGTGGCAGCCCATTCCAAGGCCGACGCCAATCTAAAGCATGTGCTGCTGGCGGATGAAACCGTCTGCATTGGCCCCAATCCATCCTCACAAAGCTACCTGAATGTGCCCGCCATCATCAGCGCCATGGAAATTACCAACGCACAGGCTGTTCACCCGGGTTATGGCTTTCTCGCAGAAAATGCAGATTTTGCTGAACAGGTTGAAAAGAGCGGCTTTATCTTTATCGGCCCCACAGCTGAAGTAATCCGCATGATGGGCGACAAGGTTGCCGCCATCGATGCCATGCGCAAAGCGGGCGTACCCACAGTGCCCGGCTCCAACGGCCCGCTTAATGACGACGAAGATCGCAGCCGTGAATTCGGCAAGCAAATCGGCTATCCGGTGATCATCAAAGCTGCCGCCGGCGGCGGCGGTCGTGGCATGCGTGTAGTTCGCGAGGAGGAAGAGCTCCTCAAAGCGATCCAGATTACTCGCTCAGAAGCCAAATCAGCCTTTGGCGACGACACTGTCTACATGGAAAAATACCTGGAAAATCCACGCCATGTGGAAGTACAGGTGCTGGCAGACGGTCAAGGGCACGCCATCCACCTCGGTGACCGCGACTGCTCACTGCAGCGCCGCCACCAGAAAGTACTCGAAGAGGCCCCCGCCCCTGGCATTCCCGAAGATGCTCGCCAGGAAGTGCTCAATGCCTGCGTCAATGCCTGTATCGAAATTGGCTATCGCGGCGCCGGCACATTTGAATTTCTTTACGAAGATGGCCGCTTTTTCTTCATTGAGATGAATACCCGTGTCCAGGTTGAACACCCCGTCACGGAAATGATTACCGGTGTCGATATTGTTAAGCAGCAACTGTTGATCGCCAGCGGCGAAAAACTGAGCATGCGCCAGGAAGATATCATCTTTCGCGGCCACTCCTTTGAATGCCGAATCAACGCCGAAGATCCTAAAACCTTTATGCCCAGCCCGGGGAAAATCACGGCTTACCATGCGCCCGGAGGCAACGGCGTCAGAGTCGACTCCCATGTCTACGCAGGGTATACCGTGCCACCCTACTACGACTCCCTGGTGGGAAAAATCATCACCTACGGTCAAACGCGGGATGCGGCGTTGTCGCGCATGGCCAATGCCCTCGACGAACTGCATATTGAAGGTATCAAGACCAATATCCCCCTGCAAAGGGATCTGGTATGCGACGCCGAATTCCGCAAGGGCGGCGTCAACATTCACTACCTGGAAAAGAAACTGGCGCTATAACCCGACCCGTTTCAGCCTGGAAAAGCCCCGATATAACGGGGCTTTTTTATCCCCGGAGATCCTATGCCCTGGTTGCAACTGAGCATTAACAGTACCCGCCAAACTGCCGAAGTCATTGAGGATGCCCTGCTTGATGCCGGAGCGGCTTCAGTCACCTTTGAAGATGATGCGGACGAACCCATTCTCGAACCCGCGCTGGGCGAAACGCCACTGTGGCAACAGACAAAAGTCACCGGATTATTTGATGCCGAAACTGATACAGCAGCAGTAATAGCCTTTCTCGAGCAGCAACTGGAACAACCCCATATCGACCACCGCTGGTCGCCGCTGGAAGACCGCGATTGGGAGCGAGAGTGGATGAAGCACTACCAACCAATCTCCTGCGGCGAACGTTTGTGGATTTGCCCCAGCTGGCTTGCACCACCCCGCGAAGACGCTGTCAATCTGCTGCTTGATCCCGGCCTGGCCTTTGGCACCGGCACCCATCCCACCACGTTCCTGTGCCTGCAGTGGCTAGACCAACTCAACCTTACCGACAAAACCGTCACGGACTACGGTTGCGGCTCAGGTATTCTGGCGATAGCCGCGCTGCTGCTGGGCGCCCGCTTTGCCAACTGCATCGACATTGACCCCCAGGCACTGCTCGCCACCCGGGACAATGCGCAGCGCAACAGCCTGCCGTCAGAACAGATCCCCGTGTTTCTACCCGAACAAGCACCCGCAGAGCCCACCGATCTGGTGATTGCCAACATCCTCGCTGGGCCGCTGGTTTCCCTGGCGCCACAACTGGCAGAACTGACCAAGCCCGGCGGATTGCTTTGCCTGTCCGGTCTCATCGAGTCACAGGCCGAGGAAGTAATGGCCAGCTACGCCACCTGGTTTGATTTCGACCCGCCCGCCCAGCAAGATGAGTGGGTTCGACTGACTGCTGTCAAGCGCTGAACCATACCGCTAGAATAGGCTCAAGACTTCAGGCTGTGCTGCCGCCCATGAATGAAATCATTACCCGCTGCCCCGGATGCTCTGTGTCTTTCCGGGCGATGCCGGCTCACCTGCAAGCTGCCAACGGCTTGGTGCGCTGTGGTGCCTGTCTGCTAGTGTTCGATGCCAGGGAAAATCTGGTTGCCAACCCGCTGAGCACTGCGCCCAGCAAAGCACCCGACCAGTGGGACGACGAACTCCTCATCCATGACGATATGGACTCCGACCCGACAACCGGGGAGCAGACACCTAGCCCGCAAGACGAAACACTCGATTTTTTTACTCAGGACGAGCAGCAAGCCGCAACCGACCTATCCCTGGACCAAACAGCTCTGGAGGAGCCCCTCGATAGTCCCGAAACAACAGTAGCAACAGCAGTCATAGCAGGCGAAACATCCGCTTCAGCATCACTGATTGATCTGGACCTCATCGATATCAGCATCCCCGCCGAAGCCGAAGCCGAAGCCGAAGCCGAAGCCGAAGCCGAAGCCGAAGCCGAAGCCGAAGCCGAAGCCGAAGCCGAAGCCGAAGCCGAAGCCG